>NZ_CP187161.1:0-1277500 GCF_049675845.1 Methylocystis parvus
ATGTCTGATCGTGAACTCGTCAACGACGGTATCTCCGCCGAAGATCAGAAACGCTGGGAGCGCGTGCGCGAACGTCTGCGGGCGGAGCTCGGCGACGCCGTCTATAACTCCTGGTTCACCCGGCTCGAGCTCGATCGCGTCGACGGCGCGACGATTCATCTCACCGTGCCGACGAAATTCCTCAAGAGCTGGGTGCAGTCGCATTACGCATCGCGCATCAAGACGCGCATATCCAGCGAGTTCGACGGAATCGACCGCGTATCGATCGACGTGCGCAGCTCAGCCCGCAAGGTGAAGCAGCGAGAAACGGGCGTGGAGCGGGAGGTGGAATCCGCGCCGGCGATCGGCAATCTCGCGGAGAAGCCGCAAGCGGCTTTTGAGAACGGTTTTGATGCGGGCGCCGGCGTTCAGGCCACGCGCCGCGCGCCGCGGACGCCGACGCCGCGTGGCGAGGGCGACTCCGTCATGGGCTCGCCGCTCGACCGCCGGCTGTCCTTCTCGACCTTCCTCGTCGGGCCTTCGAACCAGCTCGCTTACGCAGCCGCCTGCCGTGTGGCCGAGGCGCGTCCGGGCGAGACGCCGATGTTCAATCCGCTCTACGCGCATGCGGCCGTCGGCCTTGGCAAGACGCATCTGCTGCAGGCGCTCGCGCATGCGACGAACGACAACCGCCGCCGCGCCGTCTATCTCACCGCGGAGCGCTTCATGAGCGGCTTCGTGTCGTCGCTCAACACGCAGACGTCCATCGCCTTCAAGGAGCGCCTGCGCGCCATCGACATGCTGATCATCGACGATGTGCAGTTCCTGCAGGGCAAGTCGATCCAGCAGGAGTTCTGCCACACGCTCAACGCGCTGATTGACGCGGGCCGTCAGGTGGTCGTCGCCGCCGACCGGCCGCCGTCGGACCTCGAGACGCTGGACGAGCGCGTTCTCTCCCGTTTCAAGGGGGGCCTTTGCGTCGACATCGGACCGCTCGACGAACAGCTTCGCGTGAAGATCCTGCAGGCGCGCATCGCCGCCGCGCAGGAGACGCAACCGGGCTTCCATGTGCCGCCCGAGGTCGTCAATTATGTCGCGCGCACGATCGTGACCAATGGCCGCGATCTTGAAGGCGCGGTGAACCGCCTGCTGGCGCATGTCACGCTCAATGGCGCGCCGCTCACCGTTGAGACCGCAGAGACGGCGATTCGCGATCTCGTGCGCACGCAGGAGCCCAAGCGCGTCAAGATCGACGACATTCAGAAGCTCGTCGCGTCGCATTACAACATTTCGCGCGCCGACATTCTGTCGTCGCGCCGCACCGCCAATGTCGTGCGCCCGCGTCAGATCGCCATGTATCTGTCGAAGCAACTGACCCTGCGGTCGCTGCCGGAGATCGGACGCCGCTTCGGCGGTCGAGATCACACCACCGTGCTGCATGCGGTGCGCAAGATCGAGGAGCTCGTCTCCAAGGACAAGGGCCTCGCGGAAGTCATCGAGCTGCTGCGGCGGATTTTGAGCGAACAGTAAGCCGTAAACCATCTTCGCCGTTGGAAATGAAACGACCCAGAGGCGCCTGCGGGACTCTGGGTCGTTTCGTCTCTTGCCTATTGAGCCGTTATGGTCGGCTTAGCGTCCCGTCTTCACCATTGTCCAAAGTCGGGTGATGAATTTCTGCTCCGGCTGGTTCGGCGTCATCACCGTGAAGAGGCGCCGCATCGTCGTCTCGCTTGGATAGACCGAGGGATCGTTCGCGATCGACTTGTCGATCAGCGCGCGAGAGGGGCCGACGCCATTGGCGAAATTGGTCGCCTTCGTGTTGCGCGCGGCGACGTCGGGGCGCAGCAGATAATCGATGAAGAGATAGGCCTCCGGAACGTGCGGCGCGTCGATCGGGATGGCGAGATTGTCCATCGACATAAGCGTGCCTTCGGTCGGGATGGCGTAGGCGATCTCGACATCTGAGCCGGCCTCTCTCGCGCGGTTGCGCGCCTGCAGGCTGTCGCCCGCCCAGCCGATCGCAAGGCAGATGTCGCCATTGGCGAGCGCATTGATATATTCCGAAGAGTGGAATTTCTTGATGTAGCGGCGCAGGCCTGCGAGATGGTCGGCCGCGCGCTTCAAGTCCGCCTCGTTCTTCGAGTTCGGATCGAGCTTGAGATAATTGAGCGTGATCGCGAAAATGTCTTCGGGGCTGTCGAGCACATAGACGCCGCAATCCGCGAGCTTCTTCAGGTTTTCCGGCCTGAGCACCTGATCCCAGCTCGTGATCGGCCGGCCGATGCGCTCGGTGATCTTCGCGACGTTGTAAGCGACGCCGGTCGTGTACCACATGTAGTTGATCGCGTGCGCGCTGCCGGGGTCGTAGCGCGACAGCCGCCCGTCGATCTCCGCCCAGATATTGCCGGCGTTGGCGAGGCGCTTGCGGTCGATGGGCTGAAGCACGCCCGCCTTGATCTGGCGCTGAAGGAAAGTCGCCGAGGGGACGACGATGTCGTAGCCGGTCGCGCCGGCGAGGAGCCGCGACTCCAGCATTTCATTGGAGTCATACGTGTCATAGACGACCTTGACGCCGGTCTCCCGCGTGAAGTCCTCGAGCACGCCCGGGTCGATATAGTCGCTCCAATTGAAAATATTCACGACCCGCTCGGCGGCGATTGCTGGCGCGCAGGCGAGGGCGATCACGAAAGCGGCGAGAATTTTTTTCATATACCGAGCCGATGCGGGCGCGCGGCTTGCGCCGCAAGGAGAAGGCGGCAGATTATCATGCCTGCCGGCCGGTTGGCGACGCGGAGGGGACGGCATGCAATCCGATTTGGTCGACGCTGAAGCCGCGGGCGGCCGGCCGCAGGCGACGCGCCATGTGACGCGCGGGGCGCGCCGCTATCTGCGCGCCTGCGGCTTCGCCGTCATCGGCGAAATGCCGCTTCCCAACGACCGTCGCGCCGATCTCGTGGCGCTCGCGCCGGATGGGGGCTTGAGGATCGTCGAGGTGAAATCCTCGCTCGCGGATTTTCGCGCCGATCAGAAATGGGCGGCCTATCGCGATTATTGCGACCGCTTCTATTTCGCTATCCCGGTCGATCTCGACGCAGCGCTATTTCCGATGGACGCCGGCCTCATTGTCGCCGACGCGCATGGCGCAATGCTCGCCCGCGAGGCTCCGATCCTGCGCCTGGCGGCCGCGAGCCGCAAGGCGATGCTGGTGCGCTTCGGCGCGCTGGCGGCCGAGCGTTACTGCGCGCTGGCCTTCGGCGAGGAGCGGCCCGATATTTAGCGTGGCGCGCGCTTGGCGAGGATGCGCTGGAGCGTGCGGCGATGCATGTTCAGCCGCCGCGCCGTCTCAGAGACATTGCGGTCGCAGGACTCGAAGACGCGCTGAATATGCTCCCAGCGCACGCGGTCGGCGGACATCGGGTTTTCCTGCGCGTCCGGCTTGTCGATCGTCGTCGCCATCAGCGCATGGTAGATTTCGTCGGCGTCGGCGGGCTTGGCGAGATAGTCGAAGGCGCCGAGCTTCACGGCGGTGACGGCGGTCGCGATATTGCCGTAGCCCGTGAGGATGATGCCGCGCGCGTCGGGACGCGTTTCCTTGAGGCGCTGGATGACATCGAGGCCGTTCCCGTCATTCAGCCGCATGTCGATGATTGCGAAAGCAGGCGGCGCCGACTCCAGCGCCGCGAGGCCCTCGGCGACCGTCTCGCATTGCGTCACGAGAAAACCCCGCTGCTCCATGGCGCGGGCCAGTCGATGCAGGAAGGGCTTGTCGTCGTCGAGGATGAGAAGGGAGCGTTCTTCGGGCAGCGCGGAGGCGGCGAAGCCCTCCTGGGAATCCAGGTCGGCGTTTTCCGTGTCGCCAATATCTTCGCGGTTCATGCCTCAAGCTCTCCCAGCGTGATTTTAATCAAAGACTACCCCAAGGATTCCTTGCCGTCGAATCCGAGAGGCTCAGGCTTCGAATGGCGCAAGCTTGGCGGCGGGGATCTCCAGCGCCGACCGCGCCCACGTCACCTTCACCACGGCGCCGGTTCGCGGAGGCGACACGTTGAAGGTCTCCACGGTCGCTCCGGAGCGCTCCAGCAGCGTCTTTGCGATGAAAAGGCCGAGACCAAGGCCGGATTGGCTGTCGTTCTTGGTCCGCCGCTCGGTCGGCCGGCCGCGCAGATAGGGATCGCCGAGTTTGTCCAGAATGGCGGCGGAGAAGCCGGGGCCGTCGTCCTCTATGGCGATGGTCACGAGGTCGCGCGTCCACCAGGCGTCGATCCGCACGCGCGACTCGGCGAAGTCGATCGCGTTCTCGACCAGGTTTCCGAGGCCGTAAAGAATTCCCGGATTGCGCGCGAGGGCCGGCGGGGGCGCCGATCCGTTGCCGCGTTTGTTGATCTCGAGCTTCACGCCGTATTCGCGCTGCGGTCCCACCACTTCCTCGATCAGCGTATCGATCGAGAGAACGTTCATCATCGTTCCCTGATCGGCGCCAAGCGATGCGAGCTTGCCGAGAATCTCGCGGCAGCGCGCGGCCTCCTGCGCAAGGAGGTCGAGATCCTCCTTCAGGCCCTCCGCCGAGGATTTCGCCAATGATTTCTGCAGTTCTCGAATGATGAGCGTGATCGTCGCGAGCGGCGTCCCGAGTTCATGCGCGGCCGCGGCGGCGAGGCCGTCGAGCTGCGAGAGATGCTGCTCGCGTTCGAGGACGAGTTCCGTCGCCGCGAGCGCCGTCGCGAGCAGGCGGCTCTCGTCGGAAACCCGCGCGGCATAAAGCGCGATGAAGGCGGCGGAGAGAGCGAGCGAGGCCCAGATGCTGGCGCGATAGAGGAGGGGGAACTTCAGCGCGTCGTTCCAGTACCAGGGCAGCGGCTCGAATTCCACGCAGAGGAAGGTCGCGGCGGCCAGCATGACGATGCCGAGGAACAGGGTCAGATTGCGCGGCAGCGACACGGCGGAGATCGTCACCGGCGCAAGCAGCAGCATGACGAAGGGGTTCGTGACGCCGCCAGTCAGGTAAAGCAGGAAGCTGAGCTGCACGAGGTCGTAGGAGAGCAGCACCACCGCCTCGAGATCGCTCAGCCGGAAGGTGCCCGACGTGCCGAAGCGAAGCCCGAAATTCAGCGTGCCGGAGGCGACGATGAAGACGAAGCAGAGGCCGACGGGAAAATCGAAATCCAGGAAGAAATAGACGAAGAGGCAGGCGATGCTTTGCCCGATGATGGCGATCCAGCGCAGGAAAATCAGGGTGCCGACGCGCAGGCGGCGGCTGTCTTCGTCATAGACGTCGGGTCTCATCACACTCCCCTGTCGGCAACGGACCCTTTTTTGTCGCGGCGTGTCAGAGACCGGCGCCGCGCGCGGCGCGCCACAGCCGCCACTGCCGGCGCAGCGGCGATGGTTCCGTCAGGCCGCGCAAAGGATCGTAGTCCTTCCGCGCCATGCGCTCCAGATAAACGGGAACCGTCGCGGCGGGCAACAAGGCCTCGCGCCCTTTGACTAGGGCGCCCGCCGAGCGGCGCGCCGACGCGTAGCGGCTTTCCGCCATGTTCCTCAATTCGCCGAGAGCCGCCCGCAGGGGCGCCGCGTTCACATGGATGTCGGCGCCGTGTTTTGCGAGAAGGTCGGCGGGGATGTGGGCGCCGGCGGGGCGGCGCAGCACGCGGGTGACGCCCAGGGCGAGGCCGGCGTCGTCGAACGCCGCCATCTCGGACGCGCCCAGAATGAGGCCGGCCCAGCGCATCGGACCGGCGACGGTTGCGCGACAATAGCGCTCCAGCGTCTCCGTATCGGGCATCTGGTCGTCATAGAGATCGGCGACATGGGCGTCGGCGAGTTCGGTCAGTTCCCCGACAGGCAGGGCGAAGCGCGCCACCGTATCGAGAAGCGCGTCTGCGACCGGATGGGCGCGGGTCCCTTCGGAAATGTCGTTTGTCAGGGCGTCCGTCCACCAGCGCAGGCGCATTTCGCCGAGCAGGGGTTGGGAGACCTTGGCGCGCACATCGGCGCATTCCAGCGCATAGGCGTAGACGGCGTGGATGTGCGGACGCGCGGAGGGCGGCGCGAAGAGACAGGCGAGCCAGAGATCCCGGTCGCGCTCGCGCAGCAGCGCCTCGCAATGGGCGTAATGAGCGGGCGCGGCCTCGATCATCAGACGGCGATCAGAAGCGCGCCGACCTGGCGGCCTTCGTCGAGCAGCATGTTGTAGGTGCGCACGGCGGCGCCTGTCGCCATGGGCTCGCAGCCGACGCCCGCGTCGCGCAGCCTCGCCCGCAAGGGCCCGGCGAGGGGCATGAGGTCCTTGCCCATCCCCACGATCAGGAGATCGATCCCGCCGCCCTCCGCGAGCGCGAGGTCGATCGTCGCCGCGTCGATTTCTTTCCAGCTCGTCGGCGCGACGGCGCGCACGCCAGTCGGCAGCGCGAGGATCGAGCCGCGATGCGACATGTCGGCGAAGCGGAATCCGCCATTGCCGTAATCGTCTATCTTATAGCGGCCCGGGACGTAGCCCTGCGGGACGGTCATGACGCGCGCGCCTCTGTCCTGCGCCTTATCTGGGGCGATTGCGGCGTGCGGATTTGGGCTTGGTCGCGGGGCGCTTGGGCGCCGGCGCGGCGGGAACCGGCGTATCGCCGATATCGTCCGACATCGATGCCGCATAGGCTTCGGTCGGGCCGCCATATTCGATTTCGTCCGCGTCCTCTTCCTTCTGTTCGACCTTGCGGTCCACGTCCTCGTTTCGCAGGCCCAGATAGATCAGCATGGGCGAGCAGATGAAGATCGACGAATAGGTCGCGACGAAAATGCCCCAGATCATCGCCAGCGAGAAGGAGCGGATGACCTGGCCGCCGAAGGCGACGAGCGCGAAGAGGGCGAGCATGACGGTCGTCGCCGTCATGATGGTGCGCGGCAGCACGGCGTTGATCGACATGTCGATCATCTGCGCGGTCGCCATCTTCTTATATTTGCGCATGTTCTCGCGGATACGGTCGAGCACGACGACCGTCTCGTTGAGCGAATAGCCGACGATGGTCAAAATCGCGGCGATCGAGGTCGTGTTGAATTCGAGCTGCGTGATCGAGAAGAAGCCGACAGTCAGCAAAAGGTCGTGCATCGTCGCGATGACGGCGCCGACGGCGAACTGCCATTCGAAGCGGAACCACAGATAGGTCAGCACCGCGACGATGGAGAGCACGACGCCGAGCGTGCCGGACTGGACGAGCTCGTTCGAGACGCGCGGGCCGACGACTTCGACGCGGCGCAGTTCATACTGGTCGCCCACGGCGCCGCGAACCTTCTCGACCGCCGCCTGCTGGGCGACGTCGCCGCCCGGCTGCAATCCAAAACGCAGCGTCGCATCGGCGGCGTTGCCGAAGGCTTGCACCTCGATGTCGCCGAGCTTCAGCTTCTCGCCCAGGGCGCGCAGCGTGCCGACTTCCGCCGCGCCGGACTTGGCGCGCAGCTCGATGACCGTTCCGCCGGCGAAGTCGATGCCGAAGTTCATGCCCTTGAAGATGAAGAGCGCGACGGCGATGAGCGACAGCACGGCCGACATCGGATAGCTCACGCGCCGGAAGCGCATGAAGGGGAAATGGGTGTTCTCCGGAGCGAGACGCAGGAGTTTCATCTGTTCGTTTCGCCCTATATCGGCAGCTTCGTCGGACGCGCGCGCGATACCAGACCGCGATCATCATGCGCGTCATGGTCACGGCGGTGACGATGGTCGTGAGAATGCCGAGCGCCAGCGACACGGCGAAGCCGCGCACCGGGCCGGTGCCCAGGAAGTAGAGGATCGCGGCGGCGACGAACATCGTGACGTTCGAGTCGACGATCGTCGCGAAGGCGCGGTTGAAGCCCGCGTCCAGCGACGCGAGGATCGAGCGTCCGGCATGGTTCTCTTCGCGAATGCGCTCGTAGATCAGCACGTTCGAATCGACCGCCATGCCGATCGTCAGCACGATGCCGGCGATGCCGGGCAGCGTCAGCGTCGAGCCGAGCAGCACGAGGCCGGCGAAGATCATCGCGATATGGACGAAGAGCGCAAGATTCGCGAAGACGCCGAACACGCCGTAGGTGATCAGCATGTAGGCGACGACGAGGCCGCGCCGACATAGGCGGCGCGCTTGCCGGCGTCGATCGAGTCCTGGCCGAGGCCGGGGCCGACCGTGCGCTCCTCGACGATGTTGAGCTTGGCGGGCAGCGCGCCGGCGCGCAGCAGGATCGCGAGATTGTTGGCCTGCTCGACGGTGAAGTGGCCGGTGATCTGGCCCGAGCCGCCGGTGATGGGCGTCAGGATGCGCGGCGCCGAGATCACCTTGTTGTCGAGCACGATGGCGAAGAGGCGGCCGACGTTCTTCGACGTCACGTCGCCGAATTTTTGCGCGCCGCGAATGTTGAAGCGGAAATTCACGACCGGCTCGCCGCTGCGCTGCTGGTCGAAGCCGGGCTGGGCGTCGGTAAGATCTTCGCCCTGCACCATGACCTGCTTCTCGATCGGCAGCTTCTGCTGGTCGTCGACCTGCTCGAGCTCTTCGATTTCCGACGGGTTCTGGCCCGGCTCGGCGACAAGGCGGAATTCGAGCTTCGCGGTCTGGCCGAGAATTTCCTTGAGCGTCTGCGGGTCCTGAAGGCCGGGCACCTGCACCAGCACGCGGTCGTCGCCCTGGCGCTGGATCGAGGGTTCGCGCGTGCCCAGCGCGTCGACGCGGCGGCGGATGACTTCGATCGACTGCTCGACCGCCTTGCGGGACTTGTCGCGCAGGCCGACGTCCGTGACCGTGATGCGGATCAGGCCCTCGGGCGTCGTGTCGACTTCGAGCGGCGTCTGGCCGCCGATATTCGAGCTGAAGCTGTTGCGCAGCAGCCGGAATTTCGGGAGCACCTTTTCACGGTCCGCCGCGTCGGCGACGCGGACCTGCACGCCGCGCGCCGTCGCGCCGATGCCGCCCGTGATCGCCACCTTCTCCTCGCGGAGAATGCGGCGCACGTCGTCGCGCAGGTTCTTGACCTGCGTCGAGATCAGATCCGCCTGATCGACTTCCAGCATGACGTGCGAGCCGCCCTGCAGATCGAGACCGAGCACGATGGTTGGCGGCATGAGCCAGGACGGCAGCCGCGAAGCGAGCGCCTGATAGGTCGACGGCGACAACGTGCTCGGCGCCACCACGAGGATGGCGGCGAGCGTCATCGCCACGATTGCAAGGAATTTCCAGGTCGAGAATCGCAGCATCGTGTCGCTATTTCGTCAGAGAGGTCGGGCGCTCGCTCGAAAGCCGTCCTTTAGGATTTGGCCTTGGTCTGGGTCGGCTTGGATGCGGGCTTGGCGGGAGCCTTCTCGGCCGCCGGGGCCGGCGCGGGCGTATCCTTCACCGGCTCGCCCTTGCTGCGGACTTCCGCGATGGCGGAGCGCACCAGGCGGATGCGGGTGTTCTGCGCGATCTCGAGCTCGATCTCGTTGTCGTCGATCGCCTTCGTGACCTTGCCGACAAGGCCGCCGGTGGTGACGATGACGTCGCCGCGGCGCGCATTGCGCAGCGCCTCCAGCGCCGCCTTTTCCTTGCGGGCGCGCGGGCGGATCACGAGAATGTAGACAATGCCCATCACCACGAAGATCGGGACGAGCTGGGCGAAGAGATCGGGCAGCGACGGCGGCTGCTGGTTCGGGTCGGCAGGGTTGCCGGCGCCGACGCTCGTCTGCGTCTGAGGCGGGGGGGCCTGCGGGACCGGCGCGGCGGGAGCGGGCGTGGGCGGCGTGGGAGCGGCTGGCGCCGCCGGCTGTTCGGTCTGCGCCATGGCGTCCGGGATCAGTTTCATCGCAGCGTCTCTAGTGTAGCGGCGCGACGCGCGTCTTGAGAGCGTCGGGCTGGCGTCGGAATGGGCGCGGACTATAGCCGCTCGACTTACGAAAGCAATGGCGGATGGCGCAGTTTCGGGCGCTTCCCCGCCTTTGCGGGCAGGGACCGCGCCCTGCGAGAGAGCCGTCGGGAAATCCAAGGGGAGATCAAGCAGCTACGGAACGGCCAGGCCGCAGAGGGCGTTCACCCATGGTTCAGGCGCGGCGGCGGATGCTTCGGACAAGTCCCGACGGCGACAAGCTTCGCGTCACAACCTGGGAGAAATGTCCATGATTAAAAAGATTGCCTGCGCGGCCTTTGCGGCCGGCCTTCTCTTCTCGCCTCCCTCGGCGCTCGCCTGGGGACATGGCGGCGGCTGGGGCCATGGCGGCGGTTGGGGCCATGGCGGCGGCTGGGGACATGGCTGGCATGGCGGCGGTTGGGGAGGCCATGGCTGGCGTGGCGGCGGCTGGGGCGGCCGCGGAGCCTGGCACGGCGGCTATGGCTGGCGTGGCGGCGGTTACTACGCGCGGCCCTATGGCTGGCACGGCGGCCATGGCGGCGCCTGCTGGCGCTGGTGGTACGGTCGCTGGGTCTGGGCCTGCTGACGACGATGGGGGATTTTGGGCGGGTTCGCCTTGTGGCGGACCCGCTTTTTTGACGGGCGCGCAAGCGTCTTTTCCGCTACGTCTCAGGCAGGGCGGAATCGACGCAGGAGCGTCATGAGGGCTGGAGAGGCAACGGAATGCGGGCTTTGAGAAGTTTGGCGCTGGCCGCCGCAATGGCGGGCGCGATGACGGCGACGGCGCAGGCGCAGTACGGCGGCGGCGGTTACGACAGTGCGGCCGGCCGGGGCGGTTATGATGACGGACGCAGCGGTTACGGCGGCGCGCAGCAACGCCGATCGAGCGGCGGTTACGATCGTGACGGGCGCAGTCAGGGCGGTCAGGGATATGGCGGCCAGGGACGAGGATATGACGGCGGCCGGGGCTATGGCGACCGCGATCGCGGCTACGGAGACCGCGGTTACGGAGACCGCGGCTATGGCGACCGCGACGGCCGGCGCTACGGCGATCCCTATCGGCAGGGTCCGCGTCCCGGTTGGGGCGGCGGCCCCGGCGGCGGGCAGCGTTGGTGGCGCGGCCGCTGGTGGGCGCCCGGCGCAGGCGCGTGCTGGCGCTGGAGCCCCTGGCGCCAGAACTGGAAATGGATCTGCGACTAAGGAACGATCGCTGGAGGCCGTCAGGCCTCCAGCTCCTTCGCCAGCGCGCGCATGAAATCAACGCAGGCGGCGATCTCGGAAACGTCGACATATTCATCGGGCTGGTGCGCCTGGTCGATCCGGCCAGGTCCGCACACCACCGTCGGCACGCCGGCGCGCTGGAAATGCCCGGCTTCCGTGGCGTAGGGCACGGCGATAGTGTTGTTGCGGCGGGCGAGGCGCAGCGCCAGCGTCTCCGCGCTAGATCCTGGCTGCGGCGCGAGGCCTGGCACTTTCACCAGTGTGTCGAGATCTATCCCGCATTGCGGGAAATTCGCGAAGACGGTCTTGCGCAGCGTCTCGACGTAAGGCGCGATCCGGTTCTGCGCGAGCATGGGCTCGGCGCTGGGCAGGCCGCGAAACTCCCACTCGAACTCGCAATCCTTCGCGACGATGTTGCGCGCCGTGCCGCCCTTTATGACGCCCACATGGATGGTGGAGTAGGGCGGATCGAAACGGCCGGAAGGATCGCCTTCCGCGCGAATCTCGTCGCCGATCCGTTCCAGCTCCGTCACCAGCCGGCAGGCGACATGCACGGCGCTGACGCCGCGATGAAGATTGGCCGAGTGAATCTCGAAGCCCCGTACGCGCGTGAGATGCGTCGTCACGCTCTTATGAGCGTCGGCGACCTGCATGGAGGTCGGCTCGCCGACAATGACGGCGTTCGGACGGGGGAGATCGACGCCGAGCCGCGCGATCATGTCGAGCGGGCCGAGGCAGGTGGTCTCCTCGTCATAGCTCAGCAGAATGTGAATGGGGCGCGTCAGCGCCGCCTTCTTGAATTCCGGGATCATCGCCAGAGCGACGGCGCCGAAGCCCTTCATGTCCACGGCGCCCCGGCCATAGAGTCGTCCCCCGTCGCGTCGGAGCGTGAAAGGGTCGGAGCTCCATTCCTGTCCTTCGACCGGCACGACGTCGGTATGGCCGGACAGCACGACGCCGCCCGCTTCCATGGGGCCGATGGTGGCGAAGATCGCCGCCTTGTCGCCGGCGGCGTTGGGCGCCCGCGCGAAGGGGACGCCCTGTTCGCGCAAATAGCCCTCGACAAAGTCAATCAGGCCTAGGTTCGACTTCGAGCTTTCCGTGTCGAAAGCCACGAGCCGGGCGGTCATGTCGATTGCGAGTTCGAGGGCGTCCATCAGTTCAACGTCGGGTGGGACATGGGGCTGTCCAGCGAAAAGGCTGGAATTTCCACGTCGAAGGTTTCGCCCGAATCCGTGACCATTCGATAGCTGCCCTGCATGAGGCCCGACGGGGTCGTCAGCGGGCAGCCGGAGGCGTAGCGGAAGGTTTCGCCGGGCTCCAGCACCGGCTGTTCGCCGATGACGCCCGGCCCGCGCACTTCCTCGCGCCGCCCATTGGCGTCGATGATGACCCAGTGGCGGGAGAGAAGTTGCACCCGCGCGCGGCCGAGATTCGCGATCTCGATCGTGTAGGACCAGAAGAACCGGCCCTGATCGGGGTCGGATCGATCGGGCAGAAAGTCCGGCAGCGCCGTGACCTGAATATCTCTGGTGATCGCGATGTACATGACGACTCGAATTTAGAACGGCTTGCCGCAAAGGGGAACGGCTTTTCTCGATCGGCCGGCGGCGGCGGATGTTTCGCGCGCGCGGGCATTTTGTGACAAATTGGACACATCCATTCGGTTTCTCCTTCCGGTCAAGTTTGCATCCTTGGATTCTCGCGTCGCCTGAGCGATGACTCTGCGAACTCTGTTCCAGAGACGAAGATGCGGTTGTCCTCGTTGCGCGCGTTGTTCCTTGTCCTTGCGATGGTCGTGCAGACCGTCGCCGGGGGCTGGGGAGTCGCGCGCGCCGGGACCGGGCCTGACGCTGGAATATCCGCTCACTGCGCGAAGCAGGCCGGCGTCGACCGCGCGGGAGGCGCCGGCCGCGACGCCCGGCATCACATGTGCGAGTCCTGCCTGCTTTGCGCCGGACCGCCATCTGTCGCCCTCGACGATTTCACGCTGCAACTTCTGAGGCCTCTGGCCTCTGCGCCGGCGGACTTCATCTTTTTCGATACGTCCGGCGCTGCGGCGCGCATCCTCCAGGCCCACTTCGCGCGCGGTCCGCCTGCAACTTCCCTTTGCGCGTAAGTTTCGGCGACTTGACCCGCCGACGCTTTCGCTCGCCTCGAGTTGCAAGCGCGGCCCGGCCGCTCCTCTGAAAATTTAGTCGATAGCGCTCGCCTGCGCCTGGGCCCTCTTTCGAGGTCGCAGGCCGCAAGGACACTGCCGACCCATTCGGAACTACTAAAATGAAAACGATTCGCCGCGCACATCTTCTCGGCGCCGCATCCATTAACGCGGTCTGCCTTGTCCTCGCGACCGCCGCCCTCGCGCAACAATCCCTCCCGACGATCAACATCGGCGGGCAGCGCGGCCCGGCGCGGCCGGGGCCGGCTCCCACTCGCAGCACGGGACCCGTGCGACTGGCCCCTCCAACGACCGCTCCCGTCGCGGCGCCCGCGGTCGTCGCCGCAGGCCCGGATCGCTATGCGCCGCCGAAGCCGGCGCCTTTCAGCCGGACGATTCCCGCGAACGTCCCTGCTGTCGTCGAGTCGCGCACGCGCGAGGATATCGAGAAGTCGGTCAATATGCAGACCTCGGCGCAGGCGTTCAAATACATGCCGTCGCTCCTTATCCGCGAGCGCTATATCGGCGACCGCAACGCCATCGTCTCCGGCCGCACCACGGGCACGATCGAAAGCGCCAAGACGCTGGTCTACGCCGATAACATCCTGCTCTCGAACCTGCTCGGCAACAGCTTCGCCTTCCCGCCGCGCTGGGGCATGGTCTCGCCTGAAGAGATCGACCGCGTCGACGTCATCTACGGTCCCTTCTCGGCGCTCTATCCCGGTAACTCGATCGGCGGCGTGCTCGCCATCACGACGCGCATGCCGGATAAATTCGAGCTTCACGCCAAGGCGACGGGCTCGGTCCAGCCCTTCAGCCTCTATGCGCGCGACGAAACCAATCTCGCAGGCAACGCCAATCTCCTCATCGGCGATCGGATCGGCGACTTCCGCTACTTCTTCGCTTACGACCATCTCGACTCGCAGGGGCAGGCGCAGACCTTCCCCGGCAACTTCATGACGCCCTTCGCGCCGACCAACGGAACGCGCTTCTTCGGCGGCTTCCAGGACAACAACCAGAACGGCAACCCGCGCATCATCACCGGCTCAGCCGGCGCCGACCGCGTGACGACCGACATGGGCAAGCTGAAGGTCTCGTACGACATCGCGCCGCTCGTGCGCGCGACCTACACGCTGGGCGTCTGGAATCTCGAGAACAACACCACCGTCCAGAGCTTCATCTGGGACCGCAACGGCGTTCCGATCTACAACACGCAAAGCGGCCGCGTCGCGATCGGCGCCTTCGCCGTGACGCCGGGCGGCGTCAATCCGGGCTGGGGCGGCTCGACCCATCTCATGCAGGCGGCGTCGCTCAAGCGCGATACGGGCGGGGTCTTCGATTTTGATTTCTCGGCGACATCGTACAATTTCTTGCGTGACTTCTCGCAGAATGCGACGTCCTACGGTCTGCGCCCGAATGACGGGGCGACGGCCTACAACATCAACACGACCGGCCAGAACACCGTCAACACCGGCACCTATTGGCGCACGGGCGACATGCGCTTCATCTGGCGGCCCGAGCAGAATGTGCAGGGCAAGCACGAGGTCTCGTTCGGCGGGCACGCCGACCAGTATTCCTTGAACACGGTGCAGAACCTGACGCCCTTCGCCGGCAACAACCATTCGATGGCCATCACGGCCGTCAACTACGGCAAGACGGAAACGCGCGCCGTTTACATCCAGGACGCCTGGAAGTTTCTTCCCGACTGGAAATTCATCGGCGGCGCCCGTGGTGAGTTCTGGCACGCTTACAACGGCTCGAACTTCACCGGCGGCTTGACGACGGGCAGCCAGTTCGCTCCGGGTCTTGTGCCCGTCGCGCGAGCGGCGGCGGCGGGCGGCTATTTCCCCGACACTTTCAAGAACGCGTTCTCGCCAAAGGCCGCCATCGAATATCAGGTGACGCCTGAGTTCCAGGCGCGCGCCTCAATGGGACGCGCCTATCGCTTCCCGACGGTCAACGAACTCTTCCAGTCGATCACGACGACGAACTCGATCACGCTCAACAATCCCAATCTTCAGCCGGAGATTTCGACGTCCTGGGATCTGACGGGCGAATACCGGAAAGTCGACGCCTTCGACGGCAAGGTCGGCCTGTTCAATCCGCGCGTCAGCCTCTTCCTGGACGATCGCTGGAACGCCATCGTCAACCAGTCGTCGATTGGCCCGACGGGTCAGATCGTGTCGCAGAACACCAATCTCGACAAGGCGCGCTTCCGGGGCGTCGAGGCGGCGGTGGTTATGAAGGACATTCTGACGCCGGGTCTCGATTATTCGGGCAGCGTGACCTTCGTCGACGCCAAAATCCTGTCGAACGGCAACGCGCTCACCTTCACCGGCGGCGCGTCCGGTTCGCCCTTCCCGACGGCGGGCGGCATTCTGCTGAACGGCATGCAATATCCGCGCGTTCCGCGCATCCGCATCCGTTCGGTTCTGAGTTACAGCCCGACCAAGGACTGGTCGATGTCCTTTGGCGCGCGCTATGCGTCGGCCGCCTTCGTGACGCTCAACAATGTCGACTTCAATCACAATAACTACGGCAGCGTGGATAGCGAATATCTCGTCTTCGACGCGAAGGTGAATTACAAGATCGCGCCAAACTGGACCGCAACCGTCGGCGTCGACAATATTGGCCGTTGGAAATACTACGTGAATCCGAATCCTTACAACCAGCGCACCTTCTTCTTCGGTCTCAAATACGACCTCGGCGGGTCCGATGGCGGCTCCACGACGGTCGCCGGCCTTGGCGGCGGCGTGGGAGCGGCGCCTGGCGTGCGTTAAATGGGGAAAGACGCCGCGCGCATCCCATGCGTGCGGCCTCTTGCCGCAATCGCTGCGGCGCCGAAAGCGCCAGCTTGCCGGGGCGGCGTCTTTTTGCTTCTATGAATCGGCGCGAGAATTCCGCGCAAATTTCGACTCAGGTATTCGTCTCCATGTCTCGCAGGTGGTTGCCGACAATCTTGTTCGTGCTGGCGTTGGCCGTTCAGGCCTTCCTGCCGGTCGCGAACGGCGTTGCAGCCGCGCGCGGGATCGACGTTCACGGCCTGAGCGATATCTGCCTCAAAGCAGGAAGCCCGGGGCATGACAACCACCAGGGACCGGGGCCTGCGCATAGCCACAGTCATCATGACTGCGCGCTTTGCCAGGCCTTTTGCGACGGGGTATCGCCCGTCGCCGCCCCTCCGGTTGTTCTCGGCATGGCGCCCGTTCAGTGGAAAGACTTCCGTTGGACGGTGGCGGACCGCGCCTTGTCGGACCCCCCGCGCGATTATGACAGGCAGGCGCGAGCGCCTCCGACACTCTCCTGATCTCGTCGATTCGCGTCACAGGGATGGTGTGATCAGCGCGTAAGGCGCGCGCATCCTCGTGACCGAGAAACGATGCCGCCGTTCGAGCGGCGATGCGGGAGAATTTGGATGGTCAAGAAGCGGCCGAGCAGTCGCGATTGCGCGCTGGCGCAGTCGATGCTCGAAATTATGCAAGAACGCGAGCAGCGTGAACGGGATCTCGTGGTTTCTGCGTCTCCGGCCATTGCGCCGGTGATCGCGATGTGGCGAGACGCCCGGAAGGGCGCAATCCGTCTGATCGATCTCGAGCGGCGGGCGCAATTCGCCCGCCTGGCCTCGTAAGGGCGATCGATCAAAAGATGACGCCGTCTTTCTCCGCCATTCTGCGCGTCGGCGCAGCGAGCCGCCTTGCGCGCGCGCTGCTGCTGGTCGCCGCCGTGCTGACGAGCGCGCCCTTCGCGGCGTCGCTCGCGCTCGGCTGGCGCGCGGGGCCGGAAAAGATTGCAACGGCGTTCGTGTGTTTCGCGTCGGGCGCGCCCATGCCCGACGCGCAATCGGGGCGGCCGGGCCCCCCCAGCGACCGCGGCATTGATTGCGTCGTGTGCCAGACGCTCTGCTGCGGCGTCGCGCCCTTGGCGGCGCGGCCCGGTCTTGTCGGCGCGGCGCCCATCCCAGGAGACCCCCTCCGCCTGGGAATGGTGGCGGACCGCGTCGCGCCGACGCCCAGGCCCCGATTGTCGAACCGGGCGCGGGCGCCGCCTTCCTCCCTGACGTAAGCCCCAAGCGGATTTGCGTCGGCGCTTGCTACCTCCTTGGGGCGCCGACGCGAATCTTGGCTCACGCGAATCTTGGCTCATGAGACGTCGCTCCGCGCGGCGCGGGAGGAACGCATGCAGGAAACAGTCTTGTCGGTCGGTCTGGAGATCACCACCGCGGTCATGGCTTTGAGCGTCTTCGTCATCGCGTGTTTGCGGCACGAAGCCGCCGCCGCGACCGTTCGTGTCCCGGCGCGAAAGTCGTCGCGCTGATGCCGGAGGGGCGTTCTCAGCCGCGTCCAGCCGCCGCCAGCCCCGCCGCCAGATCCTCGATCAGATCGTCGGCGTCTTCCAGCCCCACCGAGAGGCGCAGCATGCCGTCGGTGATGCCGAGCGTGGCGCGGGCTTCGGGCGTCAGGCGCTGATGCGTGGTCGTCGCCGGATGGGTGACGAGGCTCTTCGCGTCGCCGAGATTGTTGGAAATCTTGATGACCTGCAAGGCGTTGGCGAGCTTGAAGGCTTCCGCCTTGCTCGCGAGGAAAAAGCTCACCAGCGTGCCGCCGCCGAGCATCTGCCGGCGCGCCAATTCCGCCTGCGGATGATCCTTGCGGAAGGGATAGAGCACCTTCGTCACGCCCTTCTGCTCGGCGAGGAACTCGGCGATCTTCGCGGCGCTCGCGGCCTGCTGGCCGACGCGCAGCGGCAAGGTCTCCAGACCTTTCAGCATCACCCAGGCGTTGAAGGGCGACATGGCCGGGCCGGTCTGGCGCAGGAAATTGTGGATGCTCTCCTCGATGATGGCCTGCGAGGAGAGGATGACGCCGCCAAGGCACCGGCCCTGTCCGTCAATGTGCTTCGTCGCCGAATAGACGACGACGTCCGCGCCGAACTCGAAGGGCTTTTGGAGGAGCGGCGTGGCAAATACGTTGTCGACCACGAGGCGGGCGCCGGCATTGTGGGCGATGTCGGCGATGGCCTTGAGGTCGTAGACTTCAAGGCCCGGATTGGTCGGGCTTTCAAGGAAGAAGAGCTTGGTCTCCGGCCGAACCGCCGCCTTCCATTGCTCGAGATCCGCGCCGTCGACGAGGGTCGAGGTCACGCCGAAGCGGGGCAGCAGGTCTTCGACCACATAGAGACAGGATCCGAAAAGCGCCCGGGCCGCCACGACATGATCGCCCGCCTTTACTTGCGCCATCATGGCGGCGGTGACGGCGGCCATGCCGCTCGCCGTGGCGCGGGCGGCCTGAGCGCCTTCGAGCAGGCACATGCGCTGCTCGAACATGGCGACGGTGGGGTTGGAGAAGCGCGAATAGATGAAGCCCGGATCGTCGCCCTTGAAGCGCGCCTCGGCCGCTTCCATCGTCGGATAGGCGAAGCTCTGCGTGAGATACATGGCTTCGGAGATTTCGCCGAAAGAGGAACGCGTCGTCCCGCCATGGACGAGCAGCGTCGCCGGCTTCAGCTTGCGCGGGGCGTCGTTCATTCTTCTCTCCCTCGGCGCGCACGCGCCAAATCGTGAGCGCGCGGCCGCGCGCGAACTAAAAACGGGTTTCCTTCGGAAGACCCGGCCTTTTAGCGCCTTGTTTTTCGTGGCGGCAAGCCGGCCGGCTCAAATAACCACGTGTTTCACTAATCCTAGATGGCGGCCGGACTGTCAATCGCCACTTTGACTTCGCCGTTTGGGGCCATATTTCGGTCGGATGCCCAAGACCCTTCGTTTCATCCTCGGCGACCAGCTCACCCGCTCGATTTCCGCGCTCGACGGCCTCGCCAGTGGCGACGTCGTGTTGATGGCCGAGGTCGCCGACGAGACGCGCTACGTCCGCCACCACAAGCAGAAGATCGCGCTCGTCCTCTCCACCATGCGCCATTTCGCGGCGGAGCTGCGGGAGGAGGGGATCGCTGTCGATTATGTGCGTCTGGACGATCCAGAGAATACGGGCTCCTTCACGGGCGAACTAGCCCGCGCCGTCGCGCGCCACCGGCCGTCGCGCGTGGTCGTGACCGAGCCCGGAGAATGGCGGGTTCGGGAGATGGCGCTCGGCTGGTCCGAGGCGCTGCGTCTGATCGTCGACGTCAGGGATGACGACCGCTTCTTCTGCTCGAACGCCGAATTCGCCCGCTGGGCCAAGGGGCGCGAGGGGCTGCGGATGGAGTTCTTCTATCGCGAGATGCGCCGCCGGACGGGCTTCCTGATGGAGGAGGACGCCCCGGTCGGGGGCAAGTGGAATTTCGATCCCGAAAACCGCAAATCCCTGCCGGCGAAATTCCGTCCGCCCGAGCGCCTGCGCTTTGCGCCCGACAAGATCACGCGCGAGGTCATGGCGCTGATCGCGAGGCGTTTCGGCGGTCACTTCGGCGATCTCGACACATTCGGCTGGGCCGTCACGCGGCGAGAGGCGCTGAAGGCGCTGGGCGACTTCATCGAGAACTGCCTGCCGACATTCGGCGACTATCAGGACGCGATGAAGAGCGGCGCGCCTTTCCTCTATCACGCGACGCTCTCGCCTTATCTCAATCTCGGCCTCCTGACGCCGCATGAGGTCTGCGTCGCGGCCGAGCGCGCCTTTCGCACAGGCGCGGCGCCGATCAACGCCGTGGAGGGCTTCATCCGCCAGATCCTCGGCTGGCGGGAATATGTGCGCGGCGTTTACTGGCTAAAAATGCCGGAATACGCCGAGACCAATGCTCTGAACGCGACGCGCCCGCTGCCCTGGTTCTACTGGTCCGGCGAGACGCGGATGAACTGCATCCGCAATGTCGTCGCCGAGACGAAGCGCAACGCTTATGCGCATCACATCCAGCGGTTGATGGTGACGGGGAATTTCGCGCTGCTCGCGGGCATTTCGCCGCGCGAGATCGAGGAGTGGTATCTCGCCGTCTATGCGGACGCCTATGACTGGGTGGAATTGCCCAACACCCACGGCATGGCGATCTTCGCCGATGGCGGCGTGCTGGCGTCGAAGCCCTATGCGGCGTCGGGCGCCTATATCGACCGCATGTCGGATTACTGCGAAGGCTGCGCGTTCGACGTGAAGGCGAAGAGCGGTCCGAAGGCCTGCCCGTTCAACTACCTCTACTGGAATTTCTTTCTGGCGAACCGGAGCCGGCTGCCCGCCAATCCGCGCCTCTCCATGCCGTTGCGCACGCTCGACGCGATGACCGACGAACGGCGGGCGGAGATCGCCCGGGACGCGGCGGCGTTTTTGGACGGTCCCGAGATGGACCAGCGGCCCGGCAAAGGCTATTCCCAAGCGCAGGGGCGTCTGCCTTTATAGGGCGGCGCTGCATTAATGCGGGCGGTTTGTTTTCGAGTCAGGGGTCGGCGCGACATGACGCCTTTGGAAAAAACGCAGGGCGGCGTGCTCTCCAGCCGGCAAATTCAGGCGATGGCCGAGGGGGGCGCGATCCGCGCCGCCGCGCCGCTCGCCCATGGGCAGATCCAGCCCGCGAGCCTCGATCTGCGGCTCGGGCCCAAAGCCTATCGCGTCCGCGCGAGCTTCCTGCCTGGCAACGGGCGCGGGGTCGGGGATATTCTCTCGGCGCTCGCCTATGACGAGATGTCGCTCGAAGGCGAGGGCGCGATCCTCGAACGCGGCTGCGTCTATGTCGTGCCGCTGATGGAGAGTCTGGCGCTGTCGCCGGATGTTTCCGGCGCCGCCAATCCCAAAAGCTCCACCGGCCGCCTCGACATCTTTACCCGCCTCATCACCGACCGGGGCGAGCGCTTCGACGAGGTGGAGCCCGGTTACGGCGGCCCGCTCTACGCTGAGGTGTCGCCGCGCAGCTTCTCTGTGCGGGTGCGCAAGGGGTCGCGCCTCAATCAACTTCGTTTTCGTACGCGGCCCGAGGCGGGGCAGGGCGGTTTCGCGCTCTCCGACGCGGCGCTGGCCGAGCTGCATCAGCGAACGCCGCTGGTCGACGGTGCGCTTAATTTGCGCGACGGCGTCGTGCTGCGCGTGGCGCTGGGTTCGGCGGCCTTTGGCGGCGTCATAGGCTATCGCGCGCAGAAACATACGGATGTCATCGACGTCGACCGCATCGGCGCCTATCGCATCGACGATTACTGGGACCGTCTGCCGGCCCGCGACGGTCGCCTCATTCTCGATCCGGGCGATTTCTACATCCTCGCCTCCCGCGAGCGCCTCGCCATCCCGCCAGACCTCGCGGCCGAAATGGCGCCGATGGACGCCGCGATCGGCGAGTTCCGCGTGCATTACGCCGGCTTTTTCGATCCCGGCTTCGGCGCGGGGGAGGGCGGGGCGCCCGCCGCCCGCGCCGTGCTGGAGGTGCGCTCGCGCGAAGTGCCGTTCATCCTGGAAGACGGCCAGTACATCGGCCGCCTCGTCTATGAGCGGATGGCGGAGACGCCGCAGGCGCTCTATGGCGAGGAGGGCGTCTCGAATTATCAGGGGCAGGGGCTCAAGCTTTCGAAGCATTTTTGCGTGGAATAGGGTCGAGCCGCGGCGACGTCAGCTTAACCAGGAACCGTCATAAAGTTTCAATGCAGGCGCGATAGTCTCGCGCTGAATGGAAGATGATTTTTATCTGGACCGCCCCTTGCCGCATGTGTTGCGGGCAGTTCTGGGCGCGGTCGGCCTTCTGGCTATCCTCGCTCCGGCATGGGAATTCCGCCACGCCTTCCTGCATCCCGGCTGGTTTTCACTCTTCTTCGGCGTCATCACCCTTGGCGCATGGGCGGTTGGCGGCTCCTTCCTCCTGATCGCGGTTGTCGGAGAGGATCAACGCTGGCGCGTCGGCGAAGCGGAAATCGAGATCGAGCGCCGCAACCTCTTCCGGCGCTGGACGACCCGCCTTCGCCCCGGCGACGTCGTCGAGACCGCCATCAAGGAAACCGAGTGGGATTCGCGCGCCAATACGTTCGGCGTCGCCCTGACGACGCGCGACGGCGCCACATTCGAGACGGCCGGAGCGGAAAAGCGAGCAACGGCCGAGGCGATCGAGCGGCGGCTGCGTCAGGCGCTGGGTTTGGCGGTGGAATGACCAGGGCGGATGGATGACCCTCAACAACGGTTTTCCGGCGCCGGCCTGGGCGCGAGCCTTCCCGGCTGCTCTGGGCCTGTTCTTCGTGGCTGCCCCGCTTTTCGCGTTCCATCTCAGCCCCGGCTTCGCGTCGCTGCTGGCCCTCGTCGCCTTGGCAAAGTGGCGGCTTCGCAGGCGCCTGCGCCGCAGGTGGCTTGTCGAAGTCCTGACGGCGCTCGGGGTGGTCGGCGTCAGCATTGCGTTGTTTGGCGCACGGATCGACGGGGCCATCGCCTGTTTCTTCGCTTTCTTCACCCTTGGCGTCTGGAGCGGGGGATTCGAGCTCATCCGCGTGGCGATAGAGGGCGAAGCGCAAAGCTGGGCGTTGCGTGAAGGCGCCATCGAGATCGACCGGCGCAACCTTCTGGGTGAAGGAAAGACGATCATCCGCGCCGCTGATCTCGCGGAATCGCTCGTTTGTGTGCGCGAGCAGGACGATGGTCCTGATACCTACAGCGTGGCGCTTCGTCTCAAGAGCGGCGAAGCGTTCGAGACACGCGGTTTCGCAACGCGCCAGGTGGCTGAAAAGCAACTTGCGCGATTGCGCGGCGTCCTCGGCCTTACGTGATCTCCCTTCGCAACGCTCTGACGCCCGCGACGAAGCGCCCGACGCCTTCCACCGCCGTCTCGGGCCGCAAGGCGCCATAGGCGAGGCGCAGGCTGCACCCGCCTTCTAACCCGAAAGCGTCGCCCGGAATGACCGCGACCTTGTGCTCGCGGATGAGACGCGTGACGTAAGGAAGCGGCGCGAGCGGCGAATTGATGCGCAGCAGGTAATAGAAGGCGCCTTCGGCCTGCGGGACTTCCGCGAGCCCCTCCGCCTCCAGCGTCGACAATTCACGGCGCACCATGGCGCGCGTCCGCGCGAGCGCCTCGACCTTCTCCTGCACGAAGCCGCGCCCGAGCGACATGGCGCCGGCGGCGGCGAATTGCGCGATGACGGGCGGGCAGATGATCAGCGTGTCCTGAATCTTGCGGAGCGCCGGCTCGAGGGCTGTGGGGAAAACCATCCAGCCAATGCGCCAGCTCGCGAAGCCATAGGCCTTCGACATGGAATAGAGCGAGATCGTATGCGCTTCGGCGCCGGGGATGGAGGCCGGCGAGAAATGCTTCGCGCCGTCATAGGTGAAATACTCATACGCCTCGTCGCTGACGTGGAAGAGGCCGTGCCGCGCGCAGAGGGCATTGACGGCGCGTAGCGATTCTTCCGGATAGACGACGCCCGATGGATTGTTCGGAGAGATCGTCACGATGGCGCGCGTTCGCGGCGTGATCGCGGCGGCGAGCGCGTCGAGGTCGAGCTGATAGTTGCTATCGGTCGCCACGAGAACGGGCCGGGCGTTGGCCATCGTAATGGCCATCTCGTGATTGAAATAATAGGGAACGGGCAGGATGACCTCGTCGCCCGGATCGAGAATGGCGAGCGCGACATTGAGAAACGCCTGATTGCCGCCGGCCGTCACCATCACGCCGTTTCCATGCGCGGCGCCGACGCGCACATTGTTCTCGCTGGCCAGCTTGGCCGTGATCGCCTCGTTCAGCGCCGGTATGCCGGACGTGCCCTGATATTTGTGATTGTTCGGATCGGCGAAGAAGCGCTCGATCTCCGCCGCGACGATCGGCGGCGGCGTGTAATTCACGACGCCCTGGCCCAGCGAAATCACGCCCGGCGTGGCGCGGATGAGATCGGCGATGGCGGGGATGATCGGGGTCTGGACGGCCGTGAGCCGGTTCGATTCACGCATGTGGGCGTAACGTTCTTTCACATATGGCTTCGGCGGCACATTATTATGCGGCGGCGTCGGTCGCTACTTCGATTGCAGATCGGGATCGGCGCGGCGCCGCCAGAATTCCAGCATCAGCGTGGTCATGGTGAAGGCGAGCGGGCCCAGGATGAGGCCTGCCGCGCCGAAGAGCTGCAGGCCGCCCAGCATGGCGACGAAGGCTGGCGCCGTGTGCAGGCGCAGCGTCTCGCCGACGAGCAGCGGGCGCACGAGATTGTCGGCGGTCGAGATGACGACGCTTCCCCATAGGCCGAGCGTGAGCGCGTCCGCCCATCGGTCTTCGATTGCAAGGAAAATCGTGGCCGGAATCCAGATGACGAAGGATCCCAGAACCGGGACGATCGACAGCACGCCCATGACGATGGCCCAGAAAATCGGCGAGGGGAAATTGAGCCACCAGAACATGAACCCGCCGAGCATGCCCTGCATGGCGGCGACGGTGAGCGTGCCGTAGATCATGGCGTGAATCGTGTCGCGCGCGCGCACGATGAGCTTTCCCGTCTCCATCGACGAAAAAGGCGAGAGGCGCACAATGGCGTCGATGCCCGCCCGCCGGTCGCGGAGGAAGAAGAACAGCATGTAGAAGGCGAGAAGCAGGGTGATCGCCTGACCCGTGGACTGTTTCAGAAGCGCGCCGCCGATATTCGTGACGAACTCCCCGATTCGGCCCGCGAGCGCTCGCACGTCCACCTGGTCGCCGATCCATTTCAGCCAGGGATGAAGTTCGAGAAAAGCGCTCCATTTTCCGTCGGCGACGCTGTTCTGGATATAGTCGACGCCGGTCAGCGCTTCGTTGATCAGGCGCTCCGAGACAAAGAGGAGCGGGCCGACAATGATAACGGCGATGAGAAAAACCGACACGCCCGCTGCTGCGCTTGGACCGATGCGCTCTTCGAGCCAGCGATGCGGGCCGACGAAGACTACGGCCAGCACGAGCGCCCAGGTGAGGCTCTCAAGATATGGCTCCGCGATGAGCGCCGTGATGACGACGAAGATGAAGGTGAAGCCGAGCCGCGCCAGCAGGAAAATATCGACCGGCTGGGGCGGCGCGAACAATTCGCCGGCGGCATCGTCGCCTTTCTTTGGATCAGTCATGTGGCCCCGACGCTGTTTTGAAAGGTTCAGATAGAGCGACGGCGGGCCGGGCAAACGACCCGGCGCGCTTCGCGCGAAAGAGAAGCGCGCTAAAAGACGCATTCCTTCGGCGGCGCCTTGTCCTCGTCCCAGTCCGCCAGCTTCTTCAGCGGCGTTTTCACCTCGACCGGCTTGCCATCGCGCTTGCCCTTGGCGGTGAGGAAATTGAGATCGCAACTATGCGCGCCGTTGGGCTCCACCGCGTCGTAGGATTCGCGCGTGAGACCGGGCATTTCACTTTCCCAATGGCCTGCCGATGTCGGCTCGCCGGCGGCGGCGGCTTCCTTCTCGGCCTTTTCCTTGGCCTCGACCGGTTTCCTGGTCGACGACGCGCATGGAGAGGCGCACCTTGCCGCGATCGTCGAAGCCGAGCAGCTTCACCTTCACCTTGTCGCCTTCCTTCACGACGTCGGTCGTCTTGTTCACGCGCTGCTTCGAGAGCTGCGAGATGTGGACGAGGCCGTCCTTGAGCCGAAGAAGTTCACGAAGGCGCCGAACTCCGGTCTTGACGACCGTGCCTTCATAGATCATGCCGACTTCCGGATCGGAGGCGATGGACTTGATCCAGTTGATCGCCGCCTTGATCGAGTTGCCGTCGGAGGACGCGACCTTCACCGTGCCGTCGTCTTCGATGTTGATCTTGGCGCCGGTCTTCTCGACGATCTCGCGGATGACCTTGCCGCCCGAGCCGATCACGTCGCGGATCTTGTCAGTCGGGATCTTCAGCGTCTCGATGCGCGGCGCGAATTCGCCGAGTTCGGCGCGCGACGTGGTGAGGGCCTTCGACATCTCGCCGAGGATGTGCAAACGGCCGTCCTTCGCCTGCGCGAGCGCGACCTTCATGATCTCCTCGGTGATGCCGGCGATCTTGATGTCCATCTGCAGCGAGGTGACGCCGTTCGACGTGCCTGCCACCTTGAAGTCCATGTCGCCGAGATGATCCTCGTCGCCGAGAATGTCGGAGAGAACGCGAAGCGCTCGCCTTCAGGATGAGGCCCATCGCGATGCCGGCCGTCGGCGCTTCAGCGGCACGCCGGCGTCCATCAGCGCGAGCGAGAGCCGCAGACTGTCGCCATCGACGACGAGCCGTTCGACTCGGTGATCTCGGAGACGACGCGCAGCGTGTAGGGGAACTCGGCCGGCGGCGGCAGCATTGGACGGATGGCGCGCCAAGCGAGCTTGCCGTGGCCGATTTCGCGGCGGCCGGGCGAGCCCATGCGGCCCGTCTTCGCCGACCGAGTAGGGCGGGAAGTTGTAATGGAGCAGGAAGCGCTCCTTATAGGTGCCCTCGAGCGAGTCGACGAACTGCTCGTCCTCGCCCGTGCCGAGCGTGGCGACGACCAGCGCCTGCGTCTCGCCGCGCGTGAAGAGCGCCGAGCCGTGGGTGCGCGGCAGAACGCCGACTTCGGCGACGATCGGACGAACGGTCTTCACGTCGCGGCCGTCGATGCGCATGCCGTCGTCGAGGATGTTCCAGCGCACGACCTTGGCCTGAAGCTCCTTGAAGACCTCGGTGACTTCTTCCTTGGTGAAATCCGCGGTCTCGCCTTCAGGGAAGATCGCCGCCATGACCTTCGCCTTCACCGCGTCGACGGCGGCGTAGCGGTCCTGCTTGACGGTGATCTTGTAAGCCTCGCGCAGCTCGGCTTCCGCGATGTTGGAAACGAGCGCCGCCGACTTCCTCCTTGATCGGCGACGAGGTCGCGCGGGTCCTTCGCGGCGCGCTCGGCGAGGCGGATGATCGCGTCGATCACGGGCTGGAAGCCGCGATGGCCGGTCATCACCGCTTCGAGCATGGTCGCTTCGGAAAGCTCCTTGGCCTCCGACTCGACCATCAGCACCGCGTCGGCGTGCCGGCGACGACGAGGTCGAGCTCGGAGAGCTTCATTTCCTCGATCGTCGGATTGAGCTTGAGCGCGCCGTTGATATAGCCGACGCGCGCGCCGCCGATCGGGGCCCATGAAGGGCACACCCGAGAGCGTCAGCGCGGCGGAGGCGGCGACCATGGCGAGAATGTCGGGATCGTTCTCGAGATCATGCGACAGAACGGTGACGATGACCTGCGTGTCGCTTCGATAGCCGTCCGGGAAGAGAGGGCGGATCGGACGGTCGATCAGGCGCGAGACCAGCGTCTCGCGCTCGACGGGACGGCCTTCGCGCTTGAAATAGCCGCCGGGATGCGGCCGGCCGCGAATGCCTTTTCCTGATAGTTGACGGTGAGCGGGAAGAAGTCCTGGCCCGGCTTGGCGGAGCCTTGGCGGAAACGACGGTCGCGAGCACGGTCGTCTCGCCCCAGCTCGCCATCACGGCGCCATCGCCTGGCGGGCGATCTTGCCGGTCTCGAGGACGAGCTTGCTGCCGGCCCAGTCGAGTTCTTCGCGGTGGATTTCGAACATGCGTTGTCTTTCTCTGATGAACCGGCGGTTCGTCATGAGCAAGACGGCGAGAGGCTGCGGGCGACTTAACTCTACAACCACGCAGCGTCCGGCGATCCTGCCATGACGTTTGTGCGCCGGTATTCGGGCGGGCGGCCCTATGCCGCCGGCCGGCCGGACCCCGAGCCGTTCAGGCTCGCAAAGCCGCGCCAAAGGCGCGAGGTCCAAAAAAGCGAAAGCGGCGCAAAATAGCGCCGCCTTCGCGAGGCGTTGTCAGCGGCGAATGCCGAGCCGCTCGATCAGGGTCTTGTAGCGGGCTTCGTCCCGCTTCTTGACGTAATCGAGGAGCTGGCGGCGCTGGGAAACGAGCTTCAGCAGGCCGCGACGCGAGTGATTGTCCTTCACATGCGTCTTGAAGTGCTCGGTGAGGTTGACGATGCGTTCCGTGAGGATCGCGACCTGAACCTCGGGCGAGCCCGTGTCGTCCGTCGCGGTGGCGTATTCCTTGATAAGCGCCTGCTTGCGCTCGGCCGTGATCGACATCCGTCTATCCTTTATGTTGGAAGTTCTCCGCGAGGCGCGGCCAAGGCCGGGATGTCGTCCAGCGAGGTCGCCCCAAAGCGGCGCCGCCCGGCGAGGCCGGGCGTGCGGGGCCTTATAGCAGAAATCGCGCGGAAGGATAGGGGGCGGGCCCTGTCACGCGCCTTCCAGAAGCTTCAGGCGCTCGCCGAGCCGGCCGATTTCCTCTTCGGCTTTGACCATCTGGGTCACGTCATATTGGACGCCGAGATAATACATCACATTGCCCTTGGGGCAGCGCAACGGCGAAACCGTAAGCCTGTTGTAGAAAAGCTCCCCGTTTTTCCGGTAGTTGCGCAGCGTCACCTCGACAGGTTCGTGCTTCTCCAGCGCCGCGCGCAGGATCTGCCTCGCGGGCTGGTCGCGGTCCTCTTTCTGGAGGAAGCGGCAATTCCTGCCGACGATCTCGTCCTGCGCGTAGCCGGTCATCTGCTCGAAGGCCTTGTTGGCGTAGACGATCGGCTCATCCGGCAGGTCGGGATCGGAGAGGGTGACGCCATTGACGCAGCGGTCGAGGATCTGCGTGAGGATCGTCGGGACGATACCGTTGTCTTTCTGCACGACGAACATGCCGTCCTCCCAAGGTCAGAGTCTTTACGACGCGCGCGCCCGCCTGGCGCAAGCGGGGCTCTTTTCCAGCAATGTCTTCAGGTTCTCGATGGTCTGCTCCGCGCCTTCCTGCAGCGCCATGCCAATGAGCTTGGCGAAGGGGCGCATGGAAAGGTCGAGTTCGCGCATCTCGAATTCGAAAGTGACCTCGGTCTCTTCCGCTGACACTTCTTCGAAGTGGTAGGTCGATCGGAAGCTCTCCGACAGGCCCTCGATGACGAGCCGCTTCGGCGGCTCCACCGCCGAGACCTCGAAGGTCGATTCGCTGCGCATGCCGCGATCGAGCGTCACCTGGCGGGCGCGAATGCCGGGCCTGACCGGCGTCGGTCCCTTCGGCTCCAGCTCCACGACTTGCGGCGCCCATTTCTGGTAGTTCGAGAAAAAGTCGCTCACGACGAACGCGTAGACCTTGTCGACCGTTTGCGAGACGGCGACGGACGCCGATCCTTTGACCGATGGCGCCAAGCCCGTTCCTAGTCCGAACATGAGCTGCCCTCTCGACGAGACGCTGGCTTCTAATCGAATAGTTAATCCGATCCCGGATAGCGACAAGCACGCGCCCGGGCAGGAGCCGAAAATGCAGGCATTTTGGCAGAATTTAATGGTTTCGCGGGCGTTGAAGGGGACGTGACGGAGCCCAAATCAATTTAGGAAAAACGTTCACGCCGCGCTTTCGCGGCGAGAGGCGAGAGGTACTCGACATGAGCGCTCCGCTACACGCTGACAGTTTTCTGCTGCTTGCCGCCTTCGGCCTTTTCGCGACGCTCCTCTTCTTGGAGAAGCGCAGACCCTTGCGCCGCTTTTCAGGCAATGGGCTGATGGCCTCCTTCTCGACGAACGCCTCGGCGTTTCTCGTCAACAATGTGATCATGAACCTGTTGTCGGTGTCGAGCCTGCTGGTCGTCGCCGGCGCCTATTCGCGTCACGGTCTTCTGGGCGGCGTCGCCGACGGACCCTGGAAATGGGCGATCAGCTTCGTGCTCTTCGATTTCGTGGTCTACGCCTGGCACTATTGCGGGCACCGTTACGAGGCGCTCTGGCGGTTTCACAAGATCCATCACAGCGACAAGAGCTTCCATGTCACGACCGGCCTGCGGTTCCACGTTTTCGACCAGCTTCTGGAAGTGATCGTCAAATGCGTCGCGACGGTCGTCATCGGCGCGGACGCCCATGTCGTCGTTTTGTGCGAAATCGCGCGGATGCTGTTCGTGCTCTTCCACCACGCGAACATCGCCATCCCGGGAGAGCGCTATCTTTCTTACGTGATCATCACCCCGTCCCTGCATCGCACGCATCACTCGACGCGGCGCAGCGAGCATGACAGCAATTACGGCATCGTGCTGGCGATCTGGGACATTCTTTTCCGCACCCGCAAGGAGGTCGAGCCGAAATCGATCGGGCTGGAACTGATCGAGGCGCAAAATCTCCTCCAGCTCTTCAGCCTCGCCTTCCTCACGGAGCGGCGGCTCGCCCGCGTGCTGCATCTTCTGCCCCGCAAGTCCCGCCATGTGAGCCAGCGCATCTAGCGCCGGCGCGGGTTTTGGCATTCTCTCCTCGCGGTCCTTGGACCGCGGGGAGAAGACCATGAAACGCAGTTTGCTCGCTCTATCTCTTTGTCTCGGCGCTTCGGCCGCGCATGCGCAGAGCGTCACTTCCGCTTACACGGAAATCGACGTGCGCAAGGAGTGCCGGCATCGCGAAGGCGCGGTGGAGGAAGATTACGGCGACTGGCGCTGCAAGGGTTATGCGGGCGTGCCCGTCTGGTTCGGCGCCGGCGATCAGCGCATGTATGTGAGCTTTGGGAAGAAGGCGGCCGACGAGCCGGCGGCCGGTCAGACGCTTGGCCCCTTCAACGATTTCTACAAGGGCACGATCGAGTGGCGGCTCGACGGCGGCAAGCCCTTCGCGACGATCATGCGCTGGAACTACAAGACCCCGGCCGAGATCGACAAGAACACGGTGAACGGCCGTGCGCTGGTCGTGACGCGCCTGCCGCCCGGCGCAGTCTGCCATGTCGGTTATGTCGACGCGCGGGCCAATTCGGACGCCAACGAGCTCGCCCGCGAGATCGCCGACAAACATGCGCGCAATTTCGTCTGCGGCAAGGACAAGCCCGTCGTCCTCGGCAAGGCCGGGCCGGAGTTGAAGTGATTACGCCCCCTTGTCGGGGGCGATGATTTCGCCGTCGCCGTGGAGAAGCCGGCGCACGAAGGCGTCCGCTTCCGGCTTCTCGTCCCGCGAGGCGAGGCCGGAAAGGACGCCCGCCGCCAGGGCGAGCGTCGCGCCGGCCAGCGCCGAGAGCGCATAGGCTTCGATCTTGCGGGCCGGCCCCGCGATGATCAGCGCGGCGGCGAGTCCGGCCGCGCCGGCGGCGAGCGCCGCCAGCGCCTCCCGGTCGCCCGCACGGTTCCAGAAGGCGAGCGCGACGGATGGCGCGACGCAGGCGGCGGAGATGGCGAGCGCCAGGGCGACGAGCGCGCCTGGCGTGACGATCTGGGTCACGCTCACGACATAGCTCGCGGTCGCGATGGCGACGAGGGCGAAGCGGGTGATGGCGAGGCGCCGGCTCGTGAGGTCGACCTCGCCGCGCAGGCGGTAGAGGGCGTCATGCCCGACCGCCGCGCCGCAGGCCTGCAGACCCATGGCGGCGAGGGCGAGGCCGAAGGCGACAATGCCCGAGGCGAGAAGGCCGGAGGCGGCCGCGCCGAGATCGGTCGCGCCGGGGAGCGCGCCGAGGAGGTAGTCGCTGGAGGGGCGGACGTCGACGGGCCGCAGGGGCGTTCCGGGCGCGATCTTGCGAGCAGCGCAGGCGCGCTGGGCCTGCGATGGGGTGCGGACGCTGGCGTCGCAGACGGCGACGAGGCCGCGCGCGCTCGCGGCGTAGATCGGCTCGGGCAGGCGCTCGGCGGTCTGGCCGGCGACGGAGTCCGCGACGCTCAAAGCGGATGCGGCGACGGCGGCGGCGATCAGCAATGCGAAGATGACGCTCCAGCCCAGCGTCGCAATTCCCGAGGCGCGCGCGTCGGCCGGGCTTTCCGTCGTCACGGCCGGCGCCAGCACCGGCGCCAGCGCGCAGACGCCCATGGCCATGGCCAGCGCCGCGCCGATTTCGACCGCGAGCCCCATGGGAGCCGGCATCAGGCGCCAATCGGCAAGGAGCGCGCCCGCCTCGGACCAGCCCGGCCCGCCGAGCAGGCCGACGGGCAACTCACCCTGAAAGCCAAGCGCGGCGATCGGCCAGCCCAAACCCAGCAGCGCGACGCCCGCGGCTGCCGACGCCGCCCAGACGGCGCCGCCGAGCCCGCCGGGGCCGGAAACGACGATCCCTGCCGCCGCCACGGCGAAGGCCGCGAAGACACGGCCCGCCCCGGTGAGGTCGACCAGCGCGTCGACGGCGATCTGCGCGCCCGCGACGGCGAGAAGGGCGGATGACAGGCCGACGGCGGCGATGAGCCCGAAGCGCGGGGCCTCGCCCGGAAAGCGCACGGCGAGAAGCGCCGAGAGCGAAAAGGCGCCGGTCTTGCGCAGGAGCGGGGCGAGAAAGAGCGTCGCGACCGCGAGGCCAAGGAATGCCCCGCCGACGACGCCGATCCCCCAGGAGCGCCCGGCGAGGCGCGTCGCGAAAGGCAGCAGGAGCGCGACGGCGACGGCCGCGTTGGCGAAGCCGGAATAGGCCGCCGGCACGGCGCGGGCGCCGGCATAGTAGAAAGAGACCCGCATGGAATGCAGGAGGAACCCGATTGCGGCGAGCGCCAGCAGCGTGAACCAGGGCGGGGCCGCCGCCACGAAGCGCTCCGGCGCCCCGACGCGGTCGAGCAGCGCCGTGAAGCCATAGGCGAGCAGGAAGCTCGCGGTGACGAAGGCGATCCGCGAATCGAGAATGGCGCGGTCGTAGAGGAAGGCTTCGCCGGAACGCTCTCGCATTTGGGGGCTCTCGCGGAAGGGTTGCGCGAGAGATTAACGGAGCGCCGCGATGCGGGGAAGGGCGGGGCCTGCCAAGCCAGCGTAAACCTGCTGGCGTTTCGGCTCATCACCCCTTTTTTGCGAAGGCGAGGACCGTCGCGCTCTCGTCCTTCCGCCCCAGCAGATAGAACGACGCCACCGTTCCTTTCCCCTTGAGCTCCACCGTGCCTGCGTCCTCGAACGTAAAATCATCCGCCAGCCGGACCCGCACGGACTCGGAGACGTGGATGCGGTCGGGAGACGAGCTCGACTCGAAGCGGCTGGCGACATTCACCACGTCGCCCCACAGGTCGTAGGAGAATTTCTTCTTGCCGAGCACGCCGGCGGCGACGGTGCCCGTGTGGACGCCCATGCGCATCGAGATATTGAAGGGGTGCGTCTTCGAGAAACCGCGCACGAAGTCGAGCGCCTCCATGGCGAATTCCGCGATGTGCTGGCAATGCAGCGGATCGCGGTTCGGGACGCCGCCGACGACCATGTAGCTGTCGCCGATCGTCTTGATCTTCTCGACGCTGTGCTTTTCCGCCAGCTCGTCGAACTTGCCGAACAGCTCGTTGAGCATGTTGACGGTCGCGTGCGGGCCGATCCGCGCCGAGAGGTCCGTGAAGCCGACAATGTCCGAGAAGAACACCGTCACCTCGGGAAAGACTTCCGCGATCATCTCCTCGCCGCCGCGCAGCCGCTCAGCGATGGCGGCGGGCAGGATGTTGTGCAGAAGCTTTTCCGAGCGCTGCCGCTCGCTGTCGAGTTCGACCATGGTGCGCTCGGTGAGCTCGACCTTCTCCTCGAGTTTCTCGAAGGCGTTTTTCAGATTTCCCGCCATCGAGCGAAGGGCGTCGGCGAGTTCGCCGATCTCGTCATTGCCGGAGACGGCAATCTCCGCGCCAAGATCGCCGCCGCTTATCCGGTGGACGGCTTTCATCAGGCGCGCGCTCCTCGCGATGAAATGCGTCTGGAGGAAGACAACCGAAATCAGCACGAGCGCGAAAAGGCCCGACGACACGACCTTGTTGTAGGTGAAGAGCTCGTCCTCGTGGCGCGCCTGTTCGTCCAGGAGGCGCTTGAAGCGCGCCTTCACGCCCTCGTTGAACTGGAAGATGGCGTAGCTGAGCTCGCCATTCTCCTTGCTGTATTTTTCGCCATAGAGCAGCTTGTTCGCCATGGCCGGATCGGGCTTGCCCTTTTTCAAGAAAGCGCCGGTCCCGTCGTCGAACTCGCCGTTGACGGCGTGCATGGCGAGGTTTTCGGTGGCGTTCACCTTTCCGAGAAGTTCGATCGCCTTTTTGAGCTGGTTGAACTCTTCGACCGTGATGTTCAGCTTCAGGAAGCGCTCCTCCAGAGGCGTCGCGCCCTCCTTTTGGGCCGCCGGCTCGGGGACGACGCCGCCGCCGACCGCGTCCCAATATTCGAAGCTATAGGTTTCCGGCCGCGCGATTTTGCCTTTCAGAATGTCGTCGATCTCGTTGTAGAATCTCAGCCTCGCGGGATCCCGCGTCGCGATGTAGCCGCGGGCGAAGCGCGTCTGCCACTGCGAGGAAATCACCAGATCCTCCGAGAGGGAGGTGAGGTCGTCCATCTGCCTGTGCAGCTGCGCGGTCTTTCTCTGCGCGTCGGCCAAAAGAAAGCCCAGGGCCATATTGGCGCCGGCGAACCAGACCAGGACGAGGAAAAAGGCCGAAAAGAATGTGCGCAGCTTCATGGATCGCGAGCCGTCTTCGAGGGGCGACCATTCAGTAGTCGCAAAGAGTTACTCGACAGTGAGGCCGCGAAGCGGCCCGTCAGGCCTCGCCACGCTCGACCATCCCCGCATAGGTTTCCATGTCGATCACGCCGCCGGCCGCCGCCACCTTCTCCCGCTCCTCGGGGCGGATGGCGTCCTGGGCGACGTCGAGGCGCTTCCAACCAGGCATCGGCGCGGCTCCATCTGCGTTCGGCACATATTTCGAGTCGGCGATCTTTTGATGCGGATGGATGTAACGGGGGCAGTTGACCCAGATGGACTCGACCGCGACGTCCACGACGAACTGCGCGCCGGGAAAAGCGGACGCCGCCTCCGCATCGCGCAAGAGCTTCCCTTCGCCCTGCACGCGCAGGCGGTTGGGCGTCACGAAATCAATGAAGAGCAGGCCGACCTTGCCGTTTTGCGCGATATTGCCCGCCGAATAGAACATGCCGTTGCCGTCGAACCAGGGAAAGACGAGGGACCGCGTCCCCGTCACCCGAACGAAGCCCGGCGCGCCGCCCTTGTAGGACACAGTGGGCCGCCCCGCGGGGTCGATGCTCGCCAGGAAGAACATGTCCCGCGACTGGATAAAGTCGATCTCATGGGGCGCGAACTCCCCATGCATGATCCCACCCTCCATCAGGTCGGCGAGGCGGCGCGAATCGAAGGCGTCTTGAAGGTCGCGATGGGCGGGGCCGTAATATTCGGACATTAAGTTCCTCTGGTCTGGGCGTCAGGGGGAGCGGGGCCACCATAGCGCAATGATCAGCCCGACAAGGGCGCCCAAGGGGCCGGTGACAAAAGCGCCCGTCATCGCGGCTTCGAGACTTTTATCGTGCCGGTTTGTGGAAAAGAGCTCGATCAGGACGGCCCCTATGAGACCGCCTGCTGCATAGCCCGCGACGAGCCCGGCAATGGCGAGCAGAGCTCTCCACATTCGAAGTGCTGATCCGTTTCATCCAATTGGCGCGTTTCAGCATGCCTCATGGGCGGCCCGCCGGCAAATCTCCCGCCAAAGAAAGCGCCCCCCGCGTCAAGGGCGGCCTTTGCAGAAAGTGTGATTCTCTTGATAAGCTCTCGGAAGTTGTGGCTTCCGCAAAAGGCGGACAGTTGGGAGCGGCTTGTGACAAACAGGATTTCTCGGCGATTTTTCCTGCTCCTCTTTCCGACCCTCATATCGGCCCAACCGCTCGCTGCGGTCCCGGCCTCGGCGGAAGACCGGCCGACGGACAAGCCCTCCGCACGCATCACGATCCAGCAAACGCAAGTCGCCTTCATCGCTTCCGGGTCCTTCGGCGGCGGGAAGCTGAGCTACAAGGGACGCAATTACCGCTTCAAGATCGGCGGGCTGGGCGTTGGCGGTTTCGGCGCCTCGTCCTTCAACGCCAAGGGGGAGGTCTATGGCCTCACGGACGTCTCCCAGTTCCCGGGCGCCTATGCCGAGCTGCGCACCGGCTGGGCGCTAGGCGACAAGGGCAGGGGCCGGGTCTGGCTGCGCAACGCCAATGGCGTTCTGATCAGCCTCAAGGGCGCCCGCGAGGGGCTGCAACTCGCCAGCGGGGCTTCCGGCGTCGTGATTTCGATGCAATAGGCCGCAGGGCGTCGCGAAGCGGGGCCATCGACAAGCGGGCGGCCGATGGTTCATAAGGCCGGCATGCCGATTTTCCGCACCCTTCCGCGCCCACGAGGCGCCGCATGAGCGCGCCCGAAGCCAAAGGCGCAGGCGTGACCACGACGACCGTCACCGAGGACGAGGTGGGGATGCGCGTCGACCGCTGGTTCAAGCGGCGCTACCCCACGCTCGCGCTTTCCCATCTCGCCAAGATCTGCCGCAAGGGCGAGGTGCGGGTGGACGGCAAGCGAGTCGAGACGTCGACCCGGCTCGAGGAGGGCCAGAAGGTCCGAGTCCCGCCCTTGAAGATCGAGGCGCCGGCGGCGCCTGCGGTCAGGCGCGCCAGCCCGGAGGATGCGCAGGCGCTCGCCAACATGACGCTGTTCGAGGACAAGGATTTGATGGTCCTCAACAAGCCTTATGGCCTCGCGACGCAGGGCGGATCCGGCCAGAAGCGCCATATCGACGGCATGCTGGAGGCGTTGGCCAAGGGCGACTCGCGCCCTGTGCTAGTCCACCGCCTCGACCGCGACACCTCGGGCGTGCTGCTGATCGCCAAGTCGCGCCGCATGGCGGCCGATCTGGGTGAAATCTTCCGCTCCCGGCAGGCCAAGAAGATCTACTGGTCGCTCGTCGAAGGCGTGCCGAAGCCCGCGCAGGGACGGATTTCGCTCTATCTCGCCAAGGGCGCCGGGATGGAGAAAACCCGCGGCGGGGGCAGGGACCTCGAGAAGATGCGCGTCGCGCGGCATGGCGATGAGGACGCCCAGCATTCGCTGACCTATTACGCCATCGTCGACAAGGTCGCGCCGAAATGCGCCTGGCTGTCGATGAAGCCGCTAACCGGCCGCACCCACCAGCTCCGCGCCCATGCGGAGGCCATCGGTCACCCGATCTTCGGCGACCCCAAATACGGCCATCGCCCAGAGGACGAAGTGCGCCGCCGCGACCCGCTGCGCGCCATGCCGGACGGGCTGGATTACAAGCTCCACCTTCTGGCCCGCCGCCTCGTGCTGCCCCATCCGAAAGGCGGCGTGCTGGACGTCACCGCGCCGCTGCCCGACCATATGCAGAGGAGCTGGGAGATGTTCGGCTTCGACGCCAAGCAGTATGACCCGATCGAGGACGCGCCGGACGCATGACCCCTTCCCCCGCTTAGCGGGTGAGGGGACGGAAGCGGGCCTTCATCAAGGGCGCTGATCGTGAGCGTCCCCTCTCCCGCTTGCGGGGGAGGGACAGGGAGGGGGTAAGGCCCCTCCGCTAATTCGGAGCAATACGCCATGGCCAACCACCCCACCGGCTTCGACGCAGACTTCTTCGTCCCCGAAAGCGAGCGCGATCCCGTCAAGGCCGCGCGCGACCCGGCCCGTCCGCTGCCCAAGCGCTTCTATAAAGAGGCGGCCATCGGCGAGGCCGAGGGCGGTTATTCGATCCTGCTCGACGGCCGGCCAGTAAACACCCCCGCCAAACGGCGGATCATCGTGCCGTCGCGCGACCTCGCCGAAGCGCTCGCGGCGGAATGGGCGGGGCAGGGGGAGAAGATCGACCCCGCCATCGCGGCGCTTCACAATCACCGGCTCGCTGATTCGCTCGCGATCATCTTCGGCCGCATGGCGCTATCGACGAGGACTTTCAGATGCGGGCCTGGGGCGAAGACGTCGATCGCCGGCGCGCTGGCTTCGTCGCCGACTGCGTGCCGGCCGAGCGGGAAGGCGCCTGATAATTCGCCATTTCCGCGACGAATCCGCTCATAACTCCGGACCGGCCGCGCTTGTCTCTTGCTTTGCACAAGGGGCTTTGTTACGGAACCCGCGATTTTCCAACTTTGGAAAAGCTCTCGGCCTATGAACAATATATGCCGCTGCGGGCGCTTCAATCGCCGTTCGTCGCGCCCTTCCTGCTCGCCTTCAACGACGCGCGCATGAAATTCGACGTGCGCTTCTATCTCGTGTCGCTGCTCTTCATCGTCTTCGACCTCGAGGTGGCCTTCCTCTTTCCGTGGGCGTCGCCTTCAAGGAAGCCGGCGCCTTCGGCTTCTGGTCGATGATGGTGTTCCTCGGCGTGCTGACCGTCGGCTTTGTCTATGAATGGCGCAAGGGCGCGCTGGAATGGGATTGATGACGACGCTGATCGCTCCCGAACCCAAAGGTCTCATCGATCCGCGCACCGGCAAGCCGGTCGGCTCGGACGACCCCTTCTTCCTGCAGATAAACGAAGAACTGGCCGACAAGGGCTTCTTCGTCACGGCGACGGACGATCTCATCAACTGGGCGCGCACCGGCTCGCTCATGTGGATGACCTTCGGCCTCGCCTGCTGCGCGGTCGAGATGATTCAGGCGGCGATGCCGCGCTACGACTCGAGCGCTTCGGCTTCGCGCCGCGCGCCTCGCCGCGCCAGTCCGACTGCATCATCATCGCCGGCACGCTGACCAACAAGATGGCGCCGGCGCTGCGCAAGGTCTATGACCAGATGCCGGAGCCGCGCTACGTCATCTCCATGGGCTCCTGCGCCAATGGCGGCGGCTACTACCACTATTCCTATTCGGTGGTGCGCGGCTGCGACCGCATCATTCCGGTCGACGTCTATGTGCCGGGCTGCCCGCCGTCGGCCGAGGCGCTGTCTACGGCATGCTGCTGCTGCAAAAGAAGATTCGCCGCACCGGCACGATCGAACGCTGATTGCGCCATGCCGTTCGCGCCTCAGGCGCGGGCGGGAAAACGAACAACGCGAAGCTAAAGCACGCTTCGGGCTTACAAGGGATTGGCGATGGTTGGGGAACTGGAGGCGCTGGGCGCGCGGATCAGCGGCGCTCTTCCCGGCGCGGTGACGGATGTGAAGGTCGCCTATGGCGAACTCACGCTCACCGTCGCGCGCGACCGCTGGCTCGAGACGGCGACCTATCTGCGCGACGATCCGGAATGCCTCTTCGTCAATTTCGTCGACGTGACGGCGGCGGACTATCCGGAGCGCGACGAGCGTTTCGAGGTCGTCCTGCATCTGCAGTCGCCCAAGCATAATCGCCGCATCCGCATCAAGACTCCGGCCGCCGAAGACACGCCGGTCGATTCCATCGTTTCGCTGTTCCCCGGCGCCGACTGGTACGAGCGCGAGACCTACGATCTCTTCGGCGTGATCTTCGCGGGTCACCCGGACCTGCGCCGCATCATGACCGACTACGGCTTCGACGGCCATCCGCTGCGCAAGGACTTCCCGATGACGGGCTTCGTCGAGGTCCGCTACGACGACGAGCGCAAGCGCGTCGTCTACGAGCCGGTGCGCCTCCAGCAGGAATACCGCAATTTCGATTTCCTCTCGCCGTGGGAGGGCGTGCAATACGACCTTCCGGGCGATGAGAAGGCGAGCAAGTGAGCGCGTCGCAGATGAACGATCAAGCCATCGCCCCCGCCAACTCCGAAGCCGCAAAGCCCGATCAGGGCCTACGCAACTTCAACATCAATTTCGGCCCGCAGCATCCGGCGGCGCACGGCGTGCTGCGCCTCATTCTCGAGCTCGACGGCGAGGTCGTCGAGCGCGTCGATCCGCATGTCGGCTTTCTGCATCGCGGCACCGAGAAGCTGATGGAGGCGCGCACCTATCTGCAGAACGTGCCTTATTTCGATCGGCTCGATTATGCGCGCCGATGAACCAGGAGCACGCCTTCTGCCTCGCGATCGAGCGCTGCTCGGCGTCGAGGTTCCGCGCCGCGCGCCAGCTCATCCGCGTGCTCTACGCCGAGATCGGCCGTTTGCTCTCGCATCTGCTGAACGTCACCTCGCAGGCGATGGACGTCGGCGCGCTCACGCCGCCGCTCTGGGGCTACGAAGAGCGCGAAAAGCTCATGGTGTTCTATGAGCGCGCCTGCGGCGCGCGCATGCACGCCAATTATTTCCGTCCGGGCGGCGTCGCGCGCGATCTGCCGGATCAACTCGTCGAGGACATCGGCGCTTTCTGCGATCCCGTTCCTGAAGGTTTGCGACGATCTCGAAGGCCTGCTCATCGAGAACCGCATCTTCAAGCAGCGCAACGTCGACATCGGCGTCATCTCGCTCGAGGACGCGTGGGCGTGGGGTTTCTCGGGCGTGATGGTGCGCGGCTCGGGCGCGGCCTGGGATCTGCGCAAGGCGCAGCCCTACGAGTGCTACGAGGAGATGGAGTTCGACATCCCGGTCGGCAAGAATGGCGACTGCTACGACCGCGCCGTGATCCGCATGGAGGAGATGCGGCAGTCGACCTACATCATGAAGCAGTGCGTCGAGAAGCTGCTGCGCGCCGACGGCCGCGGCCCGGTGCTGACGCCGAACCACAAGATCACGCAGCCCTCGCGCGACGAGATGAAGCGCTCGATGGAAGCGCTCATCCAGCACTTCAAGCTCTTCACCGAGGGCTTCCACGTGCCGGCCGGCGAAGTCTATGCCGCGGTCGAGGCGCCCAAGGGCGAATTCGGCGTCTATCTCGTCTCCGGACGGCGGCGACAAGCCGTATCGCTGCAAGATCCGCGCGCCGGGCTTCGCGCATCTTCGGCCATGGATTTCATCTGCCGTCCACATGCTCGCCGACGTCTCGGCGATCCTTGGTTCGCTCGATATCGTCTTCGGGGAGGTCGATCGCTAATGTCCGTCCGTCGTCTCGCCGAGCAGCCGACGCCAGAGCTTCGGTTCAGAAATCACGCAAGATGTCCAACCGTCGCCTTGCCGAAAACCAGCCTGAGAGCTTCGCCTTCACGCCGCAAAACGAGGCGTGGCTCGCGAAGCAAATCGAGAAATACCCCGACGGACGCCAGGCCTCGTGGCAGGCGCTGTGGCAGAGAGCAGAATGATTACTGGCTCCCGCAGGCCGCGATCGAAAAGGTCGCGGAGTTGCTGGGCATGCCGAAGATCCGCGTGCTCGAGGTCGCGACCTTCTACACCATGTTCAATCTCGAGCCGGTCGGCAAGTTTATATCCAGCTCTGCGGCACGACGCCCTGCATGCTGTGCGGCTCCGACGATCCTCATCAAGGTGCTCGAGCGCAAGGTCGGTCCGCAGCGCAAGGTGACGGCCGACGGCTTGTTCTCCTGGCTCGAAGTCGAATGCCTCGGCGCCTGCTGCAACGCGCCGATGGTGCAGATCAACGACGACTACTACGAGGACCTCACGCCCGAGAATTTCGAGAAGCTGCTCGACGATCTCGCGGCCGGCCGTCCGGTCAAGACCGGCTCGCAGAAGGGACGCGTCGTCCGAGCCGCTGGGCAAGCTCACCAGCCTCACCTCGCTCTACGGCGAAAGCGCGAAATAGGCTGATCGAAGCGAAACGGACTGAAAACCATGCTCTCCGACGCAGACCGCATCTTCACGAACCTCTACGGTCTCGGCGATCGCTCGCTGGCGGGCGCGCGCGCGCGGCCATGGGACAACACCAAGGCCCTGCTCGCCAAGGGCCGCGACAAGATCATCGACGAGGTGAAGGCCTCGGGCCTGCGCGGCCGCGGCGGCGCGGGCTTCTCCACCGGGCTGAAATGGTCCTTCATGCCGAAGGAAGTCGATCCGCAACGGCCGCACTATCCTCGTCATCAACGCCGACGAGTCGGAGCCTGGCACCTGCAAGGATCGCGAGATCATGCGCAACGACCCGCATACGCTGGTCGAGGGCGCGATGATCGCGTCTTTCGCGATGGGCGCGCATGCCTGCTACATCTATGTGCGCGGCGAGTTCATCGCCGAGCGCGAGGCGCTGCAGCGCGCGGTCGACGAAGCCTATGAGGCGAAGCTCATCGGCAAGAACAATGTCCACGGCTATCCCTTCGATCTCTACGTCCATCACGGTGCCGGCGCCTATATCTGCGGCGAAGAGACGGCGCTGCTCGAGAGCCTCGAAGGCAAGAAGGGCATGCCGCGCCTGAAGCCGCCGTTTCCGGCGAATGTCGGTCTCTATGGCTGCCCGACGACGGTCAACAATGTCGAGTCGATCGCGGTCGCGCCGACGATCCTGCGTCGTGGCGCGTCCTGGTTCGCCGGCATCGGCAAGCCGAACAACACCGGCACGAAGCTCTTCCAGATCTCGGGCCACGTCGAACGGCCGTGCAACGTCGAGGAGGCGATGTCGATCTCCTTCCGCGAACTCATCGACACGCATTGCGGCGGCATTCGCGGCGGCTGGGACAATCTGCTCGCCGTCATTCCCGGCGGTTCTCGGTCCGCTGCGTCCGGCGCATGAGATCATCGACTGCCCGATGGATTTCGACAGCCTCGTCAAGCTCGGCTCGGGCCTGGGCACGGCGGCGGTGATCGTGATGGACAAGTCCACCGACATCATTCGCGCCATCGCGCGTCTCGCATATTTCTACAAGCACGAGAGCTGCGGCCAGTGCACGCCCTGCCGCGAGGGCACGGGCTGGATGTGGCGCGTCGTGCAGCGCATGGTCGAAGGCCGCGCCAAAAAAAAGAGATCGACATGCTCTTCGACGTGTCGAAGCAGATCGAGGGCCACACGATCTGCGCGCTGGGCGACGCGGCGGCCTGGCCGATCCAGGGCCTCATCACCCATTTCCGCGACGTGATCGAGCAGCGCATCGACCAATACACCGCCAATCCGCACGCCGAGCGTGGCGGCGGAATAAGCGGCGGATAGAACATGAACAAGCCGCGAGCTGGAGAGACGGTGACCAAGATTCGTCGATGGCGTCGAGGTTGACGTTCCAGCCGAATTCACGCTGTTGCAGGCGTGCGAGGAAGCGGGCGCCGAGGTGCCGCGCTTTTGCTATCACGAGCGCCTGTCCATTGCCGGCAATTGCCGCATGTGCCTCGTCGAGGTGAAGGGCGGCCCGCCCAAGCCGACGCCTCCTGCGCGATGGCGGTCAAGGATTTGCGTCCGGCCCGAACGGCGCGCCGCCGGAAGTCTCACCAAGTCCCGATGGTGAAGAAGGCGCGCGAAGGCGTGATGGAATTCCTGCTCATCAACCATCCGCTCGACTGCCCGATCTGCGATCAGGGCGGCGAATGCGATCTGCAGGATCAGGCGCTCGCCTTCGGCGGCGAGTCCTCGCGCTATCGCCGAGAACAAGCGCGCGGTCGAGGACAAGTATATCGGCCCGCTGGTCAAGACCGAGATGACGCGCTGCATCCATTGCACGCGCTGCGTCCGCTTCACGCCGAGGTCGCCGGCACGTCCGACATGGGCGCGATCGGCCGCGGCGAGGACATGGAGATCACCACCTATCTCCAGACGGCATGACCGAGCTGCAGGGCAATGCGTCGCGGATCTCTGCCCCGTCGGCGCGCTGCTGCCCAAGCCGCAGAACTTCCGCGCGCGTCCCTGGGAATATCAGAAGACCGAGACGGTCGACGTTATGGACGCCCTCGGCTCCAATATCCGCGTCGACACGCGCGGTCGCGAGGTCATGCGCATTCTCCCGCGCGTCAACGACGCGGTGAACGAGGAATGGATCTCCGACAAGACGCGCCAGGTCGTCGGACGGCCTCGCGCGTCAGCGCCTCGATCGCCCCTATGTGCGCGAGAATGGCCGTCTGCGCCCGGCGTCCTGGAAAGAGGCCTTCGACCTGATCGCCGCCAAGCGCAAGGCGACCGCGCCGGCCCGCACCGGCGCCATCGTGGGAGATCTCGCCGCCGCCGAAGAGATTTTCGCGCTGAAGCTGCTCTGCTCGCCTCGGCGCGTCGTCGCTCGACTGCCGGCAGGACGGCGCGCGCTCGATCCCAAGCTCGGTCGCGCCTCCTACCTCTTCAATTCCGACGATCGCCGGCATTGAGCAGGCGGACGCGCTGCTCATCGTCGGCGCCAATCCGCGCAAGGAAGCCGGTTCTCAACGCGCGCATCCGCAAGCGCTGGCTGAAGGGCGGTTTCCACGAAGATCTCGCTCGTCGGCGAGAAGGCCGATCTGACCTATGATTACGACTATCTCGGCGCTGGTCCGGATACCCTTGCGGATATCGCCAGCGGCAAGCATCCCTTCGCAGAGGTTTTGAAGGCTGCGGCAAAGCCGATGGTGCTCGTCGGGCAGGGCGCTCGCGCGCCCGACGGCGACGCCGTGCTGCGCTGCCCGCATTCAGGCGGCGCCGCGCGGCGGCGGATCGCGACGGCTGGAACGGCTTCGGCGTGCTGCATACGGCGGCGGCGCGGGTCGGCGGCCTGGACTGGGCTTCGTTCCGGGGAAGGGCGGCAAGATGTCCGCGTGGATGGCCGCGCCCGGGCCCACGGACCTCCTCTTCCTGCTCGGCGCCGACGAATGATCGACGAAACTCAGTCGCGACGGCGCTTCGTCGTCTATATCGGCACGCATGGCGACCGCGGCGCGCATCGCGCTGACGTGATCCTGCCGGGCGCCGCCTATACACGAGAAGAGCGCGACCTACGTCAATACCGAGGGCCGTACGCAGCAGCGGTCGCGCGCGTCTTCCCGCCCGGCGAGCGCCCGCGAGGACTGGGCGATTTTGCGCGCGCTCTCCGGAGCTCTCGGCGATCCGCTTCCCTTCGACAACGCTGCGCGGCGCTGCGCCGGCGCTGTTTCGAGGCTACCCGCATCAGCTCGCGGCTCTCGATACGATAGAGACGCGCGTCGTTTCGGGACGATCGAAACGACTCGCCAATCATCCGGCGGTCGCGATGAAGAGCCGTTCGTCTCCAGCGATCGCCGATTTTTACCTCACCAATCCGGTCGCGCGCGCCTCGGCGGTCATGGCGGAATGCTCGCGCTCAAGGCTTCGAAAAGCCAGCAACTCAAAGCGGCGGAGTAGGGACGTATGCTCGAATCGCTGCAGACATTTATGACCGACTACGGCTGGAACATTTTAGCGCTGATCGGCTTCTCGCTGCTCATGCTCGTTGTTCTGCTGGTCATCATCGCATTCCTACTGATTCTCGCCGACCGCAAGATCTGGGCGGCGGTGCAGATGCGGCGCGGCCCGAACGTCGTCGGCCCCTGGGGTCTGCTGCAGAGCTTCGCGGACTTCATCAAGTTCGCGCTGAAGGAGCCGGTGATCCCGGACACGGCGAACAAGGGCATATTCCTGTTCGCGCCCTTCATCATGGCGACGCTCTCCATCGCAGCCTGGGCGGTGATTCCGGTGAACGACGGCGGCTGGGTCGTCGGCGACATCAATGTCGGCATTCTCTATATCTTCGCGCAATCTCGTCGCTCGGCGTCTACGGCATCATCATGGGTGGCTGGGCGTCGAACTCGAAATATCCCCTTTATGGGCGCTTGCGTTCGGCCGCGCAGATGGTGTCCTACGAAGTTTCGATCGGCTTCGTGATCGTCTGCGTGCTGCTTTGCGCCGGCTCGCTGAACGTCACCGACATCGTCAACGCGCAGGAGGCCGGCATCGGCACGCGCCTCGGTCTGACGAATTCGTTCCTCGATTGGCATTGGCTGCCGCTCTTCCCGATGTTCGTCGTCTTCTTCGTCTCGGCCTGGCGAGACGAACCGACCGCCCTTCGACCTCGTCGAAGCCGAATCGGAGCTCGTCGCGGGCTTCATGATCGAATATTCGGCGACGCCTTCTTCTCTATATGCTCGGCGAGTACGTCGCGATCACCACTATGTGCGCGCTGACGACCATTCTCTTTCTCGGTGGCTGGTTGCCGCCGCTTGATATCTGGCCGCTCAATGTCGTACCCGGAATATTCTGGTTCCTGATCAAAGTCGTGATGGTCTTCTTCATGTTCGCCATGGTGAAGGCGATCGTGCCGCGCTATCGCTATGATCAGCTGATGCGACTCGGCTGGAAAATCTTCCTGCCGATCTCGCTCGTCATGGTCATCCTCACGCAGCGGCGGTGCAGTTCGGGCCCGCGCTGGCTGCTGGTTGAGGTTTATGTCATGAGACTGGATCAGGGCGTAAAGTCCTTCTTCCTGACCGAATTCGTCTCGGCTTTCTTTCTGACGATGCGCTACTTCTTCAAGCCGAAGAAGACGATCAACTATCCGCATGAGAAAAGGCCCGCAGTCGCCGCGCTTCCGCGGCGAGCATGCGCTGCGCCGCTATCCGAACGGCGAAGAACGCTGCATCGCCTGCAAGCTGTGCGAGGCGATCTGCCCGGCGCAGGCGATCACGATCGAAGCCGGTCCGCGCCGCAACGACGGCACGCGCCGCACGACGCGCTACGACATCGACATGGTGAAGTGCATCTATTGCGGCTCTCTGCCAGGAGGCCTGCCCGGTCGACGCCATCGTCGAAGGCCCGAACGAATTCGCGACCGAAACGCGCGAGGAGCTCTACTACACAAGGAGCGCCTGCTCGAGAACGGCGCGCGCTGGGAACGCGAGATCGCCGCAACATCGCGCTCGACGCGCCCTACCGGTGAAGAAGCGAGCAGGCATCGAGACCGTGGGCTCTCTTCTTCTATCTTCGCGAATCCTCGATCGGTCGCCTCGGGGTGATCGTCCGCGCGCAATCCCGTGCATTCGGTGCTGTTCCTGATCCTCGCCTTCTGCAACGGCGCGGGCCTCTTCCTGCTTTTGAATGCGCGAGTTCCTGGCGATGCTGCTCGTCGTCGTCTATGTCGGCGCGGTTTCGGTGCTGTTCCTCTTCGTCGTCATGATGCTCGACGTCGACTTCGCAGAGCTGAAAGCAGGCTTCATCAAGAATGCTGGCGTCGGTGCGCTCGTGGGCGGCGTCGTTCTCGCTGAAATCCTCGCATTAGTCGGGTATCGAGGCTTGACCGCCGCATCGACCTTGAATGTCGCGGCCCCGGTTCCGCCGGATCGCCGCCAACGTCACCAACACCGCCGCTCTCGGCGCGTGCTCTACACGAAATACGTCATCTTCTTTCAGGCGGCGGCGCTGGTGCTGCTCACCGCGATGATCGGCGCGATCGTGCTGACGCTGCATCACCGTCCGAATGTGAAGCGCCAGAACATCAAGCCCAGAACGCGCGCGGACGCGCAAACCGTCGTCGAGATCAAGAAGGTTCCGAGCGGCGGCTCCGTCATCCCGCCGACCGTCAAGCATCCGGAGGCTGCCGAATGACAATCGGTCTTGGTCATTACCTCGTCGTCGCCGCGATCTTTTCACGCTCGGCGTCGCGGCATCTTTCTCAACCGCAAGAACATCATCGTCATCCTCATGTCGGTCGAGCTGATGCTTCTTGTCGCGTGAACATCAACTTCGTCGCCTTCTCGACTTCGCTGGTGATCTCGTCGGGCAAGTCTTCGCGCTCTTCGTGCTGACCGTCGCCGCCGCCGAAGCGGCGATCGGTCTCGCCATCCTGGTCGTCTATTTCCGCAACCGCGGCACCATCGCGGTCGAAGACATCAACATGATGAAGGGGTGAGGCGGGATGATTTACGCCGCCATCGTTTTTCTGCCGCTTGCAGGCGCGCTCATCGCAGGGTTTTTCGGTCGCGTCATTGGAGCGCGGCCGTGCGAAATCATCACGACCTCGTTCCTGATGCTCGCTGCCGTGCTTTCGTGGATCGTCTTTTTTCAAGTGGCGCTCGGTCACGAGACCCACGAGGTCACGCTGTTGCGCTGGATAACCTCCGGCGAACTCGACATTTCGTGGTCGCTGCGCGTCGACACGCTGACCGCGGTCATGCTCGTCGTCGTAACGACGGTCTCTTCACTCGTGCATCTCTATTCCATCGGCTACATGCACGATGATCCGACCGCGCCCGCGCTTCTTCGCCTATCTGTCGCTCTTCACCTTCGCGATGCTGATGCTGGTGACGGCCGACAATCTCGTGCAGATGTTCTTCGGCTGGGAAGGCGTCGGCCTCGCCTCCTATCTGCTCATCGGCTTCTGGTACAGAAGCCCTCCGCCAACGCGCGCCGCCATCAAGGCCTTCGTCGTCAACCGCGTTGGCGATTTCGGTTTCGCGCTCGGCATCTTTCGCCCTGTTCTTCGTCTTCCACACGGTCAATTTGGACGCGCTCTTCACCGCTGTTCCGGGTGCTGTTGGCAAGACCTTCAACTTCGCGGGACATGACGTCGACATCCTGACGACGATTTCGCTTCTTCTGTTCATGGGCGCGATGGGCAAGTCGGCGCAGTTCTTGCTGCACACCTGGCTGCCGACGCGATGGAAGGCCCGACGCCCGTGTCTCGGCCCTTATCCACGCCGCGACGATGGTGACGGCAGGCGTCTTCATGGTCGCGCGCCTGTCGCCGATCTTCGAGCATGCGCCGGACGCCTTGGCCTTCGTGACGTTCATCGGCGCGATTACGGCCTTCTTCGCCGCGACGTCGGCCTCGTGCAGAACGACATCAAGCGCGTCATCGCCTATTCGACCTGCTCGCAGCTCGGCTACATGTTCGTGGCCTGAAGGCATCGGCGCTATTCGCCGGCATGTTCCACCTCTTTACCCACGCCTTCTTCAAGGCGCTGCTCTTCCTCGGCGCAGGCTCGGTCATCCATGCGATGCATCACGAGCAGGACATGCGCGCGATGGGCGGGCTTGCGAAAGGACATTCCCTTCACCTTCGCCATGATGATGATCGGCACGCTGGCGCTTGACCGGCGTCGGCGTTCCGCATCGGCTTTGCCGGCTTCTTCTCGAAGGACGCCATCATCGAGGCGGCTTACGCCGCGAGCGGCCATCATCCGGCTGCGCTCTACGGCTTCATCAGCACGTCATCGCTGCTGGATTGACCTCCTTCTATTCCTGGCGCCTCGTCTTCATGACGTTCTACGGCAAGACGCGCGCGAGCGCATGGCCACGATGATCACGCGCATGGCCATGACGATCACGCCCATGACGATCACGGCCACCATGGGCGATCACAAGCCGCATGAGTCGCCGCTCGTGATGCTTGTCCCGCTCGCTGTGCTGGCGGTGGGCGCGGTCGTGGCCGGCTTCGTCTTCGAGCCCGAGTTTGCCGGACATGCGTTCGACGAATTCTGGAAGGGCGCGCTCTTCGTTGGCGAGCACAATCACATCCTGCACGAGATGCACGACATCCCGGCCTGGGTCGCTCTCGCCGTTCGTGGCATGATGCTTCTCGGGCTTCCTGGCGTTGCATACGTCTACTGCTGCGGAGCGGCGTGGTTGCCGAAGCGCGGGCGCTTTCCCGCGGCTCTACCAGTTCCTGCTGAACAAGTGGTATTTCGACGAGCTCTACAACTTTATCTTCGTGAAGCCTGCCTTCGCGATCGGCCGCCTTTCTGGAAGGGCGGCGACGGCGCCATCATCGACGGGGCAATCGGTCCGGACGGCGTGGCCGCGCGCGTCGACGACGTTACGCGCGATCGCGTGATCAAGCTGCAGACGGGATATCTCTACCACTACGCCTTCGCGATGCTCATCGGCGTCGCGGCCATCGTCACCTGGCTCGTGGCCGGAGTTATAACGCTCTGTTCGGCGGGATCTTCGGCATGAGCAACATCCTTCCGGATCACGACCTTCCTCCCGCTCGTCGGCGCGGCCTTCATCCTCACGCAGCGCGGCGAACCTGAAGCCAAGGGCAATGCGCGTTGGATTGCACTTTGGACGACGCTCGTTACCTTCGTGGTTTCGCTCCTCATCTGGATCAACTTCGACAGCTCGTCGGCGGGCTTCCAGTTCGTCGAGGAATACCCCTGGCTCGGTCCGCTGAAGTACAAGATGGGCGTCGACGGCTTCTCGATGCCGTTCGTGCTCCTGACCACGTTCCTGATGCCTTTCGCGATCCTCGCTTCCTTCCAATCGGTCGAGAAGCGCGTCAAGGAATATATGATCGCCTTCCTCGTGCTCGAGACGCTGATGATCGGCGTGTTCTGCGCGCTCGATATCGTGCTCTTCTATCTGTTCTTCGAGGGCGGCCTCATTCCGATGTTCCTGATCATCGGCATCTGGGGCGGCAAGCGCCGCGTCTACGCGAGCTTCAAGTTCTTTCTCTATACGCTCGCTCGGCTCGGTCTTGATGCTGCTCGCCATGATGGCGATGTACTGGCACGCCGGCACGACCGACATCCCGACGCTGCTGAAGACCGAAGTTCCCGCGAAATGCAGACCTGGCTGTGGCTCGCCTTCTTCGCCTCCTTCGCGGTGAAGATGCCGATGTGGCCGGTGCACACTTGGCTGCCCGACGCGCATGTCGAAGCGCCACAGCGGGCTCTGTCATCCTCGCAGCGATCCTTCTGAAGATGGGCGGTTACGGCTTCATGCGCTTCTCGCTGCCGATGTTCCCGACGCTTCGGCAGATTTCGCGCCGCTCGTCTATGCGCTGTCGATCGTGGCGATCGTCTACACCTCGCTCGTCGCGCTGGTGCAGGAGGACATCAAGAAGCTCATCGCCTATTCGTCCATCGCGCATATGGGCTATGTGACGATGGGCCTCTTCACCCTGACGCAGCAGGGCGTGCAGGGCGCGATGTTCCAGATGATCTCGCACGGCATCGTCGTCGTCGGCGCGCTCTTCCTGTGTGTCGGCGTCATTTACGACCGCATGCATACGCGCGAGATTGCGGCCTATGGCGGGCTCGTGAACCGCATGCCTCTACGCCTTCGTCTTCATGCTCTTCACCATGGCCAATGTCGGCCTGCCGGGCACGTCGGGCTTCATCGGCGAGTTCCTGACGCTCGCTCGCCGCCTTCAAGGCCAATAGCTGGGTCGCGATCATCGCCGCGACCGGCGTCATCCTTTCGGCATCGTACGCTCTCTATCTCTACCGTCGCGTTATCTTCGGCGCGCTGGAGAAGGCGAGCCTCAAGGGCATCATCGATCTATCGCCGCGCGAGGTCGCGATCTTCGCGCCGCTCATCTTGCTGACGATCTTCTATGGCGTGTATCCGTCGCCGGTGCTGGACGTGACGGCGGCCTCGACGACCAAAACTTGTCGAAAATTATCGGCGCTACTCGGCGCGGTGACGCTCGCCGCCTCGGCCACGACGGACGGTATCAATGTCGATAGCAGAACTCCTGCATCACTTCCTGCCCGAGCTCATTCTTGCGCTCGGTGCTATCGTTCTGCTGATGGGCGCGTTTCGCGCGGCGAGAAGGCGAAGCTGCTGGCCGTAACTCGTCTCTTCGGCGTGCTGGGCCTCGCGCAGCCGGCGATCGTTCAGCGTCGAGCAAAGCGGTTCTTCGACCGTTTTTAACGGCGCGTTCATATACGACGCCTTCTCGCGCTTCGTGAAGGCGGTCATCCTCGTTGGCGCAGCACTGACGCTGCTGATGACGTTCGACAATTTCCGCCGCACGAAACTTTTGCTGTTCGAATATCCGGTGCTGATCTTGCTCGCGACGCTCGGCATGATGCTGATGGATCTCGGCGGACAACCTCATCGCGCTCTATCTCGGACTCGAGCTGATGTCGCTGGCGCTCTACGTCGTCGCCGCCTTCAACGCGCGACGACGTACGCTCGAGCGAATCCGGCCTCAAATATTTCGTGCTTGGCGCGCTCTCCTCGGGCATGATGCTTTACGGCGTCGCTCCTTACGGCTTCGACCGGCACGTCGACTTCGCCGGCGATCGCTCAGCTGCCGGAAACATCCGCGCTCGGCGTGACTTCGGCCTCGTCTTCGTGCTCGCGGGTCTGGCGTTCAAAATGTCTGCCGTGCCGTTCCACATGTGGACGCCCGACGTCTATGAAGGCGCGCCGACGCCCGTGACGGCCTTCTTCGCCTCAGCGGCGAAACTCGCAGCCGTGGCGATCCTCGCGCGCGTTCACCACCGCCGCCTTCCCGGCGCCGCGTCGCAATGGCGGCAGATCGTTATCTTCCTCGCGATCGCCTCGACGCTGCTCGGCTCCTTCGCGGCGATCGGCCAGAAAAACATCAAGCGACTGATGGCCTACTCCTCGATCGGCCACATGGGCTTCGCGCTGATTGGCCTCGCCGCCGGCACCGAAGCCGCCGTTCGCGGCGTTCTGATCTATCTTGCGATCTACGTCGCGATGACGCTCGGCGCCTTCGCCGCGATCCTCGCCATGCGCGGATCGGCGGCAATGTCGAGAAATATCTCGATCTCGCCGGGCTCGCGCGACGAACAGCCTGACGTTTGGCTTTCTTCCTCGCCATGCTGATGTTCTCGCTGCGCCGGCATTCCGCCGCTCGCGGGCTTCTTCGCGAAATACTACGTGCTGCTCGCGGCCGTGGATGCGGGTCTCTATCCGCTCGCCGTCGTCGGCGTTTCGGCGGTGGCGGCCTATTACTATCTGCGCATCGTCAAGACGATGTATTTCGACGAGCCGGCGCCGGCCTTCGATCCCGCGCCGCTCGCGCCGCGCGCGATCCTGGCGATCACGGCGATTTTCCTCCTGGTCTTCTGGATCTATCCCGCACCGCTGATGACCGCGGCGAGCGCCGCAGCGAAATCGCTCTTTTGATCGCGAGCGCGTGCAACTCGGCAGTCTTGCGCGCGCTCGCGGCGTTCGCGTACTCCATCTCGGCGAGATCGACTCCACCAATGAGGAAGCGCGCCGCCTGATCGAGTCCGGCAAGCGCGGCCCGCTCTGGATCGTCGCCTCGGCACAAAAAAATGGGCGCGGACGTTTGGGGCGGGAATGGATTTCTCCCGCCGGCAATCTCTACACAAGTTTTGTCTACAGTGGCTTCTCCGAGGCGCGTGTCGCCCCGGAGCTTGGTTTCGTCGCCGGCGTCGCTGCGATCAGGGCGTTGCGCGCCGTGATCGGAAGGGACGCTTTCAAACTGAAGTGGCCCAACGACTTGTTGTTTGACGGCGCAAAGCTCGGCGGCATTCTGCTCGAATGCGTGAACGCCTCGACCCTCCCAACCGCGATAATCGGCGTTGGGGTGAACGTCGCGCGAGCGCCCGAGGGGCTCCCATATCCCGCGCGCGCCCTGTCCGAACTCGGCGCCATCGCGCCGACAGCGGAAGTCTTGTTTTTGCACTTCTCCGACGCGCTCGCGGATACGCTCGATCTTTGGAAAGGCGGCGAAGGCTTTGCTGCGATCCGAACCGAGTGGCTGGCGTCCGCCTCCGCGCTCGGCGAGGATATCCGCGTGGCCCTGTCGTCCGAAACGCTTGAAGGCCGCTTTGAGACGATCGACGCGACCGGGCGTCTCGTGCTCGAGACGGCTTCCGGCAGACGCGCCATCGAGGCCGGGGACGTTCTCCTCGGGCCCCGCAAGACGGAAGGAGCCCGCGCATGACGGCGGCTTCGGACGCGGACTTCGTCTTCGTTCCCTTCGGCGGCGTCGGCGAGATCGGGATGAATCTCGCCCTTTATGGTTACGGCCCGCCAAAGGCGCGCAAATGGCTGATGGTCGATTGTGGCCTGGGCTTCCCGGGGGCGGACCTGCCGGGCATTGACGTCGTCTTTCCCGATATCGCCTTTGTCGAGAAGATCGCGAGGGACCTCGTCGCGATCTGCATCACCCATGCTCATGAAGATCATATCGGCGCGCTCGCGACGTTGTGGCCAAAGCTCAAATGCAAGGTCTATGCGACGCCTTTCGCGGCGGGGCTTCTCGAAGTGCGCCGGCTCAACGAGCCCGGCGCGCCCAATATCGGCATTCAGACGGTCAATGCCGGCACAGTGCTCGACCTTGATCCTTTCACGGTCGAATATGTCGCTGTTGCGCATTCCATTCCCGAGGCCAACGCGCTCGCGATCAAAACGCCGCTCGGAACTGCACTGCATACGGGCGACTGGAAGATCGATCCGCAGCCGGGCGTCGGAAATCGCATCGACGAAGCGCGCCTGCGCGCGCTTGGCGACGAGGGCGTCGACGTACTGATCTGCGACTCGACGAATATTCTGCGCGAGGGCGACAGTTTCTCCGAAAGCGATGTCGCGCGCGTGCTCAAGCCGCTGATCGCCGAGGCGACCGGCCGCGTCATCATCACGACCTTCGCCTCCAACGTCGCGCGCCTTCGCGCCATCGCGGAAGCGGCAATGGCGTGCGGCCGCACCGTCGTGATCGCGGGCCGCGCCATGGATCGCGTCGTGCAGGTTGCGCGCGAATGCGGCTATCTCGATGGTTTGCCCGGCTTTCACTCGCCAGACATGTTGCCGAACCTGCCGCGCGACAAAGTTCTCGTTCTTGCGACCGGCAGCCAGGGTGAGCCGCGCGCGGCTATGATGCGCGCCTCGCAGAACGACCATCCCTCGATCAAGCTCGTCGCCGGCGACCGCGTGATTTTCTCCTCGCGCACGATCCCCGGCAATCAGCGCGAGGTGCATCGCGTCATCAATAATCTGTGCAATCTCGGCGTCGAGGTGATCACGGATCACGATCATCTCGTCCATTGCTCCGGCCATCCGCGCCGGGGCGAGGTCGCGCAGATGTATGACTGGGTGCGTCCGAAATTCGCCGTGCCGGTGCATGGCGAGGCGCATCATCTGACGCAACATGTCGCCTTCGCAAAATCGCGCGGCGTCGAGCATGTGATCTCCGCGCGCGACGGCGACATGGTTCAGCTTCTTCCCGGGCCCCCAGCGATCGTCAATCAGTTGCCGCACGGCCGTCTGCTCAAGGATGGCGACGTGGTCATCAGCGAAGACGACGGCGCCGTGCGAGAGCGCAGCAAGCTTTCCTTCGCGGGCGTCATCTCCATCGCCCTCGCCGTGGACAAGAAGGGCGAGCTTGTCGGCGATCCGGACGTCGTCACGGCCGGCGTGCCGAAGAAGGGCAAGTTCGGCGAGGATATGGGCGAGGTCATCGACGAGGCGCTGTTCGCGACCTTCGAGGGCCTGCCGCGCGCGCGTCGCCGCGACGCCGACACGATCTCGACCGCCATCGAGCGCTCCGTGCGCGGCGCGGTCAATTCGGTCTGGGGCAAGAAGCCCATCGTCCATGTGATGGTGGTGTCGGCGGGCTGACCGTTCGCGATTCCACAGCAAAGCCGCTAAACTCGGTCGTCAAACCCGAGTCGCTAAAATGGCCGCCAAACCCACTTTCTACGAATTCTTCGCCGGCGGCGGCATGGCGCGCGCGGGGCTGGGGCAGGGGTGGACCTGCCTCTTCGCCAATGATTTCGACGCCAGGAAAGCCGAAAGCTATCGTCGCAACTGGGGGGGCGAGGCGCTTCATGTCGGCGATGTCGCCAAGATCACGACCGACCAGTTGCCCGGATGCGCCGACCTCGTCTGGGCTTCGTTCCCTTGTCAGGACCTGTCGCTCGCGGGCAATGGGGCAGGGCTGAAAGGCGCGCGTTCGGGGACGTTCTGGCCGTTTTGGGAATTGATGAAGGGGCTGCGCGCGGAAGGCCGCGCGCCGGCGACAATCGTGCTGGAAAATGTCTGCGGTGCGCTGACCTCGCATGGCGGGAAGGACTTCGAGTCGATCTGCGAGGCGCTGGCGGGAGAGGGCTACAAGTTCGGCGCGCTCGTCATCGATGCGGCGCTGTTCCTGCCGCAGTCCCGGCCGCGTTTGTTCATCGTCGCGGTGAGGGGCGATGGTTTAGTTCCGAAATCGCTCGCGGCTCCTGCCGGTCATTGCATGGAGCAGCCGACGACGCGATCCAGGAGCCGGGATGCGGTTCTGGATGGCGTCGCTTCGCTCGCCCTGACGGAGCGAAGCCCGTTTTTCACTCGCGCTCTGACCGCCGCCTTCGAGCGCCTGCCCGATCATCTCAAAGCCAACTGGCTGTGGTGGCGTCTGCCGCAGCCGCTTCCGCGCAACGCCAGCTTAGCGGACGTCATCGAAGGCACGCCCAAAGGCGTGTGCTGGCATGATGCCGCGAAGACGCAGCGGCTGCTCTGCATGATGAGCGACGTGAATCTGGCGAAGGTCGAGGAAGCGAAACGGGCGGGCCGGAGGATGGTCGGCACGCTCTATCGTCGCACGCGTTACGAGAACGGCGAAAAAATCCAGCGCGCCGAGGCGCGTTTCGACGACATCGCCGGTTGCCTGCGCACTCCGGCCGGCGGTTCGAGCCGGCAATTTGTGCTGGTTGTCGAAAAGGGCAGGGTGCGCTCGCGGCTGATCTCGGCGCGCGAAACGGCGCGGCTGATGGGGCTGCCCGACGATTACGTGCTGCCCGAGCGTTATAATGAGGCCTATCACCTGACGGGTGACGGTGTCGTCGTTCCGGCGGTGGCGCACATTGCGGCGCATCTGATCGAGCCGCTCTTATCTAGCGGGTTCGTTCGGGCGGCGGCTTGACCCCCTCCCTGTCCCTCCCGCGCTTTGCGGGAGAGGGGACGCTCGCGATCGGCCATCGTGATGAGGGCGGCAATCTGCTCCCTCTCCCGCGTCAGCGGGGGAGGGCGGGGGAGGCGGCTCTGTGACGCGCAAAGAAAGCCCTCTGCAACGCTCCGCCATCATGCGCGCCGTAAAATCGCGCAACACCTCGCCGGAACTTGCGGTCCGCGCGCTACTACGGTCCTTCGCGCCGGGATATCGCCTGCATCGCAAGGATGTTCCCGGCCATCCCGACATCGCCTATGTCGGGCGCAAGCAGGCGATCTTCGTGCATGGCTGTTTCTGGCACGGGCATGATTGCGCGCGCGGCGCGCGGATGCCGAAGGTCAACGCCGATTACTGGCGCGCGAAGATCGCGCGCAATCGCGCGCGCGACGAAGCAAATCTTGCGCGTCTGTCGGAACTCGGCTGGCGGGCGCTCGTCATTTGGGAGTGCGAGATCAAAGACGGGGAAGCGCTCGAAACGAAGCTGCGCGGCTTCCTGTGCGCGTGAACATTCAACTTTGAATATCGACAAAAGGCGCGGTTTCACGACGCTTCGCGATGGTGCGGGAAAGCGCGGCCGGCGCTTGCTATAATGCAGTCAGTCAATGTGCGGGTGAGCGTGATGTTTGTTGTATCTTCGACGGCATATGGCATCAGCCAGAGGCTGTTGGCCTATGCGCGCATTTCCGACGCCTTGCTCCGCGCCGCCGTGGCGCGGGCGACGGAAACCGATAAATCGCAGATCTATCGCGTCGGCGGCGCCGACGATACGCGCGCCGCCGTCTCGGCTGTGGGGCTCGGCAAAGGCGTCTTTGTCGACGCCGTCGCTCAAACGAGCTTCGAGCCCATCGCCGAAGAGCGGGTGAGCGACAATGCGAAAATGCAGCTTCTCGCGGCGATCACGCCGAGCCTGATCGAACGGGCGGCGGCGGAATAAAGCCGCCGGGAAGCAAACCCCGGCGGCGATGACGCGTCAGTCCTTCGCGCGCTCGACATAGGCGCCGTCTTCCGTCTGGATGACGACGCGGGTGCCGGTCTGGATGTGCGGCGGCACCATCACGCGCGCGCCGTTGGAGAGCTTGGCGGGCTTGTAGGACGACGAGGCCGTCTGGCCCTTCACGACCGGCTCGGTCTCGACGATCTCGAGCGTCACGCGCGCGGGGAGCTGAATGCCGACGGCGACGCCGTTGAAGATGGAGAGGATGCACTGCATGCCCTCCTGCAGCCACTGCGCCTGGTCGCCGACGGTATCGGCCGGGACGGCGATCTGCTCGTAGCTCGCCTGGTTCATGAAGTGATAGCCGTCATCGTCATTGTACAGGAAGCTGAAATCCTGATCCTCGACGAAGGCGCGTTCGACCTGCTCGGTCGTCTTGTAGCGGTCGGAGACCTTCACGCCGTCGGAGAGGCGGCGCATGTCGATCTGCGTCGTCGGCGTGCCCTTGCCGGGAAAGAAGCTTTCGGCCGTCAGCACGACGTAGAGCTGGCCGTCTTCACGCTCAATGATATTGCCCTTGCGAATCGAGCTGGCGATGACTTTCACAGGTTCGGTTCCTTCATTGCCGGCGCGCCGGCTCGCGTTCATTGCCGGCTTCGACCCGGCTGGTCTATGAACGGGGTAAGACCATATTTCGCGCGCGCGAGCAATCGGCGCTCGCCGAGCATGTCCCGGAAAAAGGCAAATCCTTTTCCGATGCGGCACGCTCAAGGATTTGAGAGGGCACATGACGCGCGCTTCGCCCTGGTGGGCTCGGGATGTTTACGCCGATCGCAAGCCGTTTCTCAAGGCGCGCGGCGCGATAACGGCCGCGGCGCGGCGTTTTTTCGCGGCCGAAGGATTTACGGAGGTCGAAACCGCCGCGCTTCAGGTCTCTGGAGGGAACGAAACGCATCTTTCGGCCTTTTCCACAGAGTTGATCGGCGGCGACGGCGCGCATAGCCGCCTCTATCTCCACACCTCTCCAGAATTCGCCTGCAAGAAACTGCTGGCGGCGGGGGAGGAGCGGATTTTCACGCTGGCGCGGGTCTTTCGAAACCGCGAACGCTCGGCGCTGCACCATCCCGAATTCACCATGCTCGAATGGTATCGCGCTGGCGAGCCGACGCTTCGGATTTACGAGGACTGCGCGGGGCTCATGGCGGCCGCCGCGACGGCGGCGGGCGCCAGCGATTTCTCCTGGCGCGGGCGGACCTGCGATCCCTTTGCGGAGCCGGAAATCCTTTCGGTCTGCGAGGCCTTCGCGCGCTACGCCAGCGTCGATCTCGAAGCGCTTCTGGGTGATCGGGACGGCCTCGCCAGGGCGGCGGCGCGCGATGGCGTTCGCGTCGCCGAGGACGACACATGGTCCGACCTCTTCAGCAAGATATTGTCGGAAAAGGTCGAGGGCCGGCTGGGGAGCGAGCGGGCGACAATCCTTACAGATTACCCCGCAAGCGAGGCGGCCCTGGCGCGGGCGCGGGAAGAGGATCCGCGTTTCGCCGATCGTTTCGAGCTTTACGTCTGTGGGGTTGAGGTCGCCAACGGCTTCGCGGAGCTCACCGACGCGCAGGAGCAGCGCCGTCGTTTCGAGGCGCAAATGAATGAAAAGGCGCGGATTTACGGCGAACGCTACCCGATCGACGACGATTTTCTGTCGGCGTTGGCGCAAATGCCGCCGGCCTCCGGCGTGGCGCTCGGCTTTGACCGACTCGTGATGCTCGCGACCGGCGCCGAGCGGATCGAGCAGGTGCTGTGGACACCAGTCGCGGAGAGCGGAGCGCCCTGACGCTTTACTGGTGCAGCATCATCACCAGCGGGAGCGCGCTCGCGACGGCGGTGATGAGAAGGGCGAGGCCCAGGGACTCCAGATGCGCGGCGGCCGGCATGGCGACAGCGACGGCGCGCGGCCGATGCATGCCCATCCTCGTATTTGCGGGGTTGCGCATGCCAGCCGCGCGATGTGTCGATATGGGTCTGACGTCCGAGGGTTCGAAAGTGTCGATGTTCATCTGACTATCTCCTATTAGTCTATAATCTATGTGATCTAACGAGCCTGTCAATGTGGATTTGCATTTCTCACACTCAAATGGTGTGGATTGAGCCGCATTGCGATCCGCGGCGCGCGCAGCGATAAGGGCTGGGGAAAGATCGGGAACTGCTCCCCCGTGCGGTTCCGCGGCGTAATTTACCGAAAAGACAAATGGCACTTACGCGAGGCGCCGCGCTGGCGCCGGCTACCAATTCACCGGGGCGCAAGGCCTCGGAGCGGACGGCGATCTCGGTCGCCGACCTCGTCGAGATCGGCGCTCTGACGGCCGAAGAAGGCGCGGCGCTTGCGGCGGTGGAGGCGCGCTACAGCGTCGCCGTGACGCCGGAGACCGCCAGCCTCATCGACGCTTCTAATCCCGCCGATCCTATCGCGCGACAGTTCCTGCCGGATGCTCGCGAGTTGGAGACGTTGCCGGCTGAACTTGCCGATCCCATTGGCGACGAGGCGCATAGTCCCGTTCCCGGCGTCGTGCATCGTTATCCCGACCGCGTCCTGTTGAAACTCCTTACGGTCTGCCCGGTTTATTGCCGCTTCTGCTTCCGTCGCGAGACGGTCGGGCGCGGGAAGGGCGATCTTCTGGGCGAGGCGGAAACCAACGCCGCGCTCGATTACATCGCCCGGACGCCACAGATTTTCGAAGTCATTCTGACCGGCGGGGATCCGCTGATGCTTTCCCCGCGGCGCCTCTCGGCGGTCTCGCGGCGGCTCGCGGCGATCCCCCATGTTTCCGTCCTCCGCGTCCATACGCGCGCGCCGACTGCGGCGCCGGACCTCGTGACGCCGGAACGGCTCGCCGCGCTGCGCGAAAGCGGCAAGGCGCTATACGTCGCCCTGCACGTCAATCATGCGCGTGAATTGTCGCCTGCGGCGCGCGAAGCCATTTCAAGCCTGCGTGAGGCGGGTTTGACGCTGCTGTCGCAGACGGTGCTGCTCGCGGGCGTCAATGACGACCCTGACGCGCTTGAGCGGCTGATGCGCGAGCTGCTCTCTCTGAACGTCAAGCCCTATTACCTGCACCATCCCGATCTTGCGCCGGGGACGAGCCATTTTCGCCTGACCATCGAACGCGGGAAGCGCATCCACGCCGAGCTGGCGCGCCGCGTGACCGGGATCGGCCTGCCGGCTTATGTGCTCGACATTCCCGGCGGCTACGGAAAGGTTCCCGTTTCCGCGATGGAGCCCGACGGGGACGGGGCCTGGCGCGTGACGGACAGGACCGGGCGCGTGCACCATTATGTCGACGCCCTTTAGAATCGCCAAAAGAATGACGCGATTCGCGGCTTACTCGCGTCAGCCCCTTCAGGAGATTCTCGTTGCGGAGATCCTCGCTATCCCTCTCGCTGCTTTTGGCGACGCTCTTCATCGCGCTTGCCGCCTTTGTGGCGCGCGCTGACGACGCGCCTACGACGCTCGAACAGGTGAACGCCCGGCTCGACCGGACCCGCGCAACGCTCGACGAAGCGCATAAGATGCTGGAGGATCCCAACCTCCATGACGGCGCCCTGCGTCAATTGCGCGAGCGTATGGAGCCGCTGAGGCGGGATCTGGAAGAGACGATCGACGCCTTGACGCCGCGCCTAGCGGCCGTGGACGCGCGGCTGAAGGAACTGGCGCCGAAACCTGCCGAGGCGAAGCCTGCGGAGCAACCGGCGACGCCCGCGCCGCAACCCGCGCCGGCGCCATCGCCTCCCGCCGCCCAGACCAAGACGGCTCCCTTGCCCCCGTCCCGTCCCGCCCTTCCGGCGCCAAGCGGAAAGCCGGACGCCGCAAAGCCGGACGCGGCGAAGGCCGCCCAACCCGCGCCGGTTCCGGCGCCGGCTGAGGCCGCGCCCACCGCCGAAGCCGCCGCGAGCGCTGAACTGGTGGAGCAGCGCAAACTTTTCGACGCCATCGACGCGACGCTCAAGCGGGCGCGCGCCATGCTGCTGGAGACGCGGCAATTGTCGGTGGCGATCGTCGCCCGGCAGCGCGACCTTTTCGCCAAGACGCTTTTCCTTCGCACGAACGGCCTTTTCTCGGTCGACCTCTGGCGATCCGCCATGGCGGACGCGCCCGCCGTCATCGGCGCGGCGACGTCTTTCCTGTCCGATCGCGGGGCCAATTTCGCCAGCCGGGTCGAGAGCCGCCGCGTCGAATTCCTGTTGATCGTCGCCCTGATCCTGCTGGCTTTGCCGCCCGCCTTCATTCTGTCGCGGCGGGTGCTCGCCCGCGATCATGGCGGCAAGAAGCCGACCCCCATTCGTCGGGCGGCGGCGGCCGGCTGGACGGCGCTCGTCGCAGGCGTCGTCCCCATCGCCGGCGCAGCCGCCCTGGGGGCGGTCTTTGACGGTTTCAACGTTCTGGACGCGTCGCTGGAGCCGCTCTGGCGACGTATTTTCGAGGCGGTCGCGCGTGTTTCCTTCGTCTACGGCGCCGCTCGAGCGGTCTTCGCGCCGACCCATCCCGACTGGCGCGTGGTCGATCCCGGCGACCGGCTGGCGAAGCTATTCGTTCGCCTGCTGACGACGGCTGCGATCATCCTTTCGGTCACGCGGCTCGTCGAACAGCTTGAAGAGACGGTGCAGGCGGGCCTGCCGGTCGTCATCGTGACGCGCGGCGTCGGCGCCCTGGTCGTGGCCGGGCTGCTGCTCTGGGCCATCCTGTCGCTCGCCCCGCAAAAAGCGGCGGCGGAGGGCGAGGCCGTGGCGACCGGAACGGGCCGGGACTGGCTCATGGTCGCGCGCCTTATCGGCGGGCTCTGTCTGATCGTTATCCTTGGCGCCTGCGTGGCGGGATACGTCACCTTCGCCAATTTCGTGATCATGCAAGCGGCCTGGACGGGCGCGGTCGCCTTCCTGCTTTACGTGTCCGTCGTCCTTAGCGCCGGCGGCGTCGAGCACGCCTTCTCCGCCGAGGGTCTCCTCGGCCGCAGCCTGATCAACGGGCTCGGCGTGAAGCGCGAACAGCTTGCGCCGATCGGCGTGCTGCTGTCGGGCGTCGTCACCATCCTCATCTGGGTCGCCGCCGGCCTCGTGGCGCTTGCGCCTTTTGGTTACGAATCGAACGACCTTCTCGCCAACATCCGCAGCGCCTTCGTCTCCTTCAGGATCGGCGACGTCACCATTTCGCCCTCGGCGGCGATCACGGCGATCGGGCTTTTCCTCGTCATCCTCGCGGCTGTGCAGGGCTTTCGGCGCTGGCTGGACACACGCCTGCTGCCGCTCACCCGACTCGACGTCGGCCTGCGCAGTTCGATCAACTCGACGCTGGGCTATGTCGGCTTCTTCGCGGCGGCCCTGACAGCGGCGTCGAGCGTCGGCATCGGCGTCGAAAAGCTCGCCATCGTCGCAGGCGCCCTGTCGGTCGGCATCGGCTTCGGCCTGCAGTCGATCGTCGGCAATTTCGTCTCCGGGCTCATCCTGCTCTGGGAGCGCGCGATCCGCGTCGGCGACTGGGTCGTGATCGGCGACGAGCAAGGCTATGTGCGGCGGATCAATGTGCGTTCGACCGAGATCGAGACCTTCGACCGCGCGACCATGATCGTGCCGAACTCCAACCTTGTCAGCGGCGTCGTCAAGAACTGGCTGCGCGGCGACCGCGTGGGTCGCATCAAGGTGGCGATCGCGCCGCATCCCGGCGTCGATCCCGAGCAGATTCGCGACATCATGCTCGTCGCCGCCAAGGCGCAGGAAGGCGTGCTGCGCATCCCGGCGCCGCAGGTGATGTTCCTCGGCATGGAGGCCTCGGGCTTCAAATTCGAACTTTGGTGCTATGTCGAGGACGTCGAGAAATCCTCGCGCGTGCGAAGCGATCTGCATTTCGACCTGAGGCCAAGGAGACGGAGCCGGAGAAGGCGGAGGCCTGACGCGCCGCAGTTTCCCCGGCGCGGCGCGCGTGCTAGACGTCCCGAATCACGCCGCTCCCATGTCCGCGTCCCTCGCCCACTGGTTTTCTTCACATCGGCGGGGCGCGCACCGCGCTGTTCAATTGGCTCTACGCCAGGCGCCATGGCGGCCGGATGATGCTGCGCATCGAGGACACCGACCGCGAGCGCTCCACTCAGGCCGCGATCGACGCCATCATCGACGGCATGAAATGGCTCGGCCTCGATTGGGACGGCGACGTCATCTACCAGTTCTCGCGCGCCGGCCGTCACGCCGAGGTGGCGCATGAGCTTCTCGCCAAGGGCATGGCCTATCGCTGCTACGCCACGCCGCAGGAGCTGGAAGAGATGCGCGAGAAGGCGCGCGCCGAGAAGCGCCCGCCGCGCTATGACGGCCGCTGGCGCGACCGCGATCCTTCCGAGGCGCCCGCCGGCGCGCCCTATGTCGTGCGCATCAAGGCGCCGGAAGCGGGCGAGACGGTCATCGAGGACGCCGTGCAGGGCCGCGTGGTTTTCCCCAACAAGGATCTCGACGATTTCATTCTGCTGCGCTCGGACGGCACGCCGACCTATATGCTCGCGGTCGTCGTCGACGATCACGACATGGGCGTCACGCAGATCATCCGCGGCGACGACCATCTCACCAATGCGGCGCGCCAGACGCATATCTACCAGGCGATGGGCTGGGACATTCCGGCCTTCGCGCATATTCCGCTGATCCACGGGCCGGACGGCGCGAAGCTCTCCAAGCGCCACGGCGCGCTCGGCGTCGACGCCTATCGCGCCATGGGCTATCTGCCGCAGGCGCTGCGCAATTATCTCGTGCGTCTCGGCTGGAGCCAGGGCGACAAGGAATTCTTCTCGCTGCCCGAAATGATCGAGGCTTTCGATCTCGCCCAGGTGCATCGCTCGCCCGCGCGCTTCGACTTCGTGAAGCTCGAAAACATGAACGGGCATTATCTGCGCGATACGGCGGACGACGAGCTATTCGGCATCCTCATCGACACTTTGCCTTATCTCGAAGGCGGCACGGCGGTCTCGGACGCGCTGGACGACAGGAAGCGCGCGCAGTTGCGCGCGGCGCTGCCGGGCCTCAAGGCGCGCGCGAAGACGCTGAACGAGCTTGTCGACGGCGCCGCTTTCCTCTTCGCGCAGCGCCCGCTGGCGATGGACGAAAAGGCGCAGAAGCTTTTGTCGACCGACGCCAAGGCGCGCCTTGCGGCTCTCGGCCCAAAACTCGCAGCGCTCCCGGAATGGACGGCGGCCGCGACGGAAGGCGTCGTGCGGGATCTCTCCGTCGAGCTCGGCGTGAAGCTCGGCGATCTCGCCCAGCCCTTGCGCGCCGCGCTCACCGGTCGCTCGACCTCTCCCGGCATTTTCGACGTGCTGGAGATTTTGGGGCGGGAGGAGAGCCTTGGGCGGATCGCGGATCAAAGCGCCTGAATTTGGCGAAGACGGCGCCGCAAAATTGATCTTGGCCTTCGTGATCATGGCCTTGTGGCTGAGCGTTTCGCAACGCTTTGAAGCTTGACAGGCTTCCCCGTTGCTATAGCTTTTTTGCATCGCACAAGACGACCCATGGTCGAGCGGTGCAATTTTCAAGGCCTGCCAGCGTCGCGTCGCAATCCTATGAGAGCAGTGGGGCGCGTTGGGTGCGGCGTTCGCGGCGCCCGGGCCGATAAACGAGGTGCGCAATGGCCGAGAACAAGGCTACTTTTTCCGTCGGCGACAGGTCCATCGACCTCCCCATCAAGGAAGGCACGATGGGTCCCGCCGTCGTGGACATCCGCAATCTCTACGGAGAGACCGAGATGTTCACCTTCGATCCCGGCTTCACCTCCACCGCATCCTGCGAGTCGAAGATCACCTTCATCGACGGCGACGAAGGCGTTCTGCTCTATCGCGGCTATCCGATCGAGCAGCTCGCCGAGCATGGCGACTTCCTCGGAGACTGCTATCTGCTGCTCTACGGCGAGTTGCCGACGGCGGCGGAAAAGGCGGATTTCGACTACCGCATCACGCGCCATACGATGGTGCATGAGCAGATGGCGCGCTTCTTCCAAGGCTTCCGCCGCGACGCGCATCCCATGGCGGTCATGGTGGCCTCGGTCGGCGCGCTCTCGGCCTTCTATCACGACTCGACCGAATATCGTTGATCCGGCCCAGCGCATGGTCGCCTCGACGCGCATGATCGCCAAGATCCCGACGATCGCGGCGATGGCCTACAAATATTCGATCGGCCAGCCCTTCGTTTATCCGCAAGAACGACCTCGACTACACGTCGAATTTCCTGCGCATGTGCTTCGCCGTGCCCTGCGAGGACCCTACAAGTCAATCCGATCTCTCGCGTGCGCTCGACCGCATCTTTATCCTGCACGCCGACCACGAGCAGAACGCCTCGACCTCGACGGTGCGCCTCTCCGGCTCCTCGGGCGCCAATCCCTTCGCGTGCATCGCGGCCGGCATCGCCTCCTCTGGGGCCCGGCGCATGGCGGCGCCAACGAAGCGGTGCTGAAGATGCTCGAAGGAGATCGGCACCGTCGATCGCATTCCCGCAGTTCATCGCCCGCGCCAAGGACAAGAACGATCCGTTCCGCCTGATGGGCTTCGGCCATCGCGTCTACAAGAACTACGATCCGCGCGCGAAGATGATGCAGCGACGACGCGCGAGGTTCTCAACGAACTCGGCCTCAAGGACGATCCGCTCTTGAAGTTGCGCTCGAGCTCGAGCGCATCGCGCTCTGCAGGACGAGTACTTCATCGAGAAGAAGCTCTATCCGAACATCGACTTCTATTCGGGCATCACGCTCAAGGCGATGGGCTTCCCCGTCGACATGTTCACGGTGCTCTTCGCCGTGGCGCGCACCGTCTGGATCGCCCAGTGGATCGCGCAAGATGGAATACGGGCGAGATGATCGAGGATCCCCGCCGCAAGAAGGTCGGCCGTCCGTCGCGCCAGCTCTTCAAGGCCATCTCAAAGGCCGAAGGCGTCGGCGCGACGATCGATGTCATTGCGCTCGCGGCGGTGCGCGCGACGCGCGAAGCGACCGTGCGTCATGAAGGCGAGAGACTCTCGGCGATTGTCGGCACGCCGATCGAAGGGGAGCGCATCGGCGACGACGTCTTCGATGGGATTGCCGAAGGCGCCATCTTTCCCGGCGAACTGCCGGAAGACCCGAAGCTCGCCTTTCGCGGCGACGCATTGGCGCTCGATGAAGAAGAGGCGGAGTTCCGCTTCCTCAAATTCCGGCCGCCTGTCGCGAAGATCGGGAAGGACAAGGAAGCCTTGCCGCTGCCGCACATACGGCTCGATCGCGCGATGGAGTTTCTCATCGGCGACAAGCTCGCGTGATCGTCAGACGCGGCGCGCGGCGCCCGAAAACTTCACGAGCACGTCTTCGTAACGCGGGATGAATTGACAGGCGAGGCGATAGCGCGGCGCAACGTCTCGCGCCTCGGCTTGATGGATTTCAGCAGGGGTGATCTTGCCGATGAGGGAAAGGCGGCGCTTCTCCTTCTCGGTCAGACGAGAGCCGAGCATCTTTCCCGAAAGCGTCAGAACATCGATGGCGCAGACGCCGCAGTCGCCTTCGCCGCAGGCGTGAGGGAGGGGAATGCGATGCGCTTCGGCGAGCGCAAGAACGCTGGAGGATTGTTCGTCTTCCGCGAAAACCGTCACGGCGTGTCGTAGCAAGGGCGACGAGAATGTGACGTTCGGCATCGCGCGGCCTCAAATGGCGAAGCCGGCGGAGCGACCCCGCCGGCCGTCTTGGCGAAGCGACGCGGTTACGCGCCGCCTGGCTCGCCGGTGAACTTCACCAGAATGTCCTGGTCACGGACGATGTACTGACAGGCGAGGCGATATTTGGGCCCGATGTCGTCGACTTCCGCGAGGCGGATTTCCTCAGCGGTGATTTTGCCCAAAGATTTGAGTTGCGCCTTTTCCTTCTCGGTCAGAGCCGAGCCCATCGACTTGCCCGACAACGTGACGACTTCGATCAGACAGGAGCCGCATTCGCCGTCGCGACAGTCGCGCGGAATCGGAATCTTGTGCGCGTCGGCGACGGCGAGAATGCTCGACGTGTCGCCCGCGACCGCATAGACGGTAACGTTCTTGTGCAGCAGGGGCGACTGAAAAGTAACGTTCGGCATGGCGTTTCCTATCCGAATTTGAACAGCACGCCGAAACCGCCGCGCGGGTAGTTCCAGGTGATGTCGCCGGACGCTTCGCAAAGCACCCGGCAGGTGCCGCATTCGAGACAGCCGTCCGGCGTGATTTCAACCTGTCCCGAACTCGTCTCCGAGTAGCAGCCGGCGGGGCAGATGCGCGTCATCGCCAGCAGATTCTCGGAGGGCTTTTCATGCGGACGAATGGCGATATGCGGCTTGCCGGCGTCCACGAGGTAGCGGTTCTGATAGAGTTTCTCTTCGACACGTGAAGCCAGGGACATGGGAATTCTCCTGTAGCGTCATTCTTTCCTTGATTACGCAAGAACAGCGCCAACTCACCGCCATGCGCGCGCGAGTTTCCACGCGTCGCCAAAGAGTCCCGTCCATTTGCGCTCCTTGACGAAGGAAGCGATGGTGGCTTTCTCCTTGTCGATCTTCGGCGTGCCGTCGACGCGCAGGAAGCTTTCCATGGCCTTCGAGACGAGCTGCGGATAGGCAAGGAAATAGTTCTGCGAATTGGCGTGCAGGAGTGCCGGCATATCCTTGTATTTCTTGAGGTCCTTCATCACGAAGCTCTCGTCCAGCATCTTCTTGTAGAGCGCCAGATTCTGCTTCGTCATCGCTTCGCGCCGCGACTTCAATTGGAAGATCGCTTCGCCGGCGAGGCGGCCCGACGTGAGCGCAAGGTTCGAGCCCTCGCGATGGATGGCGTTGTTGAGTTGCGCCGCGTCGCCGCAAACCACCCAACCATCGCCGAAAAGCTCCGGAATTGTCTTATATCCGCCCTCGGGAATGAGATGCGCGGCGTATTCCTTCACTTCCGAGCCTTCGAGCAGCGGCTTGATCGAGGGATGGTTCTTGAATGTTTCGAGCAGACCGTAAGGCGTGTCGTTGTTCGCCGCGAAGTCCGAAACGAGACAACCCATGCCGACAGAGACGCTCTCCTTGTTTGTGTAAACGAAGCCCATGCCCGTCATGCCTTTGGAGATGACGCCCGCCGCTTCGATCACGACGCCTTCGTCGCCATGCAGGTTGAAGCGCGCCTCGATCGTCTCGCGCGGCAGGAAGTGCATTTCCTTCACCGCCAGCGCGACATGCTCCGGCTTGGGCGATGCGCGCAGCCCGGCCCGCGTTCCGAGCAGGCCGTTGACGCCTTCGCAAAGCACGACAACATCCGCGAAGATCGTGCCGCCGCGACGATCCGTGCGCACGCCGATCACCTTGCCATAGGCGTCGCTCACAAGCTCCGTCACCGTCGTCTCGCAAATGACGATGGCGCCTTGCGACTGGACCTCCTTCGAGAACCACCGGTCGAATTGCGAGCGGATGATCGTGTAGCGATTTGGCTTGTCTTCGTTGAAGTCGTCGTTTCGGTATTGAAGGCCAGTATGCGAGCGATCGCCCATCATCCAGAAGCGTTGTTCGACGAGATGACGCTCCAGCGGCGCCTCTTCGCGGAAGTTCGGGACGATCTTCTCCACCATGTCGGCGTAGAGGATCGCGCCCTGCACGTTCTTCGAGCCCGGATATTCGCCGCGCTCGAGCTGCAACACTTTGAGGCCGCGAGACGCCATGGTGTGCGCGGCGGCGTTGCCCGCCATCCCGGCGCCGATCACGATCGCGTCGAACCGTTCTTCGATCATGGCTGTCTCCATTCACATGCCGCCGGCGCGACGCCTGGCGAATTGACGTTGTCCATTAGCCTGCAAGTCGATCACGCTGATGCGGCGACAGACGCGCGCGGAAGGCTTCCGTGAGCGCGGGCAGGAGACGGATCGCGTCCGTCGCAATGCCGATATGCGCGAAGTCGAAGATCGGCGCGTTCTTGTCGGTGTTGATGGCGACGATGCAATCTGCGCCTTCGACGCCGACGCGATGCTGGATCGCGCCGGAGATGCCTGCGGCGATATAGAGCTTGGGCCGGATCGTCTTGCCGGTCTGTCCGATCTGTCGGTCGGAAGAGAGCCAGCCCTTCTGCACGACGGGACGCGAGCATCCGAACTCGGCGCCGAGAACCGATGCGAGGTTCTTGACGAGCTGGAAATTCTCGGCGCTTCCCAGCCCCATGCCCCCCGCGACGACAATATCCGCGAAGGCGAGGTTGCTCTTGTTGGAGTCGCGGTCGGGCACGAAGCGAAGGAGCTTGGTGATGATCTCGTCCTCCGCGAGATCCGGCGTGAAGGGCACGACGCGGCCGACGCGATCGGCGACGCGCGCGGGCATCGCCATCACGCGTGGGCGGATTGTCGCCATTTGCGGGCGGTAGTTGAGCGTGTAGATCGTGCAGAGCAGCGAGCCGCCAAAAGTCGGACGCGTCGCGGCGAGAGAGCCGTCGGCGTCGACCGCGAGTTCCGTGCAGTCGGCGGTAAGACCGGTCAGAAGCGTCGTCGCGACGGAGCCGGCAAGATCGCGACCGAGATTGGTCGCGCCGAGCAGGAGAATTTCCGGCTTGTGCGTATTGACGAGCTGCGTCATCGCCTTGGCGTAGGACTCGTTGCGATAGTCCGTCAGCACCGGGTGTTCGACGAGATAAGCGAGGTCCGCGCCATATTGGAATGACTCAGCCGCCGCTGCTTTCGTGGCCTCGCCGGGGCCGCCGAGCACCACCGCCGCGAGTTCGACGCCGAGTTTGTCGGCGAGCTTGCGGCCTTCGCCGAGCAGTTCCCACGACACGGGATGAACGTCGCCGCGCTCCTGCTCGATGAAGACCCAGACATGCTTGTAGTCGCGGAAATGTTCCGGGAGTTCTTTCTTTGCGGCGGCGCGGGTGGCGGGCGGCGGCGTCGGGGACATTTGCGACTCCTCTTAAATCCCGGAAGCAAGCTTGGTCATGTCGGCCTCGAGCGCAGGATGGCGCGCGAAGATCGCCTCGATCAAAGCATCGGCGGAGTCCGCCGCGACCTTTTGCGGCTCGACAAAGGCGGCCTTTTCGGAGCGTGGCGACGGCGCGAAGACCTTCTTCACGATGGTCGGCGAGCCTTTCAGTCCGCATTTGGTGAGATCCTCGATCTCCGCGTCCTTGGCGCTCCAGGTGACAATCTCGGCGCGCGCCGCGCGCAGCGAGTCCTCGAAGGCGCCGCGACGCACTTCGTTCGAACCTTCGATCATGGTGATGAGGCAGGGCATTGCGGTCTTGAGAACCTGCACGCCGCCTTCCGCGCGACGCTCGACCGTGAGCTCTCCCTTTTCGGGATCGCATTCGACGAGCTTCGAGATGTAAGTGAGCTGAAGCAGACCGAGACGCTTGGCGATGCCGGGACCAACCTGCGCAGTGTCGCCATCAATCGTCTGCTTGCCTGTGAAGACGATGTCCTGTTTGCCGAATGTCTGCTCGATCTTGCGAATGGCCTGCGCCAGCGCATAGGTCGTCGCCAGCGTATCCGAACCGGCGAAGAAGCGGTCCGTCAGCAACACGGCGCGATCCGCGCCGATGGCGAGCGCCTTGCGCAGCGACTCCGACGCCATTGGCGGGCCCATCGTCAGCACAGTGACTTCGCCGCCGAATTTGTCGCGCAGCCGCAGCGCCTCTTCGAGCGAGAAGAGATCGTAGGGATTGATGATTGTCGGCACGCCCTGCCGCATGATCGTGTTCGTGACGGGATGGACGCGGATCTGCGCGCTGTCCGGAACCTGCTTGATGCAGACGAGGATCTTCATGTGTCTCTTCCTCGGTCAGCCGGGATTGCCGGTCAGCGTGGTCAGGGGAACGAAGGGCTTGGCGGGTTCGGCCTTCGGCTTGACCGCGTCCTTGTGGACCTTGAAGACGCGCTCTGCGATCGGAGAGGACGAAACGAAGTCCTCATAGGCTTTCGTCAGCGTCTCCTTGCAGGCGATGCGCGCTTCCTCGTCGGTCGCGCCGTCGAGGTCGTTCTTTGCGAGATATTCGCCCATGCGGCGCAGGATATGGAGCCGCGCGACGCGCACCACGGCCGGATCGTATTCGACGCCGAGCGCTTCGAAGAAATCTTCGGCGGAATGGAGTTTGCGCAATTCGTCGAAAACGCTCATGGCTTCGTCTCCTTTTCGCTGTGCTTCGAAAGGTCGTTCTTGCGCGCCTGGAGATGCGCGAGACGCGCTTCCAGAAAGTCGATGCGGTCGATCAGCACCGAGATTGCGTCGCCGACCGGGTCGGGGATGAGATGATGTTCGAGGTCGATCCGACCATCGGGGCCAGAGCGCCGGCGTTCGACCTTCACGATCCGGCCGGGGATGCCTACGACGGTCATTTCGGGCGCGACGTCTTCAATCACTACGGAATTCGCGCCGATGCGCGCGCGGGCTCCAACCGTGATCGGGCCAAGTATTTTGGCGCCGGCGCCCACTAGCACGCCGCTCTCAATCGTTGGGTGACGCTTGCCGGGGGCCCAGGACGTGCCGCCGAGCGTCACGCCGTGATATAGCGTCACGTCATTTTGAATCACGGCCGTCTCGCCGATGACGACGCCCGCCCCGTGATCGATGAAAAGACGTTCGCCGATTGTCGCGCCCGGGTGAATGTCGATATTGGTGACGAGGCGCGCAAACCAGGAGAGCAAGCGCGCTGGGAATTTGAAACCGCGACGCCAAAGCCCGTTGGAGAGGCGATAAAGAACGAGGGCATGGACGCCCGGATAGAGCAGAGCGACTTCGAGCGAGTTGCGCGCCGCCGGATCGCGTTGCAGAACGCAGGTCACGTCGCCGCGCAATTTCGCGAAGAGTCCGGCGGGCGCCGGAGTGCGCGCGATGGCGGCGGAAGCCACGAGAGTCATAGCGCGCCTCCACATGCGTTGCGGAAGAAGCTTTTCAGCTCGCGTCTGGTCATCGGCGCCGCCTTCTCATTGGCGCGTTGGCGGATTTGCGCGAGCAGAGCCGTCGCAAGATCGCGGTCGATATCGAAGCCGAGCTCCTCGCCCTTACGCTTCAAGGCGGCGACGCCGGAATGCTTGGCGAGGACAACCGTGTTGCGTCTGCCGAGCCGCGCCGGGTCGATGCCCTGATAGGTGCGCGCATCCTTGAGCAGGGCCGCGACATGGATCCCGGATTCATGGGTGAAGACGTCGGCGCCGACGATCGCCTTCGCGCGCCCGATGCGCCGGCGTGCGGCCTTGGCGACGAGCTTCGACAAAGCGTGCAACCTGTCGATGCGAATGTCTGAACGGCCGCGTGCGACATGTCCGAGCGCGACGGCGACTTCTTCGAGAGGCGCATTGCCTGCGCGCTCGCCGAGGCCGAGAACGGTGACCGAGGCATGGGTCGCCCCCGCGCGAATGGCGGCCAGGGTGTTGGCCGTCGCAAGGCCGACATCGTCGTGACCGTGAAACTCTATCGGCAGATCGGTTTCATTTCGCACATGGGAGACGGCTTCATAAGCGGAGAACGGATCGAGCACGCCGAGCGTATCCGCGAAACGATAACGCCACGCGCCGGCTTGCGCGGCGGCGCGGAGAATGACGCCAATGTCCCGAGGATCGGCGCGAGAGGAATCTTCGCCGCCCATGGCGACAATCAGTCCGCGCTCGCAGGCGTAGGACACGACGGCGCGAACGCGCTCAGCCAGCGTGGCGACATCGACGCCGAGTTTCACGCCGATCTGCAGGCGAGACATTGGCGTAGAAATATTTACATGTGAAACGCCCGCCGCCAATGCGGCGTCGACGTCGGCGATATTCAGGCGGCACCAGGCCATCACGCGGCAGGGCAGGCGTTCGGCGACGATCGCGCGGATGGCCTCGATCTCGTCCCGGCCCATCGCCGGCGTGCCGACTTCGATTTCGTCCACCCCCGCCTCGACCAGCGCCCGTGCGATGGCGACCTTGTCGCGGGCCGTGAAGGCGACGCGCGGGGCCTGTTCGCCATCGCGAAGGGTCGTGTCGTTAATCGAAATGCGAGGGTGGTCGAGGTTCACGGCTCTTCTCACGCGTAAACGGGCTTGAACTCGGTCGGACCTTTATTGGCGCCGGCCCAGAAGGGCGACAGCTCCCGCAGGTTTTCCAGGATCTTCGGAAGCGCGTCGATCACCTGGTCGATATCCTCCGGCACATTGTCGCGCGATAGCGAGAAGCGGATCGAGCCATGCGCTGCGGTGAAGGGCACGTTCATGGCGCGCATCACATGCGAGGGTTCGAGTGAGCCGGAGGTGCAAGCGGAGCCGGACGACGCCGCGATGCCTTGGCGCGTGAGATGCAGCAGGATCGCTTCGCCCTCGACATATTCGAAGGCGATGTTCGTGGTGTTCGGCAGGCGCTCGCGCGGATCGCCATTGACGAAGCAATTTGGTACGCGTTGCAGGATGGCGCTTTCGAGACGGTCGCGCAGCTCCTTCACGCGGGTCTGTTCCTCAGCCATATGCGCAATGGCGAGTTCGGCCGCCTTGCCGAGGCCGATAATGCCGGGCGTATTCTCGGTGCCGGCGCGGCGCCCGCGCTCCTGATGCCCGCCGCGCAGCAGCGGCTTGAAGCGCGATCCGCGCTTTACATAAAGCGCGCCGATGCCTTTGGGCGCATGCAGCTTGTGGCCGGAGAGCGACAGCATGTCGATAGCGCTGCCCTTGAGCACGATTGGCGCCTTGCCGACAGCCTGCACGGCGTCCGTATGAAACAGGGCGCCGACTTCCTTGGCGAGTTCGGCCAGCGCCTCGACGGGGAAGATCGTGCCGGTCTCGTTATTCGCCCACATGAAGGTCACGAGCGCGACCTTGTCAGTCAGCGCGGCGCGGTAGGCTTCGAGGTCGAGGCGCCCGAGAGAGTCGACGCCGATGTAATGGACCTTGGCGCGGCCGATCTTTTCGAGATGCTGGCAGAGCGCCAGGACCGCGGGATGCTCGACCGCGCTGGTGATGATCTCGTCGCGGCCGGGCATGGATTCGAGAGCCGAGAGGATTGCCGTATTGTCGGCTTCCGTGCCGCTCGCCGTGTAGATGATCTCGTGATCATGCTCGGCGCCGAGCAATTGCTGAAGCTGCTGGCGCGCCTTCTTGACGTTCTGACCGACGCTCGCGCCGAAAGAGTGGATCGAGGAGGGGTTGCCAAACTGCTCCGTGAAGAAGGGGAGCATGGCTTCGACGACCGCAGGATCGACTCGCGTCGTCGCATTATTGTCGAGATAGACTGGACGCATGGCCGTTCCCTCAGTGCGCGTGGGCTGCTTTGACGGGGATGACGCGGATCGGCACGCCAAGCTTGGCGATCAGGCGCTCCTGAATGCCGGAGACGGTGACGCTCGCCATTTGGCAACCCATGCAGGCGCCGGTCAGGCTGACCATCACATTGTTCCCATCGACGTCGATCAGCTCGCAGTCGCCGCCGTCCTTCTTGAGATACGGACGTAGCTCTTCGATGGCTTCCTCGATGAGGCGCATCTTTTTCAGATTGGTCATGCCGGCCGAAGGCGGCGGCAGCGGCGAGGCGGGCGCGAGCGGTGACGTGGGCGGCGCAGCTTCGCGTTCGGCTTCCTTTTTCGCCTTGGCTTTCGCCTTGATCTCAGCCGCGTCGGCGGCGCCGATAGAATAGGCTTCGTGCGCCGCGAGAATGCCTTCTGCGACGAGGTCGGCGTTCACCTTGGCGAGCACTTCTTCTAGTTTATCGAAGCAGGTAAGGCATCCGCCGCCGGCCTTGGTGTAGTCGGTGATCTGCTCGATCGTCGTCAGCTTGTTCATGCGGATGGCGCGCTCGATCATGCCTTCGTCGACCCCGAAGCACTTGCACAGCAGCGCGCCTTCCTCGTGATCGTCGTGCCATTCCTCGCCGCGGAAGTTCGCGATGGCGGCCTGAAGCGCCTCATAGCCCATCACGGAGCAGTGCATCTTCTCGGGCGGAAGGCCGCCAAGGAAGTCCGCAATGTCCTGATTGGTGATCGTGATCGCTTCCTGCAGCGTCTTGCCGATGATCAGTTCGGTCAGCGCTGAGGAAGAGGCGATGGCGGAACCACAGCCGAAAGTCTGGAACTTCGCCTCCGTGATGATTTCGGTCGTGGGGTCGACTTTCATCATCAGTTTGAGCGCGTCGCCGCAGGAAATCGCGCCGACTTCGCCGACGGCGTTCGCTTCGCCGAGCACGCCGGCGTTCTTCGGATTGAAGAAGTAGTCCTTGACCTTGTCAGAGTAATCCCACATCGCCGCCTCCTTGCGCTCAGCCGAAAGATTTGCCGCAGGAGCAGCTCGATTTGGCTTGTGGGTTGTCGAAAGTGAAACCGGAGCCTTCAAGGCCGATGACGAAGTCGATCTTCGTGCCGTCGAGATAGGAGAGCGATCCCTCTTCGACGAAAACTTTCACGCCATCGGTGGTGAAGACGTGGTCATTGGGATCGGCTTCGTTGACCAGGCCCATCATGTATTTCAGGCCCGCGCAGCCGCCGGCTTCCACCATGATGCGAAGGCCCTCGACCTCCTGGCCTGCGCCCGCCATCGCCGTGCGCACCGCCGTCACCGCGCTATCCGTCAGCTGGATCATCTCGACAGCTCCCTGGTTAAGATGTCTGAAGAGGAATTAGCAACCGATGTGCCAGCGCTGAACTCTAAGGAAATGCAGGGGATTGAGGAGATCGCGGCTGTCCGCAAGGCGTCATTGTCAGAGAACCGACAAAGCTGATTCAGGACCTTTGTAATGTCGGGAGGATGTGAGACGGTCAGCGATGGGAGAGGCGCGCAAGCGCGCTCGCGCCGTCCTCTGCGCCGAAGCAATTGTCGAAATCGTCACAATCGCGGCAGGTCGGCGCGGCGCAGAGTGAAAAGCCTTCGAGTTCACAAAGCTGGCGGTAGAAGAATTTCTTCCATTTCATATTTGCGACATTGGCTTCCGCGAGCGTCGGAAACCAATCTTTCATCAGTCGCGTGAGTTCAGCCCGCTCGAGTAGCCCGAGGTCCTGCCAGAGATGACGCGGCGCCATGGCGCGCCGTGTAACAATGGATGCGATCCAGCCGGTCAGCGGCGCGCTATCAGAGGCGAAGCGCGTCAGAAGCTCATGGAGTTGCGTCTCCTCTTCGTCCAGGAGGACGTGCTCGGGTTCGGCTGCGAGGTCGAAGAAGCGGCGCGCGGCAGGGGCCCACTGAGCGGTAAGGGACTCAATCTCAGTTCGGTTCAGGCCAAGCCCCGTCGATAACGTGCCGCCAGTTTCATACGCTTCGACGATCGCAATCGTAAGCGTGCATGCGATGACGTGGGCGGTAAAGGGCTCGGCGCGCCCGCGCGGCGTGCTTTCCACCTGAATGGCGAGATAAACCGTTTCAGCGGGGGGCGCCGAGTCTGCGCCCGCGATCAGCTCGTGCGGAGGCGCGAGCATGTTCATGGCGGGTCAGGCCGCGAGGTCGTCGGCCGGCACGTGGGTCTGGCAATTTTTTGGACAGACCCTGGCGCAGGCGTTGCAGCCGATGCACGCTCCGGCGTGCTCGACCTTCATGATCTTGCGGTTGAGATCGCCGTCAAAATCGTCTTCGTCGTCGTCCGTCACGATGCCGAGGATCTCGCCCTCGTCATTCACGCCATAAAGCGCCATGACGCCCTGCGGGCAGACCTTGAAGCAGCGACCGCAGCCGATACAGGTTTCGGCATTGATGTCGGTGAGATAGAGCGGCGTGTAGGGCGAGCCGTCTCGCGTCTTGAACTCAGCCATCTAAGCCGCCTCAAGTTCCTTGAGCTTCTTGCGCGCCGCCTCCAACGCCGCATAGGCGTCATGAGTCTCCTGCGCGACGCTCATGATTGTCGTCCAGTTGACCGGCAGCTCCTCCGAAAGGTCGTGCAGGTTCATCTTCATGTTCATCGCCTTGGCCGACAGCTTTTTGATTTCGGCCTTCAATTCATCGATGCTGCTCATTATCAGGCCTCCGTCAGAAGCGAGCGACTTCCGGGAATTTTTCGATCATATCGACGCCGGCGTCGACAAACTTTGCGCCTTCCGACGCGAGCTTCTCAAGTGACTCGAAGCCGAAGCGGTGAACGTCGCGAAGATGCTTGTTGACGACGATGAGGCGGCCGGCCGTTAGGATCATGCGTCCGAAGCCTTCATGGCTCATCTTCATCATCGGCTGGACCATGCAGCCCGTCTTCCGCTCGATCGCGAGACCGACTGCGTTATAGAAGAGCTCGAGACGCCAAAGGATCTCAGGGTCGGGATCGCCGATGATCGGGATTTCGCGGCGCTGTTCCTTGGTCACGATGTAGGGGGCGAGAAGGCTGACGTCGCTCTTCTTTTCCCAGGTTCCGTGCGTGTCCTGCGCGCGCCAGACTTTGATCAGCTCCTTTATAAAGATGCTGTCTTCCGGCTTCTGTTCGACTTCCGCGACGGCTTCAGGCATTTTCGGTCTCCTCTTCGAAATCGAAGGAGCGTTCCCCCGCCTTCGACATGACCTTGCGCAGCCACGGTGGCGGGTTGCCACGCAGCACGACTTGCAGCTTTTCGAGAAGATCGGTGATCTTCTCCGGCTGCGGAACCTTCATCGGATGGATGTTTTGCGCTACGACGCGTGCGGCGCCCGAGCCGCCAATCGCGGCGACGTAAAGAATCGAACAATCCTTGAGCGCTTCCAGCTTGGGCTGAAGTTTGTCCTCATTGCCGTCTTCCTGGAGATCACCAGAGAAGGCGACAGACTCGACAAAGGAGTAGGAGTCCGGGGTGAGATCGTAGATTGCGATGTTCTTCGCCCAGCCGAAATGGGCGTCGACCCTTTCGAGGTCCTGGGTGGCGAATGCGACTTTCATGACGCCTCCTTTGCCTTCAGTGTGCGCTCGTGAGCGGAATATCCATCGCCGTCGCAAGCGCCGTGCCGTCTTCCTCTGCGTGCTCGCCGCGCCAGGTGTCGGGCGTCGGCTCGTGGATCTGGTCGATGAAGAGATTGCCGATCTTGAAAATGAGGTCTCGTGTGCCGCGATAGCCGACGGAAGTCTCATGCGCGGCGCCGATGCGGTCGAACATGGGGAGACCCATGCGATAGAGTTGAACGCCGAGACGTTCGGCCGCCTGACGTCCGTGAGAATGGGTGATCAGCAGGTCGCATCCTGCGGCGCGGCTTTCCAGATCCTCGAGATCTCCGATGACAACCTCCTCGGTCATGAGTTTCTCGAGCAGGGGCGATTGCGTCGTCGTGACGGCCGCCGTCACTTCCGCGCCCATTTCTGTCAGCCATTGGCCGATCGCGAACAAAAGGTCCGGCTCGGCGCCAAGGGCGATTTTTTTGCCCCCGAAATGGAAGTGCCCGTCGAGCATGGCGTCGACGAGTTGGCCCCGCAGGCGGCGGTACTTCAGCGGGACCGGACGACCGCTGATGCGGGACAGGAAGCCAATGAACTCGTCGTTCGGCGCCAGGCCCGTCAGGCGTTCAAACAGTTCGAAAGGAACCCCGGCGCGGGCTTCGAGCGTCGCCGCCGCGTCGCGCATCTGCTCGCCGATCGCAATCGTCCAGCCGGCGTTTCCCATGGCGGCGATCTCTTCGATCGTCACGCCGCCGAGGGTGGTCGGCGTGAAGTCGTCGGAATATGTCCATCGAGCGAGCCGCCGATGTCGGCAGGAAGGTGGGTTCAAGGCCAAAATCTTCGATGATCGTGCGCAGCTCGTCGATATCGCCGGGCGTGAGATGGCAACCAGCGAGAACGTTAATGCGCTGCGGCGCGCGGCGGCTAGGGATTTCGGCGGGGACGAAAGTCTCAACCAACTTCTTGACCGTCTTCCCGAAGCCGTCCTGGAAGGCGTCCTTGAAGTCGGGCGTCGAGACATAGACGATGCCGAGATCATCCAGTTCCGGATGGCGCTTGCGGAAAAGCTGCAAATAGCCGTCGACGTCGTCGCCCTTGGTTTCGGTGACTCCGGTCGAACAGATGCCGATGACCGAAGGCTTGGCGCGCTTGACGATGTTGAGGATGGCTTGCTCGATATTGTCGAGGCCGCCAAGAATGGTCGCGACCTCGTTCATCGCCGTCGTCTGCAGCGGGATGGCTTCCTTGAAGTGACGGACGAAGAGCACGAGGCCAAAGGAGGTGCAGCCCTGCGAACCGTGCAATACCGGCATGCAGCCCGATACGCCCATGAAGGCGAGGGCGGCGCCGATCGGCTGGCTCATCTTGAGCGGATTGACCGTGCAGGCCTTTTTGGAAACAGTGACGCGCGCCATGGTCAGCCTCACGCAGCCTGCGGCGCGGCGACCGCGCTCGCTTTTGACGACGCTTCGAGAATGGCGGCGATGCGTTCCTGACAGCCTCCGCAGCCTGTTCCTGCGCTTGTCGCCTTTCCGACAGCTTCGATGCTGTCGGCGCCGTCATGGATTACGTCTTCGATCGCGCCGACGCTCACGAGATTGCAGGCGCAGACCTGCTTGTCGCGCCGCGCCACTTCAGCGGCCACAGGATCGGCGGCAAGCGCGGCGGCTTCGGCGGCGATCGCCTCGTTGGCCCGCTCTTCCCAGGTCTTCTCTTCCCACGGCGCAGCGCGACGCACCTGCTCCCACACAGGATTGAAAAGGGCCTTGTCGATTTCGCGAACGAGATCGACCATGCCTTCATAGCCGGCATAAGCGTGATGACGCTCCTGGTTGATGTCGAGCCAGGGCATCTTCGCCTTGAGCGCGATGAACTGCGAGCGGCCGCCCGAGAGCATGATGTCGGCGCGCGCTTCCTTCAGCATTTTGTACATTTCGCGCGGCGTCATGTCGTCGATCATGTGGGCGTCCTGGCCCATCAGCTCCTTGATTTTTTCCTTATCTTCCTTCGTCGACTTCTTGACGCTGGTGCCGACGATTTCGAGACCAGCCTCCTGCAGCGCGGCGACCACGGACCAGCTCTTCACGCCGCCGGTGATCAGCAGAACGCGCTTGCCTTCGAAGCGCGGCTTGAAGCGCGCGATCGCAGCCCAGGCGCGCGCTTCTTCACGCGCAATAACGGCTTCCGTGCGTTCCATCAGATCCGACGGCGCGCCGCGCTCGATGAGAAGCGCGCGATTTCGCGCAAGCTGTCGCTCATATCGCCGATGCCGTAGAAGGATCCCTTCGAAGAAGGAATGCCGTATCGCTCCTCCATCTTGCGGGCGACATTGATCATCGCCTTGGAGCAGACCATCATCGCCGCGCGGGCGCGATGCGAGGACGCGACCTCGTGATATTTCGCGTCGCCTGAAATGCAGGCGAGGATGCGGATGCCGAGTTCGTCGAGCAGCGGCTTCACCTGCCACAACTCGCCGGAGAGATTATATTCGCCGATGATGTTGAGATCGTAAGGAGTGGTGAATTCCGGCTCCTGCGTGCCGATCACGTGGTCGAGGATCGCTTCGCCGGCAAGCTTGTTGCCAAGGTTTTTGGGGCCGACGAAGCCGGGAGAGATGACGGGAATGACGGGCTTGCCGAATTTTTCGCGCGCGGCCTTGCACACGGCGTCGATGTCGTCGCCGATCATCGCCGGCACGCAGGTCTGATAAACGAAGACCGCCGGCGGATCGTATTTCTCGATGATCTCTCTTGATCGACTTGAAGAGGCGTTTCTCTCCGCCGAAGACGACGTCGTTCTCTGAGATGTCGGTCGTGAATCCCGTGCGATAGAGCGATGAACCGGAGGTCTTGGCGCCGCGATTGTCCCAGCTATTGCCTTCGCAGGCGATGGGACCATGGACGAGATGGGCGACGTCGGTGATGGGTTGCAGCGCGATCTTCGCCCCGTCGAAGGCGCATCCGCCGGCCGCGCCGCCGGGCTGCAATTGCTTGGTGCAACCCTTCTTGCGCTCTTTCCTCGGATTTGTTTGTTTTTATCGCAGCCCGGCTCGTTGAAAACGTCCTGTACTTTTTCCGACAGAGTCGCCATTCAAAGCCTCTCCTCTCTGGGATCGTCGTCCGTTCGTCGCGCACAAGATGCCGCTTCCGCCGAGGCGGAAGCGGCCCGGCGAAGCTTTGTCCATCAGCGAATGATGTCGAAGGAGTAGTCCGACTTCGCCACGACATTGGTGTTGCGGTCAATGTCATCGAAGATCGCGTCGAGGATCCACACCAGGACGTTCATCGAGCCCTGATAGCCCCATACCGGATAGCGGTGGTTGTGGTGGCGATCGAAGATCGGGAAGCCGATGCGGATGAGCGGCGTGCCCGTATCGCGCTCGAGATACTTGCCGTAGGTGTTGCCGATGAGATAATCGACCGGCTCCGTGAACAGCAGCGAGCGCATGTGCCACAAATCCTTGCCGGCATAGGCCTTGCAGCCTTTGCCGAAAGGCGAGCTGTCGAACAGCGCCTGCATCTTCTCCGCCCAGCCCTTGCCGCCATTGGTCGCGAGGACATGAACCGGCTCGGCGCCGAGTTCGAGCAGGAAGGCCGCCAGACCATAGCAGAGGTCCGGATCGCCATAGATTGCGAACTTCTTGCCATGGATATGCGCGGAGGAGTCGGCGATCGCGTCGACGAGACGGCCCCTTTCCTTGGTCAGCTCCGCGGAGATCGGCTTGCCGGTGAGGCGGGAGATCTCCATCAGGAACTTGTCGGTCGCAGCCACGCCAACAGGGTGATTGAAGGCGACGACCTCCTGGCCCTTGGTCGCGATGTAGGGCAGGGTCTTCTCTGTGCAGTATTCCTGCATCGAGATAGTCGCCTTGGCGTTCAGCGCATTGGCGACGTCTTCAAGCTTGGTGCCGCCGTCATACATGCGGAATTCGCCGTCGGTCGGCGTGTCGAGGACCTCGCTGTTGTCGCCGATGATCGTGTATTCGACGCCCATCAGGCTGAAGATGCGCTTGATCTCGCGAAGGTTGCCGACCGTGTAGCCATCGAAACCGCCGATGAAGTTGATCTGTTGTTGGGCGTGCGCTCCAGCTTATCCACGGTGCCGGCCTTGCCGTCCCAGAAGTGTTCCAGCACGCCCTTGATGACATTGTCGTAGCCGGTGATATGGCTGCCGACGAAAGGCCGGGGTGTGGGCGAAGGGAACGTCGTATTCTGCGGAACCGAGCCCTTTTCCTTCGAAGTCTTGATGAAGGCGTTGAGATCGTCACCGATGACTTCCGCCATGCAGGTCGTGGAGACGGCGATCATCTTCGGCTTATACATATTATAGGTATTCGCCAGGCCGTCGATCATGTTGTTCAGGCCGCCGAACACCGCCGCGTCTTCGGTCATCGATGAGGAGACGCAAGAAGTCGGCTCCTTGAAGTGACGCGACAGATGCGCGCGGTAATAGGCGACGCAGCCTTGCGATCCGTGCACGAAAGGGATCGTGCTCTCGAAGCCCACGGCGGCGAAGACGGCGCCGAGCGGCTGGCAGGCCTTGGCCGGATTGACGGTCAGAGCTTCGCGGGCGAAGTTCTTTTCCTGATATTCCTTTGTCTTCGTCCATTCGCGGATTTCTTCGATCTTGTCCGCGGGATGCTTGGCTTCGAAATTCTTTTGTTTGTTCTCGAACATCTCCTTGTATTCCGGCTGGCGGAAGAGATTGAAGTGGTCGAGAACGTTGTCAGCATTCTGTGGCATGGCTATTCCTCATGTTTCCGCGAGCCGGTCTCGCCCCGGGGGATGGGCGAGACCATTTCGTTTTAGGATCAGGCCGCCCAGGGGGCCTTGGCCATTTTCCAGACCGGCGCGTTGATCGCCATGTCCATGTCGCGCGCGAAGATCGCGAAGCCGTCATAGCCGTGATAGGGGCCCGAATAGTCCCAGCTGTGCATCTGACGGAAGGGAACGCCCATCTTCTGGAAGACGTACTTTTCCTTGATGCCCGAGCCGACCAGATCCGGCTGGATCTTCTCGACGAACTTCTCGAACTCGTAGCCCGTGACGTCGTCGTAGATCAGCGTGCCGTCCTTCACGTAGTGGCTGGTGCGCTGATAGTCGTCGTTATGCGCGAACTCGTAGCCCGTGCCGACGACTTCCATGCCGAGGTCTTCGTAAGCGCCGATGACGTGGCGCGGACGCAGGCCGCCGACATAGAGCATGACCTTCTTGCCTTCGAGGCGCGGGCGGTATTTCGCGATGACCGCGTCCATCAGCGGACGATACTTGGCGATGACGCGCTCGGCGCCTTCCTTGATCTTGTCGTCGAAGTGCGAAGCGATCTTGCGCAGCGACTCCTCAATCTTGGACGGGCCGAAGAAGTTGTACTCGCACCACGGAATACCGTATTTCTCTTCCATGTGGCGGGAGATGTAGTTCATCGAGCGATAGCAGTGCAGAACGTTGAGCTTCGCCTTCGGCGTCGCCTCGAGTTCCGCGATGGTGCCGTCGCCGGACCATTGCGCCACGACGCGCAGGCCCATTTCCTCGAGCAGGATGCGCGAAGACCAGGCGTCGCCGCCGATGTTGTAGTCACCGATGATCGCGACGTCATAAGGCGACGGCTCGAAGCGAACCGGCTTGCCTTCCGACTTGTCGAAGACCCAGTCGCGGATCGCGTCGTTGGCGATATGATGGCCGAGCGACTGCGACACGCCGCGGAAGCCTTCGCAGCGGACCGGAACGATCGTCTTGCCTTCATATTCCTTCGACTTGGCCTTGGACACCGCTTCGATATCGTCGCCAATCAGGCCGATCGGGCATTCCGACTGAACCGAGATGCCCTTGTTCAGCGGGAACAGGTCCTGGATCTCATCGATGATCTTGGCGAGCTTCTTGTCGCCGCCGAACACGATGTCCTTTTCCTGGAAGTCGGAGGTGAACTGCATCGTGCCGAAGGTGTCGATGCCGGTCGTGCCGATGTAGTAGTTGCGACGCGCCGCCCAGGAATATTGCCCGCAGCCGACAGGGCCGTGGGAGATGTGGATCATGTCCTTGATCGGACCCCAGACGACGCCCTTCGAACCGGCGTAGGCGCAGCCGCGAATGGTCATCACGCCGGGGATCGATTTGATGTTCGATTTGACGCCGCAATCCGGCTTGCCGTCCTCGTAATTGCCGAGGTGCTTGGCGCGACGCTTGGCGGTCTTTTCGGGGTAGGCCTTCAGGACCTCCTGAATGAGTTCCTTGTTGCGGGCCTTGATGTCTTCGATGGATTCAGCTTGCGCCACACTCATGACGGAGGCCTTTCGTGATCAGATGGTAGGCCCGGCCCTGATGAGGGCCGGGCGGTTGTCGAATTAGGCGACGTTGAGTTCCGAGGCGGTCTTGCCGACCTGGCTCTCGTCGACGGCCTTCATGATGCCATGCTCCATGAGCAGGTCTTCGAGCTCGTCCATGGTGATCGGGGTCGGGATGATGCCCTTGCCCTGGTTGGCGTGGACCTTGTTCGCGAGCGTGCGATAGTCGCCCGCCTGCTTGGAGTCCGGCGCATATTCGATGACCGTCATGCGGCGCAGCTCGGCGTGCTGAACGATATTGTCGCGCGGCACGAAGTGGATCAGCTCGCAGCCGAGCTTCTTCGCAAGCGACTCAGCAAGCTCCAGCTCCTTGTCGGTCTTGCGCTCGTTGCAGACGAGCCCGCCCAGGCGCACGCCGCCGGAGTTGGCGTATTTCAGAATGCCCTTGGAGATGTTGTTGGCCGCATACATGGCCATCATCTCGCCGGACATGACGATGTAAATCTCCTGCGCCTTGTTCTCGCGGATCGGCATCGCGAAGCCGCCGCAGACCACGTCGCCGAGAACGTCATAGGAGACGTAGTCGACGTCCTCATAAGCGCCGTTCTCCTCGAGGAAGTTGATCGAGGTGATGACGCCGCGGCCGGCGCAGCCGACGCCCGGCTCCGGACCGCCCGACTCGACGCAGCGGATGTCGAGAAGCCGACCTTCATCACGTCTTCGATTCGAGGTCCTCGACGCGAACCGCCGAAGCGGCGAGCGACAGGATGGTGTCCTGCGCCTTGGCGTGAAGGATCAGGCGGTCGAATCCGCCTTCGGATCGCAGCCGACGATCAGGATTTTCTGTCCCATCTCGGCGAGCGCCGCCAGGTGTTCTGGAGACGTGCGTCGACTTCGCCGATTGCATTCTCCTTGCCGTAAAACGAGGCGATCTGCCGTAGGAAAATCCTTGTCGTCGTCGAACCTGCGAACACGGCTTACGGAAAGGAATGCGTCGTCGCGGGCGCGAATGGCTTTCTTGCGAAGCCTCTCAAGATTGAGTTCGTCCGTCAGAAGGTCGACGCGATGCTTGGTCGCAGTACGGGCGGCGTGACAATTCCGCTCACCGTGCTCAATGTAAGGTAATGAGCGGAGAGGTAGATGGAAGCGTTAGTTAATCAGGCCCCGTTGGACAATGCTGCGTCGGAAGCGGCGATCCGCGCATGTGTGAAGCGCTTCTACGAGAAGGGGGATGCGGACCCGATGCTCGGTCCGATCTTCGCGAAGACGATCACCGAGCTTGAGCCGCATCTGGAAGTCGTTTCGAATTTCTGGTCGCACGCGTTGCTCGGGACCACCCGCTATCAAGGGACGCCCTTTGGCGTGCATGTCAGCCTTCCGATCGAAGTCGAACATTTCGGGCGCTGGCTGTCATTGTTCGTCGAGGCGGCCAGGGAGACGATGCCCGAGCCGCTGGCGAAGGCGGCCATTGCCCGCGCCGAACACATGACGCAATGCTTCCAGTCCGGGCTCTTTCCATTCAAGGACTCGGAGGGGCGGCCTTCGAAAATCCCCTTATAAGCGCAAGGGCGCGAAAAAGCCGCCGGCCATCCGCCCGGCGGCTATTGTGCTTTGTAACGGGATGCGGTCAGAGCTGCGGTACGATGATCAGCCGCTCGACCGGATTGCCTTCGACGAAATGAGATTGGATGATTTCGTCAATGTCCGCTTCCGTGCGCGGCGTGTACCAGACGCCCTGGGGATAGACGACCATCAGCGGTCCGGCGCGGCAGAAGCCGAGACAGCCTGTCGCCGTGACGGACACTTCCGGCATGGGTTGGGCGTTGATTTTCGCCTGCAGCCGATCCCAAAGCGGCTTCGCGCCCGAGGTCATGCAGCTCCCGCGCGGATGTCCCGGCGGGCGTTGCTGGAAGCAGGTGAAGACGTGATATTTGAAGACTTGCGGAAGATCCTCGATCATTCTCTCATCTTTCCGTGAGTTCACTCGGCGGCGGCGGCGAGATTCCACTCGCTGAGCGCCGCCGTGAACTCGGCAAGGCTCGCATCGATGCGTTCGATGTTTTGCTCGCGGAGGAATTTCTCTTCATTTTTTGTCAGGGCGCCCTCGATCACAGCCCAATGCTTGTCGGAGGAGCGCTTCATGATCTGCCGCGCGAAGCTGCGTTCCAGCTGGTTGGCGAAGCGGCAGCCGAGGAAGAGGAAGCTACGCCCCTTGCGGATTGACTGGACGCAGTCCGGAATGGGCGTCTGAATGTCGATCTCTGTCAGCACTTCGACATAGTCGGAATCGGAGACGATGAAGTTCGACGCCGGCCAGACGGCGCCGAGCGGCTCATAGACGAGCGTTTTCCACCCAAGGCTCTCTTCCGGCGCTTCGGCCGGTGCTTTGGCGCCGGAACCATCCCGAATGAATTCCTTCGTCGGCACGACGGAGCCGTCCGGCCGGAACCAGTTCACCCAATCCCCGAAATGTTCGCTTTGCGTCACGCCTTGAACAAGGCCCCAGTCCTTGCGCGAGGCGAAAGCCTTGACGACGAGATTGTCATACCAGGCGTGGACGACGAGCGGCAGCTGCGACTGCGTAGCGAGCCACTCGTGGAAGGAGCTGGGGGGGCAATCGATTGCATACGCTTTCGCCATCAAGCAGGTCAGCGTCTTACGATGCTTGAAGTTCTCGATATACTGAGACGCCGCCGTCAGGTTGTTCCGGATCTTGTGCGGCACGGTTGCGCCCGCGACAAGTTCCTGAACGAGCTTTTCTGGAAGCGACGGCGGCGCAGCCTCGCCCGGAAGGCCGGTGACTCCCGGCCCGAGATAGGGAACGACGTCGCCTTGACGAAAGGCCGATGCGATTTCACCAATCATTTTCTCATTCCTTTCGCCAAGGGCAAACGCGGCTGCTCACTGAAGAACAGACGCCTTCAGCGACGCGATTTCATCTGGCGTGATACGGAACACGCCGCGGCCCCCGGTGAGCGCCTGAAAGGCGTTGCCGGCCTTGTCCGAAAGCTTGGTGAACCATTGCTGCGGCGTGAGGCTCGTCGGACGCTCCTGAATCTCCAGAACCGAACCGTCATTGTTGAATCGGACATGGATGAGAACTGTGTCGGTCATTTTTGTCTCCTTTGTCGGGTCAGAAGCCGGAATTGAAGCCCAGCAATTCAACTGTTACATTTTCGGCGCCGAGCATGGCTTGACAGGCGAGACGCGATTTCGAACCGACCCCGACAATCGTGTCGAGTTTCTCGTTTTCGGCGCGCGTCGTCTTGGAAAGGCTTTTTTTGCCTTCGGTGACGAAGACATGGCATTGGCCGCATTTCGCCTCGCCACCGCATTTGCTCACGATCGCCTCGCCGGCGGCGAGAATGGCGTCGAGCAGGCGGCTGCCCGTCGTCGCCTCAACCGTCTTTCCGGAAGGCATGATGGTGACTGTCGGCATTTTCATTCTCCTTTGGCTGGATTGGCCGAGCGGCCGTCAGAGGTAAATCGCGGTTCCGGCGCCGACATTGATCGAAGCGTCCTTCATCGTACCGACGACGAAGGCGATCTGCTCTTCTGTCAGATGCGCGTGGAAGGGCAGGGCGACCGCGCGATCGGCGACTTTCTCTGTCACGAACAGATCGCCGCGGCGGTAGCCGAGATCGAAATAGTGCCGCTGCAAGTGCAGCGGCGTCGAATAACCTGTCGCTTCGATCTTCTCCTGGCGAAGGTCGTCAACGATCGCGTCGCGGCTCGAACGGGAGAAGCGCGTGCCGAGATGAACGACGTAAAGGAACCAGTGAACCTGATCGACGTCGGGCGCGATATAGGGGTCCTTGATGCCCTCGAAGGATCGAACATATTCGAGGAACCATCTTTCGACGCGCTTGCGGCGGGCGAGGAGAAGTTCCAGCCTGCGCAATTGCGCGAGACCCAGCGCTGCGGCGATGTCGCTCAAGGTTGCCTGCAGCGGCGTCCAGGCGCCGAGCACGACGGAGGAGCGCTCCTCGACCTTGCGGCTGCGCAATCGCCGCAGCATCGAGGCGGTGTCGTCATTGTCGGTGACGATCATGCCGCCCTCGCCGCAGACGAGCGCGCCCGGCTGCGAGAAGTCGAAAATCGAACAATCCCCGAAGCTGCCGACAAGCTTGCCCTTGTAAACGGACCCGATCGCCTCGGTGGAATCTTCGATCAGCGCGACATTATGTTCGCTCGCGAGCGCGCGAAACGCTTCCCACGGGGCCGGATGCCCATTGGTGTTGGCTGAGATGATGGCCCGGCACTTCTCGGTGACGGCCTTGCGCGCTTTTTCCGGGTCCAGCGTGCCGGCCCAGTAGTCGATATCCGCAAAGACCGGCTTTGCGCCGGCGAGCGCGATTGCGTGCGCGGTCTCGCGGAAGGAATAGGCGGAGGTCACGACTTCGTCGCCCGGGGCAATCCCCAGCGCGCGCAGGACGAGCAACATGGCGATTGTGCCGCTCGACGTCGCGATGGCGTGCTTGCGTCCAAGATAGCGCGCAAATTCCTCCTCGAAGGCTTCAACCGCCTCGCCCTGAGAGAGGCGCTGGCCCTGAAGAATCTCGATCACTGATTCAAGATCGGTCTGCACCAGGTCCGGATCGTTCAGCGGCAGGAGGGTTGTCTTCATGCTGCGCCTCCATTTGGAGCGAGCGCGACGCCCGTCGCGCATGTCGGATCCTGGGTGATCTTCCAGCAGTGGTCGCGTCCGTCGACGAGATAGAGCGAGCACTTCTCGTAAATGCGGAACGGCGTTTCGTCCCGCATGTCGATCGCGTCGCAACGCGTCACCATCAGCCCCGGCGCAAGTTGGCGAAGGGCCACAAGCGTCTGCGAATTGGCGTCGGCCGTCGCCAGCGCCGTGTCGATTTGCGAAACCTGCGCGGGGGCGAGGGTCATGTCACTCTCCGGCGATCTTCTTGGCTTCGACCGTGATCGGCAAAGACGTTCCGGCCGCCATTTCGGGAAGTTGCAGCACCCAGCCATTGGCGAGAGTCACCGAACCGCCCCACATGTCGGGGTTTTGAACCGACACGATCGGTTCTTCGAGATCCTTCTTGGGAACATAGGCCGAAAGGATTCCTTCAGAGTCTCTGCGGATCATGACTTTCACGTTGCGCCTCTTTTGTTGTCCGGTTTCGGTAGGGAATATTCACGCGGGCTCGATCTCGTCTTCGAGACAGCCGATGACGAGTTGAGGCGAGAACTCGACGAGATAGACGGCGGTCTCCGTTTCAACATGCATGCCAACATTGACGATCTCGCCGGTGTCGCCGCTCTTCACGAGCAATTCGTCGTCGGCGCGATCGGGATAGGAGCCGTCATTGACGAGATCTGTCGTCGCGCGTACACGCATGCCCCAGTCGAATTTCGCCGGTCCGCTCATTATTCGTCCTCCTCGTCGGCGAGATTGACCATCTCCAGCTCTCTCCGCTTCATGCCGACGCGGTTACCGGTCGAGTCGAATTCGACGCCGTAAATGTAGAATTGCTGGAGAAAGGTGCCGATGTTGACGACGTATCCTTCCTCGCCCTTTTTCACGAGGATCTCGCCAATGTCCTTGCCCGGGAACGTTCCGTCATTGCGGACGGTCCGCTTCGCGCGCACCCTGTCGCCGTAATCGAAATAGGGCGGCCCATCGAGTTCGACGTGATCGCTGTCTCGGCTGATATTGGTCATGGATCGCTCCGCGTCTGTGCGACAATGACGTTGGTAGGCGGCTCTTTGCCCGCATCCCTGAAACGGTCGCGCGCGCATTCCCGTACGAGCGGATCTTCGTCAGCGACGAGCGGGCCGATAATTTCGACATTTGCTCGTTGGGCGATTTCGTAGCGAATGCGCCAATCCGCGTCCTTTATGAGCGCTTTGAGATCGACAGAATCGAGACGCTTTGCCGCTTCGAGGCGTACAATCGGATCGCTGTCCTTGGCGAGACGCATCAGCGCCGCGTGTTCGATCCGGCTCGCGACAATGCGGCGCACGCCGGGATCAGGGTCGTTGATCATCAGGACGAGAAGGTCTGGCGACAGCTTCCTGGCGACGGCCTGCCTCACCGCGTAGTCCTCGTCCTGCATCATCGGCAGGAGGTCGGCGCCTTCCAGTCTTCCAGCGATGCGGATGCGGACTTCACGATGCGCATCGGCGCGAAGACGCAGAATGTAACGCCTTGGAAGCCGGCGCGCGGCGCTCCAGCGAACCGCTTCTTCTGGATCGTCCAGCATTGCAGGGAGCAGGAAGATTTCGGCGGCCTTGGCGGCGCAGGCGCGCACCTCGAAATAGTCATGCGCGACATAGTCGCGGGCGAGGTCCGGGTTCCAGTCGAAGAAGCGGTCGATGCGGCGGGCGTAGCGATCATGCACGCAGGCGCGCAGGGGCTTGCATTTCTCTTCGGCCAAGCGATCCCGATGCGCGCAGGCCGCACAGTCGACCGCATTGCCCTGCCAGTCGATGGCTTCGTCAATATCCTCAGTCGACATCTTCGTCTTGCCCCCTGCGTTCGAGAACGCCGAGCAGGACCTTCGCGCCGATCTTGTCGGCGGGATCGAGCTGGAGGAGCTTGTCGATCGCCTGTGCGCTTGCGTCGTAATCGCCTAGGCGCATGTTCAGATAGGCGTAGCCCTTCAGCGAGAACATGAAGAAGCGCGGTAGCACGGCGTCGAAATCGCCGAAGGCGGCGTCGTCAGGAGCCACGTCGCGCCAGTCGAGCGGCAGCGCATTGTCGATGGCCGCGCGCGTGAGGCATGTCTCGGCGACGCTGAGGCACTCTTCGAGCCGGCCCTTGTAAAAAAAGAAGCGGTAAAGACCGATGAGCGTGGCGGGATGGGTCGGCGCCAGTAGCCGCGCCTCCATCAGATAGCGCAGCGCCACTTCTTCATGTTCGTATGACAAGGCCGCGGCGTGCAGAAGGCGCTCGGCCTCCTCGGGGAGGCCCTCTCCGAGGATGACGGAGGCAAGGAAATCCTGCTCCGCCGCCACGCCATTCTGCACTGCCGCGTCACGCGCCATGTCACATTCTCACGCTGTTTCCTCGAAGGCGGGCGCTTCGGTCGTCGATTTGCAACCGCAGCCGGTCGCCTTGGGGTCGATGAAGACGAAGCCGGTGGACGTCGCCGTCTCCTTGAAATCGATCGTCACGCCGTCGAGCAGCAGGCGGCTCTGCGCGGGCAGGAACAGCTTGAACTGCGGATGCGTGTAGACTTGCTCGCCTTCCTTCGGCGCGGGCTGGACGGAGAACTCCGCCGACATGCCCGAGCAGCCGCCCGGCGAGACGTAAAGGCTGAGGCCGTAGCCCGGCCCGCCGTCGAAAGTGACGATGCGGCGGATGAACTTTTCGGCGGCGGGGGTGAAGTCGATTTTCATTTAGGCGCCCGCCTGATAGCGAGGATAGGACGTGTCGATGATGCAGGTGTTGTCGACCGGGCACACCGCGACGCATTGCGGGATGTCGAAGTGGCCGATGCACTCGGTGCACTTCTTCGGATTGATCACGAAGGTGCCATTCTTCTCCGAGATGGCGACGTTCGGGCATTCCGCCTCGCAGGCGGAGCAGGACGTGCATTGGGAGGCGACAATCTTGTAAGCCATGGTTCAGCTCCTTTGCTTGGCTTGTTTTCGACGCAGGCGCCCTCCGACGAGCGCTCGCGCCGATATTCTGGAAGCGTGCGGCTGGGTGACGCGCCCGGTCGCTCGCGCGCTAAGCGTCCACGGCGACGAAGGCGCCCTGACGGATGTCGGCGTCGCCGCGCGTGACATGCGCAATCTCGCCGTTCTTCACCTTGGCGAGATAGTCCTTGAAGTAGGCGATCGCCGACTGTTCGATGAACTCGTAGGCATATTGATCGACGGGATCGATGCCCGCCTTGATCAGATCGTCCTTCGGACAATGACCGATCTTCGCGACGAAGACCGCGGTGCAGTCGTTGATCGCGCGGATGACCGTCTCGAGCGCGTCATCTTCGCCATAGCCGCCCTGGCAGTAGAGATCGACGCGGCGGTGGCCGACGAATTTCGCGCCTTCGCTGGAAAGCTCGTAGATCTGGAACTCCGTCGCATGGCCGAAATGCTCGTTGATGCGACCCGAGCCCTTGGTCGCGACGGCGACGAGGATCTTGAGATCGGCGTTCTCGCCGGCGAGCGTCTCGATCTCGGCGTTACGGGCGGCGACTTTCGCCAGACGCTCTTCCTCGACCTTCTCCTGATAGGCCTGTCGCGAGGAGAGGTCGTAATTGACCTCCATCTCCATGATCTTGTCGGTCGTGAACTCCGCGCTGCGGTCCTCGCCAAGCAGGCCCACCGCGTCGGCGCGACATTGGCGGCAATGGCGCATCATGTTCATCTCGCCTTCGCAGCTGTCCTGCAGCGCCTTCAACTCCTGCGCGGAGGGGCCGCGCTGGCCGTTGAGGCCGAAGACCGTGCCGTGCTCTGGCGACGAGATGAGCGGCATGATGTTGTGCAGGAACGCGCCCCGCGATTTCACTTCGCGGTTCACCTTCACGAGATGATCGTCGTTGATCCCGGGGATCATGACCGAGTTCACCTTGCAGAGGATGCCGTTCGCCGTCAGCATCTCGAGACCCTGCAACTGACGATCGGTGAGGATCTTCGCGGCCTCCTTGCCTGTGACGCGCTTGTGCTTCCAGAACACCCACGGATAGATTTCCGCGCCGATGTCCGGGTCCGTCATGTTGATGGTGATCGTGACGTGATCGACGTTGAATTTCTTGATCGTCTCGACATGGTCGGGCAGCGCGAGGCCGTTGGTCGAGAGGCAGAGCTTGATGTCGGGCGCGGCCTCGGAGATCAGCTCGAATGTCTTGAATGTCTTGGCCGGATTGGCGAGCGGGTCGCCCGGCCCGGCGATGCCGAGAACCGTCATCTGCGGAATGGCGGAAGCGACGGCGAGAACTTTCTTCGCGGCTTGCTCAGGCGTCAGTTTCTCGGAAACGACGCCGGGCCGCGATTCATTGGCGCAATCATATTTGCGGTTACAATAATTGCACTGGATGTTGCAGGCCGGCGCGACGGCGACATGCATGCGCGCATAGTGATGATGCGCTTCCTCGCTGTAGCAGGGATGGTTCTTGACCTTCTCCCAGATCTCCGCGGGCATGTCGCCTTCGCCTGCGCCTGATCCGCAACTCGCTTTGCCGCTGCCGCCGGTCGTGCCGCATCCCTTGTGCTCGGCGATCTTCTGCATGATGTCGTCGAGCTGCGGCGACGCCGGTTCAGCCTCATAAGCATCGAAGGAGCGAGAGTCGTCCATTGCATCAACCTCTCAGGCTTATTGTTGGACCCCGCGAGAAGGGTGTCTGGAACAATTCCAATGTCGGCCGCCGACGTTGGCGGTTGGACCGCAACAAGCGTGCCATGGACAAGAAAGTTGCGTAACCGACGGATTATATGGACGAAATGACGCTTGGTTTTCAGCGGAGAGACGCCTGGCCCGTTGTCGCAAAGCCGTCGGAGATATGTCCGCAAGGCGACATTCGCCGAAGTTGATTTTCGGCGCTTTCGAGCGGCGCCGAGCGATGCGGCGCCAAATCTAAAATCGCGGCATTTCCTTTGTTCTTATAAGAATTCCAAGGTGCCCGAGGGCTTGCGCAATCGCCTGAACTCCCGTGAGTTTCCGGCGATTTTCCGCGTCTGGCGCGTCACTTGCATTCTTCCTTGCAAAGTAACGCCTGCATGAGGCTCCCAAATGGGTCTTGAACTCGGCGGCTCCGTTAGCGCCCCGCCACCTCGCGCGGTGGTTTCCGGCGAAACCGCGCTTGTCGGTATCTACGAAATCTCGAAACTTCTCGCGTCGGCCAATCGGCTTGAAAATGTCCTCGCGGGCGTGCTGACGCTGCTGTCGAGTTTCCTCGACATGCGCCACGGACTCATCGCGCTGCTCGACGCAAAAGGGGCGCCTGAAGTGGTCGTCGGCTCCGGGTGGAGCGAAGGCGCCGCGAAGGCGTTCTTCGATCGCCTGCCCGAGCGCGCGGTTGGTCAAATCGTCGCGACGAAAATGCCGGTCGTCATCGAGGACGTCGCCGCGTCTCCCTTGTTTGAAGGCGTCGATCTCTCCGGCTGGGGAACGCAGGACGGTCAGTCTTTCTCCATGATTGGCGTGCCGATCAAGGATGGCGACAATGTCGTAGGGACGTTGACCGTCGATCGCGCGCTCAATCATCGCTCGTCGATGCTGTTCGATCACGACGTGCGCTTCCTGACGATGATCGCCAATCTTGTCGGTCAGACGCTTCGTCTGCACAAGCTCATCGCGCGAGATCGTGAACGGCTGATGCAGGAAAGCGCCTGGCGAGAGAAGGCGGCTGTTCCGCCCGAAGTGAAGGCGGATGGTCTGAAAGGCATTGTCGGCGACAGTCCCGCCGTCCGCGCGGTGGTCGAAAAGATCCGCATCGTCGCCAAGGCGAAATCGACCGTTCTCCTGCGCGGCGAGTCGGGCACCGGCAAGGAACTCTTCGCCGCGGCCATTCACGATCAGTCGCCCCGCCGCAACAAACCCTTTGTGAAGCTGAACTGTGCGGCGCTCCCCGAGAGCGTGCTGGAGTCCGAGCTCTTCGGCCACGAGCGCGGCGCCTTCACCGGCGCGGCCAATCTGCGCAAGGGACGCTTCGAGCTTGCCGATGGCGGCACGCTGTTTCTCGACGAGATCGGCGAGATCACGCCGGCCTTTCAGGCGAAACTTCTCCGCGTCCTGCAGGAGGGCGAATTCGAACGCGTTGGCGGTACGCGCACATTGAAAGTTGACGTGCGCCTCGTCTGCGCGACGAACCGCAATCTCGAGGAGGCTGTGCAGCGGGGCGAGTTTCGCGCGGATCTCTATTACCGCATCAGCGTCGTGCCGATTTTCCTGCCGCCGCTGCGCGATCGCAAGGGCGACCTCGAAATGCTCGCCAATGAATTCCTGCGCCGCTTCAATTCGGAGCAGGGCGGCAAGCTCAGGCTTTCCGAATCCGCCATGGTCGTGCTGAACGAATGCGGCTTCCCCGGCAACATACGCGAACTGGAGAACTGCATCTATCGCACGGCGACGCTCGCTCATGGCGACGTCATCGTCGACAAGGACTTCTCCTGCCGCAAGGATGGCTGCCTCTCGTCAATTCTCTGGAGCGGCTCCTCCTCGAAATGGCCGGCGGGCACGACGCCCCTTCCGATCGTCGCGCCGCAAGCGCCGCGCGCGCCGGCGCCGGTCGAGCCCGTCTCGACGGCCCCGCCGCCAAACGTTGGCGAAGCCTGTCCAGGCGCGGAGAACTGCACGGTCATCGAGAAGGACCCGCGCACCGACTATGAAAAGCTGGTCGACGCCATGGAGCGCGCGGGATGGGTCAAGGCCAAGGCCGCGCGGCTTTTGGGACTGACTCCGAGGCAGATCGGTTACGCGCTCCAGAAGCACGGCATCGAGGTGAAGAAGTTCTAGCGGCCGGCGCAAGGCTTCCGCCCGCTCAGCCCAGGATGACCGCAAAGCGCGCCGCTCTACATTCCTGTGATGGATTGCCTGAAAGGAGCGCTTCATGGAAAGTTCGGTTTACAAGGTCGTGGAGCTCGTCGGCACGTCGCCTGACACCATCGAGGACGCGATTGCAACTGCGATACAGCGGGCGGGACTGACCCTGCGCAATCTTCAATGGTTCGAGGTGGTCCAGATCCGGGGGCGCATCGACAAGGGCAATGTCGAAAAATATCAGGTGACGATAAAGGTGGGCTTCACGCACGATCGCGAGGAAGAGTAGGGCGGTTGGAGGCTCGCTGGCCGAGCCTCCGTCCTGATGAACTCAGTGCCCCCGGCTCTTGCCGTCGCCCGGTCCGATATTCGTCCAGAAGCGGGCTCCCGCGGCGATGATTTCCTGAGTGTCGGAAAGCATCCGGCGCGCGTCCTCCGTCGCCATCTCCATGTGTTTTACGGTCCAGTTCTGGAAGATATGGGCGGTGTCCGTCAGGGACTTGGCAGAGGTCAGCTTGTTGGCGAAATCCGCCGCCATGTTCGCCTCGGTCTGGATGCGGTCGAGCCATTTGCGGTTGGAGTCCTGCACGCGATCCCAGAACTGGGCCTGTGCGCCGGCGAAATCCTCGAGCCGCTGGCGTCCCTCCGCCATGAACTCCGACGTCCGCTGTCCTGCTCCTTGGCGCTCCTCTTGCTGGGTCATTCTATTTTCCCTTGCTGAGTTGATGGCCAGCCGCCCCGGCAGTGCCATATAGGTCGCATCTCTTCCGCGGGCCGCCCCGAAGGGACGGGTTTCTTTCGGCTTGCGGGAGGTTTTCCGGCGCCTGCGCACTCGACAAGGGTCCAGGACTCCTGTATGGGAAGCGGCCTCAACTAAAACAGCGTTCCGAAACGCTCGTCGGCCGAAAGGCTAAAGACGAAACGGCAGGAGTTTACAATGAACATTATCGAGCAGCTCGAGGCCGAGCAGGCCGCCAGGCTCGTCGAGGGCAAGAAGATCCCCGACTTCCGTCCCGGTGACACCGTCATCGTGAACGTCAAGGTGAAGGAAGGCGACCGCTCGCGCGTCCAGGCCTATGAAGGCGTCGTGATCGCGCGCAATGGCGGCGGCCTCAATGAGAGCTTCACCGTCCGCAAGATTTCCTACGGCGAGGGCGTCGAGCGCGTCTTCCCGATCCATGGCCCGCTGATCGACTCGATCAAGCTGGTCCGCCGCGGCAAGGTCCGCCGCGCCAAGCTCTATTATCTGCGCGATCGCCGCGGCAAGTCGGCCCGTATCGCCGAGCGCGTGGACAACAAGCCCAAGGCGGCGTCGGGCGAATAATCGCCGGCTCAACCGCGTGTTTCGACCGCCCGGCTCCGAAAGGTCCGGGCGGTTTTGTTTTGGCCCATCCGCGAGGCTGACATGGCGTCCGAGATTCGCCCTTTCGAAGAAATCCGCATGCTTTTCGCGAGCCTGCCGGGGCCGAGCGAGGCGGCCGTCGCCGCCGTGCGGGCTCGCGATGCGCAGCTCACCAAGCCGCCGGGGGCGCTGGGGCGTCTCGAGGAGATCGTCGAATGGCTCGCGGCCTGGCAGGGCGTTCCGCAGCCAGCCGTCGCGCGGCCGCTCGTCGCGGTCTATGCCGGCAATCACGGTGTCGTGGCGCAGGGGGTTTCCGCCTTTCCCGCAAGCGTGACCGAGCAGATGGTGCAGAACTTCATGAGCGGCGGCGCCGCCATCAACCAGATCTGCAAGACGCACAATATCGGCCTCAAGGTCTATGAGCTGGCGCTGGAGCGCCCCACGCAGGACTTCACGCAAGGCCCGGCCATGGACGAGCGCGAGGCTGCCGCGACTTTCGCCTATGGATTCGAGGCGATCGAGGGCGGGATCGACCTGCTGGCGCCGGGCGAGATGGGCATCGGCAACACGACGAGCGCCGCCGTCATCTATGCGGCGCTTTATGGCGGCCCCGCCGCCCGCTGGACGGGGCGGGGGACGGGGGTCGACGACGCCGGGCTCGCCCGCAAGAACGCCGCGATCGACGCGGCGTTGGCGTTGCACGGCCCGCATCTTTCCGATCCGCTGGAAATCATGCGGCGCCTCGGCGGACGCGAGATCGCGGCCATGATGGGCGCGATCACGGCGGCGCGGCTTAACCGCGTGCCGGTGGTGCTCGACGGCTTCGTGGTCTGCGCCGCGGCGGCGCTGCTTCACGCGATCACGCCGGACGCCGTCGCACATTGCATCGCCGGCCATGTCTCGGCCGAAGGGGCGCATGGGGAGGTTCTGGCGCGCTTGAGCAAAAAGCCGCTGCTCGATCTTGGGATGCGATTGGGCGAAGGCTCGGGCGCTGGACTGGCGATCGCCATCATCAAGACCGCTCTTGCCTGCCACCGCGATATGGCGACATTCGAGAGCGCCGGGGTCAGCGGCAAATCCTGAGAGGGGCCGCTAAACACCCCGTCACACCCGCCTGTCAACGCTCCGTAAGTCGCATGGGAGCCAATCTGTATGAATCCGGACCTGTTGTCGGCCAATGTTTCGACGGTCCTCATGGCGCTGTCGGGCGGCGCGCTGCTCGCCCATTTGACGCAGATCGCCGGTCCGCATCGCTTTCTGCACGGAATCTTCGCGGCGACCGCCACGGGTCTCGTCTATCTTTTCGGCGAGAGGATTTTGGGTTGGCGCTTCGCGCCGGGCTGGGCGTTATGCGGCGCCTATTTGCTGCTCTTCATCGCGGTCGCTCTCGCTTACCGGCGGCGTGGCGACAAGGAAGAAGAGGGCTTTCCCTGGAAGGCGCTTCTCGTTCAACCCGCTGCGTTGGCCTATATCTTCGCGCCCGCCAGCGTCTGGCGACCGGCCCTGTCCCTGGTTCTCACCGTTTATTTCCTTTTCGATCTCTTCGGCTGGCTCAAGGGTCGGGAGGAAGTCGCAGAGTCGCCTGGGCCGAAGGATCACCGCCCGCCGCTCTTTCCGCCCAAGCGCATACGCGGCTTGAGAGAATTCGCCGCCGCCGCCGCCGCTGCGGCGCTGGTCTATGTGTTCGCGATGGGCGTGGGCCGCACGCCGGTTGCCCCAGCGGTCGAGGAGCAGGCGAGCGCCGAGCAGGCGGAGCCTGCCGCGACCGGAAGCGAGAGCGCCGAAGCGCCTGCGGAGACGGAAGAGAGCAAGTCCACGGAGCCTGTCCAGGACGCGAACGCCGGCGCGGCGGACGACACATACGTGGCTAAGAGCGGCGAGACGCTGAAGTCGATCGCCCGGAAGGTCTACGGCCAGGCGAAGATGCTGGCCACGCTCGCGGCCGCCAATCCCGGGATCAAGCCAGGGTTGAAACTAAAGGCGGGGCAGGTCGTCAAGCTGCCGGCCAAGCCTCAGAAATAAAGGCTCAAGCAGGGATGATGGTCTCCCGCTCGGTCAGCAAAAAATCCAGTCGCTGATCGTGCGGCTCGGTCGGGACGTGGTCCGCTTCCTGGCAGGAATAGGCGACGCCGATCGCGGTGACGCGTTTCTTCGGGCGCAGCTCGGCGAGCGTTGCGTCGTATATGCCGCCGCCATAGCCGAGGCGATAGCCCTTGCGGTCGAAGGCGGCGAGCGGGGAAAAGATGATGTCCGGGTCGCGCGCCGTCTTGTCGTCGGCCGGTTCGGAGAGGCCGTAGGGCCCCTTCACCAGATCGTCGCCGGGCGTAAAGTCCCGAAAGACGAGGGGGTGCTTGATCTTGTGCATCACGGGCAGCACGACGCGATAGCCCCTGGCCGCAAGCGCGTCGATCAGCGGGCGCGTATTGAGTTCGCTGCGGATGGGCCAATAGACCGAAACGACAGGCGCTTCGAGGCCGGCTTTCTCCGCGAGCTCCGCGACCAATGCGACCCCGCCTCGCGCGATGGCCTCGGCGGCGGCGTGCGCTTCGTCATGGCTCACGAGATCGCGGCGCGCCAGCGAATGCCGGCGCAGTTCGGTTTTCACATCGGTCATCGAGAAGCGGGCCGGGATGTAGAAGCGGATGAGTGAAAGCGCGGGCCACGTGAGCCGTGGGACATCGATCCCGGGAACCTACAACGTAGGTGGGCGCCGTGTGACCGAGCCCACGGGCAAGGCCAGGGACAGCTCCCTTAGAGATCGATAAGGCCCCGGGGAATAAAGTCCTGCACGCACCCCGCAGCGCCGCATTTCTAATCTAGCGTGGCGCGGTCGCCCGCGCCAGCCCGGTCAGGCGTATTCCAGCGTGGTCTCTTCCGCCGGGGCCTCGACGTCCTGCATGACCGGCAGGCGCTTGATGCGGCTCATTGTGAAAAGACCGAAAGGCGCCAGCAGGCGACGCTCGACGAGCTGCATGTCGGCGCGCTGGTCGATCCAGTCGCCGATGATCGACCAGGGGAATTGCGGGCGCCAGCCGAGCCGCGGCGCGACATGGCGATCTAGCCAGGTGTCAAGGACCGCGAGCGGGTCGTCCTTGCGGCTCACATGGTTGACGAGAACGATCTCGCCGCCCGGGCGCACGACGCGGGCCAGTTCGTCCAGCATGGCCTCCGGCTCCGGCACGACGGTCAGCACGAAGGGGGCGCAGACACAGGCGAAGGAAGCGTCCGCAAAGGCCATTCGCGTTGCGTCCATCTTGTAGAGGCCGGCGACATGGCGCAGGTTTTCGCGCTCGACGCGCTGGGCGGCGCGGCGCAGCATGGGTTCCGAGAGGTCGACTCCGTAAACCTGTGTGTTCGGCTCGAACATGGGGAGTTCAAGGCCCGTGCCGACGCCGACGTCGAGAATCGGGCCGTCGGCCTTGGAGGCGGCCGCCGTCAGCGCCCGCCGGCCCGGCTTGAAGACCGCCGTGAAGGTCAGGTCGTAAATCGGGGCCCAGCGCGCATAGGCCGCCTCGACGTCGCAGTTATCCAGCGACTCGGTTTCGCGGCTGTAATCTGTCGCTTCGCTCATTTCGGCGCCCCTCGCGCGGTTGCGGCGCGCGGCGTCGGCGCCATGACTGAAATGTTTTTTCTCACCGGCTCGACGGCGGAAATGAAACCCCCGCCGAGCACCCGCGCCGTATCGTCGGCGCGGTCGTAGAACACACAGGCCTGGCCCGGCGACACGCCGAACTCTCCAGCCGCGAACACGACGTTCGCCTCCTTGCCATCGAGGGCGATGAGGCGGGCGGGCACGGGCGGGCGGGTCGAACGGACGCGGGCCATAATATCGATCCCCTGCGGCGGCAGTTCACTGAACGCGCCAGGGCCGATCCAGTTCACATCGCGCAGCGCGAGGGCGCGCGTTTCAAGAGCCTCGCGTGGGCCGACCACGACCTGCGCTTTGGCAGCGTCGAGCCGCACGACGAAAAGCGGCTGCGCGTCGCGGCCCGCGACTGCGGCGCCGAGGCCCAGACCGCGGCGCTGGCCGATTGTATAATGCACGACACCCGCATGGCGACCGAGCACGCGCCCATCGACATGGACGATGTCGCCAGGCACCACGGCCTCCGGCGCGAGGCGCTGGACCACGTCGGTATATTTGCCGCTGGGGACGAAGCAGATGTCCTGGCTGTCCGGCTTGTCCGCGACCTCGAGCGAGAAGCGGCGGGCCATCTCGCGCACTTCGGCCTTGGTGTAGTCGCCGAGCGGGAAGCGCAGCATCTTGAGCTGCTCGCGGGTCGTCGCGAACAGGAAATAGCTCTGGTCGCGCGAGGCGTCCTTGGCCCGGTAGAGGGCGCGGCCGCCCTGGCCGTCGTCGCGCGAGGAAATATAGTGGCCGGTCGCGAGAATATGCGCGCCGAGGTCCTTCGCCGTCTCGAACAGGTCGGCGAATTTGATGAACTGGTTGCAGGCGATGCAGGGGACCGGCGTCTCGCCGCTGGCGTAGGAGGCGGCGAATTCGTCGATCACCTTCTCCTGGAAGCGGCGTTCATAATCGAGCACGAAATGCGGGATGCCGAGACGCGCCGCCACGGCGCGGGCGTCCTGAATGTCCTGGCCGGCGCAGCAGGCGCCCTTGCGATGGGTCGCCTCGCCATGGTCGTAAAGCTGGAGCGTGACGCCGACGACGTCGTAGCCCTGCTCCTTCAGCAGGGCGGCCACGACGCTCGAATCCACCCCGCCGGACATGGCGACGACCACGCGCGTTTCCCCCGGGGACGCCGGCAGGTTCGGCAGTTCATCCACAGGGATGGTGCAATGCGTCATTTCAGGGAGGATACGCCTTCGAGTGACACGGGCCGCGGTGACGCGGGCCGGCCCCCGCGCGCGGGGCGGGAACTGCCGGCCACTGACATTTAGAGCATTACCTATCCGTGAGGCAATCGCATCTGCGAGATCGCCCGCCATAACCGCGTCATATTGTTCCCAGGCCCCATGGCTGCTAAGACGCCCGCGAGCAGTAGCGGGGTGTGGGGACCAGTCCATGGCGGCGATGAAACTTCTGGCGGGCAACTCGAACCGGGCGCTCGCGGAGGCCATAGCGGCGCATCTGAACATTCCGCTGTGCCGGGCGCATGTCCGGCGCTTCGCCGATCAGGAAATCTGGGTCGAGGTGCTCGAAAACGTCCGCGGGCAGGACGCTTTCGTGATCCAGTCGACCTCCTTCCCGGCGAACGACCATCTGATGGAGCTGCTGATCATGATCGACGCGCTGCGCCGCGCGTCGGCCCGCCGCATCACGGCGGTGATTCCCTATTTCGGCTACGCCCGGCAGGACCGCAAGCAGGGGCCGCGCACGCCGATCTCGGCCAAGCTCGTCTCCAATCTCATCACCCGCGCCGGCGCCGACCGCGTGCTGACGGTCGATCTGCACGCCGGCCAGGTTCAGGGCTTCTTCGATATTCCGACCGACAATCTCTTCGCCGCGCCGGTCATGGTCGCCGACATCAAGGCCCACCGGCTGTTGAAGAACGTCATGGTCGTCTCGCCGGACGTCGGCGGCGTGGTGCGCGCCCGCGCGCTCGCCAAGCGCATCGACGCCCCGCTCGCCATCGTCGACAAGCGTCGCGAGCGCGCCGGCGAATCCGAGGTGATGAACATCATCGGCGACGTGCGCGGCCATAACTGCATCCTCGTCGACGACATCGTCGATTCGGGCGGCACGCTCTGCAATGCGGCGGAGGCGCTGCTCGCCGCCGGCGCGGAATCGGTTCACGCCTACATCACCCATGGCGTGCTCTCGGGCGCGGCCTGCGAGCGCATCGCGGCCTCGAAGCTCAAGGAGCTCGTCATCACCGACACGATCCGCGAGACGGACGGCGTGACGGCGGCTCACAATATTCGCGTGATTCCCATCGGCCCGCTTATCGGCGAAGCGATCGCCCGCACCGCGCGCGAGGAGAGCGTGTCGAGTCTGTTCGATTGATGAGCGCAAGCGACAACGCGCCGTCTTTCTGGGACCTTCACGGCCTCCAGCTCCAAAGCCTGTCGCCCGCCGAATGGGAAGCCTATTACCCGCGCATGGCGGGCTTCCTGACCGACGTCGACGCCTCGATCCGCGACGGCGCGATCGAGCGGCTGTGCATGGCTGTATTCTGGGCGGAGCGGATGAGCGGCGGCGGATCTTCGGCGACCGAAGGCGCGTCGCTCGCGCGCCTCGATTGGCTGCTGGGCGAGATCGAAGCGGCGGCGGCCAAGCATGTCGATGTGAAGGACGCCTTCCTCGACCATATGCGCTATCACGGCGACGGCGAACCTTTCGCGGGGCCGGTCACTGAACGCTTTCGCGCATGGCTGAAAGTCGAAAGCGATCCGGACCTGCAGGAGAAGCTGCGCGGCGCCATCGTGCTCCATGAGCCGGAAGGCGACGCGGAGGCGGATATTGCGCATCTGATCGCCTTGCTGGACGATACGTCGGATTATGTCCGCGCCTGCGCGGCGCATCGGCTCGGTGAGCGCATCGGCGAATGCAACGATGAACTCTTCGCCTTTATCGGCGCGAAGGATATCGAGCGGCCGGGCGTCGCCGGGCCTTTCTGGTCGGCCTGCAAGTTCATGGAAGGCGAGGGGCCGGACGCGGCGGAATGGATGTTGAACATCCTGGCAAACCGCAACGGTCCTGAGCCCGAGCATCTGCCCTTCAACGGCGTCGATTTTCACTTGCATGAGATTTGCGACGGCTCGCCCGAATCCGTCGAGATGATGCTGCGCCTCGGCCACAAGGCGCTGGCCGCGCAAACCGCGACGGAGCGCAGGGGCGTCGTTCCCGGCATGGAGACGATCCTGCGCCGGCTTGGCGACGATCCGGAACCGGAGATCGCCAAGTACGCGGTCCTGCATCTCGCTTTCTATTACGCCGTTCTGCATCCGCGCGCGGGCGAATTCGGCGTCGCGTCGGAGCCAGACTGGGACTCGCGAGTCGCTCTCTTCCGAATCGACATGGTCGTGGGCGCGCACACGGGCGCTTCATACGTGCTCTATGCGAAGGATGCGGACGGACTCTCGGAAAAAGATTCCTGGGCGCTCGTCGACAGACTCGTTTCGCCTGAACGGCGCGGCGCTTTGGAGCCGCATGATCTGTCCTTCGACGACGTCGCCGAGCCTTATCGCCTTGGCTCGGAACTGCTCTACAAATTCGCCAACGCCAGCGTGGAGTTCTGGGGAGACCCCGACACGCAGCGTTGGAAGCGCATCGAGATCATGACCTGGGGCGCGCGGGCCTGAGAGGCGTCAACCCGCCTGCGCGGCGCGCGGCGGCATGGCGTATTTCTGCACGCTGCCGTCCACGAAGAAGACTTTCTTGAGCAGGAAGACGGCGCGCAAATTCGCCTTGTCCTCCGAGACCAGGCGCTTGCTTCTGCCGTCGAGCTTGCGCGCGTCGACATGCTGATCCCAATGCAGCGCGCCGCCTTCCGAGATGAGCGCGCTCACCGAGATCGTCGAACTGTAAATGCCGTTGTCCTGAGGGTCGGTGAGCTTCACCACGCCCTCGAAGGCGCGGATGGGCTTGCCGGCGAGGTTTTCGAAATTCAGGGACAGCGTCACGCGCTCGCCGTCGTCGGGACTCTGGCTGACTTCGCGATCGAGCAGGGCGAAGGCGAGCGGCGCCGGTTGCTCGGGGATTTCGGCTTTCGCGGCGACGGTGGGCTTTTCCGTAGCGTCGGCTTTCAAAGAGTCCGGCCGCGCTTCTGGCTTCGGCGCGTCGGCTTTCGCGAGTTCCGGCTTGGCCGGCGGCATCGGGATATCGGCGGGCGGTCTCAAGTCCGAATCCTTCGCCTCGACCGCCCTTGATTCCGCCGGCTTCGAGGTCGCCTCGCCCTTGAGCAACCGCGCGAGCCCGGCCTTGTCGGCGGTCTTCACGCGCGGGGCGTCGGCGCTCTTCGGCTCGGCGGCCTGCTTGGTCGCCGGCGCCTTGTTGTCGGAGCCGATCAACGAGGCAAGGTTCAGGTGAGGCGCGTCGCCCTTCTTGCCGAGAAAAAAGCCCGCGCCGCCCGCGCAGGCGACGCCGACAGCGAGAAGGAGGGCGGTGGAGGGGAGTTTGGACGGCGCGCTCTTTGCGCTTCTGGCCGGGCGCGAGGCACCCCGTGAGGATTGGGACTTCTTCTTCGCCACGCCGCTCTCCGAATCCATCGACTCAATTGGAGAGAAATTTGACGCAGATTTTAAATTACAAAAGCTTGCCCTGCACTCGTGGTTTGTGAAGGGTTAACGCGCCGCGCAATCTGTGGCTCTCCGGCCTCCGCCAGCTGCAACGCCGCGATCGCCGTCTCCGACGGGAAGGGCGACCCCTCGCTCGCCCGGATGATGAAGCCATCCATGTCGTCGCGGCGAATCCGGCCGCGCAGCGGTTCGACGTAGCGCCTCTGAAGCGAGGCGAGCGCCGCCGCAATCAGCAGGATCGGAGTCACGGCTGCCGCGAGGAGGGTCCAGCCGCGTAATGCGGCGCCGGAAAGCAGCATGAATCCGACGAAGCCGCCGAGCCATTGCACCAGAAAGACCGGGTAGCTCAGATCGCCGAGGAAGCCGTCGATCCGCCGCAGTTTTGGCGGCGCCTTCAACGACGTCAGAGCGATGCAGAGGAGCGTCGACAGGAGGATGTTCACATAGAAGCCGGCTTGCCGCGGATAGTCGATCGGCGCCAGCGCGCCTTCGGCGAAGAGGTTCACAAGCCAGGCGGTCAACACGAAAAAGGCTGCCGCGGGCCTTATCTCGCGGGAATTCTGACGGCTCCAGAAATAGGCCAGCGCTCCGATCGAGAAGCTCAGAATGGCCCCCTCGATGGAAAAATAGATCTGCTCGAAGGGCGCGTCGGACAGGGTCGCGACGAGGTGGAAGCAGAAACCCAGCGCGAAGCCGTAAAAAGCGAAAGCGGCGTTACGGGCGACGAACAGGAAAAGCGCCGCATACATCACGATTTCCACGGCGAGCGACCAGGCTGGCTCGATGAAGATGAGGCGGTCGGCGCCGAGGAAGACGATGGGAACGATCGCGATGTTTCCGATCAGGTCGCTCAACGACGCCTGATGCGCCCAGCGCGGCATGAAATAGGCCGCCTGCTGGGGGAAGAGCCCGATGGCGAGCGAGGTGAGCGCGCAGACCACGAAATAGGTCGGCGCCAGCTTCAGGAAGCGGTTGGACCAAAATCTTGCGCCGTCGAAGCGGTAATGCTCATGGAGCGCCGCCGTCATCGCAAAGCTAGACAATATGAAGAACGCTCTCACGGCGTAATAGCCGAGGTGAAGGTAAAAGTGCGTGTTAATCAGGTGAGACGCGACGACGATGGCGGCAAGAAAAAAGCGAAGTAAGCCAGTCATTAGTTGCCTCTAATCCTGACTATTCGTATCTCAAAAATCGAACAAATATGATATTATTCTTATTAAGCGCCAGTATACATGAGCTTGGCTGTTAAATCTTGAGGTTTTGCTTGAGCGCAGCCTTTGTCGGTCTGGCGGGACAGGCTTGCGAAAGCGGCGCGTGGGCGCCAAAAGCGCGGGCATGACCGCCTCGATCCTCCGCGAACCTGTCCCCGCCCGCTTCAATCTCGCGCGCTACTGCCTCGCGGAAAACGCGCGGCTGCGGCCCAATGTGACGGCGATCACCGTCGTCGGCGACGGGGGCGTCCAGCGCTGGACGCATGCGGAGCTCGATCTGAAAGTGCGGCGGCTGGCCGCGGGGCTGCGCTCGCTCGGCCTGCCGCAGGGCGCGCGGGTCATGATCCGCATGGGTAACGAGGCGAACGCGGCTCTTGCTTATTTCGCGGCGATCGCGGGCGGCTATGTGCCGCTGCTCGCTTCCTCCCAGCTCACTTTCGAAGAGGCGGATTTTCTTCTGAAGGATTGCGGCGCTTCGGTTCTGGCGCTGGGGGCCGCCTTCGAGAAGGAGGCGCATGAAGGCGGCGCGGCGGTCCTGCGCGGCGCCGATCTGGAGCGCCTCGCCGAAACCGCGCCGCTAGACGATTACGCGGACACGGCCGCCGATGATCCCGCCTATCTCGTCTACACCTCCGGCACGACGAGCCGCCCCAAGGGCGTGCTGCACGCCCATCGCGCGGCCTGGGGCCGCCGGCCCATGCGCGCGCATTGGACCGGGCTCGGCCCCGGCGATGTAATGCTGCATGCAGGCGCGATCAATTGGACCTATACGCTCGGCGTCGGCATCGTCGATCCTTTATCGGCGGGCGGCTCCGCCGTGCTCTATAACGGCCATCCCGATCCAAACGTCTGGCCGCGCCTGATCGCCGAACATCGTGCGACCGTCTTCGCCGCCGTGCCGGGCGTCTACCGACAACTGCTGAAATACGCCGCGCCGGAAAAGGCCGATCTTTCGAGCCTGCGTCACGGCCTCTCCGCCGGCGCCGCGCTGCCGCCAGCTTTGCTCGCGGAATGGAAGGCGCGCACGGGCAAGGAAATCTACGAAGCCTTCGGGATGAGCGAGTGCTCGACCTTCATTTCCAGCGGCCCCACGACGCCGGTGCATCCCGGTTCTCCCGGCCGTCCGCAGCCGGGCAGGGTGGTCGCGGCCCTTCCGGCGGAGGGCGGCGAGACGCCGTTGCCGCCCGGGGAGACCGGCGTGCTCGCCGTGCGGCGCGAGGATCCGGGTCTGATGCTCGGCTACTGGAATCGGCCGGATGAAGAACGCGAGGCTTTTCGCGGCGACTGGTTCGTCTCGGGCGATCTCGTCGCCTTCGACGCCGAGGGCTACATGCATCATCACGGTCGCGCGGACGAGGTGATGAATGCGGGGGGCTTTCGCGTGTCTCCCGCTGAAGTGGAAAAATGCCTGCTCGCCTTCGACCATGTCGCGGAGGCGGCGGCGGCGGAGCGTCCGGGGCGCGACGCGGACACGACGATCATCAAGGCTTATGTCGTGATGCGCGACAATGCGCCGCATGACGAGGAAGCGATCCTGGCGCATTGCCATGCGCATCTCGCAGCCTACAAGCGCCCGCGCGCAATCGTCTTTCTCGACGCCTTGCCGCGCAACGCCAATGGCAAGCTGAAGCGCTCGGAATTGCCCTGAAAGAATTGGGCTCGACTGCGCGCATCGGGGCAGAGATTGCGCAGTCGAGCCCGCATATCCATTCGCGGGGCAGAGCGAACGGGTATGTTACGCTTTGTCCAGGGCGCTCTCCAGAACCGGCGCGGCCCCGCCGGCGTGGGCGCCCTCCCGGCCGCCAGCAGCGGGGCGCTTTGGCCTCGCGCACTCCGTAACGGCGTCGCCGTTGACCGCCGCTTTCATATTGGGCGACGCCTTGAAGATGACGACGCGGCGCGCGTCGATCGGCACAGGCGCGCCCGTGCGCGGATTGCGGCCAGAGCGTTCCTGCTTGTCGCGAACGACAAAAGAGCCGAAGTCATGCAGCTTTAGCGTCTCGCCGGAAATCAGCGTGGACACCATTTCGTCGATGACGCAATCGGTCAGGCGCTTGGCCTCGCGGCGCGAGATGCCGCCGACTCGCTCGAAGATGGCGAGTGCGATGTCCTGACGCGTCAGCGTGCCGCGCTGGGCCGGCGCGGGGGCTTTTGGCTGAATCCGTGTATTTTTATCCGACATTGTCCAAGCGCCCGATATCAATCGCGCATGCGTCCATGAGCCTTAAATTCATTAGACGACGCGACCTTGCGTGAAACTGCGCGCTCTCCGTCGATAGCAACAGTGCTGATGGTCACTTCCTCGGGGTGACTTTTGTCATTGACTGTCGTGTTTCGACGGGGAGCGTGTTAGAAAGTTGATAGACGATGGAAAATTAAGTTCCCCTAGTCTCGAATGCGCAGTGTTTTAAGGGAAAGCGTAATGAACGGCGACGGCAAAGAAGAACAACATAAAATAGACCTTACGCCGATTGGCATGATGTTCGATCCAATGGAGCAGATGCGGGAGCTCCTGTTCGGCGCGACGAAGCGCGAGACCGATAAAGAACTCGCCAAACTCGAGCAGAAACTGGAAGCCATGCGTAACGAATTCGCAGCCCGTTGCGACGCGCTCGACGCACGCCTCGCTGAATACGTGCGCGACGCGCAGAAAGGGCAGGCGGAATCGCTTGCGGCGATTGGCGGCGCGCTTACCGAACTCGGCGAGCGCATCAAGGCGATGAGCGAGAAGACCAATGTCTGACATGTCGACGCCCGGTGGAGCGGAGGCGTTCGAGAAGATCAAATCTCTTCTTCTCGGCGACGTCAGCCGGCGTTTGGAAGAAACCGCCCAGCGCGTCGAGAAGCTCGACGACCGCGTCGGCGACGAAAAGAAAATGTCGGTTTCGACCGGCGACGCGCTGATCGACGCCTTCAGGCGCGCCGAAGAAAAGCATCCGCGCGACCTCAGCAACGCGATGGCGCCGTCCGTCGTGTCGATCATCCGTTCCGAGATCAAGAACTCGAAGGACATGATGGTGGAGGCGCTTTACCCCATCATGGGCCGCCTCGTGACGTCGGCGGTGGCGGGCGCCTTTCGCGATCTCGTCGAGAGCCTCAATGCCCGCATCGACGCGCTGGTTTCCGCCAATTCCTGGCGGTTGCGTCTGCGCGCCATGGCGACCGGCCGCAGCATGGCGGAAGTCGCGCTGGCGGAAGCCGAGTCGGGCCGCCTCAAACGCGCCTTGCTGCTTGAACGCGGAAGCGGGCGGCTCCTCGCCATCTGGCCGGAGGCTGAAGAGGGAGTCGAGGGCGGCAACGCAGATCTGGAAAGCGGCATGATCGCCGCGATCACCGAATTCGCGACGAATGTCTACGCCGACAAGGGCGGCGAATTGCGCATGCTCGACATCGGCTCGGGCAAGGTGTTTTTGCGCGCCTCGCCGCGCGTCATCGTCGCGGGCGAGTTCGGCGGCGAATTGTCGGGGCAGCGCGGCAAGCGCCTCGACGAGGCTTTCCTCTCCATCGTCGAATTGCACGAGAAGGAGGAGGACGCCTGCACGCCGGCGGCCATTGGCGGCCTGTTGAGCGACGCGCTCGCCGAGGGGCCCGCGAAGCCGAAAAGCAAGACGCCGGTGTTGATCTTCGGCGCCGCGCTGGCCGGGCTCGTCGTCTGGTTCAGTTGGGAGCCGGTTCTGCACGCCTATCGCGAATGGCGCATTCGCGGTGCTTATGAGGAAGCGATGGCGTCGCATCCGGCGCTGGCGCAATATCCGCTGCGCCTCGACATCGAACACAAGGATGGCCGGGTCGTGTTGCGCGGGCTTGCCGCCAATGACGCGGAGCCGCAGGCCATCCTGGAGTCGGTAACGCGGTTCGCCGAACCTTACCGCGTCGAGCGCGAGGTTCAGATCGTGGCGCTCGCCTCGCAGACGCAGCAGGATTTGCGCGCGGGCGAAACCCGCGCCGCCGCGACTCTGCAAGAGGCGCAGGCGCAGATCGAGGCGCTTCGCGGCGAATTGAAAGAAACGCGCGCCGCGCTCGACCGTCTCGCCGGCGAGCACGACGCGCCGCGCGCAAAGCTGCAGCGCTTCGTCGAGAATTTCGCGGTGTTCTTTTCAGAATCCGATACGCTGCTCGACCCGGCGGCGACGGCGGCGCGGCTCGATGAACTGGCGTCGTTGCTGAAGGCGAGCGACAGCGGCTTGCGCGTTGTGGGCTATGCGGACGATGTGGGCGCAACCGTTTCGAGCCGATCCGCCTCGCGCAAGCGCGCGGACAAGATCGTGGCGATGCTGGTCGAGCGCGGCGTGCCGCGCAACCGACTGGCGCTCGTCTCGCGGTCCACGCTCAATCCCATCGCCGACTCGACGCTCGACACGATCCGCAGCCGCCGCGTCTCCTTCGAATTGCCCTATGCAGGGGAGTTCGACGTGAGATGATGTCGGCGAAAGTCATGCTGCTCGGCGATATTGGCGTCGGCAAGTCGTCGCTGGCGCGCCGTTTTGTCTTCGACCGTTTCGAGAGCGACTACAAGACGACGATCGGCGTGGACGTGCTCACGCATGACGTGGCGCTGGGCCTCGAAGGCGACAATGCGACGCTGCGCTTCGTCCTGTGGGACACGGACGGTGATTTCGGCATGCGCATCTTCGAGACGGTTTATCTCGCCGGCGCCTCGGCGGCGATCGTCGTCGCGGACGCCACGCGGCCGGCGACGGTGGTGAAGATGTCGGGCCTTGTCGCCAAATTCGAAGAATGCTTCCCCGGCCGCCCGGTCTCCGCGATCGTCAACAAGATCGATCTTACGCCCGATTTTCGCCTATCGGAGGAGGCCGCCTCGCAGGCGGAGGTTCTTTATACGAGCGCCAAGACGGGGCAGGGCGTCGAGGAGATGTTCCTCTCGATTGGACGCGCGATCTGGCGGCGCGCCTGATCAGCGCTCCGACAGCGCCCTGATCGCGAGTTCCGTCCGGCTGCGCAAATGCAGCTTGGCGAGAATGGTGGAGACATGGTTCTTCACCGTTCCCTCGGCGAGCCCCATCTGCCGCGCGATCTCGCGATTGCCCTTGCCGGCGGCGACATGGGCGAGAACATCCTTCTCGCGTTCGGTCAGCGGCTCCTCGTCCTCCGGGGCCGTCGCCGGCGCCGGTTTGGCGTGAGTTTTCACCCGGCGGAATTCCGCGATGATTTTCGCGGCGATCATTGGCGACAGGCGCGGCTCGCCCTGAGCGACGCCGCGGATCGCCGCCAGGATCTCGCTCTCCTCCGCGTCTTTCAGCAGATAGCCCTGTGCGCCCGCTGAAATCGCCTCGAAGACGAGGTCGTCCGTGTCGAAGGTTGTCAGCATGACGACCCGCGTTTGCGGCGCCTTGGCGAGGATCGCCCGCGTCGCTGCGATCCCGTCCATGCGGGGCATTTTGAGGTCCATGAGGATGACGTCGGGCGCATAGGCGAGCGCGGCGCTGATCGCCTGCTCGCCGTCCGCAGCAGTCGCGACGACGTCGATATCCGCTTCCAGCGCCAGGAGGGCCGAGAGCGCCTTGCGGATCACGGTCTGATCCTCGGCGATCATCAGGCGGATTTTAGCCTCGGCGCTCAACGGGTTCTCCTCCGTTTTGTGGATTCCGGCACAATAGGCCGTGAAGCTGGGCCGCGCAAAAGCTGACTGTAAGATGAACGGCGCGGACACGTCCGGTTCAGGGAAGCGGCGCGATGATCTCTCCCATGACGCCGAAAACGGCGGAAGCCTCGAACGAAGGGAGCGTCCGATGCGCCAGAATTTCAAAAGGACCATCTGCGCCGCGGCGCTCGTGAGCGCCCTGAGCGCGGCGTCGCCGGCCGCGGCGGACGGCTGGGGCCATCATGGCTGGGGCTATCGAGGCGGCTGGAACAATGGCGGCGCCGCCGCGGCCGCCGCGATCGGCGGCTTTGCGCTGGGCGCGATGGCCGGCGCAGCGTCGCAGCCGGACTATGGCTACGGATATGGCGGCTATGGAGATTGCTATTACGTCGATCGCCCCGTCACCGACGGCTGGGGCAATGTCGTCGCCTATCGCAGGGCGCAGGTCTGTGAGTAGCTCTGCGAACAACGCCGTCGCGTAACGCCCGAGAAAACGTCCTCCCCGACTCCTCCCAGGGTTTCGTAGCGTGCTGCGTAGATAGGCGTTTCCGCCGTCGCCTCCCGCCCCTCTCGCGTGGCGGCGGATAACGAGCCTCCCGGAGCGATCCGGGAGGCTTTTTTCGTCAGATCGGCCTGAAGGCCAGCACGGACTTCGCCTCGGCCGCGTCGCGGCGCCAGACGCCGTTCGAATCCTTCTCGAAATGCGCCTTGTGGCCCTTGCGGGCGACCAGCACGAGCTTGCCGTGGTCGATCGACCAGCGCACCGGGTCGAAGACGACGATGCCGTTGTCGCGGCAGGCGGGCGCAAGTTGAGCGCGGCCGCCCCCCATCAAAGTGAGCATGCAGCCCGTGTCCTTGTCGTCGCGAAGAACGCCGTAGCGGCCGGATACGCCGTCGGCGGCGGCGAGGGCGGCTGCCGGGATGACGAAGGCGAAGGCGGCTGCAAAGAAGCCCAGGCGCCGGAAGCGGTCCGGGCGCGGGGTAGGGGTCGACATCGACGCTGGCTCCAGAGAAAAGCGGAGAATCGCCTTCAGTTTGCCCTTTTCACAGGCGGGGGCCAAGGGCGTTTGAAGGATTCGTCTGGTTTTTCTGCGCCTGAGGCGCGGTAATGTGTAGCAGCGCGACCTTTTGCGCTCTGCGGCGGCCTGGATTAGATTTGTGTCAACAAAACTTAACAGGGAGTCCGCGCTATGGACCCGGCCGCACTCGCGCTCGCCGAACGTTCCGCGCCGCGCTACACGAGCTACCCCACCGCCCCGCATTTCTCGAGGGCGATCGGCGACGCGCAAATGCGCGAATGGCTGGCGGCGCTCGATCCCCACGCCTCCTTGTCCCTTTACTTCCACGTGCCCTTCTGCCGGGAAATCTGCGCCTATTGCGGTTGCCACACCAAGGCCACGCGCCAGGAGGCTCCGCTCACCTCCTACAAGGAAACGCTGCTGCGCGAGATCGAGATGACGGCACAGGCCACCCGCGCCCGCGGGGTGGTCAGTATCCATTGGGGCGGCGGCACGCCGAGCATTCTGGGGCCGGCGCGCTTTGCTGAAATCGCCGGACGGGTGCGCGAGCTTTTTGACGTCACGCACGAGACCGAGCACGCCATCGAGCTCGATCCCCGGCTCCTCGACGCCGAAATGGCGGAGGCGCTGGCGCGCGCAGGCATCACCCGCGCCTCCTTCGGCGTGCAGGATCTCAACGAGCATGTGCAGGAGGCGGCCGGCCGCGTTCAGCCTTTCGAGATCGTCGCGCGCGCCGTCGCGACGCTGCGCGCCGTCGGCATCACCGCGATCAATCTCGATCTCATGTATGGGCTGCCGCTTCAGAGCGTCGCCGATGTCGAGCGCACCGCCGCCATGGCTGCGTCGCTCGACCCGCAGCGTCTTGCCGTCTTCGGCTACGCCCATGTGCCCTGGTTCAAGGCCAACCAGAAGATGATCGACGCCGCCGCGCTTCCCGGCGCCGCGGAGCGCCTCGCCCAGGCCGCCGCCGTTCGCGCGGCTTTGGAGCGCGCGGGCTATGAGGCGATCGGCCTCGACCACTTTGCGCGTCCGCAGGATCCGCTCGCGGTCGCCGCGCGCGAGGGGCGGATGCGCCGTAATTTCCAGGGTTATACGATCGACAGCGCCGCCGCGCTGCTGCCTTTCGGCGTCTCTTCCATCGGCCGCCTGCCGCAGGGTTTTGTCGGCAACGCCACGGATGTCGCCGGCTGGCGCCGCGCGGTCGAGGACGACCGCTTTCCGGTGACGCGCGGCCTCGCCTTCTCCATCGAGGATCTGGCGCGGGCCGACGTCATCGAGCGGCTCATGTGCGACTTCACGGTCGACTTTGGCGAGATCGCGCAGGAGCACGGCTTCGCCATCGACGCCTTCGACGCCGCGCGCGTTCCGCTTTCGGGCCTGGAGCGCGACGGGGTGGTGGAAATCACGGAGCGGCGGGTGACGGTGACCGAGCGCGGCCGGCCCTTCGTCCGCCTTGCCGCCGCGGCCTTCGACGCCTATCTGGAGGCTTCCGCGGCGCGCCATTCCGCCGCGGTTTGAATCGGGCAGGGGGCTGCTCGGAGAGGCGCATGTCGCCGTTGACGGCTTTCTTCGCGAAGTTCATCGGCGCCTATGCGCTTTTCGCCGGCGCTTGGCTTTACTGGCGGCGAGAGGCGGCGTTGGGGCTTCTCGACCGCATCTCGAGCGATCCCGTCTTCGAGTCGGTGATCGGCGTGCTCCGCGTCGCGTTCGGCCTTGTCGTGATCTCGGCTCACAACCGCTGGGACGGATGGCTTGAGGCGCTCGTCTCTTCTGTGGGCTGGATCGGCCTTTTCAGCGGGCTCGCCGCCCTGTTCCTGCCCGCGGGCTTTCTTGGGCGCTTGATCGAATGGATGCGCCTCAAGGAGAACCTTCCGACTTACTCCGCGGTGTCCGCGGGTCTCGGCGCGGTGCTGCTGTTTGGCGGCCTTACCGCGTGATCTCGATGGATTTCTCGATCGCGACCGGCGCTTCCGGCGCGGGAACCGTCGGGATGAGCGCGAGCGCCACATTGCGGAAGGGCGACAGCACCAGCTCCGTCACGCTGTGCGGATCGACGCCGGGCTCCTCGACGCCGAAGGCGAGGCGCGGCGATTTCTCGGACGGCATGACGAGCGTGCCGAACATCCAGTCATAGATGGCGAGGGCGTTGCCCATATTGCTGTTGTAATGCGCCGGATCGATCGAATGATGGATCTGGTGATGGGCGGGACTCATCAGCAGCTTGCCGGCCCAGCCGCGCAGCGGCAGCCAGACTTCCGAATGTTGCAGATGCACGAAGGTGAAGAAGAACAGCACCAGGAAGGCGTTGGCGCCGGCGAGCGAAAAAGCGGGGACATGCTCGCCGAGCGCAAAGGACGCGACGCCGCAGGCGAGGCCGACGCAGATCGCGACGACATTGGTGAACATCAGGGAATCGAGCGGATGCACGCGCCAGACCGTCATGGGCGTGAGCCGCTCGGCCGTGTGATGCGTCTTGTGCATCTCCCACATGAAGGGGATGCGATGCTTCAGATAATGGTCGAACCAGTAGCCGAACTCGAAGGCGAGAAAGGCGACGACCGTCATGCCGCCGCGCAGCAGCCAGCCGGGCAGACCGGTCTCGGGGCGGAAGCCGAAGCGATCCACGAGCGCGCCCTGCGTGAATTCGGCGACCTGGCTCGTGGAGAGGCAGAACCAGCCGATGAAGAGGCCGGCCACGAACACGTTCAGGAAGAAATAGAACGCGTCCGCCTTGGTCGAGCGGTTGAAGAGGATCCTGCGGGTGAAGAAGGCGCGCGCCAGCGCCTTCATGCGCACATGGCCGCGGCGATTATGCTGGCGCCAGGCGAGGAAGCCGAAGCCGACGACAAAACCAGCGGCGAGCGAGTAAATCGAGAAATGCGAGCCGGGGGAGAGAAGAACGGGGTGGAGCTTGTCGGTGATGCTGGCCAGGAAGCTCATTTTGCCCGCTCTTTGTCGGAATTCTGACTGTCTCGACGCTAAAGGCGGGGGGTAAAGCTTTCCTCAATGCAAACGGCAGAGGCGGCCGGGCTTTCGGCGTCAAATTGACGCGAGGAAGCGGCCGGGGAGCTTGACCATGGAAGCCAAGGAACTGTTGAACAATCCGCGTTTCGTCGCGCTCTGGGTCGGCATCTGGGGGGCGATGCTGCTGGCGATCGTCAATGTTTACGAAAAGATAAGCCTGCTTTCGCAGATGGGTTCTTAACAGGGGCGACGCAACGCGCTTGTGGCGAAGGGCGCGTTTCGCCATCGTGCATGTTCCCGATTCGATCTATAGGGACACATGCCCGTCTGGACGCCTGAGCAGGATAATGCGCTGAACGCCGTCGCGAAATGGCTCGCGACGCCGCGCGGGCCGCAGGTCTTTCGGCTTTTCGGCTATGCCGGAACCGGAAAATCGACGCTCGCCCTTCATCTTGCCGAGCATGTCGACGGCGACGTCGCCTTTGCGGCCTTCACGGGCAAGGCCGCGCTCGTCATGCGCTCAAAGGGCTGCAAGGACGCGCGCACGATCCATAGCCTGATTTATCGCGCCACGGACTCCGAGACGGAGGAGCCTTCCTTCGTCCTCAACGACGATAGCGAAGCCGCGCACGCCAAGCTCATTGTCATCGACGAATGCTCGATGGTGGACGAGGAGCTGGGCCGCGATCTTCTCTCCTTCGGCAAGAAGGTGCTGGTGCTGGGCGATCCGGCGCAATTGCCGCCGGTGAAGGGTGGAGGCTTTTTCACCGAGTCAGAACCCGATGTGATGCTGACCGAGGTGCATCGCCAGGCCGCGGACAACCCGATCGTTCGCCTCTCCATGACGATTCGCGAAGGCGGCACGTTGCAGCGCGGCGTCTATGGCGAGACGCGTATCGTGGGGCGCGATGGGCTCGATCCGGCGCTCGTCACCGGCGCCGATCAGGTGCTTGTCGGCATGAACAAGACGCGCCGGGCATACAACAACCGGCTGCGCGAACTGCGGGGATTCACTGCTGGCCCGTTTCCCCACTCGGGCGAGAAGCTCGTCTGCCTGCGCAACAACCGCAAGAAGGGCCTGCTCAACGGCGCGCTCTTCACCGTCAAGAGCGCAGGCGCCCTACGGCGCGGCAAGATCAGAATGCTGGTCATGCCGGAGGAGGGCGAGGCCGGGAAGTTCCAGCGCGTCTCGGTGATCCCGCAATTCTTCGAAGGCGGCGAGGGCGAAATTCCTTATGCGTTGCGCAAGGATTCGGACGAGTTCGATTATGGCTACGCGCTCACGGTGCACAAGGCGCAGGGCTCGCAATGGGACAATGTGACTCTCTTCGACGAGTCCTTCGCCTTCCGAGAGCACCGCGCGCGTTGGCTCTATACGGGCGTCACGCGCGCGGCGCAGAAGCTGACATTGGTGATGTAGCCTCTCACCCTCCCCTTGAGGGGGAGGGTCGAAGCGCGAAGCGCTTCGGGGTGGGGTGTCGGCGCCAATGTTTGCTAATGCTCATGGAAACCGCACAACGGCTCTCATTTTGCGCGCGCAGAAGCGCGCGGTTTCACCCCACCCCGCCTTGCTTCGCAACGCGCGACCCTCCCCCTCCAGGGGAGGGTATTGGAGCAAGCGCCGCGACGGAGATGTCCAAATGACCAACGCCATCGAAATGCGCCGCTATTCCGACGGCGCGGTCTATCGCTTCCTCGCCGCGCCGGCGGGCGAGGACGGCCTTCCGCGGTTCAAGCGCGCGGACAAGGATGTCTGGATGCTGCGCCATCCCGATTTCGGCTGGATCGTCTGGGACGAGACGGATGGCTCGCTCATGAGCTGCCCCTGGGATGTGGCGATGAAGGATCAGGGCGACGCGCCGCCTGAATGCGACTGGGTGAGCCGGAAGGGCGAAAATTCCTTCGTCTACCGGCTCGTCACCGTCTGACGGTTACTTGCTCCAGCTATCGATCGCGTCCGCGAAGACGCGCTCGCCAGCCGGGCCTTTTTCCATATTGATCGTCGCCGCGCGGCCGTCCGCGAGTTGCAGCGGAAGATCGAGGACCGCCATGGAGCGCAAGAGCTGAATGTTGCGCGCTTCGCGGTCGCCGCGCATCAGGCCGATGAGGAAGTTGTTTTCCGTGATCGGGACCGGAATGCCTGCGACTTTCTCGCCCGATTGCGCATCGGCGCGGCGCATCTGGATCGGGCCGATCGCCTTCACGCCGCCAAGCGTGCTGCCGGGCTGCGGCTTGAAAGAAACGTTGATCGTGTGAGACGCGGAAAGGGTCGAGTCGTTGTTCTTCTGAAACAGCAAGGTCAGTTTCATCTTGCCGTCCGGAATGTCCACGTCGCCGCGGATGGCGGAACTCATCGGCTGGCCGGGGCCGCCGCCGACATTCTCCAGGCGCCACACGACCGTCCCGTTCAGGATGCGGTCGACCTTGTCCGGCTCCTGCAGCGAGGCGACCCACATCTCCGCCTTCTGCGCCACAGGCACGGCGGTCGCGCGCTTGCCGGAACTCGGGGCGGGCGCGGAATTGCCGCCCTCGACGCGGTCGCCGAACTTTCCAGCGTCCGCCGTGTCCGAGGAGCCGGTCTCTTCCGGTTTCAGCTTGGCGAGGTCTTCCGGTCGCTCGCGCAGATACCAGGCGAGCGCGCCGACGACGGCGATCAGCGCGACGAGCACGCCAGCGAGCGCGATGATGCGCGTGGGCGGCCGGCGGGATTTCGGGGGTAAGGGCAGCGGGGCGGCAGGACGCTGCGGCTCGCGCGGGGCCTGAGCCTCGTTCTCCGTGTCGGCGAGCGTCTCGCGCCAGGCGTCCTCCGCGGTGCGCTCCGATGGACGCGGCTCGGCGGGAGGGGTTGGCTTTGCGGCCGGCGTCGCGCCATGACGCGCGAGTGCGGCCGCGAAAGAAGTATCCGCTTTGGCGGGCGCGGGCCTTTGCGGCGGCGCCGTGAGTTCGCGTTCGACGCGGGCGACGGCCTCGTCGAGCGCGCGTCCCTCGGCGGCGATGTCGGCCTCCGCGACCGGCGGCTGGATGCCCCGCAACTGGCTGAACAGCGCCTTGCGCGCGCGCTCGTAAACCGCCTGCCTCGCCTCGGGCGATTGCTGGGGGAGAGCGGCAATGGCGCGGGAGATCAAGGAATAATAATCAGCCATGTTCGGTTAAGAGCACTTCCCTTGAGTCGCGTCAATCCTGACCCCTTGCAAAACCGCGAAAAACCGGGGATTTCACCGGTCTAGTCCGCTATCCGTCACGGGCGGCGGCCGAGCACAGGTTGGAGAAAAAGCATGTCATCGCTTCGCTCGCTGGCGCGTGTCCTTTGCGCGGCCTTTCTCGCTGCGTTTCTCGCGCCTTCGACCGCGCGCGCCATCAGCATGGACAAGTCCTCGACGATTCGCGACCAATGCGAAATCTCGATCGGCCCCGACCTCATTGGCGTCGTCGCCTATATGCCCGACCGTTCGCGCGACCGCTTCTGCGCGGAGTTTCCGGCGCCGGGTCGAATCATCCTCACCGTCGACCTCATCGCCGAGCGCCTGCGCGCGCTGCCCATCGAGGTGCGCATCGTGAAGGAGCCTGGCAAGCCGCTCTCCGAAGAGGACGATCTCGCGCCCTTCACCGTCGCATATTTCGCGCCGCGCCTTTATCCCGGCGGCGCCGTTCCCGTCGAGCACGACTTCGAGGAGACCGGCAATTATGCGGCTTTCATTTCCGTCACCGAATCGTCAGGGACGAAGCGCACCACGCGGTTCGGCTTTACGATCGGCGGATGGCTGCAATTCTACGCAACGGCGATGCTCGCGGGCGTTTTCCTCATCGGCGCGGTCCTGGCCTACTGGCAATACAGCAACACCGGCGTGAAAGGCATGCGGCGCAAGCGGTATTAATCGCGCCTTTCCTCGCGGGGCTCCCTCACTTGAAAGATTGCGCGCGCCCTTCTTCAGGCGCCGGCCTTTTCGCCGGGACAGCGATCAGCCAATAGATCGCGCCCGTCAGCGCGCCGGTAAGGAAAAACAACAAGGCGAGGCGGCTTTCCGCCTCGTTCACATGCTGCACGCGCTCCAACCCCTTCGCGGCGCGCGCGATCCAGGGCGAGGCGCCCGCGAGCAGACCGGAGACGCCCGAATACCAGACGAAGGATCGCGCGCCCGCAGCTTCTCCAACGAGCGCCGCCACGGCGAGCGGCGCGGCGCATGTCGCGATGATCACGGCCCAGACGACGAAACTCAGCGCGGCGAAAGCCTGTTCGGGGTCGCCTTCATTGATGGCTTCGTCGACAATGGCGAAAAGCCCGGCGATGAGCGGCGTCAGTCCTGCTTCCCGGGTCGCAGGATCGAACAGGGCGGAGACGACCATAAAGACCGCGCCAACGCCCGCGGCGATGACGAAGCCGAATGTCATGACGATCAGCCGGCGCAGCATGAAACCTCTTTTGCGCCCGGCTTACGGCTCGAGCACTGAATCCCAGTATAGATAATCCATCCAGCTTTCATGCAGATAATTCGGCGGAAACAGGCGGCCATTGCGATGCAGGTCGACGATCGTCGGTTGATACGGCGTTTGAGCCGGCAACATATGCGCTTCGCGCGGCAGGCGGTCGCCCTTGCGCAGATTGCAGGGCGAGCAGGCCGCGACGACGTTCTCCCATGTCGTGGCGCCGCCCTTGGAGCGCGGAATGACGTGATCGAAGGTCAGTTCGTCATGAGCGCCGCAATACTGGCAGGTGAATCGATCGCGAAGGAAGACGTTAAAACGAGTAAAGGCCGGCTGACGGGCCGGCCTTACATATTCCTTCAGCGAAACCACCGAGGGAAGACGGATCTCGAAGCTCGGACTTTTGACCGTCTTCTCATATTCCGAGACGATATTGACGCGGTCGAGGAAGACGGCCTTGATCGCGTCCTGCCATCCCCACAGCGAAAGGGGATAGTAACTCAGCGGCCTGTAGTCCGCGTTGAGCACAAGCGCGGGACAGGCCTGCGGCGAGACATTTTGGTTTCGAAAGTGAGCGGTCACCCTGCCAGCCTCTCGGTTTCAAGAAGGGCCCGATGGACCGCGCCAAGGTCCAACTAGGCCTTTTGCGATTATCGATATTTTACAGGGAGGATGACGCGCTTGTGAAGGGCGCCCGGAGCAGATGCGGGCGGGTTTTTCGGCGCAGGCCGGAAAGTATTGATCGCCGTTTGAGGAAATTTTTAAGCTAAGCTATTCGCGAGAAAATGCAATAGAATTGGATTATCCGGGTCCGTATGGAGGTTAAAAGGTTCGCGAATTGCAGCGGATAAGCAAAACGTTCCGTCGCGGATGCACTTTGTCGCAAATTGAGACAGGTGCGTCCGACTGGGAGACAGGTCTTGTCCCATCAGGTCGAATTTCGTGAAGAGCAGGCGCGTGCTGAAATATCGTTCAGGACGGCTGGACGACGGTCTCAGAAGAAAACTGAAAGAAAGACCCAAGGCTGGGCCCCCCACGGGAACACGGCGATCGTTCGGCTGTGCTTTTCAATACTCGCCGCATCGCTCGATTTCCTGACAATCGCCGCGGCGGGCGTCGCCGCGCAGATCACGTACCACATGGCCGCCTATGGCGAGAGCGGGCTCACGGCCGCGAATCTGCAGCCCTGCCTTATCGCCGCCGGCGCCTTTCTGCTCGCCAATGCCGTGCGCCACGAATATTCCTTCGCGAAATACCTGCAGCTTCGCGGCCACGCCTGGCGTTCCTTCGCCCTGTGGACGCTCGTCACCCTCTTTGCGGTCGCAATCGGCTTCCTGACCAAGACGACCGAGGAAACCTCGCGCGGCGCCTTTGTTCTGGCCTATATCTCGGGCTTCGCGGCGCTGCTGGCGCAGCGCGCGACCCTTTGCCATCTCGTGCGCGCCAGCGCCGAAACCGGCGGCGTTTCGGCGCGCCGGGTCTTTCTCGTGGGGCTCGAGAAGGACGTCGAAACCTTCACCTATCGGTATCGGCCCTGGGCCTGCGGCATGAATGTCGTGGCCTCGGTCGTGCTGCGCGACAGCGAACACACGCTCGGCGACGACCTCGCCCTCGCCGTCGCCTCGGCGCGCATGCTGCGGCCCGACGACATCTTCATCCTCGCGCCGTGGTCGCGCACCGACGTGATCGACGATTGCGTCACAGCCTTTCTGCACGTTCCCGCCCGCATCCATCTTGGGCCCGAGCGCGTGCTCGACCGCTTCGTCGACGCGCATATCGACAAGGTCGGCGCTATCTCGAGCCTCAGCCTCTCGGGTCATCCGCTCAATCTCGTCGAGGTGGCGGCGAAACGCGCCTTCGACCTCGTCGTGTCCGCCGCTGCGCTTATCGCGCTCTCGCCGATGCTCCTGCTTTGCGCCTTGCTCATCCGCCTCGAAAGCGAGGGGCCGGCGCTGTTCTACCAGCGCCGCTACGGCTTCAATCGTGAGACCTTCCGCATCGTGAAGTTCCGCACTATGCGGACGATGGAGGACGACCGGCATGTCAGGCAGGCGACCGCCGACGATCCGCGCGTGACGCGCATCGGACGCTTCCTTCGCCGATACAATATCGACGAGCTGCCGCAGCTCTTTAATGTGCTGCATGGCGACATGTCGCTTGTCGGGCCGCGCCCGCACGCGCTCGCGCATGACCAGCTTTTCGAGCGCCGCGTCGCGCTCTACGCCCGCCGCCACAACGTCAAGCCCGGCATTACCGGCTGGGCGCAAGTCAACGGCCTGCGGGGGGAGATCGATACGCCCGAGAAAATTCGCCAGAGGGTCGAGCACGACCTCTACTACATCGATAACTGGTCGCTGCTTTTCGACATCTGGATCATGTTCCTCACCGTCTTCTCGCGTAAGGCGTATCGTAACGCGATTTGACGGCTGAGGGGCCGGCGGCAGGCGAGGGGCGGGCGCGTTGCGTATCGCTTGCTTCGAGCCTGCCGCTTGCTGCTTATAGGAGGAGCCGTGATTCGACTTCTCCACACCGCCGATTGGCATCTGGGCGCCGCGCTGCAAGGCTGGTCGCGCGAGGCGGAGCATCGCGCCGCGCTCGCGCAGCTCATCGCCCTGGCGAAAGATCGCGACGTGGATGCGGTCATCGTCGCGGGCGACATTTTCGACAGTCTCAATCCCTCCGCCGAGGCGCAGCGCCTTCTCTACGACACGCTGCGCGACCTGCGCGCCGCCTGTCCCCGCGCGACCCTCGCGCTGCTCGCCGGCAATCACGATCCGGCAGGCCGCCTCGAGGCGCCGCGCGCCTTGTTCGAACTCGCCGGCGTGCATTCGGTGGGCGTCATCGCGCGGCAGGGCGGCGCGCTCGATCTCGACGCGCATCTGCTGCCGATCCGCGACTCCTCGGGCGCGGTCGGGGCCTATCTCCTCGCATTGCCCTATCCGCGCGCCGCAGACTTGCCGGTCGCGGGAGCGGAAGTCGCCGGCTCGACGGTGGTGTGGGGCGTGCGCGCGCTCTATCGCGAGGCGGTGGAGGCCGCGCGCGCGCGTATTGGAAGCGCGCCGCTCGTGCTCACGGGGCATCTCCATGTCGCAGGCGGGCTGGAGTCGGAGGGCGCCGAACGGCGCATTCTCGTCGGCGGCGAGCACGCCGCGCCGCCCGATATTTTCCCGGAAGACGCCGCCTATGTGGCGCTCGGCCATTTGCACAGGCCGCAGAAAGTCGGGCGGGAGTCGATCCGCTATTCGGGCGCCCTCATTCCCATGTCGAAGACGGAGATCGGCTATTCACATGGCGCGACCATCGTCGAGCTCGGCGAGCGCGGCTTCGCATCCGCCGAGCATGTCGCCTTCGAACGCAGCGTGGCGCATCTTCGTGTTCCCGCTCAGGGCGCGATAGACGTGGCGGACATCGAGAAGGGGCTTGCAGCCCTCGCCATCGATCCCCAGATGCCCGACTCCGCCCGACCCTTCGTGCATCTCGCCGTGAAAATCGATGGCCCGGCGCCGGGGCTGAAAAGCGAAATCGACGCCATTTGCGAGAAATTCCCCATTCGCCTCGTGTCGCTCGCCGTCGAGCGCCCGCAGCGCGCCGACGCTCCGCAGGTGGCGCCCATGCGCCTCGCTGAACGCAAGCCGCTCGATCTCTTCCGCGAAGCCTTCGAGGCGACCCATGGCGTCGCGCCGGCGGAAGAACATCTGCGTTGCTTCGACCGCCTCGCGGAGGAAGAGTAGGTGCGCATTCTCGCAATCAGGGGCGAGAATCTCGCGAGCCTCGCCGAGCGTTTCTTTATCGAATTCGAGCAGGAGCCTCTGCGCTCGACAGGGCTCTTTGCGATCACCGGTGAGACGGGCGCAGGCAAGTCGACGATCCTCGACGCGCTGTGTCTCGCGCTTTACGACGAATTTCCGCGCGTCGTCGCGCCCGGCGCGCGCGACGAGATGCCCGATCCCTCGGGCGCCAGCATCAAGGAGAACGACCCACGGACCATTCTGCGGCGCGGCGCGGGAAAAGGCTTCGCCGAAGTGGATTTTGTCGCGCGCGACGGGAATCGCTATCGCGCGCGCTGCGATCTTGCGCGCGCCAGAGGCAAGGGCGTCGGCAGACTGCAACAGCGGGCGCGCGCGCTGTGGCGCATCCACGAAAGCGGCGAAAAGGTCGAGGCCGTGGAGTCGGGGGTAGAGCCGGTCAACCGGCGCATCGTCGAACTCACGGATCTCACCTTCGACCAGTTCCGTCGCACGGCGCTGCTGGCGCAGGGCGATTTCGACGCGTTCCTGCGCGCCGACGCCAAGGAGCGCGCCGATCTTCTGGAGAAGATCACCGGCGCGGAGATTTACGGCATCCTGTCGCGGCGCGCTTTCGAGCGCTGGGGCGAAGCGAAGAATGCGCTTGCGGCGCTGGAGTCGCGGCTTTCCGACATTGGCGTGATGGCGGAGGAGGAGCGCGCTGCGATCGACGCGGAGATCAACGCAATCGGGGCGCAAAGAGCGGCGCTTTCGGCTGAGCAGGAAGAGGTCCGCTCCTCGCTGGCGCGTATTGCGGCCATCGCGCAGGCGCGCGACCGGCTCGGTCAGGCCGAAGCGGCGCGCGAGGCCGCTGAGCAGGGGTGGAGCGCGCTCGCGGACCAAAGGCGGCGTCTCGCGGAGCTGGCCAGCGCCGAACCATTGCGCGCGTCGCGAGACGAGATGAGCAAAGCCGTGCGCGCGTGTTTCGACCGCAGGGGCGCGGCGGCGCAGGCCGAAGAAAAGGCGGAGGCGTCGCGTCAGGCGTCGAATGACGCCAATGAGCGCGCGCAAGTCGCCGCCGAAGCTCTCTCCGTCGCCGAGGCCGACATTGCGCGTCTCGCGCCGCTTTGGGACGAGGTGGCCGCGCTCGACGCGCGCATCGTGACGCAGGCGCAGGAGACCGAGCGCGCTCGCGTCAATGAGGCTTCGGCGCGCAAGCATCACGACGAAAAAAGCCGGGCGCTTGCATCGGCTATCGCCGACCGGGACGCGGCGGCGGCGTCCCGCGACGCTGCGCGCGCTGCGCTCGACAGGCTTGCGAAAGCGCAGCCTTTGAGCGAGCGCTGGCGCGAAATCGAGGATTGGCTCGCAAAGCGCGCCCAATTCCTGAAAGAAAAGGGCGAAGCCGCGACGGCGTTACAGGGGGCGTTGCAAGACCTGAAGCGGGCCGAGGATGCGCGCGCCGCCTTCGACGCCGAAGACCAGGCGGATCGCGCGGCGGTCGCGCAAATCTCGGCGCAGATGGGCGAGCGTGAGGCCGCATACGCAGCGCTCGACGGTGACGTCGCCGCCAGCAGGCTCGAAGAATTGTCGCAAATCCATGAGGCGCTCAAGGCGATGGCCGCCTTCGCCGCGAGTCATGACGCCGCCCGGGAAAGGGCCGAGAGCGCGGGGGGCGATTTCGCGCGCTTCGCGGCCGAGGCGAACACGCTCGCAGCCGACGTCGAGATGCGACGCGCGACGCGCGACGCGCTGGAGGCGCAACGAGAGGAGGCCGAGAGGCTCGCCGAACTCGCCGAGGCGGCGGCCGATCCGCATGCGTTGAAGCTGCGCGCGGCGCTGGTGGAGGGCGAGCAATGTCCTGTTTGCGGCGCGACGGAGCATCCGTTCGCGCAATCCGGGGGCGCGGCGCAGCAATTGGTCGAGACGCTGCGCGCAAAGCGCGACGCCGCTCGCCGCGCACTGACGCAGACGGACAAGGACATAGCCGACATCGGGGCGCGCGAGGCGACGGCGCGCGCCTTGAAGGACGACGCCGCTCGACGTCTGGATGAGGCGAGCGCGACTCTTGCAGCCGCCGCCCGGGATTATATCGCTTATCTTGCGCAGGCGCCGAATGCGGGGGCTCCCGCCGACATTGCCGGTGCGGCCGCGCCGCTCGCATCGCTCTTGCAGAATGCTGCGGAGGAGCGCGGCGCGATCCAGTCGATCGCGGCGACGGCGCAGGATTTGCGGCGCGAAATCGAACGCCTGCGCAAGCGCGTCGACGAGACGCGCGCGGCGATGGAGGCGCGGGGCGCTGTACGGGCCGAAGCTGAAAACCTCATGCGGATCGCCGGAGAAGCGCGCGCGCGTTATGAGGAAAAGCTCGCGAGCGCGAGTGAGCGCATCGCGTCGCTTGATCGCTCGCTGTCTCCCTTCCTGCCGCTCTGCGATCTCACGCAAGGCGATCTGGATCGCGACGGTGCGGGGGCGCGCCGTCGTCTGGAAGAGGCAGGCGCGCTCTACCGGGCGGCGCTGGCTGCGGCAGAAGGCGCCGAGGCGCGTCTCGCCGAACTCGCCCCAAGGATCGCGGCGCTCGCCGCGGAAGCCGACGCCGCTGCGGAGCAGGCGGGGGCGGCCGCCGAAGACCATAGGACGCGCGCCGCCGACCTCGCCTCGTTGCAGCAGCGTCGCGCGGCAATGCTCGGCGGCGAGGCGGCGGCGGCGCATCGCGCGCGACATGAGGAGAACCGCTCTCAGGCCCGCAATGCGCATGAGGCGGCGCAGGCGCGCGCCGCCGAGGCCGACAAGGCGCGCGCCGCCGCGGATGAGGCCTGCGCCGTAGCGCGCCGCGAGGTCGAAGGAGCCCTGCGCGACCTTGAGGCGGCGCGGATCGCATTCGGCGACCTTCTGTCGGCCTCGGGCTTTGATGAAGAACAGGCCAAGGCGCTGCTTGCGATTTCTCGCGACGAGGCGGAGGCGATGCGCCGCGCCGTCGAGACCGCGCAGTCGGCGCTGCGCGCCGCGCAGGCCGCCGCCGAACAACGCCGCGCTGATCTTTCCGAGGCGGAGGCCAGGGGGGCGCCCGAGGCGCCGCGCGAGGCGCTCGACGCGCGGGCGGCGGAACTGGCGCAGGCGCTCGACGGACTCGCGGGGCGGCTCGGCGCCTTGCAGGAAAGGCTCGATCGCGACGACGCGGCGCGCGGGCGCGCGGAAAGCCTGTCGGCGGAAATCGAGGCCGCCCGCGCGACGCGCAAAGTCTGGGACGAGATCAATGCCGCGATCGGCTCGAGGGAGGGCGACAAGTTCCGCCGCTTCGCGCAGAGCGTGACGCTCGAGCAACTCGTCGCGCTCGCCAATCAGCGTCTCGCGCTGCTGTCGCCGCGTTACCGGCTCGAGCGCGCTGGCGAGATGGGCTCGCTCGGGCTTCAGATCGTCGATCGCGACCTTGGCGACGAGCGGCGCTCGACGCGCTCGCTATCGGGCGGCGAGCGTTTTCTCGCGTCGCTCGCTCTGGCGCTGGCGCTGGCGGGGCTAGAAGGGCGCGACTCCTTCGTCGATACGCTCTTCATCGACGAAGGATTCGGCGCGCTCGATTCCGCGACGCTCGACGTCGCGATCGACGCGCTGGAGAATTTGCAAGGGCAGGGGCGCAAGGTCGGCGTCATCAGCCATGTCGAGTCGATGCAGGCGCGCATCGCGACGAAGATCTGCGTCGAGCGGCGCGGCGGCGGGATCAGCCGCGTGCGGCTCACCGCGCCGGGATTTGGCGGTTAGCAGCTTTTCCAGGAGGGTCGCGCGCTTTATTGCTGGCGTCCGCGCAGCTGGTTAGCGTAGCCTTCCACGAGAAGTGTCGTCTCCAGCCTCGTTTGCTGTTTGCCGACGATGACGAAGGCGTGGAGGCGTTCATGCGTGGAGCCGGTGCTCTCGCCCTGCTGCTGTTTTTTCTGACAGCCGGGCCCGTCGGGGCGAAGGCTCCGACTGCGCTTGCGTCGGCGGAGGGCGAGCCCTCGGCGGCCGATGCGGTCGCGGGGCCTGCGCGGCGCACGCAAACCATCGACTATGAGTGCGTGTGTTGTGGGACGCACAAAAAGAAATCGACCCGTCGCCACGAAAGGCCGGCGAAGCCGGGCGAAAGATAGCGTCGCTCGGCGCCAGCTTGTAACGGTTAGTTCGCTCCCCGGCTGATCGCCTTGAGGCCGATAAAGAGGCTCGTCGCAAGCAGCAGTCCGGCGACGAAATAGCCCGCGCCGATGAAGAGGTCGAAAGACAGCGACGCCGCGAAGATCTGCGAGAAGAAGAGCGGGCCGATCATGCCGGAGACGCCGCGCAGGCTTCCCAGCGCGCCCTGCAGGCGACCCTGTTCCGACTGTCCCGCAAGGCGCGTCGCGAGGCCCTGAAAAGACGGGTTCGCCATGCCCCACAGTGCGATGAGCGGCGGCGCCGCCATGAAGATCGCGCCCGTCGGCGCGAAGGCGTAGGCGATGAGCCCCAGCGCGCCGCTGACGAGCGCGATGGTCAGCGTCGTCTTCTCGCCGAGCCGCGCGACCGCGGGGCGGACGAGGCCGCCCGAGACGACCGTCTGGGAAATGCCGACAATGGCGAGCGCCCAGCCGGTGGTGCTCGGGTCCCAATTGTAGCGGCTCTGCGTGTAGAGCACGAAGAGCGCCGGCAGCGACTCATGCGCAAGATAAGAGAGGAAAAGCGCGGCCGCGAAGAGCGAGAGCGTCTTCTGGCTGCGCAGGAATTCAAAGGAGCCGAGCACATTTGCGCTGCGCCAGACCACCTTTTCCGTCCGCTTCTCCGGCGCGAGGGACTCGGGAAGGATGAACCAGCCATAGGCGAAATTGGCGAGGCTGAAAAAGGCCGCCGCCCAGAAGGGAAAGCGCAGGTCGTATTCGCCGAGCGCGCCGCCGATGGCCGGGCCGAGGATGAAGCCGAGGCCGAAAGCCGCCCCGATGAGTCCGAAGCGGCCGGCGCGCTTTTCGGGCGGCGTGATGTCGCTGATATAGGCGTTCGCCGTGGCGACGCTCGCCGCCGTCGCGCCGGAAATCAGCCGCCCCACGAAAAGGAAGGGCAGGGACGGCGCCAGCGCCATGAAGACGTAGTCGAGCCCGAGGCCGAGATTGGACGCCAGCACGACGGGGCGGCGGCCGTAATGATCCGAGAGGGCGCCGAGCACCGGCTGGAAGAAGAACTGCATCGCCGCCCAGGCGAAGCCGAACAGGCCGACGATCCGCGCCGCTGATTTGAGGTCGCCGCCCTCGAACTGCGCGATCAGCTTCGGCAGCACGGGGATGACGACGCCGAGCGCCAGCATGTCGAGCGCGACGGTGATGAGGATGAAGATGAACGCCGCCTCTCTACGAGGCGCGGGCGCGGAAGTCATGGGCCGCCTTGAGGCTTGGAAGGGTTTCCGGTTCGGATAGCCGCAAAGCCCGTGTCGGGCAAGAACCCCTGCCGTGAACGACGCCCAGCGGCAGGCGGGGCGGCGCAGGAGCGGCCTTTCCTTACCAGTAAACCTGCGCGCGGGCCTCGAAGAGGTCCGGATGCGCGCCATTCATGTAGGCCCCCTGACGCTGCGGCAGGAAGGAGCCGACGATGTTGTAATCGTTGAGCGGCGCCGAAACGTGCAACACATGGGTCCAGTTGAACTGGAGATGGATGCCCTTGTCAGGATACCAGTCGAAGCCGGCCGTGACGTTCTCCTGCCGGCCGCCGGCGACGCCCGCGTTCAGGACGGACTGATAGGCGAAATTGCCCGCGGGCGAATAGGTCGGGTTGGTGACGGCCAGCATATTGGCGAGGCCCGAGCCCGAATAGGGGCCGCTGTTCAGATTGATGGCGCTGTAGCGGCCAACGAGGCTGAAGGCGCCGAAGCCGCCCGCGCTGACCGGGTTCTTGATCTTCGGCTCGAAGAAGTTGGCGCCCGCCTTGTCGGAGGTGGAATAGGCGGTCGCGCGTTCGTCGCCAGTCAGCCAGTAATGGCCGTAGACGTAATAGCCGCTGAAGTGAGCGCTCGACCCGCCAGGCGCGAAGACGCCGCTGGCGCGCGCCTGCAGAACCTTGTCCATGTTGCGGTGGTAGTCGGTGGCGACATATTCGGCCTGCATGTCGAAGGGGCCGTGCGCGGCGGCAAGCTCGAATGCGTAGCTCGTCACGTCTCTCGTGCAGTTGCCGGCGGCGGGGCTGAAGGGAACGCCCCCGAAAAGGCCGCCGCTTCCGTAGGAGCCGCAGGAGAGGTCCGGCGTGCCGAGCAGGCCCTGGCCGAGGATGTTCGCCTCCGAGCGCAGGCGGTTGCCGAGGCGCAGAACGCGATCGTCTGAGAGGCCTGTCGCGTCGTTCGGGCTGTGATAGCGGCCCGAGACGCCGATATGCAGCAGATCGTGCTCGTCCTTGATCGGCGCGTAGGTCATGCGGCCGGCGACGTCCACATATTGCGCGCCGCCGGTTGAGACCCAGCCGGCGCCCTTCGGCACGCCCCAAGTTGAGGGCGTGTTCTGGCCGGGATTGAGCGAGGCGTCCTCCGGGCTCGTCGAGAAGACGCCCAATTTCGCGGACCAGTTGTCGCCATAGGCGCCCACGGCCGCGCCGATGTGACGCGCGGCGCCAAAACCGTCCACCGCCATCGCGCGCTCCAGGAAGGAGCGGTATTTGGTCGACGAGGTCATCTCCAGCGTGAAGGGCTCGAACTGGTTGCCGACGATGATGAACATCGGGTCCTTCGACCATGGCAGCGTCATCGCCGGGTGCTGGATGCCGAAGAAGAAGTCGCGAATGCCGCCGAGGACCTGGTTGTTGCCGGTGATCTGGCTCGTGCCGGCGAAGTCGTATTGCAGCTTGTAGAACCAGACCTTCGCGGCCTTGCCCTCGACCTCGAGACGAATCTGGCGGAAGCCAACCTGATTGGAGAAGCCGTTGAGCGGCTCGGTAATGCCGCCGCCGTCGACGATGATGCGGCCGCCGACCTTGAAGCTGTAAGCCTTGTCTTCCGTCTCGACGAAGATGCCGTTTCTGAAGGAGACGAAGACCGGCGGAGGCGGGGGCGGCGCGTTGGGATCGACCTTGGCGTGGGCGGCGTTGACGACGTTGGTCGCCTTGTTCGCGGCGTTGGACGCCGCGGCGGCCTGAGCCTTGGCTGCGCGCGCTTCCTTGCGCAGTTTGGCGATCTCGGCTTCGAGGGCGCGCAGCCGCGCTTCGATGGCGTTTGCGTCGGCTGCAGCCTGAGCGCCGGTCGCGCACAGCAGCATGACCAGGGCGCTCGACGCCATGACATGCTTCTTCACGAGAATCGCCATGGCCCCTCACGCGATTGAAAGGACGGCGGATCAAAGAAGCGAATCTCGCCTGTCACATGAGCGTCATAATGAGGCGGAATGTGGCGAAAAAGCGCGATTTCCAGCGCAATCGCCTGGTGATGATCAGCCGTCTCTCGCGGATTCTCTCCGCGGCTCGCCGAATTCGGGACGGAGGCCGGAAACGCGCCGGCAAAGTTCGGGCGCTGTGACGAAAAAGTCGCGTTTTGAGCGACTTGCGATGGAGAAACTGTGTCTCAGGCGCCACAGCCCGAGCCGAGCCGTCTGTCACAATTTCCCCGGAACCGGATTTGTCACGTAGCTGTCATCCAGCGGCGGTTTCAGTCGCTCCCGGAAGTTAACGCTTGGGGAACGACCAATGAAATTCCGATCTGGATACCGCGCGCTCGCGATGGCGGCGCTCGGCCTGTCGGCGGCTTTCGCCGCCGCTCCGGCATCCGCCGACACGGCGGCTGAAATCCGCGCGCTGAAGGCGCGCCTGAATAAGCTCGAAGCCGAAGAAGCCGCCGCCAGGCGCGCCGCCAAGGCGGCTGCGCAGCAGACTGCTCATGCGGCTCCGGCGGCCGCCGGCCACGCCGCGCCCGACGCGCCGAAGCATTGGTACGAAAAGCTCAGCATCCGCGGCTATACGCAGATGCGGTACAACGACACGATCGACGCCAGTGGTTGGAACGACGTCTACAGCCCTCACGACCGCTCGGTTGGCCCACGTCGTAATTTCCTTCTGCGCCGCACGCGCCTCATCTTCTCGGGCGACGTTTCCAGCCACCTCTATCTCTACCTGCAGATGGATATGGCTTCCGCGCCGTCAGGCACCTTCAGCAATGCTGCGACTGCTGGCGTCAACCCAACCTACGCCTTTTACAACCAGCCTTACGTGCAGATCGGCACTTATGGAAACTCGGCTGGCAACTTCGCTCAGATGCGCGACGCCTATGCCGACATCTCAATCGACGAGAAGAAGGAATTTCGCTTCCGCGTCGGCCAGTCGAAGATCCCGTACGGCTTCGAAAACATGCAGTCCTCGCAAAACCGTCTGGCGCTGGACCGCGCCGACGCGATCAACAGCTGCTGTAAGGACGAACGCGACCTTGGCGTCTTCTTCTACTACACGCCCGAGCATGTCCGTCACCTGCTCCGCGATCTCGTGAAGAACAACCTCAAGGGTTCAGGCGACTACGGCATGTTCGCTCTCGGCGTCTATAACGGCCAGGGCGCGAACCGCATCGAGTTGAACAACGGCGTCCATATCGTCAGCCGCTTCACCTATCCCTACGTCTTCGAGAACGGTCAGATCGTCGAAGCCTCGATCCAGGGTTATACCGGCCGCTACATGCCGGCCACGTCCTCGATCACGCCGTCGGTGGGCATGACGACAAATTGGGCGGGTTACCGTCCTCCCGGATGGTTCGGGGCCGGCGTGCCGTTCATCAACGCGCCCGGCTACAACAACCTGAACAACCTGGTTCTCGGCAACTATCCGGGCGTCGGCGCTTACAGCTATGGCTGTCTTAATGGCTGTCAGGGCGTGAAGGACGACCGCGTGGCCGTCACCGGCGTGATCTATCCGCAGCCCTTCGGACTCAAGGCAGAATGGAACTGGGGCCGTGGTCCTGCTCTTGACCCAACCCAGACCTATATCCGCTCGGCGGGCCTCAACGGCGGTTACATCGAGGCGACGTATAAATACGACGACATGATGTTCGGCCTTGGCACATTCTTCCCCTTCGTGAAGTGGCAATACTTCAACGGCGGCTGGAAGACCGAGACCAACGCCCCCTCGGCGCGCACTTACGAACTTGATGTGGGCGTGGAGTGGCAGCCGCTTCCGGAAGTCGAGGTGACGGCGATCTACAGCAGGATGAACCGCACCAATACCGGCGCGGCCCCGTACCGCCAATTCCAGGCGGACCTGCTGCGCATGCAGCTGCAGTGGAACTACTGAGCCTAGCTCGCTACATCACCTGAGCGAACGCCCCCGGCCTCGCCGGGGGCGTTCATGTCTTTTATGGAGTGCTCATGCGAAAGCGCATCTGCCTGTTCCTACTCGCCGTCGCTGCGGCAGGCCCGGCGATGGCCGACCCTTACGAGGATGTCGCCGCCGCGACCAAGAAAAGCGACTTTGCGACCGCCTTCAAAATTCTCAAGCCGCTGGCCGAAAAAGGCGAGGCGCGGGCGCAATCCGAACTCGGTCTCGTCTACATGGTCGGCAAGGGCGTCCCGCTCGACCGGAAAGAAGGGATCAAGTGGATCAAGCTCTCGGCGGAAAACGGCTTCGCGCCGGCGCAAGCCAATCTAGGCACGATGTATCTGGAGGGGCAGTTCACGCCGCAGGACTACAAGGAGGCGATGAAGTGGAGCCTTCTTGCCGCCGATAAGGGCGTTGCGGAAGCACAGTCGAACATCGCCAGCATGTATTATGACGGCGCCGGCGTCGCGCAGGATTACAAGGAGGCTGCGAAATGGATGCGTCTCGCGGCCAAGCAGGGCGACCCGGAATCGCAGGTCAATCTCGGAACCATGTATCTTCTGGGCCAGGGTTTGGAGCGCGATCCGCTGCGCGCCTACATGTGGGCTTCCATTGGTCTCGAGAGCCTCTCCATGCCGCCGGAGCAGAAGAAGGAAATGCTCGACTTGTCCGCACAGGCGCTCCCGGCGGCGGATATCGCCAAGGCCACGGAGCTGGCCAAAAAGTGCAAGGAATCGAAGCTCAAGGACTGCGACTGATTCCGTAGCGGCGCCGGCGATGGGCTGTTGCTCCATCGGGCGGACCTTCCGGCGCAAGAAACGCCCCCGGAGAACCTCCGGGGGCTTTTTTTTAGTTACATTAGCCGTCCCGTTCTTTCGCTCACGGGAGCGCTCGCAAGCGCTCATATCTTGCGAGGGGCTGATCGACGGGGGTTGTTTCAGCCCCGTTCAGCCAAGTCCGCCACCACGCCCCTGCGGCGATAGGCTTTGCGCCCGCGTTATCAAGCCATTGGACGGGGGCCGATTCCAAGGCCGGCGGACCATGGTCCTGCACCCTGGCGGGCGGAACGAACCAATCCGACGTCGACTCGAACGCAAGACGCTCAAGACGCGCTGGCACCTTGCAGGCGGGGTGTGTCGGATATGTTTCCATAACGTTGCCGAAGGTGTCTGATACTGGCGCGTATATGTATAGACATTCATAGGTTTGCGAATTATATTTCTGTTCGGCAATAAAATAGCCTCTGCAGAAATGAGATTGGTGACTTGGAAATACACCAGAAATATGATCACAAGCGCAGCAGTGCCGGTGGCAGTGTTGCAAAACGGCAACTTTACTTTTGTGTTGAAATTGAAATTGTCATCAATACTGGGTTTGTCACGCACTTGTCGTAGAACGCTGGCGAGTATCCCGCAGCCTTAAACGCAGACGCTTCCCCACGAGGGCTGGAGAGAAATATGTTGAAGAAGAAATGGGCTATTGGCGGCGTGGCGCTTGGCGCGCTGTTCTCGGCCTCGGGTTTGGCTTTCGCCGCCAGCGACGCATCCTCGATTGACGCCCGCCTGCGGGCGCTGGAGGCCGAGATCGCCAAGCTTCGCAAGGAGGCCCGCGAGGCCAAGGCGCAGGCCGCGGCCGCATCGACGAAGGCGACGAACGTCGCCAACGCGGCTCATGTCGTGAGCAAAGACGCGCCGCCGCCGCCACCGCCGGTGTTCGTCAGCTTCAAGAACGGCATCTTCGTCGAGACGGAAGACAAGGCGTACAGCTTCAAGGTCGGCGGACGAATCATGGTCGACGGCGGCGGCATCACCGAGCCGCTCAACGGCTTCTCCAACCAGGTCGCCTTCCGCCAGATCCGCCTCGAGGTGGAAGGCAAGGCGGCGAAGGTCTGGTTCTACAAGCTTCAGTATGACTTCGCCGGCACCGGACAGGTCACTGGCAACAACCAGACGCTCGGCGGCATTCGCGACTTCTTCTTCGGCATCCAGCATCCGGCGATGTCGATCCCGTGGGCGAAGGACCCCATGTTCATCATGGTGGGCAGCCAGTTCGAGCCCTTCAGCCTTGAATCGACGTCTTCGTCGAAATTCCGTCCGCTCATCGAACGCGCCATGGCCGTCGAGGGCATTGCTCCGAACCGTCACATCGGCATCTCGCTCGGCGCCTATGGAGACAACTGGACCGGACGCATCGGCGTTTTCTCCACCTCGATGGAAGACGCCTCGATCAGCCCCGGCCAGAACACGCCGTCGACCTGGGGCGTGCCGAGGGGCGCCGGCTGGGTTTCGACGGGCGGCGCGCAATATGTCGACGTCGCTGGCCGCATGACTTACGCGCCGATCAGGGACGAGCATAACCTTCTGCATGTCGGCGTGTCGGGCCGCTATCACAGCCCGAACGACGCGACGGGCCTTTCCGACGACCGCGTCCTGCGTCTCGGCAATCGTCTTCGCTCGGAGGCGACGGTTCTCGGTCAGGGCCTGCTCGGCACGCCGGATTTGTCCTGCGGCTCCTACGGCAACGCCTTCATGTTCGGCGCCGTTCCGTTCAGCGCGGCCGCCGGCCACTGCACGCGCTACGTCACGAGCTACGGCTTCGAACTCGCCGGCGCTTACGGCCCGTTCGACATGCAGGCGGAATACATCGCCAGCGACTACCAGCGTAACATGACCAAGATCCTGCAGGCGCGCGCCGCCGGCGTCTTCGCGCCGGGCGGATCGAGCGCTCACTTCGGCGGCTACTATATCTACGGCCAGTATTGGCTGACGGGCGAAGAGCGCGCTCAGGCCTACAGCACCTCCGACAAGGCGGGCGCCAATTTCTTCGAGCCGAAAATCAAGAATCCGCTCAGCTCAGGCGGATTCGGCGCCATCAGCCTGATCGGCCGTTACAGCTCGGTCAATCTGAACAGCGGCCCCTATTCGGGAACGGGCCTCGCCAACATGATGGCGTTCTCCAATCCGACCTATGCGCCCGGCGGCACCTTTGCTTCGCAGGCGATCATGAACGCCGGCATCGCCGGCGGCCGGCAGGAGAACGTGACGGCGGGCCTCAACTGGTATCCGGACAAGGGCGTCCATCTCCAGTTCAACTGGACGCACGTCCTCCACGTCTCGGCGCCGCTCAACGACTACAACATCATCGGCGCGCCGATGCCGGGCCGTCAGGGGTTCTACTTCAACGGCGCCCATCCGGACCTCTTCGAGGCCCGCGCGCAGGTCTACTGGTAAGACCTGAACGAGCCGTCGTAGCCCGCTCCAGAAGGGAGCCGCCCTGCAATCGCGGGGCGGCTTTTGTTACTCGCACCACATGCGCATCAAATTGGCCGAGTTCTTCAGGAGCATGTCGACAAGTTCGTCATGGCCGTGCCGCTCCACATAGGAGCGATGCACGATGTTCAGCTCGCGCAGAACGGCGCGCTGCTGCTCGTCGCGAACGCGGCTCTGAATCCAGCCGATGCAGGCGAGGCGGCTGCCGCGCGTCACCGGCGTGACGCGGTGAGTCAGTCCGGTCGAGTAAAGGAAGAGGCTGCCAATCGCCGGTTTGACCTTCAGGAGCCCATGCTCCTGCTCCAGCGCCAGTTCGCCGCCGTCGTAATTCGTGTGGTCCTCGAGAAACAGGGTGAAGGACAGATCGCAGCGGCAGTCGTTCATGATTGGCGCGTCGGTGTGGCTCCCATATTCCATGCCGACGTCGTAGCGATTGACGCTCATGGCCGCGATCCGCTTGGGGATGGCGTAGAGCTCCACCTGTTCATGCGTCATCAGCCGCAACGCGATGTCGTCGAGGATCTTCCACCCCCGCTCCCGATCCATCTGCAGGTTATTCTTGACCTTGGCCGCTCGACCAGTCGCCGTTGCGCCGCCAGAATTGAAGGGCGTATCCAGGATTTTCTTGCGCAAACGCGCGGCTGTGTCCGGATCGAGGAAATTGTCGATAAGCAGCAATACGCCACCCCTTCCATGCCAGAATGGCCCGCCGACGGACAGGCGAGCCCGCTCATCGCACGGGCGGCTTATACCAGAGTTTTGCGTGAAGGTTTTGAAGGGGATCGCGCCCGGCGCAAACTGGCGGAGCCGCGCCGGGCGCTAATTTCGACCGCGGATGGAGACCGGTCGAATGTGTGCAAGTATAGGCGCGGGCGGGCCGACCTTTATGTCTGGATCGTTGCTGATAGACTCCGATCATGTCTTGGGTGCAAATCGCCGCATTGACCGGAGCGGCCGCTTCCTCTACGAACGTGGTGCTGCGCCGCAGCAGGGGCGCTCCAGCCGCGTAGATCGGACCTTTCCCTTTCCGGGCCTCTCCGACCAGCTGTCGAGCCTTCTCCACGTCCCAATGACGGCCCGCTACGCAGGGCAAGTCTCCCATTGCAACCGGATCGAACCACCCGCGCGCCTTGCGAGGCCTGCGGCGCGCGATTCCCTTATGAAAGACGCTAAGTGACCAAATTTACCGATCTCGGCCTGTCCGAGATTCTCCTTCGCGCCCTCGATCGCGAAGGCTATGAAAACCCCACCTCCATCCAGTCCCAGGCCATTCCCTATCTGTTGCAGGGCCGCGACCTTCTCGGCATCGCCCAGACCGGCACCGGCAAGACGGCGGCTTTTGCGCTGCCGATCCTGGAGCGCTTCGCCGCCGATCGCCGCCGCCCCGCTCCGTACACGGCGCGCGCGCTGGTGCTCGCCCCGACGCGCGAGCTCGCGGCGCAGATCGCCGACAGCTTCCGCGCCTACGGCCAGTTCATGCGGCCGAGCGTCGGCGTGATCGTCGGCGGCGTGTCGCATCGTCCGCAGATCGAGATGCTGGCGCGCGGCCTCGACGTGCTCGTCGCGACGCCGGGACGCCTGCTCGACCATATCGCCTCGGGCCGCTTCAAGCCGGCGTTCAGCGAAGTGCTCGTGCTCGACGAAGCCGACCATATGCTTGATCTTGGCTTCATCGTGCCGATCCGCCAGATCGTCGCGAAGCTGCCGAAGAACCGCCAAACGCTGCTCTTCTCGGCCACCATGCCGAAGGAGATCGCGGGCCTTGCGCAGGACATGCTCAAGGATCCCGCACAGGTTTCCGTGACGCCGGTGGCGACCACGGCCGAGCGCGTCGACCAGCATGTGTTTCTCGTCGACGGCGGCGCCAAGCGCGACATTCTTCTCGAGCTCATGAAGGACGTCGACATCTCCCGCGCCATCGTCTTCACGCGCACCAAGCGCGGGGCCGATCGCGTGGCGCAGCATCTCGACGCGGCGGGCGTCGGCGCCGAAGCGATCCACGGCAACAAGAGCCAGAGCCAGCGCATTCGCGCCCTCGACTCCTTCCGCAAGGGCCGCACGCGCGTGCTCGTCGCGACCGACATCGCCGCGCGCGGCATCGACGTCGACGGCGTGACGCATGTCGTGAATTTCGAGCTGCCGGAAGTGCCGGAGGCTTACGTCCATCGCATCGGCCGCACGGCGCGCGGCGGCGCCTCTGGCCGCGCGATTTCGCTTTGCGACAATGCTGAGCGGCCGTTGCTGCGCCAGATCGAGAAGCTGACGCGCCAGTCGATTCCTTCGACCGACCGTCGCAGCGAGCACGCCCGCAATGACGACGCCGAGCCGGCGCGTCGCGTCCGTCGCGGCAATGGCGGCGGAAATGGCGCCGGCCGTCATGCGCCGAAGGATCCGAGACGCGAGAGCCAGCATCGCGAAGGCCAGCGTCAGGGCCAGCACCGCGATGGTCAGCGTCCCCAGGGGCAGCGCCAGAATGCGCAGCGCCCCGGCGGAAACGGCGGCCAGCGCCGCGCGCAGGGCGGCAACCGTCCGCGCCCGAGCGCGCCGCAGGGCTGACAAACTCCCAAGGCGGCCTCGTCCTTCGAGACGCGAGCTTCGCTCGCTCTTGAGGGTGAGGCCTAAGAGTTCTGTGCAGAAAAAGAAGCCTCTCATGCTGAAGAAGCGGCGAAGCCGCTGTCTCGAAGCACGAGGGGCGTCAACCCGAGGGGTGGGGCCTACGCCGACTCCGCCAACTTGCTTAGAGGCGCACCAAGCGACAGCGCCGAAGCCACCGCCGTCTCGATTGCCGTGGCGTCCATCCCGTAGCGCCCGCGCAGATAGGATTGATCGCCGACGATCGTCGGATATTGATCGTCCAGGGCGATGCTCTTGAAGAAGCCCACGCGCGCGCCGTGCGATAGCAACGTCTCCGCGACGGCGCCTTTCAGCCCGCCAATGCGGCTGTGCTCTTCCACCGTCACAACGCCGCCCGTCTCATTTGCGGCTGAGATGATCGCCGGTTCGTCGAGCGGCTTGATCGTGTGCATCGCCTCGATGCGGCACTGAACGCCCTGCGCCGCGAGCCTTTCGGCCGCAATCAGAGCCTCGCGCAGAATCGCGCCTGTTGCGATGATCGTCGCGTCCGCGCCCTCGCGCACGCGGCGCGCTTTGCCGAGCGTCGCGCGCTCACCCTCGCGCCGCGCCATGCCGCCTGCGTCCTTGTCGATGCGCAGATAGGCGGGGCCCTTCTTTTTCGCGAGGTCGCGCGTGAGATCCTGCGCTTCCCATTTCTCGGTCGGCGCCACGACGCGCATGTTCGGCAAAGCGCGCATGATGGCGAGGTCTTCCGTCGCGAAATGCGACATGCCGAGCTGGCCGTAGGAGAAGCCGCCGCCGACCGCGACGATGGTCACGTCGCAATCGTGATAGCAGATGTCGTTGCGCACCTGCTCGAGGCAACGCAGCGTCGGGAAGTTGGCGATGGAGTAGGTGTAGACGCGCCAGCCGGACAGCGCCATGCCCGCCGCGATCGACGTCATGTTCTGCTCCGCGACGCCGGCGTTCACGAACTGATTGGGAAAGCGCTCGGCGAATTTGGTGATGACGCCATAGCCGAGATCACCGGTGATGAGGACGACGCGCGGGTCTTGCGCCGCGAGCTCGGTGAGCGTCTCGATGAAGGCGTCACGCATCGGCGCTCTCCAGCTCGGCGATCGCCTGATCGAAATCCGCGCCGAGCGGCGTGCGGTAATGCCAGGCCACCTGGTTCTCCATGTAGGAAACGCCCTTGCCCTTGGTGGTGTGCGCGATGATCACGCTAGGCCGACCTTCGGTGAAGGGCAGGCGCGCGAAGGCGGCGAGAAGCTGCGCGTGATTGTGGCCGTCAACCTCCTCGATCGACCAGCCGAAAGCGCGCCATTTGTCGGTGAAGGGTTCGAGACCCAGCGTCTCCGAAACGGGCGCGAGGCTTTGCAGCTTGTTGTAGTCGACGATGGCGACGAGATTATCGAGCTTGTGATGCGCGGCGAACATTGCCGCTTCCCAGGTCGAACCCTCGTCGCATTCGCCGTCGGAGAGCATGGCGAAGGCCCGCCATTGCTCGTTTGCGCGCTTCGCCGCCAGCGCCATGCCGGTCGCGACGTTGAGCCCATGGCCCAGCGCGCCGGTCGAGAGCTCCACGCCAGGCACGCCCTTATGCGAGACATGGCCCGAGAAGATCGAGCCGTTCTGGTAGTGCTGATCGAGCAGCGACGGATCGAAAAAACCCGTCTCCGCCAGCGCCGCATAGACGGCCGTTCCGGCATGGCCCTTGGAGAGCAAGAAGCGGTCGCGGTCGGGCTTTTGCGGTTGGAATGGATCGACATTCAGCACGGCGCCGTAAAGCGTCGCGACAATGTCGGCGATGGAGAGCGCGGAGCCGACATGCGAGCTTTTTCCGCGGTTCGTCATGCGAACGACGTCGAGCCGGATGCGCTTGGCCAGCGCGACCGTGTCTAGTTTTGGGGTGACGGCCATGGGTTCTCGCGAATGGGAATCGTTTGCGAGCAGGGTAGGCGGTAAGAGTTGATAAACAGTTTGGATAATGAATCGTTAAGGACGCCCTTGACCCTCCGCTCGAGGGGGAGGGGCGGCGCGAAGCGCCGGGGTGGGGTGAGCAACGCCCCGAAAGCCGGGAGGTTTTTCGGCATAGCCTCGTCGGCCGACATCATCGCAGCGTCACCCCACCCCGAAGCGCTTTGCGCTTCGACCCTCCCCCTCGAGGGGAGGGTGGGTTACGCGACCCCCAGCTCGAACGCATTCTCCAAATGCCGCGGCAACTTCCCCGGCGCGACGAAGATCGCGTCGGCGCGCAGCGTGTAATTCATCGCCCAGGGATGCGTGGCGACCCAGCGATTGGCGGCGCGCGTGATGCGGCGCTGCTTTTGCGGGGTGATGGCGATGAAGGCGTCTTCCAGATCGCCGCGCGCCTTCACTTCCACGAAGGCGATGGTCCGCCCTCGTCGCGCGACAATGTCGATCTCGCCGTCCTTGATGCGGTAATTGCGGTCGAGGATCGTGTAGAGCCGCGCGCGCAGCCAGAGGGTCGCGATGGTTTCGGCCTGAAGGCCATAGGCGCGGGCGGCGCGGCGGGCGTTGTCGTCAGAGTCGGTCACGAAGGCCCCCTCCCTGTCCCTCCCCCGCAAGCGGGAGAGGGGACGCTCACGATCAGCGCTAGCGTAACCTAAGCAGGATTGGCAGTCTAACGCCCTCTCCCGCGAAAGCGGGGGAGGGTTGGGGAGGGGGCTATTTCCCCCGCTCAGCCGCCAATTGCAGCGCCCGCGCGTAAACCTGCCGGCGCGGCTGGCCCGTCGCCGCCGAGACCACGCTCGCCGCGTCCTTTACGGAATAGGAGCCCAGCGCCTCGGCGAGCCGCGCGTCGAGATCGGCTTCCGCGACTTCAGCCGCGCCGGCTTCCGGCGGCGCCACCAGCAGCACGATCTCGCCCCTCGGCGGCTCTTCCGAGGCCAGCGCGTCCGAGAGTTCGGCGAGCGTCCCGCGCCGGACGGACTCGTACATCTTGGTCAGTTCGCGCGCGATCGCCGCGGCGCGGGGGCCGAGCACGGCGACGCAGTCGGCGAGCGTCTCCGCCAACCGTCGCGGGCTCTCGAAAAACACCAGCGTCCCGGGCACCTGCGCCAGCTCCGCCAGACGCGCGCGGCGGGGGCCGCTCTTGTGCGGCAAAAAGCCCTCGAAGAAGAAGCGGTCGGTCGGCAGACCCGCGACGACCAGCGCCGCCAGCACGGCGGAAGGGCCGGGGACGGAAGTGACATGGAGGCCCTTTTCCAGCGCTTCCTGCACCAGCTTGAAGCCGGGATCGGAGACGAGCGGCGTGCCGGCGTCCGAGACGAGGGCCAATTTCGCGCCGCCTTCGAGCCGCGCCAGAAGGTGCGGGCGAATCACCTTGGCGTTGTGCTCGTGATAGGCGATGAGGGGCGTCGAAATTCCGTAATGCGCGAGAAGATTCTTGGTGACGCGCGTATCCTCCGCGATCACCGCGTCGGCGGCGGCCAGCGTCGAGAGGGCGCGAAAGGAGATGTCCTTGAGATTGCCGATCGGCGTCGCGACAACGTGAAGACCAGGCTCGATTTTCTCCGCCTCGGCGCGCAGGCCGAAAGCCGTGTAGCCCGCGGCGGGGGAGGGGGCGTCGTCGCTGGCCATTGGCAAAATCTCCGGCGGTCGTTCGATATGTCGTCCAATCGTTCGGAATATGGAACGAGTGGTGCGGTCTCGGCAAGGCCTCATTTTATGCGCATTCTGTCATCTATTGACTTTCGGGCGGGGAGGCGGACCCTATGCGCGGGAAAATGCGCGCGCGGAGGCTGGATCCGGCGCAGGGGGTTCTATGAGGATGGATTTTTCGACGGGCTTTCGTGGCGCTTTGTCGCGCCGCCCCATGCTCGGACTTTTCGCGGGCGTGGCGGCGCTGGCGCTCGCCGCATGTAATCCGGGCGCTGGCCCGGGCATTCCCGGCGCCAAGGATCTTCGCGTCGGCGCGCCGGCGACGCCGGGCGGCCAGGTGGCCGTGGCCGAGGCCGGAGAAAATATCGGCGAGGGCGCCGTGAAGGTCGCGCTGATTGTGCCGCTCACCGGGCCGAACGGGCCGTCGGCGGTCGGCGCCTCGCTGCGCAACGCCGCGAAGCTCGCTTACGCTGACAGCGGCTCCAACGACGTCACCATTCTCGTTCGGGACGACAAGTCGTCGCCCGCTGGCGCCGCCGCCGCGACGCAGACGGCGGTCAACGAAGGCGCCGAGATCATTCTTGGCCCGGTCTTCGCCGGCGACGTGAAGGAGGCCGGCCGCGTGGCGCGCTCCGCCGGCAAGCCGGTCATCGCCTTCTCGACCGACACGTCGGCGGCGGGCCATGGTCAGTATCTCCTGTCCTTCCTCGTCGAAGGCCATGTCGATCGCGGGCTGAATTACGCGTCGCAGAAGGGCAAGAAATCCGTCGCGGTTCTCGCGCCCGAGAATGATTACGGCACGCTGGCGCTGGGTCAGTTCCAGCAAAGCGCCGCAAACTACGGTCTGCGCGTGCCGCTGATCGAGCGCTACAAGCCCGGCGCCTCCGCCGAGTCGATCCAGCGTCTCGCCGCCGCGCGCGACCAGTTCGACGCGATCTTCATTCCCGAGCAGGCGGACGCCATGCCGACGGTCTCGAAGGAGCTCGTCGCCGCGGGCCTCGACTCCAAGAAGGTGCAGATCATCGGCACCGGCCTGTGGAACGACGCGCGCACGCTGAATCTGCCGGCGCTGCAGGGCGCCTGGTTCACGGCGCCGGAGAACGCCGGCTTCAACGCCTTCGCGACCCGCTACAAGGCGAAGTTCGGCTCGGACCCGGCGCGCATCGCCACGCTGGCCTATGACGCCGTGTCGCTCGCCATCGCGCTGTCGCGCTCGCAGGGCTCGCAGCGTTATTCGGAAGGCGTGCTGACCAATCCGTCGGGCTTCAACGGCGCCGACGGCGTCTTCCGCTTCAAGCCGGACGGCACCAATGAGCGCGGTCTCTCGGTGCTCGAAATCGGCGGCGGGGCTGCGAAGATCATCTCGCCCGCGCCTCGGACGTTTACGGGGAACGGGGCGTAACGATCTTCGGCCTTGATGAAGGCCGACAATCTATCCCTCCCCCTTGCGGGGAGGGCAGGGCGGGGGAAAGCCGCGGTAACGACCTTGGTTGTCGATCCCCACCCCTAACCCCTCCCCGCAAGGGGGAGGGAGGCGGCTCACGAACAGCATTGAGCCGCGCTTGCACCCTCCCCTTGAGGGGGAGGGTCGAACGGCGGAGCCGTTCGGGGTGGGGTGAGCCACCACGACAACATGTCCAAGGGATTCCACGGAGGGCCGACAGCGGGCTTTCTTTGCGCCTGCTACGCGCGTCACCCCACGCCGCGCCTTCGGCGCGACCCTCCCCATCAAGGGGAGGGTGGGGGTCAGGCCCCCGCCTCTCCGGCCACTTTGCCGAAATCGGCGACGCCCATCATCACACGGCGCAACTCCGCGAGGAGGCGCAGGCGGTTGAGGCGCAGATCGGCGTTCTCGGCGTTGACCGTCACCTTGTCGAAGAAGGCGTCGACCGGTTCGCGCAGCTTGGAGAGCGCGCGCATCGCGTCGGCGAAGTCTTCCTTCTCCAGCTTCTCGGCGGTCTCCTCCCGCGCGCGGGCGATAGCGGCGGCGAGCTTGTGCTCTTCGTGCTCGATGCGCAGGTTCGGCGCATGGCGGTGGGAATAGGCGTTCGGCCCGTCCTTCTTTTCCTCGGCCTTCAAAATGTTCACCGCCCGCTTGAAGCCGGCGAGCAGGTTCTTGCCGTCGTCGGTGGCCAGGAACTTGTCGAGCGCCTCGACTTTCTTCGTGATCATGAGCAGGTCGTCCTGTAACGGCGCGCCCGCGACGGTCTCCTCCTCGGAGTCGGCGAAGGCCACGGCGCCCAGCGCCGCATCGATAAGATCGTAGCGGGCGCCCTTGTCGCGCAAGTAGACCTTCAGGCGATCGACGAAAAATTCGAGGAGGTCGAGCGCGCTCGTTCCAGCCATTTCCCCGTCGAGTTTCTTGACCGATTTCGAGTGGAACGAGAACGCGTTGTAATGGCGGTCGAACTCCGGAACGAGCCGCAGACGCAGCTCATTTTCCAGAATGATGCGAATGACGCCCAGCGCCGCGCGGCGCAGCGCATAGGGGTCCTTGCTGCCGGTCGGCTTCTCGTCGATCGCCCAAAAGCCGACGAGCGTATCGAGCTTGTCGGCCAGCGCGACGGCGATGGAGACCGGGTCTTTCGGCGCGTAATCGCCCTGGCCCTGCGGCTTGTAATGCTCGTAACAGGCGTTGGCGACGGACGCGTCCTCGCCCTGCGCGGCGGCGTAATAGCTGCCCATCAGGCCCTGCAATTCGGGAAATTCGCCGACCATCTCGGTCACGAGATCGGCCTTGCAGAGCGTCGCGGCGCGCGCGGCTTTTTCGGGATCGGCGCCGACGATCGGCGCGAGTTCCTTCGCCAGCGCCGCGATGCGCTTCACGCGCTCGCCCTGCGTGCCGAGCTTCTCGTGGAAGACGATCTGATCGAGCTTCGGAAGGCGGTCTTCGAGCTTTGTCTTCAGGTCCGTCTCGTAGAAGAATTTCGCGTCCGACAGGCGCGCGGCGATGACGCGCTCATTGCCCGCGACGACCGTCTTGCCGCCGTCCGTGGCCTCGATATTGGAGACGAGAATGAAGCGGTTGGCGAGCTTGCCGTCCTCGTTGCGCAGCACGAAGCATTTCTGGTTCACGCGGATCGTCGCGCGAATGACTTCCGGCGGGATGGAAAGAAAGCGTTCGTCGAAGGAGCCCATTAACGTCACGGGCCATTCCACGAGGCCCGCGACTTCCTCCAAAAGCCCCGCGTCCTCGACCAGCTCCAGCCCCTGCGCGAAGGCGAGGTCCTTGGCGTCATGCAGGATGATGTCGCGGCGGCGCTCGGGGTCGATCACGACCTTGGCCTTTTGCAGCGTCATCGCATAGTCCGCGAAGCGCCTCACGCGCATCTCGAAGGGCGCGAGGAAGCGATGGCCGCGCGTGATGTCGCCCGCGGCAATGCCGTCGACCTCGAAATTCACGATGTCTGGCGTCTCGGTCTCCGGGCCAAAGGTGGCGACGATCGAATGGAGCGGACGCACCCAGCGCAGCGAATCCGTGCGCTCCGACGCGGCGCCCCAGCGCATGGATTTCGGCCAGGGGAAGGATTTCACGATCCCCGGCAGAATCTCGGCCAGAACGGCGATGGTCTCGGCGCCCGGGCGCTCGATGACGGCGAGGTAGAATTCCGCGCCCTTCTTGTCCTTCTCGATCTTCGCGTCGTCGAGCGAGGCGAGGCCGGCGCTTTTCAGAAAGCCCGCGATCGCCGCCTCCGGCGCGCCGACGCGCGGTCCCTTGCGCTCCTCGCGCATGTCGGGCTGCTTGGCGGGGAGGCCCACGACCTGAAGCGCAAGCCGGCGCGGCGTCGCGTAGGCGGACGCGCCCTCATAGGTCAGGCCGCGCTCGACAAGCGCATTGGTGACGAGCTTCCGCAGATCCTCGGCCGCCTGCCGCTGCATGCGCGCGGGAATTTCTTCGGAAAAGAGTTCGAGGAGAAGGTCGGGCATCTATCTTTCAATCGTTTGTGCGCGCCTGCGGCGCGGCGTCACTCCATCCCTACGCTTCGCGGCGACCCTCCCCTGGAGGGGGAGGGTCGGACGGCGGAGCCGTCCGGGGTGGGGTGAGCCCCGCGTCTATGTCCTTAGACCCGTACAACGCCGCATGAATCGTGTCGAGAACGCCATCGATGTTTTCGTAGACTTCGGCATTCCAGAAGCGAAGGACGCGGTAGCCTTCCTGCTCCAGCCAAGCCGTGCGACGGGCGTCTTTTTCGCTCGCGCCGGGATGCGTATGCGACTCGCCGTCGAGTTCGATAACGAGCTTCGCTCTCAGCGCGACGAAATCGACGACATAGGGGCCGATCGGCGCTTGACGACGGAAATGCGTCTGCAACAGAGGGATGCGGTCGATTGCGTTCCATAAGCGCTGTTCGACGCTTGTCTGGTTTGCGCGGAGGCGCTTTGCGGTGGCGAGGCGGAAGCGGCGGAGCTTGTCGTCTTTCAAGCGTTTCTCCGCTGGCGCCTTCGGCGCGCGTCACCCCACCCCGCGCCTGCGGCGCGACCCTCCCCCTCCAGGGGAGGGTGGGGGTGTTGTGGCCGGGCTAATCACCCTCCCCTTGAGGGGGAGGGTCGGGCGGCGAAGCCGTCCGGGGTGGGGTGACCCTGCGACTTTCACAAAGCAGGGGCGGGGTGAGGCCCTCTCACAACTCCTTATGCGTGCCGTCGCAAAGCGGCTCCTTCTTCGACGCCTTGCAGCCGCAGAAGAAAGCCTTGCCGGTCGCTTCGGCCTTGTAGGCGACGGGCTCGATCCCGGTGCCCTTATGGGCGCCGTCGCAGAAGGGCTGCTTGGCGCTGCGGCCGCAGGCGCACCAGTAATAGGTTTTGCCCTCTTCGACCTCGACGGGCATGGCTTTCTTTTGAAAGACGACGCGTTCCGACATTTTTTCTCCTCAGACCGTTTCGAGCGCGGGTGCGTCGAGCAGGAATTTCTCCACTTCCAGCGCGGCCATGCAGCCGAGCCCGGCGGCGGTCACGGCCTGGCGATAGACTTCGTCAGCGACGTCGCCCGCCGCATAGACGCCGGGAATGTTCGTGCGCGTCGAGCCGGGCTCGACGGCGATATAGCCGCTGGGCTTGACGTTCACCTGGCCCTTGAACAGCTCCGAAGCCGGCGCGTGGCCAATGGCGATGAAGACGCCGTCGGCGTCGAGGAGTTGCGTCGAGCCGGTGGCGACGTTCTTCAGCCGCGCGCCGGTGACGGAGAGCGGGCCTTCCGTGCCGACGATCTCGTCGATCACGTGGTTGAACAGGATCGACACGTTCTCGCGCTGCTTCAGGCGTTCTTGCAAAACGCGCTCGGAGCGGAACTCGTCGCGACGATGCACGATGGTGACATGCGACGCGAGGTTGGAAAGGTAAAGCGCTTCCTCCACCGCCGTATTGCCGCCGCCGACGACGATGACCTTCTTGCCGCGGAAGAAGAAGCCGTCGCAGGTGGCGCAGGCGGAGACGCCGAAGCCCTTGAATTTCTCCTCGCTCGGCAGGCCGAGCCACTTCGCCTTGGCGCCCGTCGCGATGATCAGCGCGTCGCAGGTGTAGATCGTCCCGCTGTCGCCGACGAGGGTGAAGGGGCGCTTGTCGAGTTTGGCTTCGACAATGTGGTCGGAGACGAGCTTCGTGCCGACATGCTCGGCCTGAAGGCGCATCTGCTCCATGAGCCACGGGCCCTGAATGGGCTCCGCGAAGCCGGGATAGTTCTCGACGTCGGTGGTGATCATGAGCTGGCCGCCCTGGTCGAAGCCGGCGATGAGCATCGGCTCCAGCATGGCGCGCGCGGTGTAGATCGCCGCCGTATAACCGGCCGGGCCGGAGCCGATGATGATGACGCGCGCATGTTTGGGGGCGGACATGGGGAACTCGCGGGGTTGGACGTTCCCTCTCCCCGTGAGACGGGGAGAGGGTCAGGGTGAGGGGCAAAGCGACGACGACCTGGAATCGTTGATCCACGCCTTCATTCAGATGCGGATCGCGGCCCGGCCCCTCACCCCAACCCTCTCCCCGCAGGCGGGGAGAGGGAGAGAGAGCCGCAATCTAGTCATTATGCGCCGCGCCGCAAGGAAAAGCCGTTACGGCAGAGCGTCGAAGGCGGCGTAGGCTTTCGCGATCTTCCGCGCCACGACATGCGTCGAATTGATCGGTGGATATGTCCAGTCGTCGAAGCGGCAGGGCCAGATCCGGATGGCGCCAGCGCTCTCCAGCGCCTTCAGGTAAGTCGTCAGCTTTCGCCGCGTCACATAGGGTTCGATGACATGGACCGGGACGCCGGTGGCGACCGCCTCTCCCACCATATTGACGCTGTCGCCGGTGACGATGAGGCGGTCGGCGTTGGCGAGCATGGAGAAATAGGGGTTTTCGCCCTCGCCGTCCCAGAACCAGCCGAATGGCTGATCGAGCGCGGCGCGCATCGCCGCGCGGGTTTCCTCGGAGGTGCGCCGCGAAGGGGTCGCCATGACGCTGGCGCCGGAGGCGATGAGAACGGAAGCGATGTAATCGAGGTCCTGAACGATCCCGCTGGCGTCGCCGATGAGCATGGCGACGCGCGGGCGGGGCAGGTCGGCGATGCGCGGGTCCGGCGCGTCGCGGGCGGCGGCGAGGCGTTCAGGGGTGACGCGATTTGGGGGCGTGAGGGGCGTGACGACGTTTGGGCCCTTGAGGCCGTCATGACGCGGCGCGACGATGAGGTCGGCCGTGTCGAGGCCCGTGGCGGGGCGGTTCACATAGACAGTGAAGGTCCGGCCGCCGGACGCGCGCTTGAGGCGCCTGAGCGCGGGGATAGTCCGCCGGCCAGCGGCGAGCGCGATGTCGGGGTAGGGCGGGGCGAAGGCGTCGGCGTCACGCGGGTCGGGCGGGGCGAAGGGGGCGAGCCAGTCGTAAGGATGGCGCGGGGAGACGCGGCGGATGTCGGGGGTCAGGCCCAGGGCTTCGGCGAGGCCGAGGGTCTGGGCTTCGTGGCCCGCGCGGCCGTCGGAGAGGATGCGGAGAGTTGTTCCGGCGGGGAGGCGGTTTGATTCCCTCTCCCCGCTTGCGGGGAGAGGGCCAGGGTGAGGGGCGGGCCAAGTCACGAAAGGTTTGCCGGGCAGACTCGAGAAATTCCAGGCGCGCCGATGCGGCCTCGCCCCTCACCCTAACCCTCTCCCCGTTTTACGGGGAGAGGGGATGAGGGGACCAGCGCGTCGAGGATCGTGTCACAGACGCCGTCGATGTTGTGGAAGATTTCGTTGTTTTGGAAGCGCAGGATGCGGAAGCCGGCCTCTCGAAGCGCTTGTTCTCGCCGCGAGTCATGTGCGAGCTCTTCGGCGGTCGAGTGCGTGGCCCCGTCCACCTCGATGATCAGCTTATGTTCGCGACAAACGAAGTCGGCATAGAAGCCCTGAATGGGCTCCTGACGCACGAACTTGTATCCGCCAAGCCGACGCCCCCGCAGCTTTCCCCAGAGGAGCGCCTCCGCAGAGGTCTGCGCGGCGCGCAGGTCACGGCTGCGGGTGCGCTCAAAATGATCGGGGTCGCGCATCAGGTTCTTTACCCCTCTTCCCGTTTACGGGGAGAAGAGACTAGACAAACGCGACCTTCAAGATCTCGTAGCTCTTGCCGCCGCCCGGGGTCTTCACCTCCACCGTGTCGCCGACCTTCTTGCCGATCAGCGCGCGGGCGATGGGGCTCGTCAGCGATACGCGGCCGCTCTTCACGTCGGCTTCGGTCTCGCCCACGATCTGATAGGCTTTCTCCTCTTCGGTGTCCTCATCGACGACCGTCACGGTCGCGCCGAATTTCACCGTCGAACCGGAGAGTTTCGAGACGTCGATCACTTCCGCGCGGGAGAGCTTGTCCTCGAGCTCGGCGATGCGGCCCTCGTTGAGCGACTGCGCTTCTTTCGCCGCGTGATACTCCGCGTTCTCGGACAGGTCGCCGTGAGCGCGCGCTTCGGCGATCTGCTGGATGATGCGCGGGCGGTCTTCCTGCTGCCGGCGGCGCAGTTCCTCTGCGAGCGCGGCGTAGCCGGGGGCTGTCATCGGCACCTTGTCGATTGCCATTGGTTTCGCTCTTCGCCTTTTCGGTTGCCGGGAATATCCGCCGCGCCCGCGGACTGAAAAGCCGGCGCGGGTTTGCTCCCGAATCGTTTGTCCGTCAGTTTGCCGCAAAAGCGACGCCGGCGCTCGACCCCGGATTGCTCCGATGGGGCGCGCTTCGGCGTCCGCCCTCTAAACTTCCCTGTTCTCAGTCGGTTGCGGGCTGGAAATAATCCTGCAGCGCCCGCGCCTCGAGGTCTCCCGACACATAAGCCCTAACGCCCTGCGCCGCCGCGACCGCGCCGGCGAGAGTCGTATAATAGGGAACCTTATGCAGAAGCGCGGCGCGGCGCAAGGAACGGGAATCCGCCAGAGCCTGGGCTCCCTCGGTTGTGTTGAAGACGAGCTGGATCGCGCCGTTCTTGATCGCGTCGACGATGTGCGGGCGGCCTTCCGACACCTTGTTGATCTTCTGCGCGGAAATGCCCTGCTCTTGCAGGAAGCGCGCGGTGCCGCCGGTTGCGACGACGCTGAAGCCGATCTCCTTCAGCAAGCGGATGGCGGGGATGATCCGGGGCTTGTCCGCGTCGCGGACCGAGACGAAGACCACGCCCTCGCGCGGCGCCTTGGTGCCGCCGCCGAGCTGGCTCTTCACGAAGGCCGCATCGAAAGAGGTGTCGAGGCCGATCACCTCGCCGGTCGAGCGCATCTCCGGGCCCAGCACCGTGTCGACGCCGGGGAAGCGCGCGAAGGGGAAGACGGCTTCCTTCACGCCGATATGCTCGAGCTTCGTCGTCGGCAGCTTGAAGCTGGACAGCTTCTCGCCCGCCATGATGCGCGCGGCGATCTTGGCGAAGGGCGCGCCGACGACCTTGGCGACGAAAGGCACCGTGCGCGAGGCGCGCGGGTTCACTTCGAGGACGTAGATTTCGCCGTCTTTGAGCGCGATTGCACGTTCATCAGGCCGACGACGCCGAGCGCCATGGCGAGGCTCTTCGTCTGCTCTTCCAGCGCCGCGATGGTGTCGGGCGCGAGCGAGCGCGGCGGCAACGAGCAGGCCGAGTCGCCGGAGTGAATGCCCGCCTCCTCGATGTGCTCCATCACGCCCGCAATGGCGGCCTTCCTCGCCGTCCGCGATGCAGTCCACGTCGATTTCGATCGCGTCCGTCAGATAGCGGTCGAAGAGCAGCGGGTTCTTGCCGAGCACCATATTGATCTGCCCGGTCTTGTCGTTCGGATAGCGCGCCTTGATTTCCGAGGCACGAGGCTCGGCAGCACGCCGAGCAGATAGTCGTCGAGCGCTCTCGCTCGCGGATGATCGCCATGGCGCGGCCGCCGAGCACGTAGGATGGGCGCACCACGAGCGGCAGGCCGAGTTCGCCCGCGACGATGCGCGATTGCTTCGACGGAATAGGCGATGCCGTTCTTGGGCTGCTTGAGGCCGAGCTTGTCGAGCAGGCGCTTGAAGCGATCGCGGTCCTCGGCGAGGTCGATCGAGTCGACCGGCGTGCCGAGAATGGGCGCGCCGGTCTCGCCTCGAGCCCATGGGCGAGCTTCAGCGGCGTCTGGCCGCCATACTGCACGATGACGCCCAACGAGCGTGCCGCGGGACTTCTCGACGTGGAGAATTTCGGCGACGTCTTCGGTCGTCAGCGGCTCGAAATAGAGACGGTCCGACGTGTCGTAGTCGGTCGAGACCGTTTCCGGATTGCAGTTGATCATGATCGTTTCGAAGCCGGCGTCGTCAGCGCGAAACAGGCGTGACAGCAGCAATAGTCGAATTCGATGCCCTGGCCGATGCGGTTCGGACCGCCGCCGAGGATGACGACTTTCTTGCGATCGGATGGAGCGGCCTCGCTCGCCGGCGCGTCCATGAAGGGCGACTCGTAAGTCGAATACATATAGGCCGTGGGCGAAGCGAATTCGGCGGCGCATGTGTCGATGCGCTTGTAAACCGGCCGCACATTCAGCGCGTGACGCGCCTTGCGCACATCCGCCTCCTCGACGCCTGCGAGCGTTGCGAGGCGCGTGTCGGAGAAGCCGGCGAATTTCAGCTTGCGCAGATTTTCAGCGTCCTTCGGCAGGCCGTATGTCTTCACCTTGTCTTCGAGCGCGACGATCTCCGCGATGCGCGCGATGAACCAGGGATCGATCTTGCAGGCCTCGTGGATCTTCGACCGACGCTCATGCCGAGACGCAGCGCCTGGCCGACGACGAGCAGGCGATCGGGCGTCGGCGTGCCGAGCGCGCCGCGCAGCACGTTCATGTCGTCGCCCTTGCCGAGCCCCTCGATCTCGATCTCGTCGAGGCCGGAGAGACCCGTCTCCAGCGAGCGCAGCGCCTTCTGCAGCGATTCGGCGAAGCTTGCGGCCGATGGCCATCGCTTCGCCGACAGACTTCATCGCGTGGTCAGCGTCGGCTCGGCGCCGGGGAATTTCTCGAAGGCGAAGCGCGGGATCTTGGTGACGATGTAATCGATCGTCGGCTCGAAGGAGGCCGGCGTCGCGCCGCCGTGATGTCGTTCTGCGATCTCGTCGAGCGTGTAGCCGACGGCGAGCGCGCCGCGACCTTCGCGATCGGAAAGCCCGTCGCCTTCGAGGCCAGCGCCGACGAACGCGACACGCGCGGATTCATCTCGATGACGATCATGCGGCCCGTGCGCGGATCGACCGCGAACTGCACGTTGGAGCCGCCCGTCTCGACGCCGATCTCGCGCAGAACGGCCATCGAGGCGTCGCGCATGATCTGATATTCTTTGTCCGTCAGCGTCAGCGCCGGCGCGACGGTGATGCTGTCGCCGGTATGCACGCCCATCGGGTCGATGTTCTCGATCGAGCAGACGATGATGCAGTTGTCCGCCTTGTCGCGGACGACCTCCATCTCATACTCCTTCCAGCCGAGGACGCTCTCTTCGATCAGCACCTCGCTGGTCGGCGAGGCGTCGATGCCGCGCTCGACGATCTCGATGAACTCCGCCTTGTTGTAGGCGATGCCGCCGCCGTGCCGCCGAGCGTGAACGAGGGCGGATGATGGCCGGCAGGCCGATGTCGTCCAGCGCGACGAGCGCCGCGGTGCAGCGTCTTGACGTGATGCGAGCGCGGCGTCTCGAGGCCGATCTTTCATCGCCTCGCGGAAGAGTTCGCGATCCTCCGCCTTGTCGATCGCCTCCGCCGTCGCGCCGATCATCTCGACGTCGAATTTCTTCAAGACGCCCATCTTCTCGAGCGAGAGCGCGCAGTTCAGCGCCGTCTGGCCGCCCATGGTCGGGAGCAGCGCGAAGCCGCCGGGAACGGCGTAGCGTTCCTTCTCGATGATCTTGGCCACGATCTCGGGCGTGATCGGCTCGACATAGGTGCGATCGGCGAGATCCGGATCGGTCATGATCGTCGCCGGATTGGAGTTGACGAGACGATCCGGTAGCCCTCGGCCTTCAGCGCCTTGCAGGCCTGTGTGCCGGAATAGTCGAACTCGCAGGCCTGCCCGATGACGATGGGGCCGGCGCCGATGATCAGATGAAATCTGGATCAGCGTGATGTCATGTCTCTTTTTGGGCATCGGAAATTTATGGAGACGATCTTCGCCGAGGATCGTTTCGCGGTGGAACTGGAGCAGGCGGCGCATGACGCGCAGGGCGCGGACTGGAATCAGGAAATCCTGCCCTTCCTCTTTGATCTGCGCGATCTTTTGGCGGAGTGGGGCGTTCCGATTGAAGCCGGGGCGACCTGACGCAGGACGGGTAGAGCGCTCCCCTACGCATGTTTCCAGGCTGTGCGGGCGATCTCGCGTTGTGTGGAAGCACACATAAAGTTTCCGACCAGATATTCCTTTCCTTGCCAAGAAATCAATCGAAACGCATATTTAGCCGAGATTGACCAGTATTTTCCTTTCGCACTTGCGAAAAAATAGAGATGCGATAGATTCTTCCTCGCTGCTCCGGCGGCATTTTATATGACGCTGGCAGACCGCGCGGGCGGTCCCCGCATAGGGAGTGTCTCGTCATATGGAAACGTCGAATTTCGCGGCGTTCCTCAAAAATCCCAAGGCTACCGCCGGAGCCTTCGCGCGTCGCTACCACGTCGCCGTCTATCTGGTTGTCGCGTCGGTGTTTCTGACGGCGTTGATCATGCGGGAGAGCGAGATAACCGTTATCATTCTGGGCGCCAATTTGCTGCTGCTCTGGTTGGCGGTCGGCCTCTTCAAGGATAGCGCGGCGGGCTTCTGGCTCGTCATCCTGTCCGAGATCCTGTCGGCGACGCAGATGCGCCCGAACCGGGCCGCAATTCTCGCGCTGATCTTCAACCTGGCGCTGCTTCTCTTCGCGCTGCTCGCCGCGAAGCTTGCAGCGGTGAGCGAGGATGAGAACCGCTAAAGCGGGCGACGGCGTCGGACAGGTCGCCGGCGCGCCATCGGGAAGGATGGGGACAGTGGCCCGTTCACTGTTCTTTCCGCCCGACGACGACCGCCTGATGAAGCGGAGGCCTCGCGGCGTCGTATCGAACGAAGTTGAAAAGGCGTCCGCAGTTGTGCTGCAACCAGGACAAGGGAATGGCCGCGTCGCCATAGACCTCGGCTGTGCGAATGCTCCCGTCCTGGGTCGAAAGAAAGATGTATTCCCCGTCGGCGAAGCGCGCCTTCAATTCAGCGGCCTTGTCTGCATAACGCAACAGGCGGCGCCAACGCTTGCCATATGAGTCGATGCCGGGCCTCCCGATCGCGTCCAAGAACAGTTCGTCCTCCAGCGTGAAGACGACGACGCCTCCGGCCTTGGTCACGCGGTTCATTTCAGTGAGCAAAGAGGCGGCGATGCGCTCGGGCAGGTGAGTGAATACGGAATTGGCCGTGACGACGTCGAACATATTGTCATTGAACGGCAAAGGCGCTCCCGCCTGAGTCACCGTGAAACTACCGGGCACCCCGAGAAATTTGCAAAGCGCGATCGCGAACGGGTCGATGTCGACGCCGTGAATGTTTTCGGCGGCGATATCGCGGGCGAAAGTTCTGGTCACGCGACCCCAGCCGCAGCCAATGTCGAGCGCCTTCGAATGGGAGCAAAGCGGATTGCCGTAGGCGCGGCTATATCCTTCCGCGTAGAGCCAGAGGGCGTGAGCGGCCGCCATCGCCTCCGCATCGGAAGCCCCGTTGAATTTCAGTTGGATGGACGAGTGCGGAAAGCGCGGAAACTCCACGCCGTCGATGAAAGGCTCGTGGGCGCTGCGCTGCAGCAGTTCGAGCCATTCCTCGTTGGAGACGTGGCCGAACTTTTCGACGATCGACAAATCGAGTCCTCCTGATCGCGGCTCGCGCCAAAGGCGCGGCGTTTCGTTTTAGCGAGTTTGGTTCGCCCCTCCAATTTTCGCGCAGGCGTACTTGCGCTGGTGCTCACGCCTGACCGATAAGCGGAATCATCGCTCTGGAGACAGCCTGATGAAATCGCTCGCCGCCTGCGCCGCGTTTTTGACAATCGCTTCCGTCGCCGCCCACGCGGAGCAGAAATACGATCTCGCCAAGGTCGTCGCCGAATGCGCGGCCTGCCATGGGCCGGACGGGATCGGCAATGACGTCGAGATCCCGAACCTCGCCGGCCAGCACGACCAGTATCTCTACACGCAGCTCCAGCACTTCAAGAATGGGCGTCGCCCGCACAAGGAGATGGCCTATGAGAGCCGCCATCTCTCCGACGAGGAGATGCGCGACCTCGCGCGCTATTATTCCCAGCTTCCCGCCGCGCGCTGATGCTGCGCCAGCTCGCGACCTACGCCTCGGTCGGCGCCGGGGCGACGGCCGTGCATTACGCGATCTTGATCGCGCTGGTGGAGGCAGGCGGATGGGCGCCCGTTCCCGCGACTTTGTGCGGCTATGTGGCGGGCGGAGTCGTCGCCTATGTTCTTAACCGTCGTCATACATTCGCGAGCGACCGGCCGCACGCGGAAGCGGGCTGGCGCTTCGGGCTCGTGGCCTTTGTCGGCTTTTGCGTGACCTATGTGCTGATGAGTCTGTTCGTGAATAGGTTAGGGGCGCCTTATCTGCCGGCGCAGGTCGTGACGACGGTGCTGGCGATGTTTGTGACGTTTGGTTTGAACAGGGTGTGGACGTTCGGATGATCCGTCGTTACGGCCACTTCACCGAAGGCGGCATGGATGAGAGGATCGAGTCGACATTCCCCCCTGTCTTGAGCCCAAAGATCGTGCCGCGGTCATAGAGCAGGTTGTATTCCACGTAGCGCCCGCGCCGCACGAGCTGCTCCTCGCGCTGCTGCGGCGTCCACGGCTTCGTAAAGTTGCGGCGCACCAGCTCGGGATAGATGGCGAGGAAACTTTCGCCGACATCGCGCGTGAAGGCGAAATCCTTGTCCCAGTTGCTGTTCTCCGGATCGCCCGCGCTGTTGAAATAATCGTAGAAAATGCCGCCAATGCCGCGCGGCTCCTTGCGGTGCGGAAGGAAGAAATACTCGTCGCACCATTCCTTGAAGCGCTTGTAGTCCGCGACCGGATGGCGCTCGCAGGCGCCGCGCATGGCGGCGTGAAAATCGATCGTGTCCGCATCCTGCTGCGTGCGGCGCGCGTCGAGCACGGGGGTGAGATCGGCGCCGCCGCCGAACCAGGCCTTGCTCGTCACGACGAAGCGCGTGTTCATGTGCACGGCGGGAACGTTCGGGTTCCACGGATGCGCGATGAGCGAGATGCCCGTCGCGAAGAAGCGCGGGTCTTCGGCGGCGCCGGGGATCTGCTTGGCGAATTCCGGCTGGAAGGTTCCGAAGACCGTCGAGCAATGCACGCCGGCCTTCTCGAAGACGCGGCCATGGATCATGCCCATGCGCCCGCCGCCGCCCGGCGCCCCGTCATGGTTCTGGCGCTCCCAGCGCGAGAGCTCGAAACGCCCCGGAGCGGTCGCTTCGGCGAAGGGGCCCGTGGCCTCGTCCTCCAGCGCCTCGAAAGCGGCGCAGATTCGCAGCTGAAGCGCCTCGAACCAGTCGCGCGCGGCCTGTTTGCGAGCTTCGAGCTGATCCTGCGCGGCGGTCATCGGGGTCTCCTTTTTTGACGCCCATCAACGCCGTCGGCAGCGCCTTGTCAAATCTTCAGCGATCACTCGCCGCGGCGACCTTCATCGGATGCGGCGCGCGGGCCTCGGTGGAGGCGGCCACGGCCGTGAAGGCGGCGCCCAGGAATTCGGCGAGCGCGGTTTTCACGTTCCCGCCGCGCCAGGTGAGCCTGGTCCGGTAGCAGGAGCGCGGCTCGCCGATCGTCCAGCCGTTCCCTTCGGCTTTCGCCTTGCGCATGGCCTCGAGCGCCTCCGCCTTGAGCTGCGGATCTTCCGTCATCTCTATGAGCCCATCGGCCGCGAGATGCCGGTCGGCGGCGACATTCGCCTTCATCTCGGGCGTCGGATTGGGATAGTCGCATTTGAGGCCCGCGCCGTCGGTATAGAGCAGGCGGATCACCCAGCTTTCCTTGAGCGAAAGAATGTCGTTCTTCAGGAGAAGCCCTTTCATCTTGTCCGGGATTTCCTTGCTCTCCTGACCTGCGGCCGCAATGTTTTCCGGCGTGAGTCCGACCTTCACCGAGGTCGCGCTCACCTCGAATTGCGCCAATCGCGCGACGACGTGGCCCGCGACCTCGCGCATATCGCTGAAATTGGCGACGAGGGCGTAGAGCCCGAAGCCCATGGCGAGCGTGAAGATCGCGCCGCGCAGGAAGGTGAAAAAGCGCTCGGCGATGAACAGCGAGACGCGTGTCGCCTGAAAGGTCATCTTCGCCTCCCGTGAATTGTGAGCGCCGCCTTGAAATTCGGCGGCCCATCGCACGCTAGGAGGCGATCTGCGTTCGCGCTGTGCGCGCCCGCACGTTGGTCGTGGGGCGTTACAGCCGCCCGAGTTGGCGCAGCGCTTCGCCCGCGACCATGGCGGCCGAGACCGCGACATTGAGCGAGCGCGCCTGCGGTTGCATCGGGATTTTCACCGCGACGTCAGCGGCGGCGAAGACCGCGTCCGGAACGCCGGCCGATTCGCGACCGACCATGAGGACGTCCCCGGACTCGAATTTGCACGATGCGTAGGAGAGGGCAGCTCGCGTCGAGAGCAGAACGAGCCTTCCGCCGGCGCCTTCCGCCGCGCGGGCGGACCGCCAGGCCTGGAAGGCGTCGAAGGAGGCGTGACGGCGTATCGTCACCTGATCGAGATAGTCCATGCCGGCCCGCCGGAAGGCGGCGTCGGTCACGGGAAAACCCGCCGGGCCGATGATCGCCGCCTCGATGCCGAAGCAGGCGCACATGCGCAGCATCGTGCCGGCGTTTTGGGGGATGTCGGGCTGATAAAGGGCCAGGGTGAGGGGCGTCATGATGGGAAACCGGCTGAAGTTCCAGATTTTGCGGCAAATCGCCGCGAAGGCGCGCCGCGGCGAAAAAGTCGCATAAAAGGGCGAAGAATCCCGGGGTGGGCTTGTGGACATGATGGCGGATTGGCGCCACATAAGCCGCTGCCGGGAGAAGGCTTAGCCGTCGCCCCGTCCGCTCGCCGCCGGGCACAAGACTGGCGTGCGGCGCGAAAAAGTGGAACCATTGCTCCGAGTGGAGCTTGCGCTTGTCTTTCGGGCGCTCTTTATTCGAAGCGATTGGGAGAGGTCCAGGCGTGAGCACCAAGAACGTCACAGAAAATACGCCGGCGGAAACCAGCCGTCGAGACATTCTCTACATCGCGACAGGCGCGGCCGCCACGGTCGCCGCGGGCGGGATGGTCTGGCCGCTGATCTCGCAGATGAATCCCGACGCCTCCACCCTGGCGCTCGCCTCCACCGAAGTCGATCTGTCGACCATCCCCCTCGGCCAGATCGTCACGGTCAAATGGCGCGGCAAGCCGGTTTTCGTGCGCCATCGCACCGCCTCGGAGATCAAGGCGGCGGAAGACGTGCCGCTCGCCGAGCTTCCCGACCCCGAGGCCGACTCCAAACGCGTCCAGAAGCCGGAATGGCTCGTCGTGATCGGCGTCTGCACCCATCTCGGCTGCATTCCCACCGGCAAGTCGGGCGAATATGACGGGTGGTTCTGCCCCTGCCACGGCTCGACCTACGATGTTTCCGGCCGCATCCGCAGCGGCCCGGCTCCGTCCAATCTGGAAGTGCCGAAATACGCCTTCGTCAGCGACACCAAGATCAAGATCGGATAGGCCCCGGCCTGTCCGATTTTTCCGCCTTTCCCGTCGCCCCCGACGCATTCCGAGAAAGTTCCATGGACGGACATTCCCAATACACGCCCAAGAGCGGTTTCGCCCGGTGGCTGGAACGCCGGCTGCCGCTCATAAGCTTCATGTACGATTCCTTCGTCGCCTATCCGACGCCGAAGAATCTGAACTACATGTGGACCTTCGGCGCCATTCTGTCCTTCATGCTCGTGGCGCAGATCATTACCGGCGTCGTGCTCGCCATGCACTACACGCCGGAGACGACGCTCGCCTTCGACTCCGTCGAAAAGATCATGCGCGACGTCAATTGGGGCTGGGCGCTACGTTACGCGCACGCCAACGGCGCGTCGATGTTCTTCCTGGCCGTCTACATCCACATCTTTCGCGGCATGTATTACGGCTCCTACAAGGAGCCGCGCGAAGTGCTGTGGATCTGGGCGTGATCATCTTCATGGTCATGATGGCGACGGGCTTCCTCGGCTATGTCCTGCCCTGGGGCCAGATGTCTTTCTGGGCCGCGACGGTCATCACCAATCTCTTCTCGGCGATCCCGGTGGTCGGCACGTCGATCACCATCTGGCTGCTCGGCGGCTATTCGGTCGACAATCCGACGCTGAACCGCTTCTTCGCGCTGCATTACCTCCTGCCCTTCATCATCGTCGCCATCGTCGCGCTGCATGTCTGGGCGCTGCATGTCACGGGCCAGAACAATCCGACCGGCGTCGAGGTGAAGGACATCAAGAAGGACACCGTCCCCTTCACGCCCTACGCCACGATGAAGGACGGCTTCGCGATCGGCGTCTTCCTCGTCCTCTACGCCTGGATGACCTTCTTCGTGCCGAACTATCTCGGCCATCCGGACAATTACATCGAGGCGAACCCGCTGGTGACGCCGCCGCATATCGTGCCGGAGTGGTATTTCCTGCCCTTCTACGCGATCCTGCGCGCCATCCCGAACAAGCTGCTCGGCGTCATCGCGCTCTTCCTGTCGATCCTGATCACGGCGGCGCTGCCCTGGCTCGACAATTCGCCCATCAAGTCGGGCAGCTATCGCCCGATATTCCGCAAGGCCTATTGGGCCTTCGTCGCGGTCTGCATCGGGCTCGGCTATCTTGGCGCACAGCCGGCGGAAGGCGTCTATCTCTGGCTCGCCCGCATCTTCTCCTTCTATTACTTCCTGCATTTCGTGATCATTCTGCCGCTCATCGCAAAGCACGAGAAGGCGGAGCCGCTGCCTGAGTCGATCGACGCCGCGGTCGCGACGAAGGAAGCCTCCCATGCATAAGGCGCGACCCTTTCAGGCCCATCAGGACTCTTCGATGAAGCGCAGACCGTTTCTGTCTTTCCTTTCGGGCGCGGCCCTCATGGCCGCCGCCCTCGCGGGCGCGCCGGCTTTCGCCGAGTCGGGGCATCACGAGAAGAAGCCGGAGCTCCACGCCTGGAGCTTCGCAGGCGTCTTCGGCAGCTATGACAAGGCGCAGCTGCGGCGCGGCTTCAAGGTCTACAAGGAAGTCTGCTCGACCTGCCACTCGATCAAGATGCTGGCCTTCCGCAATTTGGGCCAGCCGGGCGGGCCGGAGTTCACCGAAAAGGAAGTCGCGGATCTCGCGGCGACCTACAAGGTCAAGGACGGCCCGAACGATTCCGGCGAATATTACGACCGTCCCGCGCGGCCGAGCGACCGTTTCCCGCCGCCCTTCGCCAATGAGCAGGCGGCGCGCGCGGCGATGTCGGGCGCCTATCCGCCGGACATGTCCGTGCTCGTGAAGGCGCGCGGCTATGGCCGTGGCTTCCCGACCTTCCTGCTCGATGCGCTGCCGGGCCTCGCTTATCAGGAGCACGGCTCCGATTATGTCGCCTCGCTTCTCAAGGGCTATGGCGAGCCGCCGCATGGCGTGACCGTGCCGGATGGCCAGTATTACAACGCCTATATGCCGGGCAATCGCATCGGCATGCCGCCGCCGCTTTCCGACGGCGCGGTGACTTACGATGACGGGGCTCCGCAGACGGTCGACCAGTATTCGAAGGATGTGACGGCCTTCCTGATGTGGGTCGCCGAGCCGCATCTCGAGGCGCGCAAGCATATCGGGCAGGGCGTCCTCGCCTTCCTCGTCATATTCGCGCTGCTGCTATATTTCACCAAGCGCAAGATCTGGTCGAACGTCGCGCATTAGCGGCCGCCGAATTCGAGAGCCAAGCGAAGCAATCCAGAGTGTCCCTCTGGATTGCTTTTTTGTTTCAAGCGACCAATCTCGTCAGACAAAGATGCTTCTCGCCCCGTCCATCACATATTGGACGGCGAGCGAGGCCAAGAGGACGCCGATCAACTTCTCCATCACGATGCTGGCCGAGGCGCCGACGAGCTGCTCCACGCGCGTCGCAAGCCGGCAGACGGCCCAGCAGATCAGGATCACCGCGAGGATCGCGCCGATGAGACCGACGAGTCGCGCTGGATCCCCATGCGCTTCGCCGGCGATCAGCAGCGTGGCTGTAATGGCGCCGGGGCCGGCCATGAGCGGAATGGCCAGCGGAAAGGCTGCGATGTGCTGTCCGCCATTTTCTCCCACGGCCTTTGCGGCCGTATCGGAGTCGCGGCCGATCCGCACGCCGAGAACCATCTCCGAGGCGATCGCGAAAAGCAGCAGTCCACCGGCGATGCGGAAGGCGGGGATGGTGATGCCGATGGCGCGCAACAGCGCCTCGCCGCCCAGCGCGGCGCCGGTCAGGATGCAGAAGGCGTAGAGGCAGGCGCGCGAGGCTATCCCAGAGCGGGCCGCGCGGCTCTGCCCGACGGTCGCCGCCAGAAAAATAGGGGCGAGCCCCAGCGGCTCCACGACGACGAGAAGCGTCGCGAAAGCCGTTGCAAGCTCGCCGAAATTCGTCGCCGCCATGATTTCTCCCGGCGGCGACGTCGTGCAGTTGGCGACGGGAGAGACCCCGGCGCTCAGGTCCGCCGCTACTGGACCTTCTTCATGTCAGCTAGCGCGGCGTTCGAATGTTTCACCGCCCCGTCGGCGTCGCCGAATCGGGCGCGCGCCTCGGCCTTCTTGAGGTGTTTGATGGCGCTGTGAATGAGCTTGTTCGCCGCGCGATTGGCGGCGAGCGCCTTTTCGTGCAACGCTTCGCGCGCATGGCCGAGGGCGCTGCGCAGATGCACGACGATCTCCTTCGTATCGGACCTCACCTCGTCCGAAACGGCTTCCTCCGTATGCTCGATAGCGGCGGCGAGATGCGCTCCTATCCCCGCCTGCGCCGCGACAGGCGCGAGGGCGAGCGTCAATCCGACGAATGCAGCGACTGTGAATTTCTTCATGTTTCGATCCTGACCACATGACGACTTCGCCTAGAGAGTGGGGAGGAAGAAGCGGGCAGGCAAGGGCTCGGGCCGAGCCGGCAGGTCGCGTCACGCACATGAATGGAACCCGGGAAGGGCGGGGTGATGACGGTCGCAGCCTGATAAGGACGCCAATCCGCGCCGTTGACCCGCTTCGGGCCGAGGCCGGGGCTGTCTTTGACTTAAATATATGAAAAACAATAAAATTTCTGTGATTTCTGCATCTCTGGATGCCTGGCCTCGCAGATGCAGTCTGGCGTCGTGATCAGCCTTTGATAGCCGTCAATAGTTGCGCCCGGCGCTAAAGCCCCGTCGCAAGGTAGGCGCGCGCGACTTCCGTCTCCTGCCGTCGGGTCGCCCGCTTCCTTGATCGCTTTCGCGGAATCGTGCACAAGGCGCGTTCATGACCCCGGAATCCTCGGGGCTTCTCGCTTTTCCCGGAAGGGCTGAAATGTCGGAGATTTTGCGCGTCGGCATCGCGGGGCTCGGCACCGTCGGCGCGGCGGTTGCGCGGCTTCTCCATCGGCAGGCGGAGGCGCTCACGGCGCGCACCGGCCGCCGCATCGTCGTCACGGGCGTCTCCGCGCGAGACCAGGCCAAGAAGCGGGACGCGGATTTCTCGGGCGCGGAGTTTTTCTCCGACCCGGTGAAGCTCGCGGCCTCGGAAAAGATCGACCTATTCGTCGAGTTGATCGGCGGCTCCGAAGGGGCCGCGCGGGCGGGCGTCGAGACGGCGCTGGCGCATGGGAAGTCTGTCGTCACCGCCAATAAGGCGCTGCTCGCCGCGCATGGGCTGCATCTGTCGCACCTTGCGGAGGAAAAGCATGCCGCGCTCGCCTTCGAGGCCTCGGTCGCGGGCGGCATTCCGATCGTCAAGACGCTGCGCGAGGGCCTCGCCGGCAATTCGATCGAGCGCGTCTATGGCATTCTCAACGGCACCTGCAATTACATCCTCTCGCGAATGGAGCGCGAACAGCTTTCCTTCGAGGAGTGCCTGAAGGAGGCGCAGCGCCTCGGCTACGCCGAGGCTGATCCGACCTTCGACATTGGTGGTTTCGACACGGCGCACAAGCTCGCCATTCTCACTTCGCTGGCATTCGGCACGCGCATCTCGGCCGAGGCGATCGACATCGAGGGCATCGAGCGCGTGACGCTCGCCGACATCGAGGCGGCGGACGAACTCGGCTTCCGCATCAAGCTGCTCGGCGTTGCGCAACGCACGGCGGACGGCATCGAGCAGCGCGTCCATCCGACGATGGTCAGCAAGAATTCGACGATCGCGCAGGCGATGGGCGTGCTCAACGCCGTCACCATCGACGCCGACGCGGTGCACGAACTGACGCTGGTTGGCCCCGGCGCCGGCGGCGACGCCACGGCCTCGGCGGTCGTGGCCGACATCGCCGACATCGCCAAGGGCGTGCGCTCGGCGCCCTTCGGCCTGCCGTCGGCGCAGCTCGCCGAGCTGAAGCGCACGCCGATGCGCCGGCACGAGGGCGGCTATTACATCCGCATGTCGGTCAAGGACGTCGCCGGCGCCTTCGCCAAGATCGCGACGCGCATGGCGGAGCGCAAGATTTCGCTGGAGAGCATCGTGCAACGCGGCCAGCGGGGCGCGCCCGGCGCCTGCGTCGACGTGATCCTCATCACCCACGCGACGAGCGAGCATCTCGTGCGCGAGGCGCTGGATCTGATCTTCCAGGACGGCACGATCGTGTCGCGCGCGCAGGTCATCCGCATCGAGCGCGAATAGCGCGCGGGAGAGGCTCATGCCCCAACAGCCGAAGCTCGACGCCGCGTCGATCGAAAGACTGCTCACCATCGAGCTCGCCCGCGCCACCGAGCGCGCGGCCGTCGCCGCCGCGGGGCTGCGGGGACGCGGCGACGAGATGGCCGCCGACCGCGCGGCCGTCGAAGCCATGCATGAGGAGCTGGCGCGGCTCCCCGTTCGCGGTCGCATCGTCATTGGCGAGGGCGACGACGGCGAGACGCAGAAGCTCTTCGTCGGCGAGGAGATCGGGTGTCCCGGCGGCTTGCATGTCGAGCTCGCGGTGGCGCCGCTCGAAGGCGCGACGCTCTGCGCGAAGGATCAGTCCGGCGCCATCGCCATCGCCGCGGCGGCGTCCTCCGGCACGCTGCTGCACGCGCCCGACATCTACATGGACAAGATCGCGATCGGCCACGGCTATCCCGACGGCGTCGTCGATCTGGACCGCGATCCGGCCGACAATGTGCGTGCGCTCGCCGAGGCGAAAGGCGTCTCGACGGGCGAAATCACGGTCTGCGTGCTGGACCGCCCGCGTCACGCCGAAATCATTTCCAAATGCCGCAAGGCGGGCGCCTGCGTGCGGCTGATCTCGGACGGCGACGTCGCGGGAATCATTTTCGTAACGGACTCGGCCGAAACGGGCGTCGACATGTATCTCGGCCGGGGCGGGGCGCCGGAGGGCGTGCTTGCCGCGGCGGTGCTGCGCTGCGCCGGGGGGCAGATGCAGGGGCGGCTCGTTCTGGAGAGCGCCGAGCAGCGCGCGCGCGCCGCGCGTCACGGCCTTGCCGATCCGCGCAAGAAATTTGGGGTGGCGGACATGGTGACGGGCGACGTCGTGGTTTGCGTCACGGGAGTCACGGACGGTCCGCTTGTCGATGGCGTCGTCTTCAACCGTGGCGGCGTCGAGACCGAGACGCTGGTCTTCCGCTCCGCGACCGGCACGATCCGCCGCATCGGAGCCTGGCGCCGGGCGCGCTGATCGCTGGCGGGCGCGGCGTCGACGAGGGGCGCGCGGCGCTCACGCTATTTCCACGTCACGAGCAACCGCGTGCCGATCCGCTTTCCGGCCTTTCTCGCCAGCGCCATCGCCCTGATGGCGATATGGGCGATTTCGCCCGCGCATTCTCCCGAGCGCTCCAACCCCTAGAGGCGGGTCGGCTTCTCAGGCCCTCATCTTCTGTGGTGGCGATGATGACCGCGAGGGCGCCTGCTGGGCGTGTCCTCTTCCGGCTCGGGCGCCGGCGCAGCGTTCATCGCCTCCTGAATCACGGCCGGTTGCGGCGCCTCCGCCTTCGCCTCCTCCGCCACATAGGGCGTGGCCAGCCGCTCGAGAATGGGCCAGTCCGCCGGCATCGGCTTGGCCGACAGGGGCTTCGGCTCCGCGATGAAATGGACGACGGAGGGCGAGCAAGCCGGATTCGGCGTCGCCGCCGGAACCGCGGCGATGGATGCGATCGCGGCGATGATCACGCCGCCCAGGACCATCACATCCGTCGGCCTCGGCAATCGCCAAGATGAATTGAGCATGGCGGTGTCCCCCTCGTTACGTCGGCCGCAAGCGGCCAAGTTGAGGAGAAGGATACGCCACCCTCCACCTTAGAGAAGCTGGCGCTTCGGCCCTGCACTAAAGTATGTGAGGCTTGACAGTAAGCCGCCCCCGCCCGCCTGCGATGCGGTCGGGAGCGTGCGGTGATCTGGCGTCCGTCGCTATGTGCGGGTCATTGCCCCGCGCTTGAGCCGTCGCCGTTCGGATAGAGCGAGCGCGGGACGGCGGCGGAACTCGGCGCGCGGCCGCCTGGAGCGAAGCCGCCGCCGGGCGCCGGGCCCGCCATCGGCCCGGGACCGGCCGAAGTCGACCCCATTGGCGCGCCGGGCCCCGCCGGGGGAAAGCCGCCGGGACGTCCGGGAGGCGGGCCGCCGGCGGAGGGGATGCCGGGATAGCCGCCGCCGGGCGGTCCAGGCGGGCGGCCGGGTCCGACGCCGCCGGGCGGGCCATAAGGGGGACGCGGTCCGTAGCCGGGCGGAGGACCGTAAGGCGGGCGCCCCGCATAGGGGCGACCCCAATAGCCGCCGTGGCGATATCCGTAGCCATAGCCATAGCCGGGGCCGTAGGACGGTCCGTAATCATAGCCGTAGCCGCCGCTGTAATAACCTGCTGTGGGGCCGCAGCCGGCGAGGCCCGCCGCCGCGAGCAATATTGTCCAGCGCAAATGTTTCATCTTCCCCCGCGTCGCTCCGTTGCAGTCCACACAGCCGTGCTATGGGAGACAGTCGCCCATTCAGGGTGAACCCCATATGAATGGCCAAGGATCGGGTTTGCCGCCCGCGCCGGCCGATTCGCCTCCCGAAAGCTGATCATACCCCATGACGCCCGCCGCCCAAGTTTCCGCCGCGATCGAAATCCTCGCGGACCTCTCCGAGCGCCGCCGCCCCGTCGCCGAGTCGCTGAAGGATTGGGGCGCCTCCCACCGCTTCGCGGGGTCCAAGGACCGCGCCGCCATATCGAGCCTCGTCTTCGATGCGCTGCGCAAGAAGGCCTCGGCCGCTTTTGTCATGGGCGACGAAACGCCCCGCGCCGTCATGCTCGGGGCGCTGCGCGAGGCGCGGGTCCTCGACGTCGCGGCGATCGCCGCGCTCTGTTCTGGCGAGCGCCACGCGCCGGCGCCCTTGTCCGACGATGAGCGCGAGCGGCTCGAGATGGCGACGCTCGACGGCGCGCCGGACCACGTGAAGGGCGACTATCCCGAATGGCTCGCGGAGCGCTTCGCGGCGGCCTTTGGCGAGCGCGCAGCGGAGGAGGGCGCGGCGCTCAGCCAGCGCGCGCCGGTCGATCTGCGCGCGAACATTCTGAAAGGGTCGCGCGAGCAGGCGCTCGCCAAGCTCGCCCATCTAAATCCAGTTCCGACGCCGCTCTCTCCCATCGGGCTCAGAATCGACGCCGGGCAGGGCAGGGGGCCGGCGCTCGCCGCCGAGACGGCCTATGTGAAGGGCTTCGTCGAACCGCAGGACGAAGCCTCGCAACTCGCCTCGCTGCTTTGCGCCGCCGGGCCCGGCGATCAGGTTCTCGATCTTTGCGCGGGCGGCGGCGGCAAGGCGCTCGCCCTCGCGGGGCAGATGCACAACAAAGGGCAGCTCTACGCCTATGACGCGGACGGCCGCCGCCTCATGCCGATCCACGAGCGGCTGGAGCGCGCCGGCGCCCGCAACATTCAGGTGCGGCAGCCCAAGGGCAAGGCCGACGTGCTCGCCGATCTCGAAGCCCGCTGCGATCTCGTTCTGATCCATCATCGACTTTGGCAGCCGGACGGGTTTTATGTGTGCGTGACGCGGGGGTGAGCTCATCGCGCGACGTGTGCGAGAGGAAATCGGATTTTGGGTCTCACTCCCTCTCCCCGCAGGCGGGGAGAGGGGGAGGGCGCCGATAAGGAACGACATGACCACCGCCACCGAAACCTTCCACCACGACATCGCCGACCGCCACGACAAGGTGCTCATCGTCGACTTCGGCTCGCAGGTCACGCAGCTCATTGCGCGGCGCGTGCGCGAAAGATCGCGCAAGGCGGTGATTTTGTCGGGCGGACCGGCTCGGTGACGGAGGAAGGCTCGCCCCGCGCGCCGCAGGCGATGTTCGAAGCGGGCGTGCCGGTGCTCGGCATCTGCTACGGCCAGCAGACCATGGCAGAGCAGCTCGGCGGCGTGGTCGAAGGCGGTCACGACCGTGAATTCGGCCGCGCCGAGATCCTCGCGCGGAACACAGCGCGCTGTTCGAAGGCGTCTGGTCTAAAGGCGAACGCTATCAGGTCTGGATGAGCCATGGCGACCGCGTAACCAGCTTGCCGGAAGGCTTCGAGGTTATAGGCACCAGCGATAACGCGCCGTTTGCCGCCGTCGCAGACGAGACGCGCCGGTTCTACGGCGTGCAGTTCCACCCGGAGGTCGTGCACACGCCCGACGGCGCCAGGATTATCGCCAATTTCGTGCACAACATCGCAGGCCTGAAGTCCGACTGGACCATGTCGGCCTTCCGCGGCGAGGCCATCGCGAAGATCCGCAAGCAGGTCGGCAACGGGCGCGTGATCTGCGGCCTGTCGGGCGGCGTCGACAGCGCGTGGCGGCCGTGCTGATCCACGAGGCCATCGGCGACCAGCTCACCTGCGTCTTCGTCGATCACGGCCTGATGCGGCTCGGCGAGGCGGAGGAGGTCGTCGAGCCTTTCCGCGATCACTACAACATCCCGCTGCGTGCACGTGTGATGCGGAGCAGTTCCTCGGCGCGCTGGAAGGCGTCGACGATCCCGAGACCAAGCGCAAGACCATCGGCAAGCACTTCATCGACGTCTTCGAGGCCGAGGCCAAGAAGATCGGCGGCGCCGCGCCAAAGTTTTGGCGCAGGGCACGCTCTATCCCGACGTGATCGAGAGCGTCTCCTTCACCGGCGGACCTTCCGTCACGATCAAGTCGCATCACAATGTCGGCGGCCTGCCGGAGCGCATGAACATGAAGCTGGTCGAGCCCTGCGCGAACTCTTCAAGGACGAGGTGCGCGCGCTCGGCCGCGAGCTTGGCCTGCCGGAAGCCTTTCGTCGGCCGCCATCCGTTTCCGGGTCCGGCCTCGCGATCCGCTGCCCCGGCGAGATCACGCGCGAGAAGCTCGACATCCTCCGCAAGGCCGACGCCGTCTATCTCGACGAAATCCGCGCCGGGCTTTATGACGCCATCTGGCAGGCGTTCGCGGTTCTGCTTCCTGCGCGCCGTCCGCACCGTCGGCGTCATGGGCGACGGCCGCACCTACGACCACGTGCTCGGCCTGCGTGCCGTCACGTCTGTCGACGGCATGACGGCCGATTTCTTCCACTTCGATATGGCTTTCCTCGGCCGCGTCGCGACCCGCATCATCAACGAGGTGCGCGGCGTCAACCGCGTCGTCTACGATGTCACCTCGAAGCCCCGGCCGGGAGACACAAAAGCTCGATCGTCCGCGCAAAGCTCGTGGACTATCTCGTCGGCCTCACGCGGCCTTGATTAGACGCGATCTCCATCATCCCGGCCGGGCCGCAGACGAGGCAATAGGTCTCTTTCGGCGGAAAGCCTAAAAGGATCTCCTCTATGTGGCGGCGATCAATCGGCCCCTGTTCAAAGGCCGGCGGCTCAGCCAAGGCGTCGACCATTTTGACGACGTGCAGATCAACCCGCGGGGAGAGACTCTCGATGAGCCGCAGCCCTGCGAGCGCGCCGGGAGTGCGACCGGCGTAGAGAAGGCGGAAGGCGCGCGCGTCGCCGCGGTCGGCGGCCTCCTCAAGCATGCCGACGAGGGGCGCGACGCCGACGCCGCCAGCGATCATGACGACATGCGCGCCGCCCGATGGCAGAATGAATCCGCCATGCGGCCCGTCGATGGCCACGCGGCGACCGGGCTCGATCGCGCCGAAGGCGTTGGTGCAATCGCCTGCTTCGCGAATGATCAGGCGCAATTTCGGCAGCATCTGCGGCGACGAGGCGATTGAAAATGGATGGTCGTGGAAGGGTGGGCTGTTCGGCGCGATGGTCAGCCATAGAAATTGACCGGCGCGAAACCGAAAGGCGCGTCGCTGCGGCGCGCGCAGGATGATCTGCCAGACATGGTCCGCCATCGGTTCGACCGACTCGACGACCCATCCCTGTCGCCACATGCGCCAGGGCCGCACGGCATAGGTGGAAAAAAGCGTCAGCAGCGCCCCGCCGCCGAGCAGCAGCCAGACCGCCTCGGGCAGAGGCGCGCTGCTGTAATCTCCGACCGCCAGTGCGTGGTGGAGAATGAGTCCCGCGACGACGATGGCGAGCGGCCCATGCGTCGCGCGCCAGAATTCGTAGCGCACGCCGCGGCGCGTCCGCAGCAACGCGAAACCGACGAGAACCACAAGCCCTGTAAGCGCGAAGGCGCCGGATAGCAGGCGGGGCCGAACCAGCATTTGGCTGAGCAGAACGAAGGCGCCTTGCGGGTCATCGATGAATGCGGGGACCAGCGGCGCGAGCGGATGCGCAAATGCGACCAGCAGCGCCACGACGGCGGCGATGCGATGGAAGCCCATGGTCCGATCTATCCCGACGCGTCCGGAAAGCGTTTCGAACCGGCCCGAACTCCAGAATTGGAGAAAGAACATGGCGCCCGAGACCATGGCGAGTCCGGCGCCGAGTTCGGACCAACGGCTCTCCGGCTCGATGCCGGTCGCCCAGGCGGCGAGAAGCGGCGCCGCGGCGGCAATGAGATAGAGGATCGCGAGCGCCTTGCCGGGAATCCCGGAGCGTCGGGCGGCAGCGGCGCGGTCGGAAGGGACCATCTTGTACTACCTCAGCGGGTCGGGGCGGCTTGCGGCGATTTGGGCAAAGCGGTTGTTGGAAAGAGCTGGGAATGCTCTCTCGATCGACAGGTTCCGCCGATGATTCTGACGCGTTTGTCCTTGGCGGCTGCGCTGAACGGCGGCATCGGGCGTTTTGAGCGCCTCCACGCCGAGACGGACATGACGCCGGCGCCTATGCGTTGGCCTGCACGCGTGGCCCCGTCAGCATCCCAAAATACAGCAGCACGAAGAGCCCGTAAGCGAGACTCCACAGGCCGGCCGCGACCGACAGGGCGACGAAATAATAATCGCCGGTCAAAGGCGCGGTGACGCGAAGGATCGCTGCGAGCGTGATCGCGACGTAGATCGCCACCGTTCCCCGATCCGCGGCGAGTTCGCGCCCCGTATGGCCGCGCGTCGCGCGCGTCATCACGGCCAGCGTCATTGTGCCGATGGCGCCGGCGGTGAGCGCATGCAGGGGCGCGGTCGGATCCGTGACGTCGACAAACTGGTTTGCGCCCATGAGCAACAGGCCGAGCGCAAGCCAGCCATAGCCCAGATGCAGCACGAAAAGGAGCGGCTCCGCTCCGGTGCTGGCGCCGCGCCAGCGCGTCAGCCTCAATAGAAGCGCGCATCCGGCGACGATCTGAAGAACGGCGGTCGGAGTCGTCTCGGGAAATGCGACCCAGGCCGCCAGCGCCGCCAGCGTCGTTGCGAGCGCGATACGATCGAGCGCGCCGAAGGGGGCGGGTTCGCCGACGCCGGGCAAGGTTTTCACCAGCCAGTTGCGGGTGAAGCTCGGCGTGATGCGCCCGCCGACGAGCGCGACCAGCATGGCGAGCGTCGCGACGCCCATCCGCGCCCCGAGGGCGCCGGTCGCGGCGACGCCCATGGCGTCGAGATGCGTGAGCAGGTTCCCGATGAAGAGAAGGGCGAGGGCCGCGACCATTGGAAGATTGCGCCAGTTTCGCCCGGTCGCGATCTCTCTTGCGACGACGACGAAGAATATGGCCGGAAAGGCGAGGTCGAGAGCCGCCGCGACAGCGGCCGGCGCGCTTGCTGACAGGAGGACGGCGACGCGTCCGATTAGCCACAACGCGACGAGGCCTCCAAGCGGGGCGCCCTGCAGGGGCATGCGCCCCGTCCAGTTGGGAATCGCGGTGAGCAGGAAGCCGGCGACCACCGCGCCGCCGAAGCCAAAGGCCATCTCATGCGCGTGCCAGATATGCGGCGAAAAGCGCGTTGGCAGGTCCGTGGCCATTTCGAAATAAGCCACCGAGAGAGGCAACCCCACCGCGGCCCATAGCGCAGCGCAGAGAAAGAAGGGGCGGAAGCCCGCCGAGAGGAAGCTCGTGAAAAAGCCGCTGCTCTCGGGAGCGCGGTAGCGCGGAATTGGTGGCACGGGGGGCCTCTCGTCCGGTTGCGACGTGACACAGGATGACCTGCAACCGCCCGAGCGGCAAACGAGGCTGTAGGGAGCAATTCGACGGCGACAAACGCCGGCTCCACGAGCGCTCCAATTAAATGTGGCCCTTACACGCCCCCGCCGTCACCGTCGCTCTCGTCATCGGCGGCCCCCGGCAGATCCATCGATGCGATCCGCTCCAGCGCAAGTTCTTCATGCAAGGCGTCGATGTAACCGAGGAGCTCTCGGATCGTATCGGTCGCGAGCGATGCGAACTCGGCTACGACGATCAGGGCAAAAAGCGCTGGCAGCAAATTAATCAGAAACGAAAAGGGCTCGCTTGGGGGGACGTTGGACACTCTGAAGCTCTCGACTCGGAGCACAGCGGAGAGTAAAGCGAGAGCGTAAGCGTATTTTCTGGACAGATAAACTGCGGCCAGGATGATCGGGAGCACGAAAAGCGGTCGCAGGGTAACGGTCCAACCGAGCTGTATGTCGGCCCAGGCGAGCAGGATGTCCACAATACAAAGAAACAAGAACCCTGATACTTTTTTGTCTTCGCCCGGCAGGATGTCAAAAAAAGATTCAAGTTTTTGATGGGCAAAAGTATCAAAATCTATTATATGTTCGGAAATATTCTGAATAAAATTCAGTTTACGTGCGTCGGTCATCATTGATCCGCTCGAATTCGTTGTGGAGTAAACTTACATTGCAGCTTTTTCTGGCGGTTGCCAAGTTCTCCCGCCAAAAAAACTCATCCCGATGGGGGTTTATGCCGTCCAAATTGGGCTGGCGAATGGCGCCTTGGCCTTGGCCGGCCCCGCGCAGCCACCATGCCGCGCTCGGCCAACTCTTGCGGGCCGCGCCAGCTCGCTTGCCGGGCCTGTCCCGGCGCTTCCTTGATCCCGCCACGCTCGCGGCCCTAGATGGGCGCATTCACCTATGCCGGGCAGGGCGATGCGGTCTCACTACGACGTTTTGGGGGTCAAGGAGGATGCGAGCGCGCGGGAGGTCAACGCGGCCTATCGTCGTCTCGCCAAGAAGCACCACCCGGACAAGGGCGGCGATCCCGCGACGTTCCAGCGCGTCACCGAGGCCTATAAAGTCCTCAAGAGCAAGCCGGCGCGCGAGGCCTATGATTTCGAGCACAAATTCGAGGATTTCCTCGACAAGACGAACAGGCGCACGCTGCGCCAGCGATTCGTCGATTTTCTGCGTCGTCACGCCTTCGCCTTTCTGACGGTCGTCGCCTTCCTGTTCGGGATCTTCCTGCTCGACTGGGGTGACGGGATACATGAGGATTTCAACCCCTTTCTGCTCGCGGCGGGTTGCGCCTCGATCCTGTTGAGCGTCGGCTTTTACGCCAATCGTCAGCGGGTCTATGAGGGCCTCGGCGAAGCGGTGACGCGCGCGATCTTCTCCATTCTGCTTTTCCTCTTCGACGTCGTGATGCGGGTCTATCTGATCCTCGTCGTCGCCTTTTCGGTCGTCGCGCTGCTCGCGCTGCTGAACTGGCTCAAGAAGAACTATCTGCATCTTCTGCCGCATCATTTCTGAAGCAGCTCGATCAGCGCCATGGCGGCCGCGGGGTTGCGCACCTTTGCGCCGCGAATGACGTAGAGGAAGACGTCGCGCGCGCTGCGCTTGGGGGTGTTGGCGCATAGACGCGGGAGATCGCCCGGCGCGCCGCCCTGCGCCCATTTTCTTGCGCGTTCGGCCCATTGGTCGAGCCGCGCGGCGTCATAGCCCTGACGCCGCGCCGCCGCCGTGCCCATGATGCGCGCATAGACGAAGGGCGCGGTGAGATCGGCGATCAACGGAAAATCCGAGTCGCCCTCCACCACGATGGCGACGTGATGCGCGCGGGCCAGCGCGACGAACTCCGTCGTTCGAAAGCTGTCGTTGCGCACCTCGATTGCGTGACGCAGCGCAAGACCCTCGCTCTGCTTCGGCAAGGCGGAAAGGAACGCCTCGAAGAAATCCGCGTCGAATTTGCGCGTCTGCGGAAACTGCCACAACACAGCTCCCAGCTTCTTTCCCAGCGCCGCGACGCCGCTGTCGAAGAAATGTGCAATGGAGTCCTGCGCCTCGTGCACGCCTTTGCGCGTCACCGCATAGCGCGGGGCCTTGATGCTGAAGACAAAGCCGTCGGGCGTCTCGTCCCGCCATTTGAGAAAGGTCTCGCGCGTCTGCGTTCGGTAGAAGGTGGCGTTGATCTCGATGGAAGTGAGATGGCGGCTCGCATAGTCGAGTTCATGCGTATGAGAGAGATCCTTCGGATAGAACACGCCGCGCCACGGCGCGAAGCTCCAGCCGCCGACGCCGACATATATGCGGCCCCCCGTCATCCGCGCACTCCTTTCGTCAGGTTCCGGAGCTAGCGCGCGCGTCGATGCAGGCGAGCGAAAGCTTGCGCTCCCGCGTCGTCGCGCCATGTGCGGAGAGTCTGAGTGGCTAACGGGCAATGTCATGGGCAAGAAAGGAAGCATTATGGCCAAGAAGAATTATTCGCCGCCGCTCGCCTCGGCTGTCGCTTCCATCGCTCTTGCGCTCGCCTCCTGCGACCGCGGCCCCGTTCTGCCTGAAAGCGTGGGTTACGGTCCAAACCCGACTCTGCCCGATCCGCGTCCGACGCCGAGCTTCGCCCCGCATGTCGACGTCGCGCCAGCGATAGGTTGGGGGCAGGGGGAGAAGCCGAAGCCCGCGCAGGGCCTGATTGTCACGGCCTTCGCGACGAAGCTCGAACATCCGCGCTGGCTCTACGAGCTGCCGAATGGCGACATCCTCGCCGCCGAAACCGACGCGCCCGAGAAGCCCGAAAACGCCGGTTTCAGCCTGCGCGGCATTGTTGAAGGGATGGTGATGCGCGAGGCGGGCTCTCATAAGGGTAGCGCTGATCGCATATCGCTCTTGCGCGACGCTGATGGCGACGGCGTCGCCGAGACGCGCACGGTTCTGATCGAAAAGCTGCATTCGCCCTTCGGCATGGCGCTTATCGGAGATAGACTCTACATCGCCAACGCGGATGCGCTTGTGCGCCTTCCCTATAAGGACGGCGATACGCATATCGACGCGACGCCCGAGAAAGTCGCCGAGCTGCCGGCGGGCCGCAACCATCATTGGACGAAAAGCCTGCTCGCGTCGAAAGACGGTTCGCGGCTTTATGTCGGAGTTGGCTCGAATTCCAATGTGGGCGAGAACGGTCTCGACGAGGAGAAGGATCGCGCGGCGATCCTTGAAATCGACCCGGCGAATGGCGCGACGCGCGTCTTTGCGAGCGGGCTGCGCAATCCCGTGGCAATGGGATGGAGCCCCGTCACCGGCGCCTTGTGGGCCTCTGTCAATGAACGCGACGAGATCGGCGACAATCTCGTGCCGGATTACATGACGTCGGTGAAGGAAGGCGGCTTTTACGGCTGGCCCTACAGCTATTGGGGTCAGCATATCGACGCGCGCGTGACTCCGCAGAACCCCGAACTCGTGCAGAAGGCGGTCAGGCCGGATTACGGGCTTGGTTCGCACACGGCCTGTCTGGGGTTCACATTTGTGCAGCAGGCGAATCTCGGGCCGTTCCAGAACGGGGCCATCGTCGCGCAGCATGGCTCTTGGAACCGAACGCCGCGCGCCGGCTATCGGGTGATCTTCGTGACCTTCGAGAATGGCGCGCCTGTGGGGATGCCGCAGGAAGTGCTGACCGGCTTTCTCAATGAGAAAGGCGAAGCGCGGGGGCGGCCCGTGGGCGTCATCATCGACAAGCGCGGCGGCTTGCTCGTGGCGGACGACGCCGGGGGCGCCGTGTGGCGCGTGAGCGGCAAAAGCGAACAGAAGCAGGCGACCGGGCAGTCCGCTACGCCCGTCCAGTAAAAGCCCTTCAAGAAGGAGCGCTTGCGGCGGCGTCCGTGTGGCCGCGCACGCCCCGCGGCCGCGGCTGTGTTATCATCCCTGCCGACTCAGCAGGGAGACACGCCCTCGTGCCAGACTTCTTATCCGGCCTTCTGGCCTTCGTGGTCTATTTCGCCGGCGCGGTCGGTTTCTGCGCCGTGTACTGCATGGTCTATACGCGCGTGACGCGCCACGACGAATTTTCCCTCATCGTCAATCAGCAGAGCGCGTCCGCCTCCATCGCTTTCGGCGGCAGCCTGTTGGGTTTCGCCATCGCGCTCGCGGGCGCCATTCATCACACGGGCTCGATCCCGGAATTCGTGATGTGGGGGCTCGTCGCGCTGGTGACGCAGATCGTCGCCTACGGCCTTGCGCGGCTCGCCTATCCCGGCCTCTCGCGTGCGATAGAGGAGAATGTCCTCGCCGCGGCCATTTGGGTCGCAGCGGTGTCGATTTCGGCCGGCCTTCTCAGCGCCGCCTGCATGAGCCCGTAACGCCATGACGGAAGAGAAACCGAAGGACTTCGGCAAGCGCGGCCCGCCGCCGGTCGTCATCCACAAGCCGAAGGCGCCGGGCGAGATCCTCTTTTCCGGGCAGAAGCGTTCGCTCGCCGTATCGCTCGCGCTCATGGGCGCGCTGACGCTCGGCGCTTATGAAACCTTCGACTGGATCGACCGCAAGCTCAATTGCGAACCCGATCCGGCTAATCCAGACGAGCTGATCTGCAAACATCACAGCAGCTCGGGGGGCTCCTCCTATCGCCGCTCAAGCAGCGCCTGGCATTGGGGGGGCGTCGGGGCAGCGGGATCGTCGCATGGCGCGTCGTTCGGCGGCTTCGGCCACTCGGGCGGCTTTTTTGGCGGCGGCTGATGAGAAGGGAAGCCTCCACACCTCGCGCCAACGTCAGGAAGCATTTCGACGAGATCGGCTTCGCCTATGCGCATATGGATGGCGAGCCTTATTGGGATGAAAGCGTCCGCTACGTCTTCACGCTGCGCCAGATCGAGGACGATATCGAGAAGGCGACGAGCGACGTCGAGGCGCTTTGTCATGAACTCGTCTGGCGCATCGTCGCCAGCGAGGAGATGATGGATCGCCTGCATGTTCCCAAACATGTGCGCGACCTTGTCGCCGAGAGCTTCCGAAAATGCGATTTGTCGCTCTACGGTCGCTTCGACTTCGCCTATGACGGGGAGAGCGCGCCGAAGCTTCTCGAATATAACGCCGACACGCCGACGAGTCTGTTCGAATCCGCCGTGGTTCAGTGGCACTGGCTCGAGCAGCTGATCGAGAGCGGCGAACTGCCTCGAGGCGCGGATCAGTTCAACGCGCTACACGACAAGCTCATTGCGCGCTGGGAGGCCATTGCGCCGAAGAGCTTCGTGCATTTCGCGGCGATGAGCGAGAGCGTCGAGGATTTTGGCACGGCGGCCTATCTCGCCGATTGCGCGACGCAGGCGGGATGCGCCGCCGCGCTTCTCGACGTCAAGGACATCGGGCTGAAGGGCTCGCAATTCATCGACCGCGACGGCCGTCGGATCGAGACGCTTTTCAAGCTGTATCCGTGGGAATGGATGTTTGCGGACGAATTCTCGCACGCGCCTGCGATGCGCTATACGCGTTTTGTCGAGCCGCCGTGGAAGGCTGTTCTCTCGAACAAGGGCATGCTCGCGCTTCTGTGGGAGCTCGCGCCGGGACATCCCAATCTGCTCGAATGCCATTTCGCCGACGATCCGGCTGCGGCGGATCTGGGCGAGAGCTACGCCAAAAAGCCTATCTATTCCCGCGAGGGCGCCAATGTCGTGCTGGTTGAGGGCGGCCGCGCCGTCGCCAGCGCGCCGGGCGGATACGGCGCCGAGGGCCATGTGCGGCAGGCGCTGCACATGTTGCCGAGCTTCGACGGGCGCTACCCCGTCATCGGCTCATGGGTCGTCGGCGGCGAGCCGGCCGGCGTGGGAATCCGCGAGGATTCGTCGCCGGTCACGTCAAACCGCTCGCGCTTCGTGCCGCACGCCATCATCGGTTAGCGTTCTCAGAACCGCGCCGCCGGATGGGTTTTTGGCTCCGGATCGACCCAGTCTTCAGCCTCGGTCGCGTAACGAAGGCCGCTCCATGCAAGAAATTCCGCCAAGTGATCCTCGACCCGGTCGCGCAAGGCGAAGTCGGGCTTGTAGACGAGGCGCCGCCACGGCGTGACCGGCGGCTCCAGCGTAACGGCGAGGACGTAATCGTCCTTCGTCTCGTCTTGCTCCGACGGCCCGAAGTGGGCCACGGCCACCCACAGCGGCGAGAAGCCCTTCTCGCCGATCCAGAACCCCCAGCCATAATCCTCGCCTTCCGCGTCTCCGATCTGCAGCGCGTCGCCTTCGCGCTCCCCAAGATAGCGGGCGAACTCCTCGGCGAGCTGCTTGCCGGGATGGCCATGCATGTTCTCCTCGCCGCTGGGATCGCCGGCGTAAGCGTCGGTGGCGATCTCGAATATGCGTCCGGCCCGCTTGTCCCGCGACATCACGACGGCGAGCCTGACATTCGCCGCCGAGATCAGACCCGCGATGAGAATGAAGGGAACGAGCAGCTCCTGCTCGGGCGTGAACTCATACATGGCGAGGGATGGGTCCAGCGCCGCCGAAACGCCCGTCAGCACGCCGAACGGAACCAGCAAAATCAGCGCCGCCAAAGTCGGCCCGGAAATTACGCCGAGCAGGATGTTCCAGATAAGTTGGCCTCGCGTCATCGTTCTCTGCGCCTCATCGCCCAAGCCGTTCGGCGAAGATTAAGCAAAAGAGGCCGCCTGGTGAAGCGCCCCGGCGTCCCGCGACTCCAGTCCGGCGCTAACTAGGAGGATTAATTAGGCGAAGCAGCGAAGGAGGCGACCATCATGCGACTGACGTCCGAAGCTTTCTTTGACGGCGGCCCGATCCCGCGCGAGCATAGCTGCGACGGCGAAAACCGCTCTCCGCCCCTGACATGGACCGGGGCCCCCGGCGAGACGAAAAGCTTTGTCCTGCTCGTGGACGACCCGGACGCCCCGAACGGAACCTTTCATCACTGGGCCTGCTACGACATCCCCGCCTATCATACCGAGCTTGTCGAAGGCGCGGGCCGCCCCGAGGGATTCGAGGACTTCCGGCACGGCGTGAACGACTTCCGGGAGCTAGGCTATAAAGGGCCCTGTCCGCCGCACGGACATGGACGCCACCGCTACCGTTTTCGGCTTCTGGCGCTGAACTGCGCGGAGTTGCCGATCCGCACGCACCCCACATGCGTCGAGGTGGAGGAGGCGGCGCGCAAGCATCTCGTCGCGGAGGCGCGGCTTGTCGGGCTCTATCAGCGCTGATCTCATCGATCGGTGACGGTCGGGCCGAGCTGCGGTAAGCATCGCCCCGAGGGAGCAGGCGGGGCCGATGGGGATCCTGGATTTTCTGAGAGGAAAGCGGCGCGCGAAGACCGACCCTGCGATCGCCGAACTGGCTGCGGCGATCGAGCGCAATCTGCGCGCCCTCGGCCTTTTCGTCGAAAGCCGACCGCACGGGGCGGCCTTCGTCGAAATCAGGGCGTCAACTTCGCAAAAGCTCGTCACAACGCCGGGCGACGCAGAGGCGTCAGGCGTCGCGTTGCTGCTTGCCGGAAAATACGATCCGCCCGCTCTCGTCTTCGAGCAGATCAACTCCGTTGCGCCAGGGCTGGGCGGCCGGATGGTCGGCGCCGTGATGGACGGGTTGCGCGCGGGGCCGGGCGTGTTGAGGCAGGTGAAGGTCAACGACCTGTCGCCGATCCAGAGGGACGGGCGACGCTGGTGGGAACACATGGCCGCGCGCCACGCCGACATCGACTGGCGCATCACCCATGACCCGGACGACACGCACTGGCCCGCGCCGGCGCGCATGGCGGACGACGTCACGCGGACGCCCGACTTCCTGCATAAGCAGAAGAAGCTCGACGAGCTGGCGCGCGAATTCGGCTGCGATCCGTCGCGGGTGACGCTGAGCCCCGAAAAGAGAGTCTTCGATTTTCTCGGCCAGAGCTTCGCTTCCGAGGGCGAAGCGACCCCGGATGGACGGGTGACGATCTATTACGATTCTCAAATGAGCGACGCGCGGCTCGGCTGCTGCCTCGCCCATGAACTCCAGCATCTACGCTATTTCACTGTGCGGGACGCCTATAACGCCGAGCCTGCGGGCGGCCCGCTGCATCTCGCCTTCGAGGCGTTCACGCCGGAATTGCTGGCCGCGCAGCGCGGCGTTTCGAACTATTCGAACGAGCATTGGGACGCCTGGAAAGGCGCCGCGCCGCCGCGGCTCTTCTCGGACGAACTCGCGGAAGGCGGCAGCGAGCCGATCAACGAGACCATCGCCGAGGTCGCCAAGGCCCTCTACAATTGGGGACCGGATGTGCGCATCAATCCGATATGGCGCGAGCTTCGCGAGGCTGTGGACGCGGCCTACGCGACGCTCAAAGATTGACGCCCATGCGCCGCAGCAGGGGCAGCATCAGCAGATAGGCTCCCGCCGTGCCGGCGACAGAGGCCGCAAGGGCCGTCCAGAAGCCGAGGCCGTAGCGGATTAGAAAAGGCAGCAGGGGGAAGAGCAGCAGGGAGGGGATGATGAGCCAGAAGATCTGGCCGGAAAGCTCTCCGATCTTCTCAGCCTCGGTCCCCTCCAGCCGCAGCCAGACGAAGGCGAGAAGCGACGTGAGCGGGAGCGACGCGACGAAGGCCGCGAAGCCCGTCGACCGCTTGGCGATCTCCGAGACGGCGACGATGACGAGGGCGGAGACGATGACCTTGACGGCGTAATAGAGCATGGCGGGGCGACTTTAGCCGGGGCGGGGCGGTGGGGCAACGGGCGTCGCCCGCCTCGCTCGCCTTTCGCGTCCGCCTGTGCTAACCCCAACGCCTCCCCTTGAGGGGACAAGAAAAACTGGTCGGGAAACCAAGGGTCGCGCGAGTCATGTCCGATATTTTCCATGAGGTCGACGAAGACGTCCGCAGGGACAAGGCCGAGGAGTTCTGGCGCCGCTATCAGACGCCGATCTTCGTCGTCGCTTTCCTGATCGTCGCCGCGACCGGCGCCTGGAGCTATTACCAGGACAAGCGTCTGAAGGCCGCCGAAGCCGCGAACGACCGCTATGTCGCGGCGGTGAAGCTGGCCGAAGAGGGCAAGAACGCCGAGGCCGCCGCCGCTTTCCAGGCGATCGCCAAGGACGGCCCCACGGGCTATGCGTCGCTGGCCCGCATCCGCGCCGCCGAGGTCAATCCCGACCGGGAGAAGGCGCTGGCCGAGCTGAACGCCATCGGCGAGGATCCGAATGTCGACAAGCTCACCCAGCAGATCGCGCTGCTGCGCGCCGCGCTGATCGTGCTCGAGGGCGACGACCGCCAGAAGCTCGAGACCGCGCTCGGCCCGCTGATGCTGTCGGATGGCCCCTTCCGCTTTTCCGCGCAGGAATGGAACGGGCTGGACTCGCTCTTCAACGACGATTTCGACGAGGCGGAGCGCGTCTTCGAGCAGGTGCTCAACAATGGCGACGCGCCGCAGTCCATGCGCCAGCGCGCCTCGGCCTATAAGGGCCTGCTGCACGCCAAGCGCGGCCCGAAGCCGGCTCCGGCGGCCGCCACGGGCGGCGGGGCGAGCGGCGGAAAGGTCGAAGTCGTGCCCGTGATCGAGCCGGAATCCGGCGGCGCCATGCCGGCTGGCTCCGCGCCGTTCGAGGCGTCGCCCTCGAAGAAATAAGCGAACCCTCTCTCGCCGCAGCGACAGAGGGCAAATCGCGGAAATCCATCGACCCTCTCCCACCGGGAGAGGGTTTCGCGTTATTGAAGGGCCGCAGCGCCCCAAGGTCTCGGAATATGTCCTTCTCCCTCGCCATCATCGGCCGTCCCAATGTCGGCAAGTCGACGCTCTTCAACCGGCTCACCGGCAAGAAGCTGGCGCTGGTCGACGACCGTCCGGGCGTGACGCGCGACCGCCGCGAGGGCGAGGGGAAGCTCGCCGACCTGCGCTTCACCATCATCGACACGGCGGGGCTGGAGGAAGGCGCCAGCGAGACCCTGGAAGGGCGCATGCGCGCCCAGACCGAGAGCGCCATTCTCTCGGCCGACGGGATTCTCTTCGTCATCGACGCGCGCGTGGGCGTGACGCCGGACGACAAATATTTCGCCGACCTCGTGCGCCGTGCCGGCAAGCCCGTGATCCTCATCGCCAACAAGGCGGAGGGCAAGGCGGGCGAGGCGGGCGCCTATGAGGCCTTTTCGCTGGGGTTGGGCGACCCGGTGCCGTTCTCGGCCGAGCATGGCGAGGGGATCGGCGCGCTTTACGAAGCGCTGCGCGAGGCGCTGCCGGAGCAGACCGCCGAGCCCGTCGAGGACGAAGAGCAGCAGGAAGAAAACCTCTATGACGACGAAGAGGACGGCAGCGACCTCGACGTCACCAAGCCGCTGCGCATCACGGTCGTGGGGCGCCCCAACGCCGGCAAATCGACGCTTATCAACCGCATCCTTGGCGAGGACCGTCTCCTGACGGGGCCCGAGGCGGGCATTACGCGCGACTCCATCGGCGTCGATTTCGTGTGGCGCGACCGCAAGATGAAGCTGTTCGACACGGCCGGCCTGCGCAAGCGCGCCAAGGTCGTCGACAAGCTCGAAAAGCTCTCCGCCGCAGACGCGCTGCGCGCCGTGCGCTTCTCGGAGGTCGTCGTGCTGCTCGTCGACTCGACCATTCCCTTCGAGAAGCAGGATCTCACCATCGCCGATCTCGCCGCGCGCGAGGGCCGCGCCTTCGTCATCGGGCTCGGCAAATGGGATCTGATCGAGGACAAGGGCGCGACGCTGACGAAGCTGCGCGAGGACGCCGAGCGCCTGTTGCCACAGGTGCGCGGCTGCCCGGTCGTGCCGGTCTCGGGCGCGACGGGGCAGGGGCTCGACAGGCTCATGGAGGCGATCGTCGCGACGCATGTCGTGTGGAACAAGCGCATCGCCACGGCGCGGCTCAATCGCTGGCTGCTCTCGGCCGTCGAGCAATCGCCGCCGCCCGCCATTTCCGGCCGTCGCATCAAGATTCGCTATATGACGCAGGCGAAGTCGCGCCCGCCGCATTTCGTGCTCTTCGGCAATCAGCTCGAGGAGTTGCCGGCGAGCTATGAGCGCTTTCTGATCAACGGCATGCGCAAGACGTTCGATTTGCCGGGCGTTCCTATTCGCATTTCCAGGAAAGCGGGCGACAATCCGTTTGCTGGGAAAAAGAAGGGCTGAATTTCAGGGAGTAGGAAATGTTCAAAAGGTTCGCCTTTGCTACCGCGCTTCTCCTCGCGCCCGCCGGCGTGGCGTCGGCGCAAAGCCTCGAAGACATTTTCGCGCCGACGGCGACCGACGGCGTCGTCGCCATGGAGCATATCCTCGCGGCGGCGCGCCAGGACGTAGATGGCGTCGTCACAGAGATCGAGCTGGAGCGCAAGAAAGGCCGCTGGATTTACGAGGTCGAGGTCGCGCGCGACAAGGAAAAGGTCGAACTCGTCTACGACGCGCACAGCGGCGCGCTGCTGTCCCGCAAGCGCGATTAAACCGCTTTCCGCGGAAGGGGAAACCGGTTCGGCGCGACAAAGCGCGTCAAAAAAGGCTGGAGCCGATCCGATGCAATCGGATCGGCAAAGCCTCTAGAGCCTCGCCGCCAGCGCGGCGCGCACGGCTCTCGCCAGCACCGCCAGCTTTGCGCGGGCGAAGAGCAATTCGAGCCTCAAGGCCTTGGGCAACTCGATCTGCACGCCCGCGCCAGTTTTCCCCCGGTTGCAGATATTTTCGGGGTGGCGCCCCGAGAGCGGGTGTCCTTCGCCTACGACCTTGGTTGCAAAGCCGTTTCCGGTCAGCACGGCGCCGATCTCGTCGCGCAACGCCTCGTGCAGGCCGCCAATCCAGATGGACGCTCCATCGTCGCCATTTTTGCGGCCGTGAACCGTCAGCACGACGTCGCTCACCGCGATGAGCGCCAGCGCGCGCGGTTCGTCGAAGCGGGTGGACGTGATGTGCATCGTGTCGTCGCGCGTGCGGCGGGAGAGGCTGTCGAAGCGGTACAGTGAGTGATCTGCGCCGGCGATGGCCGTCGCGAGATGAGACGTGCCCGGCTCGATCCAGCCGCCATGGGGCGCCACGATAGCGATGGGCGAGGGGCGCTGAACGACATGGATGCGATAGTGCACGCCTTCTATCTCCCGCGCCGCGAGCGCTGCGAAGCTTTCATATTGATCGGGCATGGGGTGAAAGTAGCGTAGGCGGCGTTAGGCGTCAGCAAGAGGATATTTGAAGCATGACCCTGAAACCTTCGCCCGAAAACATTCTCTCTCTCGGCATGTCCTTCTGGAACGCCAAGGCGCTTCTTTCAGCCGTCGAGCTTGGCGTGTTCGACGCGCTCGCGGAGGCGCCCGCCGGTCTCGCGATGCTGAGAGACAAGCTGGGCCTGCACGAGCGCTCGGCGCGCGATTTTCTGGACGCGCTGGTCGCGCTCAACCTGTTGGAGCGGGAAGACGGCGTTTACCGCAACACGGCCGAGACCGACTTCTTCCTCGTGCGCGCCAGGCCCAGTTATGTCGGCGGCTTGCTCGAGATGGCGAACGCGCGCCTTTACGAAAGCTGGGGCCATCTCACCGAGGCGTTGAAGACCGGCCGGCGTCAGAGCGAAAACAAGGAGGAGGGCGATCTCTTCGCGGCGCTCTATGCCGACCCCGAGAGGCTTCGCGGCTTTCTCGCCGCGATGAGCGGCGTCAGCGCCGGCGCCGCAAACGCCATTGCGGCCAAGTTTCCATGGGCCGGCTATAAGAGTTTCGTCGATGTCGGCGCGGCGCAGGGCATGGTTCCCGTGACTCTCGCGCAGGCGCATCCGCATCTGACGGGTGGCGGGTTCGACCTGCCGCAAGTGCAGCCGATCTTCGATGAGTTCGTCGCCGCGAATGGTTTGTCCGACCGTCTGCGCTTTTATCCCGGCGACTTTTTCGCCGGCGCGCTCCCATGCGCCGACGTCATCGTCATGGGTCACATCCTGCACGACTGGGACCTGGACCAGAAGCGTCTGTTGCTGAAGAAGGCCCATGACGCCTTGCCATCCGGCGGCGCTCTCATCGTCTATGAGGCGTTGATCGACGACGCGCGCCGTGAAAACGCCTTCGGCCTGCTGATGAGCCTCAACATGCTCATCGAGACGTCGGGCGGCTTCGATTATACGGGCGCGGATTGCCAGGGATGGATGACGGAGGCGGGCTTTTCACACACGCGCGTCGAACATCTCCTAGGCCCGGACTCGATGGTGATCGGGATCAAATGAAAAGGGCCAGGAGCTAGCTCCTGGCCCATGAAGCGGTGGAAGATTCGGTCAGCCGAAGACAGGGTGGGCGCCGGCCTTTGCGTGCATGGTCTGCGCCGCCTGAGCGTGCTTCGCGAGGCGCTGACGCACCTTCAGCCATTGCCGGAAATCGTGGAGGCGCTCGGCGCCGTAGGAGATCAGCCAAAGGATGACGGGACCCGCAAGCTGCAATTCGGGGTGCGCCCATACGACGTAGAAGAGATACCACGCTCCAAAGATGATCAGGAGCTGGAAGAGCCGGTGCTGGATCGTATGAAGCGTCGTCATGCGCGTTCTCCTCGATCAAAGGAGATAACCGCTCGACTTCAAGATTTTCCTTCGCCAAACAGTTGGATTTTATTGATTTCGTCTTGGCAAAGAGACGCTGAAAGCAGACGGCTGGCGCGCGCTTTCATCTTCGTCGGGGAAAGACACGGGCTCGATCGCGGCGGAGCCGTACCCCAGAAAAGGCAGCGTCCAGCCGCCGAATGCCGAGCCGTCCACTTTTGTGTTTTGTTGTTGATAAGTGCGAAAATCCTCCACGATCGGCGACGTCACGCGGGCGAGGGCGGCGACGGCGTCTTCCGTGTAGAGGCCGATCTGGCCCGAAGTGTAGATCGGGGGCTGCGTGTCGATCACGCTGGCGAGTTTGCGGTTATCAGCCGTGACGACAATAAGGTTTTCCAGCTGCGACACTTTGAAGGTCGTCCACGCGCCAACCGGAAAGGGTTGGCTTCCCGTCGCCATGAAACGCTGGCCGCCAGGGTACGCCGGGTCGCGCTTGCCGAGCTCCCATCCATCGGGCTTCAGCGCCAGATAGTAGAAATGGTCGTTGTCCTGGTAGTTCCATACGATCCAGGCGCATTCCCAGGAGTTGGGCTTGCCGCCCTGGCGCAATCGCCGAAGCGTTGCGACGCGGCCGGAAAAGACGATGGGATCCGAAGAATAGGCCTGCGAAAACAGCGCGAGCGCCGCATGCGTCTCCCCCGTCTGGCCTGGCGCCATCGTGGAGAGGACGAGCATTTTCTCGTGATCGGCGGTCAAGATTTCCAGAAGCGCGGCGGCAGCAGCGGCAAGCACTAGAACGGCGAGCCAGACGCGCTTTAGCCCTAGCGCCGCGCGCAATCTGGATCGGACCGTCTCGAACAAGGGCGTTTCCTTCAGATGCTTCGGTCTATGCGACGCCGAAACGCATCAGAAGGTGACGCCGAGCGTGGTGTTGAGGCCGCTGAGGCGATGGCTCTCCCCGAAGGGGAAGAGGTAGCCCATCTGCAGCGTGATGATGCCGTCATAGGCGCGATAGTAATCGCCGCCGACCCACAGACGCGCGACGACCGAGGGTCCGACGCCAAAGGCGAATGGCTTCAGATCCCTGTTGTCGTAACTGGCCTGCGCCATCCCTGCCGGACCCAGGACGAAACGACTGTCGGCGTCCCAGTAGCTGTAGCCGAGCAGGCCCGTCGCATTCTGCAGGTAACGTTGTTCGCCGCTTCTGTACTGGCCGAATGTCGCGAAGCTCGTCAGCGGCTGCCAGCCTGTTTCGAGCGGGTAGGCGATATCCTGCGGTTGCACCGCACTCGCCGCGCCGGCGCTGGGCGCGCTCGAATAGGCGAAGCCGCCATAGCCATAGCCCCAGGACAGGGCGAACTGGTTGTAGGGCGCATAGATGCCCCCGACGAAATAATGCTGCCACTCGCCGCTGACGCTGAAATTGACGCCGTCAAAGGGGCGCACGCGCAGGCCGAGGCGCGAATAGCCTTCCGCGAAACGCGTCTGATCCTGCGAGTAGAAGCCGCCGATGAAGGCTTCGAGCCCGAAGAGATAGGGCAGGTAGCGGCCGTCAAACCGCATCGCGGTTTCGAAGCTCGGCGCATATTGATGCCCGCCCCAACGGTAAGGACGATCCACAAAGCTGCTGCCGAAGATGTTGGTGCGAATGCTCGCATCCGCCTCGACGATCTGGTTCCGGACGACGTCCCGATCGCGCGCCGGGCGCGCGCTGAGACCCGGGTCGCTCGACCAGCGGTCGATCGCCTCGCGGAAGAATTGCGACTCCTTCGAGCGGTCGACATAGACGCTCGCATAGCCTGCGTTCAGAAGCGTCTCTCCGCGACGCTCGATTGCGAGGCTGTTCTCGTAAGCCCAAAGAGCCTGCGGATAATCACGCTGGCGCGAGAGGAAGCCGCCGAAAGCGAGCCAACCGTCGGAATCGCCCGGATGCGACTGCGCGAAATTCGCCAGCTCGGCGCGCGCCGCGTCCATCTTGCCTTCGCCTTCGAAGACAGTCGCCTTGGAGATCGCGAGGCCGCGCTGAACCGAGACGCGCTGGGAGGCGGGCAGGCCGCCTTTAAGGAGAGCCGTCTGGAAGTCCGAGGCGGCGCCAGCCGGATCGCCTTCGCCGGCGCGAAGATAGCCGCGCTGTGCGTAGGCCTGTCCGCTCGCCTTGCCGCGCGCGATCAGCGCATCCGACGCTTTCAGCGCCTCGCCCTTGCGGCCAAGGCCCGCAAGCGCCTCGATCGTGATCCGGTACATCGCTTCGTCGGCGCGCGAGAAGGCCTGTGCGGCCCGGCTGTACCGCAAGGCGGCCGCCCAGTCATGCGCGGCCGAGGCCTTGAAGGCGCTTTCGGCGACAAGCGTGTAGCGCGCCTCTTCCAGCGCCTTGGAGACGTTCGCCCGTTGAGCGCCCGAAAGGCCCCCGAATTTCAAAGCCTGGCTGAAATCCGAGATGGCGCCGTTCATGTTCTTCGCCTCGCGGCGAAGGTAGCCCCTCTGGGCCAGCACCGATGCGCTATGGGGCGCCTTGGCGAGATATCTGTCGGCCTCCGACATCGCCGCCGCCTTGCGGCCCTGGCGCGTGAAGACATTCATGAGCACAAGCGTCGGCTCTTCGGCCTTGGGATCGAGGTCGCGCGCTTCTTTCGCCGCCTGCGCCGCCGCTTCGAGGCGACCCGCGCGAATCGCATCATAGGCCCGGTTGAGCGCCTGCTCGAGGGGCGTGGCGGTCGGGCCGCTCGGGGCGGCGTCGGCGCTGGCGCCCGGCTTGCCGGCGCGTTCCGCTTCCGCGAGCGCGAGCTTGGCTTGTCTCGCCTGAGCGGGCGCCAGACCGGGCTGCGCGAGGGCCGCCTGAAAATCCGCAGCCGCCCCCTTCGTGTCGCCGGCGGCGCGGCGGCTGTAGCCGCGCTGCGCGAGGAGAACGGCGCTCGGCGGATTATCCTTGAGGTAGGCGTCGGCTTCCTCCACCGCGGCGGCCGGCTTGCCTGAGCGATTGAGCGCCGTCATGAGGGCGAATAGCGGCCCTTCGGCCTTCGGGTCTTTGGCCCGCGCGTCGCGCGCGGCTTGTATGGCTCGAGCGTAGTCGCCCGAATCCATCGCCTTGTATACTTGCTCGAGCTCCTTCGACGCCGCGATGTCGCGGTCCGCGCCTCTGGCCTCCGCCAGCGCGTCTTTGAGCTTCAATGCCTGATCGGGCTCGATGTCGGGCGCAGCGAGCGCCGCCTCGAAATCGGCCTCTGCGCCCTTGAGGTCCTTCATGGCGCGACGCAGATAGCCGCGCTGGGCGAGAATGCGGCCCGTTGGCTTGTTTTGGGACAGATAAAGGTCCGCTTCGGATAACGCCGCCTCGCGCCGTCCCTCTCTGGCGTAGCCTTCCATCAGGACGTTCACCGGCGCATCGGCCCGAGGATTCATGCGCCGCGCAACCTGCGCCTGCTTGATGGCCTCGGCTGTACGCCCGGCCGCCAGATCCTTATACGCTTTGTCCATCGCGAGGTCGAAGAGCGCAGAATCCGCGGCTGCCGTCTGATCCTTGGTGAGCGCGCCGCTTTCGCGGGCTTGGCGGAGATCCGCCTCGGCGCCGGGCGAATCGGCAAGCTTTTTACGCAGATAGCCGCGCTGGGCGATCAGAACCGGGGACGGCTTGTGAGCCGCCGCATAGGCGTTGATGGCTTCGAGCGCCTCGGCCGGCCTGTTCGTTCTGCTCAGCACGTCCGCCAATACGCGCGTCGGCATTTCGTAGTCGGGGGCCAGTTTGCGCGCTTCGCGGGCGAATCTGAGGGCGCCCTCATAGTCCCCTTTCGCGAGTCGCGCGAAGGCGAAGGCAAGCTCCTCATAACCAGGCGTGCCGGGCTCCGGAGATTCCTTCACCCCCGCAGCCTCGATCGCCCAAGCCGAATCAAATGGCGGCAAGGCAACCGATCCCGACGCCAAAAGCGCCGCAAAGCACGTGCCCCTGATCTTAGATAACATTCTGACGCTCCACGGCGTTCCTAAAAAGATACACTTGCAGGCACCAGAGGACAGGCGCTCTGTCCCCTTTCGGGTCTGGAGCGTGACATGTGATTTGCTTTAGGTGATAATGCAATTGAGGCAAAAATACAATTTAGGGGAGAGCAACAGGATGAAACATTTGATTATGCTCATCATTTTGTTCTTCCTCGCATCTGTCGTCGCATTTGTTGGCGGCGCGCTGTTTGGGCCTTGGGGCGCTGCGATTATTCTCGTCATCGGCTTGTTTGTTGCATTGGTTCAAATATCCGTCTCGATCGGACGATAATCGAGACAGGTAAACTGTAAATGTATGATTTTAGGGGGGTTGAAGCGTGAAAAGCGTAGCCGTAGGCAGTTCTGACGTCATGGGCTCCAGTAAAATTCTCCAAGGAGATTCAAGGGCATGCTGTCTATGTATTGTTGGCACGCGCCCCGAGGCAATAAAAATGGGTCCTGTTATTGCCGCGCTCAAGTCGAGCGATTGGGCCGTTCCCTATGTCGTTACGACGGGGCAACATGCGGATATCGTTGAAGAACCGTTAAGATTGTTCGGCGTCGTTCCGGATCGGAAGTTGACGATCGAGCGCCAAAGCGGGTCCCTGAACGAGTTGATGAGCAAGGCGATCAAGGCGATCGACGCGCTGATCGACGAAGTTCGCCCCAGCTGCATCATCGCGCAGGGCGATACGACTTCCGTCGCGGCGGCTTCTCTCGCCGCCTTTCATCGGCGCCTGCTCTTCGTCCATGTGGAAGCGGGTCTTCGCACCGGGAAAATGGACGATCCCTTTCCGGAGGAATTCAATCGGCGGCTTGCCGGGCTGACCGCCTCCCTGCATTGCGCGCCCACCCGGTCGTCTTTCGAGAATCTCCTTCGCGAGGGCGTAAGCGACCTCGACGGTCTCGTCACGGGCAATACGGTGATCGACGCGCTGCTCATGGTCGCAGAGCGAGATCTGCCCCCGCCGGAAGGTTTTCCGAACGTCCGGCGGGTGATTCTTTCGACAGCGCACAGGCGTGAAAGCTTCGGCGAACCCCTCGAAAGCGCGCTCACAGGGCTGCGCGCGGCAGTGGAGGCGCATGACGATGTCGGTCTCTATTTCCTGGCGCACCCCAATCCCCGGGCGCATGAGCCCGCGCGCCGGATTCTGGGCGGCCACCCGCGGATCGTCGTGAGGGACGCCATCGGCTACGCCGACATCGTATCCGCGATGAAGAGGTGCTGGATCGTCGTGACCGATAGCGGGGGGCTTCAGGAGGAAGCGCCGGCGCTTGGAAAGCCCGTTCTTGTCCTCAGAGAGGTAACGGAGCGCCCGGAGGCGGTGGAGGCGGGGGCCGTGCGGGTGATCGGCACCGATACATCGGCGGTTGTCTCTTCGATCGCCGAACTTCATGGCGACGCCGGTCTCTACGCCAGCATGTCAACGCCCGTGTTTCCTTACGGAGACGGCCATGCGGCCGAGCGAATCGTTTCTGCGCTGGCGGAGAAGCTGGGCCAGCGGTCCGCGGAAGAGGTGGCGGCTTAGTCCGAGCCTTCTGGTCCCCGGGCTGGTTGAAGCGCAACAAACCTCAGTCAGCGCGCCTAAAGAGCGGCGCCGCTGTGACGGAGTACGAGTATGTTTGATGTAACCGACGCCATCGTCGCCTATGTGAACGCCATCGCGGGCATGTTCCTCGTCGTCGGCATAATCATCATCTTCTACAGTCTCGACGACGTGTTCGTGGACATCGCCTATTGGGTGACGAAGCTCTTCGGTATGGAAAAGACCAAACATCCCGATATCTCGGAGGAATCGCTTCTTGCGCGTCCTCAGCGCTACCTGGCGGTGATGGTGCCGGCGTGGCACGAAGAGGATGTCATCTACGACATGTTGAAGACGAACGTCGTGCATAGCCCCATGACGGTCTTCTTCGTCGGAACCTACCCGAATGATTACGGAACGCAGAAGGAAGTGCTGAAAGCGGCTGAGGAGCATCCGTCGAACATTCAGCTCGTGGTCGGGCCCAATCCCGGTCCGACGACAAAGGCGGACTGCCTCAATGCGCTCCTCAGGGGCATCGAGGAGTATGAGCAGGAAACGGGCGTTAAATTCGCCGGCTACGTTCTGCACGACAGCGAGGACGTCATCCATCCGCTGGAGTCGCCGCTTTTCAACGCGCTGATCAACGAACTCGATTTCATTCAGATCCCCGTCTACTCGTTCAGCCGCTCCTTGCTGCAAGCCGTTGCGGGCACCTACATGGACGAATTCGCCGAATTCCATAACAAGGATCTGGTCATCCGCGAGCAGCTCACCGGCATCGTACCCTGCGCAGGCGTGGCCGCCTGCTTCAGCCGGCGCGCGATGGACGCCATCAAGCAGGCCCGAGGCGGCGAGGTGTTCGACTCCACCGCATTGACCGAGGATTACGACATCGCATTCCTCATCAAGCAACTCGGTCTCAAGCCCGCTTTCGTGCACAATCCGGCATCCTACACGATGGACATTCCCGAGGGCACGAGCGAGCTGCAGCGTATCGAACATAAGCTGGCCATCGCGGTTAGAGAATATTTCCCCGACGATTATCGCGCGGCCTATAGACAGCGTTCGCGCTGGATCCTGGGAATCGGCTTTCAGGGAGCCTCGAAGCTGGGTTGGGGCGATACGGTGGCGGAGAAGATTTTTTTCGTGCGCGACCGCAAGGGCATCTTCTCGGGCATCATCGCGGTGATCGCCTATTTTCTTACCTTCAACGCCGTTCTCATCGCGGTGCTCGCGAAATACAGCGAAGACTGGCGGATCGCGGCCTATGCGCTTCTCGATCCCGCGCTCAAGATCGTCTTCTTCATAAACGTCGCGCTGCTCGTCAACCGGCTTATTCAGCGGATGATCTTCGCCACCAAAGTGTATGGACTCGCCCAGGGGCTGATGGCCGGGCCGCGCGTCATTTTCTCGAACTTCGTCAACTTCTCCGCGGCCTTGCGGGCGTTGTACATTTTCATTTGGCGACACAAGGTGCAGAAAGAGCCGCTTGGCTGGGACAAGACGGCCCATTCCATTCCGGTGCAGAACGAGGCGCAGCCTGTTTTGACGCAGTGAGGGCCGCGGCGCGTCAGACGCGCCGCCTCGTCATTTGACGGCGACGTTGAGCAGCGGCGTCGTCACGACGAGAGAGGGGAAGTAGACCATCGCGTCTTCGGTATAGAACCCGATCGAGCCGCCAGAATAGGGTCTTTCCTTATCGGTGAAGGTCGTCAGGAAGACATTGTCGACATAGACGGACATCGTCGTGCCGTTGGCCGCCGAGAAAGCGTGCGTGACCTTCACCACATAACGCCTGCCGACTGGATATTGGGGCGAGCTGCCGGTCGCGAGAAACCGCTGGGCGCCGGGATAGGCCGGGTCGCCTTTGCCGAGCTCCCATCCATTCGGCTTCGCGATGAAGTAATAAAAATGCGTGTTGTCGGCGTAATCCCAGAGCACCCATCCCACTTCCCAGGCGTTGGGCGTGGTTCCCTGCCTGAGCTGCTTTTGAGTCTTGAGCGCGGCTTCCAACGTGAAGTTGCCTTGCGTGTCGATTGGCTGCGCCAGAATTGGGCCTGAAATCAACCCCGCATGCGTTTCGGTGGACTTCACGGAGGCGACGGGTTGGACCATTGCTGCGTTGCCGTCCCACAATTTGATGACGCCGTTGCATCCATAGCCGTTGAAGACGGACAGCCAGCTTGGAGTCGCCATTTGTCCGTCGGGCACGCAGGCGGCGGGATTGTTCGCGACCACGTTGCTGAAACTCTCCGAAAGGACGATCTTGTCCGATGTGACCGTAGCAACCGCGCGCGATGAGACGGACGTAGAGCCGTTCGTGCAGGTCACGGTGTAGGTTGTCGTCTGTGACGGATAGATCACGAAGGAGCCGGACAGCGCGTTGACGACGAAATTGGGATCGTTCGGACTGCTGGAGCCCTTGCACGACGTCGCGTTGCCGGACGTATAGGCGATCGTCGTGGGTTGCCCCGGATTGACCATCGTCGGTTTCGTCGTCAGTCCCACGACGGGCGTCAGGACCGAAACCTGGGCGCTGGCGGACGCGGTTCCCTTCTTCCCTTTGCAGCTGACCGCATAGGTCGTCGTCGCCTTTGGCGACAGGACGACGGAGCCGGAGGTTCCGCTGATCGAAAAGGCCGGGTCGCTCGGGCTGCTCGACCCCGTGCATGAGGTCGTGTTGACCGAGGCGTATGAGACTTTCGTCTGACTGCCGGGCGCGATCGTCGTTGGAGAGGCGCTCATCGTGACAGCCGGCGCGGTTTGCGCCAGCGCCCCGGAACCCGCGAAGGAGCCCACGACAGTAAAGACCAGGCCGAGGCGTGCGGAGACAGTCTGGATCATGATGAACGTTCGCTCTTAAAGAGAGTTAAGCGCTAGTTTATTCGTGTATACGTAGCAATAAGCTTCCTGCATTGCTGCGATGCTTGAATAACGTGTCGCTAAAACAAATGAATACTCGTATGAATCGAAGATTAAGCTAAAGCCACATTTCAAATTTTATCGATCCAGAGGGCCTTTGGGCCCTCCCGGAGAGACGCCGGTCGAGGCCGGCTCGAATTTTTGGCTTTTCGATCAGGAGTATGGGCTGGTCGAGCGAGGCGTTCGGAGACGGAGCTTTTTACCGGTCGTTAGGGACGAACGCAGGGGCGGGCGCGGCGCCTTGCGCCCGGGAGGGGAGATCGGCTGTCGGATCTTCGCGAATGGGGGCTAGGGATCGATCAGGCTGAAAGTCGCCGGAGAATGACCGATTTCAGTTGGACGCGGCCCAGTTTTGAATTATTCTAATCAGGCGTCGCCGGAGCCTTGCTGGGTTCTGGACGCCGTCAAATTTCTCCTTGGAGGCAATAATGGCTACGCTCAAGGGCAGCAAGACCGAAGAGAACCTGAAGGCCGCTTTCGCCGGCGAATCGCAGGCGAATCGCCGCTATCTCTATTTCGCTCAGAAGGCCGACGTTGAAGGCTATAACGACGTCGCCGCCGTGTTCCGCTCCACCGCGGAAGGCGAGACCGGCCATGCCCACGGCCATCTCGAGTTCCTCGAGGGCGTCGGCGATCCGGCCACCGGCCTGCCGATCGGCAAGACCTCGGACAATCTGAAGGCCGCCGTCGCCGGCGAGACCCACGAATACACCGACATGTATCCCGGCATGGCGCGCTCGGCCCGCGAAGAGGGCTTCGACGAGATCGCCGACTGGTTCGAGACGCTCGCCAAGGCTGAGCGTTCGCATGCCGGCCGCTTCCAGAAGGCTCTCGACGAGCTGAAGTAAGAAGCGGGATGATGGGAGCGGCGTCCTGGCATGGCGCGCCGTTTCCCGTCTCCGCGACTGGCCCGGGGTTCGCCCCGCAAACAGCTTCGCCGCCGTCGGGGGATTGGCGGCGATCTTATTCAACGATATTCGTCGCCCAGCGCGGCTTCCCGGCATGTGTCGGGTTGAGTGCAAGACGGCCTCGCGGGCGCTCGTGGAACCTGAATCATGAGAGAAGGCAGTCTCGAGGCGCCCACCCGGCATCCGCTGGATTGGGAAAATCCCGACTTCTACGACGAGGCGAAGCTCGACGCCGAGATGCGCCGCGTCTTCGACATCTGTCACGGCTGCCGTCGCTGTTTCAATCTGTGCGACTCCTTCCCGCGTCTCTTCGACATCGTGGACGAGTCGAAGACGGGCGAGCTTGATTCCGTCGACAGCAAGGATTTCAAGCCAGTCGTGGACGCCTGCACGCTGTGCGACATGTGCTTCCTGACCAAGTGCCCATATGTCCCGCCGCACGAGTTCAATCTCGACTTTCCGCATCTGATCCTGCGCTACCGCGCGGTCGAGGCGAAGAAGAACGGCGTCGGCGCCGTCGATCACGCGCTGACGGAGACGGACCGCAACGGCAAATGGGCGACGCTGATCTCCGGCGCGGTCAATTGGGCGACGCGGCGCGGCAGCCCACTTCGCGGCCTCGAAGAGAAATTCGCGGGCATCGACAAGAACGCCGAGCTGCCGGAATACGCCAGTCAGTCGCTGGAAGCGAAGGCCAGGGCGAACCCGCCAGCCCGCAACGACGCCGGCCCGGCCAAGGCCCGCAAGGTCGTGCTCTACGCCACCTGCTATGGCGACTATAATGACACCTCGATCGGCATGGCGGCGCTGGGCGTACTCGCGAAGAACGGCGTCGAGACGAAGGTCCTGAATCCTCACTGCTGCGGCATGCCGAAGCTGGAGCAGGGGCTTATCAACGAAGTCGCCGACGCCGCCCGCAAAGTCGCCGCCGCCTTCGCGCCCTATATCGAGCAGGGCTATGACATCGTGGCGCCGGTGCCGTCCTGCGCGCTCATGCTGAAGTTCGAATGGCCGCTCATCCTGCCGGACGACGAGAGCGTGAAGAAGCTTGCGGCGGCGACCTTCGATCTCTCCGAATACATTGTCGACATCGCCAAGAAAGAGGGCCTGGCCGACGGCATGAAGCCCGTCGAGGGCGGCGTCGCCTTCCATATGGCTTGCCATTCGCGGGCGCAGAATTTCGGCCAGAAGGGCGCGGAGCTCTTGAAGCTCATCCCCGAAGCCGACGTCGCGGTGGTTGAGCGCTGCTCGGGCCATGGCGGCGCCTGGGGCTACAAGAAGGGCAATTTCGAAACCGCGATGAAGGTCGGCAAGCCGGCCATGCGCCAGCTCAACACCGCCGGCAAGAAGCATGTCGTGTCGGAATGCCCGCTCGCGGGCATACATCTGGAGCAGGGGATCGAGCAGCTGGGCGGCGATGCGCCCAAGCCCGAGCGGGTCGGCCATCCGATCGTGCTCATGGCGCGGGCTTACGGTGTCGCGAGCGAGTAATCCGGGCGGCAGAGGTTTTTCCTCATCCTGAGGAGGCCGCTTGCGGCCGTCTCGAAGGACGAGGAAAAACTGATCGCCAATCTGGCCTCGCCCCCGTGCTTCGAGACGCGGCCTTCCGCCGCTCCTCGGCATGAGGGCTCAGGTTAAGGAGCACCAAGAAGATGACGAACCGTCTCGAAATCACCCGAGCTGACATCCTCCCTTGGGCGGAATACGCCAAGGGTCGCGCCGAACATCGCAAGCGCATCAGCGCGATCAAGCGCAACCGCCGCGTCGAAGTGGGTCCCTTCGTGACCTTCTATTTCGAGAGCTTCGACACGATGTGGCTGCAGGTGCAGGAAATGCTGCATATCGAGCGCGGCGGCGACGTGCAGGTGCCGGAGGAGCTCGCGGCCTACAACCCGCTGATCCCCAAGGGGAGCGAACTCGTCGCGACCTTCATGATCGAAATCGACGATCCGCTGCGCCGCGCCCGCGTGCTCGCGGGGCTCGGGGGCATTGAAGAGACGGCCTTCATCGAGGTCGGCGGCGAGCGCGTCGTCGGCAAAGCCGAGGCCGACCAGGACCGCACCACCGCCGACGGCAAGGCGAGCAGCGTGCAGTTCGTGCATTTCCCCTTTACCGCGGCGCAGATTGCGGCCTTCAGGCAGCCCGATGCGCGTGTGATCCTCGGTTTTTCGCATCCGAACTACAGCCATATGGCCGTGATGGCCGAGGCGACTCGCGAGGCGCTGGCGGGTGATTTCGCGTGACGATAGCAGTCGCGTGTCCAATGCGGCGCGTGGATCAAGCTGATCCGTGCAGGGCTGCCGTTAACGATCTTGATGGTAGTCCGTAAATACAAATTCGCAACTGCATCGTCCAGGATCAACCATAAGCGGCTCAAATTGTATATTCAGTTTGCGCTTTCGATATAATGCCCTCGCTCTTACTGGCGGGGGGCGAGATGTTTGGATGGATTGCTGATCGGCTGTCGGCGAAGTTGACCAGTGAAAATCTGGTCGGGATGGCGTTGTTGCTCGCGACAGCGCTGGGCTCGGCGCTGTTTGTATACTGGCGCAGCCGGGAGACGAAGTCGCTGCGCGACTTCATCGCCTTTGCGGCGCCGGTCGATGTCTTGACCCATCCCTCGGCGCGTGCGGACTTTGCGTTCTGGCTCACGCGCCGCGCAATCATGCCGTTGATGATAGCGGGCTCGACGTTCGTTTTCGGCGTGGCTTATGCGACCCGAGAAGTTGTGGGCCGCATATTTCATGTCGACCCGTCGGCGGCAGGGGCAGGCGGGCCGTTCGTCATGCTCCTGTTCACGGCGTCGATGCTGATCGCCTACGATTTCTCCTACTATCTCTATCATAACGCGCAACATCGCATTCCCATACTATGGGAGCTGCACAAGGTGCATCATTCCGCCGAGGTGATGGTCGGCGTCACCAAGGACCGGGTGCATCCGTTGGACGAGTTCATGAATCGCGTCTGGGACGGCGTCATTCCGGGCATTTGCTACGGTCTCTGGTCGCTGTTCGTGCTCGACCCGGTCGAAGTCATGGTGCTCGGCGTCAATGTGTACGTGATGCGGGATATTCTGATGATGGATTTTGTCCGTCACACGCATCTGCCCATTTCTTACGGGCGCATGAACGCGGTGATCCTGCCCCCGTATTGGCATCAACTGCATCACAGCGTCGCCGAAAAGCACGCCGACAAGAATTTCGGTTTGATGTTCTCCTTCTGGGATCGTCTGTTCGGCACGCTTTGCATCCCCGATCCCGGCGAAACCTTTGTGTTCGGCTGCGAGGGCGCGCGCGATAATCAGTCGTTATGGGGGCTTTATGTCGCGCCTCTGGAACGGATGTGGGCGGTTGCGAGACGGCGCCTCAATGGATGGGCGAGCCCCATCATGTCTGACGGTAGTGACCGATGAGTTCTGCTTGCGTCACGTCAGCGAATTGCAGGATCGAGATCGTGCGGACGCACGAACGGCTCATGGAGATTGGCCCGCAGTGGCGTGATCTTTGTGAGGAGGCCGGCGCGTCGCTTTTTCAAAGCCATGCCTGGATCAGCGCATGGGCCGGCGCCACGACCGATCGTGACGCCCGCGATCTTTGGATCGTCGTCGCCTGGCGCGGCGAAAGGATCGACGCTGTCGCGCCTTTTGCGATCGGGCACAGATACGGACTGCGCGTTCTCCAATGGGCGGCGCAGGGCTATTCCGATTATTGCGACGCCGTGCTTCGGCCCGGCGCCGCGCAATCCTTGCTCGCGCAGATGTGGCGCGCGCTGGAAGGGTCTTGCGCATTCGATTTCGCGCTGTTGACCGACATCCGCCCCGGCGCCTGCATTCATGACATGAGCGAGCGGGAGGGCGGCGTTCTCCGGGCCTATCATCGCGAAGTGACATGCAGCCGGGTCGTCAGCGACGCGCCGTCGGGCGCCGCGTGGTTCGACGATCATCCAAAGAAGTTCCGGCAGAACTATCGGCGCGGCCTCGCCGCTCTGGAAGGGAACGCCAGTCTGACGTTTCGCCTGCTCGCGCCCGACGAGGAACCATTGGGCCCGGCGCTTGCGCGCCTTTGCGAACTCAAGCGCCTGCGACTGGGCGAAGCCGCGGCGCATTCGCCGCTCTTCTCGGAGAAGGGCTACCCGATGCTCGAGGCGCTCATCGGCGCGATGGCGCGGGAAGGCGCGTTACGCATATTCGTAATCGAACGCGAAAAGCAGATCATCGCGATTTCGGTCAACTTCGAATATGGCGGCGAGTTGCTCGCCTATCTGACGGCCTTCGATCAGGCCTTCGCGCGCGGGTCTCCCGGCATGGCGCTCATGATCGACTACATAAAATGGGCGCTCGACAACGGGGTGAAATCAATTGATTTCCTGCGAGGCGATGAGCCGTTCAAGCGCCGTTTCGCCACTCATTCGATCACGCTCGGCTCCCTTTGTTACGGCCGCACGGCGCCGGGGCGCCTTCTGCTCGCGGGCGCCGCGATGTACAACCGCCTCCGTTCCCGCGTGAGGGGTGGTAGCGCCGCGCCAGCGCCTCACGAAGGATTGCAGTCACGCCCGGAAGCTCACTCATCGCGTGGAGAGTAGCTCGCCTGCAAAGGACCATGCGCGGCGGCCCGCTCTTCCCGGCGCAGCGACGTTCATCGAGAGAAGTGGGCCGTTGAGCGCCTAAGGATTGCTCCGGGGTACGCATCGCCAGCCCGCGCAGACCTGCCGCGTCTTGTGGGGCTCCACCAAGCAGGGCCGCCGCGACAAGCAGACGGCGACATGCGCGGGGCCGCAGTTCGGAACGAAGGCGTGTCTGAGACACGCGCGCCCGCTTCCAAGATGCCAGGCCGCGGCGGGCTGGGCGGGCGCGAAAAGGGCGAAAAAAAGGGCGGCGGCCGCCAGGGCGCTCTTGGTCATCTCCATCTCCTGCCACGATAGATAGCGCGGCGGCCCTTCCTCAGAAGCGGGAGGGCGCCGCCGGCGGGATTGCGAAGGCGCGCGCTTGCCATTAAGCCGGGCGCGACCATTCCGCTGGAAACGAGCCTGACTTGACCGCCCCCGCCAACGACCCCGTCTCCCGCCGCCGCACCTTCGCGATCATCTCGCACCCTGACGCCGGCAAAACGACGCTCACCGAAAAGCTCCTGCTCTTCGGCGGCGCCATCCAACTCGCCGGCGCGGTGAAGGCCAAGCGCAACGCCCAGCAGACGCGCTCCGACTGGATGAGCATCGAGCGCGAGCGCGGCATTTCGGTCGTCACCTCGGTGATGACCTTCGAATACGCTGATTGTGTCTTCAACCTGCTCGACACGCCGGGCCACGAGGACTTCTCGGAAGATACCTATCGCACGCTCTCCGCCGTCGACGCGGCGGTGATGGTGATCGACGCCGCGAAGGGCATCGAGGCGCGCACGCGCAAGCTCTTCGAAGTCTGCCGCCTGCGCGACATTCCGATCGTCACCTTCGTCAACAAGCTCGACCGCGAGGGCCGCGACCCCTTCGAGCTGCTCGACGAAATCGAGAAGACGCTCGCCCTCGACACGACGCCGATCACCTGGCCGATCGGCGGCGGCAAGAATTTCGCCGGCACCTATCGCTTCGCCACGCACAGCGTGCGCCAGATCGACAAGGACGGCGACGAGCTGAAGACGGAAGGCATTTTCGATCCGCTCTTCGACAAGCTTCTGCCCGGCGGCGCCGATCATTGGCGCGAGGAGGCGATGCTGGCGGAGGAGGGCTCGAAGCCTTTCGATCTCGCCGCCTTCCGCGAGGGCCATCTCACGCCCGTCTTCTTCGGTTCGGCGCTGCGCAATTTCGGCGTGCGCGACCTCATCGACGCGATGGCCGAATATGCGCCGAGCCCGCGCGCACAGGAGGCCGACAAGCGGATGGTTGAAGCAGGCGAGCCGAAAATGACCGGCTTCGTCTTCAAGATCCAGGCGAATATGGACCCCAACCATCGCGACCGCATCGCCTTCATGCGCGTCTGCTCGGGCAAGCTCACGCGCGGCATGAAGGCGAAGCTGATCCGCACGGGCAAGAACATCCCGATCAACGCGCCGCAATTCTTCTTCGCGCGCGACCGTTCGATTGCAGACGAGGCTTTCGCCGGCGATGTGGTGGGCCTGCCGAACCATGGGCAACTGCGCATCGGCGACACGCTCACCGAGGGCGAGGACATCCGCTTTCGCGGCGTGCCGAGCTTTGCGCCGGAAATCCTGCGCCGCATTCTCATCAGCGACGCGATGAAGGCGAAGAAACTCCGCGAGGCGCTGCAGCAGCTCGCGGAGGAGGGCGTCGTGCAGGTCTTCACGCCGCATGACGGCTCCGGCTCCATCGTCGGCGTCGTCGGCGCGCTGCAGCTCGACGTGCTCGCGACGCGGTTAGAGGCCGAGTACGGCTTGCAGACGCGCTACGAAACCTCGCGCTTCACCGTCTGCCGCTGGATCACGTCCGACGAGCCCTTGAAGCTGAAAAACTTCGTCGACTCCAACGGCTCCAGCATCGCGGACGATCTCGACGGCGCGCCGGTCTTCATGAGCACGTCGGCGTTTCAGTTGAACTACGACGCCGAGCGCAATCCGGCGATCAAGTTCTCCGATGTGAAGGATTACCAGAAAAGCGCGGCCTGATTGGCCGCTCGCCCCCGTCTGGCGGCGATTATTTCACCCGCCAGGTGAGATCCGCGCCTTCCAGCGAGATCGTGTAGCTGTAGACGTCGCAATCGACGGGGACCGCGAGCACGAATTTCTCGCCGGCGATATAGGTTCTGCGAAAGTCCTTGAAGGCGGCGAAATCCGGGAGGCCCGAGCTCCTGCCAGATTCGTTGACCCGGTGCATGTAGCTCGCCGGCGATTCGCACGCGCCATCGTTTAGCCGGGCGGTTTTCACGGTCACTTTCGTGTTGACCTGGCACTCTATGCCGCGGAAGGAATCGAGCATTCTTTCGACCCGGCCGAAACCGCAGGTGATGGCGCCTTCTTCCCCCGCGGCTGATCCTGCTGAAAGGCATAGTGCGAAGATTGCAGGCGTTGCGCGTTGGGAGAACATGCTCGAAGAACTCCTTGGCGTGAACATCGCGGTAACTTGAACCCTTTCACTAACCGAGGCGCGCGAGAGCGAAAAGCGGCGCCTTGGCCGTCGGCCTCGCGCGGAGCAAGCCATGCTGCAGATCGCAATGTTGATCTATCCCCAGATGTTCGACGTCGATCTCGTCGGGCCGCTGACCTTCATGCGGCGTCTCGGCGACGCGAACGTCGTTCTTGTCTGGAAGGACCGCGACCCGGTCGTCAGCGATCTCGGCGTCTCCTATGTCGCGGATCATGATTTCGATTCCTGCCCAACGGATTTGGACATTCTTTTCGTCCCCGGCGGCCTCAAGGGCACGATCCCCGCGATGCAGGACCGCGCCGTGCTCGACTTCCTCGCGGACCGCGGCTCGCGCGCGCGATATGTCACGAGTGTCTGCACGGGCTCGCTGCTGCTCGGCGCGGCGGGGCTGCTGAAGGGCTTAGAGGAAATTCCATGAGCCAGTCCGGTTTCTTCACCTCCTCCCTTGCGCAGTCCGATCCGGAACTCGCCAAGGCGATCGAACTCGAACTCGGCCGCCAGCAGCACGAGATCGAGCTGATCGCGTCGGAAAACATCGTTTCGCAGGCGGTGATGGAGGCTCAGGGTTCGGTTCTGACCAACAAGTACGCCGAAGGCTATCCGGGCAAGCGCTATTACGGCGGCTGCCAGTACGTCGACATCGCCGAAAATCTGGCGATCGACCGCGCCAAGAAGCTCTTCGGCTGCGGCTTCGCCAACGTCCAGCCGAACTCCGGCTCGCAGGCCAACCAGTCGGTCTTCCTCGCGCTGCGAAGCCGGGCGACACGTTCATGGGCCTCGACCTCGCGGCCGGCGGCCATCTTGACGCACGGCGCCGGTGAACCAGTCCGGCAAGTGGTTCAATGCCGTCCACTATATGGTGAAGCCGGATACGATCAGCGCATCGACATGGATCAGGTCGCCGCGCTCGCCCGCGAGCATAAGCCGAAGCATCATCATCGCCGGCGGCTCGGGCTATTCGCGCATCTGGGACTTCGCGGGCGTTCCGCAAGATCGCCGACGAGAGTCGGCGCCAACTTCATGGTCGACATGGCCCACTTCGCCGGCCTCGTCGCGGCGGGCCTGCATCCGTCGCCCGTTCCCGCACGCCCATGTCGTCACGACGACGACGCACAAGACCCTGCGCGGCCCGCGCGGCGGCATGGTGCTGACCAATGACGAAGACATCGCCAAGAAGATCAACTCGGCGATCTTCCCGGCCTGCAGGGCGGCCCGCTGATGCACGTCATCGCCGCGAAGGCCGTCGCCTTCGGCGAGGCGCTGCGCCGGAGTTCAAGGCCTATCAGCAGCGCGTCAAGGACAACGCCCAGACGCTGGCGCAGACGCTCGTCGACGCCGGTCTCGCGATCGTCTCCGGCGGCACCGAGAACCACCTGATGCTGGTGGATCTGCGTCCCAAGAAGATCACCGGCAAGGCGGCGGAAGCCGCGCTCGGCCGCGCCACATCACCTGCAACAAGAACGGCATCCCCTTCGACCCGGAGAAGCCCTTCGTGACCTCCGGCATCCGTCTCGGCACGCCGGCGGCGACCTCGCGCGGCTTCGGCACGGCGGAGTTCACCGAGGTCGGCCAGCTGATCGTCGAGGTGCTGGACGGCCTGTCCTCGAAGGGCGAAGAGGGCAATGCGGCGACGGAAGCGGGCGTGAAGGAAAAGGTTCACGCGCTGACCGCGAAGTTCCCGATCTAGCTTATGTGCGTTTCGCCTCCGTCTATCGCGACTTCCGTGAAGCGCGCGACTTCAACGCCCTCATCGACGAATTGGAAAGCGGCGGCGAATTCCCCGAAGACGCCGACGACTGAATGAGCCTCCACGAAACGATCCCCCTCGCCGCGACCGACGACGCCTATATGGCTGCGGCGCTGGCGCTCGGTCGGCGCAATATGGGCCGTACCGCTCCCAATCCCGCCGTCGGCGCGCTCGTCGTGAAGGAGGGCGTGATCGTCGCGCGCGGCTACACCGCCGAGGGCGGCCGCCCGCACGCCGAGGCCATCGCGCTTGCGGCGGCCGGAGAGAAGGCGCGGGGCGCGACGCTCTATGTCACGCTCGAGCCCTGTTCCCATCACGGCGCGACGCCTCCCTGCGTCGACGCCATCATCGCCGCCGGCGTGGCGCGGGTCGTCACGGCCATGGAAGACCCTGACCCGCGCGTCGCAGGCAGGGGCCACGATATTCTCCGCGAGGCGGGGATAGAGGTCGTCGTCGGCTCCGAAGCGGCCGCCGCGCGCTGCGACCATCTCGGCCATATTCTGCGCGTCACCAAGCACCGGCCGATGGTGACGCTGAAACTCGCCCAGACGGCGGACGGCTATGCAGCGGGGGACGTCCACGATCCCCGACTGCGCATCACCGGCCCCATCGCCGACGCCTACACCCATGTGCAGCGGTCGCTGCACGACGCGATCATGGTCGGCTCCGGCACGGCGCGCGAAGACGATCCGCTGATGACCGTCCGCTTGCCGGGAATCGACAGCGCGAAGCGCCTGCGCGTCGTGCTCGACCGCAATCTGACCCTCTCGCCGCGCTCGCGCCTCGCTTTCACGGCGAGGGAGATTCCGCTGCTCGTCCTCGCAGCGGAGCAGGTGAGCGAGGAAAATGCGCGCGCTTTCGCCGAACTGACGGGCGCCGGGGTCGCGCGCATTCCGACGATCGACGGCCGCCTCGACCTGCTCGCCGCGCTGCGCGTGCTGGCGGATCGCGGGATAACGCGCGTCTTCAGCGAAGGCGGGCCGCGCGTGGCGGAAAGCCTGCTCGCCGCCGGCCTCGCCGACGAGGTGATCATTCACAAGGGCGTGAAGCCGCTCGGCCGTCCCGGCCGTCCGGCCCTCACCCCCGTCGCGCGCGCCGCTCTGGACAATGTTTCGCGCTATCGCATGATCGAAAGCCGCATGCTCGGCGCAGATCAAATGACGCGCTACGCAAGGATGGATTGACTGAGGGGCGAGTGCGCTCTCTCTCCCCGTGGAACGGGGAGAGGGCTGGGGTGAGGGGCAAGGCGACCGTAACCGACAAAGGTTTGTCTGGCGACGCGGCGACCGCGCGTCACTGTGGCCCCGCCCCTCACCCTAACCCTCTCCCCGCAGGCGGGGAGAGGGAATGCGACGCGGGGAGGGAAGTATGTTCACCGGCATCGTCACCGATATTGGAGAAGTGCTATCAGTCGAGCCGCGCGGCGACCTGAAACGCCTGCGCATCGCCTGCGCCTACGACGCCGACACCATCGCGCTCGGCGCCTCCATCGCCCATGCAGGCGTCTGCCTAACCGTCGTCGGCGCCGCTCGCGAAGGCGGTCGGACGGTCTTCGACGTCGACGCCGCAGCCGAGACGCTGGCGAAGACAACCGTGGGAGCATGGGCTCCGGGAACGCCCGTCAATCTCGAACGCGCGCTGAAAATCGGCGACGAACTCGGCGGCCATATCGTCACCGGCCATGTCGACGGCGTGGCGCGCATCCTGTCGCGCGACGATTTCGACGGCATGGCGCGCTTCTGGATAGAGGCGCCGCACGAACTTTCGCGCTTCATCGCGCAAAAGGGCTCGGTGGCGCTGGACGGCGCGTCGCTGACGGTGAACGAGGTCGAGGGCGACCGCTTCTCGATCCTGCTCATTCCGCATACGCTCGCCGTGACCACCTTTGGCGCGCGCGGGGCAGGGGATGCGCTGAATATCGAGGTCGATATGATGGCGCGTTACGCGGCGCGGTTGAGCGGAAACTAAGCGCCGGGCAGGCTGACAAGCGGCGTTCGCTGTGACATAAGTCGCGGCTCGAAATCAAAGATATCCGCAGCAGCGTTGCCCCCACCCCAACCCTCCCCCGTATCCCGGGAGAGGGAGCCAGAGCGCGGCCTTCGTCGAGAGCGCCGATTGCGAGCGTCCCCTCTCCCGCTTGCGGGGGAGGGACAGGGAGGGGGCCTTCGGAGTGACGGCCCATGGCAGGTTTTGCACCCGACGATATGGACGCGACGCCCGTGCCGGGCGCGCGCATCCTCGTCGTCGCGGCGAAGTTCAACGCCGACATTGTCGGCAAATTGAAGGAAGGGGCGCTGGCGGCGATCGAGCGGCTCGGCGCGAGCGCGACGACGATCGAAGTCCCTGGCGCGCTGGAGATCGCGACCGCCGCGGCGATAGCGCTGGACGCGGCCGAAAAAGCGGCGCAACCCTATGACGGGCTCGTCGCGCTTGGCTGCGTCATTCGCGGCGAGACCTATCATTTTGAGATCGTCGCAAATGAAAGCTCGCGCGCGCTGACGGACCTCTCGGTTACACGCCGCCTCCCTCTGGGCAATGGAATTCTGACCGTGGAAAATGACGAACAGGCGATCGTGCGCGCCGACCCGAAGCAGGGCGACAAGGGCGCCGACGCGGCGCTCGCGGCGCTCTCGCTCATCCGCCTGAAGCGGAGCCTCGCATGAGCCTCGACCAGCGCTCCGCCGCGCGTCTCGCCATCGTGCAGGCGCTCTATCAAATGGAAGTCGCCGGCAAGGGCCTCAACGAGATCTTCGCCGAGTTCGAGTCGCACTGGATCGGCCGCGAGATCGAGGGCGTGCAATACAAGCCCGCGGAGCTGACGTTCTTCCGCGACGTGCTGCAGGGCGTGCTCACCGATCAGGTGGCGATCGACCGGCAGATCGACCGCGTGCTGTCCGGCGGCTGGCCGCTCGCCCGCGTCGAGGCCGTGATGCGCGCCGCGATGCGCGCCGGCGCCTATGAGCTGCGCGCCCGCAAGGACGTGCCCGCCCGCGCGGCCATCAAGGAGTATGTCGACGTCGCCGGCGCCTTTTTCGGGCCGACGGAGTCGGGCATGGTCAACGCCGTGCTCGACAAGATCGCGCGCGAGGAGCGGGCGGGGGAGATGGGGTAGAGTCTTCCTCGTCCTTCGAGACGCCGCCTGCGGCGGCTCCTCAGGATGAGGAAGCCTCCTCGCCCTCATGCTGAGGAGCGAGCGGCGCGAGCGTCTCGAAGCACGAGGGCGAGGAGATGCCGAACCGCTACACTGAAGACCAACTCATCGCCCGCATCTTCGCGCCGATCGCAGGTCCTGCCGCGCTGGGTCTGAAAGACGACGCGGCGCTGATCGAGGCGTCCTCCGAGCCGACGGTCGCCACGGTCGACATGCTTGTCGGCGGCGTGCATTTCTTCCCCGGCGACCCGCCCGGACTGATTGCGAAGAAGGCGCTGCGGGTCAATCTCTCCGACCTCGCCGCCAAGGGCGCCGAGCCGGTCGGCTTCCTCCTCGCGCTCGCGCTGCCCGCCGACTGGACGAATGACTGGCTCGCCGCCTTCGCAACTGGCCTTGCTGAAGACGCGCGCGCCTACGCCGCCCCGCTGATCGGCGGCGACACGACGGCGACGCCGGGGCCGTTGACGATCTCCATCACGGCGCTCGGCCGCACCCCGCGCTTCGTGCCCCGCACAGGGGCGAAGCCCGGCGACGCTATCTATGTGTCCGGGACAATCGGAGACGCCGCGCTCGGCCTCGCCTTGCGCCACGACGAGAGCCTCTCGGCGCGTCTCTCCCCGCAGGCGCGCGCGGATCTCCTCGACCGTTATCTCTTGCCGCGGCCGCGGCTCGATCTCGTTCCGCTGCTGCGCGCCCATGCGACGGCGGCGATGGATGTCTCGGACGGCCTTGCCGGCGACCTCGGCAAGCTGTGCAAGGCGTCGGGCGTGGGCGCCGCGGTCGAGGCGGCGCGTGTGCCGCTCTCAGCCGCCGCGATGGAGGCGATCGCGCTGGAGCCCGGGCTTTTGAGCCGTGCGCTGACGGGCGGCGACGACTACGAAATTCTTTTCAGCGCGTCCCCCCTCGCTCCGCCGCCCGAGGGCGCGGTCCGCATCGGTTCGATCATCGAGGGCGGGGCCGCGCCGGTGTTTCGAGCCGCCGACGGAACGCCGATCGTTTTCGAGAGGCCTTCCTTCAGCCACTTCTAGGGTCAGCGCACGACAAGCTCGTATTCGATATCCTGGATCATCCGGCCATATTCCGAAAGCCGATTATTGTAGCGCCCCCCGAATTTCAGCGTGTGCTTCCCGGGCTCGAGGGGCCGAAGCATCAGCCAGAATCCGTCCGAAGCGGAGGGGTAGGCGTTGTGAGGCGCGGCCCCGGTCGGGACGCGGGCGAAAATGTTGAAGCAGCTCTGGGTGCGGATGCGTCGCGCCTCAGAGATGTCATAGGGGACGCCGTCGAGTCGCGCATGCAGGAGATCGCCGCCGCCGTTCGAGAAGGCGCACAGGCGTATCTCAGCAGGCAATACCGCACCATCGGCATCGTCGGCGTCGTCATCTTCATCCTCGCCTGGCTGCTGCTCGGGCCCCTGCAGGCCATCGGCTTCCTGATCGGCGCGGTTCTTTCGGGAGCCGCCGGATTCATCGGCATGAACGTCTCCGTCCGGGCGAACGTCCGCACGGCGCAGGCCGCGACGCATCGCTGAGCAAAGGCCTCGACATCGCCTTCAAGGCCGGCGCGGTCACCGGCCTTTTGGTCGCAGGCTTCGCGCTGCTCGGCGTCGCGATCTATTACGCGATCCTCACCTGGTTCGTCGGCTACACGCCTGCCGATCGCGCGCTCGTCGACGCCTCGTGGCGCTCGGCTTCGGCGCCTCGCTGATCTCGATCTTCGCGCGTCTCGGCGGCGGCATCTTCACCAAGGGTGCAGACGTCGGCGGCGATCTCGTCGGCAAGGTCGAGGCGGGCATTCCCGAGGACGATCCGCGCAACCCGGCGACCATCGCCGATAACGTCGGCGACAACGTCGGCGATTGCGCCGGCATGGCGGCCGACCTGTTCGAAACCTATGCCGTGACCGTCGTCGCGACCATGGTTCTCGCCGCGATCTTCTTCGCCGGCCAGCCGAACCTTTCAGCGCTCACCCTCTATCCGCTCGCGATCTGCGCCGCTTGCATCGTGACATCGATCGTCGGCACTTACTTTGTGAAGCTCGGCACCAACGGTTCGATCATGGGCGCGCTCTATCGCGGCGTGATCGCTTCCGGCGTGCTGTCGATCCTCGGTCTCTACGTTGCGACGCAGTATGTTCTCGGCGGCTTCGGCGAGGTCGGGACGGCTGCGGGCCAGACCATCACCGGCAGCAATCTGTTCCTGTGCGGAATCGTCGGTCTGGTTCTGACCGGCCTCATCGTCTGGATCACCGAATACTACACCGGCACGGCAAGCGCCCGGTCCGTTCGATCGCGCAGGCGTCGGTGACCGGCCATGGCACCAATGTCATTCAGGGCTTGGCTGTTTCGCTTGAGGCCTGCGCATTGCCGACCATCGCCATCGTTGCGGCCATCATCGCCACCTATCAACTCGGCGGCCTGTTCGGCACGGCCATCGCCACGACGACGATGCTGGGCCTTGCCGGCATGATCGTCGCGCTCGATGCCTTCGGTCCTGTCACCGATAACGCTGGTGGCATCGCCGAAATGGCCGGGCCTGCCGAAAGACGTCCGTCAGTCCACCGACGCGCTCGATGCCGTCGGCAACACCACCAAGGCGGTGACCAAGGGCTATGCCATCGGCTCGGCCGGTCTCGGCGCGCTGGTGCTCTTCGCCGCCTACAACTATGATCTTCATCACTTCATTGAAGAAGCGAACAAGGCCGGCGCCACGGGCTATCAGTTCTTCAAGGGCGTTGAGGTCAACTTCGGTCTCGAAAATCCCTACGTCGTCGCGGGCCTGATCTTCGGCGGCCTCATCCCTATCTCTTCGGCGGCCTCGCGATGACGGCCGTCGGCCGCGCGGCCGGTTCCATCGTCGAAGAGGTGAGGCGGCAATTCAAAGCCAAGCCCGGCATCATGAAGGGTACCGAGAAGCCCGATTATGCCCGTGCCGTCGATCTGCTGACGCGCGCCGCGATCAAGGAAATGATCGTGCCGTCGCTGCTGCCGGTCCTGTCGCCGATCGTGCTCTTCTTCGTCGTCAATGCCATCGCCGGTAAAGGCGCTGCCTTTTCTGCCGTAGGCGCGCTGCTTCTCGGCGTGATCGTCACCGGCATCTTCGTCGCGATCTCGATGACGTCGGGCGGCGGCGCTTGGGACAACGCCAAGAAGTCCTTCGAAGACGGCTTCGTCGACAAAGATGGCGTCAAGCACATGAAGGGCTCGGAAGCCCACAAGGCATCCGTCACCGGCGACACGGTCGGCGATCCCTACAAGGACACCGCCGGTCCTGCGGTCAACCCCGCTATCAAGATCACCAATATCGTCGCGTTACTCTCTTTCGCTGCTCGCTTTTACGCCTTGGGCGGCCCGTAATAGCCGGGCTTGGCGTGCGCCTCTTCGCGAAGCAGCCTCGCGCCCTCGATCACATGCGGCGCCAGACCGGCCCCGCCCTGTTCGATCAGCGTCAGCAACTCGTCGCGCATGCGCGGATCCCAATAGGTGCGCAGATGGTTGCGGATGCCCTCGGCGCGCCGCTCCGGCGGATAGGGCGCGAAGAAGTCGCCGATCTGATTGGCCATCAGGACGATACGGTCGAGCGCCATCACCGGGATGTCGGCGCCGGCGTTTTGCTGCGTCGTGCTCATTCGGCCGGCTCCAATTCCTCGATGCGCCGCGTCGCCGCGTCGCGCCCGGCTTCGGCCGCGGGGCCGTTGGTGCGCACGACGTCCACCGCCGTAACCTTATATTCCGGGCAGTTCGTCGCCCAGTCGGAGAGATCCGACGTGACGGCGTTGGCCTTCGACTTGGCATGATGGAACGTCGTGTAAACCACCCCCGGATTGACGCGCTCGGAAATCCGCGCGCGCAGTTCGATCTGGCCGAAGCGGCTGGACATCTTCACCCAGTCGCCCTCCTTCACGCCGCGAGAGATCGCGTCCTGCTCGTTGATTTCGAGCACGTCCTCGGGATGCCACAGCGAGTTCGGCGTGCGCCGCGTTTGCGTGCCGACATTGTATTGCGTGAGGATGCGGCCCGTCGTGAGCAGCAAGGGATATTTGTCGTTGGTGCGTTCCGCCGTCGGCACATACTCCGTGAGCATGAACGTCCCGAGCCCGTTGGCGCGGGGGAACTTCTCTATGTGCAGCACTTCCGTGCCCTCGGGCGCCTCCTCGTTGCAGGGCCACTGAGCCGAGCCGATGCGGTCGATCAGGTCGAAGCTCATGCCGCGATAATTGGGCGACAGCCGCGCGATCTCGTCCAGCACTTCGCCGGGGTTGGAATAGGTCACGCCGTAGCCCATGGCGTTCATGAGCTTCACCGTGATCTCCCAGTCCTGCAGGCCGGCGAGCGGCTCGATCACCTTGCGCACGCGCGAGACGCGCCGCTCGGCGTTGGTGAAGGTGCCGTCCTTCTCCAGCGACGAGGAGCCGGGAAGGAAGATATGGGCGTATTTCGACGTCTCGTTGAGGAAGAGGTCATGGAGAATGACGCACTCCATGTTCTTCATCGCGGCGATGACGTGGTGCTGGTTCGGGTCGCTCTGCACCGGGTCTTCGCCCATGATGTACATGCCCTTGAACGAGCCGGCGACGGCGGCGTCGAGCATGTTGGGGAGGCGCAGGCCAGGCTCCGCGTCGAGCGGCACGCCCCATTCGGCCTCGAAGCTGGACCTTGTGGCGTAATCCGTCACGAAGCGATAGCCGCTGAACACATGCGGCCAGCTGCCGAGACAGCTTCCGCCCTGCACATTGCCCTGGCCGCGCAGCGGGTTAACGCCGACGCCTTCGCGTCCCAGCATGCCGCAGGAAAGGCCGAGATTGCCGAGGCACATCACGCCCGTCGAGCCCTGCGAATGTTCGGTGACGCCGAGGCCGTAATAGATCGCGCTGTTTGGGCCGCCTGCATAAAGGCGCGCCGCCTTGCGAATGTCTTCCGGATCGACGCCGGCGAGCGGGCCGATGACTTCCGGCGCGTATTTGTCGGAGCCGACAAGCGCCTTCCAGTTCTCGAACTCGTTTATTTCGCAGCGTGCGCGCACGAACTCTTCATTGTAGAGCTTCTCGCGCACGATCACATGGGCGAGACTGTCGAGGATCGCGACATTCGTGCCGGGGCGGATGGCGAGATGCACATCCGCTTTGACATGCGCGGATTCCACCGTCTCCGTCTTGCGCGGATCGATCACGATGAGCTTCGCGCCCTGCCGGATGCGCCGCTTCATCAGCGAGCCGAAGACCGGATGGCCTTCCGTCGGATTGGCGCCGACGACCATGATGACATCGGCCTGAAGGATGGAGTCGAAATGCTGGCTCGCCGCGCCTGCGCCGACGGTGTTGGTCAGACCGAACTGCGTGGGCGAGTGACAGATGCGGGCGCAGTTGTCGATATTGTTGTTCCCGAACACCGCGCGCGCGAATTTCTGCGTGAGGAAGATTTCCTCATTCGTGCAGCGCGAGCTCGAGACGGCTCCGACGGACTTCACGCCGTATTTCGCCTGGATGCGCTTGAACTCGCTGGCGGCGTAAGCGAAGGCTTCGTCCCAGCTCACCGCCTTCCAGGGATCGTCGATCGAGGCGCGTATCAGCGGCGTCTTCACGCGATCGGGCGAGTTGTAATAGTCGTAGGCGAAGCGGCCCTTGATGCAGCTATGGCCGTGATTGGCCTTGCCTTCCTTCCACGGAGTCATGCGCACGATCTTGTCGCCGCGCGTCTCGGCCTTGAAGCCGCAGCCGACGCCGCAATAGGCGCAGGTGGTGACGACCGATTTCTCAGGCTTCAACGGGTTCGGCATTTTTGTACTCTCCCTCGAAGAGGCTTTTTTCGACCAAAGCATGGCTCGGGCAGGCCTGCACGCAGGCGCCGCAGCTCACGCATTCGGATTCGAAGAACGATTGGTCCTGCCCGGCCGCGACTTTGGACTCGAAGCTGCGGCCCGTAATGGTCAGCGCGAACGTGCCCTGAACCTCGGCGCAGGCGCGCACGCAGCGCGAGCAGACGATGCATTTCGTCGGATCGAACAGGAAGTAAGGGTTCGACTCATCGATCGGCGCGTCGAAATGGTTCGCGCCCTCGCCATAGGGATGCGAAACAATCCCTTCCGCCGTCAATGTCTCGTGGAACTCGCTCCAGCCGTCGGCGACTTCGCTTTCGGGGAAGTCCGAGAGGTAGAGCTCCAGTACGCCCTTGCGCAGCCGCGCGAGATTTTCGCTCTGCGTCTTGACCTTCATCCCTTCCGCGACAAGCGTGGTGCAGCTCGCCGGAAAGCCGCCGCGCCCCTCGATCTCCACGAGACAGACCCGGCAACTGCCGAAGGCCTCCAGCATGTCCGTCGCACAGAGCTTGGGAACCGGTCGGCCCGCCGCCGCGGCGGCCAGCATCACCGAGCTTCCGGCGGGGACGGTGACGGTGACGCCGTCGATCTCAAGGGTGACGGGCGTCCCGTCGCGGGGCGGGGTGCCGTAATCAATGTCGTCCTTCAGGCCGCGTATTTCGGACCACATGTCGAATTTCCTTTCCCCTCGGCGGCCGCGCGGGCGCAGCGCCTTCGGTTTAGAACTCTTCGAAATATGATCTTAAGCGTTGAAATTTCAGGGATTGCATAGAAAAACTGAATTTGACTCATAGGTTAAACAAATGGATCTCGCTTACAGCCTCGCAGTCTCAAGCTTTGGAGCCAGCGAGCCAGAGACGGAACCTTTCGCCTGTCCGTTAAGACTTTTGTCCAATCGTTGGTTTTGCGCCGGTTGGGAGACGTTTGGTCGAATGAAGAAGAGAGCCGAGTTTCTTATCTGCTGGTCCCTTGCGCTGATTACCGCCACACGCGGCGCCTCCGCGATCTGGTTCGACAGCTATTGGCTCGCGAGCAAGGTGAGCCCGCCTGTTCATTATGTGGGCGACAAGGCGCGGTGGCTCGGCGCGGGTGAAATCGGCGTGGCCCTCGCTTTGATCGGCGTCTGGCTGGCGTTCAGCCTGGGGCGGCGCGCCTCTGGCCTCGCTTTTCTGGCCGTTGGGGCGCTGACGGCGCTGCTCGGCTTTGGGCTCGGCTTGCTGGGATAGGCAGCCGTATCGCGGCGGCGCGCGCCGATGGCGGTCAGAGCGCCTTTGAGGCATTATTACACACACCTACCAGCGCGCTTCGGCGCGCTCGCGCGAGTTCAGATGACCCATCCTTTCTTTTCGCTGCACACACATGGCTTCATCCGCGCCGCGGTCGCCTGCCCGCGCGTGCGCGTCGCCGATCCTGCCTTCAATGTCGCGCGCACGATCGAACTCGCCGGGCGGGCGCATGAGAAAGGGGCGTCGCTCGTCCTTTTTCCGGAAATGGGAATTTCAGCTTACGCCATCGACGATCTGCTGCAGCAGGACGCGCTGCTCGTCGCTGTCGAGGCCGCGCTGATGGAACTGATTGAAGCGTCGCGCAAGCTTCATCCGCTCATCGTCGTTGGCGCGCCGCTGCGCCATCGCGGGCGGCTCTATAATTGCGCCGTCGCCATTCTGCGCGGGCGCGTCCTTGCGGTGACGCCGAAAACCTATCTGCCGAACTATCGCGAGTTTTACGAAAAGCGTCACTTCGCGTCGGGCGCCTTCATCGCGGGCGAGGAGATTGCCGTCGCGGGCCAGATCGCGCCCTTCGGTTCGGATGTGCTGCTGGAAGCCTCGGACTTTGCCGACCTCGTGATCCATTTGGAAGTTTGCGAGGACGTTTGGGTTCCCATTCCGCCTTCCTCGCGCGCGGCGCTTGCGGGCGCGACGGTGCTGCTCAATCTCTCGGCCTCCAACGCCATCGTTGGGAAATCCGATTATCGGCAGACTTTGTGTTCCACGCATTCGGCGCGCTGTCTGGCCGCCTATGTCTATTCGGCGGCGGGGCAGGGCGAGTCGACGACCGATCTCGCCTGGGACGGCGAGGCGATGATCCATGAGAAAGGCGATCTGCTCGCCAAGGCGCCGCGATTCTCGGACGAACCGCAACTCGTCATGGCGGATATCGACCTCGGGCGCCTCGCGGCCGAGCGTGCGCGGCAAGCGACCTTCGGCGATTGCGCCGATGTGGAGGCGGGCGCGACGCATTATCGCCGCGTGGAATTCGAGCTCAATGCGCCGCGCGACATTGATCTTGGACTGATGCGCGGCGTCCCGCGCTTCCCCTTCGTCCCCAATGACGAGGCCCGGCTGGCGGAGCTTTGCTTCGAGGCCTTCAACATTCAGTCGCACGGACTCGAACAACGGCTGCGCGCCTCCGGCATGGAGAAGGTCGTCATCGGCGTGTCGGGCGGCCTCGACTCGACGCAGGCGCTTCTCGTGGCGGTCACGGCGATGGACGCGCTTGGCCTGCCGCGCACCAACATCCTCGCTTATACGCTTCCTGCTTTCGCAACGACCGATCGCACCAAGAGCAACGCCTGGGCGCTGATGCGCGCGCTCGGCGTCTCGGCGCAGGAGATCGACGTCTCCGCCGCCTGCAAGCAGATGCTCGAAGACATCGACCATCCGGCCGCACGCGGCGAAGCGTTCTACGATACGACATACGAAAATGTGCAGGCCGGCGCGCGCACGTCGCTGCTTTTCCGCCTCGCCAATCTGCACAACGCCATCGTCATCGGCACCGGCGATCTTTCGGAGCTTGCGCTCGGCTGGTGCACCTATGGCGTCGGCGATCAGATGGCGCATTACAATGTCAACGCCTCCGTGCCGAAGACGCTCATCCAGCATCTCATCCGCTGGTGCGCGCGCGACGCGCGGTTCGGGGCGCAGACAGTCTCGGTGCTGAAAGACATTCTCTCGACGGAAATTTCGCCGGAACTCGTTCCCGGCGACACGGCGCAGCGCACCGAAGCCTTTGTCGGTCCCTATGCGCTGCAGGACTTCAACCTTTATTACACGACGCGTTACGGCTTTTCTCCGACAAAAGTCGCCTTCCTTTCCTGGCATGCCTGGCGCGACGCCAAGGAGGGCGCGTGGCCGTCTGTGATCGCCGAGAAGGATCGGGGCGCCTATGATCTCGCGGAGATCAAGCACTGGCTCGCCGTCTTCCTGCGCCGCTTCTTCGCGACGAGTCAGTTCAAGCGCTCCGCCCTGCCGAATGGGCCAAAGGTGAGCTCCGGCGGTTCGCTCTCGCCGCGCGGCGATTGGCGCGCGCCGAGCGACTCGTCGCCCGAGGCGTGGCTCGCCGCGTTGAAGGACATTCCGTAAAAGAGCGCCGGCGTCGCAAAAAAGAGGCCGGCTAACGCCGGCCAGTCGGGAGCACCGAAGAGAAAAACTTCGTCGTCAGGCCCTGCGGAGGAAACCTGCGACAGCGGAGATGACGAAGAGAACCAGCGCGACCCAGAAGAGAATCCGCGCGCCTTCCATCGCCGTGCCGGCGACGCCGCCGAATCCGAAGAAAGCGGCAATGATTGCGACGATCAGGAACAGGATCGCATAGTGCAGCAGGCTGCCCATGTTGACCTCCTTGGAGACGTTCATTCGGAGGCAGAACGCGCGCTCGCCGCTACTGTTCCGGCGCGAGCGGCGCGGCGCAGCCTGGAGCGGCGCCGAGCGCATCGTAAGCTGATCAGAGAGCAGTCGCGCGCGCGAAATCGAGATAGAGTGAGCGAAGTCGCCTTGCGTGCGGGCCAGGCGCCCCGTCGCCGAGCTGCCGCCCGTCAATGGCGACGATAGGAAGGACGAGATTGGAGGCCGAGGTCAGAAAGGCCTCGCCCGCGTCATAGGCTTCCGCGACGGTGAAAGCGCGCTCCTCGATCTTCAGCCCATGCTCCTGCGCGAGCGCCAGCACCGAGCGGCGCGTGCAGCCGGGGAGGATCGCTTCGGAGTTCGGCCGTGTGACGATGGCGCCCGCTCTGGTGACGATGAAGGCGGTCGAGGAAGAGCCTTCGGTAACGAAGCCGCCCGCGTCCACCATCCACGCTTCGTGGCAGCCGGCTTCCGTCGCCGCCTGCTTGGCGAGCACCTGAGCGAGCAGGGCGACGCTCTTGATGTCGCGCCGCGCCCAGCGCAGGTCGGGGACGGTCACGACCTTGATGCCTTTCTCGGCATAGGGGGAGGCGAGGATGTTCTTCTTCTGCGCGAAGCCGATGAGCGTCGGTTTTACGCCTTTCGGAAAGGAGAAATCCCGCTCCGCCGCGCCGCGCGTCACCTGCAGATAAACCATGCCCTCCGCGACGCCGTTGCGGGCGACCAGCGCTTTCTCGATCTCGACGATCTCCGCCATGGGGACCGGGCTTTCGAGCCGCAACTCTCCGAGCGAGCGCTCCAGCCGCGCGATATGGGCGTCGTTGTCGATCAGCCTGCCGTCGATGACGGCGGCGACTTCGTAGACGCCGTCGGCGAAGAGAAAGCCGCGGTCGAGGATGGAGATCTGGGCGTCGGCGAGCGGCAGATAGGCGCCGTTGACATAGGCGATGTCGGACAAGGGGAGGGGCCTCCTGGTTTTGCTGTGTTGTTTAGCGCAGATGCGCGCCTTATGTCGCGCTGCTCATTTCCCTCTCCCCGTGCAACGGGGAGAGGGCCAGGGTGAGGGGCGGAGCGACCGCTGCGCGCCTCGGCGGGAGAGGCCTTTTGGCCCGCTCGGAGCCTCGCTGACCTTGCCCGCCCCTCACCCCAACCCTCTCCCCGCAGGCGGGGAGAGGGTGTTCCCGCCCTCGTCCGTCGCGCGACCCTTCGTCACTTTCCCGCGCCGCGCCTACGTAATAGAAGGATCAAAAAGGGAAGCGGCCGTGGGCGAGGAAATCAAGGCGACGGGCTTTTCACGGGCCGACAAGGCGCGGTTCGCCGGGCGGCTGGCGGCCGAGACGGAGATCGCGAGGGGGCTTTTCGCCGCCGACAAATTCTCCCGCGCCGGCCACACGATCGGCTTCGAGATCGAGACCTGGATCGTCGATCACAATTACTTCCCGGCCTCGATCAACCAGCAACTGCTCGAAGCGCTCGACAATCCGCTGGTCGTGCCCGAGCTGTCGCGCTTCAATCTGGAGCTCAACTGCGACCCGCTGCCGCTCGAAGGCGATGCGCTTGGCAGCGCCTATGACGCGTTCATCAAGGTCTGGGCGGCCTGCAACGAGACGGCGCATCGGCTCGACGCCAATCTCGTGCTGATCGGCACGCTGCCGACGATCCGCGACGAGGACCTTACCCTCGCCAACATGTCGCCGCTCAACCGGTACTATGCGCTCAACAGCGAGGTGCTGCGAATGCGCGGCGGACGGCCCTTGCGCGTCGACATTCTCGGCCGCGAACATCTCGTCTCCGAGCATCGCGACGTGATGCTGGAGGCGGCGACGACCTCCTTTCAGGTGCATCTGAAATCGCCCGTCGATCTCGCGCATCTCTATTACAACGCGTCTATCGTCGCCTCCGGCCCGATCATCGCCGCTTGCGGCAACGCGCCCTTCCTCTTCGGCAAGTCGCTGTGGGAGGAGACGCGCATCCCGCTTTTCGAGCAGGCGGTGGATGTGCCGGGTCCGTCGCGCGTCTGCATGGGGTCGGGCTTCGCGTCGCAATCGCTCCTCGAGATCTTCGAGGAGAACGCCCGCGACTACGATCCTCTGCTCCCCATCGCCTTTGACGACGACGCCGAGGCGATGCGCCACCTGCGTTTGCACAACGGCGTCATCTGGCGTTGGAACCGGCCGCTCATCGGCTTCGACGACGACGGCGCCCCGCATCTGCGCGTCGAGCACCGTATCCTGCCCGCCGGGCCGAGCTTCGTGGACATGATGGCGAACGCCGCGCTCTATCTCGGCCTCACGCGCACGCTGGCGCTCGCGGGCGACAATGGAACGGCGGGGCTCTCCTTCGAGGACGCGTCGCGCAACTTCTACACCGCCGCGCGGCTTGGGCTCGACGCCGTGATGACATGGCCGGGCCTCGGCGACATCGGCGCGGACAAATTGCTGCTCGACCATCTGCTTCCCGCCGCCCGCGCGGGGCTCTCGGATTTCGGCGTGACGGATTCGCGCGGCTTTCTCGATGTCATCGAAGCGCGCATCCGAACAGGGCAGACCGGCGCCGTCTGGCAACGACGCGCGCTCGAATCTTGCGGCGGCGATCTTTACGCGATGATGGCCGCCTATTGCGAAGGGCAGCGCAGCGGCGCGCCCGTGCATGAATGGGAAGTGTGAGAATGGATGTGACCGACGCGCCCTGCGCCGTGATGGATCGACTGCCGGAAGGTTTTCTGGACTGCCCCGCCGACAAGCTGAGCGACATTCTGCCCGGTCCGACGCTTTTCGATCTTCCGGGGCGCGACCCGCATCCGCTTTTCGTCTCGACGCTGCTGCATGGCAACGAATATAGCGGGCTCGAAGCCATGCAGCAGGTGCTGCGCCGTCACGCGGCGCGCGGCCTGCCGCGTTCTCTGCTCTTCTTCGTCGGGAATATCCGCGCGGCTTCTGTCAATCTGCGAACGCTCGACGGCGAGCGCGACTATAACCGCGTTTGGCCCGGCACGCTTTATCCCGGCGAGCAGCAGTCCGAGATGGCGCAGTGGGTCTATGATTACGCGGCGCGGCGCGGGCTTTTCGCGAGCATCGACATTCACAACAACACCGGCTTCAATCCGCACTATGCCTGCGTGCGGAAGCTGGAGCCGAAATTCATCGCGCTCGCGCAGCTCTTCTCGCGCATCGTCGTGCATTTCCAGCGACCGGTCGGCACACAGGCGGCGGCTTTCGCCAATCTCTGCCCGGCGATCACGGTCGAATGCGGCAAGGCGGGCGCGGGCTCGGCGACCCAGCACGCGATCGAGCTGGTGGAGGCGGCGCTCTCGATCGCGCAACTCCCCGACCATGCGCCCGCGCCGCACGATGTCGATCTGCTGCGCACCTACGCCATCGTGAAGCCGCCGGCGGGGTCGACCTTCTCGTTCGACGGGTCGCTCGCGGATTTCATGTTCCGCCCGGATATCGACCATCTGAATTTCAGCGAGCTCGCGCCCGGCGCGTCCTTCGGCGTCGCGCGGGCGGGGGTGGCGCTCGACATTCTGCCGGGGGACGGGGACGGGTCGCCGGGCGAGTATTTCGATTACGCTGGGGGCGAGATCACGCTGACGCGCAGCGCAATTCCCGCGATGCTGACAGTCGATCCGCGCGCCGTGCAACTCGATTGCCTGTGTTATCTGATGCATCGGATCGGGATGGACGGCGAGCGGCTGTGAGCCCTCAGATCTCAAAACAGGCCACGATCGGCGCATGCAGCGACCCCAGTATCGGGTCGGAGGCATAGACCTCATCTAACAGCCCGTCATTGAGAATACGCGTCTCCCGCCACGCCGCAGCCAACGCCGGCGACGCCAGAATATGGTCCAGCATCTTCGGCCGCCCCGCATGGATCACCGTGTATCGGCGCGCGGCGTCCACGCGCTCCTCCATCGGCGCCAGCGCGCGCGCGCCCTGCTGCAATTCGTTGTCGCCGCCGCGCAGGAGGCGGGTCGGCGCGTCATGTTCGTCCGCGTTGAAGTCGCCGCAGACGGCGATCAGCGCTTCCGGTTCGGCGTCGAAGAGGGTCTCCACGAAAAGCCGCGCCTCCAGCGCCTGACCCTCGCGTTTCTGCGCCGCGATGAACTGCCCCTCGATCTGCGACTTGCTGGAGCCTTCGCCACGCGCGGTCGCGACGGGCGCGGGGCGGGGGGCGCGCAGATGCAGGTCGAGGAGATGGAGCAGGGCGCCGGACGGCGTCTCGACCGCCGCGTAGAGCAGCGGCCGATCCCATTCGATCAGGATGGGCGGCGGCGCTGCGCCGCCGTCGCGGGGCGGGGGCCAGGACCATCTCTCGACAATGTCGTGATGAATCTGCCGCGCCGCCTTGATCGGCCAGCGGCTCAGCATCACGAGATTATGGACGTCGGCGGGCGCGTGCGTTCCCGGCCGCCTGCTGGCCGCGCGGTAGAAGCCTGCATAGGGCGTCCCGTCGAGCAGGCGGTCGAGCGCGAGAAATTCGCGGGCGCCATGCTTGTGCGGCTTCTGCGCGCCGACTTCCTGCAGGCAGATGACATCCGCGTCGAGGGCGGCGAAAAGCGGGAGCAGGGCGGCGCGGCGCGCTTCGAAATCGCTCCGATGGGTCGGCGACCAGTCGAGATTTTCGAGATTGAAGGAAGCGAGCCGCAGGGTCATCGTCCGATTGTCGCCCGGTTCGTTCGCCTGCGCCAGAGCGGCGCCGGCTCTACGCCAGCCTCAAAATTCTCCTAAGCCGCCGCGCGGATGCGTCGCTTCCCCCTCGACGACGGCGGCGTTTGGCGTCACTATCCCCGTGATTTTTCTTTCCTCCAGCGGAGTTCCTCGCCGTGTCCGTTTTCGACGGCATACCGTTTTTCGCCGGGCTCGATCCCGCCCGGGCCGACTCTTTTGGACGCCAATGCGTCCGCAAGCGCTATTCCGAGGGAGAACTCGTCCTCGACTTCGACGATCCCTCGACCGACGTTTATTTCATCGTTTCCGGCGACGTCCGCGTTCTGGTCCGCACGGCCGCGGGCAAGGAGATGATCCTGGGCGACTTCAGCGCCGGCAAGTTCTTCGGCGAGATGGCCGCGATCGACGGCGCCAAGCGCTCCGCCAATGTCACGGCTTTGACCAATGCCGAGCTTTTGCTTGTGCCGCCGACGGTCTTCAAGGAGATCGTGCTGCACTCGTCGGAGATTTCCGAACGGCTGATGCGCCTGCTCACCGCGCGCGTGCGCGAGCTGAACATTCGCCTTTTCGAGCGCTCGGTGCTCGATCTGCGCCACCGGCTCTATTCGGAGTTGCTGCGGATGTCGGCGCCGCGCAAGGGGCATGACGGGCAGGCCATCGTCTCGCCGCCGCCCTTCCAGCACGATCTCGCCGCGCGCATCGGCTGCCGCCGCGAGCAGGTCAGCCGTGAACTGGGCGCAATGACGGAAGAGGGGCTTGCGGAAAAGGTCCGCGGCGGCCTCGTCCTCCTGCGTCCGAGCGTGCTCGAAAAGCGCGTGAAGGACGCGATGAACGCCGCCGAGTGACGGCGCCGCGAGGCGTGCGCGCTCGCACAAACGAAATCCTCGCCGTTTTCTAGCTTCGACCCATCTAAACGAGACGATGTTCGTCTCTTGCAGAGGGGGAGGCGATGAAAGCCGTATTGACGCCGATCGGGCGCTGCTCGGAAGTCGCGGGCCTTGCGCCGCATGAAATCGTCCTCGGCGTGAGCCCGAGCGAAAAGCACGAACGCCTGCTGGCGAAATACCGCCGCGCCCGCAGCTCTCGCGCCATGGCCCGCGCGAGGATCGTTGCGGATATCCGCGCGGCCGTCTCGTCCGGCGCGGCGCGGGAGGCGGCGGATCTGCTCATTGTCCTGCGGCGCCTTATGGCGCTCGACAATGGGGGCCCGCGCCCGGTTGCGACTTCCTTCTCCCGGCGCCGTGGTGTGGCTGGGGGCCCCTTTAGGGGGCGCTTGGGCGCGCGCCACGCATTGGCGCCTGAGCCCGAGTCTTCCCAGGCGATCGTGCTCCAGTTGCCTCTGAGGCCAAAAGTTCCTTCAAAACCTGTTGTTTAGATGCAACAGTAGCCGGATTGTTTCTGGTTTTACACAAGGCCGAATTTAGCTTGTTCTTCACGTAAATTGTTTAATTACAGATGGTTGCGTGCGCCGATCGCAATCCGCCGTCTGACCCGTTCGCCTTGCCGCGCTCTCACCTTTGAGTCAGCTTGGCCGTGCTGCGGTATTGTTCAAGTGGGGGCGTGGTTTGTTTGCCATCAAGAAGAACTCTTTGAAGCTTTTGGGCGGCCTTTGGCTCGCGGCATCGTTTTTGGCGCCGGCTCTGGCGCAGGACATCCGCGCGGAGCGCGACCAGCTCGCCGCGCGCATCCAGGCGCATCCGGAAGATTACGACGCCACCTATCGCTTTGTGCGGGTGACGACGGAACTTAGAGATTACGAAGCGGGCATCGGCGCGCTCGAGCGCCTGCTCATGTTCAACCCGCAGCTTTCGCGCGCCCGCAAGGAGCTGGGCTTCCTCTATGCGCGCCTCGGCGCCTGGGAAGTTGCGGCCGAGCATCTCAAGGCGGCCAAGGCCGCCGGCGATCTCGATCCGCTCCAGACGGCGCAGATCGACGCGCAGCTCCCCGATATCGAAAAGCGCACGCAGACGAGCCGTCTGTCTGTCCGTATGCATGTCGGCCTGCGCGGACAGTCGAACGCCAACTATTTCCCGGTCGGCAACCTCTTCCAGGTCGGCGGCATCGGCCTCGCCTCAAACGCGCCGGCCAAGGCGGACCTCAATTCGTTCCAGCTCATCCAGGCCGCGCACGAATATGAATTTGGCGGCCAGCGCGGCGACCGGCTGGAGACGCGTATCACCGGCTACGCCACGCAGCAGTTCAACCTGCCGCAATACAGCGTGATGCTGTTCTCCGCCACGACCGGCCCGCGCTTCTTCGTGCCGCAGACGGTCTTCAGCAATCTGTCCGTGCGGCCGTACATCACCGGCGCCGTCTCCATGCTCGGCTCCAACAACTATCTCAACACGGGCGGCGCGGGCGCGAGCGTGCGCGCCGGTTTCGGCCCCGACGCCTGGCTCGAGCCAGGCGCAGAGTGGCGCGGCCTCTGGGTCGATCCGGGCCGCAATGTCTTCGGCGTGCCGCCCTATGCGACTCTCTCGACGCTTGCCACGGGCGACGTCGTCACGGGCTATGTGAGCGGCTCCTATCGCGTGCTGGACGGCGTGCGTCTCGACGGGCGCGTCGCCTATTCGCGGGCGAACGCCGGCTACGCGGCGCAGAGTTCGGATCAGGTGGACGTGCAGACGATGGTCCGCTTCGAGGTCGATCCGCCGCACCCGATGATCGCGCGGCGCTGGACGATCGCGCCCTATGCGCGCTTCACCAATCTCGCTTTCGACACGGCCAACATTCTGGTCAATCCCTTCGTCGCGCGCCACGACACGGCCTGGAATTACGGTGTCATGCTCGACGCGCCCGTGACCGATGTTTTCGGCTTCGCGGGCAATATCGAGTTCATGCGCAACGACTCGAACATTCCCAATTTCAAGATGCACAATGTGGCCGTGTCCTTCGGCCCGACGGCGAAATTCTAAGGCGGGAGACCGGACATGAAGAACATCTCCCTTGTCGCGCTGGCTTCCGCGCTCGCTCTCGCCGCCGTTCCTGCTATGGCCGAAAAGGTCGGCAATGTCGGCGCGGTGAATGTTTCAGCCCATGGCACGCCTCCGGGCGCCTCGAAGCGCCCGCTCGCCGTCGGCCTTGGCGTCGAGAAGCGCGAGCGCATCGAGACGACAGCCGATGGCAGCGCGCAGATCGTCTTCAACGACTCATCGACGATGACTGTGGGCCGCAACAGCTCGGTCGTCATCGACGACTTCGTCTATAACGGCGCCGCCGGCAGCCAGGGCGTCACCGTCGCCAAGGGCGTCATGCGCTTCGTCGGCGGCGGCGTCAGCCACGGCTCGGGCGCGACGCTCAAGACGCCGACGGCCTCGATTGGCCTGCGCGGCGGCTCGGTGCTCGTGCGCATCGGCGGCGAATGCGAGGCGCTCGTCGTGCATCAGAACGGGGTCGCCGAGATCACCGGCGCCGCCGGGGATTCGCAGACCCTGAATCGTCCGGGCTTCGGCGTCTGCGCGCGCAGCTCCGGCGTTTCGGAGCCCTTCCGCGTTCCGCCGGAAATGATCGCCTCGCTCAACGCGCAGATGGCGAGCCAGATCGGCCAGTCGGGCGGCGCGAAGGCCAAGCCACGAAACTCGGACGCCAATCTGGCTCTCGGCGACGACCGCCCGGCGAGCGTCGAGCCGCCGCCCGGCCTCGATTCGCTCGGACCCGTCTGGGCGGGCAATGCGCTTGTCCAAAGCCGCGCCAACGTCGAGAATCAGCCCGCGCCGCCGCCGCCGGTCGTCGAGGAGCCTTATGGGGATTACCCGTACAACCCCCGATAATTAGGCTCGTCGACTTATCGCCGTCGCGCGAGGCCTCGATGCGCCGCGCGCCGGCGAGGAGCTGAATGTTCAAACGTAAGTGGGTTTTCCTTTTCGCGACCTTGCTCGCGGCTGCGCTCGTCCTGCCTTGGGGCGCGTTGCAGCCGCGCAGGCTGGACGACTTGCGCAATCTCGTCTTCGACGAGTTCCAGCGCCTGTCGCCGCGCCGCTACGATCCGGAGACGCCCGCCCGCGTCGTCGGCATTGATGAGGAGAGCCTGAAGGCCTACGGCCAATGGCCATGGCCGAGGACGCGCATCGCCGAGCTGGTCGAGCGGCTACGCGAGCTTGGCCCGGCGGTTATCGCCTTCGATTTCATCTTCGCCGAGCCCGACCGCGCCAGCGCGCGCATGCTCGTCGAGTCGCTGCCCGACCCCAAGCTTCGCGCGGACGTGTCGAAGCTCGTCGCCAAGGCGCCCGACAGCGACGCGGTCTTCGCCGGCGTGCTGCGCGACGCTCCCGTCGTGCTCGGCGCCACGCTCGCGGCCCAGGGCGCGAAAGCCTACCCCGCCAAGGCGGGGATCGCTTCGGCCGGCGACGAGCCCGCGCCCTTCCTTTATTCATTCCCGGCGGCGCTTCTTCCGCTGCCGGCGCTCATCGAGACCGCGCAGGGTTTGGGGGCGACGAACTGGTTGCCGGACCGCGACATGGTCGTGCGGCGCGTGCCACTGCTGACCCGCGTCGGCGCCTCGATTGCGCCGTCCCTTGCGCTGGAGGCGTTGCGCGTCGCGCAGGGTGAGCAGAGCGTCGTCATTCGCTCGTCCAACGCCAGCGGCGAAACCGCCTATGGCGCGCAGACCGGCGTCAACGCCGTGAAGGTCGGCGCCTTTCAGATCGCCACCGGCCCGAACGCCGACGTGCGCCCGCGTTACACCTTCGCGGCGCCGGCGCGAAACATATCGGCCAAAGCGATTCTGGAGAAACGCATCCCGCGCAGCGAGGTCGAGGGGCGGATCGTTTTCATCGGCGCCCTCGCGGTCGGACTCGGCGATGTGCGCGCGACGCCGCTGGAGCCGGTCGTCCCCGGCGTCGAGGTTCATGCGCAAATTGTGGAGTCGCTGACGACCGGCGCCTTGCTGTCGCGCCCGGATTGGGCGCCGGGGCTCGAATATGTCGTCGCCATCATCGCCTTTGCGCTGACCATGCCGCTGCTCTTCCTTGCGCCGCAGCTCGTCTCGGCCGCCTTCGTGCCGCTTGCCGTCGCCGGACTTTTCGCGGGCTCGTTCTACCTGTTCGAGAAGCGCGGGCTGCTGCTCGACCCCGCTTATCCAAGCCTCGTCATCGTCGGGGCCTATATTGTCGGGGCCGTCACGCTGTGGCGCTCGGAGATCATGGCGCGCCGGCAGGTGCGGCGCGCCTTCGGCAAATTCGTCGCGCCGGCGGTCGTGGACCGCATCGCCGAGCACCCCGAGCGCCTCGTCCTGGGCGGCGAGACGCGCGAGCTGACCGTGCTCTTTTCCGACCTTCGGAATTTCTCCGGTCTGTCGGAGGGTTTGAGCGCGCGCGAGCTGACGCAGTTCATGAATGACTATCTGACGCCCATGACCGACGCCATTCTCGAACGCGAGGGCACGGTCGACAAATATATGGGCGACGCGATTCTCGCCTTCTGGAACGCGCCGCTCGACATCGCCGACCATCCGCGAAAGGCGGTCCACGCGGCGCTCGGCATGCGCACGGCGATGCAGACCTTCAACGCCGAGCGCTCGAAGCAGGCGCAGGCCGCGGGGCGGCCGCATACGGAGGCGGCGATGGGGCTCGGCCTCCATCTCGGGCCCGCAAGCGTCGGCAATATGGGCTCGATCCGCCGCTTCGATTACTCGATCCTCGGCGACAATGTGAATCTCGCCTCGCGTCTCGAGGGCGCGAGCAAGGCTTTCGGGACCGACATCATCGTTTCGCGCGCCATCCGCGACGCCGTCCCGGACATGGCCTGGCTCGACCTCGGGCGCATCGTCGTCGTCGGCCGAACCGAGCCGACGCATGTCTTCGCGCTCGCGGGAGACCCCGATTTCGCCGGGACCGACACGTATGTGCGCTGGCGCACAGCGCATCAGGAGATGCTAACGGACTATGAATCGGGCCGATTCGACGGCGCAGCCATGCGCGCCGAGAGGCTCGGCCAGATGCTACCCGGCGCGTGGCCTGCGCTCTATCTGGCCATGGGCCAACGATATTCCAAACTCGCTCGCGAGGGCTTGCAAGAAGGTTGGTCTTCGATATGGAATCTTCAAAGCAAATGATCTGCTTGCACCGCCGTCCAGCGCTCAGCGCGACCTATTGGCTCTAGAAAGTTAGCCGCTGTGACCGACACGATTGTCGTAAAGTACTGGACCCTCCTCGCCTCCCGGCACGACGCGCAGGCATTCGCCACGCTCGACGCCGCCTATCGCGAGCCTCAGCGCGCCTATCACGCATGGGGACATATCGTCGATCTCCTGACGAAACTCGATGCGCTGGCGCACTTGCCGACGCGGGCCGATCTCGTCGCAGCGGCGATCTTCTGGCACGACTCCGTCTATCTCACCCGCGATCCGGACGGCCGACCGCGCACGGACCCCGAAAACGTTCGCGCCAGCGCCGAACTTTTCGAGCGTCATTCGAGGTTTGACGCGCTCGAGGCGCAGGTCGTTCACGACCTCATCATGGCGACCGCGAGCCACATGAAGGCGCGGGCGCTCGTCGAGCTTTATCCCGGCTTTTCGCGCGATCTCGATTTCTTCCTCGATCTCGATCTCTCGTCGCTCGCCGCGCCGTGGAGCGTCTTCGAGAAGAATCTCGACGACATTCACTTCGAATTCGGCTGGGCGCCCGAGCGCGCCTTTTATCAGGGCCGCGTGCAGATGCTCGAAAGCTTCCTCGATGCCGGCGACAGGCTCTACCGCCTGCCAGAGTCGCGCGCCCTGTGGCTGTCGCATGCGCGCGCCAATCTCCAGCGCGCGGACGCCGATCTGCGCGAACGTCTCGCGGCGCGACCGGCATAGCCCGAGATTTTTTGTGTTAACGCCCCTGTGCTTCGAGACGCTTGCTTTCGCAAGCTCCTCCAGCATGAGGGGCTTCTTTGCTCTGCGTTCAAGCACATAGGCCTCATCCTGGGGAGCGAGCGAAGCTCGCGTCTCGAAGGACGAGGCCGCGTTGGGCCTTCCGGCCTCACCCCGTCGTGACGATCACGAAATCCTTGCTGCTGCGCTTGTCGGGCGAGAGCGGCGCGTCGGTGAGCACCATCGTCATGCCGGGATGCATGCGCGCCTTCATCTCATTGACGAAGGCGGGCTCCGCGGAGATGCGCTGCATCACCACGTCGTCGCGCGTCAGCGGCGTCGCCGCCTGCTGATGGGTGATGGCGCTCCAATGCATGCCTTGCGCGGCGGCGTTGGCGCCGTTGAGAACGAAGACATGCGAGCCGAGCTTGCCGCCATCCTTCAGTGGTAAACCGGCGCTCTCGCCGTGATCGGTGATGTCGAGGCCTTCGCGCTCTTTCTCTTCCGACGGACGGAGACCGATGACGATGTCCACCAGCTTGAAGAGGATTGCAGAGCCGATGCCGCTCCAGACGAGCGTCATGCCGACAGCCTTGGCCTGTGAGATCAACTGCGCGGCCATATCGTAGGTGCCTGCAACGAGCTCACCCGGCTTCGACGTATAGTCGGTGATGCCAGCGCCGCCCCAGCCGGGTTGACCAGCAGGCCGGTCGCGAGCGCGCCGATGATGCCGCCGATGCAGTGGACGCCGAAGACGTCGAGCGCGTCGTCGTAGCCGATCGCGCTTCTTGATCACGTCGAGCGAAGAAGAAGCAGATCGGGCTGACGACGAGGCCGAGCACGATCGAGCCCATCGACACCCGCGAAGCCGCGGCCGGCGTGACGGCAACGAGGCCAGCGACGACGCCCGACGATGAGGCCGAGCAGCCGAGGGCTTGCCCTTGATCGATCCATTCCACGATCATCCAGGACAGAGCCGCCGCGGCGGTCGCGACCATGGTGTTGACGAAGGCGAGGGCCGTCGTGCTGTTGGCTTCGAGGTTGGAGCCGGCGTTGAAGCCGAACCAGCCGACCCACAGGAGCGAGGCGCCGATCATCGACATGGTCAGAGAGTGCGGAGCCAGCACTTCCTTGCCGTAACCGATGCGCTTGCCGACCATGATGCGCGCCGACGAGGCCGGCGATGCCGGCGTTGATGTGAACGACGGTGCCGCCCGCGAAGTCGAGCGCGCCCACTTGAAGGAGCCAGCCCACATTGCCGACGATCTCATCCATCTTCGCCTGCGCGGCGGCCTTCGCCTCCTCCGTGGAGGCGGCGGCGAGCTGCGTGGCGGCGTCGACGATCGCGTTCGGATCGGCCCAGTACCATACCATGTGCGCGATCGGGAAGTAGATGAAGGTCACCCACAGCGTCGTGAACACCAGCATGACGCCGAGAACTTCATGCGCTCGGCAACAGCACGACGATGAGCGCGGGCGTGATCATCGCGAAGGTCATCTGGAAGACGAAGAAGACGTATTCCGGAATGACATGGCCCGGCGTGAAGGTCGGCGCGTTACTGGCCGCGGTCACGCCCTTCAGGAAGGCTTGTTGAGAAGCCGCCGACGAAATCGTTGAGCGATTGCCGCCGTCTCCGAAGGCGATCGAATAGCCGTAGACGGCCCAGATGACGCCCACGAGCGAGACGATCGCGAAGGTCTGCGTGAGGATCGACAGCATGTTCTTGGTGCGAACGAGGCCGCCGTAGAACAGCGCGAGGCCAGGGATCGACATCATCAGCACAAGCAGCGCCGAGGTGAGCATCCACGCGACGTCGCCGGGGTTCGGAGTGGGGTCGTTGCCGGCAAGCGCCGGGCCCGCCAGCGCCAGGACCGCCACCGCGACGAGCGCCGCTCCCGCGAGGGTCGAAGCGGCCGCGCTTCGATACGAAGGAAGTTTCATGTAGGAGAGCTCCAAAATTGTCGGGGAGGGGCGATCAGAGCGCGTCGGCGTCGGATTCGCCGGTGCGGATGCGGATGGCGCGCTCGAGCGGGCCGACGAAGATCTTGCCGTCGCCGATCTGGCCGGTTTTCGCGGCGCGCTGGATCGCGTCGATGACCTTGTCCACCTGAGCGTTCGAGGCGACCGCGACTTCGATCTTGATCTTGGCAGGAAACTCACGGCGTATTCAGCGCCGCGATAGATTTCGGTGTGGCCCTTCTGACGGCCGTAGCCCTTGACTTCCGTCACGGTCAGCCGTGAACGCCGATATCGGTCAGCGCGTCGCGGACCTCGTCGAGCTTGAACGGCTTGATGATCGCTGTCACGATTTTCATCTGCCAATCCTGTTTGTTATCGACCCGAGCCACAAGGCGTGGTCCAGGCTGGCGACCTTTATCTTCGGATCGAAAATGTTTCGGCCGTGGACGATGAGCGCCGTATTCAGCAGCGTCATGTCGGACAGATAGGCGAGCAGCGCCGCGTGAAGCGCCTCGTCATTGGGCAGGGGGCCCTGCACCCGAAACCAGATGAACTGCCCGAGGCGGTTCGGCGCCACCAGCGTTTCCGGCGCGACGATGCGCATGTCCAGCGCGCAGGCGCGCTGCATCCAGTGTTCGGCCGGGGTGGGCAGGAAGCCGCGAAACCGTTCGACGAGATCGTTGATGGGTTCGAGGCTTTCGGGATCGGGCGCTTGCGGCATCGCGGCGGCGTGCTCGAAACCTTCCTCCCGCAATTGATAGGAGGCTTCGAGCGAGAAGATCGTGCGACCCTGTTGCGTCGCCACGCAGCGACGCGTCGTGAAGCTGCGCCCGTCGCGAATGCGCTCCACCGCGAAATCTATGGGGATTTGCGGATCGCCCGCGAGGACGAAATAGGCGTGCAGCGAATGCGCCGGCCTGTCGGCCGGCACGGTGCGCGTCGCGGCCACAAGGGCCTGCGCCACGACCTGTCCGCCATAGAGATGACGGCCCGACGACGCCGGACTGTGGCCGCGAAAGCGGTCCTCGCCCAGATTTTCCAGGTCGAAAAGGGCGATGAGATTGCTGGCGGGGGCGTCATCCATAGCGGATGCGACGCCTCAGTCGATCTGCCGCGCCTCTTCCGGGAGCATGATCGGGATGCCGTCGCGGATCGGATAGGCGAGCCGCGCCGAGCGCGAGATCAGCTCCTGCCGCGCGCGGTCATATTCCAGCGTCGTCTTGGTGAGCGGGCAGACGAGGATTTCGAGAAGGCGCGGATCGACCTTCGTTCCCTCCGGCGCGCCGGCTTCGTTGGTGTCGCCGGCGGCGTCGATATTGTCGCTCATCTTGTCTTTCCTGTTCAGAGGAGGGCCGTCAGTGCCATTGCTGCCGCTCGCCGTCTCGCTGGGCCATATCCAGCCTGGTGAGGGCGATAAGGGTCTCCGCGCGCGCCTTGAGGTCGATCGCCTCGACCAGCGCCTGCTTCTCATTCGCCCCGAAAGGCGACATCATTGCAAGCGCGTTGACCAGAGTTTCGGTTGGCGCGGCGTCGATGCTCGCCCAATCAATTTCAAGTTTGGAACATTCGGCGAAGCTACGCAACATCGACACGACAGCCTCGCGGTCCACGGCGTTCTCCCCGGCTCCCGGAAGAAGGTCGGCCTGAAAGGCGTCATAGCTCACGCGAAACTGTCGATATGGCGTTCCCGCGTCGAGCTCCTCGACGGTGCGGAAACGCGCGATCCCAGTCAGCGTGATGAGATAGCGCCCGTCTCCGGTCTCGGAAAATCGCGTCAGGCGCCCGGCGCAACCCACCTGGAAAAGCGGCGGCGCCGCGGCGCCATTGCCGCTCGGCAGCGGCTGTATCATCCCGATCAGCCGCGCCCCCCTCATGGCGTGGTCCACCATCTCGATGTAACGCGGCTCGAAGATGTTGAGGGGCAGCTCGCCGCGCGGCAGCAGCACGGCGCCGGTCAGCGGAAAGAGCGGAATCACGTCCGGCAGCGCGTGAATGTCTGCGTAAGAACTGTTCAGGCTCATGGCGTCGGGCGGAGGCGCCTCTCCCTTTACGAGAAGAGCAGCGTGGAGAGGCGCCGACGCGCCGCGACGGCCGCTTTGTCCATCGGTCCCCACGCTTCGAAAAACTGGACGAGCTGCTTCCTCGCCCCATCATCGTCCCAACTACGGTCGCGCCGGATGATTTCAAGAAGCGCATTCGCCGCTTCTTCACGTCGGTCCTTGGCGTTGAGCGCGAGAGCGAGGTCGAAATAGGCTTTGAGGTCGTTGGGATCGAAATTGATGCGGGCTTTGAGGTCCTCGATCTCGCCGAGGTCCTGCGCGGCGGCGGCGTTCTCGATCGCCGCCCAGGCGGCCGCGACGTCGGTGTCCTTTTTGGCGGATTCGGGCAAGCGCTCCAGGAGCGCGCGCGCCGCGTCGAGCTGCTCGGCGCCGATATAGAGGCGGGCCAGCAAGGCGAAAGCCTTGGGGTTGATCGGCTCCTCGCTGGTCAGATCCGAGAGCAGCGCGTGGGCGCCGGCGACGTCGCCCTCAGCGATCATGGCCTGCGCGATTTCGACCGCGTCGCCGCCCGCATCCTCGATCGGGCCGACGAGGCGCTCCAGGAAACCCTTGATCTGGCTCTCGGGCAGGGCGCCGACGAAGCCGTCCACCGGGCGCCCGCGCTGGAAGGCGACGACGGCGGGGATGGACTTGATGCCGAGCTGGTCCGCCACCTCGGGCTCGGCGTCGATGTTCATCTTGACGAGGGCGGCCTTGCCCCCGGTCGCGGCGACGAGTCGTTCAATGACAGGGGCGAGCTGCTTGCAGGGGCCGCACCAGGGCGCCCAGAAATCCACCAGAACCAGCTTGCGCATCGACGCTTCGAGCACGTCCGCGCGGAAACGCGCCACCGTCGTCTCGATCGGCGCCGCAGCTCCGGCCGCCGTATTCGTCATATCGACCATCCCGCCGCTCCCCTCTCGCTTGCTCAGTCGCTCTGTCTGACGAAGGTCAGATAGACCGGACGGCGTCCCGCCGCCATCGCCTTGGCCTCATATTTGGTCTGCGTCCAGCCCTCCCAGGGGGGGAGCCAGTCCTGCGCGGTTTTGGCGCGCCAGCGAAAGGACTTGCAGGCTCGCAGCCGGGCGAGCGTCCAGGCGGCGTAATCGTCGATGTCGGTCGCGAAGCGCAGCTCGGCTCCGGGGCGCAGGACGCGGGCGAGCTTCTCGAGGTTTTCGGGCGACACGAATCGCCGCTTGCGGTGGCGCCGCTTCGGCCAGGGGTCGGGATAGAAGAGATAGACGCGCGACAGGCTGGCGTCGGGCAAGCGGTCGAGAACTAGCCCGGCGTCGCCCCGGTGGAGGCGAATATTGGAAAGGCCCCGCTCCTCAATGCCGGCGAGCAGCTTGGCCATGCCGTTGACGAAGGGCTCGCAGCCGAAGAAATCGACATTTGGCTCCCGCGCCGCCGCCTCGACGAGATGCTCGCCGCCGCCAAAGCCGATTTCGAGGCGGGTCTCGCGGTCGGGCCGCAAGGGCAGGGGCTTCGAAAGGTCGAGCGCGAGCGTCGGCAGGAATTCCGCCATCAGCTCGCTGTGATGCGGGCGCAGCGCCTTGCCCTTGGAGCGGCCATAAAGGCGACGGGTCGGGTGAGACGCTTCGGTCATTTTCCTGTGTCTTCAGAAAAACCAATGGCCGGGACATGCCCGGCCATCGAGAAACATTCAAGTCGTTTGAGGCGATCAGGCCAGGGCCGACTTCAGCTGATCGACGAGATCCGTCTTCTCCCAGGAGAAGCCGCCGTCCGTCTCCGGCGCGCGGCCGAAATGGCCGTAGGCCGAGGTGCGGGCGTAGATCGGACGGTTGAGCTGGAGATGCTCGCGAATGCCGCGCGGCGTGAGGCGCACGAGCTGCGGCAGCACCGCTTCGATCTTGTCCTCGGCGACTTTGCCGGTGCCATGCGTGTCGACATAGATCGACAGCGGCTCGGCGACGCCGATGGCGTAGGAGAGCTGGATCGTGACGCGATCGGCGAGGCCGGCGGCGACGATGTTCTTCGCCAGATAGCGCGCGGCGTAGGCGGCCGAGCGATCGACCTTGGTGGGGTCCTTGCCCGAGAAGGCGCCGCCGCCATGCGGAGCCGCGCCGCCGTAAGTGTCGACGATGATCTTGCGGCCGGTGAGGCCGGTGTCGCCATCCGGCCCGCCGATGAAGAACTTGCCGGTCGGATTGACGTGCCAGACGGTCGCGTCGGTGATCCAGCCCTGCGGCAGCGCCTCACGGATGTAGGGCTCCGCGATGCGGCGGATGTCGGCGGGCGTCAGGCGCTCGTCGATATGCTGGTGGGAAAGCACGATCTGCGTGGCTTCGACCGGCTTGCCGTCGGCATAACGGACCGTCACCTGGCTCTTGGCGTCCGGGCCGAGGCCCTTCTCCTTGCCCGTGTGGCGGGCGTGAGCCAGCAGCTCGAGGATCTTGTGCGAATAATAGAGTGGGGCCGGCATGAGGGCCGGGGTCTCGTTCGTCGCGTAGCCGAACATGATGCCCTGGTCGCCCGCGCCTTCGTCCTTGTTGCCGGCGGCGTCGACGCCCTGGGCGATGTCGACCGACTGCTCATGCAGGAGGACTTCGATCTTGGCGGTGTTCCAGTGGAAACCGTGCTGCTCGTAGCCGATCTTGCGAATGGCGTCGCGCGCGAGCTCTTCGATGCGCGTGAAGGGGATGTGCGGGCCGCGCACTTCGCCGGCGATGACGACGCGGTTCGTCGTGCAGAGCGTTTCCGCGGCGACGCGGATGGCGTAGGGGTCGATGCCGGCCTTCGGGCCTTCGCGGAAGAACTCGTCGACGATCTCGTCGGAAATACGGTCGCTGACCTTGTCAGGATGGCCTTCGGAAACAGACTCGCTGGTGAAAAGATAGTTCTTTCGGGTCACTTCGGAATCTCCCAATGGCCGTCCGGCGATAGAGCGCGACTCTGCCGCGCTAGCGAGTCGTCATGTGCCAGCCTGCGTTCGATACGTCAAGCCGTTACGGGCCAAATCGTTCGTTATAGAGAACTCTGCCTGTGTCAGGCGTCGTCCTGGTCGGCCAGCGTGGTCACCAGGTCGAGCACGCGCTTGCGCACCTTGGCGTCCTTGATGCGCGCGAAAGCGCGGTTGAGGTGCAGGCCCTCGGCCGTCGAGAGGAAGTCGACGACATATTGGGACGAGGACTCCTCCGCAAAGCCGTTGCCCTCGGCCACGCCGAGGCTAGGCGCGCCCTCGAAGAAGAAGGAGGGCGGCACGTTCAGGGTCTTGGAGATCTGCTGCAGGCGGCTTGCGCCGATCCTGTTCAGACCCTTTTCGTACTTCTGAACCTGCTGAAAGGTGAGGCCGAGCGCTTCGCCAAGCTTTTCCTGACTCATCTTCATGAGGATGCGTTGCATCCTCACGCGGCTTCCGACGTGCCGGTCGATCGGATCTGGCGTCTTCTTCACGTTCAACGACCTCCTGCCGCGTTTTAGCCGAACGCTGATCAAATGCAAACAGGATTAATGTTTAGCTGCCTGATTTTGAACATATAAAGTTATGACGTTCGTCAACTTCGGCATTCGATTGGTCATTCGACCAAAGGGAGCCATTGACCAGGATCGACAACTTGCAGATGAACAAGAAGTCGACCGAAAAAGTCGACTTCTCCTAAGCGCAAGACTTGCCGACGCTATCTCAACCTCGCCATCTCCCCGCCAACGCCGCCGCGAGGAGCAAGACCCATATTGTGGCGAAGCCCGCGCTTCCCCAATGTGAGAATATTGTCTCCGGCGCAGCCTTGGGCAGGCGGGCGTCGATGATCCCTTCTTCACCAAGCGGAAGCGACTCCATTGTCCGACCATAAGCATCGACTATGGCGGAAATGCCGGTGTTTGCGACTCGGACCAGCGGCAGTCCCTCCTCGATGGCCCGCAGCCGCGCCTGGGCGAAATGCTGATAAGGGCCAGTCGTTTTGCCGAACCAGCCGTCATTGGTGAGGTTGAGAAGAAGCTGCGGGCGCTTGCCGGCCTTGTCCTTCGGCGCCGCTTCGCCTGGAAAAATCGCCTCGTAGCAGATGAGCGGCGAGATGGGCGGCAGGCCCGGCGCGGCGAGCGTCCGGGGGCCCTGTCCCTGATCCCAGGTCCCGGGGACGAGATGCGAGACGCCGAGCGGGCGCAAAAGCCCTTCGAGCGGAAGATATTCGCCGAAGGGGACGAGATGCATCTTGTCATAGAAGGCGATGATGCGGTCGCCCTGCAAGACTTCGATGGAATTGAAAATCTTGCCGCGCTTGCCGCCGCCGTCGGCCTCGACGCGCGCGGCGCCGGTGATGAGGATCTTCCCCTGCAGCGCGCGGGCGATCGACGCGAGCGCCTGCGGTTCGCGGGAGAGGACGTAGGGAAAGGCGGACTCCGGCCAAATGAGATGCGTGACGTCGGAAACGCCCGTGCGCCCGGGGCCCGAGGCGCGGTCGGACAGAGCGAGATAGCGGCGCAGGATTTCCTGTCCGTTCTCGGGCCTGAACTTCGCGTCCTGGGGCAGGTTCGGCTGCATCAGGCGCAGCTTGACGTCGTCGACATATTCCGTCGCGGTCGTTGCAAGCCTGAGCGCGCCATAGGCCGAGAGCGTCAGCAGAAGAAAAGCGGCCGCCCAGGCGGCGGCGTTGGAAAGGAAGCGCTCGCCAGCGCGGCGGTCGACGATCGTCGCCGGGGCCGCGAAGATGACAATCGCCAGCAAATCAAGGCCGGGAAGGCCAATGAGCGAGGCGGCCTGTCCGAGCGGCCCCGCTTGCGCCAGCGCCATGCCGAAATCGTTCCAGGGAAAGCCCGTCAACACATGGCCGCGCAGCCATTCCGAGGCGCCGAGGCCCGCCGCGAGCGCGAAGATGCGCAGGCTGCCCGAGGACCAGAGGAGGCGCGACAGCGCGAAGCCAAGCGCCGGGAAAAGCGCCAGCGCTGCGGGAAGTCCGATGACGGCGAGCGGGATCGCCCAGGCGAATTGATCCGCCTCGACCAGCATGGCCGCCCCGAGCCACCAGAGACTGGCCAGAAAATAGCCGAAGCCGAGCCACCAGCCGGCGGCGGCGGCCGCGCGGATCGGCGCGAAGCTGAAGCGCGCGCCTTGCACCGCAGCGCCGTCGATCAGCCAGACCGCGGCCGTCAGCGGCGCGGCCATGGCGGGCGCGAAATCGAATGGGGGGAGGGCGAGCGCCCCCAAGGCGCCGGCCGCGAAGGCGATGGCGCGCCGCGCCCATCCGTCGGCCAGAATGACGCGCTGAGGCAGGGACGACAGTCCCGCCCGCACGCCGGCAATTTCGGCAGTCTGCGCCATGGAGTCCCCCGCGAATCGGCGGTTCGACTCTAGTTACTTTCCAAGCGACGCAAAGCCCAAGATCAGGGATGGCGGCGCGCCCGCACGCGCAGCTTGCCGACGCGGCGGGGATCCGCCTCGACAATCTCGAACTCATAGGCGTCGACCGGCGTGCCGATGATCTCGCCGCGCATCGGCACCCGGCCCACGAGCCAGGCGACGAGGCCGCCGAGGGTCGTGACTTCGGCCGGCGTGTCCTCGAGCCGGAAATCGACCCCGAGCCGCGCCGTCACCTCGTCGAGGTCCGCGCGGGCGTCGACGAGGAAGTCTCCATTGTCGAGTTCTTCGATCTCGGGCGGCCCCTCGACATCGTGCTCGTCCTCGATATCGCCGACGATCATCTCGACGATGTCCTCGATCGAGACGAGCCCGTCCGTGCCGCCATATTCGTCGATCACCAGCGCCAGATGCGTGCGCGTCGTCTGCATGCGAATGAGAAGGTCGAGCGCCGGCATCGAGCGCGGCACGAAGAGCACGGGCTTTAAAAGATTGGCGTCCGAGATCGGCGTGTCGAAGTCGATGCGCCGTCCCTCGGCTTCGGCGCTGGTCGTCGGCGCGTCGCACATGTCGCGCAGACGGCGAGATGATCGACGAAATCGCGGATGTGCACCATGCCGCGCGGATCGTCGAGCGTCTCCAGATAGACGGGCAGGCGGGAATGACCGGCGTCCCTGAACACGGCGAGCGCCTCGCGCAGAGGGGCGTCGAGCGGCGCGGCGATGATGTCGGCGCGCGGGATCATGGCGTCGGCGACGCGCAGATCATGCAGGCCGAGCACGTTTTTGAGCAGCGCGCGCTCATGCGCGTCACGTCCGCCGCCGCGTCGTCGAGCGCGTCCTCAATGTCCTCGCGGACGGAGGCCGGCGCGAGCCCGAGCAGGCCGCGCAGACGGTCGATGAGCGTCACGCGCGGCTCGTGGCCGCGTCTTAATGGCTCCTCGGCGTTTTCAGATCGTATCGACATGACCTTCGTTCAGTTCGCCCGCTTCTTCCTCTTCGCCGGCCGCCTCGCCGGCGTAGGGGTCGCGCAAGCCCAACCGGGACGCGATCCGTCTTTCGAGCGCCTCCATGACTTCCGCCTCGTCGGGGGTCTCGTGATCATAGCCGATCAGGTGCAGAAATCCATGGATGACCATGTGGGCCGTATGGTCGCGGAGAGTTTTTTCCTGCTCGACAGCCTCTCTGGCCACGGTCTCGTAGGCGATCACAATGTCGCCCAGAAGCGGGCGGGCCGACAGTGGACCGGGCGTCGGGAAAGACAGGACGTTGGTCGGCTTGTCGCGCCGCGCCACTCGCGTTGAGCGCGCGGATCGCCGCGTCGTCGCAGAAGGTGACGCTGATCTCGCAGCCGCTCGCGAGCTTCGCCGCGCTCTCGCGGCGGCTCGCCTCGACGCGCGTCGCGGGTGAGCTCGAGATCCGTCGATCGTCCGCAGGCCTCGGCGGAGAGGATGATGTCGATTTCGACGCTCATGGCCGCGCGGCTTGTTCCGGGCGCGGGCGGCGCGCTCATAAGCGGAGACGATGGCGCGAACGAGATCGTGACGCACGACGTCGCCTTCGGAGAAGGTGACTTTGCCGACGCTGTCGATCTCGGAGAGAAGCGAGATGGCCTCCGACAGGCCCGATTTCTGACCGGAAGGCAGATCGTCTGCGAGGATCGCCCGTCACGATCATGCGCGAGCCTTCGCCGAGGCGCGTCAGGAACATCTTCATCTGCATCGTTGTCGCGTTCTGCGCCTCGTCGAGCAGAATGCAGGCGCGGGTCAGCGTGCGGCCGCGCATGAAGGCGAGCGGCGCAACTTCGATCATGCCGGTCTGCATCCGCGCTCGACCATGCGCGCGTCCATGAAATCGTGCAGGGCGTCGTATATCGGCCGCAGATACGGATCGACCTTCTCGCGCATGTCGCCGGGCAGGAAGCCCAGCCGCTCGCCGGCCTCGACGGCCGGCCGCGAGAGGATCAGGCGCTCGACGACGCCCTTCTCGAGCAGCGAGACGGCATGGCCGACCGCGAGCCAGGTCTTGCCGGTGCCGGCGGGTCCTTCCGCGAAGACCAGCTCATAGCGCTTGAGCGCGCGCAGATAGAGATCCTGCGCGCGTTGCGCGCGCGCACCAGCCCGCGCTTGCGGGTGATGATCTGATCGAAGCCAACCGCCGAGTCGGGGAAGAGGCTCCTCTGCCGCGTCGTTTCCTCGATCGCGCCTTCGACGTCGCCGGGCGAAATCTCGAGCCCCAGCTGCGCCCGCGCATAGAGCGTCTCCAACGCACGCGGCGCGCGTGCTCGCAAGCCTCGGCGTCGCCCTTCAGCGTGACGTGGTTGCCATTGGCGAAAGAGGCGATTTTCAGCCGGCGCTCGATCTTGGCGAGATTCTGGTCATAATGGCCAAAAAGCAAGGAAGCGCGGCGATTATCGTCGAAAGCGAGCGTGACCTCCGCGTCGGGCTCGGCCGCCTCGTCCCGGCGCCCGACCCTCAAGTCGTCAATCGTCGTCAAGCCTTCGCCTCCTCGCCCTCGCCCAACAGGCGGCCCGCCAGCGAATTGGAGCCGGCGGCGACAATTGCGACGCGGGCCACGCTGCCGATCATCTCAGCGGGACCGCTGACATGCACAGGCTGCATATAGGGACTCTTGCCAGCGATTTGACCCTCGTGGCGGCCGGGTTTTTCAAACAGCACGTCGATCGTCTTGCCGACAGTCGCGCTGTTGAAGGCCTGGCGCTGCTCTTCCAGCAGCGCCTGTAGCGCGGCGAGGCGCGCGCGCATGATCTCTTCGTCGATCTGGTCGTCCCGCTCGGCGCCGGGCGTGCCGGGGCGTGGCGAATATTTAAAGGAGAAGCTCGCCGCGAAGCCGACGTCTCGCACGAGCTGCATCGTGGCTTCGAAATCTTCGTCCGTCTCGCCGGGAAAGCCCACGATGAAATCCGACGACATCGCCACATCCGGCCGCGCCTTGCGCAGCTTGGCGATGATGTCGAGATAATCTTCCGCTTTGTGCTTGCGGTTCATGGCTTTCAGGATGCTGTCCGATCCCGACTGAACCGGGAGATGGACATAGGGCATGAGCTTCGGGATCGACCCATGCGCCTCAATCAAATCCTGCGCCATGTCGACAGGATGACTGGTGGTGTAGCGCAGCCGCGCGTCAGATCCGTCCAGATGCGCCGAGCAGCCGCGCGAAGAGCTCCATTCGTCGAGCGCCCGGCTTCGTCCTCGCCACGATAGGCGTTGACGTTCTGGCCGATGAGCGTGATCTCGCGCACCCCGGCGTCCACGAGCCGCCGCGTCTCGGCGAGGATGTCGGCGACGGGCCGCGAGACCTCGGCGCCGCGCGTGTAGGGAACGACGCAGAACGAGCAGAACTTGTCGCAGCCTTCCTGCACGGTGACGAAGGCCGAGACGCCGCGGGCGCGAATCTGGGCGCGGCTCGGCTGGGGCAGGGCGTCGAATTTGTCTTCGACGGCGAATTCCGTGTCGGCGACGCGCGCGCCGCCGCGGGCCTGTTTCAGCAGGCCGGGCAGACGATGATAGCTCTGCGGCCCGACGACGAGATCGACTGCGCGCTGGCGGCGCATGACGACGATCTCATGTCGCCCCTCGGCCAGCGTGCGCGACGCAGCCGGCGACGACGATCGATGTGCTTTGAGGATGACGAGATCGGCCTCGGCTTCGTCGGCGGTCTCGGAATAGCCCTCGCGGCCGAGCAAATCCGCCATGCGCGTCGCGTCATAGACGTTCATCTGGCAGCCATAGGCGAGAACGCCGCCGGCGTCAGCCCTGCGGGGCGACGATAGGGGGCCTCCTTTCTCGCGCGAAACCGGGGTGGTAATCCTTCTCGCGGATCGGTGGCTTTTCAGGTGTTGGCGAGGAGCCGACCGACCATTCGAGCCAGCGGCCATGCAAACTCAGATCGCCCTGACCGGCCCCGGATAGCGCGCCAGTGTCTTGTCCGAGGTCAGCAAAACCAGCCCCTCGACGATCGCTTGCGCAAGGAGGAGCCGGTCGAATGGATCCTCGTGCAGCGTCCAGCGCGAGCGCATGTTCATAGACGTTCATCTGGCAGCCATTCGGCTGCGTCGACGACGAAATCGCTGCGGCCCTTAGTCGACTTGGTTCATGCCGGCAAGCTACGGCTCCGACTGCCGCCTACATCTCCAGCCGCAAATTCACCGCCGCGCGCTTCGTCCCGTCGGCGCGCTGGTAGTAATTCTCCCGGCGGCCGATCTCCTTGAATCCGAAGCGATAATAGAGCTTCAGCGCCGCCTCGTTGTCGTCGGCGACCTCAAGAAACACAAGGCGCGCGCCGCCACGTTCGAGATTTTCGATATGCTTGTCGAGGATCTTGCGGCCGAGTCCCGCGCCGCGGCGGGCCGGGTCGACGGCGAAGGTCAGCACCTCGGCGTCGGGCGGCAGGAGGCGGGAGAGGATGAATCCGCCGAGCTTGCCCCGGGCGCCTTCCGTCACCGCGCCGTCGGCGATGACGTGGGGATCGGTGAGGTAGCTCTCGAAGTCGATCTTGGACCAGCCGAAGGCGAAGGAGGCGCCGTGAAGCGTCTCGCATTCTTCCGCGCGCTCGGCCCCGATCGGCCGGACGACGAAGGTCGGCTTGGCGAAAAAGCTGGTTAGCAGGCTCATGAGGTTAATCTATGCCTGAGCGGGCGCGGAGGCGAGGGCCTCTTGCGACGGGACGCTGTCGGGGGCCGGCTCGGCGGCCGGGGCCTCGGCTTCAGGCGGAGTCTCGTTCTCGGGCGCGGTGGGCGCGGCGGCCGCCTCCGGCGGCTTGCCCGGCAGGGTGACGTCCGGCTCCTTCAGATAGAGCGGCTTGGCCGGCGCGGTCTCGGGCCGCGCGGCGAGGCCGAGGCGGGCGACATATTCGATGTCGGGCGAGGCCTGCTCGCTGACGATGGTCACCGTCATGCCTCCCGCACGGGCTTCCTTCGCCAGCAGTTCCGCGCCAGAGCCGATGAGCATCAGCGGTCCGTCGCCCAGCGCCCGCAGCGCCTCATGGGCGCCGGCGCGGCGAGGCGTCAGGAGCGCGCGCCCGTCGGGGCCGAAGGCGGCGACATAGACCTTGCCATGCCTTGCGTCGATGGCGGCGGCGACGACGCCGTCGAACTCCTCCAGGATCAGCGGCGCGGCGAGCGCGGCCAGCGTCGAGACGCCGACGACCTCGGCCTTGCAGGCGAGCGCGATCGCCTGTCCGGCCGCGAGGCCGATGCGGATGCCGGTGAAAGAGCCGGGGCCGACCGCGACGGCGACGCGATCGATGGAAGGGAAACCGCCCTCGACCTTGCTCATGACCCGCTCGATGAGCGGCATGATCGCCTCCGCATGGCCGCGCTCCATGGCGACGGTCTCGGAAGCGATGGGCTGCTCCGCGTCGTGGTCGAGCACGCAGGCCGAGACGGCGGGCAGGGCGGTGTCAATCGCAAGGATTCGCATAGGCGGAGCATATGACCCTTTTGGGGCCCCAATCAACAAAGGCCGCGAAAAGAACCATAAACGCCCGATGCGCGAGCGCACAGCAACCCGCGCGTCATTGCGTTTTTCTATCGGCAGGGGTCTTGTTGAACGTGCAAGCAGGCGCCGCCGGGAGCTATGGATGAAGAAGATTTCTTGGCTCGCAGGGGCAGCCCTGGCCCTCTCCTTCGCGGCCCAACCGGCGCTGTCCGCGCCGCTTCTGGAGGCGACGTCGCTCTACAGGGACATCGCGCATGGGTGCAGGGCGCTCGACCTGAAACAATGGTCGCATCCGACGAGGCGGGTTCTGGAGCGGGAGAAGATCGCGATCAGCAAGTTCGAATTGTGCAATAACGACGTCTATCCGATCTTCACAGTCGCTTTCAGATACGATCCGCAAGGCCCGAACGACGCTTATTACCATCGGCTTTTCGCGAAGATGGCGGCGGCCAACGGGCATCACTCCTATTCCTTCGTCGATCCCTCATCGTCCATCGTTGTGGACGTGAAGGTGACAGGGAAGACGGAGCTTTCAATCTCCTATGAAGATTTCTCGCCGCCGGCGAACCCTTGAGAAAACGCGCGGGCGCGCGAAGGCGCCCGCGGCGTTGAATCAAGCCGATTGCACCGTTTTCACCTGCGGCACGAAATGACGAAGCAGGTTTTCGATGCCGTTACGCAGCGTGGCGGTGGAGGAGGGGCAGCCCGAGCAGGCGCCTTTCATGACAAGATAAACGACGCCGTCGCGAAAGCCCTTGAAGACGATGTCGCCGCCGTCGCCCGCCACGGCCGGCCGCACGCGGGTTTCGATCAGTTCCTTGATCGTCGCCACCGTCTCGGCGTCGGCTTCGTCGTAGAACTCGCCGTCATGGTCGCTCACGGGGGCGGCGCCGTCGGTGAGCAGCGGCGCGCCGGAGGCGAAATGCTCCATGATCGTGCCGAGAATGGCGGGCTTGAGATGCGCCCAGTCCTTCTCGTTCTTCGTTACGGAAACGAAGTCGCCGCCATACATCACCGCCTCGACGCCCTCGATGGCGAGCAGCGCCTGCGCGAGCGGGGCGTTGGCGGCGGCCTCGGATGAGCGGAACTCCATCGCGCCCTGGCCCAGAACGTTCTGGCCGGGGAGGAATTTCAGCGTGGCGGGATTGGGGGTGGCTTCGGTCTGGATGAACATGTTCATGCCTCCTGCGCCCGGTTCAAGGCCGGGGAATTGGCGCGTGCTTAGCACAGTTTCGGCTGGCCGCGATATGGATCGGATTTCATTTGGGGATTGAGGAGCTTTTGCGAAAGTCCGCCATCCGAGCGCGCCAGCGCCGCAGCGCCACGACCGACCACACGGCCTCGACGAGCCCGAAGGGCCAGGCCCCTTGCAGGAAGCCGTAAAGAGACCCGAGCGCGCAGGAGACGGCGAAGCCGAGGACGAACCAGTGGCTCTTGTCCTCGTAGGCGTAGGTGAGCAGCATCGCGCTCACGGCGAAGAGTCCGAATAGGGTCAGTAAATCCATGGCGCTCGGTGTGCAGATAAGGCGCCAGCCTATTGCCTTGCTGTGGCGAATGCACCACTCTCGGCGCATGGACGAAGAGAGTCTGCTCGCCGCCAACGCAGCCTATTACCGCGCCTTTTCCGCGCGCGATCTTGGCGCGATGGAGAAGATCTGGGCGGAGGACGGCGTTTCCTGCCTGCATCCCGGCTGGCCCGTCGCGCTCATCGGCCGGACGCCAGTGCTCGGCTCCTATCGCGATATTTTCCGTAATCCGTCGCAGGAGGCGATCAGCGCCGAGGAGGAGCTGGTCCTGATCGACGGCTTGGACGGGCGCGTCTTCTGCGTGGAAACGGTTGGCGGCGGGTTGCTGCTGGCGACGAACTGGTTCCGCTTCGTCGACGGCGATTGGCGGCTCTTGCATCATCAGGCCAGCCCGATCGCCGCGCCCCCGCCTCGGAAGAAAGAGCCGCCCAAGGAAGCGAAGCCGTCCTTCCATTAGGCTGCGCTGCAAGCCTCGGAACCTTGCCGCTTGTCCCGCTCGGGCTCCCGCCCGCCGCGTTTCCTTTCGCGCGGCCGAAATCCATAGCTGGCGGCAACTTAAGCGTGTGGTAATTTTGTCTAAATCATGGCAGCTTGGCCGCGGGAAGTTTTTAACGGGGTTTTAACTATGTTTGTCCGAACGAAAATCTTCAGCGCCGTATTCCTGCTCGGCCTCGCGCCATCCGCGACCTCCGCCGCGGGAACTTCGCCGGTGGGCTGGGTCTCCAAGCAATTTGGCCAAGACGTTCCCGGCTGCGGCGCGGTGACGAATCCCTGCAAGACGCTCCAATTTGCTTTTGACAACGCTGTGGCGACCGGCGGAACGATCGCTGTGCGCGACGCGGGGGGATATGGGCCGCTCGTCATCAACCACTCGATCTCGATCATCAATGAGAGCGGCGTGGTCGCCGGCATTTTTGGCCCCCCTGGCGTGGCGATCGACATACAAGCAGGCTCGACGGATGTCGTTGTCATCAAAGGGATGACGTTAGAGGGCGCCGGAACCGGAACCGCTGGGATTCTTGCCACCTCGGTGGGCGAATTAACCGTCGCCAACTGCACGGTGAAAGGATTTAGCGTTGTCGGTGGCGCCGGCATCCTGATTTCGCCAACGAACGCAACCGCTTTCACGGTGACGGACTCTTTCATCGTGGACGACGGCACGGTCGGCATTGGAATTAACGCCGGCTCACCAGTATCCATCAAAGGCGTGATCAAGAATGTATTTGTCAGCGGCTCATCGGAGGGAATCGGTCTGAACTCCGGACCGGCAACGCCGCAACTCTCCATCGAGGACACCGTCACAACGCGAAACGATTATGGCGTTTTTGGAGGCGGGTCCGCAGGATCGATCAGCGCCGTCAGGCTGGAGTCCAAGGGCAATAAAACTGGAGTCTTCATCACCGACGGCATATCGGCAACCCTGTCGCGCTCACGCGTGATCCAGAACACGTTAACGGACATCTCAATTGGGTTCGCCGGCGCTTCGGTCAAGAGCTTTGGAGACAATGAGGTCGGAACGACCAACCAGGCGCTCGGCTCGATTTCCTACAAATAATTTTCATTCTCGTCGTAATGCGATCAATCGAACAAAGAGGCATCCCCATGACCCGCAAATCTCAACTCTTCGGCGCAATGCTGCTCGCCCTCGCGCCATCCGCTTCCCTTGCTGTCCCAACATCGCCGGTGGCGTGGGTCTCCAAACAATTTGGAAACGACGCTGCAGGCTGCGGCGCGGTCACGAATCCCTGCAGGACGTTTCAATATGCGCTTGACAATGTTGTCGTCGCGGGCGGCACGATCGCCGTGCGTGACGCGGGGGGATATGGACCGCTCACGATCAGCAAGTCGATCGCGATCATCAATCAAAGCGCAGGCATTGGCGGGATTTTCGGTCCGCCAGATGCGGCGATCCTCATTCAGGCTGGAGCTTCGGATGTCGTGCTCATCAAAGGACTGACGCTGGAGGGCTCGGGAACCGGCGAGACGGGAATTAGAGCGAGGTCCGTCGGCAAGCTTGTGATCGCCAATTGCAACATCAAGAGCTTCCGCCATAGCTCGACGTCCGCCGGCGTCGATGTGCAGCCTATCAGCGGAGCCGTCGATTTCTCGCTGACCGACTCGCTGATCACGGGAAATTCCTACGCGGGCGTCAATGTCCAACCAAACCCGTTCGCTGCCGTCTCGGGCCTCATCAGCAATGTGACGATCACAAAGAATCCAAACGGCCTCTTCGCTCAGTCCGCGAACAACGGCCCGATCAAAATCTCCATCGCGGACAGCGTGCTGACGCACAACGATTTCGGACTCTTCACGTTCGGGAACCTCGCTGTCGTCGCAGCGGCGCGCATCAATGCGAGCCAGAATGACTATGGAGCCGCCGCCACCAGTCAAGCCGAAATCGATCTTTCCTTCTCGGCGCTGACGAACAACAAGACCGTCGACGCCTTCTCCAACGGCGCGGCCGTCATCAAGAGTTACGGAAACAACGATATCAGGAACTCGAGCACGCTCACGCCGGCTTCTCTAAAGTGACGCGGGGGCAGAACTGCGGCTGCAAATGAAAGCGCGATTTGACGCTGGCGAATGAGGCGTCGGCGTCAGCCTTCCGTTTCTTCCGGCGCCGTCTTGCGCCGCCACACTTTCTTCGGATCGCGGCGCGGTCCTTCCACCAGCCGCACCACCATGCCCCAGAGGGTGCGCACGTCCTGCTGGGTGAGGCTCATGCGGTGGAACATGTTGCGCAGATTGCGCGACATGACAGGCTTCTTGTCGAGCGGGCGGAAGAAGCCGCGCTTGTCGAGCTCCTCATCGAGGAAATCGAAAAAGGCCATGGTCATTTCGCGCGTCGCTGGCGGCGAGCGCTCCTCCAGCTCATAGGGCAGGGCGTCGCCATGGGCGGCGCGGAACCACTCATAGCCGACGAGCAGCACCGACTGCGCGAGATTGAGCGAGGCGTAGGCGGGATTGACCGGGAAGGTGAGGATCGCATCGGCGAGCGCCACATCGTCATTGTCGAGGCCGGTGCGCTCGGGGCCGAAGAGGAAGCCATGCGTCTCGCCCGCCTTGTGGCGCGCGGCGGTGTCGGTGAGCGCCTTGGCGGGCGGGACGACGTCCTTCATCTGGCCGCGTCCGCGCGCGGTGGCGGCGTAGACGAAATTGAGATCCGCAATCGCCTCGCGCACGCTGTCATAGAGCTTGGCCTGCTCCAGAAGATGCGTCGCGCCGGCGGCGGCGGCATAGGCGCCCTTGCGATAGGCGCCCGTGCGCGGCCAGCCCTCGCGCGGCGAGACGAGGCGAAGGTCCGAGAGGCCGAAATTCGCCATGGCGCGGGCGCACATGCCGATATTCACGGCGAGCTGCGGGCGCACCAGAATGATGGCCGGCCCGCCCGTGAGCGCCTCCTTCGTGTGATCCGTTCCCGCTCCGACCAATTGCGCGTCCTCTGGCAAAGAAGTCGCTAAATAGGCGAAAAGCGGCGCGCGGGGAAAGGGGTCAGGCGCGATCCGGCGCCGAAGGAGCCTGTCCCGGCGGAAGCCATTCGACCCGCCGCAGCGCCGCCGCCTCATGCGCGTAGAGCCCGACGACCAGCGCCAGCGCCCCAGCGACGGCGAGGCTGCGCCAGGGAGCGGGCGCGTCGGCGGCGGGGGCCTCGGGCCGTTTGCGGTTGTGCCAGCTCAACGCGAGAAACATGAGGCCGAAGGGCAGGAGGTCGTCGACGCCGGCGAAGACGAAGGCCAGCACCGCCGCGAACAGGCCAGCCGCGATCTGTCGCGTGCGGCCGCAGCGGAAGACGGCGCCGAGCGCGAGTGACCCGTCCGAGCCCGTCCATGGCAGGATGTTGGGAATGTTGACGAGAAGCGTCAGCAAGACAAAGGTCGCGCCCGAGACGGCGATCAGCGCCGGGATGAATTGCGGCTGCTGGCCGAGGAGGCCCTGCATCAGCGCCGAGAGCCTTTCGGAATCCGGCATCAGCGCCAGGGCGACGAGCGCCGAGAGCGCCGGCCCGGCCAAGCTGACGGCGCCCGCCTCGAACGCGCTTTCATAAGCGCGCGAGCCGAAGGCGACCCCGCCCCCGAAGGGAATGAGGCTCACCGTCACGCCGCGATGGCCGAAGGCGGCGAGCGCCAGCGCATGGCCCATTTCGTGGACGAGCGTCGCGGCGATCAGCAGCGTCGCCAGGAAAAGGGCGGCCCCCAGAGCGAGCGCCAGCACGAAAGCGAGAGCCGGCGGGTCGGCGAGCAGGCCGCCGATTGAAACATCCACCGACCTGAGCGCGACATAGAAAGCCGGGGCGAGGATCAGCAGGATCATGACGACGCCGCTGACGACGCCGAACAGCGCGAGACGCCAGCCGGAAAAGCGGAAGCGCGGCGCCTCCTTCGCGTCGCGGCCCAGCACGGCGTCTTCAAACGCGCCGAGGTCGCGCGCGAGCGCAAGGCGCGTCAGTTCATAGGCGAGCAAGCCGGTGATGCCCGTCTCGTAATGGACGGAGACGGTCGCGCCTGCGCCATGATCGGCAAGCGTAACCTCGCAACTCGACCCGCCCGCTATGCGCGTCTTGCGGAGGATGCGGCGATTGGCTTCGTCCACCGAGCATTCTTCCTCGATGCGCTCGAACGCGGCGCTGCTATGGCGCGGGCGCCGGTCGAGGCGAAGAACAAGCGGCGATTGCGAGATCGGCTCCGCCCGACGCACCTCGTAAAGAAAACTCCACCCGCCATACGGACCGCGCGGATCGAGCGCGGCCCAGACAGCGTTTACGGGGGCCGGAATATGCAGGCTGCGCTGGAAGCGCCGCCGCCCCAGCGGCGCGCGAAAGCAGAGCAGCCAACCGCCGAGCGGCGGGATCGAATAGAGAAGGAATAGAAGCAGCGAAGCGAGCATCCGGGGCGTTCCGTGCGCGGTACCGGCGCGACGGTAGTGACGCGCCGATAACGTCCCGTAAACGAAATCGGCCGGGCGCGCCGCCCGGCCGATTACTCATGCCGCAAAGTGTCAGAAGGCCCACTTCAACCCTGTATAGATCGCCCGTCCATTGCCGGGATAGAAGGCGCGCGGATTGCCGACGGGCCATCCGCCATTTGCCGGCGGGTTGTAGGCGTTCGCGACCGTGGTGACGTCGCTGATGTAGTGACGGTCGGTCAGGTTTCGCGCGTCCAGATAGAAGCTGAGGCCATAAGGCATCTTCATGCCCGCCTGCAGCCCGATCAGGACGTAGCCCGGACTTTGCAGCGTATGAGCGTAGTCGACATAGGTTCCTTCGGGAACCCAATCCACCGACGGCGCGAAATAGACGCCGTCCGGCCGGCTGTAGCCGAGAGTCGTGCGCAGGACGTGGCGCGGTATGCCCGGAAGCGGATTGTTGCCGTAAAGCGCGTCGCCATCGAAGCGGAAGTCGTTCCAGTTCCAGATCTGCGTCAGCTTCAGAACGTCGCCCGCGCCCGGACCCGTCAGGTCGCGTAGCAGGTCGACGCCGGCCCCGAACTCGACGCCCTGATGGATGGTGTGCCTGGCGTTGAAAGTCGTCGAAGGGATGCCGGTTCCCGGGGCCGGATTGAATTTCAGCAACTCGTCCGAAAGCGAAGAAAAGTAGTAGGTGATGTCCCAGGAATAGCGGTCCCATTTGCCGCGCGAGCCGATTTCGCCCGTCCACGCCTTCTGAGCTGCGAGGGGGATGAATTGCGTGCCGATCGTCCCGTTGGAGTTGATCCCGCCGAAGGGCGGGGGGAAGGCGCCTTGGGTGAGATCGATAAAGTCCGGCACGTCGCGGCTTCCGGTCATGTCCGCGAAGAACTGCATGTCGGGCGACGGCTCGAACATGACGCCGACCTTGGGGTTGATCCCGTGATAGGTCTTCGAGTCGTAGCCAGGGATGGGCTCGAAGGGGATGCCGCCGAGGATCGAATAGTTGCGCTGGTCGCTGATATATTTCGCGCCGAACATGAAGGCGAGGCTGGGGACGACGTAGAAGCGGTTCTCGAAATAGGCCTCGAGGTTCAGCGCATTCATTCGGTTGTTGCGGATATTGGGATCCGCTCCGACGGGAATGTAAAGGCCGCCCGGATTCAGGAAGAAGGCATAGAGCGGGCCGAACTGGGAGATGAAGCTCAAGGGGCTCAAGCCGAAAGGATTGAGCTTCATCCCGTTGTAGTTCGTGAACCACCTGTCGCTGCCGTCGCCGCCCCAGGCGCGGCCGCCGGCGATCAGATCGTTACGGTGGCCGGCGACGTCGAAGGTCGAGGTGAAGCGCGGCGCAAAGCCCCAATTGTCCTGGCTTTGCTCGATGACCACGAAGATGGGGTGATAGAGGTAGTTGTGGATATACCAGGCGTTCAGGTCGAGCTTGCCGAAACCGGTGTCGATGGTCGTCTTGTTCGAAATGCGGAAGTTCTGAACGTTGCGGGCCTGATTGGCGCCGAAGCCGTCTATGCCGAACTGCGCCGGATAGGGCGCCATGGCGATCGTCGGATATTGGCGCGCGACGCCGAGCTCCAGAGTCCCCGGCAATTGCTGCCAGGTATCGTAGGCGCCGAAATAGAAGCGCGTCTCCAGATCTTTCGAGAAGCGGTAGCCGACATTGCCGTTGATCTGCGTGTAGTCCGTCGTCGAATGGCCGCGATAGCCGTCCGAATGCGTGAACGTGCCGTTGATCAGGGCGTCGAAATCCCCGAAGACGCGGGACGCCTGCGCCTGACCGCGGATCGTTCCGAAGGCGCCGACATCGAGCGCAAACAGATTGGGGCTGAGCGCCGTATAGGCCGTCGGCGAGATGAAATTGACGGCGCCGCCGAGCGTCGACGAGCCGTAGGCGAGCCCGTTTCCGCCCCTGAAAACCTCGATGGCTCGGAAATAGCTCGGGTCGATCTGATACATGTCGCCGCTGCCGTCGGCGAAATTCATCGGGATGCCATCCTGTAGCAGCTCCAGCCCGCGCAAGTGATAGTCGCGGGTGAGGTTCGAGCCGCGGATCGACAGACGCAGCTCCTGACCGTAGCGGGTCTCGACATAGACGCCGGGCACGTCCTTGAGCGCATCGCGCAGGTCATGCACATAGCGCGTCTTGATCTCGGGCGTGTTGGCGTCGACGAAGGCGACGGAGCCCACATTCTGGTTCAGTTCGCGGCGCAGCTGCGCGACGGAAGGAACGGTGAGCGATCCTGCCTCTATCGGGCGCGCGGGCGCGGTCGCCGACGCGGCGCCGGTCGGGGCGGTCGCCCTGCCGCCGCCGCCTGTGCGGGCGCCTGCCGGCTGCGACCGCTGAGCCTGTCCGATTTCGATGGTGGGCAAATTCTGCTGCGCCAGCGCACCGGAAGCGGCGAGCGCGAGTGCAAGCGTGAGCGCGCTGGCGCCCTTGTGAACGTAAAGGCGAGACATGACGGTCTCCCGCGGAGACGCGTGGCGTCGTCCGTTCTAGGAGTGAAACAGAAGGGGGTTGGCGGCGCGAGGCCGAAACGGGTCAGGCGGCGGCTGGCGGCGATCTTGGGGAGCCAACCCTAAAGGCGCTGATCGCCTTTATCGGCTGCTCTGTCCTGCGGAAAGGTCGTGCTACCCGGTCGCTCGGGTACAGCGCATCCGCGACGACAAGCACGCTGACGATCGCGCGTCCGAGCCACTCGTCGTCTGCAGGGCCGAGAACGCAGCATTGAACATGCCGGCAATGGCGCCCGGCAGGCGCGTCGTGAGCGCCGGCGCCGCTGCATTTATCCAGAGGCGATCCTTGGGCCGACATCCACGCTTCGCCGCTGAATTGGCCGCCTTCGCTCGCGGCGGCGACGACATTCCATTGCAGCAGAACGACGAAGACAATCACGGCCATCCGCTTGACGGCGGCCGTGCAGCGGTCGGGAAGGAAATCTCCGAAACGCATCTTCTGTCTTTCTGTGCGGTTGCACGTCAGGCGACCGCGCGAATCCAATCGTTGTTTATTGGTAACTGACCAAGATGTGGCCGGCAAGCGGCGTTGTGCGCCAAGACCCGGCCAGACCGAGGTTTCGCCGGCGCTGTTGTCAAAGCGCAACAATTGCGAGCCGCTGCGTCAGCGAATAGGGCGGTGGTGTGGGTCGGCGGCGGTATGGCCGCCATTCTCATCGACGGCGAAGATCCCGTCGAAGCGGGAGAATTTCGCCAGGACAGCGGGGTTGAGGCTTTTCTCGGCGGTCCGCACGGCGGCGGCGAGCGAGTCCGCACGGGGTTTCTGAAGTCCAAGTTTTTCCAGTGACTGGCTTTCTTTAAGCGCGTCGCCGGCGCAGAGGTCGATCGACCAGGCATCGCCCTTGCGTCGCAGAAACGCGCGGCCGCCCAGATCGCCCTGAACCCATCCCGCGATGGCCACGTCGCCGTCGACGACAATGGGGTCGACGGTCAGCCGCGCTTCGGGCTTGTCGAACGTTTTCAGGAGAAGGTCGCGCACGGCTTCCTGGTCATTCGCCGCAAAAGCCGGCGTGGAAACCCAAAGCTGAACTGCGCTCAGGAAGAAAGACAGACGGATCGACGGTTTCATGCGCCCTCGGCAGGATCGAAAATCGAGGGCGTATTGGTAGCCTACCAACATCACGCCTGCAAGCGTCCGGGCATTTGCGTTCGCGGGCGATTTTGCTACGACCTTGGCCGGGGATAGTGGGGGCCCGGCTTTGAATTCGGCGACCGTAAAAGACCGTATTCTGGAGGCGGCGCTTCGGATTGTCGAAGAGCAGGGGGTCAAGGCGCTGACCCAGCCGCGCGTCGCGGCGGCGGCGGGCGTTCGCCAGTCGCATCTGACATATTATTTTCCGCGCAAAGCCGACCTCTTCGTCGCGCTGCTACAGGCCTCGCATGTTCGGGCGAAGAAGACCCGACGCAAGGGCGGCGTCGAGACGTTCGACGACGCCATGCGCGCGCTCGAGGCGCTCATGTTCGACCGCGAACGAATGCGCTTCTTTTTGGGCATCGTCCTCGAAGCGAGCGAGGAGGAGGATCTGCGTCCGATCCTCGCGCAGCATGCGAAAGGACTCTCGGACAGAGTCGCCCTTCAATTCGGGCGCTCCAGCGACGATCCGGCGATTACGGCTTTCATCGACGCTTTGCGGGGGATGGGGCTGCGCATGCTTCTCGATTCTGGCGCAGCCAAGGACGCAAATGCGGAAAAAATCGCAAAGACTTTCGGTCTGGAGCGGCCGACATGCCGATGAGCCAAGCCGACCCGCCGTGCGCTCCTCCTACTGCGTCAGCCGTAGCGCCGTCGCCGCCATAGCCTTGCTGAAGAGCTGCTGCATCCCTTTCTGAATATCGCCCGGATTGGAGGCGACGTAAAAATAGCCATCGGTCGCGCAGGCTTTCAGATTTGGCTCGATATTGTCCGCGAAGGGGCCGATGAGCCTGTCATATTGCTCCGTGCCGACGAAGGGCACATAGGTCGTGTAGACGACGGCGACGATCGTGTCCTTCTGCTTGAGCGCGGCGCAGGGGCCGACGGGAAAGGCGCCGGTATTGGCCTTGGTGATGGACGGAGACCACCAGGAAAGCGGCAGGCCCGTCGGCAGGCTCATGCCTTCCCAGCCCGTATAGATGCCGTTCTCCACCCCGTCCGTGACGATGAAGACGACTTCCTGCGGCCGGTCGGGCGCGAGTCCGTCTCCGCTTGCGGGCGTTTGGTCGCTGAGCCGGGCGATGGCGTCAGCGGCCTGCGTTCCGTCGTCGGCGGTCGGCAGATCCAGCGACTGGACAGCGGCGCCGACCGCGTTGAGATCGCTGGTCAGGGCGATGAGCGGGTTGAATGTGTGGTCGAAGGCGTAGGCCGCCATCTTGATGTGATTGCGGGCATTGGCGGCGGTCACGGATTTCGCCGTGGCGACAAGCGCGGTGGTCGCGTCGCGCAGATCGTCGATGCGGAAGCGGATGCCCTGAGCCTTGGGGCCGTCATAATAGGTCGCGGCGTCGGCGGTCGTGTGGCAGCCGAAGGCGCAGCCCGTCAGCGATGTCATGCGCGCAATATCGCTGGTCGTCGCGCCGATGCCCATCGACATGGAATTGTCGAGGAGCATGCGAACGTTCAGGTAAAGTTGGCTCCCCATTGAAATGTTCGAGGTCACGGACCCTTTCACGGGGATCGACGTAAAGCCCATGAGCTTGCTCATGGCGGCCGGCATCTCGCCCTTATAGGTCACCGTGGCCGACCAGGAGGCGTCGTTTTTGACGAGCGTCAGGCTCTTGGCCTTGCCATAGGTTTGAAAGGCGGCGTCTGCGAGGATGTATTGCGTTCCCGCGGCTTCGCCGAGCTTCTGGATCTGGGCCTGCGCGCAGGCGCCGGTGACGGACTTTGCGAGGATGCAGTCCGCCTCTTTTTGCGCCGCGGCCTTCACCGCCGCGAGCGCGGCGCGGTCCGAAAGGCGGTCGAGACGGGTGCGCATCGTCGCGGCGCGCGTATAGTCCAGCGCCGTCCCCATGATCACGAAAACCGGGATCATCACGAGGCCGAAAATGAGGGCGATGGAGCCGCTTTCATTGTCGGCGAAGTCCGAGCCGCGGAAGACGGGGCCTTTGCCCATTGGACGGTCAACCCTCTGTAGCGATTTCCAAAACAGCCTACTTCTAAGCTTGCGTTCCTTTCGTTTTTATTGCCGCTTTCAGGGAATGGCGCCGTTGATGCTTGGCCGGCAGGCCTTCGAGGCCGCTTCTCCGTGAGGCCCAAAATCGGGGAGAACAGCCGCGGGTTTTTTTCGTTGCGTTTTCGACGCCGAAACATGGTCCCTGGCGGCGCTTTCCCTGGCGCTGGGGCGGGGCTATAAGGCGCGCGCAGCTTGAGGATCGTTAAAACATGCAGAAGATCAAGGTGGCCAATCCTGTCGTCGAACTCGACGGCGACGAAATGACCCGCATCATCTGGGCCTTCATCAAGGACAAGCTGATCCGGCCCTATCTCGATATCGATCTGCTCTATTACGACCTCTCCATCCAGAATCGCGACGCCACCAACGATCAGGTGACGGTCGACGCGGCGAACGCCATCAAGCAACATGGCGTCGGCGTAAAATGCGCCACGATCACGCCCGATGAAGCGCGCGTTCAGGAATTCAACCTCAAGGAAATGTGGAAATCGCCGAACGGCACGATCCGCAACATCCTTGGCGGCGTGATTTTCCGCGAGCCCATCATCTGCTCCAATGTGCCGCGCCTCGTGCCGCACTGGACGCAGCCCATCGTCGTCGGCCGCCACGCCTTCGGCGATCAGTACAAGGCGACCGACTTCAAGGCGCCCGGAAAGGGCCGCCTGACGATCAAGTTCGAGGGCGAAGATGGGCAGGTGATCGAGAAGGAAGTCTTCAAGTTCCCCGGCGCCGGCGTGGCGCTGGCGATGTACAATCTCGACGACTCGATCTATGAATTCGCCCGCGCCTCCTTCAATTACGGCGTGCAGCGCAAATTCCCGGTCTATCTCTCGACCAAGAACACGATCCTCAAGGCCTATGACGGTCGCTTCAAGGACATCTTCGCCGATGTCTACGAGAAGGAGTTCAAGTCGCAGTTCGAGGCGCTCGGCCTTTGGTATGAGCATCGTCTCATCGACGACATGGTCGCCTCCGCGCTGAAATGGTCGGGCGGCTACATCTGGGCCTGCAAAAACTATGACGGCGACGTTCAGTCCGACATCGTCGCGCAGGGCTTCGGTTCTCTCGGCCTCATGACGAGCGTGCTGATGACCCCGGACGGCAAAACGGTCGAAGCCGAAGCCGCCCATGGCACTGTGACGCGCCATTATCGCGAGCATCAGAAGGGCCACGAAACCTCGACCAACTCCATCGCCTCGATTTTCGCCTGGACGCGCGGCCTCGCCCATCGCGCCAAGCTCGACGGCAATGAGGAACTGGCGCGCTTCTCGAAGACGCTTGAAGATGTCTGCGTGAAGACGGTCGAGGCCGGCTACATGACCAAAGATCTCGCGCTGCTCGTCGGCCATCACCAGAAGTGGCTGTCGACGACGGGATTCCTCGACAAGGTCGATGAGAATCTGCGCAAGGCGATGGGATAGGGCCGCTTTGGCGCTTCTGGAGAATGCAAACCCGCGGCGATCCTCGCCGCGGGTTTTTTTTTGTCCGGTGGACAATTCTCGGCTCCAGCCGAGCCATTCGCGCCTCCCGTGTGCGGGGCGCGGCTCTTAAGCAGAATTATTCAATGGGAAAAAGCGGTTGCGGAGCGACGTACCTACGGTCGCTTGCAGACGGAATCATTCTCTACCGCGCGGTGAAATGTGATTGTGTCAGCTTCTGCGCCCGTCTATATAGGCCGCGCCTATGGTCCAACACGGGATTCGCGGCAATGACGGTGGATCTGGACGAAGCCTACAAGCCGTCGGAAGACGAGCCTTTCATGTGCGACCGGCAGCGAGAATATTTTCGCCGGAAGCTCTTGGCATGGAAAGAAGATATTCTTCACGAAAGCCGCGAGACGCTCGCGGCGCTCCAGAATGAGAACGAGAACCATCCCGACCTTGCGGATCGCGCGTCTTCCGAGACGGATCGCGCGATCGAGCTGCGCGCGCGCGACCGGCAGAGAAAGCTCATCGCGAAGATAGACGCCGCTTTGGGCCGCCTCGAGGATGGCAGCTACGGCTATTGCGAGGAGACGGGCGAGCCGATTTCGCTGAAGCGTCTCGACGCGCGGCCGATTGCGACGCTCTCGATCGAGGCGCAGGAGCGTCATGAGCGGCGCGAGAAGGTCTATCGCGACGACTAATTCGAAACGTCACGGTCGGACATAAGGAAAGGGCGTCGCCGTTTGGCGACGCCCTTCTTTTTTATTCCTTCTCCGGCCGGCCGAGCAGGCGGGCCATTTCCGCTTCCAGCGACTCCAGCGGGTCGACCTCTGGCGCGGCCGGCGGCGGCGCGGGCGGGGCAGGCGGCGGCGCGGGCGGCGGAGCCGGAGGACGCATCTGGGCCGGCGGCGGCGGGGGCGGCGGCGCAGGCGGCGCTGCGGGGGCCGGCGGCGGGGCCGGGAGCTCGACGGGCTCCGGCGGCGGAGCCGGGGGAGCCGGGGGAGCGGCGACCGGCGCAGGGGGCGGCGGCGGCGCAGCAGGCTTGGGCGGCGCCGGCGGCGGGGGCGCGCCGGGGCCGGTTTCTCCCTTGGGCTGGATCAGCCGCTGCGTGCGCGCCAGGAAAGGCGGCGTCGCGGGACGCGGCGCGGCCGGACGCGGCGGGGGCGCGGGCGGAGCCGGACGCGCAGGAGGAGCCGCCGCGGCGGGCGGGGGCGCAGGCGGCGCCGGCGGCGCGGCCGGAGCAGGCTCCGCGGGCGTCGGCTTTGTGGGCGCGGGCGCGAAGAGGTCCGGCGGCAGGTTGAGGGGCGCAGGCGCCGCCGGCTTCGGGACAGGGCCGGCCGCCGGCGGCGGGAGCGGCGCTTCCGCGGGGCCGGGCGGCCAGGCGCCGGGGCCGGCCGACGCTGCGCGCGTTTCGGTCGCTGGGCGCGGCATCGCCCCCTCGGGCCGCGCGATCGCGCCTTCGACAAGAAGATCGTTGGGGCCGCCGATCAACAGAAGATGCTCGGTGTTATCTCGCCGCACGATTACCAGCTGCCGCTCGCGATCGAGGTCGAATACATCGACCACGTCGAGACGGCGCCCGCCCTTCTTTGCGCCAGCCGTGCGTATTCTCCGGCCGAACAGAAGTCGGAAGATATAGAGGACAAGGAGCGCGGCGATGAGGAACGCCACGATTGCTCCGAGAATCGGGAGCATTTGCGAGAATTTTTCTGACATGAACCGCAGGTCTCTCTTCGAACGCGCCTGAACCTTGCCAAACTAACAGCTTTCAAGGCAAGAGGCCCCAAAAGGTTAATCAATGGTTAACGCGACGCTGGACTTACGCAAAACCCGCCCGGCGCCGTTGCCATCGGGGCCGCGGACCGCCATTCTTCCCAGTGATTCTGGCGAACTTCGCGGTTTGGCGAGTCCCGAAGGCGGCGCTTGTTCGACGCGCGCCTTCATTAACCATATTCTGGCATGCAGAGCGAATCGCTCGGGGCGCGCGCCGCGTCCCCAGCGCGACACGCGGGGCGTTCAGGATGACCGATAGGGCGGCGTCGTCTGCATTTGACCGAAACGACCGGCCGGGCAACGCCGGCCTCGTGCTGACGCTCGCGGTCGCGGTCGTCGCCGTGCTCGGCGTCTTTTTCCTGGCCCCGGCCGCCATGGCGCCGCGCTTCATCATGCTCGCGCTCGCCTTGTTCGGCGTCGCGGGCGTGTTTTTCCTCTTCGCCTACGCCGTGGGCCTCATACAATTCTCCTCACGCGCTCCGCGCAACGACATCACGAAGCTGATCGCGGATTCGACGACCGAGGGGCTGCTCGTCACCAAAGGCGACATGCAGATCGCCTACGCCAACGACGCCTATATGGAGCTCTGCGGCGCGCGCGACGTCTCCGGCCTGCAGGTCGTGGAGCGGCTGTTTTCGGGGCCGCCGGAAGTCTCCGAGGCGATTTACAGACTTGCGCAGGCCGCGCGGGCCGGAACCGTCCATGTCGAGGATTTGCGCCTGTCGCCGCCGCTGACCGGCGCGGGCGCCGTCGGCTGGTATCGCATCAAGGTGCGGCCGTTGCCCCATGCCGGGCCGCGCGCGTCGCTCTGGCGCGTGGCGGACGTCACCGGCGAGCGCCAGCGGCAGGAGGGCGTCTTCCAGGAGCTCCAGCACGCGATCGACTTTCTGGATCATGCGCCGGCGGGCTTCTTCTCGGCCGATCCCGACGGCTCCGTCTCTTACATGAACAAGACGCTGGCGGGTTGGCTCGGCTACGACCTCACGCAGGTCGGGTCCGGCGGCGCGACGCTCGCCTCCATCGTCGCCAATAACGGCGCGGCCCTGCTCGCGGCGGTGTCCGGCTCGCCGGGCGAGGTGCGCACCGAGCAGATCGATCTCGATCTGCGCTGCCGCAATGGCCGCTCGCTGCCGGTGCGCCTGCTGCATCAGGTCGCCTTCGGCCAGGACGGCGCCTCCGGCGCGTCGCGCACGCTCGTGCTCAACCGCGCCGCCGGTGAAAAGCCGGGCGAGGATTTGCGCGCGGCCGAGGTGCGCTTCGCGCGCTTCTTCAATTCGACGCCCATGGCGATCGCGACGCTCGACGCCGAAGGCCGGCTTCGCGACTCCAACGCGGCGTTCGCAAAATTGCTGCCCAAGGCCTTCAAGGCGGGTCACTCGAAGGAGGACTGGTCGCTCCTCGCCGGCCTTTCGGAGCGCGACGCCGAGGCGCTGCGCAAGGCGATCCAGGACGCGGTCGAGGGCAAGAGCGACGTCAAGCCGGTCAACGTGTCGTTCGAAGAGGGCGCGGGACCGCGCTCGGCCCGCTTCTTCGTCTCGCCGGCCGAGGACTCCGGTCAGAAGGGCGCGACCATCTATGCGCTCGACACGTCCGAGCAGCGCAAGCTGCAGGAGGAGTTCGCCCAGTCGCAGAAGATGAACGCCGTGGGCCAGCTCGCGGGCGGCATCGCCCACGACTTCAACAATATGCTCACGGCGATCATCGGCTATTCCGATCTGCTGCTCTCGAGCCACCGTCCGACGGATCCGGCGTTCCGCGACATTCGCCAGATCAAGGAGACCGCGAACCGCGCGGCCGGCCTCACGCGCCAGCTCCTCGCCTTCTCCCGCCGCCAGACGCTGCGCCCGCAGGTGCTTCAGCTCGGCGATGCGCTCTCGGAACTACAGATCCTGCTGCGCCGCGTGGTCGGCGAGAAGAACGAACTCGATCTGCGTCACGGCCGCGACCTTTGGTATGTGAAGGCCGACATCACGCAGTTCGAGCAGGTTATCATCAATCTCGTGGTCAACGCCCGCGACGCCATGCCGGACTCGGGCGGCCGGGTGCAGATCCGCACGAAGAACGTCACCAGGGACGAATGCGCGAGCTTTGGGCTCATTCATCTGGTTGCGGCCGATTACGTCCTTGTCGAAGTCGAGGACAACGGTTCGGGCATTCCGGCGGAAGTCATCGAGAAGATTTTCGAGCCCTTCTTCACAACCAAGGAAGTGGGCAAGGGAACGGGCCTCGGCCTTTCGACCGTCTATGGAATCGTGAAGCAGTCGGGCGGCTTCATCTTCGCGTCGAGCGACGTCGGCCAGGGCACCGTCTTCCGCATCTTCCTGCCGCGCTATATCCCCGACGCCAAGGAGACGCCCCAGAAGGAGACCGAGGCGCCGAAGGCCGCCGCCGATTACACTGGGCAGGGCGTCATTCTTCTGGTCGAGGACGAGGACGCGGTACGCTCCATCGGCGCGCGCTCGCTGAAGTCGCGCGGCTTCACGGTGCTCGAGGCGACAACCGGCCTCGAGGCGCTGGAGGTCGTGGAGGAAGTCGGCGGCAAGATCGACCTCATCGTATCGGACGTCGTCATGCCCGAGATGGACGGCCCCGCAATGTTTGCGGAGCTGCGCAAGCGCGGCGTGAAGGCGAAGGTGATTTTCGTCTCGGGCTACGCGGAAGAGGCCTTCGCGAAGAACCTGCCGGAAGGCGACTTCGGCTTCCTGCCAAAGCCCTTCTCGATCAAGCAACTCATCGAGACGGTGAAGTCGCATATGGGCGCCGAGGGCTAAAAATAGCCCTCGCGTTTCTTCTGCTCCAGCGACCCGCCGTCCTCACCGTCGCTGATGCGGCCCTGACGCTCCGAAAAGCGGGCGTTGAGCGTCTCATCGAGAACGGCGGCAATGTCGGTCGCCTCGGACTCGATCGCGCCGGTTACCGGCCAGCAGCCAAGCGTCCGAAAGCGCACGCGCCGCATTTCGACCCTGTCGCCGGGCTCGAAGCGCATGCGCGCCTCGTCGTCCACGACGACGAAGGCGCCCTTGCGCTGCACGACGGGCCGCTCCTCGGTGAAATAGAGCGGCGCGAGCTCGATCTCGTTTTCGAGCGCATAGTTCCAAATATCCTGCTCGGTCCAGTTCGAGAGCGGGAACACCCGCGCCGACTGGCCCCGGCCAAGTCGTAGATTGAACATCCGCCCGAATTCCGGGCGTTGCTGGCGCGGGTCCCAGACATGCTTGTCGTCGCGGATGGAGACGATGCGCTCCTTGGCGCGGGCGCGTTCCTCGTCGCGCCGGGCTCCGCCGAAGACCACGTCATATTTTCCGGCGTTCAGCGCCGCCTTCAACGGCTCGGTGCGCATGACGAGCGTGTAGCGGTCGCCATAGTCGAAGGGGTTCATCCCGGCCGCGCGGCCTTCCTCATTCGCATAGGCGATGAGGCGAAAGCCATTTTCGCGCGCAAAGCGATCGCGAAAATCGAGAAGCGACTGGAACTCCCAGGTTGAGTCGATGTGGAGAAGCGGGAAGGGCGGCTTGCTTGGATAAAAGGCCCGCAGCGCCAAATGGGCCAGAACGGTAGAGTCCTTGCCGGCCGAGAACAGCATGACCGGATTTTCGGCTTCGGCCGTAGTCTCGCGCAGGATGTGAATGGCCTCGGCTTCCAGCCAGGCCAGATGTGACAGGCTTCTTCCCACAGTCGCTCCCTTCAGCTTGCTGCATTGCAAAATGTAGGGCCCGCCAAGCTCACGGCCAGCGGCGGGGAACTGAATTTTTCGTCGCGCTGCTCCCGAAATTAAAGCGTCGGCGCCACCACGCGCACCCGGCGCTTCACGCCATCCGGCCCGACCACGTCCCGAAACACTTCCGGCCCGCCCGTCGTTACGCTGCCTTGCGTGCCGCGCAGGCCGTCGCTCGCAACGGGGGCGGTCGCGGTCGCGGGACCGTCCACTTTTTTCGCGCGGGGATCGCCCGGCAGGATCGGACGCGACATCTGCTCCGCCTGCTCGGCCGTGATCATCTGGTCCTTCTTGTTGCGCTCGGCGAGAATGCGTTCGGCTTCGGCCAGGGCCTCCGTCCAGCTCTGGCCCTGCGGCTTGCAGCCGCAGGTCGGGTCGAAAACCTTCTCGAATTTCCGCGCATTGGGATGGTCGGCATAGGGCTCGCCATCTACCGAGATGGCGGAGTCGAGGCCCTTCCATTGCGACTGGGTGTAGAGCTTCGCCTCCACGCCCGGGCACATGGCCTTGCAGAGCGTGTTGAGATCGTCGAGCTGCGCGCCCCTCGCCGAATAGGTGATGGGGAAGAAGCCGCCGTCGCATTCGCGCACGCAGATGGCCATGGGGCCGCCGCGCGGGCGCTGGTCCGCCTGCTCCTCTTCGTAATTGGGATCGAGCGTCTCGTCCTGCGGCGGGCCGACGGGGACTTCGCGCAATCCGGTTGTCGGGTCCGGCGCGCCGACGCCGAACAGCTCCTCGAAGAAGCTGTGGGGCTGCGCCTCGCGCGGGGCGGCGCGCTGATTGCGGCAGTCGACCTCATAGCGGGCCATGAGCGCCTGACGCTGGCTGTCGTCCGTCGCGCCCTGGTCATAGGCCGCGATGCTGCCTTGCAGGGAGCTGAGCCGCGCATTGATCGCGCCGCATTGGGGCGGCGGCGGGTCGCCGAAGAACAGGAACTGCTCGCGGTCGCAGCCCATCCCACGCGCGCGGGCGGCGAGCTTGCCATATTCGGCGCGCTGCTTGGCGGCGGCGGCGCGGTAGCGGGCCTGCATGCCCTCGGCTCCGGCCTTGGCGATCTGCGCGCGCAGATCCGTGCAATAGGCGCTCTCCGCCTGCGCCGGCTGAGACGCGGGCAGCATGAGGAAAAGCGCTGCGCCGAGCGCAGAGGCCAGTCGTTTCTGGAAATTCGTGGGCCCCAAGGTCGGCCTCATTTTGTGCTCCGGCTGCCGGCCCGGCGCGGGGCTATCTGTGAGCCTCTCCGCGCGGCGGGTCCGAATCCTGGAATCGCGGCGCGCTTTCTTGGCCATATTCGCTTAATTGCGCCGCCGATCAAATCCAGGGGGGATTCTGCTCCGCATCATGTCGGCAGCAAGGCGCGCCGCCGCGCCTGCGCCGGCTGCTTTAACTCGACCGACGCATTTTTTGCTGCGGCGCAGTCATAACCCCTTCCCATGAGCGCGGTCTTCGCCCATATCCGCCCGGACGCCATTGGAGGGTCGCCATATGAAGACTTGCAGATTTCTCGCGATTGTTCCGGTCGCCTTCGCCGCGCTGCTAACCGTCGGCGCCGCCTCGGCGCAGGAGGGGCCGGACCTCATCTTCCGCAAGTCGACCGACTTCAAGCTGCTGACGCCCAACGACAAGCTCGCGACCTACGATGTCGACGATCCGCTGATCGAGGGCGTGGCCTGCGCCTACACCGCCCATGAGAAGGGCGGCGTCGCCGGCATGTTCGGCGTCGCGGAGCAGACCTCGGAAATCTCGATCTCGTGCAGCCAGTACGGGCCGATCAAGCTGCGCAACGAGAAGGACAAATTCGCGCAGGGCGATCTGATGATCAGCGAGCGCCGGTCGCTGCTCTTCAAGCAGATGCACATTGCGCGCGGCTGCGACACCAAGCGCAACATGCTGGTTTACATGGTCTATTCCGACAGGCTGGTGGAGGGTTCGCCGGAGAACTCGACGGCGACCGTGGCGATCCAGCCCTGGGGCGGGACGACGCCGCCCAAATGCGCCGATTGGCTGAGATAGGTCCTTAGTCGGTGCAGGAAACGACCGCCGCGTCGGGCTTCAAAGGCTGGCGCGGCGCGTCCGTTGCGATCGAGGCGGTGATGTCCTCGGCGCGGCCATAGGCTCTGGCGGGGCCATGGCCGTGCGACTCGCACCAGGCGTCCGCGACGATCTTGCCGCAGTCCGACTTCGTCGTGAGGCATTCCATCACGCCATAGCCGTCCTGATCGGAGACGACATAGGTCGTCAGAGACGCGGCCTGCACATTGGAGTGATAGGCGGCGGAGACGAGAAGATCTACAACACGCTGACGCGGACGAAGGAGGAGTTTCGCCCCCTCGATCCCGCCAACGTGCGCATGTATGTCTGCGGGCCGACGGTCTACGACTACGCCCATATCGGCAATGCGCGGCCGCTCATCGTCTTCGACCTGCTGTATCGTCTGCTGCGACATCTCTATGGCCGGAGCATGTGCGCTACGTGCGCAACATCACCGACGTCGACGACAAGATCAACGCCCGCGCCGCCGATCGCGGCATCTCGATCCGCGCGCTGACGGAAGAGACGAACAAGATCTTCCAGGAAGACGTGAAGGCGCTGGGCTGCCTGCCGCCGACGTGCAGCCGCGCGCGACAGAGCATATCGCGCAGATGATCGCGATCATCGAGAATTGATCGCGGCTCGGGCCACGCCTATGCGGCGGACGGACACGTGCTGTTCGACGTGCCGTCGATGTCGGATTATGGCCGCCTGTCGCGCCGTTCGCTCGACGAAATGCTCGCCGGCGCGCGCGTCGAGGTCGCGCCCTATAAGCGCGGCGACATGGACTTCGTTTTGTGGAAGCCGTCGAAGGAGAGCGAGCCGGGCTGGGACTCGCCATGGGGCATGGGCGTCCGGGCTGGCATATCGAGTGCTCGGCGATGAGCTGGGCGCATCTCGGCGAGACCTTCGACATTCACGGCGGCGGCATCGATCTGGTGTTCCCGCATCACGAGAACGAAATCGCGCAGTCGCGCTGCGCGTTCATTCCGACGTGATGGCGAATGTCTGGATGCACAACGGATTTCTGCAGGTCGAGGGCGAGAAGATGTCCAAGAGCCTGGGGAATTTCATCACGATCCATGAGCTGCTGCATACGGAGAAGTTCGGCGGGCGGAAATGGCCGGGCGAGTGCTGCGCCTCGCCATGCTGCGCACGCATTACCGCCAGCCAATTGATTTTACCGTGAAGGCGCTGGAGGAGGCCTATGCGACATTGAAGCGCTGGAATGGAATAATCCGGCGTGCGGGAGCAACGATATCCGGTTCGGTGCCGCGAGAACTTCTAGACGCACTCTCGGACGATCTGAACACTCATTTAGCGTTGAGTATTATGTCTAGCCTCGCGGCGCGTGCCGCGAAGCGCTCTCTGACGACCTAAACACGCCGTTTGCCCTCACGGTCATCCACGCGATTGACGATGGACGCCAGAGAGGCCGCTGAATTCTCCTGAAGCGCTCGGCATAGATTTAAGACTTTTGACGATCGCTTGGGTCGAGCGAGAAGCTTTCGGAAGAACAAAAAGCAAGTATCGACGTCTCTGATCGCAGCCCGCCTCGCCGCGCGCGCCGCCAAGAACTGGGCCGAGTCCGACCGCATCCGCGACGAGCTGGCCGCGATGGGCGTCGCGCTCAAGGACAACAAGGACGGCACGACGACGTGGGAGGTGAAGCGATGATCGCGTTGCAGTCCCCCACCCGGTTCGCGAGAACCCCCCCGTAAAGGGGAGGGATTTGAGCCCCGCGAGCGTAGCTCAGCCCGATACGCCTGCGCAGTTTCGAGCGTTCGGCGCGATCGGAATCTCGATGAACCCGTCATCCCCCCCTTGTCCGGGGAGGGTCGCGCGCGCGACGGCGGGGTTCCGAATCATTGGCAATCAAACGCGCCCGCGCCTTGCGCAAGACCATGACGCGCGCGGACAGGTTCTTAGTGAAGTCGCAAGACGTTCGCGCGAATTCTCACAGCACGCCTCATCGTCTCGGCGATGGATCCTCGATTTCAAGCACAGGATGATCGTCGAGATCGACGGCTGCGCATGCGGACGATCGCCCATGATGCGGGCCGCGACGCGCATTTCGCTGAGCTTGGTTTTCTAACCCTGCGCTTCTGGAACCCTGAGATAGACGAAAACCTCGACGGCGTCGTCGAAACCATTATGGCTCGCGCTCACGACACATGCGGTCCCCCAGACGCGCGCGCGCACCCCCCGCAAGGGGGAGGGATTGGAGCCCCCCATTGGCTGACGATTTCGTGCGAAGAAATCCCTCCCCTTTCCGGCGCGCGACTGGCTGAGCTATCTGTCCAACGAAGACTGGAAAAGAACGCTGCCGTTCAAACGCCATTGGGCGGTCTTCGCATCCGCAATCGCCCTCCATCTCCTGGGCGTCTTTTAAAGATGGGAAGCTTCCACGCCGCGCCTACGCTGCGACCCTTCCTACTCGCCGACGCGCCGCGTCTCGCCGTGCTCTTTCGTGAGAGCATCGAGGCGCTCACCGAGGATTTTTACGATGAGGGTCAGCGCGCCGCCTGGGCCGCGCGCGCCGACGACGAGGCGGCCTTCACGGCCAAGCTCGCGAAAGCGCTCACCATCGTCGCCCTTGTCGGCGGTGAGATTGCCGGGTTCGCGTCGCTCAAGGACAATACGCTTTTCGACATGCTCTATGTTCACCCCGATTTCGCGCGCCGAGGCGTCGGCTCGGCGCTGCTCGACGCCATCGGAAAAGCTCGCCGCGCGCGGAACGAAAAAACTTACCGTCGAGGCCTCCGACGCCGCGCGCAATTTTTTGCGCGGCGCGGCTATACGGCGCAAAGCCGCAACACAGTCGAGCTCGACGGCGAATGGCTCGGGCGCACGCGCATGACCAAGGAGCTCGTCAAGCCAGAAGTCGACCCACGGCTCGCAGCCCCGACGGGCCGCCCGCAATGACGAAGGAACGCGTCACGCTTTCGACACGACGCTGCGCGACGGCGCGCAGACGACCGGCGTCGATTTCTCGCTCGACGACAAGCGCCAGATCGCGCGATGCTCGACGAGCTCGGCATCGACTATATCGAGGGCGGCTATCCCGGCGCCAACGCCACGACACGGAATTCTTCGCCGCGCGCCCGAAGATCAAAGCGCGTTTCGCGCCTTCGGCATGACGCGCCGGCAAGGGCGCTCGGTCGAGAACGATCCGGGCGTCGCGGCGCTGCTCGATTGTGCGGCGGACGCCGTGTCCTTGTCGCCAAGAGCTTGGGACTATCAGGTCGGTCGCGCTTACGCTCGACGGAAGAGGACAATCTCGAGGCCGTTGAACAATCGGTGCGCGCCGTCGTCGAAACGCAGCGCGAGGCGATGATCGATTGCGAGCACTTCTTCGACGGCTTCAAGGGCAATCGCGACTATGCGCTATCGCCGCGCCAAGGCGCAATTACGATGCCGGCGCGCGCTGGGTCGTGCTTTGCGACACCAATGGCGGCACGCTCCCACATGAGGTCGAGCGCATCGTTGCGCGCGGTGACGAAACATATCCCCGGCGATCGGCTCGGCGTCCATGCTCATGACGATACGGGCCAGGCGGTCGCCAATTCCCTCGCCGGCGGTGCGCGCCGGCGCGCGGCAAATTCAAGGCACGCTCAATGGTCTCGGCGAGCGTTGCGGCAACGCCAATCTCACGACGATCATCCCGACGCTGCTGCTGAAGGACGAATTCGCGGAATACTTCGAGATCGGCGTCACGCGAGACAAGCTCACGCATCTGACGCGCGTCAGCCACGCGCTGGACGAACTGCTCAACCGCGCGCCGAACCGCCATGCGCCCTATGTCGGCGAGCAGCGCCTTTGCGACCAAGGCCGGAATTCACGCCTCCGCGCTGCTCAAAGCGCCTGAAACACCTATGAGCATGTGCCGCCAGAAAGCGTCGGCAATCGGCGTCGCGTGCTCGTCTCCGACCAGGCGGGGAAATCGAATATCGTCGCCGAGCTCACGCGCCTCGGCGTCGCGCTCGACAGGGACGATCCGCGCCTCGGGCGCTTGTTGGACGAGGTCAAGGAAAAAGAGTCGCAGGGCTACGCCTACGAAGGCGCCGACGCCTCCTTCTATCTCCTGGCCAAGCGCTTGCTGGGCGAGGCGCCGCATTTCTTCGACGTCGAGCGCTACAGCGTCGCCGGTCGATCGACGCTTCGCGCGCAACGGCTTCGAGGACGCCGGGGCCGAGGCGATCGTCAAGATCCATGTCAACGGCCAATCGAAGATTTCCGCAGCCGAAGGCAATGGACCGATCAACGCATTGGACCTCGCGCTACGAAAAGACCTTGGCGACTATCAGCGCTATATCGACGACGTGCGGCTGGTCGATTATCGCGTGCGCGTGTTCCAGGGCGGCACCGACGCGGTGACGCGCGTGCTGGTCGAATGCGCGGACGCCAAGGGCGATCGCTGGTCGACGGTGGGCGTCTCCGCGAACGTGATCGACGCGTCCTTCGAGGCGCTGATCGACGCGATCAACTACAAGCTGCTGCGCGACGGGGCGAGGTAGTGCTGTCTGCAAAAGCGTCAAGCAGCTTCAGAACCACGAGACTTGCGGAACCGCGTCCTAAAATCGTTCGACCATCTCGGCTTCAGCAGCCGAGCGCCGATGGCATCCGGCGCCGAAGATCATCGGAACGATGTCCTCGACGCGTTCGGCCACGAGGTAGCGTATCTCATAGTTCGCCCGGATGAAGCCCTCCTCGCGCATATGGGCGAAGAGCCGCAGCAAGGGGCGCCAAAATCCGCCAATGTCAGCGATGACGAGCGGCTTCTCATGACGGCCGAGCTGGATCCAGGTCAGTTGCTCCGCGAGCTCCTCCAGCGTGCCGATACCGCCGGGTAATGCGACAAACGCGTCGGACTTCTCGAACATGAGGCGCTTGCGCTGGTGCATGTCGGCGACAACGCAAAGCTCCGTCAGCCCAGCGAGCGCGATCTCGCGCTTGCCTAGAAAATCGGGGATGATCCCGCAGACCTCGCCGCCTGCGTCGAGCGCCGCGCGTGCGACGACGCCCATGAGTCCGCAGGACCCGCCCCCGAACACGAGACCGATGCCCGCTCGGGCGATCGCAGCGCCGAGCGCTTTCGCGGCAGCTTCATGGCGGGGATCGTGGCCCGGAGACGAGCCGCAATACACACAGATGTTTCGATGCTGGTCATGACTCGCGCTTATGCGCGGCATACACCCAAGCCGCTGAGGAGATCAACAGTGGTGTCCCGTAAGCATAAAGAGCTATATGAAAGCGCGATGACAGACGTCAAGCAGGTGACAATACGGAAGGGCCGATGCTGAGGGGAGCGACAAGCGCGAGAGGAAACAGAACCGCTATTGATGAGGGCGCGCCGTTCGGCAAATTCAGCCTCGTCACGACCATCTTGCATCTATGGCCCTATATATGGCCGAAAGGCCAGCCTGAGCTCGAGAGACGCGTGCTCTATTGCTTCGCGCTGCTCATCATCGGCAAGCTCGTCAATGCGCTCGTGCCCTACACGTTCAAATGGGCGACCGACGCGCTTCAAAGCCATCTCGACGCCTCTGCGACCAATTTCTCGTCGGAGCGGCCGGCTTCACTGTCCTCTATGGAATGTTGCGCGCGCTCTCTCCGTCATCCTGACGCAGGCGCGCGACGCGATCTTCGCCGCCGTCGCGATGCACGCCGTGAAAAAGCTCGCAATCGACGTCTTCGACCACATGCATCGACTATCGATGCGCTATCACGTGAGCCGCAAGACAGGCGGTCTGACGCGCATATTGGAGCGCGGACGTGACGCGATCGAGACGCTGGCGCGGCTCGTGATGTCGACAGGCCTCCCGACCATCGTCGAATTCCTGCTCGTGCTCGGCGTCTTTCTCTACCAGTTCGACTGGCGTTACGGCGTCGTGCTCATTCTCACGATTGCCGTTTACCTCGCCTACACGACGCTCGCCACCAATTGGCGCATCGACATCCGTCGCAAGATGAACGATAGCGACATCGACGCCAACGTCAAAGGCGATCGACAGTCTTCTCAACTACGAGACCGTCAAATATTTCTGCGCCGAGGAACGCGAGTCGGCGCGCTATGACAAATCCATGGAGCGCTACCGGCGCGCGAGCGTCGAGTCCTATACCTCGCTCGCCGTGCTGAACGCCGGCCAGGCGGCGATATTTACCCTTGGTCTGGCGCTCATGATGCTGATGTGTGTGAGCGATCTGAAGGACTCTGAGGCGAGCGTCGGCGATTTCGTGCTGATCAACGCGACAATGATCCAGCTTTATCAACCCTTGAACTTCATGGGCACCTTCTATCGCGAGGTCCGTCAGGCGATCATCGACATCGAGACGATGTTCGGCATCCTCTCGCAGAATCCGGAAATCTCCGACAAGCCGGACGCGAAGCCGCTCGCCGTGAGCGAGGGCCGTATCGTGTTCGACGATGTGCAATTCCATTACGAAGCGACGCGGCCGATCCTCAAGGGCGTGAGCTTTACCGCGTGCAGCCCGGCAAGACGCTTGCGATCGTGGGCCCATCCGGAGCGGGAAGTCGACGATCTCGCGCCTGATGTTTCGCTTCTACGAGCCGCAGGCGGACGCATCACGATCGACGGACAGGACATCCTCGACGTCACGCAAACGAGCCTGCGCGCGGCGATCGGCATGGTGCCGCAGGACACGGTGCTGTTCAACGACACGATCGGCTACAACATCCGCTACGGCCGCTGGGACGCGTCCGACGACGAGGTGCGCGAGGCCGCGCGTCTCGCGCAGATCGACGGCTTCATCCAGAGCGTGCCGGGCGGCTATGACGCGCAGGTCGGCGAGCGCGGGCTGAAGCTCGGGCGGCGAGAAGCAGCGCGTCGCCATCGCGCGCACGATCCTCAAGGGCCGCCGATCCTGGTGCTCGACGAGGCGACGTCGGCGCTCGACAGCTTCACGGAGCACGAAATTCAGGAAGCGCTGCGCGCGTCGCCAAGGGGCGCACGACGCTCGTCATCGCGCATCGCTGTCGACGATCGTGGACGCGGATGAAATCCTGTTCCTCGACCATGGCCGCATCATCGAGCGCGGCCGGCATTCGGAATTGCTGGCGTTGAACGGCCACTACGCCGGCATGTGGAACCGCCAGCGCGAGGCGGCCGAGGCGCCTTGCAAGCGTTCGAAACGTCTGCAAAACCGATATATGTATTGCAATATATGGTGTGCAGCGCATTCCAGAGAGACGTCTTACCGACCATCTGGGTGTCGTAATACCACCAGAAATTGCCGCCCATCGCCGCTTTTGTCCCGAACGACGCCGGATAGTTGGTGTTGATATAAAGCTGGGCGCCGGCATCATCCGATGCGGTCATCGGACTTTCGCGAAAAACCATCTTCACCGACGGATCGATAAAACCGAGCTCACCCACCATGATCATCTTGCCGGGGAACAGGTCCGCCAGCTTGGTCATGACGAGCTCCCTCGAAAAGCCGAGAGGTTGCTGATCAACGTAGATGCTTAGCGCCACGACATCGATATTGTTCCTGATAGACGGCGTGATATTGGCGTCGATCCAGTTGAACAGGCTGGTCGTCAGCGTATCTTCGATCCCGTACCAATAGAACGTAAGGAAGACCTTCTTTCCGGTCTTCGCTTTCACCTGCGCCGCCGCATAATCGATCTTGGCGGACATGCCTGAACCAAGCCAGCCGCCATTGACTTCGTTGCCCACCTCCCAAGCCGTGAACTTCGAGAACCCGGGACGGGCAAGAGCTCTATCAACGGCAGATTTGAATGCCGTGAGGGAGAGACTGGACTGGATCGAACTGTCGAACAGCTGGCCGAGCGTCTGCACCTGGTTGGCGGCGGCGTAACTAAGCACGGTGTCGACGGTCGAAAAATAGCTGTCCGACGTATCGTCCATGACGAGCCGCGCCCACCGATGTCGCGCTTCGAAGAGGGGAACGAGTTCGTCTATGTTCGTCTTGTAGGCCGCGCTTGTCGGGTAGGTCGAAACGCCCCACACGCCGTAAGTCTGAGCGGTCTCCAGCGTGCGCGCAGTCTGCTTGCCATATCTCTTGAGCAAGAGGGCCATGGCCTGGTCGATATAATCAAGGCACTCCTGGCCAATCGCCCCCTTGATCGACGCCGCCGCCGGTTGGGCCAGTCTGGCCATGCAGTCGTCGCTGCTTTTCTTCAGTCCATCAAACTGCGCGACTGTGATGTACGCGGGCGTAGCGTTCATCCGTCGGTTGTACGCGTCGATGAATTGACGGTACGCATCCTTGGCGAGCTGCTCGTTGAAAATGAGCGTCTGATCCTGGGTGAAGCCTTGACCGCCATTATCCAGAAGGAACGACGAGTAACCGGTGTTCGGCGTATTCCAATGCACCATGATCCCTTGTTTGGAGGTCGAAGGCACGTCTATCGCAAACAGTCCACCGGAATTATAATGCCCGTTCAGAGCGACAGCCTTGAGCGTCGCCAATTCAATCGTGCCGGAGCTCATGAAGGCTGCGCCAGCCCGGCCAGACATTCGATCAATGACCGTGTCGTATGTCAGTTGCACTCCGTTTCCATTGAAAACCTGGAACTTGATCGTCGCTGCGGATGCCGTTGAGTAGATGGGCGCTGTCAGCAACGACACCGCTCCTAAAACCTTGGCGAGTGAGGCGAAAAAGGAAGTACGTTGCATGGCGCTCTCCCACAATTATAGCAAAGCTAAAGCAATACATCACGTCTAGCCGAATGGCTGAGAGCGCGCTCAACTATTAATTGTAAATTAATCATCGAATCGCAAGCGATTTGTTGTCGCGTCCAAGAAAAGTGTTCAGCGTAAGCTTGTGCGACGCTGATCGAGAAGCGTGAGAGGCGCCGTAGGGCCGACGAAGTTTGCGACCAATCGCAGGAGGGCGTTAGGACGAACACGCTTGCAAAAGAAAAAGCTGAGCCGGGTCTTACTCGGAAAGACCCAACTCAGTTTCAGGTCGAAGAACCCCAATTACGATGAGGCTTTGGAAGTCGAGCGATCGGCGCCGATCCGCGGGGCTTACCCCGCCGGCGTAAACGCGTCCGAGCGGATGGCCTTCAGGCTCGCGCCGCTCATGAAGAAGTCACGCTTGAGGCGCTTCACGAGCGCTTCGCCGCCGCAGAGGAAAATAGCAGAATGCGCCGCGCGCGACTTTTCGGCTTCCAGCGCCAGCGCGGCGACATCGCCGCCAGCGTCGAGCGTCGCAGGGATGTATTCGACATTGGCGCGGGATTTGGCGAGGGCCTGCAATTCCTCGGTGAGATAGAGCCCCTTGCGTTCGCGCGCGCCGTGATAGAGCCGGATCGGCCCGCGATGCTCCTTGCGCAGCGCGTCGCGCAAGACGCCATAAAGCGGCGCGAGCCCGGTTCCGGCCCCGATGAGAATGAGCGGCTGATCCGCGTCGACCCCTTCGTAAAAGCAAGTGCCGCGCGGCCCGGCGACATGGACCTTGTGGCCGGTCGAGAGCGTCTCCTGGACATGCCGGCTCATCCGGCCGTTGGGATGCAGGCGAATATGCATTTCGAGGAAGGGATCTTCCTCCGGATGGCTCGCCAGCGAGTAATGGCGCTTGAGGTCGTCGCCCGCGATCAGCTCCAGGAACTGTCCGGGCCGATAGGCGAAGTTCGCCGTCTCGATGCGCAGGCGCACGACGTCGTGAGAGAGTGGCGTGATTTCGCGCACTGTCGCCTCCATCGCCGCGCCGGCGTCGTCCGGGGGCGCGATGACAAGGGGCGCCGTCGGCTCGCAAATGCAGGGCAGAAAAAAGCCGAGCGCTTTCTGCGCGTCGGTCAGACCTTTTTGGGACTGCTCCGGCGGCTTGCCTTCCACCGCGCGGTGCATACAGGTCTGGCAATTGCCCGAGCGGCAGGAATAGGGCGCCTCGACGCCTGCGCGCAGCAGGGCGTCGAGGACGGTTTCGCCCGGCGCGATGTCGACCGGGCGATCCTTGTAGGTGAGCAGGCTCAACGGTTCAGCACGTCGCCGCGCACCGAATCGGCGAGCGCGAGCACTTCCTTGACCTCCGGCTCGCCGACGCCGAGCTGACGCAGGGTGCGGCCGAGATTCTCCAGCACCGCGTCGACATGGGAGTCGTTCAGACCCTTGGCGACGAGCTTCTGATGCGCGTGGCGCATGTCGAGGCCGGTATATTTATTCGGACCGCCGAAAGCCATCGTCAGAAACGATTTCTGCTTGGCGATCTGATCGTCCATGTCGACGCCGTCGAAGAAGCGCGCGATGCGCCCGTCCGAGAGGACGTAGCGATAAAAGAGATCGACGGCGGCATTGACGGCGGCTTCGCCTCCGACGCGTTCATACAGGCTGGCCATGGCGTTCTTGCTCCCTAAAGAAGTATTCTGGATACCTCTTTATAGGCAGCTTCCTGAGCCGTTGCATAGAGCCACAGACGCGCTGGAGACTCGCACGAACGGTTCTGTCAGTGCGTTGAAATTAAAGGCATTCCTTAAGGAGATGGCGCCACAGACGGCGGAAACGCGCCAGTTGTCGCGGCCTCGGAGGACCGTTTATCCGATGTCGTTAGCGGAATTTGCGTCGCTTAATTCGTCGCGCGATGCGTCGAAGAGTTGGCGCTCGCCGATGAGCCGGCAGGTCATCGGAGCTCTGGCGCCGCGGCCGAATCGAGATTAGGGCCGCGCCGCCGCCGGTAGGAGGACGGCCGTTGGTCGGGCCGTCGCATTAATATCTATCGGGCGAGCGCCACGCGGTCGACGCGCACGACGTTCATCGCTTCGGCGCCGTAGAGGCATGTGAAGCGGGACGACTTGCCGTCGGCGTCGTCGACGAAGGCCGCGCGGCCTGGCTCGACCGTCATCTGAACGCGGGTCGGCGAGCCGCCTTTGGCCTCCATCTCCTGATCGGCGATCATCATCGTCAGGCGGCAGGCGCCGCCGACGGGCTGGAAGTAGCTCACAACATGCGCGCCCCCGGCGTCGAGACTCGCCGCCGCGAGCGGCTTCATCGTCGTCTCCGACCAGACGTCCGCGGCTGACACGGGCGTCGCAGCCGCCAGAGCGCCGAGGAGCGCCGTCGCGATAAGCCGTGTTTTCATGATCTATTCCTTTCTTCTATAAACGAGAGCGTGCCGCCTTCACTGAGAACCGCCGGGCCGACGGCCTTCCTTCAGGTTGGCTGGTGTTCTCCCTCCTTGCGGCAAAGGTAGCATCGCGTCGCAGCAATTCAATGATGCGATGCGACAAAAAATTTGTATTGCCTTGATCTATAACGCTATAGTTAGGTTTGCCGGTGGGTCGGCGCGTGGCTGCGGCGCCTGTCTCGTAGACAGTCGGGAGCATGCCCGGGAAAGTGGAAAGTCGCGCGCGAACAAAGCGGTATGAGAAAAACATTATAGAAATGTTCTATTAATCTGCCTATGAATTGGTCCGTAGAACTACGCCCGAAACCGCGCCGCCCTGCTGTCGCTTCGATGTTGCGCTCCATTGTCGCAGGGATGCAGCCGCGCGCAAAAAGGCCCGCCGTCAGAAACGGCGGGCTTAAAAAGCCTGTTTAGGTCTCGAGGCCGGATTAGCCGGAGGCGGAGGCTTCCGCGGCTGAATGACCGGACCCATCCGCCCGCACGGGTTCCGGCTCTTCTGGCGGCGAAGCTTCCTGCCAGTCGAAGGTGACGACCCGGCCGTTCTCCACCGCGAGCGCGAGGCGCCCGCGCTTCAGCTCCAGCGCCTTTTCCCCGAAGATGGTCCGGCGCCAGCCCTTGAGCGCCGGCACGTCGGCCCGATCGTCATTGGCGATGGCTTCTAGATCCTCGACCGTGGCGATCATCTTTGCGGCGACGCCGGTCTGCTCCGTCACCTGGCGCAGCAAGACCTTCAGAAGCTCGACGGTTGCGCCGTTGGAGCCGCGCCGTTCGCGCTCAATTCGTGGAACGCTCGCCGGATCGCGGCCGACGCCGCGCTCGACCGCCGCGATAATGTCCGCTCCGGCGCGAGAACGCTCCATCCCCTTGGGGAAAGAGCGCAGATTCGCCAGCGCCTCGGGGGTGCGCGGCGCCGACTGGGCGATTTCGATCAGGACGTCGTCCTTGAGGACGCGCGAACGCGGCACGTCGCGGCTCTGGGCCTCGGCCTCGCGCCAGGCTGCCAACTCCATCAGGACGGCGAGGTCGCGCGGCTTGCGGGCGCGGTGGCGCAGGCGCTCCCAGGCGTTTTCCGGATGCTGCTCATAGGTGGCTGGCGAAGTGAGCGTCTCCATCTCGTCCGTCAGCCAGTCCAGCCGGTTCGAGCGCTCGAGCCGGGCCCGCAGCGTGGTGTAGATGTCGCGCAGATGCGTCACGTCGGCGATGGCGTAGTCGATCTGGGCGGTCGACAGCGGCCGGCGCGACCAGTCCGTGAAGCGAGACGACTTGTCGAGATTCGCCCGCGTAATCGCCTTGACCAGTTCCAAATAGGACGCCTGCTCGCCAAAGCCGCAGACCATGGCCGCGACCTGGGTGTCGAAGAGCGGGGCCGGGATCAGTCGCGCGAGGCGCCAGATGATTTCGAGATCCTGCCGAGCGGCGTGGAAAACCTTGACCACGTCCGGGTTCGCCATCAACTCAAAAAATGGCGACAGATCAATCTCTTCCGCAAGCGCGTCGATCGCGACTGCCTCCTCGGGCGAGGCGATCTGGATCACGCAGACCTTCGGCCAGAAGGTCGTCTCGCGAAGAAATTCGGTGTCTACGGTCACAAAGGGGTGACGCGAGAAGCGGTCGCAGATGGCGGCCAGGTCGTCGGTGGTGGTCAAAAGGGTCATCGAGCGCCAGTTTACTCAGTTTCTCCCGCGGGCAGAAGCATTTTCGCTTTATGCGCGCTCGACAACCACAGCCGTGCCATAAGCGAGCACCTCGGTGACCCCGTCCATGATTTCATTGGCGTCGTAGCGCATGCCGATGATGGCGTTCGCGCCGGCGTCCGAGGCGTGCTCGCACATATGCTCGAAGGCCTCCTGCCGGGTCGCCTCCGCGAGGTTTACATAGACCGACAGCTTGCCGCCGAAAATGGTCTGGATGCCTCCGAAAAAATTGCCGACGACGGAGCGGGACCGGACCGTAATGCCGCGCACCAGGCCGAGATGCCGGACGACGCGGTAGCCCGCGATTTCATTCGTCGTCGAAACGATCATCTCTTTCTCCAAAGCGAATCGTGAATAGCCTCTAGCGTAGCCCCGCCGAAGGGGCCGGCGCAAACAGCCCGAAATCGGCGTTGCGGAAGGCCACTGAACGGGTAGGATTAACGCGCCACTCTATCATCTCGACCACGGAGCCGATCCCCAACATGGCTGCTTATCTTTCTGGCGCGATCCGCGCGGCGGCGGCGTTCGCCTTTTTCGCTGGTTTGCCGACGGCCTCTCAAGCTCTTGCGGCGCCCCTCAATCCGGCCTGGAAGCAATGCCGGTCTTCCAATCCCGACGAGCGGATCGCCGGTTGCGGCCAAATTATCGCGGATATCGCCAAGGAGCCGAAAAAAAATCAGCTCGCCGCCTATGTGAATCGCGCCAGCGCCTATCAGGCCGAGGGCGATTACGCGCACGCCATCGAGGATTACGGCAAGGCGCTCGAGGTCGATCCGTCTTCGGCGGTCGTTCTGCTCGCGCGCGGCGCGGCGCAGCACGCCAAGGGCGACCTCGACGCGGCGATCGCCGACTACGACAAGGCCATTGAAAAAGACAAGAAAAACGCCGCCGCCTTCATGGCGCGCGCCTCCGCATGGCGGGTAAAGGGCGAGGCGGAGAAAGCGCTGGCCGATGTCGAGGAGGCGCTCAAGCTCGACAAGAATTCGCCCGCGCCCTATGCGGCCCGCGCCAATTACTACCACGCCAAAGGCGACCACGACCGCGCCATCGCCGATTATTCCGAGGCGCTCAAGCGCGATCCGAAACTTTTCCCGGCGCTCATCGGGCGGGGCGGCTGCTTCTACGCCAGGGGCGATTTCGACAAGGCGCTCGCCGATTTCGACGCCGCCGCCAAGGTCGATCCCGAGAACGCCACGGCCCTTCTCGATCGCGCCAACGCCTGGCGCGGCAAGAAGGAATATGAAAAGGCGAAGGCGGATTACGAGGCGGCGCTCGCCCTGAAGCCGGACCTCGCCGCGGCGAAAAAAGGCGTCGACGACGTGACTAAAATCATCGCCAAGAAGGCCGCAGGCGGCTCCGCTCCGGCGGATGCCGCGCCGGCGAGCATCGAGCACCAGCACAATTGACGCAGGGAACGCTCTCTCCCCACGCCCGGGGAGAGAGCGATTTCTCAGTGCGTCAGATCGCCTTCGCCGCCTCAAGGACTTCCTCGGCGTGGCCTGGCACTTTCACCTTTCGCCAGATCTTCGCGATCTTGCCCGTCGCGTCGATGAGGAAGGTCGAGCGTTCGACGCCCATATATTTGCGGCCATACATGCTCTTCTCGACCCAGACGCCGTAGGCGGACAATGTTTCCTTCGTCTCGTCCGAGGCGAGCGGGAAGGCGAGCTCGTATTTTGCGCGGAATTTGTCGTGGCTCTTCGCCGAGTCGGGCGACATTCCGACAACGGCCGTCTTCGCCTTCGCGAATTTGTCGCGCAGGGCGTTGAATTCGATCGCTTCTTTGGTGCATCCCGACGTGTCGTCCTTCGGATAGAAATAAAGAACGACCTTTTTGCCTTTCAGCGTCGCGAGGGAGACCGCTTCGCCGCCTGCGCCGGGAAGCGAGAAATCGGGGGCCGGATCGCCCACATTCAGACTGACGGCGGGTTCGGGGCCGGATTCAGCCGGTTTTTCGGCCTTCGCCTTGAGCGCGGGTGTGGCCTCAACCGGTTGTTTGTCAGTCGATTTGCTGGTCGTGGGCTTTTTTGTCGCCGCTTTCGTCGCCATTGCGCCTTCCTTTCGTCGCAACCGCATTTAGAATCCTCCGAAAGAATGCAGAGTCGGCGCCGTGGGGCAAGTGCGCCGAGTGACAGGCTGCGCTAATTTTCGGCGCCAACGTCGAAGGGCCCTGAGCGAGGATATTTGACCGACCAGAGTGTGCGCGACCATCGCGACGACCGGCCGGCCGCTTCCGTGCGGCCGCCGCGGCGCAGCCGCGCGCGCTCATGGCGCATGCTTCGCGGGCTGATTTTTTTCGGCCTCGGAACCGTGGCGCTCGTTTGTGTCCTCGTCGGCGGCTTCTTCTTCCTGCTTTCTCAGGGGCCGATCAATCTCGCCTCGCTTACGCCGCGCATCGTCGCCGCGCTGAACGAACGGTTTTCGGGTCAGTTCGCCTTCGATCTGGGCGGCGCCTCGCTGGCGAACTCCGACCATGGACCAACGCTCACCGTCGACCATCTTGTCGTCAAAACGGGCGGGCGCGCCGTTCTCGCCGCGCCGCGCGCGGAAGTGTCCCTCGATCTGCCTTCCCTTTTCATCGGGCATGTGAAGCCGCGCCGGCTCGAGGTGCTCGACCTCGATCTCAGACTATCCTTGCAGGCGGATGGAACGATCGCCATCTCCGCCGGCGCCGCCCCATTGGCCTCCCGGAAGATCGCGCCGCCCGAGGTGGACCCCGCAGCGCCGCCGACCGCGCCCATTGAGCGCACCGCGCTCATGAAAACCGCCGCGGGGGCGCTTCGCGCCTTGATGGATTTCGCGACGAACCCGGACAGCCCTGTCGGCGCGCTCGACAAGCTTGGCTTGCAGCACGGTCGCCTGACGATCGACGACCGCACCATCGACCGGACAATTCGTTACAAAGATGTGGCGCTGAGCCTGACGAAGAGCGACGGCGCCATGCGTTTCAGCATTTCGGCCGCCGGCCCGTCGCGGCGCTGGAAAGCGACGGCGGCGGCGAGAGGCGCACCGGGCCAGCAAAGGCAGTTCGTCGCGCGCGTGCGCGATCTCTCGATCGACGAAATCTCGCTCATCGGCGGGTTCAGAACCAAGCAATTCGATACGGACTCGCCGCTCGGCTTCGATCTGGACTTCTCTCTCTCGCCCGATGGCAATGTCACTGCCGCCAAGGGCGGGTTCGAGATCGGGAAGGGATTCTTCCGGCTCGAGGATCCCGATCACGAGCCAGTAATGGTCGACCGCATCGCCGCGCAGGCGGTATGGGACCGGCGCGGCCGCAAGCTTCTCTTGGCGCCCATCCAGTTCAAAGCCGGCGGCTTCGACATGGCCATCGCCGGCGAGGCGGCGGCTCCTGCCGAACTTCCCCCCGGCGCCGATCTCGGCGCCGACGCCTGGACGATCGCGCTTCGGCTCGTAAAGCCCACGCAGGTGGCGCCGGAGCGCGCCAGCGAGAAGGTCGTCGCGATCAACGACGGCGGGCTGGAAGCGCGTCTGATGCATGGACAGGGGCGCATCCTCATCGATCGCTTCGGTTTCTCCGGGCCGGAAGGGCGTATCGGCGTGACCGGCGCGCTGAATTATCGCGGCGCGACCAGCGTCTCCTATGCGCTTGATGTCGACGACACGCAGATCCGGGCCATCGCCCGGCTTTGGCCCACCCATGTCGTGGCGCCGGTGCGCGCCTGGTTTGTCGATCACGTTCCCAACGGATTCGTGAAACACGCCCATTTTACCGGATCTTTCGACGACGCGGCGCTTACGGCGATGCGTTATGGACGCCCGCCGGCCGACGAAGCGCTCGAAGCTGTCGGCGAGGTCGTCAATGGCACGGTCGTCAACGTGCTCGAGGGCATGGGGCCTCTGACAGGCGTTTCGGGCAAGCTGCACATTACGGGTCGAACCGCGACCTTCGAGTCGGCTTCCGGCGTGCTGGAGACGGCGCCGGGGAGGCGTCTCGCGGTTTCCGAGGGCCGCTTCTTCGTGCCCGACTTCGCCTTGCGACCGACGCCCGCGGTCCTCGATCTCCGCGCCGCCGGCAATGTCGAGGCGGTCGCGGATCTCCTTGCGCTGCCGGGCGTCGCGTCCCACGCGACGATCCCGGTCGAGCCCGGGGCGATCAAGGGGCAGGTCGATGGCAAGCTCAGGATCGACTTCGAGATCGGCGATAACGCCCGCGATGAGAATACCACCTTCGCCATCGACGCGACCGCGAGCAACCTCGTCATCGAAAAGCTCATTGGCAAGGAGCGGCTGGAGGGCGCGACCCTGCGAGTGATCGCCGACCGGACGGGACTGCGCGTCAATGGCGCGGGCCGCCTTTATGGGGCCCCCGCGACGCTCGATGTGCGCAGGGGCTTTGGCGAGAAGGGACCGGCGCAGGCGCAACTCACCTTCACCTTCGACGAGGCGGCGCGCCAGCGCGCCGGCTACGGCGTCGCCGGAGTCACGGGGCCGGTCGCGGCCATCGTGCGGACGCCGCTGCCGGTCGAGGATCTCAATACGCATATCGAGCTCGACCTGACCCGGACGGGCTTCGACAATCCGGTGCCGGGCCTGTCCAAATCCGCCGGGAAGCCCGCCAAGGCTTCCTTCATGATCGCCAAGCGGGGCGAGGGGATGGCGCTGGAGCAGTTCAATTTCGACGCGGGCCCGGCGCAAGCCCAGGGCGTCATCGAACTCGGCAAGGACGGCGCCTTCCGCGGCGCGAAGCTGGCGCCGCTGCGGCTCTCGCCCGGCGACGACATGAAGGCGGATATTTCCCGCGTGGGCGAGGCGCTGAAGGTCGTCGTCCGCGGCTCGAATTTCGACGCGCGCCCGATGCTCGGCTCGCTCATCCGCTCGAATGGCGAGAAAGCCAGCGGCGGTGGTGGAGGCGGGGGAGGCGGAAAGAGCGCGAGCGACGATCTCGACGTCGACTTCAAGGCGCCGATCGTCACCGGTCACGGCAAGCAGATCCTTTCGAACGCCGACTTCAAATTCGAGAGCAGGGGCGGCCGGGCGCGCGCCGTCTCGCTGACGGGCAATTTCGGCCGCGAGCAACTCGCAGTGGCGATGACGCGCGGGCAGAATGGCGGGCAGCAGCTCGACGTGTCGACGAACGACGCCGGCTCCTTCCTCGCCTTCCTAGATCTCTATCGAAAGATGGAGAACGGGATCCTGAACGCCAATGTAACGCTGGGGCAAGGACGCGCCGACGGGAACATCAACATCCGCGATTTCTACGTGAAGGGCGAGCCGACCATGCGGCAGCTCATGGCGCAGGGCGGAGCCGCGCGCGCCGACGATCACGGCGTCATGCGCTTCGATCCCGACTCGGTGCGCGTGGGCCGGCTGCTGTCCAATTTCACATGGTCGGGCGGGCGTCTCGCCGTGCGCGAGGGCGTGATGTCCGGACCCGAGATCGGCCTCACCTTCGATGGCTTCATCGATTTCGCGCGCGACCGGCTGGACCTTTCCGGCTCATACGTGCCGGCCTATGCGCTGAACAGCCTGCTATCGAACATTCCCGTCGTTGGGGTCGTCATCACCGGCGGCCGGCACGAGGGCATCTTCGCGCTCAATTATCGCGTAATCGGCTCGCTCTCGTCGCCGGTCGTGAACGTAAACCCGCTCTCGGCGATCGCGCCGGGGCTCATGCGCAAGATCATGGGCGTGCTGGACGGAACGGCTCGGATGCCGGAGGGGCGGTAGCCCATAGTTTTTGATTGCTCAGCTTGCTCACCTCGGCAAGCGCTCGTAGCTTTTTCGCGTTAATTTCTTTTCAGGGCGCCGTTTCATGCAGAACTTCGGCCCGCGCGTTTTTCCCAACTTGTTCGCCACCGAGTCGCAACAGGCATCCATCTCCTATCGCCGGACGCGACGCGCCACGCTCCTGCATCGAGCGGCGCTGGCTTTACCTTATCGTTTGCGCGAGCCCTTCGCGGAGAAGTGGCTGCGACGGGCCGGCTCCCCCGGGCCGGCGGCCGAGCATGTCCTCCAATATCTACGCGACGCGGGGCAAAGCGTCGCAAAGACGGCCAAGGGCGCCGATAGCTTCTATCTGCGCCAATACCGTCAATATCTCAACGCGACGATGGGCGCCTTCGCCGCAACCGCGACCATGGCGGCGCTCGCTGCGGGCGGCCGGGCTCAAGGAGGGCTCTGGCGCAGGCGCCGGCCTGTCTCATTGGCCATGGCGGAGACGCACGAGGGCGCGTCTCCAATAGTCCTCCTCGATCATGAGAGCGTGGCCGTCGCCGCCTTCCTGCCTCGCATGGAGAACCGGGAGGAGGCGCGCGATTGGCTCGTTCCGGCGCGGACGATGCATGAAGCTTATCGTCGCCATGCCGAAGGTGCACGGATGAATTGCGCCGAGCCGGGCATTCGAGCGACGCGCCGCACCGCAATGGGTGCAATGGTCGAATTGGTGCAGGCCGCGCGCGACAGCGGCAAGCTCGCAATTCTTGCGCTTCACCCTTACGACCCCGACGCCATGGGCCTGCATATTACGCTCTTTGGCGTGGAGATCCTTACGCCGGGTCAGGTCGAGCAGGACTATGCGCTTGGCGCCGGCGCCCTCGACGCGTGGCGCTTCGCCGCCAAACGAACCGGCGCCAGCTTGTTTTTTCTCGTCGGGGGAGTCGAAGAAGCCTTCACTCAGTGCTCGCAGAACCTGTTCGTAAAGCGCCCGCGTGACGGCGGGGAAAATTCCGCCAGCAGACCGCGATGGACGCCGCTCATGACCCTGGATCGGCTGCTCGGCGAGCAGTTCGAGATCCTGCAAGCGACCGTGTCAGCCTCAGGCTTGCCGGGCGTGTCGCCTCGCAATGGCGAATACGGCCTTGCGGGATTCGCCGTGCGGCGTGGCGGCAAGACCGTGACGTTGGTTCCTTACTTCGTGGGCAACGCGGTCCATGGCCATGCGGCCAAGCTCTTGTCCAATCCTTGGTCGTCGCTTCTGATCTGGGACGATCATCACTGGCTTTCAGCCGTGACGCTTTCCGGTCCAACGCGCATCGTCGAGCATAGTTATGTCTGCGCGCGTTTCGGGCATGTCGCGGAAATGCTGGCGACGCGGCGCGCTCGCAATGGCGGGCCGGCCAGCGAGCCGGAATACTGGTTCGAGCAGGAGGTCGCGGAAATCGTGATCCAGGCCGAGGCCGTCGCGGCGAACTGGCTCGATCTTGCGCGTCCGCCTTGCAGTCTCAATGCAGGAGGCTTCGCGCACCACGGCAAGAAGCCCGCTTATTTCCTCGCCGAGAGCTTGCCGCCTTATGACATGGCTTTGCAGCATGAACGCGAGTCGCAGGGGCGCCCGACTGACCCAAGCGGCGTGGCGCGTCGCTACTGGGAATGGGATTCGGCAGGCGCTTTCGCCGCCCGGCGCGCGCATCTTGCTGAACTCGATGTCGGTTCTCACTCGAAAGGCGACTGATGCATAGGCGGCGAGGGGCCGCCTGCCGTCATGCCTTTTCCAGCAGCACGTGCTTCTTCTTGCCGAGCGACAGCTTGGCGACGCCGTCCTTCTCGAAGTCCTTCTCGGTGAGCGTCCCGCGTTCGTCGGTCACGGCGACGTCGTTCACCTTCAGGCCGCCGCCCTTTACCTGACGGCGCGCTTCGCCGGTCGAGGCGACGAGGCCGGCTTTGACGAAGGCCGACAGGACGCCCAGCCCCGCAGCGATTTCCTCGGCCGAGACGGACACTTTCGGCAGGGACAGCGCCAGCGCGCCTTCCTCGAAGGTCCGGCGGGCCGTCTCGGCGGCTTGCGCCGCCGCCTCGCGGCCATGGACGAGCGCCGTCGCCTCGGTGGCGAGCGTCTTCTTCGCCTCGTTGATTTCCGCACCTTCGAGCGCTGCGAGACGGGCGATCTCGTCCATCGGCAGGAAGGTGAAGAGCTTGAGGAAGCGCGCCACGTCGGCGTCTTCCGTGTTGCGCCAGTATTGCCAGTAATCGTAGGGCGACAGCATCTCGGCGTTGAGCCAGACGGCGCCGGCGGCGGTCTTGCCCATCTTGGCGCCGGAGGCCGTCGTCAGCAGCGGCGAGGTCAGCGCGTAGAGCTGCGGCGTGCCCATGCGGCGGCCGAGATCGAGGCCGGTGACGATATTGCCCCACTGGTCCGAGCCGCCCATCTGCAGCAGCGCGCCGTGGCGGCGGTTGATCTCCACGAAGTCATAGGCCTGAAGGCACATGTAGTTGAATTCGATGAAGGAGAGCTCGTGCTCGCGCTCGAGCCTGAGCTTCACCGCTGTCCATGGTCAGCATGCGGTTGACCGAAAAATGCCGGCCGACGTCGCGCAGGAACTCGATGTAATTCAGCCCCGCGAGCCAGTCCGCATTGTCGAGCATCAGCGCGTCGGTCGGGCCGGTCCCGAAGGTCAAGAAGCGCTCGAAGACGCGCCTGATCGAGGCCTTGTTCGAGTCGATCTGCTCGACGGTCAGGAGCTTGCGGCTCTCGTCCTTGCCGGAAGGATCGCCGACGCGGGTCGTGCCGCCGCCCATCAGGGGCAGGGGCTTGCCGCCCGTGCGCTGGAGCCAGGCGAGCATCATGATCGGCAGCAGCGAGCCGACATGCAGCGAGGGCGCGGTGCAGTCGAAGCCGATATAGGCCGGAAGCCCCCCGGCCAGCGCCTTCTCGTCAAGCCCGGCGAAATCCGAGCACTGATGCACGAATCCGCGATCCATGAGCACGCGGAGGAAGTCTGACTTGGGGGAGAAATTGTCGGCCATGGGGCAGGGTGATAGGGGCAAGCAAGCCGGCGCGCAAGACATGGCGGCGGGAGCCAACTGGGGCGCAGGGTTTCTCTCGGGCCCCCGGCCTGCTAGAAGCCCATTGCCGGCGAGGCGGCGTCCTTCACCACGAGCTCAAGGGCTGGAATGCTTTTCTACGAGCCGCTGTTCCTGTTCCTTTTCGCGCCTGCGGTCTATCTGCTTTATCTTTTCTTCGGCGCGGATCGCGGCCGGCGCGCTCTCATCCTGCTTCTCGCCAGCGTCGTTTTCTACGGCTGGAGCGAGCCGGCCTTCATCTTCGTGGTCTTCGCTTCCGTCGCGCTCGATCTCCATGTCGCGAAACGGATCGCCGCGCTGGCGAGCGGCGGCGGCGTGTCAGTCGCGCATGCGGAGAGCGCGGAAGGCGAGACGCTCCTGCGCGCACGCGTCGTGCAGGCCGGCGCCTCGGACGCGCGGCGCTGGCTCGCCCTCGGCGTCGCGGCCAATATCGCGATCCTCATCTATTACAAATATACGGGCTTCCTCGCGCTCAATCTCGACGCGTTGCTGCGCGCCTTCACGCTGCCGGGAATTCATATTCCTGACATCGCGCTGCCCATCGGCGTGAGCTTCGTCGTCTTCGAGAAGATCACCTATCTTGTCGACGTCTATCGCGGCGTGACGGCGCCGGCGCGCGGGCCGCTGCTTTATGCGCTCTACGTCTTCTTCTTCCCCAAGCTGCTCGCCGGGCCGATCATCAAATATCACGATATCGCCGGCCAGTTCGAAACCTGCCCGCACGCCCATATCGACGACTTCGTGAATGGCTTCTCGCGCTTTATGCTCGGCGTCGTGAAGAAGCTCCTCGTCGCCGACGTGATGGCGAGCGGCGCCGACATGGTCTTCGCGCGCGATGCGGTGACGCTCGGCTTCGCCGACGCCTGGGCGGGCGCGATTTTCTTCACGCTGCAAATCTATTTCGATTTCTCGGGCTATTCGGACATGGCGATCGGGCTCGCCCGCATGTTCGGCTTCCGCCTGCTCGAGAATTTCAACATGCCCTACATCGCCACCAGCATCAGCGACTTCTGGCGGCGCTGGCACATGTCGCTGACGAGCTGGATTCGCGAATATCTCTATTTCCCGCTCGGCGGAAATCGCGTCGGCGAGGCGCGCACCTATTTCAATCTCTGGATCTGCTTCCTCGCCTCGGGCGTCTGGCACGGCGCCGCCTGGACCTACATCTTCTGGGGCGCCTATAACGGCGTCTTCCTCGTGCTCGACAGGCTCTTCCTCGTCGAGCGATTGAATCGCCTTCCCGTCTGGGGCGCGAATGTCGTCACCATGCTCATCGTGATGGTGGGCTGGACGTTGTTTCGCGCGACCTCGCTCGATCAGGCCGGCGCTCTGATTTCGCTGATGGCGTCGCCATGGGCGCAGGCGAGCGCGCCCGTCGTCGCGCCGACCGAATTCATCGTCGTGGGGCTGGTCGCATCGGCGGTTTGCGTCGCGCAGCGGATCGGCGCGAGCTATGGCGTCGACTGGATGGCGCTCGCGCGGCGTTACGCTTTCGCAGCTAACAGCGTTCTTGCGCTTCTCTTCGTCGCGGCGATGGCCAAGGGCCTCGCCGACCCCTTCAAGCCCTTCATCTATTTCCGGTTCTGAACATGCGCGCAGCAATCGTCATTGCGATCGAAGCGAAGCAATCCGAAGTCACGATGCCGCTGGATTGCTTCGTCGCTTGCGCTCCTCGCAATAACGGCGGAGGACGTACGTGAAACGCAATCTCGCTCTCGCCCGCCTACCGATCTTCGCCTGCGCTGGCCTTATCCTCTCGCTCTTCGTCGTCAATCTCTGGAACGACGCCGTCGGCCGCGACTGGCCGAAGCTGCGCATTCGCAGCGCGCAGCCGCTTTGGGGCGTGCCGGGCCCCAAGCCCGTTCCCTGGACGCTCGACGCTTTTCTCGACGGCGAGACGCAGAAGGCCTTTTCCAACGCCATCGGACAGACCATGCCGGTCTTCCCCTTAGCCGTGCGGGCGAAGAACCAGTTCCTTTATTCCGTCTTCGGCGCGTCGGGCGCGCCCAATATCGTCGTCGGCAAGGACAGGCAGCTCTTCGAGGATTTTTACGTGCGGGAGTTTTGCGGCCGTAGCGCCGCGCCCGACGCGAAGAAGATCGACGTCTGGGCGGATCGTATTCGTAATATTCAAACGTCCGTCGAGGCCGGCGGCAAAAACTTCGTCTATCTCGTCTCGCCGTCCAAGGCCGCCCGCTACAGCCGCTATTTTCCGGCGCGCCTCTCCTGCGCCTCGGTCTCGACGGGGACGACGGAGAAGCTCGCGCCGCACCTCGCTGCTCTAAGTGCGCGCGGGGTCAATTATGTGGACGGCGCGTCGTTGATATCGGCGGTCGCGCCGCAATATCCGATCGACCTTTTTCCCCGCGGCGGCACGCATTGGAACTATCTCGGCTCGGCGATCGCCACGCGAGAATTGACTCGCGCCCTGAATAAAGATGGCAAGACGCCGCCCTTGCCGCTTTATGATTTCAACTGGTCTCCGCGCGGCGAGGCGCTGGGCACGGACCGCGACCTTGTGAACCTGCTCAACCTCATCTGGCCGGACGCCAACTATCCGACCGCCGCCGTTACGGGCAAAAGCGCGGGCGATTGCGGGGCGCCGCCCAAACTCTTCGCCGTGGGCGGCAGTTTCCTCGTCGAGATCGTCACCAACTTGACCGAGGCGCCCTGCGGCGCGGCCGTCGATTACTGGCACTACGTCCACAATGCGACGGAGCCTCTCGGCCGCTTCGTCGTCGCGAAGGAAGGGGGCGTCTCGCAGTTCCGCGAGCAGCCGTCCAAGACGTCGGCGGACTTCGCCAAGGCGTACGAAAATGCGCAGATCGTTCTGCTGGAGGAGAACGAGTCCGTGATCGCGGACATGGCGCAGGTTCCCGACCTTCTCGCCGCCGCGGCGAAATAGTCAGGCGCCGGCGGGCGCGTCCCAATAGCCTTCCTCGCGCGCGATCCGCGCATAATGCGCGCGCACCATCACGGGATCATAGACGCGCTCCAGCCGCCGCATCGCGAAATGTCCGCGCGCCAGCGTCTGGAAGTGCTCGGTGAAGGCGAGATTGATCGCCGCGCCGCTGACCGCGCCGATGATCGGCACGGCTTGCGCCGCGATCTTCTGGGACACGACGACCCCGAACCGGGACGAGAGCTGGCTGACGAGGCGCACCAGCGCCGGCGCGCTTTCGCTTGCCATGCCTCGGGCGGCGACATGACGCGCGGCGTCGCTCACGGATTTCGCCAATAGACCGCGAACCGCGAGATAGCCGCCTTCGAGCACATTGTCGTCGGTGTGGCCGCCGAGCGCGAAAACTTCGAGACAGGCGAGGCCGGTTTCCGGCTCGCGAAGATTCTCGCCTTCATTGCGCGCGATATCCGCAATCGAGCGCAGCATGATCGTCGTGGAGAGCGGCAGCTCGATCGGCAGGCTCGCGAGCCCTACGGCGCCGCCAATCCCGCCGGCAAAAGCCGCGAGGCGCCGGTGCAGCCGCGTGGTGTCGCCCTGCGGCGGGCCCTCCAGACTCGACAAGGCGACGGTCAGGGCGGTCCCCAACGCCTTCTGCGCAGCCGCCGCGGCCATTTCCTTCACCTGCGGGGGCAGGGGGCTACTGACCACGCGCACTTTCCGGCCGGCGAGTCGCGCGACGCGTCCTGCAAAGCTTTGGCGCTCGAGCGCCGCAACCGCTTCCCGCAGCGCTTCGAGGTCCGAGCGCGAAAGTTGAGGTTCATACAAAACAGGGAGATGGCTGCTCATAGCTTGGTCCCGGCCGCCGCGTCCTTGCGTCGCATAGGTTGCGGCGCCGCGAGAGCTTACCTCAAGATCGTTCGGTTATCCCCTGTTTGCAAGGGTTTGCGAGTAGGGGAAGGAACGCGGACATGGATGAGGTCGTGCTATGTGCGGCGACGCACGCGTCTGTTGGCGCGGTTTGTGTAGCTACTGTAGCGATCTCGTCGGATGTCATATAGTGCGCCTTATGCGTAGCAACTGATGGTTTGCGATCGCGAATAAGGGCTTGGAAGGCCCGAAGAGAAAAAGAGGAGGAGTTTCCTGATGTCCATCCGTTTCAATATGGGACGCATGCTGGGCGGCGCGGCGATTCTCGCGCTCATGTCCCCGGCCGCGGCTTTCGCCGGCGACCGCGTTGGCACGCTGCAGTGCAAGCTGCTCGGCAACGATCTCAGCGTCATCGTCGAGAACCAGCAGATCGACTGCATGTATAACGACGACGCCGAAGGCGCGCTTCCCGCGCATTACACCGGCACGCTGACCAAGGTCGGCCCGAACGTCACCATCAATGGCAAGGGCGAACTCGCCTGGGGCGTCGTCGCGGCGACCGGCAAGGTTGGCCCGGGCGCGCTCGCCGGCAACTATGTCGGCCCGAACGTTTCGGCGAAGATTGGCGTTGGCGGCGGCGGCGCGGTCCTCGTCGGCGGCTCCGACAACACCTTCTCGCTGCAGCCCTTCCAGATCGAGGCCGGTTCGGGCATCGGCTGGAACGCGGGCGTCGAGAGCCTGGCGCTCACCTATGTTCCCCCGCCGCCCCCGCCGGCGCCGGTCGCGCATAAGCATCACCGCCACCACCATCATCACTGATGCCGGGGCGCGGGGCCGACCCCGCGCCGCTCACGACGGCGGATGAAAATCCATCAGCCGGTCGGTGGGAAAATCATAGAGCCTTCCGCTCTCGCGCCATTCGGGCCCGAGCAGCGGGAGGCATTTTTTTGCGAACTCTTCGGGCGTCGGCAGCGTCATCGGGTCTTCGCCCGGCATCGCCTGCGCGCGCATCCGCGTGCGCATCCGGCCCGGATTGGCGATCATCACCGTGACGCCCTCGTTCTTCACTTCCGCCGCATAGGTCCGCGCCAGCGTCTCGAGCGCCGCTTTCGAGACGGCGTAGGGGCCCCAATAGGGCGACGCCTTATAGGCCGCGCTCGATGTGACGAAGGCGACGCGGCCGGCGCCCGAGGCGCGTAAAAGCGGATCGAGGGACCGAATCAGCCGCCAGTTGGCGGTGACGTTGACCGCCATCACGCGGTTCCAATCCTTGACGTCGACATGGGCGAGCGGCGACAGGACTCCGAGGACGCCGGCATTGCCGACAAAGACGTCAAGCTTCCCCCAGCGCTGGAAAAGCGCGGCGCCGAGCCGGTCGAGGGCGTCGAAGTCGGTGACGTCGCAGGGGACCAGCGTCACCTGTCCGCCGAGGGCGCGAATCTCGTCGTCGAGTTCTTCCAGCGCCCCCTGCGTGCGCGCCATCGCGACGACATGCGCGCCGTCTCGCGCGAGTTCGAGGGCAAGGGCGCGGCCAATGCCGCGCGAGGCTCCGGTGACGAGGGCGATGCGGGGGGTGTCGTTCATCGTTCGAGTTTTCGCGCGTTCAGCTGATGGAACCTAACTGTAAGCCAGGCGTTTGTTTTTCGCCTCGCCGAGTAGGTGGGCCTTTTTCAGTTCGTTTCAGCAGGGGAGTTGGAAGGTGAAACCTATTATCATTATCGCCGCCGCAGGGTTGGCCTCGATCGCCTTCATGTCCCCCAAAGCAGCGCATTCAGCGCCCGGGCAGAGTTTCCCCGGCGTCACCTGCACCTGCAAGGGCTGCGGCCCCAATAAAAGCGACGTGACCGGGAAATGTCCGAGCGTGTGCAAGGACAAGACGGTTTTCTCGAAGGGCTCCGAGCCCCATGACTACTGCAAGGCCGCCAGCGTGCGGCTGCCTCGGGGCGCGGTCCGCGCGAGACCGAACGCCGTTCTGACCCGGTAGCCTCAGCTCGCTTCGGCCAGCAGCGACAACTGCGCGCGGTTTTCCTCCACGAGGTCCGTGAGCGATGTCGGGTAGTCGCCGGTGAAGCAGTGGTCGGTGAATTGCGGGCGGGCGTTGTCCCGGCCCGCATAGCCCATCGCGCGATAAATGCCGTCGACCGAGAGGAAGGCGAGGGAGTCCGCGCCGACATAGGCGCGCATCTCTTCGAGCGAATGCGTCGCGGCGAGGAGCTTGTCCTTCTGCGGCGTATCGATGCCGTAATAGTCGGGGTGCGTGATCGGCGGCGACGAAATCAGGAAGTGCACTTCCGTCGCGCCCGCGTCGCGCATCATCTGCACGATCTTCTTCGAGGTCGTGCCGCGCACAACGCTATCGTCGATCAGGATGACGCGCTTGCCTTCCACGACGCAGCGATTGGCGCTGTGCTTCATGCGCACGCCGATCTCGCGGACGGACTGCGTGGGCTGGATGAAGGTGCGGCCAACATAATGGTTGCGGATGATGCCGAGCTCGAACGGGATCCCGGATTGCTGGGAAAAGCCGAGCGCGGCGGGGACGCCAGAATCCGGCACCGGCACGACGACGTCGGCGACGAGGTTTTGCTCGCGCGCGAGTTCGCGGCCCATGGCCTTGCGGACCTGATAGACGGGCCGGCCATGCACGATGGAGTCGGGACGCGCGAAATAGATGTATTCGAAGATGCAGGGACGTGCCGGGCGCATCGGAAATGGCATGATGCTCTCGAGCCCTTCCTTCGAGATGACGACGATCTCGCCATTCTCGATGTCGCGCACGAAGCGCGCGCCGATGATGTCGAGCGCGCAGGTCTCGGAGGCGATGATGTATTTGCCGTCGAGCTCGCCGAGGACGAGCGGGCGAATGCCGAGCGGGTCGCGCGCCCCAATGAGCAGTTCGTCCGACAGGACGACGAGCGAATAGGCGCCCTCGATCCGGCGCAGCGCCTCGATGAAGCGATCGACGACGCGGGCGCGGCGGCTGCGGGCGACGAGATGCAGGATCGTTTCCGTGTCCGAGGTCGACTGGAAGATCGAGCCTTCCATGATCAGCTCGCGGCGCAGCGTCTGGGCGTTGGTCAGATTGCCGTTGTGCGCGACCGCGAAGCCGCCGGTGTTGAGCTCGGCGAAGAGCGGCTGCACGTTGCGCAGCATCGTTTCGCCGGTCGTCGCGTAACGCACATGGCCGACCGCGGCGCAGGCGGGCAGGCGCTTGATGGTGCTTTCGAAAAATGGTCGCCGACGAGGCCGAGGCGGCGCTCGGCGTGGAAACGCCCCGCGTCGTAGGAGACGATGCCGGCCGCTTCCTGGCCGCGATGCTGGAGGGCGTGAAGGCCGAGCGCGGTGATCGCCGCCGCGTCGGGAAGATCGAAGACGCCGAAGACGCCGCAATATTCGCGCAGACGGTCGCCATCGAGATCGTCCGTTGTCTCGATCGGGTTGGCAATGGATTGGTCGTTGAACGTCGACTCGGTCATTCCATCGTCTCCCAAACCGAAAGCGTGCGCCACATTTGCGCCTGAAGCATCAACTTTGCCAGCCGGCGGGGGCGCCGGCAAGCGCTCCCGCCCCGCCGCGCTCGGGCGCGGTTACTGTTTCTCGCCGCCTTCCGCAGGCGCTTCGGCCTTCTCCGGCACGGCTTCGGCGGGGGGCGTCTCTTCGACGGGCGCGCCGTTCTTCTTGGCCTTGATCTTCGCGACGATGGCGTCGATGTCGTCCGGCAGCAGTTCGCGAAGCTTGTCGCCGCCCGCCTGCAGAAGCGGCTTGGCGCGGGCGTTGCGGACCCATTCCGGCTGGTTCGGATCCGGCACGAGCCAAGTGTAGAACACGAAGGCGACCACGGCGAGCAACGCCCCGCGAATTGCGCCGAAGACGAAGCCGAGCGAACGATCCAGGGCTCCGATCTTCGAATCGAGGATGATGTCCGAGAGCTTCACGGTGATCAGCGACACCAGCACCAGCGCGATGAAGAAGACGGCCGCGACGGACGCCGCCAAGGCTATTTCGTCCTTCGCGATATAGGGCTTCACATAGGGCAGCGCCATCGGGTGGAGGTAGTACGCCGCAAGCGCGGCCGCCACCCAGGAGAGGATCGCCAGCACTTCGCGCGTAAAGCCGCGCAGAAGAGCGAGCATGCCGGAGACCAGAACAATCGTAATCACTGCCAGATCAAGATATGACGGCATTGCAGTCCTCTTCGTTTCGCCCTGACGCTTGGAATCTCGAAGAACGCTTTACAGCCGGCGCCAAAAGCATCCCAATCGGCGCGCCAGTCGCATCGGTCTGCTCGAATGCGTCGTCGCTTCCGGACCTGGAATGCGGCAGGGCCGTCGCCCCGGCGATTTGTGACGGCCTTGCTTCTAGCGCAAATGAGCGGCCCGCGGAAAGTACAAAGGTTAAAATCAGTCGTTTCCTCTCGCGCGCGGCGCGCTTTGCGCGATGGTTGCGACCAGTTGCGCAACGTCTCCACAGGGCCGCAGCGCCAGTCCGGCCCGCCTTTCGTCGGCGTTGATCTGCTGGGCTTGCGCGAGAACGGCCTGATGAAATCCAAGCTTCCCCGCCTCGCGCAGGCGCATGCCGGCGTGGATGACCGGGCGGATCGCGCCCGAAAGGCCGATCTCGCCGAAGAAGGCCTGATCCGCAGGAAGCACCGCGCCGGTCAGCGACGAGACGAGCGCCGCCGCGGCCGCGAGATCGCCGGCCGGCTCGTCCGCGCGCATGCCGCCCGCGACGTTGAGATATACGTCGTGCATGCCGAGCTTGAGGCCGCCATGGGCTTCCAGCACGGCGAGAATCATTGAAAGCCGATTCTGGTCGAAGCCCACCACCGCACGACGCGGCGTGCCGAGAGACGTTGGCGCGACGAGCGCCTGAATCTCGATCAGCATCGGCCGCTGCCCCTCCATGCCGGCGAAGACCGCGGCGCCGGGGGCCGAGGCGTCGCGGCCGGCGAGGAAGATGGCGGAAGGGTTGGCGACTTCGGTCAGGCCGAGCCCCGTCATCTCGAAGACGCCGATCTCGCCCGTCGCGCCGAATCTGTTCTTGGAGGCGCGCAACATTCGGAAGTGATGCGCCGCATCGCCCTCGAAGGAGAGAACGGCGTCCACCATATGCTCGACCACGCGCGGGCCGGCGACCTGACCGTCCTTGGTGACGTGGCCGACGAGGATGATGGCGGATCCCGTCGTCTTGGCGTGGCGCAGCAGCGCCTGCGCGCTCGCCCGCACCTGCGTCACCGTGCCGGGCGCGGAGGGTGCGATCTCGGTGTGCATCGTCTGGATCGAGTCGATCACGATCAGCGAGGCGCGCTTGCCCGTCGCGCAGGTTGCGAGGATGTCCTCCACCTGCGTGGCCGAGGCCAGTTCGACCGGCGCGTCGGCGAGGTTGAGTCGGGCGGCGCGAAGCCGCACCTGCGCCACTGCTTCTTCGCCCGAGATGTATATGACGCGCGCGCCTTGACGCGCGAGGGCGGCGCAAGCCTGGATCAGAAGGGTCGATTTGCCGATGCCCGGCTCGCCGCCGAGCAGCAGCACGGAGCCCGGAACAAAGCCGCCGCCGGTGACGCGGTCGAATTCATTGATGCCGGTGACGATACGGGAGGCGGGCTTGTCGGAGCCCGCCAACCCCTCCAGCTCGAAAGCGCGACCGCGCGTCGCGCGCACCGCCGTTGGGCCGGGATCGCTCTCTTCGACGATCGTGTTCCATTCGCCGCAGGCTTCGCAGCGCCCTTGCCATCGGGACGCTACGGCGCCGCAGTTCTGGCAGACGAAGTTGGAACGGGATTTGGCCATGCGCGGTTGGCGCATGCGGCGGGAAGCGTTGTCAAGAGGCCAGGAGAACCGGTTGCGTCACCGGCTCTTGCCATTCCCCTTGCGGCGCTCATTGGGGTCGTCGAATTCGCTCCCCTCCGCCGCGAGGCCCTCGAGGTCTTCCTCGTTGATTTTGGCGCGGAGAATATTGGAGGGCTTGAAGCTGACGACGAGACGGGCCGTGATCTTGGCGCCCTCGCCAGTCTTGGGATTTCGACCAAGACGCTCCTTCTTCGCGCGTATGACGAACGCGCCGAAGGACGAAAGCTTCACCTCCTCGCGGGAGACGATGCAATCGAAGATTTCGTCAAGAACCATCTCGACATATTTCGCCGATTCGGTTCGCCCAAGGCCCGTTTTCAAGTGAACGGCCTCCGCGAGATCAGCGCGCGTGGTTGTTTTCTGGTTCTCGTCGTCTGCGTCCGCAACGCCGCCGACTGAGGAAAGGACTTGCCCCTGAGCCATTTCTGCCCTGCGTAATTATCGACAAAACCGACGTACTACCCGATGAGTCGAGGTCGATCAGGAGCCATCTGGCCACCTTCTCGAATGACCCACCTGTCGGTGTCGAGCAGCCACATTTTGGCTATTGTCGCTCCGCCAGCCCCGGTGCGCCTTAGCCTAACCATTGTCGGAATTTTTCAGAATTAGATCGGAAAATCAAGCGGTAGTTGTAAAAAACGCGATTAGTCTGAGACGCTTATTGCAAAAAATCTAAAAACTGAACTATTGCGGTGACTTAGCTGCGTCTTTAAGGCGCAGCTTAAGGTAGTATAGTCGGGTATTTTCTTCGATTTACCAGCGTATTAAAGCTGAGCCCCAGGTAAATCCGCCTCCAACCGCCTCCAGCATGACGAGATCGCCTTCCTTGATCCGCCCGTCGGCCACGGCCGCGGAAAGGGCAAGAGGGACGCTCGCCGCCGAGGTGTTGCCGTGCAGATGCACGGTCGCCACAACCTTTTCGGGCGCGATGCCGAGCTTTTGCGCCGACATGTCGATGATGCGGCGGTTCGCCTGATGCGGCACGAACCAGTTCAACTCCTCCGGCGTAATGCCCGTGGCTTTGAAGGCGTCGTCTACCACGTCCGTCACTTTGCCGACGGCGAATTTGAAGACCTCTTTGCCTTCCATGCGCAGATGGCCGACGGTCTGGGTCGCGGAAGGTCCGCCGTCGACATGCAGCTTCGCGCGGTGGCGGCCGTCCGAGCGCAAATGCGTCGTCAGGATCCCGCGCTCGTCCATCGCGCCCGTGGAGGGACGGGCTTCCAGCACCATGGCGCCGGCGCCGTCGCCGAAAAGGACGCAGGTGGTGCGATCTTCCCAGTCGATGATGCGGGAGAAGGTCTCCGCGCCGATGACGAGCGCCCGTTTGTGCGAGCCCGAGCGTAGAAACTTCTCGGCCGTCGCGACGGCGAAAACGAAGCCCGAGCAGACCGCCTGAAGATCGAAGGCCGCGCCGTGGGCGATGCCGAGCGCCGCCTGAATTTGCGTGGCGGTGGAGGGGAAGGTCCAGTCCGGCGTCGAGGTGCCGACGATGATCAGGTCGATGTCGTCTGGAACGAGGCCCGCCGCCGCGAGCGCGGCGCGCGCGGCTTTCTCTCCGAGCATCGACGTGGTTTCGCCCTCGGCGGCGATATGGCGCTCGCGGATGCCCGTGCGCTGGAAAATCCAGTCGTCGCTGGTGTCGACCATCTTCGCGAGGTCGTTATTCGTCAGCGTCCTGGCAGGGAGATAGGAGCCCACGCCGAGAACGACGGAGCGCAAAAGGGGGTTCTGGATCGTCACTGCGCGGCTTCCTGCGGCGGTTTTGTCGGGTCGGCGGAGCCGCTTTCGAACTGATGGGCGAGGGCGACGGTGTCGCGGATACGATTGAGAAGGTCGCTTTTGGCCATCTCGTAGCCGATCTCTACGGCGCGCGCGAAGCCGACGGAGTCCGTGCCGCCATGGCTCTTGATGACGACGCCTTCGAGGCCGAGGAACACGCCGCCATTGATCGAGCGCGTGTCCATCTTGGACTTCAGCTCCGCAAATGCGCCGCGGGCGAGAAGATAGCCGAGCTTGGCGAGAAGCGAGCCGCTCATCGCGGCTTTCAGATAGGCGCCGATCTGCTTGGCCGTGCCTTCGGCGGTCTTCAGCGTGATGTTGCCGGTGAAGCCTTCCGTCACCACGACGTCCACGGCGCCCATGCCGATGCCGTCTCCTTCGACGAAGCCGGAATATTCCAGCCCGGGCAGGTTGGACTCGCGAAGGATGGCGGCGGCGGCCTTCACTTCCTCGACTCCCTTGATCTCTTCCGTGCCGACATTGAGGAGGCCGACGGTGGGGCGATCCAGCCCGAGAATGATCCGCGCCATCGCCGAGCCCATCACGGCGAGATCGACGAGATGGCTGGCGTTGGCGCCGATGGAGGCGCCGACGTCCAGCACGACGGACTGGCCGCGCAACGTCGGCCACAGACAGGCGAGGGCGGGGCGGTCGACGCGGGCCATGGTGCGCAGGCAGACCTTCGCCATGGCCATGAGGGCGCCCGTATTGCCGGCGGAGACGGCGGCGTCCGCTTCGCCTTTCTTCACGGCCTCGATCGCCATCCACATGGAGGAGACGCGGCGGCCGTAGCGAATCGCCTGGCTGGGCTTGTCGTCCATGCGGATGGCGACGTCCGAGTGCCGCACCTCGCTGCATTCCGCAAGGCGGGGGAGTTTCTCGAGCTCGGCGCGAATCGCCTTTTCGTCGCCGACGAGCAGAAAGCGTGTATTGGGCTGGCGCTCGAGCGTGAGTGCGCAGCCGGGGATCGTCACGGACGGGCCGAAATCGCCGCCCATCGCGTCGACCGCGATCCGAACAAACTGCGCCATGTCTCTCTGTTTCCCCCGAATGCCGACCGCGCCCCGTTCCCGACAAGGCGGTCAACCCTGCTAACAGCAAGCGGATGCGGGATTATGACCGCGGCCCCGCATTTCCGTGGGCCCTTCCGCCAAAACGCCGCGTTCTTTTGCGGCTGATTGCCATTTGCCGCGCGAGCGCGCAAGTGCCACGTCGGCGCATGCGCGCGGCGACCTCAAGCCTTGTCGCGGGCCGGGCGCAGCCGGGCGAAGGGCGAGACGGAGTCCTCCGCTTTTTCGGGCGCGGGCTCGACGAATTCGGCGCCGGGCTTGCGGGGATAGGGGTCCAGCGCCAGCGTGAGGAATTCGGAGGCGATCTCGCCGAGATCGACCGCGCCGCCCACCAGCTCGTCGGGCGGGTCGTCGCCCAGCGCGTCGTGCTCGACCGGCTCCGGCTCGGCGTCGCGGCGCCGCGAGCGGGGGCGGGGCGCCTCCTGGGGCGGCACGAAGCGCAACTCGACCGGCTCCACAATGTCCGACTCGAAATCCTCGAGCGTGATGACGCAGGTCTGGCGCACTCGGGCGCGCAGCTCGCCCGTCACCTCCAGCCCGTCGCCGCGCCAGCGCCGCGCGCGCAGCTCCGCCGTCAGCGACAGGACGGCGGGAATGTCGTTTATTTCGGCGAGCGCGGCCCGCTCTGCGTCGGTCGCGACGACCTGGATCTCCAGCCCCTCCGCCGGCACCTCGGTCGCGGCAAGCGGGCGGGACAGCGGCGGAACGCCTGAATGCGCCGCATTGCGGCCAAGCCTCTCGTCGGTCATCTCTCCCTCTCTTTCCGCGCTCTTCCCGCGCTTGCCGCCTTTTTTCTCTAGATACGCAGCCCGAGCCGTTCGCGCCACCATTGGAGCTCGTTCTTCGACGATTGGCTTGCTTTCGCTACAATTGAAGGATAGCGAAGCCGTATTGCTATGCGAAAAGCCGGGCAGGCGGTCGCTTGCGGCGCGTTTGGCGGGGATCGGGGTTGGAGATCAATATGGCGGGGCTGGGCTTGCGCGGTGTTTCCAAAGGTTTCTTCGGGGCGACGACCTTGAAATTAGCCGCGGCTGCCGGCGTCGCCTTGTCCCTCTCCGGATGTCTCGGCTATGACGGCGTCATCAATCGCGGCGCGGTGCTGGACGCGCGCAAGACCGCGCAAGTGAAGCCGGGCATGGCGGCGCCTCAGGTCATGCAGACGCTCGGCACGCCGTCCACGACCTCCACCATCGGCGGCGACGCCTGGTACTATGTCAGCCAGCGCCTCGAGCGCTCGGCCGCCTTCATGCCCCAGAGCGTCACGGACCAGCGCGTCCTCGCGGTCTATTTCGACAAGTCTCGGAAAGTCACGCGCGTTGCCGATTACGGCATGGAGGACGGCAAGCCGATCGACTTCCTGTCGCGCACGACGCCCGTCGCCGGTCCGGATTACCACCTCATTCAAAGCCTTCTCGCCAAGGTTTCCTTCTAAGGCGCGCCCGGCGAGGCTTATGGCTTAATTGTGGCCGGGCGCGCGCCGCCCGGTCGCCTGCTTCTCTGAGTTGCTGATTTTTTAACCGTTTTCCAAAATCAGCCGCGCTTTCGAATGTGGCGCGTGCGTGACCGCGCCGGTCGCTCTTTCGCCCTTCATTCCCGCTAGTCTCCGATCACGCCGCAATGCGCGGAGCAAGGGAGTTCAAGGCGAGGTAATGACGGATCTCACGCTGTCCAACACCGAGTCCGCGCATCGACTGAGTATGGGCGACCGCTTCGCGCTGATCCGCGCGGACCGCTCCTTCTACATTCTGCTCCGGACCTTCGGCGTTGGCGCGGTGCTCTCGGCGCTCGCGGCCCTGAGCTTCACCGTCAAGCGGGAAGAGATCCCGCACGAAAGGCTCTCGCGGATTTCCAAGGTCCGCGCACCCGCGACGCCCTTCATGCAACTGACACGCGCCGAGGACGAGTCCGCGCTCGACAGCGACTTCTCGCTGGAGCAGGCGGCGCTGACCTGGTCTCACCGCCTCGGCAAGGAAGCCGACAAGACCGAGGAAGTCGCCGACGCGCCGGGCGTGATGCGCTTCGGTCCCGTCAAGGTTCGCCAGTCCATCGTCGAGCGCGTCGTTCAGGCCGCGAACAAGACGGAGATGGACCCGGCGCTGCTCATGGCGATCGCCGACAAGGAATCGAATTTCTCCACCACCGCGAAGGCGCGCACCTCTTCGGCGAGCGGCCTCTTCCAGTTCGTCGAGAAGACCTGGTTCAAGGCGGTGCGGGATTTCGGCCATCTCTACGGCCGCAAGGACGAGGCGAACGCCATCTCCGACGCCTCCAGCGCCATCGGCGCCGTCGCCCCGCAGCAGAAGGCGAAGATTCTCAGCCTGCGCAACGATCCCTATCTCTCCGCCGCGCTCGCCGCCGAGATGCTCAAGAAGGACGGCAACAAGATTTCCGAGAAGATCGGCCGTCCGCTGACGCCGGGCGAGACCTATCTCATCCACTTCCTCGGGCCGGACGACACCGAGCGCTTCATGACCGCGCTGGTTTCCAATCCCAATATGTCGGCCGCCGCGCTGCTGCCGAAGCCCGCCCGCGCCAATCGCCCGATCTTCTACGAGGCGGCCGGCCGCAAGATGCGCGAGAAGACCGTCGCTCAGGTCCACGAGGCTTTCGAGTCGATGATGGAGAAGCGCACGACGCGCTACGAGGACGTGGCGCAGAAGCTGCCTGCGGGGGCGATGGCTTATACGGAATAAGAGCGCGGCTTCACGTGCTGCGAGCGAAGCGAAGCAATACGGAGCGCTATGGCTCTTGATTGCTTCGTCGCTTTCGCTCCTCGCAATGACGGAGCCGGTTAGGCCCCGATCATCAAATCCAGATTCTGCACCGCCGCGCCGGACGCGCCCTTGCCGAGATTGTCGAGCCGCGCGACAAGCACCGCGTGACGGCGGGTCTCATTCGCGAAGACGAAGATCTCCATGTCGTCCGTGCCGTTGAGCGCGAGCGCGTCGAGGCGGCCGCTTTTGGGCGCCTGCGTCAGACGCACATGGTGCGCGCCGGCGTAATGACGCTGATAGGCGGCCTCGAAATCTTGCGTATTGGGCTTGCCGGGCAGGGCGTCGAGCGCCAGCGGGATCGAGACCAGCATGCCTTGCCTGAAATTGCCCACTGACGGCACGAAGAGCGGCCGCGCCGTCAGCTTCGAATAGGCCATGATCTCGGGGAGATGCTTGTGCTCGAGCCCGAGCGCGTAAAGCTCGAAAGCCGGCGCCTCGCCCTTCTCGTAGGCTTCGATCATCTGCCGCCCGCCGCCCGAATAGCCGGAGACGGCGTTGATCGTCAGCGTCTGGTCGGGTCGAATGAGGCCGGCGTCGACGAGCGGGCGCAGCAGGGCGATGGACCCCGTCGCGTAGCAGCCGACATTGGCGACGCGCGCGGCTTTGGCGATGGCCTCCGCCTGGCCGGCGCAAAGCTCGGGAAAGCCATAGACCCAGCCCGGCGCGACGCGATGCGCCGTCGAGGCGTCCAGCAGGCGCGGGGCCTTGTCGCCGAGCGCGTCGCAGAGGGCCACCGTCTCCCTGGCGGCGTCGTCCGGCAGACAGAGAATGGCGACGTCGACCGAGGCGAGAATGTCGCGCTTCGTCTCCACGTCCTTGCGCTTCTCCGCCGGGATGGCGACGATCTCGATGTCGGCGCGGCCCGCGAGGCGATCGCGGATTTCGAGGCCCGTCGTGCCGGCGTCGCCGTCGATGAAGATTTTGCTGGCCATGGGGAGAGGATCCTGAAGGAGTGGCGCTTTCTGAGCGGTTTGGATGATGGCTGCATGACGCCTTGTCAACAGATCGACGTCACATCAGCGCGCGCGCCAGCGCCACGATCTCGCCGATAGGCGCCTCGAAATCAAAATGATCGCCGTCATAGGCGCGGCCTTGCGAAGTTGACGCTTCGACCATCACGCGGCTCAGCCGATGGCCCGTGAGATGCGAGATGTAGAGATACTCGTTGGAGACATAATTGCTCGTCGCGATTTCGACGACCTGCGCCCCCTGAGGCATGAAGGGCGTGTTCCACAGCGCGGCGCCGAATTGCCCGATGGCGACCTTGGCGTTCGACATGAGCGCGATCTGTTCCCCCAGCGACATCTCATGCGTGCGCGCGACGTGGAAGCCGATGCGCGCCAGCGCGTCGCACAGCGCGGCTTCATTCGTCATGCGGCGCGCGGATGGAAAGCCGATACGGCTCAGAAAGACGTATCTGGGCGCATGCGTCGCCGGGCGCGCGAAGCGTTGCCTGACGAAGTCGAGGAACTCCACGGCGCGGGCGGGCGGCCGCATATTGGCGTAAGTGCTCAAGGGCGAGGGATAGAGCAGCCGTTCCGCACGCACAAAACGCGCGTTCGTTTCGGCGATCGCGCCGGGCGGCGCGCCGAGCGCGAGAATCTCTTCGCGCTGCCTCCCTTCAAGGCTCGGGCACAGCAGCATCAGCCGTCCGGCGCGCAGATCGTCGAGCGCAAGATAGACGGAGAATAGCGTGTTCATCAGCCAATGGCCGTAATTGATGCGGCTCGCCCATGTGGTGCAGAGCATCAACGGCGCATCGTACGAGATCGTTTCGATGGCGGCGTCGTCGCGCAGCCAAGCGTACCTGCCGCCGAGGGAGAAGAATTCGGGCGCGCGAGCATTGCCGCCCGGCGAGAGGATGGTGGCGTAAAAGGAATCGCCCCACGCCTTGTCGCGATCGAAGATCAGCGCGCCGTTGCGAAGATCGGCGCAGGCGTCGTCAAAGGCGGCGACGTAAAGCGGGGGCGCCGTCCAGATGCGCTTTTCCTGAAGCTCGGCGAAGGCGGCGGATTGGCGTCCGATGGAGCGTTCTTCCGCAAGCGAGGGCGTTGCGTCATGCGTCTCCTCCTGCGAGAGAGGCGCGAGAATATAGGACGCCGACGGTTCGGCGCCGACATCGCCGACAGGGGCGTTGGACGCCGCGTCGCGGACGAAGCGCAGCGGAAAGATCACCGACCGCGAGGCGTGGTCCCGCGGGCGGAGGCGTCGCTGAACGCGACCCTCCGCGGCGCCGTGCTTGCGCCAATGCGCGCGTCCCGACGCGGCTTCGCCTCGCGCGACGGCGGCGGCGACGTCGGGATTGGCGGCGAGATAGGCGTCTTCGTCGAAGGTCGCTTGCGTCGGCGTCTCGGTCACGCCGAGCGCCTCGTCCAGGACGGCCTCGATCGCATGGAAGAGGGCGTCGGCGTCGATCGCAGCATCGACCTTTCGCACGAGTTCAGCGCCGCCCGAGCCGGAGACCGCCGCGTTCCTTCGCCAGAGCTCGCTGTCGAGCGCGGCGGCGAGATGGGCGTAGTCCTCTGCCCCGAAAGCAATCCGCATATAGGCGCCAAGCGCCGCCAAAGCGGCAGGATCGCCCATTGCGCGCAGGCGCAGCAGGTTGAGCGCCAGACAGGCGCGGGAAGCCGAAACAGTTTCCGCCGCGCCGACGGCCTCCTCCTCCGGCGAGAAGGCGGACGCCACAGCGCAGACGCGTTCGTGGATGCGCAAGGCGAGCTTTTCCGCGTCGACAGTCGCCGCCGCCTGCGGCCGCCTGAATAAACCCCGAAAGACCGAAACGCGCATGACCACTCCGCTAGCTCGGGCGCGAACATAGGTCAGGCGCGGGAAATCCTGAAAGGTCGAAAGTCACACAAGCAGCCAAACCGGCACTGGCGCCGTACCTGCAACGCGATACCTCTTGATGGACGCGCGCGCGTCGCGCATCCGCGAACCCGGGAGGTCGTCAATGACCACACCTGCATTCAAGGACACGGTGAAATATTATGGCGTCAGACTGACGGATTCGCTTTACGAGGCCTCGGTGGTCGCGGTCCTCGCCTTCAGCGGGTCGCTGCTCATGCTCATGGCTGTGGGCGCCGCTGTGGCGATGGGGGCCGTCGACGTGCCGGAGTTTCATCCGAAGTGACTTTGAAGCGCCTTCTCGTCGTCGCGCATGCGCCCTCGGCCAATATCCAGCGCATGCGCGACGCCCTGCTGGAGGGGGCGCGTTCGCCCGAGATCGAGGGCGTGAAGACGCGGGCGCTCGGCGCTTTCGAGACGCAGCCCGAAGACGTGACGGGCGCGAGAGGCGTCATCCTGCTGACGCCGGAGAACCTCGGCTATATGAGCGGCGCGATGAAGGACTTCTTCGACCGCTGCTACTATCCCTGCCTCGAGCGCACGGAAGGTTTGCCCTATGCGCTCTGCATCCGCGCCGGCAGCGACGGCACGGGGACGCGGCTCGGCGTCGAGCGGATCGTTACGGGGCTCCGATGGCGGCCGATACAGGAGCCGCTAATCTGCCGGGGCGACTGGCGCGAGGATTTCATCGGCCAATGCCGGGAGCTTGGGATGCTGATGGCGGCCGGGCTGGACGCAGGGGTGTTTTGATTTCGGGCGGTCATGCGAGGAGCCACTCGCGCCGGGACGCCTGCAAAGCAGCCGTTCGAAGCACGAGGGGCGCCTTTAGAGCCTAAGCGTCAGGCTCAGTAATTCGCGAGCACCGGCGCCGCGCCGCCGAAGTTAAGGTGATAGTTCACGCCCGCGCGCACGGTGTGGAATTGCGGGTGAATGCGGGAGCCCCAGTTCCAGCCCAGCGGCCCCTGCGCGCCGCCGCTGCTGAGATCGGTGAAGAGATATTCGCCCTTCACCGACCAACTCGGCGCAAACAGCCATTCAAGGCCGCCGCCGGCCGTCCAGCCGACGCGCGTGCGCCCGCCGTTCCACGGGCCGGAAACGCCGCCATAGGCGAAGCCGCCCGTGCCGTAAGCGAGGAGCGTTGGCGCCACGAGCCAGCCGGCGCGGCCGCGCACCGTTCCGAACCAGTCCAGCGAGAAGCCGCGGCCGGCGGGCGAGAGCGGCGTCAGGAAACCGCCCGCGACCAGCGGATCGGGATAGAGCGCCAGGTTGTTGTTGCGGCCGGCATGGATGCTCGTGCCCTGAAAGTCGGTTTCGACGCCGAAAAGGAAGCTCGATCCGAACTGATAGTTGTAGCCAAGCTGGCCGCCGCCCACGACGCCCGCGGCTGTTCCGCGGTTCGCGCCCGGAAAGGCGTAGAGATCGCCTGTGACCGGGCTGACATAGAGCGCCGTATCGTTGATGCGATTGGCGGTCCAGCCGCCGCCTACGTTGAGACCGCCATACAAGCCCGTCCACATCGGCGGGGGAGGCGGGGGCGGGGGCATGTAGGGCGGCGGCGCCGCCTTGCGGGAAGGGAGGTCGGCGGCGAAGGCCGATCCGACCGCGGCGAGCGAGGCCGCGACGAGGAGAGAAGCTCTCTTCATGTTTGCTGTCCTTTCGTTGAGGTCTCGTGCTGGGAGCCGAGCTCACGGGTGCAGCGTTTTCTTGCCGCGCAATGTGATCAAAGCGTGTTTATCGTGACAATTCAAAATTTCTTCATGAATTTGGCGCCCAAATGTTCGGCCTATGCCAAAATATATTATATATATACGGTGAGGCTCTGGCCAGCATTCCAAAATAATATTGGCTGAGTGTGTTCGAACGCTGTCGATGAACGGATGATTTGACGGCGCCTTCTGCCGCCGCCAGCCTTGCCGACGGTATAGGACCTCTCTACCGTCGGATCCGCCTCCGGCGCCTTCACGGGAATTCACGTCCACCCTGCTCAAGCCCACCGGCTTTCTCGGTCATCCGCGCGGGCTCGCCTTTCTCTTCGGTTCCGAGCTTTGGGAGCGCTTCTCCTATTACGGCATGCGCGCGCTGCTCGTGCTCTACATGGTCGAGTATCTCCTTAAGCCGGAACGGCTCGACGCGGCGCTCGGCCTTGCGGGATTGAAGCAGGGGCTGGAGGCTGTCCTCGGCCCGCTGGCGCCGCAGCCCCTCGCCTCGCAGATCTACGGGCTCTATACGGGGCTCGTTTATCTGACGCCAATTCTCGGCGGCCTCCTTGCCGATCGGTTTCTCGGTCGCACGCGGACCATCGCGCTGGGCGCCGCGATGATGGTCTCGGGCCATTTCATGATGGCGGACGAGCGGCTCTTTTTGATCGCCTTGCTGCTCATCGCCTTCGGCTGCGGAGCCTTCAAGCCCAACATCTCGACGCAGGTGGGCGAACTCTACGCGCCGGGGGACGCGCGTCGCGACCGCGCCTATTCGATCTTCTATGTGGGCATCAATATCGGCGCGTTTTTCGCGCCGCTCGTCTGCGGCACGCTGGGCGAGACGGTGGGCTGGCATTACGGCTTCGCCGCCGCGGGCGTCGGCATGGCGATTGGCCTTGGGGCGTACCTTTCGGGACGCGCCTATTTGCCGACGCAGAGCCGGCCAGCCGCGCCCCGAGAAAGCGCGCCGTTTCGCCGGGCGCTGCTCAGCATATTGCTGCTCTTCCCATCTTCAACGCTCTTCTGGGCCGCCTTCGAACAGCAAGGCAATACGATCGCGCTTTGGGCGTCGCAATTCACGGATCGCAGCGTCGATTTCTTCGGCTGGCGCGCCGATATTCCGGTGACCTGGTTTCAGGCGTTCAATCCGCTGATGATCTTCCTCTTCACGCCGCCGCTCGTCGCCTTCTGGGGCAGGCTCGCGCGGCAGGGACGGGAGCCCTCGACCTTGCGCAAAATGGCCTTCGGCTGCCTCGGGCTCGCATTGAGCTACGGCGTGATGGCGCTCGCGGCTTCGCAGGGCGTCGAAAAGGCGAGCTGGCTCTGGCTCCTTGCCTATTTTGTCGTGATCACGCTCTCCGAGCTGCATTTCTCGCCCATCGCCTTGTCGCTTGTCTCCCGTCTCGCGCCGGAAGGATCGCGCTCGGCGCTGATGGGGGCGTGGTTCACCTCCATGTTTCTCGGCAACCTGCTCGCGGGATGGCTCGGCGGCTTCTGGTCGGGCATCACGCGCGTGAATTTTTTCCTGCTGATGGCGGGGCTCGGCGTCGCGGGCGCGGTCTTCGTCGAAGCCGCGCGGCGCCCGCTTGGCGATCTACCTTCGCCGAGGGAATGAGGCGGTCACTTCTTCGGCAGCAAAATCACGTGCTCCTGCTCGTCGCCGTCATTGCGCGCGACGATGCCGATGGCAGGCTCGGTCTTGCTCAGATTGGTCGGCTGATGCGGCACGTCCGCGGGGATGTAGATGAAGTCGCCGGCGACATTCACGACGCTCTTTTCGAGATGCTCGCCATATTTCGTCTCGACCGTGCCTTGCAGAAGATAGATCGCCGACTCGTAGCCCTTGTGCACATGCGCCTGCGCCGAGGCGCCGGGCGGGATGACGACCTTCAACAGCGAGAGATTCTTCGCTCCCGCGTTCTTGTTGGAAATGCCGGGGAAGAAGGGCAGGGACTGCTTGGAGGTCGACGCGTCGCCGACGCGCACGGTCACGACGTCCTTGCCGTTCTTCTCGCCAATGATCTGCGGATCGGCCGCGAAGGCGGGGAAAGGAAGCAAAAGCGCTGCAAGGGCGGACAGGAAAGCGGTACGCATGTCGGGCTCCCTTTAAAAACGTACCAGGCGCCAAGCGATTTTAGGCACGAGGACAGGCCGCAACCGGATGTCATCAAACAGTCGTCTTATCCCCAATACACAAGCTCGGGGTCGTGCGACGCGGCGCGTCGCTCCCGCAAGTGGAGGGCATCGAATGAAATATGTAATGGCAATTCTGGCCGCCGTCACGTTTTGGGGCGCGATGACCTGCGTTCCGGCAATCGCCCATCATACGGGGGAGACGGGCGGCGTTGTTCGCGAGGGCGGCCACCGTAGCCACCCGCAGCGCCAGAAGATGAAGAGCCATATCGTGCGTGAAGGCGGCTACGACCACCGTCCCGTCAAGCCGCATCACGGCCCGCACTGGGGCAAGCACCACTATCATGGCGTGCATCTCGAAGGCAGCCACTGAGCGCCAAAACAGCTTCGTAGTCGACCAAGAAAAACGGTGAGCCTCAAAGCTCGCCGTCTTTTGGTTGGGACAGTTGCCGCTAGGAGTTTTCCTGCGTCACCATATGGCGGAGTAAATATCCGACCGCATAGGAAAACGCCGCGCCGAAAATGCCGAGGAAGGTAGAACTCACATATTTCGCTTCCATGCCTTCCGAGAACATCCGCATGATCGACGCGCCGATCAGCAGGATGAAGGGGAGCGCGATGAGAATGCCGACCCAATAAAGGATCGTCCCGATCTGTTTCGCGATTAGCGCTTCGAGAACTGGAACGACTTACGAGCTTTCACCTTGCCGTACTTCTTACGCTCGACGACGCGGCTGTCACGCGTCAGGAAGCCCTGCTTCTTCAGTACGCCGCGCAACTCCGGCTCATAATAGGTGAGAGCCTTGGCGAGGCCGTGGCGCACCGCGCCAGCCTGGCCCGAAAGACCGCCGCCAGCGACCGAAATGCGAATGTCATACTGCGTGGCGCGGTTCGCGACGCCGAAGGGCTGCTGCAGGATCATGCGCAGCACCGGACGGGCGAAGTAGACCTTGATGTCGCGGCCGTTGACGGTGATGGTGCCCTTGCCGGGCTTCAGATCCAAACGCGGGCGACGGCGTTCTTGCGCTTGCCGGTCGCGTAGGCGCGGCCATAGCTTGTCGAGCTTCTGCTCGCACCGGCGCCGCTTCGGGCTCGACCGCGGCGGCGACCGCCGGTTGAGATCGGAGAGCGGTCTTCGTTTCGGTCATGGATCAGGCGCTCACGTTCTTGCGGTTCATGGCGGCGACGTTCAGCGTCACCGGGTTCTGCGCTTCATGCGGATGCGCGCGCCCTTGTAGACGCGCAGATTGCCGCATGATCTGGCGGTGGAGGGGGCCACGTGCGAGCATACGCTCGACGGCCTTCTCGATGATCCGCTCGGGATGCTTGCTGTCGAGGATCTGAACTTCGCCGAACCGTTCTTTGATGCCGCCCGGATAGCCGGTGTGATAGTGATAGACCTTCTGGTCGCGCTTGCGGCCGGTGAAGACCACCTTGTCGGCGTTGATGACGATGATGTTGTCGCCATCGTCCATATGCGGCGTGAAGGTCGCCTTGTGCTTGCCGCGCAGGCGCGTCGCGATGATCGAGGCGGCGAGACGACGGCCGACGTCGATCAGCACCCATTCGGCGTCGATGAGGACCCTGAACGAACTGTTCTGCGGGTAATGACGATCACAAACAAGCGGACGCGGCGCGCGCTCTCATCGAGCAGAACAGGATCTTCGTCGCGCTGACCGTGTTGCTCGAAGCCGAGTGGGTTTTGCGCAGCGCCTATGGGTTCTCCCCGGCGGCGCTCGTTACCGCGTTCCGCGCTTTCGCGGGCCTTCCGAACATCGCCGTGCAGGACCCGGGGGCTCTCGCCAGGGCGCTCGAATGGATGGGCGCGGGGATGGATTTCGCGGACGCACTGCATCTCGCGCAGATGGGCGCGAGCGACGCATTCGCAACGTTCGACGTGCGGTTGATGAAGATCGCGAAACAGGTCGAGGCCGCGGAAATTTGGGAGCCTGACGCCCAATAGACCGGGGGCGATGACCGGGACAAGCCCGACCATGACCCGTCGTTCTTAATTTTACTGGTGCAGCGCTTCGCCATGCAGCGCGATGTCCAGACCCTCGCGCTCGTCGTCGCTGTTGACCCGCAGGCTCGTGAAGATCGACACGACTTTTAGCGAGATCAACGTGCCGATCACACACCACACGATTGTCACGCCGACCCCGATGGCCTGCACGACGAATTGATGCGTGTCGCCCTCGAGCAAACCCGCCACGCCGGGATCGCTGTCCGACGCGGTAATCGCACGCGTCGCGAAGACGCCAGCGAGCAGCGTGCCCATGATGCCGCCGACGCCGTGGACGCCGAAAACGTCGAGCGTGTCGTCATAGTGGAATTTGTGCTTCGCCACGGTGCACATCCAGTAGCAGACGGCGCCGGCGATCAGGCCGATGACGACGCCGTGCCAGGGAAGGATATAGCCCGAGGCCGGCGTGATGGTGCCAAGGCCCGCGACCGCGCCGGAGACGACGCCGAGCACCGAGGGCTTGCCGCGCTCCAGCCATTCCAGCCCGCTCCACACGATCGCGCCCGAGCAGGCGGCGAGATGCGTCGCGACGATCGCGAAGACCGCGCGCGAATTGGCGCCGAGCGCCGAGCCGCCATTGAAGCCGAACCAGCCGACCCACAGGAGGCCGGTGCCGACGACGGCGAGCGAGAGGTCGAAGGGAGAGAGGTTCTCGCGGCCGAAGCCGACTCGATTGCCCATGACGAGCGCGCAGATCAGGCCCGCGACGCCCGCGTTGATATGAACCACCGTGCCGCCGGCGAAATCGAGGAGGCCCATCTTCTGCAGGAAGCCGCCGCCCCACACCCAATGCGCGGAAGGCACGTAGACGATGAAGAGCCAGACGACGCAGAAGAGGATGAAGGCCGAAAATTTCATGCGCTCGGCGACCGAGCCGCCGACCAGCGCGCAGGTGATGACCGCGAAGGTCATCTGATAGGTCATGAAGAGGATTTCGGGGATGGTCTTGGCGAGCGGACTCACCGTGTCGATCCCGACATCCTTCAGCATCATGCGGGCTGTGTCGCCGATATAGGCGCCGTCGCCGGAGAAGGTGAGGCTGTAGGCGATCCCGATCCAGAGCAGCGACACGACGGCGGTCGCGATGACGCTCTGCGCCATTGTGGCGAGCACGTTCTTCTTGCGCACCATCCCGCTGTAGAAGAGCGCGAGGCCCGGCAGCGTCATCATCAGCACGAGGGCCGTCGCGACGATCATGAAGGCCGTGTCGGCCCCGTCGATCTTCGGCGCATCCTGCGCGAGGGCAGGGGTGGCGATTAGGGCGCAGGCGAGCGACGCGATTATTTTTCGCATGAATGGGCGTCCAGGTTCTTGGGAGATTTGGTTTGCTTTTGGCGTCGCGCCGGCCGTCATTGCCAGGAGCGGCGGCGAAGCGATCCAACGGCCGGTAGAGGCTCGGGATTGCTTCGCTTCGCGCACAATGACGGGAGTTGGCTACAACGCGTCGTTGTCGGTCTCGCCCGTGCGGATGCGGACGGCCCGCTCCAGCGGCGTGACGAAAATCTTTCCGTCGCCGATGTGACCGGTGTGGGCGGCCTTGCGGATCGACTCTACGGCGCGGTCGGCCACATCGTCGGACACGGCGATCTCGATCTTCACCTTGGGCAGGAAGGAGACGATGTATTCGGCCCCGCGGTAAATCTCGGTGTGACCCTTCTGGCGGCCGTAGCCTTTCACCTCAGTCGCGGTCATGCCGTGCACGTCGATCGCCATGAGCGAGTCGCGCACCTCGTCGAGTTTGAATGGCTTGATGATGGCGGTGATGATTTTCATGTGAGCAGTGCTGCTTTCGAGGACGGCAGGGTGGGCGATTTGTCAGCAATGGTCGTGCCAAGGCTGCGCATTATCCATACCAAACGGCGTTTATCCGGGCGCCTCTGCCCGGTTGGCCGTCATTCAGGCGCCAATCGCCCAAAAAATTCACAAACTGTCCAAAGAAACGGCGCGGAGTGTCCGTCCTCCCGCCACGCGCGCCCACGCATGGTTCAGCTTGCATTCAGTGGCGAAGCTGCTGAATTGGAGACGCTTTGGGGGTTGGCGTCCACGGGGAGACAAGTGGATGCATCTAATTCGGACGTTCCTGGCCGCCGCGGCGGTCATGATCGCCTTTGCAGCGGGCGCCGAGGCCGCCGAGCGACGCCTGGCGCTTGTCGTCGGCGAGTCGGCCTATGGGGCCAAGTCGCTGCCGACGGCGGCCAATGACGCCGGCCTCGTCGCGCAGACCTTGCAGGCGGCGGGTTTCGACGTCACCGGCGCGCGCGACCTGGAGGAAGCCGCGCTCAAGCAGACCTTCCGCGACTTTCTGGACAAGGCCGCCGAGGCCGGGCCGGACGCGATCGTCTTCGTCTATTTTTCGGGCTATGGCGTGCAGCTCGAAGGAGAGAACTATCTGCTCCCCGTCGATGTGCGGCTGACGCGCGACGCCGACATTCCCATGCGCGCCCTGCGCGTCTCGGATTATCTGAAGCCGCTCGCCGCGTCGGGGGCCAAGCTCAGCGTCGTCGCCCTCGACGCCGCCCGCGCCAATCCCTTCAAGCTCGCCGGAGAGCCGCTGGCCGGCGGCCTCGCCTTGTACGAACCGGGCGGAAAGATGCTTCTCGCCTACAACGCCGCGCCGGGCACGATCGCGCCGGAGGCGACCGGCGACTACGGCCCTTACGCCCATGCGCTCGCAGAAATGATCCGCGACGGCGGCGCGCCGCTGATGGACGTCTTCGAGAATACGCGCCTGCGCGTCTCGGACATGACCAAGGGCGGGCAAATTCCGTGGAATTCGCGGGCTGTCCAAACGGATTTCCTGTTCTTCCAACGAGACGCCAACGCCCCGGCGCGCGTCGCCGACGCGGCGCGTCTGGCTCAGCCGATCAAGGCGCTCGGGCCGGAGGAGGGTTTCTCGGCCGCCATCCGCCGCGACACCCTGCAGGGCTATCAGGACTATGTCGCAACCTATCCGGCTGCGCCCTACGCCAAGCGGGCGCGCGCCATTCTCGCGGCGCGGCGCGAGGCGCTGATCTGGCGACGCTCGCGCGTTGTCGACTCGCCCAATGCCTATTGGACCTATCTGCGCCGCTACCCCAAGGGCCCGCACGCCTGGGACGCGCGCCGTCGCCTCGCTGAGTTGCGCTACGAGCTGGAGCCGCCGCAGAGCTTTGAAATGATCGCCTATGATTATCCCCCGCCGCCGCCGGAGGAGATCGTTTTCGTCGAGCAGCCGGTCGTCTATTTCGACGATCCGGGTTGGGGCTTCGCGCCGCCCCCGCCGCCGCCCGTCTATCTCCTGCCGCCACCGCCGCCGGATTTCATCGTCCTGCCGCCGCCGGTCGTGATCGCGCAGCCCTATGTGCTGCCGGCCCCGCAATATGTGCCGATCCCCGCCTGGCAGCGGGCGCCCGACTACATCGCGCCGCCGCCGGATAATTTCATTTACTCCAACGCGCATAACGCCATCGTCGTCGATCCGCGCGCCAACAATGTCGTCGTGCGCGACCCGACGGGCGGGGTGATCTCCACCGGCGCGCTGACCGCCGTGGGGGCGGGGGCGGCGGCCGTCGCCGTGGGCGCGGCGCTGCCGAATTTCATCGCCAAACGTAACGCTGTGGCGCCCGCAGCCATTGCGCCGCCTATGGGCGCGGGGGGCGTCGGCGCAGTTCCCGGGGCCATGCCGGCGCCCGCATCAGCGGCGCCTTCGTCTGCCGGGGCCATCGGTCCTGCGCCCGGCGGCCAACCGCCCTTGCCCCCGGCTTCGTCGGGGGGCTTCCAGAACGCCCAGCCGCTTCCGGCGGCGGGGACGGCGCGGCCGGGCCTGACGCCAGGCGCCGGCCCGGCGGGAGGCCCTGGACCCGCCGGCGCTGGGCCGCATCAGCCCCAGCCTGCCGGATTGCAACCTGCTGGAGCGCCGAATGGACACGCCCTTCCGACGCCCGGCGCCGGGGAAGGGGCGCCGCCGTCGCCTGTTGGACAAGAGGCGCGTCCGGGCAGGCCCGGAGGCGCCGCGCCGGACTCGCTGCGTGGCGCCCAAGGGCCCGGAGGGCGCGCCGCGACCCCCGGGGACGCGCATGCGCTGCCGGCGCCGTCGGCCCCCGGCGGCGCCTTGCCGGTCGGGGCGGGGCCTCGCGAGCGGAGCTTGCCTCCGGCGCACGAAACGCAACCGCTCGCCAATGCGCCTCGGGATGGCGGGATGGCGCCGGCTGGCGGGCCGGCATCCATGCCGCGTAGTGGCCCGGCCGAGCGGAATGGGGCGTTGCAACCGCGCCCCACGCCGCCGCAAGGGTTGGACGGCGGCGCGTCGCAGCGACCGCATCGGGGGATCGAGCGCCCGCGCGACACGGGCTTTGGCGGCGAGCCGATGGGCCGTCCCGGTTCGTCTCCGACGCGCGAGCCGATGGGAGCGCAAGCGCCCGGAATGCGGGATTCCGATTTCAACCGCTCTCCGCCGCGCATGCGGGACTCCCTTCAAGGCGCCTCGCCGCCGCAGGGGTTAAATGGCGGCGGATCGCAGCGACCGCATCGGGCGATCGAGCGTCCGCGCGACACGGGCTTTGGCGGCGCGCCCATGGGCCGGCCGGGTCCATCCCAGATGCGCGAACCGATGGGCATGCCCATGCCCGGCATGCGCGAACCTGGTCTCGACCGCGTTCCGCCGCGCATGCGGGAGGCCCCGCAGGGCATGGGTCCGCCGCGCGGCTATTCCCGCGAGGCGACGCCGGGCGGGCATGAGCAAATGCAGCCTTCGCATATGCGCGCCGGGCCGCCTCCCGGCATGCCGCCCCAGATGCGCGAGATGGCGCCGCCCTCCATGCATGCGCCCCAGCCCGATCGCGGCCCTCCGGCCGGGATGATGCGGCAATCGGCGCCGCCGCCGCAGGCCGCGCCGGTCATGACGCGGCCGCCGCCGGCGCCGGGACCGCGTCCTTCGCCGCAAGGCAATGACGGCTTCCCGCATGGTGGCGGTCATGGCGGGGGGCCGGGCGGTCCGCCCTCGGGCTTCGGCGGGATGCGATAGAGGCAAAAAGAAATGGCCGCGGAAGACGCGGCCATTTTTTGATCAGCTTATCTTGCGGCGCTGCGTTTGGGCGTCGTCTGAATGTCGCGCCAGGTGTCCGATTGCGAGATCATCTCGCGGATCGAGGCGACGTTCTGCGCTGCGTCGACGGGGGAGAGGTCGCGGCGCGACCACTCTTCGGCCTCGGGGAACTTGCCCTGCAGCGCCAGCACCAGCGCGAGGTTCTGGCGCACGCGCATGTCGGCGGATGGCTGGCTGGCGGCAAGGCGCAGCGTTTCCTCGGCGCGCGGAAGGTTTTTCGCGAGCGCGTAGGAAAGGCCGAGATTCGACAGTACGCCCGGCTCGTTGGGACGGATCTTCAGCGCCTCTTCGTAATAGCCGCGCGCGGCGTTGTGATCTCCAAGACGGTCCGCAAGCGAACCCTGCGCCGAAAGAATCGACCAGTCCGGCCGTTCCGGCGTGTGCGCCTTGCGGAGAACTTCCGCCGCCTGCTGGACATTGCCGCCGTCGGCGAGCGCCTTGCCATAGGCGCCCAAGACCTTCATATCCTCGGGATAAGCGATCGCCAGTGCTTGCAGCACGGCGATGGCTTGCGAATTCTGGTCGAGCGCTTGCAAGGCCTTGGCGTAGGTCAGCGCGGTGGTCTTGTCCTTCGGATTGCGATCGTAGCGCTGACCCCAATCCTCGGCGAAGCGGCGCAACTCGCCTTCGTCGGTCGGCAGCGTCGTGGAGCGGCCGAACGAGGCGGTGAAGTCGGTCATGGAGGGTTTGCTGTTGCAGCCGGAAAGTCCGACAAGCGCGGCCAGCGCGACGGCGCCGAAGGAGAAGTGTCTTGCGGAGGGAAGGAGCGCCTTGGTCACGGCGAATCTGTTCCGATCTGAATGAAGAGCGACTGGGCAGAGCAATAAAGCGTTAACCCTAATGGATGCTTAACAAAGGCTAAAAGCGCCGATGACGATGAAGCTGGAAGACTGGTCCGCCGAGGCGACTGCGATTGATTTCGTGGACAAGGGCCGCTGGCCGCAGGTCAAGGACGGCCTGCCGGCGGTCGTCGCCGCGCTCGCATCCGCGACCGGGTTCGAGGGAAAGCCCGGGAGCCAGCTCATCGTTCCGGCGCTGGACGGCGCTCCGGCGCGGGTCCTGTTCGGCGTCGAGGAGGCGGACGCAAGGAAGCGCGATCCTTTCCTCGCCGGCAAGCTCGCTTCCTTGCCCGCTGGACTCTATCGCTTCGGTGACGGCGTCGCCGATCCGCAGCAGGCCGCGCTCGCCTTTTTGCTCGCCAGCTATTCCTTCACGCGCTACTCCGCGGCGAAAGGCGAGAAGGCCCGCCTCTGCGCGCCCGAGGGAATCGACCGCGCGCGCGTCGAGCGCATCGCCAGCGCCGTCGCTCTGGGACGCGATCTCGTCAACACACCCGCGAACGACATGGGGCCCGAGGCTCTGGCCGAAGCCGCTCTGGCGCTCGCCGCGAAGCATGGCGCCCAGTCCCGGGCCATCGTCGGCGACGCGCTTCTCGCCGAGAATTTCCCCCTGATCCACGCGGTCGGCCGCGCCTCGGCGCAGGCGCCGCGGCTCGTGGAGTTCACGCATGGACCCGAAGACGGGCTGAAAGTGACTCTCGTCGGCAAGGGCGTCTGCTACGACACGGGCGGGCTCGACATCAAACCGTCCTCCGCCATGGCGCTCATGAAGAAGGATATGGGCGGCGCGGCGACGACGCTGGCGCTCGCCTCGATGCTCATGGACGCCAACATTCCCGTTCGGCTGCGCGTGCTCCTGCCGATCGTCGAGAACTCGATCTCTGCGAACGCCTTCCGCACGGGCGACATCTATCGCAGCCGCAAGGGCCTCACGGTCGAGATCGGCAATACGGATGCTGAGGGCCGTCTGATCCTTGCCGATTCGCTCGCTTACGCCAGTGAAGATGAGCCGGATCTACTTTTCAACTTTGCGACGCTGACCGGCGCCGCGCGCGTGGCGCTGGGGCCGGAGTTGCCGCCTTTCTATACGGGCGACGACGCGCTTGCCGAAGAGATCGCCGCCCATGGCCGCGCCGTGAACGACCCCGTCTGGCGCCTGCCGCTTTGGGACAATTACGATAGCGGCCTCGACGGCAAGATTTCCGATCTCGTCAGCGTCACGAGCGGCGGATTTTCGGGCTCCATCGTCGCGGCGCTGTTCCTGCGCCGCTTCGTCGCCGATCCCGCGCGCTGGGCGCATTTCGACGTCTATTGCTGGAATCCCTCGACCAAGCCTGGCCGCCCCGAAGGCGGCGAGGTGCAGAGCGCGCGGCTGCTTTATCAACTGATCGAAGATCGCGCGACGCGTGGAAAGGCTTGAGATTTTGAGCGAGACATTCGACCGGCGGCTCACGCCGGCGCGGCCCGACCTTGCGGCCGCCTATCTGAAGGGCCGCGTCACGGCGGATCGTTACGTCGAAGGCGCCGTGATGGAAGTGAAGGAGGGCGTCGTCGATCTGCGTCGCGAACCGCGCCCCGACTGTCCCATCGACACGCAGGCGCTCTATGGCGAGCGCGTCACCGTCTATGACGAAGAGGAGGGCTGGGCCTGGGCGCAGCTCGATCGAGATGGGTATGTCGGCTGGATCGCGGCGAACGCGCTCTGGAGCGCCTTGCGCACGCCGACCCATCGCGTCTGCGTGCCGCGCACCTTCGTCTATCCGGCGGCGAGCATCAAGCAGCCGCCCTTGCTTGCGCTGCCGCTGAGCGCCGAAGTCGAGATCGTCGACGAGCGCGAGAACTTCTATGTAATGCGAGATCTTGGCTTCATCTGGCGCCCGCATCTCGCGCCGCTGGGGCTGCTGGCGGCTGATTTCGTCTCCGTGGCCGAGACCCTGATGGGCGCGCCCTATCTTTGGGGCGGCAAGTCGTCGATTGGCGTCGATTGTTCCGGCCTCGTCCAGATTTCGCTCGCCGCCGCCGGCAAGAAGGCGCCGCGCGACAGCGACATGCAGGAGGCGCGGCTCGGAAAGCCGGTCGAGATCGGCGCCCCGTTGCAGCGTGGCGACCTTATTTTCTGGAAGGGCCATGTCGGCGTCATGCGCGACGCGACGACGCTGCTTCACGCCAACGGCACGCATATGCTCGTCTCGAGCGAACCGCTCGAACTGGTTCGCGCGCGCAATCTGAACGCGGGGGCGGGAGACATTACGGCTGTGAAGCGCCTGGAAGGCTAGGGCGCCGGATGTCGAAGCTTGTCTATTTCGACGATCTCGTCGTCGGCCAGCGTTTCGAGTCGTCGTCGGTCGAGATGACCGAGGAAAGCCTGATCCGCTTTTCGCGCGAGAACGATCCGCAGTTTTTTCACGTCGATCCCGAGGCGGCGAAGGAGAGCATGTTCGGCGGTCTGATCGGCAGCGGCTGGCAGACCGGCGCGCTCACGTTGCGCCTCTTGCTGGAGGGATGCGGGCTGTCCTTCGCGGGCGGCGTCGTGGGCATGGACGCGCATATTTCATGGAAGCGTCCGGTGCGGCCGGGCGATTGCCTGCATATCGAGGGCGAAATCACAAAATTGCGAACGTCGCGCTCCCAGCCGGATAGAGGCTTCGTCACGTTCCGCGCAACGACGCTGAATGGCGACGAAGAGGCTGTGCAGACGATCGAGGCGACGATGCTCGCCTTTCGCGATCCCGCTCGGCGCGGTTGATCAGCGCATTCTGACGAAAGAGCGCATCAGCCGCTTCGTCGCGACGACGCCCGCGACGGCGGGGCCGCGCGTAATATCGGCGTTGGGATTGCCGTTCGAGAAGCCGGCGCCAAAATCCGTCACGACGGAAATGCCGGAGAAGTTCAGGCCGAAACGCCGAGCGAGGATCGCCTCCGGCACGATCGTCCAGCCGAAGATGTCGGCCCCGAGCTGACGCGCGATTTTCGCCTCTGCGGGCGTCTCGAAACTCGGGCCGGAGAACCACATCATGACGCCGTCATGCACGGCGACGCCCGCTGTCGCAGCGGAGGTCTTGACGCGCCGCGCGAGGCGCTTGTCGTAGGCCTCGTTCATATTGACCATGGACTTGCCGCCGGCCGGCGCGCCGATCAGTGGATTGAGCCCCGTGAAGTTGCCCAGCGCAGCAGCTCGACGATCTGGGCCTGCACGCTCATGTCGAGAGCGCTCGTCGGCTCATCGAGCATGACGAATTTCGGCTGCAGGACCATGGCGCGGGCAATGGCGATGCGTTGGCGTTGCCCACCGGAAAACTCATGCGGGTAGCGGTCTTGCGATGCCGGATCGAGGCCGACTGTCCTCGAGCAATTCGCACCATGGCGCGGACGACGCGCGCGGCGCTCGCTGGTCGGATAGCGTTGAGTTCGGCGCGGGCGACGATTTCCCGCCGCTCGTCGATCAGCAGGCCTTCGGCGACGATCTCCGCGACCGACATGCGCGGTGAGAGCGAGCCATAAGGGTCCTGGAAGACGATCTGCATTTCCTTGCGCAACGGGCGCATCTGCTTGTTCGTCAACGCATCGATGCGCTTGCCGACATAGGCAATCGGGCCTTGCGACGAGATCAGCCGAAGGATGGCGAGACCGAGCGTCGTTTTGCCGGAACCCGATTCGCCGACGACGCCCAGGGTCTCGCCGGCACGCAGTTTCATCGACAGCCCGTCGACGGCCTTCACGTAATCGACGGTACGCTGCAACAGGCCTTTTTTGATTGGAAACCAGACTTTGAGATCGTCCGTCTCGACGACGACAGGGCGCGACGGATCGGCCGGAGGCGGCATGCCTTTCGGCTCGGCTTCGAGCAGATGGCGGGTATACGCGTGCTGAGGCGCCGTGAAAATTTGTTCCGTATCGCCGGTTTCGACGATGTCGCCGTTGCGCATGACGTAGACGCGCTCGGCCATGCGCCGCACGATGCCGAGGTCGTGGGTGATGAGCAGCATGGCCATGCCCATCTCTTTCTGAAGCGATTTCAGAAGCTCCAGATCTGCGCCTGCACGGTGACGTCGAGCGCGGTGGTCGGCTCGTCGGCGATCAGCAGGTCGGGCTTGTTGGCGAGCGCCATGGCGATCATCACGCGCTGGCGCTGGCCGCCCGATAATTGATGCGGGTAGGCGTTGAGACGCTTCTCCGGATCGCGAATGCCGACTTTGGTCAGCAGCTCGATGACGCGCTCGCGGGTTTTGGCTTCCGGGAGCAACTGGTGCAGCTTGATGATTTCGCCGACCTGCTTCTCGATGGTGTGGAGCGGATTGAGCGACGTCATCGGCTCCTGAAAAATGATCGAGATGCGGCGGCCGCGAATTTCTCGCAGCTCCGTGCCGGACATTTTCAGGATGTTGCTGCCGCCGAATAAAATCTCACCCGAGGGATGAGATGCCGAGTGCGGAAGCAGGCGCAGGATCGACATCGCCGAGACGGTTTTGCCGGAGCCCGACTCGCCAACCAGCGCGACCGTCTCGCCTCTGTCGATGTGGAACGAAACGCCGTTGACGACGCGCGTCAGGTCGGCGCCGTCGCCGAATGCGACGGACAGGTTGCGCACGTCGATGAGGGGGCGGATGTGACATCAGCTTTTGGCCCTGAACGATTTGCGCGGATCGAGGGCGTCGCGCACGGCTTCGCCGATGAAGATGGCGAGCGAGAGGATGATCGACACGGCGATAAAGCCCGAGATGCCGAGCCATGGCGCTTCGAGATGCTTCTTGCCCTGAAGCAAAAGCTCTCCGAGCGATGGCGATCCCGGCGGCATGCCTAACCCGAGGAAGTCGAGAGCAGTCAGCGTCGCGATCGACGGAGAGGATGAACGGCAAGAACGTCAGGGTCGCGACCATGGCGTTCGGCAGCAGGTGCTTGAACATGATCTGCCAGTCGGAAAGGCCGAGTGCCCGCGCCGCGCGGACATATTCGAGGTTGCGGCCGCGCAGGAATTCGGCGCGGACGAGGCCAACGAGGGACGTCCACGAGAAGATCATCAAGATGCCGAGCAGGGTCCAGAAGCCTGGCACGAAGAGCGACGACAGGATCAGCAACACGAACAGCTCGGGGATCGAGTTCCAGATTTCGAGCAGGCGCTGGAAGATCAAGTCGACGCGGCCGCCGAAATAGCCCTGCACCGCGCCGGCGACGATGCCGACCGCTGACGACACGATCGTCAGGATGAGGCCGAAGAGCACGGAGATGCGGAAGCCGTAGATGCAGTGCGCGCGACGACGTCGCGGCCCTGATCGTCGAGTGCCGAGCCAGTTTGTGTTGCCGAATTCGTTATAGCGCGCGCAGCCGCGATTGGGCATCGCCGAGCCAGCGACGAGGCCCATGGCGGCGGCGATTTCGCATTGCTTCTGCGTCAGCATCCAGGTCGGCGGCGAGGGCGCGGGCGTCGGCAGTTCGAGGTTATGGGTGTCGTAGGAATAGCGGATGGCGGCCACAGCATCCAGCCGTGCGCGTTGATCTCGTTCTGAATGTCGGGCGTGCGATAATCGGTAATGGCGAGGAAGCCGCCGAATTTGTCCTCGGGATAATCGACGAGGACGGGGAACAGGATTTCGCCCTTGTAGCTGACGATCAGCGGCCGATCGTTGGCGACGAACTCGGCGAAGAGCGAGACGACGAACAGGATCGAGAAGACCACGAACGACCGATAGCCGCGCTTGTTCGCCTTGAAATTCGCTCCCAGCGGCGCTGGTCGAGCGGCGACAGGCGAAAAAGGCGCCGCCACCAGTATGTCTTGGCCTGTTCTGGCGGTGATGCCACCGTCCCGGGCGTGTTGTCGGCGCGTTGATCCATCGTCATACCTCGCGCGATTCAAAGTCGATGCGCGGATCGACGAGGGTGTAGACGAAGTCGGAAAGGATGCCGACGAACAGTCCCACGAGCGCGAAGATGTAGAGCGACGCGAAGACCACCGGATAGTCGCGGTTCACGATGCTCTCGAAGGAGAGAAGTCCCAGCCGTCGAGAGAGAAGATCGTCTCGATCAGCACGGAGCCGCCGGAGAAGAAGGCGCTGATGAAGGCCGACGGAAAGCCGGCGATGACGATGCAGCATGGCATTGCGGAAGACATGGCCATAGAGCACGCGGTTTTCGGTCAGGCCCTTCATCCGCGCGCGCGGCGACGACGTATTGCTTGCGGATCTCGTCGAGGAACGAGTTCTTGGTCAGGAACGTCATCGCCGTGAACGAGCCGACGGCCATCGCGATCATCGGCAGCACGAGATGCCAGAGGTAGTCCGTGATCTTTCCGAACAGCGACAGCTGATCCCAGTTATCGGAGAAGAGGCCGCGCGACGGGAACCACTGTAAGAACGACGAGCCCGCAAACAGCACGATCAGCAGCATGGCGAACAGGAAGCTCGGGATCGCATAGCCGACGACCATGAGGTTCGACGTCCACATGTCGAACCGCGTTCCGTCGCGCACCGCCTTGCGGATGCCGAGCGGAATGGAGATCAATAGGAGAGCAGCGTCATCCAGATGCCGAGCGAGATGGAGACGGGGAGCTTCTCGCCGATGAGCTTGATGACGCTTTCGTCGCGGAAATAGCTCCGGCCGAAATCGAACATGGCGTAGTTCTTCACCATCAGCAGGAAGCGCTCCATGCCGGCTTGTCGAAGCCGAACTGCTTCTCGAGCTCTGCAATGAATTTCGGATCGAGGCCCTGCGCGCCGCGATATTTGGAGGCGCTTTCAGCGGCCATCGGCCCGCCTGCGTGCCTTGCCCTGGCCGACGTCGCCGCCGCCGCCGGAGAAGCGCGAGGTCGCGCCGACGTCGAAGCCCTGAAGCTGCGCGATGATGCGCTCGACCGGGCCGCCCGGCGCGAACTGCACGATGGCGAAGGAGATGAGCATGATGCCGAGGATCGTCGGGATCATCAGCAGCACGCGGCGTGCGATATAGGCGCCCATCGGTCAGCGTCCGTTGAAGTTGATCTTTTTCGCCTTCTCGTCGTCCCACCACCAGGTCGAGATGACGCCCGTGTCGAATTTCGGCGCGCGCTCGGGCTTGCCGAAGAGGTCCCAATAGGCGAGGCGATGGACCGGATTATACCAGTGCGGGATCCAGTAGCGCTGCGAGCGCAGCGCGCGGTCGAGCGCGCGGCAGCAGGCGACGAGGTCTTCGCGCGTTTGGGCCTGCAAGGCCTTGTCGACCAGCGCGTCCACGGCGGGGTTGGAAACCCCCGCGAGATTGCGCGCGCCGTTCACATTCGCCGTCTTGGAGCTGAAATAGGCGCGCAACTCCTCACCCGGATTCCAGGACATCAGCATCACGTCGTGAACGATGTCGAAGTCGAAATCCTCAAGCCTCTTTTTGTACTGAGCGGCGTCGACGATGCGGATTTTCGCGGTCACGCCAAGGAGCTTGAGGTTCTTGATGAAGGGCTGCGTGTGACGTTCGAAGACGTTCGAATTGTCGAGGAACTCGAATTCGAGCGGCGCCCCGTCGGGCAGGAGCAGGACGCCGTCCTTGCGCGTGCAGCCGGCGGCGGCGAAGAGATCGGCCGCCTTTTTCAGCAAGGCGCGGTCCTGCCCTGACCCGTCCGAGACCGGCGACATGAAGGGTTCGCCGAAGACTTCGGCTGGCAACTGATCGCGATAGGGTTCCAGCAAGACCTTCTCGGCTTCGCTCGGCAGGCCCTTCGCGGCAAGCTCCGAATTCTCGAAGTAGGACGAGATGCGCTTATAGGCGTCGTACATCAGGTTGCGGCTCGTCCATTCGTAATCGAAGGCGTAGCCGATCGCCTCGCGCACGCGCGGGTCCGCGAATTTCTTGCGGCGCGTGTTGAACATCCAACCCTGAATGTTCGGAATGTTGTTGCTGGGCATGGTCGTGCGCTTCACGCGCCCGTCCTTGAAGGCGGGGAAGTCGTAGCCCGTCGCCCAGACGCGCGCGATGTTCTCTTCGCGCTCGGTGAAAGCGCCGGCCTTGAAGGCCTCGAACGCCACCTGACTGTCGCCAAAATATTCGAAGCGGATCGTGTCGAAATTGTTCTGGCCGACGGCGATGGGCAGATCCTTCGCCCAATAGTCCGGCACGCGGTTGAAGGCGATGAAACGCCCTTGGTCGAACTGGCCGACCTTGTAGGCGCCGGAACCGAGCGGCGGCTCCAGCGTCGTCGCCTCGAAGTCCTTGTCCTTGTAATAGGCCTTCGAGAAGATGGGCTGGTTCGCGACGTTGAGCGGCAGGTCGCGCGTGCGGCCGGGCGCGAAATTCACCACCAGAATGTCGTCGGCTTGCGCCGTCGCGCTTTCGACGTCGCGCAGCATTTGGCTGATGACCGGATGCCCCTTTTCCTTGAGGATGTTGAGCGAGAAGGCGGCGTCATGCGCCGTGAGCGGCGAGCCGTCTTGGAAGCGCGCTTCCTTGCGCAGCAGGAAGGTGTAGGTGAGCTTGTCCGGCGAGATCCGCACCTTCTTGGCGACGAGCCCGTAATAGGCGTCGCGCTCGTCGAGGCTCTGGGTCATCAGGCTGTCGAAGACGAGCGACATGCCCGTCGCCGGATTGCCGCGCAGGACGTAGGCGTTGAAAGTGTCGTAGGTCGGGCTCGGCGGGGAGAGCGCGAGCGTTCCGCCCTTGGGCGCGTTGGCGTTCACATAGCCGAATTGCTTGAAATCGGCGGGCTCGGCGAGGTCGCCGAAGGTCGATAGACCATGGCTCTCGACCTCGCCGGGGGCGGGCGCCGGCGTCGCTTCAGCGGTCTTCACGCCGCCTTTGGCGAAGGCCCGTGGCGCGAAAGCTGCAGCCGCCCCTAGGGCGCCGGCTCGGATCAGGCGGCGGCGGGAGAACGGGTAGGCGAAGGGAAAGTCAGCCAAAACGACCTCGGGGAGGGAGGGGGACGGCGCATCGCGCGCGCTCTGATTCTACCCAGATTATGTCGGTTTTTGGCGGGCTCGCCAGTGTCTATCCATGCTGCCTGAGGGGCAGGCGCGCCGCCAGGGGCATGCTGGCGAGCGCCTGCATGAATGGTTACGCTCACGCCGCCTCGGCCATGTCCTCGGCGTAGAGCGTCATTTGCCGCGACTGTTCGGGGTCGTAGAGACTAAGGCGCGCCGCGTCGGTCTTGTTGTAGAGCACCGCCGTTGCGCCCACGTCGAGGCGGTCGAGCGCCGCGTCGGCGTCGTCGGCGCTGGTCTTGTCCCACTCCACGAGGAAGACCGTGTAATCCGCTTGCGCGGCAAGGAAGCGCGCGTGCGGCGCCTCGAGCGCCGGCGGGCCGTCGATCACGATGACGTCGAACCATTTGCGCGCCAGTTTGAGCGTCGCGCGGAGCGTCATGCCGCTCATCAGCCCGCCGATCGAGCTTTGGCGCGTCAGGGTGCGGCCGCCATAGGGCAGGAGCGTGTAGCCGTCAGCCGCCTGCTCCACAAGCGCGCGCTTGAGGTCTTCGCCGGACTCGAGAACGTCGAGCAGGCCGTAGGGCGGCTTCGTCACATGGGCGGCGCGATCGGCTTCGATCAGCAGCACGCGGTCGCCGCCTTCCGACAGATAGGCCGCGAGATTCACGGCGATAGTCGAGCGGCCTTCGCCGCGATGCGACGAGGAAACGAGGATGACGACGCTTTCGGCGTCATTCGCCTCGGGCGTGATTTCGGCGCAGAGTTCCGCGAGCCAGGGCGTGAGGTCCGGGACCACCTGGGCGGCATCCGTATCTTCTCCTTGACGGGGCATGGTCGGCAGGAAGCCAAAAACCTGAACGCCGCCGAGCCGTTCCGCCTGCAGCGCGGTCTTCAAGGTCTTGCCGCGCCATTCGCGAATGGCTGCGGCTGCCGTTCCCGCGAGCAGACCGATAAGAGCGCTCACCGCGAGAATGACGATACGGCCGGGCAGGGGCTTGGGAGGCGTCGCGGCCGGCGAGACGATGCGGATGTCGCTCGGCTCGAGGTCTTTTACCTGGCGAAGCTCGCGCTGGCGGTTCAGCAACTGCTCATAGACGGCGCGCTCCGCCTTGGCTTCGCGTTCGAGTTCCGCGAGCTTCACCATCTGCGGACCAAGCTCGCCGCTCTCGGTCTGGGCCTCCTTGAGCTGACGCGCGAGATCGGCTTCGCGTCCTTCTGCCTCCTGATATTCGGCGCGCGCGGTGGACGTCATGCGGCCGATCTCGGCGGTGAGTTGGCGGCGGATGTCGCTGATCTGTGCGTTGAGGCTGACCACTTCCGGATGCTTGGGGCCGAGCACCGTCGACTGATCGGCCGATTGGCGCGACAGGCGCGCATATTCGGCGCGCAGCGAACTGAAGATGGGGGACTGCGCCGCCTGCGGCAGGTTGTTTCCCGCGCTCGGGCCGGCCTTGCGCAGCAGCTCGTAACGGGCGCGGGCCTCGGCGGTCCGGGCGCCGGCGAGCACGAGTTGTTGGTTGAGCTCGTAAACGCGGCGTTCGAGCAGCGTGCTTCCCTGTCCCGCGTCGGTGACTTTCATTTTCGCCTTGAGGTCGGCCGCCGCTTCTTCAGCCTTGCTGACACGCTCTCGAAGTTCCGACAGGCGGCCCTCGATCGTCGCGGCGGTCTTCGCGCTGAGGCCAGAGCGCAGGTTCGACTGATCTTCCAGAATTTTTCTAGCCGTTCCATTCGCCACTTTCGCGGCCTCTTCGGCGGACGGCGCCTTCACGGTGACGTCGATGACATAGGTCGTCCCGCGCCGGGCGATGCTCAGCCGGCTAGAGAGGTTATCGATGGTCGACTGCCTCACCTGATCCTCGGTCGCGCCTTTGCCGGCGAAGACAGGGTCGTGGGTGAGTTCGAGCTGATCGACCACCGAACCGAGAAAAGTCTCGGATTTGGCGATCTGAACGATGCTCTCGATGGCGTTGAAGTCGGAGCCGATATTCGCCAGCACGCCCGAATTCTGAGTCACGCGTGCGGCGCGCGGATCGACCATCAGCACGGCGGTCGCATGATACTGGCGCAGGGTGAAATTGCCGACGAGGAAGGCCGCTCCGGCGACACCGGCGCCCACAGCCGAGATTAGCAGCGCATTGCGCCGCAAGAACAGCGCAAAGCGCTTCAGCAGGCTCAATGGCGAGGGCGGCGCGCCAAAAAGCGGGTTCTGCGCCGGCTGATCGTATCGCGCGGTGGGATACAAGCGGAATCTCACGGTCACTGGGGCGGGCCGGCCCGCTGAACTCTCACGCCCGAGCCGCAACGTAATTGTTTAACCTTAACCCTCTCTTACCGCCTCACTTCATGAGCGCGTCGAGCAGGGGCTGTTTCCATTCGCGCGTGATCTCGTCGGTCAAGGCGAAATCATGGTCGAACTGCCAATAGGCCCATCCCCAGCCGAAGGACTCGGCGGTCCGCGCCAGATGCCGCGTCCAGGCCGCGCGGGAGAGGGGCGGGGCCGAGTCGATGACGCCGAATTCGCCGAGATAGATCGGCCGGCCGGTCTGTCGGGCCCAGTCGGCGACCGGGCGAAGATCGTTCACGACCTTCTCGCGCGACGCTGGAGCGCCCCAGGCGACGCCGTGAACGTCCCGATAATCCGCGCTCCATGGCGCGCCCTGATGCGTGAACCGCATGGGGTTGTAATAGTGGACGGTGACGACGAGCCTCCTGTCGTTGTCAGGCAATTGCAGCTTCGTGACCGCTTCGGGCGCGCCATTATTGAGAGCGGCGACAACGACAATTCGCGTTGGATCGACTCTCCTTATTTCGGAGAGCGCGGCGGAAACGACCGCGTTCCATCCTCCATATTCCATCCGCCAGCCGGGCTCGTTGAGGATTTCGAACGCAACCGAATGCTTCGATCCCGCATATCTCTGCGCGATCTGCCGCCAGAAGGAGGCGAGCCTGCCCTTGCAGCTTTCCGGCTCGCTGTCACAACTGTCGCTGTCATGCTGGTCGAGAACGACCCATAGCCCCTCCGCCGCCGCCTGGTCGAGCACGCCGTCGAGCCGGCGCAGAACCTTTTCGTCGAGTTTTCCGTTGCGACCGGCATGTTGCAGGCCGAAGAAATTGACGCGCACATGGTCGAAGCCGGCGTCGCGTATCCGTTTCATGTCCACGCCCAGCCGGAAGGGATTGTCGACTTCACCCTTCCAGAGGCCGTCATAGCCCAAAATGTTCACGCCACGGCGCAGATGGCGGATCAGGCTTTCGCCGGCCTCTTCCGCGCAGGCTGCGCTCGCCAGGCTGGCGGCGAAGAGAGCGGCCGGGATGAGCGCGCGCGACGGGCGTATCCTCACCTCGCGCTCCTGCGCAGGCGACGCGAACTGGAAGCAGGCGGCGCGCTTTCTTGCGCGTCATGCACGGGGGAGGCGGGTCTTGCGAAGGTCATCGCCAGGATCATGGTGAGCATCGTTGTCCTGAAATTCGTCGACCGCAGAAAGAAGGTTTCCGTGAAATCGATGAGGAACAGCAGGAAGGTGAAGGCCAGCCCGAAGGATGTGTAACGCTCGGGATAGTAGCGCGCTCGCGCGATGTCGTTCGCCCGAAGGCCGAAGAACAGATAGCTGAGCAGGAAGAGACCGTAGCCGACGAAGCCCGTCTCGACGAGAATGTTGATATAGCCGCTGTGGTAATTGTCGAGAAACCAGGAATAGCGCTCAAGATACAGCGCTTTCACCCAATCGAGCGTCCAGAAACCGTTCAGCCCGTAACCCAGCCATGGATGCATCCATATGTAGCGCAGGGCGTGTTGCCAGATGAAAGTGCGCTCCGTGAAGTCCAAAGCGACCCCATATATAACGAGATAGCGGTTCTGGGTGTAAAGAAGATCGGCGATCAGCGCCGCCGCGACGAGCCCCATCAAAAATGGGACATAGGCCATCATTCGCGCGAAGCCGGGCGAGAGCCGCATGATGTAAAGCGAAACGAGGGCCGCAACAGCGAGCGCGCCGCCGCCGCGCGAGCCTGACGCGACCACGCAAATGACGGCGACGAGCGCAGACAGCCAGTAATAGGGGCTGCGCGCGCCATTCATCATAAGGTAGCTCGCCTGAAACAATTGCACCGCGCCGACGACGCCGAGCGTTTGCTTGGAGATGAAGACGCCGTTCCATTGCCCGGCATGTTGCCATGTGTCCTGTAGGCCGATGCTGGGAAAGGCGAGCGAAACGATGCAAGAGGCGACGCCGACCAGGAACAGCCCGTCATGGGTGCGGGCGACGATCTCTTCCCAGTCGAGCATCAGCGTCAGACGCCATGAGCCCCACAACACAATGAGCAGCGCAACGCATTTCGGCGCGCTGGCCGCGACGTTCTGCGACCAGAGAAAGGAGAGAAGAGCAAGCCCGTAGAAAGCAAGGTTGACATAGAGGCCGACGGTCCATTCGACCACCAGCCGCTGCGGCGCGAAATAGCTTGCCCCAATGATGACGAGCCAGGCGAGCAGGCCGAGATATTGCTGGACGGCGGATCCTTCGCCACCCGGCACCAGCTGGGGATGAAAATCCCCGTTGAGAAGAACTGCGATGGCGAAGAGCGACGCTCTGATCGCGAGCATCGCCCAATAGGACGCGAAGGCGCGCGACTCCTCGGCCAGAAGGGCGCGTCTCGAAGGCGGCTCCTCGAGCGCGAGCGCTTTCATACTGCGTTGCATTCACTTGGCCGTGTCTGCGCTGGGCGTGCTCGCCGAGGGGGTAGCGCAGAGGCGCATTTTCGGTCGCTTAAGCTAATTTTCGGTAAAAATCTCCGGTCGCCGCGCCGCCGGAGAGACGCGCGGCTCCGACCCGCTTTTTCCGGCTACCGAAGCGATAACCATCATGCCGTATCTTCGTGGCGGGGACGGTTGAGGTCGAGTATCTCCGTATTTTCGGAAAATGCCGTCTATCGGGCGTTCTGAGGAGCTTCGATGTCCGACAAGGTTATCGTCAGCGTGGTGATCCCCGCCTACAACGCGGCGGGTTTTCTCGCGAATGCGGTCGCTTCCTTGCAGGCGCAGACGCTGACGGCCTGGGAGGCGATCATCGTCGACGACGCCTCGACCGATGACACCGTCGCGGTCGCTGAACGTTTCGCTGAGGTCGACACTCGCGTCCGAGTCCTTAAGCAGGCGCAGAATGGCGGCCCAAGCGCCGCGCGAAACGCTGGATTTGCGGTGGCGCGCGGGGATTGGATCGCGCTGCTCGACGCCGACGACGTTTATCTCCCCGAGCGGCTGAGCAGCATGATCGCCGCCGCCGAGCGGCTTGGCGCCGACATGTTGGCGGATAATCAATGGCTGAGAGACCCGTCTCTCGGCGCGATCGTGCGTTCGGGACTGCCGAGGAGCGGCGGGCCGAAAAAGATCTCCCTCACGGAATTCTATCTCAAGAGCCTCTCGGCGAGCGGCTTTGACCTCGGGACGCTGAAGCCGATCTTCCGCAAATCCTTTCTTGCGCAGGCGGGGATCCAATATCGGTCGTTTCGCTATGGCGAGGATTTCGTATTCTTCGCCGAGCTTCTGGCGCTCGGCGCGCAAGCCTGGCGCATTCCCGAGCCCTACTACGTCTATACGCTGACGGTGAGCGAGGTTGACGGAAACAAATCCGCGTCGTCGCGCACTCTGACGAATTACGATTTGCTTCTCATCGGCAGCAATTCGATCATGGACCGGTATGAAGCCCGGTTGTCGGAGACCGAGAAGGCGGCGATCCGCACTCGCGCCTTCTTCATCGAGGAGTACAAGTCGGCGACGGTCTTCAAGGACCAGCGGCGGCGGAAGCAATATCTTCGGATGCTCGCGACATTGCTGCAGCATCCTTTCATCGTGGTCATGATCCTCCGCGGCATACGCTGGCGCCTGCGCGCCATGCTTCCAGATCAAAGGTTCGTCCCAACGTGAGCGTCGCGCGTCTTACCGCCAAGAGCAGCCTGTGGAATCTCGCCTCCAATCTCGGGCAGCAGATCCTCAATTTCCTTTTCTTCGTCTATACGGCGCGCCTTCTGGAGCCGTCGGCCTTTGGCCTGATGGCGCTGGCGCTGGTTTTCGTCGACACTTTCGCCGTGCTGGGACGCGGAGGGCTGGTCGAGGCGAGCGTGCAGCGCGAGCGCGTATCTGACGAGTTGCAAAACCAGATCTTCTGGTTCCTGCAACTCGTCGGCCTGTCTGCGTCTCTCGCGCTTTACGTCGGCGCTTTCGGCCTCGCCAACGCTTTCGGGCATCCTGAACTCGCGGACGCACTACGCTGGCTGTCGCCCGTATGCCTTCTGTTGAACGCATCGGCCGTGCCGGAAGCACGCCTCCAGCGCGAATTTGGCCATGACGCCATCGCTCGCAGCACCCTTTGGGGGGTGACGACAGGCGGCGTCGTCGGCGTCATCGCCGCCTTCCAGGGTTACGGCGTCCTCGCGCTCGTGTTCCAGAAGCTCGCCTCGGTCGTCGTGCAGTGCGCGCTGATGTGGCGCCAGGAGAGTTGGCGGCCCGGAGCGCCGTCCTTGACCTTCGCGCGCGAGCTTCGGCAGCTCCTGCGCATGGGGCTCGAAGTGACGAGCGCCAATCTGGTGCTCATGCTGAATTCCAAACTGATGGATCTGCTGGTGGGCCTGTTCCTCGGACCGACCATGCTCGGCTATCTGCGCACGGCATGGCGCTGCTTCGAACTCGTGCTGCATGTCTGCGTCGATCCGCTCGCCAATGTCTCGCTCGTGACCTTCAGCCGCGTGCGCGACGATCATGGGCGTCTCGTTTCGGCCTATGCTCGCATGGTCGAGATCGCGGCGATCACCATCTTCCCGGTGTTCTTCGGCCTTTCGGCCATCGCGCCTTTGGCGATCCCGCTCGTCTTCGGCGAGCAATGGGCGCCGTCGGCGCCGCTGGTTCAGGCGCTGAGCCTGATCGCCATTGCGGGCACGCCCAATCCGTTCTTCGTGCCCATGATGACCGCGACGAACAATACGCGGCGGCTGACCTTGCAGAGCATGATCCATGTCGTGATCAGCATTCTGCTCACCGCCACGATGAGCCCGCTGGGCGTCATGGCGGTCGCCTGGGCGCAGGTGGTGCGCGCCACGGCGATGACCGGCGTGAGCCTCTGGATGATGCGCGAGAGCGTCGGCATTTCCTACGAGACGACCTGGCGCGCCATGCGTCCGGCGCTTCTCGCCGCTGGCGCTATGGGCGTGGCCGTCGCATGGTTCCTGCAATCCAACGCGCTCGCGCCCTTGACCGGCTGGCCGCTGCTGACGGCGCTCATTGCGCTGGGCGGCGTGATCTACGCGGCGGCGCTGCTGCTCGGCTTCCCGCGGGAAGTCGCTCAGCGTTGGCAGGAGGCGCGGGAGATGCTGCGCGGCCGCGCAGCGTAACGCGCGCGACTACCCGCTCGCGAGCCGCCTGTCGATCCGGTCATGCAGCGCGCGGCGGATCGGCATGAATTTCGGCGTGAAGACCGCGCCGTCGATGCATTCGAGTCGCCCGGCGCGGTTCAGCGTATGCAGGCGGCCGCCCGGCCAGCGTCCGCCGGGTGAGAGGTGGCTCACTGGCGACTGTTCGAAGTTTTCTGCGTCGAGCGCATCGATGCGCATGATCGCGAGGTCCTTGCCGTAGCCGCGGGAACAATCCTGCACCGGACGCAGCAGGGCGCCGTTATGCGACATCACAGCTCCCGCCGGTCGCGCCAGGCGCGCGTCCACGATGACGGGCGATTTTCTATGCGGCTCCCACGGTCCGAAGAGACTCGGCGCATGATGGATGGCGAGCGTATCGGAATAGCCGCCATAGCCGTCGCGAACGACCGATGTCATCCAGTAGCGGCCCCCATGGCGGAAGATCGTCGCGTCCGCCGCTTCGACGCCCTCGACGAGATTGGCGACGGGTTCCCATTTGTCGGGAAAAGCGACGCAGCGATAGAGCGTGATCGCGCCGGAGTTCGACGCCTCCGGAACCATGTAAAGCTCGCCAGCTTCCTCGATCAGAAACGGGTAGGAGAGATGCCAGCGTTCCTTGAGGGCGCAAACCGGCGCGCCGACCGGGCCGGAAGCATCGAAGGGCTGGTAGAAAATCTCGCCGATATTCGTGCGGTAATCCAGCAGTTCATAGAAGACGCCCGTTTGTCCACGCCACTCGATCGGGAAGGGGTCGGCTGAGAAGGCGCCGCCCTGGTCGGGCATCACGCGCCATTCCGGCCCCGATAGCGAGCCGCTTTCAATGACGCCCGGTCCGTCCACATACCGCCAGCCAATGCGCCAATGCGGCGAACGACAGGAGAGATGATAAAGCCATCGCGCACATTGAAAGGCGAAATTGCGCGCGAAAAAGGCAGCGGGATGGCGTGGCTGCCGCTGTATCGGAAAAGGCGCGACGAGCGTGGTCTCGGGAGCGGCGAGCGCCTTCTCGATCAAGACGCAGATTCGGGAATAGACGGCTTCGAGACCGCCGGTCAGTCCGTCTGCGGCCTCGAATGAAGGAACGCCCTCTACGATGCAGGCGCCCGTGGCGGCGTTTTCGACCGCCACTAGGGGCGTCGCGCCGGAGAGGATCGCGGCGACAGCCGCTTGGTCGGTTTCGTGTCCGTCGTAAAGCGGTCGAAGGACCAGGGCGCCGCTCGCCGGGGAGACATCGCCAATAAGGTCGATGACGACGTCGGCGTCCGACTCGAGCGTGGCGTTCGCAGCGGAGGTGTCGACGCGGTCGCAGAGGGTGGGCTTGCCACGCCGGAGCAGCATGCGCTCGAGCGTCAGTAGCTGGCTAACCGCTCCCGGCTGCGCATCGTCTCGCGGATCGAAACGGAAGGCGATCATCGCGTCGGGCCAGCGCGTTGCGAGCCGCTCGCGAAGGCGATCCTGCCAGCGCATGAAGCGCGTGGAAGATACCGCGATGGCGATGCGCTGATATGTCATGCCGTCCGCCTTTCCATGAGGCGGACATAATCTTCGACCATCGCGTCCAAAGGATATCGCTCGGCAAGACGCCGCCCGACGCCCGTCAGCTTCGCGCTGAGTTCCGGATCGCCAAGCACGCGGCGGACGGCGCTGGCGAAAGCCGCCGTGTCGTGCGCATCGACAAAGAGGGCGCAAGGCTCGTCAGCGACCGAGAGGACCTCACGCAGCACCTCGATGTCATTGGCGACGACGGGCGCGCCCGCTTGCGCGGCCTCGACCGGGGCGAGGCCGAATGTCTCCATCGCGCTTGGAAAGACGAAGCAGTCCAGCGCCGCAAGAAAGACGCCGACGCCTTCCGTGTCCAGCTCGCCGAGGAAATGGACGCGGTCTTTAACGCCAAGCTCCATCGCCAGCGCTTCGAGCGCGTCGCGCTCCTTTCCTTGTCCGGCGAGCGCGAGATGCTGGTCGCGGTTCTCCGAGAGAATCCGGATTGCGAGATCGACCTGCTTCATCGCATGCAAGCGCGCGGCGCAGCCGAGGAGCGTGACGTCCTGGGGCAAGCCCAATCTCTGGCGCGCCTCCGTCTTGCCGAGCGGCGCGGACTTGTCGAAGAAGCCGTGAGCGATGCGGGTGATGCGCCTTGCGTAGGACGGCGGATAATCGCCGTACTCCGCCTCCGTTTGGGTGGAATTGACGACGATGTGGTCGTAGAAGCCGATCGTTCCCATGATCTTGTCGAGAAGCGCCACCGGGCGGGGGATCAATTTCGATGACGTGAGCTGGTTGGCGACGAGGATGGAGCGCCCTGCGGCGCGCGCAACCGGGGCCGCGATGACATTTCCGTAATGCTGAAGCATCACCACGGCGTCGGGCTTTTCGCGCCGAAACTCTACATAAAGCGCGCGCAACATTTTCATCACGCCGAACGGAACGGAGGGCCGCTGCCTGGCGCAGAAAAAGACGTTGGGATCGTTGTCGAAGCTTTCAGTGCGGCGGAAGAAAAAAATCTGCCGCACGCGCCAGCCTCGTTTTTCGAAGCCGTGCGCGAGCTGGCGCGCAATCTCCTGCGCGCCGGCGTTTTCCGCCTGAGTTTGAACGATGGCGACGGTTTTCTGACGAGTGGAGCTCAAGGGGGCGCTCGGGAGTGATTTGGGTTGGAGTTTTATAAGGTCCCAGGATTAAACGAGGGCTAAGCCAATGGCGGGTTCTGCGCCAAAGCGCGGCAGGGTTAAGCAACATTGATCGTTCACGAAGATGTAAGTTCGCTTGAAAAGCCGCCGCGAGTTTCCTGTATCTCTCGGCATGAGCCCGAGATATAGCCAAGGCTACAGCCCATGGATGTGAAAGACCTCTCACTCGTCGAACGCGCTTTTATCGGCGGCGCATGGGTCGGGGCGGACAACGGTGGGACATTCGCCGTCACCAATCCGGCCACCGGCGAGACGCTCGGCAGCGCGCCCGATATGGGGGCCGCCGAGACGCGCCGCGCCATCGAGGCGGCGGAGAAGGCGCTGCCGCTCTGGCGGGACCGGCCCGCCAAGGAACGCGCGCAGATCATGCGGCGCTGGTTCGATCTCATCATGGCGGAGCAGGAGCGGCTCGCGCGCATCATCACCGCGGAGCAGGGCAAGCCGCTCTTCGAGGCGCGTGGCGAGATCGCCTATGGCGCCTCTTATATCGACTGGTTCGCGGAGGAGGGCCGCCGCGTCTATGGCGACATTGTGCCGGGTCTCATGGACCGGCGCATTTTGGTGATGAAGCAAGCGGTCGGGGTAACGGCGGCGATCACGCCGTGGAACTTTCCTTCGGCCATGCTGGCGCGCAAGCTCGCCGCGGCGCTCGGCGCGGGCTGCACCATGGTGGTGAAGCCGGCGGAGCTCACGCCCTTCTCGGCGCTGGCGCTCGCAGAGCTCGCCCAGCGCGCGGGCGTGCCGGATGGCGTCGTCAATGTCGTGACGGCGCTCGATCCCGCGCCGGTCGGGCAGGAACTCACCAGCAATCGGATCGTGCGCAAGCTGACTTTCACCGGCTCGACGGAGGTCGGGAAAATCCTTCTACGGCAAGCGGCCGAGAACGTTCAGAAATGTTCGATGGAGCTCGGCGGCAATGCGCCGCTCATCGTCTTCGACGACGCTGATCTCGACCGCGCGGTGAAGGGGGCGATCGCCACCAAATACAGAAATTGCGGTCAAACCTGCATCTCCGCTAACCGCTTTCTCGTGCAGAAGAGTATCGCGGACGCTTTTTCGCAGAGGCTCGCGGAGGCGGCGGGCGCTTTGAAGGTTGGCGTGGGCCTCGATGAGAGCGTCGCCGTCGGTCCCATGATCGAGGAGGCGGCGATCGAGAAAGTCGAGCGCCATATCTCGGACGCCGTCGCACATGGCGCCCGGGTGCTCACCGGCGGCGCGCGCCACGCGCTGGGCGGGCTGTTCTTCGAGCCGACCGTGCTCGCCAATGTGCCGGCGGACGCGCTGATCTTCCGTGAGGAGACATTCGGCCCTGTGGCGCCCGTCATCGCCTTCGAGACGGAAGAGGAGGCCATTCGCCTCGCCAATGCGACGCCTTTTGGACTCGCGGCTTATTTCTATGCGGGCGACGTGGCGCGCATTTTCCGCGTCGCGGAGCGGCTCGAATTCGGCATGGTGGGGGTCAATGAGAGCATTATCACCTCGGAGGCCGCGCCCTTTGGCGGCGTGAAACAATCCGGCCTCGGGCGCGAGGGGTCTCGCTATGGGATCGACGATTATCTGGAGCTGAAATACGTCTGTCTGGGCGGCATGTGAGAAATGAGGGCTTTCGCCCTCACAGGGCCTTGCGGCAGACCGTGCGGGTCACCGTGCCGCGCACGCCGTAGCCATCGTCCGTCTGGGTGACGACGTCGTGGCAGCCCGAGAGGCTCGCGACTTCGGTCGTCTGCGTGGCGGCTTCCGGAACGATCTCGGTCTTGTCTTCCACGGGGATGATGAAGGGCTTCACGCTGGAGCCGGTCGTGGCGGCGATCGGGGCGGCGGCGTCGGTCTTGTGGAAGACGGCCTTGGCGGCGGCGAAGCTCACATTGGCGGCCATGATCGCGAAGGCGATCTTCACGGCGAGAGCGGCGCGCACGGGGCGCGAGGCGAATTTGCGGGCGACGGTCGCGCGGGCGGTTTCAAAGCGTTTCATGGTCCAGGTCCCTTCGTCGGTGCGTTCGTCTTGCGAACGAGACGAGGTTTAGAACCTGGGAGCGTGGAAGTTGGTGCGCTGGCGCACATGATGGGAGCGGAATGCTCGCCTGAGACGGCCGGAAGGCTGTTCGGGCCAGTCCCTTTCGGGAATCATGGAAAGAATAAGCTCACGCTAATGGCGTGAACTTGGCCTTGGAATGCTTGGGCCCTACAGTTGAACCGTGATCGGAATGCAACACGTGCCCATAAACTGGGCGCGAAAGCCCTGTTCCGAAACAAACTTCATTGACTGGTGAGGGGGGCGGCCAAATAAGGTTCTAGAAATACTTAGTCCGCGCTGTTCGGGTAAATGAGGCGAACATGAGAAAACTCTCCACCATTGCTTTTTTGGCGCTGGCCGCCGCACCCGCATTCGCCGCGGATCTGCCCTCCCAGAAGGCTCCCCTGCTTCCCCCGCCGCCGCCGCCTCCGATGTGGACCGGCTTTTATGTGGGTCTGAACGCGGGCGGCACGTGGTCCGGCAGCAGCGCCGTGAACACGGTCGGCTATCCGGGCGCCTGTAGCGCCGGCGTCTTCGGATGTCCGGCCAACTCCTTCGCTTATGCCGGGCTCGCCACCGGCGCGACGCCTGCCGGAACGTCCGCCTTCATCGGCGGCGGCCAGATCGGCTACAATTGGCAGGTCTATAATCAGTTCGTCGTGGGCGTGGAGGCGGACATCCAGGGCGTGGCGTCCTCCCAGGCGAATGGTTCCTACGCGGTGTCGGCGGTCGACTCCGCAACTGGAGCCACCTACGGGAGCATCGTGAACACCGCCCGCTCGCTCGACTATCTCGGCACGGTGCGCGGCCGGCTGGGATGGCTCGCCACGCCGACTTTGCTGATCTACGGCACGGGCGGTCTCGCCTATGGCGGCGTGAACGCCAGCACGACGATCGGCCAGGCCGTCATCGCGCCTCCGGGCCTCGCCGGCACCATCCTTCAGAGCGCCGGCGCGGGCGCGCTGTCCGACACGCGCGTGGGCTGGGCCGCCGGCGGCGGCGTCGAATGGATGTTCTGGCCCAACTGGAGCGCCAAGGTCGAGTATCTCTATTACGATCTCGGAAGCGTCTCCTATGGCTTGAGCCCGATGGTGGCTCGGACGGTCTTCCTGCCGCCCTTCGATATTTTCGGAACGTCTTTCGCGACCTCGTCGGCCCGCTTCAGCGGCAACATCGTTCGCGCTGGCCTGAACTATCACTTCAATTGGGGCGCCGCTGCGCCGATCCTGGCCAAATACTGACGCAGCCAACACTGGGGCAATGCAAGAAGCCGGCTCGCGCCGGCTTCTTCTTTTTCTGGACTGTCGAACGGTTAGACGTCGAAACCGCCGTCGCCGCCATCGTCGAAACCGCCTCCGTCGTCGAAGCCGGGGTCGTCGCTATAGCCGGCGTCGCGCATGTCGCCCGAATCGTCATAGCCCTGATCGTAGCCTGCATCCTGACCGCCGAATTGGCCGCCCGGATCGTCGCCGTAGTAGTTGTTGACGACCGTCGTCTCGCTGGTCGGCGTGAAGCCGGAGCCGATGCCGAGATTGGCCATCCCGCCATAGCCCGAGCCATGGCTGAAGAGGCTACGGATGCCGTCCGCGAGCAGCACGCCGCCCGCGACGCCCGCAGCCGTGCCGAGCGCGCCCTTCAGGAAGCCGCCGCCGTCAGACGGCTGCTGCTGCTGGCCCCAGCCCTGCGGGGCGTAGCCGCCCGCGACCGGGTTGCGGCCCTGCGGCGCGCCCCAGGGGCCGGTCGGCGGGGCCGGACGCGGCGGGGGAGGGGCCTGGCGCTGGCCGCCGCCGAAGAGCCCCCCGAGGAAACCGCCCGCGGGCTTCGACTGCAAATCCTTCACCTGCGCCTCGAGCTCCTGAATGCGGGCGTTGGCGCCCTGCAAGGCCTGCTCCTGCACGATGACCGTCTGCGCCAGCAGATAAGGCGCGGCCGGCTGCTGCTTGACCTGCTCGGCGATGAAAGTTTCCGCCTCCTGGTCGCGCGGACCGGCGGCGGCGCTCTTCGTGCGCTCGAACAGCCCGACGAGCAGTTGACGTTCTTCCGGTGACATCAGTCTCTCCCCATAGGAACCGGCCACGAAGGCCCGGCGTCTGGAAATATGGGGGAAGGTCTGGAGGGCGCCAAGGCCGGGCGCGAGCGCCGCTGCGTTAAAGTTTTGCAAGCTGGCGGTAAGGTTGGGGGCTGTATCGGGCGCTCACAATCAAATCCGCCAACACAAAATCACCCGCCGCCGAGACTCGACGCGGGCCGATGCAGGAAGCCGGGACGCCCCGGCCCCGTTCGGCCGAGTGCGTGAGTGAAAAGCGCGTCGGGGCCTCAAGCGTCCCGGCTGCGGTCTTTATCCGCGCGCACCTTTCCGGATGGATGACCCATCCGGCGCGGTCGCCAGACGGCGAGCCGCTTCTTTCCCGGGCGAGAAGGTTCCCGCCCGAGCGCGTCGCAAGGGTTCACATGCGCCGCCTCCTGCGCGCCGGCGCTTTCCCTTTCGGTAATCGCGCCGGGTGTCGCGGACACGGAAACTACGCCCAGCCTTTGCGCAGATTGCTCCGCGCTTCTCCCCACCAAGGAGAGGCCCGGCAGGCGGCGCCGTAACTCCCGCGCGGAACGAGGGTCGCCGCCCCGCGCTTAACCGACCCCGCCGGCGCCGCCGACCCGACGACGCCCCTGTCTGGTTGGCGGGGCGGGGGCAGAATAGGGAGGTTTTAGGGGGCGCGGATAAAATTTTCTCCGGGGCGGCCTCCACGAGTGGCGCCCCGCCGTTTGCGAGGCGCCCTTGAGCGCTTGATCCTCCTCAGGCGGGTGTAAACTTCTCGCTGAAGATGCGGTCTTGAGCGACGCCTCCGGCGCTGCCGGCTTCCTCGGTCGCTGCGACCAATGCAGGCGGGCCACAGACATAGATGTCCGGCAGCGCCTCCGCCGTCGCGAGCGCCCTGGCGAGCGCCTCGGCGGGCGTGCCGGTAAAGCCCTGCCATTCCGTCGCCGGCTTCCACACGCAAATCATGACCTCAAGCTGCGGCAGCAGGGTCTTGAGTTCGTCGATGGCGTCAATCGCGAAAAGCTCCTCTTCGCGATTGACCCCGAAAAACAGGCGGCACGGGCGCTGATCGGCGAATTCCGCCATTTGCCGGAGCATGGAGAGCGACGGGGCGAGGCCGGTGCCGCCGGCGACGAACCAGCGCGGCGCCGCGCTCGCCTCGTCGAGGGTGAACTGGCCTTGCGGGCCTGTGATGAGCAAAGTGTCGCCAATGGCGGCGCGCGCGAGATAGGTCGAAAAGGCTCCGTTTGGCTGCAGGCGGACGTAAAGCTCCAGTCTGCCGTCCCAATTGGGCGCGTTGGCGAGCGAATAGGAGCGGGTGATCGAGCCGTCCGGTGTCGTCACCTTGACGAACTGGCCGGCGGTGAACTGCGCCGCGCTTCCAAAGGCCGGATCGTCTTCATATTGCAGCATGAGACGCATGGCGCCCGACCCTGCCGGCGCCAACTCGACGAGAGTCGCGCGGCGCTCTGGAATCGAGGCGTAGCTGACCGCCGCCTGATCGAAAGGCGCATGCAAAGCGAGATCGCTGCGCGCCTGTGTGCGACAAAGCAGGATGTCGCCGGCGGCGCGCTCGGCGTCGCTCAGCGCCGAACTGCTGTGGGACATGAGCTCGACCTCTCCGCTCGTCCGCCCGACGCGGCAGGCGCCGCAGCCGCCCTCGCGACAAGAGGAGGGGAGATAAATGCTGGCGCGCTCCGCCGCGTCGAGAAGCGTCTCGGATGGTTCGGCGTCGAACGCGATGGTCGCGCCGTCGCGCGTGAGAAGATTGACCTTGAACATGTCGGGTTCTCGCTGAGAACGGCGGCTTACGGCTTTCCGCTCATTCGTTGACAAACCTCCGAGGGCGGCCTCGTCCTTCGAGACGCGAGCTTCGCTCGCTCGTCACGATAAGGCTTGGTGTTCCCCGAAAGGGAAGAAGCCCCTCATGCTGAGTAGCCTGCGAAGCGGGCGTCTCGAAGCTCGGGGGGCGTCAATCGTTCAGTCCGGGCGAACGCCAAAGGCGTCCGCCCTGTGAGATCACGCCGCGCGGGCGAGGGAGGCCGCGATATCCGCCTTGGCGTCGCCGATCGGCTGGATGCCGAACTTTTCCACCAACACGTCGACCAGCGCCGGCGTGAGGAAAGCCGGCAGGGTCGGCCCCAGCCGCACATTGCGGACGCCGAGCGCCAGCAGCGTGAGAAGGACGGCGGCCGCCTTCTGCTCGAACCAGGACACGATGAGCGACAGCGGCAGTTCGTTGACGCCGACACCGAAGGCTTCCGCCAGCTTCGTGGCGACGACGAGCGCGGAGTAGGCGTCGTTGCACTGGCCCATGTCGAGCAGGCGCGGCAGGCCGCCAATCGTGCCGAAGTCGTGCTTGTTGAAGCGATACTTGCCGCAACCGATGGTGAGGATCACCGTGTCGTCCGGCGCGTCCTCCGCGAAGTCGGTGTAGTAGTTGCGGCCCGGCGCGGCGCCGTCGCAGCCGCCAACGAGGAAGAAGTGGCGGATGGCGCCGCTCTTCACCGCGTCGATCACCGTGTCGGCGACGCCGAGCACCGTGTCGCGGCCAAAGCCGATAGTAATCGTCTGCTCGGGAGCGTCCTCGGTAAAGCCCGGAAGCGCCTGCGCGGCCTGCGCGACGACCGAGAAATTCCCGTCGCCGATGTGGCGCACGCCCGCCCAGCCGACCGGCCCGGCGGTGAAGATGCGGCCCCGATAACGCGGCTGCGGCTCGATGAGGCAGTTGGACGTCATGACGATGGCGCCGGGGAAGTCCGCGAATTCCTTCTGCTGATCCTGCCAGGCGCCGCCGTAATTGCCGGCGAGATGCGGATAGGCCTTGAGCTTCGGATAGGAATGCGCCGGCAGCATTTCGCCATGCGTGTAGACGTTGATGCCTTTGTCCTTCGTGGCTTCGAGGATGGCGTGAAGATCCTTCATGTCGTGGCCCGAAACAAGGATGGCCTTGCCCTTGATCGGCGTCACGCGAACATTCGTCGGGACCGGCGACCCGAACGTGCCGGTATTCGCGGCGTCGAGCGCTTCCATCGCCACGAAATTGGCGCGGCCGAGCGCGAGCGACTCTTCGAGGAGCGCGCCAATGTCCTTCTCTTCGCGGGCGAGGGTGTCGAGCGCATGTTCGACGGCCTCGTAAATGGCGTCGCGCTCCTGTCCGAGGACCTCGGCGTGATGCGCATAGGCGCAGACGCCCTTCAGGCCGTAGAGGATGAGCGAGCGCAGGCCGACCGCGTCCTCGCCGAGGATCTCGGCGTCCTTGCGGACCGCCGCTTCCGAAGCCTGGGCGAGTAGACCAGCCATGTCCTTGGCCGGGATGAAAGCGGCGGGGCCCGACAAGGTTTCGGGCGTTGAGGCCGCGGCGCGGGCGGCGTTTTCATAAAGCGCCCTGGCGCGGTCACGGACTTGCGCGGCCTGCTGGATCAGGTCGACGAACTTGACCGCGTTGAAATTGACGTTGGTGAGCGTGGTGAAGAAGGCGAAGAGGATGAAGCGGTCGGCTTCGATGTCCGTGGCGCCAAAGCGGCGCGCGCGATGCAGATATTGGCCGGCGCCCTCGCAGACATAAAGCAGGACGTCCTGCAGATCGGCGGTCGCCGCGTCCTTGCCGCACATGCCTTTCGCGCTTGCGCAGCCGGCGCCATCATCCGACCGATAGGTCTGCTCGCATTGATAACAGAACATCCGCTTCTCCTCCCGACAGCGCCCGACGTGGCGCTTAAATCGGTATTCAAAATGCGTATTAAGAACGACAAAAGTCAACCTGCGCGAATGTCGCGCGGCGGCGTCTTTTTAGGCTGGGATGTCGAGGGGCGGGAAAGCGGACGATTTTTCCAGGCAATCCGCGAGGGTGAAGCGGTCGAGCTCCCTCAAGAAACCCTGTTCCGCGCGGGCCAGCATCCCCTTGAGCCGGCAGCGCGGCAAAAGCGCGCAGTTGCTGCCTTGCGTACTGAAGCACTCTACGAGCGGCTGATCGTCGAGACGGCGGATCACGTCGCCAATGCGGATGTCGCGCGGATCGCGCGCGAGGCGCACGCCGCCCTGCGCGCCGCGAATGCCTTCGAGATATCCGGCCGCGGTGAGTTCCTGAAGAACTTTCGCCATGTGGTGGCGCGACACGCCGAAATGATCGGCGATCGCCGCCGCGCTCATGATTTCGGGGTTATGGTCGGCGAGAAGGACCAGCGCCCGCAGGCCGAAGTCGGTGAAGGTCGTCAATCGCATGGCGAGACCGTAACACGGTATCCATAATTCGGAAATATGCAGTAATACGGAGAACCGGCCGGGGTCACTCTCCGGCCAGCGCCATATCGTCGCGGTGGATGATTTCGTCCGGTCCCCGGAAGCCGAGGACCGCCTCGATGTCCTTAGTCGAGCGGCCCGCGATTTTGGCGGCGTCGAGCGCGTCATAGGTGACGAGGCCGCGTCCGATTTCGCCGCCCTGATGGTTGCGGATGACGATGCAGTCGCCGCGGGCGAAGGCGCCTTCGATGCGCGTGACGCCGGCGGGCAGCAGGCTTTTGCCGGAGAGCAGCGCCCGGGCGGCGCCTTCGTCGATATGCACGGCGCCCTTGGGCTCGAGCGAGCCCGCGATCCATTTCTTTCGCGCCGTCACAGGATTCGAGGGCGTGAGGAACCAGGTGCAGCGCTCGCCGTTGCGGATGCGCTCGATCGGCGCCTCGGCGCGGCCGTCGGCGATGACCATATGCGCGCCGCCGGTCGTGGCGATCTTCGCCGCCTCGATCTTCGTGCGCATGCCGCCGCGCGAATATTGCGAGGCGGCGCCGCCCGCCATTGCCTCGATCTCGGCCGTGACGCGCGGTACGATGCGCAGATGCTTCGCCCGCGGGTCCGTGGCGGGCGGCGCCGTGTAGAGGCCGTCGACGTCGGAGAGCAGCACCAGGAGGTCGGCGCTCGCCATGGTGGCGACGCGGGCGGCAAGCCGGTCATTGTCGCCATAGCGGATCTCGGCGGTCGCCACCGTGTCGTTCTCGTTGATCACGGGGACGGCTCGCAGCGAGAGCAGGCGGTTGAGGCATTCGCGGGCGTAGAGGTAGCGGCGGCGCTCTTCCGTATCGCCGAAGGTGACGAGCACCTGGCCGGCGACCACCCCGCGTTCATGCAGCGCCTCCGACCACAGGCGGGCGAGGGCGATCTGGCCCACGGCGGCGGCGGCCTGGCTGTCCTCCAGCGGCAGCGCGCCATGCGGGAAGCCCAGGACGCTGCGCCCCAGCGCCACCGACCCCGATGACACGACCAGCACGTCCGCGCCGCCGCGATGGAGCGTCGCGATGTCGTCCGCGAGCCGCGTCAGCCAGCTTTGCTTCACGGCTGCGGCCTTGGGGTCGACGAGGAGGCTCGAGCCGACCTTGACGACGATGCGGCGGAAGGCGGCGATATCGGGAACGCGATGGGTCATGCGAGCTTGGGGAAACCGGCGATTCAGAGAGGAGGGCGAGAGTTAGCCCATGGGGCGGGGCAGGGCAAATGCGCTTCACAGCCCCGCCTGCCAGTGATGAACCTCCTCCAGCGGAAGGAGGAAATTCATGATGTTGAGCGTGAGATTGTCGCGGATCGTCAGCGCCAGTCCCAGCTCTATGGCGATGACAAGCGCCACGATCGCGGGGACGGGCAGGAGACCGGCGAGCGCGAAGCCCAGCGCCATCATAACGAGGTCGGAGAGCGAATTGACGATGCTGTCGCCGACATAGCCCTGCGCGAGCGCCTGTTTCCGATAGGCCTGGATGACGAAAGGGCTGTTTTCCAAGATCTCCCAGAGGGCTTCGAGCCCGATGGCGATCAGCAGCCGCTGCGCCGGCCGGAGGCGGGGCGCTGCGATCCAGAGGAGCAGATAGAACAGAAATCCGTGCTCGATATGGGTGAAGCTGTACCAGTCGGCGAGGTGCTGGGAGGTTCCAGACGACAGGATATCGCCCTCCCAAAGCTTGATCTGTCCGCAGCGGCAAAAGAGCGGCTGACCGAGCGAACGAAGCACGAGGACATGGAGAACGACCATCGGCCCGGCGATCAGGGAGAAGGTCTTTAACGAGCTGTTCGTCATCGTTTCCCAGAGTAATGGGCGCGCCGCGCGCTTCATCATACAGTCTCGCAGAAGCTGACGCGCGCATATTTGGCGGGGCGCGCATCGGCGCGTGTTTCGGGAGAGGATGGCATGAGAAAGTTTACGCTCGGCGTTTCCCTGACGCTCCTCGCCGCGCTGGCGGCGGCTTCAACGGCCCTGGCGGGCGATCCGAGCGGCGTCTGGCTGCGCGAGAACGGCAAGGGCACGGTGCGCATCGCCGCCTGTGGCGCCGCGCTTTGCGGCACGGTCGCCTCGGTGAGGGATCCCGACAGCGCGGCCAAGGTCGGCCAGCGCGTTTTCTACGGAATGGTCCCTTCGGGCGAGAACAGCTGGACCGGCCACGCCTTCAATCCGGAGGACGGCAAAACCTATAACGGCACGATGACTCTCTCCGGGAATCATCTCACGACGGCAGGCTGCGTCCTCGGCGGGCTGATCTGCAAGACTGTGGGCTGGTCGCGCGTCAAATAGACCGCTCGGCCCCATTGGACTGGCCGAGCAATCTCTCCAGGAGACAATGCAGCCCGCTTACTGCGGCTTTGGGGCGGCGGTGGCGTCCTTCACGCACTTCTTGGCGAAGCTCGCCTTCGCGGCGCCCTTGAGTTTCTTCTCCGCCGCCGCAGCATCGCAGGAGGTCGTGGCGGCGTCGCGCTCGCATTTCTTCAGAAAGCTGTTGAGCGCCGCGCCGGCGAGCTTCTTGTCGGTGGCCTGAGCCGCGCAATCGGGCGCCGCGGGAGCGACGGCGGGCGTCGCCGCTACAGGGGCCGGCGCGGGAGCCGCGTCCTCCGCACGAGCGAGGGACGAGGCGCAAAAGCCGAGTCCGAGGGCGACAAAAAGTGCGATCTTCTTCACGTCAGTCTCCCGTATAATCCGCCTTGAACGCCGATCAGCGTTCAAGGAGCATAGGTAGGGTTGAACGTGCCGGCAAGTATGGGAGCGGAGTTGGGGCGAATGACGCTGACGGCTGATCTTTTGCCCGGCGTGCCGCTCGTCGAAAGCCCTTTCTTCGAAGTGGACGTATCGGCGCTTGCGCCCGAGCATCGGGACGTCGCGCGTCAATTGCATGCGCGAGGATACGCTGTCCTCGATTTTCCAGACCCCGATTTTCACGCAAAGGCGGACGCGATCCGCAATCGGCTGACCGCGCGTTTCAATTGGGGCGATCCTGCGAGCTGTCCGCCGAGCGCGCGCGTTCAGGACGCCTGGGCTTTCGACGCCGACGTGCGCGACATCGCATGCAACGCGTCGATCCTCGCGCTTCTTTCGGCCCTTTACGGGCGTCAGGCCTTTCCGTTTCAGACGCTGAACTTTCCGATCGGCACGCAGCAGCCCGTGCATAGCGACCATATTCATTTCTGCTCGATCCCGGAGCGCTTCATGTGCGGCGTCTGGGTCGCGATGGAGGACGTCCACGCGGACGCAGGCCCCTTGTTCTACTATCCCGGCTCTCATGTCTGGCCGAGCTACGGCAATGCGCAGGTCGGCGCGACTCCCGGCGCCGATGCGGTGATGAAGTTCATACGCCTGCAGCAGGAGATGCCGGCGAGACTCGGCGTCGAGCGGGAGACGTTCATCGCCCGAAAAGGACAGGCCCTGATCTGGGCCTCCAACCTTCTGCACGGCGGCAGCGCCCAGAGCGACCCGACGCGCTCGCGCTGGAGTCAGGTGACGCACTACTTCTTCGAAGGCTGCCGATATACGACGCCGCTACATAACGACGAACTCGCCGGAAAGATCATCCAGCGGCGGGTGAAGGATGCGCGCAAAGGCGCCGGTCTGGCTGCGCTCGTCGACGCCGGGCGCGCCTTGTTTTCGAGGAACAGGCCGGGATGATCGCTTCTATCTCTGTTGCAAAGTCAGCTCTGGCGTCGCATTAATATTATAGCCGCGGAAAAGTTCTACCGGAAGCAAGAGTATATCGAAGGCGCCCAAATTTGGCGCAATCTTATCTATCGAAATTTGTTAATGTTTATTTTGAGCGGCTCGATTATGTACACGTTCACGCGGATGGACGTCGTTGCGCCTGCACTCTTGGTTGCGGCGCGAATGTAATGCGGGGCGCCGGAAAGAGCTCGCAGGAGTCTTCTCTATGTTGTCAGCCCTCAGCGAGTGGATCTTCGGCTCGGCGGATCTCGCGCCGCACGGATATTGCCTGTTGTGGGAGCCCGGTCTGATCGGGCTTTACGCCGTTTCGGACGCCGCCACCGCGCTCGCCTATTTTTCTATTCCCCTCACGCTCGTTGTGGTCGGTCGGCGTCGCGGCGACCTCGTCTACCGGCCGATGCTGTGGCTCTTCGCCGCTTTCATCCTCCTTTGCGGCACAACGCATTGGATGGATTTGCTGACCTTGTGGCAGCCGCTTTATGGCCTGCAGGGGCTCGTAAAGGCTGCGACGGCGGTTGCTTCGGTTTTGACAGCGATCGCCTTGTGGTGGACGCTTCCCAAGGTTCTCGCCTTGCCTTCGGAAGCCCAGTTGCGGAAAGCCAACGCCGCGCTGCTCGAAAGCGAGGAGCGGCTGGCGCATGCGCAGAAGATGGAGTCGATCGGACAGCTGACCGGCGGCATCGCGCACGACTTCAATAACCTGCTTCAGGTCGTCGTCGGCGCGCTGAGCGTGATCGAACATCAGATCGCTCAGGGGCGCGGCAACGAGATTACGCCGGCGGTCGCCGCCATCAAAAAGGCGGCGAACAACGCCTCGAGCCTCATCAACAGAATGCTGGCCTTTTCCCGTCGCCAGACATTGCTGCCCCGCGTGATCGATCCCGACAAACTCGTCTGCGGAATGGAGGAGATGCTCCGTAGGACTTTGGGTCCGGGCGTCACGCTGAACATGCGAGTCGGTGACGGTCGCTGGGTCGTGAATTGCGATCCGTCGCAACTGGAAAGCGCGCTGCTCAATCTCGCGATCAACGCGCGAGACGCGATGCCGAACGGCGGCGCGCTCACGATTGCGACGGCGGACAGGACGATCGCGCCCGATCCGCGCGATCCCGACCTCACGCCGGGCGACTATGTCGAAATCGAAGTCGCCGACAGCGGCGTCGGGATGAGCCCCGACGTGCTGAACCACGTCTTCGAGCCCTTCTACACGACGAAATCGGTTGGGCAGGGAACGGGCCTCGGCCTTTCTCAAATCTACGGTTTCGTGAAGCAATCGGGTGGCTTCGTCCGCATCGACAGCGCGCCCGGCGAAGGCACGAGCGTGCGCCTCTTCCTGCCCGGACAAGAGCCGCCAACGGCCGTCGCCGCGGAAGAGGGAGTCGCGAGTTCCGACAAGCGCGAGCCGAATTCTTCAGTGCAAACGGGCAGGGTGCTGATCGTCGAGGACCAGGGCGACGTGCGCGACCAAATCGCCGCAACGCTCCAACAGTTGGGATGCGCCGTTGGTGAAGCAGCCGACGGGACCGAGGGGCTGAGAGTGTTGCGTTCCGGCGAGCCGCTCGACCTGCTCATCACGGATATCGGTCTGCCGGACATGAGCGGAACCCAGGTGGCCGAGGCGGCGCGCGTCGCGCGACCGGATCTGCCAATCCTTCTCATCACGGGCTATGCGGGCAGGGCCTCCGAGGGGCTGAAGCTCGCCTCGCATATGGACGTCTTGCTCAAGCCCTTCACGCTGGAGGAATTGTGCGCGAAGGTGCAGTCGATGATGAAGAGCCCCGCGTCGACGTGAGAGCGAGCGCCCCTCAGTATTGGCGCGGATAGCAGGCAGTGTGGCTCAAATTGGCAGTCGGTCCGACGCCAGGGGTAATGAAGGAGTAGCTGTAGCTTCCAACCACCTGCACGCCAGGCAGCCCGCCGGAGGTGCAGGTCCCCACAGTGAAATTAGCCGCCGTGAGCATGCCGGCGCCCCAGGACTGCGTCACGGCGTAGGTCTGCGCCGCGCCGTCAGATCCACAATTGGTCTGGTCGAGCGTGCGGCAGCGCGCAGCGGCGTGCGTCGCGCGGTTGAGCGTTACGTCGGTCCAAAGGAACAGACCCATATCGATCACGCCGAAGGTCGCGATGATCAAGGTGAGGACCGCCACGGCAAACTCTGCGAGAACCGCGCCGCGAGTGTCGCTGATGAATTTGAACAATATCTTCTCCGCCATGCTATTTCGCCCGAGTCGTCGCGGTCAGCGTGATCGTCGTGGGCAGGGTGACGTTGAAGAGCGCGGCTAAAGCGCCGGCGACTGGATTTGAGATCGGCGCGGAAGCAGTGACCTGCACATACTGCCCGGGCGCCGCAGTCAAGCCTGGCGTTACGCCGCTGCACGTCGCGGGCGGCGATGGAGCGGTGTTCGAATAGTTGCAGCTCGTTCCGGTGGAGACGACGCCGCTGTCCGTGGGGCATCCGTAGTAGCAAGTAGCCGAGGCGGAGCTCACGGCGTTGTCGCCGGCTGAGTTCACAGCCGCAACGACAACCGACTGATTGTTGGGGTTCGACCAGCTCCAACCATTCTTCGTCACATGCAGTAAGCCAGCTTCCACGGCGCTGTTCAGCAACTCCACCTGGATGAGGTAGCTGCTCAAGCCTGCAATGCCGACGAGAAGCATTGCGAGGACTGGCGTGACAATGGCGAATTCTGCGAGGACGCCGCCGGATTGACCGCGCCGGCCGTAAATGAAGACCCTGACACAACGGGAAACAGACCGCATAGACACATACCCCAGATAACTTATTCGACGAGGGAGACGACGCCGGTGCTGGTCGCGTTCTGTCCGCCACATGTGCCGTTGTAGGCAAGCGCTACCGTCCCGCCGACATCCACCGTGTTGGCGATGACCTGCGCACAGGCTGAACTGATATTGCCTCTTATCTTCACCGTACCGTTTGGCACGTAGATCGCGCCAACGAGCGAGTGAGTATTACCGCCGGAAATATCAACCACATTCGGATTGGTGTTGCTGGGGCTTGCAATGGCCCAGCCGCTGCTGGAGCCGCTTGTCGGCGCGGAGAGTTGCAAGATTCCCCTGGCGTCGAGCTGGTTGAAGAGCACAAGCGTTGCGTTTTGAGTCCGCAGTGTCGCGGTTCCAGCGACGGTCAGCTTGCCATAAAAGTAGAAGATCCCGTTTTGGAAGATTGTCGTGCCGCCATTCAGTGACGTGTTCTGTTTAAAGTGGATGGGTAGGGCCATATTCGTCGCGTCATAGATCGTACCGTCCGTGGCGGAATTGACGCAGCGATTTGCAAGGTTGCAGGGCGACGGGGCGCTAGTTGACAATCCGGCCAGCCACGCCTTCTGCCCATTGGCGATGTAGGGGTCGGTCACCGCCGGCGCGTTCTCCATGGGGAACGGCGGCGCGCTATAAACGACAGGATTGCCGGGCTCGCTGATGGAGCCGGACGAGCGTATGGGCGCGTTGACAGTTGAGTTGCCTTGTACATTGAACCCGCCATTGGTATGACCGGTCTGCGTGGAATTTGAAGCCATACCGCAACTGGGCGTGCCAATCGTTGTATTGCCAGCGATATCGAACGCTTTGGTTCCGGTTGTCGACAAGGCAATCATGCAGTAGCTGGTGGTTGGAATGCGCCCGACTCCGCGAGCGCCCACATTCATTTGGGCTAGACCAAACAGGTTCGAAAACGACGTGGACATCGGCTGCTGTACGATGGCTTCCACAGCCTGATTGTCCCCTGCGAACGTACCGGAAGTCGGCGGTCGGTTGATCGCGACGGAAATGCTGTTGGCCCCGTCAGCCCAGCCCGAAGATGCCGAGGCGGCCCGGCCGTCCGTGACCTCGTTCTGGGCATAGGCGACAGCGATTGCGCCGCTCATCGCGGCGGCGTCCGCCGCCGACTGCATGCGCTGTCGGTTGGCGTAGGCATGACTGACATCAATGGCGAGCGCCGCCATTCCCAGCAACGCGAAAAGCATAGCGGCAAAGTAGGCGAGAGCTACGCCGTCCTCCGCCCGTCTGAACTTGTGAAAGTGACTCGCCAAACGAGCAAACATCACCTTACTCCCGCCTTAAGTCTTCTAGCGCAAATCGCTTCGCGGATAAGCAAACCGCATGAAAGCGGAATTTAAGAACACGTTAGCATGGGCTTGAGAAGTTTAGAACAAAATTTATAAGAACTGATCGGGTATTGAGGTCGCTCATGCGCAATTTCCTCACTAAAACTTGGCGGCAGCTTGGCCTTTTCGGACAGGGATCGATCCTGTTTATCTTATTGTCTTCAGTTATTATTTTGACTGTGACCTTGAGCAATCGAGACGCTGGCTCCAGAAGAGGCGCGGCGCCGTCTCCCGGGCGGTCGGCGGAGACGAGCGATGCAAGGCCTCTCCCCGAAGCCGCGGCTGCGAAGGAAAACAAGGAAAAGGAGCCGCGCGAAACCATCTCTCCCACGACGCCGCGGAGCAGCGCGGCCGGCGAATTGTCGACCACGTGGCAGAGCAGCGCCACGATCGTGCCGCCGCGCCCGATGGTGCCGGGGAGCGCTGTGATCAGGCCGCCGTCTTTTGAGACCTCGCGTTGTCCCTTTGCTGACCCCGCCCGCCGCCTGGCGACCGTCAGCGAGGAAGTCATCGCGCGCGTCGCGCCGTCGGTCACATCGAGAATCGTCCGCGACAATGGGGGAGCGGACCGAATTTTTGATCCGGGGTCCGACCTCGAGGTGTTGGAAGCCCAGCCTGGATGGGTGCGGTTGCGGCGCTCGCCGTCCCGGTGGCCCCCGGGGCAGACGGGATGGGAGGGATGGGCCCCGGAAGGCGTGGTGCGTCCCGCCCACCGAAGCGCGGAGACCATGACCGACGACGAGAAAGCCTGTCTCTTTGTCGATCCGGCAGGCTGGCGCGGCGTTACGCCCGCGCTTCAGGACAAGATCCGGGAAACCGCCCTGCGGATCCTCAGCCAGGACAAGCGATGCCGGTTGATCGGGGACGGCGGAATGATGGGCGAGAGCCAGCGTTTTTATCTCACCTGCTACCCCTCGGACGGTGGGCAGCCCTACCATTATTGGCTCTCGGCGGCGTCATCCGCGAAAGATTTCGCCACCCCCGAACCCGTCGACGAGAGCGTCGCCATGGAGCTTTGCCGCAAGAAGCTGCAGAAGATGCTCGCAGGCATGGGGGCCGTCAAAGGAGGTCCCGTTCCCGAGGTGAACGCCGGCGCGATTAGAAGTTTCAGGGAGCGCTCGGCCTATTATATGACGCTCGACTACCGATTGGGAGAAGCAGTAGACAGTCAAGCCTATTGCTTTGTTCCGCCAGGCCGCGATGCGGAAATTACCTTGCGAGATACGCCTTGAACGGTGGAAATCGGTAAGTCTTCTTTCACGACTCTCGTCGAATATCACGCTCACCGTAAAGCGAGTTGTATCCCGAGGGCCGCTCATGCTTCCGATCTGGCGCTATTTTTTCCCGATCTCTATGTGGGGCCTGCTCTTTGCGTGGCGGAATATCCGCGACGGCATGGAGTCGATGAACTACGTCCTTGTCGGCATGTCCGTGTGCGGGGGCTTCGCGACGGTCGGGCTCTTCATAGCGTTCGAATTTCTTCTGCTTCCCGCTTCTCTCGCCGCCGCGCTTACGGCGGCGATGATCATGCTTGTTGCACCGGAGCCGAAAGCGGCATAGCCAAGGGGTCTCCAAATCCGGCAGACTGGCGGCTCCACAGCGTGTGTGAGTGATTATGGATCCCAAATTATTGGATCGAGTCGAAAAGGTTGCCTATGCGACGGCCTTTGCGCTTCTTGCTTTTCGTATGGTAGCGGCCTATCGGAACGACGGTAATCCCGCAGTCCTCTTCTATGTGATTGACGGCTCGATATTGCTGTTTTTTTTGCTGATCAGACGCTCAACCGAAAACATTTCCCTGCGGCCGATGGATTGGCTGTCCGGATTTGGCGCAACCTTTCTTCCCTTGATAGTTGCGCCGCCGGACCGTGCGTCTGCCATCCTGTCTCCTATCCCGATCCTTGTTCTGATGGTTGCCGGAACCACTCTACATCTCATGGCGAAAGTCAGACTTTTCCGGAGCTTTGGCATTGTCGCGGCCAACCGCGGCGTCGTGCATAAGGGTATTTACAGCCTTGTGCGCCACCCGATGTATCTCGGCTACATGATCGTCCAAAGCGGTCTCCTGCTTTCAGGTCCAAATCTCGTTAATCTCGCCATCATCGCCGCTACGTGGGGTCTGTTTATCCTTCGGATTAATGCGGAGGAGCGAATTCTGAGTGAAGATCCCGGATACAGGGATTTCATGACCCGAACGCGGTATCGTTTGTTGCCCGGAGTGTATTAGACGGCGGCGAATTACCGCCGAGTCTCCTCTGGAGCCTAACTGTCGAGCTCGTCATTGTGAAGAAATCGGGAGTGGCTTTTCCATTCCCCGATGCTAGTTTTCGAGATCTTATTACTGGATAGAATCGGAACTGATGGCGCGCCTGATTTTTCATCGAAAATTCGGTTATGCCGGCATGACGCGAGATGTCGTCATTCGGATCGATGGGGAGTTCCGCCTCAAGCTCGGGAGCGGCGACCGCGCAGTGACATCTCTCTCTGCGGGCGCGCATTTCATCGAGGCGACGATTGGCAAGGATCAATCCTGCGGCGTCGACGTCGTCATCGACGACCATGACGAAGTTTATTTCATCTGCAGGGTCACGCGCTTTTTCCAACCGACTCCCGAACTTCAGCTTATCGCAAAGACCGCGGTTCAGGAGCGCTTTCGTCTCGGCCGCAAGGGCAATCACCAAAAAGAGCCCGACCCAGAGGACGTCGAGATGTGGAGTGGCGTCCTCGGCGTGCGGCCCGACGCGACGTTCGAGGAAATCCACAGCGCCTACATCAAGCAGATGCGCATCTATCATCCCGATCTCACCTCCAATAAGAGCGAGACCTTGCGCGAGATCGCCGCCTGGAAGGCGCGCGAGATCAACATGGCTTACGCGAAAGCGCGCAAGCAATTGCGCGCCAAGTGAGGCGTCAGGGAGGTACGTTCTTCGCGAAATTCAGGGCGAGCGTCAGCAGCCATGCCCCCGAAATGCAGGGAGCGAAGGGGATATAGACTCTCGCTTGGCCGCGGGAAGGCGCGAACTTCAGCTTGGCGGCGACGTAATAGACGATCACCAGAGCGCACATCAGCAGCGTGAAGGTCGATAGCTCCGCGACGCCGATCCAGAGAAACGCAACGGCCAGCAGCTTGACGTCGCCGCCGCCCATCCATCCCCGCGAATAAATAATGAGAAGCGTGACGAACATGAAGGCGGCGAGCATGAGCTGCCCGCCGATATGCGCATAATCGCCGAGCGCGATCATTCTCGCCGCGAACAGCGCGAGCAGGATGAGAATCGCCTCGTTGCGGATCGTGTAATTGCGCCAGTCGTCCACGATCGTGAAAACGAGTGTCGCAACCAGCGCGATGAGAATCACTATCTGGGTCAATTTGGGCTCCGAAACTCGTAGGCCTGCGGCCGCCTCGCCTCGCGTCTTGCAAACCGAATTATTGTCTATGGAAGCGCTTCAATCGAGTAAAGCGTTAACGTAGCAGTTCTTACGTCTATAAAAACATAAGCTATTTCAATACATTAAGTTTTAATCGGGCGCGGTTTGCGAAACTCGATGCTTTACGAATCGAGGTTTGCTCAATGCGAAGCCTATATCGCTTCGAAGCGAGAGCATAAGTCTCTGTCTGGGAAAATCAATCATGCGATTCAGTTGGTTGGCTGCTTCATGTCTATCTGAACCCTATCGCGAGCGGATGGATCTGCAACAAATCGGCCGATTTATTCCCCATCCGCAAATATCCACAGGATAAGCTGTAGCGTGACTATTGGTGGATATTGCAAAGATCAATAAATAAATTGATGCATATCAGTCATTTAGGCTGGATAAATTCACTAAAATTAACCGAAATTTCAATTGCTAACAAAGCGTTACTTTCTACACTTGCTCTCAAGACCCCCTTAACATATCGTCAACCTACCCAAAGGCGGTCGGGGGGTCCGGCTAGCAAGAAGGGCAGTTTGAGTAGGAGAATCAAATGTCGAAGTTTGTCGCTCTCAAGAAGTTCATCAAGGATCAGGACGGCGCGGCTCTGGCCGAATATGCTGTTGCGCTGGCTGTCGTGATCGGCGTTTCCATCCTCGCGCTTCAGAATCTTGGTACTTCTATTAGCAATGTGGTCCAGGCCGTCGCCGATATTCTCACGAACAACATTCCCGCTTGATCGCGCCTGCCTAATCCTGCTGTCGGTCGCATGTCTTGCGACCGACACGCCAGGTCGGTTCACCTCGATTGTAGGGTTTGAGGCCAGGAAATGAAAACAAGCACCTCTATTATCCTGGTCATTGCGATATTGATTGGCGCTGTTGCCGCTCAGATGGCGAGAAGCATCGTCAATCGTCCGGCGGAGTCGACGAAAATTGTCGTTGCGACAAAGCCGCTTCCTTTCGGAGCTCAAGTCGCTCGCGACGCCTTATCCGAAGTGGCTTGGCCCTCGTCGTCGATCCCAGAAGGCGCGTTCAAATCCATAGACGAATTGTTGAAGGATGGGCAGCGTGTGTCGATGGCACCAATTGCGAAGAACGAGCCGGTGCTGTCTTCGCGTGTCTCAGGGCCTGGCGAAAAAGCGTCTCTTTCGGCTTTGATCGAACCAGGGATGCGCGCCGTAGCGGTTCGCGTCGACGACGTGCGCGGCGTCGCCGGCTTCATTCAACCGGGCGATCGCGTGGATGTCGTGCTCACGCGCGTCGAACACAGCGCCAAATTCGACAAGGACGAGAGCTACAGCGACGTCCTCCTGCATAACGTCAAGGTTCTGGCGATCGACCAGCAGGCGGCCGAGCGGCAAGAGAAGGCGCAGGTCGTGAAAGCTGTCACCCTGGAAGTGACGGCGGAGCAGGGGCAAAAGCTCATTCTCGCAAGTGGCGCCGGCACGTTATCACTGGTCCTGCGTGAGGCCGGTGGAGGCAAGGGCGCCGACGCTGCTCGTCGCGTGACAATGAGCGACCTTGGATTTGATGCTCCGAAGGCTTCCGAGACACCTAACGCGCCCGCTGAGAACTCAGAGCCTGCAAGATCGAAAGTACGCATCCTTCGTGGGGCGAAGGACGAAGAGGTCGAGGTCTATCACGACCGCGTCGCCGGCGAGGCAAACTGAGGCCTTGCTATAAGAGTGTGTCTTCGCGAACACACGCTCAACTTGAATCTGATGAATCTCCCTGAAAACCGATTCAATTAACGACTTGGGGTTTGACTGAGGCGTGCAAAACGCCTGAAGCTTAGTTGGGGGCGGCTTTGCGACAGCATTTGGGTAGAACGATGCTTACTAAGTACTCTGTCATGCGTCGCGTAAGAGACATATTCGCTCGTCTGGCTATCAGTTCCTGCGTCTTCGCTCCTATCAGCAGCCTGCCTGCTTATGCGATCGATGTGCGGTCCGAGGCTGGGCATTCAACTGTCAAAATGACCTTGTTCAAGAACAAGGCAAAAAATATACGGCTCAATTTTCCTTTTGCCGACGCGACCGTCGGCGCGCCGAACATCGCGGACATCTATCCGATCAGCGACAGGCAGCTTTACGTCGTCGGCAAGGATGTCGGCCGAACCAATATCTTGCTCTTCGACAATGAGAAGAGGCTGATTGGGTCGGTCGATGTCGACGTGAAACTCGATGATCGCGCCATGAGCAACGATCTCCAGGCGGCGACAGGCGCGCCGGGGGTCCAAATTCAGGATGTCGATGAGAATCTCGTGTTGCGCGGCCGCGGCAGAGATGCGCCGAGCATCGCCAACGCCGTGAACGCCTCGCAGGGTCTAGGGAAGGGCCCCGTCGTCAATGCGACGAAGGTGACAGGTTCGCAGCAGGTCCTGCTGAAAGTTCGCTTCGTGGAGGCAAATCGCGCTGGCATTCGCGCTTTGGGTGTGCGCTGGCAGGGAATCATTAACAACCGCGTCGCGGGCGTCGTGGGCCGGGCTGTCCCGCGCTCAACCATGTTTGTCAACGGTCTCCAGCCGGGACTCACGGGGGCCGGTCAATCTGGAGGGGCGCTGGTGCCCGGCGCCGCGGCTGGGCCGGTTGTCTTTGACGTTGTTTCCAACGCGCTGACGCGAACGAGCCCGACCGCGACCATCATCGCGCAACTCGTCAATACCGGCGCGGGCAGTCTCGATGCCGTGATCAGCGCGCTCGAGGAGCAGAATGTCATCCGCTCCTTGGCGGAACCGAACCTTGTCGCGCTTTCGGGTGAAACAGCGGACTTCGTCGCTGGCGGACAAATTCCTGTTCCGGTTCCGCAAGCCGGAAGCTTCGGAACCGCCGCTTTCGTGACCATCCAGTGGAAGGAGTTCGGCGTCAGGCTGAATTTCACGCCGACCGTCCTTGCGGACAAAGTCATCAGCCTGAAGCTCGAGCCCGAGGTCAGCGATCTCGACTACACCAATGCGACGGTGATTAACGGCATCGCAGTCCCTGCGATCACGCTGCGGCGCGCAAGGACCACTGTCGAATTGCGCGACGGACAAAGCTTCGCGATTGCGGGCCTCATTCAGGAAAAGAGCCAGCGCGATATCGAGCAGGTTCCCTGGCTCGGTTCGGTGCCTGTGCTCGGCGCTCTATTCCGCAGCACGGAATTCCAGAAGCGTGAGACGGAGCTTGTCGCACTGGTCACGCCTTACCTCGTGAAGCCCGTGCCGGCCGGCAACAAGGATCCGCGTCTCAAGACGCCGCTCGAGACGACCATGGCCGGCAACGACTTCGACACGTTCCTGCGCGGCAAGGCGGAACTTTCCAAGACGCCGTCGACCTATCTGACGGAAACCGGAGTCGAGCAGCCTTTGGCTGGCGGCATCGCGCCCGGCGCGCCCGAGTCCGCGCCGACGCCCGTGGCGTCGCCCGACCCGCTGACGCGGTTCTTCGGGGCGCTGACGCCCCAGCAGAGCTATGTTCCCGATCCTCAGCCGAGCGCGCCGCAGGGTATTCCCCAATGAGCCCGATTAAAATGATCCTGATAGCGTCGGTCGGAATAGGCGCCGGCGCCTGCAGCAACGAATACTATGTCCGGGGCGATAGAATCCGCTTCGAAGCGGGAGACGCCGTCGCGACGAACATGGCGGTGCAAATCCCCCATCCGAACCCGCCGCGCTCGAATGACACGAACATCCCGATGGACGGCGTGAAGGCGCAGAAAGCCATCGAGAAGTATCGGAACGGCGATCAGAAGCAGGGCGGGGGGCTGGCGATCCCGTTGGTCCCGGACAACGGTTCGAACGGCAGCCCGTTCCAGTCGTCGATCAACGCCGGCCACTGATCTAACGCTGCGTCCGAATGCTGTTCGCGAATGACGATATGTCGGAGTCTTTCGGCAGAAACGATCGTCAACGCGTCGTCGCGTTCGAGCCGCACATTGAAACTGGGTTTTCCTGATGAAGCGCGGCGGTTTCAGAAGGATCAAAACAAAGCTTTCACATGCTCGCTTACCTGGTACGTTCGACTCTATATGAAGCTCGACTCGCCGTCATCGGGCAGGCGCTCGTGCGGCAAGGTTGTGAGGTTCACCATGTAGATTCGATCGAGGCCGCCATTAATGACGGCAGGATCGCAGGCCGTTCCAATGCGCTGATCGTTGTTCCGGAATCTGGCGACAGCAAGGCCGACGTCGCGCGCATCGCGCATGCGGCTGCGAGCATGACCCGGCGCGCTTTCATCATGTATGTCGCCAGCACGCTGAGCCCGGAAGATTACAAGACGCTAACGCGTCTGGGGTCAGCGGAAAGCACCGATTGGGATGCTGCGATAAAGGAGATCGCGCAACTTATCCCAAGCTTGCAGAAGGACGCGGGCGTCAAGTCCGATAGCTTCGGGCATCGCCTGATCACTTTCGTCGGAACGGGCGCGGGCGGCGGCAACACCACCATCGCGATGGAGACAGCCGTATCCCTGGCCTCGATGAAGGGAGGCGCTGCCGGCAATGTCGCGCTGTTTGATCTTGAACTCGCGGATAGCGTCGTCTGCTCCTATCTCGATATTAAGCCCCATCTGGATTGGGACGAACTTTCGCATAATCCCGAGCGAATTGACGGCCATATGCTTGGGATTCTGGCGTCGAGACATGAATCGGGTCTTGATGTCTTTGCGTCGATCGCTCCGCCGCAAACGGAAATCGATATCGGCGGCATAGCCGTGTTAACGATGCTCAACCGCCTGATCGAGCTCTACGACGTGGTCATATTGGACGTGCCCTCGTCAAAGAGGCGCGATGTCGACGAGATCCTGAGAAACTCGGACCTCGTTGTGGTGACGGGGCTCTATTCAATACCCGCTGCAAAAAACGTCGGCGTGATGCTGAAGAAATTTGCACAGATGCAAATTCCCCCCAACCGTGTTGCAACCGTAATAACGGATGCAGAGGTAAACCTGTTCGGCCGAGTGGCGGAGACTTTCGATATTTCGAAACTGATTGGTCCCACCCCGCCATTGTTTGTGCGTCGCGATCGTGCGTTTGCAATTGAGTGTGCGAACGCTGGTCTATCGATGGTCGCGAGCCAGCCGAAGCGTGGCATTTGTACGGATATCGCCAAGATTGCGGAGCGCGTCCTCACGGTCGCTCCCGTCGCGGCCGCAATGGTCAAAGCCTAAAGGGGCGGTGCTACGATGTCGGAACGCTTCAAGTTCTTCACTTCGGCTCCGAAGCCGCTTCCCGCTGAGGAGACGCCAACGAACCTTCCCGTGCCAGCGGAGATGGCGGGTGAGCTCTTCGGCGATCCGCGGAAGCGTCGCCTTCTCGAAGAGAAGGTGATCTTGCATGGAAAAATCATTGATGAGTTCAATCTCGCTTTCCTGGACCAGATGTCGCGAGACGATCTGCGGAGGTCGATTTCCGAATTCGTTTTTGATTACATCAAAAGCAAACAGATCCTTCTAAATCAGAGTGAGACGGAAGCGTTTCTAGAGGAAATTATAGACGAGATGGTCGGTTTGGGGCCATTGCAGTCTTTGCTCGACGATCCGACGATCAATGATATTCTCATAAACACGGAAAACTGTGTTTTTGTGGAGCGGCAGGGCCTTCTCCAGAAGACAGAAGTGCGTTTCAAGGACGAAGCGCACTTGCTGCGTGTTATCAACAAAATCGTCTCCAGAGTGGGGCGGCGTGTCGACGAGTCGTCTCCTATGGTGGACGCTCGTTTGCTAGACGGCTCGCGCGTAAACGTTGCAGTCAAGCCAATTGCCGTCGACGGACCGCTTGTTTCCATCAGAAAGTTTTCCAAGCGCCCTTATTCGATCGACCGCCTGGAGGGCGTCGGCGCACTGAAGCATCCTATGAGCCTGCTGCTCCAGGGCGCCGTGCGTGGACGCATTTCAATGGTCATCTCCGGCGGCACGGGGTCTGGCAAGACAACGATGCTGAACGCTCTGTCCGCCTCTATCCCTCCGACGGAACGCATTCTGACGATCGAGGACGCGGCGGAGCTGCAGTTGCAGCAACCCCATGTCGCAAGATTGGAATGCCGGCCAGCGAACGCTGAAGGGAAGGGCGAAATCCGCCAGCGCGAATTGGTGAAGAACGCGTTGCGCATGAGGCCCGACCGGATCATCATTGGGGAATGTCGCGGCGAGGAAGCTTTCGACATGCTGCAGGCGATGAATACGGGTCACGAAGGCTCGATGACGACGATCCACGCCAATACGCCGCGTGATGCTTTGAGGCGTCTGGAACAGATGGTTGGAATGGCCAGCGTCGCGATGGCGCAACAGAGCATTCGACAGCAGATTGCATCAGCCATCCAGGTGATCGTGCAACTCCAACGCCTGAGCGATGGCTCGCGCCGTGTTGTGAGCATTTCCGAAGTGACGGGAATGGAAAGCGACATCATCCAGCTTCAGGAAATTTATCGCTTCGTGCGAGAGGGAATTGACGCGAACGGCGCTGTTGTTGGCTCCTTTCGCGCGACGGGCATCAGGCCTCTCTTCCTTGAATCGCTGAAATATATGGGGGTGGATTTTCCCGCTTCCGCGTTTGATCCCAATACGCCCCTTTAGTCGGGAGCAAAGCGCATGTCTCCAGGCTCGATTGTCTACCTCCTTACATTCCTTTCCGCCGCCCTGTTGACTTTCGGGGCATACAGCTATTTCACGCGCGAACGCGAGATCAAGCAAAGGATTGATCGACGAGCGACGGCATGGGAGCCGACAGAGCGGACGGAAGCCATGATGCTTCTGCGGCGAGGACGGGCCGCTTTGCCTGGTGCGCTTGGCGAGAATTTCGAGACGCTTCAGGACTGGTTGCTTCAAACAGGGGCGCCCCTGAGGGACTGGGGATACATCAGTGGCGCAATCGCAGGTCTTGTCGCGACCGAGCTTCTTTCGCTTTTCTTACTGGGATTTGCGCCCATAGCGTATGTTGTTGGACTAGTCGTCTGGCTCGCGCTCATCTTCGCGCTTCTGAGCATGGCGCGTCAGCGCCGAATCTCGAAGTTCGAAGAACAATTACCGGACTCGATCGACATTGTGGGGCGAGGTCTGAAGGCGGGATATCCGTTACAGACAGCTATTTCCCTTGTCGCACGGGAAATGGGCGACCCGGTTGGGATGGAGTTCAAGACCGTCGTGCATGAAATTGCGTTCGGCCTGGACGTTGAAAGCGCTATGAAGAATTTGTCGCGGCGGGTCGGTTCGAGCGACCTTGTCTTTCTTGTTACCGCTGTCGTTGTGCAAACGCAGTCAGGCGGTAATCTCGCGGAACTCTTAGGCCGATTGTCGAACACGATGCGCGAACGAACGAAGCTTCGGCTGAAGGTTGCAGCGATGACGAAGGAAGGTAGGCTGACCGCCGTTATGCTGACCTTTATGCCGCCTGCGGTCGGCGTCATGATCTACCTCCTCAATCCTAAATACTACACTGCCGTCTGGAATGAGTCCGGCTTCAAAACGATGATGTATCTCACCCTAGGGTTGCTCGTCGTCGGGAACATCATCCTGCGGCGAATGGTTAAGTTTAAGTATTGAGGCACATCAAATGCAGAGCGACGTGTATGCGTGGTTTGTTGTTGCGGCGACATTCGTCTCCGTATCTCTCGCCGTCGTCGCTCTCGGTTTGGCGCTGGATAGACGACGCCAGATTGTGATGCGCCTGCAGGAGGACGCTAAAGCGCCGGCGCAGCCTTTCGATAATGCCGTTAGTTCGCTGACATCGACTTTGACGGATCGTCTCGAGGCCGCGTTCCCTTACCGTAAGGGCGCCGCTGCGAATGCGACAGTTCGGATGGATCTCATTCAGGCGGGTTTCTTTTCTCCTGACGCGCCGATCGTATACGCAGCCGCTCAAATCTTCATTCCGCTCCTGGTCGTCATCGCGTCTTATCTTGGACTCAGGGCCTTCAACCGCAATATCGATTCCAGCGGCATGATCGCAGTCGTCGCTTGCATGGCGTTCGCAGGCTACAAAGGACCGGAGGCGTTTGTCAGTCGCAGAAAGGAGAGCCTTGGTGCGACTTACCGCTCGGTGTTCCCCGATTTTCTGGACCTTCTTCTCGTCTGCATCGATGCAGGTCTCAGTATGAATGCTGCGGTCGATCGCGTCGCAAGAGAGTTCGAATTCAGCTGTAAGCCTTTCGCCACCAATCTTTCGCTGATGCTCAGTGAAGTCAGATCCGGTCGCGCTTTTCCCGATGCACTCGAGAATTTGAGCGTCAGGTTAGGCATCGATGAAGCTAAATCTTTCGTGACGCTCGTAAAACAGTCACTGGAACTTGGGTCCGACGTTAGCTCGGCGCTTCGAGTCTATGCGGATGAGATGCGCGTCAAGCGACTATTACGCGCTGAACTGATGGCGAATGCGTTGCCGATCAAAATGTTGCTTCCGCTGGGCCTATTTATCTTCCCAGCACTGCTCATTGTTGTGTTGACGCCTGCTATGATGTCGCTTAGTGCTATTTTCTCTAGTTTAGTGAGGAAATGATCATGTCTCTGCACATCAAAAAATGGACCTTGCTGAACTGTTGTTCCGCTTTGTTGTTGCTTGCTACGACAAATTCAGGGTTGGCTGAGTCCTGGCCTTTCGTGGATCCGGAGTTTGGGCCAAACATTTATTTGGGAGACGAGGATCTTCGTCTTGGCCGCGCGCATTTCGTCCACGGCGACTATGGTCTTGCGGAAAACTACTTCCGCCGTAGCACAGACGTCACGCCGCAAAATGGGCAGGCCTGGATTGGATTGGCGGCGTCCTATGACCGCTTGGGTCGCTTCGACCTCGCCGAAGAGGCTTATAGGAAAGCCGCCAGGTTAGTAGGTAGAAACTACGTGCTGCTCAATAACCACGGCTATTCCTACATGCTGCGAGGCCGTTATGGAGAGGCGAGAAGGCTTTTGCAGCAAGCCGCGGCGATGGCGCCCGGCAATCCGACGATCGAAAACAATCTGCTGATTCTCGATAGCGGCCAGTATTACTTCGTCGGCAATCCGCACATTCTCTTCTGGCCATAGTGAGTGCAGACCCGTCCGGGTGGCTCGCCAGAGCGCTGAGGCGCGCGGCGATGTGAAAAGGTCGCGCTGCTAAGGCCTCGCGGTCGCGCAGATGGATTGGGGCGCCGAGTCACAGTTCGGCGCTTACGCCACCAGGATATTGGGCTAAGGCTCTGATCTTGCCGCCGACGCCAGACGCTTATGCCGTTTATGAAATCTATAAATTGTCGACGAGGCGGCTTGTTTGAGGGCGCATCAAAATGCGCAAGACGTAGCGGCGCTTTCTGAGCCGTTGGGCGTTGCCGCTACGCCGCCGCCGCAATCGGACGCTGCCGAGCCCATTTCAAACCAGAGGAGGGCCGTCCGGCGGCGTTGATCATTTCAGGAGGGAGCTCGACCGCACGGGCGAATAAAGCGCCAGCCATGCAACGGCGAGCCGAAATAAGCAGACGTGAGCGGCTTGCATGAATGGCAGGAGTGGAGGGGCTCGAACCCCCAACCCCCGGTTTTGGAGACCGGTGCTCTACCAGTTGAGCTACACTCCTGCAGCGCCGAAGCGCGCGCCTTATTGCCGCAACGGCGTCGCAGACGCAAGGGGTTCTGACGCAAGCAGCGGAAAAGTTTTGCAGTGGCCCGCCGTCAGCCGTCGGTGAGGGGCAGGCGGTCGAGGATTTCGACCTTGAAACAGCGAAAGGCCAGTGTGAACATCGGCTCCGGGCCTCCGCAGCCGATGAATTCGACGCGGATGAAGGGCGGCAGGGGCGTCACGCCGTCGAGATAGAATCCGCGCGCCTCGTAATTGAAGGTCAGGTCGAGCACGTCGTTGCCATGCGCGAAGCCTTCGAGCTTCACCGCGTCGCAGTCGTGGAATTTCATGCGGCAAAGAAAATTGACCTCGAGCGCGGAGGTCTCGATCTCCGCTTCGATGGTGGGGCCGATCCAGACATCGTCGTCGGGCCTGATATCGCCGCGCCAGAAGCGCAGGGCGTTGACGCGAGCGTCGTGGAAGCCCGGCCAGAGGCCGGCGTCGGCGATCAGGCCGGCGCCGACAATGTCGCGCAGCGGGTCGAAGGCCCGCATGAAATTTTAGGAATTGCCGCCGGCGAGCAGCGTGACGGCGCGGCGGTTCTGGGACCAGCAGGAGATGTCGTCGCAGGTGGCGACGGGCCGCTCCTTGCCGTAGCTCACCGTGCGAATGCGCGAGGCGGAGACGCCGTGGGAGGCGAGGTAGTTCTTGGCCGCTTCGGCGCGCTGCGCGCCGAGCGCGAAGTTATATTCGCGCGTGCCGCGTTCGTCGGCATGGCCCTCGATCGTGAAGCTGTAACGGCCGTAGCGGTTCAGCCATTGCGCCTGGCGGTCGAGCGTCTGCTGGGCCGTCGCAGTCAGTTCCGTCGAATCCGTTTCGAAGAAGATCCGGTCTCCGACATTCTGCGCGAAGTCCTGAGCGCTGCCGGGGGTCGCGGGCAGGCCGTTGCGGGCGATGCCGCCGCGCCCCCCGGGGCCGCCTGCGCCGCCCGCGAGATCCGCCCCGGCTTCTTCCGCCGCATTCTTCGCACAGGCCGCCATGGCCATCGCCGCCGAAAGGGCGACGGCGAACTTGGCGCAGCGGGCGGCAGCGGAAACCAGCATGGAAGAACTCCTGTTACGGGGACCGACTGCGGACAGTCCTAGTCTCGCAGGGTTAAGCGAAGGTTCCATCAACCTTGATGGGACGTGTGTGGAACCGATCACATTTGAGCGATTTATTTCCTTCATTAATAAAAGGTTAATTGGTTAATAAAGTATGAACGGCGTGGCTCAGGGCTTGTAGAGCACGCCGTCGGGGCCTTTCCAGCCCCCCTTCAGCTCCGCAAAGCGCAGGTCCTCGTCGAACTTCCGCGCGCCGCCGGGCTCGACGAATTGACGCTGGTCCGGGATCGGTCGGGTGGGGCGGATCAGCGAGAAATAGTCGTCATCCGTGCAGTCGGCGGGCCGCTGCGCCGAGGCGGGGGCGCAGTCCAGATTCGCCCCGTCGGGGAAAAGCACGGTCGCCTTGTAGAAAATCTCATAGCCGCGCACCTCGCCGACAATCATGTCGAAATCGGCCGTGCGGGTGGTTTCGTAGGAGACCACGGTGAAGGGCGCGCGGAACTTGCGGGCGAGCAGATTGTCCACAACCGCGCGTGCGTGTTCGTCGGTCGGGCGACAGGCGATAAAGCAGGCGGAAGCCGCCGTGGCGGCGAGCGTAAACAGGGCGGCGAGCGTAATGGCGTTGGTGGCGGCCATGATTGCGTCCTCGAAAATGACTGCGACAAAGTCGCTGTGACTTTTGTCAAAAAATCGTAGTCAAGTCCGCAAATCGCCGCAACCCGCTTGCCGGGCGCGCGGGTCAGACTATCATTAGCCTGCGGCGTCGGACCGGGAGAGATGAAATGAATGAGGGGATCGCGCCGTTTTTGTCGCCGCTTACGTTGATTCTTGGCGGCGGCCTCCTCGTCATCGGCCTTCTCTCCCTGTTCGATCTCCACTTCCTTAAATCGAAGACGCAGGAGAAGTTCGCGCTGATAGCGGGCCTCGCGCTGATCCTCGCGACCGAGGCCATGTTCGTCACGAGCGGCGCCAGCGGCCGCTATTTCGAGGGCCAGAAGATCGACGTGACGGATTGCGAATTTCAGGTCGAGCGCGACTTCCCGATGGAGCGCAAGGACAATCCGAAGCTGATCGAGCAGAAGATCAGGACCTGCATGGACACGCTCGGTTACGACTGGTCCGAGGAGCACGAGCATTGCCAGGAGGCGCGGCTCTCCACCAATGTCTTCTGCTACATGCCCCGTGCGCCCATGCAGCGGAGCATCGTCGCCTGGCAGATGCGGTTCGAATAATCAGAACAGCGAGCCCTGATCCTCGCCCGGCGCCTTGCGCGGTTTGCGCCTGGCGGCGGCGGGTTGCGGGTCTGGAGGTTCCGAAAGGCCAGTGCGCGCGGAGATGCGGCCGTCCGCGAATTCGATCGTAAGAGCCGCGCCCGCCGGCGCCTGCGCGACGCTGCGCACCAATCCGTCATTCTCGTCGCGCACCAGCGCGAAGCCGCGCGCCAGCACCGCTTTGTGGCTCAAGGAGTCGAGAAGACGGCCGAGCCGTTGGACCCGATCGTTCTTCTGCGCCAGTTGCGTCGTCAGCGCCAGGCTGATGCGCGCCGAGAGCCCCTCGACCCGCTGCCGCGCGCCGGCGTTCTGATGGCGGGCGAGGGCGATATTGGCGTCGAAGCCGGCCTTGAGCCGCGCGCCCAGGCCTTTCAGCTTCTCGCGCTGTCCCGCCAGCTCCGCTTGCGGCGAGTGGCGCGACAGGAGGCGCGCGAGATCGGCCAGCCGCAGGCGGCGGCCGTCCTGCCCGGCGCGCAGCGTCGCACGCAGGCGCTCGGAGGCGCGGTCCAGACGCTGCCGGGGCATTTGCAGGAGTTGCTCGGGCGTCGGCAGCAGGCGCGCATAGGTCGCAAGCGCCGTGCGGCGTTGCTCCATCGCCCGCGACTTGGCGACGGCGAGGCGGCGCGCGCGGGCCGCGAGATGCTCGGCCAGTTCCGCCCGCACGGGGACAGCCTTCTCGGCCGCGCCAGTGGGCGTCGGCGCGCGTAGATCCGCGACGAAGTCGATCAGCGTCGTGTCCGTCTCGTGGCCGATGGCGGAGATGAGCGGAATGTCGCTCGCCGCCGCCGCGCGCACGACGATCTCTTCGTTGAAGCTCCACAAATCCTCGAGCGAGCCGCCGCCGCGCGCGACGATCAGCACGTCCGGGCGGGGGATGGGGCCGCCGGCAGGTAGCGCGTTGAAGCCCTCGATCGCCGCGGCGACTTCCGCCGCCGACGTCTCGCCCTGCACGCGCACGGGCCAGACGATGACGCGGCGCGGGAAGCGGTCGTTGAGGCGATGCAGAATGTCGCGAATGACCGCTCCGGTGGGCGAGGTCACGACGCCGACGACTTGCGGGAGGAAGGGCAGGGGGCGCTTGCGTCCTTCGTCGAAAAGCCCCTCGGCTGCGAGCTTCTTGCGCCGCTCGTCGAGCAGCGCCATCAGCGCGCCGACGCCCGCGGGCTCCATCGCCTCGATGACGATCTGATAGGACGACTTGCCGGGGAATGTGGTGATGCGCCCCGTGGCGACGACCTCCAGCCCCTCCTGCGGCCGCGTGCGGATGCGAAGGAACGTCCCTTTCCAGATCACGGCGTCGAGTCGCGCGCCCTGATCCTTCAAGCAGAAATAGGCGTGCCCCGAGGCGTGCGGCCCGCGATAATTCGAAATCTCCCCGCGCACCCGCACGCGCCCGAAACGATCCTCCACCGTGCGCTTCAGCGCATTGGCGAGTTCGGTGACGCTGATCTCGGGGGCGTTGGTGAGAGAGCCGGAATCGGGCGGGTCGAGGTCGGACATCGGGGGAGTATAGCGGGGGAGGGGCTATTCGGACGAGGGAGGATCGAAGCGGGGGCATTGGTCTGGAAGCCCTGGAAGGCCGGCCTTCCAATTCTCACTCGTCACCGCGCCAGCGCGCGAAGCCATGCATAATCATCTGGCCCGTGAGTTGCGGGCGGTCGTATCTGCGCTGTAGCTAATCGCAGCGCGCCCCGTGCGGGCGCTATGCGTCTATTTGTTTTTGGCGACAAAAAAAGCCGACAACTGAGTTTGTCCCGTTCGAAAAACTCAGGCCGACACGAAAATTCCCGATGTCCTTTGAATACCAGGATCCGTTGGTACGATTTGACCTCTCAACCTTAAAATCTTTTTCTGATAATAATTCCATTTCGTGGTTTGACAGCACCAAAGTATCGATTGGTATAAAATCAAGGTTGATAAACCCGTTGCTCTTTGAGCTTACGAAATGCAAGCGAACGCCAATTATATCAGCAGTTCCGTAGAATAATTTATCCTTCCGAATTGCGGATCTCTCGATATTCATATCCAGACGCCGCACGAATGATTCGATGTCGTCTGCCGACGCCGTCACTGCGCTTATCACATCGAGGATTTCTTTTGATTTCATGGCTAATACGGAAGTCGCAGCGAGTGCAGTCCCACCCAAAATGGCAGCGCCGATTCCCGCACCAACGCCACAGCCAAGGGGACCAGCCCAAGCACCTACTACACATCCTAGCGCCGGATTAAGCCCTCGGGGATCGACCTTCGCAAGGGAACTCGCCCCCGCATAGGAAAAATAACTCCTCCCACCTGCATACCCGATCGGATCCGGCTGCACATACCGCCCAAGCGTCGCGTCGTAATGGCGATGCAGTTATAAGCCAGCCCGCTTTCCGTCTGGAACCACTGCCCCGGAAAGCGCATGTACTGCGTTACGCCGGGGTCGGCCCACACGCCCGCCACGTCGCCGAAGGGGCCGTGTCGCGGCGTAGGCATAGGCGGAAGTGACGCCGTTGCGCGTTTCGGAAGCCCGATTGTCGGTGGCGTCGTACGTCCAGGACAACGTCCAAGCGGCTCTTCGCGCCTTTCCAAAAAAAACGGCGCGGGATCGGCCCGCGCCGTTCGAATTCAGACCGACGTCTTCCGATCAATACTTCCGCACCAGTGGGCCCGGAGGCGGCGGCGGGGGAAGCGGGACCAGCGACGGGATCACGTAGCGGAAGCCCAGGCGAATGTCGTTCGAGGCGAGATTGAAGCTCTGGACCTCGCGAGCGCAGACGACGACGCCCTGGCAGACGATCTGGCCCGTCGACATCTTGCCCATGTCGAGATAGCGGTAGGCCACTTCGAGCTTCAGGTTCGGCGTGACGTTGTACGCGAGACCGGCGCCGACCTGCCACGCGAAGTTCGTCTGCGTTCTGTCCGACGCATAGCCGAAGCCGCCGGCCGGCTGGGCCGAAATGTCGTACCAGTTGTTCAGGAAGTTGGTGGCGAAGCCGATGCCGCCGCCGACGAAGGGCGTGATGCCGTACCAGGTGCCGAGGTCGAAATAGGCGTTCGCCAGGAAGACCGCGGCGCTGTGCTGGCCGTGATAGACGTCGTGGCAGCGGGCGGCGATGCCGCAGGGGGAGAAGCCCGGCGCGCTCCAGATGTCGGTGTAGCTCTGAATGGCGCTGTATTGCGCGGCGGTGCGATACTCGCCGGTGACGTCGAAGCGGAACCAGTTGTTGAACTGATAGCCGACGCCGGCGCCCGCGAAGGCGGCGTCGCCGATCGAGTAGCCGTTGAACAGCGGGGCGGGGACGACGACAGTCGGATCGTTGAAAGTCGAGCGCAGGCCGCTCAGCTCGTAGGCGCCGACGCCCACGTCGCCGCGCAGATACCAGCCGCCGAACTCGACAGGCGGGGGCGGCTCCATCGGCGGAGGCGGCGGCAGAAGATCGGCCGCCTTTGCGCCGCCGGCTCCGGCGACGATTGCGGCCGCTAAAAGGAGGGCGAATGAACGGCCCATGTTTACTTCCCCTTTTGCGTAAAGTGGGCCGCGGAGCGGTCCCGTGGCGCTTTGCCATCGGGGGTAAACATGACCGAGAAGACTTAAAGCGAAGTTAACCTTACCGCTTAACCAGAAGTTCCTGCAACTAACTATATTCGTTAAGACTTCTGGCATCGAAAAAGGCGCGGCGGGCCGGGGATTTGCCGGCCCGCCGCGCCTTTTTTCAGCGCAAGCGTCACGCCGCTTCGGCGGATTCCCGAAGGGCGTTGCAGACTTGCGCGACGAGCGTCTCGACGAGGTCGCGGTCGTCGCCCTCCGCCATCACGCGCACCACAGGTTCGGTTCCCGAAGGCCGAACGATGATGCGGCCCGAATTCCCCAGCCGGGCGCGGGCGGAATCGATCGCGACGACGACGGAATCCTTTTCCAGCAGGCGCCCGTGGACGCGCACGTTCTGGAGCACCTGGGGGAGGGGCTCGAAGCAGTGGCAGAGCTCGCTGATCCGCCGGCCCTTGCGCTTGGCTTCCGCCAGAACCTGCATGGCGGTGACGAGACCGTCGCCCGTCGTCGAATAATCGGACAGGATCACATGGCCCGATTGCTCGCCGCCGACATTGTAGCCTTCCTGGCGCATGCGCTCGATGACGTAGCGGTCGCCCACGGCGGTGCGCTCCAGCGTCAGTCCCATATCGTTGAGATGCCGCTCCAGGCCGAGATTGGACATGATCGTCGCGACGACGCCGGGCTTGGCGAGAAGTCCCTGCTCGCGCCAGCTCTGCGCGACGACCGCCATCACCTGATCACCGTCGATGACGGCGCCGGTCTCGTCGACCATGATGACGCGGTCGGCGTCGCCGTCGAGCGCGATCCCGACATCGGCGCGCAGCTCACGCACCTTGGCGCGCAGCGCCTGCGGCGAGGTCGAGCCGACATCGCGGTTGATGTTGAAGCCGTCGGGCTCCACGCCGATCGCGATGACTTCCGCGCCAAGCTCCCACAGCGCTTCCGGCGCGACCTTGTAGGCGGCGCCGTTCGCGCAGTCGATGACCACGCGCAGGCCCTCGAAGCTCATGTTGCGGGGCAGGGTGTGCTTCGCGAATTCGATGTAGCGCGCCCGAACGTCGTCGATGCGGCGGGCGCGGCCGAGACTGTTCGCCGAGGCGAGGCGACGGCTGAGGTCGCTGTCGAGCAGTTGCTCGATCTCTGTTTCGATTTCGTCCGAGAGCTTGTGTCCATCAGGCCCGAAGAGCTTGATGCCGTTGTCCTCGAAGGAGTTGTGCGAGGCCGAGATCATCACGCCCACATCCGCGCGCATCGAGCGCGTGAGCATGGCGACGGCCGGCGTCGGCATTGGACCCAGCAGCAGCGGGTCCATGCCGACCGAGGTAAAGCCCGCGACGAGCGCGTATTCGATCATATAGCCGGACAGACGCGTGTCCTTGCCGATCACAACGCGGTGGCGTCCTTCGCCACGTTGGAAGATGAGGCCGGCGGCCTGTCCCACCTTGAGGGCGAGCTCAGGCGTGATCTTGACGTTGGCGAGGCCGCGAATGCCGTCCGTCCCGAAATAGTTACGCGACATTTCCATTCCTTTTCACACGACAAGCGCAATCTTACGCGGAGTGATACGTCTTCTCAGATGGATACAATTTGCCGGATTTATAGCCAAGCGTATGCCAGAATCTGAATCATGAGTTAACTGGAAGAGCCCAACTTGAACGCAACCGGAGAGAAAATGCGCCCCGTCATCTATCATAACCCCGCCTGTGGAACATCCCGTAAGGTTCTCGCCGCGCTCGGCGAGGCGGGATATGAGCCCGAAGTTGTCGAATATTTGAAGAATCCCCCGGATCGTAAGACCTTGCAGGGGATTTTGGCGCGCATGGGTAAAAATGTGCGAGATATCCTGCGCAAGCGCGGCACGCCCTATGAGGAGCTTGGCCTCGACAATCCCGCCCTTACGGACGAGCAGATCTTCGACGCGATCGAGAAGCACCCGATTCTCATCGAGCGGCCCATCGTCGTCATGGGGGAGAAGGCGGCGCTTTGCCGGCCAGCGGAAGAGGTCGCCGCCTTGATGGAGCAGGCGCGTAAACCTTAACAATGAGTTGAGATTTCTGCGTGTTTCTGATCTAACTATAACGTGGCTGTATTTATTGCGGAGCGTTGATTATGGTCGAAAGACGCAGGCATTACCGGCGCAGGACTCTCCTGAGCGGGAAGATCGAATTTTTCGGACGCTCGACCTTCGAATGCGTCGTGCGAGATTTGAGCGAGGCGGGCGCGCGGCTGCGCTGCGACCAGCACATCGCGCTGCCGGATATTCTGGATCTCGTCATCGAAAAAACCAGCGAACGGCGCTGCGCCCAGGTGGTGTGGCGCCAGGAGAGCGAGATTGGGCTCGCATTCGCACCAAACGTCTTGCGCCTCGACGCGCGACGTCCCCCAACAGGCGACGGACCGTCGGCTTGAAACCAACGCAAAAAAAAGCCCGGCGAATTCGCCGGGCTTTTGTTTTTTTTACACCGGGTTCGGCGAGAGGCCGCCGACATCCGGCTCGGGCTTTTGCCCGGTGGTGGGGACGGCGGAGCCGCGCGGGGGCTGCGGGGCGGAGGAGCTGGTGTCCTCGCGCACCGGGCGCTTGCCCATAAGCAGGCCCTTCATCTCCTCGCCCGTCAAGGTCTCGAACTCCAGCAGGCCATTGGCCAGCGTGTCGAGCTGCGCCTTCTTATCGGTGAGGATCTGCTTGGCCTTGTCATAGCCCTCCTGAACCAGGCGGCGGACCTCGGCGTCGATCGTCTGCTGCGTCGCCTCCGAGAGGGTCTGCTGCCGGCCGAGCGAATAGCCGAGGAACTGCTCCTGCTGCGGCTCCGCATAGGCGACCGTCCCCAGCTTGTCCGAGAAGCCCAGCTGCGTGATCATCGCACGGGCGACGCGGGTGCATTGCTGGATGTCCGACGCCGCGCCGGACGTCACCTTGTCGTGGCCGAAGATGATCTCCTCCGCCACGCGGCCGCCCATCGCAATCGCCAGCATCGCCGTCAGCTGCTCATAGGTCTGGGACACCTGATCCCGCTCCGGCAGGCCCTGCACCATGCCCAGCGCGCGGCCGCGCGGGATGATCGTCGCCTTGTGGATCGGCATCGCCCCCGGAACCGTCAGCTGAACCAGCGCATGGCCGCCCTCATGATAGGCCGTGAGCTTCTTCTCCTCCTCCGTCATGGAGAGGGTGCGACGCTCCGCGCCCATCATGATCTTGTCGCGCGCGTCCTCGAACTCCTGATTCGTGACGATCCGCTTCGAACGACGCGCCGCGAGCAGCGCCGCCTCGTTGACGAGGTTCATCAGATCGGCGCCCGAGAAGCCCGGCGTGCCGCGCGCCACCACCTTGAGGTCGACGTCCGGCGCCAGCGGCACCTTGCGGGCGTGAACCTTGAGGATCTTCTCGCGGCCGATGAAGTCCGGGTTCGGCACGGTGATCTGGCGGTCGAAGCGGCCGGGACGCATCAGGGCCGGGTCGAGCACGTCCGGACGGTTCGTCGCGGCGATGAGGATGATGCCTTCATTCGCCTCGAAGCCGTCCATCTCGACGAGCAGCTGGTTCAGCGTCTGCTCGCGCTCGTCATTGCCGCCGCCGAGGCCGGCGCCGCGATGACGGCCCACCGCATCGATTTCGTCGACGAAGATGATGCAGGGCGCGTTCTTCTTGGCCTGCTCGAACATGTCGCGCACGCGGCTCGCGCCGACGCCCACGAACATTTCGACGAAGTCGGAGCCCGAGATCGAGAAGAAGGGCACGCCCGCTTCGCCCGCGATGGCGCGCGCCAGCAGCGTCTTGCCCGTGCCGGGCGGGCCGACGAGCAGCACGCCGCGCGGAATGCGGCCGCCAAGGCGCTGGAACTTGCCCGGATCGCGAAGGAACTCCACGATCTCCTGCAAATCCTCCTTCGCCTCGTCAACGCCCGCGACGTCCTCAAACGTCACCTTGCCCGCCATCTCGGTGAGCAACTTCGCCTTCGACTTGCCAAATCCCATCGCGCGGCCGGCCCCTCCCTGCATCTGGCGGGAAAGGAAGATCCACACGCCGAGGAAGGCGACGAGCGGCAGCGCGTTGAGCAGCAGCGTCATGATCCAGCTCGAGCCGTCGCTCAGAGGTTTGGCGCTGATCGAGACGTTGTGCTGCTGAAGGCGCGGGATAAGGTTCGCTTCGTTCGGAATGTAGGTCGTGAAGGGCCGGTTGTCGTTGAAGTGGCCGACGACCTCGTTCCCGGCGATGGTCACGTCGTGGACGCGGCCCTGATCAATCTGCGTGAGCAGTTCGCTGAACGAAATGTCCCGGATCGGCGTACGCTGGCCGGGCTGCTGGAACAGCATGACAAGCGCCACCACCAGCAGGCCGATGATGGCCCACAAGGCGAGGTTCCTGAAGTTTGCGTTCATTGCCTATTCCAAATGGAGGGCCCACGCGGGACCATTCCCCCGGAGCGCTACTAGTTGCAAATAATCTAGGCGCGCCCTTGTTCCTTGCCAAGAGAGGCTTGGCTCAGGTCAAGGGATTATCGCCGGATTTGGGCGCACGGCCGCGGCGGGGCGGCGCCGGGAGGAGGGTGACGCCGTCTGATTGAAATTCAAGGAGGATGTCGGCCAGCGTCAAGCGCAGCGGCGCGCCGGATTTCAGAGCTTGCGATAGGCGCAGCGCCGCCCGTTCCAGCCGGTCGAGGCGAAGTTGCGCCGCCGGGGCGAGGCGCTCGATCTCGATGGCGAGGACGCGCTGGAGAAGCTCCAATGGGAGTTCGCGCAAGCCCACTGGGTCAAAGCGCGCGCGCCTTTCGTCGCTGTCGAGAAGCGCCTTGGCTCGGGCCGCCGCCGCGCACGACGTTAGCGCGGCGTCGGCGCGGGCGGCGCGGGCTCCGAGCCTCAGCAGCGCCTGCGGATCGAGGCCCTGTTGCGCGAGCGTCGGCATGAGCTGGCGCAGTCGGGCGCGGGCATAGGTCTCGTCCGCATTGGAGGGGTCGGAAAAGAAAGGATGGCGCGTCTTTTCACAGATGCCGACAAGCACGCTTTTCGGAAAGCCGAGCAGGGGCCGCAAAAGCGCCACCGTCCCGCAGCGGGACTCGGCGGCCATGCCTGCGAGGCCCGAGACGCCAGAGCCGCGCATCAGTCGAAAGAGGATGGTTTCCGCCTGATCGTCCGCGTGATGGGCGGTGACGATCGCGCCTGCGCCGATTTGATTGGCGCATCGTTCGAGCAGGCCGTAGCGCGCCTCCCGCGCGCGCTCCTGGATCCGCGTCGAGGGTTTGTCGCCCTCCCAGGTCAGTAGATGATGCGCGAAGCCCAACGCCCGCGCCCATTCGCCGACCTGCTCGGCCTCGGCCCGGGCGCCGGCGCGCAGGCCGTGGTCGACCGTCGCGACCGCCATTTCATGGGCGGCGCGCTCGGCCCATTGCGCGCAAAGCAGCATCAGGGCGACAGAATCAGGCCCGCCGGACACGGCGAGCAGAAGGCCGTGATGCGGGCGCAGTAGGTCGAGGGCCCTCGTCTCGTCCAAAATCAGCGCCCGGCGCGCGACATCAACACGAAAGTTTCTTGCTCTCGCGCGCCGCCGCGTCGCGTATGCGCGCAGATGAGCCCGGATATTTCATCCCGATCTCATTGAACGATGCGCAGGCCTGATCCTTCGCCCCCATGGCGCCGAGCGATTGGCCGAGGCGCAGCAGCGCGTCCGGCGCCTGGGCCGACTGGCCGAATTTCTGGGAGATTTCGAGATACTTCTCCGCCGCCTCGCGGTGGCGCCCGCGCAGGAAGAAGCTCTCGCCGAGATTGAAGGTCGCCGCGGGAGCGTATTTGCTCTTCGGGTTCTTGGCGAGAAATGCCTGAAGCTCTCTCTCGGCGGCTTCGAATTTGCCGGCCTTCAGCGTGGCGACGGCGTCTTCATATTCTTCCTTCGGACCCGGCGGGACGGCGACCGGCGCCGGCGCGATTTCCGGCGACGCGCTCGGCTGATCGCCGACGAGGCGGCCATGGGCGATGTCCAGAGGCTGTCCGACCTCCCGCACCGGCGGCGGGGCCGTGGTCACCGAGCCGGCGGCGGTCTTGGGCGGATTGGAGAGGGGCGCGGAGGGAGCCGCCGAACCGAGCGGCTTGGGCGCGCCGGGGGCGGTAGGATCGCTTGCGGGATCGAAGGCGTCGCCGCGCTTCATGCCGGATGCCGGCGTCGCGGCTGGCCCAGGGACGGCGGCGGCGGGCGCAGGACGGGGCGCGGCGGCCGGGTCCGCCGGATGCGGCGCGGCTTCCCTGGCGACGCGAAGCTGCTCTTCCAGCACCTGCACCTTGTGCTGCAGCTCTTCGTTCTGGCCTGTCAGGCGCCGGATGTCGCGCTCGAGCCTGTCGATGCGGGTCATCATCGCGGCCGTATCCGGGCCGGCGTTGTCGATCTCGCCGGGCGGGCCGTCGAAATCCGCCGGCGGGCGGTTGTACCCCTGCGTCAGTTCGACGTCGGAGTCCGGCCGCGAGGGGCCATAAGGATCATAAGCCTGCGCGGCGCCCGCGCTGAGGAGGAGGGCGGCGGTGAGAGCGATGCGAGAGATCATGGGCGTGATGTGGGGATGAAACGGCCGCGCTGTAAGCCTTGCCGAATTGGCTGCCGCCTCATCATAGGCGCGGGTTGGGCGTAATTGCGGCGGGGCGTTGCGAATTGACAAGGTCAAGTCTAGCATCGGCTTCGTTTTGGAGCGGAATTTTGAGCAGCCGTTATCTTTTCAGACGAATCTTTGCGCGGGCTCAGCCGCCCCTCGCGTGGCCGGTCGGGGTTATCGCCGTCCTCTCGTGCTTCGCATCCCGCGCCGCCGCCCTCGCTCCCGCGCCGGAAACCGGCGCCTGTTCGCTGGAAAACGCGATCCCAGCGACGGTCGCGGCGATAGATGACGATTTCGACCTGCTTCTCGACGACGGCCGGCGCGCCGTACTCTCCGGGCTCGAATTTCCGCAGACGACCGCAGCTGGAGCCCGCGACATCCGGGCTGCGGCCCGCAAGCGGCTCTCGGACTGGCTCGCGGGGAGGGATGTTTTTCTGGGCGCTTTCGCCGCCGCTGCCGACCGTTGGGGCCGCATCCCGGCGCGCGTTTTCGCGTCGCAGGGGGAGAGGCCGGACGCGTCGCTCGTCTCTGTGGGCGGCGTCCTGTTAGAGGAGGGGCTCGCGCGTTTTCGGCCGGATGCGCCCGCCGCCCCCTGCGCGCGCGACTATCTCGCGGCCGAGTCGCCAGCGCGGGAAGCCGGGCGAGGGCTTTGGGCCGATACGGGCTTGCGGCCCCTCGACGCCGCCAAGGGCGCAGGCTTGTTGCAGCGCAAGGGAATCGTGGTTGTGGAAGGCCGGATTTCGAGCCTTGGCGAGAGTCGCGGGGCCATCTACCTGAATTTTGGCCAAAAGCGAGCCGAAGATTTCGCCGTCGTGATTTCGCGTCGCAATTTGGCTATGTTTCAGGCGTCGGGAATCGAACCCCGAACGCTGATCGGGCGGCGGGCGCGCGTGCGAGGGTTGATTGAGACAGGTTTGGGACCGCGCATGGAAATTTCCGCGCCAGCCGAGATCGAGATTCTTGAAGGCCGGCCTTAGAAGCGCCGGCCGCGCGCTTGCGCTCGCCTCCGCCTTTTTCCTGGCCGATTGCGCCGAGCTCGAGCGTCAGGGCCAGCTTTTTGGCCCCGCGCCGCCCCCTCCCACGACGACGCCCGCCAAGCCTGCGCCGCCGAAGACCGAAAACCGCGGCTCCGTTCAGCACAAGGAATTGCTCAACCAGTTCGGCGGCGAATATCAGGCGCCGGCGGCGGAGCGCTATCTCGACGCCATTCTCGCCAAGCTCGCCCAGTCGAGCGACACGCCCGGCCAGACCGCCTACAAGGTCACGATCCTCAATACGCCGGTGGTCAACGCTTTCGCGCTGCCCTCGGGCAATCTTTACGTCACGCGCGGCCTTCTGGCGCTGGCCGGCGACGCCTCCGAGGCCGCCGCGGTGATGGCGCATGAAATCGCCCACGTCACGCTGCGCCACAGCGCCCTGCGCGCCGAGAAGGAGCGCGAGGCGGCGGTGATCTCCCAGGCCGCGACTGTAATTCAGAGCCGCCAGAAGGGCGAAGAGGAGCGCTCCAAGCAGCGCCTCTCTGTGGCGAGCTTCTCCCGCCAGCAGGAGCTGGACGCCGACGAGACGGGCGTGAAGGTCATCGCGCGGGCCGGATACGACCCCTATGGCGCCTCGCGTTTTCTGACGGCGCTGGGCCGGTCCTCAGAGCTGCGCGCCGCGCTCTACGGCAAGCGCAAGGACTCCATGGGCTTCGACATCATGTCGACGCACCCGTCGACGCCCGAGCGCGTTGCGCGCGCTGTCGGGGTCGCGCGCCAGATCAGCGCGCCGGGCATCGGCCAACGCGACCGCGCCGGCTATCTTGCGGCGATCAACGGCGTCGCTTTTGGCGACGACCCGATGGAAGGCTACGTCCGCGACCGCAAGTTCACCCATCCGCGCCTCAAGTTCACATTCACCGCGCCGGAAGGTTTCCTGCTGGAAAATTCCAGCGAGGCGGTTTTCGGCGTTCGTCAGGCGGACAATGAGGCGCTCCGGCTCGATACGGTGCGCAATCCGCAACTCGAGAGCCTGGAGGCGTATGTCAATTCTGGCTGGGTCGACGGCCTGCTGTCGTCGTCGGTGAGGAGGCTCGACATTAACGGCCTGCCGGCGGTGACGGCGGTGGCGCGCGCTGGAGAATGGAACTTCCGCCTCGCCGTGATCCAGTCGGGGGACTATCTCTATCGACTGATTTACGCGGCCAAGGCGCTTACGGACCAGGCCGAGAAGGAATTCATGGAATCCATCATGACTTTCCGTCGCCTCACGCCGGAGGAGGCCAAAGAGGCGCACGGACTTAAAATTTCTGTAATCTCATCCGCTCCTGGAGACACGACGGAGAGCCTCGCCACGCATATGACGACGCCTAACCGTCCGCTCGAATACTTCCGTCTTCTCAATGGGTTGGATGAGAGCGAACAGGTCGTGGCGGGCGAGCGTTACAAAATCGTAACGGAGTAGGGGAGGCGCATCCGGGAACATGACGGCTGCCCGCGGGTTGAACGCTTAGAGTTGTTCAAATCGCGCGGATATCTCGCTTCGTCATAACAAAGAGATAGCGCGCTATGGAGATTCGGCCATGGCGTATCTTCCCGGTCTCGGCAGAGAATTGATGAAGGCGGCGGCGGACGCCCCTTTTCTCGAAAGAGATGAGGAAAAGCAGCTCGCCATCGCGTGGCGCGACAATGGCGACAGGCGGGCTCTGCATAAGCTGACGGCCGCCCATATGCGGCTGGTCATCGCCATATCCGCCAAGTTCCGCCACTATGGGCTTCCCATCGCCGACCTCGTTCAGGAAGGCCATGTTGGTCTGCTGGAGGCCGCGGCGCGGTTCGCCCCGGAGCGCGACGTTCGCTTCTCGACCTACGCCACCTGGTGGATCCGCGCCTCGATACAGGATTACGTGCTGCGCAACTGGTCGATCGTTCGCGGCGGCACAAGCTCGACGCAAAAGGCGCTCTTCTTCAACCTGCGTCGCCTTCGGGCCCGTCTGGCGCGCGAACCCGAGGCTTTCAGCACGGGCGACGCCTATGACCGGATCGCGCAGACGCTCGGCGTGTCCCGCGCCGATGTCGAAATGATGGATTCGCGACTTTCGGGCTCCGACGTCTCGCTCAACGCCCAGCTTGTCGACGATGAGTCGGCGGGCTCCGCGCAGCGCATGGATTTTCTGGTCGACGACGCCCCGCTTCCCGACGAGGTGGTCGAGCAAAATCTCGATACCGACCGCCGCGCGCGCTGGCTAAAGGACGCGCTGGCCATCCTGTCGGAGCGGGAATTGCGCATCGTGCAGGAGCGGCGATTGACGGAAAATCTCGTGACGCTCGAAACGCTCGGCGACAAGCTCGGCATTTCCAAGGAACGCGTCCGCCAGATCGAGAGCCGCGCATTGACGAAGCTGCGTCGCGCGCTGTCGAAACTGAAGGACGACGATGCGCCCGACGAGGCCGCGTCACCGATGGCCTGAGAGGACGCCAGGAATCGAAAAGCCCTCCGCTCAATGAACGGAGGGCTCTTTTTTGTGCACTCTATGCGAGCCAGGTCTCTTTACGCGGCGCGATCGACATCCTCTTCGTCGGCCTCGTCAGCCACATCGGCGTCGGTCTTCTGGCCGCGACGTGGTCCCTTCTGCAGGAAGGATTCGATGAGCTTGAGCGCCTCCGAATCGATCAGCTTGCGGACGGCGGCGACTTCGCGGGCCATACGGTCGAGCGCCGCCTCGTAGAGCTGGCGCTCGGAGTAGGACTGCTCGGGCTGCGTGTCGGAACGGTAGAGGTCACGCACGACTTCGGCGATCGTTACGAGGTCGCCAGAGTTGATCTTCGCCTCGTATTCCTGCGCCCGGCGCGACCACATGGTGCGCTTGATGCGCGCGCGGCCGCTGAGCGTGTTGAGCGCCTTGTCGACCACATTGCCCTCGGCGAGCTTGCGCATGCCGACATTGCCGACCTTGCTCGTCGGGACCTTGAGAATCATCTTATCCTTGATGAAGCTCACCACGAAGAGTTCGAGGCTGAATCCCGCGACCTCCTGAGTCTCCACGCCGACGATCTGGCCGACGCCATGCGCCGGATACACGATGAACTCATTGAGCTTGAAGCCGTGTTTCGGGGTTGCCGGCTTCGCCTTCGCCGGCGCGGGGGCGGGCTTCGCAGCAACCCGGGTGTCGATCGCAGTCTTTTCGGCGGCGACGGGCGTCGCCGTCGTAACGGGGGGCTCGTTTCGTTTTGCCAATTTTTTGTCTTCGCCGGCTGTCGTGGTTGAGGAGGTCTTACCAGCCGCCGCGGAGGCCGCCTGCGCGGCTCCCGAAGCGGGGGAAGCAGGAGTAATGTCGCGCGCCGGTTTCGGCGCGGCGACGGTCGCCGCCGGCGCAGTCGCCGGGACGATCTTGGAAACGGTCGAGGCCGCAGCCTTCGCAGGCTCCGGAGCCTTGGCGGGAGCCGGGGCCTTCGCGGGCTCCGCCGGCTTGGGGACGACCGTAAGCTTTGTGACTTCCGCGGGCTTCACGGCTTGCGCGAGCTGGGGCGCCTTGGCGGCGGCGGGCTTCACGACCTTGGGCGTGGGAGCCGTCGCTGCGGGCGTCTTCGCCTCCGGCACAGGGGCCTTCGCGGTGACGACGGCGTTCTTCACCGCCTTGGCCGCCGCCTTGACGGGCGTCTTCGCCGCCGCGGTCTTGGCTGCCGGCGCGACAGACGTTGACGCGATCGTGGAAGCGGCCGACTTGGAAGAGGCCGACTTGGCGCTCGTCTTGCCGGACACGCCCCCGCGAGCAGCGGAATTCTTGACCGGCGCGGTGGCGCGTGCGGCCGCCTTTGCGCTCGCGGCAGACTTCGCGGTCGTTGCGGTCTTCGCGCTCGTCACGGATTTGGCGCTGCTGGTCTTCGCCGCGGTCTTCGCAGATTTCGCCGCCGCCTTGGCAGGAGCCTTGGCGGGGGCGGCAGCGGCCTTCGACGCCGTCTTGGCGCTCGACGAAGTCTTGCCTTTGGTCGCCGCCTTGGCGGCCTTGCTGGCGCTGGATTTGCTTGACTGGGTCGAGGCGGAGGCCGTCGCGCGAGACCGGGCGGATTGCGACGCGTTCTTCGTCGCCGACCCCCGGGAGCGCGAAGACGCTGTTGTGACGCCGGCCCCCTTCTTCTTCTCGTTCTTCGTGGCGGACGGCATACGCGGGACACTCCTTCTGCGCCCCGCTGTGGAGACGGGGCGAAATTGCAGATCCCCTACCGTCCCACGGTGCAACCGCAGGGCCGGCAAGTCTTTCGATCTGGCACCTTAGCTAGAGCGGCGGCGACGGAGTCGGGCTTTGGACACAACGGTCAAGCGCGCGCTTTCTCTTGCTTGGAGGCAAACTATCGGATTCATCCGGTCGCCAAGGGGCGGCGATCCTCTGTCGGACTCTATATCATGCCGCGGGGCAAAAATCAAAGATAACCCTCGGCCGCGATCAAGCCGAAGGATTGCGAGCCGATAGCCAAGTTCAGGAAAATAATATGTATTCGGCGTTATTAATAATGTGGAAACTATTTACGGCCGCCGGGTTGGCGCCGCTTTCCGAGCCGATTCGATTCGGCGCCCGCAAGGCGGGCGCCGGCAGCCGTCAATCTCCCTCGCCGGGCTCGGCAGAGAAGTGCGCCTCGAACTTGCCGGGCTTGCCGTCCCACTCCTTGGCGTCCGCCGGCGGCTCGCGCTTGATGGTGATGTTCGGCCAGTTCTGGGCCATTTCGGCGTTGAGCTGCAACCACTTCTCCAGCCCTTCCTCGGTGTCGGGCTTGATCGCCTCGGCGGGGCATTCCGGTTCGCAGACGCCGCAGTCGATACATTCGTCCGGATGGATGACGAGCATGTTCTCGCCTTCGTAGAAGCAGTCCACCGGACAAACTTCCACGCAGTCCATATACTTGCACTTGATGCAGTTTTCCGTGACGACGTAAGTCATGTGGGTTCTCTTGAGCGCTTCGCGCGGATTGGTGCGCTAGCTAGCGTTTTTGCCGCCGTCATGCAAGGCATGCATGAAAGCCATTTTGGCGCCGCCGCCTTGCGGTCCACAATGGGGTTTACAGTAGGCTGAAATGACAGAGACCGAATTCAGACCGACATCCGCGGTCACGCAGACCACCACGGCGCGCGCTCTGTTGCTCGGCGAGCGGATCGACACTGTGGGTCTGGAGCGCGCCGACCTCGTATCGACGTCGCCGCTCGCCTTTCACGTGGGGCAGGCGGGGTTCGCGGTTCTCTACCGCTTCGGGGTCGCGGTACTCTTCGGCCTGTCGCCGCTGGAAGAGGACGAGATCGTCACGAAGATCGGCGCGCGGGTCGCCGGCGCGTCGCGCGGCGACGACGAGACGCTCGTCATCGAGACGGCGCATGACGGCGAGGAAAAGGCGCTGCTCAATGGCCGCCTCGCCGTGAAGGATCTTTCCGAGGCGCGGCTGCTCGTGATCGCCGACGCGCTGGCCAAGAGCGTGGCGCTCGCCCGCGACGAGCGTCGCGTGAACGCCGTCTTCGACACGATCGAGCCCTTCGCGGCGGAACTCGCGAGCAAGGGCCGCCCGCCGTGGAAGCGCAAGTCGATGCTGGAGCTCATTGGGCAGACGCTGCTCGTGCGCCATCGCGTCTCGGGCCGCGTCGCCGTCGAGGACAAGCCCGACGTGCTTTGGGACCGGCCCGATCTCGAGCGTCTCTATGCGCGTCTCGAAGACGAATATGAGCTGGAGGCGCGCGGGCGGACGCTCAACGCCAAGATCGACGTTATTGGCGAAACGGCGCGCGCCCTCACCGATCTCATCGACGCCGATCGGTCGGTACGGCTCGAATGGATCATCATCGTGCTCATCGCGATGGAGTTCGGCTTGTCGCTGTTTCAGATTTTCGTCGATCAGCGCCCCCACGCCACGCACGCGGCTTCGACGTCCCCGCATGTCTCGGCGCCGGAGAGCCATGCGAAGTGAGGCAGTTGGTGCCTTGCGAAGGTGAATTGACGCTTGGCGTAATGGCGCGTGTCGAGCTTGCCCCTCACGATCGCTTCGTCGAGCGTCGCGCGTCCGTCGAGATAAGCGATCAGTCCCGGCACGCCATGGGCGCGCATGGCGGGGAGCGCGGGATCGAGTTGGCGCTCTCGTAATCGGGCGACTTCGCCGAGGGCGCCCATCTCCATCATCCTGTCGAAGCGCGCGTCGATGCGCGCATAGAGCGTCTCGCGTTCCGGCGCCAAAAAGAACGCCGGGCATTGCGCGGCGTCGAGCAGAGGCGCGCTGCGCGGTCCCTGGAATGAGGCGAGGGGCTTTCCCGTTGCGGCGAAGACTTCCAGCGCGCGCATGATGCGCTGCGGATCGGTCGGGCGCAGCCGTGCGGCGGTTTCGGGGTCCCTCGCCGCGAGCTCTTCGTGGAGCTGTTGGGGGCTCTTTCCTTGCGCCGCTTCGCGTATCTGCAGGCGCACGTCTTCCGGCACGGCGGGGATGTCGGAGAGTCCATAAAGCGCCGCCTTGAAATACATACCCGTTCCGCCGGCCAGTACCGGCGTGACGCCGCGCGCATCGAGGTCTTTGAGCGTCTGCGCCAAATCCGCGAGATAGCGGCCGACGGAGTAATTCACGCTCGCGTCGACATGGCCGAAGAGGAGGTGCGGAACTTCCGCTTCTTCTTCCGGCGTCGGCCGCGCCGTGATGACGCGCAGGTCGCGATAGACCTGCATCGAGTCGGCGTTCACGACCGCGCCGCCCAGGCGCCTGGCGAGCTGCATCGCGAGGGCGGACTTGCCCGAGGCTGTCGGACCTGCAATGAGAATGGCGCGGGGCATGGCGCTATTGCGGCGTAAATGAGCGAGATGTCAAAGGCGATCCTTGCAAGGGTCCAAAAGCGTTTCCTCACCCTGAGGAGCACGCCGGCTGGCGTGCGTCTCGAAGGGCGAGGAAAGGCGTCGACACGGGGTGTCGCGCCCTCGTCCTTCGAGACGCGGCCTGCGGCCGCTCCTCAGGATGAGGTCGCTCTGGACAGGGTTGCGATATGAAAAGCGTCGCGACTTTTGTCGCGGGGCAGGGCGCGTCGCTGGGCGAGGCGGCCGTCCGTCGCGCTTTGCAGGGCGCCAGCATTGCCGCGTTCGCGCTGGATTGGCTTGCGCCCGAGCTGGCCTGCGACGCTTTTTTCGATAGCGATGATCTCGATGCGTCGAGGGCTGGTCTTCAGTTGGCGCTTGCCGCCGCGCCCATCGACGTCATCGTTCAGCCTGTGGATGGACGACGCAAGAAGCTTCTCGTCGCGGACATGGACTCGACCATGATCGAGCAGGAATGCATCGACGAGCTTGCGGGGCTCATCGGCATTCGCGACCGGATCTCGATCATCACCGAGCGCGCCATGGCGGGCGAGCTGAATTTCGAGACGGCGCTGCGCGAGCGCGTCGCGCTGCTTGCGGGCGTGACGCTCGATCAGATCGAGACGCTGGTGACGCGCATCACGCTGACGCCCGGCGCCCGCGCCCTGGTTCAAACGATGCGCGCCCATGGGGCGCATACGGCGCTCGTCACTGGCGGCTTCACGCCTTTCACAGAACCGGTCGCGGCGCGCATCGGCTTCCATGAGACTTTCGCGAATCGGCTGGAGATCGTCGATCGCGCGTTGACCGGCGTCGTGAAGGATCCCGTGCAGGGCAGGGCAGGCAAGCGCGCCGCGCTCGCGGGTTTGCGCGAGCGTCTCGGACTGCCGCACGAAGCGACGCTCGCCATCGGCGACGGCGCCAACGATCTCGACATGCTGCGCGAAGCGGGCCTCGGCGTCGCCTATCACGCCAAGCCGAAGGTGGCGGAGGCGGCGCATGCGCGCGTGGATCATGCGGATTTGAGCGCGCTGCTTTACGCGCAGGGCTACCGGAAGGCGGATTTTATTGCCTGACGACTCACGCGCCGTCGTAAGCGCGTTGCAGCGCTGCGAGATCGAGCTTCGTCATCGTCAGCATCGCTTCGGCTACGCGCCGCGCGCGGGCAGGATCCGCGTCCTTCATCAACTCGCCGAGCGCTTTGGGCGCGATCTGCCAGGAAACGCCGTAGCGGTCCTTCAGCCAGCCGCAGGGCTCATAAGTTCCGCCATCTCCGAGCGCCTCCCACAGGCGGTCGATTTCCGCCTGGTCGTCGCACTCGATCGAGAAGGAGATCGCGTGATTGAAGTCCTCGAACCGTCCGGCGCTGAAGGCCATGAAAGGCCGGCCGAGCAGGGTGAACTCGACGATCTTGACCGAGCCGGCGGGCCCGCTCGGGCTGTCGGCGGGGAGCGCCCTGACGCAGTCCACGCGCGATTCCGGAAGCAGCGATACGTAGAAGGCGGCGGCTTCCTCCGCCTTCTCCGAATACCAAAGGGTGGGGATCAAGCGCGGCGCCATCGTTTGTCCTCCAATCGACGGCGCCGGGCGTTTTTACTCGACCGGCAGCGCCACGAAATGCGCGTCGCCGGCGCCGTTCGCGACGATAAGTAGGGCGGTCTTCTTGCCCGCTTCCTTCAGCGCCTTGATCTTCTTCACCGCGTCGGCGGGATCGCTGACCGGCTCCTGATTCACCTCCAGCAGGATCTCGCCCGGTTGCAGCCGCTTCTCGGCGGCGCTGGAGGACGGATCGACCGAGGTGATCAGCACGCCGTTCTTCACAGTGTCCTTGATCTGGAAGCGCGCGCGCAGATCGTCGGTGAGGCGCGAAAGCTCCATGCCCAGCGCGCTCTGCGACGACGGGCTGGACGATTCGGGCTTGTCCTTCTCGCCCGACTCCTTCGAGGCGACCTTCTCGCCGTCTTCGAGGCGGCCGAGCTTCACCTTCTTGGTCTCTTCCTTGCCGCCGCGCATGATCACGAGCTCGACGTCGCGGCCGACCGGGGTCGCGGCGACGAGCTTGGGCAGATCGCGCGATTCCTTGATCGGCTTGCCGTCGAACTTCACGATCACGTCGCCGGCCTTGATGCCGGCCGGCTTCGACGGGCCCTTGTCGTCCACACCCGCGACGAGCGCGCCGCGCACGGAGCCGAGATTGAGCGTCTCGGCGATGGCGTCGTCGACATTCTGGATGCGCACGCCAAGCCAGCCGCGTCGCGTCTCGCCATATTGCTGGAGCTGCTCGATCACCGGCATGACGGTGTTGGCGGGCGTCGCGAAGCCGATGCCGACCGAGCCGCCCGAAGGCGAGAGGATCGCGGTGTTGATGCCGATGACGTCGCCATCCATGTTGAACAGCGGGCCGCCGGAATTGCCCTTGTTGATGGAGGCGTCCGTCTGGATGTAATTGTCGTAGGGGCCGCTATCGATATTGCGGTTGCGCGCCGAGACGATGCCCGCCGTCACTGAACCGCCGAGGCCGAAGGGATTGCCGACCGCGAGCACCCAGTCGCCAACGCGCGCCTTGTCGCTGTCGCCGAACTTCACCGCCTTGAGCGGCTTCTCGGGCTTCACGCGAAGCACCGCGACGTCGACCTTCTGGTCCTTGCCGAGGACCTCCGCCTTGAGCTTCTGGCCGTCGTTGAAGATCACAGTCACTTCATTCGCGTCGGCGATGACGTGATTGTTGGTGATGACGATGCCCGAGGCGTCGATCACGAAGCCGGAGCCCAGCGACGAGGATTTGCGCTGGCGGGGCATGTCCGGCATGCCCTGGCCCTGACGGCGCTTGAAGAATTCCTCGAAAAGGTCGTCGAAGGGCGCGCCGGGGCCGCCCATTCCCGGCGGCATGCCGGGCATCTCGCCGCCGCCCTTGCCGCGCTTCGCCTCGACCGTCTGCGTCGCGGAAATATTGACGACCGCGTCGGAAACTTGCGCCGCGAGATCGGCGAGAGAGTCGGGCCCCTTGGCCCAGGCGGGGCCAGCGAGCCACAGAGAAGAGGCCGTCGCGAGCGCCAGCGCGGCGCGGCGAAATGCGGATATCATGCGTGCTGTCTCCTGCGGGACAAGTATTGGGGCGCAACTTCGCAGAAAAGGAGAACCTGCGCCAGTTTTTTGATTCCATTATGATTTCAAGGCCGACGACCCGCAGTCTGCGCCGCGTCGCCGTCGCGCTTTGGCTACTGACGCTTCTGGGCCGGCGTCGTCGGGAGTCCGGCCGCGCTTTGCTGCGCCGCCACGCCCTCGGGCGCTGAGAAAAAACGGAAAAAATCGGAACGCGGACTGACGAGAAACCGCGTTTCTCCCGGCTTGAACGCCGCCTCATAGGCCTGCATCGAGCGATAAAAGGCGAAGAAGTCGGGATCCTTGCCGAAGGCTTCGGCGAAAATGCGGTTGCGCTCGGCGTCGCCTTCGCCCTTGATCTGATCGGCCTTCTGCTGCGCCTCGGCCTTCAGGACGATCACGTCGCGGTCGGCCTTGGCGGTGATCTTCTGCGCCTGCTCCGCGCCCTGGGCTCGATATTCGGCCGCCTCGCGCGGACGCTCGGTCTGCATGCGGCCATAGACCTTTTCGGAAATCTGCTGGGGCAGGTCGACCCGGCGGATGCGCGCGTCGACGACCTCGACGCCAAAGCGGCGCGCTTCCGTATCGGCCTGCTTCTTGATCTTCGCCATCAGGGCCGAGCGCTCGTCGCGCACGATCTGCTGCTGATTGGCCTCCGACAGCACACGGCGAACGGCCGAGTTCAGCACAGAGCCGAGCTGGTTGTTGGCGCCCTGCACGCTGTTGACCGACTGGTAGAATTTCAGCGCGTCGATGATGCGGTATCGGATGAAGCTGTCGACCTCGAGGCGCTGATTGTCGGCGGCGAGCACTTCGAGATTCGGACTCTCCACGTCGAGGATTCGATTATCGAAAGTGACAACGTTCTCGATCACCGGAATCTTGAAATGCAGGCCTGGCTCGGTGATGAGGCCGCGGCCCGCGACGGGTTCGCCAAATCGCAGAACGAGCGCCTGCTCGGTCTGCTCGACTGTGAAGAGCGCGCCGCCCGCGACGGCGACGGCGATCATCGCGAGGAGGGCGAGCGCGAAGAGGAGGCCGTTTTTCACTTCTGTCCTCCGTGAAAGGGCGCGAAGGAGGGCAGGGGCACGAAGGGCGCGACGGAGGCGCCCCCCTTCGAAGGATCGTCGAGAATCACCTTCTCGGCGCCTCCCAGCACACGCTCCATCGTCTCGATGTAGAGACGCTGGCGGGTGAGGGCGGGCGCGTTCTTGTATTGCTCGTAAATCTTGTCGAAGCGCCCCGCCTGGCCACGCGCCTCGGCGACCATCTGCTCGCGATAGGCCTCGGCCTTCTGGAGAATTTCGGCCGCCGCGCCGCGCGCCTCGGGCACCACGCGATTCGCATAGGCCTCGGCCTCATTGCCGAGTCGCTGCAAATCCTGCTGTGCGGCCGTCACGTCGCGGAAGGCCGCGATGACCTGCTGCGGCGGATCCACGGACAAGAGAAGCACCTGCAGCACAAGGACGCCGCTCTTGTATTCGTCCAGAACCTTCTGCATCAGCGCCTGACAGGCGGGTTCGATCACCTTGCGGTCGGCGGTGAGAATTTTCTGGATCTGCGACTGTCCGACGATCTCCCGCATGGCGCTTTCGGCGACCGCCTTCACGGTCGTCTGGGGATTGGCGACGTTGAAGGCGTATTCCTCCGGCTTCGATGGATCGATCTGCCAGATGACGCGGAACTTCACGTCGGCGATATTTTCATCGCCGGTCAGCATCAGGCTTTCTTCGGGCGCGTCCGGGCCGAGACGGACGGCCTGCGCGTTGCGGCGGCGTCCCTCGACCGGCGCCGCTTCTTCCCGGAAGCCGACATCGGTGACGTTGCGATCGGTCACAGCGAGCTTGACGACCGAGCCGACAGGGGCGGGGAGGTTATAATTGAGGCCGGCCTGCGTCTTGCCGCGATATTTGCCGAAGATCAGGTTGAGGCCGATCTCGTTCGGCCCGACCGTATAGAAGCCCGACAACAGCCAGGCGAGCAGGGTGAGGAGAACGAGGATCGCCAGACCCCCGCCGCCAAAGCCGGATGGCAGGAACTGTTTCAACCCCTCCTGGCTGCGGCGCAGCAGCTCTTCGAGGTCCGGCGGCTGCGCGCCGCCGCCCGGTCCCTGGCCCCACGGGCCTCCCGGCTGGCCCCACGGATTATTGTTCTGATTGCGCGGGCCGCCTTGATCGCTCCAGGGCATTTTTTCTCGCGGAGATTGGTTGTGGCCTCTGGCGCTGCGGCTTCGCCGCGCCTCCCATGTTATAGGCATTCGCCGGCGTGGCGGCAATGACGGGCGGCCTAAATGCATTGGCGGAGGAGTTACGCCGATGATCAGGGATTATACGAATATCGCCGCCAACGAACGCACGTTTTTGGCCTGGATTCGCACGGGCGTCGCAGTCATCGCGCTCGGATTCGTCATTGAGCGCTTCAATCTTTTTCTGCTCGCCATGGCGACCGAGGCGGGCGTGGCGGCGTCTCTTCCTGGGTTTCACCGGTTGTCGAGCCCGACCGGGCGCTATGGGGGGATGGCCCTCGTCGGCGCGGGGGTCTTTCTCATCGTCGTCGCGACGATTCGCTTCCTGCATACGGCCCGGCTTCTGGAAGACGAGGCTGCGCATCGGCCGCAAAGGACCCACGCGACCCTCATCCTGCTGTCATCCATCGTGCTGAGCGTAGCGGCCTTCAGCGCCTATCTGGCGATCGGCTGATCAGCCGCCGAACCAGACATAGGCGAAGGAAACGAGCAACGCGAGGGCGAAGCCGATCAAAGCGTTCATGAGGAAGTTGTTATTGCCCAAATCGTCCATGGCGAGCGCTCCACGCGGGGCTGGCGGAGACGGTGGGATTCGAACCCACGATAGGGTTTCCCCTATAACGATTTAGCAAACCGTCGCCTTCAGCCTCTCGGCCACGTCTCCGTTCGCGCGGCCCGTCGGACCGTGCGGATGCGCGACATATGCCAAAGCCGCCGTGACTTGGCAAGCGAACCCACCAGACGATTTGCCCCATTATTGCCCGCTCAGCCCGGTTTTTGTGCATCTCGGGCGGCCAAATAGTGTCTTCTTTGCAACAGCTTGGCTGAAACTCCCGTCTGGCGTGCGCAGACGGGATGGAAGACGTTGACTGTGCGCGCCCAGAACTGCTGCAGTCTCGCTGGGCTCTAGGAGAGGGAATCGTCTCCGGGTGGGCTTGGCAACAGCATTGGACACGCAAGCTTGGGCGTGTTTTCAAAATATTCATGAGGCTGGAATGAAGAAGATCGCTCTTTCGGTCGCCGCGCTTGCGGTGTCCGCTGGCGCCGCCCTCGCGGCGGACCTCCCCTCTCGCAAGGGCCCGCCGGTCCTTCCCCCGCCGCCCCCGCCGCCGCCCATGTGGACCGGCTTCTACGTCGGTCTGAACGCCGGCGGCACCTGGGCCAACAGCAACACCACCACGATCGCTTCGGCCCCGGCCTTCATCAACGCGCCTGCGCTGTCCGTGCTCGGCCAGAGCTATGGCCCGGCTGCGGCGCTCGCGACGTCGGGCGTTCTCAGCAGCGGCAATGGCGGCGGCTTCATCGGCGGCGGCCAGATCGGCTACAACTATCAGTTCTATAACAACTTCGTTGCCGGCATCGAGGCCGACATCCAGGGCATCGCCAGCAGCTCGCAGACGGCTCGCTCGGCTGGCCTCGTCGACCGCGCTCTGTTCACGGGCGGCGCTCTCGGCGTCAACTTCGTGTCCGGCGCGACGGCGGTTTCGCGCAACCTCGACTACATCGGCACGGTTCGCGGCCGTCTCGGCTGGCTGTTCACCCCGACCCTGCTGCTCTACGGCACGGGCGGTCTCGCCTATGGCGGCGTGAGCAGCAACGTCGCGATCGTCGGCGGCCAGGTTCCGAACACCGGTTCGACGGACTTCGCCACGGGCGGCGCCTTCTCCGACACGCGCGTTGGCTGGACGGCCGGCGGCGGCCTCGAGTGGATGTTCATGCCGAACTGGTCGGCCAAGGTCGAATATCTGTATTACGACCTCGGCACGGTGACCTATAACGCCGCGCCGTCGGTGACGGTCCTGACGGGCACGAACACGCTCAATTTCGTGAACGCCCATCAGGTTTCGACCCGCTTCAACGGCAACATCGTCCGCGCGGGCGTGAACTACCACTTCAACTGGGGCGCTCCGGCTCCGGTCGTCGCGAAGTACTAATCGAAAATTACGTTTCGAACGAAAGCCCGGCCGCAAGGCCGGGCTTTTTGTGTCTTGGGCGCCACAGTGTCCGACAAAGCGAAGCATGAGGGCTCCGTCCGGCCGGATTTGCTTTGACTGTGCGCGCGCCTCTCCGCAAAAAGGTGCAAGCCCAAGGCGCGCCAGGCGCGAGACGGAGCTGAACGAGGCTCAAGCGCGGTTGTCGCGCCCTTGAGCTGAAGATGAGGCAGATATGAAGAAGATTGCTCTTTCCATTGCCGCGCTTGCGGTGTCCGCTGGCGCCGCCCTCGCGGCCGACCTTCCCTCGCGCAAGGGCCCGCCGGTCCTTCCCCCGCCGCCCCCGCCGCCGCCCATGTGGACGGGCTTCTACGTCGGTCTGAACGCTGGCGGCGGCTGGGCCAACAACAACAACATCAACACTGTTGGCGGTCCGTTCTTCATCAACCCCGCGTTCCCGGCCGGCGCCGGCGCGGTCGCCAATGCGCTCGCCTTCTCGGCCAGCAACAGCCTGACCGGCGGCAACAACGGCGGCTTCATCGGCGGTGGCCAGATCGGCTACAACTATCAGTTCTACAACAACTTCGTTGTGGGCATCGAAGCCGACATCCAGGGCGTCGCGGGTTCGAGCTCGACGGCGACGACCGCCGGCGTCGTGTCGCTGGCTCCGTGGGGCTTCCCGAATGAGAGCTACGCCTCGGTCGCCTCGGCTCGTCAGAGCATCGACTATTTCGGCACGGTTCGCGGCCGTCTCGGCTGGCTCGCCACGCCGACCCTGCTCATCTACGGCACGGGCGGTCTCGCCTATGGCGGCGTGAACGTGAACACCGCGTTCATGGCGCAGGAATCGCTTGGCCCGGCGACCTATCCGGCGGTCTTCGGCGGCACGAACTTCTCCGACACGCGCGTTGGCTGGACGGCCGGCGGCGGCGTCGAGTGGATGTTCTGGCCGAACTGGTCGGCGAAGGTCGAGTATCTGTATTACGATCTCGGCAACGTCACGACCAACGGCGCGCTGACGCAGATCAACGCCGTCGCGGCCCCGCCGGTCGTTTGGGGCGCCGTCGGCACGCAGACGACGACCCGCTTCAACGGCAACCTCGTCCGCGCTGGCCTGAACTATCACTTCAACTGGGGCGCTCCGGCTCCGGTCGTCGCGAAATACTAATCGAAACCGCCGCTTCGAACGAAAGCCCGGCCGTAAGGCCGGGCTTTTTGCGTTCCATGCGGCCGATGCCGTTGCGTTCGCGCAACAACTTCAAGCCTTCACCTAAGCCTATACCATTCAAGGATTATTTGCGGTTTGACTGTGCATTGCCGCTTCAGGACGTTTGGTCCTGCGGATCAAATGATTTGCAAAGTCGCCAAGCTAGTTCCCCGCCGATCACGATTTCCGAGGTTGAAACCTGAAATGAAAAAACTTGTTCTGTCCATCGCCGCCCTCGCCGTATCGGCGACCGCTGCGCTCGCCGCCGATCTCCCATACCAAAAGGGACCGCCGGTCCTTCCGCCGCCGCCCCCGCCGCCGCCGCTTTGGACTGGCTTCTATGTCGGTTTGAACGCCGGCGGCGCCTGGTCCAACAGCAACGCCATCAACGTCGCCAGCGTGGGCTTCGTGGACCCGACTGCGAACGCGATCAACCTTTTCCCGCTGCCAGCTTCGGTCGCGGCGGGCGCCGCGACGAGCGGAGTCCTCTCCTCCAGCCAGGGCGGCTTCATCGGCGGCGGCCAGATTGGCTACAACTATCAATTCTACAACAACTTCGTTGTGGGCATCGAAGCCGATATCCAGGGGGTTGCCGGCTCGAGCAGCCGCGCGAACAGCGTCGCGGCGGTTGACGCTCTCTCCGTTGTGGGCTTCCCGGGCAACTTCGTGCAGAGCACGATCAGCGTCAGCAAGAACCTCGACTATATCGGTACGGTTCGCGGTCGCCTGGGCTGGCTCGCCACCCCGACGCTGCTCGTGTATGGCACGGGCGGTTTCGCCTATGGCGGCGCGACCAGCAACACGTCAATTTTCGGCGTGAATGCCGGCGTCAATCTCGGCCTGTGCTGCGGCAACCCGGCTTTCGCTTCGGGCGGCGCGTTCTCCGACACGCTCACCGGTTGGACGGCCGGCGGCGGCGTCGAGTGGATGTTCATGCCGAACTGGTCGGCCAAGGCTGAGTATCTGTATTACGATCTCGGCAATGTCAGCTATTCGGCGAGCGGCGCGACGCCCATCGCGCAGGCCCCCGGCGTCATTCCCGCTGGCACGCCGCTCTATACGCTCGCGACTCGCGTGCAGACGCATTTCAGCGGCAACATCGTTCGCGCGGGCGTGAACTATCACTTCAACTGGGGCGCTCCGGCTCCCGTCGTCGCGAAATACTAATCGAAACCGCCGCTTCGAACGAAAGCCCGGCCGCAAGGCCGGGCTTTTTGCATTTCTCGCCGCGAGATCCTTCCCGGCAGGTTGTCGAGGACGACCATACGCCCTAACTTGACCTTAGGCATTTCAAACGGCGGCTCATTTCGTGCACCCTGACGACTTTTTCGATTTGATTGATCGCCTTGCGGCCGCGGACCGCGTCGAATCGGCTTCCGAAATCATTGAAGCGTTCATGAAGGCCTGGGGCCTTCATAACGTCGCCTATGCAGCCCTGAACATGCCGACGCCGGGCGCGTCCCGACCGCTTCTGTCGGTGACCTATTCGCCCGAGTGGCAGAAGCATTATGCGCAAAGCGGATATGTCGATCTCGACCCCATCGTGCGCTCCGGTCTGGGCGGCATTCTCCCCATCGACTGGGTGGAGATCGACCGAAGCGATCCTATCATCCGAAAGTTCTTCGGGGAGGCGCAGGAACTCGACGTGGGGGCCAATGGCCTCTCCATTCCGATTCGGGGGCGCATGGGCGAATTCGCGCTCTTTACGATCACCTCGAACGAATCGCCCGACGGATGGCGCGCCATGAAGCGCGAGCTGTTGCGCGACCTGATGGTGGTCGCCTTCAATTTCCACGCGGCGGCTCTACGGTCTTGTGGCGTCATCGAGGAAGCAACCGTGCATATCCCGTTGCGGGAGGCGAGTTGCCTGCGATGGAAGGCGCTCGGCAAGACGGACGAGGAAATCGGAAGAATCCTCGGGATCAGCTCCCACACTGTCCGGTTCCATCTCGAATCCGCGCGCGCCAGGCTCAACACCACCAACACGACCCATACGGTCGCAAAGGCGCTGGCGCTCGGGCTGATCAACATGTCCTACGAGCCGAGTCACCTCATTCCGAAAAAACGCAGCTGACCCCCCATTTTCGGGAGGTGATAACCTACTGTGACTGCATCAAGTTTTCATCGTCAAACCATGCTGACGAGAGGGCTTGAGGGATGATCAAGATCGTTCCGGGCGAATGGCGCGCGCGCTATCCCCGGCTCATTGACGAGATGCACAAGCTGCGCCGCAACGTGTTTCACGAGCGGCTGAAATGGCAGGTCACCGTCATCAATCGCTGGGAAATCGACGGCTACGACGCGCTTGATCCGCTCTACGTGATGGCGTTGGACGAAGACGAACGGGTCATCGGCGGGCTGCGGCTCCTGCCGACCACCGGCTTCAACATGCTCAACGACACTTTCCCGCAATTGCTTCCCGATGGAGCGCGCATACAGAGCCCGCTCATCTGGGAATCGAGTCGCTTCACCGTCAGAATGACGGGAGACAGCCGAGTCGATGCGCCAACGATCAGCCGGGCCACTGCGGAGCTGGGACTTGCGCTGAATGAAATCGGCAAGGCGGCGGCGCTCTCCCACATCGTCACTGTTTACGATCGCGCCATGCACCGGATGCTGACGCGCTGCGGCTGCGCTGGCGAGCCGTTGGGACCTCCGCAAATGATCGGCGGCGTCGAAACTTACGCCGTTCTCTATGAGGTCGGGGAGGATTGGGATGCGCGGGTGCGTCATCTGGCCGGGATTTCGGGCCTCGCGCTCGAGCACTCGGTCGTCGAGACGATGCGCGCCCGACATGCGTGAGGCCCCGCGGGGGCGGGGCGTGATCAAACGAGACAGCACAGGGCTGGGGACGATTAATGATTCACATTTTAACCTGCGGTAATTTCCACCTGCTGGATCCCAGGATCGAAGACGCCTATCGCCGTCGGCATCTGGCGCCGACGTGCGGATGTCGTCGAGCGTTGCGGGTCGACCTCGCGCTGTGCGACATCAAAGAGCGCTTCCGCGATCGCACGGACTGGCTCAGGCAGCTCGCAGTCGATATTGAGGCGCTGGCGCAAGCGGCGGAGCTCGCGCCGCCCAGACGCGGTCGCGACTCGCGGACGATCTCGGCAAACGCGAAAAGCCCGCGTAAGCCGCGCGGGGCGAAAAGCGCCCAACGGAAGGCGCGCGCAGGGTAGGGTTTCAACATGACGACGCGCGCCGCTCTGCGTGACGCGCGTCGTGAGATTCAGTCGGACGTCGGCCGGGTCAGTTCACGTAAGCGGTGATCGCGAAGGTGACAGCGGCGGCGGCGGCGAGAATCGAGACGATGGCGGTGAACGAGTTCATTGCGCTTCCCTCTGCCTTAGCGTTTCCCGGCGGGGCTCCGTTTTGGAGTTCTTGACCGACGGCGCGACTAAATAACGCACCCTGTTGCGCAAAGGCGCAAGCAGAAAAAGTTATTGCAATGCACGCATAGGTGGCCGGAATAGCGGCCGCGTCCGCGCCGCGGCGAACTCAAAAATCAATAAAAATAGGTTACCGGCGCGCCGCCGCAATGCAGTGACGATCTTTTGACAAGCCAGCGGTGAGGCTGACCAAAATCAAGCAATCGCCTGAAGCTTCGCCTTCAGGTCCCCGATTTCCGTTTCCGCCCGCACCTGATTGCTGACATCGTATTGAACGCCAAGGAAGTAAATGAGCTTCCCCTGGGCGTCGAAAAGCGGCGTTATGTTCAGCTTGTTGTAAAAGAGCTCGCCGTCCTTGCGGTAATTGCGCAACGTCACCTCGATGGGTTGGCGATTCTTGATCGCTTCCCGCAGGCGGCGCAGGCTCTCCTGATCGCGGTCGTCGCCCTGCAGGAATCGGCAGTTTCGGCCGATGATCTCCTCCGGCTGATAGCCGGTGATGTCCTCGAATCGCTTGTTGGCGTAGACGATCGGCGCATCTTCGATGTCGGGGTCCGCGAGCGTCACGCCGTTCACGCAGGTGTCGAGAATCGTCGTGAGGATCTCGGGAATGATCTCGGAGTCCTTGCGCACCGAGAACATCTGAGCCTTGTCCTGGCTCTTGGCCTTCGCCCATACGCGATAGGCGGAAGGCGCCATGCCGGCGTAGCGGCGGAACGCGCGGCGAAAGCTCGCCTCGTCAATGAAGCCGGCGCTCGCCGCCAGTTCCTTCACCGGCTTTGCGCTGGTTTCGAGGAGGGTGCGCGCGGTCTCGACGCGGATGCGGTCGATGAACGTCTTGGGCGACTCGTCGCAGGCCTGCTTCAATTTGCGATGCAGGGTGCGTTCGGAGGTCGAGAGCGCCCTGGCGAGGTCCTGCGCATTGAAGGCGGCGTCCGATTGGCGGACGATTCGCTCCGCCTCGGCGAGGAAGGCGTCGACGCCGCCGCTCAAGACGTTGGGCGTATAGGCGGCGCCCTTGGCCGCTCCCTTCGCCGGAGCCGTCTCGCCGAGGGTGAAATCGGCGGCGATTCGTCCCGCTTCCTGCCCACATAATGTGCGGATGACGTGGAGGCCCACATCGATCCAGGAGAGGGGGCCGGCCGCCGTGACCACGCGGCGATCGTCGATCAGTCGCGCGCCCCAGGCAGTGTCCGCGCGCGGGTAGCGCTTCTTCAGATCTTCATGATGCCACCAGCTCGTGGTGCAGCGCCGGCCCTCCAACAGGCCCGCTTCGCCGAGCAAAAAGACGCCGGAGCCGCAGCCGCCGATGAGCGCGCCGCGGGAATGATGGCGCCGCAGCCAGGCGGCGGCCGCGGCGAAAGCCGACATATCCGGGGCCTTGCCGTCGGGGCCGGGCGCGAAGCTCGGGACGATGACGGCGTCGCAGACGCCTATCTCCTCGAAGGAGGTCTCAACCTCCAGAGTCGCTCCGGAGCCGTCGCGGATCGGGCGCCCGTCGGCGCTCGCCGTGACCAGGCAAAAATCGGCTGCGCTCCCCGCTTCCGACGGCGGAATGGCGGCGATGATCGCCTTGTGGGCGAGCGCGAAAAGATCGGAGAGGCCGAGGAACGCAGATCCCAGACACCCGTCCAATCCGGCGATGACGATCTTGATCATGCCCCCCACCATTTGTTCTTTTTGGCGAATTATGGACTCGATTTGGCTATTTCGCCATCCTGACCTAGGATGACCCCAACCTCATCTTGGGAAAAGGCGAGGGCCTCCGTCCCTCCGCCCAATGATGTAATTCGAGCGATGACGTTCCCAGAATTTCTGCGAGGTCACGCCTAGGAGGTGCAAATGAAGGCGAATTGGAAGAAATATTTGCCTTGGGTCGTCTTCGTCGCCGTCGCGGGAATCCTGTTTGCCATGTTCCAGCAGCAGCAGTCCCGCACGCCCGCGCGCGAAATTACCTTCAGCGAACTGCTCGTGCAGATCGACGAAGGCCGCGTGCACGACGTGACGATCGCCGGCAGCGAGATCTCTGGACACTTCAACGACAACCGCACCTTCACGACCTATGCGCCGAACGATCCGACGCTGGTGCAGAAGCTGGAAGCCAAGAAGGTTCAGATCAGCGCGAAGCCCGCGGGCGACAATCCCGGCTGGCTTTCGACTCTCCTCGTGAACGGCCTGCCGTTGCTGCTGTTCATCGGCGTGTGGATCTTTTTCATGGCGCGCCAGATGCAGGGCGGCTCCGGCAGCCGCGCCATGGGCTTTGGCAAGTCGAAGGCGAAGCTTCTGACCGAGTGGCATGGGCGCGTGACGTTCGAGGACGTCGCGGGCGTCGACGAGGCCAAGGAGGATTTGCAGGAGATCGTCGAGTTCCTGCGCGATCCGCAGAAGTTCCAGCGGCTTGGCGGCCGCATTCCGCGCGGCGTGCTGCTCGTCGGTCCTCCCGGCACGGGCAAGACGCTGCTCGCGCGCGCCATCGCGGGCGAAGCGAACGTGCCCTTCTTCACGATCTCGGGCTCGACTTCGTCGAAATGTTCGTCGGCGTCGGCGCGAGCCGCGTGCGCGACATGTTCGAGCAGGCCAAGAAGAACGCGCCCTGCATCATCTTCGTCGACGAAATCGACGCGGTCGGGCCGCCATCGCGGCGCCGGTCTTGGCGGCGGCAATGACGAGCGCGAGCAGACGCTCAACCAGCTGCTCGTCGAGATGGACGGCTTCGAGGCCAACGAAGGCATCATCCTCATCGCCGCCACGAACCGTCCGGACGTGCTCGATCCGGCGCTGATGCGTCCGGGCCGCTTCGACCGGCAGATCAACGTGCCGAACCCGACTTCATCGGCCGCGAGAAGATCCTGCGCGTGCACATGAAGAAGGTGCCATTGGCGCCGGACGTCGATCCGAAAGTGGTCGCGCGCGGCACGCCGGGCTTTTCGGGCGCCGATCTGATGAACCTCGTCAACGAGGCGGCGCTGCTCGCGGCGCGTCGTTCGAAGCGGATCGTGACGCAGGCCGAGTTCGAGGACTCGCGCGACAAGATCATGATGGGCGCGGAGCGGCGCACGCTGATGATGACGGATGAGGAGAAAAGCCTCACCGCCTATCACGAAGGCGGGCATGCGCTGGTGCAGCTGACGTCGTCCGGGCGATGCCGATCCACAAGGCGACGATCATTCCGCGCGGCCGCGCGCTGGGCATGGTGCAGTTGCCGGAGCGCGACAGACTCCCAGACCTATGAGCAGCTGACGGCGATGCTGGCGATTGCGATGGGCGGCCGCGTGGCGGAGGAGCTGATCTTCGGCCATGACAAGGTGACGTCTGGCGCGGCGTCGGACATCCAGCAGTGCACGCGGGTGGCGCGGGCGATGATCACGCAGCTGGGCTTCTCGGACAAGCTGGGGACGGTCGCCTATGCGGAGCCGCAGCAGGAGCAGTTCCTCGGCTATTCGCTCGGCCGGCAGCAGAGCCTCTCGGAGGCGACGCAGCAGACGATCGACGCGGAGGTTCGGCGTCTTGTTCAGGAGGGCTATGACAAGGCCAAGCAGATCCTCACCGATAAGAAGGCGCAGCTCGACACGCTGGCGAACGGCCTGCTGGAGTTCGAGACGCTGACGGGCGAGGAGATGAAGGGGCTGCTTGTGGGCAAGCGCCCGGTGCGCGAGGACACCAGCTCCTCCGCCCCGCAGCCCCCGCGCGGCTCCGCCGTCCCCACCACCGGGCAAAAGCCCGAGCCGGATGTGGATGACGGCGTGGCGCCCCAGCCGATCTGAGTTTCGGCTGCATCAAGACGAAAAGGCCCGGCTTTCGCCGGGCCTTTTTCGCTTGGGAAAGGTGGCTGCCAAAGGGGCCGACGGCGGCCCGAGGGTCCCGCATCCGAGGAACGCTTTGCAGAGGATGCGGCGAAATTTCGCCACACTGCCGCGCGCCCTGAAAAGGCCCCGGGAAAGCCCGTCGCCGGCCGGGCTTTTTCTTTGTCGAAACAAAGTTCTGTTCTTTGCTCGGCAGAGCAATGTTGCGGTGCAAAATCAATAGATTGTCGTTCTCGCCGGGTGGCAGTTTTTGTCTCTATATTGGCGACAAAGTCACTGTTACGTTCCGGTACAGAAAGCATGATGCAACAGCTTCGAGGGAACCCCCTCGAGTGCTCTCAATATGGAGGAGTTGACTAATGAGCTCGACGACTAGCTCGGCTGCTGGCGTTTCCGCCGGCTCGGAAGCCGTAGTCGATCTGCGTGGCATGTGGATCGGCCTGGTTCTGCTGAACACGTTTTATCTGATCGTCCGCATTTACGAGCAGATCTATGGCTGGCGCGCTGGCCTTGATTCGTTCGCTCCGGAGTTCCAGACGTACTGGATGTCGATCCTTTGGACCGAAATCCCGCTCGAGCTGGTTTCGGGCCTGGGCCTCGCCGGCTATCTGTGGAAGACCCGCGACCGCAACGTCGACGCGGTTTCGCCGCGCGAAGAGATGCGCCGCCTGGTCGTTCTGGTGCAGTGGCTCGTCGTTTACGGCATCGCCATTTACTGGGGCGCCTCGTTCTTCACGGAGCAGGACGGCACCTGGCACATGACGGTTATCCGTGACACGGACTTCACGCCGTCGCACATCATCGAGTTCTACATGAGCTACCCGATCTATTCGGTGATCGCGGTTGGCGCGTTCTTCTATGCGAAGACCCGCATTCCGTATTTTGCTCATGGCTACTCGCTGGCGTTCCTGATCGTCGCCATCGGCCCGTTCATGATCATCCCGAACGTTGGTCTCAATGAGTGGGGCCACACCTTCTGGTTCATGGAAGAGCTGTTCGTTGCTCCGCTGCACTGGGGCTTCGTGTTCTTCGGCTGGATGGCGCTCGGCGTGTTCGGCGTCGTCCTGCAGATCCTGGCGCGCATCCATGCGCTGTCCGGCAAGGAAGGCGTCGCCCTCCTGACCGAGTAATAACGGACAAGCCGCTCGCGCCTTCGGGCGCGGGCGGCGCTCACCAAGTGGAGGGAAAGCCAATGCTCGCCAATCTTCTCATCGCGGCGTCACTGCTTTCGCCCCTGGCTTTCTGGTTCGCTGCGCCGCGCCGCATCCCGGCGCCCGCGAGGAGCCGCTGCGGGGTGAAAAACAGAAGCTTCTAAGATACGTCATGTCTCCCAGCTTGGCGTTCTTTACCCGCCGATGCCGCAAGACGAGCGGCGCCGCGCGGGTAAGCTTTTTTAGAGGAGGCCCTTGTTTAGAGGAGGCGCTTGGGCGCCAGCGGCGTTCGCCCGGCCATTTCTCGCAATCTCTCGCTCGCAATTGTAATTTCACCCGGCTCGACTAGATCGAAAGAGCGGCGGTTTCGCGCGCCGCCGATATCGGAGAGCCCTCATGAACGATTTGCTCGTCATCGCCTTTCCCTCGGAAGCCAAGGCCGAGGGCGTGAGACAGAAGCTGTTTCAGATGCAGAAGGAATATTTGATCGAGATGGGCGACGCGGTCGTCGCCGTCAAAGATGCGGAAGGCCACGTCAAGCTCAACCAGCTTTTCAACACGACGGCGATCGGCGGCGTCTCTGGCATGTTCTGGGGTGCGCTCATCGGCATGATCTTCATGATGCCTCTCGCGGGCGCGGCTCTCGGCGCCGCCTCCGGCGCCGTCTCGGGCGCGCTCACCGATTTCGGCATCGACGACAAGTTCATGAAGGAAGTGGCGGAAGTGGTTCCTCCCGGCGGTGCGGCGCTCTTCGTGCTCGTGCGCAAGATGACGGCCGATAAGGTTCTCGAAGGTCTCCAGGGCGCCGGCGGCACGGTGCTGCGCACTTCCTTCGACAGGACGATGGATCAGGCGATTCGCGCGGCGCTCTCGGCGCATTCGGCGAGCTGAGCGGTTTTCGAGCCGGCAAAAGAAAAGCGGCGCTCACGCGCCGCTTTATTCGTTTTGGAGGGAAGTCCCAGCTTGCGCCGTTAGGCCTGCTTCTCTTTCCGCTCTGCGTGGAACGTCATCCACAGGCTGACGGCGATGAAGATCAGCCCCAGCAGCGCGACCATGATGAACAGCGAGGAGCGCTGGACGATCGCCATCGCCGGGACGAAAAGCGCCAGGATGAGGCCGACCACGCAGATCTGCCAGGCCTCCGCATGGACGCCCGCGACGAAGGTGCCCAGCGCCAGCAGCACCATCAGGTTGAGGCCCGTGGCGTTGACGTCGATCAGCGCCCGCATGGTCGGCGTGTAGATCAGCCACATGGCCGCGAGGAAGGCCGCCCAGTGCAGCACCTGCGTCCAGACGAGCTTGATTCGCTCCGGCTTGGTGCCTGCATGACGCCAGCCGACGAAGATGCAAAGGCCGCAATAGATGATTGTCAGCAGTTCCCAATAGAAGCCGATCGGCTCGCCGGTGAAGGTGACGAGGCCGATGCCGACCACCGCCATGGAGAGCATGATGATGTAGGGCAGGTCGATCTTGAGCACGTCGACGAACAGCACTTCGGCCGACTGCGTCTTGATCTCCTCTATGCCTTCCTCGATCGCGGACACCCACGACCCCTCGGACGCGTCCTGATGCGGCGTTCCGGCCTCCTTGTGCGGTTCGGCGTCGCCGCCGGCAGGCGTTTCCGGATTGTTGGACATTTCAAGATCCTTTTTGAGAAGCGCTGGAGATAAACGCGCTCAATCCCGCGCCTATGTCCGGCGCGGCATAATGCACCGGGAGGATAGAGCGCGCCCCAAAGCTCGGCAACCGCCGCAATCTGTCCAGTTTTGCACGTTGGCGATTTCAGCGCGCTGTTTTAGCTAGGTTGCGACGCTTCTTACTGGCAGGTTCCGATGAAGAAAATCCTCATTCTCGCCGTCGGCGTGCTGATGGCCGGATTTGGCGTCTGGTCGCTTTTCGTGGGTAGCCGTTACCAGACGCTATGCGAACTTTCTTACTGGTCCGCGACGGCCGCGGAGCTCAAACATTGTGACGAGCGGGCGCAGGAGCTTCAGGGGCGCTGAGCCTTTTGGGGTTCGTCGCGTTTGAGCGGCATCACGTGATCGAGCGCCGTGACCGAGACGAACCCGCCGATCCATGCGCCGGCCGCGGCGAAGAGCACATAGGCCCAGTTCGACGTGTAGCTGATGACCGCGAAAGCCGAGAGCATGTACCAGGCGCTGCTCCAGCTTGCCGCGGCGACCCGCCGGCGGGCCGAGACGGCCGCGTTGAAGAACACATAGACTGCGTCCGTCGCGGCGGTGGACAGGAACACGCCCGCGGCGACGAAAGGGTCGATGGGCGGGAGCTCCATCGGATCAGCGGTAAAAATGCTCTTCCTGAAGCTTGGTCGTATGCGCGGGCGCGAATTCGCGACGGCAGGCGCCGCTGAGGCGAGACATATTCTGCTCAAGGCAGCTTTCGATCGCGGAAACGAAGGGAATATCGGAGCTGCAGAAGCGTAGCGCGTCTCCCATGCAGTCGGAGCGTTCCTGAGCGGTCCCTTGGGCGAAAGCAGGGACGGAGCAGAACATCGCGGTAGCCAAAATGATTTTACGCATGGCGCACCCTCTCAACTGCAAACTGATCTCAGTCGAGAGAGTGGGGCGGAAGCCTAGCTTCTGCAACCCTGCGAAGGCTCCGTTATCGTACTAGCATTAACGCCGCGCTCGCGATTGTCGCGAAAAGCACGGAGTAAACGACGGCGTTGGCGATTGGCGCTCTGATCATGCCGGGGTAGGGTGGCGCTCGACCCGGCCATATTCAATTCGCCAATTGGGCGCGCGGCCATCAGTCGCGGCGACTCGCGACGCGTCCCGCGCGCGCTGGGCCCCAGGGAGGCTGTTTTGCAACAGGATTTACCCGCGCGCCTGCAGGCGCTCGCCGACGCGCTGGAAGAAGCGATCGACCATATCGAAACGCTCGAGGCGATCGTCGCCGCTCTAGAAAAGGTCCATCCGGAGGCTGTCGACCGGGCGCGGGCGAGCGTGGCCGCGGGCAAGAAGGATCAGCATTTCTAGGTTCCGGGATTCCATCTTCCGGCCCGTTTTTCCGCACTAAGATCGCGCTTGCGAATCGTCGCAGCGAGAGGCGCTCGGACCATGAAGAAGCTTTTTATCGTCGGGTTTTTCCTTGTTGCAGGGATTGGCTCCGCCGCAGCCAAGGGCGGCATGCAGACATGGATTCTCGTCTGTCCGAAAAGCCTCGCGCAGAGCGAATGCCGTCTGACGACGGCAAGCCACTGGTATCACCTGCCGTCCCCGCAAGCCTCGACCAGCGCCCCAGCCGTCAAGGCGGCCAAGGCGCAGATCGCCGGCTCGCTGGACGCCGGTTCCTATCTCTCGGTGGAACAGTTCCCGGCGGGCGCCTCGATGGGCCGGGGAAACGTCTTCAGGGCCTGCGATACGGAGAGCGCGGCCGCGGCCGACGCCCAAATGGCGGAGTGGGCGCAGCGCGGGGAATGCCTGCGCTGAGCGGGCCTGCACGGGCGGTCGCCTGGCGCAAATGCGTCATGCGCCTCGACAAAAGAAATCAGCCGGCTGCTGCCTATTCTTTGAGCGTCTGCCCCGCAGCCGGGCGCCTGGTTACGCTGAAACCGCCAAAAAACGGTTAATTGAACGTAAAAAACCTGGCCCGCGGATTGCTGTTCAAAAACAGACATTCCGCCGGGAGGTTGCAAACAATGAGGACGATCCTGACCTTGGCCCTGCTTTTGGCGAGTGTCGTCGCCTCGAATGCGGAGCCGGCCGAGGAGACGATGGCGCCGAAGGCGACCGCCGCCAGCGGCACGCAGGAATTCTTCGACGCCAGGGGACACTCGCTCGGGAGCGTCACCAAGATCGGCGGCGTCACCTATTTCAACGGCCCCGACGGGAAGCTCGTCGGCACCGCCGAGACGATCGAAGGCCGGCGCATCTATAAAACCTACTGACCGCGGCGCACGAGTCCGCGCGCCGCCCGGCGGTTTCTATTCGCGGGTCCACTGATAGGTTTCGTAGCCGTCCACCACTCTGCCGGCGTCCTTGAAGCCTTCGCGCTGTTGCACTGGCTTGATGAGCTGCTTGGGGCAGGCGATCGTGCCGGGCTGAGCATATTTCTGCATATGCCCGGCAATATCGATGACCCGGTCGCTCATCTCCTCCATCGGCGTCGCCTCGTCGTAATAGACGCGTCCCGCATTGATGCCGCAGCGGACCGTGAAATCGGACCTGATGAGCTTCACATTGGCGTTGAAGGCGTCGAGGCCGGCGATCACTTCCTGGGCGGCTTTCACGGCGGCGTCGGATGTCGGGAAGCAGGCCATGACGCCGTCCGGCGTCCACGCGGCCTTGAGAGAGCCGTTGGCGCGCAGCTTGCCGTCGACGAGGTTCTTATATTCGCGGAAGTCGTGTTCGATGTCGGTCTTCTCTTCGCCAATCTTCATCTTCGTCGAGTCCGCGACGTCGATGGACAGGAACGCCAGATCTCGGCTCATCGATTCGAGCTTGCGCTTCGCTTCCGCCATGACCTGAAGCAGCTCGGCGCGGCTTTCGTCATTGCCCGCGTCCAGCTTCTTGATCTTTTCCTTGATGGGCGCGATGAGCCGGGCGCCGGCGCCGCCCTGCGCCGCCGCCTGCATCGCCGCGACGTCGCGCTGCACCGTCGCCCGGTAAATGGCGTGACCGAGCTTTCGCTGCATGCCGACGACGATCGAGCGCAGGATGTAAAGCAAGCCGATGAGGATCCACCGCGTGACCTCGAAACTGCCCAGGGTAACGGGCGACGCGGCCTGAAGCCATTTGATCACGAAGGCGTCCTGGGCCTGAACTTTATCCAGCCAGACATGTGAAACGCCCGACTTCAGATAAGGGATGGCGAGCGGCAGCAAGACGAGCGCCATCGCGATGAGAATCGCGTAGCGAAGCAAAGAGAGGACAAGTTTCGCGAGTCCGAGATGGAGAGGAACGCCCTGATTTTTCGCCATGAGTAGCTTTCAGTGGAAGCCGCCGTTGAGGGACCGGATCAACAGTCGCCTGATCAATTCTGATCCGCATTTTGCTTTTATCGCGAGCGAAGGCAAGGCAATGAAGAAGAACTTTCCACGCGAACCAAGATGATATTCACGCCGCCTTGAGAGCGTCATCGGCGGCAGGGGGCAAGCCGCCGTCGATTGGTCGCGACTCCCGCTCTAAAAGCGAGCCGCCTGCTGGCCTTTCTCGGTAAAAATCCACAGGCGCGGGGACCGCAGGAATCGGCACCCCTCCTTCGCAGGACAGTCGCCGCAGGGGGTGCTGCATGTCGAATTGATCCGCTTGAGATAACCTCGGCGCTCCAGCTCCAGGAACAGGCTTTCCGCCGCCTCCGGGCTGATCGCGAGTTCGCGCTCGACTTCCGTGACGCTCAGGAGGCGCCCTTGGGCTGCGAGTTTCAGGATTGCGTCGAACATGCGATCTCTCAGGCGAGGAGCCAGTTAGCCGCCTGATAGGAGATTGCGCCCGCGGCGATGGCGATGACCAGCAACAATCCTCCGGAAAAGAAGGTCCAGGCCCAACTGCCGGTCTCCTGGCGCATGGCGGCGACGGTGGCGGCGCAGGGGATGAACAGCATCGTGGTGACGAGGAAGGATAGCCCCGCGGCGATCGACACCGAATGGGAAAGGGCTTCCGCGAGCGAACCACCCTCCGCGCCGTAAATCACGCCCAGCGTCGCAATCGCGTTCTCCTTGGCGACGAAACTCGTGAACAGCGCGACGGTGAGGCGCCAGTCGAAGCCGAGAAGGCGGCCAATGGGCTCCAGCCCCTGGCCGATCTGGGCGAGATAGCTCGCGCCAATGGACCCGTCCGGGAAATAGGCGAGCAACCAGACGGCCGTCGAAACGGCGAGGATCATGGTGCTCGCCCGCCGCAGGAACGACCATGTGTGCGCCCACATGAACAGACCGATCGTACGTGGATTTGGCGCGTGATAAAGCGGGAGCTCCATGACGAAGGAGACCCGCTCGTCGCGAAACAGGGTGTGATTGAGAACCGCCCCGAGAGCCGCCAGCACGGCGATGTTCAGCATCACCAGCCCGAGAGAGGCCCACAGGGCGTAGCTCCCGAAAAAGACCGGCGCGAGAAAGGCCAGCACTGCGAAGCGCGCGCTGCACGGCACGAGCGGCGCCAGAAGAATGGTGAGCAGGCGGCCGGCGGGCGACTCGATCACACGCGCGCCCATGATCGCCGGCACGTTGCAGCCGAAGCCGAGGCAGAACGGCAGGAAGCTTTTGCCGTGCAATCCGATACGCTGCATGAAACGGTCGGTCAGAAAGGCGACGCGCGCGAGATAGCCGGTGTCTTCCAGAAAGCCGAAGATCGCATAGAAGACGAGAAGCAGCGGCAGGAAGGTCATCACGAGACCGGCGCCGCCGAGAACGCCGTCTGCAATGAAGTGGGAAAGGGCGGGCGGCGCCTCGGATAGCGCGCTCGCCGCCATTTCTCGCAGCGGCTGGACGACGCCCGTCTCCAGCAGGCGCTGGAGCGGCCAGGCGATGGCGAAGGTCAGGGCGAAGGTCAGGCCGAGAACGAGGAAAAGGATCGCCGTTCCGGCGATGGGATGCAATGCGACGCGATCGATCCTGTCCGTCAGACTCTGGCCGGCGCGCGGCGCACGCAGCACCGCGGATTTCACCATGCGGTCGGCCCAGAGATAACGCCCGCAAATGATCTCGACGCCCGCGCTCTGCCTTTTGGCCAAAAGCGCCTCGATTTGCGGCCAGTCGCGCTCGGGAGCCCATTGTCTCGCCAGCGTGACGATTTCGGCATCCCCCTCGAGCAGCTTGAGAGCGACCCAGCCGGCTTCGTACGGGGCAGGGACAAGCTTCTGAATCGCGCCTTTAAGCTTCTTGAGAACCCCGCCTAGCGCGGAGTCGAACTCGGGGCGTGTCGGGCGGAACTCGGCGCGGCCATCCGCCAGGGCGAGCGCGGCGGACACCAGATCCGATACGCCTGCATTCTTGACGGCGGTGATCGGCACGACCGGCACGCCGAGTCTGGCCTCGAGAACGACAGGCATGATTTCCACGCCCTCGGACGCCGCGACGTCCATCATGTTGAGGCCGAGAACGACGGGAACGGACAAAGCGAGCAGCTCTGCGAGGAGATAAAGATTGCGGTCGATCGCGGCGGCGTTTGCGATCAGGATGACGACGTCCGGCTTTTCCCTGATGATGTAGTCGCGGGCGATCCTCTCTTCTTCCGAGCTCGCGGTGAGGCCGTAGGTTCCCGGAAGGTCGACGACCTGAATGCGCCGCCCCTCGAACAAAACCGATCCTTCCTTCCGCTCGACGGTTTTGCCAGGCCAATTTCCGACGTGCTGACTGAGGCCCGTCAGATTATTGAACACTGTCGACTTGCCGACATTGGGCTGGCCCGCGAGCGCGATACGCAGAACCGCTTCGTTGCGCGTCATTTGGGAATATCCACGAGGATCGCTTTCGCTTCTTCATGCCCGATGGCGACGAGCGTGTTGCGAACGCGCAGCAGCATGGGCCCTCCCGCGCGGCTCTGCACGATATCGACCGCGGCGCCGACGAAGAGCCCGAGTTGCATGAGGCGGCCCTGAAGCTCGCGATCGGCGCGCAGGGATTGCAGGACGACGTTTTCGCCAGGGCCGATCTGGTCGAGCGAACGGATCGGAGTTGCGGGTTTCATGTTGATTATTGCTCGTCGATAAGCTGAGCGCGGCGCGCGGTGGCCTTCGCGAAATTATCGTCCACCGGCTGGGCCTAACCAAGCGGGCAAGCTGTCGCGGGGGCTTCGTGGGTTATGGTGCCGGTTGAGGGATTCGAACCCCCGACCTACTGATTACAAATCAGTTGCTCTACCAGCTGAGCTAAACCGGCGTTCCCAGCGACTCAACTAATCGTCCAAGGCGCGGGCGAGGTCAATCCTTTGGCGCGCGCAGGCGCATATGGACGACGCTGAGCGTGGCGGCGCAGGCGTTGGAGACATTGAGGCTCTTGATCGGGCCGGGGAGGTCGAGGCGGGCGACGAGGTCGCAGCGCTCGCGCGTGAGGCGGCGCAGGCCCTTGCCCTCCGCGCCGAGCACGAGCGCCAGCGGCTTCGACAGCGGGATGGTCTCTATTGGTTCGGAGCCTTCCGAATCGAGGCCGAGCACGCTGTAGCCGCGCTCGCGCAATTCATCCAAAGCGCGGGCCAGATTGACGACCGAGACGATGGTCACATGCTCCAGCGCGCCGGAGGCTGCTTTCGCCAGAACGCCGGTGAATTCCGGGCTATGGCGCTCCGTCACGATCAGCGCGTCGACGCCGAAGGCGCAGGCCGTGCGCAGGATCGCGCCGACATTGTGCGGGTCCGTGACCTGATCGAGCGCCAGCACAACGCCGTTCTTCGACTCGATGTCGCCGATATCGGCCTCGGGCAGCGGCCGCGCTTCGAGCAGCAGGCCTTGATGCACCGCCTCCTCGCCGAGATGGCGCGCGAGGTCGCGGGCGTCGACGAGGCGCGGTTCGACGCCGGCGGCATGGGCGAGGTCGGCGATGCGGGGCAGGGCGTTTTCGGTGGCGTAAAGCGCGAGCAGCTTGCGGCGCCCGCCCTTGAGCGCCGCCCGCACGGCATGCGCGCCATAAAGCGTGACGACCTCGGGCGAGGGCGCGCGGAACGGGCCCTTCGGCGCGTCGCCTCGCCCGCGCGGCTCATGCGGGCGCGCGCCCCTGGGTCTGTCGTTGGGACGTTCGTTGCGGCGGTGGGGCTGGTCCTTTGGCGGCGGGCGGCGGCTCATCGAAGCGCCGCCGTCTTCACCCACCATTCGGGGTGTTGCATGCGAATCGCGCGCGCCGCCTTCGCGGCGGCGCCGGTCGTCGAGAAGATTGCGAAACAGGTGGCGCCGGACCCCGACATGCGCGCGATCTTGCAGCCCCGCGCAGCGCGCAGCACCGAAAGCACGTCCACGATGACGGGGGCCTGAAGGCAGGCCGGGTCCTCGAGATCGTTGCGGCCCCGGGCCAGCATGGCGAGCAACTCGACCGAGGGCGCGCCGCTGCCGATCTCGGGGTGTTCTTCGGCCTCCACGCGCTCGCCGGGCTGCAGGCCCAGGCGCTGGAAAACAGGCCGCGTCTCGACTGGCACGCCGGGATTGATGAGCACGGCGGGCAGCAGCGGCAGGCGCAGAAGGGGCCCGAGCGATTCGCCGGCGCCGCGCATCACGCGGGCGCGGCCCAAGAGGCAGACGGGAACGTCGGAGCCGGTGACGCGCGCGGCGTCGAAGAGGCGCGAGTCGTCCGTGTCGATCCCGTTGGCCTGGGCAAGGAGACGCAGGGCGGCGGCGGCGTCGGACGAACCGCCGCCGATTCCCGCCGCCACGGGCAATCGCTTCTCGAGGCGGAACGCGCCGAGCGTCAGTCCATCGACTCGCTCCGCCAGATGGCGGGCGGCGCGTAGAACGAGATTGTCGTCGCCGGGTCCGGCCGCCGGGGCCGTGGGGCCGGAGACGTGCAGCGAGAGGGCGGGGCCGGGAATCAGCGACAGCGTATCGCCAGCGCCGCTGAAGGCGACGAGGCTTTCGAGTTCGTGATAGCCGTCTGCCCGGCGGCCTAAGATGTGGAGAGTGAGATTGATTTTCGCGGGGGCGCGCGTAACCAGCATCGAACCCCGACCTCCGCTTTAGGGTTATCGCGGAGCTTCATTTGGAGCGGGCGAAGGGATTCGAACCCTCGACCCCAACCTTGGCAAGGTTGTGCTCTACCCCTGAGCTACACCCGCATCCGTTTGCTTCGGCTTGGCTTTCACCGTTTGGCTCGCGCCGCCGTCGCTGCAGCCTTATGCAACAATCGATCTGGCTTTGCAACAGGCGATCAAAGAATTTTTGAACCCTGTGAATTTCGGCGTTCCGGGTGGATCGGGACCCGGAACGCCGCGGCTTTTAAGCCTTACTGAATCATGCGCGCGGTCGAGCCGGTATTGCCGGTGATGTTGGCGCTGTCCGGCGAAATCCATTCCGGAACCCAGGTCAGCGCGATAATCACGAAGCCGACGAAGCCCGCAATGTAGAGCAGGATTTTGCCAAGCTCGCCGCCGCCATGAACGTTAACAGCCATGTTTCCCTCCCATTTGTTTTAGTTGAGACGAGGCCTTTTAATTAGCCTATTGAGCCAGACAACGCAAATATAAAAGCGCCACTCAGGCTGATTTTGCGCGTACAAAATGAAATGGGACCAGAAGCTACAGGTTTTTATGGCGATGTGGTCCAACAATAACTTAGCATAAGCTATAATTATATTATGCGTAACGGAGAGGGCTCGGCCACCTGGGGCGGCCGAGTTGATTGCGTCGACAAGAGATGAGAGCGACGGCCGGAAGCCTGTTTTGGCCTCTCAGGCTCAGGCCATCGCTCGCCAACAAGGCAACAGGGGGAAGCCGTAGTTGACGATGAGAAACTGCCGCCGAAACGCCCGATTCGAAAGGACCACTCAGGCGCGAGATTGTGGTTTTTTACTTGGTTCTATCAGATTTATACTGACTGGCTCCAAGGCGAGGGTGACTGCGCCGTCTAAGTGCCTTGCAGACGCGCTGCTTTGCCCGCCGCCGATTTGATCGAGGAAGCTGAGACGCCCCGGCCCCGTTTGGCCCAGTGCTGAAAATCAAATGCGCGCGGGGATGAAATGTTCCCCAGTCTTATTCGCGGGGAACGAGGCGGGGCTATCTGGGAGACAATTTCAGACTGGGAACAATGGCCCGAAAAAGGGGGGGGGCTGATCACATAGGGCGGAATGCTGAGGGCCTCCGCGTTCAACCATCTGATGGCGGCGCCGCGTCGAAACTCCAAGCGACGCCGCCTCTATGCTGCGAAGAGAAAAGCGGGTCACGCTATTCCGGTGCGCCGACGCATCATTGTTGTATGCCAGGCCCAAATGCGCGCCCACGCTTTAGACCATGCGTCAAATGACGAGGCTGCGCGAATCAGCACACCGCATCTCTCGGGGAGAAGGCAGGCGGGCTGATTGCGATTCCGGTCGTGATGTCCCGTCAAACGGGCAGGGTTCGCCGAATTCGTCGGCGCGCCGGGCGTCGCCTATTTGCATTCCTGCGCGACGCGCGCGAGGGCGTCGGACAAACCCTTCAGCACATAGGTGTCGGTCGTCGAGGTGCCCTTGGACGAGGACGCCTTCACCACGAGCTTCGAGCCGCCGCGCAGGGCGCCGACGAATTCCTTTTCCTTGGACTGGTCCTTCACCCAGGCGTTCTGGCCCTTGGTGACGAGCTCCCAGCCGTCGCCGTCGATGTCGGCCGAAGCGGCGGAGCCGTCCTTGGTCCCGTAGCCGAGGTTGATGGCCACCTCATTGCGCACGCCGTCGCCGGGGCGCGACGAGATGAAGACATAGGCGGAGGTGTCCTTCAGCTTCGCCTTGGGCTCGCGGCTCTTGGGCTGGCCGAGCGCGTAGCAGGTCTTGTCCTTGCCGCCCTGCGCCAGATAGGCGCCCCATTCCCCGTAGGTCCCAAGCTGCTCGGGCTTGCCGCCGCCGGCGCTCTTGTCGTTCTTGCCGCCCTTCTTGCCCTTCTTGTCGGCGGCGTCGTCGGCCGCGCTTTCGTCGGTGGCGGGCTTTTCCTTGGCGTCCTTCTTGTCCTTCGCCGCAGGCTTGTCCTTGGCGAAGGCGGGCGTCGGCGCGCCGGCGGTTGCGACGGGCAGGGCGAGCGCGAGCGACAGGCCGAGAAGCGCGAAGGCGCGAGCGAGGGCGGACGGGGGCGTCGATTCGTTCATCATCGGGCGAAAGTCTAATGAGGGCTCATGACGCGAACAAGAGCTTGGTGGCCTGAGTATGCGCCGGCCATTCTGGGGAGCCGTTCCAGCGCGGGTCATTGCGAGCGCAGCGAAGCAATCCAGGGAACAATGCGGCTCTGGATGCTCGTCGCTAACGCCCCCCGCAATGACGCGGGGCCGCCTCAGCCCTCTTTCTTCGCGGCCATGAGGTAGTTCACGTCGGTGTCGTGGCTCTTGCGCCATGTCCGCGTCAGGGGCTGGAAGCTCATGCCGGCGCGGTCGATCTCGCGCATCCCGGCCTTGCGCAGCCAACCGGAGAGCTCGTCCGGACGGATGAATTTATTGTGGTCGTGCGTGCCCTTGGGCACCCAGCCCAGCACATATTCGGCCCCGACGATCGCGAAGACGTAGCTCTTCATGGTGCGGTCGATCGTGGCCAGGAAGAGCAGGCCGCCGGGGCGCACGAGGCGCGAGAGCATCTTCACGAAGTCGCTCGGCCCCTCGACATGCTCGATGACTTCGAGCGCCGCGACGGCGTCGAACTGCTCGCCCGTCTCGGCCAGCGCCTCGGCGGTGATGTTCCGGTAGTCGATGGAAAGGCCCATCTTCTCGGCGTGGCGGCTGGCGACGGCGATATTGTTGGGCGCGGGGTCGATGCCCGTGACCGTCGCGCCGAGCTCCGCGAGAGATTCGCTCAGAATGCCGCCGCCGCAGCCAATATCGGCGATGCGCACGCCCTGGAGCGGCCGCTCGGGGGATTCGTTCAAGGGGCTCATGTCGCCCGTGAGAAAGCGGCGGACATGGTCCCTAATATAGGTGACGCGGATGGGGTTGATCTCGTGCAGGATCCCCATCTTGCCCTTCTTGTCCCACCACAGGTCGCCGAGGCGGTTGAAACGCGCGACGTCCTCGGGATTGACGCTGGCGGAATGGGGGGGAGTCGCCTCGTGGGACACTTAAGAACCTCTTTTTGCGTCGGGTCTTCGCCCGAGTACATAAGGGCGACCTGCGCCGTTGACAGGGGGCAGGGCGCGGTCACATATACGCGCGCTTTTGGCGAGACGCGAGTGGGCGGACCGCCGCCTACCGCCCAACACCGGTTATCATGTCACGCCTGGTCATGAAATTCGGCGGCACGTCCGTCGCCAATGTCGAGCGCATCCGCAACGTGGCGCGCCATGTGAAGCGCGAGGTCGACGCCGGCCGCGAGGTCGCGGTGGTCGTTTCCGCCATGGCCGGCAAGACGAACGAGCTCGTCGCCTGGTGCAAGGAGGCCGCTCCGCTCTACAGCCAGGTCGAATATGACGCGGTGGTCGCCTCCGGCGAGCAGGTGACGGCGGGCCTTCTGGCCATCGCCCTCCAGCAGATCGGCATTCCGGCGCGCTCCTGGCTAGGCTGGCAGATCCCGATCCGCACCAACGACACCCATGGCTCGGCCCGCATCGAGTCGATCGACGGCGCCGGCGTCGTCGAGGGCTTCAAGCGCGGCGAGGTCGCCGTGGTCGCGGGCTTTCAGGGCGTTCACGCCGAGACGGGCCGCATCACGACGCTTGGGCGCGGCGGCTCGGACACGAGCGCGGTGGCGCTGGCGGCGGCGGTCAAGGCGGATCGCTGCGATATCTATACGGACGTCGACGGCGTCTACACGACCGACCCGCGCATTCTGAGCGAGGGCAAGGCGCGGCGCATGGACCGCATCGCCTTCGAGGAAATGCTGGAGATGGCGTCGCTCGGCGCCAAGGTTTTGCAGGTCCGTTCGGTGGAAGTCGCGATGGTGCACGGGGTGCCGACCTATGTGCGCTCGTCCTTCGACGATCCCGCCAATCCGGGCGAAGGCACGCTGATCTGCAACGAGGAGGACATTGTGGAAGCCCAGGTCGTCACAGGCATCGCCTTCTCGCGCGACGAAGCGCAGATCACGTTGCGCCATGTCGCGGACAAGCCCGGCGTCGCCGCCGCCGTCTTCATGCCGCTCGCCGAGGCGGGCATCAATGTCGACATGATCGTGCAGGTCGTCTCGCAGGAAGGCATGACCGACATGACCTTCACGGTCGGCAAGGCGGATTACGACCGCGCAACCGCGATCATCGAGAAGGTGAAGGGCGACATCGGCTTCACCAGCATGGAAGGCGCCAAGGACGTGGCCAAGGTCTCGGCCATCGGCATCGGCATGCGCAGCCACGCCGGCGTCGCCGCGCGCGGCTTCCGGGCGCTCTCGGAAAAGGGCGTGAACATCCGCGCGATCACGACTTCCGAGATCAAGTTCTCGGTGCTGATCGACGAAGCCTATACCGAGCTTGCGGTGCGCACGCTGCATTCGCTCTACGGGCTCGACGCGGCTTAAGTTAAATTTCACAAACTTGGCTTGACGCCAAAAGCCCAAGCGACATTTCGCCTTCAGGTCACAGTCCCTGAAGGAGGGATGTCACATGGAAGAACTGTCAAGACGCGTCGTCGAGGCGACGTCGCTCGAGCCGTCGATCGCCAAGGCCGCGATCGGCCATGTGCTGCGCTTCCTGCGCGATGCGGTTCCGCAAGGACATGTCGGCGAATTCATCGACAAGATGCCGGGCGCGCGCGAAGCGGTCGCCGCGGCGGGCGCCACAAGCGATGGCGGGGTGACGCAGGCCATCGAGGGGTTTACGAGCTTCATGGGCCATGGCCGCGCGGATTTGAACATCCTTGTCGGCAAGCTCGCCAATCTCGGCCTCACGCAGGCGCAGAGCGAACGCCTCATCGAGGAGACGCTGCTGCGCGCGGAATCGCTCATCGGCGAAGAGGGCGTCGCGAAGATTCGCGCAATGCTGCCGGCTCTCGCGGAGCGTTCCGGCGTTGCGCCGAAGTCGGAATCCACCGGTGAGATGCGGCCGGGCCTGTAAGCGCTCTGGCCGGAGTGACGCGGATCGGGGCGCGCGAAAAAGCGAGCGCCGGCCGCGTCACTCCTTCCCCCATTCGACGATCAATATGTCGAGGTCCTTCGTCGGCGTGAAGTTCGGGTAACGAACCTCGAATTGCGTCGGCGAAATCTTCTTCACGCCATCGGCGCAGAAGCTGACGAGCGCGTCCGGTTTTCCCTTGTCGACGACGAGCCGAAAATCGCCGATGGGGCCTTTCCAATTCGCGCCGGTCTTGAGCACGTAACCGAGCCAGATTTCGCCATATAGCTCGGTGCCCTTCTTATCGAAACTCGCGAGCCAGTCCCTGTCGATGCAATATTTGCGCTGCTCGTCCTTGAACCAGTCCGTCTTGCGCTGCGACTTGGAAAGTCCGCCGCCGACGCTGCCGCCCGCCAGCGGGGCGTATTGGTGCTCGACCGAGACGGTTTGCTTCGCGGGGAAAGTCTGCTTGCGGGTGACGCTGGTGCGTACGGACCACTGCGCCGAATAATAATGCTCGCCGCCCGTTCCGTCGTCGCGCAGCAGCCCGTCCGCGACGAGCTTGTCGCGCTCCGCCTGGGGCGCCTTTTTCAGCGCTGAGTCGAATTTCTCGTCGCGATAGTTTACGGGAATCTTGAGCGCCTCGAGACGCGCGGTGACGTCCTTTTCCTTGAAAATCGCCTGCTGCACCACGTCGAAGACGATCGGCTTGCCGTCGATCGTCGTTTTGAATTTCAGGTCCGAGGGGTTGCTCCAGTAGCTTTTGTTTTCCTCTGAATCGGGCGGAATGTCGGGCAGGGGAAAGGCGACGAGCGTTTCGACCGGCGCGTCGCTCGTATTGGTGAAGCGATATTTCACGCGCACGAGGTCGCGCGAGATGTAGAGATCCTCGCTGTCCATCGAGATGGCGTCGGAGCGCTTGAGCGTCAAACCGCCGAGGGCCGTCTCGGCTTCGGTGTCGTTGGCGCGGGCGGAGGAGGCGAGGGCGACGGCGATCAAAGCCGAGAACGCGGCGGATTGTTTGTACAAGCGTTACTCCTGTGATCTTGCCTCGCGGTCATTGCGACGCCGTCCAGAGCCGAAGTTGGGCTCCGGATCGCTTCGCTCCGCTCGCAATGACGGGCTCCGACCCTATTACGGCTTTCGAGGGGCCTCAATCGGCGCGCCTCGTCGCTTGCAATTGCCGCGAAGCGCAGCGACAGTCGCGCATATAAGCTAGGGAGGATGCAGATGGATGAATTGATTGGGCGCGTTTCGGCTGCGATCGGCGTCGATGCGGGCGTCGCCAAGACAGCGATCGGCCATGTGCTCGCCTTCCTGCAGAAAGAGCTGCCCGACGGCCCGGTGGCGGAATTTTTCGACAAGGTCGCCGGCGCGCGCGACGCCGCGAACGAAGTTTCGGCGGGCGAGGACGCCGGCGGCGGCAGCCTGCTCGGCGGGCTCCTCAATTCCGGACTGATGGGCGTCGCGACCAAGCTCAACGCCCTTGGCCTCGACATGGGCCAGATCCAGAAACTCGGCCACGAGGTCTTCGGCTACGCGAAGGAGATCGTCGGCGAGGAGAAGGTGAAGCAGATCGCCAATTCTATTCCGGGGTTGTCGCAGTTTATGTAAGTGAGCGCGCGGCGCTCAACGCCCCCTCCCTGTCCCTCCCCCGCTCCGCGGGAGAGGGGACGCTTGCGATCAGCATTCTCGCTGTGACGACGATGTGCTCCCTCTCCCGCGGAGCGGGGGAGGGTTGGGGAGGGGGTCAACGCCCCCGCCGCAAGCCGCCCAGCCTCACACCCGCCAAATGCAGCACGCCGACGAGCGTCGCGCCATAAACGACCGCTCCCGCCGCCCCCAACGCAATCAGTGCGACAAGATTCGCCTGCGAACCGAAATGCAGGCCCAGAGCGAGCGCCGGCGCGCGGCCGAACATGGCGACAAGCGTCAGCAGCATGCAGGCCAGGAGGGTGGCGCCGACGCTTTTCGCGAAGACGCCGTCGAAGTCGATCAGCTCCCGCTCAATGGCGATCGCGACGAGCGCGCCGAGATTGATCCAGAGGCCGATGGACGTCGCCGTCGCAAGGCCCACCGCGCCGAGCGGGCGGAAGAGGATCACTTTCATCGCCACGTTCACAGCGAGCGCCGACAGCGCGATTTTCATTGGCGTCGAGGTGTCGCCGCGCGACTGGAAGCTCGCGCGCGCAGAGGCGATGAGCACGAGCGCCATCAGCCCCGCGCCATAGGCCGCGAGCACGTCGCCCGCCGCGATGGCGTCGGCGGCGGTGAATTTGCCGCGCATGAAGAGGCCCGCGACTATCAACTCCGGGATCGTGTCGAAGGCGACGAAGAAAGGCGCCGCGAGCGCGATGGTGAGCGCCATGGTGTTGCTCTGCGCCCGATGCGCGCCGGCGACGTCGCCGGCGGAGACGCGGCGGCTCATCTCGGGCAGCAGCACGGTGCCCGCTGCAATGCCGATGACGCCGACGGGAAGCTGATAGAGACGCTCGGCGTAGGAGATCGCGGACACCCCGCCATCGGCCAGCATGGACGACAGGATCGTGTCGGCGAAGACGGCGATCTGCGGGCTCGCCGAGCCGATAACGGCGGGGCCGAGCATGATGAAGAACTCGCGCACGCGCGGCCAGTGCGGTTTGCGCAAGCCACGCAACACGCCGATCTGGCGCGCGCCCCACATGAGCAGCCCCAACTCCAGCGCGCCCGAGATGGTCACGCCCCAACTCGCCGCATATCCGGCATTGGGGAAGAGGAACGACACGGCCAGCGCCGCCATGACGGTGAGGTTCATGAGGTTCGGCGCGAAGGCGGGCAGCGCGAATCTGCCATGCGCGTTGAGCGCGCCCATATGCAGCGCGAAGAGCGTCATGAACAGGAGGTAGGGAAAAGTGATGCGCGTGAGGTTCACCGCCAGGGCGAACTTCTCCGGCCGGTCGCCGAGCCCCGGCGCCAGCAGCGACACGAATTGCGGCGTGAGCAGCCAGACGAGCAACAGCAGCACGATCTGCGAGGCGAGCAGGAGCGTATAGACTTCCCCCGCGAATTCTTCCGCCGGTTCATCGCCCTCCTGCGTCAGCGATTTCGCGTAGCAGGGGATGAAGGCGGCGTTGAAAGCGCCCTCGCCGAAGATCGACCGGAAACTGTTGGGCAGGCGCTGCGCGATGAAGAAGGCGTCGGAGATCGCCCCGGCTCCCATGATCGCGGACTGCATCGCGAGCGACAGAAAGCCCGTGATGCGCGAGAGCAGGGTGAAGCCGCCGACCGAGAGAAGACTGCGAATCATTTCATGGCTTCTAGCAGCTAAATTCCCAAATTCCGCTTATTCGCGGTCCCTCTGGCGCGGCTTGAGGGGCTGGCCTAACTTCAGCGGAAGGAAGCGTGGCGGGACGAGCGGCGCGTCAACCGGGCGAAAGCGATGAAATACAGGGTGTTGTTGGGCCTGCTGATCTGCGCGGCGAGCGCGGGGCCCGCTTTCGCCCTGCGTTGCGGGACGAGCCTCGTCATCGAAGGGCAATCGAAATTCGACGTGCTGCAGCGTTGTGGCGAGCCCGCCTATACGGACAGCCATGTCGAATATCGCTCGGGCATGTCCAATCCGCTGGAGCCGCGCCCCCTCGACTCGCTCGAGCCTGGTTTTCCCTATCCGGCCGTGCGCGAAGTGACGGTGGAGGAGTGGGTATATAATTTTGGGCCGACGCAATTGATGTCGTCTCTGGTCTTTGAAAACGGCCGGCTCCTCAAGATCAGGACGCTGGGCTACGGGCGATAGCGCATGCGTGGCAAGCACTTAGAGGCACCGGTCGGGTCATGTTCGCGAGCCGAGAACGTTTAATCTTGGCTCGCTTCAGCAAACATAGGTCAAATAAAAAACGGCTACGCTCAAGATTTCAAGGCCAGAATTGTTTCTGGAAGGTTTCTGCGACTGAAGTCGCGCCTTTATTATGTATAGCATAAGTCGCGCTTTTGCCTTAAACCTCCAGTGGCGCCTGGGCAGAATAAAATAAACTAAGCGCCTGATATTATTGTGAAGAGAGGTAAGGTCTAATGTTGAAACGACTCATGTTCGCCAGCTCTGTGCTTTGCCTGACCGCGACCGGAGCTTTGGCGGGAAATCCCACGACGATCCAGATTCCTCCGAGCTGCGCGAATGTCTCTCCTGGAAGCCCGCAGGCCAACAACCTGAACACTGCGCTGAAGACGGCCTTGACCGCAGCGGTCAATCCGCCGAATGGCGGCCAGAATGGCGGTCTCGGCTTCAACATGTGGGCCACGGTCGTCGCCAATGACGGCACGGTCTGCGCGGTCGCCTTCACCGGCGCGAACTACAAGCAGCAGTGGCTCGCCAGCCGCGTCATTTCGGCCCAGAAGGCCGCCACCGCCAACAGCCTGAGCCTCGGCGCGACCACTGGCTCGCCGAATCCCGGCAAGCTCGCGCTGTCATCGGCCAATCTCTATTCCGCGACGCGCGACGGCGGCAGCCTCTTCGGCCTGCAGTTCAGCAATCCGGTCGATCCGGCCAGCGCCTATCTCGACTCCAATGGATCGCAGCCCGACCCGACGACCTTCGGCACGGGTTCGGATCCGATGATCGGCCGTCCGATCGGCGGCATCAATGTGTTCGGCGGCGGCCTCGCGGCGTTTGCTGACAACGCCGCCAAGGTCGGCGGCATCGGCGTTTCCGGCGACACGTCCTGCACCGACCACATGGTCGCGTGGCGCCTGCGCCGCAAGTCCGGCCTCGACTATCTGGCGAGCGCCGGCGTGAGCGGCCCCGCCGCCCTGTTTGCGGGCGACAACGGGCATCCGGACAACATCATCTTCGACATTCCGGCCAACGCCACCTCGCTCGTCGGCAATAACGGCCTGAGCGCCAGCGGCTTCGGCCATCCGACGTGCCTCAACAACCCGCCGATCGATCCCAACACCAAGACGGCCGCCGGCGGCCTGTCCCCGGTCGAGTAATCGACGCGCAAATCCGTCGCATCCGAGAGGGTGCGGCGGACCTTTTTCTTATTTTTTGTCCGCCTTCTTCGTTTCCACCCGCTCCGCCACGAGATAGAGCGGCCGGCCTTTCACCTCGTTGAAGATGCGGGCGATATATTCGCCGAGCACGCCGAGCGAAATGAGCTGCACCCCGGAAAAGAACGCGATCGAGACGACGAGCGTCGGGAAGCCCGGCGTGTCGACGCCAAAGAGCATGGTGCGCGCCCAGTAATAGGCCGCCATGCCCAGCCCGAAACACGAGATCGCAAGGCCCACCCAGGTCCAGACCTTGAGCGGCAGGGACGAGAAGGACATCAGCCCATCCAGCGCAAAGCGCACGAGGCGTGCGAAATTGAACTTGGAGTCGCCGCTCGCGCGTTCGTCGACGACGAACGGCACGCCGATGGATTTGAAGCCGATCCAGGCATAAAGGCCCTTGTTGAAGCGCGCGCGCTCGCGCATCGAGAGCAGGGCGTCGACCGCCTGCCGGTCGAGAAGGCGAAAATCTCCGGCGCCGGGCGGCAACGACACGTCGCCGAATTTTTCGAGCAGGCGGTAGAACAGCTCCGTGAAGAAAGTCCGCATCCTGGGGTCGGTTGCGCGGTCGGTGCGCTGGCCGAAGACGTTTTTGTAGCCCTCGCGCCACTTCTCGACGAATTGCGCGATGACTTCGGGCGGGTGCTGAAGGTCTGCGTCCATGATGACGACGGCGCGGCCGCGCGCCTCGTCGAGCCCGGCGGCGATGGCGACTTCCTTGCCGAAATTGCGGGAGAAGGAGAGGGCGCGAAAGCGCGGCTCAGCGGCGCAGATCGCGCGCAGTTCCTCGAAGCTGTCGTCATGCGAGCCGTCATCGATGAAGATCGCCTCGAAAGTGACGCCGGCCCCCTCGAGCGCTGGCGTCAGCCGCGCGCTAAGCGGGCGCAGATTGGCGCGCTCGTTGAACACGGGGATCACGACCGATATATCGGGAGTCTCGATGCTGTCGCTCATGGGTCTGCTTCAACCAGAAAAAGCGCGCGCGGCAAAGATATGAGGAGACGGGCGGCGATGTCGAAGGACCGCGTCATTGCGATCTGCGCCGACGATTATGGCATCTCTTACGCCGTGAGCGTCGGCATTCTCGAAGCCCTCGACGCCGGGAGGCTGACGGCGGTGTCCGCGCTCGTCAACGGCCCGCGCTGGCCCGCCATGGGCCGCGAATTGCTGCGCCATTGCCGGAACGCCGATGTCGGCCTGCATTTCAATCTCACCCTGGGTCGCCCGCTCGGCTACATGCCGACATTCGCGCCGACAGGGACTTTTCCGCCCATCGCGAAGGTCATCCGCATGGCCATGCGCGGAAAGCTCCCCATGGAGGAAATCCGCGCCGAGATCGACCGGCAATTGGACCGCTTCGAGGCGGTGATTGAGCGGCGGCCCGATTTCGTGGACGGCCATCAGCATGTACATGGCTTGCCGGGCATTCGCGAGGCTTTGCTCGACGCCATGCTGGCGCGCCGCCTCGCCGGCCGCGCCTGGCTGCGCGACTCTGCGGACAGCCTCCATCGCATCGCCCTGCGCGGGGCACATGCGCGCAAGGCGCTCGCCGTGCGCGCGGTCTCGTCGGGCTTCCATCGCGCGGCGAACTGGCGGGGCTTCGCGACCAATGACGGCTTTGCAGGCTTTTCGGATTTCGACCCCGGCAAAGACTACGCGAAGTCCTTCGAGTCTTATCTGCGCGCGCCGGGCAAGGCGCATCTCGTCATGTGCCATCCCGGTCATGTCGACGAGGAGCTGAAGGCGCAGGACCCGGTGACGATCACGCGCGAGCAGGAACTCGCCTTCCTGCTGTCGCCGCGCCTGCCGGAGATGCTGGAAAAGCGCGGGCTGAAGCTCGGGCGGCTCGGCGCCGTGATCAACGGAAAGTCGGCATGAAGGCGATACTGGCGATTCTCGCTTGCCTCATTTCGGCGCCCGCGCTCGCTTTCCAGGGCAAATGTCTCATTCAGGTCGGCGGCAAGGATTATCTGAAAGGCCCTTGCGAAGTTGAGACGCTGGACAAGGACGGCAGCTTCACGGTCGGCGCCTCGGACACGGCTCCATCGGATTACTTCGCCTATGTCGTCGTCACGAGCCCGGGCGTCGCCGATGGTTCATGGAACCGTGACCCCAAATCCACCCACGCCCATTCGCCGCTCGGCGTGTTGAAGCGGCAGGGCGCCTGCTGGGTGAACGATAAGGCGAAGGTCTGCGCGACGCGATAGCTTCATGCGATTTCGATATCCAGCCCCAGATCCAGCACGCGCGCCGAATGCGTCAGCGCGCCGACCGAGATGAGGTCGACGCCCGTCTCGGCGATCGCCGCGATGGTCTCCAGCGTGACGCCGCCCGAGGCTTCGCAGACCATGCGGCCGGCGACCATCTCGACCGCTTTACGCAGATCGTCAGGAGCCATGTTGTCGAGAAGCACGGCGTCCGCGCCCTCGGCGAGGACTTCCGCGAGCTGATCGAGCGTATCGACCTCGATCTCGATCTTGGTGAGATGGCCGACGAAGGCTTTGGCCGCCTTGAGGGCAGGGGCGACCCCGCCGGCGACGGCGATGTGGTTGTCCTTGATGAGCACCGCGTCGTCGAGGCCGAAGCGGTGATTGGCGCCGCCGCCGCAGCGCACGGCGTATTTCTCGAAGGCGCGCAGGAGCGGCGTGGTCTTGCGCGTGTCGCAGACTTTCGCCTTCGTATGGGCGATACGCGCCGCGTAAGTCGCGGCAAGCGACGCGACGCCGGACAAACGGCCCATGTAATTTAAGGCCACGCGCTCGGCTGACAGAATGGCGCGGGCCGGGCCTTCGATGCGCGCGACGATTTCCCCGGGCCCAACTTTGGCGCCGTCTTCGATCCAGGGTTCAAAGCCGACGCGCACATCCATCTGCAGGAATGCGGCGCGGGCGAGGGGCAGGCCGGCGACGACCCCGGCTTCTCGCGCGGCGATGACGGCGCGGGCGTTGGCGCTCGCGGGGATCGTGGCCTGCGTGGTGACGTCGCCGGCGCGGCCGAGGTCTTCGGCGAGTGCGGCGCGGACGGCGTCTTCGATGAGGAGGGGGGAGAGATCGAACGTCACGCGCTCGCCTCGTCCGCGATACGTAAGGCGTCCGCAAGCGTGATTTGCGAGCGCTGGGCCAGGGCGGGGTTCTCCTGCGGGAAATCCGAGCGGAAATGCGCGCCGCGACTCTCGCGCCGCCCGAGCGCCGAAGCCGTAATGAGCAGCGCCGCGGAGAGCATATTGGAAACCTCGATGTCGCTCGTCCGCGCAGAGAGACGGCGGACAGCTTTTAGGGCGCCCGTAAGACCGGCGGCGTCGCGGATGACGCCGACATTGGCGGACATGAGGTCGCGCAATTCTTCGACGACGGCGAAGTCGCGGTCATGTGCGACCGGCTCGGCGCGCTCCGCCGCGATGCGTAAGTCGACGTCTTCCAGCGGCGCGGACGAAACGTCGGCCGCGACGCGCGCGCCAAAGACGACCGCCTCCAGCAGCGAATTGGAGGCGAGGCGGTTCGCGCCATGGACTCCTGTCGAGGCGACTTCGCCGATGGCCCAAAGACCCGAGAGGCTCGTGCGCCCGCGCACGTCGGTCCAGACGCCGCCCATATGGTAATGCGCGGCCGGAGCGATCGGGATGGGCTGCGTCACCGGATCGATGCCGGCGCCCTTACAACTCGCGTAAACGGTGGGAAAGCGGTGCGGGAATTCCGCGCCGACGGCGGCGCGCGCGTCGAGAAAGGCGCCCCGTCCAGCCTTGATGCTCGCAAAGACCCCGCGCGCGACGATATCGCGGGGGCCGAGCTCGCCGGCGGGATTTACGTCGAGCAGAAAACGCTTGCCGGCGCGGTCGATGATGACGGCCCCTTCGCCGCGCAGGGCCTCGGTCGCGAGCGGCGCGGGGTCGACATTGATGTCTATAGCGGTCGGGTGGAACTGCACGAATTCCGCGTCCGCCACGATGGCCCCCGCCCGCGCCGCCATGGCGACGCCGACGCCGCGCGCCTCGACCGGGTTCGTCGTCAGGCGGTAGAGATGACCGACGCCGCCTGTGGCGAGCACCAGCGCCGAGCAGGGAATGTCGCAGATGCGGCCGGAAGCGTGGCGCGCACGCACGCCGACGACGCGGCGGTCGCGGGTGAGAATCTGCTGCGCGGAATAGCCGTCCACTACCGTGATGGAGGGCGTCTCCTTCACCCGCTTTTCAAGCGTCTCCATGATGGCGCGGCCGGCCGTGTCGCCCATGACGCGCACGATGCGGCGATGCGAATGGGCGGCCTCCTGCGAGGGCGCGAAGTCGCCGCCACTCTTGCGGTCGAAGGGCGCGCCCCAGGCGGCGAGGTCCTCGACGCGGGCGCGGGCTTCTTCGGCCATGCCGAGCGCGACCTCGCGGTCGACGATGCCCGCGCCGGCGGCCACGGTGTCGTCGGCGTGCCGCTCCGGCGTGTCGCCTTCCTCAACCGCCGCGGCGATGCCGCCCTGCGCCCAATAGGAGGAGCCGCTCGATCCGACGGGCGTCGGCGCGAGAATGGCGACGGGCCGAGGAGCGAGCTTGAGCGCGCAGAAGACCCCGGCTAGGCCGCCGCCGACGATCAGGATAGGGGGGAGCTTATGGGGCATGTATCAATCGAGTGAGACGGCGGCGAGCCGTTCGAGCGCGCCGGCCTCGCGTTCAACGGCGGCGGCGACGAGCGCGCGGGCGCGGTCGGGCAGGGGGAGAGCGAGCGCCGCGGCGTGACCCTTGGGCGACATTTTGCAGAGCGTCTTGCCGAGAATGTCGATGATCTTTTCGTCCTCATAGCCGGCGTATTTGGCGAGGAAGTCATCGAAATAATGCTCGAGGAAGACAACGGCCGCGACATTCTCCAGCGCCTGCGATTCCGGGTCTTTCTTGAGCTGCTCCTTGCGGACCAGCGCGCCGACATGCGCGATCGCCGCCTCGTCGTAGCCGCTGGCGCGCATGAACTCTCCCGCGAGATTGGCGTGGTGGACCCGGCAGGCGCGCCGCCATTCGTTGTAGCCTTTGCGCCCTTCGGGGTAGTCGCCGCGCGGGATCTCCCAGCGTTTGAGATGCTGGGCGCGGGCGGCGATCTTGAGGAGGTCGGAGGCGTCGGGATAGAGCGCGGCGAGGCGTGTGGACATCCGCTCGGCGTAAACGGTCTCGAAGGCGCGGCCGTCGACCTTGCGGGGATCTTCGGCGTTGGCGGCGTCGATGGCGGCGAGGGCGGCTTCGAGAGAGGGCATTGGAACTCCAGACGCCTTGCCCCCTCCCTGTCCCTCCCCCGCTTCGCGGGAGAGGGGACGCTCGCGAGCGGCATTGTCGATGAAGGCGACGATGTGCTCCCTCTCCCGCGCCAGCGGGGGAGGGTTGGGGAGGGGCTTACCCCAGATCGATCATCCGCTGAACGCTCAGGCGGGCGCGGGCGGCGATGGCCGGATCCACGATCACTTCCTCGCGGATATGGAGAAGGCTGTCGAGGATTTTCGGCAACGTGATGCGCTTCATGTGCGGGCAGAAATTGCAGGGGCGCACGAACTCGGTGCCCGTCGTCTCCGCCGCGATATTGTCGGCCATCGAGCATTCGGTCACGAGCAGGACGCGGGCGGGCTTTTTGTTGCGCACGTAGTCGATCATCGCGGCGGTCGAGCCGGAGAAGTCCGAGACTTCCACGACCTCGCGCGGGCATTCGGGATGGGCGATGACCTTCAGGCCCGGATGGTCGGCCTTGAAGCCTTCAATCTCCTCGGCCGTGAAAAGCTCATGCACTTCGCAGGCGCCTTCCCAGGCGATGATCTTCACCTTGGTCTGCGCGGCGACGTTCTGGGCGAGATAGCGGTCGGGGACCATGATGACGGTATCGACGCCAAGGCTCTCCACGACCTTCACGGCGTTGGAGGAGGTGCAGCAGATGTCGACCTCCGCCTTCACCTCGGCGGAGGTGTTCACATAGGCGACGACCGGCACGCCCGGATATTTCTTGCGCAGCGCGCGAATATCGGCGCCGGTGATGGATGCCGCGAGCGAGCAGCCGGCCTCGGCGTCCGGGATCAGAACCGTCTTGTTCGGGTTCAGAATCTTCGACGTCTCGGCCATGAAGTAGACGCCGCCCTGGACGATCACGTCGGCGTCGGACTGGGCCGCGAGCTTGGCGAGCTGGAGGCTGTCGCCGATATAGTCGGAGACGCAGTGGTAGATCTCCGGCGTCTGATAATTATGCGCCAGGATCACCGCGTTGCGCGTCTTCTTGATGTCATTGATCGCCTTTACGTAAGGCGCGTGAAACGGCCACTCGATCGCCGGAATCACCTTCGAGACGCGCTCATAAAGATGGGCGGTCGCGGCCTCGACCTCCGGCGTCCATTCCAGATTGGGACGCGGCAGCATGGGGAAGCGCGCATTGGGGCCAACCCCGAGCGACGGCGTGGGCGCGCGCTCTCTCAGCAGCTCGGCGGTTTGGGACGTCATCTGTCGCTTGCCCCCTTTTTCGATAGCGACCACTTATACTCTGAATGAGTATAAGGGATCCATACAAAAACCCCGAGGCGGACCCCGCCCGGAGCGCTCATTCGGTTAAGTTTAAAGGCGCAACGCTGCACCCGCAACCCCGACTGTGAAGGAGATGTGCTCGACTGGAGTATAAGTCAAGGCGTCGTACGCGGGGAGGCGGCTCGAAACAATTAACCTCTGCGCGATTTCTCCCCCATACTTTAACAAATAGCAACGGCTTCGGTGGAAACTTGCAGGATCGAATTCCTTTTGCCGCGCGCAGGCGCGGGTGGAGGAAAAAAGGTTCGACGGGATCATGCATATTTCCGCTGCTATTTCTGACGTCCTGTCGCGGTTGGGGGGCTTCCCGGGCGGGGGAGACGGCCGGCTTGCGCGCCTCCGTCATTTTCTGGAAGGGGACCCTCTCGCGTTCGATGAAATGCCTCTGTCGCCTGCGGTGCGCGCGCGCTTTCGGGCCGAACAGCTCAGCGACCTCGAGCGTTGCACGCCGGCGGTGATGCTCGTTTCCTGCTTCAGCGCGCTGGCATTTTGCATTTCCGTGTGGGAGACGACCTTCGCCGATCAGGCGAAAATCTGGGCGACTTTGATCTTCACGCTCGCGGGCGTCATCTATGCGCGTCGCATCACCGCCCCGGCGCGCCAGGCCCGAAACGCGTCGCCAAACGGCGTCTGGCGGGCGGCGGCCAATGCGTTGCTGCATGGCTCGCTTTGGGGGGCGTTGCCCGTCTTCTTCTTCGACGACGCGACGACGCGCCAGCAATTCGTGATCGTGGGGCTCGTTTTCGCGACGCTGTTCGGCGGCGCCTTCTCGCTCAGCATGATTCCGAGCGCCCTGCTGGCTCACGTCGTTCCAATCTGCGCGGGCTTCATCCTGGCCGTCCTGCCCCAGCACGACCGTGTCGTCGATGTCGTGGCCGGCGCCGCCGCTATCTATACGGTCGTGATCGTCAGCGGCGCCCTCAAACGCGCCGGGGCGGCTGCGCGGCGCTGCGCCGCCGAAGTCGCTGCGCAGGAGGGCGCGATGCGCGACGAGCTCACGCAACTGCCGAACCGCGTCGCCTTCCGGGAGGAGCTTGCGCGTTCCTTCGCCCGTCTCGCGCGTCGCAACGAACGCTTCGCGCTCATGTGCTTCGATCTCGACGGCTTTAAGGGCGTCAACGACACGATGGGGCACGACACCGGGGACGCAGTGCTCATCGAGGCCGCCCGGCGCCTAAAGGCGTCGACGCGTGAGAACGACCTGGTGGCGCGCCTCGGCGGAGACGAGTTCGCGCTGGTCGCCGTCGACATCCGCAACGTGGAGGACGCGGTGACGATCGGGCACCGCATCCTCGCGAATTTCAAGGCGCCCTTCGAAATCGACGGGCGCTCGATCCCCATGTCGGTTTCCATCGGCATCGTCATCGCGCCGAGCGACGGCGTCGATCCTGAAAGCCTCATGCGCAACGCCGACAGCGCCATGTATGCGACGAAACAGTCGGGGCGCGCCGGCTACACGCTGTTTCGCGACCGTTTCGGCTTCATCGCCGAGCGCAATACGCTGGACGCGGAACTCGACCGCGCCTTCGCGCAGCGCGAACTGTTCATGGTCTATCAGCCGTTCGTCGACACGCAGACGCAGGAGGCCACCGGATTCGAAGCGCTGCTGCGCTGGCGTCACCCTGTTCGCGGCGTGCTGAGCGCCGGCGAGATCGTCCCGCTCTTCGAGCGTGCGGGACAGATCGACCGCGTCGGCTCCTGGGCCTTGCAGGAGGCCATGAACGCGGCAAAGAACTGGCCGCCCCATTTGAGGGTGGCGGTCAACGTCTCGGCGCTTCAGCTTCGCAAGCCGAATTTTGAGCAGATGGTGCTCGACGCGCTCGCGACCAGCGGATTGGAGCCCCATCGCCTCGAACTCGAGCTGACCGAGACGGCGATGATCCTCGACGGCGAAAGAGCCTTCGAGATGCTCGCCAATCTGCGCCGGCTCGGCATCCAGACGGCGCTCGACGATCTGGGAACCGGCTATTCCTCCCTCGCCAATCTCGTGGGCCTGCCGCTGGACCGGCTGAAGATCGACCGCTCCTTCGTCGCCAATATCGAGACCAATCCCATGTGCGCCTCGGTCGTGAAGCTGACGATCGAGCTTGCGCGGTCGCTCTCGCTCCAGGTCACCGCCGAGGGTGTCGAGACCGAACGGCAGTTCCAGATGCTGCACCGGCTAGGCTGCCGGGAGGTGCAGGGCTACCTGTTCAGCCATCCGCGTACGTCGAATCAGATCTCGGGCCTGTTCGGCGCGTGCCCGATGATCGAGCCCCCCAAGCCGACGCGCGACCTGACCGAGGAGCCGCCTCTCGCCGCCGCCGGTTGATGGAAATCGAGGGTCGCGGCGCACGGCAAAACTGCTATAGACGGGCCATGCAGGCAGACGTCAAAGCGATCTTTCCGAACCGCCACCTCCTCGGCATAGAGGGCCTGAAGCGCCCCCATATCGAGACGCTGCTCGACATGGCCGAGCAGGCCGTCGAAGTGTCGCGGCAGGTCGAGAAGAAGCGCGCCGTTCTGCGCGGGCGCACCCAGATCAATCTGTTCTACGAACCCTCGACCCGCACGCAGGCTTCGTTTGAGATCGCGGGGAAGCGCCTCGGCGCGGACGTGATGAACATGTCCGTCGCGCGCTCCTCGGAATCGAAGGGCGAGACGCTCCTCGACACGGCCATGACGCTCAACGCCATGCGCCCGGACATCATCGTCGTCCGCCACGCGCAGGCGGGCGCAGCGCATCTCCTTGCGCGCAAGGTCGATTGTTCCGTGGTCAACGCCGGCGACGGCGCCCATGAGCATCCGACCCAGGCGCTGCTCGACGCGCTGACGATCCGCCGCAACAAGGGGCGCATCGAGGGACTGACCGTCGCCATTTGCGGCGACATTCTCCATTCCCGCGTGGCGCGGTCCAACATCATCCTGTTGTCGGCGCTCGGGGCGCGGGTGCGGGTGGTGGGGCCGTCGACGCTCGCGCCGGACAGCCTCTCGCGGCTCGGCGTCGAGGTGCATCACGACATGACGCGCGGTCTCGCCGGCGCCGACATCGTCATGATGCTGCGCCTCCAAAAGGAGCGCATGGCCGGCGCCCTGGCCCCGAGCGCGCGGGAATATTTTCACTTCTTCGGGCTGGATGAGGAAAAGCTGGCTCTTGCGGCGCCGGACGCGCTCGTGATGCATCCGGGCCCCATGAATCGCGGCGTCGAGATCGACTCCGCGGTCGCGGACAGTTCACGCTCCCTGATCCGGGAGCAGGTGGAGATGGGCGTCGCCGTCCGCATGGCGGTGCTGGAGGCACTCGCGCAGCACCTGCCGAATGTGTAAGATCGGCCCCAAAACAGGGTCATAGAGACCCAGCAAGGGGTGAGAAATGATCAAATTGATCCGCTTCATCGGATTGGTGTCGCAGTCGATCTTCATTCAGTTCGTGCATCTCTTCGGCCTGGTCGCCTTCGGCGCCGCGGCTGCGATAGGCTGGATGCGCCTGCCGTCGTGGCTGGTGCCGATCCTCGCGGTCATCTGCGGCGTCGTCGCGGATAAGTTCATCGACGAGTCCGACGTGGCCTCGATTCTGGAGAAGGCGCACAACGCCAATCAGCGCGGCGGCTTCCTGATCGTGGTCTATTTCGTGATCTGCGCAGTCGGTTATGTCGTCGGCGCCTATGGCCGCCATTACGCGCGCAGCAAGGGGCTTCCCATCGCCCTGAAGAAATAAGCAAGGCGAATAAAACAAGAGGGCCGGGGGCTTTTCAGCCGTCCCGGCCCTTTTCTTTTTTTACAGCCCCTCGAACAGCGCCGTGGAGAGGTAGCGCTCGGCGAAGGAGGGGATGATCAGAACGATATTCTTGCCCTCGGCCTCCGGCCGGCTGGCGATTTCCAGCGCCGCCGCGACGGCCGCGCCTGACGAGATGCCGACCGGAATGCCCTCGAGGCGGGCCAGCAGACGGGCGGTGTCGAAGGCGGTCTGATTGCCGATGGTGACGATCTCGTCGATCACGCCGCGATGCAGGATCGGGGGCACGAAGCCTGCGCCGATGCCCTGAATCTTGTGCGGCCCCGGCGGACGGCCGGAGAGAACGGCCGAATCCTCAGGCTCGACGGCGACGACGCGCAAAGCGGGGTTGCGGCTCTTGAGAACCTGGCCGACGCCGGTGATCGTGCCGCCCGTGCCGACGCCGGAGACGAAATAATCGACCTTGCCCTCTGTGTCGTTCCAGATCTCCTCCGCCGTGGTGGCGCGGTGGATTTCGGGATTGGCGGGGTTCTCGAACTGCTGCGGGATGATCGCGCCGGGCGTTTCGGCGGCGAGCTCCGAGGCCTTGGCCAGCGCGCCCTTCATGCCCTGGGAGGCGGGGGTGAGCACGAGCTCGGCCCCGAGCAGGGCCAGCATCTTGCGGCGCTCGATGGACATCGATTCCGGCATGACCAGAATCAGGCGATAGCCGCGCGCGGCGGCGACGAAGGCGAGGGCGATGCCGGTGTTGCCGGAGGTCGGCTCGATCAGCACGGTCTGGCCGGGCGAGATCTTGCCGCTCTTCTCCAGCGACTCGATCATGGCGACGCCGATGCGGTCCTTGACGCTGGCGATAGGGTTGAAGAATTCGAGCTTGGCGAGAAGGTTCGCCTTGGCGCCCTTTTCCTTCGCCAGACGGTCCAGGCGCACGATCGGCGTGTCGCCGATGGTCTGCGTGATCGAATTATAAATGCGGCCGCGTCCCGGTTTTGCGGGCGGCGTGAAGCTCGTATCCGACATTTCCGTCCTCCCCTTGTCCTTAAATAGACAGTTTGACTCCCACCGCCGCCATCATCGTCGCAAGCGCCGGCCTCAAATAGTGGTCCGGAACGCGCGCGGCGAGATGGCTGCCGATGGCGATGCCCGGCAGAGAGCCGATCAGGAGAGAGAATAGCAAGAGCCAATCCACGCCGCCCATGAGCCAATGACCAAAGCCCGCAACGAAGGTCAGCGGAACGGCGTGCGCGATATCCGACCCGACGAGTCGCACGGTCTGCGTACGGGGGTATAGCGCGAGCAGGACCGTCATGCCCACCGCGCCGGCGCCGACCGACGAAATCGAGACGAGCACGCCGAGGAAGACGCCCAGCGTGACGGTGAGGGCGCAGATGTGGCGGTCGCTCATGTCGTCGAGATGATGGGCGATGTAGTCGAGAATCCAGCGGCGAAACAGGATGGAGACCGCGGTAAGGATCAGGGCGAAGCCGAGCGCCGAGGTGATGAGCCCGTTGGCGGCGTGGCCGGCCGTTTTGCCAAGCCAGGAAAGCGTCAGCAAGGTGAAGATCGTCGCCGGGACCGAGCCGCAGGCGAGACGGCGCGTGATGCGCCAATCCACCGTCCCGTTGAGCGAATGGACGAGCGTGCCGTTGCTCTTGGTGATCGCCGCATAGAGCAGGTCGGTGCCGACGGCCGTGCCGGGCGCGACGCCGAAGAGAAGGACGAGGATCGGCGTCATGAGCGATCCGCCGCCCACGCCGGTGAAGCCGACTAGAGCGCCGACGATAAATCCCGACAGCGAATACAATGGGTTGAATGCGTGGAGCGCCTCGACGACCGTAGACATTGGCATGGCCCTTCTTAATTCACGCAGCTGCCATGTGGTTTATCATAACGCACAAGCTGAGAGCGGCATTTATCTGAACCAAATCCGGAAGGCAGTCAAACGTCTATTTATCCAGTCAATTACTAGACTAAATAAACGGAATAGGTCAAGGGGAGATGGGTCATATGAAAATTTTCAAATATGTGATTTAGTCACGGGATCAGCCCGCTGCGCCGAAATAAGTTGGACGAACGGCGTCGCCCGCGCAGGACCTGTGGTAAAATTTTCAAATGCTCACCAAAAAAGCCAAATACGGCCTGAAGGCGATGGTTCATCTCGCCGGAGTCGAACCGGGGCAGACCGCCCTGGTCGCCGACATCGCCGCGGCAAATCAAATCCCCAAGAAATTTCTCGACGCCATTCTCAGCGAATTGCGCAACGCGGGGTATGTGCATTCGAAGAAAGGGAAGGGTGGCGGCTACATGCTCGCGCGCCTCCCCAACGAGATCAGCGTGGGCAATCTGGTGCGCACGCTCGATGGCCCGCTCGCCCCGATTCAATGCGCGAGCCGCAGGCTTTATCGCAGATGCGAAGACTGCGTGGACGAGTCGCATTGCGCGGTCCGTCTGGTGATGATGGAGGCGCGCGACGCGATCGCCCGCGTGCTGGACAACACGATGCTCGATCAGATGCGCGCCCTCGGCGAGACGGGAATGGCGCTGGTCGAGGGCGCGGCCGTGAAGTCCAAGTCGAAAGGCTCCGCCGCCATGGACATGGCGTGAGCCGGAACCTATAAAAGCGCCGCCGACCCGAGGTCGGACAAGACTACGAGATAGAGGGCGGCGAGACGCCGGGAAACGAATGTCGGAAGCAGCGGTGGCGACGGTTCGTCGGGATTCGGAGCAGGGGCAGGCGGTGGCCGAGTTGCGGCGCACCATGGTCGACCGCCAGCTGCGTCCCTTCGACGTGACGGACGTTCCGTTGCTCGAACGCTTCCTGGAAGTGCCGCGCGAATTGTTCCTGCCCTCCAGTCAGGAGGCGCTCGCCTATTCCGATCTCGCTGTGACCGTAAAGGGCGCCGGCAAGCGCACGCTGCTGCCGCCGCTCGTGCTCGCCCGCCTGCTGCAGGGCGGCTCCCCGCGCCCGGGCGAGAGGGCGCTGGATATTGGCGGCGCCGGCTACTCGGCGGCCGTTCTCGCCGGCCTCGTCGGCGAAGTCGTGGCGCTTGATAGCGATCCGGAGCTCGCGGCCCGCGCCAGGGAAGGTCTCTCTGCGATCGGCGCCGGCAATGTGCGCGTCGAAGTCGGCCCGATGGAGAAGGGCTGTCCCGCCGCTGGGCCTTTCGACGTCATCTATGTCCACGGCGCGGTGGAAGCCGGGCTCGACGACCTTTTCGCGCAGCTGACGCCGAATGGTCGTCTCCTTGCGATCGTCACGCCGGAGCAAGGCGCGGGCCAGCATGTCGTGCGATACGAACGCCAGGGCGGCCAGCCGGCGGGACGCATCTCGCTTCTCAGCGCCAATGCGCCGGTTCTCGAAGGGTTTGCGAAGGCGCCGGCGTTTACGTTCTGACGCCTCTGTTTCGCCCCATTCGCGTTCCTAGCGTTCCTGTGCAGCTTATCGTGGAGAGTCGCGCGTCGAATGGCGTGGCTCTCAATGTTGTGCTTCCGGCTCGGCCGGTCGGTGAGAGGATCGTGTGGATGGATTGGGCGGCGTCTGAGCGGCCGCATGCGGCGGCTGGTCTGTCGACCTTTGCGCGGAGCTTTATCGCCGCGGCGGGCCTGCTATCCGCTTTGGGCGGAGAGGCGCGGGCCGAATCGCTGATGACCGCGCTGGCGCGGGCCTATGCGGGCAACCCGGATCTCAATCAAAGCCGCGCCGCGGTGCGCGTTCGGGACGAGGAGACGCCGAAGGCGCTCGCCGGCATGCGGCCGAAGGCAAACATTCAGGCGTCGGCCGGGCCCCAATACGCCAATCTGCGCTTTCCGGCCGGTCGCGACCCGGTGACAGGCAAGCGCAACTATTCGCTGGAAGAATATACAGGCTACCCGAGAGGCGCGACCCTCAACATGTCGCAAAGCATCTTCGACGGCGGCCGCACCGAGAATTCGGTCAAGCAGGCCGAGTCGAACGTGTTCGCCGCTCGCGCGAACATGCGCCTGACCGAGCAGGCGATTCTGCAGAACGGCGCCACCGCCTACATGAACGTGTTGCGCGACACGGCGGTGATGAATCTGCGCAAGAACAACATCTCCGTGCTCGAGCAGCAGCTCAAGCAGACGCGCGACCGCTTTCAGGTCGGCGAGGTGACGCGCACCGACGTCGCGCAGGCCGAGGCGTCGCTCGCTCAGGCCAAGTCCGATCTTTACGCCGCGCAGGCGATCCTCAAGAACAGCGTCGCCAGCTACCGGCAGATCATCGGGGTTGATCCGGGCCATCTGGAGCCCGGGCGCTCGCTCGAAACGCATTTGCCCAAATCCCTGAACGACGCCATTTCGACCGCAATCGCCGAGCACCCCGGCGTCGTGACGGCGCTGCATCAGGTGGACGCGGCCGAGATGGCCGTGAAAGTCGCGGAAAGCGCGCTGTCGCCGACGCTCTCCGTCAATGCGCAGGTGTCGAACCAATACGACTCCTTCCTCGGCATTCCGGGCACGCGCCAGTTCTCCGCCGCCGCGAGCGGGCAGCTCAACGTGCCGCTCTATCAGGGCGGCGCGGAATACGCCTCGATCCGGCAGGCGAAGGAGCAGTTGGCGCAGGCGCGCCTCAACGCCGATCTGCAGCGCGACAGCGTGCGCGCCAGCGTCGTGTCGAGTTACGGCCTGCTGGAGACCGCGAAGGCGTCGATCATTTCGGGCCAGGCGGCCGTGAAAGCCGCGGAGACGGCTCTCGCCGGCGTGCGGGAGGAAGCCAAGGTCGGTCAGCGAACGACGCTCGACGTTCTCAACGCGCAGCAGGCATTGCTCAATGCGCGCGTAAATCTGGTGGTTTCCCAGCGCGATCGCGTGGTGGCCTCCTACGCGGCGCTCGGCGCGGTTGGCCGCCTGTCGGCCGAGGAGTTGGACCTCAACGTCGCCCTCTACGACCCGTCGATTCACTATGAGCAGGTGAAGCTGAAATGGTTCGGGACGGAGACGCCCGACGGTAGATGAACTGCAAGGAGCGGGTGACAGCGGGCTCGGAAAGGTGTGGAATTCAAGGTACGTCGTGTTGATTCGCGTGCGCGGGGCCGTCACAGATACTTGACCAAACGCACTGCAATACGTCGCTAACCATTTGAAGAAAGCACTCCATGAGCGCAGCCAACGCGTCCGCCCCGTCGCCTTCCATCCAGGATGAGATGCGCGCGCACGAGCCCTCTATGGAGGAAATTCTCGCCTCGATCCGACGCATCATCGCGGACGACGATTCGCTGCCGGGCGCGCGCCGCCGGCGCGAGGAAGAGGCGGCCGCTCCCGAGCCCGCGCCTGTCGTTCAGAACGCTTATCCTGCGCCGGTCCTCGAGCCCGCTCCCGCGCCGCAGCCCGGACCGGTCGCGGAAGAGCGCCCGCAACCCGCGCCCGTCGCCGACATCCGCCAGCTTCGCTTGAGTCGCGCGGCGCCCGAGCCCGTCATCGAAGAGCCGGAGGCGGTCGAAGAAGACGAGTATGACGACGAACCGGAGCTTTCCGAGGCGCTCGTCGCGACGGCGAAAGAGCCGCTCGACGCCTACGATTCGTTCGAGAGCGCGCCGCTGGTTTCAGCCGAAGCGGCTTCGTCCGTCGCCTCGCATTTCGAGGCCCTTGCGACGAGCATGTTCATCAATGACAGCGGCCTTCTGCAGAAATATGCGCAGGAGATGCTGCGGCCGATGCTCAAGCAGTGGCTCGACGACAATCTCCCGGTGATCGTGGAGCGCCTCGTGCGCGCGGAGATCGAGCGGGTGGCGCGCGGCGGGCGTCGCTGAGTGCATTTCGCCAGAAGCGTCGTTTGAGAGCGCCGGCTGTGTCCGGCGCTTTTTTGCGTCATATGCAGGGAGCTTTGACGGCTCGTTAACGCTACCTATAGAAGTCGGCGCTATCGTCCGGGCATGCACAGACTCGGCGTATTCCTTCGTTCGCTGATCCTCCCCGTCACGCTCTATTGCGTCGCCGGGACTGTCGCCGCCTATTTCGTCTGGCACGGCGTCAACGGCCAGCGCGGCCTGAAGACCGGCGAGGAATATGAGCAGAAGCTCGCTCAGCTCCGTCTGGAGCGCGACATGCTGAAATTCCAGCGGATGCAGTGGGAAAGCCGTATCGCGCTGATCAAGGGCGAGAAGGTCGACGCCGACATTCTCGACGAGCAGACGCGCAAGAGCCTTGGCCGCGTTCACAAGAACGACGTCGTGATCCTTCTGCCGAAGAAGGAAGACGGGCGCTAAAGTCACTTCAATGAAAAGCGGCCCGTCAGACTGAGCGGCCCGTCGCTGGCCACCAGCTCGCGCGCGACGAGGTCTTCGAGATGGGCGAGCACGTTCAGCGCCGCCGCGCCATGCAGCCTTTTGTCGACGCTCTCATAGATGCGCGCCACCATGGCGGCGATCGTATCGTCGCCGGCCTCCAGGCGCTGGAGAATCGCCGCCTCTCGCGCGCGGCGATGATGCGCCAGGGCGCGCAGGTAGCGGGCCGGATCGCGCACCGGATCGCCATGGCCGGGCCAGTAGATTTCATCGTCGCGCCGTCGCAGCCGCTCGATCGACGCCATGTAGTCGGTCATGGAGCCGTCCGGCGGCGCCACGACCGTCGTGGACCAACCCATAATGTGATCGCCAGTGAAGAGCGCCTTCTCCTCGACGAGCGAGAAGCAGAGATGGTTCTGCGTATGGCCCGGCGTCTCCAGCGCTTCGATCGTCGCGCCGCCGAGTTCGACGCGGTCGCCGTCTTTCATCACGACGTCCGGCGCGTGGGCCGTATCATGCGCGGCGTCGAGACCCGGTCCCTCGACGCGAATATCGGCGCGCGGCGCGTAGGGCGCACAGCCCATGATCCTCGCGCCGCTCGCTTCCTTCAGCGCCCGCGCGGCGGGCGAGTGATCGCGATGCGTATGGGTGACGAGGACGCAGGAGAGCTTCTCGCCGTCGATCGCCTTTAGCAGCGCGTCGATATGTGCGGGCCTGTCCGGACCTGGATCGACGATTGCGACGTCGCCGGCGCCGAGGACATAGGTGCAGGTTCCCGTATGGGTGAACGGGCCGGGATTGGGCGCGATGACGCGCCGCACACGCGGCGAGACGCGTTCGACAATCCGCTCGCTTTGCGCGTCCATGCTGCTCCTCCGCGACTCGCCGAAAATAGGCGTTTCGGCCGTGCGTTTCAAAGCGCGAGTCGAAAGGGTAGATTGGAGCGAGGAGACTTCCATGCCTTCGCGTCTCGCGCCGATGGTCGCTTTTCTCGCTCTCGCCGCTGTCCTGGCTGCGGAGGCGGCTTTCTACCTGCCGCGCCTCCCGGCTCGGATCGCGACGCATTTCGACGCATCCGGCGCGCCGAATGGTTGGGCGAGCCCGAGCGTTCTTTCGCAGGACATCGCGTTGCTGACAGCGATTTTCGCGGCGATCTTTCTAGGCGCGGGGCTTCTGGATCATGTCCCCATGCGCATGATCAACCTGCCGGGCGGCCGCCGGGAGCTCGATGCGGCTCAGGAAAAAGCGGCGAAGGCCTATCTTCGCGACTGGATCCGCTGGTTCGTCGTCCTGACGGTGACGCTTTTCGCGCTCGTGATCGGCAGGGTGCTGGCGGCCAATCTGGCGCCCGAGCCTCGGCTGGGAAATGAGATGTGGGTTTTGCTCGGCGCATATCTCGTGGCGGATGGGGCGATGCTCCTCGCCCTCATCCGCCGTTTTCGAGCGTAGCTTACATCGGGAAGAGCGCGTTCTGGCGGCTCAACTGCGATTCCAGCACATAGCCGATCTTTCCGGCGTGGTTGACCTTGCACCAGCGGGTTTCGCCCCAGCCATAGATGCAGGCGCCCTGATTGACGATCGTGTTTTCGGGGATCGTGCCCACCACGCGATAGCTCGGTCCCGGGCCTTTGTACATGTTGACGTCGTTATTGGTCACGACCGGGGCGACTTCGACATTGTTCCCGTCCCCTGCGAGCACACCGGCAGCCACGTAGCCGTCGATAGCGCCGGCCCTGATGTGACACCAGTCGCGTTTCCAGCCGCCGCCGCAATCGACGACCGTCACATCCGTTCCCGCGGGAAGGGTGGCGATCACCGGCCACTTCTTGGTGGGGCCGGAGCGCACCGTCGCGGGGCTGGTCACCGGCGCCGCGAGGGCGGCTGTCGCGGTGAACGCAGCCGCGCAGGCGGCGAGGCGGAGGAAGGCAGATTTCATTCGAAGCTCCCTTGGAAATTTCTTCTAGGCTTTGGCTAAGTCGCCGTTTGATAACGGTTTGCGTAGCTGATTGGTTCCAGCTCGCATGAGGCATGCTTAATGGAAGTTGCGCGCCTTCGGCATAGCCTCGCCCTTGGCCCGCATCGTTTCCAAGAGGCGCAAATCGCTGGATAAATCATCGACGCGCTCGGCGACGACGTGGATGACGCCGGCCTCCTTTTGCAGGCGGCCCGTGACTGCGACATATCGCGCGCCGATGATTTCCGCGCGCTGGCGCTCCAGGAGTTTCGGCCAGACGATGATGTTGGCCTGGCCGGTCTCGTCCTCGATCGTCATGAAGACGACGCCCTTGGCGGTGCCGGGCCGCTGGCGCAGCAGCACGATGCCGCCGACCGTCACGCGCCGGCCGACGCCGTCGGGGAAACGCGACAGCGCTTCGCAGGGGAGGGCGCGCCGCGCCTCCAGCCTGTGGCGCAGGAAAGCGACGGGGTGGCCTTTGAGCGAGAGGGAGAGGAAGCGATAGTCTTCGACGACTTCTTCGCCCGGCGGCATGGGCGGCAGATTCGCGTCGGGCTCCAGCGGCGAGAAGGAGAGGTCGCGCAGCAGAGGCAAATCATCCTTGTCGCCCGCGCGATTGAGCCCCGCCGCCGCCCACAGCGCGTCGCGGCGGGAGAGCCCGAGCGAGGCGAAGGCGTCGGCCTCCGCAAGGCGCGTGAGCGTCGCGGGGGAGAGCTCCGCGCGCAGCCAGACGTCGCGCACAGAATCATAGCCCTTGCCCCGCCGCGCGACGAGCCGGCGCATGTCTTCCTCCGAAACGCCCTTGATCTGGCGGAAGCCGAGTCGGATGGCGTTGTTTGCGAGAATATCGGCGGCCATATCGGCGTGGCGGGGGTGCAATGCGGGACTCGAACCCCACCCGACCCCGCTTCGCGGGGCCACCCTCCCCGTAAAGGGGAGGGATGAACTCACGCCCGGCCTTTCGGGCTGATCCCACTCTCCAGAATTTGTGTCACGATCCACATCGCCGATGCAGCCCAATCCCTCCCCTTTACGGGGAGGGTGGCGCGTGGAGCGCGACGGGTGGGGTTCGCCTGCCTCCAGCGTGCAATCCCAATCCGAGGCGTTGATATCCACCTCCCGCACCTCGATCCCATGCTCCTTCGCGTCGCGCACGATCTGCGCCGGCGCGTAGAAACCCATGGGCTGCGCATTCAAGAGTGCGCAGGCGAAGACATCCGGGTAACGGCATTTCAGCCAGGCGGAGGCATAGACGAGCAAAGCGAAGGACGCCGCGTGGCTTTCGGGAAAGCCGTATGTGCCGAAGCCCTCGATCTGACTGAAGCAGCGTTCCGCGAAGTCGCGCGCATAGCCCTTTTGCGTCATGCCGAGGATCATCTTGTCGCGAAAGCCGCCGATGAGGCCCGCGCGCTTGAATGTCGCCATGGCGCGGCGGAGTTGATCCGCCTCCGATGGCGTGAAGCCCGCCGCGACGATGGCGATGCGCATGGCCTGCTCCTGAAAGAGCGGCACGCCATAGGTGCGGCCGAGAACCTGCTCGAGCTCTTTCGACGGGTAGGAGACGGGCTCCTTGCCCATGCGGCGGCGTAAGTATGGATGCACCATGTCGCCCTGAATGGGGCCCGGCCGCACGATCGCGACTTCGATCACGAGGTCGTAGAAGCAATTGGGCTTCAACCGCGGCAACATGGACATTTGCGCGCGGCTCTCGATCTGAAAGACGCCGACCGTATCCGCGCGCGAGATCATCGCATAGACACGCTTGTCTTCGGCGGGGATCGTCGAGAGGCGATGCCTGATCCCGTAATGCTGCGCCAGCAGATCGAGCCCCTTGCGCAGGCAGGTGAGCATGCCGAGCGCGAGCACGTCGATCTTCAAGAGGCCCAGCGCGTCGAGATCGTCCTTGTCCCATTCGATCGTGCTGCGGCCCTCCATGGCGGCGGGCGCGACGGGGACCACTTCGTCGAGTCGGTCGCGCGTGATGACGAAGCCGCCTGAATGTTGCGTAAGATGGCGCGGGAAGCCTTCGATTTCTTCCGCAAGCGCGAGCGCCTTGGCGAAGCGTGGTTCGCTCGCGTCGAGGCCGAGCTTGGCGATGTCGTCGGCGCGCGTGCCGCGCTCACTGCCGCGTCCGAAGGCGGCGGAGGAGAGGCGGCCGACGAGATCGTTTGAGAGGCCGAAAGCCTTGCCGATTTCTCGAATGGCGCTCTTGCCGCGATAAGTGGTGACGGCGGCCGCCAGCCCCGCGCGCTCGCGGCCGAAGCGTTCATAGATGTATTGGATCACCTCCTCGCGCCGTTCATGCTCGAAATCGACGTCGATGTCGGGTGGCTCGTTGCGCGCGGCTGAGACGAAACGCTCGAAGAGAAGATCGTGCTTCGTCGGATCGACTTCCGTAATGCCGAGACAAAAGCAGATGACGGAATTCGCCGCAGAGCCGCGCCCCTGCGCGAGGATTCCCTGGCTGCGCGCGAAGCGCATGATGTCGTGCACGGTGAGGAAGTAAGCGGCGTATTTCAGCTCCGCGACGAGCGTCAATTCGCGTTCGAGCAGCGCCGTCACATGCTCGGGCGCGCCTTGCGGATAGCGCGTCTTCGCGCCTTCGCGCGCATAGAAGCCGAGCGCCTCCTGTTCGCTCTTAAAGCCTTCGCGCAATTCGCTCGGATATTCGTAAGCGAGGTCGGTGAGGCGGAAGTCGAGAGCCTCGATGAAGCGCGCGCTTTCTTCCACGGCTTGCGGCGCGTCGCGAAAGAGCCGCGCCATTTCCTCCGCGCTTTTCAGATGACGCTCGGCGTTGGCGGCGAGGAGAAAGCCAGCTTCGTCGAGCGTCGTCCTTTCGCGAATGCAGGTCAGCGCGTCGGCGAGCGGGCGGCGCTCGGCGGCGTGCATATGCGCGTCGTTGACCGCAATGAGCGGCAGGCCGAGTTCTCGCGCGAGATCGATGCGGCCGAAAAGACGCGCGCGTGGGCGCGGGCCGTATAGCGCGGTCGCCGCGATCCAGACGCAGCCTTGCGCCGCTTCGAGAAGGGCAGGGGGCGGCGCGCCGTTCTCCATCAGGATGAGGCGCTGGCCCTCGGCGAAATCGAGAAGGTCGTCGAGTAAGAGCGCGCAGTCGCCTTTCTGCGTTCGCATATTGCCGCGCGTCAGCAGCCGGCACAGGCGCCCATAGGCGGCGCGGTCTTTCGGGTAACAGAGAATATCCGGCGTCCCGTCACGGAAGACGAGGCGCGTCCCCACGCCGAGACGGAAGTCGCCGACGCTCTCCTTGTGCGCGCGCAGATAGGAGAAGGCGCGCACGACGCCAGCGAGCGAATTGCGGTCGGCGATCCCGATCCCGCAATGGCCGAGCGCCACGGCCGTCGCGGCCATCTCTTCGGGATGAGACGCGCCGCGCAGGAAAGAGAAATTGGTCGTCGCCGCAAGCTCGGCGTAGCGGGGCGCGGACATGGCGAGAGCGGGCTAAATGTTCTCTTATTGTTCTTATCTTCCTCCTCGCGTCAAGCAAGCTTAGCCATACGGTTGGCGCGGAAACTAATTCTCCAAAGATGGAGAGATGTTGCGAGTCATGCGTTTTCGAACAGAAAACGAACTGCAACGAAAACGCCGTGAACAGATGACGATCAAATGATTGTTATTCAAGTCGAATTTGCTGCCGCTGCTGGAGGCCAAAAAGGCCCCGCGGGCGAGGCCTCGAGCGGGGCTCAAACAAAAAGAAACGGCCGGCGCACAGTGCGCCGGCCGTAAATTTTTTCTCGCTGTTCCGTTACTGAGCCGCGGGCTCTTCGGCCGGGGCGTCGGCCGGAGCGGCCTTGGGCTTCGGCTTCGGCTTGGGCTTCGGCTTCGGCTTGGGCTTCGGCTTGGCGGGAGCCGGCGCGGCGGCTTCCGGCGCGGCGGCGGCGGGCTCAGCGGCGGGCGGCGCGCCGGGGAGCGGCGCAGGCTCGGCGGCCGGCGGCGCAGCAGGGGCTTCCGCAGCAGCCGGAGCGGGCTCGGCCGGGGGCGCCGCAGGCGTCTCAGCGGCGGCGGGCGTTTCAGCAGGCGCGGATTCGGCCGGCGCCGGGGCGGCGGCGGAATCGGGCTCCTTCGGCGCTTCCGGCTCGGCGGCGGGCGTCTCGGCCGGGGTCGGCTCAGCAGCCGGGGCCGGCGCTTCCGGCTTGGGCTCCATCATTTTCTGGATCGCCGCCCGCAAGGAGGCGACGCGTTCGCTCGGCGCCGCATAGACGCCAAGGCCGAAGCCGATCGCGCCTGCGACGAGAGCCGTCACAATGGTCGATAAAACACGCGCCATTCGATGCGTTCCTCCACAAATCGTTGTGCTTGTGCCTAGGCGTGTTAGGCCTGCATCCAAATACGAGTATTGTCGGATCGTAGCAATTCTGAGACGCCGCGAACCGCCAAGGCGCGGAATTCACCGCGCCGCGCGCCGCAGGCGAAAGGCTGATTTCGCCAAGGAAATCCTTGCTGTTTACAGCCGCGCATCGGATCTTTCCGTTGCAGCGCTTTCGGCTTCCTGACGTCGCCACGGCCACCGGCCTTCGATCTCGACTTCAAGAGAAAAGCTCAAAAACGTGCGAATCACGACGATCAGGCCGAGCACGGAGAGGCTTTCCAGGGAGGGCGTGATCGCCACCGTGCCGATGATGTCGGCCGCGACCAGCAACTCCAGACCGAGAAGAATCCCGCGTCCGAGATTGGCGCGATAGCGCCTTAGCGCAAGCTGCCAGTCGCCTGTTTTCAGGCCGCCATGAAGAAAGGCGAGCGTCGCGACGACCGCCGCGACGACGATGACCATGACGCCGGCGGCCTCGATCATCGAGGAGACTTGCTGCAGCCGAATGTTCAGATCGGCCCGGGCGGGCCAGTGCAATTCCGTCAGATTCATCCTCCGCATTAGGAGCTTTGGCCGCCTTTGACGCAAGCGTGTGTTTGGGCAAGACTGCGCCCGCAAAAAAGCAAAGAGCGCGATAGCCTTGACGTCGCGCCGCGCCTCAAGGGGACAAGCGATGATGAAACGATTGATCGGGGCCGCCATGGTCGCCGCCGCGACGCTCGCCGTCACGGCCGCGCAGGCTCAGTCGGCGGCGCAGATCGCCGCGATGGAAGCGAAATTCGCCGCCGCCGACAAGGATGGGGACGGAAAGCTCACTCCCGAGGAAGCCAAGGCGGGCATGCCCCGCGTCTCCGCGAATTTCGCCAAGATAGACAAGGGCGCCAAAGGTTTCGTCACTGTCGAGGACATCAAGGACGCGATGGCGCTGATGATGGGCAAGTAAGCCCTTTCCGCAATGGCGCCGACGGCCCTGCATGACTTTCGTCACGCAGGGCCTTTTTGCTTTTATGGCGGCGCAACGGTCGTGAATGTTCCCGAGCCGAGTCGGAATTGTTGCTGGCCGTAACGGCGGTAAGCATCATTGTCGTGTTGGCGTTGGAGGGATTGGAGTCGGCGATATTTTCGTCGTACCGCTCGCCGTCATGGCCCGTATGCCATAGCCGCCAATGTTACGAATCACGCAGTCGTCGATCTGCACGACGCCGGCTCACTCGTTTGCGAACAAATTTCCCCACAATTCGATGATCTCGCTAGCGCGGATGCTTCACCCCGTCGCCGCGACGCTGTCGTCACCTGCGAGATTCTCGAATTTGCGCAACGCAGAATTAAAGCCCAGCCGCGAGATTCGGCGTGCTATTCCCAAAAACTCAAATCATAGAGGCTCAAATGAGCGACCGAAGCTATTTTCTTTTAGGCGTTTTCGTCTTCTCCGCCGTGATCCTGTCCGTCGGCACATGCAAGCCGGGAAGCGAGACGGTTCAACCGCCGTCATTGTTCGATCGCTGTTGCGAGAGGTGCGGATAGGAGGGGAAGGTGACCCTGTCCATTGAACGCGCAACAGGGTCACCGACGGGTCTTGAAACACGACCGTCATTCAAATGTGAACGACAGTAGACTCGTGTTCTGACCATGCAACTTCTGGGTGAATTTTCGATTAATTTTAATGATTACCTTCAGCGGCGTTGGTGACTCGCAATTCCATGCGGAGTAGCGCCCTCGTTAAGTCGCATGACTCCCAGAGCGGCCAAGGCGCTGGCGCTTCTCCACCCGATACGAGCACGGGCGGGAAATATCACGCGAGCAGGATAGGGCGGGGACGGCGCGCCTCGAGCCGGCGCCACCAAAGCCAATCGGCGCTCGGGCCGGTTGTTTTTATGATTATCCTATAGGGAATTTCCTGGTGGAGCTGGGGGGATTCGAACCCCCGACCTCTGCAGTGCGATTGCAGCGCTCTCCCATCTGAGCTACAGCCCCGTTCCGAGGCGGGTGGATAAACGTCGGGCCATTCGCTGTCAATCGCCCTTTGCCCCGGTTTACAAAAAATCGTCGCCAAGCCTGCGGCTTCGCGAGAGGTTGCCGCGCCGGGGCGGGAAGGCTACAGAGGCCGCAGCCCTTCATTTGCGGGATGAAAACATGTCTTACGCGGTTGCGAATCTGCTTCTCACCGTCATCGACCTTTACTGGTGGGTGGTGATCGTGTCGGTCATCCTGTCATGGCTCGTCGCCTTCGACGTGCTCAACACGCGCTCCCAGGCCGCGCAGACGATCTGGCGCGCTGTCGATGCGCTGACGGAGCCGCTGCTGCGTCCCATCCGCTCGATCCTGCCCGCCGTCGGCGGCCTGGATATTTCGCCGCTGATTCTGCTCTTGGGCCTGCAGTTCCTGCGCGACATCGTCGCCCGCACTCTCGTCTATGGCTGAGACGCCCTGGTCCGCCGAGGCTGACGGCGTCACGCTCTGGCTGCGGCTGACGCCCAAGGGCGGGCGCGATGCGATCGACGGCGTTGATACGATGGCCGACGGCAAGACGGTGCTGAAGGCGCGCGTGCGCGCCGCGCCGGAGGACGGCAAGGCCAACGCCGCCCTGATCGAGCTGATCGCAAAGGCGCTGGCGGCGCCGAAAAAGGCGGTGACGATTCGCTCCGGCGAGACGAGCCGCGTGAAGAAGCTATTCGTCGCGGGCGACCCCGCGACAACCATCGAGGCGCTGGCCAGACTGGCGCAAAACAACGGTTGAGACGAGATGAGCAAGTCGAAAATCAACGTCGGCAATTTCTTCGAGGATTTCAAAATCGGCCAGGTGCTGCGCCACGCCGCGCCGCGCACCGTCACCGTCGGCGAGGTTGCGCTCTACACCGCGCTCTATCTGCCGCGCTTCGCGGTGCAGTCCTCAAAGGCCTTCGCGCAGGCGATCGGCTATCAGGAAGCGCCGATCGACGATATGCTCGTGTTTCATCTCGTGCTCGGCAAGACCGTTCCCGACGTGTCGCTGAACGCCATCGCCAATCTCGGCTACGCGGATTTCAAATTCCTCGTGCCGGTCTATCCGGGCGACACGCTCGACGCGGTGTCGGAGGTCATCGGCCTCAAGGAGAACTCCAACAAGGAGACCGGCGTCGTCTATGTTCGCACGACCGGCAAGAACCAGCGCGGCGAGACGGTGCTCTCCTACGCCCGCTGGGTGATGGTCAAGAAGCGCGACAAGGACGCGGCCGTAGGCCCCGCCGTCGTGCCGGACCTGCCGAAGGCCGTCTCCCCGTCGGAGCTCGGCAAGGCCGTTCCGAAGCTCAATATCGGCGCCTATGACAAGGCGCTCGCCGGCTCGCCCTTCTTCTGGGGCGATTACGAGGTGGGCGAGAAGATCGACCATATCGACGGCATGACGGTGGAGGAGGCCGAGCACATGCTCGCCACGCGCCTCTACCAGAACAATTCGAAGGTGCACTTCAACCAGTATTACGAAGCGCAGGGCCGCTTCGGGAAACGCATCATCTATGGCGGCCATGTAATCTCGATGGCGCGCGCGCTCTCCTTCAACGGGCTCGAGAACGTGTTCCACATCTCGGCCGTGAATGGCGGCAAGCACGTCAATCCGCTTTTCTCCGGCGGCACCATCTTCGCGTGGTCGGAAGTGCTGGATAAGGCCGAGATCCCCGGCCGCAGCGACATCGGCGCGCTGCGCATGCGCCTCGTCGCGACGAAGGACAAGCCCTGCGCCGAGTTCCCGCTGAACACGGCCGAAGGCAAGCCCGACCCCGCCGTGCTGCTCGACCTTGATTATTGGGCGGTGCTCCCGCGCTGAGGCGACGATCGCTCAAATATGACGAAATGATCGAGGCGCCCTCGGGCTCCTCAGCTTGCTGATAAAGTCGGGATGACGCCCCTCGTGCTTCGAGACGCCTGCTGCGCAGGCTCCTCCGCATGAGGGGCTTCTTCTGTTTACGCCAATAAGTAGGCCTCATCCTGAGGAGCGAGCGAAGCTCGCGTCTCGAAGGACGAGGCCGCCCTCGGGAGTTTGTCGGCAAGCTAAGGCGCCCCCTCGGGCGCCTTTTTCTTTTCGCCCGTGTCCCCCTTCGTCATTGCGAGCGAAGCGAAGCAATCCAAAGTCGTCGCTTAGCTCCTCGCAATGACGCCTTCGCCGCCCGCCAAGCTAGGAACAACGCCCCGGGCCGTCTGTTGTAGGGGCACGTGAAGCAGGTCTGGTTCACGGACGAGCCTCGAATAGCGCGATTTTATCAACGGGCGCGTGATCCCGCGCGCTCGGAAAGCGCGCTTGCGACGATGGAGTAACACACATGTTGAAAGCGATCATGTTCGCCGCTGCGCTGACCACGGCAGGAGCGGGCGTCGTCTATGCGCAGGCGACCGGCGGATCCACCATGGGCACGGGCTCGGAACGCGGAACGACGATGGAGCGCGGAACCACCATGGAGCGCGGGACCACCATGGACCGCACCACGGGCAAGACCGGCTCCATGGCGCAGATGATGACGACGCTGCCGCAGCACACGACGGCCGTCTCCAATTGGTACGACCAGAACGTCTATGACCAGCAGGACAACAAGATCGGCGAGATCAAGGACATGCTGCTCGACCAGCAGGGCAAGGTGCAAGCGGTCATCGTGTCCGTCGGCGGCTTCCTTGGCATGGGCGAGAAGGACGTGGCCGTCGCCTTCGACGCGGTGCAGCCGACGCAGCGCGAGAACAAGTGGTGGCTGACGATGAACGCCAACAAGGACCAGCTCCGCACGGCGCCGGGATTCCGCTTCGACCGTTCGAAACAGGCGTGGACCGTGGCGTCCCGCGACTGAGCCTTCCAGAAATCAAGAAGCCTCGCCGCATGGCGCGGCGAGGCTTCGCTTTGGAGATAAGGCCAGCTTCAGAGCTTGTTGTTGGGGGCGGTGACGGCCCAGGTCGTGGCGGCCGGCGGAATCGGATAGACGCCGGTCAGAGCCTGCTTCTTGGCCGGGTAAGTGCCGGGGACGAAGCAGGACAAGATATTCGGCGGGTTGTTGCCCATGCAAACCGGGTCGAACGAATTCATATTGGTTCCGTTGACCATGTAAAAGACGGCCATGGACGTCGTCGTCGGATCGACATTGGTCCAGCGATAGGGCAGCGTCACCGTGCAACTCCAATCCTTGTTGCCGTTGGTAATGCCGCCATTGGCGATGTTCGCTTCGGTGATGGCCGTTTCCGCGCCGAAGGCGGCGGCGAGCGCGCCGAGGCTCAGCGAACCGGGTGTGGCGGCTTGAGCGCTGTTGGGGACGAGGAAAGTGGTCGCCTTGCAGAAAACCTTGCCGGTCTGTGTCACCGGCGTCTTGAAGTTGCCCGAGATGGTGACGTTCACCGTGCCGCCGACAGACGCGACCACTTGCGCCTGGGCGGCGCCGCAAAGGGCTGTCGAAGCGGCGATCAAAATTCCCAATAGTTTCATTGTGCGTCCTCAATTTCGACAAAATTAAGCGCGTGTCGGCGCCCGACGCCGAGCTAATCAGGTCGATTGGGCCTCTGCAATAGAGCGCGGCCTATATTCACGGGGATTTTTGGCCTGATTACTTGGACTTGGCCGTTCAGCTACATCCGAGCTGGAAGTTTGTCTTCGTCAGCAAGATTAGAGAAGCGCGTCACTTCCGCCTCGAAGGCGAGGGCGACGGTGCCGGTCGGACCGTGACGCTGCTTGCCGATGATGGCCTCGGCGCGGCCATGCGCGCGCTCCATCTCGGCCTGCCAGTTGATGTGCTCCTCGGTGCCTTCGCGCGGCTCCTTGTTCTTCAGGTAATATTCCTCGCGATAGACGAAGAGCACGACGTCGGCGTCCTGCTCGATCGAGCCGGATTCGCGCAGGTCCGAGAGCTGCGGGCGCTTGTCGTCGCGCGCTCGACCTGACGCGAGAGCTGCGAGAGCGCGACGATCGGCACATTGAGCTCCTTGGCCAGCGCCTTGAGGCCGGTGGTGATCTCGGTGAGTTCCTGCACGCGATTGTCGCCGCGCGACTTCGAGCCCGCGAGAAGCTGCAAATAGTCGACGACGAGCAGATCGAGGCCGCGCTGGCGCTTGAGGCGCCTCGCGCGCGCGGTGAGCTGCGCGATTGAGATGCCGCCGCTCTGGTCGATGTAGAAGGGAATGCTCTGCATCTCGCGCGACGCCTGCACGATGCGCTCGAAATCGTCCTGGCTCAGATCGCCGCGGCGAATCTTGTAGCTCGCCACGCCGGATTGTTCGGCGATGACGCGGGTCGCCAATTGTTCGGCAGACATTTCGAGCGAGAAGAAGCCGACGATGCCGCCATTGATCGTCTTGTGGGAGCCGTCGGGCTCGACCTCATATTGATAGGCTTTCGCGACGTTGAAGGCGATGTTGGTCGCGAGCGCCGTCTTGCCCATGCCGGGACGGCCCGCGAGGATGATAAGGTCGGACTTCTGCAGACCGCCCATCTTCTCGTCGAGATCGAGAAGGCCGGTCGAAATGCCCGAGAGATGGCCGTCGCGCATATAGGCGCTCGACGCCATGTCGATCGCGATGGTGAGCGCGTCCGAAAATTTCTGAAAGCCGCCTTCATAACGGCCGGTTTCCGCGATCGAGTAGAGCTTGCGCTCAGCCTCCTCGATCTGCGCGCGCGGGCTGGCGTCGACGGGGGAGTCGAAGGCCGTATTGACGATGCCTTCGCCGATGTTGATGAGATCGCGCCGTACGGCGAGATCGTGGATGATGCGGCCATAATCTTCAGCGTTGATGATCGTCGTCGCCTCGGCGGCGAGACGCGCGAGATAGGCCTGAATCGTCACGCCCGCCGGCAGCTCGATGTCGGCGAGGAAGGTCTTGAGCGTGACGACGGTCGCGAGTTTTCCCGCGCGGATGAGCTGCGCCGTCGTCTCGAAGATGCGGCGATGCAGATCTTCCGAAAAATGCTCGGGCTTGAGGAAGTCGGATACGCGGTCGAAGGCGTCGTTGTTGACGAGAATGGCGCCCAGCAGCGCCTGTTCGGCTTCGATGTTGTGCGGGGGCGTGCGGTATGCGGGCGTCTCGGGCTGCGCGACCTGAAAGGAGCGCCGGCCCGCCAATTGTTCGATTGGAGGCATCGGGTCTCGTTATTGCGAATGAAACGCCGGGGCTTTCAAACACGCGACGCGGAAGCCGTCCGGATATGTGGCGACATTCGCATGAAGGCGGGCGGGGCGCCAGACTTGACTCTTAAAGAGAGGTTTCTGGCGCCAGGTTGCGAGTCTTATTCACAGTGCGACATGGCGCCTGCGCCCCGGCGCTTGCCTGTTGCCGAATCGCACGCCTCTTTCGACGCTCCAGGAGATAAAAACGCAAAAACCCGGCGATCTTGCGACCGCCGGGCCAAAAATCCAAAAGACGTCGGCGCTCTTAGAGCTCGACGTCGCCAGCCTCGGCCAGCGCGGCGCCGACCTCGAGGCCGAGGTCGTCCATCGAGGTTTCCTCGCGCGACGCAATGGTCGACTCGCCGCGCGCCTGGCGCTCGGCTTCTTCATCCGAGCGGGCGACGTTGACGGTGATCTTGACGTCGACCTCGGGGTGCAGATGCACCGGAACCGTGTGCAGGCCCAGCGCCTTGATCGGATGCGTCAGCACGACCTGGTTGCGGTTCAGCGAGAAGCCGCCGGCCGTCGCCGCCTCGGAGATGTCGCGCGCCGCCACCGAGCCATAGAGATGGCCGCTCTCGCCCGCCTGGCGGATGAGCACGAAGGTCTGGCCGTCGAGCTTCTCGGCGACGGCTTCGGCTTCCTTCTTGGCCTCGAGATTGCGGGCCTCGATCTGGGCGCGCTGGGTCTCGAAATGCTTCTTGTTGCCTTCAGTCGCGCGCAGAGCCTTGCCGCGGGCGAGGAGGAAATTACGGGCGTAGCCGTCGCGAACCTTGACCGTTTCGCCCATCTGGCCGAGCTTGGCCACGCGTTCGAGCAGAATGACTTCCATTTTTCTTCTTCTCCGAGAGTTGGCGCCTTTGTCAGGAAAATCGCGCGGAAGTCAATCCCTCCGCGGGTTTTTGCCTATTCCCCCGATTTTTGCGGCTGGGGAGGCGCCGCGGCCTTGCGGTCGCGATAGTTGAAGACGGTGTCGGCTACGCCGAGCACGGTGAGAGGCACGATCGGCCACCCAAGGAAGCCGAGCATGAAATAGAGGATCGACAGCACGACCGCGCTCGATTTGGAGCCCCGGACGAAGACGTGCACGACGGCGAGGCCTTGCAGCATCAGCAGGGCTCCAAGCGTCGAAGCGAGCACGAAGCCCACCGCGCCGGCGGGGCCGCTGAAAAAGCTGAGCGCGAGGCCGGAGCCGAAAACGCCGGCTACGGCGCGCGGCAGGCGGTAATCCATCGCGATATCAGGCCAAGGGCGCGAAAGCAGCCCCGAGGCGCGGGCGATGAAGGCGCCCATCCAAAGATTGGCGATGTGGATGATGAGCGCGTAGCCCGCGAGGAAGGCGGGAACGGCCCGCGCGACCTGGCCCGACAATTCCGTCGGGTTCATCGCCTCGGGCAGCTCCTTGTTCCTGTGCATCGAGTCGAGGATCAGGAAGGCGCGGGCGCGAATAGGGTTCAGGACCTCGTCCAGCGAGCCGTAACTGAAGGTGGCGACGAGGAGCCAGAGAATGACGGCGGTCGCCAGCGCGGCGCCGGCGGCGAGGCAGGCCCAGCTCGAGACATTCGCCTTGATGAGGTCGCGGCGGTCGCGTGGGGCGCCGGAAGCGGCGTAGGCGGCCAGCCAGGCCGGGATGCCGACGAGGAGGGCGTAACCCATGCCCACGACCGGATGGGACAGAACCGACAGCAGCAGCGTGGCGACGATCGCCGCGGTCGCGCCATGAACGACGCCGAAGCCGAGCGCGACGATCGCGAGCGGCAGCGGAGCCAGATGCGCAAAGAGCAGCCCGCCAAGGCCGCCGCGCGCCACGACGGCCGCGATCGCCGCGGCGGCAAAGCCGCCGAGGATCGAAACGCCGATATTTTGCGGCGAGAAGACGCTTTTGTCTGGCACGGTCGTTTCCGGTCGGGTTGGCGGCTCGCCCACAAAGAGGCGCGGTCAAGCCAAAAAGCGCCGAAACGACCTCTCGGCCGGCAGCGCACGGGGCTTTTAGTCCGCCGCAGGTCAAAGGGCAAGGGCGGGGCGCTCTGCGGGCCTTTAGAAATATTCAAATCTCGCCGCGAACGGACGCCGTTCACCATGCGTTTGGACTCCCGAAGCGCCGGCGCTCCGAGCGTCGGCCATGCAGGAGAAACGCCATGAAACGGGTTACGACATGCGCCCTTGCCGCGCTTGCCCTGACCGCGACTCAGGTCCCGGCGCAAGCGCACACTTATCTCGTCGATTCCGTTCCCGCCAAGAAGCAGGAGGTCATGCATCCGCTGGCGCGGATCAAGCTCACCTTCTCCGGCAAGGCCGACGCGCTCTTCTCCACCGTGAGGCTTGTCGATGCGACGGGCGCCGTGGTGGCTGAGAAGACGCAGGAGACGGCTTCCCGCGAGATGGCGATGCCCGCGCCCGAGTTGCAGCCGGGAGCCTATCGCATTTGCTATCGGATCCTGTCGGCGGACGGAGATATTGTCGAGGGGAAGGTCGACTTCGAAGTGAAATCCGAGGCGGTCGGCGACCAGACAGCGAATGCGCTCGAGTCGAAGAGCGCCGGGAGCTGAGAAGCCTGAAGCTCACAGCTCCCGCAATTCGGGCCCCGGCCGGCGGGACAGCACGCGCCATGTGCCCCCGAGGCCGAGGCCGATCGTGATGGCGAGCGTCGCCAGCGTCGTCGCCGCCACGACGTCGACGGGGAAGGCGAAGTCTATCTTCATGACCAAGGCGACCATCGCATAGGCCGCCCCGGCGCCGGCGGCGAGGGCGATCAGGGACGCGACGAGACCGACGAGGCCGAATTCCAGGCCATAGGCCGTCGCGAGCCAGCCGCGCGTCGCGCCGAGCGTCTTGAGCACCACGGCGTCGTGGAGCCGGGCGCGCTGACCGCTCGCCACGGCGCTTGCGAGCGCAAGGATGGCGGTGACGATAGCGAGCCCAGACGCCGCGCGGGCGGCGAGGGCGAGTTGACCGGCGATCTTGTCGACCGCCGCAAGCGCCTCCTTCACCCGCACCGACACGATCATCGGGAATCGTTTGGCCGTCTCGCGCGACAGACGGGCGTCCATGGCGTCGCGCGCTTCGACGGTCGGCGCCCCATAAGCGACCGTGAAAAGCTCCGTATAGGGCGCGCCTCGGAAGGTGTTGGGCGAGAAGACCATGATGAAGTTGATCGCATAGCTGCGCCAGTTCACCTTGCGCAGATTGGCGACCTTCGCCGTCGTTTCACGGCCCAGCACATTGACCTTGATCTCGTCCCCCACCGTAACGCCGATGCCTTCCGCGACCTTCTGCTCCAGCGAGACGAGCGGGGGGCCGTCATAATTGGCAGGCCACCATTCGCCTTCCGCAAGCTGCGAATTGGCGGGGAGCGTCGCCGAGAAGGTAATGCCGCGATCGCCCTCGAAGGCCCATTTCTGGTCGTCGGCGACAGAGACCTTGCCGACCGGAACGCCTTTCACCTCGATCATGCGCCCGCGCATCATCGGCACATGTTCGATCTTCGCGGCGGGCGCCTGCTCGGCGAGGAAGGCGCTGAAAGCCTGCGTCTGTGATTTCGGCGTGTCGACGAAAAAGAAATTCGGGATTTCGCCGGCGTCCGCGCGCGCAAGCTCGTTGTGGATCGCGCCTTCGACGAGCGCGAGGGCGATGAGCAAGGTCTGCGTCAGTCCGATGGAAACGACAAGCGCGGGCGTGAGGCTCTTGGGCCGCCAGATATTGGCGAGCGCGAGCCGCAAACGCGCGTCGCGCGGTCGCGGCAAAGCGCGCGCGACGCGCATGGTCAGCCAGGCCGCGCCGCGCAGCGCGCCGAAGGCGACGACCGCCGCGCCCACATAGGCCGCGCCGAGTTTCAGATCGGAGGATGAGAGCATCACAAGCGCCGCGAGGGCGAGCCCCGCGGTCCAGGCGGCGGCCCGATAGCGGGTGAGTTTGACGCTGCGCGGATCATCGCGCAGCAGCGCCGCAACCGGAACCTCATGCGCGCGTCCGAGCGGGACGAGCGCGAAGATGAGCGTGACCAGCAGGCCGTAAAGCGCGCCGAAGAAAGCGCCGCGCGCGTCGAGCGCGGCGGAGACGGGGAGTTCGGCGACCTCGCGCAAAATGCCCGCCGCCGCCCAGGGGATGAGAGCGCCGACGGCGAGGCCGAGGAGAATGGCGACAAACGCCGCCGCCATGACCTGCGCGAGCGCAATGGCGAAGACCCGTGAGCCCGTGGCGCCCAGCGCCTTCAACACCGCGAACTGCGTGCGCTTGCGCTCCACGAAGCCCTGCACGGCGTTGGCGACGCCGGCCCCGCCCGCGACCAGCGCGGTGAGCGCGACGAGGGTGAGCAATTGCGCAAAGCGGTCGAGATTGCGCGAGAACTGCGGTGAGACGGCGTCGCGCGTGCGCGCCTCCCAGCCCGCTTGAGGGAAGGCGTCGTTGGCCGCCTTCACAAACGCTTTGACCTCCTCGTCGGTGCCATTCGCATTGAGCGTGATCCGAACGGCGTTGCGCACGACGGCGCCGGGCGTCACGAGCCCGGCGGCCTGCAAGGTCGCGCGGGTCATCATCACGCGCGGGCCGAAATTGACGCCGCCGGCGAGTTTGTCCGGCTCGCTGATGAGCTTCGCGCGCAATTGCACGCGCGAATTGCCGATAAGCAGCGTGTCGCCGAGTTTAACGTCGAGCCGCAAAAGCAGGATGGGATCGACGGCGATTCCCGCCACGCCGTCCTTCTCCGCAAGGGCGTCGTCGGCGAGGGAAAAGGCGGGGTCGAGCGTCACGGCGCCGAAAGCGGGGTAGGTCGCTAGGTCGACGGCCTTGATCTCCACCATCGCCGCTTCGCCATCGTCGCGCCGGGCCATGGCGCGCATCAGCGAGATTTCGGACAGGCGCCCGCGCGTTTCGAAGAAGGCGCGCTGCTCGGGCGAAAACTCCCGCGCCACGAGACTGAAGGAGGCGTCGCCGCCGAGGATGGTGCGCCCCTCGCGGGCGAGGCCCTCGGCAAGCGAGCGCGAGAGGCCCGAGACGCCGGAGATCGCCGCGACGCCGATGACGATGCAGGCCATGAAGATGCCGAAGCCGCGCGGATCGCCCAAGAGATCGCGCAGCGCGAAACGCAGGCCGAAGGGCAGGCGCTTGAAACGGGCGGCCTCCATCAGCTTTCGTCCGCCTCGATCCGCCCGGACCGCAGCCGCACCCGGCGCCCGCATTTCGCGGCTAGGCCAGGATCATGGGTGACGAGCACCAAAGTCGCGCCCCGGCGCTGCTGCTGGGCGAAGATGAGGTCGATGACCGAGGCGCCCGTCTCGGAGTCGAGATTGCCGGTCGGCTCGTCCGCAGCGAGGATCAGCGGATCGGGGGCGAGGGCGCGGGCCAGCGCCACGCGCTGCTGCTCGCCGCCCGAGAGCTGCGCGGGGTAGTGGGAGAGGCGGGCGCCGAGGCCCACGGCCTCGAGCTCTGACGCCGCAATGTCGAAAGCATCTGATTTTCCGGCAAGTTCCAGCGGAACGGCGACGTTTTCGAGCGCCGTCATGGTTGGAATCAGCTGGAAAGACTGGAAGACAACGCCTATTTTTTCTCCACGGAACCGCGCCAGCGCGTCTTCCGAAAGCGCGCCGAGGTCGCGACCGTCGATTTTGACGGCGCCGGAATCGGGCCGCTCCAGTCCGGCGAGGGTCATGAGCAAGGTGGATTTGCCAGAGCCGGACGGACCCAGCAGACTGACCGTCTCGCCAGCGGCGATACTGAGGCTCACGCCCTTCAGGACATGGACCCGCGCAGCGCCTTCGCCCAATGTGAGATCGACGTCCGCGAGTTCGATGACCGGTTGCACGGAGAAACTTTCCTTGAACGACGCGCCTTGTCAGACGCTTGTGACTTCGCCGTTATATCGCCTGTTCGGGCGCGGGCTTCAAATCCTGGCGGTTTCCATGGCTCTCTTTTCCGGCGGCGCCGAGGCGGCGCAAAAGCGCGTTCTCGCCTTCGGCGACAGCCTGACGGCCGGGCCGGGCCTCCCGGCCGAGGACACTTTGCCGGTCCAGCTCCAGAAGCTGTTGAAAGCGCAGGGGCACGACGTAGAGGTGATCAACGCCGGCGTCTCCGGCGACACGACCGCCATGGGGGCGGACCGGCTCGATTACGCGCTTTCGGACGGGCCGATCGACGTGGCGATTCTGGAGCTCGGCGCGAACGACATGCTCAACGGGATGTCCCCGAAGGACGCCCGGGCCAATCTCGCCAAAATGATCGAAACTTTCCAGTCGAAAGGCGTGAAAGTCGTCCTCGCGGCCATGGCCTCCAGCAACAATTGGGGGCAAGCTTATCGCGAGGAATTCGATTCGATCTATCCCGACCTCGCCACCAGATATGGAGTGACGATGGTTCCATTCTTCATGGAAGGCGTCTGGGGCGACCCCAAACTCCTGATCGGTGACGGCGTGCATCCCAACGCCGCGGGCGTGTGGAAGATCGCGAACAAAATCGCTCCCTATCTGGAAAAGGTTCTCGCGTCCTCGGGCGCGACGAAGGAGTCGCGCTCGCAATAGGGCGCGGCGTTTGCGGCGAAAGAGGAGGAACGAATGCCTAGACTGTTTACGGCCCTGGAAGTTCCTCCCCACATCGCCGAGAGCCTGTCGCGGATGCGCGGGGGCGTCTCCGGCGCGCGCTGGATCGACGTCGAGAACTATCACATCACCTTGAGGTTTCTGGGCGACGTCGATGACGCCTTCGCCCGTGACGCGGCCAATGCGCTCTCTTTCATCGAGCGGCCGGAGATCGAACTGACGATCGATCAGCTCGACTCCTTTGGCGGCCACAAGCCGCGCGCCATCGTCGCGCGGGTGCGGCCCGATTCCGCGCTTCTCGAGATGCAGGCGGAACAGGAGCGGCTGATGCGCCGCCTCGGCGCGCCGCCGGAGCCGCGCAAATTCTCGCCGCATGTCACGCTCGCCCGATTGCGGGGGTCGAATGCGGCCTCCGTGGCCGCTTATCTCGGCGCGCGCGGCTACTTTCCGCCGCTGCGCTTCACGGCGGAGCGCTTTGTTCTGTACTCGTCGCGCGATTCGGTCGGCGGCGGCCCGTATATCGTGGAGGCGGAATATCCGCTCTCCGAGAAGCGAGCGATGCTGACGGGGCTGGCGGGCGCGTAGCTTTGCGCGCAGCGGCGCGGTTGGCCGCGGGGTCAGGCTTCCTCGCGGCGGCCGCGCTTTTGAGCCTTTTCCTTGTCCTTCTCGATCGCCTTCGCACGGTTTTCCGCGACGACCGCCGCGAGGCCAGGATCTTTTGCGACCGCTTCGGCGATCAGTTGATCCGACGCCGTCTCGATCGCAGTTTGCAGCTTGTCGAAGAATTCCCGCGTGGGCAGACCCGGCTGAATGGCCGGCAGGAACTCCATCACGATCTTGCCCGGACGGATGACGAAGGAGCGGCGCGGCCAAAAGAGGCCGGCGTTCAGCGCGACGGGCAGCACTGGGACGTTCGTCGCCGCGTAAAGATGGGCGACGCCGACCTTGTAGGCGGGCGGGGCGCCGGCCGGGCGGCGCGTTCCTTCGGGGAAGATGAAGAGCTGGCGGCCCTCGGCGAAGATCTTCTTCGACTTCTCGATAAGCTGCGGGAGCAGTTTACCGCCTTTGGCCCGGTCGATGCCGATCTGCTGCGCCGCCAGCAGATACCAGCCGAAAAACGGAATCCAGACCAGCTCGTGCTTCAGGATATAGCTGAAGTCAGGGAATTTCGTGGGCAGGACGAAAGTATCCCAGATCGACTGATGCTTCGCCGCGACGATGACGGCGCCCTTGGGGATGTTTTCGAGGCCCCGAAACTCGACCTTCGTTCCGCAAATCTTGTCCAGCAGCCAGAGCGAGAGCCGGCCCCAGGTGCGGCCCAGCTCCTGCGAGACCTGCCGGCGCATGAAGAGGCCCGGCAGCCAGACGATCTGCAGAATGACCATCGTCGAAAAGAACAGAATCTGGAAGACGAGCGAACGCAGGATGATCATGGGCGGCGCTTTTGATTGTCTGGACCGCGCTTCGCCGCGCGCTCCCCGATGTTGCGTGCGCCTTTTACGCCAGCCCCGCCGGGCTTAACAAGGCGGTCACTCCGAGGCCGTTTCGCTCGCCCGCAATTTCGCCTGTTCGAGGGCGCTTTCCTCCTCCCGCACCGTGATGCGGAGCAGCGCGCCGAGAAATTTGAGATATTCGCCGCCGACGAGCCGCATCACCCTCAAATCGGTCGCCCAGTCCGAGACGTCGACATGCTCGCTCACGACCGGGAAGGGGTAGAGCTTGATGTCCGGAAGCTCGGCGGACAGCTCGGCCAGCGCGCGCGGCATGTGGTAGTTCGACGTCACGACGATGAGCGACCGGGAAATATTGTGGACCTGCGCCCATTCCCGGGTTTCGCGCGCATTGCCGATCGTGTCGAGCGCCTGATAGCCGAGATCCACGCAGCAGTTGAAGAGGTCGCGCGGCACGGGGAGGAGTTTGGCGAGCTCCGAACTGCGCGTGGCCCGATTGACCCCGGTGATCAGCATGCGCTTGCCTTGCCCCTGCGCGAACAGGCCGGCGGCTTCGAGTACGCGATCGGAACCGCCCGTGAAGACGACGACGCCCTCGGCCTTGACCGTCAGATTCGGCTCGACGCGAGCGAGCGACAGCGCGAACCAGACAAAGCCGGCCGCGAACAGGAAGAGGCATGTTCCAAGGAGGCTGAGCGCCGTCCGAACGACAGCGCGCCCGAAACCGGACCTTTCCGCGACGCCCGCCGTCACCTTGCCGCCCCTCCGAAATTTCAGCCATTGTCGCGCCAAGACGCGATTTCTCGACAGATATATGGTCATAAGGCGGCGGTCGCGACGAGAGTTGTCATCCAAGCCGCCGCAGATGCCGGAAGACGATCGACTGCGAGAGGTAGCCAGTCAGAAGCGCGATGCCGCTCGCGAGCAGGAGGATCACGACGAAGCCCTCCGGCCCGATGGAGAAATCGCCGAACATCGCCTCCATCTGCTCGCCGCCGGCCGTCAGGCGCCAATTGCGGGTCAACATGCGCGCCAGGAAGAGAAAGCCGATCGCCGAGCCGCCGCCGATCAGCGCGCCGCGCAGGCCCAGGGCGAGAAAGCGGCGCTGGAATTCGCGAGCGATGAAATTGTCGGCGGCGCCGACGATATGAAGAACCTCGACGATTTCCCGGTTTGTCGCAACGGCGGCGCGCGTCGCGGAGGCGACCGCAATCCCCATCGCCCCCACGATGAGGATGAAGATCAGCGCTGACACGGCCACCGCGGCCCGGGCCATGTCGCCGAGCCGCTCGAGGAAGATGTGGTGGTCGTCGAGAACGGCGTTGGGCGTCGCCGCCGCCAGTTCCTCGCGCAGGGACGGCAGGTCCGGCCGTCGCTTGGGGTCGAGCTTGACGACGATCATGCGCGGCGTCGGCAGTTCGGAGAGATCGAGCCCCTGGCCGAGCCAGGGCGCCAGCAACTGCTCGGACTCGGCTTTTGTATAGATTTGCGCTTCGCGCACGCCCGCCGTCTTTTGCAGGATTTCGGCCGCTTTCTTGAGATCCGCCTCCATGTCGCGGCCGGGCGTCGGGCGCAGTTGAACGCTCGCCTCGCTGGACGCCTCGGCGCGCCATTCGACGCTCGCCTGCGAGACGAGCAGCGCCGCGGCCGCCGCGAGCGCGGCCAGGAATGTCATGATCGCGATGACGATCACGAGCGAGCGGCCTGCGACCGAATCCGTCGGCACGAGCGGCGAGGGGAGGGCGGGCCCTTCCTCGTCGCCGGCGGGCTCGGTCTGGCGCAGGCCTTTGGCGCGCGCGAGGATGTCGCTGGCGAAGGACGGCAGGGGCATCATCGTCACTCGAAGATGTGCAGGCGGCCGTCCGCGAGCACGAGGCGCCGCGCGGCTTCATATTGATCCATCAGGCTCAGATCATGCGTCGCGATCACCACCGCCGTCCCCGATTTATGCAGCTCGACGAAGAGCCGCAAAATGCGGCGGGCGAGCGTCGGGTCGACATTGCCGGTGGGTTCGTCCGCGAGCAATAGCTTGGGCTGGGAGATGAGCGCGCGCGCGATGGAGGCGCGCTGCTTTTCGCCGCCGGAAAGCACGCTTGGCAGAGCGTGTTTGCGATCGCCGAGGCCAACCCATTTGAGAAGCTCCGTGACCTCGGAGCGGTAGCTCGCCTCCTCCCGGCCCAGCACGCGCAGCGGAAGCGCGACGTTTTCGTAGAGCGTGAGATGGTCGAGCAGACGGAAATCCTGGAAGACGACCCCGATCTGGCGGCGCGTCTCGGTGATCTCGTCCTTGTCCAGCGTCGCTGAATCGCGGCCGAAAATATTGATGAGGCCGCGCGTCGGCTTCAGCGCCATGATGATGAGGCGCATCAGCGTCGTCTTGCCGGCGCCCGAGGGGCCGGTGAGAAACTGGAAGGAGCGTTGGGGGATGTCGAAGGTGACGTCCCGGAGCGTCTCCGGACCCACTCCGTAGCGCAGGCCGACATTTTCGAAGCTCAACACCGGTCAGTCGCTCCAGAGGATCGAGCCGCGCATGTGGCCTGCGGGGCGAAGGAATCGTCGCGGGAAGAATACCAGTTCACCCGTCCTTAACCATAATCCACGCTTAATCGGGCGCGGCCGGATATCTTCTCATTTCCCGGCGCACAAGCGGGAGCTTGAGATGAGCATCGCTCACGACAGGGATTTCAACGGGCTGGCCGCGCCGCGCGAGATCGCGGCGGAAGCGTCGAGCGACGCATTGCGCGCGCCGAGCTACGACGAATTGTGGGGCCGCCCGATGCGTCCCGTCGTGCGGGATCTGCCCGAGCAGAGGCGGGACCGTTCGCCGATCTTCGCGACGATCGTCGCCATCGTCATCGGCGCGACGGCGCTGATCGCCATGCGCGAACGCATTGTCCGTGTTTTCCCGCCCATGTCGACGGCCTATCGCGCGATGGGAATGCCCGTGAATCTCGCCGGCCTCGAGTTGCGCGACGTGCATTCGCGCATTGTCATGGACGGCGCGCGCAAGGTGCTGGTGACGGAAGGCGAAATTGTGAACATCAGGCGCGAATCGAACCGCGTGCCGGCGATTTCTCTCGCCATTCGCGGCGCCAACGGCCTCGATCGCTATAGCTGGACCGCGCCCACGCCGAAATCGCGGCTGGAGGCCGGCGAGAAAATCGCGTTCCGGGCGCGTCTCGCGTCCCCGCCCGAGGAGGGCGCCGACGTGCTGGTTCGCTTCGCCAAGCTCGAAGAAAACAAGCCAGCTCCCGCGCCGCCGCCCTCGTTCAAATCGATCTCGAAGAAATAGGCTCCTGTCGCAGTTTGATTGTGACAGAAGCCTCCGCGAGAGATGCGCCGTAGCTGATCCGAGCACGGCGCATTTTTCATGAATTGGCACGAACCCGTCATCGACTATTGCGAGCGGCTCGACGGCCGCTTTTGGGCGGAGCCGCTCAACGCCGTGAGCAACGCCGCTTTCCTGGTCGCGGCGGCCGCCGCCTATGCGCTGCTGCGCCGGCAGGGCGGGCGCGACGCGCCGGCGGCGGCGTTGATCGCGGTGACGGCGACGGTCGGGGTCGGCAGCTTCGTCTTTCATACGGTCGCGACGCGCGGCGCGATGTTGCTCGACGTCATACCGATCGCCGTTTTCATCTATGGCTATTTCCTGCTGGCCCTGCGCCGATTTTTTGGATTGGCGCTGGCTCCCGCAATCGCCGTCATGCTCGCTTTCGCGGTCGCGAGCTTCACCATCGACGCGCATGTCAAAGGTCTGAACGGCTCGGTCGCCTATTTGCCGGCGCTGGCGGCGCTCCTGAGCTTCGCTGCGTTGCTTTGGGGCCGGAGGCCCGAAGCGGCCAAGGGACTCGCCGCGGCGGCGGCGACTTTTCTCGTCTCGCTAGGATTCCGCACGATCGACCGGGATATTTGCGCGTCCTTCCCGTCTGGCGCGCATTTTCTTTGGCATCTGCTGAACGCTTGCGTGCTCTGGCTTCTGCTGCACACGGCGATTCTCGCCAAGCCCTGATCAGGCGACGCCAAGCCAGAAGGCGAAAGTCCCAACCGCCGCGTGCGAGGCGGCGACGGGCCAGACATTGCGCGTGACATGATAGGCGGCGGCCCAGGCGAGGCCGACGAAGAAGGTGTTCGCCAGAAGCAGCATGTCGCCATAGGCGACATGCATCAGCGAGAAGATCGCGGCGGAAAAGAGCATGTAGTTGGCGCCGCTCATATTCAGCCTGTCGGTGATGAGCTTGGGAATCGAGCGGCAGACAAGCTCCTGGCACGGGCTCGAGACGAGTACATAGAAGGGCGCGAATTTCATCCAGTCCGGTTGCGCGCGGCCAGTCGGGAGGAGCTGGGATTCCAAATAGATCGCCGCGCCAACCGCGATCGTCACGAGCCCGCTGACCAGCCAATGTCGCGCCACCCACGGGGCGCGCAGGCCGAGTTCAGCGGCGGAATATCCGGCCGCGAAAACAAGGCCGATGCACAGGACGGAGACGAGCAGCAGCGCTTCGAAGCGCATGTCGAAGGGGATCAGGCCAAAGCGGATCGCCACCCCCGGCGTCAGGAGAAGCAGGGCGAAACCGATCAGCGGCGCGTTGTCACGTATCCGATGCGTGAACGTCATGACGACGTAACATACATCTGTCTTGCGCTAATCCTAGATGGTTGCGGCCCCGCTTGCCGCAACGCGCTTTCGCCTTGCTGGAAACGTTCCTCGGACACGGAGTTGCTGGCTCTGGCGAAGTTGAGTTTGGCGGGGCTCCTCGGCGCCGGAGGCGAAAAAACCTTTTGAAACTGAAGCCTTCCTCATTGCTCCGCTCAGCCCTTTGACTTTATTGAAGCGAGGCTTAGCTGGCGGCCGGGCCGGCGGGCGCAAGCGAGAATGCAATGCGGGATCGGCTTGTCTTCTGCGTAGGGCTTTATCGAAGCGCCTCGACCTGGGTCTTCAATGTCTGCCGCGAGATTTACGCGAGGCAGGGAACGCCCTTTTCCTCGCTCTACGCGGACGATCCGCGACCGGCGCTCTTGGAAAGCGTCGCTGCGGCCGATGTCTGCGTCGTGAAGTCACACATTCCCGACGAGGCCTTCCAGCTGATCATGGCGGCATATGACCCGCCGGCAATCGTTTCGATCAGGGATCCGCGCGATTGCGTCGCGTCCCTGATGACGCAGTTCGGGGTGGCGTTCGAGCCAGCGCTCGAAATGGTGGAAAAAAGCGCCGGCGCGATGGCGGCGATGCCGTTGATGCGCGGCGCGCTCGTCCTGAAATACGAGTCGCCCGGCTGGCGAGGCGCCGAGGGCGTTCTTCGGATCGCAGGCGCGCTCAACGCGCGCATTTCGAGGGGCGACGCCGAAGAGATCGCGGAAAAGCTTTCGGTCGGCGCGGTGGAAGCCTTCCTGCAACAATTGGACGAGGCGCAATATTTCGACAGGAGCGCGGCCGCCTCGGGTCAATTCCACAAAGAGACCCACTTCCACCCCAACCATGTCGGGGACGGCCGGACGGGTAAATTCAAAGCGATTCTGACGAGATGTCAGGAACGTCTGACCGTCGCCGCGACACAGGGTTTCTGTCGCCGGTTTGGATATGATATTCCGCTCCCGCCGGTAGATTTCGGCGAGAACGTCCTTTTCGCGGATTCCGGGCGCGTTTATCTTTCGAATGGCTTCAGCGCCCCTGAGCGGTGGGGCGTGTGGACGCTCGGCTTCAAATGCGAAATCAGCCTGCCTCTCCCGCGCAAGGCCGAGCGCGTGATTGTCCACATAAGATGCCTCTACGGGCCGGCTTTCCGCCACGGCGAGCCGGGGCGGGTAGCCAGCATCTTCATCAACGACGCGCTCGCGATGGAGATCGCACAAAATCCCGACACGCCGGAAAGGGATGTCCTGACCCTGCGCTGCGAGACGGGCGAAGTTGATCGCCTGCGCATTACTTTCACGTTCGACCAGATTCTGACGGCCATCGATATCGGACTGAACGATAGCGACGACCGGCCCGTAGGCATGGGCCTCTGCGCTGTGCGCGTTGAGGCGGACGACTAGCCAGGTCCCAGCCGAGACGGCGCCGCGGTCGCATTCCCATCTTCGGCAAAATGCCCTAATCAGGCCGCATGCCGTCTCAACGCTCCACGCCGCTCCTTTTCGTCAACGCCCGCCTGATCGACCCCGCCTCCGGAACGGAGACGCGCGGGGGCCTGCTGGTTTCAGGCGGCGTGATCGCCGATCTCGGCCCAGGCGCAACCTCCGCCCCGGAAGGCGCGCGCGTCGTCGATTGCGGTGGCGACGTTCTTTCGCCCGGGCTGATCGACATGCAGGCGTTTGTCGGCGAGCCCGGCGCCGAGCACCGCGAGACCATCGCGAGCGCGACCATGTCCGCGGCGGCGGGCGGCGTTACAACCCTTGTTGCAACCTCGGCGACGGATCCCGCCGTCGACGACCCGGCCGTGGTCGATTTCGTCCTGCGCCGCGCCCGCGACACGGGCCGCGTGCGTGTCCTGCCCATGGCGGCGCTCACCAAGGGCCGCGAGGGCAAGGAGATGTCGGAGCTTGGCCTACTCAAACAGGCCGGCGCGGTCGCCTTTTTCGACGGCGCGCGCTCGGTGAAGAACGCGCTCGTCATGCGCCGCGCCATGACCTACGCCCGCGACTTCGACGCGCTGATCGTGCATTTCACCCAGGACGCCGACCTCGCCGGCGGCGTGATGAACGAGGGCGATTTTGCGCTGAGGCTCGGCCTCGCCGGCGTGCCGCGCGAAGCCGAGGCTGTGATGCTCGACCGCGACCTGCGGCTCGCGGCGCTCACCGGCGCGCGCTACCACGCCGCCATCGTCACAACGACGCTCTCTCTCGACGCCTTACGTAAGGCGAAAGAAGCGGGCCTCTCCGTCACCTGCGGCACCACGATCAACCATCTGACCCTCAACGAAAACGACATTGGCGATTACCGCACCTTCCTCAAGCTGCGTCCACCCTTGCGTCACGAGGAAGAGCGCAAGGCGCTCGTCGCCGCGCTGGCGGAAGGGCTGATCGACGTCATCGTCTCCGACCACGATCCACAGGACGTCGAGACCAAGCGCCTGCCTTTCGCGGAGGCCGAATTCGGCGCAGTCGGGGTCGAGACGATGCTCGCCGCCGGCATGCGGCTGGTGCATTCCGGCGACGTGACGCTGCCGCGCCTCCTCGCCGCCATGTCCTCTCGCCCGGCGGAAATCCTGGGGCTGGAGCAGGGCCGCCTGCAAAAGGGCGCGCCGGCCGATCTGATCCGCTTCGATCCCGACGAGCCCTTCGTCGTCGACCCCGACAGGCTGCATTCGCGCTGCCGCAACACGCCTTTCGACGGCGCGCTGCTGCAGGGCGTCGTGAAAACCACCGTGGTCGCGGGCGAGATCGTGCACGAGCTCGCGCCATGAGCCGCGTCGCGATTTATTCCGGCACGTTCGATCCGCTGACCAACGGCCATCTGGACGTGATCCGTCAGGGAGTCGCGCTGTTCGACAAGGTCGTCGTCGCCATCGGCGTGCATCCCGGCAAGGCGCCTTGGCTCACTTTCGACGAGCGCGCCGAGACGATCCGGGCGGCGGCCGCCGCCGACGGCTACGGGGCGCAAGTCGGCGTCGTCAGCTTCGACGGCCTCGTGGTGGAGGCCGCGAAGGAGCAGGGGGCCTGCGCGATCCTGCGCGGATTGCGTGACGGAACCGATTTCGACTATGAAATGCAGATGGCGGGGATGAACGGGACGCTCGCGCCCGGCATTCGTACGGTTTTCCTGCCGGCCTCGCCAGGGCTCCGCCACATCAGCGGCACCCTCGTGCGTCAGATCGCGGCGCTTGGCGGCGACGTGTCGGCCTTCGCGCCGCCCGCTTCCGTCGAGGCCCTTAAACGCGCCATTCAAAGGCGCGGACAATAGCAAGCCTTAAGGGAGGCTTTTCATGAAGATCACTCGCCGTCTGTTGCTTGCCGCCGCCGCCTTTTCGGCTGCGCTCGGAACCGCTTCCATCGCCCGCGCGGAGGACGACCTCCTCTTCATCGACACCAAGGACGGGCGCATCACGATCAAGCTGCGGCCCGACATCGCGCCCAAGCATGTCGAGCGCATCAAGCGCCTCGCCAAGGAGCATTTTTACGACGGGATCACCTTCCACCGCGTGATCGACGGCTTCATGGCGCAGGGCGGCGATCCCGACGGCACCGGCATGGGCAGCTCTCGCTATCCCGATCTCAAGGCCGAATTCAGCGATCTGCCCTTCAAGCGCGGCACGGTCGCCATGGCCCGCCAGCCCGGCGACAAGGACTCGGCGAATTCGCAGTTCTTCATCTGCTTCGCCGACGCGCCGCAACTCAACGGCAAATATACGATCTGGGGCGAAGTCGTCTCCGGCATGGACGTCGTCGACAAGATCAAGAAGGGCGACAAGGCCAATAACGGTGCAGTCGACAGCCCGGACAAGATGCTGAAGGTTCGCGCCGCCGGCGACGCGAGCTGAGCGATCTTCACGTCTCCACCTCCCCCTTGAGGGGGAGGTCGCGCCGTGAAGCGGCGCGGGAGGGGGTGATGCCCCGAAACTTGGGAAGACACCCCACCCCGGCGCTCCGCGCCGACCCTCCCCGTCGAGGGGAGGGTGGGGTCGAGAGCAACAGGAGTTATAATGACCGACGCCGCCGACACCATGACGCTGGAGACCACCAAGGGTCCGGTCGTCATCAAGTTCCGTCCCGATCTCGCGCCCAAGCATGTCGAGCGCATCAAGAAGCTCGTCTCGGAAGGCTTCTATGACGGTATCGTCTTCCACCGCGTGATCGAGGGCTTCATGGCGCAGACCGGCTGTCCGCGCGGCACCGGCACCGGCGGTTCGAGCTATCCGAACCTCGAAGCCGAGTTCAACGACGCGCCGCATGTGCGCGGAACCTGCTCCATGGCGCGCGCCTCGCATCCCGACACGGCGAATTCGCAGTTCTTCATCTGCTTCACCGACGCCCGCTTCCTCGACCGCCAATACACGGTCTGGGGCGAGGTGATCTCCGGCATGGAGAATGTCGACAAGATCAAGCGCGGCGAGCCTGTGCGCGATCCCGACAAGATCATCAAGGCCACGCTGGGCGGCTGATTCTTGTTCCCTCTCCCCGTTTACGGGGAGAGGGTTAGGGTGAGGGGCGGGGCCACATAGGCGTTCTCGACCTCGCCTCGCCCCTCACCCCAGCCCTCTCCCCATTGCATGGGGAGAGGGGGCAAACGCACCACCATGCGCGTCGACCTCTTCGACTTCGATCTCCCGCAAGACCGCATCGCGCTTCGACCCGTCGAGCCGCGCGATCACGCGCGCATGCTTGTCGTCCCGCCCTCCGGCGCCTTCGAGGACAGGATCGTTCGCGACCTGGTTTCTTATCTGCGACCTGGCGACGCCCTCGTCGTCAACGACACGCGCGTGATCCATGCGCGCCTTTCCGGGAAACGTATTCGCGGCGAATTGAGCGCGGGCGTAGAGGCGACGCTGATCGAGCGGCTCGACGCTTCGCGTTGGCGCGCGCTGATGCGGCCTGCGAAGAAGCTGGCTGTGGGCGACCTCATTCGCTTCGGACGGGAGAGCGACGGCGCCTGCCTGCTCGGCCAACTCGACGCCCATGTCGACGCCAGGGGCGAAGAGGGCGAGATCACTCTCCGTTTTGACCTCTCCGGCGCCGCGCTCGACGAGGCGATCGAGGCTGCCGGCGAGATGCCGCTGCCGCCCTATATCGCTGGCAAGCGCCCGGCCGACGCCAAGGACGAGACCGACTATCAGACTGTCTTTGCGCGCGAAGCGGGCGCTGTCGCTGCGCCGACGGCGGGGCTGCATTTCACCCCGGAGCTTCTCGCGGAGCTGCAGGCAAAGGGTGTGACGCTGCGCCGGGTGACGCTGCATGTCGGCGCCGGCACCTTCCTGCCGATGAAGGCGGAGGACACCGAGGCGCACAAGATGCACGAGGAATTCGCCCGCATCGACGCGGCCACGGCGGAGGCGCTGAACGAAGCCCGCGCGAGAGGCGGCCGCATCGTCGCCGTCGGCACCACGGCGTTGCGCACGCTGGAAAGCGCCGCGCAGCCGGATGGGCGGCTTGCTCCTTACGCAGCGCGTACGAACATCTTCATCACGCCGGGATACAAATTCCGCGCGACGGACATGCTCGTCACCAATTTCCATCTGCCGAAATCGACGCTGTTCATGCTCGTCTCCGCCTTCTGCGGGCTGGAGCGCATGAAGGCCGCCTACGCCCACGCCATTACGAGCGGCTATCGCTTTTATTCCTACGGCGACGCCAGCCTGCTGTACCCCGCCGAGCCATGAGCGAGGCGCGCGACATTCGCCTGATCGCCCAATGGCGAGATGATCCGACGGAAGCGCTGATGACCGTTGATCTCCGGGTCGAGGGCGCGCGTCTCTCCTCGACCTGGGACGTTTTCGGGGCCTTTGATCTCGACGGCGCGCATACGAGGCCCTTCATTCTGCGCCGGGACGGGCGTATCGATTTTGGCGAATGCGCGGATCAGTGGCGCACCGACTTACGCGACGCGGAAATCAGGGTGACGGCGTTTTTCACCGTCTGGTTCAATGAGACGGACTGCGGACAATATAAAATCGTGAAAATCGCCGAACTGGGCGCCAAGGAACGCAAATGAGTCAGGAATTTTCCTTCGCCGTCCACGCGAGAGACGGCGCCGCGCGCAAGGGCGAGATCTTTACGCCCCGCGGAACCATCCGCACGCCCGCCTTTATGCCTGTCGGAACCGCGGCGACCGTCAAGGCCATGTTTCCGCAGGACGTGCGCGCGACGGGCGCCGACATTCTGCTCGGCAATGTCTATCACCTCATGCTGCGCCCCGGCGCGGAGCGCGTCGCGCGGCTCGGCGGCCTGCATGAATTCATGCGATGGCCCTTTCCGATCCTCACCGACTCGGGCGGTTTCCAGGTCATGTCGCTGGCGAAGCTGCGCAAGCTCGATGAAAGCGGCGTCACCTTCCAGTCGCACGTAGACGGCTCGCGACATCATCTGTCGCCCGAGCGCTCCATGGAGATCCAGCATCTGTTGGGCTCGGACATTCAAATGCAGTTCGACGAATGCGTGCGGCTGCCATGCTCGGACGAAGAGGCCGAGCGCGCCATGCGCCTGTCGCTGCGCTGGGCCGAACGCTCGCGCAAGGCGTTCCGTGAGCTACCGGGCAGGGCGGTTTTCGGCATCGTCCAGGGCGGCGCCAACAAGGCGCTCAGAATCGAGAGCGCGCGAGCGCTCAGCGAGATGGACTTTCACGGCCTCGCCGTCGGCGGCCTTGCTGTCGGCGAACCGCAGGCGGTCATGCTCGACATGCTGGAGACGACCGTCCCGCATCTGCCGCAGAACAAGCCGCGCTATCTCATGGGCGTCGGCACGCCGGACGATATCGTGCAGGCCGTGGCGCGGGGGATCGACATGTTCGACTGCGTCATGCCGACCCGCGCGGGCCGTCATGGCCTCGCTTATACGCGCTTCGGAAAAATCAACATCAAGAATTCCCGCCACGCGGAAGACACGCGGCCGCTCGATTCCGAATCGACTTGTCCGGCTGCGCGCGATTATTCGAGGGCCTATCTGCACCATCTCGTAAAAGCAGGGGAAATCCTCGGAATGATGCTGCTGACCCAGGCTAATGTCGCTTATTATCAGGCGCTGATGGCGGGGCTGCGAAGCGCCATTGCGGAAGGTAGGCTTGCCGATTTCATTGCGGAGACCCGCGCGGGATGGGAGGCCGGCGAGCAGGATGGCCGCGCCGGATAGCGTGTTACGGAATGCATAATGGGTGGCGTCGGGGGTATTGAGCGGAGCCTGGCAGGGAGCCTTGAATGGGCCGATATCGCGAGGCGCTCACGCGTCTCTTCCTCGCGGGGGCTTTTCCCGGGAGCGCCGGCCAAGCCAAGTCTGCGCGGCCCGTCGCCGCGCCCGTGGCCGCTCATCCCGTCGCCTCTTCCGCAGCGCATGCGCATCCTGTCACTGTGCCCCGCCGGCTCGTCGGTGAACCGGTTCAGCGTGCGCCCGCTCGCCCCCCTGCGCGCCAACGGACCTTCCGGCCGGCCCCAATGGAGAAGGAAATGACGCATCCCGGCCGGATCCTCGCCCGGCACCTAACCGATCTCGGCATGACCGCCTCCGATCTCGCGCGCGACATCGACGTGCCGGTCAATCGCGTGACCGCGATCATCAACGGGCAGCGTGGCGTGACGGCCGACACGGCGCTGCGCCTCGGCCACTGGTTCGGGGTTGATCCCGAGGACTGGCTTGAGCTCCAGCTCCAATATGAACTGGCGCTGGCGCGTGAAGAGATCGGCGCCAGGGTCGGCCGGCTGCCAAGACTTGTCGATCGCGTCTCCTAAAGCCGCGCGTGCGACCGCGTCCGACTTCGTCGGGTCGCTGCGCGTATTCAACGCGTTCGGCGCGCGGACCGAGGTTTTCGAGGAGGCGGGTCTTACCTATTACGTAAACGAATATTGGACGGCGGCGCAGCGCTCGGCGCATTCCCTGCACGAAATCAGCTATCGCGCCTGCTTCAAGCCGCAGCTTCCGGCCTTTTTCATCGAGCGCCTTACGAAGCCCGGCGAGACGGTCTGCGACCCCTTCATGGGACGCGGCACGACGCCGCTTCAGGCCGTCCTGCTCGGGCGCCGCGCCGTGGGGTCGGACGCCAATCCCTTGTCGCTGATGCTGACCCGCCCACGGCTTCGCCCGCCGACCCTCGAAGCGGTCGCCTCGCGGCTCGCCGAGGCGCCGCTGGAGACAGGTGAGGTGGAGCGAGACGATCTCCTCGCCTTCTACCATCCCGACACGCTTCGTCAGATTTGCGCGTTGCGGGCGTGGTTGCTGGCGCGTCGCTCCGCCGCCGATGCAGCCGACGACTGGATCAGAATGGTCGCGCTCAACCGGTTGACCGGACACTCGCCGGGCTTTTTCTCGGTCTATACGATGCCGCCCAATCAGGCCGTCAGCGTCAAGGCGCAACTCAAGATAAATGAGCGCCGCGCGCAGACGCCCCCCGCGCGAAATATCGCTGCCCTGATCCTCAGAAAGTCGCGCGCGCTGCTGAAGGACGGACCGCCGCCGCCAGGTCCGGAGCCCTTGCTTTCGGTAACCGACGCCGCGCGGCTTCGCCATTTGGAAGACGCCGTCGTCGATCTCGTCGTGACGTCCCCGCCATTTCTCGACGTCGTCGACTACCGCGCCGACAATTGGCTGCGGAACTGGTTCGCGGGAGTTGAAACTGAAGCCTTGGACATCTCGCAGCTGAGGAGCCTCGGCGCCTGGACCGCCATGACGCGCGCGGTTTTCGAGGAGCTTGCGCGCGTGGTGCGGCCGGGCGGCCATGTCGCTTACGAGGTCGGCGAAGTGCGCGGAGGCGGCGTCCTGCTCGAACGTCTCGTCTGGTCGGCCCTGGAAGGATTGCCCTTCGAGCGGCTGGGCGTCATGGTCAATCGCCAGCGCTTCACCAAGACGAGCAATTGCTGGGGCGTCGCCAATAACGCCAAGGGCGTCAACAGCAACCGCATCGTGGTCGCGCGGCGCGCGGGCTGAGGGAACTGTACGTAAAGCCCTCAATTTCCTTCACGCTAATTTCACGTTATCATTTAGTCGCACATTTCTTAAACCGAAGATTCACGTCGGCCGGCCTAGTAAGGCGAGACACGCTCGGGGGGCAGACCGGGCATATTGCCAAAGCAGGAACGCAACGATGCAGGACAGCGCCTTTTCCGGTCTCGACGAAATTTTCGCTTCGAAGCTTGCCGAATCCCACGAATTTCGATCCTGGTTCCTGAGCCGCACGAAGTTCGCCCGCCTTTGGCCGCTCGCGCGCCTGCTTCAGGCCGAGCAGCAGGAAGCGCAGGGCAATGACCCGTGGTGGCGTAACTGGCGTTCGGAAAGCAGCGGCCGCCTCGCGACCAAGATGCTTTTCATCTTTGAAGTCGAGCAGACGAAGCTGCGCTTTGCCCTTCACGTCGAGAGCGTGACGCGCGGCGACGAGCTCTCGGCGTCGGACAAGGGCTCCTACCGCACGCTGGCCCAGGCCATGATGAATCAGGAATGCTTCCTGAATTACATGGACTACGAGACGGTGCTGCTCGCGCCGCAGTCGGTCATCATCGGCGACGCCCGCACGTTGAACTTCGACCGCCGCATTCCCTTCGAGACCGTCGCGGGCTTCGTGCCGCAATTCGGTCAGGCCCAGCGCGCGGCGGCGTGATCAGCCCGCCCGCAGCAGCCTGATCGCTTCTTCACGTTCAAAGAGATAGAGCAGGGCGCGCAAAGCCCTGCCTCGTTCGCTCGCGAGCTCCGGGTCTCGCCGCAGGATGATTTCCGCATCGTCGCGGGCGGTGGCGAGAAGGCGGGCATGCGCCGTGAGATCGGCGAGGCGAAACCCCGGCAGCCCGGCTTGCCGCGTGCCGAGCAATTCGCCTTCGCCGCGAAGGCGCAGGTCTTCTTCCGCGATACGAAATCCGTCTTCCGTCTGACGTAAAACCATCAGACGGGACTTCGCGGACTCGCTCAATGGCCCCTTATAGAGCAGGAGGCACGTCGATTCCTTCGAGCCGCGCCCGACGCGGCCGCGTAACTGGTGTAGTTGCGCGAGGCCGAAGCGCTCGGCGTGCTCGATCACCATGATCGTCGCTTCCGGCACGTCGACGCCCACCTCCACGACGGTCGTTGCGACGAGCACGTTCGTCTCGCCTCGCTGGAAGGCTTCCATCGCGGCGTCCTTCTCTGGGCCTTTCATACGGCCATGCAAAAGGCCGACGGCGTCGCCGAAATAATGGCGCAAATCGGCCGCGCGAGCCTCGGCCGCCGCGAGGTCGAGATCCTCATTTTCCTCGACGAGGGGGCAAATCCAATAGGCGCGCGCCCCCTGCGCCAATGCGCGCTGAAGGCCGGCGACGACTTCGCCGATGCGGGAGGCCGGCAAGGCCCGTGTCGTGATCGGCGTGCGGCCGGGGGGCTTCTCGTCGAGTGCGGAGGAATCCATGTCGCCGAAAGCCGTGAGGGCGAGGGTGCGCGGGATGGGCGTCGCGGTCATCACCAGCACGTCCACGGCTTCGCCCTTGGCGCCGAGCGCGAGCCGCTGCTGCACGCCGAAGCGATGTTGCTCGTCCACGACCGCGATGCCGAGATCTCGGAAGGCGAGACCGCCCTGCACGAGCGCGTGGGTGCCGACGACAACGTCTATCTCGCCCGCGGCGACGGCGGCGTGGGTCGCGGCGCGCTCGCTGGATTTGAGTCGCCCGGTAAGCAGCGCGAGGCGCACGCCCGCCGGGGCCATCAGCGGCGCAAGGCGTTCGTAATGCTGACGCGCGAGGATCTCGGTCGGCGCCATCAGCGCGGCCTGGCGACCGCATTCGACGACGCTCGCCATGGCGAGCGCCGCGACGACCGTCTTGCCGGAGCCGACGTCGCCTTGCACCAGACGCAGCATGCGCATGTCCGAGGCGAGATCGGCGCGGATGTCGTCGAGCGCGCGCTGCTGGGCGCCAGTGAGCTTGAAGGGGAGGGCGGCTTCAATGGCGTGCGAGAGGCGCCCGTCGCCCTTGTTCTCACGGCCGGGCAGCCGCCGCATCTTGGCGCGCATGAGTCGAAGCGCGAGCTGGCTGGCGAGCAGTTCGTCGAGCGCGAGGCGCTGGCGTGCGGGATGTTGCGGCGACAGCGCTTTTACGTTGTCCGGACGATGCGCCGCGCGCAGGGCGTCGGCGAAAGGCGGGAGCTTGTTCGCCGTAAGCACGGTCGGCTCCTGCCATTCGGGAAGCGGCGGAATGCGCGTCAGCGCCTCTTCCGTAGCTCGTAAAACAAAGCGCGCCTGCAAGCCCTCGGTCAGGCCGTAGACGGCTTCGAAAGGCGGCAACTTGGCGAGACCGGCTTCATCCAGCACGCGGTCGGGATGCACCATTTGACGCCTTCCGTCATAGAGCTCCATTCGCCCCGATATCCAGCGCGTCGCCCCGATCGGAAGGCTGCGTTCGATCCAGTCTGGATTGGCGAGGAAGAAAACGAGCTCGACGTCTCCGGTGTCGTCCTCCACCAGCACGCGGAAAGGCTGCTTGGCGTAACGCCCCTGGGGGCGGCGATGCTCCACGACCCGCACCTTGATGACGACCATCGTCTCCATGGGCGCCTCCGCGATCGTCGGGCGCTGGCTTCGGTCGATGACATTCGCCGGCAGGTGAAACAGCAGATCGACGACGCGCGCCTGCTGGCCAGGCCTGACGAGCAGACGGTCGAAAAGCGGCGCGGTCTTGGGGCCGACGCCGGGCAGGGCGGCGACTCGGCCAAAAAGCGGGGCGAGAATGTCGGGACGCATAGTTCCGATCTACGGAGCGATTGGGGCGCGCAGTTTATCCACACCGGGCCGTTTGTCATGTTGCGACTCACCGGCGTTAGTTCTAACGTTCGTTGCAACAATTAGGGTTAATACGGAAGTAGGAACATGAGCGAGACAGACGGTCCCGACGCCTTCGGCGCGCTCAAGATCATCCGCATCGGCAATTCGCTCGGCGTGGTCCTGCCGCGGGAAATCATCGCCGACCTCAATGTCGAGAAGGGCGACCGCCTCTATCTCACGCGCTCGCCCGAGGGCTATCGCATCACCATGAGCGATCCGGATTTCGAGAAGCGCGTCGCGCTCGCGCGCCGCATCATGAGCAAGCGCCACAATGCGTTGCGCGAGCTGACCAAGTGAGCTGGCGTTTTCTGGATCGCAGCATTTCGCTTGCGATCCATGAGGAGGTTCTCGCCGCCCATGGCGGGAAGGTGGGGGTCATCAGCGAGGCGGCGCTCGCCAACGCCATCACGCGCCCGCGCGATCTTTTGCGCCAGGAGCCGCGCTGCGACGCCGCGCGCCTCGCGGCCGCGAGCGCGGCGGGTTTCATCCGCAGCCATCCCTTCGTGGAAGGCAAGAAACGCGTGGCGCTCGTCGCCATGGAACTGTTCCTCGCCGACAATGGCTACGAACTGACGGCGCGCGACGAGGATTGCTTCATCCTGATCTCGCAGTTCGCCAATCGCGAGATCGACGAGGAGGCTTTGGCGGCGTGGATTCGGGCCAATATCGAGGCCCGTTCGAGGGGCTCCTGATCGCTACTGCCCGCCGCAGGAGGGATCGCCTTCCTCGCAATTGAGCTGGCCGTCCAGCCGCTTGGTCTGCGCCATCGTCAGTTCGGCCTCGCATTGCGCGACCTCTAGCGGGTGAATCGAGCCGTTGATCGTACCGAATGTCTCGAACTCGCACTGAGTATCACGGTATTTGATCCAGGCGCGCTGCGCCTCCACGAGCTTCGCCTTGCCCTCGGTGCTGACTTTCGCCGCCAGTTTGGCGTAGGCCGCGTTGAGGGCGGCGTCGGCTTTCTTGAATTTCTTGTGCTCGCACTCGTTGATTTCAATCTGCGTGCGCATCTCGCTGCAGTCCTTCTCCGCCGCGACGGCGGGCGCCGCAACGAGGCAGACGACCAGCATCAGTGGTGCGCGCATCACTCCACCTCCGCGTCATAGCTCGCCGCGCCGCCTGCGCCCTTGAAGGTGAAGTGCCACCATTCCCGCGGATAATTCTGGAAGCCGTGCCGCTGCATCAGGGCGACGAGCGCCTCTCGATGCGCATGCGCCTCTCCGGGAACTTTTGATTTCGTCCAGGAGCGCTGATCGAAAAAGTCGAAGGGCGTCCCGAAATTCCAGCCGGCTACGCCGAGATCCACGGCGAGGCCGGTCGAGTGCGTGGACTGCTCGGCGATATAGCCTTGGGGAAAGAGCTGGCTCTTGTCGAGGCGCGGATAATAGTCGGCCTTTGTCGATTGATCGGCGTTGCGCGACCATTCGACAAAGGAAGAGACGGCGCGCCTCGGCCGGTAGCAGTCATAGACGACGAGCGAGAAGCCATGCGCTTTCGCGTCGGCCTGCGCGGCGGCGAGCGCCTTTGCGGCCTCGGCGCGCAGCCAGCATTGCGGGGCGCGGTAGCCCGGCACCGGATGGCCGGTGAAGTTGTTGGCGCCCGCATAGCGCATGTCCTGCGCGATATCCGGCGCGAGGTCGGCGAGGCGCGCGAAGTCCGGCGGCGGCTCGGCGCGCGCGGGCGCGGCGAGGGCGAGGAGACAGAGCGGGACGGCCAATCTTTTCATGACGAGGCTCATGTGCGCCCGCGCAACTCCGGGCGGCGATGGCGTGACTATAGCTGATTGCGCAAATCAAGGAGTTTCAAATGTCCAGCAAATGCTCGCTGACCACCGGCCTCACGGTCGCCGCTCTCGCCGCCGCCGTCGCCTGGGCCGCCCCCGCGCTCGCCGGCGACCGCTGCAAGGTGACAGACCCGACCGGCACGCCGCTCAACATCCGCGACCAGAAGATGAATATCATCGGCGCGATCGAGAATGGCCGGCTGGTTTACATCCAGCGCTATGGCGAGGACGCCAACGGCAAGCCCTGGGCCTATGTGACGACGCAGGGCGGCAAGCGGCTGGGCTGGGTCTATCGTGAGTTTATCAGCTGCTATTAGAACGCTGAGCCGCCCTAATGCATGCCATCTCGATATTGCGCCAATCGCAGTTTCGGTGGCGTGTTGCGTTAGGGTCGGTCCGCCATGAGTTCCTCGCACTCGGCCTCAGCAATGAGTTTTGATAATTCAGCGGCAACGCCACCGCGGCTGGAGTTCGGGTAATCAGTTGCGGCATCTGACGCCACGCAATCGCATTGTGCGAGGAAGGCGCTCATCACTTCTTTCACCGCGACCTGGCCGACATTCCGTCGATCTGCCTCGAAAAAGGACCCGTTGGACGACAGAGGATGGTATTATCGACCCTTTCCGGCCCGGCTTGAGATATAAAGCGCTCTCAAACCTTGAATTCGACCTCCTTACAACACAACATCTGCGGGCGGTTTGATCTTAAGAAGAGCGGACGGGTTGTATTTCCGGCTGACAGATCTCGACCAGAAGCTCCGGTCTGACGCGGTCTTATATGGATTCATAAGCCGTCAAATCCCTTGAAGCTGCTCTTTGATGAAATTCAACATTAGATCACCGTACAATCCATTGGCGTGAGTGAAGTCATGGGCGTACTCACTACGCAAGAATCCCTCCTGATTTTGGGCTGCAGGCACTGAAGGGATAAATCGAGCGCCAATGGCGGACGCGACCTCTTCTGCGGCAAACTGCAACGCCATCCAGCATTTGAGCCGGAATGTCGCCGAAGAGAGATTCACGCTGCCTATGTCGACGTTGATGAGTTGCGCAAATTCAGAAAACCACGATGCTTTTGCGTCGAAGGCGTCTTCGAGGGTGCTGTCGCCTCGCGGGGGCGGTGTTCCTATTATAATTGGCTTGCAACCCTCGACACTGAGCAGCCTCTTGAGAATCTCAATTTGGTGAGAAAATGAAGGCCGGTAATTCTCCAATAGCATTCTGAAAGGCACCAGCTTCTTGCTTTTATCTATTCGATCATTTAAATGATTGTATCTATTGTTGATGCTTTTCGGGAGGACAAACTCAAATTCAGGTTCGCTCAGCAGTAGAAAGTGAGAAATGTGCTGATTCCCGTTCCAGCTGATTATGACAGTCCGGTTTTGAGCTACACGGATTAACTCTTCCCAATATGCTTCGTCTCTCGGCCAAGCGCCAGTCAGTCCTTCAAAGTCGTCTCGCTCAAGCGGGATGATAGTAGGCAGATTTCCAGTAGACAACGGAAATCCCAATGCCGCGGTATGGGAGTGTCCGGCAATGATTATTCTTTGAGACATACGCAAAGCCCTGAATCATAAATTTATTGCATTTAGCATTTTGTATAGGACACAGGTCAGGCTGACAAGCTTAAGCTCCGCTAAAATGCGACGGCTGTGGCAAGCGCAAGATCGGCGCCGCGCACCGCCCTTTTTGCGCGTAGCGATTATTTACCCGAGCATGTGTACATGAACTGCGCCAACCTCGCGCCGCCGCCGAAGGTCACGGTGAATCCAGCCCTCGAGGCGTTGATGCGCACGGAAGCGCCCGCCGCCGCGTCGTTCACCGGCGTCACGGTGCAGAAGGCGGCCGTGGGGTAGGCGTTGGCGAACTGGATCGAACAAGCCGAAGGAGCGCCCGCGCCCGTCGTGAAGGAGCCTGACGCGTTAGTTGAGTTGGGGTCGACGCTTGGCGAGGCGCCGCAGGCTTTTACCGTCGGAGCCGCCGAGTTGCTGACATAGTAGGCGGCGCTCACCTGGTAATCGACGCCAAGAGCCGCGTTCTTGACATGGAGGCCGTCGCCGTCGCCGTAGAACTCAGCGTCGGTCGTATGGCCGGAGTTCTTCCACTGTAGCGACTGTCCGCGCGGCAGCATTGCAAAGACGCCATTGCCGCCGGCGCCAAGGGTCGGGTCGAGCGCGCCGTCGATGGAGATGACTCCCACTCTCGCTTTTATCTTGCCTGCCAATCCGCCTGCGCCGAAGCCGAGCATGGCGGTGATGTTATGGAGTGACGCGTCATAGGCGGGAACGACGCCAGCCGTCAGAAGTAGGGGCCAGGTGGACCCGCTATTGACCCCGTAATAAGGGTCGGAGTCCACGACAGCGCCAAGGTTGGCCGCGTCGAACTGGTTGACCGTAAGCCCGTTGACATTGGCCAAGCGAACCGACTCTGCGCAGACGCCGCAGGAAATTGGCGTCGTCGCCGGGGTCGTGTCGTCATTTATGCCGAAGCCTGTCACGCCCTGGGACCCGCCCGACGCGCCGCGGACATAGGCGTGGTAGTCGGAGGTGCGGGAGTAGCCCATGACGCCGAGTTGACCGAGCGCGTTGCCGGAGGCGAACTGTGCGTTGCTCATGACGCCTGGGTAGAAGGCGCTGATCCAGGACGCCGGGCGCGTGTCTCCCGAGGCGTCGACATCGCCCGTGGCGGTCGTGGCTTCGCCCACGAAGAGACGGTTCATCTTGTGAAGGGCGCCGTGTGCGGGATTGCCGAAATAGGCTCCCGGGAAATAGGCCTGCGGGTAAGCGACGAGAGACGTTGTGTCGTTGATCACGCCCAAGGGGAAGGCGTTATTGGATTTGATCGCCAGGATGGGCAGCCGTGAGTCCGAACGGTCGGCGCCAATGTAGTTCAGGGCGCCGAAGTGAGCCGGACTAACGGGGCCCGCCAGGACCGGCGCAGGGAAAATCGCGAGAAGAAGACCAAGCGCCTTTTTCAAAGAGCATTTCCTCAATTGCCGCGACCCGCCGCCGAGGGGGACAGCGCCCTCCTATTTCCCGATATCCTTCAGCCACTTCTCGGGGAAGCGCTCGCGATAGGATTTCATCAGGTCCATCGCCGGCTGATAGGGCGAAACGATCACATTCACCCCTGCGCTGTGCAAAAACGGCTTGCTGTCGGGAAACTCGCTCGCATTTTCGGTGTCGAGAATTACGACGGTCGGGATTCCGAAAAGAGAGATCGCGCCCGCGCACATCATGCAGGGCGAGAGGGTCGAAAAAAGCGTCGCCCGCCTGAAATCGCAATTATGGCCGGCCCGCTCTATGCAGTCGGTCTCTCCGTGAAAAATGTTGCTTCCATTCTGGTATCGCCGATTGTGGCCGAGCGATACGACGCAGTCGCCGATCAACAAAGCGCTGCCGATAGGGATGCCCCCTTCGTCGAAGCTCTTTTTCGCCTGATAATAGGCAGCCTCGCTGCCCAATTTCATCTGAGTTGCGTCCATGAGAGGCGCTTTCTGTCGAAGACCAGAGGCTGCGGAGTCGGTCGCGGGATGACCGAACTCCCTCTTCGAAAGGATGCGCCTCTCTTTTCCCAAGATCAAACTTGGCGCTTACCCCTTCGGCTTGTCCGCCCCGCCATGCGCGGCCGACCAGGCGATCGGATCGGCGATAAAGGACTCGATCTCGTTCAGCGCCGTCTCGGGGAAGTATTTGTGCTCGCGGGCGACCGCCAGCACGTCGCGCCACGTTGCGAGATAGTGCAGCTTCACGCCGATCTTGGCCATGTCCTCACGGGCGCCGGCGAAGATGTCATAGAAGAAGAACACGAAGACATGGTCGCAGCTTTGGCCCGAATCGCGCAGCGCCTGCACGAAATCCTTCTTGGAGCCCCCGTCGGTCGCGAGGTCTTCGACCAGCAGCGCGCGGCCGTTCTCGTGCAGGTCGCCCTCGATTCGGGCGTTGCGGCCGAAGCCCTTGGGCTTCTTGCGCACATACTGCATCGGCAGCATCAGGCTGTCGGAAATCCACGCGGCGAAGGGAATGCCGGCCGTCTCGCCGCCCGCCACCACGTCGAGCGACTCATAGCCGATGTCGCGCTCGATCGTGCGCGTGGCGAAATCCGCCAGCCGCCGGCGAAGCCGCGGGTAGCTGATGATCTTGCGCATGTCGATATAGACCGGGGACGCCCAGCCCGCCGTGGTGATGAAAGGCTTCTCGGTGTTGACGAGCACCGCCTGCACTTCGATGAGGGCTTTGGCGGTTTCCTGAGCGAAGAACTGGCGGTCGTCGGACATTGGTGGGGAACTCTTTCGAATGCTTCCTGTTGAGCGGCGATCGGCGGGCTCGCTCTACCTCCCCTTCACGGGGAGGTCGGCGGTCGAAGACCGCCGGGTGGGGTTCTTTCCGAAATTGAACGGGACGGGGCTTGCCCCACCCGTCGCGCTCCGCGCGCCACCCTCCCCGTAAAGGGGAGGGATCGAACCCCTCGATCCCTGATCATCCTGCTTTATCCGGACGCCTATACCCTATTTCGCCGCCGGGCGCGCGGCCGTCTGTCCGAAGAGGATTTCCCGCTCCAGCGCCGTGAAATCCGGCCCCCGCCGCCCATAGGGGGCGCCGGCGGCGTAGGCGCGGCTCACGGCCGGGCGGGCCTTGATCGATTCGAACCAGCGCTTGAGATGCGGGAAGTCGTCGAGGTCCTGGCCCTGGTCCTCATGCGGCACGATCCAGGGATAGCAGGCGATGTCGGCGATCGAGTAGTCGCCGGCGATGAAGGGCGACTTCGCAAGCTCGCGGTCCAGCACGCCATAGAGGCGGCCCGTTTCCTTGCGGTAGCGGTCTATGGCGTAGGGGATCGGGGCGGGGGCGTATTTGCCGAAATGGTGATTCTGGCCGGCCATGGGGCCAAGGCCGCCCACCTGCCAGAACAGCCATTGCAGCACCCGCATGCGCTCGCGCAGCTCGGTCGGCAGGAGGCGGCCGGTCTTCTCCGCGAGATAGAGCAGGATGGCGCCCGATTCGAAGATGGCTACCTCCGCGCCGCCATCCGCCGGCGCGCGGTCGATGATGGCGGGCATGCGGTTGTTGGGGGAGATCGCAAGAAATTCCGGCTTGAACTGATCGCCCTTGCCGATATCGACCGGCTTGATTCGATAGGCCAGCCCCGTCTCCTCGAGGAAAATCGTGATTTTGTGGCCGTTCGGGGTCGGCCAGTAGTAGAGATCGATCATTCAAGACTCCTTACGGCCGTCTACCCTTTGTTTCACATTCTGGCGTAGCCTTGTCGATGGCTCGCAAATGGGTTTTGGCGTTATTCTTATGAAAAAATCGTCAGTTACAGAATGGCGTCCTGACCAGATCCGCAATTTCGGACGAGAGCCGCTGCTGCTGACGCACCGCCTCGCCGACAGTCCGCTTTTTTCCGACGCCGCGCTGGAGCGCCTGATCGAGGCGACGCCGCGCGCGCATTTCCACGTCAACACCATCGCCCGCGACGAGACCGATCCGCGCAAATGGCGCGAGGGCGACATGTCCGGGCTTTCGGGCCGCGAGGTAATGTCTGCGGTCGCCAAGGGCAATATCTGGGTTCATCTCCAGCGCGTGCATGAGGCCTTCGACGACTATCGGGAGCTTCTAGAGAGGCTCTTCGGCGACATCGAGCGCCACGTTCCGGGCTTCCACAGTTACAAACGCTCGATGAGCGTCCTGATTTCCTCTCCCAACATGAACGTCGCGCTGCATGCCGACGTTCCGGGCCAGAGCCTCTGGCAGGTGAGGGGCCGCAAGCGCGTCTGGGTCTACCCGGCCGAGCCCCCTTATCTGCCGCAGGAGAAGATCGAGAACATCGTGCTCCAGCGCGGGGCCGACACCGATCTGCCCTACGATCCTTCATATGAGGCGGCGGGCGAAAGTTTCGAACTGGAGGCCGGCGATTGGGCGACATGGCCGCTCAACTGCCCGCACCGGGTGAGAAACGAAGACTGCGTGAACGTCTCCTTCACGACGGAGCATTGGACGAACGAGCTCCGCGCCCACTACGCCGTGAACTATGCCAATGGACTGTTGCGTCCTTACGTCGGTGGGCGCGATCTCTCGCGAGAGACGAGCGGGCCCGTTTTCTGGGGCAAGTTTGCGCTCGCCGCCGCGCACAAGGGCTGGCGCAGGCTCGCCCACCAGACGCGCGCGCCGATGACCGTCGATTTCCGCGTCGACCCGCAGGCCGCTCAGGGCTTCAGCGACGTCGCGCCTTACCAGATCATGAAATGACCGCCCCTTCTCACATCACAACGGAACGCGTCGAGACGCTCGAAGGCGTGGACGCGCTCGCCGCCGAATGGACGGCGCTGGAAAACGCGACTCCGGAAGCGACCGGTTTCCAAAGCTTCGCCTGGTGTCGGACATGGCTGGCCGTCGCCGGCGACCGCGCGCAGGCGCGCGTGCTCTGCGTGCGCGATGAAGGCCGGCTCGCCATGCTGCTGCCGTTGCAGGTCGAGCGGCGCCTCGGCGTCGTGATCGCCCGCTGGATCGGCGAGTCGATGACGCAATATGGCGACGCGCTGGCGCTGCCCGGAGAAAAGCGCGCGCAATGGATCGCAGCCGCGCAGGCGAAAATGGCGCGGTGGGACGACGTCGATCTTTTTGCGCTGACGCGGCTGCGCGCCGGCGGCGTCATGTCCGACGGGACCGTGGCGGGGGAGCCGTTTTCGGCCCCCTATGTCGATCTGCGCGCCTCCAAGCCGAAGCGCCACAAGAGCATCGAGCGCCGCGTCAAGCGGCTTGAGGCCCATGGCGCGATCCTTCTGGAGGAGGCCGAGTCGCCGGCCAAACGCGAAAGCGTCACCCGCCACGCGCTTGCGCTGAAGCGCGCCTGGCTCGGCGGCAAGGGCGCCTATAGCGCGGGTCTGTCCAATCCGATTTCCGAGGACTTCCTTGCGGCGCTGGCGCGCGAGGGGTTCCTGCGCGCCAACATTCTTCGCGTCGGCGGCGAGATCGGCGCGATCGATCTCGGCTTTGTCGGCGGCGGCGCCTATCGCTCTCTGCTTGGTTGCTATGACGATCGCTTCGCCGAGGGTTCGCCGGGGCAGGCGCTCACGGGCCGTCTCATCGCGCGCTGTGCGGAGGAGGGGCTGTCGGCCTACGACATGCTGCTCCCGGCCGACGCCTATAAGAGCGCCTGGGCCACGGGCGAGACGCGGATCGAAGCGCGCTTCCTGCCGACGAGCCTGAAAGGCCACGCCGCCGCTTTCGTCTTCGCGGAGCTGCGTCCGCTCGCAAAGCGCATGGTGCGCGCAGCGGGACCGTCGTGCGCCCGGCTCATGAGCGCGTTTTCTTTCTCGCGCAGACCGGCTAGCCTGTCGCCGTCGAGACGAGAGGAAACGGCGACATGACGGTGCGGCTGGCCAAGATAGCGATCGCCTTTTCGGCCGGCTTTCTCATTCTGCTCGTCGCGCTCGGCAATGTGCTCGATTACGCCACGAATCTCGACGTGGTGCAGCACATCCTCTCGATGGACATGATCCCGCCGAGCCCGCTCAAATGGCGCTCGATCACGAGCCCGGCGGTTCACCAGCTCTTCTACCTCTTCATCATCGCGACGGAGTTTGTCTCGGCCGCGCTGACGCTCTACGGGACGTGGGTCTTGTGGCAGGCGCGGGCAGGGGGCGCCGCCGCCTTCAACGCAGCGAAAAGCACGGCGATCGCCGGGCTAACCGTGGGCTTCCTGCTCTACCTTCTCGGCTTCATGGCCGTGGGCGGCGAGTGGTTCCAGATGTGGCGCGCGGGCGTCTACAACATGCAGGAGCCGGCCTTCCGATTCATCGGCAGCGTCGGGATCGCGATGATCTTCATCGCGCTTGCGGATGTGGACCTGATCTAGGATCGCCCTAGCTCTCCGTTGAATGGCTGGAGGCAGGGTCATGAGCGCGAGCAAAAGGGCCTTTGTCCTTGCCGGCGGCGGCAGTCTTGGCTGCATCCAGGTCGGCATGTTGCGGGCGCTGCTCGCGGCGGGCGTCGAGCCCGACTTTCTCGTCGGCTCCTCGGTCGGCGCGCTGAACGCCTGCTATTTCGCCGCATATCCCGACGTCGACGGCGTCGAGAGGCTTGCGGAGATCTGGGCCTCGGTGCGGCGAAGGGACATCTTTCCGGTCACGCTCGGGACGATCCTCGCAATTCTGAAACGCGAAGATTCCCTCATCGACTCCGCGCCGCTCAGGCGCATGATCGAGAAGGCTTTGCCTTACAAATTTCTGGAAGAAGCGAAGCTGCCCGTCCATCTCGTCGCGACCGACCTGCAGGGCATCGCCGTCACGATCTCGCGCGGGGCCGCGGTCGACGCCATTCTGGCGAGCGCGGCGGTGCCGGGCGTCTTTCCGGCCGTCGAAATCGACGGCGCGACGCTCATGGACGGCGCGGTCGCCGCGAACACGCCCGTTTCCATCGCGGTGGGGCTCGGCGCCACGGAGGTCTTCATCCTCCCGACCGGCTACGCGTGCGATCTTCAAGAGCCGCCTTCCGGCGCCGTCGCCCGCGCGCTGCACGCCGTCACGCTGCTGATCGCATGGCAACTCTCCCGCGATCTCGAACGCCTGCCGCGCGACGTCGCGGTCCACATGGCGCCCGCGCTCTGTCCGCTGGACGTTTCGCCATACGATTTTACGCAGTCCGAATATCTCATCGAGCGCGCGGCGCTTTCTACGCGGAAGTGGCTGGACGATGGAGGGGCGACGCAACGCGCGTCCTCGGCGCAGCTCGCGCCGCATCGTCATGCACGCCACGCCCCGGCGCACCGGATCCTCCCCCGTTCTTCCAATGCTTAGCGATATTCCAAGAATTCCCGCCCGGCGGCTTTGGAGTTGCGCAAGAGGAGTGTTTTATAAAAGGCTGGAGTTGGAGACAGTCATGCTCGCGCGCGAAACATCCTGTGCCCGCCTGTTCATCCTTGCGCTCGGCGCCAGCCTCGTTCTCGGCGCCCCGCCGGCCGTCGCCGGGGGGCGGACGCACTTCGTGCGGGCGAACGGCCCGACCCGCGAAGGGCCCTGGCTCCAAGAGGGCTGGGCGCGGGAAGACTGGTCGCGCTCGCCAGTGCGTGATTGGGACTTCTCGGCGCCATGGGATTTCGACCCCGTGACCCTCTATCCCTCGACCAACGAGTGGTACCCCTGGGGTTACACGACGCCCTTCGTGCGCGTCGGGCGCCACTGCGTGTCGAGCGAGCTGAATGGCTCTCCTGGCGGCGCTGTGATTCGCTACCAGCGGGTCCGGCCCTCCTATTATTGCCGCTGAGAGAACGGCGCCGTCTGGAAACAGGCGGGCAAAAACTCAGCCATATGGCCGCGACGCGGGTGAGCTAGAACCATCTCGTCCGTCGCCGGTTTCCCCAAGCCTATTCGAGCGACGGGCGTCGAGACCCTCGGTCCGGCGCGCCAGGCGCCTGGCCGGGGGTCGCCCCTTCGCACCCTTCCCCAGACCGACGCTCACGATAGGTTGTTGACGGCCGCCAAAGTTCGACGGCCCCGCTCGTCTGCGCCTTTAGTCCGCCCTCTCTTTGCGTTAATGATTTGTTAATGAATAGGGGCGGCCGGTAATGGGTTCGATCTTTCCGCAGGACTGGAGCGGCGACATTGCGCGCCTGAACCCTTGGCTCGCCCCCTATCTGGAGCAGCTCGAGCCGGTTTTCGCTTCGCCCATGCCCGCCCGCACATTTGCGGTCGACTGCGCCCGGGCCGAGGCCGCGCGCCGTCGCATGGCGAGCCGCAGCGGCTGGAACGCCTGGGCGACGACCATGCTGGCCGTTCTGCCGCACATTGCGGACAACGCCCGGCTCCGCCGGCTTTGGGACTATGCCGCCACGGTGGAGCTCAACGCCGGCGACCCGCTCGATATCGTCGGGTTCATTATGCCCGGCGCGTGCCGCCTCGCAGATGCGACCCTCCCGGATTATTTCTGCGCCGCCCATGCCGATTTTCACGGGGCCTTCGACGCGCGCAACGCCGTCTTTCTGCGTGAGGCGACGTTTGAATGCGCGACCTTCCATCGCGAGGTTGCGTTCGACAACGCCGTCTTCGAGGACGCCGGGCAGTTTCGCCAGGCGCGATTCCTCGGGCCGACTTCCTTCCGGGGCGTGGATTTCCAAAAAGAGGCGTGGTTCCGGCGCGCGGCCTTCAGCGGGCCTTTCGACGCGACGCGGGCTTCTTTCGCCAGCGACGCCGGGTTCGGCGAGTGCCGTTTTCACGAGACCGCAGACTTTTCCGAGGCTTCCTTCAAGGACAACGCCGGCTTCGACAACGCCGTCTTCGAAGAGCCGGCGCGTTTCTGCGACGCGCGCTTCTCCCGCAACGCCTGGTTCCAGGGCGCTCAAATGGACGCCGCCACGACCTTTGACCGCGCCCGCTTCGCGGCCCGCATCAATTTCGAGGGGGTGGGGGTGATGGACCCGCAACCGTCTCCGGTCGCACAGATGATCGCGACGATCGAAACGCGATGGCGGGCGTTGGGGTGAAAGTAGGAGAGACCCGTCAGCGAAGGCGCAAGCGCATCGCCCTCCGCGAGACGAGCGCCTTCACTGCGTGTTGACGCGCGTCACCGCGGCGGGATCGAAGATGTCTTTGCCGTTACCAATAATCGAATTGTCTCCATAAGAAGACATCGTAGTCCAATTTTGGACGCCGACGGCGCTGTTGGTGATCGTGCATCTCCTGAGGACAACTGGCGTGCTCTTGTCCCTCAATTGACTCCCAATTTCAATGCCTGCTCTGGTTGAGCCCGTAATCGTCACGTCGGTGAGTAGCGACGTCGATGAATATACGGCTATTCCAATGATGCTATTCGAAATATTGACGCGCGAAATCTCCCCGGCGACAGTTCCTGCAGGGTCATTTCTTGAAAAATCAATTCCTGCGCGGACGTTGTCGATGGTTACATCCGAAACCTTCAAGTTGAGATTTCTGGCGGTGCTGACAAGGTTCGACGTAGCGATGCCAATACGTATGTTTTTGATCGTACAACGCAGAATAACAAGCCGGCCGGCGGAAAGCGATCTGATTCCAATGGCGTCGGTGCCCATCCCATCGATGGTCAGCCCCTTCAAGAAGATCCCATCTGCCTGGCTTGCCATTATGTCGATTGCATTCGACGTGGACGTCGCCTGAATGCTGGCGACGCCGGCGCCGTCATTGACGATGCTGACCGATTGCGTGATCGTGAAGGGCGCGAAGCCGGCGGCGTCGCGAATGTCAATCTCGCCGCCCGGCGCGACGAGGCCATTGTCGAGGACATATTTGATCTGGCGGCAGGGCGCGGCGAGCGCCCCGCAGCTCGGCGCGTCGACGCCTTGCCCAGAAACCCAGACGCGCGTCAGCGCCGCCTGCGCAGGCAGGGACTGGATCGACAAAGTCAGCGCGAAAAGCGCGAAAAAGATGCGACGCATGGATGCGGCTCCCGAATTCCGTGATCGCCTTGTCACTGCGGCGTGACGCGCGTGACCGATGCTGGGTTGAGGATGTCCGAGCTGATGTTTCCGTTGATGGCGTTGTCGCCGTAGGAAAAGACCTTGAACTCGTTGTCTACGCCAATCTCGTTGTTCGTGATGCTGCATTTCGTCAGCGTCACGGTCGCCGGCTTGGTTCCATTGCTGATGAACAGACCCGCGGTACGCGCTTCGCTGATCGACACATCCGTCAGGAGGGCCTTGGCGCCGGCGAGGAAGAAGATTCCCAAGTCGCTATCCGAAATCGCGACATGCGAGATTTCACCGGCGACAAAAGCGGTCCCGTTCGAAGACACGAAAATGCCGTTGGTCGTTTTATGGATGAGGCTGTCGCGAATGCTGAAGTTCAGCTGCGAAGACGCAACGCCAAATGACAGAACGATGCCGTTGGTCACGTTCTTTATCGTAAAGTCCGAAATCACGATTCTCGCCGCGGACAGGATTTCCAAGCCGTTCTTGCCGGCGCCCACGCCGTCGATCGTCAGCCCCTTCAACAGGACCCCGTCCGAGGCCGCAGCGGCGACCTTCACGGCGCTCCCGCCCGGCGCGGCCTGAATGCTGGCGACGCCGGCGCCGTCATTGACGATGCTGACCGCTTGCGCGATCGTGAAGGGCGCAAATCCGGCGGAATTGCGGATATCGATCTCTCCGCCCGGCGCGACGATGGCGTTGTCGAGAGCATATTTGATCTGGCGGCAGGGCGCGCTCAAAGGCCCGCAGGTCGGCGCGTCGACGCCTTGCGCGGAAACCCATACCCGAGTGAGCGCGGCCTGCGCCGTCGGCGGCAAGAGCAAAAGAAATGCGGCAACCAGAAATGATGATCGAAACATGTTCGCCCCCATGCGCTTATCGCGCAATGGGGCATCCTAGCATCAATGCCAAGTTTTAGGATAGCGGTGCGAGGTCGGAGGGAGGGCTTTGAGCGCGCCAGGACGCCCCGAGACCCGAAAGTCCTACCTTCGAGCGGCACGAGGATCGGTGTAGCTGATGATGGGATTTGGTGCCCCTGGCCGGAGTCGAACCAGCACTCCTTGCGGAACTCGATTTTGAGTCGAGCGCGTCTACCAATTCCGCCACAGGGGCTCTCCCGGCGGGCGAGTCGGCCTGCCTGCGAGCGGGGCGGATATTAGCGGGGCGGGGGACCTCGTCAACCCGGCGGCCGCCTTCTTTAGGTTAATCTTTTCGTGGTAACGGGCTACAAAGCGGCCAACTCTCGGCTCGCCCGACCGGCCCGACCTTCGACGAGGCAAAATGAAGAAGCTTTACGACTGGACCATGTCGCTCGCCTCCAGCAAGCACGCGCCCTTCGCGCTGGGCGCGATCGCCTTTGCGGAAAGCTCCTTCTTCCCGGTGCCGCCGGACGTGATCCTCGTGCCGATGACGCTCGCCGAGCCCAAGAAGGCCTGGTATTTCGCCGCGATCTGCACCATCGCCTCGGTCGCGGGCGGCGCGCTCGGCTATGCGTTCGGCGCGCTGTTCTACGACACGATCGGCCTGTGGCTCATCAATCTCTACGGCTATGCCGAGAAGATGGACGCGCTGCGCGCCTTCTACGCCCAGTGGGGCGCGCTCTTTATTCTGGTGAAGGGCTTTACGCCCATCCCCTACAAGCTCGTGACCATCGTCTCGGGCCTGCTGGCCTATAATTTCCCGCTCTTCATCGCGCTCTCCTTTATCACGCGCGGCGCCCGCTTCTTCCTGCTCGCGGCGGCGATCAACCATTTCGGCGACTCGATCCGCGTGAAGCTCGAACAGCATTTCGGCCTCTTCATCGGCTCGCTGGGCGTGGTGGTGGTCGCCGGCTTCGCGCTCGCCGCGAAGATGTTCTAAAGGCCCGGCTTCTCAAATGCCCGGTAGACCGCAAGCGCTCGCCGCCCTCATCTTCGCCGCCGCGCTCACGGCGATCGGCGGCGCATGGGCCTATGAATCGCTCGGCTATCTGCCTTGCGAGCTCTGCTACAAGGAGCGCGTTCCCTATTACGCCGCCTTCGCCCTCGCGCCGCTCGCCGGCTTTGCGGCGCGGACGGGCAGGGGCGCGCTGGCGCGCGGCGCTTTCCTGCTCATGGCGCTGCTTTTCGCGGGCAATGCGGCGCTCTCCGTCTATCACTCTCTCGTCGAATGGAAGCTCGTCGCCGGCCCGTCCGACTGCTCCGGCGCGCTGTCGACCGCCGGCTCGATGGACGACTTCATGAAGCAGCTCAAGACCGTGAAGGTCGTGCGCTGCGACGAACCGACGCTCTGGGTGCTGGGCCTGACGCTGGCGAACTGGAATGTCGCGGTCGCGGCGGCGCTGACGTGGGTGGCGACGTTGGGCGCGCGCGGCGTCAGCCGATAATCCGCGCCACCGGCGCCTCGGACCAGTCGCCCATCGCCGCGCGGACGATCGCCCTCGCGATTTTCGCGCCGCCGATGGAAGAGGGCTCGATCGGATTGGCGTAATCGGCGGGCGCGTTGCAGACGGAGCGCAGGTCGACGATCGTCAGCCCATGTTCGAGGCCCAGCCGGATGATCGCGTCGTTGAAGGGCGCGAGGGCGACATTGACGACGCGCTGATAGGCGGGGTCGGGGAAATTCCCCGAATAGATCGTGCAGATGACCATGTGCCGGTCGATCTGCAGGCAGGGGTGGAGCATGTCGTGATAGGCGGCCTCGAAGCCGCGCGCCGCCTCGCCGATGAGATCGATGGCTTCCGCGCCGGTCGTCACCGCCCGCTCCAGCAATTCCGCGTGGCGCAAGACGTCATTGCCGCCGATGGACAGCACGAGCCGCTCGGCGTCGCGCGGGACTTTCGGAAGCTGCGCCCCAACGTCCATGATCGACGCGCCGTCCACCGCGCAGAGCGTCGCGCGCCAGCCGACCGGAATCCGCTTCCTCACCTGCGCGATGACCGCCGGCCCGGCGCCCGTATAGGCGCCGTTGTCGAAGATGGAATCGCCGAGGAGGACGAGATGGGCCATCTAAAACCGCGCCGCCAGATGAAAGCCCCGAGTAGGAGCATCCATATGGCGCGCGCGGCCAGGGATTGAAGGGAATGGGAGGCTATTCGGCGAGCCGGACGCTGCCGCCCTGCGTGATATCGGTCACGCCGCAGGTGCCGTCGGTCGTCATGCGGACGTTGCCGCCCACATCGATCGCGCCTGCGATGACTTGCGCGCAGCTCGCGTTCACGGTGCCTCTCATATAGACGAGGCTGCCCCCGTTCGATGTGTTCGGAGCATAGATGGCTCCCTGAAGTATGCCGTTGCCACCAAAGCTGACCGTGATGGGGTTGGGGCTGACAAGCGCCAATCCCTTATTGTTGGCGCCGCCCATGTTCGCAGTAGGCGCGGTGATGGAGAGTGAGGAATTGCCAAGGTTCGCGCCGCCGATAACGACCAGGGTGGCGTTCGTTGCGGTCACTGACCCGGTGAGGTTGTTGACGTAGAAGACGCCATTGCTGAGCGTTCCGCCGCTGAGCGTATTGATATAGAAGGTGCCGTTACTGAGCACTGTATTGGCGCCACTTACCGTATTTGCATAGAATGTGCCGTTGTTGAGCGTTCCACCACTCACCGTATTTAGATAGGAAACCCCATTACTGGCGTTGTTGATTGTTCCGCCGCTCATTGAAGCTGCGTAAAACGTGCCGTTGCTGAGCGTTCCGCCGCCGAGATTGTTGATGTAAAACGTGCCGGCGCTGAGCGCGCCGCCGTTGACCGTATCTGCATAGGAAACGCCGTTGCTGGCGTTGCTGAACGATCCACCGTTTACTGTCAATACGTAAAATGAACCAGCACTAAGCGTCCCGCCTGCATTTAGCGCATTAATGTAGTGGGTCCCGGTGTTAATTGTTCCAGTGACTGTGCAGTATTTAAGTCCAGAACAGGCACCTGAGAGGCAGTCGGGAGAATTACCGGTCTTTTTACCGCAGGTGGGCTTGTTTGTGTTCCAATTTGTATTCCAAGTGGAATTATTATTCACCATATTCGTCTTCCAATTGGAATTCGAATTTACCCAATTTGTGTTCCACGTCGTTCGACTTGTCGCCCACGTCGCACTCGTGCCCATGACCCAGGTTTTCTGCCCGTTTTCTTCGTAGGGATCAGGGACGGGACTGCCTGTGTTTTCGGTATATCCTTCGGGATAATCGAAATTATTGCCGTTCTTGTTCATCGCGCCGTTGACGGTGAAGGGGCCGGAAATCGTGCCCCCTCCCTTGATGTCGGTCGCCGGATTGCCGGCGGAGTTGTCGGCGATACCGCAATTTGGGTGGCCGAAATTGACGTTGCCATTCACTCTGATCGCGGCGCCCGTGGGATTCAGAGCCAGGACGCAGTATTTGGTCGGCGTGTGCCGCGCCACCGCTCGGGCGCCCACACTGAAAGAGCTCGTTCCAAATACATTGGCGAAGGTTCCTGAAACCGGTCTGGTGATGATCGCTTCGACCGCCGTCGCGTCCGAGCTGTATGGAAAGCCAGCCGTTACGGCGCCGGCGCAATAACCGGCGTTCAGCGCGGTGGCGTCGTTGCAATTGATCGTAACCGTCACGCCATTGACGCCATCGACAAAGCCTGGCGCGAAGCTCCCGGCGACCGCCTTGCCGTTCAGCATGACGTTCTGAGATTTTGTGAGAGCTAATTCACCGGAATAGGCCGCGGCGTCGGCGGCTGTTTGCATTTGCTGGCGCCAGAAATACGCATGACTAACGTCGATCGCCAATGCGGCCATTCCCATCATCGGGATCAGAAGAACCGCTACATAGGCGAGCGCAACGCCCTTTTCGTCGTTCCAAAGTCGGCGGAGGGGGCTAAATACTTGTTTTAACACGTCCCAACCCTTTCGGAGACAAATAGAATCCAATTACTTGACTTTAAACTACTACGAAAATTGTTTCGGTCAAAGGCGCGGGCTTAGCTCGCCTTTTTAAGCTTGGAATAAGCTCGGTCTTTGCCGGAAAATCCTTTGCCCAAGGGGAAAAAGACTTCTCAATGCGCAATAAATTCATGGCATTGGGGGCAGGCAACGCCCGACGCTGACGCTCTCCTTGGAAGCGTCGTGCGCGTGATCGCGGAAATGACGGGCCTTCCCGGCATGAGGAGGGCCATAGGCTCGGCGTGGTAGCGGCGTCGCTACTCGGCGGCGTCCTGCGCCGCGAGACGCGCCCTTGCGCGCAGCTTCTCCGTCTCGCTCTTCAACTGGCCACAGGCGGCGAGGATGTCGCGGCCGCGCGGGGTGCGGACGGGGCTGGCGTAGCCGGCGTTGAAGACGATGTCGGAGAAGCGCTCGATCGTCTCCCAGTCGGAGCACTCATATGGCGCGCCGGGCCAGGGATTGAAGGGAATGAGATTGATCTTTGCCGGCACGCCCTTGAGCAGCCGCACGAGCTCGCGCGCTTCGGCCGGGCTGTCGTTCACGCCCTTGAGCATCACATATTCGAAGGTGATGCGGCGGGCGTTGCTGGCGCCGGGATAGTCGCGGCAGGCCTGCAGCAGCTCCTTGATCGGATATTTCCTGTTGAGCGGCACCAACTCGTTGCGCAGATCGTCGCGCACCGCGTGCAGCGAGATGGCGAGCGCCGGGCCGCATTCCGCGCCGAGGCGCTCGATCTGCGGCACGACGCCGGAGGTCGAGACGGTGATGCGGCGCTTGGAGAGCGACAGCCCGTCGCCATCCGCCATGACCTCGATCGCGGCCATGACGTTCTCGATGTTGTAGAGCGGCTCGCCCATGCCCATGAAGACGATGTTCGAGACGGCGCGCACGCCTTCGCCGGAGGGAACGAGTCCGTCCGTCGGGCGCTCGCGGTCGGGAAAGTCGCCGAGGCGCTGGCGCGCGACGAGGAGCTGGCCGACGATCTCGGCCGTCGTCAGGTTACGGACCAGCTTCTGCGTGCCGGTGTGGCAGAAGCTGCAATTCAGCGTGCAGCCCACTTGAGACGAGACGCAGAGCGTCCCGCGGTCGCTTTCGGGAATATAGACGCACTCGACCTCGGCGCCCTTGTCCAGCGCATCGACCGGCGCGAGGCGCAGCAGCCATTTGCGCGTTCCGTCGACCGAAACCTGCTCCTCCACGATCTCCGGCAGGCGCAAGTCGAAAGCGCCGTCGAGCGTCGCGCGCAACGCCTTGGAGATGTTGAGCATCTCGCCGAAGTCCCGCGCGCCGCGGAAATAGACCCAGTGCCAGAGCTGCGAGACGCGCATGCGGATTTCGCGCTCGGGCAGGCCAAAGGCGCGCAAAGCGTCGCCCATCTCGGCGCGGGTCATCCCGGCGAGTGAAGGAACGGCGTTGCCTGAAGCCGCAGGCGCGGAGGAGAGCAGAGCGGTCATGGAAATCCCGGAATTGAAGCCATTTATATCACGTCTCGACGGGATTCCAGCGTCCGGGGGCAGGCATGAGCGCAAGGATCGTCAGGATTGCGTCGGTCGTGGCGTCCATCGCCGTCTTTCTCGGATTGGCGATCGTCGCCGGCGGCGGGCCCAGCCTGTTCTTTGCGAACCCGGCGCGCACGGCGCTCGCGGCCGTCACCGTCGGACTGGGAATAGCGTCTCTCTTTGTCGGAGGCAATCTGAGCCCCGGGGTTCGGGAGGATCGGGGCAATCGTTGGGTCATCCCGGTTTTTGCGGCGCTGGGATTCGCCGAAGTCTATGTGTCGGCCTGGGCGGATCGCGTCGGCCTCTGGCCTATTGACGGCGACGCGGTCCGATGGCTGGGCGTCGCTCTGCTTGTGGCGGGCGGCGCTCTCCGTCTTTACCCCGTGGCTGTTCTCGGAGATCGATTTAGTGGGCTCGTCGCGATCCAGCCGGGCCATCGGCTCGTGACGAGCGGAGTTTATGGCCTCATTCGCCACCCGAGCTATGCGGGCCTGCTTGCCAGCGCATTGGGCTGGGGGCTCGCCTTCAACTCGACGCCGGGCGTTTTGATCGGCCTTCTCAACATCTTCCCGGTCGTGGCCCGCATTCGTGCAGAAGAGGGCCTCCTGCTTGATCATTTCGGCTCCGAATACGCGAGATATCGCGCCCAAACTTGGCGGTTGATCCCGCATCTCTATTAGGGCAGGTTGGGGTCAGATCCTCTCCGAGGCGTCGACCTCGAAGACCACGCCCCGGCGCAGCCGGGAGAGTCCCGATGGCAAAGACCGGCGCTAAAATTCTCATCGCCACCTTCGGGTCGCTTGGGGATCTCCACCCTTTCGTTGCGCTCGCCCATGCGCTGGCGCGTGAGGGATTCGCGCCCGTCATCGCCACCAGCGCCGCCTATGCCGATTACATTCTAGGGGAAGGCCTTCGCTTTGCGCCGATCCGCCCGGACGCGGACGACCTGACGTCGCGGCTCGGCATGGATCTCGGCGAGATCGCCCGAAAAATGTCGGAGGACGACAAGTTCCTCTTCGATACGCTGATCTTTCCGCATCTTCGCGAGAGCTATGACGACCTGCTGGCGGCGAGCGAGGGCGCCGTCGCCATCGTCTCCCACAGTCTCGCCTTTTCCGCTCGCATCGTGGCGGAGGCGCGCGGCCTGCCGCTCGCAACCGTGCTTCTGTCGCCGATGATGCTCTATTCCGCCTACGACCCGCCGCTCGGCTCGCGAGCCCCGCTGCGCCGCGCGCCGATCGGCAAGGTGGAGATCGCCTATAACCGCTTCCTGCTCTGGTCGTTGTCGCACGCTATCGCGCTCTGGGCGGAGCCGCTGCGCCGCCTTCGCCGCGAGCTCGGGCTCAAGCCGCGCTATGGGCTCGACCTGCTGCTCGGGGTCAAATCCAGCGACGCGGTGATTGGCCTGTTCAGCCCCACGCTCGCGCCCCCGCAGCCCGACCACGGCTCGCGCACACTGATCGCGGGGCATACGTTCCACGACCGCTATCTGGCGGGGGGCGAACTGCCGCCGCATCTCGCGGCCTTTCTCGACGACGGCCCGCCGCCGATCGTCTTCACGCTCGGCAGCTTCGTCGCGCGGGCGAGGCGGGATTTTTACCGCGACTGCGTGTCGGTCGCCCGCAGGCTGGGGAAGCGTGCGGCGATCCTCGCCCATGAGGATGACGTCCCCGAACTCGCCCGCGAGCAGGACGGCGATGTCTGCATCGCGTCCTATGCGCCGCATTCGGCCGTCTTCCCGCGCGCCTTCGCGGTCGTGCACCACGGCGGCGTCGGCACGACGGGACAGGCGATGCGCGCCGGTCGGCCGCAGCTCGTCACGCCTTTCCTCGGCGATCAGTTCGACAACGCCGAGCGGGTCCAGCGCCTCGGCGTCGCCCGCGTGCTCGACGGCAAGACGGCGACGCCCGAGGCGATGCTGCGCGAACTGACGCTGCTGGATCGCGTCTATGAGAACCGGGCCGCCGATCTGGCTGAAAACGTCCGTCGCGAGGACGGCGCCGCGGTCGCAGCGCTGAGGATCTCGGCTATGGTGGGGCAGGACCTTTTACGGCGAGAGGAGCAAGTTCCATGGAACGCCATCTGACCGTAGCCGCCGTGGTGCTCTTCGCAATGACGCAGGGCGCCGCCGCCGAGACGCTGCGACTCGCGCCCGGCGAGAGCGCGCCGTTGCAGTTCTCGGAGAATCCGTCGACCGGCTATGGCTGGCGGATCGACCCGCAGGCGAGCGTCGCGCTCGATCGGGTGCAGATCACGGACGAGGGGCACAAGCCCGGGGCCGACAAACCGGGGGCGCCGGGAACCCATAGCTGGGTCATTCGCGCCGTGGCCCCCGGCAAGGGGCGGATCGTGTTCACCTACCAGCGCCCATGGGAGCCGAAGCCGGCCAAGACGCGCCAGATCGATTTCGTCGTGGGACCCACCTGATTGCGGGAGCGGCGGCGCTCTCCTAATGTGCCGCCTCAGTTCTTCCCGGAGGTTTTCCATGAAGCGTTTCGCGCCCGCCATTATCGCAACCGCGTCGCTCGCCCTGTGCGCGGCGCCGGCGTTCGCCAAGACGAGCTGGGGCGGCAAGCCGCGCCCCTATCTCGAAGCCCGGTCCAACGAGGACGAGGCGGACGCGACCGTCCGCGCCTCCTGCGCCTTCGACGGGCTGATGACGCTGCGGCTGGGCGCCGACATCCAGGTCGGCGAGGGCAAGGGCGAGGCGGTTACGGTGAAGATCGAGAGCGGCGACAAGTCCGCGAAAGTGCACGGCCTCTCGCGCAGCAGTCCGGATTCGGAGATGACCGGCGGCACCGAGCTCGTGACCGACCTGCCGCTGAACGATCCCGCGATCGATATTCTTTTCAGCGGCAAGGCGGTGACGATCGTCACGCCCGACCAGAAGAAGCACACGCTGGTCGACGCCGATTCCGCCGGGGCGACGAAGAAGTTCCTCAAGCAGTGCCGGGGCGGGTGAGGGGCGAGGTCCTCAGAACGGAAAATAGCGCAGGCTCGTGAGCACGGTGTTCTCCGTTCCCCGCGGCGCGCCGCCGAGGCCCACGAAGCCGTTTCGGATCGTGTGGGAGAATTGCAGGCCAAGGCGAATCTTTCCGGCGTGGCCCTGATAGAGATTGTGCCAGACGCCGCCCGTAATCTGCCGCAAGTCCTTGGTTTGGCCCGAGCAGCCGAGGAGCGGATTGCCGAGGGCGCTTAGCGCCACGGCGCTGGCGACGCCGGGGGAGAGCTGCGAAACCGGGTTCTCCAGACGGCACCCGATGTTGTTGTAGAGCGGGTTGCCGTAGCCGCCGGCGTAAAGCGTCCCCCCGATGCTCGCAAATTGCGGGTTCTTGCTGGCGAAATCCCCGCCCGCGAAGGCGAAGACGTCGGTCTGCGGCGTCGGATGTAGGGTCGCGCCGATCAGGATGCTGCGCTGATGGATCGGCTGGAGCGCGCCGGTGAGCGTGTAAGTCGCGTCGGCGATCTGACTTGCGCCGTAACGGCCGACGCCGCGGCCCATCATGCCGGAGATCTGGAAGTCGAGGAGCTTCGGGATCACCGGCACGACGGCGCCTGCGCCAAAGCCGCCGTCCCAAGTCCTGTGATTGCCGAAATAGACCCGGTCGGTCATTTCGCGCGCGAGGCCAAAGGCCTCGAGGTGAACGACGCGGTCGGCGACAGGCGCGTCCCAGGCCGCCTTTGCAGTGAGATCGGGCAGGCGGTTGAAGGCGTATGTGTCGTTGACGTCGAAGGTTCCGCCCTGACCCGCCGGGGCCAGCAGCGCCGGCGCGACGATCCCGAGATTGTTCGGCAAGGCGACCGACATGGGCCCGAAGGGCGAGTTCGCCAGAACCGGGCCGGGAACGGCGAAGGTCGTCGCCGCGCCTTCGGCGGCGAAGGCGAACCAGAACTCCTTGCCGAAATCCTTGGTGACGCGGACGCCCGGCGTGCGGCCCCAGACATAGCCCGGCATGTAATTGTGATCGATGGTCGGCGGCTGCAGGGACGTGTCGGGCCGGATGCCCACTGAATTCATCGTGGCGAGCGACCACGCCTGGCCCGCCATGACATGCAGGCCCAAATCGTCCCGGTCGACATTGGCGTATAGCTGGCGAACGCGGAAATTGTAGGAGTTGCTCTGGTTCGAATTGGCGGTCTGCCCGGCTCCGAGGAAGTCCGACTCGAAATAGCCTTGAATATGGGTCGCTGGATCGAGGTCCCCACGCACCAATAGAGCGGGGCGGGAGGCGCGGGCGCTGAAATGGAACTCGTCCGTGCGCCCCGTAGTCGCGAAACCATAGGGGATGGCGTTGTAGGGCGTCGCCACGTCCGCCCCCAGCCAGGCGCTGCGCCAGACGGATTCGAGCGCGAGGAATCCGCCGGGGATGATCTCTATGCCCTTGTATGAGAACTTGTCGAAGCCCGGCGTCGCAGCGGCCTTCGCAATCTTGGGCTCGGGCGGCGCGGCAGCCGCTTCTTGCCGTCTCTTCTGCTCGTCGCGATCCTTTTCGTCCATCCGGGCGCGCAGACGCTTCACCTGGCCCAATAAAATGCGAAGTTGCTCGCGGTCGGTCATCGCCTTCGCCTGCGTTGCAGGGGCGACGGCCCCCATGCCGGCGGCGGCGAGCATGATGAGATGCGGTTTGGTGAGCGGCGCGATCCGCGGTTGTGGCATGAGAAGCTCCGGCGTTGGTTCGCCGGAGAGCTATGGCTCAATAATGCTTCTGTGATTTCTGCGTTTGTTATGAGTATGTTTCGCAACCGCGGCCAGGCGCCGTCGTTCCGAAATCATTTTTCGGGAATGGGGCGGCCGGCCTTCATCGCATCCTCCAGCCGCATCGTCGCAGAACCCGGCTTGGCAGGCTTCTGCTGACTCTCATGCGGCGCCCAGCCTGAAATCCAGACGATCTCGAAACTCGCGCGGACGCGGCCGTCCGGGTCGGAGAATTGCTCGGCGTAGATCTGCGCGGCGCGGGCGAGGACGTCGCGGCGCAGCGGGCGAGACGAGCGCTTCGCCAGCACATTGGCGGCGCCCATGGCGCGCAGATCCTTCATCAGCCCCAGAACCGAGTCGTAGCGCAGGGTGAAGTTGTCCACGTCCGAGACGGGCAAGGCGAAGCCGGCGCGCTGCAAGAGCCCGCCCATGTCGCGCACATCGACGAAGGGCGAGACGCGCGGGCTCGCGCCGCCGGTGATCTCCTCCTCCGCCTGCGCCAGCGCGACGCGCAGCTCAACGAGGCTCGCGCCGCCGGGCAGACAGGCGAGAAACAACCCGTCCGGCGCGAGGATGCGGCGCACCTGGGCGAAGACGCCCGGCAGGTCGTTGACCCATTGCAGGGCCATGCCGGAGACGACGAGATCGAATGAGGCCGGCGCGAAGGGCAGGGCCTCCTCATCCGCGACGACCCCGCCGCCGATCCTGCCCGCCCGCAGCGGCGCCGCTCGCCCGCTCGCGACGATCGCCTGCGCGAAATGGTCCGTCGGCGTCCCCAGATCGAGTGAACGCGGGAAGTCGCGTTTAACGGTTTGAAGGCGGTCCAGGAGGTCGTCCGCCGCCCGCGCGAGGAGGACGTCCGGCGCCTCCTTGGCGAGCGCGCGCCGCAGCCGCGCATGCAGCAAATCGCGGTCGAAGATCAGTGGCGGGGACGATTGTTTTTCCATGAGCTTTTTCTATCGCGCAGGGGCCGCGCGGCGGCAAGCGCGCAGGCGTAAAGATTTTTCGCCAGAGAGCGCCAGATAAGGGCGAGGGAACGGGGGCGCGTGCTGTTGCCTGAGTGCAACATACGGAAATGCTTAACCTTAAGCCCTAACCGCAAGACACGGAACGCTTAGACAAAATCGTGGCGAAAGCTAGGATGGTTGGGATTGTAAGCGTCCGCGTTCCGCGTGCCAGTTAAAAGGTGAATCCAATGCGTAGCTCGTCCTACCGGCTGAAGGGCCTTCTATTCGGCGCCGTTGCGGCGCTGGGTTTCGCCACCCTCCCGCAGACCGCCTCGGCTCGCGACACCGTCTCCATCTCGCCCTATGTCGAGCCGGGGACGATCGTCATCAGCGCGCGCCAGCGCAAGCTGTTCTACGTGGTGAGCCCCGGCGTCGCCATCCGCTATCCCGTCGCCGTTCCGAAGCGCGGCATGGAGTGGTCGGGCTCCGCCTCTGTCGACGGCAAATATTTCCAGCCGGACTGGTCGCCGCCGGCCGTCGTCCGCGCGGACCATCCCGAACTGCCGAACTTTATCCCCGGCGGTTCCTCCCGCAATCCGATGGGCGTCGCCGCCCTGACGCTCGATCGCGGAGACGTCGCGATCCACGGGACGAGCCCGCGCATGCGCGCCTCGATCGGCACTGCGGCGTCCTATGGCTGCATCCGCATGCTGAACGAGGACGTGAGCGACCTCTATTCCCGCGTCAGCGTCGGCACGCCGGTCGTCATGGAACGCTGATCAGGCCGCGCGACTCGCAGGCGGGCGCCGGGAGAGTCCCGGGCGCCCGCTTTTCCTTCGCCGCGCCGGGCGCCTAAAAAGTAAAGCGCTTTTTCTCCAAAGCTTTTTGCCGGCAGTCGCGCGTCTAGCTGTGGAATGGGGAGCGCGGGCCATAGACGGGGGAGGGCGAATCCAGCAGTCTGCCGCGCAGGTTGACGACGGTTCGCGCTGAACCGTCACGTGTTTCTTTGGACAGGTGGAGTATAGTGGCCTTGGCGGATGATTCGACCGCGGACCGCTCTGCTCGAAAGGAGGCGCCTGTTACTCGAAGTCTCGTGATGCGTCGCCCTATGTTTTGTAAGTCGCCGCGTCCTGCTGACACCCCGATGAAGGTTGGCTCATGCTGATCGCTACAGAAAAAGAAACGGAACGCGCCGAACATCCAGTGGATGTTGTGGAGCAGCTTGCCGCCACGAACGACTGGTCCTTCGATCGCGAAGACGACGATGAGATCTCCATTTCCGTCGCCGGCGCCTGGACCGAGTATCACGTCGCGTTCACCTGGCTGCCGCAGATCGAAACCCTCCATGTGAGCTGCGCCTTCGATCTCAAGGCTCCCGAACGTCGCCGTCCGGAAGTCATGGCGCTCGTCAGCGCCATCAACGAGCAGATGTGGGTCGGCCATTTCGATTTCTGGCCGAACGAGGGAGTCGCCATGCATCGCCACGGCCTGATGCTTTGCGGCGGCGCGCAGCCTTCACCCACGCAATGCACCGCCTTGCTGGAAAACGCGCTGACCTCCTGCGAGCGCTATTATCAGGCGTTCCAGTTCGTGCTCTGGGCCGGCAAATCGGCCAAGGAAGCGCTCGACACCGCGAATTTCGAGACGAAGGGCGAGGCGTGAGCGCCTCGTCTATGAAGGACGCCTCGGTCGCGCTGATCGGGGCGGGCAATATGGGCCTCGCCATGCTCGAGGGCTGGGCCGCGCGGGGCCTCTCCGCCGACCGCGCCGCCATCGTCGAGCCCAATCCCTCCAACCGCTTGCAGGCGCTTTGCGCCGCCAAGGGTTATCCGCTTTCCGGCGCGCCGGTCGGCAAGGCGTTCGACGCCGTGGTCCTCGCGATCAAGCCGCAGATGCTGGAAGCCGGCGCACAGGCCGCCGCGCCGTTCGTGGGCCCCGACTCTGTCGTCGTTTCTATCCTCGCGGGCAAGCGCATTTCCGACATTTCCGCGCGCCTCCCGGCGGCGAGGGCCGTGGTGCGCGCCATGCCCAATACGCCCGCCGCCATCGGCCGCGGCATGACGGGCGCCTTCGCCAGCGGCGAGACGAGCGAGGCGCAGCGCGCGCTCGCCCATGCGCTGCTCGCAGCCGCCGGGCAGGTCGAGTGGGTCGAGAGCGAGGCGCTGATCGACGCCGTCACGGCTGTCTCGGGCTCCGGCCCGGCCTATGTGTTCTATCTCGTCGAGGCGCTCGCGGCCGCAGGCGTCGAAGCGGGGCTTCCCGCGGATCTTGCCGGCCGACTGGCGCGCGCAACGATCGAAGGCGCCGGCGAGCTTCTGCACCAGCAGGCCGAGGTTTCGGCCGAGACGCTGCGCCAGCGCGTGACCTCTCCCGGCGGCACGACGGCGGCGGCGCTTTCCGTGCTCATGGCGGATGATGGGCTGGCGCCCCTTATGGCGCGCGCTGTCTCCGCCGCGAAGAAGCGGGCGGCGGAACTTTCGGGCTGAACGGCTCAGTTTAGCCTTGCCCCTATCTGGCCCGGCAATAGATTTATGGGCAGAGCAGCAACATCGGAGATGAAGATGAGCGCCCGAAACAGGGTGATCGACGCCGCCCTCAGGCTGGCGGCCCGCCGCGACTTCGGCGATGTCAGCCTCACCGACATCGCCCATGAGGCCGACATTTCGCTGGCCGAGATGCGCGATCTCTTCCCCTCGAAAGGCGCGATCATCGGCGGCTTCAACCGCAAGATCGACCGCGAGGTGCTGGAGGCCGTCAGCGAGCAGGATTCGCACGATCCCGCGCGCGACCGTCTCTACGAAGTGCTGCGCAAGCGGCTCGAAGCGCTGGAGCCTTATCGCGATTCCCTGTCGAGCATCGCCCGCTGGGCGGCGCGCGACCCGCTGACCGGGACTGCGCTCAATCGCGAGACCGTCAACTCGATGCGATTCATGCTCGAGGCGGCGGACATCGATTGCGACGGCCCGGTCGGCTCCCTGAAGCTGCAAGGCTTGGCGCTGGCTTGGGGCAGGGTGCTCGACGCATGGTTCCAGGACGGCTTCAGCTTCGCGCTGGAGACGCTGGACCGCGAGATCGCGCGCGGCGAGCGCTATGTCGAGCATGTCGAGGATTTCGCCCGCATCACACGGCCTTTCACCGACATGGCGAACCGGCTGTTCGAAATCGGCGGCTTCCGTCGCAGCCGGCACGCGGCGGACGACGATTACCCGCATCCGAGCGCGTAAGGAGGCATCCCCTCCCTGTCCCTCCTCCGCGAGCGGGAGAGGGGACGCTCAGATCAGCATTCTGGACGAAGACCACGATCCGCTCCCTCTCCCGCGAAGCGGGGGAGGGTTGGGGAGGGGGTTAAATCGGCAGCGTCACCGTCGCCCTCAAGCCACCCAACGGGCTGCGATCCAACTCGATATCCCCGCCATGCGAGCGGGCGATGTCGCGGGCGATGGCGAGGCCGAGACCTGAATTGCCATTGTCCTGATTGCGCGACTCGTCCAGCCGGTAGAAAGGCCGGAAGGCGTCTTCACGCCGCTCCACGGGGATGCCCGGCCCGTCGTCGTCAATGTGGACGACCATGGTCTCGCCATCGTTCTCGACCGAGAATTCCAGCTTCTTGCCGTAGCGCTGCGCATTGCCGACCAGATTGGCGAGGAGGCGCTTGATCGCCGCCGGGCGGGCGACGACCGTCGGGTCGCCCTCGATTTTCAGCTCAGCCGGAATGCCGCGACGCTCCGTGTCCGCCTTCAACTCGCCGAGGACGGCGCTGATGTCGGTCGGGGCCGAGGCCTCGCCGCCGTCGCCCCGCGCAAAGGCGAGATAGGCCTCGACCATGCGCTCCATCTCGTCGACGTCCTTGCGCATCTCGGTGGCTTCGGCGCCTTCGCCCATCAGCGCGAGCGAAAGCTTGAAGCGTGTGATGATGGTGCGCAGATCGTGCGAGACGCCGTTGAGCATTGTCGTGCGCTGCTCGATGGCGCGCTCGACGCGGCGCTTCATCTCCAAAAACGCGTGGCCGGCCTGGCGCACTTCGCGCGCGCCGCGCGGGCTGAACTGCACGTCGCGGCCCTTGCCGAATTCCTCCGCCGCACGGGCGAGCCGCACGATGGGGCGGATCTGGTTGCGCAGGAAGGAGGTGGCGATGGCGAGGATGATGACCGAGGCGATCGCCATCCACATGAAGAAAATATAGGAGTTCGAGGCGTAGGCGTGGGTGCGCGTGACCAGCACTTGCAGCGTCACGTCGTTGAGCGCCACGCGGATCTCGATCAGATTGCCGGGAAGGCTGGTGTTGATCCAGTAGGGCTGCAGGATCTTGCGCGACAATTCGCTCGCCAGCGCCTTGTCCAGCAGCGAGAAAAGCGACTTCTTGGAAACCGGCTCGGGGAGCGGCTCCTTCGGCAGGACCGACAGCTCCATATTGAGGTCGATCGCGGCGATGCGGCGAAGCTGGCTGTGGCCGGGATCGTCGGGGAAGGTCTGATAGATGTCGACGACGGCCGCGACCTGCCGCGCCACGGCGGCGGAGAGACGGTAGGTCACGACCTCCCAATGCCGCTCCATGAAGACATAGGCCACCGCCGATTGCAGCAGCACGACGGGCAGAATCACAATGAGAAGCGCGCGCGCGTAAAGGCCCTTCGGCATGCGCGCGTGAAGCCAGTCGGCGAAGCGGCGCCAAACCTGGCGCGGCGCGGAAAGGACTTCGGTGATCACGAGGGACATATCCGCCTCTAGCTTTGCAAATTTTTAGCGCGCGACGCGTCGACGACAAGTCGATAGCCCTGTCCGCGCACCGTTTGCAAATGGCGCGGCGCGTTGGGATCAGCTTCGATCTTGCGGCGCAGCCGCGCAATCTCGACGTCGACGGTCCGCTCCGCCGCCTTCTGCTCGCAGGCGCGGCTGGAAAGAGTCTGCCTCGAAACGATGGCGCCCGCATGTTCGGTCAGAGTCTGCAACAAGTCGCGCTCGCGGCTCGTGAGCTTGACCACGTCGCCGGCGCGGGTCAGCTCGCTGCGCGCGGGATCGTAGGCGAAGGCGCCGAAGCGCACCAGCGGATCGATGGGCTCTGGCCGGCGCGAGCGCCGCAATATGCTCGCAATCCTCAAGGAAAGCTCGCGCGGATCGAAGGGCTTGGCGAGATAATCGTCGACGCCGGCTTCGAGCCCCTCCACGCGGTTCGCCGTTTCGTGAAGGGCGGTGAGCATCAGGATGGGCGCCGAGCGCAGCGGCTCTGGCCCCTCGCGCAGGCGCGCGGCGAATTGCGTGCCGCTCTCGCCGGGCATCATCACGTCGAGCACGATCAGGTCGAATGTGAAGTCCTGAAGCCGCGCCGCCGCCTCCGCGGCGTTCGCCGCTGCGCTGACGAGATAGCCCTCGCGCATGAGGTAGCGCGAGAGAAGCGCGCGGATGCGCCTGTCGTCGTCCACGACGAGAATATGCGCGCCTTTCGACGCCGTCGCCGCCTTCTGCGCGGCCCGGGCAGGGGCGAGCGTGACGGCGCTCATCGCCGGTCCCGGCCAAGGTCGGGCCGGCCAAGATGACGGCGCACGCGCTCGCGGTCCTCGGGGTCGACCATGGCGAAGAGGAATTCCGCCGCGGCGTCGCGCGCGGCGGGCGGCAATTCGTCCAGCACGCGTCGAAAGCGCTCGGATTGCAGCGCCGCAAGTTCGCGGGCGAGCTGCGCGCCGCGCGGCGTCGGATAAAGCAGGCGCTGGCGGCGATCCACCGCGCCCGCGCGCGCCTCGACGAAACCGCCGTCGAGAAGCTGCTTCAGCACGCGGTTGAGGCTCTGCTTGGTGATCTTGAGAATGTCCAGCAACGCTGCGATGGGCAGGCCGGGGCGGCGATGCACGAAATGCAGCACGCGGTGATGCGCGCGGCCGAAGCCGTAATTTTCGAGCAGCCGGTCGGCGTCGCCCACGAAGTCGCGATAGGCGAAAAAGAACAGCTCCACGAGATCGAGGGCTTCGGCGTCTTCCTCCACGCGGCGCGCCGCCCGAGCCGGGGCCTCGGGGATGACGGGCGCCCGAATTGCGGCCTTTGGCTGGAGAAGCTCGCTCAAGTCGCGGTTCCTGCGGCGCTCGGATTCGAGGCGCCTATATGTCAGCTATATTGACATATTTCTGACCGATGGCTAGTGCTCTGACCAGCGTCGCAGCGGCCGGCCGGCCCTCATCGAGACGCCGCTTTCCCGGAGCTTGCCATGGTTGTCCCGCCCTTCGATCAGCGCGACGGATTCATTTGGTATAATGGCGCGCTGGTTCCCTGGCGCGACGCGAAACTGCATGTGCTCTCGCATGGCCTGCATTATGGCTCATGCGTCTTCGAGGGCGAGCGCGCCTATGCCGGCAAGATCTTCAAGTCGACCGAGCATTCGGAGCGCTTCAAGCGCTCGGCCGAAATTCTCGACTTCGAAATTCCCTACACGGTCGCTCAGCTCGACGCCGCGAAGGACGAGACGCTGAAGGCCAATAACCTTCAGAACTCCTATGTCCGCCCAGTCGCGTGGCGCGGCAGCGAGATGATGGCGGTCGCCGCGCAGAATTCGACCATCCATGTCGCGATCGCGGTGTGGGACTGGCCGAGCATGTTCGACATCAACACCAAGATGAAGGGCATCAAGCTCGACATCGCCGAATATTGCCGGCCCGATCCGCGCACCGCGCCGTCGATGGCGAAGGCCGCCGGCCTTTACATGATCTGCACCATCTCCAAGCACCGCGCCGAGCGCCGCGGCTATGCGGACGCCCTGATGCTGGACTGGCAGGGCAGGGTCGCCGAATGCACCGGCGCCAACGTCTTTTTCGTCAAGGACGGCGCGCTGCATACGCCGATCGCCGACTGCTTCCTCGACGGCATCACCCGCCGCACGGTGATCGACCTCGCCAAGGCGCGCGGAATCGCGGTGGTCGAGCGCCGCATCATGCCGGAAGAGATGGCGAGCTTCGACGAGTGCTTCATCTGCGGCACGGGCGCGGAAGTCACGCCGGTCGCGGAGATCGGCCCCTATAAATTCACCCCGGGCGCCGTGTCGCGCGCGCTGGTCGAGGACTACGACAAGGCGGTTCACGCCTGAGAGCGGCTAAAGCGGCCCTAAAAGTCTTGCGGCGGCCTTTTGGGCCGCCGCTTTCGTTTTTAGTAGATCTCGCAGTGGCAGCGCTTGCGCACCACGCGATAGGTCGTCACCGGCTGGTATTGCACGGTGTTGTAGGCGCGGTAGGTCGTGACCGGCACGTAATGCGTGCGGACATAGGGACGATACGACGTCTGCGGCACGACATAGGCGCGCTCGTAACCATAGCCCTGCGCATAGCCGCCGTTCATATAGACGTCGGCGGCGCTGTAGGCCGCGCGGCGATAGGCGCCGCCGCCATAGCCGGCGGCCGGATACTGGTAGCCGCCCTGATAATAACCCTGGTCATAGCCGACGGCGCCGCCGCCATAGCCGCCATAGTTCGACGCGTAAGTCGGCCCCGGCGCATAGCCGCCGCCGAAGAACGGCGCCGCGAAGTCCTGCGCGGAAGCGCCGCCCGCAGCGAAAAGGCACGCCGCGGCGCCCGCCATGGACAGCGACCGGATGGTTGAAACGAAACGCATGATACTCACCCCCAGATTACGACGCTTGATATGCGCCATTGAAACTCAATCCTCGCTGTCGCGGCGAGCGGATTTTCGGGCCGCGCGGCGATTGTTGCCAGGCAGGTAAAAGATGTGCTGCGAAGGACGGTAAACGGTTTGCGGCGCGTAACCAGTCGGGCCGTAGGACGGGTAGTCGTCATCATAGCCCCCGGGCCGGCGGATCGTGTAGAGGCGGCTGTAGCCGTCGTCAGGATAGAAGACGCCGCCGCCGCCATAGAAACCGCCGTCACGCCGGCGATTGTCGTAGTGATTGTAGGTGTAGACGTTGGTCGAGTTGCCTGCGGAAATGGCGTCGCCGCCGCCCCCGTAGCCTCCGCCATATCCCCCCCAGAATCCATTCAGAACGCCGTGTCGGTTGGTCCCCAGCCCCAGGCCGGCCGCTCCGGTCGGACCCTGGCCGGGCGCATAGGCGCCGACGCCGGTTGCCGGTCGGCCATGGCCGAAGCCGCCGCCAAATCCACCTCCGCCGCCGCCATGACCGCCGCCGCCGCCACCGCCGCCGAATCCGCCAGCCTGCGCAAGCTCGGCGCCCGGCGGCAGCAGGAGCGCTCCCGCAATGGCGGCCGCGCGAAGTCCCGAAATGAAACGCATGACCGACATCCTTTCGTGTCTTTACGGATCAACTGGCGCCGCAGGGCGGCGTAATCGTCCGATTTTGGCGCGCCTTGGCGGCACGCCGACCATTTGGGGCAAATAGCGTTCCGGTTGAAGCGGCCCACGGGCGCGGGCTTTGTCGACGTGGCCACAATGCCGGCGCGCAGCTATGATTTGACGCGCCGAACCCAATGCGGATTAGGCGACGGCCAGAAGTCTAAAGCGACCAATTTTCATTGAAGAGTCTCGACCAATGAGTTTAATTCCAGGCGGAGTTTGCTCCCACGAGAGATGGAGCGTTACGGCCTATAATGGTCAAGTCACGGGCTTTGCTTCGATTTATGTATATGGGAACGGCCAGCTCGATGGCCTTCTCGATCTATCCGACAATTTTGGCGACGCATCCGCTTTGACCGGCGTAATTTCGAAAACCGACATCTATATCGTTCGGCACTTGAATGGCGTTTGGCTTGGAAAAAAGCAGATTTTCACGGGATCGTATTACAAAGACGGAACCAGAGCAGGGGGAAGCATCAAGGGCGTTCGCCCCGGAGCCTGGGAAGCCGTCATCATAGAAAGGATCGGCGGCAGGGCTTGAGATCGCCCCATCCGCCTTGCCTTCGCGAACTCTTCCGAGTGCCCGCTCGCCACAGTCGGTTTCTCTTTACGAGAGAAAAATCATCCGCTCATGCGCGCCTTGATCGCGTGCTCGGCGAGCGTCTTGCCGAGCGACCAGACGGCGGATGTGTTGTGGGCGTTGGCGATCACGGCGTCGAACGACCTTTCGATCCAGACACAATCCGAGTCGTTCAATGTCAGCGCGGGAAGGAGCTTGATCGTCGGATTCGCGTGGCCCGCGACCTGCGTGAGAACCTTGTGGTCCTTGAAGAGCGGAATGCAGATGAGCTGGCCGAACAGTCCGGAGTTCGCAGTCTCGAGCAGGTTCCAGGTCGCTTTCAGCTTGAGTGATTTCGGTTGTCCGAATTCGACGCCGATCATCAAACCCTTGCCGCGCACGTCGGAGACGAGTTCGTAGCGGCCCGCCATCTCGCGGAAGGAGGCGAGGAGCCGTTCGCCCTTCGCCGCGGCGTTCTCGACGATGCGCTCGTTCTTGATCGTGTCGAGCGTCGCGACGCCGGCGGCCATGGCGAGATCGTTCTTGCTGAAAGTGGAGCCATGCACGACCGCGCGATCCATGCGGTCGAAGACCTTGTCGAAGATCCATTTGCGCGTGAGGACGGCGCCGACCGGCACATGGCCGCCGGACAGCGCCTTCGCGACGACGACCATGTCGGGCTCGATGCCCTTGTAATGATCGATCGCGAAGAAGGCGCCTGTGCGCCCGAGGCCGGTCTGGATTTCGTCGGCGACGAAAATCGTGCCGTATTTGCGGCACAGGAGCTGGACGCCGGCGAGATAGTCGCTCGAGGGCATGTTGACGCCCTTGCCCTGGATCGGTTCGACGAAGAAGGCCGCGATCTCGCGCGACGCGAGGGCCTTCTCCAGCGCGGCGAGATCGTCGAATGGAATTTCCTGCGCGTTCGGCAGCAGCGGCCCGAAACCCTTCTTGAAGATCTCGTCGCCATTCATCGACAGCGAGCCATAAGTCAGGCCGTGGAAGGAATGCGCGCAATGCAAAATGCCCGGGCGGCCCGTCGCGGCGCGCGCGAACTTGATCGCCGCCTCGATCGACTCGGCGCCCGAATTGGCGAAGAAGACCTTTTCCAGATAGGGCGCGCGCTCGATCAGCTTCTCCGCGAGAATGCCGGCGAGCGTCGACACGTCGAGCTGAACGAGATTGGCGAACTCGCCGTCGATGACGCTGACGAGCGCTTCACGCACAGCGGGGTGATTGCGCCCGAGCGCGAAAACGCCCCAGCCGCTCAGGAGGTCGAGATATTGGTCGCCCTTGCGATCCCAAAGATACGGCCCGAGCCCGCGCGTGAACCCGACGTCGTAACCGATCGTCTTGAGAACACGCACCCACATTTCATTCATATATTTCGAATGCAGGGAGAAGCGGTCGTTCTCCCGCTCAGCGACCATCGCCGCGAGATCGTAGGGCGAGGCGGCTCCCGAGCCGCCATGCACAGCGGAAACGCTCGGTTGCGCAATCGACAGATTGGTCATGCGGGGCTCCCGGGATGTAGAGAAAAGGGCCGCGGACTGGGGCCCGAAACGGGAGGCCGAAAAGTCCGTGCTTTTCGATTGCGCGCGGCGGGCAATTTGTCAAATCCGGGTGAATTGGGGACGGTCAGCGGCTTGGATTCCCGGAATGATTGCATAAAGCCCCGCAAAACGGCTGCGCCTGCGCAACCCGCCAAGACTATGGTTCCGAGGGAGAATTCAATTCTTTTTGAATCGCTTGCGAAACGCGGGGGACGAGCGTTCGAGGCGCACAGAATGCCCGCGCGACGTGTATCCACAGCCATTCGCGACGAAAATCGAAATCTCTGGTTGGATGAAAATCTTCCGATGTTATCCTCTCGTTAGTGATTCATTTGCCACGCAGCGATTCGAGAGTTTGATAAGCTCAGTGTCTGCGCCGGTCGAATGCTCTGGATCAGCACGGGGGAGTTGGTCGGTTGGGAGCGAAGTTTGATTTTCAGGACGAGTTGGGCGCTGCGACCGCCGCCGAGGGCGAAGAAGCCCTCGAACTTGTCGAGGTAGCCGGACGCATCAAGTGGTTCGACGTCGCCAAAGGATATGGCTTCGTCGTTCCGGACGATGGCGCGCCGGATATCCTGCTGCATGTGACCATTCTGCGCCGCAGCGGTCTTCAGACCGCTTTCGAAGGCGCGCGCGTGGTCTGCGAGGCCCAGCGCCGCGCCAAGGGCATGCAGGTCTTCCGCGTCATTGCGATGGACGAGACGACCGCCGTGCATCCGGCGCAGTCGACCGCCGGCCGCACGCATGTTCAGATCAAGGCCACGAGCGGCTACGAGATCGCGATCGTGAAGTGGTTCAACCGCGTGAAGGGCTTCGGCTTCCTCACGCGCGGCGAGGGGACGGAAGACATCTTCCTGCACATGGAGACGGTCCGCCGCTACGGCATGACCGAACTCAAGCCGGGCGACAGCGTGCTCGTTCGCTATGGCGACGGCCCCAAGGGGCTTATGGCGGCAGAAGTGCGTCCGCTCGAGGCGAAGAACCCCTCACACTGAGTTCCCCCACCGAGTCTCCCGCAATTGACCTTGCGATCCTCCGGGCGTTTATAGCGCTAAAGCAGAAAGTGTTTGGAGGACGCATGCTGCGTCGGGCTTTTCCGTTTCTCAACAACGCCGCTGCGCTGATCGCAGCGCTGTTTCTTTGCAGCCTTTTCGTCTCAGCGACGGCGGCGCGCGCCGAAGGGCAGTTGCAGCGCCTCGAATTCGTCACGGCGAGTGGCGCGCATGAATTTCAGGTTGAGGTGGCGGACACGCCCGCCGAGCGCGCCAAGGGCCTCATGTATCGCAAGCACATGCCCGCCGATCAGGGCATGCTCTTCGTCTTCCACGAAGAGACGCCGATCATGATGTGGATGAAGAACACCTACATTCCGCTCGACATGATCTTCGTCTCGCGCCACGGCATGGTGACGGCGATCGCCCCCGATACGGTTCCGATGTCGGAGGCGACGATCTCGTCGGACGGGCCGGCCTATGGGGTGATCGAACTCAACGCCGGGACGGCTGGCAAGATCGGGCTCAAGCCGGGAGACACGGTCCGTCACCAGGCCTTCAAGCACTAGCGTGGCGGGCCCCTGTCTTGTGAGACGTAACGCCTCATGGTAGCGAAATGAAAGAGCAGGGGCGCCGAGGCGCTTCGAGTTCGGCGGGGTATAGCGCAGCCTGGTAGCGCGGAAGTTTTGGGTTTTCCCTAAAGCAGCATCCCAACCATTTGAAAAACAAGAGTCTCTTCCGTTGTCGTGCCAGCACGGCAGGTAACTGTGTGCGACGTTTGTTCCACACAGTCTCCACACAACAGGAGAGCGAAAATGGACGCCATTTATTCCGAAGTGCGACGCCTATTCGTCGAGGAGCGACTGAGCAGGTCCGAAATTGAAAGACGGATGCGCGGTCGCGTCAAGAAAAGCCTCGTCGTCAAGATGATTGACGAGATCCTCAACGAGGTTCGAGACAAGGGCGGAGACGGCTTCCTACCGCGCCTTCCGGTGAGCTAAAAAAAGCTGCTCGACTCTACCGGAGTCGATGACGAGCAATCTCCCCCAGATACGGACATAGTGTTAACCCCTAGGCTGTGTCCCCGGGGGAGAAACTGATGCAAACCGAAATAACCAACGCACTCGCAGAAATCGCGGAGGAATTGGCTCGACAGTATCTCGGAGAACTTTCGCAGGAGGAATATGCCGATGGCAACTTCCAGTCGCTAATCAACGCCGCGCGATTGATGGAAGAAGTGGACGTAGCGGTGCCTTGGGCGGTGCAAGAGGTGCTTAGATTGCACATCAAGCACTCAGGCAGGCTGTCTTCGGATGCCGCCAGCTTTTTTCCGACCTCGTGGACTCCGAGGAAACGCTCTTGAATAACGTCGGAGCTGCCAATGTGCGAAGGGGCAGCCGGCACCAGCCTTCAAATGGGGCGACTCATGAAAGATCGCCACATAACTACCACTTCCCCCCATTCAAGAGGTTGCCAATGGCTACAACACAGTAGCGAAATGCCTTGAAAACAGATATGGGAAAACTCTGTGCCTTCAAAGTCGGGGTATAGCGCAGCCTGGTAGCGCGGAAGTTTTGGGTACTTCAGGTCGCAGGTTCGAATCCTGCTGCCCCGACCAGCGATTTTTTCGTTTCAGGCTTCCCGATCCAGGGATCTCCTTCGATGGCCTTTTGGGCGAAGCTGTTCTTCATGCTTCTTGCAGGGATGAGCGCGTCGTTTTTATACTTCCGCGCAGACATTGAGGATTTCGTCCGCATGGATGCCTGTCTGGATGAAGGCGGCTGCTGGGCCGTACGGCGCAGGGTCTGCGTCCATGCTCAGGAGGCGTGTGACGCGGAACGTGGCGAGGCCGAAAAGATCAGGTTGCAAATTCCCTTTGGCTGATTACGAAGGGGGCGAGGATCAAGGCCTCCAGCGAGGCCGGTTGGAACCAGACCGCTACAGCAGAGACATGAGGTTGAAATGACGGCTCGCATCTATCGTCAGTCGCCCAGCGTGACCCAGGCGGGTCCAGGGACGGCCAAGCCCTGGCGACTCGTTTTCGACCCGGAAGCGCCGCGCTCGATCGAGCCGCTGATGGGCTGGACCAGCTCGGGCGACATGAAGCAGCAGATCCGCCTGCGCTTCGAAACCAAGGAAGAGGCTGTGGCTTACGCCGAGCGCGAGGGCATTCCCTATCGCGTCGAAGAGCCCAAGCCCGAGACGGCCTCTCGCCGCGCCGTCTCCTATTCGGACAATTTCCGGACGAACCGCATCGGTTTGTGGACGCACTGACGCGCCCGCCAGGGCCCCGTAGCTCAGCCGGATAGAGCAACCGCCTTCTAAGCGGTAGGTCGCAGGTTCGAATCCTGCCGGGGTCGCCAGAATCGACATATTTTGGTAACAACCTGCCAGCCTGCCGGATCAAAATCCTGCCGGGGCATGTTTATATTCCGGGAGCGGAAAGCCTCCGACGTTTGGCTTCATGAAGCGGGCGCCTTCAAAGGCGCGTTCGATGCCCGTAAGTGGTCGCGTAGCGACGCAGACAAGGATGGGAAGGGCTAGAATGCGGCTCGACCGGGCTTTGGTGACAGGCGTCGCGGCGCTTCTGGCGTTTGCCGTCCTTCTCGCGCCTGCGCCGGGCCGCGCCGAGGGCGGACTGCTGGAATTCCTGTTCGGACCCGATCCGACGCCGTCGCAGCCGCAATTGGCGCCTCAGCGGGGGCGCCGCGATTCGGCTCCGGCCCGCAGAGTGAAGGGCGCTGTCGGGGAGTTGCGCTTCGCAAAGCCGCGGGACGGCCTGCCGGGCGCCGGGACCGGCTTTTCTTCCGAACCGACGGCGGGCGGTTTTTGCGTGCGCACCTGCGACGGCTATTTCTTCCCGCTGATCAAATCCACCAAAGCCACGCGCCAGCAGTCCTGCGAGCTAGCCTGTCCGTCGGCGCCGATGGAGATCTACGACGGCTCGACGATCGAAAGCGCCCGCAACTACAAGGGCCAGCGCTATTCGGCCTTGCCCGTCGCCTTCGCCTTCCGCGATCGCGCCAATAGCCGCTGCACGTGCAACGACCCGAGCACGTCGCAGGCCTTCTTCGAGCGGACCGCCCGCAACGATCCGACGCTGCAATCCGGCGACGTCGTGGTCGAGGACACGGGCGCCTTTGTCTATAGCGGCGCCAAGCTCGTGCCGCTCAGCAACGCCTCCTTCATGTCGGCGACCCTGCGCGACCGGCTGCGCGCCATGTTGCGGCGGACGGGCAGCATCAGACCCGCCGTCAGCGCGGCCCCCGCCGCGCCTCCGGCGCCGCAGATTGATCCCAGCAAGGAAGACCAGACCGGCAGCACGCGCTGAGGGCCCGCCGGCCCGAACTTTTGCGCTTTACACGACCATTCGGCAAAGCTACTTGCCGTAAGGCATTGTGACCGTTTTGTGACGATGATTCCCTTGTGGTCGAAGGCTGGAGGCGCAGATGTTGTCTTGGTTTCAGGCCTTGATGCCGCGGGAAGAGGGCTTCTTCGACCTGTTCGAAAAGCATGCCGAGACGCTGGTCCTTGGCGCGAGGGCTCTGCGCCAAATGCTCGATGGAGGCGACGGCATTGTCGGCTGCCGGCAGGAGATCCGTCGGCAGGAGAACGCGGCGGACGAGATCACCCGCGACACGCTCCTCGCCGTGCGCCGCACTTTCATCACGCCCTTCGACCGCAGCGACATTCGCGACCTCATCACCGCGATGGACGATACGATCGACCAGATGCATCAGACGTCCAAGGTGACTCAACTTTTCGAGACGCGCGACTTCGACGCCTCGATGCGGCGGATGGGCGACATCATCGTCCAGTCCGCCGAGTTGACGCGGGACGCCATGCCGCTGCTGCGGGCCATGAGCGCGAACCACGCGAAACTCAGCGCCTTCAGCGAGGAAATCACGCGCATCGAGGACGAGGCGGACGCCATCCATGACGAGGGGCTGAAAGAGCTGTTCCGCGCGCATCGCACGAGCGACCCCATGGCGTTCGTGGTCGGCGCCGAGATTTACGGCCATCTCGAGAAGGTCGTCGACGGTTTCGAAGACATTGCGAACCGGGTGACGGGTATCGTCATCGAGCACGTCTAGGAGGGCGGCGTGGGGGACTTGCCGCTGCTCCTTTACGGCCTCATCGCCGTCGCCCTGGCGTTCGACTTCCTCAACGGGCTGCACGACGCGGCGAACTCCATCGCGACCATCGTCTCGACGCGCGTGCTTCGGCCGCAATATGCGGTGTTCTGGGCCGCCTTCTTCAATTTCGTGGCGTTCCTCTTCTTCGGCCTGCATGTCGCGCAGACCGTCGGCACGGGGATCATTTCGCCGCAGATCGTCGACGACAAGGTGATCTTCGGCGCGCTGATGGGGGCGATTTCCTGGAACCTCATCACCTGGGCGCTCGGCATTCCGTCGTCGAGTTCGCATGCGCTGGTCGGGGGCCTCGTCGGCGCCGGCGTCGCCAAGACCGGCGTGAGCGCCATCGTCTGGAGCGGGCTCGCCAAGACCGGCGCCGCCATCGTGCTCTCGCCCGCGCTGGGCTTCCTCCTTGCGCTCCTGCTCGTGCTCGGCGTGTCGTGGCTGTTCGTGCGGCGGACGCCTCTTGCGGTCGACACGATCTTTCGAACGCTACAATTTGTTTCTGCTTCGCTTTACTCGCTCGGCCATGGCGGCAATGATGCGCAGAAGACCATGGGCATCATCGCGGTGCTGCTTTATTCCCACGGCGCTCTGGGCGGCGAGTTCCATGTGCCGTTCTGGGTGGTGCTGACCTGCCAGGCCGCGATGGGGCTCGGCACGCTTCTGGGCGGGTGGCGGATCGTGCACACGATGGGGTCCAAGATAACGCGCCTGACGCCCATGCAGGGCTTCTGCGCCGAGACCGGCGGCGCCATCACGCTTTTTCTCGCCACGGGCCTGGGCATTCCCGTCTCCACGACGCATACGATCACGGGAGCCATTGTCGGCGTGGGCGCCGCGCGACGTGTTTCGGCGGTGCGCTGGAGCGTCGCCAAGGACATCGTGGTCGCCTGGATCGTGACGATGCCGATGTCGGCCTTCATCGCGGCCTTCTTCTACATGGTCGCGAGTTTCTTCGCATGAAGAAGAAGCCGCCGAAGCCGAGGAAGACGCGCGAAACGCCAATCGCCCCGCGCCTGCAATATGCGGCGCTGCCCTGGCGCGTCGACGAGGGAAACGGCGTCGAAATCCTGCTTGCGACGTCGCGCGACACGAAGCGCTGGGTCATCCCGAAAGGCTGGCCGATGAAAGGCCGCAAGCCGCACATCGTCGCCGCCATCGAGGCGATGCAGGAGGCAGGGCTGCACGGCAAGATCGAGAAGACCAAGCTCGGCGACTTCGAATATGAGAAGCGACTCAAGGGCGGGTCGTCCGTCGATTGCCGGGTGGAAGTCTTCTCCCTGCGGGTCGAACGCCAGCGCAAGAAATGGCCCGAAAAGGGCCAGCGCGTGACCTACTGGTTCCCCTACAAGGTCGCCGCGCAGCAGGTCGATGAGCCGCTGCTGCGCGAGATCATTCTCGCCTTCGGGAAGGCAATGTCGGCGTAGAGCGAATTACGCGCCCGTGAGTCGCGCGAAGCCCGCCTCGAGATCCTCCTTCAGATCCGCGACGTCTTCGAGCCCGATGGAGAAGCGCAGCGCCGGTCCCTCCGCCTCCCATTTCGTCGCCGACCGGAACGGCGCCGAGTCAAAGGGGAGGACGAGGCTCTCATAGCCGCCCCAGGAAAAGCCGATGCCGAAAAGCTCCAGTCCGTCGACGAAGGCGTCGACGGCGTGCTTCGCGACGGGCTTCAGGATGATCGAGAAGACCCCCGACGAGCCTGAGAAGTCGCGCTTCCACAATTCATGGCCCGGATGTTCCGGCAGGGCAGGGTGCAGCACCCGCGCGACTTCCGGGCGCTGCGCGAGCCACTTGGCGATCTCCAGCGCCGCGCGCTCCTGTTCGCGGAGCCGGAGCGCCATGGTGCGCAGGCCGCGCAAGGCGAGCGACGCGTCGTCTGGCCCCGAGCCCATCGCGAAGAGATTGAAGGTGTGGCGCAGACGCTTGGCCCATTTGGCGTTGGCGGAAACGAGACCCAGCAGCAGGTCGGAATGGCCGGACAGATATTTCGTGCCCGCCTCGATCGAGAGATCGCAGCCCCGCTCATGCGGCGGAAAGAAGAGCGGCGTCGCCCAGGTGTTGTCGATGATGACGCAGACGCCCTTTTCATGCGCGGCGGCGGCCATGGCGGGAACGTCCTGGATCTCCATGCTCTGCGAGCCGGGCGACTCCAAGAGGATCGCCGTCGTTTCCGACCGGATCAGCGCCGATATGCCGGCGCCGATATGCGGATCGTAATATTCCGTCGTCACGCCGAAGCGCGCGAGAAAGCCGTCGCAGAAGAAGCGCGTGGGCGCATAAGCCGAGTCGGTGACGAGGATATGCGCGCCGGCCTTGGTCGCCGTGAGGAGGGCGATGGCGATGGCCGCGAGGCCGGAGGGGACGAGCACCGTGTCTGCCGCCCCGGCGATCTCGCTCCAGGCATTCTCTAGCGCGCGTGTCGTGGGCGTGCCCTTGGTGCCGTAGGTATAGGGCTGGCGCAGCCCCTCGAGGTCCGCGACCGTGGGAAACAAAACGGTCGAGCCCCGATAGATCGGCGGATTGACGAAGCCGAAATGTTCGAATGGTTCGCGCCCCGCCTGGGTGACAACCGTGGCCATATGCTTTTTTCGCCGCTTTTCGTCTTTATCGCTCTTCATCGTCGTCCCTGGGCCCGGGGCGGGCGCGCTTGCGCCGGCCTGGCCCGACCGTAATATAGCGAGCACGCAAATCCGAGCCCGTCCATGATCGCCCGAGGCTTCCTTTTCGCTGTTTTTGTTGCGGGCCTCCTCAGCATAAACGGGCAGACCGCCTCGGCCCAGACCGAACCGGGCCCGACGCTGTCGATCATCCTCAAGCGCGGTTATCTCGCCTGCGGCGTCTCCGAGGCGCCCGGCTTCGCGCAACCGCCAGCGGGCGAGAAAGGCGACTGGATCGGCTTCGACGTCGACTTCTGCCGCGCTGTCGCCGCGGCGATTTTCGACGATCCGAAGAAGGTGCGCTTTCTGGGCCTCGCCGCAAAAGACCGCGTCTCGGCGCTGCAGGCTGGCTGGGTCGATTTGCTCGCGAGCGCCGCGCCCTGGACGCAGTCGCGCGACAGCGGACAGCGGGCGATCTACGCCGGCGTTTCGCTGTTCGACGGACAGTCTTTCCTCGTGCGGCGGCAGAGAAGCTTCGCTTCGGGGCAGGATCTTTCCGGCGTCTCGGTCTGCGTCCAGCAGGGCACGTCCTACGAGCTGGAGCTCGCGGACTTCTTCCGCAAGCGCAAGGCGCCCTACGAGCCGAAGCTCTTTCCGTCATTCGAGGAGGCCGCCGCCGGCTACGACAAGAGCCAATGCGACGTGCTGACGGCGGACGCCTCGACCCTCGCCGCGGCGCGCGCGAAGCTGTCGGCCCCGAGCGAACACGACGTTCTCCCCGACATGATCGCCAAGGCGCCCCGCGGCCCCGTCGTGCGGCAGGGCGACGACCAATGGCTCGCCATCGTGCGCTGGACGCTCTTTACGCTCATTGACGCGGAGGAGCTTCAGGTGTCGAGCGCCAACGCCGACGCGGCTCTGAAATCGGAGGAGCCGAGCATCCGCCACCTGCTCGGCGTCGAAGGCGACCGGAGCGCGGGATTGGCGCTTTCCGGCGACTGGACGTACCGCGTGGTCAAGCACGTCGGAAATTATGCGGATGTCTTCGAGCATAATTTGGGGCAAGCTTCGCCATTGGGCATGGAGCGTCGCGCGAACGCTCTGTGGAACAAGGGCGGGCTGATATATGCGCCTCCTGTCAGATGAGCGGAGCATAAGGGAGAAAAGCGCGGCCGAACTCTGGCCGCCATTGCGGCGCTTCGTAGAGACGGACGCCGCCATCGGCCAATGGTCCGTGAAGGGTGGCCCCGCGCGGCGCTTCGTCTACGAGTTCATCCGCTTCGGGATCAAACAGGCCTGGGCCTGCCTCTTTGGCGGCATCATGGTCTTCCTGGTGCTGGCGACGCGGTTCCTTTATCCCGCCCATGCCCCGCTCGCGCGCTACGACTTCCTTTTCCTCTCCGCGCTCGCCGTGCAGGCGGCGCTGATCCTTCTGCGCTTCGAGTCGCTGAAGGAGGCAGGCGTGATCTTCCTGTTCCACGTCGTCGGGACGGTGATGGAGGTCTTCAAGACCGCGCATGGCTCATGGATCTATCCAGAGGACGCGTTCTTCCGCATCGGCGGCGTGCCGCTTTTCACAGGCTTCATGTACGCCTGCATCGGCAGCTACATGATGCGCGCCTGGGCGCTGTTCGATTTTCGCTTCACGAACCACCCGCTGCTCTGGCAGGTCGGCGCGCTCGCGGCGGCGATCTACGTCAATTTCTTCGCGCATCACTATGTGCCGGACATTCGCCTGCTGCTCTTCGCGGCGACGGCGGCGCTCTTCTGGCGAACGACGATCTATTACCGCATCCATCACAGTTGGCGGACGATGCCGCTGCTCCTCGCCGCGTTTCTTGCGTCCTGCTTCATCTGGATCGCCGAGAATATCGGGACCTACAGCCATGCGTGGCTCTATCCGGACCAGATTGCGGGGTGGAAGCCCGTAGGGCTCGGCAAGCTCGGGTCGTGGTTCCTGTTGCAGATCGTGAGCTACGCGCTGGTTGCGCTCGCCTGCAAGCCGCAGCCGCCGGACGAGGCGCCGCTCGAAAAGTCGCGGGCGCGGCACGGAGACCGATTGGCGAGTAGGTTGCGGCAATCCGCGTGAGGGTGCGCGCCGCTTGAACGCACGGCTCTTCGTGATAGTCTTTTCCCTAGAGGGGGTGTTGCGGCTTCCGATCCGGTGGGGACCGGGTTTTATCCCGGCCCCCTTGCGTTAGCCGATGATCACGGTGACTTTCCAACGGCCAACCGTGATTTCGACCTTCACCCGGATTTTCACACGCAACACCCCCTTTCGGTCAGCCAGCCGGTCGGCTGGCCCGCTGCTTATAGCTTAGCCTTGGCCTCGCCCGAAGTTACCTTCCCTGACGCAGGCTTGCGCGCATCCACCACTTGGCCAGCGCGTCGCGCGTCGGCTCCACGTCCTCCGCCAAGGGTCCGGCGAAGATGCGCCATTCCTCGCGGAAATGCGGCGACACGGCCGCTATGACGGGAATGCGCGCGGTCATGGCGGCGCGGAAGGCGTCGCACAAGCCGCCGCGCTCGGCCTCCTGCTTGGCGAATTTGCTGACGACGATGAGGTCCGCGCCGTCGCGCGCGGCGCGCTCCACGGCGGCGCAGGCCATGGCGAGCTCGCCCGTGTCGAGATTGCAGGCGACGGAGCCCGGCCCGAGGTCCTGGGAGATCAAGAACTCGGCCTCTGACGCGAGGTCGCGCAGGAATATGCGCGAGCGCCCCGCGGGGTCGGCGCCGCGCATCTGCGTCATGCCCGCAACCCGCGCGCCCGCCTGCGCCAGTTCGAGCGCGAAATCGCGCATCAATGCCTGCACATTTGCGCTGTCCTGAGCCGGAAGCGCGGCGATGGGCGTGGGCGGCAGAGCTACTCGGTCCATAAGCGCCTCTTGGGGTGGCGTTTCCTTGCGCCTTAAGGGGAGTTAAGGTGTGGCGCGCCCCACTTGTTTTAGAGGGCGCAAAGCCGATTTTATACAAGGTTACGAACAAGCGACGTGAACAAAGTGGGCGATGACCTGAAGAAGGCGCCGGCGCCGCGCTCAACACAGAACAGCGCCATCGACGCCTTTCTCGAAAAGGCGCGCAACGTCGCCGAGCCCAAAGGCTCGCGCGGCAGGCTGATCTTCGCGCTCGACGCCACAATGAGCCGCCAGCCCACCTGGGATCTCGCCCAATCCATACAAAGCGAAATGTTCCGCACGACGGCCGCGCAAGGCGGGCTCGACGTGCAGCTTGTCTATTTCCGCGGCTTTCGCGAATGCCGCGCCTCGCGCTTCGTTTCCCAGGGCGACGGCCTCGGGGCGCTGATGGCCCGCATCTCCTGCGAAGGCGGGCGCACGCAGATCGGCCGCGTGCTTGAGCACGCCCTGAGCGAGACCCGCACATCCAGGGTCGGCGCGCTGGTCTTTATCGGCGACGCGATGGAGGAGAAGATCGACCTTCTCGCCGCGACGGCCGGCGAACTCGGCCTTCTCGGCCTGAAGGCGTTCATGTTCCAGGAGGGCGAGGACGCTCAAACGAAAACCGCCTTTAAGGAGATCGCGCGGCTCACCGGCGGGGCCTACGCCGCTTTCGATCGTTCGGCGCCGCGCCGCCTTGCGGAATTACTTGGCGCGGCGGCTGCTTATGCCGCTGGGGGGTTGCCGGAACTGGAGAAACGCGCGGGGCGGGGCGAAGCCGCCGCGCGCTTGCTGCTGTCGCAGATGGGGTCACGATAAGCCATGCCGGTCTTGATGGGTTTCCTCGCGCTTGCAATCGGCCTTTTCGCGCTCAAGGCTTATATCCGCGCGTCGCCGGCTTTTCTCGCGCGGTTTCTCAAGCGCGGCGGCGGCTTCGTGCTAATGGCGCTCGGTGGCCTCCTGCTGGCGCGGGGCAGGCTCGATTTTGGTCTGGCGCTCGGCGCGACAGGCTTGTGGCTCATGGGGCTCGGGCGGGCCGGACGCGACGGCGACAGCGGGAGAGGGGTCTCCCGCGTCCGTTCGGCCATGATCGAGATGGAGCTCGACCATGCGACCGGGGCCATTCGCGGCATGATCCTGGCCGGCAAGGACGAGGGGAAGCGTCTCGACGCGCTGACCCGACCGGCTCTGCTCGATCTTTATAATGTCTGCCTGCGCGACGATCCGGACGGCGCGCGACTCCTAGAGGCTTATCTGGACCGCCGCTTTGCCGGATGGCGTGCGGCAGGCGATGCGCACCGTGACCCTGGGGGCGCGGGCGAGACGCGCGCGCGCCGCTCGGGCACGATTACCGAGGACGAAGCGTACGAGATCCTCGGTCTGAAAAAGGGCGCGGCCGCGGCGGACATTGCCCGGGCGCATCGCGATCTGATGAAGAAACTTCATCCAGACCTTGGCGGGACGACGGATCTTGCCGCCCGTGTGAACGAAGCCAAGGATGTCTTGATGCGGCGCCATCATTGAGGCGCGCCGCAAGGCCTCTACGTCGTCCCAGGTCGCGGACATGGCGGCGAGCTCTCAGTTCTTGGTGGTGAAGCAGGCGAAGCCGGAGCGCTTCAGCGCATTGCAGGCGGAGACGGCGCTCTGTTCCTCGAGACCGGCGAAGCGGGCGCGATACAGCGTCTCCTTGCCTTTCTGCACCTTCTCCGTGAAAGCCTTGGCCGTCGACGGGAAGCCCTGAAGCTGGCTGCGGGCGCGCGAGAGCATCTCATTCGCCTTGGTCGGGTCTTCGGCGGCGCCGATCTGGATCATCCAGCCCGGCTTGGTAGGCCGCGCCGCGTCGGCCTTGGCGAGGTTGGTGGAGCGGATCGCGGAGGGAGTCGTGGTCGCGACCGTGATCTCGCGGGCCTTGGACGGGCGGCTTGAGGTGGAGCCGTCGATGATGGCGGCGAGGTCGTTTTTCGGAAGTCCCTTCTTGGCGCCTTTCTTGTCGGCGACGGGCTCCTCGGCGCGCTTCTGGACGCCCGAGACGAAGGCGGGACGAACCGCCGCCGCTTTTTCGGGGGCCTTTTCCGCGGGCTTTTCGACCTTCTCGCGCGCCGGGATCGGGGCGGGCGGAACCAGCGCGGCGGAACGGCGCAGGGCGCGGACCGGCGCGATGGCGCTTACGGGCTCTGGATCGATCGCCGGCTCCTCGGCGCTGTAGGAGGCGCGCTCGGGCTGACGTTCGGCGACACGCTCGACAGGGCGGGGCGCCGCGACCGGCTCGGAGAGGATCGGTTGCTGCGGTTCCGCGACGATTTGGCGTTCGACGACGGGGGCGGGGGCCGGGGCGGGAGCAATGACAGGCGCGGCGTCGGCCACGATTTCCTCGGCCGCAGAGCCGTCTTCGGTAATCGCCTCTGCCGTGCGGACGTTGGAGCCCCCGCCGATATATTCCTCGATCAGCTGCGCCATGATGCGGTCGCGGCCGCCGGCAGTGGTCCCGCCCATGACGACGGCCACGATATGGTGGCCGCCGCGGCGCACCGAGGTCAGCAGGTTGAAGCCCGAGGCGCGGGTATAGCCGGTCTTGATGCCGTCCATGCCCTCGACGCGGCCGAGGAGATGGTTGTGGTTGCGATGCAGCGCGCCATTATACGCAAAACTGTGCGTGCTGAAGTAACGGTAATAGCGCGGGAAGCGGTCCTGGATCGCGCGGCCGAGAATGGCGAGGTCGTAGGCCGTCGTGATCTGGCCCGGGTCGGGCAGGCCGGAGGCGTTCTCGTAACGCGTGTTGCGCATGCCGAGGGCGTGGGCCTTGCGCGTCATCATATGCGCGAAACTGCGCTCGTCGCCGCCGATATTCTCGGCGATGGCGCAGGCGATGTCGTTGGCCGACTTGGTGACGACCGCCTTGATCGCGTTCTCGACGCTGATGGTCTCGCCCGGCTGCAGGCCGAGCTTGGAGGGCGCCTGGGCGGCGGCGTGCGACGAAATCATGAGCGGCGAGTCGAGGCGCAGGCGGCCTTTCTCGAGCTGCTCGAAGAGGAGGTAGAGCGTCATCACCTTGGTGACGGAGGCCGGGTGACGCAGTTCGTGCTCGTTGCGCGAATAAAGCGTCTTGCCGCTGTTGGCGTCCATGACGATGGCCGCAAAGCCGTGGTGCTCGCCGACGACAGCGTCGCCGCCGCCGCTATAGCCGCCGCTCGCCGCGGAGGCGTAAAAGCGGTGGCTGCGCGCATAATGCGGCGAGGCGCGATGGTGCGCGAAATGGTGATGATAGACGTGGCGATAGGCGTGATGACGATAGCCATGACGCCGCGCTTCCGCGGGAATCGACGTGATGGCGACGAATGCCATGATGACCGCGAAGATGGCGGCAAGGGAGCGGGGCTGCGCCAAGCGGTCCAGCAGACTCGGTTTCAACATTTGCTACTCGCCCCATACGGAACAGGCACATGCGCTGAAGGCGACAACCGGAGATTGGCGTCGCAAAAACGCTACAGTTATTCAGGGTAAGAGAACGCAGTTACCCGGGGGTTAAGCGTCCGAGGATTTTTTGATGGGATTTTTGCAGCGCAACATTTTTATTGACGATGATTTGTGCAACGCATATATTGAATATGTCAGCAGGCGCGTGTGCCGCGCCGCCAGGGGGCGGCGGATGGAGGATGGCGCCATTTTATGAGGACGTACCCCATGGTGGCCAATTTCGATAGCGTGCAGCAGCTTGGCAAGGAGCAGTTCGAGGCGGTTTCCGCTGCGGCTGCGGCGGTCACGAAGGGCTGGCAGAGCATTGCCGCCGAGACGACCGACTACTCCAAGAAGTCCTTCGAAAAGAGCCGTCTGCTCGCTGAAAAGCTGATCACGGTGAAGAAGATTGACGAGGCCATCGCGCTTCAGTCGGACTTCGCCAAGAGCGCCTATGAGGATTTCGTCGCCGAGGCGACCAAGATTGGCGAACTCTACACCTCCATGGCCAAGGAAGTCTTTAAGCCGATGGAAGCGGTCACGAAGAGCTTTACCCCGGCCGAGTAAGCACCGCTCGAGCACACGATATTTGCGCCCGGTCGAGGTTTCCTCGCCGGGCGTTTGCTTTTTTACGCTTCTGACTCGAAAACGGCGCACGTTTTCGCGACCGAGACCTTCGAAAGTCCTCGCGGCGCTCAGGACAGTCAGGCAGATTGGGGCTTTCCAAGCCGGCCCGATTGGAGGCCAAGGTCGAAATGCCCGCCGCGCTTTCCCATCCCGTCGTCATTCTCGGTCTCATCCTGATCTTCGCCGCGCTGTCTGGAGACGCCGCCGAGAGATTGGGCGTGCCGTGGATTACGGGATGCATCCTTGCGGGCGTCATCCTGGGTCCGGATGAGTTGGGCCTTCTGACCCACGAAAAGCTCGCCGCCTTCGGCCCCTTCCTGCAAGCGTCGCTCGCCCTCATCGCTTTCAATATCGGCTGCAAACTGACCGGCGCCCGACTCAGGGCGTTCGGCGCGAGGATCGGATGGCTGGCGCTCATCCAGCTGGTCGCTCCAGTGCTCGCCGTTATGGCGGCGTTGTCGGCGCTCGGCCTGCCCTGGCCGACGGCCGTGATCGCGGCGGCCGTTTCCCCCGCAACCGCGCCGACGACGACTTACGCCGTGGTGCGGCGGCTCAACGCCTCGGGCCCGTTCGTCGATCGTGCGCTCGGCGTGCTCGCGATCAATGATGCGGCGGCGATCCTCCTTTTCAGCGTTGTCTCGTCCATCGCTGTCGCGCGGCTCGGCGCCCAGGTCGACGAGACCTGGGCGGCATTGGCGGCGACGCGGCAGGAAGCCCTGTCCCTGGTGGTCGGGGTGGGGTTGGGCGCGTTCTATCTTGTGCTTCGCGACGTCATCGCCGGCGGCCGCCCGGGCTCCGAGGATCGCCTGCGCGCGACGCTCTACGCGCTCCTGCTTCTCGCGGTGGGGGCCTCTCTCACCTTCGGGCTGTCGCATCTTTTGACGACGCTCGCGATGGGCGCCCTCGTCGCAAACGGCGTCGGGGCCGTGGAGGGCAAAGCGTCACAGACCTCCGTCGGCGACATCGAACAACCGCTTTACATGATCTTCTTTGTGCTGGCGGGGGCGCATCTGCCCACAGCGGACCTTGTCGGACACGGCGCGCTCGTGATCGCGGCCATTGCCTATGTCATCGCGCGCGTCGCGGGGAAATATGTCGGGGTATTTTTTGGCGCAATGGCGCTGCGGCTCGACCAGGCGACGACGCGTTACCTTGGCTTATGTTTTCCCTCCCAGGGCGGGGCCGCCATGGGCCTGGTCCTCGCCTTCAACGATTCGCCAGCGGTTCACTCCCTGTCTCCCACGTCCGGGGATTTGGTGGAGATGGCGGTTTCGATTGTCCTGCTCGGCGTGCTTTTCTCGCAATTGTTCGGGCCGATGATCATCGATTACGCCATTCGGCGGGGCGCCGGGGCCTGCGACCCCGCGACTCCGCCGCGCGAGTAGCGAACCAGCAATGGATCGGGGGCCGATGGGGCTCCCTGCTTCTTCTTTAGTGGATGACGCTCTACCGGCGTTTCAGTCGGGCCTCCGGATCGCTAAATTCTTATCTGGACTTCAAGCCCGCCATCTCCGGCCGGGCGCAGCAGCGGTTCGACATGAGCGCCGAGAAAGCCGGTTTCGTCCACCTTCACCTCCATACGGCCTTCTCGCTTCGAGAAGGGGCGCTGACAGTCGGCAAACTGATCGATCTCGCCGTGCGGGACGAGCAGCCGGCGCTGGCCGTCACCGACACCAATAATCTCTTCGCGGCGCTCGAATTCTCCGAGAAGGCGGCGAAGGTCGGCATACAGCCGATCGCCGGCGTGCAACTCCGGGTCGATTTCGCCGACGCCAAGTCGGGGAGCGTCTCCGGGCGGGACGAGGCGTTCGCCAATATCGTGCTCCTCGCCAAGACCGAGGCCGGCTATCTCAACCTCATGCGCGTCGCCTCGCGCGCCTATCTCGACACGGCGGAGGGCGACGAGCCGCATGTCTCGCTCGCAGCGCTTGCGGAAGACGCCGCCGAGCTGGTCGCGCTCACCGGCGGACCGGACGGCGCCCTCGACCGGATGCTCGCAGCCGGTCGCCCCGAGCTCGCGCGGGCGCGGCTCGACACGTTGCAGGACTTTTTCAGAGATCGGCTCTACGTTGAAATTCAACGACATAATCTTCAAGTTGAACGTGAAGTAGAGCCTCAGCTTCTCGATCTCGCCTATCGGCGGGGCGTCCCGCTCGTTGCGACGAACGAGCCTTACTTCGCCTCGCGCGGCGACTTCGAAGCCCATGACGCGCTGCTCTGCATCGCCGAGGGCACGGTCACGAGCGTCGCGGACCGGCGCCGCGTGACGCCCGAGCACTACTTCAAGACGCGCTCGGAAATGCTGGCGCTCTTCGCCGACCTGCCGGAGGCGACCGCCAACACGGTCGAGATCGCCCAGCGCACAAGCTACCGGCCGCGCACCCGCAAGCCGATCATGCCGCGCTTCCTTCGAGACGCCCCCGGCGACCGGCCGCTGACCGAGGTGGAGGCCGAGGAACTGCGCCGCCAGGCGACCGAGGGCCTCGAAGCGCGGCTCGCCGCCCACGGCCCGGCGCCGGGGCAGGCGCGGGAAGACTACTTCAAGCGGCTCGACTTCGAGCTCAGCACCATCGAAAGGATGGGCTTTCCCGGCTACTTCCTGATCGTGTCGGACTTCATCAAATACGCGAAGTCGCAGGGCATCCCGGTGGGACCGGGGCGCGGTTCGGGCGCCGGCTCGCTTGTCGCCTACGCCCTGACCATCACCGATCTCGATCCGCTTCGCTTCGGCCTCTTCTTCGAGCGCTTCCTGAACCCCGAGCGCGTCTCGATGCCGGATTTCGACATCGACTTCTGCCAGACAAGGCGCGGGGAGGTGATCGAATATGTGCGCGACCGCTACGGCGCGGATCGCGTAGCGCAGATCATCACCTTCGGCTCCTTCCTCGCGCGCGGCGTGCTGCGCAGCGTCGGCCGCGTGCTGGAAATGCCGCTGGGGCAGGTGGACAAGCTCGCCAAGCTGGTGCCGCAGAACCCGGCGAAGCCCGTCAGCCTCGCCGAGGCGGTCGCGGGCGAGCAGAAATTACGCGAGGCGGCCGAAGAGGACGAGCGCGTCGCGCGGCTCTTCAAGATCGCGGGCGCGCTTGAGGGGCTCTACTCCAACGCCTCGACCCACGCCGCCGGCGTCGTCATCGGCGACCGGCCGCTCCATGAGGTGACGCCGCTCTATCGCGACCCGAAATCCGACATGCCGGCGACCCAGTTCAACATGAAGTGGGTCGAGCCCGCGGGCCTGATCAAATTCGACTTTCTGGGCCTCAAGACGCTGACCGTGCTCGCCATGGCGGGCGACCTCGCGCGCCGCCGCGACCCGGATTTCGACCTCTCCAAGGTGCCGCTCGACGACAAGGCGACCTACGAGATGCTCGGGCGCGGAGAGACCGTGGGCGTGTTCCAGCTCGAAAGCGCGGGCATGCGCAAGGCGCTCGTGGAGATGCACGCCGACCGTTTCGAGGACATCATCGCCCTCGTCGCGCTCTACCGGCCGGGCCCGATGGCGAACATCCCGACCTATTGCGCGGTGAAGCTCGGGGACGAGGAGGCCGACTACTACCACCCCAAGATCGAGCCGATCCTGAAGGAGACCTTCGGCGTCATCATCTATCAGGAACAGGTGATGCAGATCGCCCAGGCGCTCTCGGGCTATACGCTCGGCGAGGCCGACATGCTCCGCCGCGCCATGGGCAAGAAGATCAAGGCGGAGATGGACGCTCAGCGCGAGCGTTTCGTGAAGGGCGCCGTCGAGCGGGAGCTCACCTCGGAGCTCGCCAACGTCATCTTCGACCTTCTGGCGAAATTCGCCGACTACGGCTTCAACAAGTCCCACGCCGCCGCCTACGCGCTCATCGCCTATCAGACGGCCTGGTTCAAGGCGCATTATCCCGCCGAGTTCCTCGCCGCCTCGATGACCTTCGACAAGAGCCAGACCGACAAGCTCGCGGAGTTTCGCGACGAGGCCCGGAGGCTCGGCATCGCCGTCGAGCCGCCCTCCATCAAGCGCTCCGGCGTGGATTTCGACGTCGCGCCGGGGCCGGACGGCAAGCTCGTCATCCGCTACGCGCTCTCGGCCATTAAGGGGGTAGGCGAGGGGCAGGCGGAGTCGATCGTCCGGTCGCGGGGCGACAGGCCCTACAAGAGCCTCTCGGACTTCGCGAGCCGGATCAATCCGCGAGAAGTGAACAAGAAGGTGCTCGAAAATCTCGCGGCCTGCGGCGCCTTCGACGAGCTGGAGCCGAACCGCGCCCGCGCCTTCGCTGCCATCGAGGCGATCCTCGCCACCGCCAATCGCCATACCGACGATCGCAAGGCGGGCCAGAATGCGCTCTTCGGCGCAGCGGAAACCGAGGACCTGGTTCTGCCCAAGGTTCAGCCGTGGCCGGCCGGCGAAGTGCTGCGCCGGGAATACGAGGCGGCGGGCTTTTTCCTCTCCGGCCACCCGCTCGACGCCTATGCGGGCCTCCTACCCAAATTGAGGGTGTCGCGCTGGGCCAAATTCGTCTCGGACGTGAAGGGCGGGGCGACCGCCGGGCGCCTCGCGGCGGTGGTTCTGGACCGGGCGGAGCGGCGGACGAAGTCCGGATCGAAGATGGGCATCGTGCACTTGTCCGATACGACTGGTCAGTACGAAGCTATCCTTTTCTCTGAGGCGCTCAACCAGTATCGGGACACCCTGGAGAAAGGCACCGCCGTTCTCGTGACCCTTTCCGCCTCACTCGAGGGCGACGACGTCCGCGCGCGTATCGTCTCGGTCGAGCCCCTGGCCACAGCGGCCGCCCGTGCGCAGAAAGGCCTGCGGATCGTCGTAGGGGATCAAAGTCCGATCGATAGGATAAAAAGCCGACTCTCTGGCAGAGGCGAAGGGGAGGTGTCGCTCCTCATCAAACGCGAGAAGGCGCCGGAGGAGATCGAGATCCGGCTGCCTGGCGCCTATCCCGTCAACGCCGAAGTCGCCAGCGCGCTCAGGGAAATCCCTGGCGTCCTAGAAGTCGAATATCTGTGATCGCGCTCGCCACAACGCTCATCTTCAACATTAGGATAAAAATTGATCATTTTTAAAAACAGTTTGTTATGCAATCCATTAGAAGTGGAGCATCAAGAGACTCCGCTTTCTGCGATTGTTGAGTAGCCGCTCGCGCCGCGGAAACGGAATGCAAGTTCCGGCAGGAGCGGGGGGCGCGGTCCGCCCAGGGCCGTCTTGGACGGCCGCCCTCGATCACGAAATAATTGGACAAAGAGAAATGCAGCCCTACGATCAGGACCGGGAGCCACGCTCTCGCTTTTAATGAAAATTGTCCTATGTCGCAAAAGGAGGTTTCGATGCGCAAAACCATGCTCGGTAAATTCGTCCTCTGTGGGCTGGCCGCTGCAACGCTGGCGTCGCTTTCGTCCTCGGCGGCCTACGCCTTTGGCGGATGCGGACGCAACGGCCACAGGAACGCCTGGGGCGCCTGCGTTTACGGCGGCCAGAACCAAGGCTACTGCGCCGCGGTGGGCGGCACGCGGGTGCGCATGCCCAACGGGAATGTTCGCTGCGTTCGGTGAGCCGCGCCGTATGAGGTCGGGGCCGGCGGTGATCGGATGGCTGCGCTGTCGAGATCGCCAGCCCCTTCGGGTAGGCTGAAATATGCGGCCCTGGAGACTTTGCGCCTTCGCCAAGGGAAAGCGCCCTCTTGCAAATGGACAGGAGCAGGTCGGCCGGCGCCGTTGCCATTGACCCGTCGCGTCCATAAATATGTTCACAGGGAGCACCCTGTGCCGACCACGATCAATCTGCTCGAAAACGACCCACGGCCTCGTCATCCCGAGAAGGCGGCGCGCCCGGACACGCCGGTTCTCAGAAAGCCTCCCTGGATCAGGGTCAAGGCGCCGGGTTCGGCCGCCTGGGGAGAGACAAGCGCGCTTCTGAAAGGCTCCGGTCTGGCGACGGTCTGCCAGGAGGCGGCTTGCCCCAATATTGGCGAGTGCTGGGAGAAGAAGCACGCCACTTTCATGATCATGGGCGAGGTCTGCACCCGCGCCTGCGCCTTTTGCAACGTCGCCACGGGCCTGCCGGCGCCGCTCGATCCGAGCGAGCCGGGCAGGGTGGCCGAGGCGACCAGGGCGCTCGGCCTGTCACATGTGGTCGTCACGTCGGTGGACCGCGACGATCTCCCCGACGGCGGCGCGGCGCATTTTGCGCAGACCATCGAGGCCATTCGGACTGCCTGCCCGGATACGAGCATCGAGGTTCTGACACCGGATTTCCTGCGCAAGGAAGGGGCGCTGGAGCGCGTGGCGGCGGCGGCGCCGGATGTCTTCAATCACAATCTCGAGACCGTTCCGTCGCTTTACGTCACCGTCCGACCCGGAGCTCGTTATTTCCATTCGCTGCGGCTGCTACAGCGCGCCAAGGAGCTCAATCCGAAGCTCTTCACGAAATCCGGACTCATGCTCGGCCTCGGCGAGACGCGCAACGAGGTGATGCAGGTGATGGACGACATGCGGGCGGCGGATGTCGATTTCATTACGCTCGGCCAGTACTTACAGCCGACGCGCAAGCACCATCCGATCGACCGTTTCGTTCCGCCGGAGGAATTCGACGCCTATAAGACGATCGCGCTCGCCAAGGGCTTCGCCTATGTCGCATCGTCGCCTCTGACGCGCTCGTCGCATCACGCCGGAGAAGATTTTGAACGACTGCGGTCGAGCCGCGCCCAGCGGCAGTAGGCTAACAAGTCCGCGTCCGCTTTATCGATTTTGCGTTTTCTACGACACAAAACAAAAGCCATGGGGGCAGGAGCGGAGCTTTTACTTCGGAAATTTACCGACACTACCTGCGCGAATTAACCACCGCTCAAAACTTAGCCGTCATTATGGTCACGTCATAGGCGAGGGGTTCTTGGCGGAGAGGCGCCCCCCCGGGGATGGAGTTGGCTATGCTGAACAGAATCAAGGTCTTTATTGCGAATGACTCGGGTGCGACGGCCATCGAATACGGGCTGATCGCCTCTTTGATTGGCGTTGCGATCATCGCCGGCGTGAAATCGCTCGGCACCAAAATGTCCGGCACTTTTTCCAAAGTCTCGGGCAACCTCGCCTGATTCCAGCCTTTTTCAAGGCTACCGCTTTCAAAAGCCGTCCCTTCCAGGGACGGCTTTCTCATTGATGACCATCATATTCTAGGATCATGACAAGACATTGGAAAGCATAGACGTTTTATGCCGGGGAAGACGCACGGAATCAGCTTCGATTAACATTTGTTTTGGGACCTCGCGCGTAAAACGTTCTTTAGGTGAGCAGCCGACGACGAAGCGCAGCGAACCTGTTTCGAATACTGAGGAGCAACCGATGACCAAGATTTTCAAGACCTTCATCCGCGACGAGTCCGGCGCCACCGCCATCGAATACGGCCTGATCGCCTCTCTGATCGGCGTCGCCATCATCGCGGGCGTCAAGGCTCTCGGCACCAACCTGTCGGGCACCTTCGCCAAGGTTTCGGGCAACCTCGCCTGATACGCCTTGAAGCCGCCGGCGGAGCAGCCGGCGGCGCAGGAAAAAGGCGACGCGTCCACGCGTCGTCTTTTTTTATGTCCCGAGCGCAGCCGAAATCTCTGCAAGAGTGGCGCGTTCGGCCGCGCTCACTTTTTCGCCGCCAAAGCCAAGAAAGCCGCCTTCGGTCCCGGCCTGCGCGACCAGATAGGCGATCTCTTTCAGCCAATTCTTGAACGGCCGCGACTCCAGGGGAGCCGTCGCGTCCAGAATCTTCGCCGTGTTGCGCAGCTCTTCGAGCGCCCTGATCTTGATTTCAGTCAGCTCGCATCCCTGGATCAGAAGCCGGATGCGTTCGCGCGCGGCGGTTCGCGCCTCGGGCGTGAGAAGATCGTCGACCGCGGCCCTGATCAATTCGTCCGCGCGCGCGTCGGCCTTCGCTGCGGCGAGCGCATTGGCGCTGGCCATGCTTTCCTGAATCATGCCGATAAAACCACTCGGGTCGCCCGCGCTGACGGCGAACCCGACGAGAAGGGGGGCTTGCAGGACCTTATCCCATTGCTCTTTCGTGAAATTCGCCTTGTTCGCCATAAGCCCTCCCATTTTAAAGCGAATTTTCCTCTTCAGCTTAACCTAGACCGTTTTCGCGACAACGAGAAGGAGCAAAGCGTCGGCGTTTCCTCGTGCGGGGAAATGGCTTAAAAGCGCTGCCTCATGAAAAGCTTTCGCACCCGCCGCCATGTGTCGCACAGCGCCGCAGAAATGTTCGCCCTTGTCTCGAACGTCGAAGCCTATCCTCAATTCGTCCCGCTGTGCGAGGGGATGAAGGTTCGCCGCCGCACGGAGAAGGCGCCCGGCGTGGTCGAGCTCGTGGCCGAGATGCAGGTGGGGTTCAAGGCCATCTGCGAGCGCTATTCGAGCCGCGTCACATGCGATTCCAACAAGCTCGACGTGAAGGTGGATTATATCGACGGGCCGTTCAGGAAGCTCGACAATCGCTGGACTTTCCGCGAGGAGGCGCCGGGGCCGGACGGCAAGCCGCGTTCCGTGGTCGAATTCTTTATCGCTTACGAATTCAAGAGCATGGCGCTTGGCCTCGTCATGGGCGCGATGTTCGACAAGGCGTTTCAGAAATATGCGGACGCTTTCGTCGCCCGCGCGGACGCGATCTACGGACGCCGCTGACCGGAGGGCGCGTGGGCGTCGATCGCGTCGATCAGCATGTTGAGCGCCTGATCGACGGAAGCCTGGCGGATTTCCGCGCGGGTGAGGGGGCCAAAGCGCCTTTCGACATGGACGACGGGACCACCCCGGCGGGCGCTCGCAAAATGAACGAGTCCGACAGGCTTGTCCGCCGACCCGCCGCCAGGGCCCGCGATCCCGGTGATGGCGACCGAAACATCAGCGACCGACCGCTCGAGCGCGCCGCGCGCCATCGCTTGCGCCGTTTCCGCGCTGACGGCGCCATGGGCGGCGATCGTCGTCGCTGGAACGCCCAGCATCTCGATCTTGGCGTCGTTGGAGTAGGTGACGAAGCCGCGGTCGAAGACCTCCGAACTGCCGGGAATCTCCGTGAGCGCCGCCGATACCAGTCCGCCCGTGCAGGACTCGGCGGTCGCTATCGTCAAAACAGCGTTTTTAGCTTTTACGAAAACCGTATTAGCACTTACGAGCGACGTAATACTCATTTCAATTCAGTCCTGTAGCGGCTTGCCGCGCAGCGCCTTCACGCCGCCGCGCAGCTTCTTGCCTTCGAGGCGCCTGATCTTGGAGCCGAGCGTGGGTTTGGTCTTACGACGCGGGGGCGGCGGCGGGGCGGCGGCCTCGCGGATGAGGTCGAGCAAGCGATCGAGCGCGTCCTCGCGGTTCCGCTCCTGAGTCCGATGGCGTTGCGCCTCGATGATGAGAACGCCGTCCTTGGTGAGCCGGCTGCACGCCAACCGCTCCAGCCGCATTCTTACGGGATCCGGAAGGCTTGGCGAATGTCTTACGTCAAAGCGAAGACGCACGGCGCTCTCCACCTTGTTGACATTCTGCCCACCTGGCCCGGACGCGCGCAAAAACTCCAGCGAGACCTCGGAGTCTTCCAGGAAAAGGGTGGGTGTGACGCGGATCATGCGGCTAATGCGGCCTCGATTGGGACGCGGGACCGCCGCGCCGGTTCTGACCCTATCGGAGGCGCATGATGCCGCTTGTCAAGGCTTGGGGACGTCCGGCGTTGGCTGATGACAGGAAATGGCGTCGCAAGGCCAGTCTTCAGAAGACGCGCGTGAGGCCGGATTGGTTCGCTGTTCGGGGCTTTGCGGCGGCGGCAGCCGGAAGGAGGCGGGGCGTTCGAACAAAAATGCGAACGACGTGTCTTTGGTCCGGTATTTTACAAATGTTGGAACAATCACCCCTATGGCTGTGAGGAGGAGAGCGACGCAGCCGCCGTCGAAGACGAGGCCGGCCCTGAAAAGCGCGATGCGGGACGCTGCGACCGGCAAAATAAAAGCGAGATAGACCGCGAGAGATTGCGCGCCGAGGGACTTCAGCGACGACGCCCGTCCCGTCTCGGCGAGCAGCGCCGAAAACCAGACGACCGCCGCGGCGCCGGCGAAGCCGAGGACGAGCGAGACGCCGGGCAGGGCGGCGACGCCCAGCGTGACCGCGAGTGCGTTGACGGTTCCCCAGGCGAGGAGCGCCGCGCCCGCCGCGAACATCTGGTTGCGGGCCATTTCCGCAAGGCGGAAAACCTGCGGGGCGAAGAGATAGCCCGCATAAAAATAGATGTAGCGCTCGGCGAATTCGTCGATGACGGTCGAGCCCGTATGGATTTCAGCAATCTCCAGGGCGGCGGCGAACAGCAGGATAGCCTCGGGCGGCGCGCGACGCAGGAGCTTCGTCGTGACGAAGAAGATCGGCAACAGATAGATGAACCAGAGCGTGCCGAAGGGCTCGATCATCGCGAATGCGAGGCGGCCCATGATCGTGGGGAGATCGTCGCCTGCGAGCAGCCATTTGGGCGCGCCCTGTATGACGGTCCACAGCACGAAGAAATAGGCGAAGTGCAGCGCCTTCCTGTCGAGATAGTCCCGCCAGGGCCTGTCTATCGTTCGGGATAGAAAGAGACCGGCGACAAGGAAGAAATCCGGCATGCGGAAGGGTCGCGCCCAGGCGATGAAGCCGTGGAGCCACGTCTCCCGCCCCAGGGCGTCCTCGACGCCGAGCGTCGCATGCATCATCACGACAAGGATGATGCACCAGCCTTTGGCGTAATCGACCCAGTCGACGCGTTCCGTTCCACCGTTCGACGAGGCAGCCTTGCTCCAAGGCATGACGGGCTCCCGAAAGGGCGACGCATCAAGAGCGCCGCCGACGAGTTGGAGCATGCGTCACAAAGACAAACTTGTCTTCAATTTCGAGGAATTAGGGTGAAATTAACCAGGTTTCGCACGTTAAGAAAATCGCGCGCGCGGCCGCTCACGCGCTTTTCATCAACGCTGCGCCTTCCCTGACGCGGAGCAGGCGGCCGAGGTTGTAATCCGACGCGAAGGTGAAGAGCGCCTCGGCCGGAAGCGGGCGGCTGAACAAATAGCCCTGAATCTCGTTACAGCCATGTTCGCGCAGGAAGGCCTCCTGCGCCTCGGTCTCGACGCCTTCGGCGACGACGCTCAGCTTCAGCGCGTGGCCGAGCGAGATGATCGCCTCGGCGATGGCGCGGTCGTTCGGGTCTGTCAGGATATCGTTGACGAAGTAGCGGTCGATCTTGATCGTATCGAGCGGGATCTGCTTGACCAGCGCGAAAGAGGTATGGCCGGCGCCAAAATCGTCGATGGCGAGCCGCACGCCGATCTCCTTGATGGCCCGCAGAACCGAGAGCGCGTCGCCTGCGTCCTGCATCACCATGTTCTCGGTGATCTCCAGCTCGAGCCATTCGGGCCACATGCCGGATTTCGCCAGCGCTTCGGAAATCTTGGCGGTGATCTGGTCGTCGTAGAGCTGGCGCGGCGAGAGATTGACGGCGACCCGCAGATTGAGGCCCGCGGCGCTCCACTGCATATGCTGGGCGCAAGCGGTCTCCATCGCCCATTTGCCGATCGGGACGATCAGGCCGGTCTCTTCCGCGATCGGGATGAAACGGTCCGGCGACAGCAGGCCGAGATCCGGATGGCGCCACCGCAACAGCGCCTCGACGCCCGTCAGCTCGCCCGTCGAAAGGCGGCGCTTGGGCTGGTAGTAAACCACGAGCTCATTGCGCTCGAGCGCGTGGCGAAGGTCGTTCTCGAGCGTCAGGCCCTGCAATGTTTGCGTCTTGGCCTTCGGGGAGAACTGCCTCACGACGCTCTTGCCTTCCGATTTGGCGAGATACATCGCGGAGTCGGCGTTCTTCAAAAGCGTATCTTCGTCCTCGCCATCCGCGGGGTAGAGGGCGACGCCGATGCTGGCGCTCACGCCGCACTCGCGTCCGCCGATCACCGCCGGGGCGCGCAGGTCCGCGAGCACGGCTTCGGCGATCCGGATCACATGTTCGCGCATGTCCGCGTCGCGCACGATGGCGACGAATTCATCGCCGCCGAGGCGGGCGGCGGTATCGCCGTCGCGAAGGCATTTCTTGAGCCGGCGAGAAACCTCGCGGAGCAGGGCGTCGCCGGCGCCGTGTCCGAGCGTGTCGTTTATCGACTTGAATCGATCGAGATCGATGAAGAGTAGGCCGAAGGGCCGCGCGTCGCGCTGAGAGGCGACGATCTCTTCCCTCAGCAACTGCGTGAACAGGGATCTGTTGGGGAGGTCGGTCAGCGCGTCATGCGTGGCGAGATAGCGCACGCGCGCCTCCGCCTCGTGGCGCTCCGTCACGTCCTCGTAAACCACGACTGCGCCGCCATCCGCTTGAGGCGTCTGCGTTGCACAGATCAGCCGGCTGTCGGGCAGGGGAACGAGGATGCAGGCCGCGCGGCGCGCCTTCAGATTGTCAATAAACTCCGCCGCCACGCAGTCGGCCGCGTCCTTTGAGAGCGCGCCGGCCATTTCGAGGTGCTGGGCGAGTTCTTCCATCGTCCGCCCCGGCGCGAAATCGACTCCGGCCGCCCCGCACAGGCGGCCGACTTGCGCATTCGCCACAACGACCCGACCCTCGGCGTCGAACATGCAGAGGCCCTGCGGCATATTGTTCAGGGCCGCGTCGAAACGCCTGTTCTGTTCCTCGAGCAGCCGTGCGAGATCATTCGTCTTTTTCTGCGCGAGCAGGACTCGGAGCGTATTGGCGGACTGGTAGAAGCAGATGTCGAAGCCGCTAAGCGCGAAGACCACGAAAACAAAAGCGAGGACGTAATAGGCCTCCTCGTTGCGCATGATTGCGGCGGCGCAGAGGGGGACGACATTGAAAAGGATTTGTCCGACCGCAATGTTGCGGACGCCGGAGTTGCGCACGACTGCGCCTGCCGTGCAGCCGGTCGTCACAGTGAGGACGAGCATATGAACCACGGGGTCGTTCGTGGCGGTGAGCGCGGCGGAGTCCAGAAGGCCCAAAGAGCCGGAAAAGGCGTAGGCGCCCATCGCGTAAATGACTTCCCACCGGGCTAGAGCCCGGAGGTCCAGGTATGTCGCGGGGTCGCGGCGACGATAGGCGAGGACGGAGGCCGTGCGCAGCGCGGTGACGAGCGCGATCAGGACGGCGCAATAGGCGAGTTGCGGCAATCCGGCGTAAACGGCGACCGCGAAGGAAAGACTGACAGCGCTCGCTGAGCCCAGCGCTAGCGAGACAAGCGGCGCGTAGAGAGAAGCGACGAGATCAGCGAGCACATCGCTCGTGATGCGCGAATCCCTAGCGAAGAATCTGATTACAAACGACAAATCCATGAAGGCCTCTCGCCTCCTACGTTGTCGCTGCACCAGTTTACATTTTACTGCCAAGAATGATTATCGTTATATCAAACGGTTGTTCGACAGAAGAATTTGCAACCCGATCCCCTCAGGCGACGGGGCGCCGGCCGCCAAAAGCCCGAGTCCGGCTCACTCCGGCAGCCGCACCGTCGCGATCGCCAGCGCCGCGACGCCCTCGCGACGGCCAGTAAATCCCAGCCTTTCCGTCGTCGTCGCCTTGATCGCCACGCGGTCGAGCGGCATCCCCATGATCTCGGCGAGCCTGGCGCGGATGGCGTCTCGGTACGGGCCGACCTTGGGGGCTTCGCAGACGACCGTCGCGTCGACATGCGCGATCATGCCGCCACGCGCGCGCACCAGTTTGCAGGCGTGTTCGAGGAAGATGCGCGACGGCGCGCCCTTCCATTGCTGATCCGAGGGCGGGAAGTGGGCGCCGATGTCGCCTTCCGCAATGGCGCCAAGCACCGCGTCGGTGATGGCGTGCATGAGGACGTCGGCGTCCGAGTGGCCGGCGAGCGAATGGGAGTGGGGGATCGCGACGCCGCCAAGCCAGACATGGTCCCCTTCGGCGAAGGCATGAACGTCGTAGCCCTGTCCCGTTCTAACGTCCGTTAGAATGCGCGGGTCGGGGCGGACGGAAGCGTCGAGTTGATCCATGGCGCGGGCGAAATCCTCTGGCGTCGTGAGCTTGAAATTGGCGATATCGCCGGGAAAGACATGAACGGCGTGGCCGGCGGCCTCCGCCACCATGGCGTCGTCTGTGAGTTCGCGATCGGCCGCCGCCGCGGCGCGATGTGCGTCGAGGATGAGCGGGAAACGGAAAGACTGGGGCGTCTGCACGGCCCGCAGCCGCGACCGGTCGGGCGTCGCAACGACGAAACCGGCCGCGTCGATCTCCTTCACGGTGTCGTTCACCGGCACGCCCGGCACGGCGGCGCCATGGGCGCGCGCCGCGTTTATTGCGCGGGCCATCAGGGCGGGGTCGGAGAAGGGGCGGGCGGCGTCGTGGATGAGGACGATTTCAGGCGGGCCCTCCCGAGCGATCGCCTCGAGACCGTTGCGAACGCTCTCCTGACGGGAGGCGCCGCCGAGCGCGGGGGGCGACAGCACCGCCTGCTCCGCCTCGCTCAACTCCGCGACGCTCGAAGCGTAGAGCGCGCGGTCGTCGGGGTGGATCACGACCTTGACCTTTGCGCCCGGACTTCCAACCTGCATGGCGCGCAGCGTGCGCGCCAGCACCGTCATGCCGGCGAGCGAACGATACTGTTTGGGCAGACCTTCGCCGGCGCGCGAGCCGCGTCCGCCGGCGACGACGAGAATGGCGATTTCCATTGTGGCGACCATGCGCGCTCTGTGTCGCTTTTCGCCCCCTGCGTCAAATGGCCGGAGGCGTAACGGAAAAGCTATGTTGCAACTGCGAAGAGGGCTGCTTATAGTGTGTGCAAGATGACTAATGCCGAAAAAGTGGGCGATAAGGCGCTTCCGACGCTGCAAATCGGCCCAGTGCGGCTAAAAGGCCGCGCTTTTCTTGCGCCAATGGCCGGCGTCACCGATCCAGCCATGCGGCGTATCGCTGAGCGCTATGGCGCCAGTGTGACCGTCAGCGAGATGATCACGGCCGCCGGCGTCGCGCGCGGCGACCGCGAGACCGCGCTGCGGCTCGCCGCCTCCGACAATACAAATTTGGCGCCGCGCGTCATTCAGATCGCCGCCCGCGACCCTATCGAGATCGCCGCCGCCGCGCGCCATGCGGAAGAGGCGGGGGCGGATTGGGTGGACATCAATATGGGCTGCCCCTGCAAGCGCGTGACCGGCGGCCTCGCCGGCGCCGCTCTGATGCGCGACCTCGACCAGGCGACGGCGCTCATCGCCGCCGCGCGCGCGGCCATACGGGTTCCGCTCAGCGTAAAGATGCGCCTCGGCTGGGACGACGCCTCGCGTAACGCCCCGGAACTCGCGCGCCGCGCCGAAAGCGAGGGCGCCAGTCTCATCACCGTTCATGGACGAACGCGCCAGCAGTTTTACACGGGGCGCGCCGATTGGGCCGCGATTGCTTCCGTAAAGCGTACAGTCTCCATTCCGGTGGTCGCGAATGGCGATTGCCAAAGCCCCGAAGACGCCGCGCAAATGCTCGAACTTTCCGGCGCCGACGCGGTCATGGTGGGCCGGGCCGCGCAGGGCCGTCCCTGGCTCGTCGGCGACATTGCGCATCATCTCGCGACCGGCCGCCGCCGCCCGCAACCCTCTCTTACGGAACGCGGCGCCGTGGCGCGCGAACATCTCGACGGCCTTCTGTCGCAGATGGGCGCCGGGGCGGGCCTGCGACATGCGCGCAAGCACCTCGCCTCCTATGTCGATGAGGCCTTCGAGGCTGCGAGCGCGGAGGTCGCGGCGCTGCGCCGCGCTTTGGTGACCGCCGACAGCCCGGAGGGCGCTTTCCGCTTGATCGACGCTATTTTTACCGACACGCAAGAGGCCGCCGCATGAGCTTGTCCGATCGCACTGAACGCGACAAGGCCCGGCGCAAGGAGTTCGCGCCGCTCAAGGTGATCGACGAACGCGGCCGAAGCTGCGTGCTCGAGGCCTTGCCGAACGCCATTCTCACCGTCTCCCGCGACGACGAGGTCGAGGACGCGAACGCCGCGGCCGAGAGCTTTTTCGAACTCGGCAAGCCGCTGCTCATCGGCCAGAAGATCGACCGGCTCCTGCCGTTCGGGTCGCCGCTGATCACGCTCATTCAGCACGTGCGCGACCGGGGCGCGGCGATCAACGAATACAAGGTCGATCTCGGCCGGCCAGGGCAGGAGGGCGACCGCCGCGTCGACGTGCATTGCGCGCCGCTACCCGATTCGGACGGCACGGTGCTGGTTGTGCTGCAAGAACGTACAATTGCCGATAAAATAGACAGGCAGCTTAGCCATCGCGGCGCCGTGCGGTCGGTTTCTGGACTTGCATCAATGCTCGCCCATGAAATCAAGAATCCGCTCTCGGGAATTCGCGGCGCCGCACAATTGCTGGAGAGCGGCCTTTCCGACCAGGATCGGGCGCTGACGCGGCTGATCTGCGAAGAGACGGACCGCATCGTGCGGCTCGTGGACCGCATGGAGGTCTTCTCCGACGCGCGGCCGCTCAAGCGCGAGCGCGTGAACATCCATTCCGTACTCGACCATGTGAAGCAGGTGGCGCAGAGCGGTTTTGCCCGACGCATCAGATTTGTCGAGAATTATGACCCTTCGCTTCCGCCGGTGCACGCCAATCGCGACCAGCTGGTGCAGGCTTTCCTGAACCTCGTGAAGAACGCCGCCGAGGCGATTGGCGACGACGCGGTTGACGGGGAGATCGAGCTTTCCACGGCCTTCCGCCCGGGCGTGAGCCTGCGGGCGCTGGGCGCGCGCAGCCCCGTGGGCTTGCCGCTGGAGTTCTGCGTGCGGGACAATGGTCCCGGCGTGCCCGACGATATCGCCGCGCATCTCTTCGACCCCTTTGTCACGACGAAGTCTTCGGGAACTGGCCTGGGTCTTGCACTCGTCGCGAAGATCGTCAACGACCACGGCGGCGTTATTGAATGCGAATCTCTTCCAAGGCGCACAACCTTCCGAATTCTGATGCCCATGTATCGCGCCAAGTCGGCGCAGACGCCATCGGGCCAACAGGAGGAAGGTCGCTCATGACCAATCGTCACTGCGGGAGATCGTTTCGATGATGAGAGGCGAAATTCTTGTCGCCGACGACGACGCCGCCATCCGCACGGTCGTCGCGCAGGCGCTGTCGCGCGCGGGCTACGAGGTGCGCACGACGGGAACGGCGGCGACGCTCTGGCGCTGGGTGCAGTCAGGCGAGGGCGATCTCGTCGTGACCGACGTCGTCATGCCCGACGAGAACGCCTTCGAGCTGCTGCCGCGCATCAAGAAGCTGCGGCCCGAGCTGCCGATCATCGTCATGAGCGCGCAGAACACCTTCATGACGGCGATCCGCGCTTCGGAGGGGCGCATATGACTATCTGCCGAAGCCCTTCGACCTGAAGGAGCTCGTCGGCATCGTCGGCCGCGCCATGGCCGAGCCGCGTAAGAGCCATGACGAAGCCGCGCCCGAAGAGATGGAGGGCATGCCGCTCGTCGGAAGCTCGCCGGCGATGCAGGAGATCTACCGTTCGCTCGCGCGCCTGATGCAGACCGATCTGACCGTCATGATCAACGGCGAATCCGGCACCGGCAAGGAGCTTGTCGCACGCGCGCTTCACGATTACGGCAAGCGCCGGCAAGGGCCCCTTCGTCGCGATCAACATGGCGGCGATCCCGCGCGACCTGATCGAGAGCGAGCTGTTCGGCCATGAGAAGGGCGCCTTCACCGGCGCGAACGCAGCATCGGCCGGCCGCTTCGAGCAGGCCGAGGGCGGCACGCTCTTCCTGGACGAGATCGGCGACATGCCGATGGAAGCGCAGACGCGGCTTTTGCGCGTGCTGCAGCAGGGCGAATATACGACGGTCGGCGGCCGCACGCCGATCAAGACCAATGTCCGCATCATCGCGGCGACGAACAAGGATCTGCGCGGGCTGATCCAGCAGGGCCTGTTTCGCGAGGATCTCTATTTCCGCCTCAACGTCGTGCCGCTGCGCCTTCCGCCGCTGCGCGAGCGCACCGAGGACGTTCCCGACCTCGTCCATCACTTCTTCAAGCAGGCCGCGAGCGAAGGCCTGCCGCAAAAATATATCGAGCAGGCGGCGCTCGACCGGATGAAGAGATATCGCTGGCCGGGCAATATCCGCGAGCTGGAAAATCTGATCCGCCGCCTCGCGGCGCTGCATCCGCAGGAAGTGATCTCCGATCAGCTTGTCGAGGCGGAGCTGGAGCACGAGTTGCGTCAGGCGACCGTCGACAGCAAAGCGTCCGCGCCCGGCGCTCCGCTTTCGAGGGAGCTGGAAAACGGCCAGACCCTCTCGACCTCCGTCGAGCAGCATCTCGCCAAGCTCTTCCGAGACTGCGGCGACGGCCTTCCGCCGCCTGGCCTCTATCACCGCATTATCCGCGAGATCGAGATTCCGCTGATCTCCGCGGCGCTCGCGGCGACGCGCGGCAATCAGATCAAGGCGGCGGAGCTTCTGGGCCTCAACCGCAACACGCTGAGGAAGAAGGTCAACGACCTGGACATCCGGCTGATGCGATCGCCGCGGTGAGCGGCGGGAGTCGCCCGCACTATTGCAATGCGTATGGCCGGCATGTCCCGGCCATCACTGCATCCAACGCGCCATGCGGGTCTTGCCCGTCAGCTAACACCAACCCGCGCACCCGAAGCGTTGCACATTTGCAACAGTGACGCCTCGGGCCTATAAAACCGCCATGGTCAAAGCAGACGGGCAGGCGCTGGCGGACAATGGAAAAGGCGCGAGGGCCCGCGCCTGGTTCGGACCCATCATGGTCGTCGGCGCCGTCGGCTGCGCCCTTGCGACCTTTCTCGTCACGGCGGAATTCGGAATCTCGCCAACCGACGACCGGCTGATTCCGCTTCTCGTCGCGGATGTTCTGTTCGTCGGCGTGCTGCTGGTCATGGTCGTCGTCAAGGCCACGCGGCTCTACCGGGTCTGGCGGCGAGGCGAGGCCGCAGCGCGACTGCATGTCAGGATTGTCGGATTCTTTTCGGTGATCGCCGTCATCCCGGCCATCCTGCTCGCGATTGCGGGTTCGATGACGCTGGAGAGGGCGCTGAACCCGGCCTTCATGAACGGTGTGAAGATCTTCGTTCACAACACCGCACAGGCGGCCGAGGCCTTCCAGTCCAGCCAATGCCAGGCGCTGCTGCAGGAGGCGCAGCTCACCGCCGCGGACCTCGACCGGGCGCGCGTCCTGTTCATCACGGACCGCAACTATTTCCATCAGATCTTCGATTCTCGCGCGAAATTTCTCGGTTTTTCGGTCGCGGCCCTCGTGAAATCCAACGGCGAGGTGATCGACCGGGTCGACGTCGCCAAGAACGCCTCGGCCATTGTCATCGCGCCGCCCGAGTCGGAGTTCGAGAACGCCCGAAAGGGCGAGCCGCTCTGCCTGATGATCGACGACGGCAAGAGCTTCGTGGCGCTCAGGTCGCTCAGCGCCTTCGAAAACACATTTCTCTATGTGACGCGGCCAATCGATCCTTTCGCGATCGAGTTCCCCAAGCAGGCCGAGACTCTGATCAGCCGATACGACGCTTTTGACGGCTATCGCTCTGCCGTACAGCGCGCCTTCGTGCTCATGTATGCCCTGCTGACGACGATCATGCTGCTGTCGTCGGTCTGGTTCGGCCTCGATTTCGCCGAGGGGCTCGTCACCCCCATTCGCACCCTTATCGCCGCGACCGATCAGGTCTCCGGCGGCAATCTCGGCGTGCGCGTCAAGGTCGACCGCTCGCATGGAGAGCTGGCGCGGCTGGGCGACGTGTTCAACAATATGACGACGGAGCTGAACCTCCAGCAATCCCGCCTGCTGGAGGCGAACAGGATCAATGACGAGCGACGCGAATTCACCGAGGCCGTGCTCGCCGGCGTGCCCGCCGCGGTGATGGGCGTCGACTCGGACGGGGTCGTGACCATCCTCAACCGCTCCGCCGAGGAATTGTCTCTCAACGACGCCAAGGGGCAGGCGACCGTCGGCGCCAGCATTGGCGACGCCATGCCCGAGATCGCGCCGCTTCTGACCGACGCCGTGGAGCTTTTCCCGCGCGCCGTTCAAAGCCAGATCACGATCAAGCGCGGCGCCGCCGAGCGCACCTTCAACATTCGCGTCACCTCGGCCCGCCGCGCCGACGAGGGCCATCCGAGCTTCGTCGTCACACTGGACGACATCACCGACCTCGTCACGGCGCAGCGCACCTCCGCCTGGGCGGACGTCGCACGGCGAATCGCCCATGAAATCAAAAATCCGCTGACGCCGATCCAGCTCTCGGCCGAGCGCCTGAAGCGCAAATACGGCAAGCTGATCCAGGTCGATCGAGAGGTCTTCGATCAATGTATCGACACGATCGTGCGGCAGGTGGACGACATCAAGCGGATGGTGGACGAGTTCTCATCCTTCGCCCGGATGCCCAAGGCGCGGCCGACGCGCGACGACCTCAATGAATGCGCGCGCCAGGTCGCCTTCCTGATGCGGGTCGGCAACGCCGACGTCGACATCATCGAGACCCATACGGAATCGCCGATCTACGCGCAGTTCGACCGCCGCCTCCTGTCCCAGGCGCTCACCAACATCGTCAAGAACGCGATCGAGGGCATCGCCGCGCGGGAGCCAGAGCATTCGGAAGAGAAGGGCCGGGTCGAGATCAGGCTGTCTGTGCGCGACCGCATGGCGGAGATCGACGTCATCGACAATGGTAAGGGCTTCCCGGCCATGAACCGGCAGCGGCTGCTCGAGCCGTATATGACCACGCGGTCGGACGGAACCGGCCTCGGCCTCCCGATCGTCGCCAAGATCATCGAGGATCATGGCGGGCGGCTTGAGCTGCTGGACGCGCCGACGGGGCGCGGGGCCTGCGTGCGGCTCATTCTGCCGCTGGCCGAAAGCGGCAATTCGACTACCGCGCCGGAAACGGCGAACACCTCTGAGACGAGCGGGGCGTAATGGCGAGCGATATTCTGATCGTCGACGACGAACAAGACATCCGCGAGCTGGTCGCGGGCATTCTGGGCGACGAGGGCCATGGCACCCGCACGGCGAAGGACGCCGACGAGGCGCTGGGCGCGATCGCGTCCCGGCGACCGCATCTCGTCTTCCTGGACATCTGGTTGCAGGGCTCGCGCCTCGACGGGCTGCAGGTGCTGGAGCAGATCCAGAAGCAGCACAAGGGCTTGCCGGTGGTCATGATTTCGGGCCATGGCAATATCGAGACGGCCGTCAGCGCCATCAAGATCGGCGCCTATGACTTCATCGAGAAGCCGTTCAAGGCCGACCGGCTGGTGCTGGTGGCCGAGCGCGCGCTCGAGGCCTATCAGCTTCGGCGAGAACTGTCGGCGCTTCGCCAGCGGGCAGGGGCCTTCGACACGATCGTCGGCGGATCGCCGGCGGCTCATCAGCTCCAGCAGCTCATCGCCCGCGTCGCGCCCGTAAATTCCCGCGTGCTCATCACCGGCGCGCCGGGAACGGGTAAGGAACTGGCGGCGCGTTGTATCCATGAGGCGTCGCAAAGGGCCGGCGGGCCGTTCGTTGTCATCAACTCAGCGACAATCACGCCCGAGAATATGGAAATCGAGCTCTTCGGCCGCGAGGGGGCGGACGGCGAGCGCAAGATCGGCGCGATGGAGGAGGCCCATGGCGGCACGCTCTTCCTCGACGAGATCGCCGACATGCCCAAGGACACGCAGGCGAAGATTCTCCGCGTCCTCGTCGACCAGACCTTCCAGCGCGTCGGCGGCACGACCAAGGTGCAGGTCGACGTGCGCGTGATCTCTTCATCGGCCCGCGATCTGGCGTCCGCGATCGAGGAGGGGGCGCTCCGCGAGGATCTCTTCCATCGCCTTGCGGTTGTGCCCATCCGGGTGCCGTCCCTGGCCGAGCGCCGGGAGGATATTCCGGCCCTGATCGAATATTTCATGGAGAATATGTCGCTCGCTTCGGGCATGCCGCGGCGCCAGATCGCCGAGGACGCGCTCGCTGTCCTCCAGTTGCATGATTGGCCCGGAAACATCCGGCAGTTGAAGAACAATGTGGAGCGGCTGATGATCCTGACGGCCGGCGAACCCGGCGCCATGATCACGGCCGAGATGCTTCCGGCCGATGTGGGCGAGCTCGTGCCTGCGACTCCGGCGGGCGTGAGGGGCGAAAAGCTTATGAGCCTGCCGCTGCGCGAGGCGCGCGAAGTGTTCGAGCGCGAATATCTCGTGGCCCAGCTCAACCGCTTTTCAGGCAATATTTCCCGGACCGCCGAGTTCATCGGGATGGAGAGATCGGCTCTCCACAGGAAACTGAAGTCTCTGGCGATAGACTAGCAAATTCAAAGACTTTTATCTTAAAGTTGAACAATAACTTCAAGATAGGATCAGCGAAGAGTTAGTCGCCGCCAAGGGCTGCCTTCGACGCCGGCGCCTTGCCCGCTGGACGCTTGAAGGCCCCCCTTCGCAACGCGGCGGCTGCCTGAGAGCGCTTGCTGTCATCGTCAGGGCGATGCGGCCCGACCTTCACCTACTGCCCCGCCTTCGATCCTCTCCTTGAACAACAAGGCGAGGTGCGAGCGGGAGCCGCTTGAATCACAGCCTACGAGCGGCGCTCATGACAGAGGGCTGCTGCGCTGCAATAGCTTGAAGCGCTCCCAGACCGAGATCGACGGAGTCGGTTGTTCGATTGGGCGCTTGCCGAGGCGCCTGACCGCGGATGGCGGGCTCGGATTTTCGGCGCAAGCGAAACGGCGCGCGCTCAATGGCTCAATTCAAGGTTGTCCGGCTGAAGGGGCTTTGGATTGCATTTCTTGGCCGCGCTAGACAGAAAAAAGCCTGTTCCTAACCAACCACAAATGTTGCTAACTTGCTCGGGCCGCGACTTCCGCCTTGCGCTCCGACAATCGTCGGGTTCTAATGAGAACTTGCGGAGGCCAAACAAAAATCATAACCGCGGGGGGCGGCGTCAAACCGCTCGGCTCAATCAAGAAAAGAACAGGACAGCCGATGTCGTCGGAGCGTTCGCAAAATCTACAGGATACATTTCTCAATTTCGTCAGGAAAAACAAAGTCCCGCTCACCATCTTCCTCGTCAACGGCGTGAAGCTGCAGGGTATCGTGACCTGGTTTGACAATTTTTGCCTGCTGCTGCGCCGCGACGGCCACTCGCAACTCGTCTATAAGCACGCCATATCCACGATTATGCCGGGCCATCCGATCCAGATGTTCGAACCCGGCGAGGACGAAGGCCCGGCGGAGAAGCGGTAAGCGGTTTGAACGACGATCTTGCAGGAGAGGGGCGTGCGCCCGGCGGGGGCCGGACGCGCGCGATTGTGGTTGGGCCGTATCTTTCCAAAGGCCCTGCGTCGCTCTCGCGCGACCCGCAGGCGCGCCTTGCCGAGGCCGTTGGTCTCGCCCAGGCCATCGATCTCGACATTGTCGGCGAGATTGGAGTCGCGCTGAACGAGGTTCGGCCGGCGACCTATCTGGGCAAGGGCAAGGTCGAGGAGATCGCCGAGACCGTCGAAGCGCAGGAGGCGGCCCTCGTCAGCATGGACTGCCAGCTCTCTCCGGTGCAGCAGCGCAATCTGGAGAAGGCCTGGGGCGCCAAGGTCATCGACCGCACGGGTCTGATTCTCGAGATCTTTGGCCAGCGCGCCCGCACCAAGGAGGGCGCGCTCCAGGTTGAACTGGCGCACCTTGCCTATCAGAAATCACGCCTCGTCCGGTCCTGGACCCATCTTGAGCGCCAGCGCGGCGGCTTCGGCTTTCTCGGCGGACCCGGCGAGACGCAGATCGAGACAGACCGCCGCCTGATCGAAGAGCGCATGCGCCGCATCGAGCAGGATCTGGACAAGGTCAAGCGCACGCGCGGCCTGCATCGCAAGACGCGCCGCGACGTCCCGTTCCCCGTGGTCGCGCTCGTCGGCTACACCAACGCCGGCAAGTCGACGCTCTTCAATCGCCTGACCAAGGCCGAAGTGCTCGCGCAGGATATGCTGTTCGCGACGCTCGACCCCACCTTGCGCCGCATCCGTCTCCCGCACGGCGCCCGCGCTTTGCTCTCCGACACGGTCGGCTTCATCTCCGACCTGCCCACGCTGCTCGTATCCGCCTTCCGCGCGACGCTGGAGGAGGTCACGCTCGCCGACGTGGTCCTGCATGTCCGCGACGTTTCCCATGAGGATTCCGAAGCGCAGGCCCGCGACGTCGAGGCGATCCTCGAGGAACTGGGCCTCAAGGGAGAGGCTGAGGGCCGTATTATCGAGGTCTGGAACAAGATCGACTCTCTCGACGCCGAACGCGTCGAGGCCATGCGCGTCGCGGCGCGTGGCTACGACCCGCAGCGCAGGCCGGCGCTGGTCTCGGCGCTCACGGGCGAGGGGCTCGACGATCTTCTGGCGCGCATAGAAAACCTGCTGGCCGCCAGCCGGGTGACGCTGGCGCTGGAGCTGGCGCCGGAAGACGGGCAGGGGCTCGCCTGGCTGCATGCCCATGCCGAGGTGCTGTCGCGCGAGACGCGGGCCGACGGCGGTTCACGGCTCGTGGTGCGCGTCGCGCCGGAGCGTTTCGAGGAGGTCAAGCGCCGCTACGGAGCAGCCGAGTCGACCGGCGGCGGGAACGGCTAGCCGTGCACTGGCTCTACCTCGCCATCGCGATTCTCTCCGAGGTCGCGGGCTCGTCCCTGCTGCCCGCCGCTCAGGGCTTCCGCAACCCGCTGCCGACTTTCTTCGTCGTGGCCGGCTATGTCAGCGCCTTCTACTTCCTCTCGCTCACGCTGGAGGCCATTCCGCTCGGCGTCGCCTACGCCATCTGGTCCGGGGTCGGACTTGCGCTCGTCTCGGTCGCCGGCTGGGTCTTCTACCGCCAGTCGCTGGGCGCGGTGGAGATCGCCGGCATCCTGCTGATCGGCCTTGGCGTCGTCGTCCTGAAATTTGGCGGCGACGCGCGTTAGTCGGTGGAAAGGAAAGCCGGCAGCATCCGCTTCAGCGTGCGGTCTTTCAGCAAATAATGATGCGCCAGCGCGGCCGCCGCGTGCAGCAGCGCGAGCACGACGAGCAAATGCGCCAGAAGCTCGTGGATTTCCTTGGAGTAATGCTTGAGTTCCCGGTTCTTGAGCCAGGGCGAGGGAATGTCGAGGATCCCGAAGAGCGATAGCGCCTCTCCGCCATGGAAGAGCGTCACCACCCCGACGACTGGAACCGCGAGAAGCAGCGCGTAGATGGCGAGATGGCCGAATTTGGTCGCGAGCGCCGCCGGCGCGCCGAAGCGAGTCGCCTCCAGAGGTGGGGCGGGGCTGACGATGCGCCAGGTCAGACGCAGCAGCAGCAACAGAACGACCGTCTCGCCGAACATGATGTGGGTGAACTCGCCCATATGGCGGATCGACCCGCGCGGCAGCTCATCGCCAAGGACGCCGAGGGTCCAGGCGGCGGCGACGCAGACGACCGTCAGCCAATGGAAAACTTGCGCGGGCGGACTGTAGCGGGACGCGGTTGAAGCGTCGGACATGGCGGCCTCCATGGTGAAGCGGCAAGGTGATGCAGGGCTGCGTCGAGATCAAGGCGATGCGTTGTCGCGCCGGATCAACGTTGTGCGGACTTCTCCGCCCGCTTGGCCTCGGTCCAGAGCGCTTCCATTTCGTCGAGCGAGGCGGCTTCGCAGGACGAGCCCATCTCCGCGAGGCGGCGCTCTATATGACTGAAGCGTCGCTCGAATTTGGCGTTGGCGCCGCGAAGCGCCTGCTCGGGATCGACCTTGGCGTGACGGGCGAGATTGGAGACGACGAATAGCAGGTCGCCGATCTCCTCCTCCAGCGCCTTCTGATCAATGCGGCCCTCCGCCAGTTCGGCCGCAACCTCTTCCGTCTCCTCGCGAATCTTGCCCATCACCTGCAGCGCGTCGTTCCAGTCGAAGCCGACTTTCGAGGCTTTCTGCTGGAGCTTCACGGCGCGGGTCAGAGCGGGCAGGGCGAGCGGAACGCCGTCGAGGAGGCTCGCGGGAGGAGGGTCGCCTTTGGCGGCTTTCTCGGCGGCCTTGATCTCGCTCCACTGAGCCGACACGCCCTCGGGAGTCAGTGCGGCGACCGCCTCGAAGACATGGGGATGACGGCGCACGAGCTTGTCGCAGATGGCGTCGACGACGTCGGTGAAGGCGAAGGCGCCTTGCTCCTGCGCCATCCGCGAGTGAAAGACGACCTGCAAGAGAAGGTCGCCGAGTTCGTCCCGGAGTTCGCCGAGATCGCCCGATTCGATCGCGTCGGCGACTTCATAGGCCTCCTCGATCGTGTAGGGCGCGATGGAACGGAAATCCTGTTCGAGATCCCAGGGGCAGCCCGTGCCGGGCGTGCGCAGAGCCGCCATGATCTCGATGAGACGCGCAATGTCGCCGGACATTCGGGTCAGACCTTCCCGCAAAATAAAACGCCGCGCTCCTTCACGGGAACGCGGCGTTCATGACAGCGCGCGCGACGATTAGTCGAGCGTGATGGACAGCGCCTCGCGGCCCTTGGCGGTGTCGACGACCTGCATGGTCACCGGCTGGCCTTCCAGCAGGCGCTGCACGCCCGACGGGCCGAGGATCGAGATATGGACGAAAACGTCCTTGCCGCCGTCATTCGACTGAACGAAGCCGAAGCCCTTGGTCTCGTCGAACCACTTGACCTTGCCGGAAACCGGCACGGCGGTGGACGGATCGGGAGCCTGGCGACGCGGACGGGGGCTGTCGAAGCCGCCGCCGCCGCTGCGCGGGGGCGGAGGAGCCCGCTCGGCGGCGCCCGCGAGATCGACGTCGAGAATGCGCTGGACCTGCTGGCCCTTCACCGAGCTGGTCACAACGACCTGCAGCTTGGCGCCCGGCGGCAGCGCGTCATATCCCGCAGCCTGCACCGCGCCGATATGAAGGAAGGCGTCGCCCGTGCCGTTGGCGAGTTCGACGAAGCCGAAGCCTTTATCCGGCTTGAACCATTTCACGATGGCGTCAACGGCCGGCTCGTTGCTCATCATCGGGGGAGCCGAGTCGCCAAACCCGCCCCCGAACGGCGACCTCGGGGCGCGACTGGGCCGGGGGGCGTCATAGCCGTACGGACCGTCGTCATCGAACCCGCGCTTGCGAGGTCCCCGGAAATCTCTACCTTTGCTCATCTTCTACCTGCTCGTCTCCGCCAAAAACGGCAAGACTTGTATGCCAAACGCGTGCGCCCATGCGGAAACGATCGGGCGCGAAAAATGCGTCCGCTCGAAACGATGGGATGTTGCCAGTTTGAATGCCATATAGTCCCGCGCAGCACGGGTTTTAGCAGATATCCGGCGGTTCTGGCCACAATTTTTCGTGGGCTGATCGAAAAAACCCAAGAAACGCCACGGTTCGGCTCGGCCTCCATTTCACGTCGCATTGCTTTTTCACGCGCTTCGCTGGTTGGGCGACAAAGTCGAAAAATGTCCAAACCGGGATGTTCGCGCGCGAGCCGGGCGTCAACGGCTTCAGCCGGCGCGCCAATTTGGCGGTAGAGGACTTCAGGACGGCTCGGCTGGCCTGGCTCGGCCGACCTCGTGAGAATGTGTTGCGCGGCCGCTTCAGGAAGGACGATGTGAGCGTCGCCAGCCATCGGGTTCTTTCGCGGCCGCCCGAAGAACGAGATGATCGGACAAAGCCGAGCGTTCGAAACAATGATCAGCTTGTCCAGTTGCTTGCGCGCTTCCGGCGGCAGGAGAGACCCATCCATGATTCGCATAATCGATATTATGGAACCAAAATCCATACCCCCAATTGGGTGGAGGCGTTTTGGAGTCGGCAAGGCGTTGCGCGGGACCTTCGGCTGACAATCCGGCGACGTTATCATGCGCGCGCCAACCGGGCGCCGAATTCGGCGAAGATGGAAAATCGCCGGCTAATGCGCCGGGGTTCAGATCTCGATCCGCAGCCCGTCATAGGCCGGCTCGACATTGGCCGGCAGCACGGCCGCGAGCGCGTCGTAATCCAGATCGACATGGAGGTCGGTCAGCACGGCGCGCTTGGGTCGATAGAGATCGATGAAGGCCAGCGCCTGTTCGACGGAGAGATGCGTGCCGTGCCGCTGCCAGCGCAGCGCGTCGATGATCCAGAGGTCGAGGCCCTCGAGGAAGCGCGAACTCTCCGGCGGGATGGCGTTTAGGTCCGGCGTATAGGCGAGATTGCCGATCCGAAAGCCCAGCGCGTCCATGTCGCCATGGTCCAGCCGGAACGGCGTGGCGTCCATCGGTCCGCCGGGGCCCTCGATCGTCACGGGCCGGCCCGGATGCAGCCGGTGCTCGGTCATCAGCGGCGGATAGAAGCTGTCCGGCGGCGTGACGAAGATGTAGCCGAATTTGTGCGTCACCTCGCGCGCGGTCGGCTCGTCCATATAGGCCGGAATTCGGCGGCCGTTCTGGATCACGAGCCCGCGCACGTCGTCTATGCCATGGGTATGGTCGGCGTGCGGATGCGTGTAGAGCACGGCGTCGAGCCGCTTCACATCGGCGGCGATGAGCTGCTCGCGAAGATCCGGGCCGGTGTCGACCAGCACCTGCGTCGCCGCGGCCTCGTGGTCGCCCTGAGCGACGAGGATCGAGCAGCGGCGGCGGCGATTCCTGGGGTTATCCGGATTGCATTTCCCCCAGCCCTGCCCGACGCGCGGCACGCCGCCCGACGAGGCGCAGCCCAGTATCGTGACGGTCAGCGTCACGCGGCCTGCTCCAGAGGCGGCATTTTCGAGAAGAGCCGCAGCGCGTTTTCGGTCGTGACGCGGGCGAGCTCCGCCTCGGAGATGCCCTTGATCTCGGCGAGAAGGCGCGCCGTGTCCACGACGAAAGCCGGTTCGTTGCGCTTGCCACGGTGCGGCACGGGCGCGAGGAACGGCGCGTCGGTCTCGACCAGCATCCGCTCCAGCGGCACGGCCTTGGCCGTCTCGCGCAAATCGGCCGAGTTCTTGAAGGTCACGACCCCCGAAAAGGAGATGTAGAGGCCAAGATCGACCGCAGTCTCGGCGAGCTGGCGGCTCGAGGTGAAGCAATGGAGCAGGGCCGGGAAGGCCCCCTTCCCCATTTCTTCCTTCAAAATCGCAGCGCAATCCTCGTCGGCGTCGCGCGTATGGATCACGAGTGGCAGGCCCGTCTGGCGCGCAGCTTCGATATGCGTGCGGAAGACGCGCTGCGAGACTTCGCGCGGCGCGCGGTCGTAATGATAGTCGAGCCCCGCCTCGCCAAGCCCCACGCATTTCGGGTGCTGCGAGAGCGCCACCAGTTCCTCGACAGTCGGCTCGGCTTCCTCATGCGAATGATGGGGATGGGTGCCGACCGTGCAGAAAACGTCGGGATAGGCTTCCGCAACGGCCTTCACGCGGTCGAAGCGCGAGAGATGGGTGGAGATGGTGATCATCCGCCCGACGCCGCGGGCCCTGGCGCGTGCGATAATATCGGCCTGCTCCGGCGCGAAATCTGGGAAGTCGAGATGGCAGTGGGTGTCGATGAGCATGGTCGTCGTCATTTTCCCGAAGAGGCGCGCCAGTCGCCGCGCGCGCATATAAAGCTGTTGGATGACCAGCCGCCCGCCCCACTCCCGCCGTTCATCCTGCCGTTCACCGTGGCGGTGACGCCGAAAAGCTTCAGGATGAAGGAGACGGCGCCGTCCGGGCCGATCTGACCGGAGGCGGCGGCCGGGAGGCCCGTGAGCTTCATCACGCGACCGCCCTGCACCACCGCCCAGAGCCGCTTGCTCTTGACCGGACAGAAGAAGCTCGAGGTCGTCGCGTCGATGGTCCAGACGCCGTCATAATTGAACGTGGTCGCGGATTTCGCCAAGGCTACGGCAGGCGCAAGACTCGCATGGGCGGCGGCCAAGAGCGCTACTGCCCGACTTTTGCGAAGAGTTGATGCGCTTTGCATTGGTCCCTGAAACGGATGTATCGCCGTCTTGGCCGGGTTAAATAGCGCTCTTCGGCGCCCCCCGTCACCTCTAATCAAGCGCGTTGACCCGGCCGCTCACATTCTGACCGCCTCGAACAAAATCGCCTGCATCGGCAATTTGACAGGCGCCCCGAACTCCCCGGTCAGCTGCGCCGCCATCGCCTCGACGACGGTCTCGGGCGCGACGTCCCCCCGCGCGCGGATCTGGTCGATGAGCGGGCTGCCGAAGACGAGGCCTTTTGCAAAGGCGGTCGGGTCTGCGAGCTCGTGTACGCGCGGCAGCACCGAAACGACGATATGGGAGAAGCCCGCCGCGATGAGCGACTCCTTGATGGGGTCGATGTCCGGGCAGGAGAAGGGCGTCTTGAGAAACTTCGGCGGATCGTCGGGGAAGAAGCGCTCCACCACGTCTAGGCCGATGCGCGCGAAGGGGTTGTAGCGCGCCGCGTCCCAGACGCTGAAGAGATAGCGGCCATGGGGCTTGAGCACCCGCCGCGCCTCGCGCAGCGCCGTATCCTTGTCCGGGAAGAACATCAGGCCGAACTGGCAGACGACGGCGTCGAAGGCCTGGTCGGCGAAGGGCAGGACGATCGCGTCGGCGACCTCGAAGCTCACCCCCTCGCCCGGTCGGAACTTCTCGCGCGCGACCTCGAGCATGGGCGCGTTGAGGTCCGTCGCCGTCAGCCGGGCGGCCGGCAGCAGAGCGTCGCGCAGCTTGCGCGTGACGATGCCGGTGCCGGCTGCGATCTCGAGCACCTCATGTGGGGCCCGTATCGCCGCGCGCCGGGCGATGTCGGCCGCGTAATCCTCGAAGATCACGGGGCCGAGGCCAGTGTCATAGTCTCGGGGAATGTCGCCGATGAAGCGGGCGGGGTCTGAAGCGCTCATGCCGGCAGTTTAGCGGCTCGCCGGGTTGGAGGCGAGTTGCGCCTTTCGAATTGACAAGCCCGTGCCCCCGCTCTGCGCGGCGCCCATCTCATTGAAAAAAGTAGATAGATGAGACCGCGAATGACGATCGTGCTCAACCACACAATCGTGGCGGCGAAAAACAGGCGGGACGCCGCGCGCTGGTTCGCCAACATATTTGGATTGCCCTTCGACGAGGCGGCCGCCACTCATTTCGCGCCGGTGAAGGTCAATGGCACGCTGACGCTGCTCTTCGACGACGAGAAGAACTTCCCGCCTAGCCATTACGCCTTCCATGTCAGCGAGGCGGAGTTCGACGCGATCTTTGAGCGGGTACAGGCGAGCGGCGTGAAGTTCGGCAGCGCGCCGGGCAATTTCGAGGACGGCAAGCTCAACCACTGGAACGGCGGCCGCGGCGTCTATTTCAGGAGCCCCGACGGCCATGTGCTGGAGTTGATGACGGTGGCGCAGTAGCTGCCCGTCAGATTGCTGACAAACCCCGAGAGAGGCCTCGTCCTTCGAGACGCGAGCTTTCGCTCGCTCCTCAGGATGAGGCCTAAGTGTTTGGACACAGAGGATAGAGCCCCTCATCCTGAGGAGCCTGCAAAGCAGGCGTCTCGAAGGACGAGGGGCGTCATCCGAACTTTGTCAGCGACCTATTTCTTCCGGTTGATTTCAGCTTCGACCTTGTCTCCGATGACCACCGTGTCTGGCGCTTCCTCCACATATCGCGGAAACACCGGCGCCGGCGGCGGCAGCGGCGCGCCTTCCTGCAGCGCGTTGGCCTCGCCGGCATGGGCGAAATCGCGCTCGTCCGGGCCGACGCCCAGCGAGTCGAGGAACTTGCCCGCCGCCTCGGGAATGAACGCCTGCAGCGGGATCACGAGACGGCGCAGCGTCTCGGCCGTCACATGGAGGATCGTCTCCATGCGGGCGGGGTCGGTCTTCTTCTTCGCCCAGGGCTCCTCGCCCGCGAAATAGCGGTTGGCTTCGGCGACGACGCGGAAAATTTCAGCCAGCGCGTGATGCGGCTGATAGGCGTCCATCGCCCCCCGCGCCTTCTCCAGCACGCTGGCGGCCTGCGCGAGAATGTCCTTGTCGGCTTCGGTCAGCTCGCCCTTCTTCGGCACCACGCCGCCGCAGTTCTTGGCGATCATCGAGAGCGATCGCTGCGCCAGATTGCCGAGGTCGTTGGCGAGGTCGGCGTTCATGCGCATCACGATCGCCTCGTGCGAATAATTGCCGTCCTGTCCGAAGGGCACTTCGCGCAGAAAGAAGTAGCGCATCTGGTCGACGCCGTAGCGGTCGATCAGCTCCTGCGGGCCGACGACATTGCCGAGGGATTTCGACATCTTCTCGCCCTTGGAGAACAGAAAGCCGTGTACGACGATCTGCTTCGGCAGCGGCGCCCCGGCCGACATGAGGAACGCCGGCCAGTAGATGGCGTGGAAGCGGGTGATGTCCTTGCCGATCACATGCGCGTCGGCGGGCCAGTAGCGCGCCTTCTCGCCGCCGGTGAGCCAGCCGGTCGCGGTGATGTAGTTCGTCAGCGCGTCGACCCAGACATACATGACGTGGTCGGCGTTGGTCTCGGGGCTCGGCGGGATCTTGATGCCCCAGTCGAAGGTGGTGCGCGAGATGGAGAGATCGTCGAGCCCGCGCTTCACGAAGGCGACGATCTCGTTCTTGTAGTGCTCGGGCGTGATGAAGTCGGGGCTCGCCTCGTAAAGCGCCAGCAGCTTCTCGGCATAAGCCGAGAGCCTGAAGAACCAGCTCTCCTCCTCGACCCACTCAACGGGCGTGCCCGTCGGCGCGTATTTCTTGCCCTCGCGCTCGGTCAGCTCGTCCTCGGCGTAATAGGCTTCGTCGCGGACGGAATACCAGCCGGCGTATTTCGACAGGTAGATGTCGCCATTGGCCTCCATGCGCCGCCAGATTTCGAGCACGGTCTCCTTGTGCCGCTCCTGCGTCGTGCGGACGATGTCGTCGGCCCGCGCGTTGAGCGCCTCGCCCATGCGTGCGAATTTCGCGGCGATGTCGTCCACGAATTGCTGGGGGGTCACCCCTTCCTTCTCCGCCGTGCGTTGCACCTTCTGGCCGTGCTCGTCCATTCCGGTGACGAACAGCACGTCATAGCCGTCGAGCCGCTTCCAGCGCGCGAAGGCGTCGGTCGCGATGCGCTCATAGGCGTGGCCGATATGGGGCGCGCCATTCGCGTAGGGAATGGCCGTGGAGATCATGTAGGTGGGGCGATCGCTCATGGCGCTGATCTAGCGTTCTTTCGCGGCGCGGGGAAGTCGCAGCCTTCGCCATTCCTTGTCTTCCGTCTCCCCTGAAAACGAGGAAATGGAGGCGCCGGCATTCATCTCCCCGAAACAGTTGCGGCGATAAAGGCTCCGGCCGAGCCGTCAGGGGCCGCGAATCGCGACTCCCCTTCCCGGCTCCAGCGCGCTATCTTTTCGCATCTGCGGGAGCATGAGTAATGAGCGTAACGAGAGCGCCCAGAGACATTGCGCGCAAGCTCGCGGAAAAAAGCCGCGCGCAGAGCGACGGCTGGCGCCGCGAGACCTTCACTCTGCCCCGCCTCGACGCGCGGGCGAAGGCGCGCGAATGGTTCGACCGCTATCCCAAGGCCGCCTATATGACCGAGATCGAGTTCTGGCGGGAGCTCGACGATGGACGTATCGAATTCATCATGCGGCGGCTCCCCAGCGCTGACTGATTCTCAGAGCGGAAAGCTCTGATCGGCCTCGTGCAGCAGACTGGCGACATTGCTCCCGAAAACCCGGGCGATGGGCTTCTTCCCGACGCCGATCCCCCGCAGCGCCTCGCCCAGTGGATGATCTCCAAACGAAACCGCGGCCCCGCCCGGGAAAGGCGAGACGCCGTAAAGGCCTTCCGTCTCCAGCCGATGCCGTAGCAGGCGGCCGTCTTTCACCGTGTAAAGTTGAAAATCGACTTTCTGGTCCTTTGCAGGAATTTGCTCGACGTCCAGTGACAGAAACTCCTTCCCTTCGAGCTCGACGCGGCAACGACGCGTATTGTCGAACTCCTCGAATGAAATACCGGCGAGGAATTTCGGATAGCCCCAGACCTTGACGCCCAGTTCGCGGGCGTCCTCTGTCGTCACCGGCATATTCAGCACGAAAAAGCCGAAGCTTTTGAAGAGGCGGGGAAAGAAGAACGGCAGAGCCGGTAGGTTGACGGGCGGTTTGTAAAGGACCGGCGTCATGACCGCGACCTCGTTATAGGGCGCGACCTCCGCAATGCGCCTATATTCGATTGCGGCGATGGAGAGGATCGCCGTCCCGGGCGCGATCATCACCGGCGCGAGCGCCTTGCTGGGCAGGAGGCGACAGACGGCCGAGGCGGGCGCGGGGAAATGCGCCAGAATGCCGGTCCAGTCCAGATATCTGACGGGAAGACCGACACGCCGCCCGCTGGACAGCTCGACGTGATTGGTCGCGGCGTGCTTCAGGATCGTTTCGTACATGACGCGTCTCGCTGCGAGGCGAGGCGCCTCTCAAGGACGAAAGCTAGTGCGCGCCTGCGTTAGAAGCACGAGCACGACCGCAAAGGCGATGACCCCCCAGCCATAGGCGAAGGTTCCCGTCGCGTCGCGCAGCGCGCCGAAGGCCGGCGGAACCAGCACGACGAAGATCTGATTGATCGCCATGGCGAGGCCAATCATGAAGCCGATGGCCCCGCGCGGCGCCGCCTCGGACACCAGCGCGATCCACGGTCCGTACCAGCCGAAGCCGAAAAAGCCGAGCCAGGCTGCAATCCCCGCCACAAGCCAGAGCGGCGCGCCCGGCGCGGCGATATAGGCGGCAAGGCCCAGCGCGATGGCGCCCATGCTCATGGCGAGCGGAAAGAACCGCCCGCGCCGGCTGCGGTCGCTCCAGGCGGCCAGCAGGATCCGCGCGAACGCGCCCGCAAATTGCGCCCCGAACAGGAGTTTTACGCCTGTCTCCGCGGGAATGCCGAAGCGGTCGCGCAGATCGAGGGGCAGATAGACCGTGATGGCGAATTGCACGCTGACGAGCGCCACCCCGGACCAGACGATGCGCGGCAGGCGCGGCGCGATTTCCTTGAAGCGCTCGCGCCACATGCCGGGCGTCCGCTTGCGCTCGGGCAAAGGCTCCGGTGGCGGCCGGTAGAAGAAGGCGAAAAGCAATCCGCTTGCGAGCGCCGCGAAAGCGCCGAGGTCAAAGGCCGCCTGCCATCCGTTCCGCGCCGCCGCGACGGGCAGGATCAAGGCCGCCAGCGCCGCGCCGAGCGGCAGCCCCGCCTGCCTTATGCCCATGGCGAAGCCGCGCGTATCGGGCGAAAACCACGCCGCCACGACCTTGCCGCCGCCCGGCTGCACCGTGCAATAGCCGACGCTCGCGACGACGAGCCAGGACAGCACGCCCCCATAGCTTTCCGCCCGCGCCGCTCCGACAAGCGAGGCCGCGACCATGGTCGCGCCAAGGCCGACGATCAGCCTTTCGCTGAAACGGTCGAGCAGCAACCCGGCGACGGGCAGACCGACAATCGGAACCGCCTGCGCCGCCGACATCGCGAAGCCGACCTGCGCTGCGTCGAGCCCGAACGCCGCCTGCAAGGCCGGCCCCAGCGCCCCGAGCCCCTGCACGAGAAAACACCCGCCCGTCTGCGCGAGCGTCGCGAGGGCGAGCACGACCCAGCGATAGGCGGATGGCGGGGCTGCGGGGGTCGACAAGGCTGTCTTTCGATTGGCTGTATGAGCGCTTATCGCATGGGGAAAGCCAAAGTCCCAGATTGGCGCGGGCGCGCGACCCGCTTGCCCTTCCCTCCCCGCCGCTTATAGTCCGCGAAACTCTTACGGCGGAAAGGTTCATGACGATCAAAAGCCTTCGCATCGGCACGCGCGGCTCGCCGCTGGCGCTTGCGCAGACCCATATGGTCCGGGCCCTGCTCGCCAAGGCGCATGGCGTCGCCGAAGATCACATCGCCATCGAGATCATCAAGACGACCGGCGACGTCATTCAGGACCGCCCGCTCTCGGAATCCGGCGGCAAGGGGCTTTTCACCAAGGAGCTCGACTCCGCGCTGATCGCGGGGTCCATCGACCTCGCGGTCCACAGCTCCAAGGACCTGCCGACGCATCTGCCGTCCGAAATCGTCATCGCCGGCTATCTGCCGCGCGAAGACGTGCGCGACGCCTGGATCGGCCGCGACGGCGCCACGATCGATCAGCTTCCGGCCGGGGCCGTCGTCGGCACGGCCTCGCTGCGGCGCGCCGCGCAAGTGAAACGCCGGCGGCCGGACCTGCGGACCGAGCTGCTGCGCGGCAATGTCGAGACGCGGCTGCGCAAGGTGGAGAGCGGCGAAGTGGACGCGACGCTGCTGGCGCTCGCGGGGCTGAAGCGGCTCGGCCTCGCCGACCGCGCGACGGCGCTGCTGCCGCTCGAAGATTTCCCGCCCGCCGTCGGCCAGGGAGCCATCGGCATCACGGCTCGCGCCGCCGATCCCGAGACGCAGGCCGCGCTCGCGCCGATTCTCGACGAGGCGACGGCGCTCGCGCTCGCGGCCGAGCGCGCCTTTCTCTCGGCGCTGGACGGCTCCTGCCGCACGCCCATCGCCGGCCATGCGACCGTCGCCGGCGGCGATATCGCTTTTTACGGCGAGGTGCTGAAGGCGGACGGCAGCGAAGTCTGGTCCACGCGCCGCAAGGGCCGCGCCATCGATGCGGCGATGATCGGGGCGGATGCGGGCAATGAGATTGTCCTGAAGCTCCCTCACGGCGTCGCGGGGCTGATGTGACGCGCGTTCTCGTGCTCCGCGCGCGGGAAGACGCCTTACGTACCTCGGAAAAGCTCCGCTTGATGGGTCTTACGTCGGTCGTATCTCCCGTTCTGGAGATTGCGGCCACGGGCGCAGCCATACCGTCGGGCGTCTACGACGCGGTTCTGGTTTCGAGCGCCAAAGGCGTCGAATGCGCCGGGGCCGATGCGGGGCGTTACAAATCCCTGCCGATGCATGTCGTCGGCGCGAAGACGGCCCGCGCCGCGGAGGTTCAGGGCTGGCGGACTGACATCGTCGCGGGGAACGCCGAGGCGATCCTGCCCCTGCTCCTCGCCCGCTACCCGGAGCCGGCGCATTTTCTCTATCTCGCCGGACGAGACCGGCAGGCTGCGCTGGAAGCGGGCCTCGGCGGCGCGGGGCACAGCGTCACGGCGGTCAATGTCTACGAGGCGCAGGCCGCGCAAGCCCTTTCAGACGACGCAAGCGCGGCGCTGGGAGCTGGCGAGATCGATTTCGCGCTCCACTATTCCCGCCGTAGCGTCGAGCTCTTTCTGAATCTCGCTGAATCGGCGGGCCTCTCCGACGCGCTGCCTGGGATCGTCCATATTGCGCTGTCCTCGGATGTCGCGGCGCCGCTCGAGGCGCGCGGGCTCGACGTGGCGCGCGCCGAGAAGCCGGATGAAGATCACCTGCTGACGACATTGGCGCATTCAGTCAGCTGACCTTGCCAGCCGCTCCGGTTGCGCTATTTGCTTTAATTGGAAACAGAATCTAACCAAAACACTTTCGCAATGGAAAAGCGTTTCAGCCGCGCCGTGAGCCTGATCTATGACGCCGCCGCCGACCCTTCCCTTTGGCCGGACGCCCTCCAGGCGTTCGCCGACGTCTTCGACGACGTCGGCGCCGTGCTGATCTGGCGCAATGCGGCCGAGGGTTTCGGGACGATCGTCTCCCCCAGCCTGCAGCACGGACAGGCGGAGTTCGAGCGCTATTGGTGGAAGCACGACATCCGAACCTTACGCGGCGCGGAAAAGCTCTACGCCGCGGAGCAGGACGTTCTCTGCGATTATGACGTCGTCACGCAGGAAGAAATCGACACCCACCCGATTTACACCGAGTTTCTCCCAAGTCTCGGCATTGGCTGGTTCGGGGCGGCGAGCGTCGCGCCCGAGGCCAATGTCAGCCTCATGGTGAGCGTGCAGCGTTCGCGGTCGAAGCCCCCTTTCACCCGCCAGGAGCTCGCGATCGTCCACGAACTCGCGCGGCATGTCGAGAAGGCGTTTCGCCTCTCTTTGCGCCTCTTCGAAGCCGAGGCGCTGAACCTCGGCCTGAGCGAGGCGCTGCGACAGGCCGATTTCGGGGTGATTGCCGTCGACGCCGCAGGACGCGTGGTTTTCGCCAATGACAAGGCGAGAAGCGCGCTCGGATGCGAGCAGGAAGAGCCTCTGCGCCTTTCTTCGGAAAGGGCCCGCGCCGCACTCCAGCTTGCGATCGAAAGTTATGGCGCGGGCGCGCCGGGCGCCTCGCTCAAACCCCTGCTCATCGAGCAGGCGCCGTCACGGCCGCCGCTCATCGCTTACTGCTTCCCGGCAAGCCGCGCCAGCGCCGTGGATATGATGCTGACGCGCGCGCGGGCCATGATCCTTCTTGCTGATGCCGGGACGGACGAGCCCCCGGATCCGGCGTTCCTGCGGGACACGCTCGGCTTGACGCTGGGAGAGGCGCGCGTGGCGGCGCTCATCGGCCGCGGCATGGCGCCGAAAGCGGCTGCGGAACGCCTCGGCATCGCCGAGAGCACGGCGCGCACGGTTCTCAAGCGCGTCTTCATCAAGATCGGCGTGTCGCGCCAGAGCGAGTTGACGGCTTTTCTGAACCGGATTGCGACGTTCGCCGCGGGCAAGGGGAATATCTGACCCGCATACCCCATTTGGGGGATGACCCCATGTATATGTTTGCTAGCATTTTTTGCTGGAAATTTTCTGCCGGCGGCTTGGGGCGGGTTCGACCCGGGCCATGTGGGACGCTCCCGTCATTTGAGCGGGAGCGCGCGACGCCCATGTGGCGACGCGAATAAAGCTGCAGCTGAGCTCACGGAGGCCGCGCCGAGAAATCGACGCGGCCCTCTGTCTTTTCAGGCGGTGCGAATGAAAAGGCCCTGCCCCGTCTCGTTGAAATAGTCGATCCGCATCGAAGTCGACTTATTGCGTACGTCCATCGTAAACCTCACGGGAGACGGGCCGTATGCGTTCTCGCCTCTAGGCTGAAACGTAAAAATATCGCCGGAGAAATGACGCATGCCGTAAGGCGTATTTTTCGGCCCGATCAGAGCGTGTAGGGTATTTACGTTCTGCGTAATCGCGATAGCGCCATAGAGGTCGTTGCTATACGTCCCGACATAATCGGACAGGGCGCCGGCCGGGGCGGCGTCGGCAGGCGACGTTGAATAATCGGCGTCTCGCCCGTAGGTGGGCTCCGCCATCTTCGCGAAGGCGGCGCCAAAGAGCGCGAGCCAGTCGCGGTCGATTTTTCCAGATGTCGCCAGATCAAGGAAACTGCGGCACACGGCTTCGGGCGCGCCAACTGGAGAGGAATTGCTGAGAGCCACGATGCCGAGCCCGCGGGAAGGCAGAATGTTCACGCAGGTCGCGGCGCCGAGCGCAAAGGCGCCCGAATGGCCCAAATGTACTAACGGATGTTCGTTATAACCCATGTTCCAACCAAGCCCGTAGAAGGTCGGCGCCGCGTCTGTCGGGTCGGCCGGCTCGGTGGCGATCTGCGGCCGATGCGTCTCGTCCAGCGCAAAATCCTTGACGACCTCCCGCCCCTCGAAACGTCCACGCGCAAGTTGGAGCCGGAGCCAGGCCGCCATGTCGCGCGCAGATGAGCTGGCGCCGCCCGCCGGCGATAGCGCGTCGGGGTCGCGCTGCTCCCCGACGACCCAGGCGCCGTTGCGCCGCACATGCCCGAAGGCCCGGTTTCCGCGCGCCGCGAGATCGGCGTAGCGCGAACTTGTGCTCGTCATGCCAAGCGGCCTGTAGAGGCGCTCGGCCGAGAGATCCTCCCAGGACCTGCCGGCTGCCTTTGCGGTGGCGATCGCCGCAGCCGTGAAACCGAAGTTCGTGTAGGCGTACGCGGCGCGGAAATCGCCCTTCGGCTTGACGTAGCGCAGACGGTGCAGAACTTCGTCGCGTCCGTAGCCGATGTCTTCCAGGAGATCCCCGCCATGGTCGGGCAACCCGCTACGATGGCAGAACATGTCGCGCAGTGTGATATCCCGCGTGATCCAGGGATCGCTCATTGCAAAATCAGGAAGGTGGCGGACGATCTTGTCGTCCCAGGAGACGACCTTGTCGCCGACGAGCCCAGCGACCACCGTCGTCGCCAGCGGCTTGGAGAGAGACGCGAGCGCAAAGACCGTGTCGGCGTCGACGGGCTCCGGGCGCCCCGCCCTGCGGACACCGAAGCCCTTGAGGTACACGATGCGGTCGCGTGACACGACAGCGACGGACATGCCCGGAACGCCGGTCTTTTTCATCGTCTCTGCGACGATCCGGTCGAGATCGGGCAGATGCTTTTCGATGGGGTCGGACGCGGCCCTGGAACGCGCCTGAGCAAGGCCCGGCGCAGCAAGCGCCAGAGCGGAAGAAACTATCGCCGAACGTCTGGTAATCGCCATGTCTCGCCTCGCCTAAAGCCAAGGCGCAAACACTAGGCCCGATTCAGTTCTCGACCAAAGCCCAGCCGATCAGCACCATCACCGGCCCGACAATCGTCTCGGCCGCCACCTTCTCCGGCAGATTTGCAATCGTGCCCTTGATCACGCGCTCTTCGAGCGTCGAAGCGCGCTCGATGAGGAAGGCCGGCGTATCATGCGCCATTCCTTCTTCGAGCAGGCGGCGCGACAGAGCCGGCAAATTACGGTTGCCCATATAGACCGCCGTCGTCGCGCGGCGGTCGGCGAGCGCGCCCCAGTCGAAATCCTCGGGGAACTCGCCTTCCTTCGTATGTGCGGTGATGAACTGCACGCGCCGCGCCGTCTCGCGGCTCGTCAGCGAGGCGCCGAGCGCGGCCGCGCCGGCGCAGGCGGCGGTAACGCCCGGCACGATCTCGATGTCGAAGCCGGCTTCGCGCAGCGCCGCAATCTCCTCATTGGCTCGGCCGAAGATCAGCGGATCGCCGCCCTTGAGGCGCACGACGTTCTTGCCGGCGCGGGCAAGATCGACGAGCAGCGCCGTGATTTCCTCCTGCCGCACCGACGGCTTGTAGCCGCGCTTGCCGACATTTATGCGCGTCGCCTCGCGGCGGGCAAAGTCCAGAATGCTCGCGGGGACGAGATCGTCGAAGAGCACCACGTCGGCGCCCGCCAGCGCGCGCATGCCCTTTAAAGTCAGCAATTCCGGATCGCCCGGCCCGGCGCCGACGAGCGTCACCCGCCCGCGCGACGCGGCGTCGCCGGCTTCGCGCGCCTCGGTCAGAAGCGCGTCGCGATCTTTCTCGCTCGGCTGGCGCTCGATGTCGCGAAAGGCGAGCCGGGTGAAGCGACGCCAGAAATCGCGCCGCGCCACGAAATCGAGGCCCGAGGAAAGCACCTGCGGCCGCCACTCCTGCGCCGCCTTGGCCCAGGCCGCGAAAGGCGCTGGCACGAGCGACTCGATGCGCCCGCGCACGGCCTGCGCGAAGACCGGCGAGGCGCCGCCGGTGGAGACGCCGATGACGAGCGGCGAGCGGTTGACGATGGCGCCCATGATGAAGTCGCTCATCGCGGGGCGGTCGGCCAGATTGAGCGGCACATGCGCAGCGCCCGCCGCCTTGCGGGCCGCGTCGGCCTCGGCGTCGTCGAAGGTTGCGCCGAAGGCGAGAGCCGCGCCCTCGAAATCCGCGGCCGTCGCGGCGCGCTCATGCAGCGTCACATTCGCCCGCTCGGCGCCCATCTCGCGGAGCTTCTCGCAAGGATCGCGCGCGAAGACCTCGACCTGCGCGCCGGTCGCCGCCGCGAGATCGACCTTCCAGGCCGCGCCCTCCCCGCCGCCGACCACCACGACCCGCTTACCGGCGAGGGGAAAGAAGACCGGCAGCGTCTCGAGGGGCTGCATGATTTCGGAGGAGACTTCGTCTGGTTTGCGGGTCAAGGTCGCGCCTGTATGCTAATCGGGCTCACGCATAACCCATCCCGCCGCGCCCGACAAAGCGTTCCCTGCGGGTCTTTAGTTGCCCGCCATTATCTGCCAGTTGCTCGGCGCTGTCGCGATCAGTTTCGACAACGATATCGATGCGCCCCCGCACCAGTAAATGAGGCCACCGTCGAGCCGCTCGCGTCCTGCCACAATATGTCGCTTCGTCCGTCGTCGTCGAAGTCGCCGATCTTGGCCATGCTCCAAGGCGCGCCCACGACCGTGTTGCCGTTGTTCGCGTCTCTCCACAGAAATCGCTCGTGCCATCGCCGTTGAAGTTCTGGGGGGCGGCGCAGCTAGGGTTCGTGTAGGAAAGGACATAGAACCCATCCCCCCCCACGATCATAAAACCTCTCCGCCTGGCCGCGACGAGCCTGAAGCGTTGCGGAGCTGCGAAAAGGTTCGGCAAGCCGCTGACCATCCGGGTAAAGCGCTCGGCGCCGTCATTTGTGAAAAGCAGGCTCTCCAGCTGGCTTGTTTCCATGAAGAGGTCGGGTAGGCAATCGCCACCCCGTTCCAGGGGCCTTACGAAGAGCGGCGGGGCATCTCAGGCGCGACGCCCCGCCTACCTTTTGTAGGATCGCGCCGCTGCGAGGCGCGCAGGGCGCTATATTGGCGCCCCGTCACTCAAAATGCGCAAGACCCGCCACTAACTCCCTGGACTGTGCGGAAGTAGTTCTTGCCTATGAGTTTATCCAAGAAAAACTTGAACTCCGAAGTGAAGCCCCTGTTGGCCATGACAGACTGTCCAATCCCCGTGAGGGCGGACTGCATGTTGGAATACACCGTCGTCAGATTTTGCGGCCGAGAAAGATTTGCGTCATCGGTGTAATAGTTCGACGTGATGCACGGAATGGCGGTCGCGACCGCCTGCATGGCGGCTCCGGTGGCATAGTGGTCCGAATGGCCTCCAGGATTGATCGTTTCATTCGGATCGTGAGTGTTGATCACTACGGTCCCAATTCCCGTTGCTTCGGACTTAACGATCGCCTGCACCGTATTTACTAGATCGGTCCATGAAGTATAGGAGGTCGATCCGTCGATCGCATCCATTACGCTGATCTGACTCGCGCGCAGTTTCAGGAGCGACTGATTGCCGGTGGCCGGAGTGCCGTCCCCCATATAACCATCGGGCAAACGCAGGAAATAGGAAGCAAAGGGACCTGCAAAACTGGTAGCGGGGACGGAATAACGAATGACCGGATGCCCGTTCATCGTAACTGTCGATGAGGTGGCCTGCTGAGGCTGCAATCCCTTCATCGAAGCCAGGAACCAGACGGCGTTTACACTGCCCTGCTCCCGGCCCTTGTAATAGGGAATGCCATTGAACGGCGAAGGGCAAGAATCGCCGCACCCGCCGTCGCCAGCCGTGAAATAGATGAACACGGTTTTATTTGTGGCCTTAAGGGAATCATCCACAGCGCCCTTGGAAAAGAACAGATACCAGTCGTCTTCATGGCCGCTGACGTAAAATGAAACCGAAGTCGTCGCCGCCAGAGCCGCGCCAGACTTAGCGAGAAACGATATGGCGATAAGGGATCGCGCTATCGCGGCGGAACGAAACATCCCGACTTTGCGAAGGCTACGCATAACATTTCCTCCGAAACCAGACTGCAAAAATCCATATATAAAATCAGTTTATTTTACAAATATTTGGCGAATTAATTATTAATTCGGAGGCTATTTCCGGGGATTTCAGATTTACCAAAAGGCATCCGGTCCGAAGAGAGGGCGCGCGCGCCCTCTCTTCCCTGGTCACGCCTCCTCAGAACTTCGCATTCACCGTCACGAAGGCCGAGCGCGGCGCGCCGGGCATGATGTTGTTGTTATTGTGTGCCGACGCGTAATAGTACGAACCCAGAATATTCTCGACATTGACCTGACCCGAGATGTTCTCGCTGAACTTGACGTAAACCGCCCCGTCCCAGCGGGCGTAGCCGGGAATGACGACGGCGTTGTCGAGAGCGGCGTAAAACTTCGAATTGTAGATCACGCCCGTGCCGAAGCCGAGCACGCCAGGCGCGAGGCCGATGAGCGAGGAGACGTCGTACTTATTCCAGAAGGAGAAGGTGTTCTGCGGCACGGAGGGCACCACCTTGCCCTTCTCCGTGAAGAGCGCGCCGCCGCCGGCGAGCGCGGGCTGGCGATCGGAACTCGTCACATAAGCGTGCTGGTTCCCGTAGCCAAGCGAGACCTGCCACTCCTTCGTCACCTGCCCGACAAGGCCGAGTTCGCCGCCGACCGTGCGGGTGTTGGTCAGCACGTTGTAGAAGGCGTTGATGGAGACCGGCTGGTTCGATCGGTTCAGATTGTAGATCGCGCCGGTGAAGAGGAGCTGCGGCATGATCTCGGCCTTGAAGCCCGCCTCGACATTCTCGAAGCCCTGCGGCTGCAGGTTCGCCTGCGTGATCGTCAGCGTGGTGAACTGATCTCCGGCGGCCGGGAGGAAGCTGCGCGAATAGCTGCCGTAGAGCGAAAGCTGCTCGAAGGGCTTCACCACGACGCCGACGCGCGGCGACCATTTGCCGACATTGTTGACGAGCGTCTGCCCCCAATAATTGTCGAACGTCGGAGTCGGGTTGATGAGGTTGTTGACGAACTTCAGGCTGTAGCTGTCGAAGCGCACGCCCGCGATGATATCGACATATTTCGTGACGCTGATCTGGTCCTGCACATAGCCGGCCGCAACGTCGAGATCGGTGTGGCGGCGGAACTGGGAGTTGGTGAAGACGACCGGCAGGAAGACCGTCGGCAGCCCGTAAAACGTGTTGATATTGGCGCCGCCCGTGAAGGGGTTGAGCCAGCGGGCGTTGTTGCGGTTCGTGTCCGATTTCTGGTTGCCGAACTCCATGCCCGCCAGCAGCACATGCTTGATCTCAGGCGTCATCTGGAGCGTGTAGGTCAGATCGGTCTGATTGAAGATATTCTGGCGCGGCGTCTCGTTATTGTAGCCCGAGAGCTGGACGCATGGCGGCAGGGAGCCCGCGCAGTTCAGGCCCGGCGGAACGTTGGTTCCGAACGTCACCGCGTTGTTGGCGAAGGTGTTCTGATAGAACTTCGCGTAATGCGCAAAGACGGTCTGGTTCTTGATGTTGAGGCCGAAATCAGTGGTGTGGTCGACCATGGCGACGGCGCGATCGACGTCCGTCTTGGCGTAATTGACGTCCGGATTGCCGAAGAAAGTCGAGCGGCCCGTGGGCGCCGGATAGCCGGGGTAGAGATAGCCAACGCCCAGCGCCTGCGCGGCGAGCACCGCCGGCGAGGCGTTGTAATTCACCGACGGAACGCCGCGATCCATCGTGCGATAGTCGAAATAATGCTCGTAGCTGAGCGTGACGAATGTCTTCTCGAAGGGCTTCCAGGTGAAAGTCGGATTGATCCCCCAGCGCTTCATGTCGAAATAGTCGCGGTAGCTGTAGGACTGCTCGAAAAGCCCGTTGAGACGGAAGGCGAGCTTGTCGTTGATCGCCTGCCCCACGTCGAACGTCACGCGCTTGCGGCCGAAGCTGCCGGTCGAGACCTGCATCGCGCGCAGCGTCTCGCCATCCGCCTTCTTGGTGACGCGATTGACCACGCCGCCGCCGCCGCCGCGGCCGAAGATCAGCGCGCTCGGACCTTTCAGCACTTCGACCGCCTGAATGTTGTAGAGGTCGCGATAGTACTCGGCGTCGTCGCGCACGCCGTCCGTGTAGAAATCCGCCGAGGTCGGCTGACCGCGAATGGTGAGCTGGTCGCGCTGCCCCTCGCCCTGCGCCACCGTCACGCCCGGCACATATTGCAGCGCCTGATTGAGGGTGAGGCTGTTGCGGTCCTGAAGCTGTTGCTGCGTGAGGATCGTGATGGACTGCGGAATGTCGCGTATCGGCGTGTTGGTCTTGGTCGCCGTCGACGTGCCGCCGGCCACATAGCCCACGACATTGGTCGGCCCGCGCCAGACCTGCTCGCCCGCGGGGATGAAGGGCGCCGGGCCGGGGGCGGCGGGCCCCGTCGCCGGAGCGCCGGCCGTCACGATCGGCGAAGGGGCTGAGGGCCGCGCAGCGCGCGGAGCCGGGCCACGGGTCACGACGCGCCGGGCGCCGCCGACATTGATGGTCGGAAGCGATTGCTGGGCAAAGGCCGTATCTGCGACGGCCAGAGCGGCGGAAAGCGCGCAAAGGCTAACGAAACCGCGGTGAACGGGCATTGCGAGCGCAGAGGCAAACATCACAGGTGGCTCCTCAGAAACAAACCGCGCCTGGTCTCCGCCTGACTCAGGTCACTATCTATTCTTTGAGTATTGCGATGCTCAGACGCTGGTCAACGGCTCACGCATGAGGTTGGAAATCTTGTAAGTTTGTCGCTCTATGTGAAATAAACCCGCCAAACCCTTTGTTGGAAAGGCTTCAATTTTGACAATACTATTTTCTCTTGACTGTTGCATAAAAGAAACAAAAAGCGGCCCTGAATCAGGGCCGCTTCGTAATCGGATTCTGAAGTAGAGAATTACTTCTTCTTGCCGTCCGCGCTGAACTGGGCGAGGTAGGCCCACACATTGTCCTGGTCGCCTTCCGAAGCGAGGCCCTGGAAGATCATCTTGGTGCCCGGGACCTTGGCCTTCGGGTTCTTGATGAACTCCTTGAAGGAGGCCGCGTCCCAGGTGATGCCCGAGCTCTTCATCGCCTCGGAATAGTTGTAGCCCTCGACCGAGCCGGCCTTGCGGCCTTCGACGCCGTTCAGCTCCGGAGCGACGGCGTTCTTGGCGCCTTCGCCGACCTGATGGCAGGCTTTGCACTTGGCGAAGACCTTTTCGCCCGCGGCGGCGTCGCCAGCGGCGAAGGCCGTGCCGGCGGAAGCGGCGAAAGCGACGCTCGCGGCGAACGTCAGCAGGGAAATCGTCTTCATCCTTGTTCCTTTCCTCATCCTCGGCGTCGCTCTTGCGACCGCCCATTCTTGAAACGCGCCTGCCAAAGGGTTGGCGCCTCGCGGGCGCTCTTTAGACAGCTTCGAAACTACAAGAAGGGCCGCTCTGACACAATACCGCCACCCCGCAGTCTCAGTCGGGAAAGTATCCCCCTCGGTCTGAACGCAGCCTGAACCCCGGAGCGGAACGCGTTGCGAGAGCGACCTCTTTGGCGGATCGGCGCATCCATGCGCGATGTGGAGAAAACTGTTCCTTGCTGCGGGGCATGGTCCAGGACTTCGCCACTCTCGGCTGGTGAAACGGAATCCTCGCCATATTTGACCTCGCAAGCTTACCGCTGTTGGGGAGAACGCGCCCATGAATCCGTTGAACGCGCGCACTTTGCGCAACCTCGGATATGACGTCTTCGCCTCCGTAGTGGTCTTCCTGGTCGCGCTGCCGCTGTCCATGGGCATTGCGATCGCGTCCGGCGTGCCGATGGAAAAGGCTGCGGCGGCCGGTCTCGCGACGGCGATCATTGGCGGCCTTGTCGTCGGCCCTCTCTCAGGCAGTCCCTTGCAGGTCAGCGGCCCCGCCGCAGGTCTGACCGTGATGGTCGCGGCCTTCATCCAGCAATTCGGATTCGAAACTCTCGGCGTCATCGTCGCGATCGGCGGGGCAATCCAGGTTCTCGCCGGGCTCGCTCGTCTAGGCCCCGTGTTTCGAGCCGTGTCGCCCGCGCTCATTCAGGGCATGCTGGCGGGTATCGGCATCCTGATCTTCGCCTCGCAGTTCCACGTGATGGTTGACGATGCGCCTCCCGGAACGGGCAAGGAGTTCGGCGGCCTCATCAATCTCGCGCTGTTGCCGGGCGCGATTTGGAAAGGCGTGAACGAGCCGATGCACCGGCCGGCGGCGCTCATCGGATTGCTGACCATCGCGATCATCGCCTCATGGGCAGTACTGGCTCCAAAAGCTCTGCGACTCGTGCCCTCCGCGCTGCTCGGAGTCGTCGCAGCCACGGCGGCCGCAACAGCGCTTGGCCTCGATATCCGACGGGTTCCCGTGCCCGAGCAGCTGCTCGACGCGGCGCGTCCCCTGGGACTGGCCGATCTCGACGCCCTTAGGGACGTTGGCGTCTGGCTGGCGGGACTGTCGCTCGCCTTCATCGCCAGCGCCGAGTCGCTGCTCACGGCCACAGCCGCGGATTCGCTTCAGCGCCATGCCCAGCGCACGCATTATAGCCGCGAGCTCGCCGCGCAAGGTATCGGCAACATCCTATGCGGCTTCCTCAATATCCTGCCCCTGACGGGCGTGATCGTGCGCACCTCGGCCAATGTCATGGCGGGCGGGCGGACGCGGCTCTCGTCTTTTCTGCATGGCGCCTGGATGTTGCTTTTTGTGTTGCTGCTGCCGGAACTCCTCAGCATGATCCCCGTGGCCGCTCTCGCCGCCATTCTCGTTTATACCGGGGTGAAGCTGGTCAAGGTCGATTTCCTGAAGGATCTATGGCGGCAAGATCGCATGGAGGCGCTGGTGTACGGCGTCACCTTCGCAGGCGTCGTCGGTTTCGATCTTCTCACCGGCATAATGCTCGGAATCGCCGTATCGCTCGCGCGGCTCGTCTACACTTTCTCGCACCTCGCGATCCGCGTCGAGACAGACGGCCATTCGCGCGTCGCGCATGTCTATCTCGACGGTGCGGCGACCTTCATTCGCCTGCCGAGATTCGCCGCCGCACTTGAAAAAATACCGGCGGGCTATGACGCGCACGTCCATTTGGGCGAACTGACCTACATCGATCACGCCTGCCTGACCATGCTCATAGACTGGGGCGAGAATTACGAAGCCGCCGGAGGCCGGCTGCATCTCGATCGGGGAATCCTCCACCGCCTGTTCGATGGAAAAGCATGGCGCGCGGCCAACGTAGCGTGAGGATCAAAAACTCGGGCGGTCATCAGGCGGCGCCAGCTCTTCCGTCAGGTCACCCGCCTCAATGTCAGATTCACCCGCGCGCCCTGCCCCGCGAGCGGCGCCGGTAGGGGCGTAAGGATCGGCGGCAGGATGCGGTCGACGCCGTGGAAGCATAACCGCGCCGGGCCGCCGAAAACGAGCGCGTCGCCGGATGAGAGCGTGAAACCGACCGTCTTGTCCGAGCGCTTGGGGCCGCCGAAGCGAAAGCGACAATCGGCGCCCAGCGACAGGGAGAGAATCGGCGCTTCGAAATCCGCTTCGTCGCGGTCCTGATGCAGGCCCATCTTCGCGTCGTTTGAATAGACATTAACGAGGCAGGCTTCGGGCGGCTTGGGGTAGCGCGTCAGCTCGTCCCAGATATCCAGGAGCATTTTGGGGATCGGCGGCCAGAGCGCACCGGTTTCGGGATGGCGCGGCTCGTATCGATACCCCCGGTCCCTGTCGCTCATCCAGCCGAGCGGCCCGCAATTGGTCATGCGCACCGACATGGGCAGGCCGGATTTCGGCATACGAGAAACGAAAAGCGGCGCCTGTTCAATGACGGCGGCGATCTCCTGCGCAAGCCGCTCCTGCGCGGCCGCGTCAAGAAAGCCGGGGAAGTGAAAGGCGCCGGGGACGATCTCAGCCATGAGCGGATATGTCGTTGCGGCGTATCTCTCCGCAACGGGGCTCGGGGCGGCGCGCGCGCCTCAGTGCGACAGCACCTTCTTCGACGCCACGGTCGAATCCGCGTTGAGGTGATAGATGATCGGCTCGCCGGTCTGCAGTTCCAGCGTCGTCACGCTCTCGGGCGTGAGCTGATCCAGCACCATGCAGAGCGCGCGCAGGCTGTTGCCGTGCGCGGCGACGAGCACGCTCTGGCCGCGCAGGACGAGCGGCAGCATCTTCTGCACATAGAACGGAACGACGCGCGCGACCGTGTCCTTCAGGCTCTCGCCATTGGGCGGGGCGACGCTGTAGGAGCGCCGCCACAGATGCACCTGATCCTCGCCCCACTTCTCGCGCGCCTCATCCTTGTTGAGACCGGAGAGATCGCCGTAATGGCGCTCGTTGAGCGCGCGGTCGCGAAGCGCCGGCAGTCCCGCCTGCCCCAGCTCCTCGGTGATGAGGTCGTAAGTGTGCTGCGCGCGCAGCAGCGCCGAGGTGAAGCCGATATCGAAATGCAGTCCGCACTTCTTCAGTTCACGTCCTGCGCGGCGCGCTTCCTCAATGCCTTCCGGCGTGAGGTCCGGGTTCTTCCAGCCGGTGAAGAGGTTCTTGGCGTTCCATTCGCTCTGGCCGTGCCGGACGAGGACGAGTGTGCGGTGCATGGTCGTTCTTATCTCGCAGAACTCAGGGTTCGCCGGAAAGGCCCAGCACGTCGGCCATGGAATAAAGACCGGCGGCTCCTGTCGCGCGTCCAGATCGCGGCGGCGATGGCGCCGCGCGCGAAAACGCCGCGGTCCTCCGCGCGATGCGAAAACTCGATCCGCTCGCCCATGCCGGCGAAAATCACTGTGTGATCCCCGACGACGGTGCCCCCGCGCAGCGCCGCGAAGCCGATATCCCCGGCCTTGCGCGCGCCGGTGAGGCCGTCCCGGCCGCGCGCGCTGTGCTCGGCGAGCTCGATCCCCCTGCCATTCGCGACCGCCTCGCCCAGAAGCAGCGCCGTGCCCGAAGGCGCGTCGACCTTCATCTTGTGGTGCATCTCGATGATTTCGGCGTCCCATGCAGGACCCAGCGCCTTCGCGGCCTTTTCGACCAGAACCGCCAGCAGGTTGACGCCGAGGCTCATATTCCCTGAGCGCACGATCGCGGTCGCCCGGGCTGCGTCGGCGATGGCGGCGAGATCGTCCGGCGTGAGCCCGGTCGTGCCGATCACATGCGGCACCCGCGCCCGCGCGGCGGCGCGCGCCATGGCCACGGTCGCGGCCGGCGAGGAAAAATCGATGATGGCGTCCGCCTGGGCCAGCGCCGCCTCCACGTCGCTCGTCACCGGAACGCCGTTCGGACCCTGCCCGAAGGCGGCGCCGCTATCCACGCCGATCGACGAGGCGCCTTCGCCCTCGAGCGCGGCGACGAGCCGCACGCCCAGCGTGTCAGGAATGGTCTGCGTCAGCATACGACCCATACGGCCCGCCGCGCCTACCACGACCAGACGCAAATCGCTCATTCTTCAAGCCCTCGCCTACAGCACTACCCTTGACGCGCGAAGGGGCGACTCGGGCCTGCTGACGCGCTCTTCCCTATACAGACGGGAAGTCGTTAAGAGAAGCCTTCCCGTTGTCGCGGCAAATGCGCCCCTGCCCGAACGGGTAGCTACTTCTTCGGCCGAAACGCCTTCACTCGCGCGGGGTCGGTGTCGATATAGGCGGCGCCGATCAGGTCGAGGCAATAAGGCACCGCCGGCATGACGGCGTTCAGGCAAAGCTCGATCGCGGCGGGCTTGCCCGGCAGATTGATGACGAGACATTTGTCGCGGTGCGCGGCGACCTGCCGCGAGAGGATCGCCGTCGGCGTTTGCGACAGCGAAACCTGCCGCATCAGCTCCCCGAAGCCCGGCAATTCGCGCGGCGCGGCGGCGAGCGTCGCCTCGGGCGTGAGGTCGCGCGGGCTCGGCCCAGTGCCGCCGGTGGTGACGACGAGGTCGCAGCCGACATTGTCGGCAAGGTCGATCAGCGTATCGCGGACGCTCTCGAACCCATCGGGAATGATCCGCCGCTCGATGCGGAAAGGCGTCGTGAGAACGGCGGTCAGATAAGCCTCGATCGCGGGGCCGCTCTCGTCCTTGTAAACGCCGGCGCTGGCGCGGTCCGAGGCAGTGACGACGCCGATGACGGCGGGGCGGTTGGTGTCAGTCATGTCGATGTCTCCCGCCGCCTTTTGGCGCCTCACCGCCGTTTTGTCAGCCGGCGGGGCGGCCGACAAGCCTGCAACCGGCGTAAACTCCACAATTGATACGCGCGTTTAGGCGAACTGCGAGGTCGAATTGCGGCAATATTGTCACCACCATCGCCACTTGAACATGGTTAAATTGAGCTAAGCGCAAAGAGAAATTTGTGAGTATCCGTGTAACATTTTTTGCCTCATTTGGTCTTTAACAAGAGCGCCTCACTTCCACTACGTCGCATGACATTTCAATGAGCGGCATCATCCTTGATGCTTCTCTTTGGATGTACGACGTTCCTGATGAGGAGCCAAAGAACTGATGAAGCGTATCTCTGCTGTGCTTGTCGCAGTTGGTCTGACGACTGTTCCCGCCGCCGCGCAGGATTTCCTCTCGCAGCTCTTAAGCGGCGCGAACGCACAGCAACAAGTTCAATCCGAGCGCGGTGGCGCGCATCGTCGCGGCGCCAGCGCCGCAAGCTTCTCGATGCCGGAAAACGCCCGCTCTTTCGTGGCGAACGCCTCCTTTTATGGCGGCGGCCCGCGCCGCTTCGAGCCCAACACCCATACGGCGAGCGGCGAGCGCTTCAACCAGTGGGACCTGACGGCCGCGCATCGCACTCTGCCGATCGGCACGAGGCTCCTGGTGTCGCATGAGGGCCGGTCGGTCGTGGTGCGCATCAACGACCGCGGCCCGGCGGCCTGGACCGGCCGGAGCCTGGATCTCTCCCGCGGCGCCGCCTCACGCATCGGCCTGATCTCGCGCGGCACGGGCGCGGTTCACGTGCAGGTCCTGAACGGTAGCTGACATGAAAGCGCGCCCGGCCGGACGGCCGGGCGCGCTGGCGGACGGCAAGATCGACCGCCGAAACGGCGGCAAAGGCCAAGCAGCGGCAAGACTGGTCCGATCACTTTTTTGAAATTTGGCCCCGCCACTTTTGTTTTTACTGGCGCTTTTGTCATCCAACACGACATGTAATCTGACTTCCGTGCAATTCGCGCAATAGAAACCGGGAGGAAGAACGCCATGGTGCAGCACGGTCGCAGCTCTTTGCTCAAAGCATTGATGTTTATTTCCGGGGGCCTCGGGTTTTTTCTCGTGTTGATGCATCAAGCGTCGCAGCTTTTCAGGTAAATCCCTTCCTGTTCCCTCTTTTAGCCATGCCTCTAACGCCCGACCGTCAAAGGCCGGGCGGTTTTCCACTTTCCGCCAGAATATTGCTTCGGCGATCACAACTGGCATTTATTCTCTGTTTGGTCGAACCGGCGTGAAGCCGACGGCGCGATTACGCCGGACCGGCGCCGATTGGCTGAAGCCGTCCGCCTATGAGAAACGCCCGGCCCACGGGGCCGGGCGTCGTCTTCGTGCAGTTCGGAGCGTCTAGGCCAGGCTCAGACAAACATGCCGAAGATGCCGGAAAGGATGCCGAAAACGATCGCCGTCGCAGCGATGATCGGGATGTCGCTCGTTCCCCAATAGGCGAGGATCGCGCCGAGCCCGACGCCGGCCACGCCGCAGATCAGGACGTTGGGCGTGAGCGCGAAATTAATTTCACGCATGCCCGTGTATTTTTCCTTGGGCAGATTCGTCTCGTGATTGGCCATGACGTTCCCTCCGTCCTCTCGGGCCCCGTCACTCCGGGAAGCCGCGAGATCCTCTGAAACTCATGTGGAGCGTCACGCAATCACGGGCAGGGAGACAGCCAGTTTGTCGTCAAAATGAGGGCGTTCTTCGCCAAAGACGGCGCGAAGCTCAAACCGGACGGATGCCGGGATGGAAACGGCAACGCCCGCTTCTAACGTCTGCACGGGAGAAGCGGGCGCTCTGTCGTCGGCCTCGCAGCCTTATTTGGGGGCCGGCAGGGGCGTGATCGTGTCGCGGAGCAGCGTCCAGTAATAGCTCGGGGTATAGGGAACCATCTGCTCGGCGTAGTTCCACCAGAAGACGCCGCCCACGAACCGCGGCGAAGGCGGCGTGAGCACCTTCGAATATTTGGACTTCAGCATATTGGTCTGCACCGTCTGGGGCGCGCTGACCTTCGAGGTGCCGATTTCGCCCCAGCCGACCTTCGCATTGGGGAACATGCTCTCGAGCAGCGCGAAATCAGCCGGCCAGTTGGGCTTCAGATTGGGGCAGTCCTGATACGGGTAGAAGCTGAACATGGCGTAATCGACGCCATTCAAAACTGTCGCGGGCAGGAATTGCTTTGGCCAGGTGCGCCAGTTGTCGACCGGCAACATCCAGCAGTTCTCGCCAACCGGATCCTGATTGTAATAGAGGGTCACCATGGTCTTGCCGCCCACCGACTTCACGGTGTTGTAAGTCTGCAAGACCATCTGGCCGATCTGCTGTTCCTGAGACGTCGCCGTGGCCGCCGGACCGCTGGGATTGGCGCGCAGCCACTCGCCATTGATCTCGTTGGCGATCTCCCAGACATCGACCTGGTCGCGCAGGACCGATACGAGCTCCTTCGTGCGCGCGTCCAATTGCGCCGGCGTCATGGGATAGTAATAGGAATCCATGATCTCGCCGACGATATAGGCGTAGTTGTGCAGCTTGGTCACCGGCGCGAGATAGTCGCGCGTGATCTTCATCGAGCAGAATTTCGGGCCGCACATGGAGCAGAAGTGCGCGACCTTGTGGGCGTCCTTCGGCAGCGTCTCGTCGTGGAACTTGCGCGCCGTGTCGGGATCGAGTGAGAGGTTGAACTGATCCTGCCAGCGGAACTCGAAGCGGGCACGGGATAGCGCGTCGTCGCGCGCCGTGTCGGGGTCGAGGCCGATCTCGAACTGGTCCGTCCAGCGGAAGTCGAAGCGCGCGCGGCTCATGGCGTCGTCACGTTCGCGCGCGGCGGGATGGCCCTTGGCGAGATCGGCGGCGTGGGCGGCGATGCGGTAGGTGATGACGCCGACCTTCACGTCGTCGCGGTCGGGCAGGCCCCAATGCTCTTTCGGCGTGACGTAACAGAGCATCGCCGTGCCGAACCAGCCGATCATCGCCGCGCCGATGCCGGACGTGATGTGATCGTAGCCCGGCGCGATGTCGGTCGTCGAGCGGGCCGAGCGTGTAGAACGGAGCCTCGCCGCAGGCCTTCAGCTGCTTGTCCATATTGGCCTTGATCTTGTGCATCGGCACATGGCCGGGGCCTTCGATCATGACCTGGCAGCCCTTGTCCCAGGCGATCTTCGTCAGCTCGCCCAGCGTCTCGAGCTCGGCGAATTGCGCGCGTCGTTGGCGTCGGCAATCGAGCCGGGGCGCAGGCCGTCGCCGAGCGAGAACGAGACGTCGTACTTGCGCATGATGTCGCAGATCTCGTCGAAGCGCTCGTAGAGGAAGCTCTCCTTGTGCTGCGAGGCACCAGCGCGCCATGATCGAGCCGCCGCGCGAGACGATGCCGGTGACGCGACTGGCGGTTAGCGGCACGTAAGCGAGACGCACGCCGGCGTGGATCGTGAAATAATCGACGCCCTGCTCCGCCTGCTCGATCAGCGTGTCCTTGAAGACTTCCCAGTCGAGCTTCAGCGCATCGCCGCCGACCTTTTCCAGCGCCTGATAGATCGGCACGGTGCCGATCGGCACCGATGCGAATTGCGGATGATCCAGTCGCGCGTGGTGTGGATGTTGCGGCCCGTCGAGAGGTCCATGACCGTGTCGGCGCCCCAGCGGATCGCCCACACCATCTTCTCGACTTCCTCGGCGACGGAGGACGTCACGGCGCTGAATTGCCGATGTTGGCGTTGATCTTCACGAGGAAGTTGCGGCCGATGATCACGGCTCCAGCTCGCCGTGGTTGATGTTCGCCGGAATGATGGCGCGGCCGCGCGCGATCTCGTCGCGCACGAATTCGGGCGTGACGAATTCGGGGATGGCGGCGCCGAAGCTTTCGCCATCGGCAATGCGCTCTTTCGCAACGTCCAGCGCGCGCTCGCGGCAGTGATTCTCACGATGCGCGACATAGATCATCTCTTCCGTGACAATGCCGGCGCGGGCGAATTCGAGCTGGGTCACTGGGCCGGAGCCGGCGGCGCGATAGAGCTTGCGTTCGGCCGGGCATGGCGGCACGAGACGTTCGCCTTCCGCGAAGCCGTTGTCTTCCGGTTTAACGGCGCGACCCTGATAGGTTTCGAGCCCGGCGCGCGTCGCGAGCCATGGCCGCGCCGCCGGCAGGCCCGCGGAAAGGTCGGGCGTGAAGTTCTCGCAGCTATAGGGACCGGAGGGGTCGTAAACCCGCAGCGGCGGCTCGCCGGACGAGGGATCGAGCGGGATCTCGCGATAGGGCACGCGAATGTCCGGACTGCCGGCGGGCGAGGAATAAACCTTGCGCGACTTGCCGATAGGGCCAGTGGTGACGCTCTGCGGCGTACGCTTGTCGTGAATGTTCATGGTCGCGCTTCCCTCGCAATCGCGCTCCTTCAAGGGGAGCGGACAAGGGTCATGCGACGGAACGGAAGGGAGAGTACGGGCGCGAAGCGCCCTGCTCTGGCATTCCCTCCGCCGGCATGACCCGGATCAGGTTCGACGGGTGCTTCTCAGCCGCAAACGCGGCGCCCCTCGCCATCGGGAGGAAAGTAGTCGGTTCGTACGGCCACGGCAAGGCGGGCGGGCGGGACCAAGGGCGGCGAGCGATAACATCCTTACGGTTGTCGAGGCCGCGCACGCAAAGAATGCTATTGCGATACCCTTTCCCGGCGAGCCAATCCGGCTGGCGCCGCTCCCATCCCAACAAGCTGCGTCGATTGGCGCCGGCTCCATCGCGAAAGGCGAGCCAGCGCGATTCAACCGCATCGCGCAACGGCCACGGCTCAACCGATACGAGTTCGTGATGGAGCGCGAGGCTTCGACGACTGCAGCCATATGCGCGTCGCGAGTAGAGACGCACGACGGCGAGAAGAAAACCTTCGGCGCGCTTTTGTCTTCGAGCCATGCAGGCGGCGGGCTCTTTACATCCTCGCTTTTGCTTAGCGTTTCCTTTGGCGGCCCTCGCGGCCTAGATTTCCGCCGAACGACTCGTCCAGAGGATTCGATGCCAAAGCCAAGCCCCAGCGGCCTTACCTCCGACGAAGCCGCGCGACGCCTCGCAGAATTTGGCCCGAATGCGCCGCCCGAGGCGCCGCCGGTCGGCGTTTTCACCATCGTCCTGCGCACGCTGAAGGAGCCGATGTTCTTTCTGCTCGCGGCGGCGGCGGGGCTGTATCTCTTTCTGGGGGATCTCGGCGAAGGCCTCTTCGTGACGTTCGGCGCGGTGCTGACGATCTCGCTGGTTGTCATTCAGGAGTTTCGCACCGACCGCGCGCTTCGGGCGCTGCAAAAGCTCGCCGAGCCCATGGCGCATGTGCTGCGGGACGGCGAGGAGCGCCGCATCCCGGCTCGGGATCTCGCACCAGGCGACGTCATTCTCGTCGGAGAAGGCCAGCGGCTTCCGGCGGACGGTGTCTTGTTGTCAGGCGACGCGCTCGTCGTCGACGAATCCGTGCTCACCGGTGAGTCTGCGCCTGTCACGAAGACGCTCGCGGGCGAAGGGGCCGATCTCGCCTTTCCCGATCCCGGCGGCGATTACACGCCCTTTCTCTACGCCGGCTGCATGATCGTCCGCGGGTCTGGCGTCGCGCAGGTCGGGCGGACCGGCGTGCGAACGGCCGTCGGGGGCCTCGGCGCGTCGCTCGCCTCGATCAAGGGCGAGCAGAGTCCCCTGCAAAAGCGCACCGGAGAACTGGTGGCGAGACTCGGCCTTTTCGCGCTCGTCTTCTGCGCGCTCCTGATCGTGGTCTACGGTCTGATCCATGGCGACTGGTTCGAGGGCGCTTTCGCGGGCATAACGCTCGCGATCAGCCTGCTGCCGGAAGAATTCCCCATGGTGCTGGCGATTTTCCTCGCGATCGGCGCCTATCGGCTGGCGCGCCGGAACGTGCTCGTGCGCCGCTCTTCCGTCACCGAAACGCTGGGTTCCACATCGCTCCTGTGCGTCGACAAGACGGGCACGTTGACTCAAAACCGCATGGCGGTCGCGCGCCTTTATGTCGGCGGAGCCGTGGAGCCGGTCCCCGATGCGCCGGATGCCGAGCAACACCGGCTTATTCTCGCGGCCTTGCGCGCGTCGAGCCCCAATCCCGTCGACCCGATGGACCGCGCCGTGCATGCGCTCGCCGAGCGACTTGAGATTCCCGCGGCGGGAACGGCGATCGAAAGCTTCCCCATCACGCCGGAGCTTCTCGCCTTCATCCAGTCCTGGCGCGTCGAAGGCGGCGCGCTCAAGGCCGCCAAGGGCGCGCCCGAAGCGATCTTCCGGCTGGCCTCCGTGAGCGAAGATGTCCACGCCCGCTATGCGGCGACGGTCGAGGAACTGGCGCGCGAAGGCTTGCGCGTGCTCGCCGTGGCCGAGACCGAAGCGACACCAGGCGATTGCGATGGCGCGCCCTACCGCCTTCTCGGCCTTCTCGCCTTCGAAGACCCGGTCCGCGACGACGTCCCGGCCGCTGTGGCCGCGGCGCGCCGCGCTGGGATCGGCGTCGCCATGATCACGGGCGACTATCCGGCGACGGCGCTCGCCATTGCGCACGCGGCGGGCATCGACGCTTCCGGGGGGGTCGTGACCGGAGCGGAAATCGCCGAGACCTTGCCGGAGGGGCTGGGGGGAAAAATCCGCCAGACGCGCGTCTTCGCCCGCGTCATGCCGACGAGCAAGCTCGCCATCATCGAAGCCTTCAAGGCGGACGGCAATATCGTCGCCATGACGGGCGACGGGGTGAATGACGGCCCCGCCCTCGCGGCGGCCCATATTGGCATCGCCATGGGCCAGCGCGGCTCGGATGTGGCGCGCGAGGCCGCCCATATCGTCCTGCTCGACGATCGATTCGCTTCCATTGTCGCCGGCATAGAGCTCGGCCGGCGCATCTCGTCCAACCTGCGCAAGGCGCTCACCTACATCACCGCTATCCACGTCCCGATCGCGGGTCTCGCGCTGACGCCGATCCTGCTCGGCCTGCCCCCCATGCTGCTGCCCGCGCATGTGGTGCTCATGGAATTGATCATCGACCCGACCTGTTCGCTGGCCTTCGAGGCCGAGCCCGGCGAAAAGGACGCGATGCTCAAACCGCCAAGGCCGCAGAGCGAGCCGCTGTTTGGAACGCGCGACCTGCTGCTTGGCGCTGCGCAGGGCTTCGTGGTCTTCCTCGCGGTGCTCAGCGTTTATGTGCTGGCCAGCAGCGTCAGCCTGCCTGAACCGCAGGCGCGCGGCCTGTCTTTCGCGACGCTGATCGTCGCCAATCTGACGCTGGCCCTTGCCGATGCGCTGCCGAAGGGCGTATCGCCCTTCGCCCGGGAGAACGCTTTTTTCTGGGCGATTGCGAGCGTGGCGCTCTCTGTCGTGGCGGCCGGCCTCTATTTCCCACCGCTCGCCGCCTTGCTGCATTTCGAGCCGCCGGCGACCGAAGACCTCGTCGTCGCCTCGATTCTCGCAATGTGCGCAGGCGGATGGTACGGCCTGTGGAGCCGCCTTTTGTGACGTCGCCGCGGAGCTTTCGCTTCGCTTCGAGGGCCTCGATATCGTTGCTAAAGAGCGCGCGGGGCTGGTATGGCTTCGCCTCGCCGCTCGCGCGGCCCCAACATATGGAAGCATCGTGACGAACGAGACGACGCCCAACCGAAAGGCGCTCTCCATCATCGTATCGAAAGGCACGCTGGATTGGGCCTACCCGCCCTTCATCCTGGCGACGACCGCGGCCGCGATGGATATGGACGCGACGCTCTTCTTCACCTTCTATGGTCTCGGCCTTCTCAAGAAGAAGCTCGACCTCGAAATTTCGCCGCTGGGCAATCCGGCGATGAAAATGCCGATCGGCGGCATGCATCTCGGCATGCCGAATCTGCTGGCCGCAATGCCGGGCGTCACCGCGGGCGCGACGGCGATGATGAAAAACATGATCGAGAAGAAGGGCGTCGCCTCCATCGAGGAGCTGCGCGACATTGCGCTCGAAAGCGGCGTGAAGCTCGTGGCCTGCCAGATGACCATGGACCTCTTCGAGTTCAAGAAAGAAGACATGATCGACGGCGTCTCATTCGGGGGCGCGGCGACATATCTTTCCGAGGCCGCGAAGGCCGACATCAATCTTTTCGTCTGAGAGAACCAATGACCGACAAGAGCCTCGACGCCCGCGGCCTCAATTGCCCGATGCCGATTCTGCGCACGAAGAAGGCGCTCAAGGAAATCTCGATCGGCCAGACGCTCGAAGTTCTCGCGAGCGATCCCGGCTCCATGCTGGACTTCGAAGCCTTTGCGAAACAGACAGGCGACGAGCTCGTCAGCGCAGAGCGACTGGACGCGCATTTTCGTTACGTCCTTCGCCGCATGAGTTAACAATATACTAACAATTGCTGCGCCTGCTCAATGTAAACTGTTGCATTAACGTGACAATGTTTGGCTTTTTCCATCGATCGAGCCCAAGCCGCCTGCCTGGGAAACAGAGATTCAGCTACGCTTCATAGGTGTAGTTTTTGGTGAGTCTCTGCGTCAAAGAACAGCCCAGGCCGGTCCACCACCATGAAAAAAATTCCTTCGCGTCGCTTTGCGCTCGCCGCCTCCGCGTTGCTTCTCGCGGACGCTTCCTCGGCTATCGCCGCCGATGGCTATTTCACGATCGGCTATAGCGCGCGCCAGAAGGCGCTGGGCGGCGCCGGCGTCGCCGATCAGGCCGACGCCATGGCCATCTCCGTCAACCCCGCAGGCATTGTCGGCCTCGAGCGCCAGTTTCAGTTCGGCTTGACCGTGATCAACGGGGAGCGCGGCTACTATACGAAGGGAACGCCGCGCGTTATCGCGCCGGGCAATGTCGAGAGCGGCCGTCCCTGGTTCCCGGTGCCAAATGGCGGCTATATCCAGCCGATCGACGAAAGTTCGGCGTGGAGCGTCGCCAGCTACGCCAATGGCGGCATCAACACCGCTTACGATTGGGCACATTGGCACGGCCCGAATGGCGGCCCGTTCGGCGGCGGTTTCGCAGGGATCGATCTTCAACAGGCGTTCTTCAGCGTCTCCTATGCGCGTCGCTTCGGCACGGCGATCGGCCCGATCACCATCGGCGTCGCGCCGACCGTCGCCGTCCAGATGTTCAACCTCCAGGGCGCCAAGCAATTCGCGTTTTACTCGTCGAATCCCTGGGAACTGTCGGACATGGCCTATGACTGGTCGTGGGGCGGCGGTCTGCGCGCCGGCCTGACCTGGGGCATTACCGACAAGCTGCGCTTCGGCGTCTCGGGCGCCACGCCGATGTGGATGTCTCGCCTCGACAAATATTCGGGCATCATCGCCGACCATGGGCGTTTCGACGTTCCGGCCAACATTCAGGCCGGCCTCGCCTATGACATCCTGCCCAATCTCACGGTCATGGCCGACTGGCGGCATACGTTTTATTCGATGCAACCTGCGCTCGGGAATCCGTCAAACCCGATCACCAAGGGGTCGATGGGAACCGCCTCGGGCCCTGGTTTCGACTGGACAGACGTTGATTCCGCCGCGGTCGGCGCGGAATGGCGTTATTCGCCGATGCTGACCTTGCGCACGGGCTACCACTACAGCAGCAACCCGCTTCGCGCCCGCTCGGTCACGGTGAACATTCTGGCGCCCATTATCAATCGTCATCACGCGTCGGTCGGCGCCAACTACGCCTTCACGAAGAATTCGTCGCTCGACTTCGCTTTCGTCTACGCCTTCAAGAACAGCTTCACGGGCCAGGAATGGATACCGCAGCAGCCGGGCCTGCCCTTTGGCGCTCCCAATCCGAGCGCCACAGTCACACCGTGGCTTCAGGCATGGGAGATGACCTTCGGCTATAACTACAAGTGGGACACCGGCGACAATTCCATCATTCCCACGCGCTTCTGACCGAAAGCAGCGTCCTTGAGCAAAAAAACCCCTCGGGCGAAAGCACGAGGGGTTCAGCTTGCCAATAAACTACCCAGGCGGCCTCCTCCTTCGAGACGCGAGCTTCGCTCGCTCCTCAGGATGAGGCCTTAGTGCTCTGCGCAGAAAGAAGGAGCCCCTCATGCTGAGGAGCCTGCGCAGCAGGCGTCTCGAAGCACGAGGGGCGTCAACCGTACTTTGGCGGCAGTCTGAGCCCCTCGCGCGAAGGTTTTTCTTTTTCGGCGAGCCATGAATGAACGAGGGCTCAGCCCACCACGATATTCGGGGCGGCGCGCTGCTTCGTTGTCTCCAGCAGCGTTTTCACCTTGGCGGCAAGATTGAGATAGACGGCAGCCTGCGGGCTGTCCGGCTCGGCGCCGACGACGGGTCTGCCCGAGTCCGAGGTCTCGCGGATCTTCATGTCCAGCGGCGCCTCGCCAAGGAAAGGCACGCCCATCTGCTCGGCGTCATGACGCGCGCCGCCGTGGGAGAAGATCTCCGAGCGCCCCCCGCAATGCGGGCAGAGGAAGTAGCTCATATTCTCGATGATGCCGAGGATCGGCGCCTCGACCTTCTGGAACATGGCCACCGCGCGGCGCGCGTCGATGAGCGCGAGATCCTGCGGCGTGGAGACGATCACCGCGCCGGCGATGGGCGTCTGCTGCGCCATGGTGAGCTGCACGTCGCCGGTGCCGGGCGGCATATCGACGACGAGCGCGTCGAGTTCGCCCCAGTTCACCTCCCCGAGCATCTGGCTGAGCGCCTGCGTCACCATGGGCCCGCGCCAGACCATCGGCACGTTCTCATCGACGAGGAAGCCCATGGACATGATCTTCACGCCATAGGCTTCGAGCGGCACGAGCTTGCCGTTCTCGACTTTGGGCTTCTCGTGCAGGCCGAAGAGGCGCGGCGCGGAGGGGCCGTAAATGTCGGCGTCGAGCAGACCGACGCGCCAACCCTGCGCGGCGAGGCCGAGCGCGAGATTCGCCGATGTCGTCGACTTGCCGACGCCGCCTTTGCCGGAGGCGACGACGATGATGAAGCGGATCTTCTCCAGCGCCGGAGCGAGCCCCTTGCGCTGCTGGGGCGGCGGCGGCGCGGCGTGCGAGTGGCCGTGATGATGGTGATGGTCGTGGCCGCCCGCCTTCGCGGCGCCCGGCGCCCGTTCGGCGGTGAGCGTCACGACGGCCGATTCGATGCCGGGCACGGCCTTGATCGCCTTCTCGGCGTTGGCGCGCGCCATCTCCCAGCCCTCGGCCTTCGCCGGATCGCCCGCAAGCGAAACGAAGGCCTTCGCGCCGGAAAGATTGATGCCGCTCACTGCCCGCGCCAGCGATACGCCGCCGGGCGCATAAAGATTTTCGAGCGCTTTCAGAATGTCCGCTTCCGTCGCCACGGCCGCTCCTTAGCTGTTTAGAGGAACTCTAAACACGGATATGCCGCTAAAAGGCGCGCGCGTCCATGCCGTTGTTGCGAGTCGCTATGCGCAGCAGCGTCCTTCTCTCTGGACGGGGGGACACGGAACGTCGCCATAGGAGCAGAAAACGCAGCAATCGCCATGCTTCGGCGTGAGGCGCGCATGGCAGGCCGGGCAATCATAGGCGAGGACGCAGGCGTCAGTCGGCATGGTCTGCGTTGCGGCGTGGCCGCAGTGTGGGCAGGTCAGCGTGGATGTCTCTTTCACGCGAAGAGCGCCATCGGCTGCTCGATCAACGCCTTGAACGCCGCCAGCAACTCCGCGCCCAGCGCGCCGTCCACCGCGCGGTGATCGCAGGAGAGCGTCACGCTCATGATGGTCGCGACGGCCGGCGCGCCGTTCTTCACCACCATGCGCGGCTCGCCCTTCCCCACGGCCAGGATGGTCGATTGCGGCGGGTTGATCACCGCCGAGAAGCTCTTGATCCCGTACATGCCGAGATTGGAGACGGCGGAAACGCCGCCCTCATATTCGACCGGCTTGAGCTTGCGCTCGCGCGCGCGGCCGGCGAGCTCCCTGATCTCGTCGGAGATCTCGCGAACCGTCTTCGCCTGCGCGTTGCGCACGATCGGCGTGATGAGCCCGCCGGGGATCGCGACGGCGACGCCGATATCCGACGCCTTGTGCTTCAGCATCGCCTCGGGCGTGAAGGTGACATTCGCCTCCGGCACGCGCTGGAGCGCCAGCGCCAGCGCCTTGACGATGTAGTCGTTGACCGAGGTCTTCCACTCGAGCGTCCCGTCCGCGCGCTTGGGCGCGGCGGCGTTGAAGTCCTCGCGCAGCTTCAGCAGCGCGTCGATCTCGCAGTCGATGTTGAGATAGAAATGCGGGACTGTCTGTATCGACTCGGTGAGCCGCCGCGCGATGGCCTTGCGCATCGAATCGTGCGGGACCTCCTCATAGGAGTCGATCTCATAGAATTTGCGCGTCGTCGCAGCCGATGGCGCCTCAGCGAGCGCGACGGGCTTTTGCGCAGGAGCCGGCTTCTTCGTGACGCCGCCGGCGACGGCGCTCTTCACGTCGCGCTCGATGATGCGGCCATGCGGGCCGGAGCCGGTGAGAGACGCGAGATCTAGGCCCGCCTCTTTCGCGAGACGGCGCGCGAGGGGCGAGGCGAAGATGCGCGGCGCGCCGCTGTCGGGAGTAACGAGCGCCATGCCTCAGGCCCTGTAAAGGACGGCCTTCGCCGCCGCGACGACTTCGGCGACGCTCGGCAGCGCCAGCTTTTCGAGATTCGCTGCATAGGGCATCGGCACGTCCTTGCCGGTCACGCGCGCGACCGGCGCGTCGAGATAGTCGAACGCCTCCTGCTGCAAGCGGGCCGCGATCTCCGCGCCGACGCCGCTTTGCGACCAGCCTTCCTCGATCGCCACGCAGCGCCCCGTTTTCTTCACCGACTCGACGACAGTTGGGATATCCATGGGCCGAAGCGTGCGCAGGTCGATCACCTCCGCTTCGACCCCCTCCTTCGCCAGCTCCTCGGCGGCGCCGAGCGCGTAGGTCATGCCGATGGAGAAGGAGACGAGCGTTATGTCCGTCCCCGGCCGCGCGATGCGCGCCTTGCCGATGGGCAGGACGAAATCCTCGAGCGCCGGAACTTCCGAAGTCTTGCCGTAGAGAATTTCGTTCTCAAGGAAGATCACCGGATTGTTGCTGCGGATCGCCGCCTTCAAAAGGCCCTTGGCGTCGCTGGCGTTGGACGGGGAGATGACGATCAGGCCCGGCACCTGCGAATACCAGGCGGAATAATCCTGGCTGTGCTGGGCGCCAACGCGCGCCGCTGCGCCGTTCGGGCCGCGGAAGACGATGGGGCTGTGGATCTGCCCGCCCGACATGTAGAGCGTCTTCGCCGCCGAATTCACGATGTGGTCGATGGCCTGCATCGAGAAATTGAAGGTCATGAATTCGACGATGGGCCGCAGCCCCGCGAAAGCCGCGCCGACGCTGATGCCGGCGAAGCCATATTCGGTGATCGGCGTGTCGCGCACGCGCATGGGGCCGAATTCCTGCAGCAGGCCCTGCGTGACCTTGTAGGCGCCCTGATACTCCGCGACTTCTTCGCCCATGACGAAGACGTTGGGATCGCGGCGCATCTCCTCGGCCATGGCGTCGCGCAGCGCTTCGCGCATGGTCATGGGGATCATGGTCGTGCCGGCCGGCACTTCCGGCGCGGCGCTGACTGCCGGCGGCGCGGCGACGCTCACGGGCTTCGGCGCCGGGGCGGCGGCCTCGGCGGCGGCTTCCGTGCGCGCCTTGTTGGCCTCGCCCGGCTCGTCCTGCGGCGCGGTCGGCGGCGGCGGGGCTTTGGCGTCCGGGGGCGCCTCTATGGCGGCGACGTCCTCGCCCTCGCCTGCGATCACGGCGATGGGCGTATTTACGGCGACATTCTCCGTCCCGCCGGGCACGAGGATGCGCGCCAGCACGCCCTCGTCGACCGCCTCGACCTCCATGGTCGCCTTGTCGGTTTCAATCTCCGCGATGACGTCGCCGGCTTTGACTTCGTCACCCTCGCTTTTCAGCCATTTTGCGAGCTTGCCCTGCTCCATGGTGGGCGAGAGGGCGGGCATCAGGACATTGATGGTCATCGGCTGAAGCCCCCTCCCCAACCCTCCCCCGCTTCGCGGGAGAGGGAGCATATTGTCGCCCTCATCGACATTGCTGATCGTGAGCGTTCCCTCTCCCGCTTGCGGGGGAGGGACAGGGAGGGGGAAAAACCTGCTTGCATAAAGACCTCGGACCTCACGCCAACACGTCCGTATAAAGCTCGGACGGGTCCGGCTCCTTGTCCATCATCGCGAAATCGGCCGCCTCCGCGACGACCTTGCGAACGCCGGCGTCGATCTTCTTCAACTCGTCCTCGCTCACACCGTCCGCCAGCAGGCGCAGGCGCACCTGCTCGATCGGATCGTGCTCCTCACGCATCTTCTGCACTTCTTCCTTGGAGCGATATTTCGCCGGGTCCGACATGGAGTGGCCGCGATAGCGGTAGGTCTGGATCTCCAGGAGATACGGCCCCTTCCCCGAGCGACACCAGTCCAGCGCCTCGGCAGCCGACGCCCGCACGGCGCGAACGTCCATGCCGTCGACCTGATGGCCCGGAATGCCGAAGGCGGCGCCGCGCATGGCGAAGTCGCTCTGAGCCGCCGCGCGGGTCAGCGACGTGCCCATGGCGTAGCGATTATTCTCGACGATGAAGACCACCGGCAGCTTCCATAGCGCCGCGATGTTGAAGGTCTCGTAGACCTGGCCCTGATTGGCCGCGCCCTCGCCGAAGAAGGTCAGCGACACCTTGCCGTCGCCGCGATAGGCGTTGGCGAGCGCGATCCCCGCGCCGATGGGCGCCGGGGCGCCGACGATGCCATGCCCGCCATAAAAGGCTTTCTCGTGCGAGAACATGTGCATGGAGCCGCCCTTGCCCTTGGAGTAGCCCCCGCGCCTGCCGGCGAGCTCCGCCATGACGCCCTTGGCCTCCATGCCGCTGGCGAGCATGTGGCCGTGGTCGCGATAGCTGGTCGTGAACTGGTCGCCCGGGCGGGCCGCCATCTTCACGCCGACGACCACGGCCTCCTGGCCGATATAGAGATGGCAGAAGCCGGCGATGACGCCCATGCCGTAGAGCTGCCCCGCCTTCTCTTCGAAGCGGCGGATCAGCAGCATCTCACGCAGCGCGTGAAGCTCTTCCTCGCGGGTGAAATTCGGAACGGCGTGAGCCGCGTTCGCGCCGTCGCCTGCAGTCGCCATCGGCTGTTCTCTGCCTCCCGCCAGTTATCTGGAGAACGGGCGGAACAATACCAGAGTCGCCGGTTAAAAACGAGTGAGCGGCTCCCTTTAGAGAGGCCGCTTCCCCTCGTCGCAATGAGGTTGAGTCCAGATCGGGCGTCACCGCGCGTCGAGCTGTGTCTGCAACTCGTCCGCGAAGGCCATGATCCGCTTGGCGTTCGCGCCGAAATCGTGCCGCCCGTAGCGCGAGGCCGAGCGCAGGTCGATGCGCGTCTGGCCCGGCAGCGGTTTCAGCCGCACCGTCACATCCTCGTCGAAGCCCATGATGAGCGTCTTGTCGAGAAAGTCGGCGTGCCCCTCTCCCGTCCGGCCGCCCGGCGGCCGCAGGTCGACGACTCGCCAGCCCACCGCCTTCGCGGTCTTCAGCACCAATGCGAAAGCCTCGTCCGCGTCGAGATCGACCACGATCGGCTCGACGTCCGGATAGGCCGGACGCTGCGCCTCGCGCGCCCTCTGCGGCAGGCCCTTGGGCTGGAACCCCTTGCGCGCCTCATAAGCTGCGCGGGAAAGCGAGAAATATGGCGGGCTCGCCGTGTCGGTCGAAATATCGGAAAGCACCGGCAGCCGCACGGCCTCGACCGCGAGATAGGCGGGATAAGCCAGCGTGAGGAGCGCAACGACAGCGGCGCCGACGGTGGCCCCCACGCCCCGCCGGCCCGAGCGCCAGATTGCGACGCTCGCCGCGCAGACGAGAAGCAGCGCCACCAGCGCCAGTGCGACGGCGGCCCCAAGGCAGGCGAGCGCCGAAACGGGCGACATCACGTTGAGGCGCACGAACAGGACGGACAGAATCGCAACCACGGCGCCGAAGAGCGCGACGCTGCGGCTCCACAAGGCGGCTCGCGACCAGGGCTCCGGCGGCAGGGTTCGGCGCATGAGGAGAAGCGGCCTCGGTTGAGCTTTGCCGCAATGAGCGGCGGCGGCGTCATTTTTCGCCAAATGCCGCCCGAAATGCAACGACGCATAAAATCGCGTCGAAACGGCGAGAACGTCGTTCCGTTAGCCTCGCGTTAAGTGAATGCGGCGAAATTCGATCGTCGCGTTCATCCTGCGTTACCCAAGAGTAAAAGCGTAGAGGCCGTCATGTCGGACAAGTATTCGATCGAGTTCCCCGTCTCGCAGTTCGGCGGTCATCCGCACGATCTTCTCGCCCGCCTTTATCGCGAAATCGGCATTTCCGCCGTCGCCGCCGCGCTCGAAGTGACGCGCGCTCCCCAAGAAGAGAAAGTCGAATTCCAGCCGGGCTGGCTCCCGCTGGGCGAAGACCTCGCGGCCTGATACAAGACCTCCCTGCCGGGCGCCTTGAACGGCGCCGTCAGGGAGTCTCGATGATCAGCCGCCGCGCGCTTCTGCGCCTGCCGGCCGGGCTCGCGCTCGCGGGGCTCGGCCTTGGAACCTACTCCGTCGTCGTCGAGCCCAATTTCATTCTCGACGTCACGCGCTATCGGGTGACGCCGCAGGATTGGCCGGAGGGCCTCAGCCTGCGCATCGCCGTCATTACCGACCTGCACGCCTGCGAGCCCTGGATGCCGGCGTCACGCATCCGCAAGATCGCGCAGATCGCGAATGCGCTGCAGCCGGACCTTGTCGCCTTGCTGGGCGACTTCGCCGCCGGCACGCATCTCGTTACGGATGCTGTGCGGCCCGAACAATGGGCCGAGGCGCTCTCCGAATTGCGCGCGCCGCTCGGCGTCCACGCGGTGCTGGGCAACCATGACTGGTGGCATGGCCCCCTCGTCAGCGACCCGAGCGACGACGCCGAAAGCGCGCGTCGCGCGCTCAAGCAGATGGGCGCGCGCGTATATGAGAACGACGCCCTCCGATTGACAAAGAACGGCCAGCCCTTTTGGCTGCTCGGACTCGGCGATCAGATGGCCACCTATATGGGCAAGCAGATTGGCTGGCGCGGCCATGACGATCTCAACGCGACCTTGCGCCTCGTCTCCGACGACGCGCCCGCTATCCTTCTCGCCCATGAGCCGCAAGTCTTCCGCCGCGTGCCGAAGCGCATCGCGCTGACGCTCTGCGGACATACGCACGGCGGACAGGTCAACCTGCCGATGCTCGGCCCCGTCGTCGCGGAAGTGCGCTTTGGAGCGTCGCATGTCTACGGCCATCATTTCGAGAATGGCCGGCACCTCGTGATTTCAGGCGGTCTGGGCGAGTCGATCATCCCCGTGCGCTTCATGCGCCCGCCGGAGATTGTGGAGATGACGGTGGAGGCGGCGGCCTGAAGGGCGGCTCAGCGTGCTGACGCATTCCCGAGGCGGCCTCGCCCTTCGAGACGCGCGCTTCGCTCGCTCCTCAGGGTGAGGCCATAAGTGATTTGCGAAAGAAGAAGCCCCTCATGCTGGAGACCTTTGCACGAAACGTTTCGGCGTGATTCACTCCCGGCAGAGCGGGAGGATGATCATGCCGAAGCGCCGGGTGGGCCAGCTTGATTTTGTCGATGGGTTGGTTGCCCAGCGCCCTCAATCCCGGCCTTCGGCTCTGATGGAGATCGCGCGCCTCGTCGATTGGGCGCCCTTCGAGAAGCTGCTCGGGGCGATTCCGGTCGCGGCGAGGGGCGAGCCCTCCTATCCGGCGCTCGTCATGTTCAAGGCGCTGCTCCTTCAGCGATGGCATGGCCTTTCCGATCCGGAAATGGAGACGGCGCTGGCGGATCGCCTGAGCTTCATGGCTTTCGCCGGCCTCGCGCTCGGCGATCCGACGCCGGATCATTCGACCATCTGGCGTTTCCGCGAGAAGCTTGGGAGCCATGATCTGCTCGACCCGTTGCTGGCGGAGGCCAATCGCCAGATCGAGGCGGCGGGGCTCATGGTCAAGCAAGGCACGCTGATCGACGCGACGCTGGTGACGAGCGCCGCCAGACGCCCGCGCATGGATGAAGGAAAGACAAGTTCGACCGACAAGGAGGCGCGGTTCGGCACGACCAATGAGCGCGGCCGTTTCGCCTTCAGCTACAAGATGCATGTGGCGGTCGACGCCGGCTCCGGCCTCGTGCGCGACATGAGGCTGACGCCGGCCAATGTGCAGGACGTCTCGGTCGCGCCGCAACTTCTCGATCAGGCGGCGGGGACCGTCTATGCGGATCGCGGCTATGACAGCGACGGACTGCGGTCGGAGCTTGCGCGGCGGGAACTGGGCGACGGCCTCATGCGCCGCAAGCGCGGCCGGCCCCTGACGGAAGCGGACGTCGCGCGCAATCATGAGCTGTCGCTGGTTCGCCGCGCGGTCGAAAGCCTATTCGGCACGATGAAGCGAACTTATCGGCTCGGCCGCATGCGCGCCTTTTCGCAATTACGCAACGCCGCCGATCTCACGCTCTTCTGCCTCGCCTTCAATCTACGTCGCTGGCGCGTCCTCGCGGCGCAGTGAAGGCAAGGCGGACGCCCCGGGGAGCGTCCGCCCAGCGCTGGCCTGTCCAGGCGAAGCATCCCCGCCGCCCAAACCGACAGATCCAACAGCGGCCCACGGGCACGTTAAACCCGTCTCGCGCAGACACCCGCTTCCGTGCAAAGGTCTCCATGCTGAGGAGCCTGCAAAGCAGGCGTCTCGAAGCACGAGGGGCGTCAACCCTACTTTGTCGGCAGTCTGCGCGGCCTGACGCGACTTACGCGCAGAGAAGCTCGGGATGGCGTAATTGCAGCGCCTGTGCGAGCGCGAGCGTCTTCATGTCGACGAGTTCGCCCGCCGCCATGAGAGTGAGAAAATCCGCGATCGCCATCTCGATCACACGGATGTTCTCGTCTTCCGCCGCGACGCCGCCGCCCGCGGCGATGCGATCCGACGTCGTATAGGGGGCGAGATACAGTGTGAGCCTTTCGGTCGAAATGCCGGGCATCGTCCAGGTGGTCGCGACATATTCCAGCGCGCCCAGTTGCAATCCGGCTTCTTCGAGCGCCTCGCGCCGGGCGGCCACGACGCTGTCGCCTTCGTCGATGATGCCGGCGACGACTTCCAGCGTCTGCTCCTCCCCGCCGGCGAGAAATGGCGCCGGGCGGAACTGCTCGACCAGAACGACGGTCTTGCGCTGCGGATCATAGGGCAGCACCGCGACGGCGGAGCCGTGATCCTCGATCTCGCGCGCGATCACCTTACCGTCCGGGAGGCGGATATGCGCGACGGAGAGGCTCGCCCAGCCCTTGTGCTTTTCATCGAGCGAAACGAGTTCGTGCTTCTTCATCCGGCGTCTCATTTGAAACAAAAAAAGCGCGGCGAACCGCGCTTTTTCTGGTTTTGAAGCGGTAGCTCCAAATTACTCGATAATGGAAGCGACCACACCTGCTCCAACCGTGCGGCCGCCTTCGCGGATGGCGAAGCGCAGCTTCTCTTCCATCGCGATCGGAACGATCAGCGACACTTCCATCGCGATGTTGTCGCCCGGCATCACCATCTCGACGCCCTCGGGGAGCGTCACGATGCCCGTCACGTCCGTCGTGCGGAAGTAGAACTGCGGGCGATAGTTCGTGAAGAACGGCGTGTGGCGGCCGCCTTCCTCCTTCGTCAGGATGTAGGCCTCGGCCTTGAACTTCGTGTGCGGCTTCACAGAACCCGGCTTGCACAGCACCTGGCCGCGCTCCACGTCCTCGCGCTTCGTGCCGCGCAGCAGGCAGCCCACATTGTCGCCCGCCTCGCCCTGGTCGAGCAGCTTGCGGAACATCTCGACGCCCGTCACCGTCGACTTCGTCGTCGGACGGATGCCGACGATCTCGACTTCCTCGCCCACCTTGATCACGCCGCGCTCGATGCGGCCCGTCACCACCGTGCCGCGGCCCGAGATCGAGAACACGTCCTCGACCGGCATCAGGAAGGGCTGATCCTTCGGACGCTCCGGCTGCGGAATGTAGCGGTCGACTTCCGCCATCAGCTTCAGGATCGCGTCATGGCCGAGCTCCGGAGACTTGTTCTCCAGCGCGCACAGCGCCGAACCCTTGACGATCGGAATGTCGTCGCCGGGGAAATCATACTTCGAGAGCAGCTCGCGGACTTCGAGCTCGACGAGCTCGAGCAGCTCCGGATCGTCGACCATGTCGACCTTGTTGAGGAACACGACCAGCGCCGGCACGCCGACCTGGCGGGCGAGCAGGATGTGCTCGCGGGTCTGCGGCATCGGGCCGTCGGCCGCCGAAACGACCAGGATCGCGCCGTCCATCTGCGCCGCGCCGGTGATCATGTTCTTCACATAGTCGGCGTGGCCGGGGCAGTCGACGTGGGCGTAGTGGCGGTTCTGCGTCTCATATTCGACATGCGCCGTCGAAATGGTGATGCCGCGCGCCTTCTCTTCCGGAGCCTTGTCGATCTGGTCGTAGGCCGTGAACGTGGCGCCGCCCGTCTCCGCCAAGACCTTCGTGATCGCCGCCGTCAAGGACGTCTTGCCATGGTCGACGTGTCCGATCGTCCCGATATTGCAGTGCGGCTTGGTGCGCGTAAATTTTTCCTTGGCCATGGTCCCGTTCCGGCTGTTTCGCCCGCAAACCGGGCGTGTGCGGCGGGCTTTTAGGGTGTTAGGGGCGGAAGGGCAAGGGGGGCCCGGAATCGGGTCGTCAGGCGAGCGTCCCTCCCCGGGAAAACCTCCCCTGGCCCAGAGGGTTGCTGCCGGCGTCACCGCATCTGGCAGCGCACCCGCACATATTCATTTTCCTTCGGGCCCGACTCCGCCGTCAGGAATGTGGTGTACTGGCTCGGCACGCCGCACATGACGCTTTCCACATGCCGGCGGATGACCGCCGACGTCGCCAATATGCTCGACCGACACCACGCGTTCGTCCTCGGCCGTGTTGAAGACGATCACGCCCTGCGTGCCGCGGCCGGCGATGCGGATGCCCTCCACCGGGCAACGGATGAGCTGGCCGCCGTCGGTGACGAGCATGATCTCGTCGTCCTGCCCGACCGGGAAAGACGCCACGAGCTTGCCATTGCGGGCGTTCACCGCCATGGCGACGATGCCTTTGCCGCCGCGCCCGGTGATGCGGTACTCGTAGGACGAGGTGCGCTTGCCGTAGCCGTTCTCGGAGACGGTCAGGATGATCTGCTCGGCCGCCTGCATAAGGGCGAAGCGCTCGTCGGAGAGCTCCACGGCGCCCGTTCCCTCCTCCGTGGCCTCCACGCCCGCGTCCGGCGCCACGTCCTCGCCCATCCGCCGGCGCAGCGCGCTGGCTTTCTTGAGATAGGCGCTGCGCTCGTCGCCCGTCGCCTCGAAATGCCGCAAAACCGACAGCGAGATCACGCGATCGCCCTCGGCGAGCGCGACCCCGCGCACGCCCATTGAGCTGCGGCCCTGGAAGACGCGCACTTCCGGCACGGCGAAGCGGATGCACTGGCCGTCGCTCGTCGTCAGCAGAATGTCGTCATGCTCGGTCGCCGTGGCGACGTCGACGATCCCTTCGCCCTCATCGAGCTTCATGGCGATGAGGCCGTTGCGGCGCACTTCGACGAAGTCGGAGAGCTTGTTGCGCCTCACCGTGCCGCGCGTCGTCGCGAAGATGACGTCGAGCGTCTCCCAGCTCGATTCATCCTCGGCAGCGGCATGATCGTGGTGATGCGCTCGCCCGGCTCCAGCGGCAGCAGGTTGACGAGCGCCTTGCCGCGCGCCTGCGGCGCCGCCAGCGGCAGCCGCCAGACCTTCTCCTTGTAAGCCTTGCCGCGCGAGGAGAAGAACAGCACGGGCGTGTGCGTATTGGCGACGAAGAGGCGGTGGACGAAATCCTCCTCCTTCGTCTGCATGCCGGAGCGGCCCTTGCCGCCGCGCCTTTGCGCCCGATAGGTCGAGAGCGGGACGCGCTTGATGTAGCCGGCGTGCGAGACCGTGACCACCATGTCCTCGCGGGCAATGAGATCTTCGTCCTCGACATCGCCTTCCGCGTCTGTGATCTGCGTGCGGCGCGGGGTCGCGTAGGCCTCCTTCACGGCCAGCATCTCGTCCTTGATGATGCCGAAGAGCCTTTCGCGCGAGCCGAGAATTTCGAGATACTCCGCGATCTCGGCGGCGAGCTTGTTCAACGCCTCCGCGATTTCCTCGCGCCCGAGGGCGGTGAGGCGTTGCAGGCGCAGATCGAGGATCGCGCGAGCCTGCGCCTCTGAGAGGCGGATCGTGCCGTCATGCGAGAGCTTGTGGCGCGGATCGGCGATGAGTTCGACGAGCGGCGCCATGTCCTTCGCCGGCCAGTCTCGCGCCATCAGCGCTTCGCGCGCGGCGGCTGCATCGGCTGAGGTGCGGATGAGGCGAATGACTTCGTCGATATTGGCGACGGCGATGGCGAGACCGACCTGCAGATGCGCGTTGTCGCGCGCCTTGTTCAGGCGGAACTTGGTGCGGCGGGTGACGACCGTCTCGCGGAAATCCACGAAAGCGCGCAGCACGTCGTGGAGCGTCATCAGCTCCGGCCGCCCGCCATTCAGGGCGATCATGTTGACCGCGAAGCTCGATTGCAGCGCAGTGTGGCGCCAGAGCTGGTTCAGCACGACGTCGGCGACCGCCTCGCGCTTCAGCTCGATGACGATGCGCATGCCGTCGCGGTCGGATTCGTCGCGAGGTCGGCGATGCCTTCGATCTTCTTTTCCGAACAGGTCGGCGATGCGCTCGATCAGCGCGGCCTTGTTCACCTGATACGGGATCTCGGTGACGATGATCGCCTCGCGCTCCTTGCGCAGCGTTCTCGATCTCCGCCTTGGCGCGCATGATGATCGAGCCGCGGCCGGTCGCATAGGCGTTGCGGATGCCGCCGCGGCCGAGGATCGTCGCCGCCGTCGGGAAGTCCGGGCCGGGAACGATCTCCATCAGCTCGGCGACCGTCATGTCGGGCCTGTCGATCAGCGCGATCGCGGCGTCGATCACCTCGCCGAGGTTGTGCGGCGGAATGTTCGTCGCCATGCCGACGGCGATGCCGCCGGCGCCGTTGACGAGAAGGTTGGGGAAGCGCGCCGGAAGGACGGTCGGCTCGCTTTCCTTGCCGTCATAGTTCGGCTGGAAGTCGACAGTGCCTTCATCGATGTCCTCGAGCAGCGCGAGGGCCGGCTTCGCGAGGCGCGACTCGGTGTAACGCATGGCCGCCGGCGGATCGTCGTCGACCGAGCCGAAATTGCCCTGCCCGTCGACGAGCATGAGCCGCATCGAGAAAGGCTGCGCCATGCGCACCAGCGCGTCATAGATCGCGGCGTCGCCGTGCGGGTGGTATTTACCCATCACGTCGCCGACGATGCGCGCCGATTTCACGTAAGGCTTGTCAGGCGTGTGGCCGTTCTCGTTCATCGAGAACAGAATGCGACGATGCACGGGCTTCAGGCCGTCGCGCACATCGGGCAGCGCGCGGGAGACGATCACGCTCATCGCGTAATCGAGATAGCTGCGCTTCATCTCGTCGGCGATGGAGACCGGCTTGATGTCGGACCCGTGCTTTTCGGCGGTCCCTGCGCTTTCTCGGTTGCGGGCGGCGGGGCGAAGGCTTCCACCTCCTCAACCTCATCAAGCTCCTCCATCGCCATGCTCGGCGCGGCGGGCGCGGGCGCCGCCGGGATGGGACGCGGCGCGTTGGGCTCGAGGAGCTCCGGCTCCAGAAGCGCGATCTCAGGCTCGGCGACGCGCGCCTGCTCCGTCTCCACGATCAGCGGTTCGACGATGCTATCCGCAACGGCCGCCGCGGCGGCTCCAGCGCTGCGGGTGCGCATGACGCGCGAAACGTTGACAGGCGGGGGCGCCGGTTCTTCCGACGTGCGACGCATCTTCGCGGCGAGCTTCTTGAGAGCCGACGCGGGCTCCTCGGCGTCATTGGCGGGCGCAGCCCCCACGGAGGACGGCGTCGCCTTCGGCTCTTCCGCGTTGCGCGAACGCAGCGCCGCGATCTTGCCCATCAGGCCGCCCACGGCGGATATGGAGTTCTCCTTCGCGTAGGGTTCCGCCTTTGGACCGGCGGCGACCAGCGCGGGTTCTTCGAGTATTTCCGGCTTCGGCGCAGGCGCGTCCTTTTTGGCCAGGCGGGCGTGGAGCGTCGGCAACAAGCGCGCGAAAAGCGAGGGGGCGGCTTCCGCGGCGGAAGCAGCCTCTGCGGCGACCGGGCTCGGTTCTGCGAGGATTTCCGGCTTGGGCGCAGGCGCATCCTTCTTGGTGAAGCGGGCGTGCAGCGTCGGCAGCAAGCGCGCAAAGAGCGAAGGAGCCGCTTGCGCCTCGTCCGCGACAGTCGCCGGCGTCTCCGGCGCACGGCGAGCCTCCGGCGTCCGCTCGATCCGCGCAGGGGCGGCCATCGTCTCGGCCTGAGCCTCGTCGCCCTTCTCGGCCTCACGACGGCGCTTGATCAACGCATAGAGCGCCAGAGCGCCGACGCCGAACGCCGCCGGGTAGAAGAGCTTCGAAATGAGATCAGACGATTCGCCCGGCGCGCTCGCCTCGGCTGCCGGCGCCGCCGGCGCCGTCTTGGCGGTGACGTCGCGCGTCAGGAGATCCGCGGCGGCGTAAGGCGCCGTCTTGTCCGTTGCGGCGTCGAATTCCTCGTACGTCTTGCCGCGATCGAAAACGATCGTGTCGGCGAGCGCCGCCGCTTCGTCCTTGAGTCGGGCGGCCGCTTCGGCGCCGTCCGCAAGGCCGATCTTGATCGCGCCCTGGCGACCAAGCGCCCAGGCCTCGCAGTTGAAAAACTTGTCGAGGCCGCTCTGATCGTTCTGCGTCGAGATGTTCACGCAGCCCGCGAGACGATGCTTCTCGTTGAGCGCCGGCGGCGATAGCCAGCCGTCGAGCGCGACGGGCGGCTGGCCGGCGCGCGCACGCTGGGCGTTGACTTCAGGAAGGCTCGCCTGGAACGCGCAAAAAAGCTTCTCGGGCTGAAGCTGCTCGGCGTCGCCCGTCTTGACGTAGCCGTCGTCGAGAAGTTCGACCGGCGCGAGCCATTCGAGCTTGCCGCCGGCGGGCGCCACCATGCCCTGCACGCCCGGGCGCCATTCGAGACCGGCTTCCTGGGCGAGCTTGCGCGCCGTCTCCAGCGGAAGGAAGACGCGGCCGGCCGGCAGCCACATGGTCGCGCGGTCGCCGATGCGCACTTCAACCGGGCCGACGAGCCCCTCGGAGAGGAGCGCGGAGATTTTGGCGGCGGCAGCGGCCTGCGCCGCGGCTGAGTCTGCGGATGCGGCTTCCGCCATCGGCTGCTGCGCCTCGGTTCCCGGTTCTGCGGCAAGCTGCGCGGCGGCTGGCGCCGGCTCAGGCGCGAGCGAACGCAGTTTCGGCACGAGGGTTGGGGCGGGCGCATCGCCCTGCAGGTAAGCCACATTCCCGGCGAAGGGCGCGGGCGCCTTGAGCGCGCCGAGAGCCTTGCGCGGGAGATTGACGCTCATGATCGGCGGGCCGATCGGCGCCGGCTCCACAATGGCGGGGGCTTCGGCGACGGCAGGCTGCTGGGCGGGCGCGGGTTGCGGGACTTCGCCCTGCCCGTCGACAGGCGCCGGAACCGGGGCGCCCCCGGCAAGTTCGGGCGCAGCGGGAGGGGTCGCCTCGGCGACGGGAACGGCGGGAACGGCCGGCGCTTCCGCCACCGGAGCGGCGGGCGTCTCCGCGGGAGCAGGTTGCTGGGCAGCCTCGGTCGCCGGCGGAATCTCAGGGGCGGCGGCGGGCGGCGCTTCCGCGACCGGCTGCGCGTCGGCAGGCTTGGGAGCCTCGGCCACGGGCTGCGGCGGCGCCTCGACGGGCTTGGGCGCTTCCGCGACAGAGGCCGGCGCGGGCGCGGGCGGCTGAGCGGGCGCAGCCTCCTTCACCGGCGCGGGCGCGGGCTTCGCGGCGACGGCCGGCTCTGCGGGTTTCGCTGGCTTGGCGGCCTGAGCGGCGGCGCCCTTCACCGGCCTCAAAGGCGGCATTTCGTAGATGACGTCCTGCGCGGTGTGCGACGACATGGGCGCCATCTCGTAGATGACGTCGCCGCCGCCCGTTTGATTGCGGCCGTCGCGCGCCCATCCTTGTGTCGGCACAAGGGACAATGCGGCGAGCAAGGCGACGCTCGACGCGACAACAGGCGGTTTGGAAAACGACATCGACCACTCCACGCGCATGCACGACAGGCACGGCGTAAAGCTTTGGCGGTCGATACTGAAAAAACCGCTATTTCTCAGTCGCGCGAAAAAGGAAACGCATCATCAGCGTTAATGCGCGGTTTATACGCCCTGAGGCGATCACCGAAATTCTTTCATACAAAACGAGCGCATTCCCTGGCCTTCGTCACGTCGATGGAGCGACAATGGCGGCGGAGGCCGCGATTTTTCCCGAGTTCCAGGCCTGTGCCTTTAGCGGGCGCGGCATCTTCGCCTGCCGTCGGCCGGTTGCGCGCTATCTGCGTTTAAAGGGCGCTTTCGACTACGACGCAGTGGAGGCGCGGTCGCGCAGCGGCACAAGGCCGGATTGGATGCTCAAGGCGTTCTTACACAAAATCGGGGTCGCCCTCTCCAACTATCTCATGCAGGAAGTCGGGAGCGACCCTTTGACGACGCCGACCGACATGGCGGAGCTGAAGAGGTGCCTAAAGCCTGGCGATGTGATCTTGATTGAAGGATCAACCCGCGTCTCCGGGCCAATCAAATATCTCACCCAGTCGACGTGGTCGCACGCTGCGTTGTTTGTCGGCGCGCTCAAGGGCCGTCAGGAAGCTGACGGAGAGCCGCATGTGCTCGTCGAGGCCGATCTCGTCGCGGGCGTTCGTTCGTCGCCTTTATCCAATTACGCAGGGGCTTCTACCCGCATCTGCCGTCCGCTCAGCATTCGCGACGAAGACCTGGCCGCACTCATCGCCTTTACCGTTGAGCGCATCGGGTGTCGCTACGATTTGCATAACCTTTTCGATCTGCTGCGCTACCTGATGCCGACTCCGCCAATTCCTTCCCGCCTGCGTCGCCGGTTCATTTCGATCGGCGCGGCGTCGCCTACCCAGGCGCTGTGTTCGACCTTGCTGGCGCAAGCGTTCCAGGCAATCAATTACCCAATCCTGCCGACCGTTGAACGCATCGACGATGAAATAGCTTCATCGCGCCTGCATCGCCGTGTCGTTCGGGAGATTCTCCATATCCGCAACTCGGCGCTCTATGTGCCGCGCGATTTCGACATCTCGCCCTATTTCGAGATCGTAAAGCCCACGATCGAAAAGGGTTTCGATTACAAGCATCTGACCTGGACGCAAGATACTCGGACGCGTGGAATGCAATAACGGGGGACGACCGCAGTTTTTCTAGGGCGCGCTCGCCTGGATGACGAGGTTTGGTTCGTGAAAACGATGAGCGCTATGCTCGCACGCTCGAAGGACTCCACGTCATAGCATTTGCCTGCTTCGCGCCGCCGTCGCCGATATGATCCAGTTGCGCAATAGCCTTAGGGCAATGCGAGTTGCGCCGGATCGGCCGGCTTCAATTCGACGCTTTCCCCACAGCCGCAAGCCGAGGTCTGGTTCGGATTTTCGAAGACGAAGCTCGACGAGAACTTGTCGTTCTTCACGTCCATGGTCGTACCCAGCAAATACAGCACCGCCTTGGAGTCGACGATCACCCGGCCGCCCTCGAAGTCGATGACTTCGTCGCCCATTTGCGGCTCGGAGATCTCCATTTTGTAGGACATGCCGGCGCAGCCGCCCTTCTCGACCGAAACGCGCAAGCCGGCGCCCGCGACCGCGTTGGCCAGCAGGCCGCTCACGCGCACTGCGGCGGCGGGGCTCACGGTCATCACGCTCATCTTCGGCAAAGCCATTTCTCTTCTTCCTCAGTAGTTCGCCCAAAGACCGGGCGACGCCAACTCCACAAGGTGGTTGTCCGGGTCGCGAAAATAAAGGCTCTCGCCGCCGCGCGGCCATTTCATCGTCGCTTCGATCTCCACGCCGCATTCGGCGAGGCGCGCCTTCCATGCGGGCAGTTCGTCGGCCTCCACGGCGAAGGCCAGATGCATCGGCCCTGCCCCGTCATGAGGCGGGATTCGGCCGCCCGGCAATTCGACCAGCTCCAGTGTTCCACCCTGCTTGAACAGGAGCAGCACGCTCGCCGGTCCGCAATCCAACGCCCACATGCGGCTGTCCTGCGCCATGGGGGCGAGGCCCAAAGTCTCGCCGTAGAACCGCCCCGCCCTATCGAGGTCCGCGACATAGAGGGCGGTCTCAAGAACCTTCGGCTTCAACTGCGGAGCAAACATGACAACACGCCGCGCCGGTTTGGCGCCTTTCGCTCACCACATGTCGAGCGCGACGCGGGCCTCGTCGGACATGCGGCTTTGATCCCAGGGGGGCGTGAACACCATATTCACCTTGACGTCGCTGACGCCCGGCACGGCGCTCACCGCGTTCTTCACCCATATGGGCATTTCGCCGGCCACGGGACAGCCGGGCGCGGTCAGCGTCATGTCGATTTCGACGACGCCATCGTCCGAAACGTCGATGCGGTAGACGAGCCCCAGCTCGTAAATATCCGCCGGGATTTCCGGATCGTAGACCGTCTTCAGCGCCTTGATCACGTCATTCGTCAGGCGCTCGTTCTCGGCCGCCTCGAGGGTGACGTCGTCTTGCGCCACGACTTCCGTTTCGCTTGTCTTGACAGCGTCGGTCATCAGCACGTGAACCTCCTCACGCGAAAAGTTTTTGAGCTTTTAGCAAGGCCTCTGCCAGGCCGATCGATTTCGCGCGGGTGTTATAAAGCGCGAAGGACGCGCGGCAACTGGAGGTCTGGCCGAACTGGGCGAGGAGCGGCATGGCGCAATGGGTGCCGGCGCGCACGGCGACGCCGGAGCGGTCGATCACCGTGGCGACGTCATGCGCATGGGCGTTGTCGAGATTGAAGGCGACGATGGGCCCCTTGTCGGGCGCGCGCCCGTAGATGTGAATCCCCTCGAGGCTCGAGAGCACCGCATGCGCATAATGCGTCAGATCCGCCTCATGGGCGCGAATGGCGGCGCGTCCGACGCTCTCCATATAGTCGAGCGCCGCGCCGAGCCCCACCGCCTGCGCGATCGGCGGCGTTCCGGCCTCGAAGCGCTGCGGCGGCGTGTTATAGGTGACGCTCTCGCGCGTGACGGTCTCGATCATCTCGCCGCCGCCGCAGAAGGGCGGCAGGCTCTCGAGCCATTTCCGCTTGCCGTAGAGCGCGCCAATGCCCGTTGGGCCATAGAGCTTGTGGCCGGTGACGACGTAAAAATCCACGTCCAGCGCCCGCACGTCCACATCGAGATGCACGGCGCCTTGCGACCCGTCGACGAGAACCGGAACCCCATGCGCATGCGCGATGCGCGTGACCTCGGCGATCGGCGTCGGCCAGGCCACCACATTCGACATATGCGTCAGCGCCACGATCTTCGTGCGCGCCGTGAAGAGCTTCTCAAAGTCTTCCAGCGCGAAGCGCCCGTCCGCGTCCACCTCGATCCATTTCAGCACCGCGCCTTTGCGCTCGCGCAGATAATGCCAGGGCACGATGTTGGAGTGATGCTCCATCACCGACAGAATGATCTCGTCGCCCTCGCCGACATGCGCCAGGCCATAGGACGCGGCGACCAGATTGATGGCCTCCGTCGCCCCTCGCGTGAAAATGATCTCGTCGGTCGACTCCGCATTGAGGAAGCGCCGCACGCTCTCGCGCGCGCCCTCATAGGCCTCCGTCGACGCATTGGCGAGATAGTGCAGGCCGCGATGCACATTGGCGTATTCATGCTCGTAAAAGCGCGTCAGCCGATCGATCACCTGACGCGGCTTTTGCGCCGAGGCGGCGTTGTCCAGATAGATGAGCGGCTTGCCGTAAGGCTCTTCCGCAAGGATCGGAAAATCCTTGCGCAGGGCCGCAATGTCGAAGAGCGGCGCGCCCGCGACCGCGCCCAGGGGCATGTTCATGGCGCGCTCCCGCTTGCTTCCGCCGGAATCCGGCGCGGGGCGAGCCAGGCCGACACGCGCGCCGCCAGCGCCTCGCGCAGCGGCTCCGGCTCCAATTGAGCGAAGGCCTCATTGGCGAAGCCTTCGATGAGCAGCGCCTCGGCCTGCGCCTTGGGGATGCCGCGCGCCGTCAGATAGAAGAGCTGATCGGCGTCGAGACGCCCGCAGGTCGCGCCATGGCCGCAGGCCACGTCGTCGGCGAAAATCTCGAGCTCCGGCTTGTTGTTCATCGTCGCCGTGTCCGAAAGCAGCAGCGCCTTCGACTGCATCGAACCGTCCGTCTTCTGCGCCTCGCGCGCCACGCTGATCTTGCCCTGGAACACGCCCGTCGCCGTGTCGTCGACGATCGAGCGGAACGCCTCTCGGCTCTCGCCTTGCGGCGCCAGATGCTCGACCACGAGCGTCGTGTCGGAAAAGCTCGCGCCGCGCAGCAGCGAGGCCCCGTTGAAGCGCACCCGCGCCTTCGCGCCTGTGAGCTTGGCGAAGATCTGCCGGCGCAACAAGCCGCCGCCCTCGATGAGGCTGAAGGAGTCGAGCGAAGCGTCTTCCGCGAGCGTCGCGACAAGGCTCATGACGCTGGCCGCGCCGTCCGCGCGCGCCTCGCTGATGAGACAATGCTCGACCTTCGCGCCCGCGCCGAGCGCCAAAATCAGAAGGTCGTTCTCGAAGCCGCCCGTCTCCGCGCCGGCCGCCGCATGCTCGACGATCGAAACCCGCGCGCCCGCCCCGACCACGATGAGCGAGCGCGTCACCGAAAGCCCCGCGCCCGAGAAGCGGCGCAATAGCGAGAGCGGCGCCGTGATCTCGGCCCCCGGCGGGATGATGAGCGCCACGCCATCCGTCATGAGCGCGCCATTGAGCGCGATGGCGGGATCCTCGATGCGGGGCGCCAGCGCCGCAAGCGCGTCTTCGTCGAGTCGCTGCAGGGCTTCGCTGAGCGAGAGCCGCGTCACGCCCGCGGGCGGCGTCTCGGTCTCGACGAGGCCCGCCGTCGCTGTGGGCGAAAAGTCGCGCAGCGCGCCGCGCAGATCCGTGTAGTGCCAGCTCTCGAGGCGCCGATTGGGCAAGCCGTCGCGCAGGAAGGCGAGCCAGCTGCGTTCGCGCAGATCCGGCGCGCCCGCGGTCTTCTTCTGCTCGAACAAGGAGGCGAAGGCGGCTTCGGTCGCGGAAAGGGCTGGGTTCGCCATGGTCACGCCGCCTCGCCGATGTAATCCTTATAGCCGCTCTCCTCCAATTCGAGAGCGAGCTGCGGACCGCCGCTGCGCTGGATGCGGCCCTTCGCCATCACATGCACCGTGTCCGGTTTGATGTAATCGAGCAGGCGCTGATAATGGGTGATGACGAGGAAGCTGCGCTTCTTGTCGCGCAACGCGTTGACGCCTTCCGACACGACGCGCAAGGCGTCGATGTCGAGGCCCGAGTCCGTCTCGTCGAATATGCCGAGCGAGGGCTCGAGCAGCGCCATCTGCAGAATGTCCATGCGCTTCTTCTCGCCGCCCGAGAAGCCGCTGTTCAAGGGACGGCGCAGCATTTCCTTGCCCACGCCAAGCTTGGCGGCGGCGTCATTGACGCGCTTCATGAGATCGGGGGTCTGCAGCTCCTCCTCGCCGCGGGCGCGTCGCTGCGCGTTGAGCGCGGCCTTCAGGAAGGTCATCGTCGCGACGCCCGGGATCTCGACCGGATATTGAAAGGCCAGAAAAACCCCCTTGGCCGCGCGCTCCCAAGGCGCAAGCTCGAGCAGGCTCAAGCCGTCGAGCCGGATCTCGCCTTGCGTGACCTCATAGCCCTCGCGTCCGGAGATGACATAAGACAGCGTGGACTTGCCCGTGCCGTTCGGACCCATGATGGCGGCCACCTCGCCGTCATGCACCGTGAGGTCCAATCCGTCCAAAATCTTGCGCTCGCCGATCGAGACGTGGAGGTTTTTGATTTCCAGCATGTCAAATCCCAGTTTGGCCTTACGGTGCAGGCGAGAGCCTCACCCAACGCTTCCTTCGAGCGAGATCGAGATCAGCTTTTGCGCCTCGACCGCGAACTCCATCGGCAGCTGCTGCAGCACGTCGCGCACAAAGCCGTTGACGATCAGCGCCGTCGCTTCTTCCGCCGACAGCCCGCGCTGCATGGCGTAGAAAAGCTGATCCTCGCTGATCTTCGAGGTCGTCGCCTCGTGCTCGATTGCGCGCTGGGGTTCTTGCTTTCGATATAGGGAACGGTGTGCGCGCCGCAGATCGCCGATCAGCAGGCTGTCGCAATTGGTGAAGTTGCGCGCGCCTTCGGCCTTGCGATGCGCCGAGATCTGCCCGCGATAGGTGTTCTGCGAGCGCCCCGCCGATATGCCCTTGGAGATGACCCGGCTCTTGGTGTTCTTCCCCAGGTGGATCATCTTCGTGCCGCTGTCGACCTGCTGGTACCGTTCGACACCGCGATCGAGTAGAACTCGCCCTGCGAGCCATCGCCGCGCAGCATGCAGGACGGATATTTCCACGTGATCGCCGAGCCGGTCTCCACCTGCGTCCAGCTGATATGCGAGTTCTTGCCGCGGCAATCGCCGCGCTTCGTCACGAAATTATAGATGCCGCCCTTGCCCTCGCTGTCGCCGGGATACCAGTTCTGCACCGTCGAATATTTGATCTCGGCGTCGTCCAGCGCGACGAGCTCGACGACCGCCGCGTGCAGCTGGTTCTCGTCGCGCTTGGGCGCCGTGCAGCCTTCGAGATAGCTCACATAGGAGCCTTCGTCCGCGATGATCAGCGTGCGCTCGAACTGCCCCGGTGTTCTTCTCATTGATGCGGAAATAGGTCGACAGCTCCATCGGGCAGCGCACGCCCTTCGGCACATAGACGAAGGAGCCGTCCGAAAGACGGCGGAGTTGAGCGTCGCGAAGAAATTGTCGGTGACCGGCACGACCGAGCCGAGATATTTCTTCACCAGCTCGGGATGCTCGCGCACCGCCTCCGAGATCGGGCAGAAGATCACCCCCGCCTTCGCCAGCTCCTCCTTGAAGGTCGTCGCCACCGATACGCTGTCGAAGACCGCGTCGACCGCGACCTTGCGCGTCTCGACGCCCGCGAGAATCTCCTGCTCGCGCAAGGGAATGCCGAGCTTCTCATAAGTGCGCAGCAGCTCGGGATCGACCTCCTCGAGCGTCGCCGGACCCGGCGACGACTTCGGCGCCGAGTAATAATAGAGATCCTGGTAGTCGATCGGCGGATGCTCGACGCGCGCCCAGCGCGGCTCATCCATCGTCAGCCAGCGGCGATAGGCCGCAAGACGCCACTCCGTCAGCCACTCCGGCTCGTTCTTCTTCGCCGAAATAAACCGGACGATCTCTTCCGACAGCCCTTTCGGCGCCTTCTCCGACTCAATATCGGTGACGAAGCCGTATTTATAGGCGTCGACGTCTATCGACTCGACGACGTCCACGGTCTCCTTCAGAGCCGCCATCTTTTTCGTCTCCTCGTCACATCTTGCGCTGCGGCAAGCGCCCCGGACCCCAATGGCCCCCCAAGCTTGTGTGAGGAAAAGAACAAAAAATCCGCGCCGCTTGTTTGGAATGTCGTCTCGATTCGGCCAATCGCCTGGGTGGCGTCGCAGACGAGGAGGCCGCCGGCCGCATGGACCCGCTCCGCCGCCTCCCGCACAGGCTGAATCACGCCCGTCTCGTTATTTACGGCCTGCAGCGCGAGCACGATGCGCTTGCCGGCATGACGCGCCAGCGCCGAATCCAGCGCCGGGAGCGACAGCGCGCCCTCGGGCGTCAACGCCACGCGCTCGACCGCCCCGGAGGGGAATCGATGGCCGGCGAGAACCGCCGGATGCTCCCCCGCGCCGATCAGCAAGACCTCCATCGGCGCCGTTTCCTTGCCGCGTTGCAGCATCGGCGTCAGGACGAGATTCGCCGCCTCGGTCGCGCCGCTGGTGAAGACGACGTTGCGCGCCGCTGTCCCCAGCCCGCGCGCGATGGTCGCCCGCGCCTGCTCCAGAATCGCCTTGGCCGCCCGCCCCTCGGCGTGGACCGAGGAGGCGTTCCCCGGCGCCTCCATGGCGGCGAGCATCGCCGCCCGCGCCTCCGGACGCAGCGGTGATGTGGCGTTGTGGTCGAGATAGATGCGGGATTTTGACATGAGGCAGATTTACTCCCTCTCCCCGCTTGCGGGGAGAGGGTTTAGACTGCTGACAAATTCCCGAGGCGGCCCCGTCCTTCGAGACGCAAGCTTCGCTCGCCCTCAGGATGAGGCCTAAGTGTTGGACGGAGAAAGAAGAAGCCCCTCATGCCGAGGAGCCTTCTCAAGTCGGGCTTGCCCGACTTGAGCACTTGAAGGGCGATCTCGGGCAAGCCCGAGATCGCAACAGGGTCTCGAAGCGCGAGGGGCGCCATCCCTATTCTGTCAGTTGTCTGGTTTTAAGGCCGCGCGGTCTTCGCCAGTCGAGCCAGGTTCACGAACTCGGCGCGATAGCCGAACGGGTCGTCCCCCTTCGCGCCCTTGGCCAGCGCGATCACGTCGTCATAGTCGTATTTGCCAAGGTAAGGCGCGCCCTTCAGCAACTGCCCGAAGGCCGCGACCGCGATCGAAAAGCGCACGTCATCCGTCGCAGCCGCGAGCTTCTCCACCGCCTGCGCCCCGCCGATCGGCGCCGAGAGTAGCTTCGACTCGTCTTCCTTGGGCAGCTTGTAGCGCAGCTTGAAGAAGCCCAGTTCCCCATCCGCCCCGCCAGCGGCTTCGGCGGTCTTCTTGCCGTAACGCAGGTCGTCGACGAGCTGCTTTTCGCCCGCAGGCGTGATCTCGTAGATCGCCGTCACCCGATGGCCCGAGCCGACATCGCCCGCATCGACCTTGTCGTTGTTGAAATCCTCGCGGCGCAGCGCGCGGGTCTCATAGCCGATCAGCCGATATTCCGAGACGCGCGCGGGGTTCCATTCGACCTGGATCTTTACGTCCTTGGCGATGGGAAAGAGCGTGGACGACGCCTCCTCGACCAGCACCTTTCGCGCCTCGTTGAGATTGTCGACATAGGCCGCAGTCCCATTGCCGTTCTGGGCGAGCGTCTGCATCAGCGCGTCGTTGTAATTCCCCTGCCCGACGCCCAGGATGGAGAGGAAGATCCCCTTGTCGCGCTTGCGTTCGATCAGGCCCTTCAGTTCGCCCTGATCCGTCACGCCAACATTGAAGTCGCCATCCGTGGAGAGGATCACGCGATTGACGGCGGCCTTGTCGAAATTCTCCTCCGCCAGACGATAGGCGTCCTGAATCCCTTGCGCGCCAGCCGTCGAGCCGCCTGCGCCGAGGGCGTCGATGGCCGCGATGATCTTGCCCTTGTCGGCGATCTTCGTCGGCTCCAGGGCGACGCCTGAACCTGACGCGTAAGTGACGAGCGCCACCGTATCCTCGGGCTTCAGCTCGTCGACCAGCATGCGCAGCGCGTTCTTCACGAGCGGCAGCTTGTCCTCCGACGACATGGAGCCGGAGACGTCAACGAGGAACACAAGATTGGCCCGCGGCCGCTGGGCGCTTTGCAGCGCATAGCCTTGCACGGCGACATGCACGAGCCTGTTATGCGCGTTCCAGGGCGACGGCGCGACGGTGATCGTCGGCTTGAAGGGAGCGTCCGCGCTCTCGGGCTGCGGGTAGTTGTAGGGGAAATAGTTGATGAACTCCTCGACCCGCACGGCGTCCTTCGGCGGCAATTGCCCGCCGTTGATCATGCGGCGCGCGAAGGCATAGGACGCGGTGTCGACGTCGATGGAGAAGGTCGAGACCGGCTCCTGCGCGACTTGCTTGACGGGATTGATGTCCTTCGAGTCGAACTTGTCGCGGAACTCCTTTTCGGCGACGGGCGGCAACATGTCCGCCGAATCCTGCAGAGCGGGCGCGCGCGTCATGAGGCCGTTGGCGCCCATCCGCGCCGCCTCTTTCGATTTGGCGAGCGGCGGCGCGGAGGCGGGCATGGCGACATTCGCGACCCGCTCCGCTTTCTTGTCCTCCTGCCGCGCCATCTTTGCTGGCCTCGCGGGAGAAGCAGGCGCATTCGCGGCGGAACCGACCTGTCCCCCGCCGACCGGGCCGCCTATCTGCGGCGGCGCTAAGCCCAGCCTTCCTCTCACAGTTCCCCAATGATCATTCACGCCCGGCGCCGGGGCCGGAGCGGCAGGCGCTTGTGCAGCGACGACCGCATCCTGCTTGCTTTCCTCACGCAAAGACGGCGCGGGAGCAGAGCCTGCGGAAGCATTTCCTTCGTCCGCGCCGTTGCTGGAGACGGAGAGCGAACTCCCGCCACCCGGCGCATTGAATTTCGAGAGATAAAACGCCGCCGGCGCGGCGATCATCAGCGCGGCGATGGAGGCTGCGAGGCCGTAATTGAACTGAGAAACGCGCATGGTCTTTTTCCCTTCCGTTCGAGACGATGCGTCTCTCAGACGGACGGGTGCGTCGGTTCCTTGGGTCTCGCTCTCGCTTTTTTTCTCCGGGTCATCGAAAGCGGCCATGGCGGCCGCGAGCGCCGCGCGCTTCGCCGCGTCGCGGGGCGACGGGACGCCTTTCAGGCGCGTGAAGTCGGGCTCGGTCATCACACCGCCTCCAGCGAAATCTTCAGCCGCTTGCGCGCTTCGTGCAGATGCCAGGACACGGTCTTCTCCGAACAGCCCATGAGCGTCGCCGCCTCGCCATGCGACATGTCCTCGCCATAAACGAGGAGCACCGCGTCGCGCTGCTGTTCCGGGAGGCGGCGCACGGCGCGCCAGAGTTCGTCATTCATCGCGGCGTCCTCCGGCGTCTCGCAATCGGCGCGCTCGCTCAGCTCCGCCATCTGCGCGGGCGAGAAGGCGACCACTTTGCTTCTTGCGCGGATGTGATCCACGGCGGTCGTGTAGGCGATGCGGAAGAGCCAGGTCGCGAATGCCGACTCTCCCCTGAAAGCCCTGATCGCCCCCGCCATCTTCACCATCGTATCCTGTGCGATGTCCTCGGCCTCGGCGCGCGCGCCCGACCAGCGCCAGGCGAGCGCATGCACGCGGTCGTAATGGCGCTCGGCCAGGGCCGCGAAAGCCCCGCGATCGCCTGCCGCCGCGCGCTGCGCCAATTCGCTGTCGGTGTCCTGGCTCGCCAAGCCGCCCCCGGATGTTCAGCCCCTTGCAAGGTTAGACGGCAGGAGTTGGGATTTTCTTGGGGCGTGAACCCATTATTTTATCGGCGCTCCCTCCACGCCGAAAAAAACGGCGCCGTCCGAGCCAAAAGCCAAAGCGCTGCGCCAGCATTGCAAGACCAATCAGCGCGCCGAGAAACACAAAAACAGCCTCCACCGCCGCAGCCGCAAGGCCGCCGAAAACCAGCGCCCCGCGCCCAAGCGTCGCGAAAATCGCCCGCGTCGCCCCGCCTCTCGCCGAGGCCAGCCGAGCCGCCTTGCGCAACTCCGCGCCGTCTTCCGCAATCGCCAGAGCGTCCCGCGTTCCACGCGCGCCCGCCCGGCGGTAGAGCGTGGCGGCGTCCTCGCCGAGCGCGCGGAAGGTCGCTAGCGCGCCGGGGCGCACGACTTTCGCCGCCGCCACGCGAGCCGCAGCGACATCGAGCTTCGCAGCCGCCGAAACGCCAGCCGCCAGCGCCTCGCGATCGACGGCCTTGGCCGCGGAGGCGCCGAGCGCCTTGGCGAGCGGGCGCGAAAGCCGCCCTGCCTTCTGCGCGCCCTTGACGATGGTCAATCCCGACCGCGCCGGAAGCATCGCCCCGACGCTCGACCAAGTGACGGCGGAGAGCGCCAGCCCCGCCGCCGCGAGCCCGACGACGAGCTGGTCCGGCTCCTCTCCGCGCTTGAGCTTCTCGCCCTCGTTCCAGAGATCGCGAAGATCGCCATAACCAGTCAGATCGCCGACCAGCGCCCCGGCCAGGGCCGCGCCATTGTCGCGGGCGCCGTGGAGAAAGCCTTCCGTAAAATCCTCGACCGCCTTCTCGTCCGCCTTGGCGTGAAGCACCGCGAGCCGGGCCTCTTGTTCAGACGTCGGCGCAAGCCCGCGCGGGCGGCCGAGCTCGATGAAGCTTCTGGCGAGGCCTTCGTCGCCAGCCTTCAGCGCGGCGTCGAGTTCCAGCGAAAAGCGCGACGGCGAGAGGGTTTGGTCGAGCCGCGCGCCCGCCAGCGCGACGGGGTCGTCCTTTGCCCCCGCAAGATGCAAGCCGTCGAGCGCGGGCGCGACGCTCCGGGCGGCAAGCCAGAGGAGGAGCGCGGCCAAGGCGATAAAGAGTGGAACGCGGGCTCGTGCGTGAGATGCCAACATTATGGGGATGTAAGCATGAGCGCATCTCGGCGCGAGATGCGGCACTACAAACAGGCGCGGCTGCGCTATGCCGAATTCCCTTGCAATTCACTCGGTCAAGCGTGGTAGAAGGCGCTCTACCCCGTTTCCACAGGGAAATCCTATGCCCGAAGTCATCTTCACCGGCCCGGCCGGCAGGCTCGAAGGCCGATTCCATCAGTCCGCCACGCGCGGCGCGCCGATCGCCATCATCCTGCATCCGCATCCGCAATTCGGCGGGACGATGAACAATCAGATCGTGTACCACCTCTATTATGCTTTTGCCGAACGCGGCTTTTCGGTGCTGCGGTTCAATTTCCGCGGCGTCGGTCGCTCACAGGGCTCCTTCGACCATGGCTCGGGCGAACTCTCGGACGCCGCCGCCGCGCTCGACTGGGCGCAGGCGGTGAACCCGGAAGCGCGCGCCTGCTGGATCGCGGGCGTCTCCTTCGGCTCCTGGATCGGCATGCAGCTTCTCATGCGCCGGCCGGAGATCGAGGGCTTCGTCTCGGTGGCCCCGCCGGCCAACCGCTTCGATTTCTCGTTCCTCGCCCCCTGCCCGTCCTCCGGCCTCTTCATCCATGGCGATCAGGATCGCGTGGCGCCGCTGAAGGAAGTCACGGGGCTGATCGAGAAGCTGAAGACGCAGAAGGGAATCGTCATCGAGCACGCCGTGGTCGAGGGCGCGAACCACTTCTTCGAGAACAAGGTCGAGCCGTTGATCGCGCATGTCGACGCCTATCTCGACAAGCGCCTCGGCAACCCGCCGCGCATCGCCATTCCCGCGCGGGGCGACTGAGGTTCGTCACCCACAATCCGCTGCAAAAAAGCCCCTCCTGCTTCGAGACGCCTGCTTTGCGGGCTCTTCAACATGAGGGGCTTTTTTCGTTGGGCGGCCGCTTAGGCCTCATGCTGGAGAGCGATCGAAGCTCGCGTCTCGAGCAGGGGGCCGCCCTGGGCTCTCTTCACGCCGCCTTCGCCTTCAGACGCGGCACGATTTCCTTTTCGATCGTCTCTTCGTCCAGCCCCTCATAGGTCGACCACTCGACCACAGGTCCCGGCCCGACGACGAAAGTCGCCGGCACGCCTTTCGCGCCGAGCGCGCGCTGGAGATAGGTGTTCTCGTCCATTCCTATGGCGACGAAGGGATTGCCGTATTTGGCGAGAAAGAACTTCGCTTTCGTCGGCGGATCCTTCACGTCCGCGCCGTAGATTGGCGCAAGGTTCCGCTTGGCGAGCGCGACGATGTGCTTGTGCTCTTCGCGGCAGGTCGGGCACCACGACGCCCAGACGACGAGAAGCGAACGCTTCCCGGCAAGATCGGCGCTGGAGAAGCCCGGCATGGGCTCGCCCTTCGCGTTCAGCAATCCTGGCACCGGCGGCAGATCGAAATTTTCGATCGAAAACGGGTTGAAGAGCCGCGCGCCAATGTCCTTCTTTCTCCAGACATGCTCGACGACTGCGGCCCCCGCGCCCAGCCCGGCCATGCCCATGGCGCCGAAAATCAGGCTTCGGCGCGACGCGAACCACTCTGTATTTTCGCCCGACGCATCGGAATTAATGCTCATTGCCCTCACCCCGGTCTGCACGAAGGCGACCGGATAGGATTACTTTGAAACTGGTGAATGAACCGTCATCCGCGCCGATACAATCCTCGGTCGAGCGCAGATGATAGATAAGTCCGCGCTTTGCTTGCTGTATACCAAGGCCGGGCCTCGGGGACTCGCCCCACCCAGAACCGTTCCTCCCGGGATTATGCGCGCTAAGCGCGAACGTCGGCGTTTAACGAAGCAATTTCTTCATGCCTTTTGAGCAGTTTAGAGCGTGACAATTCTACTTCGGAAACTACCGCGCATGGCCTTGCTCGAGAACGTCCACCCGGCCGATCCCGACTCTGTGGACGAAGACCTGATCCAACTTGTACGCGTCGAGCAATTGGACATGGCGCTGCGTCTGGCGCCGCTCTCGATCGGGCTGGTCACGCTCGGCCTCATCTTTCTGAGCTGGCTCTTCTGGGCGCCGGGCAAGGAGCTTTACCTGTCGGCCCTGGCCTTCAGCGCGGTCGTTCTCGCCGCCGTAAGCCTCACCTATTGCAAGCGTTGGCGCGAACGCCGGCGCCCGGACGGGCTCGCCTCGGGGGAAGTCCTCAAAATTCGCGCGGTCGCCTTTCTCTATGGCGTCATCATCGGCAGCATCTCGCCGATGATCTATCTCGAAGGCGACGACCGCGTGAGGTTGCTCATCGCGGCGGCGGTGGCCGGGGCCATCGGCAATTGCATCACCATTTCCTTCATGCCGGCGTTGGCGATCACCTATATCGTGCCGGTCGTCTCGCAGTCTTTCGTGACCCTCGCGGCGACGGGCGAGATCTTCAGCATTTATGTAGCCGTTCTCGAAGTCTTCTACGCGCTGTTCATGTCCTTCCTCACGCTGTTCCTTAGCGCGCTGGTGCACAAGCGCGTGGCGGCGCAGGTCAATCTGGAGCGAGAACAGGCGCTGACCAATCTGCTTCTCAACGACTTCGAAGAGAGCGCGAACGATTGGCTCTGGGAGACGGACGACGATATGCGCCTGCGGCACGTGTCGGACCGGCTCTCCCAGGTCGCCGCGCGCGAGAAGCGCCTGCTCAAGAACATGCCGATCACGGAGCTTTTCACGCCCGAAGGCGAGGACGGCGCCGAGGCTTTTGCGCGGCTATGCGAGGCGGTGGCGGCGCGCCGCGCCTTTCGCGACGTTCTGCTTCCGGTCTCGATCGAGGGCGAGCGCCGCTGGTGGCTGGTCAGCGGCAAGCCGATCGTCGTCGGCAATTCGCGCTTCTCGGGCTATCGGGGCGTCGGCGCCGACATCACGATCAAGAAGCAGGCCGAAGACCGCCTTTCCTTCCTCGTGCATCACGACGCGCTCACCAGCCTGCCCAACCGCGTCTGCTTCCAGCAGCGGCTGAGCAAGGCCGCCGTAGATCTCTACGCAAAGGGTGCGCCTTTCGCCGCGCTCTGCCTCGATCTCGATGAATTCAAGAGCGTCAACGACACGCTGGGCCACGGCGCCGGCGACAAGCTCTTGCAGGGCGTCGCCCAGCGCCTGACCAAACTTCTCGGGCCGAAGGCCGTCGTCGCGCGCCTCGCGGGAGACGAATACGCCGTGCTGCTCTCGGGCGCGCAGGCCTGTGACCGCGAGAAACTCACCACCACCTGCGCGGCGATTGTCGCGGAGCTGGGCGTGCCCTTCCCAATCAACGATGCGCTTGTGAATATCGGGGTGAGCATCGGCGTCGCCGTCGCCCCGCAGGACGGGGTGCAGGAACTGATGCGCCGCGCCGACCTCGCGCTCTATCAGGCCAAGCGTACGGGCAAGAACGCCTATCGCTTTTATCAGGCGGACATGGACGAGGAGATCATCGCTCGTCGCGCGATTGGCGCCGATCTGCAGGTCGCGCTCGAGCGCGGCGATTTCCTGCTCTACTTCCAGCCGCTCGTGAACGCCGCGACCAAGAAAATCCAGGGCTTCGAAGCGCTGGTGCGCTGGAACCATCCCGAGAGGGGCTTCGTCTCCCCCGGCGAGTTCATTCCGATCGCGGAAGAAATCGGCGCCATCTCCTCGCTGGGCGAGTGGGTCATCGAGGAAGCGTGCCGCGTCGCCGCCACCTGGCCAGCGCCCGTTCCCGTCGCGGTCAATATCTCGCCGATCCAGTTCCGTCATTCCGATCTGCCGCAAATCGTTGCGGACGCGCTCGAAAGGCACGGGCTGCCGCCGCATCGGCTCGAGCTGGAGCTCACAGAGTCGGCCTTCCTCGAATCGACGCCCGCGACGCAGAAGATCCTGCATCGCCTCGCCGAACTCGGCGTGCGCCTCTCGCTCGACGATTTCGGCACCGGCTATTCGAGCCTGAGCTATCTGCGCCGCATCGCCTTCCACAAGATCAAGATCGACCAGAGCTTCGTGCACAACCTGCCCGACGACGAGCGTGACATGTCGATCGTGCGCGCCATCGTGGACATCGCGACCACTATGGGCGTCGCAACGATCGCCGAGGGCGTCGAGACCGAAGACCAGTCCCGCGCGCTGCTCGCGCAGGGCTGCCATCAGTTGCAGGGCTATCTCTTCAGCCGGCCCGTGCCGGCGGATCAGGTGCCGGCGATGCTGGCGACGGCGTCTCAGAACAAACAGGTGAGCGTCGCGGCTTGAATGCGCACCACCGGTGACGCCCCTCGTGCTTCGAGACGCCTGCTCCGCAAGCTCCTAAGCATGAGGGGCTTCTGAAGCTCTGGAGATCACCTAGGCCTCATCCTGGAGACCTTTGCACGGAAGCGGGTGTCTGCGCGAGACGGGTTTAACGTGCCCGTGGGCCGCTGTTGGATCTGTCGGTTTGGGCGGCGGGGATGCTTCGCCTGGACAGACCAGCGCTGGGCGGACGCTCCCCGGGGCGTCCGCCTTGCCTTCACTGCGCCGCGAGGACGCGCCAGCGACGTAGATTGAAGGCGAGGCAGAAGAGCGTGAGATCGGCGGCGTTGCGTAATTGCGAAAAGGCGCGCATGCGGCCGAGCCGATAAGTTCGCTTCATCGTGCCGAATAGGCTTTCGACCGCGCGGCGAACCAGCGACAGCTCATGATTGCGCGCGACGTCCGCTTCCGTCAGGGGCCGGCCGCGCTTGCGGCGCATGAGGCCGTCGCCCAGTTCCCGCCGCGCAAGCTCCGACCGCAGTCCGTCGCTGTCATAGCCGCGATCCGCATAGACGGTCCCCGCCGCCTGATCGAGAAGTTGCGGCGCGACCGAGACGTCCTGCACATTGGCCGGCGTCAGCCTCATGTCGCGCACGAGGCCGGAGCCGGCGTCGACCGCCACATGCATCTTGTAGCCGAAGGCGAAACGGCCGCGTTCATTGGTCGTGCCGAACCGCGCCTCCTTGTTTGTCGGTCGAACTTGTCTTTCCTTCATCCATGCGCGGGCGTCTGGCGGCGCTCGTCACCAGCGTCGCGTCGATCAGCGTGCCTTGCTTGACCATGAGCCCCGTCGCCTCGATCTGGCGATTGGCCTCCGCCAGCAACGGGTCGAGCAGATCATGGCTCCCAAGCTTCTCGCGGAAACGCCAGATGGTCGAATGATCCGGCGTCGGATCGCCGAGCGCGAGGCCGGCGAACGCCATGAAGCTCAGGCGATCCGCCAGCGCCGTCTCCATTTCCGGATCGGAAAGGCCATGCCATCGCTGAAGGAGCAGCGCCTTGAACATGACGAGCGCCGGATAGGAGGGCTCGCCCCTCGCCGCGACCGGAATCGCCCCGAGCAGCTTCTCGAAGGGCGCCCAATCGACGAGGCGCGCGATCTCCATCAGAGCCGAAGGCCGGGATTGAGGGCGCTGGGCAACCAACCCATCGACAAAATCAAGCTGGCCCACCCGGCGCTTCGGCATGATCATCCTCCCGCTCTGCCGGGAGTGAATCACGCCGAAACGTTTCGTGCAAAGGTCTCCATCCTGAGGAGCGAGCGAAGCTCGCGTCTCGAAGGACGAGGCCGCCTCGGAAGTTTGACTGCCGATTGAAGCTCAGGCGGCGCCTGCACGCGCCAACCGCCCGCCCGGCAGCGGCTCGGGCGCGCCGGTGGTCGTCGGGAAGGTGAGCGGCAGACCCTCGATCACGCGCGCGGCGAGATAGGCGAAGGCCTGCGCCTCCATCGAGTCAGCGGACCATCCCACCGCATCGGCCGTCGTGACCTTGCAGGGCAGACGCATCACGAGCTCGCGCACGAGGATCGGGTTGCGCGCGCCGCCGCCGCAGACGATGAGCAATTGCGGCTGGTTCGGCAGATGCGGGATCAGCCGCAGAACCGACGCCGCCGTGAAGGCGGTGAGCGTCGCGGCGGCGTCCTCCGTCGAGAGCTTGGCGACCGGGTCGAGCGCGAAGGCGTTGCGGTCGAGCGATTTGGGCGGCGGTTGATCGAAGAAGGGATGCGCCAGCATCCGCAGCAGCGCCGCCTCGTTGACGCGCCCGCGCGCGGCCATGTGTCCATGCCGGTCGATCGGCGCGCCGGTGCGCTGGAGCATGAGATCGTCGATCAGCGCATTGCCGGGGCCGGTGTCGCAGGCGACCGGCTGCTCGCCGTCGGCCACATAGGTGACGTTGGCGACGCCGCCAATATTGAGCAGCGCCACCTCGCCCTTCATGCCGCCCGCCATGACCAGCGCGCGGTGAAACACCGGCACGATCGGCGCGCCCTCTCCGCCCGCCGCAATGTCCGCCGCGCGGAAATCGTAGGCGACGTCGATCCCGAGCCGGTTCGCGAGCCCCTGCCCGTCGCCGATCTGGATGGTGAGCTTTTGCCGGGGCCGATGCAGCACTGTCTGGCCGTGAAAGCCGACGACATTGATCGAGCCCGGTTCAATGGCGTTGTCCCGCAGGAAACCCTCGACCGCCTCGGCGTGCCGGTCCGTCACCATGCGCTCGGCGAAAGCGAGCACGCCCGGCCGCGCGTCGCGATCCTCCATGGTCGCGGCCTCGGCGAGCGCATTGCGCAACAGCGCGCGGTCGGCGTCGCTATAGGGGCAAAAACCCGTCGGCCCGAAGGCGACTGCCGCATCGCCATCCGTCTCGAGAAGCGCGACGTCGACGCCGTCCATGGACGTGCCGGACATGAGGCCGATGGCGCGGTAGGTGGGCAAGGCGAATCTCCCGGAGCAATGGACGCAGATTACGCGAATTATCGGACCGCACGAATTGCCGCGCCGACCATCCGTAAATTGATGTGAACCTTTGCACGGCGGAGCCGATGCCGGCATGATGCCGCCTCTCCGGGGGAAGGAACATCAAGATTGAGTTCGGAAAGCGCTTTGAATCGGGCGGTTGACGCCAAAGTCCTGGCCTGCCCACGATGCCCGGCCGATCTCAGGCGTGGCGCCGACGGAATTCTCCTTTGCGACTCCGGCCATGAGTTCCGAGTGGAACATGGCGTGCTCGACTTGTTGGTCGCGGCGCCCACCGGAGAGGCGCTTCCCCGCGATCCTGCGGGAGAAGCCGAAATCATCTCGGCCCTTGCCGAACGTCTGGGCCTCAGCGAGGAAGATTTGCGCGCGTCGAAACTGTTTGAGCCCCTGCCCCCAACTGGCAACGCCTTTTTCGACTCGGAGGAAGAGATCTTCCTCGACCGTTTCGCGTTTTCGAACGTCCGGCCGCGCCTGAAGGTGCAGAAGATTTATGCGACCGGGAAGATGCAGGCGGGCGGCGTTCAGATGCTGGCCGTGCGCGTCAGGAACGAGAGCGCGTTTCCGGTCGCCTCTCACGGGGAACATCCCGTCTATCTCTCCTATCACTGGCTCGACGCGGCCGGAAAAGCAGTCGCTTTCGAAGGCCGCCGCACCCACTTGCCAGTGGATGTCAAACCCGGGCAGGCGATCACCGCGCATGTCCAGGTCGAAGCGCCCTCGGAATACAAGCGACTCTCTTTGAAAGTCGTCCCCGTGCAGGAACTCGTTTCCTGGCTGGAGGACGATGGCGAGACGGTCGAGATAGAGTTTTCGTCCGCCCCGCCTCCTTCCTTGCCGCGTTTTGACGACGACAGGCCGTTCAGCGAGGCGCTCGACGATGTCTTATCCGCGCAGTTTCTCGGTCGGCATCTGGACTCCGCTTCCGAGCCGATCCTGGGGCTGGAGATTGGCGGCGGCACAATGGCGGCCCTGTCCAGATGGGCGTGGGCGAATGGCGGGAAGGCGACAGTCATCAATGGCGACGTATCGGTCCGCCTGCTGCGCATCGCCGCGCTCCTCTCCGCCAAGGGTGGGGATACGGTCACCCTCCATGCGCGGTTCGACGCCAATAGCCTGCCGATTCAGGCCGCGACGTTGGACGCCGCCGTTTTCTGCCGGAGCCTGCACCACTTCGAGGATCCTGTCCGCGTCATGCGCGAGTGCCGGCGGGTATTGAAACCCGACGGGCTGCTGTTCCTGCTCTGCGAGCCCGTGGCGACCGAATATGACGAGCCCACGAAGGCCCTGATACGCGCAGGCGTCAATGAACAGATGTTTCCGCTGGATGCATATGACGCGATGATCGCAGACGCTGGTTTCAAGTGGGTGGACGCAGCGTGCGATTGGGGCTTCAGCCTGAAGGCGGCGCTGAGAAAAGCGGGCTAGCGCGGGCCTTCAGTTCGAGAACGTCTTTTCTGTTAGCCGGCCGTCCGCTTCTCCTCTTGTCCAAAAACCACCTTTGTCTGAGCTAACTATAACTCAACTGATTCACCTTGAACTCCTCCCCTCCCAGGCCCAGGCCGCCACAACCACGCTGAGCAGCGCGATCATCGCCCAAAGCCCGAGGCCCAGCGGCGCCACCTCGACGCCCACCAGCGTCGACGCGCCGGTCTGGCGGACGCCGATCCAGTCCGCGCCGCCGTAACGGCTGGCGTCGCGCATCTCGACGATGCGCGGCATGGTCACTGCGTCGCTGCTCTTGCTGAGCCGCCGCACCGTGCCGCCCGTCGCCTCCGCGAGCGGCGCGAGCTTCTCGGTCGTGGACGCCACCTCGCGGAACTCGCGCGGATTCGCCGGGCCCACATTGACGAGCGCTGTCAGGCCGTCGCTCTCGAAGCGCCACAGGCCCATTTCGCTGGCGTCGAAGCGAGCGCGCCACAGGCCCGGCTCGCTGTTCTTGAGCGCGATCTCCTGATGCGCGCCGGAGGGCGAGGTCGCCGTCACAGGCGCAGTCCCGTCCTTCAGCGTTTGACGCTCGACCGTGACCTCGCGTCCGCGCGCATTGGCGCGCAGCGCCTCTTCTTCGAGGTCGGGCTCCTTCATAAGCCAATGCGCAAGCCGTCGCGTGAGGTCGGCGTTCGGGCCGCCGCCGTCGAAGCCGCGCGCCCAGAGCCAGATCTGATCCGTCAGCAGCAAGGCGACGCGTCCCTTGCCCTCATGCGAGAGCACGAGCAGCGGCTTGTCCTTGGCGCCCGAGAGGATCGAATGGCCCTTGAGCACATCTGCGTCGACCTGCCGGAACCACTCGCCCCATTGCGGCGGATCGCTCTTCGCGCCGGGCAGCCCGCGCGTCACGGGGTGCTTTTCGCCGTCCTTGCTGACGCGCGCCTTGAAAGGCTGCTCGAACAGCGAGCCTTCCGGGCGCGCGGGCAACATGCTTTCGAGCGGCGAGTAATAGAGGCCGCGCAGCGTCGCGTAATCCGGCCCCACCGCCGCGAGGAAGGCGCCGCCATTCTCGACATAGCGCTCGATGTTCAGAAAATATTGCGACGGCAGCAGCGTCTGGTTCGAATAGCGATCGAAGATGATGAGATCGAATTCGTTGATCTTGCGCCCGAAGAGATCGGCCGTCGGGAAGGCGATCAGCGACAGTTCGCTCGCGGGCGTGACGTCGAGTTTCTCCGGCGGCCGCAGGATCGTGAAATGCACCAGCTCGACATTGGCGTCCGCGCGCAGCAGATTGCGCCAGCTGCGCTCGCCCGGATGCGGCTCGCCGGACACGAGCAGCACCTTCAGTCGGTCGCGCACGCCTTCGATGGAGACGACGGCCTTGTTGTCGACGAGCGTCAGCTCTCCCGGCGCGGGCGGGACTTCCAGCTCGACGATATTGGCGCCGCCATGCGTAATCTTCACCGGGATGTTGACGATGTCGCCCGGCACGGGGCTGTAGGTCGGCAGTTCCTCGCCGTCGCGGCTCACGGTGATCGGGGCGCGCGCGCCGTCGCCGCCGGTGTCCACGATGCGGGCGCGGATCGTCTGTTCCTTGCCGACAATGCCGAAGCGCGGCGCCTCGACGAGCTCGATGCGGCGGTCGCGTTCGCCCTCCCTGCCGGTGATCAGCGCATGAATGGGCGCGCGGAAGCCGAGCGCCTCCGCCTTGGCCGGAATGTCGTGAACGACGCCGTCCGTAATCAGCAAGACGCCGCCGACGCGTTCCGGCGGCACGTCCTTCAGAGCCTGTTCGAGCGCACCGAAAAGCTTGGTGCCGTCATTGCCGCTGGCGTCGTTGGTGACGGCGACGTAGCGCGTCTCGACGTCGCCGAATTTGGCGAGCGCCGCGTCGAGTGCCTTGCGCGCTTCGTCGGTTTGCGCCGCTCGGGCGCCGAAATTCTGGCTCTCGCTCTTGTCGATAACGACGGCGACGACCGTCTTTTGCGGGTCGCGCTTCTCGGTGACGAGCGACGGATCGGTGAGCGCCGCGAGGACGAGCGCGAGCGCCAAAGCGCGCAGCGCCGTCCCCCGCTGGCCCGCGGCGGCGGCGAGGACGAGCGCGGCGACGCCCGCGATGGCGAGCGCTGCGAGGAGCGGCCAGGGAAGGAGCGGCGCGAAGGTGAGGTTGAGATCGCTCATGGGCCCCCTCCCCAACCCTCCCCCGCAAGCGGGAGAGGGAGCAGACTGTGACCTTCATCGACAATGCTGATCGCGAGCGTCCCCTCTCCCGCAAAGCGGGGGAGGGACAGGGAGGGGGTCGTGCGAAGCATCACTGTCCCAACCTCTCCAGCAGATCCCGCACATGCACCTGGTCGGATTTGTAGTTCCCCGTCAGCGTGTACATCACGAGATTCACGCCCCCGCGCAAAGCCAGCTCGCGCTGTCGCGCCCCGCCGGGCGTGAGCGGAAAGAGCGGCTGGCCGCGTCTGTCCTGCGCCCAGGCGCTGGCGAGATCGTTCGAAGTGATGACGATGGCCGAGACGCTGTCCGTCGCGCGAACGGGCCGCGCGGACTCTTCCTTTGGCTCCGGCGGCAGGGCCTCGACCCAGGTCTCGCCGCTCGCATAGCGGCCGACGAAATTGTCCAGCAGATAAAACGTCTTGGTGATCACATGGTCGCGCGGGACGACTTCGAGCTCGGGAATATCGAGACCCTTTGTCAGCTCGCGCAGCCAAAGCGTTTCGGGCGTCGGCGCGTCGCCGGGGCGCTGGTTGATCGCGTCGCGCGTGTCGAAGACGATGGTGCCGCCCTGCTTCATATAGGCCGCGACCTTGGCGACCGTCTTCCCCGAAGGCTGCGGCGCGCTGGCGACGATGGGCCAATAGAGCATGGGATAGAAGGCGAGTTCGTCTTTCGCGGGATCGACGCCGACGGGATCGCCCGGCGAGAAGGACGTGCGCAGCGAAAGGGCCTTGGACAGCGCCTCGAGCCCCAGATTGGATACATCGTCGATCTTCGGATCACCGGAGACCACATAAGCGAGGCGCGTCGTCAGCGCCGCCTCTTTGTCGCGCTGCGTCAGAACCGGCTTCGCGTCAGTCTCCGCCCGAGCGTCGCGCGGATGAAGCGGCATGGAAAGGATAAGGAGCGCGCTGGCGGCGGTCGCGAGCGGCCGCAGGCGCAGCTTGCCGGACAGAACCAGCACGGCGATGGCGTCGACGATGAAGGCGACGAGCGCGGCGGCGAGCAGCGGGCCGCGGAAATCGAGCGGCGTCCCCGCTTCCAGCTCGGAGGCTTTCAGCCCGGCGCCCGCAAAGTCGAAACTGCTGATCTCGTCCCCCGCCCGCAAGGTCTGCAAAGCCACGAATGCGTCGCCTGCGCCATAGAGCCCCGGCGGATGCTCGGCGCTGGCCGGTCCCTCAAAATGCGCGGGGATCGCCTGTGCGCTCGGTCCCGGCGCGGCGAGGACGCCGAAACCGTCGAGCGCCTTCATCGGCGCCAGCACGCGCTGATCGGAAGTCGTAGCCGACTCGTCGTCGCCCGGCAGCGGCGCGGACTCGCCGGACATGGCGCAGATGCGTTTCAGCATCTCGACGAAAAGTCCTGAGATGGGCAGGTTCGACCAGCTGGTGTCGGCGTTGACATGGAAGAGCACGATGACGCCCTTGCCGCGCTTTTCGGCGGTGACGAGCGGCGTGCCGTCGGAGAGCCGCGCCCAGCTTTTCTGCACGAGGCCCGGATCGGGTTCGGCCAGAACCTGACGCTGGACGCTCACATCCTTGGAAGCGGGCAAACCATAGAAAGGACTAGCTGCGTCGAATTCGGCGAGCGACTTGGGCGTCTCCCATGACATGGCGCCGCCCAGCACGCGGCCGTTGCGGCGCAGACGCACAGGCAGCAGCTCATCGGCGGCGTTGGCGAGGCGCGGGCCTGCGAAGCGGATGAGCGTGCCGCCCTCGTCGACGAATTTCGCGAGCGCGTCATAGGTTTCGCCCGGCGCGAGGCCTACGTCTGCGAGCGCCACGACATTGGGCCGCTCGGCGAGCAGGCTCTGGATCGGATCGACAGCGCCCGGCCGCGCCTCCCGGACCTGCGCGAAAGGCGCGAGCGCCTTGTCGAGATAATAGACAGGCGAAAGCAGCGGCTGCGCCTCGTCGAGCGCGGCGCCGCCGATGAGCGCGACGCGTCGCACCTTGGAGCGCGCGTCGAGCAGCGCAACCGCGCCGGCGGAATTCTCACCCTCGATGCGCATGAGCGCGACGTCGTTGCGCAGCTCAACCGGCAGATCGAGTTTCGCCTTGGCGCGCAGCGCGGCGCCGAAATCGACGTTCGCCTTGCCGATGATCTGACCCTTGGAGTCATAGGCCGCGACGGTCGCGCCGGCAGGGCCGGAAGCGCTTGCACGCAGCGCGTCGACGGTGAGCGTCGCGGAGTCGTTGGCGGGCGCGGCCAAAGCCGTCGGCGCATGTTCGTCCAGCAGAACCTCGACCTGCGCGCCCTTTTCCTCCGCCGACTTGAGCGATCTGGCGAAAGCGTCCGCCTCCCCCTGAGCAAGGCCGTCGCTGATCCAGACGATGCGCGGCTTGGGATGATCTTTCACAAAAGCTGCGATCGGATCGGTCGCCGCACTTCGACCCGGAATGAAAGGCTTCGGCCGAGCCGAGCGCAGCTTCTCCGCGCGCGCAGCGGCGTCGAAAGCTCGGGCGAGAGCGCGGCGTCTCGGAGATGGTCGAGAAGGCGACATTGCCGCCGCTGCGCGCCGCCGCGTCGATATACGACCGCGCCGCCTCCATCCGGCGCTCCCATGTCGGCGCGGCGTCCCAACCATCGTCCAGCAGGACGAGCGTCGGCGCTGAGGACAAAGCCGCGGTTCCTGCCGGACTCCAGACCGGCCCGGCCATGGCGAAAACCAACGCCGCCGCCAAAGCGAGCCTCATGGCGAGCAGCCACCAGGGGGTCTTGGAGGGCGTCTCTTCGTCGGGCCGCAACTCGCGCAGGATCTTCGTCGGCGGAAAGACGATCTGGCGCGGACGCGGCGGCGTCACGCGCAGCAGCCAATAGATCAGCGGCAGGCTCGCAAGGCCGACAAGCGCCAGCGGCGCGGCGAAGGAGAAGCCGCCCATGTCAGAGCTCCTCCTCTATGCCATGCAGGCCCATGGCCAGCGACAGAGCCGCCTCGGCCGCCGGGCGGTCGGTGTGATGCTGCAGGAAGAGGAAGCCCGAAGCGCGCGCCGCCGCTCGCACCGCCTCGCGATGCGCGTCGAAACGCTGAGCATAGGCGTCGCGCAGGCTGCGCGCATCGCCCGCGTGGAATGAAGGCCCGCCATCCGTGTCGAGAAACATCGTCTCGCCTGTGAAAGGGAAGCTTTCCTCGCTCGGGTCGATGACCATCAGCAGCGCGCCCGAAGCCCCGGCGTCCGCGAAGCGCCGCAGCCGCGCGGCGAGCGCGTCGAGGTCGCAGAGGAAATCGGAAATCAGCACGACGCGGGCGCGCGGGCGCAGCGGCGCCTCTGGAGGTAGTTCGTCACAAGCGGTATCCGCCGCCCGCTCATAGAGGGCGCGCGCGAAACGGTCGATCACGTCGCGCGCGGAAATCGGCGCGGTGAGCCCCAACGCCGCGACGCGCTCGCCGCCGCGCACGAGAACGTCCGCGAGCGCAAGGCCGAGCGTCACGCCGCGCGACAGCTTGTCGTCCTGCGCGAGGGACGAGACGAAAGCCATGGAGGGCGAACAATCCATCCAGAGGAAATAATCGTGCGCCGCTTCCCATTCGCGCTCGCGCACATAAAGCTGGTCGCTGCGCGCGGAACGGCGCCAGTCGATGCGATGCGCCGCCTCGCCAATCGCGAAAGGGCGGTATTGCCAGAAGGTCTCGCCCTGCCCCGCACGCTTGCGGCCATGGACGCCGTAAGCGACGCTCGCGGCGATCTCATGCGCGCGATTGACGAGTCGCGGCAGGCTGGCTGCGAGATCGGCAGGGACGGCGCCGTCGACATGGACGCGAGTGGCGGGATCGTAGGCGCGGGTTTCGACGGGACGGATCAAAGCCCCCTCCCCAACCCTCCCCCGCTGCGCGGGAGAGGGAGCAGATTGGACAGGGGGTTTTCGCCCATGGGGCCGTTATCTCAACCACTCGTTCACCCGATCCGCGACACGAGCTTATTGATCAACTCCGCAATCGTCGTCTCGCGGCGCGCGGCGAAATTCAGCGCCATGCGATGACGCAGCACCGGCGCGGCGAGCGCGGCGACGTCGTCGAGCGACGGGGCGAGGCGGCCTGTCGCCAGCGCGCGGGCGCGGGTCGCGAGCATCAGCGCCTGCGCGGCGCGCGGGCCTGGCCCCCAGGCGACATGCTTCGCAATTTCCGGATCGCCCTCGTCGGGGCGCGCGGCGCGCACGAGATCGAGGATCGCGTCCACCACCTTGTCGCCGACCGGCAGACGGCGGACGAGGCGCTGCGTCGCCATCAACTCTTCGGCGTCGAGCGCCTGAATGGTCTCGGCGGACTTGTCGCCCGTCGTCTCCAGCAGCACGCGGCGCTCGCTCGCGCGGTCGGGATAGTGAACGTCGATCTGCAGCAGGAAGCGGTCGAGCTGCGCCTCGGGCAGCGGATAGGTGCCTTCCTGCTCCAGCGGGTTCTGCGTCGCGAGCACGTGGAACGGGCGCGGCAGGTCGTGCGCTGCCCGCCACGGTCACGTGATGCTCCTGCATCGCCTGCAACAGCGCCGACTGGGTGCGCGGCGAGGCGCGGTTGATTTCGTCCGCCATGAGGAGCTGCGCGAAGATCGGGCCCTTGATGAAGCGGAAGGAGCGCGAACGGTCCGCCGCACTTCCTCCAGCACGGGCGTTCGGCGCTGCTCGGCGAGCCGAGAGCGTCTCGACGAGTTCGGCGGGCAAAGGTCCGGCGAGTGAAGGGCCTGCTCGACCACCTCGTCCTGGCCGAAGATTTGTGTCGAGGCCGATATGATCCAGGGCCAGGCGACCGGTTTCGCCAAGATTGCGATGTCATCGACGAGCGGCTTGCCAAGTCTTGGCGAGGGCGCCGGCACGCCGCGCGATGAGCAGTCAAACACGCGCGAATTAAGGCGCGCCGTCGCGAGCAGTAAATCGGTCTCGGCGGCGCACGAGCGGGCTGCTCGATGTTCCTCGACCGGAAGATGGCCCGAAAACCACGCCGCGGGGCGATGGCCTGAATCGTGGCCGGGGTCTGAACCGAGCCGAGCGTGTAGTAGAGATACTCTCCCTTGATGCTGACGCCGGGGTAGATCATCCATTCGGTGCCGAAGCCGACCGTCCAGCCGGTCGCGATCTTCGAATAGGAGCCTTGCCCCGTCCAGGCCGCAAGGTAGTAGGGCGAGAGCGGCGGCGGAAAATAGCCGTTCGTCACGCCGTAGTCGCCGCTGATCTGGCCATAGGCGAAGCCGCCGGTCGCATAGACCAGCAGGGTCGGCATGGCGAGCCAGCCGGCGCGCAGGCGCACCGTGCCGAGGAAATTCAGAGAACGCGAACCCGTCGTGAAGGCGCCGATCTGGTAGCCGCCGCCGCCGGGAACATCCATGAGAACCGAGGAGTTGCCGCGCGCGCGGATTCTGCTGAAGCCCTCCGCGTCGGCCTCAACGCCGACGACGGCGCCGTTGCCCGCCTGGTAGTCGTAGCCGATCTGGGCGCCGCCGATGAAGCCGCTATTGTCGGCCTTGAGCTGCGCGGCCGCAGTGGTCGCGGCGGCGACGGCGATGTCCGCATTGGACGGATTCGGAGGCGGAAACAGGGCCACGTTCGGCGACAGCATGCCGACATTCTGCGCCGGCTTGATGAAGGGAGAGATGGAGTAGGCGCCGCCGACATTCACGCCGACGTAAAAGCCCGTCCAGGTGTAGATGGGCGGCGCGACGTAACGGATGGGCGGCGCGCTGTAATAAGGCATATCGGCTGCGAGCGCCGGGACGCCCATCAGCGCCAGCGACGACACGGCGCCAAGCAGATACTTCTTCATAACGCGCTCACACAGTTACGCATTCACGACGCCGATCATCGCGCGGGGCAAATCACCAACGCGTTAATTTGAATCAAATCCGACGGATAGCTGAGGAATGCGTGAATCATCGATTAATTGAGCAATTGTCGTGGACCTCAGCGGGCGCCCCCGCGTCGCAGTAGAATTGACGCTCGCTTTTCGTCGTCGGGACGCGACGGTCTCGGCCGAAATGCGCGCCGAATGATACGTACAAGTACCAGCTTGCAACGGAAAAAGAAGGAGTCGAGTATAAAATCAATAAGGTATTTCAGTGGTTTAACGAGAATGATCGTGTTGGATTTTTCGGATAAGACAAAGGGCCAAGGCCCAACGCGTGCTTCGCGGTTACCTCTCGATCATAGGGGATAAGGCAGCCGCTCGCGATCGCATTGTCCGGGATCTCCAATGTCTTCGGGAAATATCCGCACACGCGCTCGCCACCCGCGTCGAGGCGGCGCTGCGGCTCCTTGAAGCTCACCTGTCAGACGACGCCGGCTTTGGGCGCCCCTTAATCTCGCGCAAGCCTTGCAACGACAATTTTCAATCCGGATAGATCGGAGCGTCGCACATGGCCGCCATAACCCGCAAAGACCTCGCCAACGCGATTTGGCAACGGATGGACTGCCTAAGCCGCGCGGAGTCGATGCAATTGATTTCCGATGTCATTGAGGAAATGATTGAAGGGATCAATGAAGACGGCTCGCTCGAACTCCCCGATTTAGGGACGTTCAAATTGCTGAAAAGGCGGGCGCAGAGAGGCGAGACCCCAAAGAAGAAAGATCCCGATCTTGTGACGTCGAGCCGCACCCTGCACTTTTACCCTGCGCCTGCGCTTCTAGCGGCCCTCAATGACGGTCTCCCCAATGGAACGGATCAAACCCTCGAGCCGGGCAAGACGGTCGCGAGGCACTAATTGTGCGTGCTGCTGGTGAAATTACCGAAAGCGGCGTCTCTGATGACATTATCGCCAAAGGTAAAGAACGCGCTATCGATGCCTATATGTTGGCCGCCATCGTCGAACGGGACAGAAACAAATCGGCGCTCGAAAGCGATACGCCCTTCACGTTGGCGCTGATGTTCACCTGATCGGCGTCGATATTGATCTGGCTGAAGCCAACGCCGTTGATAAGGGTCTTCGCTGATATGCCGACCCCGTCGCCGCTGATCTCTGCACGGGAAATCGTCCCCCAAACCCGACCTTAATCAACGCCCTGATATTGCCCCTGCAAGTAAAGGCCGGTCGCATTGTTCCGGGGCCAATCACACATTGATCCCGTTGGCCGCGCTGTTCGCTCCGCGAGCACCGGTCCCCTGATGATCACCGCGTCCATGGGGGCCGCCTGCACCGAGATGAATCCCCGGCGTTCGATCCCCCGGCCACGACGACGTTGTCGTGCGCCCCCTCATTGATCGCGCGCGAAAGAGCGCCCATCCAATAAATGAAAAATTCAAGAAACGTGAGCGCTGCCGCGCCCGAACGGCAATTCATGCCTTCGCCGCCAACGGCCTTGGCTGTTTTTCTAGGCAAATACTAACAGGCGCTCATGCCGCCATCCATTTTATCTACTTGCAGTGCCGATATACGAAACTATTCTAGGCGCGCGGCTTCTTCCGCTTGTGTTTCCCGAGAGGCTGTCATACCTCCCTATTCTCATCGCCGCCGTCGAAAGGCTCCCCGCCCATGTGGCGCGCAATTGTCGAAACCGCCCTTCTCTTTCTGACGCCTTTTCTGGCCTATACGCTGTTCCACGCCGCCCAGCGGCGCTGGCCCTTCGTCGCGGAGCTTTGGCACAAGCGCATCGTCGTCGCGCTAACCATCGCGGGGCTCCTCACCGCCATCGGCGGGATGCTGGCGCTCGGCCTCACGGAGCGGCAGCAGGGAGCTTACGTTCCCGCCCATGTCGAGAACGGCAGACTCGTTCCCGGCCGCTTCCAATGAACGCCGCCCAGCATTTGCTCGACGATCCGCGCCTTGCGACGCTCTTCGCCGCGCTCGCAAAGACCGGCGCAGAGACGCGCGTCGTGGGCGGCGCCGTGCGCGACGCGCTGTTCGGCCTGCCGCCGCATGAGATCGATCTCGCCACCACCGCCCTGCCCGACGCCGTTCTGGCGGCGGCGCGTGCGGCCGGGCTCAAGGGCGTCCCGACCGGCATCGAGCATGGCACGGTCACGATCGTCGTCGCGGGCACGCCTTTCGAGGTGACGACGCTGCGCGAGGACGTCGAGACGGATGGCCGTTACGCCGTCGTGCGCTTCGGCGGCGATTTCGAGCAGGACGCGACGCGCCGCGACTTCACCGTCAACGCGCTTTCGCTGACGCCGGACGGCAAGCTCCACGATTATACCGGGGGCTTGAAGGACATCGCCGCGAAGCGAATCCGCTTCATTGGCGACGCGGCGACGCGCATCCGCGAGGACTATCTGCGCGTCCTGCGCTTCTTCCGCTTCAACGCCTCTCACGGCGAAGGCGATTTCGACCGCGAGGGGCTGCACGAGTCCATCCTCGCGCGGGAAAACCTCTCGCGGCTCTCGCGCGAACGCATCCGAGCGGAAATCATCAAGCTCCTGCCGGCCCGGCGCGCACCCGAGATCATGGGCGCCATGTCTCACGCGGGGATCATCGAGGTGCTGCTCGGCATGGGCTATCCGGCGCGGCTGGAGCGGCTCGCCGCTTTCGAGGCGGCGCGCGGCAAGAAGGGGGACGCCGTGCTGCGGCTGGCCGCATTCTCCGTGCTGACGACCGAGGACGCCGATCGCCTCCGCGAGCGCCTCCGCCTCTCGAATGAAGAACACGCCCGCCTCGTCGCCGCGGCGAAAACCCTCGCCGCGCTGCACGGGATCGAGCGCCCGCCGCCGGTTTCGCATCTGCGCGAGATGCTGTTCCTGTGCGGATCGCGCGCCGCCTGCGACGCGCTCGCGCTCGCTTTCGCCGAGAGCCGCGCCGCGGCCGACGACCCGCAATGGCTGGAGGCCGCGACCTATCTCGACGAGACCCCCGCCCCGGCCTTCCCGATCAAGGGCGCCGACCTTATCGCCCGGGGCGTCGCGCCCGGCCGCGCCTTGGGCGCGACGCTGAAGTCGCTGCAGGCGAAGTGGATACGGGCGGGCTTTCCGCGCGATCCGTCCATTGTCCAGCAACTGGTGGAGGACGCGATCAGGGGGCAGGAATGAGCAAGTGGCCTGCATTCGCTTGCGCGGGCGCCTTGCCGGCTGAAAGCGACTGCCAGGTGCAAATAGGCCACGGCTATTTCCCCTCGTCCGTCGGGTAATAGACGCCGCTGCGCGGGCAAAGCAGGTCGCTCGTCTCCATCTTCACGAGCTTCCCGGCTTTCTGGTCGATCCGCCACGCGGCCTTCGCAGGAAGCAAGTCGCCCTTTCCCGACGCGTCGTCGAGCACCGCGACGATGATATCCCTCGTTTCGCTTCCCTTGATCCGGCAGGCGCCGGAAAAGGGCGGCGAGGTCCGGGAATGCGGGGGGAACTCGACGACGTCGGCGATGGTCGAGCGCTTGTCGAGGACCATGAATTCCTTGCCGCAGATGCGCCAGGAAATCGTATTCATGTCGTCGGCGACGATGTCCGCGCCGAGATGCTTCAGCCCGAGAGATTTGTATTTCGCCTCGGTCTTGACGACGGGATCATTCGCCTCCCGCTGCCCGATCAGCGCCTTGGGAATATCCGCGTCGCACCGCAGTTTTGCGAATTCGTCCTTCGCCTGCGCGCCCGCGCAGGAGAGGAGCAAGGGGACGAGCGTGACGATCAATTTGCGCATTTGAAGATGTCCTTCTCAAAAATCCACAAGACAGGTGGTCGAGATCAGCCGCACTCCTCCTCGATGAGGCGGCGGTTCACCCAGCCTTTTCCCGTGGGCTTGTCGAAGTCGTAGCCGCCGGCGCGGAAGCGGCCGCCCTTCCACCATGTCACGAAGATCCATCCGTTCCGGCTCTCGACCGTAGGATCGCCCATCACCTCGTCGCCATGGGTCATGCGTCCGACCAGCCTGGCCTGCGGATCGGGCGCCGCGCGCAGCGCGACGAAGCCGTCCGCCGTGCGCTTGACGTCGCAGAACTCGGTCGCCGACGCAGCCTGCGCGGCGACGATGAAACCAGCCAGAATTACGCTCTGCGTGAAACGCGCGCCGTTGAATGCCATCGACCGTCTCCCTGTTCAGATTGAGCGTTGTAAATCGCGACGGGCTCGGGGGCTGTGCGGCGGCGCGCGCTGCGAATGCAATCGCCACAGTTTCGCGCTCTTATATTCTCAGCTGCAATACGGGTCTCAGTAATACTGGGGGAACCCTCAGCTCTGGAGGCCACAACCAGATCGGATGTCAGACGCCGAAAATGCGCCGGGCTCTGCGATGACTCTCTTGAAAAGCCGCTCCGCGCCCGCAACGTCCCTGACGCGGACGAGGCTCATCGCCTTCTCGATCTTGTCGCGCTCGCGCTCCACTCAGGCCGCGCCTTCCGCCTTCGCCAGCCGCTCGAAGACGCCCAGCACCATGGCGCGCTTGTCGAAATTGAAGACCTCGGTCTCGCGCGCGAGATCGCGGATCTCGTCCCATGCGCGCGCGTAGCCGATCAGCCGCGACGGCGCCGCGCCGCCTCGTGAGAGCGTGCGCACGCGGGCGTCGAGATGGCGCTCCAGCGCGCGCATGAAGGTCTCATAAGCCGCCTCATTGTCGCGGCCCGTCAGCTTGTCGGCCAGAAAATGCACGCCGACCCAATCGACGCGCGGCAGGCTTTGCAGCAGCCGCGCGACGCTCGTGTCGAAAGCCATGGCGTCGCCCCCGAGAAGACGCAGCGTCTCGCGCACCGATCCTTCCGCGCGCGCCGCCGCCGCCGCGATCTCCTCTGGCGGATGGTCGCTCCATGGCTCACCCACGGCGCCGACGGCCGCGACGGTCTCATCGTCCGTCAGCGACGAGAGCATGAGCTTGCGGCAGCGTGAGCGTATCGTCGGCAGAACCCGGCCCGGTTGATGCGCGACGAACAGAAAGAGCGAGCGCTCCGGCGGCTCCTCGATGAGCTTCAGCAGAGCGTTCGCGGCGCTGCGGTTGAGATCGTCGGCGCAGTCGACGATGGCGACGCGCCAGCCGCCCATGCCGGAGGCCTGATGGAACGCCCGGGTGATCTCGCGGACATCGTCGACGCGGATTTCAGTAAAGTGCTTCTTGGTCTTTTCGTTCCACTCGCGGCGCAACAGGAAGATGTCGGCAAGCGCCATGCTCGCGACGCGCCGCGCGGCGATGTGATCGGGCGGCACGGCCAGTGTCTGCGCGCCCTGAACGTCCGGCGTGGTCGGGTCCGGATGCGCGAGCAGAAAGCGCGCGAAGCGCCAGGCGAGCGTCGCCTTGCCGACGCCTTCCGGCCCGCCGATGATCCAGGCCTGCGCGAGCCGGTTGCGCTGATAGGCGTCGAGCAGCTCGTGCTCGGCGCTGGCATGGCCGAACAGAGCCAGCGTCTCGCGCGGATGCGGCGCGTCGTCGAAACGATCGCTCTCTGGCGGGCCGCCGGCCTCCTTGCTCATTGGGCGGCGTCGGCGACGGATTGCGGATCGAGGAAACGCGCGTCGACGAGCTGGCGGATGGCGCGCGCGACTTCGTCGGGCGGCAGCGCCCCGTTCACGACGCAGCAGCGCTCGGGCTCCTGCTCGGCGATGTCGAGAAAGGCGCGGCGCAGGCCCTCGTGAAAGCCGTCATCCTCGGCCTCGAAACGATCCGCGCGCTGGCCGGCCGCCTCGCGGCGCATGGCGGCGCGGGAGAGGCCCTCCTCCGGCGGCAGGTCGATGACGATGGTGAGGTCGGGCTTGAGGTCGCCAACCGCGGCCTTCTCCAGCAAAGCGAGCGCCTGCGCGCCCACGCCGCCCCGCGCGCCCTGATAGGCGCGGGTGGAATCAACGAAGCGGTCGCACAGAACCCAGGCCCCGCGCGCCAGAGCCGGCGCGATGAGTTGCTCGACATGGTCGATCCGCGCCGCGGCGAAGACGGCGGCCTCTGCCAACGGCCCCAGCGGCGCGATCCTACCCGAAAGCAAAACTTCCCGCAGCGTCTCAGCCTTGGGCGTGCCGCCGGGCTCGCGCGTCGTGATCGCCTCGACGCCGCAGGCGCGCAAATGCGTGGCGAGGCGTTTGAGCTGGGTCGACTTGCCGACGCCCTCCCCGCCTTCAAAAGTGATGAAACGGCCTCTTTCGGCGCCCGTCATTTCCTGGCCGACAGCTTCTCGTGGATCTTGGCCGCAGCATACTCGTAAACCGCGTCGAATGCGCGGCGCGAAAGAGAACCTTCCTCGACAGGCTCGGCCGCCTCGAGCGGCTGCTCCAGAACCACGGTCGAACCGCGCTTGATTTCAAGCTTTCCGACCTTCTGCGCGCCTTCGACCGGCGCCATCACCGGGCCTTCATAGACGATCTTGCCGGTGAGCTTTTCATTGCCGCCGCGTGGAAGGAGCACTTTCACGTCGGTCTTCGACACGAGCTCGACCGAGCCCTTGGTCCCGCCATAGACCTGCGCAGGGCCGACTGGCTCGCCGGCCTTGAAGAGCTCCTTCTCCTCGAAATTGCGGAAGCCCCATTGCAGGAGCTTGCGGGCCTCCTCCGCGCGCTCCTTCGCGGTCTTGGCGCCATAGACCGCCACGACCAAGCGGCGCCCCTCTTCGATCGCCGATCCCACGAGACCGAAATCGCCCTTCTCGATATTGCCTGTCTTGAGGCCATCCGCGCCGATGCTCATGGTCAGCAGCGGGTTGCGGTTCTGCTGGCGGATGTTGTTCCAGGTGAACTCCTTCTCCCCGAAATATTTGTAGTAATCCGGGTAGGTGCGGATGACGTGCAGCGCGAGCTTCGCCATTTCGCGGGCGGTCACTTTCTGGTCGTCGCTCGGCTTGCCCCAGGGGTTGCCGAAACGCGACTTTACGAGGCCGAGTTCCGCCGCGCGCTTGTTCATGCGCATGACGAAAGCTTCCTCATTGCCCGCGACGCCCTCCGCGAGCACGAGCGCGGCGTCGTTGCCGGAATCGATGATGAGGCCGCGCAGTAGGTTCTCGACGCTGGCGCGGCTGTTGACCTTGAGGAACATGGCGGATCCGCCGGCGGGAGCGCCGCCATTGCGCCAGGCGTATTCCGAGACGGGCATTTCGTCGCTGAGCTTGAGCCGGCCCTCTGCCAGCTCGCGAAAAATAATCTCGGCGGTCAGGACTTTGACGGTCGACGCCGGCACGACGAAGTCGTCCGCCCCTTTTTCGAACAGCACGGTATTGGTGCCCGCGTCGATCAGAATGGCTTGCGGCACGCTGGTCTGGAAAGGCTGCGCCCACACGCGGCACGGGAAAAACGCTGCAAGAGCAATTAGAAAGGCGGCGATGGCCGCGCGAACGTGGCGTATGCGCAAGACAATACTCCGCGAGAATGCGTCGCGCGACAAGAGCGACGCCGAGCGGAGAATGGCCCCCACAAAGCTAAAAATCAACGTAACGGCGCGAGCTTGGGCGTCAGTTGAGCGCGTGCCGCATGGGCGGGGTCGGGACCGACGCCTCGTCCTGTCCGCCGAGCGACGCCGGACGAACCGGCGGCAAGGGAGCCGCCTGGAATGATTTCACCTTGTCTTCCGCCGGAGCGGCCGAGCGGACGCCATGCGTCGGGAGATCCGAATCGACGGCGGCCTCCTCGCGCGAAACGGAAGTTGTTTCCGGCAGCGGCTCGGGGCGGGCGTCGGGCGCATAGGCCAACATTTCGGCCGTTTCGCCGACGGTCGGACGAACTGCCGGGGCGTCGTTGACGACGGGACGGGCGGCAGGCTCGGGCGCGCGCTCGACGAGCGCCGCCGTACGAACCGGCTCCTGACGGGAGGCGACCATGACCGGCGCGGCGCCCTCGATCGTCGCGGGTTGGCCGTCGTCGCGCAGCGTCGCGAGCAGCTTCGCATCGTCGTCGCCGGCCATATCGGCCTTGCCGATCCACTCGACCTTCACCTTGGCGGTTCCGGCCGAGCGGAAATCGAGCGCCTCAGCGACTCGTTGGGAAACGTCCATCACGCGGCCGCCGTGATAGGGGCCGCGGTCGTTCACGCGCACGACGATGGAGCGCAGATTCTTGAGGTTGGTGACGCGCGCATAGCTTGGAAGCGGCATCGTCGGATGGGCGGCAGAGATCGACTCGCGGTCGAAGATCTCGCCATTGGCGGTGCGGCGGCCGTGAAAATCCGAGCCATACCAGGAAGCGGTGCCGGTCGCGGCGAAGGGCTTCTCACTGGGGTAATAGGTCTGCCCGGCGATCTTGTAGGGCTTGCCGACCATATAATTGCCGCCGCCCTTCGGAACTTCCTCGCCGTCGGCGATGACGCGGGGGCTGGCGCGGACGCCATATTTGGGGTCGACCACAGAACCGTAGCTGGAATAGCCGAGGCTCGAATAGCGGGGAGAATGGGCGGTCGAGGAACAGCCTGCGAGGGAAGCGAGAGAAAGAAGAAGGACCGATCGGCGGAGCGTGGCGGCAGTCGGATCGAATTTCATCAGCAAGCGCTTGGGCTCCCGGGACACGGCAGATCGCATGTGAACGGTCCTTGTCGACGCTGGCGGTTGAACCGCCGCTCCCGGTCCGCTCGCCTCCATCACGCCCTCATGGCGCTCTGGATTCACGCACATCCTTGATTCGGCGCGCGTTGCGATGGCCGGGAGTTTCTCCCCGATTTCTGAACTTGTCGTTAACGACACGGTCAGGCCAAGGCCAGATGCGGGCTGAAACTGGGCGGAAATGGGGCAATCCGGGCCGCCAGGCCCCCGCCTGTCTGTTTTGGGACAGGCTGTGGCCGAGCGGCCACACATCCCGGGCCTTCCTTTATTGGACGCGCGCGAGATCCACGATCCGCGTCTCCACCTTCTCGACGCCCCGGAACTGGTTGGCCGAGAGTCGGGCGGCGACGTGGAAAAGCTCTCCGCGCCCCTTCAGCAGCGCGTCCCCAACCGGCGAGCCGACGACCCGGAAGGCGATGGCCTCGACCGAGGCGCCGTCGCCGGAACGCAGCCGCGCGCGGACATGGTTCTCGCCAACGACCATCGCGTCGGCCACACGTTGCTCCGGAAGGGCGAAAAGCGGCTCGGGATTTCCCTGCCCGTACGGACCTGCCTTCTCCACCCGCCGTAGCACGTCGAGATGGACGCCTCTTCCGGCCAGCGCAGCGTCGATAACGAGCGCGTCGGCGTCCCTGGCGGCCTCGACCGCTTCGGCGAGCGCGTCGTTCAGGAAGGCGCGGAACTCCTCGACCCTGCCGCGCTCCAGGGTGACGCCGGCCGCCATTGCGTGGCCGCCGCCCTTGATCGCCAGGCCAAGATCGACGGCGCGGCGCACGACCTTGCCGATATCGACGCCACTTAAACTTCTACCTGAACCTGATCCAGTTTCTCTATTAAAAGCAAAGGCGAATGATGGGAGGCTAAACCGCTCTTTGAGCCGTGCGGCGATCAGGCCGACAACGCCCGGATGCCAATCCGGCCCCTCCACCACGAGACAGCTTAGCCGGTTCGACTTAAGAAACTGCGTCTCGGCCTGAGCAATGGCTTCCTCCAGAGCGACCTTCTCGATCCCCTGCCGCTCGGCGTTGAGACGGTCCAGTTCACGGGCGATGCTGTTCGCCTCGATGGAGTCCGAGAGGGTCAGAAGGCGTGCGCCGAGCCCCGCGTCGCCGATGCGGCCGCCGGCGTTGATGCGTGGGCCCAGGGCGAAGCCAAGATGATAGACGCGCGGCACCCCATCCATTCGGGCGGCGTCCATCAACGCTGCGAGACCAGTCCGCGCGCGGTTGCGCATGACCTGAAGGCCCTTCACGACGAAGGCCCGGTTCAGCCCGGTGAGCGGCGCGACGTCCGCCACGGTCGCCAAAGCGACGAGGTCGAGCGCCGCGAGAAGATCCGGCGCCGGGCGGGCGTCCCCGAACCAGCCGCGCGCCCGCAGGCGGCGGGTGAGGCCGGCCAGCGCCAGAAAGACGACCCCGGCGGCGCAGAGCGCGCCCTGCCCGGAGAGATCGTCCTGCCGGTTGGGGTTCACGATTATGGCGGGCGGCAGGTCTTCGGGGGCCTGATGGTGATCCAGAACGATGACGTCCAGGCCAAGCTCGCGGGCGACTTTGAAGGGCTCGTGGCTGACCGTGCCGCAGTCCACGGTGACGAGCAGCGTCGCCCCCCGCCCGGCCAGCGCGCGGATGGCGTCGCTGTTCGGCCCGTAGCCCTCGAAGATGCGGTCGGGAATATGGAGGAAGGGCTCCGGCGCCCCGGCGGCGCGCCAATAGTCGATGAGCAGAGCCGAGGAACAGGCCCCGTCGACGTCATAGTCGCCGAAGATCGCGATCTGCTCGCCGGTCTCGATGGCGCGCCCCAGTCGCTCCACCGCCGCATCCATCTCTGTCAGGGTCGAGGGGTCGGGCATCAGGTCGCGCAGCGTCGGATCTAGGTAGCGGGTCGCCTCCGCCACGCCGACGCCCCGCCCCGCGAGGATGCGGGCCAGGAGGTCGTCGATCCCATGGGCCTGGGTCAGGGCGAGGGCCGTCGCTTCGCCGGCGGCGTCGAGCCGCGCCCGCCAGGGCCGGCCGAGAATGGAGCGCTCGACCCCCAGAAAGGGGCGCGCTCCGCCTGTCATCGCGTTCATTGCGGCACTTGATGTCAAGAAAGAGGTTAAAGCACGACTTTGACGCCCTGCGTCGCGAGCGCGCCGAGAACGCCGTCGAAGACGAGCGACACGCCCATGGCCGAGACGAAGAAACCGACAATCCGGGTGATGGCGTCGATGCCCATGCGGCCGATGCGGTCGATCAGCCGACCGGCGTAAGCGAGGCAAATATAGGTGACGAGGATGGCGAGGCCGGCCGCCGCCAAGATCGCCGCATAGGCCGCCATCTCGCTCGGCGCCCGCTCGATCGTGGCCATCATCCCGAGCACGGTGGCGATCACGCCCGGCCCTACCATCAGCGGAATGGCGAGGGGCATGAAGGCGATATTGTCGTTTGGCCCGGCGCTGAGGAAGGAGCTTTGGCCCGGACCCGCGGGCGCGAAGAGTTCGAAGCCAATCCGCGTCAGGACAATGCCGCCGGCGATCCGCACCATTTGCAGCGAGACGCCGAACAATTTCAGCACGAAGGCGCCGAAAAACAGGAAAAACAGAATGAGCAGGAGGGAGTAGAGCGACGCCTGAAACGCGATCCGCTTGCGCGCGGCCTCGTCCTTGTCGTGAGTGATGGACAGGAAGACTGGCAGCGCCTCGAGCGGATTGATGACCGCGAGCATCGTCGTAAAGGTGCTGAGGAACAGCGGCAGGATGGGGTTGAGCTCGATGGAGCCGAGACCGGATGCCACGCCGCAACCCCTCCTCGATAAATGAAACCGATGCATACCCTGAGGGTTGGGAGTGTATTGCCCCGTCCGTCGCGCCTCAAGCCCGGCAGAGGCGCCGCTACCAGCAAAACTGTGCAAAGGTCATCCCCATGAGCGACGCGATTCTCCTCGAAGCTGACGGCGATACGGCCGAAATCCTCCCCTTCGGCGCCGAGCTTTCTGCCTGGCGGGCGGACGGCGTGGACATGATCTGGGCCAAGGACCCCAAAATCTGGGACCAGACCGCGCCGATCCTTTTCCCCATCGTGGGTTGGACCCGCGACGGGCAGGTCCGGGTCGACGGCAAGACCTTTCCGCTGGCCCTCCACGGCTTCGCCTGGAAGAAATGTTTCGAGATCGCCGAGCGGCGGGCGGATTATTTACGCCTCGTGCTGTTCGACGACGCCGAGACCCACGCCCTCTACCCCTTCGCCTTCCGCTTCGAGGTGGAGTTCAAGCTCACCAAGGGGGCGCTCGACAATAATCTGATCGTCACCAACACCGACGCGCGGCCCCTGCCCTATGCCTGCGGCCTGCATCCAGCCTTCCGATGGCCGCTCGCGGGCTCGACGGCCGAGCACGCCATCGTCTTCGAGCTGGATGAAAACCCGGATGTCCCGATCATCGGTCCCGGCGGTCTCTTCATGAAGGAGACGAAGCGCACTTCGCTCGCCGGCGCGAGGATGCCGCTCGAACCAGCCATGTTCGCCCATGACGCGCTCTGCTTCCTAAACATGAAGAGCCGGAGCATCGCCTTCAACAATGGCGCGGGCGCGCGGCTTCGGGTGACGCTCGAAAACTTCCCGCATATCGGCTTCTGGACGCTGCCGCCGACGCCTTACCTCTGCATCGAGCCCTGGAGCGGGTACGGCGACCCGGTGGATTTCCACGGCGATCTCTATGAAAAGCCGTCCATGCGCATCCTCCAGCCGGGAGAAAGCGCGCGCCATGGGGCGAGTTTCGCATTGGAGCGGAGCGGCGCCTAGGGAAGCAACTCTGGTTTGTAAACGACCCGGAAAACCATAGAACGATCACTGACCCGCCCTTGGAGTTCTCATGCGATACGCCGTCGGAACGTTGGCCGCCTTCGCCGTCATGCTGTTTTCAGCCTCGACCGCCCTGCCATGTTCGCGCGTGCTCTGGGCTCCCGGCGATGGGCAGGTATTCGTGGGGCGGACCCAGGACTGGACGGAAAAGGCCAACTCCGCGTTCCGGGTCTATCCGCGCGGGATCGCGCGAACCGGGGCGGTGGCCGAGAACCCGCACAAATGGACCTCTAAATATGGCAGCCTCGTCATCACCGGCTACGACCTGGCCACCCATGAGGGCGTTAACGAGAAGGGCCTGAGCGCGCAAATCCTCTATCTGGCCGGCGAGTCGGACTACGGCAAACGCGATCCCAGGCTGGAAGGCATCGGCGTCACGCAGTGGGTCCAATACTTCCTCGACAACTACGCGACAGTGGCGGAAGCCGTCGAGGCGCAGAAGTCATTCGCGTTCCAGATCGATTCACTCATCCTGCCGAATGGCTTCCCGACATTGGTGCATCTGTCGCTTTCTGACAAATCCGGCGACTCCGCGGTGATCGAATATATCGGCGGCAAGCGGATCGTTTATCACGACAAGCGATTTACCGTGATGACCAACGAGCCGACCTACGACAAGCAGATCGAGAACCTCAAGCAATACCGCAGCTTCGGCGGAGACAAGCCCCTGCCCGGCGAGCGCACCCCGACGGACAGGTTCGTGCGCGCGGCCTATTACGCCAATAATCTCCCCAAGCCCGCCAATGCCGACGAAGGGGCGGCGTTCATTTTCAGCGTCATCCGAAACGTGTCGGTCCCCTTTGGCAAGGCCGACCCCGAAAAACCAAATGTCTCCAGCACGATCTTCCGAAGCGTGATCGACCTCACCGGGGGCCGCTACTATTTCGAGAGCACTTACGCCCCCAACGTCGTCTGGATCGACTACGGCAAGCTCGATTTCAGCAAGGGGAAGCCGGAGCGGGAGTTGCAGGTCGAGAAGAAGATTTTCTCACTAAACGGCGACGTCACCAGGCGACTCGAAAAGGCGAAGCCATTCGTGTTCGGGAAGAACGAACACTGATACGCCCGCTCTGTTCTTGCAACACGCCAACAATGTGATCGCGTGATGTTTGCTGGCGCCTTGGCCCCCCCGATTCAAGGAACGTGACCCACGGCGCCAGTTTTGCGTTTGAGCGGGACAGCTCTTCCGGTTAGGAAAAGGCCTCCCGGCCACAGGAATCAGATTTCATGACCATCGCCGCCAGCGTCATCGAGGCCATCGGCCGCACGCCGCTCATCGAATTGCGCGCCGCCTCGAAGGCCACAGGGTGCCGCATCCTCGGCAAGGCGGAGTTCATGAATCCCGGCGGCTCGGTGAAGGACCGCGCCGCCCTCTTCATTGTGCAGGACGCCATCGCCAAGGGGACGCTCAAGCCCGGCGGCGTGATCGTCGAGGGCACGGCGGGCAATACCGGCATCGGCCTCGCGCTCGTCGCCAACGCGATGGGCTTCCGCACGGTCATCGTGATCCCGGAGACGCAGAGCCAGGAAAAGAAGGACATGCTGCGCCTGCAGGGCGCGCAGCTCGTCGAGGTGCCGGCGGTCCCCTACGCCAATCCGAACAACTACGTAAAGGTTTCGGGCCGGCTCGCCGAGCGCCTCGCCAAGGAAGATCCCGCCGGCGCCGTCTGGGCCAATCAGTTCGACAATGTCGCCAATCGCGAGGCTCATATCGCCACGACGGGGCCGGAGATTTACGAGGCGCTCGGCGGCAAGGTCGACGGCTTCATCTGCGCCTGCGGCACGGGCGGCACGCTGGCCGGCGTCGGCATGGCGCTGAAGGCGAAGAACCCGGGGATCAAGATCGGCCTCGCCGACCCCTTCGGCGCCGCGCTCTACTCTTATTATACGAGCGGCGTGCTGAAGGCCGAGGGCTCCTCGATTACGGAAGGCATCGGCCAGGGCCGCATCACCGCCAATCTCGAAGGCGCGCCTGTGGACGTCGCGTATCAGATCCCGGACAGCGAGGCGCTCGATATCGTCTTCGACCTTGCCGAAAACGAGGGGCTGCTGCTCGGCGGTTCTTCGGGCATCAATGTCGCGGGTGCGATCCGCATGGCGCGTGAGCTGGGACCGGGCCACACCATCGTGACGATCCTGTGCGACGGCGGCGCGCGCTATGCCTCGAAGCTTTTCAATGTCGAGTTCCTGCGCGGGCTCAATCTGCCGACGCCGAAATGGCTCGAAAAGCAGGTTGGGATCGACCCGGGGCTGGTCTAGGCTGCGCCAGACAAGCTCTTCAAGGAGGTGAGCGCGTGTTCTTGCGAAGCTTTTGCGCGACTCTTCTTTTCCTCGGCGTCGCGACAGCTGCCGCCGCGATGGACGCGCGCTTCGCGGGAAGCTGGCGCATCGACAGCGCGGCCCCCGCGCCGTGGGCCGGGCCCGGGGATATCGATCCCAAGGAAGCAAAGGCGCTTGTCGGCAAGACAGTGTCTTTCGGGCCAAAGTCGATCGCGGGCCCGCAGCCCATCGGCTGCAAGGGCCCGCATTACGGCGTTCGCGAATCGGATGGTCCCGACATGCTGTTCGAAGGAATGCTGGCCGAACCGGACAAGGCCGGTAAGCCGCGCAATGCGGCCGCGCTGGCGCGTGAGATCGGCATGACGACGCCGACCGTGGCGACGCTGGAGGTCGGATGCACGGAGATCGCGTTCCACGCCATCGCGCCGGACAGGCTCGTCTTCGCGCTCGATAACCAGATTTACACGCTGAAGCGCGCAGGCAACTGAGGGTCGCCCGGCTAGTAGGCTTTGAGCGTCTCATCGAACAGCGGGCGAGCCGCCTCGACGGCCTTGGCGCTGAGACCGCTCAGGGTCAACCGCACGACATAGGCGTTCCCATCCGCGTCGTTCTCCGCGAAATAACCGATGATTTCGACCGGCTGGTTCTTGCTCGGATTGACGTAGCGATGGACGATCACCTCGCGCTTCCCCGCGCCGAGGTCCCCCGCCGGCAGTTCCTCGATTTTCGAACCCTTGAGGCTTTGCAGCCACCGCCCGTCGCTGTTTGCGATCCACTGGGCGAGCGGAATTTTCTCTGGATTGGGCCGCGCTTCGCCGTAAATCAGAGCAGGCGCGTTGCGGAACGTCTTGCCCGGCGGCACAAAGATGCTGACGCCCTGAGCGGCGGCGCTTTCCTTATCGGTCGACCAGCCCTTGGGCGGCGCGAAGGACGGGCGATGGACCGGGCACAACTGCATCACGCCGTTCTCGCCCTTGCAATGATTCAAGCTCGTTTCGATTTTGGCGTCCGCCGGACCGGCGAGCCCAGCCATAGCCAAAAAAGCGACCGAAGCCGCTATCGATGACATCCGTTTCATGGCCATCCCTCCGTCTCCTATCCTCTGCCCGATCATTTCTAGAGGGAGAGAAGCCCAGGATCGGTGCGCACGCGCACAGGACACAGCGGCTTCAGGAAGGCCGACCTTTTCCGATCAGCGCGCTCGCGGCCGCCACATCGTCCGGCTGGTTCACATTAAAGAATGGATCATAGGGCGCGACCGGCCACGCCACATTCACATTGGGATAGCGCGCGATGAAGGCCGAGACCTTGCGCATGTCCTCTTCCACGAGCGCCCGGCGCAACTCTTCCCGAATTGAGACCGGCCAGAGAGCGACCGCGTGATGCACGCGGTCTCCCGATTCCGCGACGGCGATGCGCGCTCTGGCGCTATTCCGCGCCTCGTAAAGCCGTTTGACGAGGTCCGTAGGCAGGAAAGGCGTGTCGGCGGGGGCTGTGACGATATCCGTCACCTCCGGACGCTGCGCGTAAACGTGATCCATCCCCGCCAGAACCCCGGCGAGAGGACCCGCGAAGCCCTCTACGCTGTCGGCGACGACCGGGAGGCCGAAGGCGGAAAAGCGCGCCGGGTCGCCATTGGCGTTGATGACGAGGCCCGCGCATTGCGGCCCCAGACGCTCGATGGCGTGCGCGATGATCGGACGCCCGCCGATCTCGAGGAGCGGCTTGTCGCCGCCGCCCATCCGCCGTGCGAGGCCGCCGGCGAGGAGAATTCCGACACATTGTTGCATGAGCTTTTCGCCGACCTTGCGGAAACCGCCTTCGCATTCGATCTAGCGTATACAGCGCTTTGCAAAAAGGAGCCTTTCATGCTGTCACGCCGTGGCCTTCTCGCCGCCGCCATTTTCCTCGCCGCGACCTCCACCGCTTTCGCCGCCGAGAAGCCCTTCTCCGAGGCCGCCTTCGCCGCCGCGCAGGGCTCCGGAAAGCCCATCATCGTCCATGTCTACGCGCCCTGGTGCCCGACCTGCCGGGCGCAGGAGCCGATCCTTCAAAAGCTAGAAGCCGACCCGAAATTCGCCGGCGCCGAGACCTTCCGCGTCGATTTCGACGGGCAGAAGGACGCCGTGAAGGCGCTCAAGGCCCGCAATCAGAGCACGATCATCGTCTTCAAGGGCGCGAAGGAAGTCGGCCGTTCCGTCGGCGAGACGGACGAGAAGGCGATTTCCGCCCTGCTCGACAAGGCGCTCTGACATGGGCGCCGGGACGCTCGGGCTCGCTTTCCTCGCCGGGTTGCTCTCGGCGCTCTCGCCCTGCGTCCTGCCGCTTCTGCCGCTCGTCCTCGGCGCGGCGGCGGCGGAGCATAAATGGGCGCCCGCTTTGCTCGCGCTCGGCGTCGCCCTCTCCTTCGTGATCATCGGATTGTTCGTCTCGACCATCGGCTTCGCCATCGGGCTCGACGGCGACGCGTTCCGGGCCGTTGCGGCGACGCTGATGATCGCGCTGGGTCTCGTGCTGCTCGTTCCCGCCCTCCAGACCGGCGTCGCGGCGGCGGGCGGGCCGCTCAGCGACCGTTTGAACGCGGCCTTTGGCGGCTCCGCCGCCTCCGGCGGCCTGTTCGGGCAGTTCGGGGTTGGGCTGCTGCTCGGCGCCGTCTGGAGCCCCTGCGTCGGGCCGACGCTCGGCGCCGCCTCCGTGCTCGCGGCGCGGGGCGAAGACCTGCCGGCCGTCGCGGCGACCATGGGCGTCTTCGGCCTCGGCGCAGCCGCGCCGCTTCTCGTTCTGGGTTTCCTCTCCCGGCAGGCTTTCGCGCGCTGGCGCGGAACGCTGCTCGCCGCCGGCAAGCGGCTGAAACAGGGGCTGGGCCTGCTCTTCGTCGCGCTCGGCCTGACGATCGTCAGCGGCGCCGACAAATCGCTGGAAGCGGCGCTCGTCGCCGCCTCGCCGGAATGGCTCACATCGCTGACAACGCGATTTTAAGTAAATCTCAATCTCCACTTTTGCGAACTGTTAACGATACTTTTGTCCTACGCAATCTCGCAAGAAAACGCCAAGGTCTGCTGGATCGTCCGCAATCCAGCGGAAATCAGGCAAGAGCTGGACGGCGGCGGTTATTTCATAAAATTCGGTTTAAATTCGATTGCGCAAAGGCCAAGCGCGTTTAGGCAAATCTTAAAACCGCTCGCGCTATAACGTCGCTACTGTGTGGTCGTAGAGTATGCGAGTAATGATATGACCGAGACGCATCGTCCGCGTGTCAAATATGTCATCGGCCCTGACGGCAGCCCGCTCACCATAGCGGATCTCCCGCCGCCGAGCACGAAGCGCTGGGTCATTCGCCGAAAGGCGGAAGTCGTCGCCGCCGTCCGCGGCGGTCTCCTCTCCCTCGACGAAGCCTGCAGCCGTTACACGCTGACGGTCGACGAGTTTCTAAGCTGGCAGATGTCGATCGACCAGCACGGCCTCGCCGGACTGCGCACCACGCGCCTTCAGCAATATCGGATGTAATCCGCGAGCTACGACCCCTAAAAAGAAAAAGCCGGTCCCATTTTGGGACCGGCTTTTTCTTTTGTGCAAGACCCGCCCCGTCATTGGGGAGAGTTGGTCTGATTGCGCCGCTCCGCTCGCGATGACGGAGAAAACCCGGCGCTCAGCCCGGGGGCGGCCCTTCGGTCGCGCCCCCCGCCGCTCCTGCCCGCAATTTCTCCACGAGCTTCCTGCGCTCGAACAGAGCGACGACGACGAGAGCCGCCAGCAGCGGGATGATGAGGTAGAAAAGGCGCCACACCAGCAACGCCGCCAGCACCTGAAGCCGCGGCACATCCGGCATCAGATTGATGAAGAGCAGCTCGAACACGCCGAGGCCGCCCGGCGCATGCGAGACGAGCGCCGCCGAGAAGGACAAAAGGAAGGCGCCGAGCACGACGATGTAGCCCGGGTTTCCCTGCTCCGGCAGCGCGAAATAAATGATGCCCGCCGCGCCGATCAGCTCCGCCGGCGCCGCGAAGAGTTGCCGCACCATGATCTCGGGGCGCGGATAGAGGATCTCGAACTTGCCGAATTTGAACGGCTTCATGTGCATCAGGGAGCCGGCCATATAGACCGCGACGAAGCCGAGGCACAGGAGACCAACGGTGCGCGCCGTGTGCGGATGAGTCAGCACGTCCGGGAGGAAGCCGGAGAGGCGCTGCATCATGGTCGGATCGTAGGTCAGCAGAAGCCCGCCGAGCAGCACATTGCCGAAAGCGAAAGTGTAGGAGCAGAGGACAACCAGCGCGGCGACCTGCGTGGCCGTCAATCCCTTCGACGAATAGGCCCGGTAGCGGACCATGGCGCCGGAAAAGACGCTCGCGCCGATATTGTGGGAGAGCGCATAGGTCGTGAACGAGCACATCGAGATGAAAATCCACGATATGTGCCGTACGCCGAGATGGAGCAGCGCGATCTGGTCGTACCAGGCGAGCGCCGCGTAGGCGAGCAGCGTGGAGAGCGCCGCGAAGAAATAGTCGCTCGCGGGAATGGCCTTCAGAGCGGCCCAGACTTCGGTGCCAACCGACTCGCCCTGGAACTCGTGATAGAGCAGGTAAAAGGAGCCGATTACGGCGGCGAGCCCGACGACGGGCCAGAAAAATTCTGCCAGTTTTCTCATGCAGCCTATCGCGTTAGACGTAAGCGGGGGGCTTCGACAGCAGGGCCGCTACTGGCCTGCGAACTCCCTCGCATGTAAGGAGGCCGCGGGCAAGGGCCAAGTGTCAGGTCGCAAGCGCGTTATTGCCGCCCGGCCCCCAAGGCGACGAGCGCTGGCTACGCCGTTCCAACTCGGCCGCAGGCGCGCCGCCAGAGCGTAGGCAGAGCCCGCCCGCCCCGTCACGCCATGGGAAAGAAGAGCCAATAGACGCCCGCGCAGGCGACGGCGCCCGAGCAGATATAAACGAGGCGCGGGTTGCGCTCGCCCTTGAAGAACTGCTTGTCGATCAGCACGAGCAGCGGAACCACAATCAGCACGACGCCGATTTGGCCGACTTCGACTCCGACATTGAAACTCGCCAACGCCGGCACGATGGCGCGTTGCGGCACGCCCATCTCAATCAGGCCGCTCGCGAAGCCAAAACCATGCACGAAGCCGAAAAAGAAAGTGTCCCGCCAGCGACCGTCCACTTTGCGCGTGAAGAAATTCTCCAGGGCGACATAGACGATCGACAGCGCGATGGCGATTTCGGTCCATCGGCTCGGAAGGTCGACGATTTGAAGCGCCGCCAGCGATAAAGTGATCGAATGCGAGACCGTGAACGCCGTGACGATCTTGACCACCGGCCAGGCGCGAGACGCCCACAATACGACCGCGATCAGAAAGCAGATGTGGTCGTAGCCGGTGACGATGTGTTCAATGCCGGCGGCGAAGAATTTGGGCGCAAGCTGCCAGGGCGTCAAAAGGGGCTTCGAGAGATCGATCGGCGCATCGCCCGGGAAGATCATGACCTGGCCCGGCGCGGGCTCCCGGCCCGCCTTCTGCGCCTCGGTTAATTGCGACTCGTCGCCCTTCTCGCCAATGCTGACGAGATGCTTCGCGCGAGCGCCTTGCGCGTTCAGCAATCGGAAGGGATTGTAGTAGATCTGCCCTGCAACGCCGCTGCAATCCATATGCAGCACGGCTTTCTGGTCGTAGGGATTGGTCGGGTCTTCGCCAACTGATCCGACCGTGCTGGGGCATGTCTGCCCTTCTTCGTTTTGCAGATCGACGCGCTGCTGAATGAATTTGCCGATCATGCCCTCGATCACCCCGGGCTCGGTGAGATCGACATCGCCGAGGCTCGCCTTGTTCTCGGCGAAGATGCGTTCGACGTCGCTTCCGAGAAACCCGACCTCCACGCGATAGCGGCCATTGCCTTCGGGGACGATCCGACTGCTCGAAATATCGGCTGTATGCGCGCGCGCAGCGGTCTCGGCGCCGAAAACCACGAGCGCCAGAACGAATGCGAAAAGCTTCAAACGCGCCATTGCGCCGACTCCTTGACGCAGCGCGACGACGCGGCGTATGCATAATTAACTCATAATGCATACGAGGAACGGCGAGACAAGGTCGGGTCACGTCGCGTCTTCAGGGGCCGGGATGGCTCTCCCGGATCAGAATATCCAATAGTGCTTTGCCCGCTCCCGACTGCGTATAATCCGGCGATCGCGCAACAGGAGGAGACCCCAACGCAATGACGCGGACCGCATTGAAGGGCCCACGCCGAAGCGCGCATCCTGGATCAATCGACACGATCGCGCGCATGGCCCGTCGGATCATGCGCCGAGTCGGCGTCTTGCTGATCGCCGGCGCCGTCTCCGGCCCCGCCTTTGCGCATGCGATCATCGTCCGGACGTCACCGCCTCAAAGCGGCGTCGGCCCTGCCGACATCGGGAAAGTCGAAGTATGGTACGACGCCGGCATTCGCGACGCCTTCGTCGCGCTTGCCGTCGTCAGTGCGACGGGCGAGCGCATCGACAAACGCGACGCAGCCATCGACGCTTCCGATCCCGCGCATGTCACAGTGGGCGTGAACGCTCTGACGCCCGGCAAATACACAGTCCGCTACCGCGCGCTGTCTGCAGACGGGCATATCGTCAGCGGCGCCTGGGAATTCGAAGTCAAGTAAGAGAGCGGCAAATCGCTCCTGCCAAGGGAAGAGAAGCGCGAAATGGACCCGGCACGTCGTCTGAATCTGATGCTGTTCCTCGGCATCGTTGCGCTCGTCGGCGTCAACGGCGCGTTGTTCACCTACGGATTGTGGGGACCGGGACTCAAGCAATCCATGGACGATTTTTGGAAAGCGAATGTGCTAAAGCCCGCGGTCAAGGCCGGCGACCGCACGATCTCCGAATGTCTCGGCGTCAGCGACTTCTACTCGGCGCATGTCACGACATATTTCCTTGGCGATTCCGACGAAAGCTGGGGCGGCGAAACCAACGACATGAGCAAATATGACGAATATTGCGACCGGGTTCCGGGAACTGGAAAGGTCATTTTCGCCGTTACCCTGATGGAGAAGGAGGCGAGAAACGAAGCCGTCGCGCTGTCCTTTCATGCGTATCAGCCTGACGGAACGCTCAAGGAACTTGCCTCCCTGCCGCCCAAACCCCATGGCAGCGGCATGCTGACGCTGGATTCAACGGTGGCGCACAAGGGAAAATATCTCCTCAGACTCGCTTTCGGCGAGGCGAAAAACAAGGAAGACATCATCGAAATGCCGATCGCCGCCGGACAATAAAGGCGTCCGGCTTCTTCCCTCAGGATAGGCGGCGTCGCGCACGGCGCTTGTCGCGCCATCGCATGAAGCCCGTGACGTAGAGCATCAGTGGGACCAGTCCAACCAGCAGAGTGAAAGGCCGGCCAAATTCTCCGAAGGCCTCGCCGCTGTGCAACGGGTAGAGCCACTCCAGAAATCTCTCGCCCGCCGTAAAAGTCTTGCGATCCTGCACGCCGAGCACGCGGCCGCTATATTGGTCGACGCCGACATTTCGGAAGGTTCTCGATCGGCTGGGCTCGTCCGCCGACTGCTTGCCGACGACATAGACGCCGCTTGGCGCGCTCGGCAGCGAAACCCAGAGAAGCCTGCCATCGGGGAAGATTTTGTCCGCGGCGGCGATGGCCTCCCCAACGCCGATCGGCGAGTTGCCGGGCGTCGGCGTCGATTTCCCATAATCCGGCTCGGCGCGAATGGTTGAAAACAGACTGACGGCGGCGCGCGTCGCCGGCTTGAAGATCATGGCGGCCCCAGTCGCGAGCATGACCACCAGAATGGCCGCCATATACGCGCCGATGCTTCTGTGCAGGTCGTAGACGACCCGCTCTCGACTAGCCCCCCATTTGACCTTTAGGCCGAGCCGCCGGTCGCCGCCGCGCGTCCACCAGAGATAAGCCCCGACAAAAACGGAAACGAGAATGAGAATGCCGAGGCCGCCGACGATGTAGGCATTGTTGACGCCAAGCAGCAACGTCCAGTGGAACGCCATCAGAATGCGGATCAGCGGCTGAGAAAATGTGTCGTCGCCATGGAGAGTCAGCCGCTGGCCTCTTACTTTCGCGGTATAGGGATCGATGAAAATTTCATAGAAAGAGCTGTCGAGATCGTCAGTTTCCGCCAAAAAGCTGACCGCCGCCGCCGCGCCGGGATGACGCGGCATCGTCAGCTTTTCCAGTTTAGCGTCGGGCGGGATAACAGCGACCGCCGCCGCGAGAAGCTCCTCTGGCGACCGATAGGCAGGATGCGCAGGCGTCTCGACGCGCATGAGGGGCGCATTCAACAGCTCGTCGATGTCTTCGCGGAAAGCCAAAAGGCCGCCGCTCAATCCGACAAGAACGAAAATTGCGCCTGCCACCAGACCAATGATCTGATGAACTCTCAGGAGAACCTTTCGTGCGGCGCCCTGCGGCGGCGCGGTGCGCGCCGTCAGCTTTTCGTCGTAGTCGATCACCTGCGGAGATTCCATTGAAACCGCCCCATTCCAGTATGCATAATAGCAGACATGCTCATACCAGCCACATCTCTCGCGAGCGACCGGCAAGCGTGACTCGGAAAACCTGGCGAGACCAATTATGGGTTTGCAAAAGAGCACGCGCCAGGCGAACGCCCCCAAGCCGACGCCAGAGGCCGGTCCGTAGGGAACAACGCCATGAACGATCTGTTTTCGAGGGTTAAAGGCCTGATCCTGACGCCGCGGAAGGAATGGGATAGGATCGAAACGGAAGACACTTCCGTTGTGGATCTCTATCGCAGCTACATCGTCGTTCTCGCGGCCATCCCGCCCTTTGCGAGCTTTCTCGGCGCGTGGCTTTTCGGCGCGCATGGGCTGCACCCCACATTCGCGGCCGGCCTGTTCCGCGCGGTCGTGCAATATGCTTTGAGCCTGCCCGCCCTCTTCGCCATCGCCTTCGTCATCTCGATGGCGGCGCCGCATTTCGACGGCCGGAGCGACGATCGCCGCGCTTTGCTGCTCGCCGCCTATTCCTACACCCCCGCCTGGCTGGCCGCGATTTTCGGGCTCATTCCCGGCCTGCGCTTTCTCGACGTGCTGGGTTTCTACGGGATTTATGTGTTCTCGCTGGGCCTAACGCGGATGATGCGGGTTCCCAAGGACAATCTCGACATCTTTACGCTTGTGGCGCTCTTTGTGACCGTCGCCATGGGTGCGGCCCATGCCTGGCTCGTCTCGCTGATCGCCCCGGCGCACATGGTCTAGGCGACGCGAAACGCCAGCGCCCGCTCGATGTCCTCGACCGAGGCGGGCTTGACCATGTGGAGGTCGAAACCGGCCGCCTTCGCACGCTCCCGCGTCTGCCATCCGCCCCACCCGGTCAGCGCGACGAGCGTTGTCTCACGGCAACCCGGCATGGCGCGGATGCGGCGCGCCGTTTCGTAGCCGTTGATCTCCCTCATGCCGAGATCGAGGAAGACCAGCTCCGGCATGAAATCTCGGGCGACCTCGATCCCGGCGTCGCCGCTATAGGCGACGCGCGTCTGGGCGCCTTGCGCCCTTAGAAGAAGGGCGAGGCTTTCGGCGGCGTCCTTATTGTCGTCGACGATCAGCACGCGGTTCGCCAGGCGCGCCGCCGCCGGCCGCGCTTCCGCGTCGAAGGCGGCCGGAACCTCTGCGGCCAGCGGCAGACGCAGCGTGAAGCGGCTACCCTCCCCCGGCCCTTCGCTCTCGACCTCGACGGCGCCGCCATGGAGCTCGACGAGATTTCGCACCAGCGAGAGACCGATGCCCAGCCCACCCTGCGCGCGGCCGAGCGTCTGATCGACCTGGGCGAAAAGGTCGAAGACGTGAGGCTGCATGTCGATCGGGATGCCAAGGCCATTGTCGGAGACGGTCAGCACGGCTTCGTCGCCGATGCGATGGGCTTCGATTTCCGCTCGGCCGCCGGCTGGGGTGTATTTGGCGGCGTTGTTGAGGAGGTTGGCGACGATCTGCGTAAGGCGCACCGGATCGCCCTGGACGATGAGCGGCGCGTCCGGGGCCGTGACGGCCAGGGCGACGCGGCTCGCGTCAAAAAATTGCTGGCTCGTCTCGACCGCCTGACGGAGAACGTCCGTAAGGTCGACCCGCTTGACCTTCAGCTCGATCTTGCCGCTGCGGATGCGCGAAACCTCCAGCAGATCGTCGACGAGCCGCACGATATGGTCGACTTGTCGCTCCATCATCTCCTGAACGCGATGCGCATTTTCGGGGTTGCGCCTCATCACCATCAGCCCGGTGCGGATCGGAGCCAGGGGATTTCGCAACTCATGTGCGAGGGTGGCGAGAAACTCGTCCTTGCGCCGATCGGCTTCGCGCAGCGCCGACTCCATCTCCAGCCGTTGCATCGCCATCGACACCAGCTGCGAAACCGCATGCATCACCTCGACCTCGTCGTCGTTGAAGGTCGCGCGCGTCTTGGTTCCGAAAGAGAGCGTGCCGAGCAATCTCCCCTGCGACATCAGCGGGTGGCAGCAATAGGCTTCAATGCCGAAGGAAGCGACAAGTTCGGTCCGTATGTCGTCGGTTGTCGAAATCCGCTCTACGATGGCGCGGCGGCGGTCGCGCGCCACGCAGCCGCACATGGCTACTCCGAAGTCGAGCCATTCGATCTCGCGCGCCGCCGCTGCGGGAATGCCGGCGCAGGCGTTGAGGCGGAGGCGGCCCGTCTCCTCGTCGAGCAGGAAGTTGAAGAACGCCTGGCAATCGAGGAACTGCATCACTTCGGCGCAAAGATCCTCCACGACGTGCTGAACGTCCCCCGATTGCAGGAGCCTCGCGCCCGTCTTCGACAGCAATTCGTTACGACGCACGCTCCACTCGAGCGCCTTCTCGACCGTCTTGCGATCGGTGATGTCCTGCGTGACGCCGAAGGCCCCGAGCAGATCGCCGGAGGAGTCGAATTCGAGAGACGCCTTTTCGTGGACCCACTTTTCGCGCCCGCCGACGACCAGCCGGTGTTCGATATCGTAGGAAGCGCCGTGCAGCGCCGCGATCCAGCTTTGATGGACATATTCGCGGTCGTCGGGGTGAACGACGTCGAGAAATGTCTGATAATTTTGCGGCTCTCCGGGCGGCTTGCCGAAAATGCGATAATTCTCGTCGGACCAGGTGAGGATGTTGTTGCGCGTGTCGAGCCGCCACCAACCGATTTGACCGAGCTCCTGGGCGCGGAGAAAATTCTTCCACATCCCCCAGTTCCCGCCGCCTACGGCGTCGTGAGGATGACGAGCAAAGTTCTCTTCACGAGCAACCTTCACGTCCTCGCGCATAGGAGCCTGCCGTTTTTCGGACAATCGGAAATTGATACGGATCAGGCCTTGTAGCAAGCTAAGCCATAGAGAAACACGGCTTCAGGACTTCGCCGCCCAACGCGCCGCCGCCGCGTCATCGGCGTCTTTGGCTTCGACCCAACCCCCGTCCACGCCGTCGGCGCGGTGCTCCTTCTTCCAGAAAGGCGCGCGTGTCTTGAGATAGTCCATGAGAAATTCGGCGGCGCCGAAGGCCTCGCCGCGATGGCGCGCAGCGGCGACCACGAGCACGATGCGCTCGCCGGGGCGGATGAGGCCGTAACGGTGGATCACTGTGAGGCCAAGGAGCGGCCAGCGCGCCAGCGCCTCGTTTGCAACGCGGACCATCTCCTCCTCGGCCATGTCGGGATAATGCTCGAGCTCCAGCGCGGCGAGCGCTCCATCCTCGTCGCGGCAGAGTCCCGTGAAGGCGACGACCGCGCCGACGTCGCGCCGCCCGGCGGTCAGCAGGGCCTCTTCCCGACCCGGGTCGAAATCCTCCGCCTGAACGCGGACCGTCGGGGCGATGGACGACATCAGCCGCCGGTCATGGGCGGGAAGAAAGCGATTTCGCGGGCGCTGGCGATGGACGCGTCCGGCGCCACATGGGCCTTGTCGATCGCGGCGCGGATCGTCTTCGGGTTCGCGAAGGCCGCCGCATAGCCGTCTCCGCGCGCGGCGAGCCACTCGACGAGCTGTCGCACGGTCTCGACCTCGCGAGGCGGCGCGATCTCTTCTTCGGACAGCCCGATCCGCTCGCGGACCCAGGCGAAATAGACCGCTTTCATGACCGCTCGTCTTCCGCGAAATGCGTGACCGCCGCCTGCATGTAGTCGAAGCCCGTATAGAGGGTGAGAACCGCGGCGACCCAGAGCATGGCGGAGCCGATCTTGATCGACCCCGGCAGCACCGCCTCGCCCGCCGGCCCGACGATGAAAAAGCCGAGAGCGACGAGCTGGAACGCGGTCTTCCATTTCGCAATGGCGGAGACTGGCAGGCGCACTTTCAGTTCCGCGAGATATTCGCGCAGGCCGGAGACAAGGATCTCGCGACACAGGATGATGATGGCGGCCCAGATCGTCCAGCCGACGAGGGTCTGGTTGGCGACGACAACCAACAGCGTCGCGGCGACGAGCAGCTTGTCCGCGATCGGGTCGAGCATGCGGCCGATAGGCGATTGCTGCTGCCAGACGCGCGCCAGATAACCGTCCAAAAAGTCGGTCACGGCCGCAGCCGTATAGACGCCGAGCGCCGTCCAGCGCGTCCAGTCTTCATTGTTCGGCGCGAGCAGCAGCCCCGCCACCACCGGCACTGCGACGCAGCGGCCATAGGTGAGGAGATTGGGTAGCGCCCACATGTGTGATCGGCGCTTGGTCGTGACGGCCGTCTCGGTCATGTCCGCAAGGGAATAGGTCGCCCGTCCCTCTTGTCAATAGATTTGGCCACGGTTGCGTTTGCGCACAACGCCGCGCCAGGCTTTCGCGTGCAATGCAAAAAGGGCCCTACTCCCTGTCCAGCGCGAACTTCCCCGGCCCCGCGACCGAGAAGAACAGGAAGACGAAACAATAGAGCGCCGCGAGTTCGCCCTTGTTGAGAATCGGCCAGAAGGCCTCGAGAGCGTGGAAACCGAAATAAGCCACGGCCATCTCGCCGGAGAGGATGAAGGCGACTGGCCGCGTGAAGAGCCCGACGAGAAGCAGCGCCCCGCCCACGAGTTCCAGAATCCCGCCGGCGCCCAGCAGCGAGAACAGCTTCATCTGGTCGAACATGGCGACATGCGGATAGCCGAAGAGTTTCGCCGTTCCGTGCTGCAAAAAAAGCAGCGTCGTCGCGATGCGCAGCAGCCCCTGCACATGCGACAGGTAGCGCTCGGGGATGATTCGAAGCGTCATCTGTACCTCAAATGATCTTGGCGATGTCCTCGAAGGCGAAGCGCGGCCCGCGTGGGTAGAGCTTCGTCGGGTCGCCATAGCCGATATTGATCAGGAAATTGGACTTCACTTTCGTGCCCGCGAAAAACTCGGCGTCGACCTTCGCCTTGTCGAAGCCGCTCATCGGCCCGGCGTCGAGGCCCACGGCGCGCAGCGCGAGGATGAAATACCCGGCTTGCAGCGTCCCGTTGCGAAAGGCCGTCTCCTCGATCAGCGCGTCATTGCCCGCGAACCAGGACCGCGCGTCGGCGGCCGGATAAAGCATCGGCAGATGCTCGTAGAAGTCGAGATCGTAGCCGATGATCGCCGTGGCGGGCGCGGCCATGGTCTTGTCGTGGTTGCCGGCCGACATGGCCGGCGAAAGCCGCGCCTTGGCCTCGGGCGAGCGCACGAACAGGATGCGCATCGGCGAGCAATTGGCGCTGGTCGGGCCCCATTTGGCGTAATCGAGCGCAAGCTCCAGCAGGTCGTCCGGAACCTCCCTTTCCAGCCACCCGTTATGGGTCCGCGCGGCGGTGAAGAGCTGCGCCATCGCCTCCGGCGTGAGATGCGTCGCGTCGGTCACAATCTTTTCCTCCCGCGGAAATTCAATCTAGATATCGCGCCCTTCGACCTCGATGCGCAGGCGCTCCTCATTCTTGTGCACCGACTCATTGCGCGGCTCGATCTCCAGCGCCTTGCGATAGGCGCCGAGCGCACGCTTCTTGTCTCCCGCCTTTTCCGAAAGGGCGCCGAGCGCTTCCAGCGCGTCGAAGCGTTTCGGCTCCAGCCGCGCGGCCGTCTCGAGATCCGCGAGCGCGCTCGCGACGTCCCCCTCCGAGGCCATCACCCGGGCGCGGCGCACGAAACCTTCCGGCCAGTTGGGAGATAGGGCGACGATGTAATCCAGCAAAGCTCTGGCGAGAGAGGGCGCGCCCGCGACCTCCGCCGCAAGGGCGCGCGCGGCGAGGAGGGCGACCGTGTCCGAGCCCGACCGCGACCATCGATGAAGGATCGCGGCGCCGGCCGACTGCGATTCGCGCTCGTCGTCCGCGTCGCGCATGCGGTCGAACAGGCGGGCCAGCTCCTGGGCCTGCCGCTCCTCGGGAGATTTCGGCGGCTCCGGCCGCGGATTGGCCGCCTTGGGACCGAGGCGCCTCGGGGCGAGGCTGTCCTGGGGATCCTGCGGATTGCCGGGACCGTAGCCCCGCGCGCCGGGCGGCAGCGGAATTTTTCCGATGCCGGGTATGAAGAGGAAATTCCCGCCGTTTTCGTCGTCGCCGAGGGTCGGCGCGTCCTCCTGCGCGCCGGCCGGGAGGCCGCACAGGAGGGCGAACAACATCAAAAACGCGCCGATCGTTCTCATGGGGTCACACTAAAGCACTGCACGCGCGGCCGCCAAGGCGGGCTTGCCCACAGTTAACCACACATTAACCTAACCATATGGGAAATCCGGTCGAATTTTCCGCGAATTCATTTTCGGTTCAGGGAGGGCGCCCCAATTTCTTTCCACGATGTTCACGATTGCCAGTCAAAATCTGAGCATCGATTCAAACGAAGCTTTCGGCCCGCGCCGGTTCGTAACGCGCGCCTTTGGAGTTGAAGCCATGATCGAGACCATTCGCCGTCTTCTGCAAGAAAATGGCCGCCTGCACACCCCGATTGAAAATCTCTCCGACGGCGCCGACCTCTACTCGGCCGGCCTGACCCCCTTCGCCGCGATCCGCACCATGCTCGCGATCGAGGAAGCCTTCGATGTGGAGTTCCCGGTCAACATGCTCCGCCGCCAGAGCTTCTCCTCTGTCAACGCCATCGTCGCCTGCCTGAATGAACTCAAGCCTTCCGTCGCCGCCCGCCAGGCCGCGTGACGCTCCGAGCGCAGCGTCGCTCTTCCCAAAGCCCGAAAGCACACGGCCCGGTTCCTGCCGCCCTTTCGGGCTTGCGCATTCTGACGGTTGATTTCCCTTAAGCACGTTTGTCCAACAAGTGTTAGCAGCTTGGGGATCAGACTCCGACAAATTCGCCGGAGACCCGCCATGCTGCTCAGCTTCGCCCCCATCGACCTGGAGTCGGCGACGCTCTATGCGGGCCCCTGTCCGAATATCCCGTTCCCAGAAATTCTTGACCATCTGAACGCGCTCTTCAGGGGCGTTCTCGAGCCTTTCCGTTTCTGCCCTGTCGCGACGGGCGCCGCGGGCGCATTCGTCGGCTCGGGTCTGTTCGTTCTGGTGTCGAAGAATTCGCGGCCGCTCGGCCTGCAGAGCCTCACGCAGAGCCTGGCCTCGCCCTATACGCAGATGACCTTCGAGGACGCCGCGACGGCGGTCGCCGACCACCGGTCCCACATTCACATCACCGTGACCCATGACGCGCCGGTGGAAACCGGCGGCGAACCGCAGGCCAAGCTCGGCGTCAAGCGGGCGCCGCAAGCGGACGGCCTTTTCGATATGAAGCTCGCTGTCTGCAAATTACTGACCCAATATGTCTGCGGGCGGTCGTATCCGACGGCGATACACTGGCGCCAGTCCAACCAGATCCTCCGTCCGGAACAGTTTCTGTCGCTCGCCGCGACGAGAGCGCTGCCCATGCCACTCTTCCTGCATCCGAGCTATTTTACCGGCGCCTGGACAATTGCCGGGCGGCAGGTGATCGGCGCACGCGCCTGTTTCGCCGAGCACTTCCTCAATTGCGCCGTCATCTTCGAAGAAACCCCGATGCCCCCCGACTGGATTTTTGTCCGCATCTGCGAATTCGTCGAAGCGATGCGGGCGCGCGCGGGACAGCTCACCCCGGACGGCGGGATTTTCGAGGCGAACGAGGCCGGAACGATCCGCGTCCGCCACGCCGGCCCGAGCGACGCCAATCCGGCGGGGGCGCTTCATTTGACGCTCGAAAGCTGTGCGGTTCATTTGCCGCCAACCGAGGCCCGGGGCTTCGGCCAGCGTCTCAAACGGCTGTTTCAGTAGGTAATCCGAACGCCGACCGCTGTTGCGCGGCGGGGGCTTGCGAAAGCGGCGCCTTCTGCCAAGCTATGTTATAAAGCTGCGGAGCCTCGGGCCGGTTGCGGGCGCGCGTCGGCTGGGCTATCGCCTCATCAAATTCCCTTGCTCGCAGAAAGCTGTGCCATGCCTGCCTATCGTTCCCGCACCACCACCCACGGCCGCAACATGGCGGGCGCGCGCGGCCTCTGGCGCGCGACGGGCATGAAGGACGAGGATTTCGGCAAGCCGATCATCGCCGTCGTCAACAGCTTCACCCAGTTCGTGCCCGGCCATGTCCATCTGAAGGATCTCGGTCAGCTCGTCGCCCGCGAGATCGAGAAGGCCGGCGGCGTCGCGAAGGAGTTCAACACCATCGCGGTCGATGACGGCATCGCGATGGGCCATGACGGGATGCTCTACTCCCTGCCCTCGCGCGAAGTGATCGCGGACAGCGTGGAGTATATGGTCAACGCCCATTGCGCCGACGCGATGGTCTGCATCTCCAATTGCGACAAGATCACCCCCGGCATGCTGATGGCTGCGCTGCGCCTCAACATCCCGGCCGTCTTCGTCTCGGGCGGGCCGATGGAGGCCGGCAAGGTCGTGCTCGCGGGCAAGGAGCATGCGCTCGACCTCGTCGACGCCATCATCGCCGGCGCCGACGACAAGGTCGCCGAGAGCGACGTGAAGGCCATCGAGCGTTCCGCCTGCCCGACCTGCGGCTCCTGCTCGGGCATGTTCACCGCGAACAGCATGAACTGCCTCACCGAGGCGTTGGGCCTCTCGCTCCCGGGCAACGGCACGACGCTTGCCACGCATGCCGACCGCAAGCGCCTCTTCATCGAGGCCGGCCATCTCATCGTCGATCTTGCGCGCCGCTATTACGAGCAGGATGACGAGAGCGTGCTGCCGCGCTCGATCGCGACCTTCGAGGCCTTCGAGAACGCCATCGCGCTCGACATCGCCATGGGCGGCTCGACCAACACCGTGCTGCATCTCCTTGCGGCGGCCTATGAAGCCGAGGTGAATTTCACGATGGCCGACATCGACCGCATGTCGCGCCGCGTGCCGGTCCTTTGCAAGGTCGCGCCCTCCGTGCCGGACGTGCACATGGAGGATGTGCATCGCGCCGGCGGCGTCATCTCCATTCTCGGCGAACTGCACCGCGCCGGTCTGCTGCATGGCGACCGCCCGACGGTGCACAGCGTCACGCTGGCCGACGCCATCTCCCGCTGGGATATCGGCGTGACGACCAGCGACACCGCCAAGACCTTCTTCATGGCCGCGCCCGGCGGCGTGCCGACGCAGGAGGCCTTCAGCCAGAACCGCCGCTACGACTCGCTCGACGCCGACCGCGCCAAGGGCGCGATCCGCGACGCCGCCCACGCCTTCTCCAAGGATGGCGGCCTCGCCGTGCTGTTCGGCAATCTGGCCGAAGACGGCTGCATCGTGAAGACGGCGGGCGTCGACGAGTCGATCCTGAAATTTTCGGGCCCCGCCCGTGTCTTCGAGAGCCAGGACGCCGCGGTCTCCGGCATCCTCACCGGCGCCGTGCAGGCGGGCGACGTGGTCGTCATCCGCTATGAGGGGCCGCGCGGCGGCCCCGGCATGCAGGAAATGCTCTATCCGACGAGCTATCTGAAATCGAAGGGCCTCGGAAAGGCGTGCGCGCTCATCACCGACGGTCGCTTCTCGGGCGGCACGTCCGGCCTCTCCATCGGCCATGTCTCGCCGGAGGCGGCCGAGGGCGGGACCATCGCTCTGGTGCAGGACGGCGACCTGATCGAGATCGACATCCCCAACAGAAAGATGACCCTCGCCGTTTCTGAGACGGAACTTTCCGCCCGCCGCGCGGTTCAAGCCTCCAAGGGGTTCCAACCGGCAAGCCCACGCCATCGCAAGGTCTCGACGGCGTTGCGCGCCTATGCGGCCATGACGACGAGCGCGGCGCGCGGCGCGGTTCGCGAGATTCCGAAGGCTTAGGAGCCATTGGCGAGAAAATGGCGGGCTTTGCAAAGAAGCATGGCCCGCCGCGTTGCGACGCTGGCAATCAGCCTCGTATCGCATAAAATCGCCAGATCGGTTTGTTAGTGGACCGCGCATGGCCGCGTCGAGAAAGTATCTCTCCTTCGAGACGGTCAGTCTGATCGTCGCCTTTGCGATTCTCGCCTCGGCCGGCGTCGTTACCATTCGCACCGAGGAGCATCGCCGCAACAGCGGCTCCCTCGTACGCCATACGCTGCAGGTCGAGAGTGCGCTGCACAAGTTGAACAGCGAGGTTCGCCGCGCGGAGAGCGAGGAGCGCGGCTATGTCATCACCCACGACCCGAAATATTTCACGCCGAAGTCTGACTTCGCCGCCCGGATCGAGTGGGCGCTGACCGACATCGGCGCGCTGGTCTCCGACAATCCAGAACAAAACGAGAGGCTCACCAGGCTACGTCCCCTGTTGCACGAGCGCGTCCGCCTTCTCCAGCGCAAGCTGGATCTGATGAGGGCCGAACGCTTCGACGAGGCGAGCGAAATCGTGCGCACGGGTCGCGGCAAGGCGCTGATGGATCAGATCGACGCGCTGGTCAATGAAATGATCTCGTCGGAAGAGGAGCTCTATCGCCATCGCGACGAGCGCCTCTTGCAGGCGAGCGAATCCCTGCAAACCGCGATCGGCGTCATGATCGTGCTGCTTGCGGGGGTCGGCGCCTTTGCGGTCTTCCTCGCCCAGAAGCAGATCACCGCGCTTCGCAAATCCGGCGACGCCCTCAAGCACGCCTATAACGAGTTGATCGCCGAGTCGACGAAGCGTAGCGCACTGGAGGCGCAGCTCCGCCAATCGCAGAAACTCGAGGCGCTGGGCCAGCTCGCCGGCGGCATTGCGCACGACTTCAACAATATGCTCGGCGTCATCGTCGCGAGCCTCAATATTCTGCGGCGAAAGCTGCAAAGAAAGGAGGGCGACGCGGATCAGATGATCACTTCGGCGCTCGACGGCGCCGATCGCGCGGCGAAACTCGTGCACCGGCTCCTGGCTTTCTCCCGCATCCAGCCGCTCAACCCGACGCCGGTGGACGCGAACCAGCTCGTCACGGGCATGTCGTCGATCCTTCATCGCACGTTGGGCACGCCGGTCCAGCTCGCGACCGCGCTTCACAAGGATCTCTGGCTGACCAAGGTCGACGCAAACGAGCTGGAGAGCGCCATTCTCAACCTCGCCGTCAACGCCCGAGACGCCATGCCGACCGGCGGGCAACTGACGATCGAGACCGCGAATGTCGACTTCGACGAATACTATGCCGAGGAAAATCCCGAGGCGAAGGCCGGCCAATATGTCTTGCTCTCGGTCTCTGATACGGGCGCGGGCATGCCGCCCGACATCGTCGCCAAGGCTTTCGATCCGTTCTTCACGACCAAGCCGATTGGCAAGGGGACGGGCCTCGGCCTTTCTCAGGCCCATGGCTTCGTCAAACAATCCGGCGGGCACATCAAGATCTATTCGGAAGTCGGTCACGGAACCTGCATCAAAATGTATCTCCCCCGCTATGTGGAGGCGCAGGAAGAGGCTGAGCCGCCGCCCCCGTCGATCACGCTGGAGGATTTTCCGCGCGGGAGGCCCGAAGAAATCGTTCTCATCGTCGAGGATGACGAAAACGCCCTGCGCGTGACCTCGCAAGGCGTGCGGGAGCTCGGCTACACCGTTCTCGAGGCCTCGGGCGGGCAAGAGGCCATCCAGATCATTCGCGCCCGCTCGGATATCTCGCTGATGATCACCGACGTCTTCATGCCGGGAATGGATGGCGCGCGGCTCGCGCGCGAGGCCGTCTTCCGCCGCCATTCCCTGCATGTGCTGTTCATCACCGGTTATTCGCAGCACGCGATCATGCGCAACGGCCTGCTCGACCCCGACGTCAATCTGCTCACCAAGCCCTTCACGCTCGCGCAGCTTGCGCGGAAGATCAGGGACGCGTTGGACGGCAAGGCGAACCTTCCCGCTGGCGCGGAATAGCCCGATAGGGCGCTTGCATTTTCAGGCGCTCGGCGCGACGCTGGCTTTTGTTTTCCCGGTGAAAATTTCAGAGGCGCGCATGGCCGACGGCGGCTTTTTGAAAGAGAAATTCTGGAGCTTCGTCTTCACCACCCTGCTCGCGGGCGTCGTCACGACGAGCTTCACCTACAAGAGCTGGCGCGAGCAGACGCGCCTCGACCTCGCAAAGGCCCGTCTCGAGGAAGCAACCAAGAGCTTCGACCGCGCCTCGCAGCTCATGTCGGCGCGCGTCTTCCATTCATACAGGATCGCGAATGGCGCGGATGGCGACGACGATGCGGCTTTGGCGGCGAAGCTCGACAAATATGACAAAGTCGTCGAGGACTGGAACATCGCCTATCCGGATCTTTTGCAGGATTTCCAGTTCGCGTTGGAGATCGACGAAAACGGCCTCGTGCGCGACTTCCACGACATCGACACCAATGGCTTTGAGGAAAAGCTCGATTGCCATCGCGCGCTCGACCGTGGCAACGGGCCGAAAGAAGCCGACTGGACGAGTCCGACCTGGCGTCTCGCCGCCATGCATCACTGCTTCATCGTCGCAAAGGTGAAGCCGCGCGCGCTCGCGCTGCGGCAAAAGCCGCCGTCCGCCGCGCCGTTGCTGAAAGTCTCCGACAAGCCGCCGGCGCCCGCGCCGCCTCGCGTGGAGAATCCAGAAATCCGCAAGAAATTCGAGGCGCTCGATCGCGACATCGACGATCTCAAAACGCATGGCGAGGAAGTGCGCATCTCGGGTAAGAAAGCCATCGCGAGGCTGCGCGACGGCACGGAGACGCGGACTTTCTGGCAGTTTATCAAAAGCTGGTAGATGACGTGCGTGCGCGGGAAGCTCTGCGCACGCTCACCCCTCCGCCTTCAACGGCCGCATCAAAAGCGCGTCGATCGCCGCGTCGACGCTGAGCCGCGCGGACAGAATGGCGTCCACCGCCTCCGCAATGGGCATTTCCACGCCCGCCGCCTGCGCCATCTCGATGAGCACGCGCGCCGTGAAGGCGCCCTCGGTGAGCTTGCCGCCGGAGGCGTCCTTCACAGCCGTTCCCTGTCCCAGCGCCTGGCCGAAGGCGAAATTGCGCGATTGCGCGGAGCCGCAGGTGAGCACGAGGTCGCCGAGGCCGGAAAGGCCCATCAGCGTCTCGCTCCGCGCGCCCAGCGCGCGGCCGAGGCGCGTCAGCTCTGCGAAGCTGCGGGCGATGAGCGCGGCCTGCGCGCTCGCGCCGAGCTTGCGGCCCGAGGCCATTCCTGCCGCGATGGCGAAGACGTTCTTGGCCGCGCCGCCAATCTCGACGCCGCGAACATCCGTCGAGCGATAGAGGCGGAACGTCCTGGTCGAGATTTCCTCGCAGAGCCGTTGCGCCAGCGCCTCGTCTTCGGCGGCGAGCGTCACCGCCGTCGGCAGGCCCTTGCAGACATCGGCCGCGAAACTCGGACCGGACAGAACCGCGGGGCGCGCCTGCGGGAGTTCCTCCGCGACGACTTCGCTCATGAAATGACGGCGATCGCGTTCTATGCCCTTGGCGCAGATGACGAAGGCCGCGCCGTCGGCAAGATGCGCCCGAGCCGCGCGCGCGACGCTGCGAAGCGCCTGCGCCGGCACGACCGCCAGCACGATCCGCGCGCCGCTGATGCAAGAGAGGTCGCTCGTCGGCGCGACGGCGGCGGCGAGCGGCAGCCCCGGAAGATGCCGCTTGTTCTCGCGGTCCTTCGCCAGCGCCGCCGCATGGGCGGGATCATGCGCCCAGAGCGCCACGCGCTCGCGACCCTGCGCAGCGACATTGGCGAGCGCGACGCCCCAGGCGCCGGCGCCGAGAACTGCGATGGAGTCGCGCATCACCTCATCCCGATTCGCTGATTGTCGGGGCGCGCCCAGAGACGCTCGAACGTCTCACGGAAGCGCGCCGCCGCCTGCGGGCTCTCTATAACGATTAGATCGTTGTCCTGATAGACTTCGCCAGAGACCGAAAAATTCGCCGACCCCGTACGTAGAGTGCGGCCGTCAACCTGATAGCTCTTCAGATGCATCAGCTCGCGGTTGCGGGCCTTGAGGCGCACGGCGAGGTTGGGCGCTTCCGCGACGCTGAGGATCGGCGCATTGCGTCCCATCTCCTCGCCGTCGAGATAAACCCGCACGCGCACGCCGCGAATGGCGGCGCGGCCGAGCGCGGCGATAAGCGCGCGGTCGGTCAGCACATAAGCCGCTATGTCGATGGAATGGCGCGCGCCGCTGATGAGCTGGATGTCCACGCTCTCGAAGCCGTCGCTCGGTCCGTAAAAGATTTGCACGCCCGTGTAGAGCGGCTCCTGCGAGAGCAGCCCGGCGGCCTGTGGCTCAGGCGCCAGCAGCATCGCCGCCAGCGCCACGAAGAAAGTGCGACGCAACCCTCAGGCCTTGCCGTGATGCGCGCCGCTCGCCACCGCGTCGAGAGGCCAGCGCGGGCGCGGCGCGAAGCCCAGATCGTCGGTGAAGCCGCGCTTGAAGCGCTCCAGCCCTGCCCAGGCGATGATGGCGCCATTATCCGAGCAGAGATTGCCGGGCGGCGAGACGAAGCGCAGACCGCTCTCGGCGCAAAGGCGCGTGAGCGCCCGGCGGATGGGACCATTGGCGCCGACGCCGCCGCCGATGACGAGCCCGCTCGGGCGTCCCTCGCCTTCCGTGAAGAGCTTGATGCCGCCGCGCACGCGATCGACGATCACGTCCACAATGGCGGCCTGGAAAGAGGCCGCGAGATCTTTAACGTCCTGCTCGCTCGGCGTTCCCAGCTTGAGAATTTCCATCCGCACGGCCGTCTTGAGGCCGGAGAGCGAGAAATCCGCGCCGCCGCGTCCGACCATGGGACGCGGAAGGTCGAAGCGGTGGGAATCGCCCTCCATCGCGAGCTTCTCGATTTGCGGGCCGCCCGGATAAGGCAGGCCGAGCATCTTCGCGACCTTGTCGAAAGCCTCGCCCGCGGCGTCGTCCACCGTCGAGCCGATGCGGCGATAATCGCCGACGCCCCGCACCGCGACGAGCTGCGTGTGCCCGCCCGAGACGAGCAGCGCGAGATAGGGAAAGTCGAGATGGTCTGTGAGCCGCGCCGTGAGCGCATGAGCTTCGAGGTGATTGACGGCGATGAAGGGCTTGCCGGAGGCGAGCGCCAACCCCTTCGCCGCCGTGAGCCCCACCAGCACGCCGCCGATGAGCCCCGGCCCTGCGGCCGCGGCGATGGCGTCGATATCGGAGAGCTCGACATTGGCGTTGGCCAGCGCGCGGACAATCAGCCGGTCGAGCACGTCGATATGGGCGCGCGCGGCGATCTCCGGCACGACGCCGCCATAGGCCGCGTGCTGGGCGATCTGGCTCAGGACTTCATTGGAGAGAATTTCGCCCCCGTCCATGCCGAGGCGGTCCGACACGACGGCAGCAGCCGTCTCGTCGCAGGTGGTTTCGATGCCAAGTACGCGCATACACGCTCCCTAGGCGCGAAACGCGCCTTTTTGACGCCCGGGACCGGATACGTCGCCCCCGGAGAACTGACTGTAACTGCTTAAAGCTTTAGCGGCTTATGGTTTGCGAAGGGTTTACGGCAATCGAGCGGCTTAGCCACGCCCGCACATGTTGCGCGGAGGCGCCGCCTTGAACCTTGCAATGCGCGCAACGACGTGTTGGCATCGCTCGTCGTATCAAATCCGCTGCAAAAAAGAAGACTTAGATAAAATTCGCAAGAAACGTTTCGCTCAAGCAACACGAGTGCCGTCATGCATATTCTGTTCGACGCCAAGTCATCTCAGGTTGAAGTTCACTTGGAAACGGGAACGCGGCTCAAAGAGCTTTTCCGCGCCATCGAGAGCCGAGGCTGGAAGCACACAATCTCGCAACATCGCGACGGATCCCCCCTGACGCCGCAAGAACTGGAAGGCGTCGACGTGCTGTGCATTTTAACGCGCCTCAGGCAGCAAGCGCCGGAGAAACCAAGGACGCCCTATCCGCCGGGCACCATCTGGCCGCCGCTGCCCAACCCTTTCCCCGAAAACGCCAACTTCCAGTTTCCCCCGGAAGAGCTTACGGCGATCCAGGCTTTTGTGAACCAAGGCCACGGACTCCTGCTGATCTCGGATCACGGCCCCTTCGACGGCAACAAGACCGACATCCAGACAATCAATGACTGCCAGCTTGCGGCGGCTTTCGGCGTGCAAGTTCAGCCAGCGACTTTCGAGGATCAGTCGCAAGGAATGCTGTCGATCACGTCCTTTGGACAGGATCCGGTCGTCGCGAAGATTCTGGCGGGGGTCTCCGAACTGCAGGCGCACAATAGCTGCGCCATATTCCCGATGAACGGGGTGACTTCCTATCCAATCGCCCTTCTTCCGGATCGCGCCGACGGCGTCCTCAACAGAAGCCCGATCAACCATATGCCGCCTGATGGACTGCCCTTCGCGCTGCTGGTCCCTTACGGCGACAACAACGGAGCCGTCATCATAGCCGGCAACTCCGGCATAAGCGGAGATGCGGACAGCCCGTTCCCGGCGCCCGGTCTGATAGACGCCGCGGACAATAAGACTTTCCTCATGAACTGCCTCGAGTTCCTGGGCCCGATCTCCTAGCGCTACTCCGCCACATCCGGCGTCCGCCACGCGAGATGCTGCCCCGCGTCCACCGCGATCATCTGGCCGGTGACGCTCTTCGCCTTGCTCAGATAGATCACCGCGTCCACGACGCCCGAGACTTCCGCCGCGTGGCCGAGCGGGACGCCGCGCGTCTCGATCTCGAAATCGCGGTCGCCCAGCGCCTCGTTGGGGAAGACCGGACCCGGCCCCACGGCGTTGACGCGGATGCGCGGGGCGTAGGCCTGCGCCATGGTGCGCGTCGCGGTCCAGAGCGCCGACTTGGAGAGCGTGTAGCTGAAATAACGCGGCGTGAGGCGCCAGACGCGCTGGTCGATGATATTGACGATGGCGCCCTGCCCGCACTCCGGCAGCGCGGCGGCGAAGTCGCGGGCGAGGATGAGCGGCGCGCGCAGATTGATCGCCATGGCGCGCTCATAGCGCTCCAGCGTGAAATCCGACGCCTGATCCACCTCGAAGACGGAAGCGTTGTTGACGAGAAGCGTCGGCGGCCCGAAGGCGCGCGACGCGAAGTCGACGAGCCGCCCCGTCTCATCCGCATTGGCGAGGTCGGCGACGGCGACGCAGGCGCGGCCGCCCTGCTGGCGGATGGCGTCCGCCGCGAGCTCCGCCTCTTCAGCCGAGCGCTGCGAAGAATGCAGCACCACGGGGCGCCCTTCGCGCGCCAGCCGCCCCGCTATGGCGAGGCCGATCCGCCGGGCGGCGCCGGTCACCAGCGCCGGCCCGCCATGTCTGTCGCTCGCTTCAGTCATCGCCGCTTTGCTCCATGGCAGGGGGATTCTCACGATGCGCATACGGGGTCAACTTCGGGCGGCGCCGCGCTTCAACGAAACGTTAGCCAAGATGCTCTGCATTCAAGTCGAGTTTTACCAATGCGCTTAACTCCTGCGGCAAGTATAGAATGGTTGCGTCTAGGGGCGCCAAGGTTCCGACAAGAATAATACTGCCCCGCCCGCTTTCCGCCACGCTTTGCGGCGGTCTCCGGCAAGAAATCATTAAGCTGAACGATTTCATTTCTTCCCATCGACAAGCGGAGAAACAGCCGCGTCGATACATGCCGCGGGTAGAGCGGCCATGGGAGTAAGGACATGAAAATCAGCCGCGCCCTCCTTTGCGCGCCCCTCCTCCTCGCGGCGAGCGCCGCTTTCGGCGCCGACCTGCCGAGCCGCTCCAGCGCGCCGCCGATCGAGTATGCGCCGCCGCCGCCCGCCCTCACCTGGGGCGGCTTCTATGCCGGCGTGCACGGCGGCGTTGGCTTTGCTTCCTTCACGAATGACGCTGGCCGGCTGATCGGCGATCCAACGGGCGGGCTCATCGGCCTCACCGGCGGCTTCAATTATATGGCCGCGCCGCAACTCCTCATCGGCGCCGAGGCGGATTTCGCCTTCGCGGGCATCAGCGCCACCACCTCGCCCTTCTGGAACGCCGCCGCCAAGGGAGAGGTCGACGACCTTTTCACGATCCGCGGCCGCGCCGGCTATGCGGTGATGGACCGCGCGCTCCTTTATGTCACGGGCGGCTTCGCGGCGAGCAAGAACACGCTGCAATATGCGCAGGGACCGTTCTACGGTTTTCAGGCGAGCTTCCAGCCGGGCTGGGCGCTGGGCGCGGGCGTCGAATACATGATCACGCCGCGCGTCTCGGCCAAGGGCGAATACATGTTCACATCGACGGGCTCGGGACGCTATTTTGATTTCTCGCCTTACGCCTTGGATTCCGGCGTGAATATGTCAGCGGTCAAGGCGGGCATGAATTTTCATTTCTGAGCGGAATGACGAAAGGCCCTGTCACAGGCGCGCGGCGCGCCTAATATACAAGGCGGCGCGCGCAAGCGTCTTGGTCAGGAGGCATTTCATGGGCATTTTCGATTTCTTCACGGGCAAGAGCAAAGCGGCCCCCGCGCCCGCGGGCGCGACCGACAACGCGGCGGCGCCGGCCGACGCGCTGACCAAGGAATTGCAGGACCACGGCTTCGACGTGTCGGGCGTCGACATTGAAGTCGACGGAGGCAAGGTGACGCTGAACGGCGCCGTGAACTCCCGCGCTGAGATGGAAAAGATCGTGCTGCTCGTCGGCAATACGAAGGGCGTCGCTCAGGTCGAGAACAATCTCATCGCGCCGGACGCCGACCCCGAGGCGCCGTCGGGCGTCTATGTCGTCAAGGCGGGCGACACGCTTTGGAAGATCGCCGAGGAAAGCTATGGCGACGGCAAGCGTTACGAAGAGATCTTCGAGGCCAACAAGCCGATGCTGAAGCATCCCGACAAGATCTATCCGGGCCAGCGCTTGCGTATTCCGGGCGCGACCGGCCCCGCCGCCGCGAACGCCGTCGTCTGGGCGCCGCCGGCCGAGATCTCCAAAAAGGGATGAGGCTCGAATACATGCCCGGCGCTTTGCTTGCGGAGCGCCGGGCCCGTTTTTACGCCTTCGTCGCTTCGAAGGCCGGGACCTGCGCCTCGAAATCCCGTAGCCACGCGACGAGCTTCGGATGCTTCCCGCGCCACGCGCCCTCGAAGCGCAGGTCGAGATAGCCGAGCGCGCAGGCGACGGCGATCTGGCCGAGATCGACCGGACCCGAAGGCGGCGCGGACTCCACAACGGCGAGCGCGCGGTCGATCTTGCCCTGCTGCAGGTCGATGGCGTCCTGGTCGCGCAACTCCGGGCGCCGCATCGCCGTCTCGTAGCGAATGAGCAGAGCGGCGTCGTTGATGCCGTCTCCCAGCGCCTGAAGGCGCAGGACATCGAAGCGGCGCGGCGCGGCGGGGATCAGCTTTCCGCCGCCGAGATGGTCGAGATAGTCGGCGATGACGCGGCTGTCATAGAGCGCCGAACCGTCCTCCAGAATGAGCGTCGGAATCTTGCCGAGCGGATTTTGCTGGCGCAGCGTGTCGCTGGGATCTGCCGTGCTTGCGGCCACGATCTCGATGCGGCCGGAAAGGCCAAGCAGCTCCGCCGCGATGCGGATCTTTCGGGCATAGGGAGAGGCGGCGGAATAGCGGAGAATCATCATTGGCGGCTGTCTTTCTGTCGCACGGCCGCTCGCGGCGGCGGCTCGATGGACGCATATTGCCCCCAAGGCCCGACATCAAGAGCGGGTTTCGCGCCCCGTTCCAGTCAACGGAGACGCGCGACGACGCCTGACTTATCGATTGTTTCCGCTCGCGACCTGCTGCGCGTCGTCATCCTTCTCCTGCTCGCTGAGCACCAGCGAGCTGCGCCCGGTCTGCATCGTATGCTCCAGTTGCTCGAGCGCATTGCGCCGCGCGACCGGCAGCTTGGACTGCGCGAGGCCGACGAAATCCGACGCAGTGTGCGGACAGGCGGCGCGGCCCTTGAAGACGAGGATGCCGTCCGCCGTCACGAGGCTGTCTCCGGCCCGCAGCGTGCCGTCATGCAGGCGCACCTCGTCGCTGTCGGGATTGGCGCGCGCCGACAGGCCCTGGGCGCAAAAGACAGTTTTCTGCGGCTTCGATCCGCCGTCGCTGGCGTCGTCAGATTTGCGGACGATGGACCGGCGGTCCTTCGCGGAAATATTCGCGCGGATCGAAAAGGAGACGCCCCCCGTCGGCTGGCGGCGCCGAACCTGCGGCGCGGGCGCGGCGGGCGCGGCTTTGGTTTCGCCGCCGTCCCCGAACAAATCCTCGAAGAAACCGGCTTCGGCGGCGGTCGACCATGCGCAGACGACGAGAACTGGGGCCAGAAGGCGACCGCAGCGATGGAGCTGAGAAAAATAATTAATGAAACCCATGACCGCCGCCTCCGAATCAATTTCCCTAGTCGCCGTCTGTTATAGAGAAACGACTTCGCCGCGCAGCCGAATGTCGGCCTGCGGTTAAGCCATGGTCGCCGCTCCTCGCTGCATTATCAGCATTTCCCAGCGTAGTGAAAAGAAAACCGCAGAACTGCGCGCCAGCGCACATCTTCTTCGCGCGGCCCGAGCCAGGCGGTCAGAATGCAGCCCGAGACGCGCCCTTGCGCGACGACGCTTTCCAAGTCCTTCTGCCGTCAAGTCTTTCGCGATGGCGACGCTTGTCGCCGGGACTCGTGCCGAGCAGCGACAGGCGCGACTGAGGGCTCGCCAGACTTTAAAATTTTTGCGGTCACTCTCCCGTCAGTTGTTCGACCACGAACCCCGCCCCTTCGCCCTGCGCAAGTCGCGCCGCAAGAAACGCCACGATCCTTCGCGCCTCTTCCTCGAAGACGAAGGGTGGGTTGACCACGACGAGGCCCGTGCGCCTCAGGCCCTCGCCGCCGCTCGCGACGGCGAGCGACAGACGCAGCGCGCGTTTCACGCCCTCGGCCTTGAAGCGGTCGAGGAATTTGCGCTCGGCGGCCGCGTCCTTTGACGGGTGCCATAAGGCGTAAACGCCGATGGGCCATTTCCGGTAAGCGGCGAGAAAGGCGGCGAACATCGCGTCGAATTCGTCCGTGCGCTCGAAGGGCGGATCGATCAGCACCAGGCCGCGCCGCTCTTTCGGCGGCACATAGGCGCCGAGGCCGGTATAGCCGTCGATATGGATCGACTTCACCCGCGCGTCGCGGCCGAAACGATAGCGCAGCTCCTCATAGGCGTCGGGGCGAAGCTCGCAGAAGATGGCGCGGTCCTGCTCGCGCATGAGACGCGCCGCAATGAGCGGCGAGCCTGGGTAGAGTCTGGGCCGCCCGTCCGCGTCTAACGCGCCGACACAGTCGAGATAAGGCGCAAGGAGCGCGCGCGTCTCGTCATCGGCGCCCGTGAGATCGGCGAGGCGCCCAATGCCGCCTTCCCACTCTCCCGTGCGTTCGGCTTCGTCCGCGGCGAGGTCATAGGCGCCCTCGCCCGCATGCGTGTCGATGACGCGGAAGGGGGTCTCCTTGCGCGTCAGATAAACGAGAAGGCGGGCGAGAAGCGCGTGCTTGAAGACGTCGGCGAAGTTGCCGGCGTGGAAGCCGTGGCGATAGTTCATGGCGTCCTATCGCACGCGGCGTCGCATTCTCACAGCGGCGCGGGCACGGAAATCTCGCGCTGGCGGCACCCATGCTGCACGACCTCCGGACAGGCGCGGAATTCGCGCAGATCCTTCGACATGCAGATGCGCACTTCTTCCAGCATGTTGCGCCGGCAGGCCACCGTCATCATGCCGGGGCGCAGGCGCGGATTGGCGTCGTAGAAGGCGCGTTCGATGTCGATGGGCGTGAAGGTCTGGTCGCGCGTCGCCCGCACGAAAGGCGCCGGGATCGCGACCGCCTCGCGGGCGCGGGAGACGTCGGCGAAATAATCGCTCGGGCTTTTGCCGCTGCAGGTGCCGTGCTTGCGCCATTCGTAACGCGCGAGACGCTCATCCGGGAAAACCCCGTTGGCGCGCTCGAGCGCGATGCGCGAGGGGCTGCGCGGACCGTCGCAATCGCTCGGGAAGCCATGCTCATATTGCGGCCAGAGGCCATGAACGACGAAGCCGAGGCCCCTGCCCGGCTCGCACTGGTCGCGCGCCCCGCCGACGCTGTCGCAAAAGCCGGGCGACCAACTCAGGGCGAGCACGTAGAAATCGAAATCGCTGGAGGGCGCGCCAGAGCGGAAGCCGCCGCCGTCACGCGCCTCGGTCTTCGTCTCGGGCGTGGCCCTGGTCTCGGGCGCAACCTGCTGCGCAGGCGCCGGCTGCGCCTTGGGCGGCAGCTTGTCGGCGCAATGGTCGAGAATGCAATCGTCGTCCTTGGCCTGCGCGGCCGACAAACAGGAAAAAGCAACGCAAATCGCGGCCACACGAAGCGCGGCGCTGAATTGAATGGCGAACATCGAAGTCCTCTTGGCTCAAACGGCCACGCTCAAGGCCCGGCCGCGCGGCAATTCGGACTGAAGGCATGGTTGCGGTCAAGCCCCTCCACGCACCAAGTCACGCCCCATCCGAGGCCGATGAAGCCGAGCGCCTCGCCGATATTGTAAACAATTCGGCGGCGCTTTCCGTCGCTGAACATCGCGTCGCCCAGGCAATAGCGGCGCGGTATGTAGCTCAAGCCGTTGGTGCGATAGCCGGTCTCCGCGACACCGTCGAAAGCGGCGATGACGAGGCCGGAGTTCCAATATTCCTGCTCCCGTGAAGCGAATTTGTCCGAAATTTCCCGAAACACCCAGGGGTCGGAGCAGAGCGGCACGGCGCCGGTGAAGGGCGGATAGCGAAATTCGGCCGGCGGATCGTATTCACGCCGCCCGCCGTCGCGGCAAAGGGCCGGCGAACAAGCCGCCATCACGGCGGCGAAGCCCAGAATGAGGCGAGCGACGGCCCTTTTGCGCATCATATTCTTCCCTTGTCCGACTCGCCGCGGATTGGGGGCGAAAGGCGCGTCTGCGTCAAGCCGCGATTTGCGCGAGGCGCCGCGCGGCGCCATACTCCTTCCATGGCGAATGACTGCAAAGCCAATGCTTTTTCGCTGCGCCGCGCGCTCGGAGCCGTCCTGCTCGCGCTCGCCGCCCTCCTTGCTTCCGCGCCCGAATCCTTCGCGCAGGATCCCTTCTCCGATTTCTTCGGCGGCCTTTTCGGAAGCCCAAAACATGCCCCTGCCGCGCGGCCCGAGAGCCAACCGCGCGTGCGCCGCATGATGCCTCATCAGGAGAACCGACCGCCTACCTATTGGCGGGGCGGAGAAGCGAGCCGCTCCGGAACCAAGCGCGCGGTAAAGCGCAGCGAAACCGGCGGTCCTGGAACAGCGGAGGCGCAGGCGCCCGAGGCGGCGGCCAATTATTTCGTGGCCGTAATGGGCGATACGCTCGGCATTCAGCTTGCCGGCGGCCTCGAGGAAACCTTCGCCGACAAGCCGGAGATCGGCGTCCTTCGCAAGGGCAAGGAAAGCTCCGGCCTCGTGCGCGACGACTTCTTCGACTGGCCGAAATCCGCAAAGGAGATCGCCGACGGTCCGCAAAAGATCGACGTCGCCGTGATGATGATTGGCTCCAACGACCGGCAGCCCTTGCGCGTAGGCGCGCAGAGCGAAGATCCCTTATCGCCGCGCTGGCGCGAACTCTATGCGGCGCGCGTCGACGCCGTGCTCGCGGCCTTCCACGAAAAGAAAATCCCCGTCGTCTGGGTCGGCCTCCCGATCATGAAGAATGAGAGCTACTCGGCCGACATGGCCAAGCTCAACGATATTTTCCGCGAGCGCGTCGAAAAGGCCGGCGACATCTATGTCGACCTCTGGGAAGATCTCGCGGACGAGAAGGGTCAGTTCAGCGCCTTCGGGCCCGACGTGAACGGCCAGATCGTGAAGCTTCGCACCGCCGATGGCGTACATCTGACCGATGCGGGCGCGCTGAGCGTCGCCCATTTCGTCGCGAACGAGATCAAGAAGCTCTATGAGGGCCATCACCCCGCTCCACCTCATGAGCAAGCGCCGTCGGCCGCAGCGCCGCCCGCCTCGGGACAGCCGCCGACGCAAGCGACCGCGCCTGTTTCGGCGCCCGGCGCGCCGGTCGTCTTCCGCTCGCCGGTGAAACCATCGACGACCCAGGCGCCCGCCCTGCCGGAACGCCCCGCGATCGGTCCCGTGCAAAATCTCACCGGCGCGCCGGCTCCCGCCGCTGGCTCCGAACTCGCGAGACGCGCTCCCGCCTCGGCGCCCGCCGCCGATGCGCAGGCCCTTGCGCGCCATGTCTTCGTGGAAGGGGGCGATCAATCCCCGCGCCCCAATCGCGCCGACGATTACTCCTGGAAGCCCGTAGCGCACTGATATCGTTGAAAGGCGTTTAAGAACGACGCCGATTCTGCGGCGATTCCTTTTGCGCGCCGTTGACTATCGTGCGGCGGCGCACGGAACCAATTGCTTGGCTTCTGCATTCTCGATTCCAGAGGACTTCTGGAGCCGCAAAAATGTCTCATTTCAAAAACCGCCTTCTTCCGGTCGCCGCTCTCGCGCTGATGAGCGCCCTTTCGACGAGCGCTTCGGCGGAGAACAGCGGTTTCATGGCCCTCTTCGAAGAGCCCGCCGATTCGCAGGATTACAGCGCCTCTTACGACGGCGGCCAGCAACCGGCCTCATATGAGCAGCAGCAGGACGACACGCGCCTCCAGCGCGAATCCTCGAACGTGACGCGCGAAATCGTTTCCGATCCGACCAATGAGCGGCCGGGCACGATCACCGTCGATACGGAAGGCCGCTATCTGTATCTCTCGCTCGCGAATGGTCAGGCGATGCGCTACGGCATCGGCGTCGGCCGCGAGGGCTTCACCTGGAAGGGCCGCGTCCATATCGGCCGCAAGGAAGCCTGGCCGGCCTGGACGCCGCCGAAGGAAATGCTGAAGCGCCGTCCCGACCTGCCGCGCCACATGGCTGGCGGCGAGGAGAACCCGCTCGGCGCCCGCGCCATGTATCTCTACTCTGGCGGCAAGGACACCATGTTCCGCATCCACGGCTCCAACGAGCCCTGGACGATTGGTCAGGCGGTCTCTTCGGGCTGCATCCGCATGACGAATGACGACGTCACGGACCTCTTCAGCCGCGTGAAGGTCGGCACGACGGTGGTGGTCCTCTGATCGAACGCCTTTCCTCCCCCCAAACTTAAAAAGCCCCGGAAAACCGGGGCTTTTCGTTTGGACGGCTCAAGCGCTCCGCGCCGGCCTATTCCATATTGCAGGTGAAGACGAAATTGGTCAGCGCCGACAGGCCGACCTGAATCACGACCCAGATGCCGATCAGGATCCAGCCGGCCTTCTTCTTCTCGCGTCCCATGGCGAGCAGCACGAGATCCGCCTTGATGATGAAGGAGCTGTCCGGCACCTCCTGCATCTTGCCGTCGACCTTCACGCAGCGCAGGCCCGTGACCGCGCCGCCCTCGCCCACAAATTCCTTGGTCAGCACCGAGAAATGGCGCGGCGCGCCCGCTTCGGCTTGCGACGTCGAGATGCGCAGCTTGAGCGGCCAGTGCGGCCAGGAGAGCGCCTTGTTCTCCTTCTCCGGCGGCATCGGCATGATTTCAAGCTGCGTCACGCTTTTTGCGCCTTGGCGGAATGAGGTGCCGATGCAGTCGGAGCCCGTGTCGCCGCCGCCGATGACGATGACGTGCTTGTCCTTGGCCGAGATCTCTTTTGACTTCGGCTTCTGAGGCTCGCCAGCGTTGCGGCGGTTCTGTTGCGGCAGGAAATCCATTGCGTAGTGCAGGCCGTCGAGATCGCGGCCCGGAGACTTGGCGAAGAAGTCGAACGGCTGCTCGGAGCCGATGGCGATCAGCACGGCGTCGTGCTTCGATTCCAGGTACTTCGCCGAAAGGTCCTCGCCGACGTGGATGCCGCAATGGAAGGTTACGCCTTCGGCTTCCATCTGCTTGACGCGGCGGGCGATGACGCTCTTTTCCATCTTGAAGTCGGGAATGCCGTAAACGAGCAGGCCGCCGGGACGGGCATTCTTTTCGTATACGTGGACCTCGTGACCAGCGCGCGCGAGCTGCTGCGCGGCGGCGAGACCCGCCGGGCCCGAGCCGATGATCGCGACTTTCTTGCCGGTCTTCTTTTCAGGAGGAAGCGGCTGGACCCAGCCTTCTTCCCACGCCCGATCCGCAATGGAGCATTCAATGGTTTTGATAGTGACTGGTTTGTCGTCGATGTTGAGCGTGCAGGAGGCTTCGCATGGCGCCGGGCAAATGCGACCCGTCACTTCCGGGAAGTTGTTCGTCGTGTGCAGGTTGTCGGCGGCTTCCTTCCAGTCGCCCCGATAGACGAGGTCGTTCCAGTCGGGGATCTGGTTGTTGACCGGGCAGCCGTTGTGGCAATACGGAATGCCACAATCCATGCACCGCGCAGCCTGCTTTTTGATTTCAGGCTCCGACAACGGAACGACGAATTCCTTGTAGTGCTTCAGGCGCTCTTCGACCGGGCGATAATTACGGTCGGCGCGCTCGATTTCCAGAAAACCAGTCGGCTTGCCCATTCTTCTGTTTCTTCTTTCGTCTTGTCTATCCGCGATGTGCCGGTGCGATTGTTATTGCTTCGCTGCTTCGAGCTCTGCCTCGCGATTGGTTTCGCGGGCCTTGGCAAGCTCGGTCAATGCGCGGCGATATTCGACCGGCATCACCTTCTTGAACTTCGGCAGGTAGGCCTGGAAGTTCTTCAGGATTTCCTGAGCGCGACGCGAGTTCGTGTAGTGCGCGTGCCGTGAAATGAGCGTGGCGCAGGCGCTCGGCGTCGAAGCGCGTCATGTCGGCCATCACGTCGACCTTGCCGTGCGTCTCGAGATCGCCGCCCTGCTGATAGCTTCTCATCGCCGCCCTCTTCCGGCAGTGACCGGCTTCGAGTTCGACCATGCGAGACGGCGCGTCGAAATTGCCATCCTCGTCGAGCACGTAGGCGATGCCGCCCGACATGCCAGCCGCGAAGTTGCGCCCGTCTGGCCGAGCACGACGACGAACGCCGCCGGTCATATATTCGCAGCCATGGTCGCCTGTGCCCTCGACGACGGCGAGGCACCGAGTTGCGCACGGCGAAACGCTCGCCGGCGACGCCGCGGAAATAGCACTCGCCGGCGATGGCGCCGTACAGCACCGTGTTGCCGACGATGATCGAGTTCGACGGCTCGATCTTCTTGGCGTTGCGCGAGGGATAGACGATGAGCTTGCCGCCCGAGAGGCCCTTGCCGACATAGTCGTTGCCTTCGCCGATGAGATCGAGCGTCACGCCGTGGGCGACCCAGGCACCGAACGCTTGGCCTGCCGTCCCCTTGAAGGAGATCCAGATGGTATCTTCCGGCAGGCCGGCGTGACCGAAGCGCTTGGCGACTTCGCCCGAGAGCATCGCGCCCGCCGAGCGGTTGACGTTCTTGATGTTGACCTCGGCCTTGATCGGCTTCTTCAATTCAAGCGCAGGCTTCGCCAGCTCGATCAGCTTGACGTCGAGAACCTTCTCGAGACCGTGGTCTTGGCGCTCGCTGTTGTAAATTGCGACGCCAGCCGGGGCGTGTGGCTTGTGGAACAGCTTCGTGAAGTCGAGGCCACGTGCCTTCCAGTGCTCGATGGCGCGATCCTTGTCGAGCATCTGCATCTGGCCGATGAGTCTCGTCGAAGCTGCGATAGCCCATCTGCGCCATCATCTCGCGGACTTCCTCGGCGACGAAGAAGAAGTAGTTGATCACATGCTCGGGCTGGCCGACGAAGCGCTTGCGCAGGACCGGGTCCTGCGTCGCGACGCCGACGGGGCAGGTGTTGAGATGGCACTTGCGCATCATGATGCAGCCCGCTGCGATCAGCGGAGCCGTCGCGAAGCCGAACTCGTCGGCGCCCAGCAGCGCGCCGACGACGACGTCGCGGCCAGTGCGCAGGCCGCCGTCGACCTGCACGGCGATGCGCGCGCGCAGGCCGTTGAGCACCAGCGTCTGATGCGTCTCGGCGAGGCCGATCTCCCACGGACTACCTGCGTGCTTGATCGAGGTCAGCGGCGATGCGCCTGTGCCGCCTTCAAAGCCGGAGATCGTCACGTGGTCGGCGCGCGCCTTGGAGACGCCGGCGGCGACCGTGCCGACGCCGACCTCGGAGACGAGCTTCACCGAGACGTCGGCCTTCGGGTTGACGTTCTTCAGGTCGTAGATGAGCTGCGCCAGGTCCTCGATCGAGTAGATGTCGTGGTGCGGCGGCGGCGAGATGAGGCCGACGCCCGGCGTCGAGTGACGCACCTTGGCGATCGTGGCGTCGACCTTGTCGCCGGGCAGCTGACCGCCTTCGCCGGGCTTCGCGCCCTGCGCCATCTTGATCTGCATCATGTCGGAGTTGACGAGATATTCCGTCGTCACGCCGAAGCGGCCGGAAGCGACCTGCTTGATCGCCGAGCGCATCGAGTCGCCGTTCGGCATCGGCTTGAAGCGATCGGCTCCTCGCCGCCCTCGCCGGTGTTCGACTTGCCGCCGATGCGGTTCATCGCGATGGCGAGCGTGGTGTGCGCCTCGCGCGAGATCGACCCGAAGGACATCGCGCCCGTCGAGAAGCGCTTCACGATCTCGGTCGCCGGCTCGACCTCCTCCAGCGGGACGGGCTTGCGGCCGTCTTCGGCTGAGCGGATACGGAACATGCCGCGCAGATTCAGCAGGCGTTCGTCCTGCTCGTTCAGCGCCTTGGCGAAGGCGCGATACTTGTCGCGCGCATTGCCGCGCACGGCGCGCGAACAGCGTGCGAGCACGGTCTGCGACCGTCCACGCTATGGGCCTCGCCGCGGATGCGGATAGGCGTATTCGCCGCCGACGTCGAGCGCGTCGCGATAGACCGGCGCGTCGCCGAAGGCCGCCTTATGACGATGGCGACGCACCGTCTCGCGCGCGATCTCGCGCAGGCCGACGCCTTCGACGCGGGTCGTGCGTGCCGGTGAAATACTGGTCGACGAAGCTCTGCGCGAGGCCGACGGCGTCGAAGATCTGCGCGCCGCAATAGGACTGATAGGTCGAGATGCCCATCTTGGACATCACCTTCATGATGGCCCTTGCCGATCGCCTTGATGTAGCGCTTGACGGCCGTCTCGGCGTCGACGTCCTTCCGGCAGCTCCGGGATCATCGGCGAGCGTTCGAAGGCGAGATAGGGGTTGATCGCCTCGGCGCCATAGCCCGCGAGGCAGGCGAAGTGGTGCACCTCGCGCGCTTCGCCGGTCTCGACCACGAGGCCGACCGAGGTGCGCAGGCCCTTGCGGATCAGGTGGTGATGCACCGCCGCGTCGCGAGCAGCGCCGGGATCGGCGATGCGGTCCGGTCCGGCGCGACGGTCGGACAGGATGATGATGTTGAATTCCTTGGCTCGGACGTACTCTTCCGCTTCGGCGCAGATGCCGTCGAGCGCCGGCCCCATGCCGCCTTCGCCCTTATCCGCCGGATAGGTGATGTCGAGCGTCTCGTGTCGAAGCTGTCCTCCACCATGCCGATCCAGCGGATCTTCTCCAGATCCTCGTTGGTCAGGATCGGCTGGTCGCACTTCGAGGCGCTTCTTGTTCGCCGACCCTCGTGATCCAGGATGTTCGGGCGCGGGCCGATGAAGGAGACGAGGCTCATCACCAGCTCTTCGCGGATCGGATCGATCGGCGGATTGGTCACCTGCGCGAAGTTCTGCTTGAAGTAGGTGTAAAGCAGCTTCGACTTCGACGACAGAGCGCCGAGATCGGCGTGTCGGTGCCCATCGAGCCGGTGGCCTCCTGGCCGGTGACCGCCATCGGGAACGTCAGCAGGTAGAGGTCTTCCTGCGTGTAGCCGAAGGCCTGCTGGCGATCGAGCAGCGTCACGTCGGCGCGCGCGGGGCGCGACTCGACGGGCTTCAAGTCCTCCAGCTGATCTGCGTGCGCGCGAGCCACTCCTTGTAGGGATGGGAGAGCGCCAGCTCCTGCTTGATCTCGTCGTCCGAGATGATGCGGCCCTGCTCCAGATCGACGAGCAGCATCTTGCCCGGCTGCAGGCGCCACTTCTTGACGATCTTCTCCTCCGGAATAGGCAGCACGCCCATTTCAGAGGCCATGACGACGAGGTCGTCCTCGGTGACGAGGTAGCGCGCCGGGCGCAGGCCGTTGCGGTCGAGCGTTGCGCCGATCTGGCGGCCGTCGGTGAAGGCCATGGCGGCGGGGCCATCCCACGGCTCCATCAGCGCGGCGTGGTGCTCGTAGAAGGCGCGGCGATCGGTATCCATCAGTCGGATTGCCGGCCCAGGCCTCGGGGATCAGCATCATCACCGCATGCGCGAGCGAATAGCCGCCGCGCACGAGAAATTCGAGCGCGTTGTCGAAGCAGGCGGTGTCGGACTGGCCCTCATAGGAGATCGGCCAAAGCTTGCTGATATTGTCGCCAAAGAGCGGCGAGGAGACCGATGCCTGACGCGCCGCCATCCAGTTGAGTTGCCGCGCAGCGTGTTGATCTCGCCGTTATGCGCGACGATGCGATAGGGATGCGCGAGCTTCCAGGACGGGAAGGTGTTGGTCGCGAAGCGCTGATGCACGAGCGCCAGCGCGGAGACGAAGCGCTTGTCCTGAAGATCGAGGAAGTAGCCCGGTCCGAGCTGGGAGACGAGCACCATGCCCTTGTAGACGATGGTGCGCGTCGACACGGACACGGAATAGAACTCGCGGCCGCCATTGCCGATCGCGTAGATCTCGTTCGACGCGGACTTGCGCGCGAGATAGACGCGGCGCTCGAAATCGTCATGGTCCTTCACGTCGGGACCGCGGCCGATGAAGAGCTGACGGTGCATCGGCTCGACGGCTCGCGGACGCCGACGCCAAGATCGCTCGAATCAACGGGAAGGTCGCGCCAGCCGAGCAGCGTGAGGCCTTCGCGCTGCATCGCGGCTTCGATGATGGCGCGCGCCTGCGCGCGCATTTCGGCGTCGCGCGGCATGAAGAACTGGCCGATGGCGTATTCGCCGGCGGCCGGCAGGTCGAAGCCGAGCTTCTTGCACTCGGCCTTGAAGAAGTCGTGCGGATCTGGACGAGAATGCCGCAGCCGTCGCCGAGCTTGGGGTCGGCGCCCACCGCGCCGCGGTGATCGAGATTGAGAGGATCTGCAGGCCCATCTCGACGATGTCGTGCGTCTTCTCATTGTGCATGTTGGCGACGAAGCCGACGCCGCAGGAGTCGTGCTCTTTCGACGGATCGTAAAGCCCTTGCGAGGGCGGGAGCAGCGGATCGCGACCGAAGGGCGAGCGGCGACGAAAGGTCAGCAGCACTGACATATCGGCGCACACGATAAGTGCCAGATTTATGCAGCGGTGACAAGCAACCGCCCAATAAGAAGGCGGTTCCATCCGACCGTCCAACGCTCGCCGTAATCAAGGAGATGATGGTAAAAGAGATTGGGGCTACGGTTAAGGATAGTGGATCATGTCTTCTGCTTGGCGGAAATGGGGGACCCCGCTGGCGCTGGGAATCGCGCTCGCTTGCGCGGCCGGCGACGCGGCCATGGCGCAGTTCTACTTCCGGCCCTTCGTCCATACGTTCCACTACGACCTGCCGCCGCCCGACATCGACGACGATTACGATGACGCGCCCCGCTTCGCCTCGCGCCGCGCCGTCGCGCGCATACTGGCGCGCGAGGGATTTCAGCTCGTCGGGCCCCTGGGGCGACGCGGCGACCAGATCGTCGCGACGGGCGTGAGCCGCCGCGAGGGCGAGACGCGCTTCTTCATCGACCCGTTTGAAGGCGTGATCATCCACGCCGTTAGCCTCGGGGGGCCGCCGCCGCGTCGCGACGACGGTTTCGTGCCGCAACTGGGCGGCTCGCATCCGGTAGTCAAGGAAATCGGCCGCGACCGCGCGCAGCCGCCGGAAGAAGCGCGGGGCAATGACCGCATCCGCCGCGTTGAGCGCCCGGCCCCGCAGGAGCCCGCCGCAACGCCCCGGCGCGAAGCCGCGCGCCCGGCGCCGCAGATCATCGCGCCGACGCCCGGCCCGCAGGCTCCACCGGCTCCCGTCGCCGCGCCTTCTCCAAAGACGTCGCCTAAGCCTGCGGCGGTCAAACCGGTCGAGACGGCGAAGCCCGCGGAGCCGCCAAAGCCCGTTGAATGGGCCAAGCCCTCCGAAATTTCGAAGCCCGCCGAGGCGGCGGATGCGCCAAGGCCCGCCCAGCCGCCCAAGGCTGCGGAAGCGCCCAAACCGATGGATTCGGCCAAGCCCGTTGCGGCGAGGCCGATCGAGCCGGCAAAGCACGTCAAGGCGGTGAAGTCGGCGGAGCCGCCGAAACCCGTCGAATGGGCGAGGCCCTCCGAGATTTCGAAACCTGCCGAGGCGGCGGAACCGCCAAAGCCCGCCCAGCCGCCCAAGGCTGCGGAAGCGGCCAAACCGATGGATTTGACCAAGCCCGTTGCGGCGAAGCCCATCGAGCCCGCAAAGCCCGTCAAGGCGGTGAAAGCCGTCGAGCCGCAGAAACCCGTTGAATTGGGGAGGCCGGTCGAAACCTCGAAGGCCCCCGAGTCGCCAAAGGCGACAGAAGCGCCGAAGCCGGTCGCCGCCAGAGCTGTGGAGCCCGCGAAGCCGGTCGCCGCGAGATCGCAACCGGCGAAGCCCGTGGAGGCCGCGACGGCGCCCGCCGCGGCGCCAGCGATAGAGTGGAAGAATCCCGTAGAAGCCAAGGCCCAGCGCGCGACGGCGGCGCGTTCGACCGGCGGCGGCTCGCATCGCGCGATCGTGCCGCCGGCGGCGGCGGAGGGCGTGACGGTGGTGACGCCGTCGACGCCGTCGACATCGACTGCGCGTGCCTCGCCGGGCGGGCGAACGCCGCAAAGCGTCGCGATGCCGAAGGAACAATAAAAAGAGGCGCCTCAACGGGCGCCTCTCTCATTTTCAGACCCTGGATGAACTTTAGGCGGCCTTCGTCTCGACGACCCTCGGAGCCGACGCGCCGCCGCCGATTTCGATGCGGCGAGGCTTCTGAGCTTCCGGAATCTCGCGAACGAGGTCGACATGCAGCAGGCCGTTGACGAGACTCGCGCCCGTCACGATGACATGATCGGCAAGCTGGAAGCGACGCTCGAAGGCGCGCGCGGCGATGCCTTGATGCAGCATCTCGCGGCCTTCGGCTGGCTGGGCCTGTTCCTTCGAGCCCTTGACGGAGAGGGTGTTCTCTTTGGTCTCGATCGTCAGCTCTTCCCGCGAGAAGCCGGCGACGGCCAGCGTGACGCGGTAGGCGTTCTCGCCGGTGCGCTCGATGTTGTAAGGCGGATAGGTAGACGCGCTGTCGACGCCGCCCGCCTGGTCGAGAAGATTGAAGAGACGATCGAAGCCCACGGTCTGACGATAGAGGGGCGAAAGATCGAAGTGACGCATGACATATCCTCCTGAAGAAGCGACATGCGGCGCGCTGCGTAACGCGCCGCGCCTTTCCGCGCGTCCAGTGTGGCCCGCGCTGACTACGAGGTGGGAAGCGCTTTCGCGGACTTCAAGAGGGTCGCTTTCGGCAGAGCTTGCCTAAAATCAATTCGCGTTGCTCAAAAATCACACTCCAGATATATCATTGTAATCGGAGACTTTGTCGCATGCTGAACGACGCTCGCGCCGGCTAAGTTGGCTGCATGCGGAATCGAGGGGGCCATATTCTCGGCGCAAAGAAGCGCGTCGGATTCGCCGGCTGGGCGCGGAGCGTCCTTGCCCTGGCGATGGCGCTGTTCTTCGTCGCGCAGGGTCCGGCTGTCCATGCGCAGGGCGGGCGCCCGCTCAATGGCGCGGCCGTCGGCCAGAAGTGCGAACGAACCGGCGTCGCCGTCCCGGGCCACCAGACCCGTGGACCGGCGACTGATCTTCAGCATGATTGCGAGGCCTGCCTCGCCTGCTTCTTCGCCTCCGTCGCAGACGCGAGTTCCGGCCGGATTGCGCAGCCAGTTCGCACAGGCGAGATTGTCGCGCCTTTCCCGCAGGGTTTCTCCGCGCCTCCGACGCGCTGGCGCATCGCGCACTCGGCTCGCGCGCCCCCGCTTTTCTCCTGATCCACTGAACAAACGATCAGTTGCTGTTTAGCCGCCGTAATCCGGCGGATCGGGAGAATCTTGTCATGTCACGTCCTGCCCTGACGCGCGGCGCATCCGCCGGCGCGATCGCTATCGCCTTGCTTGCCGGCGCCGAAACTGGCGCGCTGGCCCAGACCCCCCTGCCCGACATTACGATCGCGGCCGCGCGCCGGACCGCCCCTTCGCGTTCCGCCCCCGCCGTCACGCAAGCGGTCCCGACCGTGACGGAGCCTGCGAAGCCGATCGATGCGACGGTCATCGACCAGCGTCAGATCGCCGAGGAGCGTCCGGCGGCCGTCGACACCGTCCAGCTCCTGCGGAACACGCCCGGCGTGAGCTGGTACGAAGCTGGCGGCGTCTCCCGCCTCCCCGCGATCCACGGCCTCGCCGACGATCGCCTCAACGTGCTGGTGTCCGGCATCCCCGCGGCTTCGGCCTGCGCCAACCACATGAACCCGCCGCTCTCCTACGTTTCGCCGTCGCAGGTCGGAAATATCCGCGTCTATCCCGGCGTGGTTCCAGTCAGCGTCGGCGGCGACAGCATTGGCGGCGCCGTTGTAGTCGACCCGCCCTCGCCCGTCTTCGCATCCGCTGCGCAACCGGCCGATCCGCGCCGCCCGGCGCCGAACGAGCCCGCCCCTCTGATCTTCAATCTTAATGGCAGCCCGATCCTGACGAAGGGAGAGATCGGCGCCTTCTATCGCAGCAACGGCAACGGCTATGGCGGGCATCTCTCCGCGACGGCGGCATCGGACCGCTTCAACATCACGTACAACGGCGCTTATGCGCGGTCCGAAAACTACCATGCGGCCGCCGCGTTCAAACCGGCAGGCTACGCCTTCCCGTTCGCGCCGCTGCCCTTGACCCGTTCAAACCAGTTCGTGCCCTGGCTTTCGGGCAGCGAGGTCGGTTCGACCGCGTATCAAACGCAGAATCACGACGTCAATCTCGCCTTCCGCCACGAAAACCATCTGCTCCAGGTGAATGTCGGCTTTCAGCACATTCCCTATCAGAACTTCCCCAATCAGCGCATGGACATGACGCTGAACCGAACGGTTCAGGGCAGCGTCCGTTATAACGGCCAATATGACTGGGGCCTGCTCGAGGGGCAGTTCTATCACCAGACCGTCCGCCACGGCATGGATTTCGGCAACGACAAGCAGTACTACTACGGCGCGCTCAACAACATCCTGGCGCCGGGCATGCCGATGGAGACCAAGGCGCAGAACACCGGGGTGAAGGCGAAGGCCAGCATTCCCCTGTTCAACATCCACAATCTGCGCGTCGGCGCGGAGTATCAGCAGTATCGCTACAATGAATGGTGGCCGCCGTCCCCCTTCGTGCTGCCGGCCGGCAAGACGGTCGGCGGCATGGCGCCGGCCGCCTTCATCGCGATCAACGACGGACAGCGTGATCGCTTCGACGCCTTCGCCGAAGTGGAATCGCGCTGGAGCCCGCAATGGCTGACCCTGGTCGGCGTGCGCAGCGACACGGTGTGGATGAACGCCGGTCCCGTGCATGGCTACAATGTCCAGATGTACGACTCTGCTCCGCTCTTCGCGGCGACGAAGTTCAACATCTCCAACCGCGCCCGCACCGATCAGAACTGGAACGCAACCGCGCAGGCGACCTATACGCCCAATGCGGATTGGGCCTTCTCGCTCGGCTATTCGCTGAAGAGCCGGTCGCCCAATCTCTATGAGCGCTATTCCTGGTCGCCGGCGACCATGCCGGCGGAAATGATCGGCTGGTTCGGCGACGGAAACTTCTATATCGGCAATCTCAACCTGAAGCCGGAAGTCGCAAACACCATCAGCGCGACGGCCGACTGGCATGACGAGGCGAACCAGCGCGGAATCCGCTTTACCCCGTACTTCACCTACGTCTCCAACTTCATCGACGTGCAGCGCTGCCCGCTTTATGTCTGCGGAAATACGCCGACGCTGCGCAACAATCTGGTGACGACGTATGGCTTCGTCTTTCTCCAGTTCGTCAATCAGGACGCCCGTCTGTTCGGCGCGGACCTCTCGGGCCATGCCGTCTTGGCGCAGAACACGCCGCTCGGCGATTTCACCGGCCGGGCGATTCTCAGCTACGTGAACGGGCAAAACATCACGACGGGCGGAAATCTGTACCAGATCATGCCGGTGAACGCGAAGCTGTCGCTGGAGCAGAGATATTTCGGTCTGACCAACGCGATCGAAATGCAGGTGGTCGGCGCCAAGGCGAATATCGAGCAGGCTCGCAACGAGTTGAAGACATACGGATATACGCTCTTCAACTGGCGCAGCAGCTATGAATGGCGCAATGTCCGCTTCGACGTCGGCGTCGAAAACATCTTCAACACATTCTACTATCAGCCTCTCGGCGGCGCCTATATCGGTTACGGCGCGACCATGTCGGGCAACGGCGGCGGGGCGCCGGTCTGGGGCATACCGGTCCCGGGCATGGGGCGGAGCGTCTATGTGGCGACGAACGTAAAGTTCTAGGATCGCCGACTTCGAGCCATCGCAACCGGGCGGCTGGCGCCGCCCGGTTTTTTTGTTCGCGATTCAAGAGCGAACGGAAAGGACAAGCAGATGAAGCGCCTGATCGTTTTGCTGTTCGGGCTCCATTGCGCCACAGGCCTCGCCCGCGCGGAAATCCTCGGCATGCAGGTCGAGCGCGCAGTGACCGAGCAGGATATGAAGGATTCGCTGCGCGAGATCGATCTCGTGGACGAGAAAGGCGCGCCCTTCGATTTGCGCGCGGCGCTCGGCAACGGCAAGCCGACGCTCGTCTCCATATGGGCGCATTGGTGCCCCAACTGCGTCGCGGAAGCGCCGGGTTACAAGGCGCTGGCGAAGGCCTGCCCGGGGCGTTGGAACGTCGTCTTCGTCTCGTCGATGCAGAAGGACTATCCGAAGGATCTCGCCAAGTTCAAGACCTTCGGCCTGCCCTGGAAAATTTACCGCATCTCCGACACGACCAAGACCGACAAGGCCAAGGCGCGGGCTGCGGGGGCTTTCTACGGTCTGACCAAGGAGGGCGGCGTGGTGACGCCGACGCATTACTTCGTCAACGGCGTCGGCGTCGTCGAGGCGATCGTCAGCGGCAGAATCAATTTCGCGGAGCCAGACAGACTGGCGGCCTTCTGCGGAAGTTGAGCCCCGCCTATGTGACGTCCTTTGTCAGGGAGATCACGTCGTCGGCGACGAACTGCGAGACCTCGTCGCCGATCTCGGAAAAAGCGGCGCCGATGCGATTGTAGCCGATGGCGGCGGGAATGGCGGCGGCCAGACCATAGGCGGTCGCCGCGAGCGCCTCGGCGATGCCGGGCGCCACGATTGTGAGACTCGTGTCCTGAGTCTGCGCAATGCTCGAGAAGCTCGACATGATCCCCCAGACCGTTCCGAAAAGGCCGACGAAAGGCCCGACCGACGAGACGATCGCAAGGTTGGAGAGTCCGCCTCGCGCCGATGTCATGAATTCCGCGGCGGCGCGGCGCGTCGACTCGAGGATGCGGTTGCGCCTTTGCTCATTGGTTTCGCCAGGCAGGGAGGCCGAGGCCGCGCGCTCTCCCGCGCAAGCGATCGGCCAAAGCACGTCGACGGCCCCGCCCGCCCGCGCCGATTTGATGGCTTTCGAAATCCGTAGCGCCACATAGACGCCGTCGACGATGAGAATCCACGTCCAGATGGACGCCAAGACGAGCACGGCCATCACGACCTTGCTCACGGGGCCGGCGTTCAGAAACATCGCCGTAGGTGAGAGGGAGTAATCCACGGAGCCCTCGCTATTCGAATGAGATGTTCTGGCTGGCGAAGGCGGCGCCGCATAGCGCCGGTCCGCGCGCCGACGCCACGATGCGTCGCGCAAGCGCCGCATGGGCAGGCGTCGAGCCGCTGGCCGAAACGCCTGAAATGCCGCCGCCTGAATTGATGTGAAATGTGACGAAAGCAGAGCCCGGGCCGAGCGACGTCGCGCCCGGCAGGTGTCGACGTATCGACACAGCGACCCCCGCGAGGCATGTCGCCTCGGACGCGCCGGCGCCCGTGCCGCGACCGCCCGGAACGCCGGGACCTCTCCCGCTCCCGGAGCCGCTTCTGGGGCCGGCGATCCCTCCGCCGGGCCCACGCGAGGCGCTGGATGCGGAGACTGCGTTCTTCGTCTCCCTCTTCGCCTTGTCGGGATTTTTCTTCGCCCGCTCCTTCTTCACCGGCTTGGGCGCCTCGACGGGGACCTCCACCGGCTCCATGACCGGCGGCGGCGGAAGCGCGGCGAATTCGGCAGGATCGATCTCAGCGGAATCCTCTTCACTCTGCGCTTCATCCACGCCTGCGGGAGCGCCCATCTCCAGAAAATCGCCGTCACGCACGAGTTCAGCGTCGATCGAAGCGAGCGAAATCAGTTGCGGTTCCATCCAACGCAGGAAGGCTGCGAAAAAGATCGCATGCGCGGCGATAACGACTACGGCGGATGTTCGGTGCAGCCATGACGGCCGCAAAGGCGGGCGCGCGCGACCGGGCTCGGCCTGCTCCGTCGCTCGTGCGAAGACAAGATCACTCATGATGCCGCTCTTCGAGTAAGAACCCGCGCTCGCGCAGGCGAGACGCAGCAAGAGCCGCCAGAGGGCGGCGCGTGGGGTCGTTACGGGGAGAGAACCGGCGGCGCTCTGGGAAAGGCGAACTGGTTTCGCAGCCTTGCGACCGGCCGAACGGGGCCTCGCGGGAGACCGCCTTCGCTGAGAGCGGCTCGATGTTCGATCAGCCACGAATGATCGGGAGCAACCAAAACCTTCTGGGAGAAATGCGCGACGCAACATTTCTCAGTCTTATGGCCCGGCGCAGCGGGAGCCGGCCCTTCGCCATCGCCGTAAACTTGCTTTGTGATGCAGGTTGCGTGGCCCGGCTCGCCCGAACGGGCGAGCGCAAGCGCGGACAAGGCGCCCTGGAAAAACAGCAGCAAGGCAAGCCACGCGCCAAAGCGCCTTGCGTTCTTGCCGAGCCCTCCCGAGGGATTGGTCATGCCGCCTCTCTCGCCTCTCGCAAACGCTAGTTTTTAAGCTTTGCGGAATCAAGGAGAGGCGTTGCGGCGGAAGGCCGCGGCTCGGCGGCTCGAGCGTTCAACCTCATCGTCTTCGGTTCGGCCCGGAGGACGTTTTGCACTATGTTCGAATACAGAGAATCGGCCGCGCTAGCGTCACGGAGAAGACATGCTCGAACTGGTCGCGACGCCTGACAATCCCATTCCCGACGGCGCCGTCGTCCATCAGCTCAAGAGCTATGACGACAGGCGCCTGCGCGCCGCGACGTTCCCCGCCCGCGAGACCCCGCGCGGCACGGTCGCGGTCTTTCAGGGCCACAACGAGTTCATCGAGAAATATTTCGAGACCATCGAAGCGCTGCGCAAGCGCGGCTTCGACGTCGTCGCGCTCGACTGGCGCGGACAGGGCGGCTCGGAGCGCGAGCTGGAAGATCCGCGCAAGGGACATATCGACGATTTCTCGCAGTATCAGCGCGATCTCGAGGTCTTCGTCGCGGATGTGCTGAGACCCCGCCCGCAGCCATGGTTCGCGCTGGCGCATTCCATGGGCGGCGCCATCCTGCTCGACACGGCGCATGCCGGCCGCCCGCCCTTCGAGCGGATCGTCGTCACCGCGCCGATGGTCGATCTCGCCAATCTGATCTTTCCGCGTGGCGCGCGCTGGCTCGCCGATACGCTCGACATGCTGGGACTCGGCGCGCAGTTCATCCCTTTCGGCGGCGGGCGCAACTTTCTTGAACTGCCCTTCGAGGGAAACAAGCTGACCACAGATCCGGTGCGCTTCGCACGCAATGCGGGGATCGTCCGCGCGGCGCCGTCGCTCTTGATCGGCGATCCGACGATCGGCTGGGTCAACGCCGCCTTCCGCCTCATGAACCGCTTCGACGCGCCGGAATATGCGAGGCAGATTCGAACGCCGATTCTCGCCTATTCGGCGGGGCTGGAGAATGTCGTGTCCAACCCCGCCATCGAACGCTTCGTGCAGAACCTCAACAATGGCGCATTGATCCCGATCTCAGGATCGAAGCATGAGATCTTGATGGAGCGCGATCCGGTCAGGGAACGGTTCTGGAAGGCGTTCGACGCGTTTGTGCCGGGGTCGGGGAAGGCTTAGGCGCTCAACAGCCTCACCGCCGCCTCATGCAGCGCCCGATCGCCGGCCGCGACGATCGCGCCGCCCTTCGACGCATCGCCGCCGTCCCAGGTCGTCACGACGCCCCCCGCGCCCTCGATGATGGGGATGAGCGCCACAATGTCATAGGCGTTGAGGCCCGCCTCGATCACGAGGTCGACATGGCCCGCCGCCAGCGCGCAATAGGCGTAGCAGTCGCCGCCATAGCGCGAGAGGCGCACCTCGGCTTCGACGCGGAGGAAGCTCTCGCGCAACGCGGGCTCGATCAGCAGAGGCGAGGTCGTCATCATCGTCGCCTGCGCGAGCTTGGGGCACGGGCGGACGACGAGCTTGCGACGCTCCTCCGGAGCCTTGCCATGGCGGGCCGGGCCGCGCCAGAAGGCCGCCTCGCCGTCGCCGTGGAAGCGCTCGCGCGTGAAGGGCTGGTGCATCAGCCCGTAGCAGGGCCGGCCGCGATGCTGCAGGCCGATCAGCGTCCCCCAGGTCGGAAAGCCGGAGATGAAGCTCTTGGTGCCGTCGATGGGATCGAGCACCCAGACATATTCGGCGCCGGAATCCTTCGAGCCGAATTCCTCGCCGATGATCCCGTGGTTCGGAAAGGTCCGCTCGATCAGCCGGCGCATGGAGAGCTCGGCGGCGCGGTCGGCCTCCGTCACGGGATCGAAGGCGCCGCCATGCGCCTTGTCGTCCGCGGCGAGGGCCGTGCGGAAGAAGGGCATGATCGCTTCGCCCGAAACGTCGGCAAGCTCCTCTACGAAGCGTTCGAAATCGACGACTGTCATGGATTCTCCAGCGACGCGGCGGTCGCGTTATTCGGCGGCCATCCGGCGCGGGCCGCCAAGGGATTCGTCGAGCTCGATGTCCTGCGCAAGGCCCGCGACGACTTCGGCCAGATCGGCGACGACCGTCTGGAAGCGCGCGTTCTTCTCCAGCGTCGCCTCGTCCATGTAGAGGCCGCGCGAAACCTCTATCTGCACGGCGTGCCATCCGGCCGCCGGGCGGCCGAAATGCTCGGTGATGAAGCCGCCCGCATAGGGGCGGTTGCGCTGCACATGATAGCCCCGCGCGCGCAGCCGCTCCTCCACCCCGCCCACGACGACCGGCGCGGCGCTCACCCCATAGCGATCGCCGATGACGAAATCGACGCGCTTTTTGTCCGCGCGGGCCGCGGCGGCTGACTCGCGGGCGCTGGTCGAGGGCATGGAGTGGCAATCCACCAGCACGGCGAAGCCGAACCGGCGCTGGGAGCGCTCCATCAGGCCACGCAGGGCCGCGTGATAGGGCTTGTAGAGCGCCTCGATCCGCCGCAGCGCCTCGTCGAGCGGGATGCGGCTGGCGTAGATCTCACGCGCGTCGGCCACGACGCGGGGGATGGTGCCGAGTCCCGCCGCGACGCGGAGCGACCGCGTATTGGCGAAGGACGGCAGTGGACCGTCGAAGAGTTTGGGATCGAGCTCATAGGGCTCGCGGTTGAGGTCGAGATAGGCCCTCGGGAATAGCGCCCGCAGCATCGGCGCGCCCACGGCCTGCGACGCGGCGAAGAGCTCGTCGACATAGGCGTCCTCCGACCGGCGCAGGGACGCGGCGTCGAGCCGCGCGGCGGCAAGGAATCGCGCCGGATAAATCCGGCCGGAATGCGGCGAGGAGAAGACAAGCGGCGAGAGCAGCTCGGCCGGCTCGACGACCTCGAAGGGCGCCGGCAGCTCGGGCTCGTGCAGCGCGATGGCGGCATCCCCGTCGATGCGTCCTGATTCTACCTCATTCATCAGCTCGCCCCGCCTTGGCCTCGCCGGATCGACGCCCTCATAATAGCAGGCGGGCGTCGCGCGGCTCACCCAAGCTCCGCGAATTTCCACATTATAGTCGCCTAAGTTAACGTGACGCAGCCGGAGTTTCACCTGATATTTACGAAGGTCCGGCTCTATGTAGAAAACTACGCGAGGACTGCGATGAACGAGAGGCTGAACGCGAAGATCCTGCTTGCAGAAGACGACAACGATATGCGTCGTTTTCTGGTCAAAGCCTTGCAGCAGGCCGGCTTCTCGGTGACGTCCTTCGACAACGGCCTCTCGGCCTACGACCAGCTTCGCGTCGAGCCTTTCGAGCTTCTCCTGACCGACATCGTCATGCCGGAGATGGATGGAATCGAGCTCGCCCGCCGGGCGACCGAGCTCGACCCCGACATCAAGGTGATGTTCATCACGGGCTTCGCCGCCGTGGCGCTCAACCCGGACAATCAGGCCCCCCGTCAGGCGAAGATCCTCTCCAAGCCGTTCCATCTGCGTGACCTCGTGACCGAGGTTCAGCGCATGCTCGCGGCCTGATCATCCCGACGCGCGCGCCGGCGGGCAGGCCCCGGCGCCCTCAGCGGGCCGCGATGCGCGCCAGCGCTTTTTCGAACATGTTGCGCCGCCGGCGGACCATGATCCCCGCAATCTCCAGAGTCTGATCCTCGAAGCGCACGTGCGGCGGCCCATCCATCAAGGTGAGGTCGTAGGGCTGGGCCATGAGCGTGCGCTCCGAGCGCGTCATTTCCACCGCAACCCTCGATGTCGGCGGCAGTTCGGCCGTCACATAGTGCAACGCCATGAGATTCGGGACATTCTCTCGGGCGAGCGACTGTGCGTTCTTGCGGATGAGCCGGTCGCCGGCGCGGATGCTGTAGCTGCCGCTTCTCTCCGTCGAACGCAGCGCCAGCGCGACAAGGGCGCCATTGGCGTCCCAGACGCAGGCGCCGCCGCGCTGAAGTTCGACAAACGGGCCTTCGAATACGCTGCTGCTGGTCGTGATCCGCTTGCCCGGGCCGTCGATGCGCGCCTTTTTCGCATCGAGATAGTCGAAGGTGAGCGCGCGTCGCGCCTGGCGCGGCGCCGGAACCGGTTCGCGCAGGCGCGCCGCCACGGCCTGCGCCACCAGCATCGCCGGTTCGGGACCAATATGCGCGGAGTCGACATATTGGCTCTGGGCGATCCCGCCGAGAATATCGGCCTGCAAGAGACAATCGGCGGCGCCGCGCACGCGAGCGATGTCGCAATAGAGCCGATCCATGATCAAGGACAACTCCGCCTCGCCTTCCGGCTCCGGCGGGCGCAGGCAGAGGCACAGGAAAAGAAGCCCGATCCCTTCGCCTGCGCAAAGGGTGATCACGTCGTGCAGCGCCTCCTCGACGAGTTTCAGCGTGATGTTGTTTCCGAGAAGCCAGAGCGAGTCGTTCAGCGCGTATTCGAAGATGACGACGTCCGGCCTTTCGGTCCCCTCCTGACGCATTTTCAGGAGCCGCAGCAGACCGAAGAGAGAACCGACGGCGCCCAGGAACTTGTTCTCGATTCGATGCTCCGGCGCGATCTGCGCGAGCGTCGCGGCCCAGCCGTTTTTTGGACCGGAATTGGAGCCGCCGAGGACCATGATGTGCAAGCGCAGTTTCTCCCGAGCGCGTAAACGCCCGAACTGTTTAGGACCCGACGGCTTCGTCCGCCAGCCTTGAGTCACATCTGTTTATCGGGTACTAAGTCCTCAATTCTCTGCGCAAAACGTGGGATGCCGCCCCCAGGTCAGAGGGCGCAATAAGAGAATCCCTTCTACCGCCAAACGCCCGGTACGAATGCATTTCATCATCGATAGCGACAGCGGCGACGCAATTTCCGGTTGGCTCGCCCCGGACAATCCCTCGACCGTACCGCATTTCATCGTGTCGATCCCCGGCCGTGACGAGATCGAGATCCGCGCCAATCTGATGCGGGAGGGCATTCGCGACCTCGGCCTCCATGCGACCGGTGAGTGCGGATTCGTCATTTCCACCGATATCGTCCCCGATCTGCCGCTCGTCATGGATGTCGAGATCATGGAGGCGGAAACGCGCCTCCCGATCTATCGCCGATTCCAGGCCGATCTCGATGTCCCGCGCAAAATGTTTCTCTTCGACTGCTCGATCATCCCGCAGCGACGCATTCAAAACGAGATCAAGAACCGTTTTTCGCTCACCTATTTCAGTTCGGAGCGCAACGGGCTCGAAACCACCGTGGCGATGATCGCCAATCCCACCAACAGGTCGACCTTCATTTCGGGGCGATCGGTGCTGATGCGCTACAACGACCTTCTCAAGGAGAAGGACTATCTCCGGGTCGCGCTCTTGCGCGAGCCCCACGAGGAACTCGCCGAGCGCCTCTATTTCTTCAACTTCCTCGTCAGGGAAGGCGACGCCGCCTCCTTCTCGACCTACACGCACGGCGCGCGAAGCCTGCTGGAATTCGCCCGCGACCTGCCCTTCAACGATCTGAAGGCGCTTACGGGCGCGTTCCGCGCCTCCACCGAGCAACAGCGTCGCGAGCTCATGAGCCCCATGACCAAGGTTTTCGGCTGCGACGTGGACGAGCCGCCGAAACACGCCAATGTGTCCAAAGCCCTCGAAAGCCTTTCGGATTTCGACGTCGTCGGAACGCGGGAGCGCTTTCCGCTCTTCAAGGACCTGCTTGCCGGGGCCGTGGGCTCCAATATTTTCGGGGATGAGGCGCCCGTGGTCTTCCAGAGCGTCAAGACGCTCGCGGCCAATCTGGCCAAGATCGGCGTCGTCAACGACCTCCTCGCCGACGACCTCGCGCTCTATTCCTATGTCGAGGACGCGATCAACGAGGGCGTGAGCACCCCGGACGCGACGCTTCAGCGCCAGATTTAGCCGGAATCGCACGGACGGCTTGCCGAAACAGGCGCGTTGCGCTAAGAGCGCTGCCAAATCGTCAACTTGAGCCGGCCGCCCCGCGCCGAAAGGCGTATCGGGGTCGTGGCCGTTTAATATCGCAGGAAGGACGCGTTCAGATGAAGAAGGACATCCACCCGGACTATCACACGATCAAGATCGTGATGACCGACGGCACCGAATATCTGACGCGCTCGACCTGGGGCAAGGACGGGGACACGATGAATCTCGACATCGACCCCAAGACGCATCCGGCCTGGACCGGCGGCTCCACGCAGCTCCTCGACCGCGGCGGCCGTCTCTCCCGCTTCAATTCGCGCTTCGGCGGCCTCTCCTTCGGCAAGAAGTAATAGCCGCCCTAGGGCGACTGGCCTCGAAAAGGCGCCGGGTCATTCCGGCGCCTTTTTCGTTGATGGCGACATTCAGGGAGCGCTCCGCACGTTGGCGGCGCCAATTTCAAATCAGAGACTTAACCAATCAGGGCCGCCGTCATCTCATCATTCGCGACAACTGCCTTTTGATAGATTTCGACTTCATCTGAGAAACTTCGTTCAAAAACAGAACGGTAAGCCTCAAAATCAATCGGCGGTCGCTCGGAAACGTTGACGCGCGGCGCCGCCAAACGCGGCTTGTGCAAGGCTGCGGCAAGAGCATCCACTGACCGCTGCAATCGTTCGACAAGGCCGACGAATACGAAATATTCATCGAACATGACCTCCGCCGGCATCGTTCTCGGAAGAACCGGAAAGTGCCAGATGAAGGAATAGCTGTTGATTCCGGCGCGTTGTTCCTCGGATCTCACCGCCAGCCAACGCTCAAAGGCGCGAGGGTCGTCCTTCTCGCCATTCGGATCGAGATAAAGCCACTGGGAGACGAAGCGGGCGTATGGCTCTCTGAGAAAGCAAAAGAACTGACGCGCTTTCGGATAATAGTCATGAACGCCGAACTTCCGGAAGGCGTTGAAATGGCCGTAAACGCAGACGCCGCCTCGCAACTCGTGAAGAACAGGCAGCGTTTCGCCTTTGCGATAATGCTTCAACAGACTCTCGCCCGGGAACCACTGTTCGAGAACCCAGCCGAAACTCGTACCCGCCGTCTTGGGTATATGAAGGCCGATCAGCGGCTGGCCGGGATCATACGTAATCATCACCCATCCTCGAAGGCTCTCCCTCCCGAGGCGTGCCTCCGTTTTGAATGTTTTACAAGCGTTACCCCGGCGCCACGCCGCGGCCGGCGTTCAGCCGGCGCTCGGGTGGGCGGGTCGGGCCCTTATTGCGCGAACGCGTCGCGCAGCTTGGCGAGCTGCTCCTGCACCGGGGACGCCGCCGGCGCGCTGCGGGCGTGAGTCGATTCCGGCATGGCGTAGATGAGCTGGTCCAGATGGATGATGCGGGCCTGCAGGCGCAAGGAATGCAGAGCGAGATCGCGCAGGCGCTCCGGCAACCGCTGGAAAATATCCGCCGCGGAGGCGAGTTCCTGCTGGTGAAGCTTGACCCGGTGGCGGTCGCTCGCCGCCTGGGTGCGGGTCAGTTCGCCTTGATTGACTGCGCGCTGCAAAAGAAGCCAGGAGGCGATCTGCATGAGGCGCGTCGTCAGGCGCATGCTCTCCGCGGCATAGGCCAAGGCTTCGGCGCGGGGCAATTCCTTGGCCTCCTCGCGTCCCGGCCCGTCGAGATAGGCGGCGGCCTCTTCGACAAGGCCCATGCCTTCCTTGAACATCATGCCGAACGCCTCGGAACCGGCGAGCTTTTCGACGAAGGAAACGGGCTGGCTGTCCTCGCCCCGATTGTCACTTAAACGACCCATGCCACGCTCACGCCGCTAGATCACGCTGCTAATTGGGCCGAAACGCCCGACTACAAACGCGATCGCCTCAACTTTTCGAGTGAGCTTTGCGCGAAAAACCGGTCTTCCGTAATTCGCCGCGCGCTCTCGCCGGTCTGGTTGACGCCGGCGAACTCGATACACAGAGACATTAGCGCAATTGTAATGGACGCGCTCGCTTAGCCGTTTTTTAACCTTAATGCCGGCAACGGATTTTTAACGGCAAAAAAGAGAGCCGCGGAAGCGGCTCTAAAGGCTCATACAGGGAGGCATCAAGGACGAGTGGAGAAGAGATTGAGCCACTCGGGTCCGGAGTGCGGACATGAAAAGGCTGAGCTTCATTCATTAATTTACAGTTAACGCGCACAATTTTTTCGAAAGCCACGAAATGGCTCGAAATAACATTGGCTTGGCCGCGCCGGCGCCCGGGCGGTCCTGTCAGTGAGTTTGATAGGGAATGCTACATCCGCTTGCCGAACTCGGCCGCGCGCGGGTCGTCGACAGCCTTTTCGGCGTGGGAAAGCTGGACCACCCCCAGACAGAGGGCGACGAGGATCAGCGCGCGGACAATCTGGCCGATCGTGATGCGGGAGAATTTCGGACGCGGCGCGGCTCGCGTGACGACCGCCGGCTGTTCTTCCCTTTGCGAACGGTGATAGGCGCCGACGATCGCCCGCGGGCGCTGGGCGGGTTGCATCCCAAAGTCGACGTCCATATTCGCCATCGGAAGGACTCCGTTAAATTGTTTCCTAGATTTTAGACGGAGTTCTTACTTTTCCGTAAAGCTTCAGCTAACCCCGCGTTACGGCTTGACGCATGGGCGGGGGGGAGGCATTTGATCCCTCCCCCCTGCTTCCCGAGGCCTTCCCGAATGATTCGTTCCGCGTTGATGAATGTGATGACCGCCGCCGCGATCAAGGCCGGGCGGGGGCTGAAGCGCGACTTCGGCGAGGTCGAAAACCTCCAGGTTTCGGTGAAGGGCCCCGGCGATTTCGTCACCGCCGCCGACAAGCGGGCCGAGAAGACGCTATTCGAGGAGCTTTCCAAGGCCCGCCCCGGCTACGGCTTCATCATGGAGGAAGGCGGCTCGATCGAAGGATCGGACAAGAGCCACACCTGGCATATCGACCCGCTCGACGGCACCTCGAACTTCCTGCACGGCGTTCCGGTCTTCGCCGTCTCCGTCGCCCTCGAGCGCGACGGCCAGCTTGTCGCCGGCCTCGTCTACAATCCCGCCACGGACGAGATGTTCGTCGCGGAAAAGGGCCAGGGCGCCTATTTCAACAATCGCCGCATGCGCGTCGCCGCGCGCCGGACCCTCGCGGACTCGATGGTCGCCTGCGGCATCCCTCCCCTCGCCCGTTCGCGCAACCATGAGTCGTTCAAGCGCGAGCTCTCGGCCGGCATGGCGAAGATCGGCAATATCCGCCGCATGGGCGCCGCCGCCATGGATCTCGCCAATGTCGCCTGCGGCCGCTTCGACGGCTATTGGGAGCGCGGCATCAACTCCTGGGACGTGGCCGCGGGCATCGTTCTCGTGCGCGAGGCCGGCGGATTCGTCACCGATCTTTCGGGCGGCGGCGACATGCTGACCAAGGGCGAGATCTGCTGCGGCAATGAGGCGGTCCATCGCCAGCTTCTCGACGTGATGAGGAAGGCGTGACCGCACTGACCAGCGCGAGCCCCGAGATCACGCCCCTCCCCGGCCCCGCCCGCCTGCGCCGGCGCGAGGACGCCGATCTTCCCGAGATGCTCGATCTCTGGGTCGCCTCATGGCGCGTCGCCTATCCCCAGATCGATTTCGACGCGCGCCGTCCCTGGCTCGTCAACCAGATTGCGACGCTGGAGCAGGAGGGCGCCGTCACGCTCTGCGTCTTCCACGATGGCGCGCTCGCAGGTTTCGTCGTCATCCATCCGGAAACGGGCTGGCTCGATCAGATCTGCGTGGGTGACGCCTATAAGGGCAATGGCTGCGCGGAAGCGCTGATGGCGGCCGCGCGCGAAATATCGCCCGGCGTCATCCGCCTCGACGTCAACGCCGACAATATGCGGGCGATCCGTTTCTATGAACGCAACAGTTTCGTTCAGGTCGGTCGGGGCGAAAACACGCTTTCAGGCCGCGCGACCATTCAAATGGAGTGGCGAACGGCTGAATAATCCGCCGCCACGCTTTTCATCGCAGCCGCGGCGCTCCATATTGTGCGTGTCGAGTTTCGGCCGAACGATCTTGCTCTCTCGTCTCAAGACGCGCGGCGATGACATTCTCCCTAAACTTCGATTGAAAGACGCTGCATTCTCGCGGCGGTCTCTTCGTGTCTTGAAAGGAAACGCCATGCAGACTGGCGCCGTTAAGTGGTTCAACGCTCAAAAGGGCTTCGGCTTCATTCAGCCGGACGCCGGCGGTGGGGACGTGTTCGTCCACATCAGCGCCGTGGAGCGTGCGGGCCTCAGCAATCTCGCCGAAGGCCAGAAGGTCAGCTACGAGATCGTCGTCGACAAGCGCAGCGGGCGCTCCTCGGCCGACAATCTGAAGATTTCTCAGTAATAAAAAAAGGGGCCGGAAACGGCCCCTTTTCGCTTAGGGCGCGTCGTCGCCCGGAAAGGTCGACGCTTCGCCGACATGCGCGATGCGGATCATGTTGGTCGCGCCGGGTGAGCCGAAGGGCATGCCGGCGACAATGATGACGCGATCGCCATCCTCGCCGAAGCCTTCGCTGCGCGAATATTCGCAGGCGCGCTTCACCATATCCTCGATGTCCGCCGCGTCACGCGTTTCCAGCGCGTGCACGCCCCAGACAAGCGCGAGACGGCGCGCGGTGTCGCGCTTCGGCGTCAGCGCGAGGATGGGCGACTGCGGGCGCTCGCGCGCGATGCGCAGCGCCGTCGTGCCGGAAGAGGTCCAGGCGCAGATCGCCTTGGAATGGAGCGTCTGCGCGACATCGCGGGCGGCGACCGCGATGGCGTCGGCCGAGGTCGGATTCGGCAGTTCGCCGCGCTGCGCGTTGATGATCGAGCGGAACACCGCGTCCGTCTCGACCTCCTCCGCGATGCGGCTCATCGTCGCCACGGCTTCCTGCGGATATTGGCCCGCAGCGCTTTCGGCCGAGAGCATGACCGCGTCGGCGCCCTCGAAGACGGCGGTTGCGACGTCGGACACCTCGGCGCGGGTCGGCAGCGGCGAGAGATCATCGATTCGAGCATCTGCGTCGCGACGACGACGGGCTTGCCGAGCGGCGGGCCGACGCGTTGATGCGCTTCTGCAAGCCGGGCACCCTCTCCAGCGGCATTTCGACGCCGAGATCGCCGCGGGCGACCATGAGCGCGTCGAGACCTCGATCACCTCTTCAAGTGCGGCTATCGCCTGCGGCTTTTCGATCTTCGCCATCACCAGGGCGCGGCCCTTGGCGATCTGCTTCACTTCGATCACGTCCTCGGGGCGCTGCACGAAGGAGATCGCCACCCAGTCCACGCCCTCCTTCAGCGCCGCGTCGAGATCGGCGCGGTCCTTCGTGGTCATGGAGGTGATCGGGATTTCCGTATCCGGCAGGCTGACGCCCTTGCGGTTGGACAGGCGCCCCGCGACGTCGACGACCGCATGGGCGCGCTCGGGCGTCGTCTCCACGACATGGAGACGCACGCGGCCGTCGTCGATCAGGATCGTGTCGCCGACCTTGAGGGCCGCCAGAATTTCCGGATGCGGGAGGCGGACGCGGGTGACGTCGCCCGGCGTCGGGTCCGAATCGAAGACGAAGACGTCGCCCTTACGCAGATGGATCGAGCCCTCCTCGAAGGCGCCGATGCGCAGCTTCGGGCCCTGGAGATCGCAGAGAATGCCGATCGCCCGCCCCATCTCGGCCTCGATCTCGCGGATGATGCGCACATAGTTTCCGAGCGCCGCGTGGTCGGTATGGCTCATATTGATGCGGAAGACGTCGGCGCCCGCGCGCACGAGGCCGGCGATGACCGCCTTGTCGACTGTCGCCGGTCCGAGCGTGGCGATGATCTTGGTCCGCCTCAGCCTTCTCATTCCCAAATCCTCATCTACCTCGCGCGTTTCTTTCCGCTTTTTCGCGGCGCGCTTCAATGGCCGCTATAGCGCGGCTCTATGTCATTGCGCCGGCGCGGCGTTCGGATCCGTCAGCTGAACCGTCCAGCTCTTGGCGTCGCGCCCCGTGTCGATCTCGAAAAACCCCGTCCGCTCATACCCCCGCGCGAAGCAGTCCTCGCGGCCGTCGATCCGGAACTCGCGATCGCGCGTGCACATGAAGGCTTTGCCCTTCCACTCGCCGCCGCGCTCGTCCATCGCATACACATAGTAGAATTGTGCGGCGAGCGGCCCCCGCAGCAGCGTTTCGCAAGCCGACGGACGCAGATTCCACCATCCCTCCGAGAGCCAGTTCTTTCCGTCGGTATAGGCGATGGCCACGCTGACCCGCGTATTCGTGTTGTTGCACAGCCGAAAATCGGCGCGCGCCGGCGCCGTCAGGGCCAGGCCCGTCAGAATGGCGGGAAGGAAAACGCGTCGAATCATGGTTGAGGACGAAAGTGGAGGGTTCCTTCGGCGAAGCGCCGAAGCGCCGCCGTCCGAGGCACAGGCAAACCACGGGCGGCCGGCTTTGGCAACCCCGTCCGCGCCAAAAGGTCTCAGCCAAAGCCGCAGCGCCTGGGTTGCGGCGGCCTGTCGGCTTTCCCAGCTGTAAAAGAGGTTTGCAAAGTGGGAGATTGAGCGTTGCGCAAAAAGATTGTCGTCGTCCAGGGCCATCCCGATCCCGCGCCCGAGCGCCTCTGCCGGGGATTGGCGGAGGCCTATGCGCACGGCGCAGAGAAAGGCGGCCATGAGGTCAGGCGCATCGATGTCGCCGCACTCGATTTTCCCATGCTTCGCAGCCAGGCCCAGTTCGAGCGGGGCGCCCTCCCTCCGGCCATCGCCGAGGCGCAGGACACGCTGCGCTGGGCCGACCATTGGGTTCTCGTCTATCCCATCTGGCTCGGCGACGCGCCCGCCCTCTTCAAGGGCTTCATCGAGCAGACGTTTCGTCCCGGCTTCGCGCTTCGCTATCGGGACGGGAGAATCCCCCAGGGTTTGCTCCGGGGAAAATCCGCGCGCGTGATCGTGACGATGGGCATGCCGAGCCTCGTCTACCGCTTTTTCTTCTTCGCGCACGGCCTCAGAAATCTGAAGCGCAACGTTCTAAACTACGCGGGCGTCGCGCCGGTGCGCACGACGCTGATCGGCTCGGCGAAAGGCATGCAGCGCGACGTCGCCGAGAAGTGGCTTTCCGACGCCGAAGCGCTAGGGCGAGAAGCACGCTGATCGTCGGAACAAACTCGGCTTCCTCTTGTTTCGGACGGACGCAGCGGCGTCCGTTTCGTCAGGAGGCGCACATGGAGAACAACGAAGTCATCAAGACGCTGAACAATCTCGTCGAGATCAGCCGTGACGGGGAGAGAGGTTTCCGCACGGCTGCGCAGGAAGCGCGCGATCCTCAGCTCAGGAACATTTTCGAAAGCGCGGCGTCTCGCTGTGCGGACGGCGCCCGCGAACTGGAGTCGCAGATCACGACCATGGGCGGCTCGCCGTCGCATAGCGGCTCGGTCTCGGGCGCGTGGCACAGGGTCTGGACCAGCCTCAAGGCGATCGTCACCGGCCATAGCGACAAGGCGATCCTCGACGAAGTGGAGCGCGGCGAAGACGTCGCCAAGAGCGCTTATGAGTCGGCCATCGCAAAAGAACTGCCGCCCAAGATTCATGAGATCATCGCCCGCCAGTATCGCGGCGTGAAGGAAAATCACGACCGGGTGCGCGATCTTAGAAACCGGGCGGCGTGAGCCTCAGCCTGCGTCTTGCAGGATGCGCGCGGCGCGCGGCGCGAAATAGGTGAGCACGCCCGACGCGCCCGCGCGCTTGAAGGCGAGCAGGCTTTCCATCATGGCCCGCTCTCCATCCAGCCAGCCGTTCTGCGCCGCCGCCATGATCATCGCGTATTCGCCGGAGACCTGATACGCGAAGGTGGGCGCGTGGAATGTTTCGGCGACGCGGCGCACGATGTCGAGATAGGGCATGCCCGGCTTGACCATCACCATGTCGGCGCCCTGCTCCAGATCGAGCGATACCTCGCGCAGCGCCTCGTCCGAATTCGCCGGATCCATCTGATAGGCGCGCTTGTCCCCGCGTAAGGTCTTGTTGGTGCCGATGGCGTCGCGGAACGGACCGTAGAAAGCCGACGCGTATTTCGCGGCGTAGCTCATGATCTGAACATTCTGGAAGCCTTCCGCGTCGAGCGCCGTGCGAATGGCGCCGACGCGTCCGTCCATCATGTCGGACGGCGCAATGATGTCGGAGCCCGCGCGGGCCTGCGTGACCGCCTGCCGCGTCAGAACCGCTACCGTTTCGTCGTTGACGATCTCGTCTCCGACCAGCAGGCCATCGTGACCGTGGCTCGTATAGGGATCGAGCGCGACGTCGGTGATTACGCCGATTTCGGGCTCCGCCTCCTTGATCGCGCGGCAGGCGCGGCAGACGAGATTTTCAGGGTCGAGCGCGATGCTCGCCTTCTCGTCGCGAAGCCTTGGATCGGTGTTGGGGAAGAGCGCGACCGCGGGCACGCCGAGCGCCGCGGCTTCTGTGATCGCGGCTACGGCGACGTCGATCGACTGGCGGAAAACGCCCGGCATGGAAGCGACGGGTTCGCTACGTCCTTCGCCCTCAATGAGAAAGATCGGCCAGATGAGATCCGAAACGTCGAGCGTCGTCTCGCGCACGAGGCGCCGCGACCAGTCGCTCTTGCGGTTGCGCCGAGGCCGCTGCACGAGCGAGAGCCGCGTCGAAGAATTCTCCCTGTCGGTCATTTTCGCCTCCCTTTCGCGGACGCTTAACACGCATGGTTGCGCCTTTCGACTCCGGCGCGGGGGAACGTTATAGACATATGGCGCGTCCGTTGCGCTCGCGCAGGGAGAGAAGATGGCCGTCGCGGGCAAAGTCTCGTCGTCATTCGCCATGATCGCGGCGGCTGGCCTCGGCGCGTTGTGCCTGGGAGCGCCGAACCTCCTCGCGCAGGACGCTCAACCGCCGACGGCGCGCCCGCCCGCCGCAACGAAGGCGAAGCCGCAAAAGAACGGAGCGGCGCAGAAACCGAGCGCAGGCGCCGGCCCGCAGCGGCCCACGCCCGCGACGCCCCCGACAAGCAAACAAGGCGCGCCGGCGAAAGCCCCTGCGCCGCAATCCGCGCCGAAGGCTGCGCCCGCGCCCCCATCGCAAACTAAACTCCCGCCGCTGCCGCCGATCGACACCTCGAAGCCGCCGCCAACATTGCCGCGCGCGTCGCGAGAGCGCATGCGGGCCTGCGCCGAAGAATGGGACAAGTTGAAACGCGGCGCCAACGCGAACCTGCCAATGTGGCGCGACTTCGCGACCGGCTGCCTCACGCGCTGAGGGGAAATTCCAAGTCCTACAAAAAGCTTCGCCCGAGGCGCGCTTCAACCGCGATCCCCGGGCGATAACTTTTGAAACCGACGCGTGACCCTTGGGTCACGCATTGCGAAGACGCCTTGATCAGGCGCCCTCGTTGGTCGTTTCCGGCGCAGCTACCTTAACTTTGCGCGGCGCACGCTTCTTGGCCGGCGCTCGCTTGGAGGCGGTCTTCTTCGTCGCGGTCTTCTTGGTCGCGCGCTTCTTCGTCGCGGCCTTCTTCGTCGCAACGCGCTTTTTGGTCGCTACCTTGCGGACGGCCTTGCGAGCGGTCTTCTTCGTCGCGGTCTTCTTCGTCGCGCGCTTTTTGGTCGTCGCCTTCTTGACTGCGCGCTTCTTGGTAGCCGCCTTCTTGGTCGCGGTTTTACGCGCGCCCTTCTTCGCCGCAGCCTTCTTGGCCGGCTTACGCTTCGTTGTAGCTCTCGCCATAATAAGTCCCCTTGATCCGAATTGCCGGAGTTATGGTCGACCGACAATACGCGCAAATAGCGTAACGTGGTTAACTGCCGGTTCAAGTGGCGCCGCGCGACGCGTATGCAAAACAAGCCTTCGAGCGTGCTTTCGCAGCATCGTGGAGAGCGAAGAAGAGTGCGTCGAATGTCCTGTCGAGACGCCGCGTGAATGCTTTCACATCGTTTCGACGCACGCGCGATTGTTCTCGATAATCGCGTGCAACCGCAATTCCAGATCCGCGCGCATGACGCATCCGTATCGAAGCGAGCGATGCGGCTAACGCAATTCAATATGTTGTTTTTTCTTCGTGATCGCTTCAGTCGCACCCAGGCGAGCAAAGCCGCGCATAAGTCGTCGCAACACGTAAGGCTGTGTTGTGAGCCAGCTCAGAAGCGACTTGCGCATCGTCGTCACAAGAGCGCGCACATGTTCGCTCGAAGGTTCATGAGCGCAGGACGAGGACGCTTCGACTCAGGCTGGACGCGTCACGAAAAAAAATTGTGCGCGGCGCGAAAAAAAACAAAAAAAATGTCGGCTGACATCGTGCGCGAGACAAAAAATCGCGCAAGACGCAGCCGACACTGATTCGGATTCGCGAACCAGGCGCGGGATCAGACGCCCAATTTCTGCTTCAGCAGCTCATTCACGGCCTGCGGATTCGCCTTGCCGCCGGTGGTTTCATCACCTGGCCGACGAACCAGCCGAGCATCGTCGGCTTCGCCTTCGCCTGCTCCACCTTGTCGGGATTGGCGGCGATGACGGCGTCGATGGCGGCTTCGATCGCGCCCGTATCCGTCACCTGCTTCATCCCGCGCGCCTCGACGATCTCCTTCGGATCGCCGCCCTCGGTCCAGACGATCTCGAAGAGATCCTTGGCGATCTTGCCGGATATGACGTTGCTGGAGATGAGGTCGATAATGGCGCCAAGCGCCTGCGCCGAGACCGGCGAACGCGTGACGTCGAGACCTTCCTTGTTGAGGCGCCCGAACAGCTCGTTGATGACCCAGTTGGCGGCGAGCTTGGCGTCTCGTCCCTTCGCGGTCTCCTCGAAATAATCGGCGCTCGCGCGCTCCATCACGAGCACGCCGGCGTCGTAGGGCGGCAAGCCGTATTCGTCGATGAAGCGCTGACGCTTGGCGTCCGGCAGCTCCGGCAATTCCGCTTTCAGCGCATCGACATAGGCCTGATCGAACTCGAGCGGCAGCAGGTCGGGATCGGGGAAATAGCGATAATCGTGCGCTTCTTCCTTCGACCGCATGGAGCGCGTCTCGCCCTTGCCGGGATCGAACAGCCGCGTCTCCTGATCGATCTTGCCGCCGTCCTCGAGAATGCCGATCTGCCGGCGCGCCTCGACTTCGATCGCCTGCCCGATGAAGCGGATCGAGTTGACGTTCTTGATCTCGCACCGCGTGCCGAGCTTGTCGCCGGGCTTCCGAACCGAGACGTTGACGTCGGCGCGCAGGTTGCCCTTCTCCATGTTGCCGTCGCAGGAGCCGATGTAGCGCAACATCGCGCGCAGCTTCGGTGACGTAGGCCCGCGCCTCCTCCGCCGAACGCATGTCCGGCTTGGAGACGATCTCCATCAGCGCGACGCCGGTGCGGTTGAGGTCGACGTGGCTTTCGCTCGGCGAGAGGTCGTGCAGCGACTTGCCGGCGTCCTGCTCGAGATGCAGGCGCTCGACGCCCACCGTGATGCGCTCGCGGCGAAACGTCGACGATCACCAGGCCCTCGCCGACGATCGGCTGCTTGTATTGCGAGATCTGATAGCCCTGCGGCAGATCCGGATAGAAATAATTCTTGCGGTCGAAGACCGAGCGCAGGTTGATCTGCGCCTTGAGCCCGAGGCCCGTGCGGATCGCCTGGCGGACGCACTCCTCGTTGATGACCGGCAGCATGCCGGGCATCGCCGCGTCGACGAGAGAGACGTGATCGTTGGGCGCGCCGCCATATTCAGCGGAAGCGCCGGAGAAGAGCTTGGCGTTCGACGTCACCTGAGCGTGGAATTTCCATGCCGATGACGACTTCCCAGTCGCCGGTCGCGCCTCTTGCCGATTTTCGGCGTCTGGATGGTTCCGGCGGGTCTGGTGATCCTTGCGCCGCATTCGCCCGGGGCCGAAAGGCTCGCCCGCCGCATGCAATGGCAATGGCTGAAATTTCTGCGCTGGTCGATCCGCTACGGTTTCGTGCGCGTGAAGCGCGTCGAGCGGAAGGACGGCGACGGCGCGCCGCCCGAGCGGGATTAGGGCGCGCCGCTTCTTTAGGGGGTCATTCGCCTTTCGGCGCGCGCTCCCCCATCAGGCGCTCTTCATATTGAATCGACCATTCGATGATGGCCGTCCATAAATTCATCGCGACCTCGACAGAGAGGCCCTCGCGCCGCGCGGCGCCGAGCACCCGCGCCAGCACTTCGTCGACGCGATCCGGCACGCGCGCGGGAATGCCCAGCGCCGGCTTTACTTTCGCCGCGCGTTCGATCTGGCGCTGGCGCCTGGCGAGAAGCGCGACGAGTTCGTCGTCGAGCTCGTCGATGACGCGGCGGACGTCTGACATCTCGTCCTGCGCCGCCTTGAGGTCGGGCTCGGCTGCGGTCTTGCTCATCAGCGCCACCACGGTTGCGGGAAGTCGAACTTCGGCGCCGCCTGCTCGATCGCGGAAGCCAGCGAGAAGAGCGTCTCCTCGTCGAAGGGGCGGCCGATGAGCTGGAGGCCGAGCGGCAGGCCGTTGGCGGCGAGGCCGCCCGGAACGGAAATGCCCGGCAGTCCCGCCATGTTCACCGTCACCGTGAAGACGTCGTTGAGATACATCTCGACGGGATCTGTCGAACCCTGCTCGCCTTGCGCAAAGGCGGTGGAAGGGGTCGCGGGCGTCAGCACGGCGTCGACGCCAGCGGCGAAAGCCTCGTCAAAATCGCGCTTGATGAGGCTGCGGACCTTCTGCGCGCGCACATAATAAGCGTCGTAATACCCGGCCGAGAGCACATAGGTGCCGATCATGATGCGGCGACGGACCTCCGCGCCGAAGCCCTTGGCGCGCGTCTTTTCATACATGTCGATAATGTCGCGACCCTGCTCGCGCAGACCGTAACGCACGCCGTCATAGCGCGCGAGGTTCGACGAGGCTTCCGCCGGCGCGATGATGTAATAGGTCGGCAGGGCGTATTTGGTGTGCGGCAGGGATATCTCGACGATCTCCGCGCCGGCGTCCCTCAGCCACTGCACGCCCTGATCCCAAAGGGCGGCGATCTCGGCCGAGAGGCCGTCGAGGCGATATTCCTTCGGCACGCCGATGCGGCGGCCCTTCACCGACGCGCCGACGGCCTTTTCGTAATCCGGCACGGGCGCGTCGACGCTCGTCGTGTCCTTCGGGTCATGGCCCGCCATCGAGCGCAGCATGATGGCCGCGTCGCGCACATTGCGCGCGATCGGTCCCGCCTGATCGAGCGACGAAGCGAAGGCGACGATGCCCCAGCGCGAGCAGCGGCCGTAAGTCGGCTTGATGCCGACCGTGCCCGTGAAAGCCGCCGGTTGACGAATGGAGCCGCCCGTATCCGTCGCCGTGGCGCCGAGACACAAATGCGCTGCGACCGCCGCGGAGGAGCCGCCGGACGATCCGCCCGGAACAATCTTGGCGTCCGCATCGCCCTTGCGCTTCCACGGGGAAATCACCGGACCGAAGGCGCTCGTCTCGTTGGACGAACCCATCGCGAATTCGTCGAGATTGAGCTTGCCGAGCGTCACCGCGCCGTCGCGGATCAGATTGCCGGAGACGGTCGATTCATAGGTCGGCGTAAACTCGCCGAGAATACGGCTCGCCGCCGTCGTGCGCACGCCGTTCGAGCAATAGAGATCCTTGATGCCAAGCGGGAGACCTTCGAGCGCGCCGCCCTGCCCGCTCGCAAGCTTTCCGTCGCTCGCCTCGGCCTGCTTCAGCGCGAGTTCCGGCGTCTCGGTGATGAAGCAGTTCAGCGCGCGCGCGGCTTCGATCGCGGACAGATGCGCCTTGGTCAGTTCGACGGCCGAGATTTTCTTCGACTTCAGCGCGTCGCGCGCCTCGGCAAGGGTGAGATGCGTCAGATCGGACATCGACTCTCTTTATATATCGGAACCGGGAGCGGCGTGTCGGCGGGAGCTTACTCGATCACCTTGGGCACGACGAAGTAATGGTCTTCCTTGACGGGCGCGTTGGCGAGCACGTCGTCGGCGATGGCGCCGTCCGTTACGACGTCGGCGCGCTTCTTCATTTGCATCGGCAGCACGGAAGCGATGGGCTCGACGCCCTCAACATCGACCTCGGAGAGCGTCTCGACGAAAGAGAGAATGGCGTTGAGCTCGCCACGCAGACGCTCGACCTCGTTCTCCTCGACCGCGATGCGCGCGAGATGGGCGATGCGGCGAACCACCGCGGAATCGACAGACATTGGGAAGCTCCGCCGGATGAACCTGCTACGGCGCTATAACGCCTGGGACGGCGGGGCGCAATGCAGGGGGCGGCGGAAGCCTGATTTGCCGCCCGCAGAAAATGTTTCTCCATTTGGCGAGACATGGTAGCGCGAGGCATGGCCGCAAACGAAACATCGCTCGAAGAGATCGCGCAAACCCTCCCTCCCAGGGGACGCCTCATGGGGCTGGATCTTGGCACGAAGACCATCGGCCTCGCCCTTTCGGACGTCGAGCGCCGCCTTGCCTCGCCGCTCGACACGATCAAGCGGGTCAAATTCTCGGCGGACGCCGAGGCGCTCTTGAAGCGCGTCGCGGATTTCGAGGTCCAGGCGCTCGTCTTCGGCCTGCCGCTCAATATGGATGGCACAGAAGGGCCGCGGGCCCAGGCGACTCGCGCCTTCATGCGGAATTTGCGCAAATTGACCCCCGTGCCCTTCGTTTTCTGGGACGAGCGGCTCTCCACGGCGGCTGTGACTCGCGAACTCATCGCGCAGGACGCCTCGCGCGCGAAGCGGGCGGAGGTCGTCGACCGCATGGCCGCGGCCTATATACTACAAGGCGCGCTCGACCGTTTGACTCGGCTGGGGTGAGAAAATTGAAATAAGTCGTGGTCAACAAAATAAAAATCCCAAGTTTTCCGGCTCTTCCCCAATGTATACAACCTAGACGTGTAAATTGTGTCTTGACATCCTTGAGCTGAGCATTAAGAAAAAGACACGCTAAGGTCGTGTTTTAACCGCTTTTTGCAGAGGCTCCGGGTTTCGGAGGCTGAACATATGGGTCGCTCCATTACGTCCGCATCGCGTGTGTCGAAAGCCCCGGCGAAAGAAGCCGAAAACAGGCGCCGCCCGGACGAGGATGCCGCCGCGATGGCGAGTTATATCGCTGATATGGCTTCGGAACTCTCCCAGCTGGCGGGGCGCGCCGAAATGCCCATGGTCGCCTATTTCCTTAGTCTCGCCCGTGTCGAAGCGGAGATGCGGTCGCGAGAACTGGGCGGCGCGGAGATCGCACGCGAAGAATAAAGCTATCTCTGGTTGTATATTAGCGAGACGGAATTCGCTCCGTGGCGCTCGAGACGGCCGTCGAGATCGAGCTCCACCAGGACGCCTTGAACTTCCCGCGCCGACAGGCCCGCGATTCTGATCAATTCGTCCACTGCTACGGGCGCTGGCCCGAGCAAGGACATGATGAGTTCGCGCGCATCCGCGCGTGGTGGCGGCGGCGGCGGGGAAGCCTCGCTGAGGGTCGCCTCCGGAAACTCAGCCGGCGCCGGCGCGCTTTCCTCAAACGCGAAGGCGCCCTGGGACGGAAAGAGGTCCAGCTCGTCGAACAACGGCTCATCTTCCGGCGTCCGGTCGTCGTCGTCGAAGAGCGTTCCAGCGGGCCTTGCCGCCCCTGCGCCGAGCGCGTCGATGACGTCCTCCGGCCGCGCGCAGAGTGACGCGCCCTGGCGCAGCAGGTCGTTCGTTCCCTCCGCACGTGGGTCGAGCGGCGAGCCCGGCACGGCGAAAACCTCGCGCCCCTGCTCATTGGCGAATCGCGCCGTGATGAGCGAGCCCGAACGCCGCGCCGCCTCGACGACGACGGTCGCCCGGCTGATGCCCGAGATGATGCGGTTGCGGCGGGGAAAATCGCGTCCGCGCGGCTCCCATTCGAGCGGCATTTCCGAGACGAGAAGTCCCTGCTCCGCGATCTCCGCGACGAGGCGCTCATGCTCGGCGGGATAGGGCCGCGCCTGCCCGCCCGCAAGCACCGCGATCGTTCCTGTCTCCAGAGTCGCGCGATGCGCCACGGCGTCGATCCCGCGCGCAAGGCCCGAGACCACGACATAATCCGCCCTGGCGAAACTGCGAGAAATGCGCTCGGCGAAAGCGAGCCCCGCGGCGGAGGCGTTGCGCGACCCGACCAGCGCAACGCCGTCGCGCCGCGCGGTTTGCGCCACGCCGCGGATCGACAGGATCGGCGGCGCATCTGGGATTTCACGCAGGAGCGGCGGATAATCGGGGTCGCCAGTTGCGACGAATCTCACGCCCATCGCAGCGGCGCGCTCAATCTCGCGCAAGATTTCTTCGCGCGGCGCGATCCGTATCGTTCGCCCGCGCAGGGATTTGGCGGCGAGGCCCGGAAGCGCCTCCAACGCCGCGCGCGCGCCGCCGTAACGATTGATGAGTTCGCGGAAAGTGCGCGGGCCGATATTTTCACTGCGTATGAGGCGAAGCCAGTCGACGAGCTGCTCGTCGGAGAGCCGCGCGCCGGAGGCCGATGCGCTCATGCTTTCTGACCGATCCGGCTTTCAGTCCCGGCGCGCAGGCGAGCGATGTTCTCGGCGTGCTTGCGCCAGAGGAGCGCAGCCATCGCGCCGACGACAAAGGCTTCGCCGCCATGGCCGAGCGCGAAGAGGATGAGCGGCGCGGCTGCGCTGGCGACGAGCGCCGATAGCGAGGAGTAACGAGTGACTGCGGCGACGGCGAGCCAGACGCCGCAAAAGGCGAGGCCCACCGGCCAATGCAGGCCGAAAAGGCAGCCCAGAAAAGTCGCGACCCCCTTCCCGCCCTTGAACTTCAACCAGACAGGAGCGATGTGCCCGACAAAGGCGGCGAAGCCGGCGATCATCGCGCCCTCGGGTGAAAGCTTTGCGCCGAGGAGAACCGCGACAGTGCCCTTGAGCGCATCTAAGAGCAGCGTCGCCGCCGCAAGATCCTTGCGCCCGGTGCGCAACACATTGGTCGCGCCGATATTGCCCGAGCCGATCGAGCGCAGATCGCTCGTCCCGGCTCCGCGCGTGAGCAACAGGCCGAAGGGGATGGAGCCAAGGAGATAACCGAGGATGAGAGCGAGCGCGTCAGGCAGGAATGACATCGTGAACCGCTTGAAACCCAGTCTGAGGAAGCGCCGCCAGAACCGCGGCGAATGCTAACGGAGCCTTGGCCGGACCGCAACAGGCGTCGACTCGCGTCCCTTTGTAAGACGTTCTGACCGGGAACTGCGAGCGGAGGAATGACTTTTTCGCCAGCGCCATCATGACGCTCCCGTTTTGCCGCCGAAAGGGCTAAAGGGAGAGCCGGAAACCGGGAAACACCAATGAGCAATTCAGAGCGCAAATCGCGCCCGCGCGCCTTCCGCCTCCAGGGCGACGAAACGGTGACCTCGAAACCCGCCCCGCAGGTCGAGCCCGAGATCGATATTTTCGCGGAAGCCCCTGAACTTCTCGAAGGCGCGCAGGGCGGAGAGGAGGCCGTGACCGCCGCCCGCGCCAAAGGAATTTTGGAGCGTTACTTTTTCTCGTCGGGCGGCGTCTTCCTGTCGGCGATCACCGGATTGATCACGCTTGCGCTGACCGCGTGGGTCTGGAACCTCGTCGAAAATCTCTTCGCACATTCGACATTTCTGGGAACGATCGGCCTGGCTCTGGCTGCGGTGGCGGGCGCCGCCGCGCTCTTGCTGATCGCGCGCGAAGTGCGCTCGATCATGCTGCAAAACCGTATCGCCAAAGTCCATGCGGCGCTCGCGGCGGCGCGCGCGGCGAACGAGGAAAACGCGGCCAAGAGCGCGGTGCTCGACCTTGCAAAGATCTACGAGGGGCGCCCCGATCTCGCCCGTCCGCGCGCCCTCGTCGCCGACTACCTCAAGCGGATCATCGACGGAAAGGATCTGATCGACCTCGCGGAACGCAATCTCGTCGCGCCGCTCGACGAGCAGGCAAGACGCGAGATCGCCGCGGCGGCGAAGCGCGTCTCAGTCGTCACCGCTGTCAGCCCGCGCGCCGTGCTCGACGTTATTTTCGTCGCCGGACAGGCGATCGTGTTGATGCGCCGCATCTCGGAAATCTATGGCGGCCGGCCCGGACTGCTCGGTTTCTTCAAGCTCGCGCGCTCGGTCGGCGCCCATCTTGCGATCACCGGCACTGTAGCCGTTGGCGACACGCTGCTGCAGCAGGTGCTGGGACACGGCGTCGCCGCGCGCATTTCCGCAAAGCTCGGCGAAGGCGTGCTCAACGGCCTGTTGACGGCGCGCGTCGGCCTTTCCGCCATGGCTGTCTGCCGCCCTACTCCCTTCGTCACGGAGAAGCAGCCCGGCGTGAAGGACGTCGCGCCGTTCCTCTTTGGCGACAAGACCAAGGCTCAATGATTTGAAGATCACGACCTGGAACATCAATTCGGTGCGGCTGCGCATGCCGCTCGTCGCGCATTTCCTGAAGACGCGAGCGCCGGACGTCCTTTGCCTTCAGGAAACAAAGTGCCGCGACGCAGAATTTCCCATGAAGGATTTCACTGCGCTGGGTTACACCCATGTCGAGATCAACGGCCAAAAGGGGTATCACGGCGTCGCCGTGGTCTCGAAGAAGCCGCTGCGCCTCATCGAGAAGCGCGACTTTTGCGAGAAAGGCGACGCACGCCACATCGCGGTGGAGGTCGAGGGCAACGGCGGGCCGATCACGCTGCATAATTTTTACGTGCCCGCAGGTGGCGACGAGCCGGATGTCGACATCAATGCGAAATTTGCGCACAAGCTCAGTTTTCTCGACGAGATGAAAGCATGGGGCGAGAACGGCGCCGCCAAGGGGCGTGTCGCGCTCGTAGGCGATCTCAACATCGCGCCGCTGGAGCACGACGTGTGGAGCCATAAGCAGCTCCTGAAGGTCGTCAGCCACACCCCCGTCGAAGTCGAAAAGCTCACGAATGTTTTCAAGGCGGGGAAATGGATCGACGCCATGCGCCATTTCGTGCCGGCGGATGAGAAGCTCTACACGTGGTGGAGCTATCGCGCCGCCGATTGGGCGGCGTCGAACCGCGGACGGCGCCTCGATCACATCCTTGTCAGCGAGGCGCTGGGCGGGGGCCTGAAAAAGCTGGACGTTCTGACCGAGGCGCGCGGCTGGGAGCGGCCGTCCGACCATGTGCCGGTGACAATCGAATTGTCGGAGTGATTGCGGAGCGATAGGAGGCCCAATGATCGCTCGCGAGCTGATGACCCGGCGGTTTCCCTACGTTACGGAGGACGCCGATCTCGATTACGTCGCGAAGCTGCTTTCGGAATGCGACATTGGCGTCGTACCGGTCGTCGATGAAGCATTGTCGCCGATCGGCATCGTCACGCGCAGCAATCTCGAACGCGCGCGCGCGCCGATCCGCGCTGATCTGGGAGAGATACCGACCTTCCTGCTGCGCAACCGCGTCAAGCCGACCTTTCGCCCCGGTCCCTTCTCGCTGCGCGACATCATGACGACGCCCGCGATTTCCGTCCCCACCAGCGCAGCGCTGGCCGACATTGCGAAGGTCATGGAGAGCCATCACCTGAAGCGCGCGCCTGTGGTCGACGGACACAAGCTCGTCGGCTTCGTGCTGCTCCGGGAAGTGCTGCAGGCGATCGCCAATGGCGGCGCTCTCCCGGAAAGCGAACGGCCGATCCTTTCCATCCGTCCCCGCGAGCCGAATTTCTGCGAGGTCGCGACGGCCGAAGAATTCCGCGGCCTCGTCGCGGCGCATGAGCGCCAGCTTCAAGCCGAACGCATAGAGCGGCGCCGCGCGATTGATGAAATGCGCGAACAACGCATTCGCGACCTCGCGGCGGCGCGGCTGACGGACGGACAGTGGCGCGACATGCTCGCCAATGCGCGCAAGGCCGCAGAGGCGGGCCTGGCCGAGCAATTGCTGATCCGGTTCCCCTCGCAGCTCTGCACGGATGGCGGCCGCGCGATCAACGCCCCGGATTCGCACTGGCCAGAGACGCTACGCGGCGAGCCCGCCGACGTCTTCCGCAGATGGCGCAACGAACTGCATCCGCGCGGCTTCAAGATCGCCGCGCAGATTATCGACTTCCCTCAAGGGATGCCGGGGGATGCAGCGCTTTTTCTGATGTGGGGCGGCAAGGCGTAAGCGCCCTCTCCGACCTGCGCTAACGCTGACGCGACTCCGCGTCCGCACGGAGCGCCGCCAGCGATGGATAGCGCTGCGTGCCCGACGGGCTGCGCACTTCCACCGACCCGTCCGACATCATCACATAGGTGGCGTCGCCCGCGCTGTAACGGTCGACCTCCGTCGGCTGTTCACTGAGCGGCGCGCCGCCGAAGATCGAGGAGAAATCCGGCTTCTCGAAAGCCGGGTCCCCGCTCGGCGCTGCTTCCGGCGTGGGCGCCGCGCTTTCGGGCTTTGCAGGCAGCGGCTGCGATTCCGTACGCGCGGGAGCCTGCGCCGGAGAAGCGCCGTCGTGCGGAACGGTGATAGGAGCGGTCGCCAGTCCAGAGCCCAATCGTGCGAGATGAGCGATCACGCGACCAAGGGCGATCGTGACGACGCCTCCCGACAGCGCGACAGACCCGGCGATGAAGAGGCTCCATCCGCGCTCGAGCAGGATCATGTCCCAGCCCGTCCACATGGCGTAAACGCCGCCGGCGACCAGAGTCAGGCCCAGCGCCGTGACGCCCAAACTAGAAAAGCTGCGTTTCATTGGCTCCCGTCTCTTCCGACGCAGACCTTTTAGCATATTGGCGGCGCAAGGGCGCAAGGCGGGGATGGAAGCGACAAAATCGCTATACTTGCTTTTACTTTCAAACCGCCCGCGCCGCGAGAGCCTGACGCAGGATGCTTTTTCTACTAATATGGATATTGCGCAGCGCAAGTTCAATATCTTGATATATGCCTTCCTGAGACGCAGCCGCGCTATTTGGAAAAAATATCATAATTTCAATATGTTATATGACTTCATCAAACTGCGTCTTGATGACGCATAGTAAAATGCGCCCCCAATACAAACGTCCTGCCAATCGGCCGATAGAGCGGCGGGTGACGGCGAGCGCCGTCTGACCACACGGCCTGACATGTCTTGAAGATGGAGACGAGCATGAGGGGTTTGTTGAAGCGCGGCGCCTTCGTCGCGGGGTTGGGTCTGATGGCGGCCTTCGGGCTTTCGCCGTCCGGCGCCTCCGCGCATGGCGGCGTGAAGCTCGAGCAGGACGAGTGCGTGCTGCATATCGGCCAGAGCACGATGCATTTCATCGGCTATCAACGCAGCGGCGAGGAGCAGGAGTTTTGCGAGGACATCGCCCAGACCGGGCCGACCGTCATCGCGCTTGAAGCCGTCTCGGACGATCTGCGCGACATGGCCATCGGCGTCCGCGTCATCAAGGATGTCGGCGGCGAAGCCAATGAAAGGGGCGACCTTACGGCCGCGACGGTCGTCAAGCTGGAGCCGAAAGTCTATCGCAACGGCATCATGACGTTCGAGCACGACTTCAAGGACGCGGGGCACTATGTCGGCATCGTCACCGTGCGCGACGATCTCGGCAATGAATGGGTGTCGCGCTTTCCCTTCACGGTGGGGCTCTACACCTTCTGGGGGATGCTCGAATACATTCTCTATGGCGTGGGCTTCTTCTCGCTTATCGGCGTGATGTGGCTGGCCCTGCGGGCCAAGTCGAACAAGCAGAAGGCGGAGCACGCCGCAGGCGCAGCGGCCTGATTTGGATCAGCATTAAAGATGAAGAACGGCCCGGCCATCCGCCGGGCCGTTTTTTGTTCCGTCGCCGGACTTTTAGAATTATTCTAGTTCTTGCCGCTTCGCGGCGACGGGTCTAGTTAAACGCGGGGCCCCGGAGTCCTATCCCTGTTCAGGAGAGCATTGATGTCCTTCACCCTTGAAGACCTCCCCTACGCTTACGACGCCTTGCAGCCCTATTTGTCGCGCGAGTCTTTCGAGTACCATCACGACAAGCATCACGCGACCTACGTCACGAACGCCAATAATCTGATCAAGGGCACGGAATTCGAGGGCAAGCCGATCGAGGACGTGATCACCGGCTCCTTCGGCAAGAACGTCCCGATCTTCAACAATGTGGCGCAGCACTACAACCACCACCATTACTGGAAGTGGATGAAGCCCAATGGCGGCGGCGCGGCGCCGGGCAAGATCGAGAAGCTCCTCATCGACAGTTTCGGCTCGGTCGACAAGTTCAAGGAAGAATTCCAGAAGGAAGGCCTGGGGCAGTTCGGCTCGGGCTGGGTGTGGCTGGAGCTCAAGGACGGCAAGGCCGCCATTCGCAAGACGCCGAACGCAGAGAACCCGCTCATTCACGGCGCGCAGCCGTTGCTCGTCGCCGACGTTTGGGAGCACTCCTACTACATCGACTACCGCAATCGCCGCGCCGATTATCTGAAGGCGTTCCTCGACCATCTCGTGAACTGGGAACATGTCGAGGAAATGTACGACGCCGCGAAGTAAGGCTTCGTAGCAAGCGAATTGCGTGCGGCGGGCTCTCCCGCCGCGCGCCAAATTCTTTTAGAAGCAGCGCGTCGTCCGCACGCCGCGGACCCAAACCGTCCGGCACCGCGCCACAGGCGCACGACGGACGCCCACCGCGCCATTCGGGCCTACGCAGCCGGCGCGGTAGACGCCACGGGCGCAAACGACAGCGTTGGCCTCTTGCGGCTCGATCGTCATCGTGGCGGCGAAAGTCATCAGCCCAAGCCCGGCCATCAGAAAATACTTCATATCGATCGCTCCCTTGCTGTCCGGATCGAAGCCGGACCATGGGAGTATGGGGGCGGCCCCGCGCAGCCGCAATCCGAGCCGACCGCAAAGCGCCTCCTGGAAAGCAGTGACCGAAGCGCTCACTGGGAAGAAGCGCCGCGGCTACCAGATTGGAGCCTCAACGACGCAGCAGTCAGCGAGATGAGCGCCAAGAACGTAAGGATTGCAGAGGCGGCATGGGAGTACTCCCATTGTCGGCGCGCATCTTCGAAATGCGCGGGCGCGCGCGTCCAGTTCTGCGTCTCGACGTTGAGCGGATAGGTGTAGGTCCAGAAAACCGCCTGCGTGAGCAGAAGCGCGGCGAAAGCAATCGCGCTGAGGACGACTGCGCCCCTATTGCCGCGTGCGAGAAGCAGATGCGCGAAGGTCGCGATCAAAGCGACGAGCATGACCACGCCGAAGGCCGCCCAACCCGCATAGAGTTGCTGGGCGACCATATATGCCTCTGGCGGCAGCGCGAGCTTGTTGGGAAGCTCGAAGAGATGTGCGCCGGTCGGCGCGAAATAGAGTGCGACGCTGGCAATCGCGAGGAGCTGGAGACAGATCATCGGTCATCTCCAAGCCCCCCGCTCCATTCTATTTAGCCGCTTGGCAAGGCCTTCGGCTCCGCCTCGACGATCGCCTTCAAATTCGCCAGCCCCTGTTCGAACTGCCCCCCGACCATCTTGTCCACATTCATGAAGGCGTGCATCGCCTTCGCAACGAACTCGTTGTGGCCGGACATCGTCCAGCGCACTTCCGTTTTCGTCTCGCTGATCGGCTTGAGGTCGAACTGCACGTCGTTGATCGCCTGCATCGGCTTGAAGAATTGGATCTTGATGCGCACGCGCTCGTTCTGACTGCTTTCCTTGATCTTCATCTTGCCCGCGCCGACCTTGTTGTTGCCCGACCACTCCAGGATCGCGCCGGCGCCCAAAGGCGAGCCGTCATAGGTCGTCTTCTGATCCGGATCGAGCCGCGCCCAGGGCGACCATTTCTCCCAGTTATGGAAGTCGTTGATCTCCGGATAGATGCGCTCGGGCGGCGCGTCGAAAACGGCGGAGCGAGCGATTCTGAAGGTGTTCGGCTGCAGCGAAATATAAGCGACGAGGCCACTCACGGCTGCGAGCATGAAGAGAAGAAAAAAGGTCATTGAGCGTTCCTCCGACACGCGGGCGCGCAGGCCCGCGCTTTTCCTGCATTCTAAGGCGCGGATCGAAGAAGCGTAAAGTTATGAAGGCGTCGATGATGTGAAGGCGTCGACGCAAGCGACGAAGTCGGGCTTGCCCGACTTCGTAGAGCGCCGAACTTGCAGCGCTACTTCAGGCTCGCGCAGAACGCCTGAACTTTCGCGCAGGCCTTTTCCAGCGTCAGCGCCGACGCCGCATAGGAGATGCGGAAGTTCGGCCCCGTGCCGAAGGCCGAGCCATGCACCACGGCGACGCCTTCCGCCTCGAGCAGTTCGGTGACGAAATCCTCGTCGCTCTCGATCACCTTGCCCGCCGGGGTCTTGCGGCCGATGGCCTCGGCGCAGGACGGGAAGACGTAGAAGGCGCCCTCCGGCGTCGGGCACTTGAGATATTTCGCCTGGTTGAGCATGGACACGACAAGGTCGCGGCGCTCCTCGAAGGCCTTGCGGAAGGTCGCGAGATGCTCCTGCGGCCCCTCCAGCGCCTCGACCGCCGCCCATTGCGCGATCGAGCACGCGCCCGAGGTCTGCTGACCCTGCAGCAAATCCATGGCCTTGATCAGCTTGCTGGGCCCCGCGGCGTAGCCGATGCGCCAGCCGGTCATGGCGTAGGCTTTGGAGACGCCGTTCATGGTCAGCGTGCGGTCCATGAGGTTCGGCTCGACCTGCGCCGGCGTGACGAATTTGAAGTCGCCATATACGAGGTGCTCGTAGATGTCGTCGGTGAGGATGTGCACATGCGGATGGCGCAGGAGCACGTCCGTCACCTTCTTCATCTCATCATGGCTGTAGGCGGCGCCCGAGGGATTGGAGGGCGAGTTCAGCACCAGCCACTTGGTCTTCGGGGTGATGGCGGCCTCGAGCGCCTCCGGCTGCAGCTTGAAGCCGTCCTCCATCTTGGTGTCGACGAAGACGGTCTTGCCGCCGCAGATGGCGACCATCTCGGGATAGCTCACCCAGTAGGGAGCGGTGACGATGACTTCGTCGCCGGCGTTGATCGTCGCCAGGAAGGCGTTGAACAGGATGTGCTTGCCGCCCGTCGCGACGATCGTGTCGGACGCCTTGTAGTCGAGGCCGTTCTCGCGCTTGAACTTGCGGGCCACGGCCTCACGCAGCTGCGGGATGCCGAGCACCGGCGTGTAGCGGGTCTCGCCGCGGTCGATGGCCGCCTTGGCGGCGTTGCGGATGTGTTCGGGCGTGTCGAAATCCGGCTCGCCGACCGAAAGGCTGATCACCTCCCTGCCCTGCGCTTTCAGATCGCGCGCCTTCTGCGTCACGGCGATCGTGGCGGAGGGCTTTACGCGCGAGAGAGCGTGGGCGAGGAAGGAGGACATCGAGCAGACCTTTGGCTTGGAAAGGCGGCTGTGTGCGCCGCACATAACAAGCGCGAGAATAATCGCGCGTTTCCCGGCAATCAATCGAAAAGCCGACGCTTATCAGCCTCAACGCTCTTGTGCAGCGCCGAAAAGGCGACGCCTGCGCATTAATCGGATATTTGCGACCATTCCTGTCAAATGCGCCGGTCCAAGACGGGGGCGCATATGCCGGTTCGACTGCTGACTCACGGGGATTTCTGGCGGATCGGCGTCATCGCCGCCTGCTCGGCCCTCTTCGGCCTCGCCGCGCCTTTCACGTCGATACGAGTCGAATGGATGACCCTGGCGCCCATCTTCCTGATGGCGGCGCTGCTCACCGTCGTCGCCGTTTCCTATCGCGCGCTCGGGCGCGACGAAGGCATTGCGGCGGCTGTCTTCGTCGTCGCGCAGATCATTCTCTATTCGAACATCGCCGTACTCGACAATTATCTAGGGCTTGAGCTGCGTCGCCCGCTCAACGACGCCTTCCTGGCGCGTGTCGACGCGGCGGTTGGTCTCGACTGGTGGGCCTATGTGAATTGGGTGAAGTCGAACGGCTTCGTCGGCCAGCTCCTGACCGTCGCCTATCTCAGTTCGCTGCCGCAGGTCGCCGTCGCCGTCATCGTCCTCGGCTTCTCAAAGCGCTTCGACCGGCTCGACCGCTTCACGCTCGCCTTCATGTTCTCTTCTGTGATCACGATCGCCCTCTGGACGGCCTTTCCGAGCTTCGGCGCCCTGCCCCTCCGCTATGCCCAGGGCCTGCCCGAGCCGACCTTCTTTTTGGCGATGACAAAGGACGCGGCGCTCAAACTGCTCTCGCTGCATGCCGGCCCGACGCCCGTTCTGCGGCTGGAAGACCTCACGGGCCTGATTGGCTGCCCTTCCTTTCACACGGCGTTAGCCATATTGACGGTTTACGCGCTGTGGGGAACGCCATACGCGGGAACGATCGCAATTTGCGTGAATGTCCTTGTTATTGCGTCGATTCCGGCCGATGGCGGACATCATTTCGCGGATGTCGCGGTCGGAACAGTGGTAACGCTGGTCAGCCTATACTTGGCCGATATTGCAATGCAAAGACGAACGGCTTTTGAAACCTCTGGCGTAGCCGCAAATCCAGCGCATCTGCGTGATTTTCCAGCTTGAATGAAGGCTGTGCGCCGCAGCAAAAATCCCCAGAAACCCTAGCGAATCACGCGAATCGGCGAGCATTAACCATGCGAAAATCAACTGTTAAAAATTTATAAAAATCTCGGAACGGCATGCAACTTTTTCGGCTCATCGTCGTTTCTACTCCGAGCTCACAAGCGCGGAGACGCGAGGAGATCGCCCCGACACGGCAGAGGGAGAGGCCGAGGAAGGGGAAAGCAAGGGCGAAGACCCGAGAGGAATTAGGACGATGTCGCTCGTTGATAAATTCGACGATCAGATTGAACCGGCCTTCACGCGCAGCTTCGATCGCGAGTCGGCCCGTCGACAATTTCGTGTTTCGGTTTTGCTCGTAGCGGCTATGGCGACGGCGGCTTTCGTCCTCGGCTTTGCGCTGCCGATCAACTCGGCGCGAAAGGGGGCGACCCCGATTGCCGATAATATCGAATTCTCGGGCCGGCTCGTCAGCGTTGATCGCTGAGTTTCTGACTCGTGGATGAAGAGCGCGCGCCCTGCGGCGCGCGTTTGCTTTTGGGCGTTCTTCCCGGGGGCTGTGGGGGCTTCTGGCCGTCACTGACGGGGTCGCGCATTTCCCTCTTTGGACTGATCTGCGCAGCCTTGTCGCGCTTGCGACAAGGGCGCCGTCATCGGCCACCCAAAAGCAACGGGCGCGGCATGAGCCGCGCCCGCTTCTGTTTGTAGATGCGGAAGGCTTCCGCTGCGCCGGGCGACGCGAGCGGAGCGCCCTCAGCTAGCCTACTTCTTTTCTTCGTGGTGGTGGTGGCCGCCATGACCCTCATGACCAGCCGGCGCGGCTTCCTTCGGACCAGACGTATCCTTGTTGTGCGCTTTTTCCCAGCGCTCCATGGCCTCGGCGTCATGGGCGTGCTTGGCGTCGGGCGCGTCGATCGCGGCGTCGATGACGACCTCGCCCGCCTTCTCGAAGACGAGCGTCATTTCGAGACCCCAACCCACTTCGAGATGCTTCTTGGCGCCGAGCAGCGCGACATAGACGCCGCCCGGTTCGGCGGTGACCTTGCTCTTCGGCGGGATGACGATCGGAGTCTCCAGCTCGAGATTTTTGGGGTCGCCGTGAATCACGGCCTTCTCGAACTTCTCCACCTTCACCGCGATCAGCTTGTCGGGCGTGTCGCCGCTATTGTGCAGGAAGGCGTAGAAGGACGCGTTCTTCTCGTTGTCGCCGGGCGCACGCAGCCAGGGATGCTCCACCTTGAGCTTGCCGACCTCGTACTCATGCGCACTCGCGGCTCGAAGCGGAACGAAAACGCCCATGGCGGCGCCCGCCAGCAACGAGCCGCCGGTCGCCAATAGATCACGCCGCTTGATGATCATGTTTCTCTCCCTAAAACGGCCGGCTCATTCCTTGCCGGCGCGAAAAGCCGCCCCAAACGCGTTTTTTTAAACCCGCGCCTTAATGAGAATGCAGGCTGATCTCGACGAGCGGTTCGTTGGCCATCATGGCTGCCTGGCCGGCGAACTGAGTCGCGCTGCCGTCATCGGCGCCAAATTCCTTGAAGCGCGCCCGCACATAGCCCGAGCGATCCACGAGGAAATGCGCCTGTGCGATCTCGCTCGAATAGGGAACGTTCGGATAGCGGTTGATCACGGAATAGGCCCTCTCGACCGCCGCCGGATGCAGCGCCTCCCTGGCCTTCGCCGCCGCGGGGCAGTCGCCGGAATAGACCGTTACGTGGTTCACGCCGGCCGATTTCGCCGCCTCCGCCGCCCTCATGAGGCTCGCGTCGAGTTCCTTCTTCTCGTCGCCGGTCGCCGTGCAGCGAGCGAACGACAGCAGCGTCGGCTTCCCGCGCAGTTTGAAGAAGGTCGTGATCTCCTCCTTCGGATCGATCAGCGCAAAGTCTGGGGCGATGAGCCACTGGATCATCGCTTGCGGTCCAATGAAGCGCGACCGATTGGTGCTCGAAAGGATCAGCAAATAATTGATCATGTCCCAGCGGTCGTCGACGTCGAGCACATGCGCAAAGCTCGGCATCACGCCGCTCTGGCCGCCAAAGGTCAGCCAATGGAAGATGTCGCCGATCGTGTGCGTGCCGACATGCGGCGCCGTGAGGTCCGCAGGCTCGATCTTCAGACCCTGTGCATTCTTCAGGTCTTTGGACATGGGGCCGTTGCCCTCGCCCATCGGCCCATGGCAGCCAACACAGTTTTCCTGGAAGGCCGTCATGCCGCGCGTCACCGACTCCGCGGTGAAGTCCTGCGTCGGATCGTTGTAGGTGTCGGTATAGGCCTCGGTTGAGAACGACACGGCGAGGCAAAACAGCGCCGCAATGGTCGCCGCGGGCGTCGCATAGAGGCGCCTCTCACGTGTCGCGGGCGTCCACCAGACGAGCGCAGCGACGATTGCGAAGACGCCGGATGCGATGGCCCACCACCAGATCGGCGACGGAAAGACCGGCTTCTGCCCCCAGGTCGCGATGTAGGAAAGGCGGAACGGAAGCGGCCAATAGATATCGACCTCATGCGAAGCCGGCGTGATCACCGCGATGTAGCCGGCGATCCCAAGGAGACCTAGGCCGAAAACCGCTTCGAGGCTGCCGATCTTGCCAACCCAGTCGACGTTGAACTCCCCCGCCGGGCGCGAATGCATGTAGCGAACGATCGCAAGAGCGCAGAGCAGCACGGCGCACAACAAGGCGAGCTTCAGCGTCAGGAGGCGACCGTAGGGCGTGGCCAGCATATTGGGAACGCTGCCGACATTTTCATACGCCATTGCGACGCCGGTGACCGCGACGAGCGCGACCGCAGCCTTCGCAACCAGGGACCAGCGCTCGGCGAGACGCGCAGCGACTTCCGGCGGCTTGCTATGCGCCGTGAACATCCACCAGATGAGGCCGAGAAGACCGCCGAGCCAGGTGAGGCCCGCGGCCGTATGGAGGAGAAAGCTGATCTGGGTCCAGACCGGCAGCCCGTCGTCGATCGCATGACCCGTGACCGAGACGACCGCCAGGACGGCGACGCCGACGAACAGGGTCGCCTTGTCGAGGAGATCGGAGGAGACGAAAATCCGGGCGATCGCCATCGCCGCGAAAGCGACCGCAAGAAATTCCGTCGCGAGCCACGCCTTGCCGACGCTCGTGCCGAACGTAAATTCGGAAAGCAAGGCGGAATCTATAGGCCGCTCCGCCGGAATGATATTGCGCGCGATAAGATAAAGCAGCGGAAATCCAAGCAGCGCTCGCAGAGCAGCCGCCGCCGCGACCGGGACTTTGAAACGCCCTGCGTCCTCGTCGATGAGACGCGGCATCAGAATCAGACCGACGGCCAGCGCCGACGGCAGACTCTCCAGGAAGCGTATGAATGCGAGAGAAAGATACATCGCAGATTCTCGCCCTTTACCCGTTCCGCTCTTCTAAGGAGGCGAAGGCGCTGGGTGCGCCGAGACCCGCGTCGCCAGCGCAGGCGACGCCCTTCCGGTCAACCGCGAATTCCGAAGTCTTTTACTTCGGGTCGACCGTGAACTCGTAGTTGCCCTCGACGATATGGCCGTCGGTGGAAAGCACGCGATACCGGACGACATATTTCCCGGGCGCGAGTTCCGGGGCCTCCATCGACAATTCGCGCGGCTTGTCCGGCACGCCGATGGAACCCTCGCTCAACACCTTGCCGCCTGCGTCTTCGACCGTCAGCTTCGAGTATTTCGGCTCGACGCCGCCGCCGAAACGCAATTTGATGGTCTTGGGAGACGCCGCGACATGGTCCTTCGACGACGGCGTCGCTTCGACGAGGAAGGAGTGCGCGCGAGCGGACGAGGTCACGACAGAAGCCGCAATCACGCCCGCAAACAAGAGGCCGAAAACGCGACGCGAAGAAAAGATCAGTCCCTTCATGGCATTTCCCCTGAGGCGCAGCGGCCTCTCCCGTTTCTTTTTCTATTTGCAGATGCTCACGCCCCGCCGCGCCTTCAAGACGCGACCGTTTCGTTGGCCTCTTTCTTCTTGGGCGTGGGGTGGGTGTGCTTCCAGTAGACGAACACCATGCCGGCGATCAGTATGGTCCCAGCGATCTGAGGCACCCAGGCCCACAGAGTTTCGCCCACCATGAATTTCATCATCTCGGTCTGCTGCTCGCCATTCTCCCGCGTCAGCGTCACAAGCGTGATGTAATGGCCATCATTCGCGAAGTCGTGCTCCACGCTGAACGTGCCTTTTGTGTATTTCTTCGGCGGGAGATGCAGCTCCGTGAGCGCCTCCAGGTCGGCGCCCGTAGGCAGCGTCGGCGTCAAGGGGTCGCGAATGACGCGAACCTCGAGCGGGAGATCGCGGAAAGCCGGATTCTCGATGTCGAAGGCCATGATCGTCCGGCCGGTCGCCGGAATTTCGGCGCAATATTCGCTGCGAGATTTGTCCGGCTGGAAGACTGTAATGTGAATCATATCGTAGCCGAACATGACCATGCACATATTGCCCATGGACATGGCTTCCGGCCCCGCCCCGCCCTCGGCGCGCGCCTGAGGCGCGAGACCGAACGAAAGCGCGACGCTGAAAAGGGCCGCTGCAAGGCTACGCCATTTCTTCATTTCATCCCTCGATTTCCACAACGCGCAATTCCGTGCGCCTTCTTAGTTGTTCGGTCGACCGAACGGCCGCCTTGTAGCCTGGTCCCATAGGCGCCGCCAAACCTGCTTTTCAAGCCTCGGACAAAGCCGTCCAAACAGATTCACCGAAGGCGCAGGCCACGCATCCAAGCGCTACTTTGCAACCAAAATGGGCGGAGGCGCGAGCGAAAAGCCTTGAATCGATTTGCGTCTAAAGGACGCACCATTTGATTTTCAGCAAACAAATTCCGTCGAAAGACTGGGCGAATGATGGCGGCCGTCAAAGGAGAGTCGCAAGGCGCCCGCCCAAAAGAGAACCGGCCGGACTTTCGTCCGGCCGGCGCTTTAGATCAGGCGATCTTGGTTCGCTTAGGGCATGTCGCCCGCGACGAACTTCGGAATGACCGGGCCGCCGATTTCCGCGGCGTAGCGCTGACCGTCCGGCGTGAAGAAGAACAACAGGCCGCCGATCTGGCTGTCCGTGTCATAGGCCAGGTCCGACAGACGCTCGATGTCCCAACGCGCGTCCTGCACCTTCACGACAATGTCCTTCGTCTCGCCCGGCGCGATCGGCGTCGGATCCGTCGACAGACCGCGATCCGCAAGCAGATAGTCCGGGAACTCAGGCTTCGTCGTGAACACGTCCGGGTTGAGGAAGCGCAGGCCGGCCGTCGTATATTCGCCGAGGCGAAGCGGATGAGCCGTCGAGTTCTTCACCTTCACGTTGATCGTCAGCTCACGGCCCGGCACCTTGTAGACGCCGCCGTCGAGGTCAACGCTCACCTGATCCTTGCCGACGCCCACGGTGCCCGTGCTCGATCGGCGTCAGCGGCTTCTGCAAGCCGGCCTGAAGCGGGATCGTGCGCGGGAACTGCGAGTTCGTGTAGGCGTAGCCGAAGATCGTCGCGAGGATCGTCAGCGCCAGCACGATCGCGCCAATGCGGCGGTCTTCGTCACCAATGACGGCTTCGTCCGGCCTTCGGCGACCTTCATGTAGGAAGCGATGATGCCCTTGCGCACGAACCAGAACAGGATCCAGGCCGCGCCCACGATCAGCCACGGCATATGCCAGGCGTAAACCCGGCTGATGCCGTAGTGCTCGAGGTCGATCGTCGTTCCATCAAGGAGCGTCACCGGATCGGTGAAGTCCTTCATGTCGCCCTTGATCTCGATCCACTGGCCCGGCCCGATGATCGGTCCGCCGCCTTCAACGTTGATCTGAGCGTGAACGTGCCAGCGGCCGGCGCGACGGCCGCGCAGGTTGATCGAGAACGCATAGTCGTTCCCGGGAACCATCGAGAACGAACGCGGCGCGAACTGCTCGCCGATGAACTGCGCCGTGCGGACCAGAACCGGACCCGGCTCGCCGGCGTTCAGGAACGACACGCGCGGATTGGCCACAGCCTGCGGCCACGCCGAGAACACGTGCACCTTGCCCGAAAGCACCATCTCTTCGTTCACCGCCACCGAGGTCTTCGACCAGGCGACGTCATACCAGTTCAGCGTGCGCATCCGAAGGAACGCCTGCTGCGACTTCTCGCCGTGCGCGAAGGCCGGAGCAACCGCTCCCAGCGTCGCCGCCACAGCGCCGCCGCGCCAATGGCGGCGAGCTTGACTAGCTTTTTCATGAACAAACCTCCCAGGTTCTTCTTCCGGCCGGACCCGCGCGCCAGCCGACTTTTTCAGCCGCGGATCGTCAGCCCAATCGACGATCAAACCAATCCAATCCCGTTTCTCTTTTCGAGTTTGGGCCGCAGCGAACCGCGCGTCAAGCCCGCATCAGATGGTTCCTTGATGACCTTCGTCGTCGAATAGAAGCGGCCCAGCCACCACCACGCGAAGTAGACCAGCATCGACACGAAGCCCGAGAAGAACGCCGCAACCGGCACAACGTCCTTACCGAAGGTGCGCAGCGTGCCGCGCTCGACCATGCGGATGTATTCCGGCATCGACGTGCGGACGAAGTGGAAGCCGATCAGATCCGCAAGCGACATCAGCTGACCATGCTGCTCCGTCGCCTGGTGGAACTGACCGATCGCCGGCCAGTTGTTCGGATAGAACAGCAGGCCCCAGCCCAGCGCGCCGATCACCGCCGTGATCACATAGCTGCCCGAGAGCAGAAGGATCACGTCAAGCCAGATCGCCGGAACCATCAGAGCCGACGGGAACACCAGCGAGATCGGGAAATAGGTCCAACCCCAGAAGTTCACGTAGCGGTTGATCCACTCGCCGATCAGCAGGCCCAGAACCGCGAACACCGCGCCAAACGGCAGACGGAAGTTCACCCAGAAAAAGGCCTGCGACGCCGCCGCGAAGGTCACGCCCAGAATCGGCACAACCGTCGGCCACATACGACGATCCTTCCAGTCAACCCAGAAGTCCCAGTCGCCCGCCGTCAGCATAAAATGGACGTGGTAGCCGCCCAAAACCGCAAAAAACAGCAGCGTCAGAAGCATCCAATCGGTGGTCTGAACGCATCCCGCCGCTTCCGCGACGGAATGGAACGGACCGACCGCTCCCCCGCTCTTCGATGTCGACATCTCTCTTCTCCTTGGTGTTTCTCGGGAGCCTCAAGGCCCCGAGCTCAAGCCTCGCGCCCCCGGACCCGCGCCCGGCCCACCGCCGGATTGTCGTTTCTCTCGCAGCGCGCTTCCACGCAGCGCCGCGAAACCTTTTACGCCGGGTTAACCCCGTTTGACGCAAAACGAGAGACCGTCGCCTCAGGCGGCAAGACGAAACCCGTTTTCTCGCCCGTTTGGAAAAAATCCCGCGCGCGCACGCCCGCGCCCGAAGGCGCGAGCGAGCAGCGCGACGCCTTCCTTGCCGACCAGCGCATGGATGCGGCCGAGGATCTGCAGCACGACGCCGAACACGCCCAGCGCCATCCAGCCGAAGAACACGAAGCCCCAATGCAGCGGAGCAACGAACAGCTCTTCCATGAACCAGAAGGTGTGGCCCCACTCGTTCAGGCCAACGTTCGGGATGATCATGAACGGACCAATCGCCACGATCAGGAACGCCAGCGAGTAGCCATGAGCAAAATACGGAATGCGGGTCTTCGCATAGAAGAACGCGCCAACCGCGATCACCGAGTAGATCGGGTAGCTCATGTAGAACTCGATGATGTGCGACGGCGTGAAGTCCGTGTCGCGAATCACCGTCATGTGCCACGTGCCGTCCTGCTCCGTGAAGAAGGACGCGCCCCAGTAAATGGCGATGCCGTAAACCGTCAGCCATTGAACCAGAACCACCAGACGGCGCATCTCCTCGCGAGGAGCCACGGCGTCGACGTTGCGGTCGCGGGTCTTCCAGAGGTAGCCGGCAAGGCCGATGCCCGAGACGAGCTCCAGCGGGATCTCCGTCCAAAGGATCGACAGCCAGTACGTCTGGAACTCCGGAGCGAACGAGTCGAGACCCGCGCGCCAGCCGTAGATCTGCTCATAGATGCGAACGATCAGATAAAACGTGTTCAGCAGAACCAGGCCGATCCACATGCCACGCAGATCGACTACGGACTCTGCCAGCAGCTGCGCCAGCAGCAGCAGCTCATATTTAACTCCTCCTATGTGCTCCCAGGGATATGCGCGTGACCGGTAAAAGCGCCTCCCAGAACGGAACCGCTTCGTCCTCGTTTGATAGTCGTGACAACCCCAGTGGATGGGATTCAAACTACCCGATAAGGCGGCGCAGCCGCTCATGGCGCGCGCCTCCAGCTTTGGCGTAATCGGCTGATTTACGGGAGATTAAGGACGGACGACGCGCCGTTTGGCGGGTATGTGGCGAAAGTTTGGCGCCATGCAGAGACGCCCCGCCACTAGGACTGCGTCGATCTGTCCAAACTTAGGCGCGCAGCGGGCGTCGAATGGCCCCGGCGCGGCGGGAATGCGTTCCAAAAGGGCTTTTAAAACAGTCCCTGAAAACACCCCCGACGCCTCAAACCACGGGCGGGGGAAGAAAAAAGGGCGCTCCAAACGGAGCGCCCCTGATCACTTTCTTACTGCGGACGAGGCGTGTCCTTCGTGCGCGGCGGCAGGATCGGATAGGTCACCTTCGGCTGCTCGCCCGTCAACGTGCCCAGGAATGCGACAATGGCGGCGTTTTCGTCCGGAGTCAGCGTCGCGCCGAGCTGGTCCTTGGCCATGACGTCGACCGCTTCCTCGAGCGTCCAGGTCGCACCGCTATGGAAATAGGGAGCGCGCAGAGCGACGTTGCGAAGCGGGGCCGATCGGAAGACGAAGGCGTCGGAATCGCTGTTCGTGACCTTGGCGCGACCACGGTCGGCGACCGGTAGAATCGCCGCATCGGGCTTCTGCGCGACGCCGAACGGGAAGTAGCCGTTGCCGCCGACATTCACGCCGCTGTGGCAGTTGGAGCAGCCCTTGTCCATGAACAGGCGCAGGCCCTTCTTTTCCGTGTCGTTCAGAGCGCTGGCGTCGCCGGTCAGGAACTTGTCGAACTTGGAGTTCGGCGTCGTCAGCGTGGCTTCGAAGGCCTCGATGGCGTTGGCCATATTGTCGAAGCTGACCGGATTGGCGTCGGTCGGGAAGGCCGCCTTGAACTCGGCCACATAGCCCGGCATGCTCTTGAGCGTCGCTTCCACGGTCGCGGGCGTGTTGTTCATCTCGACATCGGCCTGGACCGGGCCCTTGGCCTGCGCCTTGAGGTCGACGGCGCGGCCATCCCAGAACTGGGCGACGTTGAAGACCGCATTGAGGACGGACGGCGCGCGGCGCGGGCCCTTCGCCCAGCCATGGCCGATGGAAGTGGGGCCGGCGTCTTCGCCGCCCGTGCCGAGGTTATGACAGCTATTGCAGCTGATGATCTGGCTCTTCGACAGGCGGGGATCGAAGAACAGCTTTTTGCCGAGCTCGACCTTCGCCGGCGTGATGGCGTTGTTCTTGACGACCGAGTTCACGCTCGACGCGTCGATCGGCTTGAAAACGGCATTGGCGTCGGCGCGCAGATCGCCAGCATGGGCGAGCGCGGGAAAAAGCAGCGTCGCGCCGAGCGCGACGACCCGAAGTCCGGACATATGTTTCTCTCCCCTTGCAGCTTTGATCGTTGAAAGCTGATCGCCCCGCGGCGCAAACGCGCCGGAGCTTGCGCCTTCGGCTATCACAACCCCCGACACGGCGGAAGCCCTCGCCGCCTCTCAGGAGGGCGCATCCGTATCAGGATCAGGCTGTTGCGAACAGACGTAGACTTTGCCTATTCACGCAATGACAAAGACATTTGACACGCCAGATCGTCACTACTCAAATATTCGATACGTAACTTTCTTGCAGCGCACAAATAAAACTCCGAGTTAAGAACCGCGTTCAACAAGACATTGTATAGACTCATTCAGCGGAGACTTGCCAACTACAGAAAAGCGGCGCACTCTCGCGTTAAAACAAATGCGGCGATAAGCCGCATGAGACGCGGAGGAAGCAAAGCGATGCGCTTGTTTAGTCTCACGATTCGCGTCGACCGGACGCTCGCTGCACTCTCTTTTTCGACAGCCCTTTGCCTGGGCGGCGCAGTCGCAGACCCGCTCGGTCTGCCCAAAGTCCCCGTCCCCGCCGACAACCCGCAGACGCCCGAAAAAATTGCGCTCGGGGACAAGCTCTTCCACGATCAGCGCTTCTCGATCGATGGAACGGTCAGTTGCGCGACATGTCACAATGACAAGAAGGCATTCACCGACAGTCCGCTGCGGACGTCCGAAGGGCACAACAAGCTCACCGGCACCCGCAACGCGCCGACCGTCGTCAACGCCGCCTACTTCACGACGATGTTCTGGGATGGCCGTTCCTCGTCGCTGGAGGACCAGTCGCAATTCCCGATGACCAACCCGGTCGAGATGGGCCTGCCCAATCACGATCCTGTCCTGAAGATCGTGCGGGAAGACCCCGCTTATGTCGACGGCTTCAAGAAAGCGTTCGGCAAGAGCGGCAAGGACGTGACGATGGACGAGGTGAAGAAGGCGATCGCCGCTTTCGAGCGCACCGTCGTCTCCGGCGACTCACCCTTCGACAGATGGTATTTTGGCGGAGACGCCAATGCGATGAGCGACCAGGCGAAGCGCGGCTTCAACGTCTTCGTTGGCCAGGGCCGCTGCGTGTCCTGCCATGTCGTCGAGCAGACGCAGGCGCTCTTCACCGACAACAGGTTCCACAATATCGGCGTCGGCATCAACCGGATCCAGGCGGACGTCCCGAAACTCGCCGGCGAATTCCTCAAGGCGAAGGCGGCGGGCGCCGATGTCGACAAGGCGGTGCTCTCCGACCCCAAGACGTCCGATCTCGGCCGCTTCGCGGTGACCGACGGCTTCGACGAGATCGGCGGCTTCAAGACGTCGACGCTGCGCAACATCGCCCTGACCGCGCCCTACATGCATGACGGCTCGCTGAAGACGCTGAAGGATGTCGTCAAGCATTACAATGAAGGCGGCAAGAGCCCTGGCGACCCCAACCCCGTCAATCCCTATCTGTCCGGCGGCATCCGCCCGCTCAACCTGACCGATCAGCAGATCGACGATCTCGTCGCCTTCATGGAGGCGTTGACGAGCCCGTCCGTCGTCGCGGCGCAGAAGAAATAAGGTCGAGGGAGAGAAGCATGACCAAACTTGTCACCAGGCGCAGCGTGATGGCGGCGGGCGCCGCGGGACTCGCTGGCTCGCTCACCACATTGCCGATCAGCATGGTGCGGCTCGCTTTCGCGGGCGAACGCCCCGACGTTTCCTTCACTTACATCTCGGATTCGCATATCCAGCAGATCAAGGGCGCTAATTTCGTGCGCAACTGGGATATGGGCCTCAAGCGCGCCGTCGCGGAAGCCAATCTCATCCAGCCCGAGGTCGATTTCGTGATGTTCGGCGGCGATCTCGCGCAGCTCGGCAAGCGGGAGGAGCTCGATCACGGCGCCGAGATGCTCTCGGCCTTGAAGGGCAAGCTCCACGCCGTCATGGGCGAGCACGACTATTATCTCGACCTCGGCGAATACTGGTCGAAGCTCTACGGCCCGCAATGGTACAGCTTCGACGTCAAGGGCGTGCATTTCGTCGTCCTGAACTCGATCCTCACCACGGACGAGTGGACCTTCCATCGCTGGCCCTCGGCGGAGCGGCGCATGGCGGAAATGGCCGGCCTCGACAATCCGAACGGCTCGCCCTTCATGGTCGGCGAGAAGCAGCGCAAATGGCTGGCGGACGATCTCTCCAAGGTTTCCAAAGACACGCCGGTCGTCGTCTTTTCCCACTCCCCGCTGCAGAAAATCTACAAGGGCTGGAATTTCTGGACCGACGACGCCGAAGAAGTTCAGGCGCTGCTCGCGCCCTTCAAGAACGTGAACGTCATCTACGGCCACGTTCATCAGATCCAGTACAACCAGATCGGCAACATCGCCTTCAATTCCGTCATGGCGACGGCATGGCCCTGGCCCTACCCCGCGAGCTACGCCCAGGCGGAGAGCCATCTGCCGATTCTGACCGTGCCGATGAACCGCGCCGATCCCTTCTTCGAGCGCGACGCGACGGGCTGGCAGCTCATCGACGTGAATTCCGGCCGCGTGACGGCGCGCTACCAGCTCTGGGACAATGACCGGCGCGTCGTGGGGTTCGACCCGGCGCAGGGCCACCCAGTCGACAAGACCTATCAGGAACCGTCGCGACGCAAGATCGCGCAAGGCCATTACTGAACGGGAGGAACACCATGCGTCTGCAAATGGCCGCCTTCGCTCTTCTCGTGGGGCTCGCCGGCGGCCCCGCCCTCGCCGACGATTTCAAGCAATCCGACGTCGCACGTTGGCAGGCCGAATATGAAAGCGTCGCCAAGAAAGGCCGCGAGCTCTGGACGAGCGGCGAGGTGGGGACGAACGGCGTGGCCTGCGCGCAGTGCCACCCCAACGCCGCCAACACGCATCCGGAGACTTATCCCAAGTTCCAGAAGCAGCTCGGCAAGGTGGCGCAGCTCTGGGAGATGGTGAACTGGTGCATCCGCAACCCGCTGCAGGGTCAGCAACTGGCGGCGGACGATCCCAAAATGACCGCCCTGCTCTCCTACATCCATTCCGAGAGGCGGGGCGTGAAGCTCGATCCCGGCAAGCATTGATTCCGGCGCGCCTCGCAGCGGAATGCCGGCGCCGTCCCGTTGACGCCCCTCGCGCTTCGAGAGGCCTGCTTTGCAGGTTCCTCAGCATGAGGGGCTTCTTTTTCTGCGCAGAACGCTTAGGCCTCATCCTTACGAGCGAGCGAAGCTCGGGTCTCGAAGGACGAGGCCGCCTCGATTATTTAGCGCCGCCTGATCAGACGCCCGTCGGATAATTCGGGCTCTCGCGCGTAATCGAGACATCGTGCACATGGCTCTCGCGCAGGCCGGCATTGGTGATGCGGACGAACTGCGCGCGCTCCTGGAACTCGCGGATCGTCGGCGCGCCGACATAGCCCATGGCGGCGCGCAGGCCGCCCGCGAGCTGGTAGAGAATCGGGCCGATCGGGCCGCGATAGGGCACCTGCCCTTCGATGCCTTCCGGCACGAGCTTCAACTGGTCCTTCACGTCGCCCTGGAAGTAGCGCGTGGCCGAGCCGGCCGTCATGGCGCCGACCGACCCCATGCCGCGATAGGCCTTGAAGGAGCGGCCCTGATAGAGGAACACCTCGCCGGGCGACTCCTCCGTGCCCGCGAAGAGCGAGCCCATCATCACCACTTCGGCGCCGGCCGCGACCGCCTTGGCGAGGTCGCCCGAATATTTCACGCCGCCGTCGCCGATCACCGGCACGTCGTGTTTGCGGGCCTCCTCGGACGCTTCCATGATGGCGGTCAGCTGCGGCACGCCGACGCCCGCGACGATACGGGTGGTGCAGATGGAGCCCGGGCCGATGCCGACCTTGATGGCGTCGGCGCCCGCGTCGATCAGCGCCTTGGCGGCCTCGGCGGTGGCGATGTTGCCGGCGATGATCTGGACTTTGTTGTTCTCGCGCTTCACGCGCGCAACCTGGTCGATGACGGCCTGCGAGTGGCCGTGCGCCGTGTCGATGACGATGCAGTCGACGCCGGCGTCGATGAGTTGCAGCGCGCGCTCATATCCATGGTCGCCCACGGTCGAGGCGGCGGCGACGCGCAGGCGTCCTTCCGGGTCCTTGCAGGCGTTGGGGTGCTGGGTGGCCTTCTCGATGTCCTTGACGGTGACGAGACCGACGCAGCGATAGTCCTCGTCGACGACGAGCAGCTTCTCGATGCGGTGCTCGTGCAGGAGGCGGCGCGCCTCTTCCTGCCCCACGCCCTCGCGGATCGTGACGAGCTTCTTGGTCATCAGCTCGGCGATGGGCTGGCGCTTGTCCTGGGCGAAGCGCACGTCGCGGTTCGTCAGAATGCCGACGAGCTTGCCCTTGCCGCCGGCCGCGCCGCGCTCGACCACCGGGATGCCCGAGATGCCGTTCGACGACATCAGATGAAGCGCGTCGGCGAGGGTCGCGTCGGGGAAGATGGTGATCGGGTCGACCACCATGCCGCTCTCATAGCGCTTCACCTTGCGCACTTCGGCGGCCTGGTCGGACGGCGAGAGGTTCTGGTGGATGACGCCGATGCCGCCGGCCTGCGCCATGGCGATGGCGAGCCGCGCCTCGGTCACGGTGTCCATGGCGGCGGAGACGATCGGCAGGTTGAGGGTGATCTCGCGCGTCAGGCGGGTCGTAATGTCGACCGCGGAGGGCATCACGCGGGAATGGCCGGGCCGCAGGAGCACGTCGTCGAACGTAAGCGCTTCGGTCAACGTGGCGGTCAATCGGGCCATGGGGCCAACTCCTTCATTCAAGCGGGACGACGGCGGTCGCTTCCGCGCCGCCGTACAGGGTTGGCGCGTGCTCATAGCATTAATCATTGCAAAGGCAAATGGCCTCTTCCGGGCTGGGCGGACTGGACGCCGGATCGGTGGAGAAACCTTGAAAGCATTTGCAAATTACAACGAAAATTAGCGGGGCGTGGAGTTTCCGATTAACCCGAGCTTGACCGGGAGAAGGTAGTGCTGCTGGAAACGGAGTAAAAGATCATGCCGACATTTCCCTATCCGCCAGCCCGCTTCGCCGCCAAGCGCTTCGCCAGCGCCCGCTCGGGATCGGCGGCGATCATTTTCGGCCTGGCCTTTATCCCCGCAATGCTCGGCGTCGGCGCCGCGATCGACTACGGCCGCGCTGCGATGATCAGGACCAAGCTGCAGGGGGCGACGGACGAAGCCGTTTTAGCGGCCGGCGCGCAATCGAGGCTCTCCCAAACCGAGCGCCAGAACATTGCGCTGAACAAGGTCATCAATAATCTCGGCTCGGCCGCGAAAAGCCTCAACCTGACCGTCACGGAAACCGAGCCGAAGGCGGGCGTTTATCAGGTGCAGGCGAAGGCGACGATGAAGACGTCGCTCCTGAAATTCGCGAATTTCGACACGATCACGGTCAGCACGACCTCCGAGGCCAGCCTCACGCTCGGCAGCGAGGCGCCGGTCGAAATAGCGCTCGCCCTCGACAACACCGGCTCGATGCGCGACGACATGGCCTCGCTGAAAAGCGCTGCGAAGACGCTGGTCCAGAACGTGATGGGCAACGGCTCGAAGGGCAAGGTGCGCGTGAGCGTCGTTCCTTACGTCGCCGCGGTGAACCCCGGCCTCACCGATTTGTCGCTGGTCGATACGGCGGCGAAGAGCCCCTTGGCGGGCTACTGGTTCAATTGGGCATGGCTCGGCTGGGACAAGAACTGCACCCCGAACTGGGGAGGAGGCGGCGGCGGGGGCGGCGGAGTCGGCGGCGGCTCGAGCGGCGACTCGGAGGGCAGCGCGCGGGAACTCATCGACCTGCTGAATCCCTTCCGGCGCATTGCGCAGGAGCTTTTCGGCGTCGCCCCAGCTCTGGCCGCAAGCGACGTGACCCCCAACACCATTCCCGCGCTGACTCTTCAAACGCTCAAATCCAAAGCATCGGGCCGCAGCTTCAAGGTCCCGGCCGGTTTCAGGCTCGAGGAGAAAAGCAGCGACACGGCCAGTTGCGATTGGCTCGGCAACCCTTCGCTCGTGAGCCCGTACGAACTCTTCAAGCGCACGAAAGACGACAAAGGCAAGCCGATCGCCTGGAAAGGTTGCGTGGAGGCCCGGGTCAACAGCTTCGAGCTGAAAGCGATGGGCTACTCGGAAACCACCGACTACGACGTGACCGATATTCCGCCTAGCTCGGGCAACTCGATGTCGCTTTTTGCGCCCTATTTCTGGCCGGACGAGCCCGACTACAATTGGAAGACATGGGCGGCGGCGGCCCCCGGCGCCTATGTCGCGAACTCGGGGCAATTCCACAACAACTACCTGAAGGACTTTGTCCTGCCGACGAGCTGGGGTTGGAGCAATGACGGATGGGGCGCGGGCCGAGGCATCCTGAAATATGACGGAACCACCAGGGCCGCTATCGTCAAGGAGACGGCGCCGGACACTTATGGCCCCAACGCTTCCTGCCCGCAGCCAATCACGCGCCTGACGAATAATCAGGGGACGGTTGTCTCCGCCATCGAGTCCATGAACTTCTGGTACAATGGCGGCACGGTGATCTCGGAAGGGCTGACCTGGGCCTGGCGCACGCTTTCGCCGCAAAAACCCTTCGCCGACGGCGCCGCCTATACCGACAAGAAGACCAAGAAGGTCATCGTGCTCATGACGGACGGCGTGAATGGGCTTGCCGAGAACGGCAATGAGGAAGGCGCGCATATTTCGGACTATTCCGCCTATGGCTATATGGGCGGAACCCGCCTCAATTGGGGCGCCAACGTCCAGAACTATGCGCAGCTCCAGACCTTCCTGGACGGGCGCCTGAAAAAGGCCTGCGACAACGCCAAGGCGAAGGGCATCTCCATCTACACGGTGATGTTCAACCACAAGGGCTTTCTGAGCGCGGAGCAGCAGGCGCACTCATCCAAGCTTCTGGCCTATTGCGCGAGCAAGCCGGACAACGCCTATGTTGCGACGGACTCCAAGGCGCTCAGCGACGCTTTCGCCAATATCGCCGTCGCCGCGACAGCGACGCCGCTACGTCTGACGAAGTAAAAGACAAACGAGGCGGCGCGCGATCAGCGCACCGCCTCGAACATTGCGGCCGTATCGTAATATTCGAAGAATTCGATCGCCTTGCCGTCCGCGTTGAAGCGCCATGTGTCCACCTTCGGCGTATCGATCACTTTCCTGTTGGGTTTGTAGCGCCAAGAGGTGCGGGCTATCACGACGACCCGGTCGCCTTGCGCGATAGAGTGATCGACGTCGTAGCTGATCATCTCCCAATCGGCCGTCAGGCCGCGAAGATAGGCTTCGACGCCTTCGCGCGAATGACGCTGCTGCGTGAATTCCAGAGCGCTCACGCGGCCCATGGCGAGCGAGCCGAATTTGATCTCATCCTCTGGCAGGATCGAGAGCCAATGGTCGACGCTGCCGCCCCTGGTCTCCGCCCAACGCCGGTAAGCCTCACGTAAAATTGCTGTGTTGCGCTCTTCCTGCGACATGGCAATGCTCCCCTGAAAAGACGCGCGGGAGGCTACGCCGTTTGCAGGGGAGCGCCAAGCGCGGCGGCTCCGACGTCGCTAGGCCGCCCCCGCCCGCTCCGTATCGAATTGCAGCCTTGCCAGCCGCGCATAGAGGCCGCCCGCGGCGCTCAGCGTCGCATGCGTCCCCTCCTCCACGATGCGACCTTCCTCCATCACGACGATGCGGTCGGCTTCGAGGACCGTCGCAAGACGATGCGCGATGACGATGCTCGTGCGGCCCTCCATGACGTCGTGGAGCGCCGCCTGAACCGCCGCCTCATTCTCAGCGTCGAGCGCGGATGTGGCTTCGTCGAGGAGCAGAACCGGCGCGTCTGCAAGGATGGCGCGCGCAATGGCGAGTCGCTGCCGCTGGCCGCCGGAGAGCGTGACGCCCCGCTCGCCGAGCTGGGTGTCATAGCCCTGCGGCAAGGCCGTGATGAATTCATGCGCCTGCGCGCGTTTCGCGGCGGCGACGATCTCTTCCCTCGTCGCGCCCTCGCGGCCATAGGCGATGTTCTCCGCGACCGAGATGCCGAAAACGACGGGATCCTGCGGCGCGAGCGCGATGGCGGCGCGAAGATCGAGCGGGTCGAGGGCGCGCAGATCGACGCCGTCGAGCGTGATCGCGCCTTGATCGACATCGTAGAAGCGAAGCAGAAGAGAGAACATCGTCGACTTGCCGGCCCCGGACGGACCGACGAGGGCGACGCGTTCCCCCGGCGCGACGGTGAGGGTGAGATCGCGCAAAGCCGAACGATCCGGCGCCGTCGGATAGGCGAAGCCCACATGCTCGAAGGCGATGCGCCCCGCCCAGCGGGCCGGCGCGGGCGTCGGATGGGCGGGAGCGAAGATTTTAGGCTTCACCGCCAGAATTTCAGCAATGCGCGAAGCGGCGCCGGCGGCCGCGACCACCTCGCTCCACACGGAAGACAATTCCCCCAGCGAACTCGCGCCGAGCACGGCGTAGAGCACGAATTGCGACAAGAGCCCCGAACTCATGCGCCCGGCAAGGACGTCCTGCGCGCCAAGCCAAAGTACGGCGACGATGCTGGTGAAGACGACGAGGATCGCGCCAGCGGTCACGAAAGCGCGCGCCAGCGTCGCCGCTTGCGCAGCTTCGTAGGCCGTTTCGACGCCCCTTTTGAAGCGCGCAACGGTCGAAGCCTGCGCGCCGTTCGCCTGCATGGCGCGCACGGCCGAAAGATTTTCACCCGCATACGCCGCCGCCTCGGCCAGCGTATCCTGCGCGTGCTTCGAGCGCTTGCGCACGCTGCGCCCGGACGCGATGAGCGGAAGCACGATGACCGGGATCGCCGCCAAAGCGAGGCCCGCGAGCTTGGGGCTCGTCGCGAACATCATGATCACCGCGCCGACGAACATGAACATGTTGCGCAAGGCGACCGACGCCGAGGAGCCGAACGCGGATTTCAGGAGGGTCGTGTCGGCGGTGAGGCGCGAGAGCAGTTCGCCGGTCTTCGCCGTGTCGTAGAAGGCGGCGTCGAGAGCGACGAGATGTTTGAAGAGATCGGTGCGCAGATCGGCCACGACGCGCTCGCCGAGCGTCATGACGAAGTAGTAGCGGGTCGCCGAAGCGAGCGCGAGAGTCGCCGCCACGCCGACCATCGCGCCGAAATAAGCGTTCACGGTCCCCGCGCTATCCGCTGAAAAACCGTGGTCGATCATGCCGCGTACGGCGGCGGGCAATGTGAGCGTCGCCCCCGAGGCCAGAAGCAAGGCCGCGAACGCCAGGGCGATCGTGCGCTTGTAGCGCAGCGCGTAAGGGAGAAGCGGGCGGAGAGGCGCGAGCGTCGCGCCCAGACGGCGCTTCGATTCGGCGGGGACGGCAGGCGATGCGGCGGGATTGATCTCTGTCATGGCCCGTCCCCTATAGCGCCCGACGGAAGCGAAAACGACCCCGCGACAAAAAGCCGACTTGTGCAACGCAGCACACAAATGTGCGGCGCGTCATAAAAATTTTTTGTCAACCGATAGACCGGGCCAGTCGCCGCCCGTGGCATCAAACCATTATTTTTCAGACATTTAAGAAGTGCGACATGTTGTCGCGGAAAAATGGCCCCGCGGCTGGACAGAGCCGAAACTTATGCTACCTTTTCCCTGCGTCGAATTGACGCGCCACCACAAAAGTGGGGCAGGAGCGCCAAGAAAAACAAAAGGATAAGGCGCCGCTCTGGGAACGGAAAGAGGAGTGAAGGACATGGCTGACAAAGAATTCGAAATCACGACCAACACCTACATCTTCGCTGGCGTTGGCGCCGTCATCCTCGGCGGTCTCGCGGCTGCGGCTCTCGGCGGCATGCAGAACATGATTGCGGCCGGCGTCGTCGGCGCGCTCGCGGGCGGCTGCCTCGGCCTCTTCTTCTAATTCACATCGCCGAGCCTGACGGCTCGACTCTGACCTGTCAACACCTAGGGAGTGAAAGTCATGGCTGAGAAAGAATTCGAAATCACCACGAACACCTACATCTTCGCTGGCGTCGGCGCCGTTCTGCTCGGCGGTCTCGCGGCTGCGGCTCTCGGCGGCATGCAGAACACGATCGCGGCCGGCGTCGTCGGCGCGCTCGCGGGCGGCTGCCTCGGCCTGTTCTTCTAAGCGACGATAGGGCAGACGCTGGTCTGGCCGCCGGCGTAAGCCAGTCGACACCAGCCAGCAATTGCAAACGCGATTGCTGGCTGTGCTGTTTTCAGGATGATTTTTTCGAAGTGTTTTCGTCGTCGGGAATTCAGGGGCAAGCGCTTTTCGACTTTGTCGAAAAGCGCTTTTTCGTTGGATCAGAGCGTGGCCGCCGTCGCCCCGCCCGGCCACATCTCCCGCGCCTTGTTGCGCAGAATGTATTTCTGGATCTTGCCGGTCGAGGTTTTGGGCAGCGGGCCGAAGACGACGTGCCGCGGGCATTTGAAATGCGCCAGATGCGTCCGCGACCAGGCGACAATCTCCTCCGCCGTGGCGGTCTCGCCCTCCTTCAACTCGACAAAGGCGCAGGGCGTCTCGCCCCATTTGTCGTCGGGCGCTGCGACGACCGCAGCGGCGCTCACCTTCGGATGCTTGAAGAGAACGTCCTCGACCTCGATCGACGAGATGTTCTCGCCGCCGGAAATGATGATGTCCTTCGAGCGGTCCTTGAGCTGGATATAACCGTCAGGATGCATGACGCCGAGGTCGCCGGAATGGAACCAGCCGCCGTGGAAGGCCTTTTCCGACGCTGACGGGTTCTTCAGATAGCCCTTCATCACGATATTGCCGCGGAACATCACCTCGCCCATGGTCTGGCCGTCGCGCGGCACCGGCCGCATCGTCTCGGGATCGATGACGTCGAGTTCTTCGAGGACGTTGTAGCGCACGCCCTGGCGCGCCTTCATCTGCGCCTGCGCCGAATCGTCGAGAGCGTCCCAGCGATCCTGCCATTCATTGACGGCCGCCGGCCCATAGGTCTCGGTCAGCCCGTAGAGATGCGTCACCTCGAAACCGGCCGCTTTCATCGCAGCGAGCACAGCCTGCGGCGGGGGCGCGGCGGCGGTGAAGAATCGCACCGTTTCCTTCAGCGACTTCTTCTCGGCGTCGCTGGCGCCGAGCAGGGTCGACATGACGATTGGCGCCCCGCATAGATGCGTCACGCCATGCTCGGCCATGAGCTCGTACATATGGCCGGCGCGCACCTGCCGCAGGCAGACATGGGTGCCGGCCGCGACCGAGATGGACCAGGGAAAGCACCAGCCGTTGCAGTGGAACATCGGCAGGGTCCAGAGATAGACCGGATGCCGTCCCATATCGCCGGTCAGAATGTTGCCGAGCGCCAGGAGATAGGCGCCGCGATGGTGGTACAGACGACGCCCTTGGGATCGCCCGTCGTGCCCGATGTGTAATTGAGCGAAATGGCGTTCCACTCGTCGGCGGGCGGCGCCCAGGCGTAGTCGGGATCGCCCGCGAGGATGAAATCCTCATAGTCGATCGACCCCAGCCGCTCGCCGGGGCCCGTATATTCGGGATCGTCATAGTCGATGATGAGCGGCTTGGCCTTGCACTGGCCGAGCGCCTCTCTGATCAAGCCTGAAAACTCGCGGTCGACGATCAGCGCCTTGGCTTCGGCGTGATCCAGCGTGAAGGCGAGAATCGCGGCGTCGAGACGCGTGTTGAGCGTGTTCAGAACCGCGCCCGTCATCGGCACGCCGTAATGGCATTCGAGCATCGCCGGCGTGTTGGCGAGCATGACGGAGACCGTATCGCCGCGCGCGATCCCGGCCTTGGCCAGCGCGCTCGCGAGGCGGCGGCTTCGGGAGTAGAAGTCGCGGTACGTGCGCCGCAGACCGCCATGGACGATCGCGACCCGGTCGGGAAACACCGCCGCCGCTCGCGACAGGAAGGTCAGCGGAGTCAGCGGCTGGTAATTGGCCTGGTTGCGGTCGAGATCGCGATCATAGGCGGATACGGTCATCAATAAGGACTCCAGAAGCGCGAGCAAGCGGTCGGGTGCTTGCAGGATATATGCAACTTCCCGCCTGCCGGCGGCCTGCGCGGGAGTCTTTTGCCCTTATTCGCCGAAATCGAGGTCCTTGAGACGACCGAAGACGCGATCCGCGTCGAAATTGTCTTCCTCGTCGGTCGGGCGCGGCGTGGTCGACTTGCCGAAGACCTCCTCGGTCGTCGCCGGCTCGCGCAGGCCGGTCGTAACGGCGGCGGGAACGAGCGTCTGGCCGTGATCCTCGACCACCGCGGGGCGATCCTTGGCGGCGCGATTCACCTCGAAATCGAGATCGATCTGCGAGCAGAGGCCGAGCGTCACCGGGTCCATCGGAGTCAGAGCTGCCGAGTTCCAGTGCGTGCGCTCGCGGATCGCCTTGAGTGTCGCCTTGGTCGTGCCGACGAGACGCATGATCTGCGCGTCCTTCAGCTCCGGATGGTTGCGCACCAGCCAGAGAATCGCGTTCGGCCGGTCCTGGCGGCGGGAGAGCGGCGTATAGCGCGGACCGCGCGCCTTCTTGACCTCCGGCACGACGACCTTGGAAACCAGGAGCTTCAACTGGTGCTTGGAGTCGCGCTCGCCGCGCGCGATCTCGTCGCGACTGAGCTGACCCGAAGTGATGGGGTCGTGGCCGCGAATGCCGGCGGCGACTTCGCCATCGGCGATGCCCTTCACCTCGAGCGGGTGCAGCTTACAGAACTCAGCGATCTGATCGAAGGTCAGAGACGTGTTTTCGACGAGCCAGACGGCCGTCGCCTTCGGCATCAACGGGGCGTTGCTCATCCGAGAATCTCCTTGGTCGCGGGCATGGCGGGAGCGTCCGGCGCCGCGCCCTTTTCGCGCTGGCGACCCATTAGGCTCGACCGTCCATGATGGGAATGAATGCTCATATACGCGTTTCCGGGCAAAAGCGCAATGATTGGACGTGCGAGGGTCCTTCGCGGAGGGATCCTTCCGCCCTGCCTCCCAAGCGCCTCGTCTTCCTCGCCGCGCCTTCGTTTCAGGCAAGCGGTGCGTGATCGCCATGTGTGAATGTTGCGTCGCCCAAATTGACAGGCGCCGTCGCATTGCCCATTAACCCCCCACGGGCGGGAGGCCCGCCGGGACAAGGCCATGCAAGAAAAAGCAAAAGGGCTCACCTATTCCGACGCGGGCGTCGACATCGACGCCGGCAACCGGCTCGTCGACATGATCCGCCCTGCCGTGCGGGCGACGCGCCGCCCCGGCGCGGATGGCGAGATCGGCGGCTTTGGCGGCGTCTTCGACCTCAAGGCCGCGCATATTTCCGATCCGGTCCTCGTCGCGGCGAATGACGGCGTCGGAACGAAGGTCAAGATTGCAATCGAATCCGGAATGCATGGCACCATCGGGATTGACCTCGTCGCCATGTGCGTCAACGATCTCGTCGTGCAGGGCGCGGAGCCGCTCTTCTTTCTCGACTACTACGCCACCGGCAAGCTGGATCCGAACGTCGCCGCCGCAGTGGTCAAGGGAATCGCCGATGGCTGCGTGTTGGCGGGCTGCGCGCTGCTGGGCGGCGAAACGGCCGAAATGCCCGGCCTCTATTCCGGCCGCGACTACGATCTCGCTGGCTTCGCTGTCGGCGCCGCCGAGCGCAAGGGTCTTCTGCCGCGCGAAGTCCAGCCCGGCGACGTCGCCTTCGGCCTCGCCTCCTCCGGCGTGCACTCAAACGGTTTCTCGCTCGTGCGCCGGATCGTAAAGGACACGGGCCTCTCCTGGAACGCCACTGCGCCCTTCGCGCCGGAAATGACGCTCGCCCGCGCTTTGCTCGAGCCGACGCGGATCTATGTGAAGCCGCTGCTCGCGGCGCTGAAGAAGACGCCTCATATCCGCGCGCTGTCGCATATCACGGGCGGCGGCTTTCCGGACAACCTCCCGCGCGTTCTCCCGAAGGGCGTCGGCGTATCGCTTGATCTCTCGACCTTCGAGGTTCCGCGCGTCTTCAAATGGCTCGCCAAGAGCGGAGACATCGCGGAATACGAAATGCTGCGCACTTTCAATTGCGGCGTCGGCATGGTCGTCTTCGCGGCCAAGGATGGCGCCGACGAGGTCGAGAAGGTCTTGCGCGACGTCGGCGAGAAGCCGGTCCGCATCGGCGAAGCGATCACGGCGAAGACCGGCGAACGCGTCGTGATGAACGGATCGCTGGGGCTGTAACCCCCTCCCCAACCCTCCCCCGCTTCGCGGGAGAGGGAGCAAGAGCCTGGCCTTCATCCAGAATGCCGATCGGGAGCGTCCCCTCGCCCGTGAAGCGGGGGAAGACAGGGAGGGGCCGTAGAGTAACGACACTCATGACCCGCCTGCGCACAGCCATCCTCATCTCCGGCCGCGGTTCCAACATGGACGCGTTGATCGCCGCCGCGCGCGCGCCGAATTTCCCGGCGGAGATCGTCCTCGTCCTCTCCAACCGGCCCGACGCGCCGGGCCTCGCGAAAGCCAAGGCGGCGGGGATCGCCGTCGCCGCGGTCGACCACAAGATCTACGCGGGCCGCGAAGAGTTCGAACGTTCGCTGCATGCGATGCTGGAAATCCATCGCATCGATTTCGTCTGCCTTGCCGGTTTCATGCGCATCTTCACGCCCTGGTTCATCAACCAGTGGACCGGTCGAATGCTCAACATTCACCCTGCCCTGCTCCCTTCCTATCGCGGGCTGCATACGCATGAGCGCGCGCTGGCCGACGGCGTGAAGATCCATGGCTGCACCGTGCATTTCGTCGTGCCGGAGATGGACGAAGGCCCCATCGTCGCGCAGGCCGCCGTGCCGGTCCTGGACGGCGATACGCCGCAGACGCTCGGCGCCCGCGTTCTGTCGCAGGAGCATGTCATCTATCCGCTGGCGCTGCGATTGGTTGCGTCCGGCGCTGTGCGGGTGGAAGGAAATCGCGTCCTCGGCGCTTTACGGACAAGCGAGGCGACGCTGGTTGCGCCCTGAAGAACCGTTGATTGCGCCTGCAAAGGATTTTCAAAATGACCTTGAAGATTTTCGGCTTTGGTCCCGCGACTGGGCTTCCCGACCTCTCGCCCTTCGTCCTGAAGGCGATGACGCTCCTGAAGATGGCAGGCGTCGACTATGTCGTCGACACGAAGGGCTTCAACAAAGCGCCTAAGGGCAAGCTGCCCTATATCGACGATAACGGCGTCATCGTCGCGGATTCGACGTTCATCCGCCTGCATCTGGAAAAAACGCGCGGTTTCGACTTCGACTCCGGCCTTTCGCCGCAACAGCGCGCCGAGAGTTGGGCGGTCGAGAAGATGTGCGAGGATCACCTCTTTTCGATCATTGCGCGTCACCGCTGGCAGGATGACGAAAACTTCGCGCGGGGCATTGGCGTCTTTTTCGACAAGATGCTGCCCGCGCCCGTGCGGGGTCCGGCAAAGTGGGCGATCCGCCGCAGCCTTATCAAGCGTTTTCGGACCCAGGGCGTCGGCCGCTTCAGCGAGGCCGAAATCGCCGTCCTCGGCGCGCGCGACGTCGAGGCGCTCTCGACGCTCATCGGCGACAAGCCCTTCCTGATGGGAGAGACCCCCTGCGCCGCAGACGCCGCTGTCTTTGCGGCGCTTACGTTGCTGATGGACCCGGCGACAAATTCGCCGACCCGCGACCTGGCGCTGGCCCGGCCCAACCTTGTCGCCTATCGCGACCGCATGATGGGGCGCTATTTTCCGGAATTTGCAGATTCCGAAATCAGAACGTCTGATTTAGCCAGCGATCGATCGTCCCTCTGACCAACTCCTCTTCGCCTCCAGCCTTCGCCCAGGCCACGCTGAAAGCAGGGTCGTGCGAATCCGGCAGGCGGTCCGGCTCAACGTCGGCGATACGAACGCGAACGGGCGCCGGAACGCCCTCGCCCGAAATGATGCATTCCTGATTTCGAAGGCCCTGGATCGCGTTCACCAGATGCTTACCGGCCTCGGGCAAGGCGTTCTTCAGGCACTCCTGATCGCGAAGATTGTTCAGACGCAACGCGACCAAGGTGCCGCACTGGGAAAGCGCCCCTGGCGACAGGTCGGACGGTCGCTGCGTCACCAGCCCCAGCGAAACGCCATGCTTGCGCCCCTCTTTCGCGATGCGTTCGAGGATCGCGCTCGCTGCGGCTCCTTTGCCGCTCTCGGGGCTCGGAAGATAATTTTGCGCCTCCTCGCAAACCAGGAGAACGGGACGCGCTTTTCCTTCGCGCGACCAGACCCCGAAATTGAAGATGAGCCTGGAGAGCACGGCCACCACGGCATCCACGACTTCCGACGGCGCATTCGAAAGGTCGACGACCGAAATCGGCCGCCCGTTGGCGGGCAAGCGGAGAAGGGTCGAAATAACGTAATCCAGGGGCGCCCCGTAAAGGGACTCGTCGAAGATGAATCGAAACCGTCGGTCGGAAACGACCTGCATGATCTTCAGCTTGAGGCGAATGTAAAAACGCGCCTCGGCGTATTTTTCAAGCTTGCCCAATTGCTCATCGATGGCCGAGATGAGGTCTCCAATAAAATAGGGCAACGGCGTATCGACGTTCAGATTGGCGATCGAGCGAGCGGATGGATTTTTCGCGCGGGCGGCCAGCAGACATTTTGCAAGAATGTCCTTGTCAATTTCCCGGTCGAGCCCCTGCGCCGCGAAGAACTCGCAATGCTCATCGAGCGTCATCAGCCAGTACGGCACCGAGAGATTTTGCGCGTCGAGCAACACTGCGTTTTCAGGGAAGGAAGCCGCATATTCGCCGTGGGGGTCGATCACGACGATGTGCCCCTCTGGCGCCTTCTGCGCGATCCCGTTCAAAATCAGCGAAACCAGCGTGGATTTGCCCGTGCCCGACGATCCGAAAATCGCGAAATGGCGGCTGAGGAAGGGGTCGATGTAGAGCCGCGCATCTACGCTGGCCGTCGGATGCACGCATCCAACCACGACGGAAGCGCGTTCTTGTTCCGCGAAAGCGCGCTTTAGATCGTCTTCTCTTACGGGGTAAACCGGCGTTCCCGGGAGCGGATAGGCCGAGACCCCCTGGCGGAAGCGCGTGAGGCCGCCATCCTGAGCGACATCGGTTTCTCCGATGAATTCGAGCGCCGCAACGATGCCAGCGCCGCGCAAGTCCCTGACTTGCTTCAACTCTCTTATCTCGACGATGAGCCACAAACCGTCTAGTTTCAATTTGAGCTGGCTTCCAATCGAGCCGGTCCCGGCTCTCTTGATCGCCGCCTCGTCGAGCCGACAGGTCGCGCCGACCGCGTCGACATCTTCAATATAGCCGACGGTAAGCTCTTTCTGCGCAGTCGCCTCAAGCATCATAGTCTCCGAACGAAAAACTCTGCTTCATCTGCAAAGAAACATCGGAATATCTTCAATTAAATAACTTGCCAGTTCAAGCTTAGACGTTGCCGCAAGAGAAGAAGACAAAATAAAAGCGGCCGGGAAAATCCCGGCCGCTCTTCTACCCCGCAATCGGCCGATTTAGCCGACGATTTCGTTACCCGAGAAGAACTGCGCGATTTCGATCGCGGCGGTTTCGGGGGCGTCGGAGCCGTGCACCGAGTTCTCGCCCACCGACAGCGCATGCTCCTTGCGGATCGTGCCCGGCGCGGCGTTGGCCGGGTTGGTGGCGCCCATGACTTCGCGATACGTCGCGATGGCGTTCTCGCCCTCGAGCACCTGCACGACAACCGGCTCGGAAATCATGAAGTCGACGAGCTCCCCGAAGAAGGGGCGCTCCTTATGGACCGCGTAGAAGGTCTCGGCCTGCTCGCGGGTCATGCGGATGCGCTTCTGCGCGACGATGCGCAGGCCGGCGCCCTCGATGATGGCGTTGACCTTGCCGGTGAGGTTGCGCTTGGTCGCGTCGGGCTTGATGATGGAAAAAGTGCGTTCGATCGCCATGAGAGCGCATCGCCTCGTCTGTTGGAGTGCTGGAATTCAAGAGTCGGAGCGCGCTTCCCGCGAAAAACCGGGGTCCACTTTTTCGCGCGCGCTCCAGACGGTAAGCGCCGCGCTTATACCGGCGGCGCCCCGCGGCGGCAAGCCTGCCGCCATCAGCGGTAAGCTTCGGCGATCGCCATGAAATCGATCGCCTTGAGGCTCGCCCCGCCGACCAGCGCGCCATCCACGTTCGGCACGCTCATCAGTTCCCGGGCATTGGCGGGCTTGACCGAACCGCCGTAAAGAATGCGCACGGCCTCGCTCTTGCCGCCGCCGAGCCGCGCCTCGACCCGCTCGCGCACGAATTCATGCATCTCGGCGACGTCCGCGGGCGTCGGCGTCAGCCCCGTGCCGATCGCCCAGACGGGTTCGTAAGCGACGACGATGGTTCCCGGCGCGTCGGCCGGAAGCGAGCCCTCGATCTGGCGGCCGACGACGGCGAGCGCCTGGCCCGCCTCGCGCTCGGCGCGCGTCTCGCCGACGCAGATGATGGGCTTGAGCCCGGCCCGCAGCGCGGCGGCGGCCTTCGCCTGCACGATCTCGTCCGTCTCGCCATGGTCCGCGCGGCGCTCGCTATGGCCGACGATCACGTAGGACGCGCCCAGATCCTTGAGCATTTCGGCGGAAATGTCGCCGGTATGGGCGCCGTTCGCGGCGACGTGGCAATCCTGCGCGCCAAGGCCAAGCCCGCCCTGCGTGGCGGCCTCGAGCGCCGGACCGATCAGGGTGGTCGGGGGGCAGATGATCAGCTCGACTTTGCTCTTGAGCGCAGCGTCATAGGCGGTCCCCATCGCGGCGACTTCGGCGAGCGAGGCGAGCAGCCCGTTCATTTTCCAATTTCCGGCGACGAGCGGGCAGCGGGGCATGCGGGGTAATCCTTCAATCTGAAAGACTTTACCTAACAGAAGCTAACGGACTCGCAATGCGACCGGCCGGCGCAGCGTCATTGTCTTGTCGCAATCAATTCCATATATCCAGAGTTATGGAAATAGATGCAGCCCTCGCCTGCCTTGCAGCGCTCTCCCAACCGACGCGGCTCGACGCCTTTCGCCAGCTCGTGCGCGCCGAGCCCGAGGGGCTCGCGGCCGGCGAACTCGCGCGCAAGCTGAGCGTGCCCCAGAATACATTGTCCGCGCATCTCAACATCCTGTCCCACGCTGCGCTCGTGACGAGCGTCCGCATCGGCCGCAGCGTCGTCTATCGCGCCGATCTCTCGCGCCTCAACGCGCTCGTCCGCTACCTCGCCGAAGACTGCTGCGGCGGGCGATCCGACGTTTGTGCGCCAGTCCTTCCCGATGTGGCGCCCTGCTGTCCGCCGAGCCGGCCGAACAAAGACTGATCGCCAAGACAACTCAAAAAGGGGACCCCATGAAACGCCTTCATGTGCATGTGTCTGTCGAGGACCTGGCCCAATCGATCCGATTTTACAGTGCGCTTTTCGGATCCGAGCCGACCGTCGCCCAACCGGATTACGCCAAGTGGATGCTCGAGGACCCGCGCGTGAATTTCGCCATCTCGGCGCGCGGGCGGAAAGCCGGGCTCGACCATCTCGGAATCCAGGTGGAAACGCCGGATGAGCTCGAGCAGGTTTATGGTCGCCTGAAAGAGGCCGAGGGGCCGGTTATCGAGGAAGGCGAGACGACCTGCTGCTACGCCAAGTCAGAAAAGGCGTGGACGGTAGATCCGCAAGGGCTCCTTTGGGAGTCGTTCCTGACAACAGGCGAGAGCACGATCTATGGCGACGATCCGGCCCTCGACGCCGCCCGGAACCGCCAAAGCGCCTGTTGCACGCCACCGGCGCCGCAAGGCGTTTGTTGTTCCCCTAAACCGGAACGCGACGCCAGCGCCTCCTGCTGCGGCCCCACGGAGACTGCGTGATGTCAGACCGAATCTACAACGTCCTCTTTCTCTGCACGGGCAACACCGCCCGTTCGATTTTGGCCGAAGGCATCTTGCGCAAGGATGGTGCAGGGCGCTTTCACGCCTTCTCGGCGGGGAGCCAGCCCAAGGGCGTTGTGAACCCCTATGCGCTCAAGACGCTTGAAGCATACGACTATCCGACCGACGGCTTCCGTTCCAAGAGCTGGGACGAGTTCGCCGGCCCTGGCGCGCCGCAGATGGATTTCGTCTTTACGGTCTGTGACAGCGCCGCTGGCGAAGCCTGCCCGATCTGGCCCGGCCAGCCGATGACGGCCCATTGGGGAATCGAAGACCCCGCAGGCGTCGAAGGTTCGGACATGGAGAAGCAGAAGGCGTTCAATCTCGCCTTTCGTTACATGAAGACACGCATTTCTCTTCTGCTTGCGACACCGATCGGCCGCCTCGATCGATTGACCCTGAGCAGCCGCCTTCGCGAAATCGGCGGCTCGGAGGGCGCCTCGCAGAGCGACAAGGCGCAGGCGTAAAAGCGACTGCCACAGCACAATTCTGAAAGGACGATCATGACGACCATTCAAGTTTACGATCCCGCGCTTTGTTGCAACACGGGCGTTTGCGGCGTCGACGCCGATCAAGCGCTGGTGAGCTTCGCGGCGGACGTCGATTGGGCGAAGAAGAACGGCGCGCAAATCGAGCGCTTCAATCTCGCCCAGCAGCCGATGGCCTTCGCCGATAACGCAACGGTAAAAGGCTTTCTGGAGCGCTCCGGGCAGGAGGCCCTGCCGCTGATCCTCGTCAATGGCGACATCGCCCTTGCGGGGCGCTATCCCAACCGCGCCGAACTGGCGCGCTGGGCGGGCGTCACGGAGACCGCCGAAGCGCAACAGGGCTCCTGCTGCGGCGGCAGTCGCTGCTGCTGAGGAACGCCATGAAATTCCTGGCGGGCGCGCCCCAATTTCTCTTCTTCACCGGCAAGGGCGGCGTCGGCAAAACCTCGATTGCCTGCGCCACGGCGATTCAGCTTGCGGGACCTGGCCGCCGCGTGCTGCTGGTCAGCACCGATCCCGCCTCCAATGTCGGGCAAGTGCTGGGCGTCGAGATAGGCGACAAGATCACCGCCATTCCGGTCGTCCCCGATCTCTTCGCGCTCGAAATCGACCCGGGGGCGGCGGCGCAAGCCTATCGCGATCGCATTGTCGGACCCGTTCGCGGCAAGCTGCCGGACGTAGTGGTGAAGGGCATCGAAGAGCAATTGTCCGGAGCGTGCACGACCGAAATCGCCGCCTTCGATGAATTCACGGCGCTGCTGACCGATACGCAGATCACCTCGGCTTACGACCATATCGTTTTCGACACCGCGCCGACCGGCCACACCATTCGGCTGCTGCAACTGCCCGTCGCCTGGTCGGGCTTTCTCGAAGCGGGAAAAGGCGACGCCTCGTGCCTCGGCCCGCTCGCCGGCCTCGAAAAGCAGCGCGCGCAATACAATGCGGCTGTGCAGGCGCTTGCGGATGGACAGCGCACCCGCCTCATCCTCGTCGCTCGCGCCCAGAATTCCGCCCTGCGCGAAGCGGCGCGCACCCATGGTGAGTTGGCGGCGATCGGCCTCACCGAGCAATTCCTGATCGTCAATGGTCTTCTACCCAAGGAAGAAGCCGCTCTCGATCCGCTTGCGGAGGCGATCTATGGGCGCGAACAGGCGGCCTTGGCCGCGATGCCCGACGCGCTGCGCGCCTTGCCCCGCGATGATGTGCCGCTAAAGCCCGTCAACCTCGTCGGTCTCGGCGCCTTGCGCCAGCTGCTTGCCGAAACGGCGCCGCCGATCGAAACAGAGGACCGGGCGCCGGTCGAGCTGCGCGCGCCAAGTCTTTCCGATCTCGTCGACGACATCGCCCGCGACGGCCATGGGCTGGTCATGTTGATGGGCAAGGGCGGCGTCGGGAAGACGACGCTGGCCGCTGCGGTGGCGGTCGAGCTCGCCCGGCGCGGATTGCCTGTTCACCTCACCACGTCCGACCCTGCCGCGCATCTTGCCGAGACGCTGCATGGCTCCATGGCGCATCTGACGGTCAGCCGCATCGACCCGCACGCGGAAACCGACCGCTATCGGCAAGAGGTGCTGAAATCGAAAGGCGCGAAGCTCGATGCTGCAGGACGCGCCTTGCTCGAAGAAGATTTGCGTTCGCCCTGCACCGAGGAGATCGCCGTCTTCCAGGCTTCTCGCGCATCATCCGCGAGGCGGGAGAAAAATTCGTCGTGATGGATACCGCGCCGACAGGCCACACCCTGCTGCTGCTGGACGCGACGGGGGCCTATCACCGCGAGGTCGCGCGCATGCTGGACGCGAAGGGCGCGCATTACACCACGCCGATGATGCAGCTTCAGGATTCGAAGCGGACCAAGGTGCTGCTTGTGACTTTGGCCGAGACGACCCCCGTCCTCGAAGCGGCCAATCTGCAGGCCGATCTGCGACGCGCCGGCATCGAGCCATGGGCGTGGGTCATCAACAGCAGCATCGCGGCGGCGCGCCCGCATGCGCCCCTGTTACGCAAGCGCGCGCAAAACGAGCTGGCGGAAATGGAAAAGGTCGCGACAGTCCATGCGCGCCGCTACGCGGTCGTGCCGATGCTTCGGGAAGAACCTGTCGGCGTGGACCGACTCCTCAAACTGGCCGCGCCGGCCACCGAGCCGGCCTGAATACTCGAGAAGGGTAACGCCCATGACCGAAGCCACAACCCTCGCGCGCCCGGAGCAAGTCAGCCAAGCGCCCGCAATGACCGTCTTTGAACGTTACCTCACCCTCTGGGTGGCGCTCTGCATCGTCGCAGGCGTTGTGCTCGGCCATTTCTTTCCAGGCTTTTTTCACGCGGTAGGCGCGCTCGAGATCGCCAAGGTCAATCTGCCGGTTGCGGCGCTGATCTGGCTGATGATCGTCCCGATGCTCATGAAGATCGACTTCGCGGCGCTGAAGGAAGTCGGGCGGCATTGGCGCGGGATCGGGGTGACGCTCTTCGTCAACTGGGCGGTGAAGCCCTTTTCGATGGCGCTGCTGGGCTGGATATTCATCGGCCATCTGTTCCGCCCCTATCTGCCGGCGGATCAGATCGACAGCTATATCGCGGGGCTCATCCTGCTCGCGGCGGCGCCCTGCACGGCCATGGTCTTCGTCTGGTCGAACCTCACCAAGGGCGAGCCGCATTTCACGCTGAGCCAGGTGGCGCTCAACGACGCCATCATGATCGTCGCCTTCGCGCCGATCGTGGCGCTGCTGCTCGGCCTTTCATCCATCACCGTGCCATGGGACACGCTGCTGCTGTCGGTTGCGCTCTATATCGTCGTGCCGGTGATCGTGGCGCAGGCCGCGCGCAAGACGCTGCTCGCATCCGGCGGCGAGACGCGACTGTCCGCGGCGCTTGCGCAGATCGGCCCGCTGTCGCTCGTGGCGTTGCTTGCGACGCTGGTTCTGCTCTTTGGCTTTCAGGGGGAACAGATCATTCGCCAACCGGCGATCATCGCGATGCTGGCCATTCCGATCCTGATCCAGGTCTATTTCAACTCGGCGCTCGCCTATACGCTCAATCGCGTCTCGGGAGAGCAGCATTGCGTTGCGGGCCCCTCGGCGCTGATCGGGGCCAGCAACTTTTTCGAACTGGCGGTCGCGGCGGCGATCAGCCTCTTCGGTTTCGACTCCGGCGCGGCGCTCGCCACCGTCGTCGGCGTGCTGATCGAGGTCCCGGTCATGCTCAGCGTCTGCTGGATCGTCAACCGCAGCAAGGGCTGGTACGAGCGCGGCGCGTCGCGCAAAGGCGCATTCGCGCCGGCCGACCAGCCCTGAAGCCGGTTACTCTCCGCAGAGGCGGTAGCCGAGGCTCGCGAGCTGCGCGCCCGAGATCTTCAGCAGCGGCCCCGGCACCATGCCGCGCGAGTTGCGGACATGGTTCATGAAGATGCGGCGCAGCGGCGGCTTGTAGGCGGAGGCGAAAACCGCCGTCATTTGCCGATCGACGACGCCGCTCGTCGGCCCGCCGACCCACGGGGCGTGGAAGCCGAAGACGGCGCCGGGCGAGACGCAGGAACGCCGAGCCGCGAGATAAAGCGTGCAGGAGCTGTCGCACTCGACCGGACCGATGCGGACTTCCTCGCCACGCGCCTGGGCGTGGGCGAGACGCGCGACATAAGGCTCGACGCGGCCACCATAGTCAGGGCCCGTAACATCGAAAGCGCTGGCAGGCGCAGAAAAGAGTACAAGCGTCATCATTCCTGCAAGACCGTAAGATCGCAGCATAGCTGTTCCTTTTGGGGCGCTTGGACGTTGCGTTCTATCGCCGCATTTTACTTTTCACGCCCGCGGGCCAAGCGCTCCGCCCGGGGGCTGTTAGCTCGGGCGAAAGGCCCCGTCAGCTTCAACGTCTCAATCGTTACGCGAGGGCTCGGACGCCTGCAAGTAGGCGCTTGATTTTGAACAAGGTTTTGTCGAAAAATTCTGCAACAAAGGCCTTGAAATGGGCAGAGCGCGCCCTTCCGTGGGCAGAATTGCGGCTCAAAGGCGGTGGGCGGCGATAAAAAGTTGGAACGCCCGGCTGCGCAGGGACGCGGGGGGGCCGGGCGCGCCGATGAACGCGCTATGCGCGCTTGCGCTTCTTGTCCAAATCCAGCGTCAGCGACTTGCCCACGATATGCTCGCTGCGCCCGATAACGTGCGCGCTGGAGCCGACAATGAGCGGATCGGGACCGCGCACGACGCTGTGGTCCTTGTTGGGATATTCGAGGCTCGACAGGAAGTGCTGCATGCAGTTGAGACGCGCGCGCTTCTTGTCGTCCGATTTGATCACGACCCAGGGCGCGTCCGCCGTGTCCGTGAAGAAGAACATCGCCTCCTTCGCCTCGGTGTAGTCGTCCCATTTATCCATGGAGGCGCGGTCGATGGGCGAGAGCTTCCACTGCTTCAACGGATCGGTCTCGCGCGCATTGAAGCGGCGCATCTGCTCCTCGCGCGTAACGGAGAACCAGTATTTGTAGAGGCGGACGCCGGAGCTCACGAACATGCGCTCCAGATCGGGACACTGGCGCATGAAATCGAGATATTCGTTGGGGGTGCAAAAGCCCATGACGCGCTCGACGCCGGCGCGGTTATACCAGGAGCGGTCGAAGAAGACGATTTCGCCGCCGGACGGCAAGTGCTCGATATAGCGCTGGAAATACCACTGGGTGCGTTCGCGCTCGGAGGGTTTCTCCAGCGCGACGACGCGGGCGGCGCGCGGATTCAGATGCTCCATGTAGCGCTTGATCGTGCCGCCCTTGCCCGCCGCGTCGCGGCCCTCGAAGAGCATGACGATGCGTTGGCCGGTTTCCTTCACCCAGCTCTGAGCCTTCAGCAGTTCGACCTGCAAGGCCTCCATATGGTCGAGGTAGACCTTGTTGGAGAGCCGAGACTTGTAGGGGAATTCTCCCGTCTCGAAAGCGTGCCGAATGGCCTCCGAATCGGTGCGAAGACGGCGGGGATCGCCGCGGCGGGTCTCCGCCGGCTCTTCCGCGAACGCCCCGCCTTCGGCCTCGGTCGCCCCGGCGCCCATCTTCTCCAGCGCCTCGACCGCCTCGGCGCTGATCACGTTCTCGGTGTCTTCCATCAGGTTTCCTTCGGCAAACAGCCAGCGCCGGGGGCCGCCGCCCTCAACCTCGCGCTGACGGGGCGGGAGATTGCGCGCCCGAGTCCGAGCCGGCAATGCCGCATATCGACGCGCCGGCAAACATATGCGCGCGGCTGATTGCCACGGCCCGCGCCCCTCCCTATAGTCCGCCGCCAAAACAGGGGCGGGTTGTCCCAAAAACACGAACAGGGAACCGGAAATCATGCTCGAGGGCCTGCGCGTCGCATCGCAGAACTGGATCGGCCGCACCATCATGGCGGTTGTGATGGGCGTCATTGTCGTCAGTTTCGCGATTTGGGGCGTCGGCGACGTCTTCCGCGGCATGACCGCCCAGCGCCTGGCCAAGGTCGGCCATAGCGAGGTGACGGTCGAACAGTTCCGCAGCGCTTTCCAGAACGATCTTCGCCGGATCCAGCAGCGCCTGCGCCGCGCCGTCACCGCCGAGGAGGCGCACAAGGCCGGCATGGACCTGCAGGTTATGGAGCGTCTGATCACCGACGTCGCCCTCGACGAGAAAGCGCGTCAGCTCGGCCTCGCCACCAGCGACGAGGCCGCCCAGCGCATGATCGCCAATGAAAAGGCGTTCCAGACGGCCGGCAAGTTCGACGCGGAGAAATTCAAGGCCATCGCCCGCGACGCCGGCTTCACCGAGCGTAGCTTCGTGGCGGACCAGAAGCTTGCCTATCTGCGCAAGACCCTCACCGACCTCGTGATCAGCGGCGTTGAGCCGCCGAAGCTGATGATCGAGGCGATCCATCGCTTCCGCAACGAGGCCCGCTCGGTCGACTATTTCATTCTGGCGACCTCGGCCGCCGGCGCCGGCGCGACCCCCTCGGACGAAGAGCTGAAGAAATATTTCGATGATCGCGAGCAGACCTTCCGCGCGAAGGAATACCGCAAGATCACTGTGCTCGAAGTGAGCCCCGGCACCGTCGCGAAGCCGGCCGACGTCACCGACGCGGACGCCCGCAAGCTCTATGACGAGGTGAAGGCCAAGCGCTTCGGCACGCCCGAGAAGCGCGAAGTCCGCCAGCTCGTCTTCAAGACCGAGAAGGAAGCGCAGGACGCGCTCGCCAAGCTGAAGGGCGGGGCCGATGTGGACGCCCTCGCCGCCGAGCTGAAGCGCAATCCGAAGGATGTGGACCTCGGCTTCGTCGAGCAGCGCGACTTCGGCGACGCCAAGGTCGGCGCCGCCGTCTTCGCCCTGCCCCAGCCCGGCGTCGCGGAGCCCGTTAGCACGGCATTCGGCACGGTCATCTCGGTCGTCAAGAAGATTTCGCCCGCGATCACCACGAAGACTTATGAGCAGGTCGCCGACCAGCTCAAGGCCGAGGTCGCCCAGGGCAAGGCCACGCCGGAAGTGCGCCGCCTGCATGAGGCGGTCGAGGATCAGCGCGCCTCCGGCAAGCCGCTCGCAGAAGCGGCCGCCGCCGCTGGTCTCAAGACGCGCACGATCGAGGCCGTCGACGACGCGGGCAATGGCAAGGACGGCAAGCCACTCGACGTTCCCGCCGGCGCCGATCTCTTGAAGGCCGCCTTCGCCTCGGACATCGGCGTGGACAATGAGACTGTCGCGACGCGCGACGGCGGCTATGTCTGGTTCGAAGTCAACGGCGTCGAGCCCGCCCGCCAGAAGACCTTCCAGGAAGTGAAGGGCGCAGTGGCTGAAGCCATGCGCGCCGAGAACGCCCAGAAGGCGCTCGCGACCAAGGCCGACGAGATCGTCGCCAAGATCAAGGGCGGCCAGTCCATCGACGACGCCGCCAAGGCCGTCGGGGCCGAGGTGAAGCGCGCGACCGACGTGAAGCGCGCGCAGCGCCCGGACCTTGCGACAAACACGATCGTGCAGTTCTTCGAAGTCGCTCCCGGCGGCTCCGGCTCGGTTTCGGTCGACGGCGGCAAACTGATTTTCGTCGTCAAGGACGCGCAAACGCCTGCTTTTGACCCGAACTCCATCGAGTCGAAGACGATCGCCGAGCAGCTCAAGCCCGCGCTGCAGAACGACCTCCTCGAGCAATATGTCGGCGGCCTCGAAAAGGCGCTCAATGTCGAGATCAACGAGAAGGCGCTGCGCCAAGCGACCGGAGTGGAAAAGGACTAGTGACCGCCGCCATGTTCGAGCCTGACTTCGGGGCCTTCGGCGCCGATTACGACGCCGGCCGGCCGACGCTCGTCGTGACTCGCCTTGTCGGCGATCTGGAGACTCCGGTCTCGGCCTATCTGAAGCTGTCGCGCGACCGCGACGGCTCCGCCTTTCTGCTAGAATCAGTCGAAGGCGGCGCCGCTCGCGGCCGCTACTCCATGATTGGGCTCGACCCGGACGTGATTTTCCGCGCCGTCGGCGACAAAGCGGAAATCAACCGCGACGCGCTGACGAACAGGAACGCCTTCACCCCTTGCGACGCGCCGCCGCTGGTTGCGCTGCGCGAGCTCATCGCCGAGTCGGCGATCCCCGCGACGGCGACGCATCTGCCGCCCATGGCGGCCGGCGTCTTCGGCTATCTGGGCTATGACATGGTGCGCCAGATGGAGCGGCTGGCGCCGGCGAAGGAAGACAAGATCGGCGTGCCGGACGCGCTGATGCTGCGGCCGACCGTGATGGTCGTCTTCGACACGGTGAAGGATGAAATCTCCATCGTGACGCCCGTGCGCCCGAAGCCGGGCGTCACGGCCAAGGCGGCTTACGAGGCGGCGCTGGCGCGTCTCGACAGGATCGTCGCGACGCTCGAGGCGCCTCTCGACCATCGCGACGCGGGCTGCGATCCGCAGCTCCTGGCGCAGGAGCCAGTCTCCAACACGCCGAAGCCCCGTTTCCTCGAAATGGTGGAGCGCGCGAAGGAATATATCCGCGCGGGCGACATCTTTCAGGTCGTGCTCTCGCAGCGCTTCACCGCGCCCTTCGCCCTGCCCGCCTTCGCTCTTTATCGCGCGCTGCGCCGCGTGAATCCGGCGCCTTTCCTCTGCTTCCTCGATTTCGGCGGCTTCCAGATCGTCTGTTCGAGCCCCGAAATTCTGGTGCGCGTCGCAGAGGGCAAGGTCACGATCCGTCCCATCGCCGGCACGCGCTGGCGCGGCGCCGACAAGGCGGCCGATGAGCGGCTGGCCGCCGAGCTTCTCGCCGACGAGAAGGAGCGCGCCGAACATCTCATGCTGCTCGATCTCGGGCGCAACGACGTGGGCCGCGTCGCGAAGACCGGCACGGTTCGCGTCACCGACAGCTTCACCATCGAGCGCTACAGCCACGTGATGCACATTGTCTCGAACGTCGAAGGCGAGCTGGACGCCAACCGCTTCGACTGCATCGACGCGCTGGCGGCGGGTTTCCCGGCGGGCACGGTTTCCGGCGCGCCCAAGGTGCGCGCGATGGAGATCATCGACGAGCTCGAAACCGACAAGCGCGGCATTTATGGCGGCTGCATCGGCTATTTCGGCTCGGGCGGACAGATGGACACCTGCATCGTGCTGCGCACGGCCATCGTCAAGGACGGCAAGATGCATGTGCAGGCGGGCGCCGGCGTCGTCTATGACAGCGAGCCGGAATATGAAAATCGGGAATGCGTGAATAAATCCATGGCGCTCTTCCGCGCCGCGGAGGAAGCCGTTAGATTCGCCGCTCGCGCGCGGCGCGGCCAATAGGGCGCTCGTCCCCGCTAAGGACCGTTAATGGCCGACCCCACCATTTACGACGACGGCGACGACCCTTACCGGCCGATCCGCGTCGGCGATCCCGGCCCCGCGGGCGACGCGGCGAAATGGGGCATGCTGCTCTCGCGCTTCATGCGCATCGTGGCGCTGTTCTGGCTCCTGCAGGGGCTGATGCATTGGCGCATCGTCCTAACGGCGCAGCAGTCGATCTTCGACACCATGCCGCAGAACGCCGCCTTCGCGGTCATCTTCTTCGCGGTGCTGGATCTCGTGGCGGGCGTCGGCCTGTGGCTCGCGACGCCCTGGGGCGGCGTGTTGTGGCTCCTGATCGCGAGCGCCCAGATCTTCCTCACCCTCAGCATGCCGGGCTTCTTCGTCGGCGGCTACTGGCTGATCGGCGTCAACGCCGTTCTCATCCTGATGTATTTCGCGCTGACCTTCGAGGCCGGCCGCGACGTGGACAGCCAGCGCCTGCGCGAGCGCCGGCGGCGCAAGTTAAACGCGCGCGTTCGCGCTGCGGCCGCGCCGCCGCCCCCTCCGCCGCCAGCCGCGAAATAATTCTTACGAGACACGCGCGAGCTGATCGAGCAGCGCGTCGCGGGCCTCGGCGATGCGGCGGTAGTCTTCGCTGCTACCCCCTGCGTCGGGATGCGCACGCTTGGCGCGTCGCCGAAAAGCAGCGTTGATCGCCGGTGGGTCGAGCGCGCCTTCCAAAGGCAAGTCCAGCGCTTCACGATGGGATACGTCGTCGTCGCCAATTGCTAAGCGAAGCTGGAAGGCCGCCCGCTTCCTGCGCCCCTCCACGCGAAGCTCGACCTGATCCTCCTGCCATCTTTGGCGAGACATGACGAGGCATTCGCCGAAAGCGATCCGCCCGAGCGTTTCGAGGTCATCGAGGCTGAACGGCCCGACGACATCGTAAGGCGGCGCGAGCCATGCGCTCCTGCCGCCTTCGCCGCCATCGATCCGGCCCAGCGCCGCTATGACGAGGACGCCCAGCGAGCCGTTCCAGACGACCCATTCCTCTTTGTCCGCCATGCGACGCCTTGATGCATGGGCCGGCGCGCCTTCCTGTCGGAAACCTTTCGCGCAAACCGGTCCGACGCGCCTCCATGCATGTTCGACGCCAACGGCCACATCAAATGGCCGCCGCCGCCCGCTCCCGGACGACGGAAAGCGGCTCGTCGACGAGAAGCTCGCCGTTGCGATAGACAGGCCTCAAGACATTTTCGCCGCCGCCGATGGGCTCGAAACGGTCAGGATCGACCGAAACCGTCCGGTAACCCTGATCCTTCACCAGCCCCAGCAGACCGCGCTTCGATCTCTTGCCGTGGTCCGTCACAGGGTCCTTGTAAACGTCCCGCCACGCGCCGCCGATTTCCGCCGCGCTGGTCTTGTAAGCGAATTTCTGCGTGTCGCGGTCGAGCCGCTGCAACAGCGCGCCGCCCATGCCGAAGGCGACATTCTCGGCGCTGAAACCGTCGCGAACGACGCGGGCGAGCATCGCCTTGATGCTCTCGGGATTGACGCCGTCTCCCTGAATGACGCGGACGTTGCGCAGCACCTTGTAGCCCTTGGAATTGACGTTAAAGCCGAAGCGCGCCGCGAGCAGCTCCAGCGTCTTCGCAACGATCGTCTCCGGATCGCCGCTGTCGGGACGCACGACCAGCGTCGCGCCGCTTTCGACGACCTTCTCGCGCAGCGTCTCGCCCCAGAGGCGCTCGACCGCGGCGAAGATGTCGTAGCTGTCCGAGACGCAGGCGAAGATTTTCCCGGGCCTGCCGAACTGCGCGATCATATTGGCGTAGGCGTCGACCTCCCCTTCCCGGCCCCAGGCCGTAATCGTGCTGTGTTCGGCCGCCGGGATGGAGAAGCCCGCCATCGGCTCGTGATAAAATTCCCGCGCCGCAAGCAGCGCCGCGAGCGTGTCGGTTCCCTTGAAACTGACGAGATGCGCAAGACCGCCAAGGGCCGCGCTTTCGTAACTCGATACGCCGCGCGCGCCGAAGTCGTGCAGCTTGAAGGGCAGCTCGGCCAATGGATTGTCCGCGGTCTGTTCGAGCGCCGCCTTGATCGACCGGCGCACCTGACAGCTGATCGTCGCGACCGTGACCGGATACCAGACGCGCAGCAACGCGGTTTCGGCATAGGACGTCAGCCAGAAGAAATCCGGGTCCGTGTTCACGACGCTCATCATGGCGTTGTGAACGGGAATGACGCTCCCCTCCGGCGCCGCTCGGATTTCCAGCGGCATCAACCCGCCATGCTTGTCGATGAGCTTGAGCCATCCCGCTTCGTTGAACGGCACGCCATGGGGCGCGAGGAGATCGCGCGCTTCCTCGACATGCGCGCGCGTGACGGGCGTCAGAAACTCCTGCTTCAGGATCGCCTGAAGGCCGAAGAAAAGCGTGCGGTCCCAAACGCCGCCGCGGCTCTCGACATAGGAGAAGACGCGCGTCGTCCCCGGCGGATATTGCAGGTAATGGCTGGTCTTGTAGCTGTCGGTGTTGAGGATCGGGTTGACCGTAAACATGGCGAAACTCCTTCGCGCGTGAGCCCGCTTCGGGGTCTTTCCCCTTTGGGGCGAACTGTTCAGTTCATTGCATGGCGCGCGTATCGCCGATGTGCGGAGCGGCACGCGCCAGCTTCCCTGAAAATTACTCAGGTAGGGTGTCCCGTCATTGCGAGCCGAAGGCGAAGCAATCCAAAGCAGCGACGCCCGTGCTGGTTAGCTTCGTCGCCCCGCTCCTCGCAATTGACGCAGCAGTTCACCACCCTGCCCCGAGAAAATGCTCGAGAATGAAGAAATGATCCTCGAACAGGCTCGCGCGCATGCCCTGCGCTTCCGAGATGGGAACCCACCGCGCACGCGCCGCATCGTCTGCTCCGCGAACGGACGGCAGTTCGCCGGATGGGAATTCGAAATAGAAAGCATGCGTAATGGTGCGTCCGCGCAGCGAACGATCCGGGTGATCGAATACGGCTTCGCTGCGAATGCTGCCGCGCAGCACAGGCGCGGGGATTTTCAGCCGCGTCTCCTCGCGCAATTCGCGCAGCGCCGCGTCGCGCAGCGTCTCGTCCTGCCCGACGAAGCCACCGGGCAAGGCCCATAATCCCCGCCCCGGCTGCGCCTTGCGCTTCACGAGCAACACATGGCCCGAATGCGCGACGACGGCGTCCACCGTGACGAAGACCGGCGCATAGGGCGCGCTGGCCCAGGCGGCGCGATAAGTTTCGATGTGTCGAAACTCGTCGAGCGTCTGCCGATAGGCTTCCGTCTTGCGGAAGGCGTCGATGATCTCGAACACAGGCGCCGGCACATTCGCCTCGAGGAGGCGCAACGCGCCGGGCTCTTCCGAGAAAAGCTGGCGCCGTAACTCGGTCGCCGACAACAACGGCACGCTCGTCGAGTCGACAAGCTCCCATTGCGGAAACGCCTTCAGATAATAGCTCGACGCGTCCTTGCTGAAGCCAAAGAGCGCGAACGATTTCGCCTCAGCCGCGACGCTCGCGACTTGAGCCTGCGCCTCGGAAAGCCAAGCGTTTTCATTATAGAGATGATCCCGCAAAGGCAGCGCCGTCACGCGGCGCGCCTCCTTGCCGAGCGCGGCCTGTATCATCAATGCGCGTTCGGCGAAGCTCCAGGGATTCTTGGCCGTGCGCGGCGCCTCCGCCGAGCCGACGAGCACGACGACACGCCCGGAGAGCGCGAGCGCGCGCTGCAGAATGGCGAGATGTCCGAGATGGAAGGGTTCGAAACGGCCGATGAAGACCGCGAGGTCGTAGCGTGTCATGAGGCTCCCTCATGCGATGGCGCGTCCGGTCCGCCCGGACGGATCGGCGATCCGCCGATATTGCAGAGCTTAGCGTATCCACAGCTTTTCACAAGGAGGAAGGATCAGCCTTTTTAATACCGCAGAGTCCCACTTATTAAATCCTGCGACAAATCTTAGCTAAACCTGCGAAACCTTTACGGCGGATTCAGTGTAAATCGATCGTTGCAATTTATCGGATGTTCACCGAAAGGCGGCAATCCTCGGTAAACATCGGATTCAGCCTGTTATTTAAACTCAAGTTCATTCGCGTCGGTCTAATTTGAACCCATCAAGCGATCAACGCGTCACACGAATAGACGATGGAGAAGAAGATGAGCGCCGTTACGAAGACCGCCCCCCAGCAGGCCCGCGTGGAACGCATCAGCGAGATTCGTCCCGTCTATCTGGAAGCCCTGACCCTGGTCGAGCGCCTTCACCGCCGCCTTCTCGACGTCATCAAGGACGAATTCGACCGTCGCGATCGCGGCGATGTCAACTCGGTCCAGGCCCTGCTGCTGTATAACATCGGCGACAAGGAGCTGACCGCGAGCGAGCTGCGCACCCGCGGCTATTATCTCGGCTCGAACGTTTCCTACAACGTCAAGAAGCTGGTCGAGATGGGCTATCTGCATCACGCCCGCTCGCGCCTCGACCGTCGCTCGGTCCGCATCAGCCTGACGCCCAAGGGCAAGGAAGTGCACGACATCGTTTCGCAGCTCTACGAGAAGCACGCCACGACGATCGAGCACATTGGCGGCGTCTCCTGCGATGAGTTCAAGAACCTCAACCAGTCGCTGACGCGTCTGGAGCGCTTCTGGACCGACCAGATCCGCTACCGCCTCTGATCCTTCCTTTCTTCTGTCGCAAACTTCGCCGGCCGCCGCCCTCGGGCGCGAGCCGGCGCTTTTGATTTAAGTCAGCCTAATCTGTTAAGCTCCCGAAGCGGCAAATCGAGCAAGCGAATTGGGGGCTTCATGTGCTGGAATTTGCCGGTTTCCGTCGGCATGACCGTAATTGGCGGCGGGGCGTCGGTCCTGGCGCGGCGCCGGGGCGCTCCCACCGCGATCTGGGTGGCGCTGGCGTTTTTCGCGTCGATGGAGGCGCTGCAGGCGGCGGGCTATCTCGTCATCAACGCCTGCGGGACGCCGGCAAACAGGGTGATAACCTTCCTGTCCTTCCTGCACATCGCGATACAACCCGCCTTTATCAACGCCATATCGCTGGAGCTGATCCCGGCTGAGCCCCGTCGGCGCCTTCAGTTCTGGGTCTATCTCGTCTGCGGCCTGTGCTCGGCCCTGACGCTGGCCCAGCTTTTGCCGATCGAATGGGCCGGCTCCTGCCGCATCCCGGAAACCATGTGCGGCCCGTCGCTCTGCACGCGATCCGGCGACTGGCATATCGCATGGGACATTCCTCTGAACGGCCTCGGGACCGGGATCGAGGATCTCATCGGCGCCAATTGGGGGCTGCCGTTTTACATGCTGGCGGTCTTCGTCATGCCGGTTATTTACGGCTCCTGGCGCTTCACGCTTTTCCATCTGCTTCTCGGCCCCGTCTTCGCCAATGCGCTGACAACGCAGAACAACGAGGTGCCGGCGATCTGGTGCCTGTTCTCCATCGGCATCGTCGTCCTGGCCTTCACGCCGCCACTGATGGACTGGTTCCGCGTGAAGACGTGGCCGCTCTGGCCGAGGAGCTGGGCGGCCGGATGACCGCCCTTCGCCGACGCGCTCTGGCCTAACCTCCTCCGAGCGCCTATTTCTTGAAAAGTTAATCACGTTTGGGGGCGCCATGCGCTGGTCCTTTACGCTCGGCACGTTCAAGGGAACCGCCGTGCGAATTCACGTCACCCTGCTGCTCTTCCTGGCATGGATCGGGATGGCCGCCTTCCAGCGCGGCGGCGCCGAGGCCGCGGGCCAGAGCGTGCTGTTCATCTCGGCCATCTTCCTCTGCGTCGTGCTGCACGAATTCGGGCATATCCTCACCGCCCGGCAATTCGGCATCGTCTCCCCGGAGGTGACGCTGCTGCCCATCGGCGGCGTGGCGGATATGGAGTCCATGCCGCAAAAGCCCTATCAGGAGTTGCTGATCGCCTTCGCCGGCCCGGCGGTGAATATCGTCATCGCCGCGATCCTCATCGCCGTCTCCGGCGCCTTCAACTTCGGAGACGCGGCCCATATCAGCGACCCCTCGATCAACATTTTCGAGCGGCTCGCGGCGACCAACGTCTTTCTCGCCGTCTTCAACCTCATCCCCGCTTTCCCCATGGATGGCGGCCGCGTGCTGCGCGCGGCGCTCGCCATGTGGCTCGGTCAGGGCAAGGCGACGCGCATCGCCGCCTCAATCGGGCAACTTTTCGCCTTCGTCCTAGGCTTCGCCGGTCTCTTCGGCCACCCGATGCTGCTCTTCATCGCCATCTTCGTCTACATGGCGGCGGCGGGCGAGGCGCAGATGACGACCATGGCCGAAGCCGCGCGGGGCCTCCCCGCCGTGGACGCCATGGAGCATCGCATCGCGACGCTCAACCGCGGCTCGACTGTGGGCGAGGCCGTCGACATTCTTCTCGCGACGTCGCAAGACGATTTTCCGGTCGTGGACCATGCCGGGCGGCCCGCCGGCCTTCTCTCCCGCGCCGAGATCGTCGAGGCGCTGCGCGTTTCAGATCCCGGCGCCCCGGTTGCGCCCTTCTCCAAAAAGGAAGTCCCGACCATCGGCTCCCATGAGACGATCGACGCCGCTCTGCCGATCCTCAACGCCGGCGACCCCGTTGGAGTCGTGGACGCCGAGGGGCGGCTTCTCGGGCTGCTTACGCGGCAGTCCCTCGCGGAGATCATGATGATCCGCGACGCGCGGCCGGACTGGCGGTTTCCGCGGCGGGAGATTGCGTCCTAGCAGCGCCCGAGCCGGGAAAGGTTGCCTAACGCCCCCTCCCGTCCTATTGGAAAATCAACTTACGCCGCGCCCCGCGCCCGCCTCGGAATCGTCATGTCCAACGTCACGCTGATCGACAATTACGACAGCTTCACCTTCAATCTGGTCCATTATTTCGGCCAGCTCGGGGCGAATGTCACCGTGCATCGCAACGACGCAGTTTCGGTCGCGGACGTGCTCGCCGAGGCGCCGGACGCCATCGTCCTCTCGCCCGGCCCCTGCACGCCGCACGAGGCTGGCATCTGCATGGACCTCATCAAGGCGGCTTCCGCGACGGTCCCAATCTTTGGCGTGTGCCTCGGGCACCAGTCGATCGGAGAGGTTTTCGGCGGCGAGGTGATCCGCGCGCCGCTGCCGATCCACGGCAAGATGGCGACGATCCTTCATCATGGCGACGCCGTCTTCCGCGGCATCGACGGCCCCTTCCAGGCGACGCGCTACCATTCGCTCGTCGTGAAGCGCGAGACGCTTCCCGCCTGCCTGCGCATCACCGCCGAGACACCCGACGGGCTGATCATGGCCCTGTCGCACAACGAGCTGCCCACGCATGGCGTGCAGTTCCACCCCGAAAGCATCACCTCGCAGCACGGCCACAAGATCCTGCAAAATTTCCTGGATCTTGCGGCGGAGTGGAACCAGGGACCCCGCGGACGGGCGAAGGCGGCGTAAGCCCCCACCCCAACCCTCCCCCGCTGACGCGGGAGAGGGAGCAAATCGTCGCCCTCATCCGGCAGCGCTGATCGTGAGCGTCCCCTCTCCCGCTCGCGGGGGAGGGACAGGGAGGGGGCAGCGGGCACGACCTTCGATGCAAGATTTCAAGCCCTATATCGCCGCTCTCGCCGAAGGCCATCCGCTGGCCCGCGAGGAAGCGCGCGCCGCCTTTTCCCTGATCTTCGAAGGGGCCGCGACGCAAGCCCAGCTCGGCGCTTTCCTCATGGGCCTGCGCATGCGCGGCGAGACGGTCGATGAAATCATCGGCGCCGTGGAGGCCATGCGCGCCGCCATGACGCCCGTGGAGGCGCCGCCGGGCGCCATCGACATTGTCGGAACGGGCGGCGACGGCGCGGGCACCTACAACATCTCGACGCTCGCCGCCATCATCGCCGCGGCCGCCGGCGCCACCGTCGCCAAACATGGCGGCAAGGCGTCCTCCTCCCGCTCCGGCGCCTCGGACGTGCTGGGCGAGCTCTGCGTGAAAGTGGGCATTTCCTCGGCCGCGGCGTCCGCCTGCCTGAAGAACGCCGGCATCTGCTTCATGGCCGGCCCGACGCACCACCCGGCTTTGCGGCACGCCGCCCCGGTCCGTGCGGAACTGGGCGTGCGGACGATCTTCAACCTGCTTGGCCCGCTCTGTAACCCGGCCCGGGTCGAGCGGCAGACCATCGGGGTCTATTCGCGCGACTGGTTGGCGCCGCTTGCGCTGGTCCTCCGGGAACTCGGCTCCCGGCGCGTCTGGCTGCTGCATGGCAGCGACGGGCTCGACGAGGCGACGACGACCGGCGTCACCCATGTCGTCGCGCTGGAGGACGGGGATATACGCGCGTTCGACATCGCGCCCGAGGACGCGGGCCTCCGTCGGGCGACGGCGCAGGAACTCGTCGGCGGCGACCCGGCCCACAACGCCAAGGCCCTGCGGGCCGTGCTGGCCGGAGAGAAAAACGCCTATCGCGACATCGCCGTGCTCAACGCCGCCATCGCCCTGATCGTGGCCGAGCGCGCCGCGGACATTGGCGAGGGCGCACGTCTCGCAGCGGCGGCGCTGGACAGCGGCGCGGCGGCGGAAAAGCTGGAGGCGCTGGTTCGGCGCTCCAACGCCGAGGGGTGAGGGCGCGGCGCCGGCGCGACTTTCTGTGGGATAGGCTTGCAGCCCCCGATCCGCTATTCATCTAGCTGAATCATCGGCGGCGCGCGGCGCGCTTCCTTCAGGCGAACGACATGACCGACATTCTCGACCGAATTGAAGCCTATAAGCGCACCGAAATCTCGGAGGCCAAGGTGCGCATGCCGCTCGCCACGCTTCAGCGCAATGTGCGGGACCACGATCCGCCGCGCGGCTTCGTTCACGCGATCGAGGCCAAACTTAACGAACGCAGGATCGCGCTGATCGCGGAGGTCAAAAAGGCTTCTCCCTCCAAGGGGATCATCCGGGAGGACTTCGATCCGCCCAAACTCGCCCGCGCCTATGAGAAAGCCGGCGCCGCCTGCCTCTCGGTCCTGACCGACGGCCCCTCCTTCAAGGGCAAGCTCGAAGACCTCGAGGCCGCCCGCAAGGCGACCCATCTCCCCGCGATCCGCAAGGATTTCCTCTTCGACCCCTACCAGGTCTACGAGGCGCGCGCTTATGGCGCCGACTGCATCCTCATCATCATGGCCGCCGTGAGCGACGAGGAAGCGAAAGCCCTCAACACCGCCGCGCATGATTTGCAGATGGACGTCCTCGTCGAAGTCCATAATGAGCGCGAGCTGGATCGCGCCCTCGCGCTGGAGACGAAGCTCATCGGCATCAACAACCGCAATCTGCATGACTTCTCGGTTGCGCTCGAAACGAGCGAGCGTCTCGCCGAGAAGGCGCCGCGCGACAAGATCATCGTCGCCGAAAGCGGCATCATGACCCACGAAGACTGCCTGCGGCTGGAGAAGTCGCACATCTTCACCTTCCTTGTCGGCGAGAGCCTGATGCGCCAGCAGGACGTGGAGGCGGCGACGCGCAAGCTGCTGAACGGCTGAGCGCCTCCTTTTTGCAATCCATAAGCGCCGATCTCACGTTTAGTCGAGATCGGCGTTTTATTTGCTGGGTCTTGTTCTTTGAAAAACAAGACAAATCCAGATTTATCCACCGATTGCGCAGCAATCTTCGGCGTCCCCGCCAGATTGAATTAAGCCTTTAATGACAACATCAGGTCATCTCTGGCTTGGCCATATTCCTCCAAAGGTTGCACATGTCATCGAGACTGGGATTCGACGCGAGTGACGCCAGGGTAAAGCTTCACAACAAGGTGCGCGTCGACCTCGACGGCCGCTTCATGCTGCCTTCGAAACAGGAATATTCGTGCCAGGTTCAGGAGATGTCGACAGGCGAGATGCTGATCGCTTGCGAGCTGACGCCGCCGCTCGGCGCGCCGCTGATCATCTATCTCCCCGCACTCGGCCGTCTCGAAGGGACGGTCGAGCGTCATGAGACCGAGGGCTTCGTGGTCGCCTTGAGCCTTCCGCCGCTCAAGCACAGGAAGATCGCCGAGCTTCTCGTCTGGTACGCCAACCGCAACGCCTTCGATGTGGCCGAAAACCGCCGCCACAAACGCTTCGTCCCCCTCACGCAATTGACCACGCTGCGCCTTCCCAACGGCAAGGAATGCATGGCGCGGATCAACGACGTTTCCGCATCTGGCGTGAGCGTCACAGTCAATCTGAAGACGACGCTTCTCGTCGGCAGCACCCTGTTCGTGGGCAGCAAGAAGGCGACGGTGCTCCGCCTCAAGGAGGGAGGCTTCGTCGCCGAATTCGAGGAAGATTTCGAGGAAGGCTCGATCGACGAGACAATCATTCTGTAAAGGCGCAATTGCACAGCTAATTGTTTGCTCCGGAAAGCGAGCTGGCGCACCTATGGATCGCTGATGTCCGTATAACTTGGCCTTGCGGACTCTTGTCACAGGCCCCGCAAAAGCGCAAAAGCGCCCGCATGACTAAGCTCACCCATCTCTCGGCAAGCGGCGACGCCCACATGGTCGACGTCTCCGCCAAGGCGGACACGAAGCGCGTCGCGCGCGCTCGGGGCCGCGTGGTGATGGCGCCGGAGACTTTGGCGCTCGCCGTCGCCGGGCAGGCGAAGAAGGGCGACGTCTTCGGCGTCGCGCGTATCGCCGCAATCATGGCGGCCAAGAAGACGAGCGACCTCATCCCGCTCTGCCATCCCCTGCCCCTTTCCAACGTGAGCGTCGAGATCACGCCCGACGAAGCGCTACCGGGACTTCGCGTCGAAGTCGAAGCCGGCGTCACGGGCAAGACGGGCGTGGAAATGGAAGCCCTGACCGCCGTCTCGGTCGCCTGCCTCACCATCTACGACATGCTCAAGGCCGTCGACCGCGCCATGCGCATCGAGGGCGTGGAGCTTGTCGCCAAGGAAGGCGGCAAGAGCGGCGACTGGCGGCGGGAAGATTAGCGCAACCAATGTAACCGTCATTGCGAGCGAAGCGAAGCAATCCATCCCAGGGAGCCCTGGCTTGCTTCATTCGCTCCGCTCCTCACAGTGACGAGGGAGGTCTGGTTCGATATGTCCGAGAATAAACTCCTTCCCGTCGACGACGCCCTTGCGCGCGTACTGGCCGGCGCCGCGCGACTCGGCGAGGAGGACGTCACCCTCGCCGCAGCGCGCGGCCGCACTCTCTCGCGCGACCTCGTTGCGAAGCGCACCCAGCCGCCGGTCGACGTCTCGGCCATGGACGGCTACGCCGTCCGCGCCGCCGATCTTGCGAGCGGCCCGGTAAGGCTCGTTGGCGAGAGCGCCGCCGGCCACGGCTATGAGGCGGCGCTGAAACCCGGCGAGACCGTGCGCATCTTCACCGGCGCGCCCGTGCCGGCGGGCGCCGACGCCATTTTGTTGCAGGAGGACGCGGAGGTTGCGGATGGCGATGTCCGCCTGAAGCCCGGCGCCAAGGCTGGCGATCACATCCGCGCGAAAGGGCTCGATTTCAGCGAAGGCGCCGCGGCGCTCTTTGCCGGGACGTGGCTCGGTTTCGCCGAGCTGGCCCTCGCCGCCGCCATGAACCATGCGACCCTGCCCGTCGCGCACCGACCGCGCGTGGCGCTCCTCGCCTCGGGCGACGAACTCGTCCTGCCGGGCGCGGAGCCCGGCCCCTCGCAGATCATCGCCTGCAACAGCTTCGCCGTGGGCGCCATTGCGCAAGAAGCAGGCGCGGAGGTGATCGACCTCGGCGTTTTCCGCGACGACCTCGCGGAGCTCGAACGCGGAATCACGCTTGCGCGCGAAGCGAAGGCCGACATTCTCGTCACGCTGGGCGGCGCCTCCGTCGGCGACCACGATTTGCTGAAGCCCGCCCTCGCGCGTCAGGGGATGACGCTGGATTTCTGGAAGATCGCCATGCGCCCCGGCAAGCCGCTCATCTCCGGCCGGCTGGGCGACGCGCATATTCTCGGCCTGCCCGGCAATCCGGTCGCCTCGATCGTCTGCGCGCTCGTGTTTCTGGCGCCGCTGGTCCGGGCGCTGCAGGGCGATCCCACAGCCGGCGCCGACCGGACGGAAACCGCCATCGCCGGCGCGGACCTGCCCGCCAATAAAGGCCGCCGCGATTATATGCGCGCGATGCTGGCGAAAGACGCCGAGGGCCGCCTCGTCGCGACGCCGATGCCGATGCAGGATTCGTCGCTGCTGACCGAGTTGGCGCAATCGCAGGCGCTGCTCATCCGGGAGCCGGGCGACGCCCCGCTGCCGGCGGGCTCCCCCTGCCGGATATGGCGGTTGCCGAGATAGAGCGGCCTGCGGCCCTCCCCGCCCGTGACTTTGGCGCTGCAACATGGCAAAGAAGCGCGGTCATTCGATAGAGAGTCGCGCAACGGGAGCCCTGCCCATGTCCGTCATCGATTCCGTTCGCAAAGTCCTCGTGCCGATCCATCCCGAGGGCTATGTTTTCATCGCCGTCTTCGCCGTCGCGGCCTTCGTGCTCGACTGGATATCGCCGACGCTCGGCTGGATCGGCTTCATCGCCACCGCCTGGTGCGTCTATTTCTTCCGCGATCCGCCGCGCGTCACGCCCTTGCGAGACGGTCTCGTCGTGTCGCCGGCCGACGGCGTCGTCTGCTCGATCGGCTTCTTCCTGCCGCCGCCGGAACTCGGCATGGGCGCCGAGCCGCTGCAGCGCATCTCCGTCTTCATGAGCGTCTTCGACTGCCACGTGAACCGGATGCCGGTCACGGGCCGCATCACGAAGATCGCCTACAAGCCCGGCCTCTTCGTCAACGCAGACCTCGACAAGGCGAGCGAGGACAATGAGCGCAACGGCCTCGTCATCGAGACGCCGCGCGGCCGCTTCGGCGTGGTGCAGATCGCGGGCCTCGTCGCGCGCCGCATCGTCTGCTTCGTGAAGGAAGGCGAGAGCCTCGGCGTGGGCGAGCGCTTCGGCCTCATCCGCTTCGGTTCGCGCGTCGACGTCTACATGCCGTCATCCGCCCGCGCCATGGTGGCGGTCGGCACGCGCGCCGTCGCCGGCGAGACCGTTCTCGCGGACCTGACGGCCGACGCGCCGACACTGACCTTCAAGAGCGGCTGAGGCCAAAGAGCATGAGCGACGATCAGGGTTTCCAGCTTTCGCCTCCCGAACTGCGGCGTCTGCGCTTCCGCAACATCCCGCTGCGCGTGGTGCTGCCCAATCTCGTGACGCTGCTCGCGCTCTGCATGGGCCTCACGGCGATCCGATACGCCATTGAGGAAGATTTCGTGAAGGCCGTCACCGCCGTCATGGCGGCGGCGGTGCTGGACGGCCTCGACGGCCGCCTCGCCCGCGCCATCAAGGGCACGTCGCGCTTCGGCGCCGAGCTCGATTCGCTTGCGGACTTCATCGACTTCGGCATCGCGCCGGGCCTGCTGCTCTATCTGTGGAGCCTGCACGAGATCAAGGGTCTCGGCTGGTTCGCCGTTCTCGCCTTCGCCATCGCCGCGGCGCTGCGCCTCGCCCGCTTCAACGTGATGATCGACGATCCCGGCAAGCCCGCCTGGCATGCCGAATTCTTCGTCGGCATGCCGGCGCCCGCCGGCGCCGTGACGGTGTTGCTGCCTCTTTATCTGCACTTCTCGGCTTTGGAGCTGCCGGCCTCCAAGGCCTTCGTGCCGTTTTACATCTTGTATGTGCTGGGCATCGCCTTCCTGATGGCGAGCACGATCCCGCATTTCTCCGGCAAGCGCATCGGCCGCATCCCGCGCGACCTCGTCATCCCGGTGCTGTTCGGCGTCGGCGTGACGGCGTTACTGCTGGCGATCTATCCGATGGAGCTGCTGGCGGTGGTGAGCATCGCCTTTCTCGCTTTGATCCCCTTCAGCGTGAAGCGGTATAACGCGCTGGCGAAGACGGAAACCGAGAAGGCCGGCGGGGCCTAGCGCGCGACCCGCCACCCAATGCGGAAATCTCGACGGCTGCGCATCTCTGCCGGCCCGAGGCCGGTGAGCTCGACGCCGTGAACCTCTTCCCGCTTAGGTTGCACCGCATTTCTACGCCGGCCCGCCGCACGCCCGGTTTACGACGGTGAGGCAGGCCGCCATGGGCTCTCAAGACAAAGCATAACCCCGGTTGTTTGGGCGACTTGAGAGGAAAACAACGAAGGCCTCTTAGATAGTCAAAAGCTTAGCCTTATCGAAGCACCGGCAAACCCTTTGGAAGATTTGGCGAAAATCTCCTTCTCTTCAGATAGTACTCATACAAATCAAAATACGGCAGATTTAGGCGCAAATTGTCGCAGATCAGATTGTCGCATTGCACGACACATTAGTCAGCGCTCATATACCTCCAGTTGAGGCGGTCGCTCCAGAATCGAGACGTTTGAAGGCTCTCCAGCGAACTGCGATCAACGCCAAAGCAATTAAGAGTTAGATGGAGCGCATTTATGCGAATTTCTAAGAACGGCGCGAGGAGCGCCAGCGTGCTGAAGGCGGCGCTGATGATTGGCGTCGCGATTCCGGCAATGGGCGGCGCCGCCTCAGGGGCCACGTGGCAGATGGTCGTGAACAATGGGGTCGTTGCGCCCCAATCGGTGACACAACCCAAGACCCCCTACTTTTTCAGCTACAATCAACCGGCGATCAACACCGCGGGTCAGGTCGTGTTCCGCGCTCGCGCAAAACCGCTGACGCTCGAAGGCCAAGGCGGCGGCGGCGGCGAGCCGGTACGCGGCGTTTACACGGCGCTGGGGACCGGCGGCCTTGCTGGGGGCATCCGAATTGTCGCTGACAATCTGGGCGTTCTCGTCCCCCAGCCCAACACGACCGGCGCTCAATTCATCGAATTCCCTTCCACGCCGCGCGCCGACGCGTTGTCGGCCACGGTCGCAACCCGCGGTCAGTCCCAGCCGGTCGTGACCCTTTCCGACGGAACGAAGGTCGGAACCTCGGGCGTGTATTTGCGCGTCGGCGGCGACACTACGGAGGCTGCTCCGGCGCTCGTGACGGGCGCGAGCCTGGTCGGCAATGTCCCGGCTTACTCTTACTTCTCCGTGCCGACTGAAGCGCCGGGCACCAAGTTCGACCAATTCCCCGGTTCGCCGTCTCCTGTCGCAGGCATCGCCGTCTTCAAAGGCAATTACACTGTCGACGGTGTGGGCAAGACCGGCGTCTTTTTGCGGAACACGAAGGGCGGCACCCAGCCGGTCAAGCTCATCGTAAAGAGCGGGATGCCAATCCCCGACGCTCCCGGCAAGGTTTTTGGCTCGGCCGCTCCGCCCAGCGCGGCGACGAATACGTTGGGAGTGAAAAAGGTCGTCTTCGCGGGCTTCGACAATGAGGAAGCGCCGACCGCGGGCGGCATCTACATCACCAAGCTTGCGGATGCGACCTATCTGCGCGCGCTCGCCGCCATCGGCACGCAGGTGCCGACCATGCCGGCAGGCACGACCTTCAACAAGTTCGGCGAAGGACTGTCATTCGAAGGGCGCTTCGTGACCTTCTGGGGCGCGTGGGGTTCGGAGACGAAAATCGTTCACAAGGACTGCCCTGCCGACGGCAATAAGGATCTGATCGCCTACTGCCTGCAGCAATACCCCAGCGGCGCGGACCTGCCTGTGCCGGTGAATCAGGGCATCTTTCTGGTCGATGTGCAGACGAGCGTAATCACCCTGATCGCCAAGACCAACGCAGACGGATTCACCGACTTCCTGTACTGGACCTATTCGGGCAAGCCGCCGGGAAGCTCTGGAGAAGCCGAAGACGCGGAGCCGCCGCGCTGGCGTTCTTCCGCCTTCACCGCGGTGACGACGAACTCGATGGTGTTCAAGGGCCAAAAGGGCGCCGTCGACGGGCTGTATGCGCGAAACGCCAATTCATCGACCATCATTCGCGTCCTAGACACGACGATGGACGGGCGCAGCGTCGATCCCGCCGCTCCTATTGGTTCACTCGTCTCCGCGATCGGCGTCGAGCGCGATGGTTTCCGTGGAAGCAAGGTCGCGATCACCGCGAGCATGCTGAACGCGGCGACGACGGCGAGCTGGGCCGGCATTTACGTCCATGACTGCGGAGCCACTTGCTCGAGCTGGTGAGCGCGTCACTTCGCTTTTTGGCCGGGGGCGGATTTTCCGCTCCCGGCTTTTTTATCGCCCCGCCACCGGCGGGAGCGGCGAGCTCTCCACCTTTTGCACGACCGGCGGAGGCGGCGGAGGGGTTTGGGTCACGTTTGTCGTCCCCGCGACCTCATCGCCCCTGAAATCCGGGATGGCCATCTTGTCCGCGTCGCCCGCGCGCGGGGCCGCGATATGGGCGCCGATCTTGCGCACCACGTCGGGGGCCTCGGCGAAGGCGCCATGGCCGATGTAATCCGTCGAGAAGGACGAGATGTCGTGAACGGCGACGCCGAGCCGGTCCAGCTCGGCCTTATCCTCGGGCTTGGATGGGTCCATCGCCCCGAGCCGCTGGCGATCGCCGGCGATGCGCGAGGAGAGCGCGAGCGCCCGGTCGTTATTGTTGACGAAGATCGAGACGCGGTGCGGATCGACCCGCGCGACCTGCTGGCGGAACACGTTCAGGTCGATGTCGGGATTGGCGAGCATGACCTCGCCGAGCTTGCCGTCCAGATCTGGATGCCCCGCCTGAGCGACGCCGCGCAGCGTCTCCATGGTGAGCCATGAGCCCATCGAATGCGCGAGGATATGGACGCGCCCCACCCCCGGCGTTTTTGCGAGCGAAAGCACGACTTTCTCCAGCGCATCGCGCGAGACCGTCGCGGCCTCCTTGTCGGATTCATAGTTGAACAGGCCGCCGCGCGAGTTCCACGAAAATAGCGCGGGGACGCCGGAAAAGCCGCCATCGGCGACGATCTGCGCGAGACGGAAACGCGCCTCGTCATGACTGGTGTTGAAGCCGTGCACATAAAGTAGAATGTCGCGCGAACTGCCGACGCGGCCCGATACGTGAGACGCGATCTCGCCGTAGAACTCGTCCTCGTCCATGCCGCGCTTCGAGAGGACCGCGAAATGACGGCTCTTGTCGGCGGAGCCGAAGCTCGGCCGCTCGACAGCGCCGGGGCGATGGTTCTGTGGGACGCCGATGGCGGTAAGCGAGAAATGCGGACTTCCGTCGTCCCTCGCGCCCTCCCCGCGCCGCGTCGAGGCGACGAAGAGCGGCACACGGTTGGGCTCGCCCTGCGATCCCGCAACAAATGAACTGGCGTTGGAGATATGGCCGTCCACCGCGCGCATGCCGTCGGAGACGCAGCTCGAGAGCAGCGTCGCGGCGAGGATGGCGGTCAGTGTCAGCGAAGCGTTGCGCAATTGGTTGTCCAGCGCGGCCGGGATTTTTTACCCGCCTCGCGTAGCGAAGCCGCCCGGCCGGCCCCTGTTCTTACCGGAGAAAGCGACCAAAACGGGGCGGCCCTTCGGCGCCGCACACTGAAAAGTTGAATCCTTGGGTAAACAACAAGCAAATTTGCCGCACTTGCGCGGCCGCGCCGACGGTGCATAGTGCGCGCCAATCAAAACAATAACAGGGGAAACGGCGCTCCCTCGGAGCCGCCGGGAAACGCGATGCGGATCAGGATTTTGGGCTCGGGCGCCGGCGGCGGTTTCCCGCAGTGGAACTGCAATTGCGCCAATTGCCGCGCGGTGCGCGCGGGCGCGCCGGGCTTTTCGCCGCGCACGCAGTCCTCCCTCGCCGTCTCCGCCGACGGCGTCAATTGGGTGCTTCTCAACGCCTCTCCTGACCTGCGCGAGCAGATCGCCGCGGCGCCCGATCTTGCCCCGGCCGAGGGCGCTCCCGTGCGCGCAAGCCCGATCAAGGCGGTCGCTCTGACCAATGGCGACGTGGACCACGTCGCCGGTCTGTTGAATCTGCGCGAGGCGCAGCCTTTCAGCGTCTATGCGGCCGGCCGCGTCCTGCAGGCGCTGGGCGCCAATCCGATCTTCACGATCCTGCAAACGCAGCTCGTGCCGCGCATCGAATTGCGCATGGACGAGACGATCCCGCTCAAAGGCGCCGGCGTCGATCTCGGCCTCGCCATCCGCGCCTTCCCCGTGCCGGGCAAGATCGCGCTCTATCTCGAAGACAAGAACGCGCCGAATTTCGGCACCAGCGCGGGCGACACTCTCGGCCTCGAAATCAGCGAGCCGAAGACCGGCAAATCCTTCTTCTACATTCCCGGCTGCGCGAAAGTGGACGAGCCGCTCGCCAACCGCCTGCGCGGCGCATCGCTCGTCTTCTTCGACGGCACGCTGTTCCATGAGAACGAGATGATCGAGCAGGGCCTGATGGGCAAGACCGGCTCGCGCATGGGACACATCAATATGAGCGGCGAGGACGGCTCCATCGCCGCCTTCGCGCCCCTGGGCGTTGCGCGCAAAATTTATGTGCACATCAATAATTCGAATCCGGTTCTCAATGCGAATTCCCATGAACATGCAGCCGTGCGGGCCGCTGGCTGGGAAGTCGGGGTGGACGGCATGGAGGTGACGCTATGAACTTGAAGAGCAATTTCAGCCTTGTGAGCCTGCTCGTTTTGGCTTTCACCACCGGCGCCCTCGCCTCGACCGCGTCGCAACGCGAATATAAGCGCGGCTACGCAGACTGCTCCGCCGGCCGTTGGGATCAGGAACAGCATGGCGCATCCTACAAGAAGGGTTGTGACGCCGCCGAGGCGAAGAAAAATTCGGGAGGCGCCGCGACGCCCGACGCGAGCCAGGCGGCCCCTGCGGAAAAGCCCTTCATGGACGCCAGCGTGCCCGCGAAGGACAAGCAGGCTTGCGTGCGCGCAGTCAAGAAGCAGACGCATAATCCCAAGGTCGTCGTCATCGGCGCGGTGTCGTCCGAGGCGAACAATACAGTCACTCTCGGCGTCGGCCCGGAAAAGGCGCCGTGGCGCTGCCTTGTAAAGCGCGGCAAGGTTTCCGACGTCATGTCGCAGACCAATGAAGGCGCTCTGTAATTGAGCCAAGCGGCGGCGCTCGCGCCGCCGCCCCAGACGACGCGGACAGGAGCTTTGAGATGAACCAGATCGTCACCGATTGGCGCGACGCCGCGCCGCTTTCGCGCGCCGATTTCGAAGCCGCGATCCGCAATGTCGGCGTCGAGCGCTATCACGACAAGCACGAATTCCATAAGCTCCTGCATGGCGGCAAGCTCCAGAAACATCAGGTCGCCGCCTGGGCGCTCAACCGCTACTGCTATCAGGAGGCCGTGCCGCGCAAGGACGCCGCCTTCATGAGCCGCGTGCACGACCGCGAGCTGCGCCGCGAATGGATACATCGCATCCACGACCATGACGGCCTCGGCGAGGAAGCGGGCGGCATCGAGCGCTGGCTTGTGCTCACCGATGCGCTCGGCTTCTCGCGCGAATATGTTACCTCTCGCCGGGGCGCCCTGCCCGCGACGAAATTCGCGGTGGAAGCCTATGTGCGCTTCGTCGTCGAGCAGCCGCTCGTCGTCGCGGTCGCGTCGTCGCTGACGGAGCTTTTCGCGCCCTCCATCCACCGCGAGCGCATCGTCGGGATGCTGGAGAGTTACGACTTCGTCGACGACCATGTGATGGCCTATTTCAAGCGCCGTCTGTCGCAGGCGCCGCGCGACTCGGAGTTTGCGCTCGGCTATGTGCTCGACAATGCGCGCACCCGCGAGGAGCAGGAAGCCTGCGTCGGCGCCGTGCGCTTCAAATGCGATGTCTTGTGGGCGCAGCTCGACGCCTTACATCACGCTTACGTCACGCCGGGGCTCATCCCGCCGGGCGCTTGGCGGCCGGAATAAGGCCCCCTCCCCAGCCCTCCCCCGCTGCGCGGGAGAGGGAGCAGACCGAAGCCTCCATCGACAGCGCTGATAGCGAGCGTCCCCTCTCCCGCAAAGCGGGGGAGGGACAGGGAGGGGGCGAAACAGTCCCGACAATGCCGAGCAACGAATGACCCAACGCTACATCATCGGCCCGGACTCTCGCCCCGCCTTCACGCGCTATGCGCGCCTGCACGAGGATCGCGCACGCCAGCGCACCGTCATCCTCGCGCCCGAGCGCGCCTATGAACTCGATCCGATCGGCCTCATCGTGCTCAAGGCGATCGACGGACAGACCACAATCGCCGATCTCTGCGCGCGCCTCGCCAGCCAATATTCAGCGCCGGTCGACGTCATCACCCGCGACGTCACGAATCTGCTGCAAGGGCTAGCCGACAAGCGGCTGCTGCGCGACGGCGTCGATCCGTTCTCGCCGCCCAAGCTCTCGGACTTCGCCACGTCTATCGCGCCCTTCGCCGGCGGCCCTACCGGGCTTCTCGCCGAGCTGACGCATCGCTGCCCGCTGCAATGTCCTTACTGCTCTAACCCGCTGGAGCTCGAGAAATCCAATGTCGAGATGACGGCGACGCAATGGGGCGAGACCTTCCGTCAGGCCGCCGCGGCCGGCGCGGTGCAACTGCATCTTTCCGGCGGCGAACCCACCGCGCGACGCGATCTGGAAGAAATCCTCACATATGCCGTCGAGGCGGGCCTCTATACCAATCTCGTCACCTCGGCCGTTCTTCTCACGCGCGAGAAGCTGGCGCGGTTGGCCGAGATCGGCCTCGACCATGTGCAGGTCTCGATACAGGACGTCGTGCCCGAGAGCGCAGACCGCATCTCCGGCTATGAAGGCGGCGTGCCGAAGAAGCGCGACGTCGCGCGCTGGACGCGCGAGCTTGGCATGGGCCTCACCATCAATGCGCCGATGCATCGCCAGAACATCGCGCATCTGCCGCAGATCATCGACTTCGCCGTGGAAGTCGACGCGCAGCGCATCGAGATTGCGCATATCCAGTATTACGCCTGGGCGCAGGAGAACCGCGCGGCGCTGATCCCGACCCGCGAGGTCTTCATGGAGACCGTCGGCGTCGTCGACGAGGCGAAGAAGCGCTTACAAGGCGTGCTGAACTTCGACTTCGTCATTCACGACCATTACGCGACGCGGCCCAAGCAGTGCACCGGCGGCTGGGGCCGCTCGATCATGGTCGTCACGCCTTCGGGCAAGGCCCTGCCCTGCCATGCGGCGCAGACGATACCGGGCCTCGTCTTCGACGACGTTCGTCAGCGTCCGCTCGCGGACATCTGGCGGAACGGCGACGCGTTCAACGCCTATCGCGGCACGGAGTGGATGAAGGAGCCGTGCAGAAGCTGCGACCGCAAGGAAATCGACTATGGCGGATGCCGCTGCCAGGCGCTCGCCATCGCCGGGGACGCGGCGGCGACCGACCCCGCCTGCCATCTGTCGCCAGATCATGCGCGCTTTGCGGCCTATGCCGAGACAGAGTCGCACGCCCTGCCGCCCGATTTCATCTATCGGCGGTACGGCGGCGCGCCGCAAAGCGCGCCGGCCGAGGAGTCAGTCTAGAGCGGCTCCTTGCTGCCCGATCCGCGCCTTGTCGCGCGGGTCGAGATATTCGATCGTCCATGGGCCTGTGCCGGTCACCTGCAAGACCGCGTCTTCATTTACGGCGATCCAGTGGCCCATGCCGGCCGGCGCTGCGAAGAAGTCGCCTGCATGGATGAAGGTTTCCGCCTTCGGGTCGAGCCTCAGCCCTTCGCCATAGCGCCCCGAGCCGGAAATGAGCGTTACCGTTTCGAGATCCGGGTGCTTGTGCACGGGCACCTGATAGCCGGCTTTTGCGCGCAGCCGGACGACGAACGGCCCCGGCGCGCGTGGATCGCCAAAAAGAACGGCCACCTCCGCGCCCTTGGGAAGATCGGCGGGCGCCGGGCTCCATTCGAGTCCGTCGGCGCGGCGCAAGCCGCTGGTCTGGGCCAGCGCCGCCGCGCTGAAGACGCAAAGAGCGCCAAATGTGAGAGCAATTGACCGCATCGGCTCCGCCTCCTCCATTTCAAGGTGAGAACGCGTTGCGGCAAATAGGGCGGCGAGGAGGCCTTTGCCCGATACCCTTTGGATTTTTCTAACGCGGTAACCAAAGAGCAACCTACGGCATGCATATTTAAATCGTCTCGCGGAGTTAAAGGTTTGTTTTGCGTAAGCGTCGCGTAATGGAGTTCAAGGCATGAAGTCGCGGGATACACTTGTTCGCCTGAAACGCTTTCAGGCAGAAGAAAAGCGCCGGCGCGTCGTGCAGCTCAACACAATGATTGCGGAATTCACGCGCATGTCGAACGACCTGGAGCGCGAAATCACGCATGAAGAGCAGCGCGCCAATATTTCAGACCCCAGTCATTTCGCTTATCCGACCTATGCGCGCGCCGCGCGCTCCCGCCGCGACAACATCGTGGCGTCGCTGAACGAGCTCAAGGGTCAGCTTGAAGAGGCGGAAGCGCATTTCAAGGAAGCAAGCGACGAACTCGCCAAGGCGCAGAGCCAGGAGGCCCGCGACCGCGGCGCCGAGCGCATGGTGGACGTCGTTGCGGAACGCCGTCAGGCGGAGACGCACGCCTTCCGGCGGGGCGCTTAAACCAGCCGCCAGTAAAGTCTGCCGCCTGGCAGGCGGAACCAGAGCCCTAACCGCCGCCCCGGCGCGGCGACGACCTGCGCGCCCGCGAGAAGTTGGCGCGCAATGTCGTTTATGGGCCAGCCAAAACGGCGAAAAATAATCCCCGGGCGCGCGGCGCTCACGAAGGCCATCTCGAAACGGGCGAGATCGCCAATCCAGGCGGGTTCGCTCTTCCGGGCCGCCAGAAGCTGCGCAAGCGCCGCCGCGTCGCCGCGATGCCGCTCCGGCGACGGCGGTCCGTCAATCGCCTCGAACAGCAGCCTGTCGAAATCCTCTCCCAGCGCCTTCGCCGTAAGGGGCAGAATCTTGCGAACATCGAGAGCGCGCTTGCCGAGAAGGCAGCGGGCGAACTCCTCGACTTCGCGCTTATCGAGCGCGGCGAGCGTCGCCGCGTCGCCATCGGAGAAGCCGAAGCTGCGAGCGGCGCCTTGAGGATCTTCGAAAAAGGCGCGGCGCAGCTTCGCGTCGGTGAAGAGGCGCGCAAGCAGCGCCTGCGTCCCTCTCAGCCCCAACGTCCGCACTCCTTCAGCGTCGCGCGGGCGCGTTCGACCTCGTCCAGCAGTTCGCCGAAAGGCGGCAGGCGCTCGTCGCGTTCGAGGATCACGCCCTTTACCGGCGCGCGCGCGACAATGCGGTCGTAAAGCGCCCAGACCGCCTCGCTCGTCGCCGCGTCATGGCTGTCGATCAGCACGCCGTCGCGCCAGCGACCGCCCGCGTAATGGATCTGCACGAGCCGGTCCCACGGCCAGCGTTCGAAAGTGGCGTCGATGTCGACGCCGTGGTTGACGGCGTTCGTATAGAGATTGGCCACGTCGCACAGCCAGCCGCATCCCGTCGCGTCGAGCGCGCGCGTGAGAAACTCCGGCTCGTCCATCTCCGCGCCCGGCACGCGCACGACCGTCGTGATGTTTTCGAGCACGAGCGGCGCCTTTATGCGCTTGCGCACGGTCTCGACATTGCGCGCCACGACGTCGAGCGCCTCGCGCGTATGGGGAAGCGCGGCGAGATGGCCGATGTTGATCCCGCCCGCGCGCGTGAAGCACAGATGCTCGCTCCACCAGGGCGGCTCGATGCGCTCGATCAGAGCCGCGAACTTGTCGAGATAAGCGTGATCGATCCCTTCCGCCGAACCGATCGACAGATCGAGTCCGTGCGCGACGACTGGGAAATGCGCACGCAGAAGATCGAGCTCGCGCAGCTTCTCGGGCAAGGCGTCGAAATAATGATCCGCGATGATCTCCAGAAAATCGACGCGTGCGCGGTTCGCGAAGAGATCGGCGCGAAAGGGCGGCCGATATCCCAACCCGGAACCGAGCGCGGGCGCGCTAATCGCCGCCACCGCCGCAGCCGCCACAACCGCCGCCGCCGCCATCGCTGCTGCCGCACGATCCGCCGCAGCTTGAACCGCAGCTGCTCCCGCCGTCGCCCGAGGCGCGCTTGAAATGCTCGGTGAAAGCGGCGTCGGCCGTGCCCTTCAACACCGAGAAACCGTAGAGGCCGATGAGAAAGAGCGACGCGCCTTCGAACGCCTTCACCGGGGCCGGCGCGCCGACCTCCAGCAATTGCTCGTCGAGACGCGGCTTGTAGGCGAGCTTCATCGCATCGAGATAGGCCTGCCCGCGCCGGCTCGCATGGCTGCGCGTCGCGACATAGCAGAGCACGAAGAGCCCGATCACGGCGGCGAGGCAGAGGAAAACGAGATACCAGACGTTCTTGTGCCCGGCGCTCAGCGCGACGTAAATCTTGGCGCCCGCGAAGCCGACCAGCAGCAGCGTGCCGACGATCTGCACGCGCGTCCGCCACGTCTTGACGGACTCGGGCTTCACCAGCTCCCGCGACGCAAGTCTGTCATGCACAGGCTTGAGCTGCTCCAGCAACTCACGCCGCTGCGTGCGGTTGGCGAAAAGCTCATGCGCCTTTGGCTTCGCCTGAATGGACTCCAGCACGCGGCTTTCCATCGCGTCGAGCGCGCCGGGCTCGGGGCGCTTGGTCGTCGGGACGATGCGATCGTCCGAGCCGAGCGCCGCATAGCCCCGCTGCACCAGGTCGTAGCAGATCATGCGAATGACCTGATTCACGCCGCCCTGGAGGAACGCCACTTCGATCGGATCGGGCTCCTGCGGCACGGGCGGCGGCGGGCGCTGGCCGGTCTGGTCCGCGAAACGGATCAGGAGCCACCCCGCGACGAGGACGATGATCGCCAGCAAGCCGAAGACGTTCAGAAACTCCGGCCCCGGCAGATTTAGGAAGGGAAGGTTTTCCAAAGCGCGCCCCCTTAATCCCTGATGTCGTTGAAAAGACGCCGCGCCTGCAGCGTCGCCACCGCCAGCACGCCCATGCCCAGCGCCTGATGCCCGAGCGCGAGCAGGAGATGCGGCGTCCCGGCGTAAGGCGGCTCGACGAGAAGCAGCGTCGCGACGCCGAGCGCAATCTGCCCGAGAATATGCGCAAAGAGGATGACCGCGCCGCTGCGCGCCCTGCCCGCCGCGTTCATCCAGGCGTCGACGAGATGCAGCGTTGCGATCGCAAAGATCACGTAAGCGATCATACGATGGAAGAACTGCGCCGTTATGGGCGTATCGACGATATTGGCCCACCAGGGCTCTGTCGGGAACAGCACGTCGGCCCGAGGGATGAACGCGCCTGCGATCAGCGGCCAGGTGTTTTCCACCAGACCCGCGCGCAGGCCGGCGACGATGCCGCCCATGAAGAGCTGCACGAAGACGAGCGCGAGAATGAGGGCCCCGACCGCGCGCAGCCGCCCGATATGGTCATGCGCGCTCGATTCGCGCCGCGGCCCCAGCCCGCCGGCGACCCAGAGGCAGGACGAGAAGATGAGCGCGGCGATGACGAGATGGATCGCAAGGCGCTCCTGCGCGACCTCGGTGCGATGGACGAGACCGGAGGAAACCATCCACCAGCCGACCCCGCCCTGCAGCGCGCCAAGCGCGAGAATGCCGATCAGCTTGGGCTTTACCGCCGAAGGCAGCCGCTTCGTCGCCCAGAACCAGATCAGCGGGATCGCGAAGACCGCGCCGATCAGGCGCCCGAGCAGGCGGTGGGCCCATTCCCAGGCGTAGATGAACTGAAATCCGGCGAGGTCCATGTCCGGAAACAGCTCTTTGTATTGCGGGATCTTTTTGTAATCCTCGAAAGCCTGCGTCCATTCTTCGTGCGAGAGCGGCGGGATCACGCCGGTGACGGGCTTCCATTCGACGATGGAGAGGCCGGATTCGGTCAGTCGCGTCGCGCCGCCGACGACGACCATCAGAAAAACGAGGCCCGCTACGATCCAGAGCCAGTTGCGCACGTCGACCGCGTTCGCCTCCGTCGCGTGGTGCTTCACCTCGGGGACGGGATGGGGAAAGAGAAGCCAGTCTTCCATTGCGCTCGCCAGGAGGTTTAAGGGTTCGGGCACTTAAGGGATGGTCGCGACGCTTGTCCACACCTTGCGCGGCCAGCGTTGGCGCAGGGCCAGATTTTGGGCTGATATGACGCGCCCCCGAGATGTAAGAATGTCTCGCAGAGATTGAGTCGGGGATAGAAGGTGGCCGCGAGAGGCGCGTTATCCAGGGAAGAGATCGCCACGCTGCGCACGATCGGAGATGTCGCGGAGCATCTCGATCTGCCGCAGCATGTGTTGCGATTCTGGGAGACGCGCTTCAAGGAGATCGATCCGGTCAAGCGCGCGGGCGGCCGCCGTTTCTACCGGCCGCGCGACATCGAGCTCGTCGAGGCCATCCGCCATCTCCTCTATCGCGAAGGCTATACCATCAAGGGGGTGCAGCGCATCCTCCAGGAACAGGGCGTCGACAACGTCATCGCCGACGTGCGCCGCCGCCAGAACGGCGAATCGCCTTCGGCGCCGACCGCAGCCCCGGAGCAGGAGCCGGTCCGCACGGAGCCGCAGGCGCCCGAGTTTCCGCCGCCCGCTTCCGGTCCCGGCCTTCAGGCGACGCTCGATCTGCCTGAGCCGGAGCCGCTCGTCTTCGCGCCCGAGCCGCCCCCCGTCGCGCCGGCGGTGGACGCTCGGCTGGCCGAGCCGCCGGTCGAAGCGCCCGCCCGACCTCCCGCGCCCGCCCCGGTTTTCAACGCGCCTGTGGTCGTCACAAGGCGTCTGGATCAGGAGCAGTCCCAGATTTTGCGGCAGGTCCTCGCCGAAATCGAGGAGTGCAAGCGGCTGCTAAACCTCACGCGCCGCTAAGGAGGCTGTTGGAAAATCAGACGAAGGCGCCTTCCCCGTTGCCAGCGGGCCGTCGCCTCTCTATAAGGGCGGCCAGTCGGAGTGTAGCGCAGCCCGGTTAGCGCACTTGTCTGGGGGACAAGGGGTCGTGGGTTCGAATCCCGCCACTCCGACCATTACCGCAACATACCGGTGAAGGTAGCGAGCAAGCTGACCCTTGCCGCGGCTTTGCTCAGGCGACGCGACAATCGCCGGAAGCCTCCTTGGAAAAGGCTCTACGCACCACGAGAGGCTTCAAAGCCTCATCCATGTCCCCGGTCGGTAAGCCGGGTCCTTCGAGTTCGACAAAGGCGTCGGAGTAAGTGCGTCTCCGCTACGCGCCCCGGCGCCGGCCGCCCTTTCCAACAGCGAGCAACGCAGGCGTAGGAAGCGCCGGCTCCGCCACACTCCCCTAACCCCCATCTCCAAGCGCAGGATTGGGGCGCGGTAAAATGCCGCCGCCCTGCTCGCCAACGCCACGTTGTCAGATTCTCCGCATGGGGGCAGACTTGCGCCGGTTACCGCGATAATCCGGCCAGTCAGACAAGCTTCGGCTCAACTTTTTCATTGTCTCGATCAAGCGCGTGAACAAAAAGCGCAGCATTTCAGGAAGGGCAGCAAAATGTATCGCGTTCTGTCACTTTCGCTTTTCGTGGCGGCGTTCGTCGTTACGGACCTCTCCGCGCAGACTCCCACCAAAAATGTCTGCGGCGCACTCGCGCCCGACCTGACAGGAGACGCAAACCCGCCTCCGCCATTCGAGCACCTGTTTCGGACGCGCGCTTATTTGAAATGCCGGCAGTCGCAAGCGGGCGCGACGCAGCGGGTCGGGCCCGCGCCGGAAGGGCGGTTCGTCCTGATTCCTAACGCCGACCCCAAGGCGATCAATGCGGCGGGCGACGTCACAGGAAATTACTTCGACTCGAATGGCGAGCACGGCTTCATCTTCAGTCATCAGGCCGCATTGACCCTGATCGACATTCCCGCCGCCACCTACACCCATGCCGCCGCCATCTCGGCCTCCGGCGAAATCGCCGGATACTTCCATCGTGACGAAAGCGGCGATTGCAGCGGCGGGGAGCACGGTTTTGTGCGCGCGAAAAACGGAGCGATCACTTATTTCGACATCCCCAACGCCTATGAGACGAGGCCTGTCGCATTCAGCCAGGCCGGCGACCTGACGGGATTCTTTTATGAGTGCGGAGGCCGGCAACGCGGCTTTCTTCGCAGCCGCGATGGAGCGCTCACCTTGTTCGACGTTCCGCCGGTTTCGGGCGCCTCGGAGATGGAGACCGAGCCTGTTGCAATCAATCCAGAGGGCGAGGTGACGGGCAACTGGCGAGCCGATCCAACCGGCCGCACGCTCAGAAGCGGCTTTCTACGCGGCGCCGGCGGCGGCATTGTCACGTTCAATGTCGTCGATCCCCAGCATTGCGAAAGCGTTTGCTACACAACTCCTGTCGCCATCAACCCGGGTGGCGTCATCACGGGCGTTTATAAATTCGGGAGCTTCCGGACCCCGTCACACGGATTCGTGCGCGCTCCCGACGGAAACTTCACAATGTTTAATGTGAGCAATCTATCAGACCTCACGACCCCTGTGGGCATCACGCCGGGCGGAGAAGTTGTCGGATATTATTCCGGCCCTTCCGGGACATGCGGCTTCATACGCGCGCGCAGCGGCGCCTTCACGACCTTCAATGTCCCGGGCGCGTTCGACACGTATCCTGCGGCTGTCAATCCGAGCGGAGCCGTCGCAGGAACATATTGCTGCGACGCGCAAGGCGCCGCCGCCGGGTTCATTTGGACGAAGTGAGCGAATAGGCGCGAGCGGGCGGTTTCCTGCTTTGCTCATGTCCAAACTGGCTGCGCGGCAGGGGATCGCGCAGCGGCGTTGAAATGCCGACGCTATGGCTGTTAGGCTCCTTAAACGAAAGAGCCTCGGCAGGCCGGGCACAAGGGCGAGACATGAAGATCCAATTCCTTGGCGCCGCCGGAACTGTTACGGGCTCGCGCTACCTTCTCGAAAGCAAAGGCGAGCGCATCCTCGTCGATTGCGGGCTCTTTCAGGGCCTCAAGAATCTCCGCCTGCGCAATTGGGCGCCGTTTCCGGTCAAGCCGAAGGCGATCTCGGCGGTGCTGCTGACGCATGCGCATCTCGACCATTCGGGCTATCTGCCGGCTTTGGCCCGCGATGGTTTTCATGGGCCGATCTACTGCTCGAAGGGCACGCGCGATTTGTGCAAGATTCTGCTCGCCGACAGCGCGCACTTGCAGGAGCAGGACGCCGAATACGCCAATCGCCGCGGCTTCTCGAAGCACCATCCGGCGTTGCCGCTCTATGACTCGCAGGATGCGCGGCGCGCGATGCGGCTGTTCTCCTCGCTCGCCTGCGGAAAAAACCACGAACTGCGCGAAGGCGTCGCGCTGCGCTTGCATCGCGCCGGCCATATTCTCGGCGCCTCGTCGCTCGAAGTGAACTGGAAGGGACGGCGGATCGTTTTCTCGGGCGACCTCGGGCGCTACGGCGATCCGCTCACGGTCGATCCCGAGCCGATCGACGGCGCGGATTATCTCATCGTCGAGTCGACCTATGGCGACCGGCTGCATGACCGCCGCGACCCGAAAGAGGCGTTGCGCGCCGTCATCGACCGCACGATTGCGCGCGGCGGCACGGTCGTCATTCCCGCCTTCGCGGTCGGCCGAGCTCAGATGCTCCTCTATTACCTGGAACAGTTGAAGGCGGATGGCCGTCTCGCCAATGTGCCGGTCTACCTCAACTCGCCCATGGCGGCGGCGGCGAGCGAGATATTCGCCAAGCATGACGACGGCCAGCGTCTTTCCGAGGACGAGCGCAGGCGCGCCGTGGGCGTCGCCAAATACGTCGAGTCCGTAGATGAATCGAAGGCGCTCAATGAGGACGAGACGCCCAAAGTGATCCTCTCCGCGAGCGGCATGGCGACCGGCGGCCGCGTGCTGCATCACTTGCGGAAATTTGCGCCAGATCCTCGCAATACGATCCTGTTCACGGGGTTCCAGGCCGCGGGCACACGCGGCGCGGCGATGGTTGCAGGAGAGCGAACCATCAAGATGCATGGCGAATTCGTGCCCGTGCGGGCCGAGGTCGAAAATCTCGCCATGCTGTCGGCGCATGCCGACGCAGACGAGATCATGCGCTGGCTGCGTAATTTCTCGCATCCGCCGCGCATGACTTTCGTGACGCATGGCGAGCCGACGGCCGCCGACACGCTGCGTCGCCGGATACAGGACGAACGCGGCTGGCGCGTGATGACGCCGGATCATCTCCAAAGCGTGACGCTCTCCTGACCTCTCATCCGCACGGCCTCGTTGTGGTTAGACAAGAACGGAAATCGGCATGACGCAAGCGACGGCGCGCGTGGTTCTCGTGACGGGCGCGACATCGGGCATCGGGCGGACATGCGCCCGGCATCTCGCCGCGCAGGGTTGGCGCGTCTTCGGCTCGGGGCGCAGCGCGCGTGACGGCGAACTTGTCGAGGGCGTAGAGATGCTGACGCTCGACGTCGACGACGCCGCGTCGGTCGAACGCGGCGTCGCGGAAATCATCGGCCGCGCCGGCCGCATCGACGCCCTTATCAGCAATGCCGGCTTTTCCATGCGCGGCGCCGTCGAAGACACAGCGATTGAAGACGCCAAGGCGCTGTTCGAGACGAATTTCTTCGGCGCGCTGCGCGTCAGCCAGGCCGTGCTGCCAGTCATGCGCGCGAATGGCCGCGGACATATCGTGAACATGGGGTCGCTGACGGGGATCGCCGGCGTCCCCACACCGGCCTCTACAGCGCCAGCAAATTCGCCCTTGCGGGATTGACCGAAAGCATGCGCTACGAAACCCGGCCTTTTGGCGTGCATGTCGTGTTGGTGGAGCCCGGCGACTTCAAATCGGAGATCGACGCCAATCGTCGCATGGCGGCGCCGGAAGGAAGCGCCTACGGAGCCGGCCTCAAATCTTTCCTTGCGCGTCGAACCCGCCATGCCGCCTCATGCCCGACGCCGGAACCCGTCGCGGCCCTTGTCGAGCGTATCTTGAACGACCCGCGGCCAAAGGCGCGCTATGTCGTCGCCATGCCGCAACAGCGCTTGCTGTTCGCGCTGAAGAGCATCCTGCCGCAGAAGCTATTTGAAAGCCTGATGGCCCGCCTGCTCGATGTTTGAGGAATTGTCGCCTCCGTCGCGCCGCATACCCGCGAATATCAGTGCAAGCAGCGCGCCCAGCGGGCCGGTCGCCAGCGCCGCGACCAAGGCGATCCGCGCATCCTGGTGGGCCCCGAGTTGGGTGATAAAGCCGTAGGACACGGCGCCCAGACCGGCGCCGTTCAGATAGCCTAGCGTTGAGCGTAGAGAACAGCTTGGGCATGGCTGCGTCCCGCGCGGGCTGAGCGGCCGCTGGAAAAACGGCAGGCTTCACAGAGTCGGAAGGTGCGTTCGGCGCATGACAGCCGGATGGCGGGGGTGCGGGAATGCCGGCTGCAAATAATCTGCTGGCGACACCCGAGGCTAGGCTCTTATAATGCTCAAGCGGCGCTTATTGCATGGGGGCTTTTTGGGCAACATGAACAGAAGCGTTTTACGCCTATTCCTGGCCTCGACGGCTCTTGCCGGACTTTCGTCCTTCTCGGCGCATGCCGCTCCCACCTCCCCTGTGGGATGGGTCTCGAAGATGTTCGGCAACGACGTCCCGACATGCGGCTCCGTAACGAGCCCATGCCGGACATTCCAATACGCGCACGACAACATCGTTGTCGCCGGCGGAACCATCCAGGTGCGCGATCCCGGGGGTTACGGTCCGCTTCTTATCACCAAGGCGATCGCCGTGATCAATGACGGCGTGGGCGGCGCCGGCGTTTTCGCAACGTCGGGACAAGCCATCATCATTGCGGCTGGAGCGAGTGACGCTGTTATTCTCAAAGGTCTGACGATCAACGGTGCAAATCTGGCCACACACGGCGTCAACATCGTTTCGGCAGGCTCGATCGCCATCGCGAATTGCACCATCAGCGGCTTCGTAACCGCCGGCCTGAATTTCGTGCCAACCGCGCTCGTCACATCGACGGTCTTCGACACGATCATCGCGGGCAATGGGACCGCGAACATCCGCATCGCGCCCAATGACGGATCGGTGCGTTTTCTCGGGCGGAACGTCAACGCGAGCAACGCCCAATACGGGATCCTGATCGACGGCGCCCATACGACCGGCGTCAACGCCTATCTCGAGAACAGCGCGGTTACGAACAACGGTACCGGCGTCTCGACGATCAGCGACGGCACCTCCAACACCGTTTTCATCGGCGAAAGGCTGAATTCCAGTTTCAACTCGAATTACGGACTCTGGGCCCAGAACGGCGGAGCCATCCGGATCATGCGCTCCAGCATCAGCAGGAACGGAACCTGGGACGTTTATAACCAATCGGGCCCAATCCAGACCCTCGGGGACAACTACATCGTGACCCGCTATCAACCGCTCGTACAGGGCGCGCTCGAGTAGGCCGTATTAGCGCAGATCAGGCGTCGTCGCCTGCGACGACGTCAGCCTGCGCCGAACGGTGCGACATTGCACCGTCGACGATACGGTCCCGTTCTGGGCGCGACGGATGAACCCGGAAGCGTTAGACAGGCGACCTCGCGGCGCGGCGCGCTATGTCCTCTACTTTCCAAGGAAAGGCGAGGCGAGCGATGCAACCGATCCCTCCGCGACAGCGAACGCCCGAAGACGACCCTGCCCCCGGCGCGCCTGCGACCGGCGAGGACGTCTGTCCCGAATGTCACGGCACAGGAAAAGCGACCGATCTCGAAACCGGCGCACAGGCGGACGCCCCCTGCCCGCGCTGCGACGGCACAGGCCGCATCATCGAGGGGATCGGCGGCGGGTAAGTTGACGGCAATTCTCTCGATCTTGGAGACAGGCTGGTCTCCAAGAAGCGAAGAGAGCTTTGCTTTTTCCCCTGCCCGCCGCTTTGCTGACGTCCAAGAAAGCAACAGCTTTTTGGAGGGCGTAATGTTGAAGCGCGGGATCTGCCACTTGCTCTGCGGCGCGGCCGCGTTCGTCGCCACAAGCGCCAACGCCGCGTCGGTCGTGACAAGGTTCGATGATCAATCGACCGTCACGCTCGTGCGCGGTTTCGCGCGCGTCGGTCCGGTCGTCGGCTATCGCGGCGGCGGCGGCGCCTATGTCGGCGCGTGGCGACGGCCCTATGCCTGGCCTCCGGGCGGAGCGATCGCCGCCGGTGCGGCGGTCGGCGTCATGTCGGCGGCGGACGCCTATGGCTACGCCACGATCGCCGCCCCGGCGGAAGGACTGTGCTGGTATTACACCGACGACAACGCCTCGCAGGGCTTTTGGGACGTCTGCCAATAGCGGCTCTGCTGCAGCGCGCATTGATCCGAGTCACGACGACGCGGTTATATCGAGCCCCGCCGTTTTCGCTAACTGCTCGCAGCCGCAACGCCCGCGGCGGCGATGGACGACGCGGTGCTCACCTATTGCAAGGACGACGTCGAGCGTCTTTGCGCCGGCGTCCAGCCGGGCGGCGGCCGCATTCTTCAATGCCTCAAGAGCCGCAAGGCGGAGATGAGCGTCGGCTGCGCGCGGGCCTTCAGAAGATGAAAAAGAGCATGGGCAAATAAGCTCAGCGCGTCTTCGCCGCCTCGCTCAGCACGTCGATGATCGGCTTGCCGCCGACATAGAGATTCTCGACGGCCCAGTCGCCGTCGAGAATGCGCACGACGACATAGGCGTCCTTCTCGCGCGTCGCCTTCGTATAGGCGGTCTCCGCCGCCGGCGCCTTCGCTTCTTCCATGTAATAGCGGTCGAAGGGCAGACGCAGATCCTGACCGGGATAGCCGCGTTCGACATTCAGCGTCAGATACGGCCCGCTCTGCGGCGGCGCGAGCGCCGCTTCGCCAAAGCGCGAGAAGCCGTCGTCGCCGACGATGACCGGCGCATAGACCTTTCCCCGGAAGGATGGCGGAAAATTCGACGGCAGCTTTGGAAGGCCCTCGCGGAAATTCAGCGCGACATATTTCCCGCGAAAGGCGTCGTAGGGATCGACCGGCGCCGTTCGAACTCTAAACGGCTGGCCATAGGCGAGCGCGCGCTCCTGCTTCCAGATCATGCTCGCCGGCGCGGCGAGTTGAATGAGGCAGACGAGGAGGAAGGCCGCGTAAATCCAGGCGCGTTTCATTTCGCCCCTCCGCGTTTGCGCAGCATGACGAGATTTGCAGTCAGGAACCCAACGCCGATCAGGATGAAGCCTATGCCGCGCGCCACGAAGCCGATGTCGGAGTCGAAGAAGCGGCAGAAGATGAGCGCCGAGAGGATCATCATGCCCGCATTCATCGTGCCGAGGCCCTGCGAACGCACGCCCGCCGACAGCACGCCGACGCCGAGACCGAAGACGTAAAGGTTCATCAGCGCGACGGACGCCCAGGGGGACGCCTGCGCAACGACATAGGCGGCGCCCGCGACGAGCGGCAGCGCGCCGAGAAGCGTTTGCGACGAAAGCTCGCCGCGCCGCAGGCTATCGCCCCACAGCGCCAGGCTCGCGACGAGCCACGCGATGGCGAGGAATAGGCCGGCGCTTGTTCCATGCACGGTCTCGTGAAGGCGCCAGACGTCTTCGAAGGTGAGCGCCAAGGCGAGACCGATCGCACCGAGCGCGCCGACAGTCTGCAGCGGGCGCTGGCTGGCCGACCCCGCGTCGCCCCACCATTTCTTGCCGGCAAGAAAGAGCGCGGTCCAGAAAGCGCTGTGCCAGACGGGCCAGAGCCCGCCGATCGTGCGCTCCTCCAAGGTAAGGAAATAGCCGACCGGCAGGGTGAGAACGAGGATCCAGCCGAAGAGCGTCACCTGCGAGCGATAGCGCCCTTCCCTGATCTGGAGGAACCACCAGGGCAGCGCGAGCGCCAGCAGGCCCCAATAGCTGAGCGAGCGCGTGAAGGCCGTTCTGATTCCGAGCCAGGCGGATGGATAGGTCATTCCCGCCCATGACGCGATGGCGATGAGATAGAGGAGCGCGGGAAGCGTCGCGCGCATCAGATAGGCGACGGGCAGCGCGAGAAGCGCCCAGCTCAGCAGAAAATCCTCGAAGCTCCCGCCCAGATGATAGGTCTGTGCGACGAGCGCGATGGAGCTGCCGATGGCGAGGGTGAGGAAAGTGCCCGCCCCTTCCCGCCAGGCGACGCTGTCGGGGCGGCGCGCAAGCGTCCATCCGCAGAGGCCCTGCCCGATGAGCATCGGGGCGAAGGAAAGCGCGGTCCGCGTCGCGCGGCTCAGATCGTCCCAATTATGCGCGAGCAGCAGGATGACGCCGCCGCCGATGAGCGCGGCCCCGAGAATGCCGAAAAGGACAATGGCGCGGCTTCGTCCGCTCTGCTCGACGTCGCCGTAGCGCTCTTGAAGCCGTGCGACCGACTCCTGGGGAATGATTCCGGCCCGCACCAGATCCGGCAACTGGCTGTAGAGCCAGGCCACATGCTTGCGATCCTGCATGGCGAGACGCTCAAATCGATTGACCTCGCCGGGGCGGCGAAGCGTTCAAAGACGAATTGAAGTCTAATACCCCTCGGCGCGCAACTCTTTGGCGCCGCGGTTCAGAGTCGCGTCGACTCGTCGATGTCGCCCGGATTGAAAGGCTTCTCGAATTCCGCGCCGATGCCGCCCTCGAAATGGCGAACGACGACGGCGGGCGTCGTGCCGATAATGATCTTGGCGCCGAGATAGGGACGCGCCTCGGTCTCGATGCCGACGCCGGAGAGTGAGATATCCTTGATCTTGGCGATGATCTCGTTCCCCTCGGGAAGACGCACGAGCGTGCGCTGCATCAGCGGCACAATACGCTCGTGGCGGCGGTCTTCCGGCAGATTGAAGGCGTGTCGATTTGCGAACCAGGTGAGCTGATCGGCGAGCTTGTCGCGCTTCATCGGCGGCAGATTCATCGAAAGCGCGAAGCCGACATCGGTCTGACGCATGGCGACGCCGGCGAAACGGCCGATCTCGTCTAGATAGACGACGACCTTCTCACCGATCTGCGCCTTGACGGGCGCAAACAGCGTCATGTCGCCTGGAGACATTTCGACGGTCTGGCACGGATACTCCCGCCGCGACTCAAGCATGTAGCGCCCGAAAAGGGTCACGGGGACTCGCTGAAACCGACGGTTCTCGCGCGAGTCGTAGAGGTAATTCAGTTGGGGTTGAATTGCGGCCATGTCTGGTCGTACTTCCGCATTGAGTTTCCAGACAATACCGCCGGTCCAATTAAAGATTGCTTACGCCCGGGTCCGAAAGGAAAAGAGCGATCATAGTTTATCGCCATCGTAAACAACGAGCCGGGGGCGCGACCGGGCGGATTTGGCAAACGGAAAAGGCTGGACATTCGAAGCGCTTGCGGGGGCGTGGGCCGCCTCGATCACGCGCAGCGAAATCAGTTCCAGAGGACCGGCCCGCAATTGGCCAAGCCATTCGGGTTGGTAAACGGGAGAAAGCGCGCCGAGCACCCGAGAGTGCGTCTTTCCGAAGTGGCGAAGCGGGAGGAGCAGCAGCTCTAGCTCCAGCAGCGAATGGCCTTCGATATAGGTTTTCACCCCGGCGACCACGGGGACAACTCCGTCGACGACAGTGGTGACGGCCGAGCCGACGCTGCGCCGGTCCGCCGGCTGCCAGAATTCGATAAAAGATCGCCCCTTCTGTTCGCGCATCCAGAGCGCGTTGACCCGCCCGCCCGAGAGACGCAACGGGAACTGGGCCTCGGCGTCGACTTCGAGAATGAAGGTGTCGGCAAGTATGTTCTTTATCGCGCCCGGATCGATATCCGCGCGGTCGGGCGCCAATCTCTCGCCCTTCAATTCGCTCCAGTAAGCGAACAAGTCCTTGCTTACCTGCTGTCTCATGCTTCGCCCGCCGTAAATCACCGGCCCCATGACCCGTATTGAAACGGCTCCTCGTCATCGGGGGCCTCATGCGGCGTCAACAGCAGCGGGCGTGCCATCGGTTAACGAAATTAACCCTTTTTCAATGCTCTCCTTGCCGGAAACGTCGCCCTGTGAGACCTTGTTCTCATGCCGGGACGTTGAGGGGGAGATGCTCCGACCCCTCGAAGACAACCGGCAAGTTATGAACCAATAAGAACAAATTTGACTTGTTGCTTTTGCCAAGCGAAGGGAAAGAGACAAGAGGGGGGACGTTTGCTCCGACGTTCCCCCTCCCCTGTTCCACCCCGGTCGCCGACCCTCTCCTCAGCCACGACCGTTTCATAAATCGCTCGACGACGAGCGGGTTTTGTCCCATTGCGGGACGCTGGCCCCTCTAAGTTAATCCGCACCAGAAAAGGGCCGTGAGGAAATCGTGAGCGCCGACAGGGAACCCATTCTCAATCTGCCCGGCGTGGTGACCGCCCTTCTTGGCGTCATGTTCGCAATCCAGCTCTTCGCGGGCGTCGCCCCGAAGGGACTCGTCTACGCGGTCTATGACGCCCTGTCCTTCGTGCCCTTGAGACTGAGCTTCGCGCTTGCGCCGCAGACGGTTCTCTCCTCTCTCGCGGATGCGGACGCGCTCGGCGGCGCGGCGCAAGAGCAAATCGCCGCGACGCTGAATGGCGGCGGCGCCGTCTATCTCACGCTGCTCACCTACGCCTTTCTGCATGGCGGCTGGACGCACCTGGCGATCAACGGGCTGACGCTCGCGGCTTTTGGCGCTCCCGTGGCGCGGCGGCTCGCGCCCGCGCGCTTCCTCGCCTTTTTCGCGGCCTGCGCCGTGGCGGGCGCGCTGGCGCATTTCGCCTTTCATCCCCTCGACGCGGCTCCTGTTGTCGGAGCCTCCGCAGCGATCTCAGGAACCATGGCCGCGATCGTGCGTTTCGCCTTTACCCCCGGCGCGCGGCTGGGCGACAACGGCGCAATAGACGGACGGGAAGCGACGACCGCCTCCCTTTCGCAAATCGGCGAGAATCGTCAGGCGATGCTTTTTCTAGTCGTCTGGTTCGGCGCTAACTTCCTCCTCGGCGCCCTCCCCGCGGCGTCGGGCTCCTCCGAGCCCGTGGCGTGGGAAGCGCATATCGGAGGTTTTATGTTCGGTCTTCTAACCTTCGGCGCCTTTGAACCCTGGGCGCGACGCGGGTGAACGCGGTTTGCAGGAGTCCGCGACTCTTGCAAACAGGCATGCGTTCCAGAGCGTCTCGCCATCAGCCGCCCCGCCGCAAGCGCGATAGCAAAATCGCGCGCGGGGCTTTGGGTTTTGGGGGTCGCCGAGGAGGAAGCCATGACCGTTGCAATGATCCTTTCCGAAAAAGGTCGTCACGTCGTCACGTCGCCGCCGACGTTATCGCTACGCGAAGTGGCGCAGGAACTCATCCGCCACGGCATCGGCGCGCTCGTCATCGTGGATGGCGACGGCACAGTGATGGGCCTCATCTCCGAGCGTGATCTCGTCGCGGCCATCGCGGCCTTCGGCCCTCAGGCGCTCGACTCGTCCGTCGCCGAGCACATGCACAGCAATCCTGTGTCGGCCCATGAGAACGACACGGTCGACTCCACCATGCAGACCATGACGCTCGAGCGTCGGCGCCACCTTCCCGTGTTGCGGGAAGGCCGCCTCGCCGGCCTCGTCTCGATAGGCGATGTGGTGAAATACCGCATCCGCGTGATCGAGGAGGAGCACCGCTCCATGCGCGAATATATCGCGCAGGCTTGAAGCGGCGATCTTCGCTCGCGTGGCCCCCACGCGAGCGAGCCCCCGCGATCAGGCCGTGGCGCCCGGAATCGGGATATGGGCGAAGATGTTGGGGAGCGCGCGCTTGGCCGCCTGCCGCCCGACGCTGATCAGCTGATCGGCCTTGTGGAAGTCGAACATGCCGATGTCCTCCATCCGCGCCGTGATGGTGGCGTCCGGCGGGTCGCCCGCGAGGCGCGACCGCAAAATGCGATCCTGAATGATATTGAAGGCGTCGATCATCGCCGTCGCGACATTGGGCGCGTCGCCCGCGTGCCGGTCGAAATATCGCGGCAGAATCCGGTCCACGAAAGAGACGTCGGGCTTCTCTCCGAAAGGCCCAGCCTCCGCCGCCTTCTTCTGCGCCGCCGGATCGTCGCGGATCACGCGGGCGCGATACATCGTGTCCGCCGTGACGTTGACGGCGATGACGAACTCGGCGCCCATCGCGCGACAAACCGTGACCGGCACGGGATTGACGAGCGCGCCGTCGAAGAGCCAGCGGTCGCCGATGCGCACCGGCTCGAAGATGCCGGGCAGCGCGTAGGAGGCGCGGATGGCCTGGGCGAGCACGCCGCGTTGCAGCCACACCTCATGGCCCGTGCCGACCTCGGTCGCGACCGCCGCAAATGGGATGGACACATCCTCGATATTGAAGCCCGCCAGCTCCTGCTCGAGCGCCGATTTCAGCCGCTCCCCCGTGATGAGGCTTGCGCCGGAGAAAGAAAGATCCATCAGCGTGAAGACGCGCCGCCGCGTCAGCGAGCGGGCGAATGCCTCGATGGCGTCGAGCCTGCCGGCGGCGTAGCAACCGCCGACGACCGCGCCGATAGAGGTGCCAGCGACAATGTCCGGCTGAATGCCATGCTCGGCGAGTTCGCGCAGAACGCCGATATGCGACCAGCCCCGCGCGGCCCCGGCGCCGAGCGCCAGACCGATCAACGGTTGTCCGCGTCGGCGCGTAGGCTTGTCGCCTTCCGCGCCGTCGACGACGGCGGGCGGGCTGGAGTCGACATTCATATCAGAGCCGCTCATCGCGTCGCGAGACTCGCTGGTGACGGAATTATCCGTGCGTCGTAGCAGCGATAACATTGCATTATTCCTGCTTGTTCGTCTCTCTACCCAACATTTCGATTTTATGTAGGAGCGAGGCTGCTCTCGGAAAATGTCCAGAAGGTTAACCTTATTTCATACTGCCGAGTTTCTTGTTGCGCGCTGCACAACGGGAAAAGAAAAGGCCCGGCTGATGAGACCGGGCGCGCAGTCTGGGAGGAAAAGAGCATCAACTCATGCAGCGACGGCGCGCTCACGCCGCAATGCGCAATTTTTTCGGCGGCTCAATTTCGAGCTGCCACAGCGCGAGAACGGATGTGGCGATCGCTTCGATGGACGACAAGGTCTTGCGATTGAGCGCCTCGCGCGGAAACATGACTTTGTATTCCCGCTCGACCGCCATCAGCAGGCGCACCGCATCAAAGGACGTCATGCCCAGCTCATAGAGATTGGCCTCGGGCGAAAGCGGTTGCGCGTCGATCCGGGTTTCCTGCTCGATCAGGCGCTGAATGGTGGCGAACATCTTGGCTCTCCCTGCCGCTTTTTGAATTTCGATGCTGAGAGAGTAGCGAAGGGGAATCTTTATCGCCGTGCGAAAGCGCACGCGGCGATTCATTCGCTGAAGACGAGACGCCGCGCGTCGCCCTCGGTCACGAGCTTGCGGTAGAAACAGGACTTGCGTCCCGTATGGCAGGCTTTGCCGTCGCCGCCCGCCTCGACCATGAGCTGGATCGCGTCCTGGTCGCAGTCGACGGACAGCGAGATCACGCGCTGCACTTGGCCCGACGTGTCGCCCTTGCGCCAGAGCGAATTGCGCGAGCGCGACCAGTAATGCGCCACGCCCGTCTCGACCGTCTTGTCGAGCGCGAGCTGGTTCATATAGGCGACCATGAGGATTTCCCGCGTCGCGGCCTCGACCGTCACGCAGACGATGAGGCCGTTCGCGTCGAAGCGGGGGGTGAACGCGCCCCCCTCTTCCAGCTCCTTCGAGCCCGCCATCAGCGCGCGCCGCGCAGCAGCGTATAGAAATGCGCCTGCTGTTTCGGATCGTCCTGGAAGACGCCGGAGAACTGCACCGTGACGGTTGACGAGCCCTGCTTCAGCACGCCACGCATCGACATGCACATATGCTCGGCCTCGATGAGCACAGCGACGCCGCGCGGATTGAGGTGCGTTTCGATCGCGTCGGCGATCTGCGCCGTCATCGCCTCCTGCGTCTGCAGGCGCTTGGCGAAGACGTCGACGAGACGCGCGAGCTTGGAAAGGCCGACGACCCCGCCTGTCGGATAATAGGCGATATGCGCCTTGCCGACGAAGGGCACGACATGGTGCTCGCAATGCGAGGTGAAGGGGATGTCGCGCACGAGCACGAGGTCGTTGTAACCCTCGACCTCCTCGAAGACGCGGGACAGCACTTCGTCGGGGCTCTCGCCATAGCCCTTGAAGAATTCCTCATAGGCCTTCACGACGCGGCGCGGCGTCTCGAGAAGGCCCTCGCGGTCCGGGTCGTCGCCGGCCCAGCGCAGCAGCGTGCGAACGGCCGCCTCCGCCTCCTCGCGACTGGGGCGCTCCAATGACTTTGGCGCCGTCTCCTCGGCATGGGCGGCGGCGGGTTCGGAAGTGGTCACAGCGTCGATGCGGTCTTCTTCGAAACTTGGGCGAACGGGAAAGGTCTTAACCACGTCATCCATGTGGCGCCTCCAACAATCGCGTCGCAAAACGCGCAACGCGGGACCCCCATGCGGTCAAGACGCATGGGACTTACCTCAAATTTCGCCCTTCCGACAGTCGAGAAACCGCGAGAATTCGAGACTTCGCCTGAGTCAATGCAAGAAATGCGGCGCCTCGGCGTTGCGCCGGGAGCGCGCTTTCGCCACGCCCCTCGCCTAGCTATATAGAGTGGAGCGGGAGCGAAGGTAAGCCCCGCGCCAGAGCCCGCGCTGAACGATGCTCGATAAGGTCTACAACGCCAAAATCCTGGAACTTGCCGGGAACATCCCCCGCCTCGGCCGGCTGGAGCGCCCAGACGCGACCGCCAAGGGCTACTCCAAGCTCTGCGGCTCGACGATCACGGTGGACATCACTCTGCATGACGGGAAAGTGGCCGATTACGCGCATGAGTTGAAAGCCTGCGCGCTTGGCCAGGCTTCCGCCTCTATCATGGCCCGGAACGTCGTCGGCTCGACGCCGCAAGAGCTGCGGGAGGCCCGCGAAGCCCTGCGCAGGATGCTGAAGGAGAACGGCCCGCCGCCCGAGGGCAAATGGGCCGATCTCGCCGTGCTCGAGCCCGTGCGGGACTACAAGGCCCGCCATGGGTCGACGATGCTGGCCTTCGACGCCGTGGTGGATGCGCTGGAGAAGGCCGAGGCGGAACGGTCATAGCTCGTCGCGGGACGGCAGGTCCGGGGAGACGTAATTGAACAACAATACATCTGAGTTGTCTCCTGCAAATGGAGCGACAACTTCAAAGTCTTGTCCCGTTGGAGACATTTCTTTCGCCAGATCGGTTTCCGACTTCAAAGAAGAAGACCTCGAGAGCTTCCACCCTGTGCATGGCCACGACCTGGCGACGATCAAGGAACTCGGCATCGAGCTTCATGGCAGCAGGGACTGTCGGATTTTCGTTCAGGACCCGACCGCTCCCGTGGGACGGATTATTATTCACAATCACAAACCCGGTAACATATTCGTTTTCGGTAGAAGCAAATATCCGCCGCGAACATATATCGTCATCAGGGCCGCTGGCGCCAATACACGCGTCTTCTTTCCACAAATCGTGGATTTCATGCGCTTCCACGACATATATTTGCGCTCAAGCAACCAAACCTTCTATGTCGGCCCAAAGACGACGGTGGTTGGTTGCAGGGCCGAGATCGAGGGCGAAGGTAGAAGCGTCGTCATCGGCGACGACTGCATGTTCAGCGACGAAATTAATATCCGAAACTACGACATGCACACGGTCTTCGACGTCGAAAGCGGGGCGATCCTCAATCGGCCGCCCAAGGACTTGGTGATCGACAAGCATGTCTGGATCGGCTACCGCGCCCTGATCCTTGCGCCCGAGCGCATCGGCCGCGGCAGCATCGTCGGCGCGAGCAGCCTCGCCAATAAACCCATCGAACCGTTCAGCCTGGCCGTCGGGGCGCCCGCGAAAATCGCCAAGCGCGGCGTGAGTTGGTCGAGGCCCGTAAATCATGTCGAGCCGCGCGACCTCCAATTCGCGCGCGAGGAATCGGCGCGCCTTTCATAGGCCGGGCTTTGCCCGATCGACGAAAGCGCCCTAGCCTCGCCGCCCCGGCTGCGCCTAACCTGCGGCATGTCCGCCCCACCGATTCGCATCCTCGGCATCGACCCCGGCCTTAGAAACACCGGCTGGGGCGTGATCGAGACCCAGGGCTCGCGCCTCTCCTTTGTCGCCTGCGGGCGCGTGAAGTCGGATGGCGCGCTCGATATGGGCAACCGGCTACGGCAGCTTCACGAAGGGCTGATGCAGGTCATCGCCGACTACCAGCCCGATGAAGCGGCGGTCGAGGAGACTTTCGTCAATCGCGACCCACAATCTACGCTGAAGCTCGGACAGGCGCGTGGCGTCGCGCTGATGGCGCCGGCTTTGGCCGGGCTGGAAATCGCCGAATACGCCGCGAACCTCGTGAAAAAGACCGTCGTGGGCGCCGGCCACGCTGAAAAGACTCAGGTGCAAATGATGGTCCGCGTGCTGCTGCCCACCAGCCAGGCGTCGAGCGCCGACGCCGCAGACGCGCTGGCCGTCGCCATCTGCCACGCCCAGCATCGCGGCGCGCGGGCGCTGAAGGCGGCGCTCGCGTGAGGCGCTACGCACTGCTCCTCGGCCTCGCCGCCGCCCCTGCCCTCGCCGCGTCCGTCGACAAGGACTCGCCGGTCGGGCGATATGCGCTGGACGCCGCCGCCTGCAAGGCGAAAGACCATTTTGTGACCCTGACCGAGAGCGAGGCGCGGATGCCGACTTTCGGCTGCAAGGGCGTCGATTACGACCAGACAGAAAACAAGGACGGCCGCGCCGTCTACAAGGCGACGGCGAAATCGTGCGTCGGGGAAGAGTCGGCCAAGCCGCACAAGGCGACCTTCACCCTCGTCCTCGACCCCGCCGGTCTGCAATTCCTCTGGGCCGACAACTCGAAGAGCGCGGTCCTCACCCGGTGTGCGCCATGATCGGCAAGCTCAAGGGCCTGATCGACAGCTATGGGGAAGATTTCGTCATCATCGACGTCAATGGCGTCGGCTATGTCGTCCATTGCTCGGGCCGCACGCTGCAAAAGCTGCCGCGCCCCGGCGAGGCGGCCGCGCTCGCCATCGAGACGCAGGTGCGCGAAGACGCGATCAGGCTCTTCGGTTTTTCCAGCGAGAGCGAGCGCGACTGGTTCCGCCTCTTACAGACCGTGCAGGGCGTCGGCTCCAAGGTGGCGCTCGGCATCCTCTCCATCCTGTCGTCCGGCGAACTAGGCTCGGCCATCGCGACGCAGGACAAGGCGATGGTCGCCCGCGCGCCGGGCGTCGGGCCGAAGCTCGCAGCCCGCATCGTCGCGGAACTGAAGGACAAGGCGCCGGCTTTCGGCTCGGTCGATCCGGTGGTGGCGAAGCTCGCGGGGGAAGACGAAGAGGCGAACGCGCCCTCCTCCCTGCACGACGCGATTTCGGCGCTGGTGAATCTCGGCTACGGACGCCCGCAGGCCGCCGCCGCTGTTGCGGCGAGCGTCAAGGCGCTGGGCGAAGGGGCCGAGACCGGCGCCCTGATCCGGCAGGGGCTCAAGGAGCTTGCGAAGGCATAAACGGCGTGGAGCCGTCTTTTCCCGCTTCCACAAGTTTAACGTCTTCGGGCTAAGCTTTGCCGCGTTGAAGCTTCCTCAGGGTTCTCAAATGAGCTTGTCCGCCGACAACAAGCCCACCTCCATTCTGGCGTTCATCGCGCAGAGAATCCGGCAAGACCTTCAATTTTCTCGTATTTTCCTGGTCGACTTCGCCGCCTCCGCTTCCTACGCCGCGACGACGCTCATCCTGCTGGGCCTCGCCGACCCTACGGAAGGCGGCGTCCGGTCGCTGCTTTTTGCGGCGCTGGGGTGGGCGCTGTTCTTCGTCCTGAAGGTCCTGCTCGTCGTCTATCTGGAGAAGCGCGGCGGCGATGCGCGGGAGTTTGTTGGCTCGGAGACGCTGGTGACGAGCGGCGTCTACGCCTGGTCGCGCAACCCCGTCTATGTGATGTCGTTTATCCAGAGCCTTTGCTGGTCGATCGGCCTCGTTGGCCTCGGCCTGAGCGGCCACCCCTATGGCGGTCTCGCCCTCCTCGCGGCGCCGACGCTGCTCTATGGCCATTGGTGGGGCATGGACCAGCTCATCGTTCCCCATGAAGAGGCGGCGCTGCGCGCGAGACACGGCGAGGCCTTCGCCGCCTATTGCGCCCGGGTGAACCGTTGGTTTGGTCGGCGCGGCTAAGGCGAGGAGCGCCCGCTGGGGCGCTCCCGATAGCCTATTCGACGCGCACGTTCACCCGCTTCGTGCGGACCTCGCCATCGGGAAACATAATCCGGAAGACGAACGTATCGTCCCCGACATAGCCGCGCGCCGGACGATAGCGAATGGTCGTTCCCGACAGCGGGCGGTCATTGCAATGGGCGTAAGGTTCGCCCTCCTCGAATGCGATCTCGCCTTTCCGCTTGATGATCGCAACCCGCCCGTAGCGCGGGCTCTCGAGCACCCATGCGCGGGAATCGCCGGTCTTGCGGCATTGGGCGGAGGTCGTCGAAAACGGGCCGAGCAGAACGCCGCCGTCGCGGTCGACCTGCGCCTCGACTGTCTCGTAGGCGTCGCCGCTCAAAAGCTCGCCTGAGCCGGCCAGGGCCGGAGCGGCGCCAAGAATAGACAGCCCCGCCGCCGCGACAGACCTTAGAAAGCCCCTATGCATCATCGTCCCCTCAGCAAGGTTGCCGTTTTGATCTCGACGAAAAGCACGGTACACACGATCGACCCGACGATTCGTGTGGGAGCGCACCCGGCGGCGACGCCGCGCCTTGGAGCCCCGGCAAAACTGGATCACGCTTGAGCAATCCCCGCCTAGTCAGCCCCGAACAGCGCGACGACGACACGGATTCGAGCCTGCGCCCGCTGACCCTCGCCGATTTCACCGGACAGGAGGCGGCGCGCGCCAATCTCAAGGTGTTCATCGAGGCGGCCAAGACGCGCGGGGACGCGCTGGACCATGTGCTGCTCGTCGGCCCGCCGGGGCTGGGCAAGACGACGCTCGCCCAGATCGTCGCGCGCGAACTTGGCGTCAATTTTCGCTCGACCTCCGGCCCCGTCATCGCCAAGGCGGGCGACCTCGCGGCGCAGCTCACCAATCTCGAGCCGCGCGATGTGCTGTTCATCGACGAGATCCACCGGCTGAACCCGGCCGTGGAGGAAATCCTCTACCCCGCCATGGAGGATTTTCAGCTCGACCTCATCATCGGCGAAGGCCCGGCCGCGCGCTCGGTGAAGATCGACCTCGCGAAATTCACCCTTGTCGGCGCGACGACCCGCGCCGGCCTGCTGACGACGCCGCTGCGCGACCGTTTCGGCATTCCCGTGCGGCTGAATTTCTATACGCCGCAGGAGCTGGAGCTGATCGTCAAGCGCGGCGCGCGTGTGCTCGGGATCGGCATGAACGACGAAGGCGCCCGCGAGATCGCGCGCCGCTCGCGCGGCACCCCGCGCATCGCCGGGCGACTCTTGCGCCGCGTGCGGGATTTCGCCGTGGTGGAAGGGATCGCGACCATCACGCGCGAGCTGGCGGACCGCTCGCTCTCGCTGCTCGAAGTCGATTCCATTGGCCTCGACATCATGGATCGCCGCTATCTCGACATGGTGGCGCTGAATTTCGGCGGCGGGCCGGTCGGCATCGAAACGATCGCCGCGGCGCTCTCCGAGCCGCGCGACGCCATCGAGGACATTATCGAGCCCTACCTGCTGCAACAGGGTTTTTTACAGCGGACGCCTCGCGGGCGACTGCTGACGCCGCACGCCTTCCGGCATTTGGGACTGGCGGAACCGGCGCGACCAGCGGGGCAGTTCGGATTGTTTGGGGACGAAGCGGATTGAGCCCCGCGCCGGGGGCGCCACTCAGCTTGCCGTCGCCACGTAATACATCAACCCGAGAAACAGCATGGCGGCGATGATTTCGACAACGCGATTGGCGGCTTCGGCGATATGTTCGAATGGCGTTTTCATGTCGTCACTCCAGTAATCGTATGGGCCGTCTTGGCGAAAACTCCAGCCTCCGACCCGGAGGCTAGGCCCCGACCCTTAGCTAATCATTGCAATTGCCATGATGGCCCGGGCATATGGCTAGAGATGCGCTAAAGCGCACATCGCAATTCGAGCGAGAGCCTTCATGACCGCCGCCCACACAATGCCCGTCCGTGTTTACTGGGAGGACACCGACGCCTCCGGGCTCGTCTATCACACCTCCTATGTCCGCTTCATGGAGCGCGGGCGCACGGAACTCTTGCGCACGCTCGGGCTCGATCAGCGACCCCTGCTTGAAGGCTCGGCGGGCGCGCCGACCTTCTTCGTCGTGCGCGCCATGCAGCTCGACTTCATGCGGCCTGCGGTGATGGACGATCTGCTGAGCGTGGAGACGCGCGTTCTCGAGCTCGGCGGCGCCTCGCTGACCCTCGATCAGCGCGTTTTACGAGGGGAAGAGAAGCTGGTAACGGCGACGGTCAAGGTCGTCTGCGTCGAGGCGGGGCGCGCCAAGCGCCTGCCGCCGGACGTGCGCGAGAAATTCCTGCGCGCGCACGCCAGGGCGGCGGCGGACTGACGTTACATCCGCCTCAACCGCGAGAGATAGGCGTGGTGCGGGAAGTTCAGGAAAGACCAACTGAATTCCTTCACGTAACCCGGGGCCAGGCCTCCTGCGATCTCCGCATGCCGCTTCGGCAAATCCGCCCAATGCCCGCTCGGATCGAGATGGTGCGCCGTGTGGTAGCCGAGATTGCCGCTGACCGCGTTATACCCGGCGTGCAAGGTGTTATTCGCCAGCGCCATCGGATCGGCGCCCCTCTCGTCGCAGCCGTAATGGTTCATGTAATCGACGTAGCGGGTGCAGAAGACAACGGCGAGATACCACGGAACCAGGATCAACCCGGTCAATGCGGGACGCCAGACGGCGAGCGTGACGACGAATGTTGCGAACAAGAATTGCTCGGCGAACGCCCAGCGATAATTGATCGGCGAATTCAGATTATTGCGGACGCCTTTGTCGAACGCTTCGACGAAAGGCGCCACCATGCTGGGCCAGAGAGAACGAAAGCAAAAGCCGACCGCATCGATGACCGAGTAAGGCGCGCTCAGATCGGCGCCCGCCGCGCGATAGGCGGCGTCCCTGCCCGCATGATGGCCATGCACATGCTGGATGCGCCAGTTCGATGCGGTGATCCCGGTCGCCGCGCCAAGCAGAAAATCGAGGAGGAGATTGACCGGCCGCGACGTCGTGAAGGGGCGATGCACGTGCCAGTGCAGAAGATAATTCACGCGCCCGTCGACCGCGGTGAACAGGGCGATATAGGCCCCCGCCTGCGCCACCGTGAAATCGAAGACGAAGGGAATAAAGAAAAGCGCTGGCAAGACCATCGACAGGACGATCCCCACAGCGTCTTCGCGACGGCAAAATCCGGCCGCGGCCCACCGATCAAATAAAGAATCGAAAATCGCCATAAGAGCTGTCCAATCCGGAAAATAGCGCACAGGTTTTTTCATCCGCGCAGCTTTGTCAAAGTCGCCTGCAAGCCCGCAAACGGCAAAGTTCCGGCCTCTCCACCAATCCTTAACCCTTACCGCTTGTTAACGCTTCCGGGATAAGTATCATTGTGCGGCGCACCCGCAGCCCCAGAAAGGGCGAAATTGCGGGGAATAAGGGGCGTCGCTATTTGCGAAGTGCGCGCCCAACTCCGCTTCAAGGACAAATCATGAATCCGACCGACATCGCCGCGACCGCCGCCGGGGCCGCTCCCGTCGCCGACATCACCATCTGGAGCATGTTCTGGGGCGCGCACATCGTCGTGAAAATCGTGATGGTGGGCCTGCTGCTCGCCTCCGTCTGGTGCTGGGCGATCATCATCGACAAAACCCTGCTTTTCTCGCGCATGCGCCGCGCCATGGACCGTTTCGAGGAGAGCTTCTGGTCCGGCAATTCGCTGGAGGAGCTTTACGCCAAGCTCTCCGAGCGCCCGACCTCCGGCATGGCGACGCTCTTCGTCGCCGCGATGAAGGAATGGAAGCGCTCCTTCCAGGGCGGCGCCTCCGCCAGCTTCATGGGCCTGCAGGCGCGCATCGAGAAAGTGCTCGACGTCTCCATCGCCCGCGAGGTCGAGAAGCTCGAATCGAACCTGCTGGTGCTGGCGACGGTCGCCTCGGCCGGCCCCTTCGTCGGCCTTTTCGGCACGGTCTGGGGCATCATGACCTCGTTCCGCTCCATCGCGGCCTCCAAGAACACCTCGCTCGCCGTCGTCGCGCCCGGCATCGCCGAAGCGCTGCTCGCCACCGCCATCGGGCTCTTCGCCGCCATCCCCGCGCTTATCGCCTACAACAAGATGCAGGGCGACGTGGCCCGCGCACAGGCGCGCATGGAGAGCTTCGCGGACGAATTCTCCGCCATTCTCTCCCGCCAGATCGACCAGCACGCCGCCAACCGCGACCGGGCGGCCTGATCCATGGGCGCTTCCGTTTCCGCTCCCGGGCGCAAGGGCGGACGTCGCCGCCGCGGCGTGCCGCGCTACGGCGCCATGGCCGAGATCAACATGACGCCGTTCATCGACGTCATGCTGGTGCTGCTCATCATCTTCATGGTCGCCGCGCCGCTGCTGGCGACAGGCGTCGCCGTCGATCTGCCGCAGACCAAGGCCGGCGCGCTCAATATCGACCAGAAGCCGGTCTCCGTCGCCATCGACGACAAGGGCCAGATCTTCCTGATGGATCAGCCCATCGAGATCGGACAGCTCCTCGACAAGCTGAAGGAGACGACGAAGCAGGGCTTCGACGAGCGCATTTATGTGCGCGGCTCCAAGGCGGTGAATTACGGCCGCGTGGCCGAAGTCATGTCGCTCGTCACCACGGCGGGCTACAAGAAAGTGGCTCTGGTGACGGAGCAGGAGAAGAAGTGAGGCTCCGATGAGAGTTTCGCGCTCCGAGCCTGGCGTTGTCATCTCCTCCGCGGCCCATGCGGGCCTGCTGGTGGCGGCGCTCGTCTTGTTCTCGGACGCGAACAGGTTCGAAGACGTTCAGGAGCCGGTTCCCGTCGAGATTGTCACCGAGGAGCCCGTCACGCAGGTGACGAAGGGCGCGAAGTCGGCGCATGTGGCGAAGCCCGCCCATCGCGCCGACAAGGTCGCCAGGGAGCCGGAGGCCAAGCCCCATCCGCCGCTCGCGGAAGCGAAGAAGGACGTGCCTGTCCCGCCGCCGCCCCTGAAACGCCTCCCTGACCCCGGCGAGGACGACAAGCCCGAGCCGATCCCGCCCAAGCGCGTCGCCGCCCTGCCCCCGGCGCCCGAGCCGCCGACGCGCCCCGTGGAGAAGCCCGAGCCGCCGAAGCCTGTCGAAAAGCCGGCCGAGGCGAAGCCCGCGCCGACCCCGCCCATGAAGCCCAAAGCCGCCGCGCCCGAAAAAGCGCCTGACGAGCCGAAGGAGGCCGAGGTTATCAAACCGAAGCCGCCCGTGCGTCCGAAGCCCGAAAAGGAGCCTCAGAAGGAGGCGAAGGAGACGCCGAAGCCCGAGAAGCGACCGGAGCCTGAGAAAAAGCCGGAGCCTGAGAAGAAGTCCGAGAAGGCGGAGGCGAAGGCCGATTCGAAAGAGGATGTGAAGCCCGCTCCGGATAAGCCGCGCCTGAAGGTCGACGACGTGGCGAAGCTGCTCGCTTCAAAGAAGGCCGAAGAAAAGCCCGCCAAGGATAAGGCTGCAAAGGCGGAGAACAACGCCGAAGGCGAAGCGGCCGAAAAAAGCGTGAAGGGCTCGAAGCCGAAAACCGGCGACGAGACCGCGCCGAAGTCGAAATTCGACGCGGCGAGCATTTCGAACCTCCTGAGCAAGGAGGCGCCGCAGCGCCGCGCCGCGACCGACAAGGAAATCCGGACGGCGTCGATCGGCTCGCCCGAAGGCGCCGCGCCGAAACTGTCGGCGTCGATGGAGGCGCGCATCGCGTCCTTTATCCACGATCATTATCATCCCTGCTGGGCCTCGGCGCTCTCGCTCGGCGGCGCCACTTTCGCCCCGGTCGTGGAGTTCCACCTCTCGCGCGACGGCGCCCTGGAAGGACGCCCGCGCCTCGTGAACCCCTCCGCGAACCCCGTCGAGCAGGCCCGCGGCGAACAGGCGCTGCAAGCCGTGCGCCGCTGCAGCCCGATGCGCATCCCGACGGAGTTCATGCCTTATTACGAAGAAGCGCTGCATGAAGTGACCATCCGCTTCCAGGATGCGAATTGATGCGCGCGATGGGCTCTCTCAAATCTCGCCCGGCTCCCTCTCCCCGCATGGCGGGGAGAGGGTTGGGGTGAGGGGCGAGCCACGATGACGCACCCAGCTTTTCGAGCACAGGCCGCCAGGACGAACATTGCCTCTGTCGCCCGCCCCTCACCCCCGCCCTCTCCCCGCAAGCGGGGAGAGGGAGTCTGATAACGGACCGCACATGACCCGCCTCATCACTCGCCGAGCCGCCGCCGGCCTCATCGCCAGCGCCGCTCTCGCGCCTTTCGCGCCCGCACGCGCCGGCCGCATCATCGACCTCAAGGGCGGCGGCTTCCAGCCGATCAACATCGCGATCGCGCCTTTCGTCGGAGACGAGGCGGCGCGCACGATCACGTCGGTCACTCAGAACAACTTCAAGCGCTCGGTCTTCCTGCATCCCGTTGACGCCAATGTCGGAGAAGGCGGCTCGCCGGACCAGCCGAATCTCGACGCCTACAAGACCGTCAATGCGCAATTCGTGCTCACTGGCCGCTCGGCGCGCGCGGGCGACGGCCGGCTCAAGACGGAGTTCCGCCTTTTCGACGTCACGACCGGAGAGCAGGTGGCGGGCCAGCAATATGTGACCGAAGCCTCGAACATGCGCCGCGTCGCGCATCTCCTGTCCGACGCCGTCTTCTCGCGCGTCACGGGTGAGAAGGGCTTCTTCGACACGCGCATCGTCTTCGTCGACGAAAGCGGCCCGAAGGACAAGCGCCGCAAGCGCCTCGCCATGATGGATCAGGACGGCGCGAACGTCCGCTACCTGACGCGCGGCGACGAACTGGTCGTCACCCCGCGCTTTTCGCCTTCCTCGCTCGACGTCACTTACATGGCGTTCAATGACGACGGCGATCCCAAAGTGCTGCTGATGAATATCGAGAACAGCCAGCGCGAGGTCGTCGGCAATTTCCCCGGCATGACGTTCTCGCCGCGCTTCTCGCCCGACGGCCAGAAGATCATCATGTCGCTGTCGCAGGGCTCGTCGACAAACCTTTACACGATGGACCTGCGCTCGCGCACGACGACGCGCCTGACCGACACGAGCGCCATCGACACGGCGCCGTCCTACTCGCCGGACGGCTCGCGCATCGTGTTCGAGAGCGACCGCGGCGGCTCGCAGCAGATTTACGTCATGGGCGCGCATGGCGGCGAAGCGAAGCGCATCTCCTTCGGCGGCGGTCGCTATTCGACGCCGGTCTGGTCGCCCAAGGGCGACTACATCGCCTTCACCAAGCAGAACGGCGGCAACTTCGCCATCGGCGTGATGAAGACCGACGGCTCGGGCGAGCGCATCCTCACCGAGGCTTCCACAACGAAGGGCCGACCTGGGCGCCGAACGGGCTGTTCCTGATGTTCTTCCGCGAAAGCGGCGGCGCGGGCGGGCCGAAGATCCATATGGTGGACGTTTTCGGCCGCTCCGAGACGCTGGCGCCGACGCCGAATTATGCGAGTGACCCGGCCTGGGGGCCGTTGCAGGATTGAGGCGAGCGAGCGTGCTAACTCTTCCGCATGACCAAACCCGTCCGCCTCGATGAAAGCTGGAAGAAGCATCTCGCGGCCGAATTCGAGAAATCCTATTTCGCCGAGCTTCGGGAATTCGTGCGCAACGAATACGCCGCTTCGACGGTCTATCCGCCTGCCGCGCAGATCTTCCGCGCGTTCGACGAATGCCCGTTCGACAGCGTGAAGGTCGTCATTTTAGGCCAGGACCCCTACCATGGTCCCGGGCAGGCGAACGGCCTCTGCTTTGCGGTAGGCGCGAATGTGCCGCCGCCGCCGTCGCTGCAAAACATCTTCAAGGAAATCGAGGCCGATCTCGGCCATCCCGTCTCGCGCGATCCTGATCTCTCGCGCTGGGCGAAACAGGGCGTGCTGCTGCTGAACGCAACATTGACTGTGCGCGCGTCGCAGGCGGGATCGCATCAGAACAAGGGCTGGGAGCATTTCACCGACGCCGCCGTGCATGCGCTCTCGCGAGAGCGCGAAGGCATCGTGTTCATGCTGTGGGGCTCCTATGCGCGGCGCAAGGGCGCGGGGATCGATCGCAAAAAGCATCTTGTGCTGGAATGCGCGCACCCATCGCCGCTCTCGGCGCATAACGGATTCTTCGGCTGCAAGCATTTTTCGAAGGCGAATGACTATCTCGCCGCGCATGGACAGGCGCCGATTGAATGGTGACTTGCGGCTAGACGTTCGATATTCGCGTTGCTGAACCGCCCCCCACCCCTGCCCCTCCCCGCCACTCCGTGGGGGGAGGGATGATGTGGCGTCGTGGGGGATCATCACGGAGCAGTACTGCGCGCCTGGCTTGCGAGCCGCGTCCCTCCCCCACGGAGTGGCGGGGAGGGATTGAGGGTGGGAGGCCGCGCGGCGGTGACGACGAAAAAAGCGCGATGGCAATCTCGCCGCTCGCGACAAGGCGGAAGCGACTTACCCCTTCGCCGCGGCAGCCGCCTCGTGAATTTTCAGGAGCTGCTTGTCCGTCTCGGCCACACGCGCGACAGACGGCCGTGATCCGACGCGCTCGATATAGCCCGAAATTTCCGGCGTCACGGGCACGAGCCCGAAGCCGGTCGTCCAGCGCAGCGCCGTCGCCCACAGTATGTCGGCCGCAGTGAAGCGCGCGCCCAAAAGATACGGCCCCTTTGCGAGTTGCGTGTTGATGAGCGTCATGACGCCCTCGAAATCGCCATAGGGGCTCATGCTCTTCGGCGGCTCGTTCTTCATATGGCGGTCCATGATCGCCGGCTCGAAGGCCGAGCCGTAGAAGACGAGCCAGCGCAGATAGGGCCCGCGCAGCGGATCGCCGATTTCGGGCGCGAGATTCTTCTGCGGAAAGGCGTCGGCGAGATAAATGAAAATCGCCCCGAGCTCCGTAACCAGCGCGCCGTTATGCACGACGGCCGGCACCTTCCCGAGCGGGTTGACGGCGAGATAGTCGGGCTGTCGCTGCGCGCCGATCCTGAAATTGACGTCGCGCAGCGTGTAGGGCGCGTCCAGCTCCTCGAGCAAAATGAGCACGCTCGATGAACGCGTATTCGGGGAATGGAAAAAAATCAGATCGGAATCGCTCATCGCCTGCTCGGTCACCACCCTCTGGATCAGGGCACGAATAGAAGGAAAACATATGTCGCGAATACAACGAGATGCACAAGCCCCGTCAGCACGTTGGTGCGCCCGGCCCCGAAGCTGACGACCGAGAGCATCAGCGTCAGCAACAGCATGGCCGAGTCGCGCTGATTGAGGCCGAACATGATGTCCCGTTCGGTCGCGATGCCCATCAACGCCACGGCCGGCACGGTAAGTCCGATCGTCGCGACGACGGAGCCGAGCGCGCCGTTGAGACTCGTCTGCAGCGCGTTGCGATGCGCCGCGCGGAGCGAGTTGAGGGATTCCGGCAACAGGACGAGGGTAGAAACGATCGCTCCGGTGACCGGGTTCACCTCCTCGACGCCTCCCCATTTCAGCCCTTCTTCGAGCGCGGGAATGACGCGCTCGGCCAGAAGCGACACGCCAAGCAGGCTCGCGCCGAGACCGACGGCGGAGAACATTGTCTCGCCGCGCGACGGCTTCTCCTCACTATGACCGAGAGCCGCGGCGTGCGCGTCCAGAAAGTAAGAGCGGTGGCGGACGGTCTGGATAAAGAGAAAAGAACAGTAGAGCAGCATTGAAAGGACGCTGACAAAACCCAACTGCGCCGCGGACAGACTCGGGCCTCGCGTCGACGTCGTGTAATTCGGCAAGACAAGGGTGAGGATCGACAATGCGATGAGCACGGCAAGGTAAGCGCTCGCGCCCATCGGATGCAGCTCCTGCTCACCGTGGCGAAAGCCCCCCAGCAGCAGGCACAGGCCGACGAGCCCGTTGCATACGATCATGATCGCCGAGAACACCATTTCCCGCGCCTCGGTGGGGTCTTCGGCGCCATGCTCGATCATCGAGGCCATGATGGCGACCTCGATGATCGTGACGGAGATCGTCAGGACGAGCGTTCCCAACGGCTCCCCGACCCTCGCCCCGACGATCTCCGCATGCTGCAAGGCTGCGAAAACCGCGCCGATCACCATGGCCCCGGCCAGGAGCGGCGGCGCGAAGGCCAAAGCGGGATCGGTGTTGGCGATCCAGTTTTCCGAAGCCTTGAACACTCCGGCCAGTCCCAGCGCGAGCGCTGGGAAGACCAATCCGCCGATCGAGATCCGCCTCCCCTGCATCCTGCCCCCTTGCTCCCGATAGCGCCCAGACTTTGGAGCGGGGGCGGCTCGAGCGCAAGCGGCGCGGCGGCGCTTCGGCTCGCGGCCGCCGCCTGAGCCGCTGACGGCTCTTTTCATCGCCGCAAACGGGGCATAAATCTGGGGGCCATGACCCCTCCCCCCACAGCGCCGCGCGACCTCCCGCCCGAGGAAGACGAGGGCCTGGACGCAGCCGACTCGTCCCCCGAGCCCGACGACGCGCCCGCCCCGGAAGACGACGCGCCGCAAACGCCGGAGAGCGTGAAGCGCGGCGTCGCGGTCATCAAGAAATATTGGAAGCACGCGCCCAACGGCCCTGGCGTCTATCGCATGATCGCCGAGAATGGCGAGGTGCTCTATGTCGGCAAGGCCAAGAACGTCAGGAAGCGCGTCGCGAGCTATACGCGCCTCGCCGGCCATGTGAACCGCATCGCGCGCATGATCTCGGCCACCGTTTCCATGGTTTTCATCTCGGTGGAGACCGAAACCGAGGCGCTGCTGCTCGAGGCGAACCTCATCAAGCAGATGAAGCCCCGCTTCAACGTGCTGATGCGGGACGACAAGTCCTTTCCCTACATCCTCATCGCGCGCGACCACGCCGCGCCGCAGATCGCCAAGCATCGCGGCGCGCGAGTGCGCAAGGGCGACTATTTCGGCCCCTTCGCCAGCGTCTGGGCCGTCAACCGCGCGCTGAACGCTTTGGAGCGCGCCTTTCTCTTGCGCTCCTGCGCGCAGAGCTTCTACGACAATCGCACGCGCCCCTGCCTGCTTTACCAAATCAAACGCTGCGCGGGGCCCTGCACTGGCGAGATCTCGATCGACGACTACGCCGTGCTGGTGCAGGAGGCGCGCGACTTTCTCTCCGGCAAGAGCCGCAGCGTGCGCGAGCAGCTCGCGCACGAAATGACCGAAGCGGCCGAGAAACTGGAATTCGAGCGCGCTGCGCGGCTGCGAGACCGCATTTCGGCGCTGTCAGCCATTCAGGGCGCGCAGGGCGTCAACCCCCGCACAGTGGAAGAGGCCGACGTCTTCGCGATCGCCAAGGACGCCGGACGCTTCTGCATCGAGGCCTTCTTCTTCCGCGCCTATCAGAACTGGGGCAACCGCTCTTATTTCCCGCGCGCCGACGCGAGCCTCTCTGAATCGGAAGTGCTGGATTCCTTCCTCGCGCAATTCTACGACGAGCATCCTTCCGCGCGCTGCGTGCTACTTTCGCATCCAATCGAGGACAGCGCGCTTCTGGAGGACGCGCTCTCCGCGAAGCTGCGCCGAAGCGTCGACGTCATCGCGCCGCAGCGTGGCGAGAAGCGCGAGCTCGTGGAGCATGCGCTCAACAACGCCAGGCAGGCCTTGGGCCGCAAACTTGCGGAAGACGCCAGCCAACTCCGTTTGCTCGCGGCGCTGGGCGAGGTCTTCGGCCTGCCCGCCGCGCCCCGTCGCGTCGAGGTTTACGACAACTCGCACACCGGGGGTTCGCAAGCGATTGGAGCCATGGTCGTGGCGGGACCGTCGGGCTTCATGAAGGCGCATTACCGCACGTTCAACATCAAGAGCACGGACATCACGCCCGGCGACGATTACGGCATGATGCGCGAAGTGCTCACCCGCCGTTTCGCGCGTCTCGCGAAAGACGTGGAGAAAGACACAGACCCCGAAGCCTTCCCGGCGAAACCTGATCTGGTTCTGATCGACGGCGGCCGCGGGCAGTTCGACGTGGCGCGCGAGGTCTTGCGCGAGAGCGGCGTCGAAGGCGTGGCGCTCGCCTCCATCGCCAAGGGCCGCGACCGCGACGCGGGGCGCGAGCAGTTCTTCGCAGAGGGCCGCGAACCCTTCCGCCTGCCCCCGCACGACCCCGCGCTTTATTTCGTGCAGCGTCTGCGCGACGAAGCTCACCGCTTCGCCATCGGCACGCACCGCGCGCGCCGCAAGAAGGAGTTCACAAAGAATCCGCTGGATGAAATTCAGGGGATCGGACCGTCGAGAAAGCGCGCGCTGCTGCTCGCCTTCGGCTCGGCGAAGGGCGTCGCGCGGGCGGCGCTGTCGGACCTCGAAAAGACGCCCGGCATCAACAAGGCCACGGCGCGCATGGTGTACGACCATTTCCAGCGCGGCGACTGACGGAGCGCAACTTCCTTTCCTTCTCTTGATCGAAGCCTAGTTATAGGAAGCGCGCATTCCGCCGCCTCGCCCGAGAAGGCCTGGCAGATGAAAATATTCAGGGTGCTCCTTTTCTGTCTTGCATTACTGTCCTCGCTCGCCTGGGGCTCTGACTCTCTTGCGGAGCGCCAGCCAATCACAGCGGCCCCCAGCGTCGTCTACACGTTGCGCACCGGCATCGCCGAAGGTCGCCTCGTTTTCCTCGGCGTTGGCGGCGAGATCGAGGGCAAGGTCAATCCCGACCTTATTTTTCATGAGGGCGAAAGGGCGCAGGTAAACCTCGTCAATGGCGAGGGCGCCGAGCATGACATCGTCTTCGAGTTCTACGACGTTCGCTCCAATCGCGTCGTCGGCAAAGGCGCCAGCAGCACGACGTCCTTCGTTGCGGACAAGGTCGGCTCGTTTGCCTATTACTGCTCGGTTCCGGGGCATCGCGCCGCGGGCATGGTCGGCAAGATAAAGGTCGAGCCGGGGCCCCGAGGCAGGACGGCGCTCATCGCGCCGGACCTGTCGCGCGACCCTTCGGATCTGCCGCCGCCGATCCGCCAGCGCCCGCCCCGCAGGCTTCGCGTCGATCTCACGACCGAAGAATTGCAGGGCCGGCTGGACGACAAGACCACCTATCGCTTCTGGACCTTCGGCGGAAAGATTCCCGGCCCCTTCATCAGGGCGCGGCTGGGCGATACGCTCGAAGTCCATCTGAGAAACGACCCAAACAGCGTGTTGGCGCATTCGGTCGATTTTCACGGCGCCATCGCCCCCGGCGGCGGCGCGGAGGACACGCAGGCCTTTCCGGGAGAAGAGAAGGTCTTCAGCTTCAAGGCCCTTGTTCCCGGCCTCTTCGTCTATCATTGCGCGACGCCCAGCGTCGCCGACCATGTGGCGAACGGCATGTATGGGCTCCTGCTGGTCGAGCCGGAGGGCGGGCTGCCTGAAGCGGATCGGGAATTCTACGTCATGCAGGGCGAGCTCTACACGACCAAACCCTTCGGGACGGCGGGCCAGCAGGAGATGGATTATGAAAGGCTCATGTCCGAGCGCCCCAACTATTTCATTTTCAACGGCGCCGTTGGCGCGTTGACGAAAGAGCATCCGCTCCGCGCGGCGTCAGGTGAAAGCGTCCGCATCTTCTTCGGGGTCGGCGGCCCGAATTTCGCCTCCTCTTTCCATGTTATCGGGCAGATTTTCGACCGCGTGAGGGAAGGCGCAGGCCTTGCCGCCCGGTTACGGGACGAGCAGACGGTCGCAGTCCCGCCCGGGGGCGCAGCGGTCTTCGAACTCGATCTCAACCGCGCCGGCCATTATGTGCTTATCGACCACGCTCTCTCGCGAATGGAGCGCGGCCTCGTCGGCGATCTCATTGTCGAAGGATCGGGTCAGGATAAGCAAACCCACGAGCGCCGGGCGCGGAAGTGACAAGGCAGCCGCCAAGGGTCCGGCGGTGACGGCGAGGCGTTTCTTTAATGGCACTCAAAGGTCATGGTCGCGCGATGCCATTTTCGTAGCGCGAGATCTTCCGGCGATATCCAGAACTGATAGTCGCCATTGTCGCCGAAGGACCAGAACAGAAGGTCGTCGAAACCAAGTTGCAGGAGCAATAGCTTCCCCTCCTCGGCCTGCGCGCAGGCGTCGCCCTGGATGAAGACCGGCTGCCCAAATATCTGGTGCATGATGTCGATCGGCAGGAGATAACTGCGATTGACCAGTTCCCGCGCATGCGCCGGCAGCGTCTCGTAAATCTCGTCCTCCGCTGTTGCGACGGCGACGAGGGTCGCCCCCTCCAGCGTCTCGAACCGCTCGAAATAATAGGTCGAGGCGACGTCGTTGAATTCCTTGCGCAGGCGCTCGAGCCGCGCCCATAGGGCCGCGGCCTCGTCGTCCGTCATCCGGCTCCAGGGGACGCGCCCCTTCGCCCATGCGGCAAATTCCGTGACGAATTGCGAGAACGCCGCTTCCTGCGCGAGGAGTTTCGCGAGCGCGTCCGCCTTCTCGGCGCCGCCGGCGACAAGTTGTTCGCGCTTACTTTTCAGGCCCGCCGGCTCACCCTTGGCGAGCGCCTTTTCCAGCCCCTCTGCAAAGACGATCGTCGTACGCCACCATTGCGGACGAGGCGCGAGGCGTCCTGCAATCACCTCGCACACATTCGCAGGCAGAGCCGCGAAGGCCGCCGGATCGTCTCCTTTCGGCAACGTCGCGAACATCTGCGTCTTGAGATAATCGAGCGTGGTCTTGCCGTAATGGACCGTATATTCCGGAAACTCGGTCATGCGCGCCCAATAAAGGTCGAGCCGCGCCCGGTCGTCTTGCCCCATGAGGCTCCAGGGATCGCGTCCGCGCGTCCATTCCGTGACTTCGGCGGCGAAGGCCTCGAGTCCCCGCAGCGACCCATGCAGCTTTTCTATTCGGCTTGCATAGAGGGCGACGCTGGCCTCGGCCTTTTTAATCGCATCGACTGCCTTGCGGTTAGCTTCGTCCACCTTGCGCCGGGCGTGATCGAGTCCGTCATTGGATCGATCCTTGTTAACAGCTTGCCTGAGCCCAAACAGCAAGCGCGACAGCCCGCCCTTCCCGGCTCCCTGCTGATCCACGGCGCTCTGCGCCTCTTCGGCCGCCGCCGCGCCCTGCTGGCGCGCGTCTTCGAGCTTGCCCTGAACATAAGCGAGCATCTTGCGCTCGCCCTCCATCAGCTTCGGCGCATTTCTCACAGCGGCGTCCAGCTGATCGGCGACATAGATCGCGCAGCGCCACCAATCCGGGATGGGCGGACCGGCGAAAATGACGCCGGGCGACAAACTGCCTTTGCGGCGAACGAAATGTTTTCCCACAACGGCGTTCTGCGCGTCGAGCCGCTCCCATTCGTCGTCGCCTTCCCGCGTCTCGACGTCGAGCCGCGTGATATCCATCGGCCAGAAGGGAAAAAGCGCGCGCCCCTTTTGGTCGAGCGGCCATTCGGGATCGCCGCCTACGGTGGTCAAATCAGCCATTCCGGCAGGCGGCTGGGTTGGCGGTCCGCTCATGTGATGGGGCGCGCAGATCACGGCTCCCTTTCCGCCGACGAAGAAGGCCAGCGACCCTTCCTTCGGCAACGGCGCATCTCCCGCCTTCTCTGCGATTTCCGCGAGGTCGATCTGCGCGAGGAAATGCATGGGCTCGCCGGTTTCCGTCCGAGGCCATTGGGCGCCCCCTAGCCTCGGCGCGCCGCCGAACCAGCTTCGGGCGTTCCACCATTCGGGCCCCGGGTGGCGCGCGCGGCGCGAGAGGATGATTGCGGGGAGCGTGGAGGGCAAGGCTTCGTCTCTGGCGGAACTGTTGAAGACGATGGCGCGCACGCGTTAGCTTTGGCTGAATGAGGACGCCTCACTTGGCGTCCCGAGGTGGCGCCGCCCGCCGACCCTCGCTACTCTCGACCGCCATGCCTTTCTTCCGCATCCTTTACGACGCCTATCTCAAGTTCAACCGCGACGACGGCTGGGCCATCGCCAGCCATATTGCGCTCTCCATTCTCACCTCGCTGTTTCCATTTCTGATTTTCCTGACGGCGCTCGCCTCCTTCTTCGGCATCCAGGAGGAGGCGGACGCCGCGATCAAGCTGATCTTCGAGAACTGGCCGCCCACTGTCGCGAAGCCGATCGCGGCGGAAATCCGCAACGTCGTGTCCCAGCCGCGCGGGGGGCTGCTCACGGTTGGCGCCGTGCTTTCCATCTATTTCTCGTCGAGCGGCGTCGAGGCGCTGCGCGTCGCGCTCAACCGCGCCTACGATATCCGTGACACGCGGGCGTGGTGGCTGCTGAGGCTGGAGTCGATTCTCTATATTTTCCTCGGCGCGGCCTCGCTTCTCGCCATCGCCTTTCTGATGGTGCTGGCGCCGCTCGCAATCGCGCTCGCCGAAAAATTCCTGCCGGGCTTCATGCGCCAGATCGAGCCGCAGCTCGCCTCGCTTTACGCGCCCATCCGCTACGGCGTGACCTCCGCCACCGTCGGCGTCGCCGTGCTCGCGGCGCATGTCCTGCTGCCCGCGGGGCGGCCGCCTTTGCTCAACCTCGCGCCCGGTTTCATTCTCACCCTCGTCGCCTCGCTTGCCTTCGGCGCGGGATTCGGCGCTTATCTCGCGCGTTTTGCTGCGAGTTATGTCTCGACCTATGCGGGCCTCGCCTCGATCATGATCGCCATCGTTTTCCTGCAGACTCTGGCTGTGATCTTCATTTTCGGCGCCGAGCTGAATCAGGCCATCGTCAGGCCGGGCCCTTCGCCGGACGCGCTGCCGCCAAGCCAGGGTTAAGCGCGCCTTAACCGAGCTTTTTTACCCTGCCCAAGAGTCGGCGCGCCCTATCGGCGTCGCCGCGCCACGCGGGCTTTATCCTCTCATGCGCAGCCATCGATTTGGTCACTATTCCGAACAGGTCCGCGAATTCTCGGCCCGCCGATTCGCCGAGGCCGCCGGCGCGACGATGGTTGCGAGCGCCGGAGCCATGACGCTGGCGCTGGTGAGCTGGTCGGCGCACGACCCGTCGCTCAACCATGCGACCGGCGGCCATGTCCGCAACATTCTGGGCCATCCCGGCGCGGTCGTCGCCGATCTCCTGATGCAGCTCGTGGGCTTCGGCGCCATCGCCGCCATCGTGCCGCTCGCCATACAGGGCATGCGCATGGTCAAGCGCCGGCGCATCGAGCGCGCGACGCTGCGCCTCGGCCTCTGGGTCGCCGGCATTTTCGCGACCGCCGCGACCGCCTCGCTGCTGCCGGCCACCGACCGCTGGCCGCTGCCGACGGGCCTCGGCGGCGTCGCGGGCGACGCGATCCTCGCCGTGCCGCGCACCATCTTCGCCGGCTCCGGCGTCATCATGGCGATCTTCGGCCTCGCGGCGGCCTTCGTCGCCATCCTCTCGGTGAGCGGCGCCGCCGGACTCGGCTTCGAATCCCCCAACGACATCCGCGACGCGGCCTTCGAGGAAGACGAAGAGGATTTGCGCGCGCCCTACGCCGCCGAAGACGACGACGACCGCGCTGGCGAGCCCGGCTTCGCGCTGATCTTGCTCGGCGCGCTGATCCATCTTTGGCTGACGCTGAAAGGCGGCGTTCTTCGCCTGGTCGACCGCCTGAAGCGCCGCGCCGCCCTCCCCGCCGCTGAAGAGGCCGCGCCCGCCCATCCGCGCCGCGAACCGATTTTCGACGGCGAGGACAGCTACATGACCTACGCGCCCCGCCGCGCCCGCAATCTCGACCAGGATTACGAGGACGCGATGCCGGCCGCCGCCGTTCCCCCGGCCCGCGCCGCCGCTCCGGCGAGCGCGGCTCCGGCCCCTGCGCGCCGCGTCACCCGCCAGCCCATGCGCCAACCGGCGCCGGTTTCGCCCGACACCTACGAATATCCCGAACTCGAATTGCTCGCGGAGCCGAAGAAGCCCGCGCGCGGCGTCGAGATTTCCGAGGACATTCTCGAATCCAACGCCCGGGTTCTCGAAGGCGTGCTGGAAGACTTCTCGGTGCGCGGCGAGATCATCAATGTCCGCCCCGGCCCGGTCGTCACGCTCTACGAGCTGGAGCCCGCGCCGGGCATCAAGTCCTCGCGCGTGATCGGCCTCGCCGACGACATCGCCCGCTCCATGTCGGCGGTCTCGGCGCGCGTCGCCGTCGTTCCCGGCCGCAACGCCATCGGCATCGAGCTCCCGAACCAGCGCCGCGAGACGGTTTACCTCCGCGAACTCGTCGCGAGCGAAGACTTCATCCACTCGAACCACAAGCTCGCCATCGCGCTCGGCAAGACGATCGGCGGCGAACCGGTGATCGTCGACCTCGCCCGCATGCCGCATCTGCTCGTCGCGGGCACCACCGGCTCGGGCAAGTCGGTCGCGATCAACACCATGATCCTGTCGCTGCTCTACCGGCTGAAACCCGAAGAGTGCCGCCTGATCATGGTCGATCCGAAGATGCTGGAGCTGTCCGTCTACGACAACATCCCCCACCTCCTCACGCCCGTCGTCACCGACCCCAAAAAGGCGGTGGTCGCGCTCAAATGGGCCGTGCGCGAGATGGAGGACCGCTACAAGAAGATGTCGAAGGTCGGCGTCCGCAATATCGACGGCTATAACGCGCGCGTCGCGGAAGCGCAGGCCAAGGGCGAGACCATCACCCGCACCGTGCAGACCGGCTTCGACCGCGAGACCGGCGAAGCGATCTTCGAGCATGAGGAGATGGATCTCTCCGCCCTGCCTTATATCGTCGTCATCGTCGACGAGATGGCGGACCTCATGCTCGTCGCCGGAAAGGACATTGAAGGCGCGATCCAGCGCCTTGCGCAGATGGCCCGCGCGGCCGGCATCCACCTCATTATGGCGACGCAGCGTCCCTCGGTCGACGTCATCACCGGCACGATCAAGGCGAACTTCCCGACCCGCATCTCCTTCCAGGTGACGTCGAAGATCGACAGCCGCACCATTCTCGGCGAGATGGGCGCCGAGCAGCTCCTCGGCCAGGGCGACATGCTCTACATGGCCGGCGGCGGCCGCATCTCGCGCGTGCACGGGCCGTTCGTCTCGGACGCCGAAGTCGAGCATGTCGTCGCGCATCTGAAAGCCCAGGGCGCGCCGCAATATCTCGAAAGCATCACCTCGGAAGACGACGAGATGGGCGACGAGGGCGACGCCCCGGCGCCCGGCTCAATGGACGCGGAGGAAGGCGGCGACCTCTACGACCGCGCCGTCGCCATCGTCCTGCGCGACAAGAAATGCTCGACGAGCTACATCCAGCGCCGCCTGTCCGTCGGCTACAACAAGGCCGCCTCGCTCGTGGAGCGCATGGAGAAGGAAGGCGTTGTCAGCGCCCCGAACCATGCGGGCAAGCGGGAAATTCTGGTTGGCGGCGGGATCGATCGCGGAGCGTTCGATATCGAGGCGGCGGAGTAAGTCGGCCTCATTTTGTTGGCGAAACACCGAGGCGGCCTCGTGCTTCGAGATGCGAGCTTCGCTCGCTCCTCAGCATGAGGCCTAAGTGTCCGCCGATGAAGGAGCCCCTCATGCTGAGGAGCCTGCAAAGCAGGCGTCTCGAAGCGCGAGGGGCGTCAACACTTCATCAGCGGCTCACGGCTCCTCGAATCCGAACTCCCGCAGCGCCGCCCGATCCTCTTCGGTCACAAAGCTCACATCTTCCCGCCGAAACCGCCCGATGCTCTCCGGCCGCTCCACCAAAGCGTACATCGCCGGGCTCGGCGGCGCCTGAAAGCCGATCTCCTTCGCCAGCGCGTCGATCACGCCCTTCGGGTCCGTGCAGAGCCGGTCGAAATTCAGCACGGTCAGCTTCAGCCCCAGCCGCTTCGCGTCGCGCACGCCCTGCCGGTTGGCGCGGACCCAGAAGCGGAAGGACGCTTCCGCCGGGCCGAGCTTTTCCTGATCGATGAGATAGCGCCAGCCCCAGAGCCGCAACTGGTTCTGGTTGGAGCTGAAGGCCATGTCCAGGCCATGGCGGACGACCTGCACGTAGTGAAAGGCGCCGAAGCGCCTGGCGAGCGGCGCGAGGATGTGGAGGTTGTTGGGGTTCTTCCAGCCCCAGCCGGCGCGCAGCGCGTCCTGCGCGAGATAGGCGGCGTGCATCTCCCGCTCGAATCCTTCGAGCATCGAAGCAACCATCTCGTCGACCTCGACGCCGAAATCAAAGGGGAAGTCGTCGCCGGACGGCGCCGGACGCGGCCCCACGGCCATGGCGGCGTCCCGGATCAGCGGCAGGTTGCGCGCCATGAGCATATTGTCGTTGGCGTCGTTCCGCTCGGCGCCGATGAAAATGCCCGCCTCACGCAGAATGGCGGCGACGACCCGCGTGCCGCTGCCGCCCACCCCGCCGACGACGATCGGCGGCCCGTCGAAATATCTGGTCATGCAATCTCGCCCGCGGCTGAATTTACGGCACTATGGCAGGCCCCCGGCGCGCAAGTCGAGGGGATCCACGCCCCCAATTCGCCAACTTGTGTTACGAAGACGGCGCAGAGCCCTTCGAATCGGATTAGCGCCGTGAAACACACGCCCCTCGCCGCCCTCGCCCTCGCATTCGCGCTCGTCGCGCCGGCCATCGCCGAGGAGGCGAAGAAGGAGCCCGCCCCGGCCGCGGAAGCCAAACCGGCCGCGCCGGCGCCAGCCGACGCCAAGCCGGCCGACGCCAAGCCGGCGGATGCGAAGCCGGCGGATGCGAAGCCCGCCAAGGGCAAGAAGGGCGCGAAACCCGCCCCCGCCGCCAAGAATGGCGATCCCGTCCAGCTCACCAACCCGGCCGCCCCCGCCGAGCAGCCCAAGCCCCTCAACCGCGAAGAGGCGATCAAGCGCGCCAACGCCTTCTTCAACGCCTCGCCGGTGATGACGGCCGACTTCGTGCAGATCGGAAATGACGGCAAGCGCTCCGAGGGCAAGCTGCACGTCCAGCGCGCCGGCCGCGTGCGCTTCGAATACGCGCAGCCCGCGACCATGGAGGTCGTCGCCGACGGCGCGCAGGTCGCGATCCGCGACCGCAAGCTCGGCACGCAGGACCTTTATTTTATCAATCAGACGCCGCTCAAATTCCTGATGAAGGAAAAGATCGACCTCGAAAAGGACGTGACCGTCCAGGACGTCCAGATCGACGATTCCGGCGTGACGATCTTCATCGAGGACAAGGCGACCTTCGGCGGCACCTCGCATCTGCGGCTGATCTTCGATCCGAAGACCTTCAAGCTGAAGCAGTGGCAGGTGAAGGACCCGCAGGGCTACGAGACGCTGATCACGCTGTTCAACATCGACCAGACGAAGACGCCGGACCCCGCCTTGTTCAAAATCAACAAATAAGGCCGCCGCTCACTCGCCCTTGAAGACTGGCGCGCGCTTTTCGAGAAAGGCCGCGACGCCCTCCCTGTAGTCGGCGCTCTCATAGGCGCGCCGGCGCGTCTCCTGAACGCGCTCGAAGACTTGCGCGGCGATCGGCTGGTAGTCGCTCAAAATGTGAAGCTGCTCCTTGATCGCCGCCATGGCGAGTGGCGCTTTCGCCGCCATCTTCCGGGCCAGCGCCATCGTGTGCGCCTCGAGCTCCGCTGCCGGCACGAGATGGTTGATGATCCCCCATTCCAGCGCGGTGTCCGCGTTGGCGGATGCGGCGGTGAAGAAAAGCTCCTTGATGACGTTCGCGCGCAGCCTGCCAGTAAAATGCAGAAGGCCGGTCGTGTTGTAGGGCAGCCCCAGATTGACCGGCGTGATCGCGAAGGTCGCCGTCTCGTCGGCGATCACGAGGTCGCAGCTCAGAACGAGATCGAACGCTCCGCCCCAGACGGAACCATGCACCATGGCGACCACCGGACCGGGAAAGCTGCGGATCGCGCGGAGCGTTTCCTCGAGCGGGTCGGCGTAACTCAAGGGGTCGCGGCCGGCTTGCGGCAACTCGCCAATGTCGTGCCCAGCCGACCAGACTTTCATGTCCGGCGCGGCGCGCAGGACCACAACGCGGATCTTTTGCGCGGCGAAGCGCGCGAAGGCGTCGGTCAAGGCGCCCATCAAGTCCCGGCTGAGCGCGTTGCGCTTCGCGGGATTTCGCAAGGCGATGACGCCGATATATTCGTCGACGGAGACGGAGATCAGGCCGGGCTTTTCCATCTCGCTGCTATCGGTCATCGCGGCGCGCTCCAGATTCTTTGGCGGCCGAACGATAGCCCGTCCGAAGCGCCGCGATAGCAAGGTTGCGGCAGAGCGTTAATGCGGCGTCAACGCTCCTCTGCGCGCATCGAGCCCGGGCGCTCGACACAGACATCGTTTTTGGCGCCGCTGTGTTAGATTCGCGATCGCTTGATTTCGATTAATCGCTTCGGCCTGCGGGCCAAGTCTCCTGGAGACAAAAGATGAAGAAGCTGGCGATCTCTCTCGCGCTCGTTCTGGCCTCGCATGCGGCAGAAGCCGGCGTCGTTCCGGTGGCGACCCGTCCGATCGAGATGGGCGGGGGCGCGACCTGGCTGATGTTCGGTTACGACAATAACGGCGGCGCCTGGATCGAGGAAATGGACATGAACGGCTATACGAGCGGCGACTGGACGACCTACCCCAAATTCCCGCTCGCCAGGCTTCGTTTCGACCCGGCCAGCCGGCAAATCCTGTTCGGCCGCGTCGTCTGCGCCAATGTCGTGCCGATGGCGGCGGGGACCAGCGTGATCAATACTGGCCGCTGTCGCCTGCACTCCTCCATCCGCGACATGGGCCCCGACGGGCCGCGGCTCGAAAGCATCGTGATGGACGTCCGCTAGCGGTCAATCGCGAATGCCGGCCTGTATCGAGAAGATGTCGTAGGGCGGGGCGTTTGCGCCATTGGCGTAGCCGAGCGCCTGCGCATCTGGCTCTCCGGGAACTAGGCGGCGTGTCAGTTTGCCGACCTCGCCGCCATAGACGTGAAGGACGATCGCCAATTCATCGCTGGAAGGATTGGTCAGGGCGACGTCGGCGGCGCCCGATCTGAGAGTCGCAACCGCGCCTTTCTCCAGCGACTTTCGGGCGCCCGGATCGCCGGCAGGGCCGTGGCCCGCCACGCCAGCAGACACGCCCATAATTTCCCATCCTGAGTGTGAAACCGCGAGCGCGGCGCCGCCCGCGAGCACCGTGCCGACGACGCAGAAGCGCTCCATGGCGTCGATGTAAATTTGATACTGTCCCCCGCCGGAGATCGGCTCGGAGAACGCCGCGGGCAGGAAATTCGGGCTCGCGATCAGCCGCGCCATGAGATCGCGGCCGATCATGAGGATCTCCCGCTCGCTTTCCGCAAGCTCCACCACGGATTGAATGTCCCAGATGAATCTTCTAAGGGCCTCGGGGACAGGGCCTCTCGCATCCCGCGCTGTCTCAACGCCCGCATTCATGGCTTGCTTGTCCCTCCCCGCCTGGCCTGGGAGAATGCAATGAGCGAGCCATGCGAACGCCCGCGGCATGGGAATTGAACGAGGCGCTAGATTGATATGCGGAGCGTCGCGCATTGAAAACCGACTACATCCCGGAGCTCAGCGAAGTCCGCATGGTGCGCCGGGCGCCGGAGCGACCCTTTCTCCTGAGCGGCGACGATGCCCGCTACATCGAGACCTGCCTGCGCGGCGTCGAGACGGCCTTCGACTTGGAGGCCTTTCCGGGCGCGTCATTGGCGACCCTTCCCGGCCGCAACTTGATCGGCAAGTTCATCCACTGGTGGCGCGCGCTCGAACCGCAAGACGAGCGCCAGCGCGAGGCGCATGCGCGATTGCCTGGCGCCATCCGATTGCTCGACACCGTCTCGGCGTTGATGGAGGAGATGGCGCAAAGCCGGCGGTCGCGCTCCACCTGAGCGCGCCGCCGCTGGTCTGCCTTAAGCCGCGGCCTTCTTCGGGGTCAGAAGCTTGCGGTTCATCAGCACTTCCGCGATCTGCACGGCGTTGAGCGCCGCGCCCTTGCGGAGATTGTCGCTGACGCACCAGAGCACGAGGCCATTGTCGACCGTCGGGTCTTCGCGGATGCGCGAAATATAGGTCGCGTCCTCGCCCGCCGCCTCATGCGGCGTGATGTAGCCGCCCGGCTCGCGCTTGTCGATCACGAGCACGCCGGGGGCCTCGCGCAGAATGTCGCGCGCCTCGTCGGCGCTGATCGGGTTCTCGAACTCGATGTTCACCGCTTCGGAGTGCGAGATGAAGACCGGCACGCGCACGCAGGTGGCGACGAGCTTGATCTTCGGGTCGAGGATCTTCTTCGTCTCCGCGACCATCTTCCACTCTTCCTTGGTGAAGCCGTCTTCCATGAAGACGTCGATCTGCGGAATGAGGTTGAAGGCGATGCGCTTGGGGAATTTCTTGGCTTCGACCGGATCGGAAACAAAGACGGAGCGCGTCTGCGCGAAAGCTCGTCCATGGCGTCCTTGCCGGCGCCCGAGACCGACTGATAGGTCGAGACGACGACGCGCTTGATCTTCGCCTTGTCGTGCAGCGGCTTCAGCGCCACGACGAGCTGCGCGGTGGAGCAGTTCGGATTGGCGATGATGTTCTTCTTGCGGAAGCCCGCGACGGCGTCGGCGTTCACTTCCGGCACGATCAGCGGCACCTCGGCGTCGTAGCGCCAGGCCGAGCTGTTATCGATGACGACACAGCCCTGCGCGCCGATCCGGGGCGACCATTCCTTCGACACCGACCCGCCCGCGGACATCAGACAGATATCCGTGTCCGAGAAGTCGTACGTGTCGAGATGCTTGCACTTCAGCGTCTTCTCGCCGAAGGAAACCTCCAGGCCGATCGAGCGCGACGAGGCGAGCGGCACGACTTCCGACACGGGGAATCGGCGCTCGGCCAGAATGTCCAGCATTTCGCGGCCCACATTGCCTGTGGCGCCGACGATCGCGACCTTATACGCCATGATTTTCTCCAGCCGGCGGCTCCCGGCGCGTCAACTAGAAGGCGAAGCCCGTTCCCATATTGCCGGACGGGCTGACGGTGACGGGCGGTTTCGACGACGAATCCGTGTCGTCCTGCTTGTCCTTGGGTTTGGGCGGCGCTTTGCCCGGCGACCAGCCTTCGAGTTCGCCGAACTGGCGGTTCGGAACGCCGGACGAAGCAGCGGGCTTGCCGGGCGCGCTTTGCTGGGCGGCGGCGTCCGCGCCCTTCTTGCCCTTGCCGCGCTTCACCTGAACCGACGGGGCCCCGCCGGTGTCGAGCGCCTTGGGATCGAGCTGCAGCTCCTGGGCGACGGCGGCGCCGCCGAAAGCGAGAGCGGCGACGAGGAGAGAACCGCGAAAACGACGCGCGCAAAGACGCATGGCTTTGTCTCCGAGAAAATAACGCGTCGTCCTAGCGCCGCGCGGCGGCGGGATCAAGGCGCCCCGGTTTAAACGCCGAGGCGCCGCTAGAAATCAGCCCTCCTGGCGGGCGATCGCCATGTTCTTCAGCTCCGCGATCGCCTTGGCGGGCGAGAGACCCTTGGGGCAGACCTTGGTGCAGTTCATGATCGTATGGCAGCGATAGAGGCGGAAGGTGTCGTCGACATAGCCGAGACGCTCATCCTTGGCCTCGTCGCGCGAATCCGAGACCCAGCGATGCGCCTGAAGCAGCGCGGCCGGGCCGAGGAAGCGGTCGGAGTTCCACCAATAGCTCGGACAGGCGGTCGAGCAGCAGGCGCAGAGGATGCACTCGTAAAGGCCGTCGAGCTTGGCGCGGTCCTCCGGCGACTGGAGCCGCTCCTTCTCGGGATTGGCGCCGGCATGCAGCCAGGGCTCGATCGCCGCGTGCTGCTCGTAGAAGATGGTGAGGTCGGGCACGAGGTCCTTCACCACGCCCATATGCGGCAGCGGGTAGAGTTTGATCGGCCCCTCGATCTCGTCCATGCCCTTGGTGCAGGCGAGCGTGTTCACGCCGTCGATGTTCATCGAGCAGGAGCCGCAAATGCCCTCGCGGCAGGAGCGGCGGAAGGTCAGCGTCGGATCGACCTTGTTCTTGATCCAGATGATGCCGTCCAGCACCATCGGCCCGCAATCGTCCGTATCGACGAAGAAAGTGTCGATGCGCGGATTGGCGTCGCTATCGGGATTGTAGCGATAGATCTTGTATTCGCGCAGATTGGACGCGCCTTCGGGCTTCGGCCAGACCTTGCCTTCGCCGATGACGGAGTTCTTGGGAAGGGTGAATTCGACCATCTCAGTACACCCGCGCCTTCGGCTCGATATAAGCGACTTCGTTCGTCATCGTGTAGCTGTGCACGGGGCGGTAATCGATGGACACCGTCTTCTTGTCGCGGTCGATCGTCGCCAGCGTGTGCTTCATCCAGTTCTTGTCGTCGCGGTCGGGGAAGTCCTCGCGCGCATGGGCGCCGCGCGATTCCTTGCGGTTGGCGGCGGATTCGATCGTCACCGCCGCCTGCACGATGAGATTGTCGAACTCCAGCGTCTCGACGAGATCGGAGTTCCAGATCAGCGAGCGGTCGGAGACCTTCACGTCGGCCGCTTCCCGCCAGACTTCATGCACGCCAGCGACGCCCTCGGCCAGCACCTCGCCCGTGCGATAGACCGCGCAATGCGACTGCATCGTGCGCTGCATCTTGTCGCGCAGCGTCGCCGTCGAAAGCGACCCGTTGGCGTTGCGCGCGAAGTCGAGACGCGAGAGCGGCAGCTCGGCGGAATCCGCGGGCAGCTCCGGCTGCGACTGGCCGGGCTTCACCAGCTCCGCGGCGCGCAGGCCGGCCGCGCGGCCGAACACGACGAGGTCGATCAGCGAATTGGAGCCGAGGCGGTTCGCGCCATGCACCGAGACGCAGGCCGCTTCGCCCAGCGCCATCAGGCCCGGCACGACGGAATCCGGATCGCCGTTCTTCTTGCGTCAGCACTTCGCCGTGATAATTCGTCGGGATGCCGCCCATGTTGTAATGCACGGTCGGCAGGATCGGGATCGGCTGGCGCGTGACGTCGACGCCCGCGAAGATCTTGCGCGCTCTCGGAAATGCCCGGCAGACGCTCGTGCAGGATCGCCGGGTCGAGATGCTCGAGATGCAGGAAGGCGTGGTCCTTGCGCTTGCCGACGCCGCGGCCCTCGCGGACTTCGATGGTGATCGCGCGCGAGACCATGTCGCGCGGCGCGAGATCCTTCACGGACGGCGCGTAGCGCTCCATGAAGCGCTCGCCCTCGCTGTTCGTCAGATAGCCGCCCTCGCCGCGCGCGCCCTCGGTGATGAGGCAGCCCGCGCCGTAAATGCCGGTCGGATGGAACTGCACGAACTCCATGTCCTGCAGCGGCAGGCCGGCGCGCAGCACCATGGCGTTGCCGTCGCCCGTGCAGGTGTGCGCCGAGGTCGCGGAGAGATAGGCGCGGCCATAGCCGCCGGTCGCGAGAATGGTGAGCGCGGCGGAAAGCGATGGATCGTCCCGTCGTCGAGTTTGAGCGCGACGATGCCGCGGCAGGCGCCCTCGGCGTCCATGATGAGGTCGATGGCGAAATATTCGACGAAGAACTTCGTCTCGTGCTTCAGCGCCTGCCCATACAGCGTGTGCAGCATGGCATGGCCGGTGCGGTCGGCGGCGGCGCACGTGCGCTGCGCCGGCGGGCCCTTGCCGAAATCCGTGGTCATGCCGCCGAAGGGGCGCTGATAGATCTTGCCCTCATTCGGTGCGCGAGAAGGGCACGCCCCAATGCTCGAGCTCGTAGACGGCCTGCGGCGCGTTGCGGCACAGATATATCGATCGCGTCCTGGTCGCCCAGCCAGTCCGACCCCTTGACGGTGTCGTACATGTGCCATTTCCAGTCGTCCGGCCCCATGTTGCCGAGCGCCGCGGCGACGCCGCCCTGGGCCGCGACCGTGTGCGAGCGCGTCGGAAAACCTTGGTCACGCAGGCGACGTTCAGGCCCGCCTCGCAGCGCACGGCGCGACCCGGCGCGCGCGCCCACAGCGCGTGTCGAATCCCGCCAACGATGTGCTGGAATATCGCCCAGGAGATGACGAAGACGATCAGTCCGCCGATAAGGCCCGAGGCCAACCAGCCGGTCAGCGCATGCAGCCAGCCGCCGAACCCGGCGCCGAGAAGATAGAGCCCCATCAACGCCATGCCGACATAGAGCCCGGCGCCGGAAATGCGATGCGCCATCGACATCGCCATGGTGAGCCAAGGCTTGAAAATGGTCAGATGCGGCGACAGCGGGCGCTGTGCGGCGCGCTCGTCCGTTCCGGCGTTTGCCATGCGTGTCCCTCTCGCGCGCTTTTCGGAATGAGTCCGAAAAGGCTTCCTAAAGAGTGGATAATTCAAATGGTGCGGCGCCGCAACTAGGCCATCGCCGCGACCGCGCCACGCGGGAAATTTCGGCGAGGCACAAGCACAAAAGCCCCGCAGTGCGGGGCTTTTGCTTTGCTTGCCAGCAGACGGGATCAGTAGCGCGCCATAATCGGAGCGGCGGCACCCCAATTCAGGCGGTAGTTCACGCCGGCTCGCACCGTGTGGAAGGGCACGTGGTGCTCGGCGAGATTGGCGCCGCCCCAGCGCTCGCTGCCAAGGTCGGTGAAGAGATATTCGGCCTTGACCGACCAGTTCGGCAGGACAGCGTATTCGACGCCGCCGCCAGCCGACCAGCCGATGGCGCCGGCATGCAGCGTGCCGAACGGGCCGTAATTCATACGCAGATCGCCATAGGCGAAACCGCCCGTGCCATAGACCATGAGCTGCGACCAGCCCGGCATCGTCAGGCCCACGCGGGCGCGCACCGTGCCGAAATCATCGACGCCGCGGCCGACGCCGCCCCACCAGCCGCCATTGCCGCTGCTGATGCTCGTGCCCTGGAAGTCGGCCTCGAGACCGATGACGAACATCGGCGTGAGCTGGAAGTTGTAGCCCACCTGCCCGCCGCCGACGACGCCGCCGCCCGACGAGCCGCCGCCATTGCCAGCCGCGTAGGTCGGAACCCAGACGATTCCGTTGAAGGCCGTTCCCCAGCCGGTGCGGTTGAAGTCCTGGGTCCAGCCGCCGCCGATGTTGGCGCCGATATAGAAGCCGGTCCAGCTGAACGCGGGCGGAGGCGGCGCATAGACCGGGGCCTCCTTGGTGGACGGCAGATCCGCCGCGAAAGCCGGGACGGAGGCAAGCATCGCCGCTACAATGCCGAAGCCAATCTTTTTCATTTCATATGCCTTGTTTCTGAGCATCTCTGCATTTCGAGTCGCCGCCCCGACCAAGAAGCGTTCACAATGTGGTCATAAAAAAGGCAACTCGGACATCGTCGCGAAGCGGTCCGTCGATAGATCGACGATGTTGCAGCGGCGCAACGGCGCGCATCCTATCGGCGCAGCAATCGCGCCGATAACAAGAGCGCGGCGAGCGCGAGGCCCGCGAAGCCGGCGCCGGCCGCGAATGTCGCCCCGGGTCCGTACAGATCCCACAATTTCCCGGCGGCGAAACTCGCCGCAAGCAGGGCGAGACCGCTCGTGAGGTTGAAGACGCCGAAGGCCGTGCCCCGCAAGCCGCCTGGAGCGGTGTCGGCGACGAGCGCAGCGAAGAGGCCCTGGGTGAGGCCCATATGCAGGCCCCAAAGGGCGACGCCGATCCAGACCAGCGGTTGCGCCTCAGCGTAAGCCAGCACAGCGTCGGCGACGATCAGCAGAACAAGCCCTGCGACGAGGGGCTTGATGCGGTCGCCGCGATCGGAGAAGACGCCGGCCGGATAGGACGCCCCCGCATAGACGACATTCATCGCCACGAGGACCAGAGGCGCAAGCGCGTTCGGCAGGCCGACGGACTGCGCCTTGAGAATCAGGAAGGCCTCCGAAAACCGGGCCAGGCTGAAAGCGGTCGAGACCGCGACCACGAGCCAGAAGTCGCCGCCGAGGCCCTTGAGTTCGTCCCAATGCAACGGAAAACGGGCCGGCCGCGCGGGACGCGTCTCCTCGGGCTCGCGGACGCCGAGGGCGAGGACGGCCACGGCGAGAATCGCGGGTATGCAGGCGACCCAGAAGACGGCGCGGAAATCGTCCACCGTCGCCCACATGACGAGAATCGCCACCGCCGGGCCGAGAAAGGCGCCGACCGTGTCGAGCGACTGGCGCAGGCCGAACGCCGCGCCGCGCAGCTCCGGCGGCGTGACGTCCGCGACGAGCGCGTCACGCGGTGCGCCGCGAATCCCCTTGCCCACACGGTCGATGAAGCGCGCGGCCGTCACCCAGCCGACATTGGGGGCGAGCGGAAACATGGGCTTCGTCGCCGCCGCGAGGCCGTAGCCGAGAATGGCGAGCAGCTTGCGGTTGCCGAACCAGTCCGAGACCGCGCCGGAAAAGATCTTCACAATCGACGCGGTGGCCTCCGCGACGCCCTCGATCACCCCGACTTGCGCCATCGAGGCGCCCATGGACGAGACGAGATAGATCGGCAGCAGCGCGTGGATCATCTCGGACGAGAAATCCATCAGCAGCGAGACGACCCCGAGCGCCCAGACGCTCGAATGGATCTGGCGTAGGCGCGAAAAGCGGATCGTCGTGTCGTCGGTCATTGGAAACCCCGCGCCGTTGCTTCGCGGCGGGGTGTAACACGGATCGCTCTTCTGGCGACTGGTCACGCTTCCGTCAGCGTCATCAGAATATCCGCGTACCATGTGCAATTGAGCCCCAGAGCCTCATCCTGATTCAAATCCCGCGCGGATACGTCGAGACGGGAAGAATGAACGCCAAGCAGGCGCCACGGAAGCTTGTCCGCGCCAGAACCGGCGACCCGCATCGCGACAGGGGCGCCGCTGGCGCCGCGATGGGTGCGGGCGTCGGTGAGGAAATAGCCCTGCCCCTGGAAACGCAGCCCGAATGCGGAGGCGATCGCCGCCTGCCGCGCGACCGGCATGTGATGCAGCGTATCGTAGAAACCAAGCGGAAAGCCGACGATGAGGACCGAGGCGCCGATGTCGATATCCTCACCCGGGTCGACCATGTGGCTCGGGGTGAAGGCGCAATAGGCGCAGGACGGGGGCAAGGCGGCGCGATCGATCTCGATCACCGCGACATCGACGCCGCCCGCCGCGTCGACGCCTTGCCGCCACAAGGATGCGCCGTCGCGGTAGAGGGGGATCGAGAAAGGAACGAATTGCGCAACATTGTCCGGATCGACATGCAGATCGACCTCGATCCGATCCGGATGATGCCCGCTGGCTTCGTCGCGCATCACATGACGGCTCGTGACCAGAAAGAGACGCGAGTCGCGCTCGAAAAAGAAACTGCTGGCGTTGGTGAGGTGGCTGTCGCCCGCAAAGGTGCACAACCGCGCGCATGTCAGGAGCAGTGAATCTATCGCCATAACCACTCCCTCACCGCGTCGAGCCCTTCCAGAAAACGGCGGTTCTCGGCGACGTCGTGGAATGTAGACCGCAAACGGGGCGCTTTTGTTCCGGCGCGCCTATTATTCGAGCGCTCGCCTCAGGCGGCGACCCGCCATTTCCCCGCCGCCTTTCGGGGATTACACTCGTCTTCCATGGGAATCATCTCGCCCGCAGAGCGCCTGCTCGCCGCCGCCGATCTTCACGAGCCGGTCGAGACCGGGCTCTTGACCGTGGATCTGTCCGCGATCGCAGCGAACTGGCGCAAGGTCGCGGGCCTCGCCGGCGGCGCCGAGTGCGGGGCCGTGGTCAAGGCTGACGGCTACGGGCTCGGACAGGCCGCCGTCATGCGGGCGCTGGCGGGCGTGGGCTGCAAGACCTTCTTCGTCGCCAATCTGCTGGAGGGCGAGACCGCGCGGGCCCTGGCGCCGGACGCGGCCATCTATGTGCTCGACGGGGTCGTCCCCGGATGCGCGCCGCGCCTCGCGGCTGCGGATCTGCGCCCCTGCATCGGCTCTTTCGCCGAACTCGAGGAATGGGCGGCGGCCGGCGCGACGCTCGGGCGCAAGCTCGCGGCGGCGCTCCATTTCGACACAGGCATGCACCGGCTGGGCTTCCCGCCTCGGGCCGCCGGCGAGGTCGCGGCGCGGGCGCACGGAATTGCGCCGACGCTCGTGATGAGCCACTTCCTCAGTTCACAACTGCCCGACGATCCGGTCAACGCCCGGCAGATCGGCGATTTTCTGGCCGTGCGCGCCCATTTCCCCGGAATCGCCGGCTCGATCGCCAACTCCTCGGGCGTCTTCCTGCCGCAAAAGCCCCATTTCGATCTCGTGCGGCCTGGCTACGCGCTTTACGGCGGGAATCCGACGCCCGGCGTCGCCAACCCAATGCGCGCAGCGGCGCGGCTCTCGGCCCGGATCGTCTCCACGCGCGACCTCGGCCCCGGCGACACAGTCGGTTATGACGGCGTCTGGAAAGCGCCCCGCCCGTCGCGCGTCGCAACCATCGGCGCGGGCTATGCCGACGGCCTGCCCGTCTCCGCCACCGCCGCCCCCGGCAAGCCTGCGGGCGAAGCGGTCGTGGGGGGCGTGCGCTGCCCCTTTATCGGCCGAGTCTCCATGGACTACATCGTTCTCGACGTCACCGACGCGCCGAAGGTCGCCGCCGAACGCGGGCAATGGGTGGAGTTGCTGGGCGAGACGATCGACGTGGAGGAGCTGGCCCTTCGGGCGCGGACGATCGGGTATGAGGTGCTGACGCGGCTTGGCCGCCGTTATGCGCGGAGATATGTGGGGTAACGCCCCCTCCCCAACCCTCCCCCGCTTCGCGGGAGAGGGGGCATATTGCCGCCCTCTTCGACATTGCTGATCGTGAGCATCCCCTCTCCTGCGGTGGAGGGACGGGGAGAGTGCAGTTACGCCTTTGCGAACCAGGGCTGCAAAACGGGATATCCCTCCCCCGCCAGCAGCGACACGGTTTCGTAAAGCGGCAGTCCGACCACGGCCGAGTAAGAGCCGACGAGCTTCACCACGAACGTCCCGGCGAGGCCCTGAATGGCGTAGCCGCCGGCCTTGCCCCGCCACTCGCCGGAGGCGAGATAGGCGTCGACCTCCATGGACGACAGGCGCTTGAAGCGCAGCCGCGCCTCGACGAGGCGCCTGCGCTCGAAGCCGCGCGGATTGATGAGGCTCACGGCCGTATAGACCCGGTGCTGGCGGCCGGAGAGAAGCTGGAGGCACTCCTCCGCCTCCTCGGTCGTCTCCGGCTTGGGCAGGCTGCGTCGGCCGACGGCCACGACCGTGTCGGCGGCGATCAGATAGGAATGCTTCAGGTCTTCATGCGCCGCGCGAACCCTCGCCGAGGCCGCGGCCTTCTCGCTCGCGAGGCGAACCGCCAGCGCGCGGGGCGATTCGCCCTTATGCGGCGTTTCGTCGATGTCGGCGGGCAGCAGCGCATCCGCCTCCAGCCCCGCCTGTTGCAGGAGGGCGAGACGACGCGGCGATGCGGAAGCCAGGATGAGCTTCGTCTTGGGGGCGGCGGGATCGGCTGTCACGAATAGCGGCTCCGCCGAAAGGAATTACCGGAAACGATAGGTGATGCGGCCCTTGGTGAGGTCGTAGGGCGTCATTTCGACCAACACCTTGTCGCCTTCGAGCACGCGAATGCGATTCTTACGCATCTTGCCGGCGGTATGGGCGATGATCTCATGATCGTTCTCGAGCTTCACCCGAAACATCGCGCTGGGCAACAGTTCGGTCACGATTCCGGGGAATTCGAGCAGTTCTTCCTTGGCCATGTGGTTCCTTGAGCAGCGCCCTCCAGCCGGGTCGGTCGGACAGATAGCGCGGAAAAGCAAAAAGGCCGCACGCCCGGGCTGGGCGGCGGAGTCGGCGCGGACCCTAATCGAGAAAGTTGAATTTGTGAACTGGAGAGTTGGGGCGGCCCGTTAGCCCACATGGGCCAGCATGAAGGACTCCACATTCGCCGCGTCCGCCGTCCGGGGCAAGGGCGGCCACACCTGGTTTCTGCCATTGCGCTTTGCCGCGTAAAGCGCTGTGTCGGCCTGGGCGATCAACGCGTCCAGGCTCGTCAGGGAGGTGAAGTTGGCGGCGACGCCGAAGCTTCCGGTCATGACGCCCGCGCCGTCGAGTTTCTCGGTCGGTATTCGCAACTCCTCGACGCCGCGCCTGATTTTCTCGGCGAGGCGCAAGGCGTCGGGCAAGTCGGTCTCGGGAAGGAGGAGGAGAAACTCCTCGCCGCCATAGCGCACGAGGATGTCCTTCGGCGTCCGCAACGCGGATTTCGCGCATTCGGCGACCCGGCGCAGGCAGGCGTCGCCCGCCGAATGCCCGAAACAGTCATTGTAGAACTTGAAAAAATCGAGATCGAAGAGGATCGCGGAGACGATGGTCGGCTCGGTCCTTTGCCCCCAGATCTCCTCCGCCCTCGAGAAGAGCAGATGTCGGTTGCCGACATTGGTGAGCGCGTCGAGATTCGCCACCTCGGACGCATGCGCGGCCGCGAGCCGGTCGCGCAAGGCCTGCAGATAGAAGCGGCGCTGGTCGCGCTCGATGACCTTGTTGGAGCTCAGCGTCACCGACGCCGCAATGAGATAGGTGACGGGATGCATGACGGCGATCTGGAAAGGGAGATCGGCCTTAAAGAGAATAGCGGTCAAAAGCATCGCGAAGATGAGATGAGAGCCTGCGGAGGCGTATTTGTAATTGAGCCTGTGAATCGAATTCGCGCCAATCGTGGTGATGAGCACGAAATAGAGATAATAGCCCGCGAAAGGCGACCGGGTGATGCAGAAGGTGGCGAGGATCTGCATCACGATCGCCACCGGCGCAGACGCGGCCGCAAGCTCGCGCATATGGGCCGACGGCGCGTGCGCCACATACCAGGCGACGAACAGGATCCAGGGCGTCACAAGCAGGAGATGCATGGCGATGGCGGGGCCGACGACGTCATTCGCCAGATACCAGTCTCCCAGCATGAAAATGTTGTAGACGAAGGCGAGCTTCAGCGTCGTGATGCGCAACAGCTTGGCGCGGCGCTTCCATGTGTCGCGAACGAAGCACGCTTCGAGCGCCGGCGGAAAAGCCGAGTCCTTCCGCCGCTCGCGGATATACGCCTCTACCGACTCGAAGGTGATGGTCCCGTCTGTCATATGAGCCTGCGCGAAAGCTGTCGCGCTCGCGCGCCTGCTCGGCAGCGAGCCTTGCTCTTGAGGTCAAGGCTTCCAAAAGCTCAAATAAATCACCAGAAGCGGGTAAACAGAGATTAAAGATCAACCCTATGATTTTGTTTGTAAATGTATAAGTGCAAAAGATTATTTGCGCAATTTTATTCATCTGCGCGCCGCCCATTAGAATGCAGGCGAAACCGCCTTACTTCGGCTTCCCTTTCACCGTCCGCGTCCCCGGTTTTCCCCCGCTCGACCGCCCCGCCGGGCGCGCCGGCGGCATGCGGCCCACAGGGCGCGCTTCGCCGCCGCCAAAATTGTGCGGCCCCATATCGGCGTCGGTCGGCTTTCGCGCGCGGGTGGACAGCCGCCCCTCGGTTTCGCGGCCCTTGTGACGCGAGACCTCTCGCGCCCGTTGCGCGCGCTCCAGCGGCGGCAGATCGCCGAGCAGCTCCATCTTCTGCAGGCGCTGGATTTCGTCGCGCAGCCGCGCCGCCTCCTCGAAGGCGAGATCGGCGGCCGCCTCTTTCATGCGCTTTTCGAGATCGGCGATTGTCGCCGCCAGATTGTGGCCGGGCGCGATGTCGTGGCCCGTGTCGATCGTCACATGATCCTGCTCGGCGACGGAGCCGAGAATGTCGGCGATGCCGCGCTTGATCGAGGCGGGCGTGATGTTGTTTTCGAGATTATAGGCCATCTGCTTGGCGCGGCGGCGCTCCGTTTCGTCCATGGCGCGCTTCATGGAGCCGGTGATCTGGTCGGCGTAGAGGATCACACGCCCATCGACATTGCGCGCGGCGCGGCCGATGGTCTGGACGAGCGAGGTCTCGCTGCGCAGGAAGCCTTCCTTGTCCGCATCGAGAATGGCGACGAGGCCGCACTCCGGGAATGTCGAGGCCCTCGCGCAGCAGGTTGATGCCGACCAGCGCGTCGAAGGCGCCGAGGCGCAGATCGCGGATGATCTCGATGCGCTCCAGCGTGTCGATGTCGGAGTGCATGTAGCGCACGCGCACGCCGTTCTCGTGCAGATATTCGGTCAGGTCTTCCGCCATGCGCTTGGTCAGCACGGTGATGAGCGTGCGATAGCCGATGTCCGAGGTTGCGCGCACTTCGTCCAGAAGATCGTCAACCTGCGAGCGCGCCTCCCGCACCTCGACAGGCGGGTCGATGAGGCCGGTGGGGCGAATGACCTGCTCGACGAAAACGCCGCCGGTCTGCTCCAGCTCCCAATTGCCGGGCGTCGCCGAAACGCTGACCGTCTGCGGCCGCATCGCGTCCCATTCCTCGAAGCGTAAGGGCGATTGTCCATGCATGACGGGAGACGGAAGCCGTATTCGGCCAGCGTCGCCTTGCGGCGGAAGTCGCCGCGGAACATGCCGCCGATCTGCGGCATCGAAACGTGGCTCTCGTCCGCGAAGACGAGCGCATTGTCCGGCAGATATTCGAACAAGCGTCGGCGGCGGCTCGCCGGGCCTTGCGGCCGGTGAGATAGCGCGAATAGTTCTCGATGCCGGCGCAGGAGCCCGTCGCCTCCATCATCTCCATATCGAAGCGCGTGCGCTGCTCGAGGCGTTGCGCTTCGAGCAGGCGGCCCGAACGGTTCAGCTCGTCGAGGCGCTGCTTCAGCTCGTCCTTGATCGCCTTGATGGATTGCAGCAGCGTCGGGCGCGGCGTGACATAATGCGAGTTGGCGTAGACTTCACGAATTCGAGATCGACCGTCTTCTTGCCGGTGAGCGGATCGAATTCGGAGATCGACTCCACCTCGTCGCCGAAAAAGGAAACGCGCCAGGCGCGGTCCTCATAGTGCGCCGGGAAAATATCGACGGTGTCGCCCCGCACGCGGAACGTGCCGCGCGTGAAATCGGCCTGTACGCGGCGGTAATGGAGCGCGACGAGGTCCGTCACCAACTGCCGCTGCTCCAGCTTCTCGCCGAGCTGCACGGAGAAGGTCATCGCCGTGTAGGTCTCGACCGAGCCGATGCCGTAGATGCAGGACACAGATGCGACGATGATGACGTCGTCGCGTTCCAGCAGCGCGCGCGTCGCGGCGTGGCGCATGCGGTCGATCTGCTCGTTCACGCTCGACTCTTTCTCGATGTAGGTGTCGGAGCGCGGCACATAGGCTTCGGGCTGGTAGTAGTCGTAATAGGAGACGAAATATTCGACGCGTTGTTGGGAAAGAAGCTCTTGAACTCGCCGTAAAGCTGCGCCGCCAGCGTCTTGTTGGGCGCGAGGATCAGCGCCGGGCGCTGGGTGCCTGCGATGACGCTCGCCATGGTGAAGGTCTTGCCCGACCCGGTGACGCCGAGCAGCACCTGGTCGCGCTCATTGGCCTGAATGCCCTTCACCAGCTCCGCGATCGCCGCCGGCTGGTCGCCCTTCGGCGTGTAGTCGGAGACGAGGTCGAAGTTGACGCCGCCCTCGGATTTCTCGGGCCGCTCGGGCCGGTGCGGAACCCACGGTTTCTTGTCGCGCAGATTCGGATCGCCGAGCCGCAGCAACTGGTCGAGCAAATCCTGCGTCGCCTGCACGCCCCCGCCCTGCGGCGGCAGATCGCCCAGCACCCACTTTTGAACCTCCTCGTCGCCGAGCGGATCGGAAGGGTCGTAGGACGCCTGCCCCGCATCCTCGAAACCGGGCGCCAGCGCGGGATTCAGCAATTGCGCCAGATGCGGCGCAAGCGGCGCGAGCTCGGGCTTCGACGCCTTGGCGCGCGTGGGCCGCGCAGGGTCTTTCTCTTTCTTGGGCTTTTCGGGGGACTTCGCCATGGCGGCAATATGGGGGGTGCTGGCGGCTGAGGGAAGCGGGGAGTTACCGCCCCGTAGAAAGAGCGCTTTGAATCGGCGCGGCTTTTGAAACGGCATGAGGCTAGATTATCAGCCACTCATGGTCTTGCGTAACCAATCGATTATTTCTTGCGCGTGAGGTGAAAGCTCCTTCGCGATTGTCATCATAGCTAACGCTTTTTCGGGGTCCTTTGCACGCTCAAGAACGGCCTTGTAAAGCGCATTTGCCGCTCCAGCCTTTCCGAAGCGGCGTTCGACATTTCGATCATAATCATACGGATATTTCAGGGGAATGATTGCCGCGTGAATAGCTCTATCAGCCTCGTCAAGTTCGACTTTCGGCGCCTCCCTAGCTGCCTCTGCGAGCCCCTTCGTAACGCGCGGGGCAAAAGTCGTAGGAGAGTTCTTTCTAACGACTTCCGCGAATCCGTTATACGCTCCCTGAGGCAAGGGCGGGCTCAACCGCCCCTTGCGCGCCGCTTCATGATAGCGCCTCGCAACGGGATAAAAATCGAGCAGTGCAAAGTGACCGGCGAGAACACGATTAAGTCTTGCGGAAAAAGCATCAGGAAGAACGCTCGCTTCTGCGCCAAAAAGTTCCAGTAAAGTAATGAGTTCAGCGTCAGCGAGCATGAAGTTACCTTCACCTGGCTCTGAAGGAAGATCGATGAGATACTGGCTGAGTCCGTCTAGGTAGTCCCGACGTACATTCGCAAATTTTCCGATACTCAGATCCGCGACAAGCCGCTTCGCCTGCTCACGGGCAACTTCCAACCATTGCCGATGTGTCTCTTCGTCTCCACCATATTCAATTACAGGTTCGTTCTGAGGACCAGCCATTACATCGATTTGGCCGGTGTGGTTTACTCCGAACGTGAACAGCGATGGAGCGTCCTCTATAGGCCGGGGTAGCGAGCTTAAAAGTGGTGCGTCGGCTATCGGCTCTTGGACAAATGGTTCTAACGCCTGAGCTACCCAAGCGTTTACAGCAGTGTTGCCCTTGTTCCAAACCTCAATTGGGACAGAAACAAAGATGCTTTCGATTTCCGTCGAATTCTCTAACCCTTCCATCCTGCGATCATACCATCGCAACCAGGGAGCCCACTCGCCGGACTTGGCCAGCCTCAACCTGATCATATTCAAACACGATGCCACCCAGGTCGGCGGAAGACCTGTCCAAAGAGGGGTACCCGCTAACACCTGCGGAGGGTCCCCTTTCTTGATTATCGCGAGATCGTCTCGTGCTGCCCGCCAAATGTCATTGTACGCTAGTGCCCGACCTAAACCATTTGTTTCGTTTGCGCCTAATGCTGCGTAAGCCGCGCTATCGACAGCGGTAGCGGTATTGGAAACCGGAGAGCCGCTCGTAATAACCGCATAGGATGCATTGGCCGCGGAAGCACAAGCGGCACCGAAGTAGGGAGCGGTCGGAGACTTCACAGAAACTGACGCAATTCTAGCTGCTGCCCCCGCAGCTTCTGACGCCCTTTCAAAGGCAAGACGATCAATCTCATGGCCTCGCCGATAGCGAGCCGCATACCAGCTTAAAGCGGTTGCCCGAAAGGCTGCGGATAACAAACGAAGGAATCGTTCGGTTTCGTCCCGGCTTGGAGTCTCGGAGGAACTCGCTCCAACAGTAAGAGGCAACACACGCAACGCCGCGCGCGCGGCAATAGTTACCAACGCGTCGTTAGAAAGTTGCTTTATCTGAGATTCGAATTCTTCCCGCCCTGGTGTCGCTTCCGATTCGACCAACTCAACGCTCCGAGCCGCGATACGTTTAGTAAAACCAAGCTACCACGCCCCTCCCGCATCGCAACAACGAAAGCCTAACCCTCTGGCAGGCCCAGCCTTTGCATTTCTGTCACAGATGGCGCAGACTTGGCCTCTTGCCGAGGGAGACTCACGCCAATGGACAGCAAGTCGGGCCTGACCACGCTTTTTGTCGATACGCTCGCGCTGAGCGTGACGGCCAATGCGGTCATCGCCGTGCGGCTGACGCAAATGGCGTTCGGCGTGGTCGATCCCAAGCACGAAAGCAGCCTGATGGTCGCGGAGAAGATCGACGCGGCGGCCGAGGCCTCGATGGCGGCCGCTCGGGCCATCTTCGCCGGCGAAGCGCATCACGCCGCCGGGCGCGCAGTGGCGATATACAAGCGGAAGGTCGAGCGCAACTTGCTGCGGCTGACGGGCGGCTAGCCTGGAACGCGTGAGTGAAGCGGATTTCCACCCTCCCCTCTCGAGGGGAGGGTGAATTGCGGCCTTACATGGTCGAGTGTCGAGCTGCGGACCCTTCCGGCTTCGCCTGCCCCTCCGGGGATGCGCTCTTCGTGGCGCCCGTGCCGCGACGCCACATCAGGAAACCCGCAAAGCCCAGCAGCGACGCGAGCGCCCCCGTCATCAGCGCCTCTTCATAAGAAGAGCCGACGGTGAACTGATATTCGCCGACATATTCCTTCGCGCCGTCATCGCTCGTCGCGCGCACGATGGCGATGTAGTCGCCATCGCCCTTGAAATCGTGGGTGAAGCTCGTCGTGCCGCGATCCGCAAGGTATTTCTTGGCCGGAATCGCCGCGACGGTCGTGGCGTCTAGATCGTCGCGCCAGTCCTTCTGGCCGACATTCTTGATCAGCCGCACCTCGACATTCATATCGCGGAGCTCGTTGCTCTTGGCGTCGAGGATGATCATCGTCGGCCCGGCGGCGGCGATATGCTGGCAGTAGATTTCGTCGCTTCTGTTTTCCTGAAAGGCGCTGAACATCATCTGCGTCGGCCCGACGCTCATGACGCAGAAGCGCGGGTGCTCCGCCTTGATCTGGGCCTGGGCCGAAGTCGCGGCGCAAAGCGCCGCCGCGAGGAATAGCTTTTTCAGCATGTGACGCTCCCGGATCGCCGCGATGAACGCTCAAGTTGCGTCGGGAATTGACCTTTGGCAAAGAACGATCTTCGCCAAAAGCCCGCCAAATCCAGCCAGTCGAGCGCGCTAGCCCTCGATCTGTATCTGTGCGTCCACCCCCACCAAGCGGCCCACCGACTTGAGGCGATTCAAGACGCGGTCGCTGGCCAGGTCGGCATAATCGGCCGGCAGCGACAGCGCGAGCACGCCGCCGCGAATGGCGAGGCTCGTGCGCGGCAGGATGCCGGGCATGGAGGCCGCAAGCACATAGGCCGCGCGCATCACGGCGCCGAGCAGGCGCGCCCGCACGAAGAGGCGCGTCGTCAGCAGGCTGCGGATCGCGCCGATTCCCTCGCCGCCCTCCGGCCCCTCATGGCGCATGACGATGGCGAGCGAGAGAAAGGCGCGGCCGGGATGATCGACCGAGACGAAGGGGCCGTGCGTGACCACATTCAGCGCCCGTTGCGAGCGATATTCGGGATGTGCGCGCCAGGCGATGTCGGAAAGGAGGCAAGCCGCGTGGCGCAAGCGCTTCTCCTCCGGCAACTCGTCGATCTCGGTCGAGGCCATGAAGGCGTCGGTCCAGGCAATGAGTTCGTCGCCATAGCCCGGGGCGCGGGAATAGAGCGACTCCAGTTCGCGCGAGGCGGCGAGAAGCGGATCGACCCTGCGCTCGGCGTCAGACAGGCGTTCGAACAAAAGCCCCTCGCGGACGCCGGCGGCGGAGATCACGATCTCGCGCGGCTTTGCGCGCCGGATGATTTCGTCCAGCACGATCGCGCCATAAGCGAGCAGCGGCCGGCGCGCGGCGGAAACGCTCTCGATGTCCTCGATCGCGGCGCTGTCGACATGCTCGACAAGGGCGGCGAAATCCGCGGCCTCATTGGTCTGGATGCGGTAATTGTGCATGACCCCGAGCGGGTAATTGCGCTGGCGCATGTGCAGCTTGGCGAGCGAACGCCAGGTGCCGCCCACGGCGTAGAAAGTGCGGCCCTTGAGATGCTCGAGCGGCTTGGCGCCGGCGATTGCCTTGCGGGCGATGCGCGTCGCCTCGCGCGGCGATTTCCTGGAGGCGTCCATGAGCGCGAGGCCACCGAGCGGCAGCGTTACGCCCTTGCCCAGTTGGTCGCCCTTCACGTCGATGAGTTCGAGCGAGCCGCCGCCGAGATCGCCCACGACGCCGTCCGGCGCATGAACGGCGGAGACGACGCCGAGCGCCGACAGCTCCGCTTCGCGCCTTCCCGATAGAAGAACGATTTCCCGCCCAATGGCGGCGCGCGCGGCTTCCAGAAAAGCCGGCCCGTTCTCGGCGTCGCGCGCGGCGGCGGTGGCGATCACTTCGACGTCGAGCACGCCCATGGTTTCACAGAGCGCGCGATAACGCTTGAGCGCCTTCAGCGCCTTCTCGACGCCCTCCTCCGGCAACCGCCCTGTCGTCACCACGCCCTTGCCGAGGCCGCACATGGCCTTCTCGTTGAAGATGGGCGTGGGCGCGCGGGAGAGCCCTTGATAGGCGACGAGACGCACCGAGTTGGACCCGATGTCGACAATGGCGACGGGCCGCGAGGCGCTCGGCGCCTCGACGGGCTGCGGACGCAGGAACCGTTTAAGCATCTTGCTTGCGCTTCAACAGCGAACGCGGACGCCAGTCCTTGAGCGACTTGCCGCGGCCGGAGAGGCTCGGATGCGTCATAAAATATTTATGCGCGTTGAAATGCTCCTCGCCATCGGCGGGCGAGATTCGTTGCGACGAGCCGTCTGGCAAAACGCGATAGCTCTGCTCATTGTCGATGAGATTGGCCATCATGATCTGGTCGAGCAATTGCTGATGCACCGTCGGATTGATGATCGGCAGCAACGTCTCGACGCGGCGGTCGAGATTGCGCGGCATGAGATCGGCGGATGAGATGTAAACATGCGCGCGCGGATGCGGCAGCGTATGCCCGCCGCCGAAAGCATAGACGCGCGCATGCTCCAGAAAGCGCCCGACGATCGACTTTGACGCGGATGTTTTCCGAGAAGCCCCGGCACCCCGGGCCGCAGGCAGCAGATGCCGCGCACCACGAGATCGATCGAGACGCCGGCTTGCGACGCCATGTAGAGCGCGTCGATGATCTCGGGATCGACCAGCGCGTTGCACTTCACCCAGATCGCGCCGGGCTTTCCGGCCTTCACGAATTCGATCTCCTGCTCGATATGCTCGAGCAGCTTCTTCTTGAGCGAAATCGGCGAGACGGCCATGCGTTCGAGCCCAGCGGGCTCGGCGTAGCCGGTGATGTAGTTGAAGATGCGCGACACGTCGCGGCCGATGACGGGATCGGCGGTGAAGAACGAGAAATGTCCGTATAGATGCGCGCCGTGACGGGATGATAGTTGCCGGTGCCGATGTGGCAGTAGGTGGCGAGGCCGCGCCCTCGCGGCGCACGACCATCGACAGCTTGGCGTGCGTCTTCAGCTCGATGAAGCCGAACACGACCTGCGCGCCGGCGCGCTCGAGGTCGCGCGCCCAGCGAATATTGGCCTCCTCGTCGAAGCGCGCCTTGAGCTCGACAAGCGCGGTCACCGACTTGCCGGCCTCCGCCGCTTCGACCAGCGCGCGCACGATCGGACTGTTGTTGGAGGTGCGATAGAGCGTCTGCTTGATCGCGATGACGTTGGGATCGCGCGCCGCCTGCTGCAGGAACTGCACGACGACGTCGAAGGACTCGTAAGGGTGATGGACGACGAGGTCCTTCTGCTTGATCGCGAGGAAGCAATCGCCGCCATTGTCGCGCACGCGCTCGGGAAGCGCGGGTTGTAGGGCTTGAACTTCAGGTCGGGGCGATCGAGCGCGACGAGTTCGGAAAGATCGTTGAGCGCGAGCATACCGTCGATCTGGAAGACTTCGCTCTGATCGACTTCGAGCTCCTCGGCGACAAGCCCGCGCAATGTGTCGGGCATGTCGGACGCCACTTCGAGGCGAATCACCGAACCGCGACGGCGGCGTTTCAGCGCGGTCTCGAAGAAGAGCACGAGGTCTTCAGCTTCTTCCTCGACTTCGAGATCACTGTCGCGGATGACGCGGAAGAGCCCCTGCCCGCGCAGCACATAGCCGGGGAACAGGCGCTGCGCGTTCATGGCGATCAGCGTTTCGAGCAGCATGAAGCGCTCGCGCGTGCGCGTCGGCTTTCGCCTCCGGGGCAGTTGCACGAAGCGCTCGATCTTCGGCGGCAGGCGCACCAGCGCCTGCAGGGTCTTGCGATCGCCGGGGCGAACAAGCTCGAGCGCCAGCGTGAAGCCGAGATTGGGAATGAAGGGAAACGGATGCGCCGGATCGACCGCGAGCGGCGTCAGCACCGGGAAGATCGCGCGAGGAAGTGATCTTCGAGCCATTCGCGTCGGTCTTCGAGAGATCGGCGGGCTCGACGATCACGATGCCGACTTCCTCGATCTCGCGACGCAGCTCGCGCCAGCGGCGCAATTGCTCATTGGTGAGCAGCACCACGCGCTCGTTGATCTTGGCGAGCTGTTCGGCGGCGTCAGGCCGTCCTGCGACGCCGTCGTGAGCCCCGCGCGCGCCTGGCCGCGCAGGCCCGCCACGCGGACCATGAAGAATTCATCCAGGTTGTTGGCGGAGATCGACAGGAAGCGCAGTTGCTCCAACAGCGGATGGTTCTTGTTGGAGGCCTCCTCCAGAACGCGACGGTTGAATTCGAGCCAGGAGAGTTCGCGATTGATGAAGCGGCGCGGCGAAACGGCCAATTCGTCGGGATGCTCCAGAATTTCGCCCGCCGGGTCCATCACCTCGATCGCGGCGGCCTCAACCTGCGTCGCGCCGCGCTCGGTCTTCTCTCGAATATTGGCAGTTGTCATGCCGCTTTCCCGTTTTCCCCATCATGCCACAATGGCGGCGGCGGAGGCAGACAGAAAACGCCTGCCGGTTAATCGTCCGTCACGGAGCCGGACGCCTCGAGCTTGTCCAGCACCGCCAGCATGAGGTCGTCGTCCGGCGCGCCGATTTCGACCACAGGCGCGCGACGCAACCGTGACAGCAGGTCCGGCAGCCGCACCTCGGCGGCGGTCGGCTGCTTTTTCGCGGTCATAAGCACGAAGACCCGGTGCTCCACAGCGAAATTCAGGAGGTGGAACAGCGCCGTCTCGTCCCCGAGGCGATCGATGTCGTCGATCGCGATGGCCGCCGGCGCCCCTGCGTTCAGCGCATGGAGCGAGGGCAGACGGGCGCCGTCCGCGCGCAGCGCCGAGGCGCGATCTGCGAATATCGCCAACAGATGGCTCTTGCCGCTCCCCGGCGGACCTATCAGCAGCAGGATGCGGTCATGCCAGTCCGGCCAGCGCTCGACCATGGCGAGCGCCGCCTCGTTGGACGGCGCCGCCAGGAAATCGGCGCGACCGAGACGCGGCTCCAAGGGCAGTTCCAACGGCAGCTGCGCCGGCTTCACCTCCGCCATGCCGGATCAGGCCCGGTCGCGCGCGTAGGGAGATTCGCGATAGAGCGCGCTGGCCCGATAACGGCGGGCGAGGAAGCGCATAAGGGCGCCGAGCGCCGCGGCCGCCGGCACGGCGACGATCAGCCCGGTGAAGCCGAACAGCGCGCCGAAGGCGAGCAAGGCGAACATGATCCAGACCGGATGCAGACCAACCGAAGCCCCGACGAGGCGCGGCGACAGCACGTAACCGTCCATGACGAGGCCCGTCGACACGATGGCGATGGCCTCGACCGGCAGGTTGATATGCGGCCAGGCCTGCACGATGGCGATGATGATGGAGAGCACGAAGGCCGTGATCGAGCCGACATAGGGAATGAAGCTGAGGAAGCCCGCAATCACGCCGATCAGGAAGCCGAAATTGAGGCCGATCGCCGACAGGCCGACGGCGTACCACACGCCCAGAAACAGGCAGACGAGCGACTGGCCGCGCACGAAGCCCGCGAGCGCCCGGTCGATGTCGCGGGCGAGCATCCGCACGTCCTCGCGATGGCGCGGCGGCACGAGATCGTCGATGATCTGCACCATGTGGTCCCAGTCGAGCATCATATAGAAGGCCACGACCGGGGTGATGACGATGAGCGAAATCACATTGATGAGTGCATAGCCGCGCCACAGCAGCGATTTCAGAAAGTCGCCGACGAGCGCTGCGCCCTGGCTGGCGAGATCGTTGAAATACTTCTCAACGTCGAGGCTAAGATTCGCGCCCGCGCCGCCGAGGCCGTATTTATCCAGAAATTCCTTGAGATATTCGCTGGTGAAATGCGTGCTCCAGTCCGTCACGAGGCCATGCAGGGTCTGCAGATAGCCCGGGAGCGCGGTAAGGAAGCCCGCCAGCTGTTGGGTCAGGATCGGGAGCAGGATGACGATCCCGGTCACCACGATGGCGATGAAAAGCGACAGCAGGATGAGCGCTGCGCCGAGGCGCGAGCAGCCGAGCCTTTGCAGGCGGTCCGCCACCGGGTCGAGCAGGTAGCCCAGCGCCGTGCCTGCGACGAAGGGGGCGAGAACCGGGCTCAAGACATAGAGAATCGACGCCAGCACGAGGAGCGTCACGCCCCAGAGGGCCAGCTGGCGCTCCAGGCTCAGCCCCGCCCATTTCACGGCGACGACCTGAACGGGCTCGGATTGCTGGATGTCGGCCGGCGTCACGACGGCCGAAGACAAATTCGCGGGCTTACGCGCCCCCTGCCCCTGTGCGCGGGGGGTCGCCGGCAGCTTCTGCTTCGCCATATGCTCAAGGCCTCATATGCTGGACCCAGAGCCACAGATAGACGCTTGCGGAAGTCACGGTCAATGCGGCGACGCCGGCCACGAGGAGGCTTTCCAGAGCTTCCAGCCGGAACCCGTAGGCCTCCCCGGCCAGAACGAAACCGGCGAGCCCCAGTTGCAGGGCGGTCGTGATCTTGGATGACATATGCGGCCTGACCTTGACGGGCCGCGAGAGGAACCACGCCACCAGCACGCCGCCCACGATCAGGGCGTCGCGGGAGACGACGAGGATCGTGAGCCAGGGAGGCAGAAGCCCCGCGCTGGCGAGCAGGACATAGATCGAGATGATCAGCGCCTTGTCCGCCAGCGGATCGAGCACGGCGCCGAGTTCGGACTGCAAGTGGTAGGTTTTGGCGAGCCAGCCGTCGAGCGCGTCCGAGACGCCCGCGACGATGAAGATGAGAAAGGCCGCGCTCCATCTTTCGTCGATGCCCATGCCGATGATCGCCGGCGTGAGCACCAGTCTTCCAATCGTGATCATATTGGGGAGAGACGCGAACCAGCGGGAGGCCATGACGCCTATGTGGCGCGTCGCAGGCCTTTCACAATCCCCGGCGCTTGCCCGCCTGCATGACCAGCGCGGAGACGCCGAGCGCGAGCGCGACAAGGCCAAGAAGCAGGGTCGAGATGGCGTTGATCTGCGGCGAGACGCCAAGCCTGACCTGCGAATAGATGCGCATGGGCAGCGTCGTGGCGCCGGGCCCCGTAGCGAAGCTCGCTATGACGAGATCGTCGAGCGAGAGCGTGAAGGCGAGCAGAAAAGCGCTCGCCACGGCCGGCATGATCTGCGGCAAAGCCACGAGGGCGAATGCCTGGACGGGCGTCGCGCCCAGATCCATCGCGGCCTCCTCCAAAGTCGGATCGCAGCCGCGCAGCGCGGCGAAAAGGGCGACCGTGGTGAAGCACATGGTCAGCGTCACATGCCCAATGACGAGCGTCGCAAAGCCGCGTCCGATCCCCAGCGCCACGAAGCAGGAAAGCAACGCCAGACCAAGCACGACCTCGGGCAGGACGAGCGGCGCATGAACCGCGCCGAAAAACAGCATGCGCGACCGAAAGGCGCCGTAACGGGCGAGCGCGATCGCGGCGAGGAGGCCAAGAACGGTTGCGATGGTCGCCGAGAGCGTCGCGGCGGCGAAGCTGATCTTGGCCGAGGCGATGAGCAACTCGTTTTCGAAGAGCGCGGCGTACCACTTCGTCGAGAAGCCGCCCCAGACCGAAACGAGGCGCGAGGCGTTGAAGCTCATCGCCGCGAGAATGACGATGGGCGCGTAAAGGAAGACGAAGCCCGCGATCAGCGTGGCGATGCGCGCGGCATTGGCGGATCGGCTCACCGGCGCCCCTCCTCTTCCCGCAAGCGCGCGCGCTCCCACAGAAGGAGCGGAACGAGCAGGATGCTCACGAGCGCGATGGCGGCGGCGGAGGCGGCGGGCCAGTCATGATTGGCGAAGAAATCGTTCCAGAGCGTGCGGCCGATCATCAGCGTGTCGGAGCCGCCCAGAAGATCCGGAATGACAAATTCGCCGACCGCCGGAATGAAGACGAGCAAAGCGCCGGCAATAACGCCATCGCGAGAGAGCGGCAGCGTCACACGCAGGAAGACTTGCGCGGGCGAGGCGCCGAGATCGGCCGCCGCCTCGCGCAGGCTCGGGTCCTGTCCCTCCAGCGCCGCATAAATCGGGAGCAGCATGAAAGGCAGATAGGAATAGACGATGCCGATGATGACTGCGCCGGTCGTGGCGAACATCTCCAGCGGAGCGTTGATGAGCCCCAGAGCCATCAGCGCATTGTTGATGAGGCCCTCGTCCTTCAGCAGCGCGATCCAGGCATAGACGCGGATCAGAAAACTCGTCCAGAACGGCGCCGCCGCAATGCCGATAAGAAACGGCCGCCACGCCTGCGGGCTTCGCGCCATGGCGAGCGCGAAGGGATAGGCGACGAGAAGCGTCGCGAGAGTCGAGACAGCGGCAATCCAAAGCGACGAGACATAGGCGTCGAAGTAAAGACTATCGCTGACGAGCGCGCGGTAACTCTCGAATGTGAGCGTCTGCGCCTTCGCCCAGAGCTCCGCGAGCGAGTCCGTGGGCAGAAAGCGCGGCGCGTAAGGCGGGCGCGCCAGCACCGAATTTGACAGCGAAATCTTCGCGATGAGCAGCATCGGCGCGAGGAAGAAGGCTGCGATCCAGAGATAGGGGATCGCGAGCGTCAGGCGCTGGCCGATGGAGAGACGGCGCTGCTTCATTGCAATGCGCTCCCGCCATTGCGAGAAGCGAGTGGCCCCCTCCCCAACCCTCCCCCGCTTCGCGGGAGAGGGGGCAGACCGTCGCCTTCATCGACGCGGCTGATCGCGAGCGTCCCCTCTCCCGCTTGCGGGGGAGGGACAGGGAGGGGGCCGCCGGCAACGTCGAGAAAGCTCGCGATGGCTCGCATCACTTCTCCCCCGCGAACAACACGCCCGCATCCGGCGCAATGCTCAGCCTCACCTCGTCGCCAATGGCGAACCGCCCGTCATAGGCGCCCACCCGCAGGACTGCATCCGGCGAGACGCGCACGCGCAGCAGCGTATATTCGCCGCGGAAGACGTAGTCCTCCACGTGGCCAGCTATCCCCTCCCCGTCTCGCGAAACCTCGATTCGCTCTGGCCGCACGCTCAGCGTCGCGCGGGAGCCCGAGGCAAGCGCGCAGTCGGCGCGCTGAAGGCGCGCGAAAGAACCGACGAACGCCGCGCCGTCGATCACGCCGTCGATGAAATTCGTCTCGCCGACGAAGCCCGCGACGAAGCGCGTCGCAGGCTTCTCGTAAATCTCCATTGGCGAGGCGATCTGCTCCACTTTGCCCGCGCGCATGACGGCGATGCGGTCGGCGAGCGCAAGGGCTTCGTCCTGGTCGTGCGTGACGATGACGAAGCTCGTCTGCGTCTTGCGCTGAATTTCCTTGAGCTGAAACTGCGTCTCTTCTCGTAGCTTTCTGTCGAGCGCGCCGAGCGGCTCGTCGAGCAGCAGAAGCGCGGGCCGCGGCGCCAAGGCGCGGGCGAGCGCGACGCGCTGGCGCTGGCCGCCCGAGAGCTCGTTGATGCGCCGCGCGCCGAAGGGCGCGAGCTGCGTCATCTCCAGCAATTCAGAAACGCGCGCGCGGATCGCGTCTTCGGCCTCCGCCTTGCGGCGCAGGCCGAAGGCCACGTTCTCGAACACGTTGAGATGTGGAAAGAGCGCGTAGCTCTGGAACATCATGTTCACGGGGCGCCGGTAAGGCGGAACGCCCGCGAGGTCTTCGCCGCCCAGCGTGAGCTTGCCGCTATCGGGCGTCTCGAAGCCTGCAATCGAGCGCATGAGCGTGGTCTTGCCGCAGCCCGACGGTCCGAGCAGCGCGAAGAATTCGCCGGCGCCGACGTCAATCGACACGCCATCCAGCGCAACCACGGCGCCATAGGCTTTCGTTACGTCAACAACGGAGAGAAGCGGCGCGCTCACCCGCGGTCGTCCCGAACAAATTCTGCGCGCCAATGCGGCGCCGTCGTCTCGCTTCCGGCAATGCGTTCAAGCGAGGAAAGAACCAGACCGCCAACCGCAAGCGCCTCGATCTGCGCGCGCGTCAGCGGCCAGGGCGGCCCCGCAATCTCCTGCCCCTCGTCCCGCGCACGGGAGATGACGAGCAACATCCCGCCCGGCGCGACGAAAGACGCAAGCGCGCGCGCCGCATCGGGCAGCAGCGCATCGGGCAGCGCTTGCAACGTGTAAAGCTCGTGCACGAGATCGAAAGCGCCGCGCCATTCCCGCGGCGCATGAAAGAGATCGGCGGCGCGATAGTTCACCGCGCTCTGCGGAAAACGCCTGACCGCCCATTCCACGGCGCGCGGCACGAGATCGAAGGCTGTCACGCGCGCGCCGGCGGCGGCCAAAGCCTCGGCATTGTCGCCGAGGCCGCAGCCGACGTCGAGTACGCGAAAATCCTGGAGCGAACGCCCCTCGAGCCATTGGGCCAACACGGGATGCGAGGCGAGTCCGGCCCAGGGAACGCCCGCAGCGTCGTCGCCCGCAAGCTCGTACACGGCCTCGAACCATTCGCGCCGCTGCGGATCGGCGGCGACGCCGCCCGCGCGCTTGTGCGGGTCGATGGCGTCGAGCTTTTCACGCGCGCGGGCGCGCCTTTCGGCGAAATCTGGATCGGTCATGCCTTGGCCTTGGGTTCGCGCGCTTTCTCTATCCAGCGCCCGCTCTCGTCTTGCTGCTGATAGACGAGCGTTTGCCCAGCGTCGCGCAATTCCTTCCACTGCGCGCGCGCATTTGCGAGTTCATCCGGATTTTCGCCGTCGAAGAGCAGCACGGCGCGCGTCTTTGGCGCCGCGGCGCCGGAAAGCACCGGCGCGATCCGCGCGCCCTCGATGAAAAACCGCACGTCGGCGCCGTTCGGATTGTCGTCGGCGCAGGTCAGATAGATCTGCTGCGTTTCCGGCGAGGCGTCTCGCGCGCTTCCGTGCGGCAGAAAGCTCTCGGGCTTATAGGCCCACAAACGCTGGTCGAGCGCGTCGAGCCGCTGCGGGCTCGCCGCCTGCACGATCACGCGCCAGCCGCGACCGAGGGAAAGCTCGAGCAGCTTCGGCAGCGTGTCTTCGATTGTGCGAGTCTGATGGTGGTAGAAGGAGATTTCGACCATGGGCCCTCGCGACCGGCGGCGGGGCCTTTGATGGCCAATTCGGCGGCGGCGCGCAAGCCTTCAGGCGGTCCCGGGCGTCCAGCTCGGCGGATCGCTCGCGGGGAAGGACTCGATGCTGGCCTCGTAAACCGCGTCCTTGCCGGCGTGATAGATGAGCGACACGGCAAGCTCGCACTGGACCTTGGCGCGGCGCGCCAGGCGCTCGACCACCCGTTCAGCGGCCGCCTTTTCCTCTTCCGAATTCACGTCTCCCTTTACGATGACTTCTTCGCCATGGAGGTCGACGAGGATGCGGGAGGGATCGACTCCGCCCTCCCTCAGCGCCTCGATGATCGCCGTTTTCACGTCCTGCGGCAGAGCCGTCATCGGTCGCGCTCCCAAAGGGAATGAGGGGCGCGCCGCGGTTTCGAGCCGCGGCGCGCAAGACAAGTTTTACAGATGGGCGGTGGTCACGCGGTCCCCGCCTTCGGCGGTCAGGGCGTAACCGCCCCACAGCATAAGGATCGCCAGGACGAGGTGCAGCCAGTTGTCCGGCCCATTCACCGCCATCCAGCTCAGCGCGTTGAGCGAGATGAAGCCGATGATTGTGATGATGGCGTAGATGACGCCCACGACGCGGAGGGTCACGACGGAGGAATTGTAATAGGGCGCCGCAAGCAGGACGCCGCCGCTGATGAGATGGATGATGTTGTGTACGACGTCGGTTTCGAAGACGCCGCGCCAGGACACGAGCGGATTGGGGAAGAAGCCGAGGATGCCGACGACGATGAAAATCCAGCCGAGGACTTTCGCGAGCGTATCGGCGTTGACGTTCTGACCGGCGATGCTGCGTTCCATTGCATGTTCCTTTCGCTCTTCGCATCGCTTGAGATGCGTGGATCGACCGGGGAATGCCCGCATTCCCACACGCGCGATAGGTGGGACACAGCAAGATGTTTTCAAATTAAATTCAGCAGCTTAGCCTTGCCCACCACTCACCGCCGGCAAGACGCCGTTCAAAGCAGCTGCGCGGCGCTGCTGCTTCAGACTGCTCACAAAGTAGGTAGGGCGTCGGGGCAAACTCACCCCTCGTAATTATCCTTCACCAGCCGGTCGAGCAGGCGCACGCCGAAGCCGGACCCCCAGCTCTGGTTGATGTCGCTCGACGGCGAGCCCATGCCCGTGCCGGCGATGTCGAGATGCGCCCATGGCGTCTTGCCGACGAAGCGCTGCAGGAATTGCGCCGCGGTGATCGAGCCGGCGTGCCGCCCGCCGGTGTTCTTCATGTCGGCGAATTTGGAGTCGATCAGCTTGTCGTAAACGGGGCCCATCGGGAAGCGCCACAGCTTCTCGCCCGTCGCCGTTCCCGCCTTGGCCAGGCGGTCGGCGAGTTCGTCATTATTGGAGAAGAGGCCGGCATATTCCTGGCCGAGCGCAACGAGGATCGCGCCGGTAAGCGTCGCAAGGTCGACGATCGCCGCAGGCTTGTGTTTCTCGATGACGTAGGTCAGCGCGTCGGCGAGCACGAGCCGGCCCTCGGCGTCGGTATTGATGACCTCGATCGTCTGGCCGGACATGGATTTCACGATGTCGCCGGGACGCTGCGCCTTGCCGTCGGGCATGTTCTCGACGAGGCCGAGAATGCCGACGGCATTGACCTTGGCCTTGCGCGCGCGAGCGCGTGCAGGAGGCCGGTCACGGCCGCGGCCGCCCCGCCCATGTCGCCCTTCATGTCCTCCATGCCGGCGGCGGGCTTGATCGAGATGCCGCCGGTGTCGAAGACGACGCCCTTGCCGACAAAGGCGACGGGAGCCGCGTCCGCCGCACCGCCATTCCAGCGCAGCACGACGAGGCGGCTCTCATTCTCGGAGCCCTGCCCCACGCCCAGCAGCGCGCGCATGCCGAGTTCGGCCATGGTCTTCTCGTCGAGAATCTCGACCTCGACGCCCAGCTTCATCAGCTCCGAGGCGCGGCGGGCGAATTCCGCGGGCGACAGAACATTGGCCGGCTCGTTGACGAGCGTGCGGGCGAGAACCACGGCCTCGGCCGTGTGGGCCGCCTCGGCGACCTGAGCCTTCGCGCTCTCCGCATCCGCGACGCCAAGCTGGATCTCGACGGGACCGTCCTTATCCTCGTCCTTTTTCTTGGTCTTGTACTGGTCGAACTTGTAGGCGCGCAGCCATGCGCCGAGGGCGAATTGAGCCGCCGCCGCGGCCGGCTCTGCCGGCGCCTCCGGCAGATCCAGGAGGATCACCGCCGAGGAGCCCGCGCCGAGCTTCGCGGAGACCTGGCCGCCAAGCGCCAGATAATCCTCGAATTTGGCGGGCTTTTCTTCGTCCGAGGCGATGGCGGCGACGCCAACCACGAGCAGGCGGCTCGCCGGGACGCCCGCGGGCGCGAGAATTTCCAGCGACGAGCCGGTCTTGCCCTTGAACTTGGCCGCGCCGGCGGCGCGCTCGATCAGGGCCCCGGCGTCTTTCAGAATGGACTTGGCGCGGTCCCCCAGCGCGAGGTCCGTCCCGGCGAAGACGACGAGGGTGCGCGGCCGGCCCGCGTCCTCGGGCGCGCGCAGGGCGGCTTCCGCCTCGTCGAAGGACAAAACCTCGAATTTTGCGTTGAGAGACATGGACGAGCCTCGCTGAAGGGTTGCGCCGGGGGCCGAGTGGCCGCGCTAAAGGAACATTGGGCGCGCAATATCCCGGCCAAGGGCGCGGGTCAAATCGCGCCCCCAAAACGCCGCGATCCGGGCGAAAATGGCGCCGTTGCGGAAAGGCAACGCTCGCAAAATGAATGCGTTGTCGGCCCCGTCCGATAAGAAAACGTGCTAGCTCAATATGTTGGAGCGCATTCCGCAAAAGCCTGTCGACTTTTGCGGAAGCGTCTAGCGATCGTTAACGAAGCCCTAAGCGGGGCGGATTTCATCTGGATAGAGGGGCGAACCGGGGGCCGATGACGACGCTGACGCGAACGCCCGCGCCGATCCGCCTTGCGCCCCGCGCCGGAGCGCGCGCATGATCGGCCTGACGATCACCCGCTACTTCGCGATGCGCTTCATGAAGACGATCCTTGCGATCTTCTTCACGATCTTCTGCCTGATGTTCGTTGTCATCTTCGTCGAGATGCTTCGGCGCTCGAGCGACAATCCCGCGGCAGGCGCCGGGACGGTCGCTCTCATGACCGCGATGAAGGTGCCCTCCGCCGCGGAGATGATTCTTCCCTTCGCCGTGCTCTTCGGCTCGATGGCGACCTTCGTCGACCTCACCCGCAAGCTCGAGCTGATCGTGGCGCGCGCCGCCGGCATGTCCGTGTGGCAATTCATCGCCGCGCCGGCGCTCACGGCCCTTCTGATCGGAATCGTCTCGGTGACGATCTACAATCCGCTCTCCGCCGAGATGAAGCAGCGCTCCGAGCAAATGGAGCTCGAGATTTTCGGGCGCCCGGGCAGCATTCGAATCGACCATGGCGTCTGGCTGCGCCAGCACGGTGTCGACGGGCTCGCCGTCATACACGCTCTGGAGACCGCGAACGCCGGCGTCGACCTGACGGGCGTGAGCGTCAATATCTATTCCGCCGACGGCGGCTTCGTGGAGCGCGTCGAGGCGGCCAAGGCGCATCTCGAGCCCGGCGTCTGGGTGTTGAAGGACGCAACGGTCAGCGCCCCCGGCGAACCTGCGCGTCAGGTGACCTCCTATATGCTCGCGACCGATCTCACCCCTGATCAGGCCGCCGCGGCGACGACGCCCCCCGAAGGCACGCCCTTCTGGCGTCTGCCGGCCATCACCGCCCGCACGGCCGAGGCGGGCCTCGACGCCACCGGCTACAGGTTGCAATTCCAGACTCTTCTGGCGCGTCCGCTACTTCTCGTCGCCATGGTTCTCGTGGCGGCTAGTTTTTCATTAAGGTTCTTTCGATTTGGCGGCGTCGCCAAAACCCTTTCCGGTGGCGTCGTGGCAGGCTTCGTGCTTTACATAGTTACCAAAGTCCTCTCAGATCTCGGCGGCGCAGGAATGATTTCCCCCCTCGTAGCCGCTTGGTCGCCTGCGCTTGTCGGGAGCATGTTGGGCACGCTTACTCTGCTTTACTCGGAGGACGGTTGATGCGTCGCCGCCTCCGCAGTCTCTCGGCTCTCCTCTCAACGGTCGCCGCCTTCTCGGGCGGAACGCTGCTGCTCGCCGCGACGCCGGCTCGCGCCGCCGCCCCTTCGGGCGCCGGCGAGCGCATGGTCGTCGAGGCCAAGGAGATGGTCTATGACGACAAGAAGAACACCGTCACGGCCCGCGGCCAGGTGCAGATCCTCTACAAGGGTCGCCTGCTGGAGGCTGATCGTGTCGTCTATGACCGCAACACGTCGCGCGTTTTCGCCGAAGGCCACGCGAAGCTGACCGAGACGGACGGCACGATCGCGCGCGCCGAGCGCTTCGATCTGACCGACGACTTCAAGGCCGGCTTCATCGAGAGCCTGCAGGTCGACACGCCGCAGAACACCCATATGAGCGCCGCCCGCGCCGAACGCGCCGGCGACGAGACGACATTCGACATGGGCGCCTATACGGCCTGCGAGGCCTGCAAGGACGACCCGAGCAAACCGCGCACCTGGGTGGTGAAGGCGAAGCGGATCATCCACGATAACGTGGAGAAGATGATCTATTATGAGGATGCGACTTTCGAACTCCTCGGAACGCCGATCGCCTATGTTCCCTTCTGGTCGTCCGCCGACCCGACGGTGAAGCGCAAGTCCGGCTTCCTCACGCCCGTCTTCACCTATCGCTCGCAGCTCGGCGCCGGCTTCGGCGTACCCTATTTCTGGGCCATTTCGCCGAATTCCGACCTCACGGTCACGCCCACCATCTTCACGAGCCAGGGCCCGTTCCTGACGGCCGAATTCCGCAAGCGCTTCGAGAATGGCGGCTTCTCGATCCGCGCCGAAGGCACGCATGTCGGCAATCCGGGCGCCTTCGCGCCGCCGCCGCTCGGCGCGCGCGATCGCGAGTGGCGCGGCGCCATCCAGTCCTTGGGCGAATTCGCGCTCAATGATCGCTGGAAATTCGGCTGGGACATCACCGCCCTGTCGGATCGCTACTTCCTGCAGGACTACAAGCAGTACAACTACCTCCTGCAGAACTACTTCTTCCGCGAGTCGTCCTCGACGATCTATCTGACCGGCCAGGGTCCGCGCAGCTGGTTCGACCTGCGCGGCTACTACTTCCAGGGCCTTTCGCCCAACGATATCCAGGCCCAGCAGCCGGTCGTTCATCCGGTCGGGGACTACAACCGCGTCTTCGACGTCGATCCCAAAAAGACCGGCGGGATTGGCGGCCAGATCGAGATCGACGCCAACGTCACCAGCACGTCGGCCGATATCGCCAATTACGAGTCGATCAATCCGCGCACGCTCGACCGCCTCTATGGCCTCTATAACGTTTGCCAGGTTTACGCGCCCAACGCGGATCCGAATCGCAGCCAATGCCTGCTGCGCGGCGTCGGCGGCGCTTACGAGCACGCGACGCTGAGCGGCAACTGGAAGCGCAAGGTCATCGACCCTGTCGGCGGCGTCTGGACGGCCTTCGCCTTCGCGCGCTTCGTCGGCAGCTATCTCGATTACGATCGCGAGGGCGTCTATCCCGCCTACAACAATTTCTGGCAGCCGATCCCGAACGCGAATCAGGGTCTGTTTTTCAACGGCCAGGATCAGCGTTTCCGCGGCCAGGCGACCCCCGGCTTCGGCGCCGAATGGCGCTATCCGATCCTGGCGCGCAGCCCGATCGGGAACATCGTCTTCGAACCGATCGCGCAGCTGGTCGCGCGTCCGAACCAGACCTCGATCCCCTCGCTCGTCAATATGGACGCGCAGAGCCTCGTCTTCGACGACTCGACGCTGTTCGAATGGAGCAAGTTCTCGGGCTACGACCGCTTCGAGACGGGCACGCGCTTGAATTACGGGGGGCAGGCGACGCTTTCGCTGGCCAATGGCGGCTTTATCAACGCCATGCTGGGCCAGTCGTCGCAGGTCGCCGGCGCAAACTCCTACGCGCAGGCCGACGCCGCGAATGTGGGCCTGAATTCCGGCCTCAACTCGCGCGTCTCCGACATTGTCGGCCGCTTCGCCTTTGCGCCGAACGCCTTTGTCAGCTTCGTCGCCAAGGGGCGCTTCGACAAGACGGACTTGAACGCGAGGCGCATCGACCTCTTCTCGACCTTCAACTTCGATCCGGTCACTCTGCAGCTGCAATACGCCAATTACGCGTCGCAGCCGGCGATCGGCTTCGACGTGCGCCGCCAGGGCCTCTCGGCCACCGGCCGCTATGACATCACGAAGAACTACTTCCTCAACGGCACGGTCACTTTCGACATGAGCCGTTACCTCTATAACGGCCTCACCCAGCAGCCGGCGCTCTACACCAATTTCACCGGCATCAACCTGATCGGCACGGCGCCGCTCTTCTCCGTCGCGGCGCTCGGCGCGGGCGTCGGCTATCACGACGAATGCACGACGCTGTCGATCAATTATTCGCAGATCTATCAGCCGCAGTCCTATACGGGTCTGCCCGCGCGCAACCAGTCCGTGATGGTGACCCTGAGCTTCCGCACTTTGGGCGAGGCGCGCTTCAATTACGGCCTCGGCTCGGTGCTGGTGAATGACGGCGTGCGGAATGCAGGCCCCGGCGGCTCCTATGGCGGCAGCGGCATACAATATTGATCGGCCGTCAACGCCTTATCGCACCGCGCGCGGCTATCAATGACACGGCCGCGCGCGTCTGATAAAAGCCCGTCAGCAAAAAGCCTTCCCCGCGTTAAGGAGAAAAAGATGCGCCGCTCCATGTCCCTGGCCGCCCTCGTCTCGTGGCGCGCCCTTGCGCTCGCGGGCGCTCTCTGCGGCGCGGCCGTCGCCGTGACGCCGTCGCAGGCCGCCGACGCCTTCACCGATCAGCAGAAGGCCGGCATTCAGAAGATCATCCACGACTATCTGATCACCAATCCCGAAGTGATCCGCGAAGCGATCGACGAACTCAAGAAGCGCGAGGAAGCCGCGGAGCTCGCGTCCCGCGAAAAGGCCGTGAACGAGAATGGCGACAAGATCGTCCACTCCGCGAACCAGGCCGTCGTGGGCAATCCGGACGGCGACGTCACGCTGGTCGAATTCTTCGACTACAATTGCGGCTACTGCAAACAGTCGCTCGCCTCCGTCTCCAAGTTGATCGAGGGCGACCCCAAGCTGCGGGTCGTGCTCAAGGATTTCCCGATTCTCGGCGCCGACTCCGTTGAAACCGCGCATGTCGCGACCGCCGCGCGCATGCAGCTTTCGCCCGCCAAATTCTGGGAGTTCCACAAGAAGCTCCTCTCGACGCGCGGCCATATCGGCAAGGCGCAGGCCCTCGCCGCAGCGAAGGAAGTCGGGGCCGACATGGATCGTCTCGAGAAGGACGCCAACAGCCCCGAGACGCAGGCCGCGCTGAAAGAAGTCGCGACGCTTGCCGAGCAGTTGAAGTTCGACGGCACGCCGTCCTGGGTCATCGGCAAGGAAGCGATTGTCGGCGGCCTGCCCTACGCCCAGCTCAAGGCGAAGATCGACAACATGCACAAATGCGGCAAGGCGAGTTGCTGAGCGGCTTGCAAAAGACCCGTTCAATCGACGGTTTGGCTGCGCGCTCCGTGTGACTTCGCGGAGCGCGCAGTCATGCGGACGGGCTTCCTTTGCGGCTGCAATGAGGCTAAGAGAGAACGCGCGTCGCGCTTTGGGGATATTTGATCGTTCGGGACCGCAATGCCTGTCGTATACGTGCTCAACGGTCCGAATTTGAACCTCCTCGGCAAGCGGGAGCCGACTGTCTACGGGACCGCGACCCTCGACGACATCCGCGCGACACTCGAAGAGCGCTGCAAAGCGCGTGGCGTTTCGCTGGTCTTCCGACAGTCGAACAATGAGGGCGATCTCGTCACCTGGATTCAGGAGGCGGGAGAAGCGGGCGCGCCGGTCATCCTCAACGCCGGCGCCTACACGCATACGTCGATCGCCATCCATGACGCGATCAAGGGCGCCAAGGCCGAACTGATCGAGGTGCATCTCTCCAACGTTCATGCGCGGGAGAGTTTCCGTCACCACTCCTACATCTCCCCGGCGGCGCGGGGCGTGATCCTGGGCTTCGGCCCACTTTCATATTACCTGGCCCTCGAGGCCGTTCTAGAAAACATCTGAGAAAGACCTGGGAAACATGGCGCGCAAAGCTCAAACGCCTTCGAAAGCCGCGCGCGGCCGCAAACCGGCCGCCGCTCCCGCCGCTGCCCGGCCCGCGCCCGCCGCGCCGGCCCCGATGATCGACCCGGCGCTCCTGCGCACCATCGCGGAGTTGGTCGCCGAGAGCGACCTGACGGAATTCGAGGTGGAGAAGGGCGATCTGCGCATTCGCGCCGCCCGCACCCCGGCGCCGGTTTCCGTTCCCGCTACCGTGACGATCGCGGCGCCGCCCGCCGCCCACGCCTATGCGCCTGCGCCGGCCCCTGTCGCCGCCGCGCCCGCCGCCCCGGCGCCTGCCGCAGCTCCCAAGCCGGCCCCTGCGCCGGTCGTCGAGGAGTCTTACGCGGACCATCCCGGCGCGGTGAAGTCGCCCATGGTCGGCACCGCCTATCTGCGCCCCAATCCCGACGCCAAGCCCTTCATCGAGATCGGCACGCGCGTTTCGGCCGGCGACAAGCTGCTGCTGATCGAGGCGATGAAGACGTTCAACGACATCGTCGCGCCGAAATCCGGCGTGGTGACGGCCATCATTGTCGAAGACGGACAGCCGGTCGAATATGGCGAACCGCTCCTCGTGATCGAATAAGGTTCGCGAATGTTCGATAAAATCCTGATCGCCAACCGCGGCGAAATCGCGCTCCGCATCTCCGCGCGGCGAAAGAGCTCGGCATCGCGACGGTCGCCGTCCATTCGACGGCCGACGCCGACGCCATGCATGTCAAGCTCGCCGACGAGCGTCTGCATCGGCCCGCCGCCGGCGCGCGACAGTTACCTCAACATTCCGTCCCTGCTCTCGGCCTGCGAGATCACGGGCGCCGACGCCGTGCATCCGGCTACGGCTTTCTCTCGGAGAACGCGCGCTTCGCGGAAATTCTCGAAGAGCACAACATCACCTTCATCGGTCCCAAATCCGAGCACATCCGGATCATGGGCGACAAGATCGAGGCGAAGGCGACCGCCAAACGCCTCGGCATCCCCTGCGTCCCGGGCTCAGACGGTCCGGTGCTCAGCGAGAAGGAAGCGCTGAAGGTCGCGCAGAAGATCGGCTTTCCCGTGTTGGTGAAGGCCGCTTCCGGCGGCGGGGGGCGCGGCATGAAGGTCGCGCGCGACGCGCATGACCTCGGCGTCGCCATGGCCACGGCGCGCACGGAAGCCAAAGCGGCCTTCGGCGACGACACGGTCTATATCGAGAAATATCTGCAGAAGCCGCGCCATATCGAGATCAGGTGTTTCGGCGACGGCAAGGGCGAAGCGATCCATCTCGGCGAGCGCGACTGCTCGCTTGCAGCGCCGCCACCAGAAGGTCTTCGAGGAAAGCCCGTCGCCCGCCCTCAACGACGCTCAGCGCGCCGAGATCGGCGAGACCTGCGCCAAGGCGATGCGCGAGCTGCAATATGCCGGCGCAGGCACGGTCGAGTTCCTCTACGAGAATGGCGAGTTCTACTTCATCGAGATGAACACGCGCATCCAGGTCGAGCATCCCGTCACGGAGATGATCACCGGCGTCGATCTCGTCTGCGAGCAGATCCGCGTCGCCGCGGGTTCGCCGCTGTCGATGAAGCAGGAAGACATTCAGTTCTACGGCCACGCGATCGAGTGCCGCGTGAACGCGGAGCATCCGCGACCTTCCGTCCCTCGCCGGGCCGTATCGCCTATTACCACCCGCCGGGCGGCGTCGGCGTGCGGGTCGACTCAGCGGTCTATCAGGGCTACGCGATCCCGCCGAACTACGACTCGCTCATCGGCAAGCTGATCGTTCACGGCCGCAATCGCACCGAGGCGCTGATGCGCCTGCGCCGCTCCCTCGACGAGTTCATCGTCGACGGCATCGACACACGCTGCCCCTGTTTCGCACGCTCGTGCGCAATTCCGACGTGCAGAACGGCGTCTATGACATCCACTGGCTCGAGCACTTCCTCGCGACCGGGGGCATCGAGCCGGGCTTCTGAGAAGCCACACTCAGATTTGTCGGCATTCAAGGGCGGCTCGAAGCAATTCGAGCCGCCCTTATCGTTTAGAGTGTAGCCTTTTACTTTCAGGCGCGTGCAATAGGCGCGTCGGCCCCCGCCGCCTTCTCGTTAAAATCCGCTGCAGAGCATTTCCGCAGCCGGGGTCACGATGAGTTCCGGTGCCCCAACGCGGCTGCCGAATCCGAGGCCGCCTTCTGGGCGCAGGCGCTGACCCAGCCAGATCGGATTGCAGGCAAGATGGCCGACTGACGCAGTCGAACCTCTCGGCCCATTTTGGCGCTAGCCTGGCTGGGCGCCTGATATGGGCCGCATTCGGCCCCGGAGTCGGCCTGATCCCGCTGCTTTTTATTGAAATCGGCGCTATCCTGAATTCATGTCCAAGCCGGGCGCGCCCTACGCCATCACCCCGCAGCTCCTGCTGCGCGCTTATTCCATCGGCCTCTTTCCCATGGCGGAAAGCGCCGAGGACGATCAGCTCTTCTGGGTCGACCCGGAAAAGCGCGCAATATTTCCGCTCGACACATTCATCGTCTCGCGTTCGCTGGCCAAGACCGTGCGTTCCGACCGCTTCGAGGTCGTCGTCGACCGGGACTTCGACGCAGTGATCGACGCCTGCGCCGCCCCGGCGCCGGACCGGGAAAAGACCTGGATCAATTGCGAGATCCGCCGTCTCTACCGCGAGCTGTTCGACATGGGCTTCGCGCATACGGTCGAGTGCTGGCGCGAGGGTCAGCTCGTCGGCGGCCTCTATGGCGTAGCGCTGCGCGGGGCCTTTTTCGGAGAGAGCATGTTTCACCGCGAGCGCGACGCTTCGAAAGTCGCGCTCACCCACCTTGTCGCCCGGCTACGCGCCGGCGGCTTCCAGCTCCTCGACACCCAGTTCATGACCTCGCATCTCGCTTCGCTCGGCGCGATCGAGATTTCCCGCGAGGCCTATCACCGGGCGCTGGAGGAAGCGCTCTGCGTCGTGGCGAAGTTCGACGTCTGGAAGCCGGAGGAGAAGGTCTCCGGCCGACAGGCGCTCGCCGCCCTGGAGGATTGACCGCTCGCGCCGCAAACCGCGAGCGGACGCCTCAGAACGGCAGCAGACCGCCGCCCGCCGGCGGTTCGACCGGCGTTGCAGCAGGGGCGTTCGCGGCCGGCTTTTTCTTCTTTTTCTTCGCAGGCGCAGGTTGCGCCGGCGCCTCTCCGACCGCACCGGCGTCCGGCGCGGGGGCGGCGTCCAGAGCTGGCTGGGGCGGCGCCGCGTCTGCCGGGCCAATCGGCGCATTCTCGACAGGCGCAGGGGCCTTGGGCTCGACCTTGCGCGACTTCTTCTTCTTGCCCGACTCGGGCGCGGGCGCAGCCGAGCCGTCGGCGGGGGCCGCTGGCGTTTCGGAGGCGGCGACCGGCGCCGGGGCGTTCTCCTTGCCGCCCTTACAATCGACCAGCCACACGTCATAGACGGGGTGCTCGACGCCATGGAGGCCGGGGCTCGCGGCGAACATCCAGCCCGAGAAGATACGCTTGGCTTCCTGCTTCAGATCCGGCTTGGCGTCGGTCTTTGCTTCCTTCAGCTCGAGCTTGGCCTGGCGTTCCTGCTTTGCGACGAGTTCGTCAACTTCGACGAAGCTGGTGGTCTGCGGGGCCTCGGTCTGTGGGCGGGTGTTGCAGACGCGCGGCGTCACGTTCAGCGAGCCGAACTGCACGGTCTCGTCGATGGCGACGTCGAAATTGATGATGCGGCCGGTCGTCTTGTCGAGACCGGCGAAGACGGCCGTCGGATGGCGGATCGGCTCGGCGGCGGCCACGCCAAGGAGAGCCGCCGCGAAAGCGCCCAGCGCCAGGCCGTAACGAAGAGATGAGATCATGGGGTCACCGCGCCGCTTGAGGCGGCCAGAGGAAAACGCTGGAGCAACATAAACAGACAAGAAAGGCGTTTCCGTGGAGAGGGCCTGATCAGCCCTCCGGCCGCCACGCGACATAGTCGCCGCCCGTCGGCGTGCGTTCGCCGGTCGAGAGCTGCGAGCCCGGCGGGCGATAGGCGAGCGGCGTGCCGGTCATGTTCGGCTGATGCGGCAGCTCCCATTCCTTGCGGACGTAGTTTTCCTTCGTCGGCGGCGTGTCCACCGTATGATGCAGCCAGCCATACCAGCCCTGCGGGATCGCGGACCCCTCGCAATAGCCGTTGAAGATCACCCAGCGGCGCTCGATGCCCAGCGCCTTGTCCTTCTTGCCGCCGCGACGGCGATAATAGACGTTGCCGAATTCGTCCGTCCCCACGCGCTCTCCGTAGAGGATCGTCCAAAGGCCCGTCGAGAGGGTCGCTTTGTTCCACCAGGTGAAGAATCGGGTAATGATGGACATGCTGGCTCCAGCGTGTAGTCGGATTGCGCCCCTTATGGCGTCGGCGGGGGCCGGTGTCCAGCGATTCTAAGGCCGCGCGGGCCGTCTCCCGGCATCGTTCGACAAATTATTGAGGATGAAAGGCTTGCCCAATGGCTGAAACGCTCCGCGCCACTTGCCAATGCTGCGTCGTGGGCGGCGGCCCGGCGGGCATGATGGCGGGGTTCCTCCTCGCCCGCGCGGGGGCGGACGTCATCGTGCTGGAAAAGCACGCCGATTTCCTGCGAGATTTCCGCGGCGACACGATCCATCCCTCGACTCTCAGAATTATGCAGGAGCTCGGGCTCCTCGATGAATTTCTGCGCCTCCCGCACCAGAAGGCCTATCGGATCGGCGTGAGCATTGGCGACCGCACCTACGCTTTCGGGGATTTCAGCGGCCTGCCGAAGCCCTGCAATTTCATCGCGCTGATGCCGCAATGGGACTTTCTCAATTTCATCGCCTGCGAGGCGCAGAAGCTGCCGAATTTCCGACTGATGATGCGCACCGCCGGCGACCAGCTTATCTGGGAGGGCGAGCGCGTCGTGGGCGTCATGGCCACGTCCCCGGAAGGGCCGGTCGAAATCCGCGCAGATCTCGTCGTCGCGGCGGACGGCAGAGGCTCGACGCTGCGCGCCGTGGCCCATCTCGCGCCCGAGGATTACGGCGCGCCAATGGACGTCTTCTGGTTCAAGATGCCGCGCAAGGAAAGCGATCCCGACCAGAGCTTCGGACGCATGGCGCCCGGCCGCATGATCGTGATGATCGACCGCGGCGACTATTGGCAATGCGGCTGGGTGATCCCCAAGGGAGGCGCGGACGCCATACGCGCTCGGGGCCTCGAGGCGTTTCGCGCCGCGCTCGTCGACGCCCTGCCCTATCTCGGCGACCGGGCCGGCCTACTCGACGGATGGGACAAGATCAACCTCCTGACCGTTCAGGTGAACCGGCTGGCGAAATGGAGCCTGCCGGGATTGCTCTGCATCGGCGACGCGGCGCACGCCATGTCGCCGGTCGGCGGCGTCGGCGTAAATCTCGCTGTGCAGGACGCCGTCGCGACCGCCAATCTGCTCGGCGCCAAGCTGGCTGCGGGGACGCTGCAGGACAGCGATGTCGCCGCCGTTCAGGCGCGGCGGGAATTTCCCGCCAAGGCCACCCAACGCATTCAGCTCGCGATCCAGAATCGGGTCGTCACAAGCGCGCTCGATCCGAGCAAGCCCTTTGAGCCGCCGCTGGCCTTGCGCGCGCTCGACGCCGTCCCGTTCCTGCGGCAGATCCCGGCCCGCGTCATGGGCATCGGTCTGCGCCCGGAACACGTCGCGCCGTATATCAGGGAGAGGGCGTGACCTTTCTCACGAAGGCGCCGAAGGCGCGCGGCCCATCCGCCGTTTCGGCCTTCCCGACGACCTGCAGGGTCTTCGCGTCGATCGCCCAAAGCTCGTTCGAGAACCAATTCGCGACGTAAACCCGCGCGCCGTCGTGGCTCGCGGCGATGCCTTCCGGATATTCGCCCACCTTGATCGTCCCGCCCGGCGCGAGCGTCGCCGCTTCGAAAACGCTGACGCTGTCGTCGTGCTGGTTCGCGACGAAGATGCGACCGCCTGCAAGCGCCACGGTGTAAGGCCGGCTTTCGGTCTTCAGCGTCCCCACGACCTTGCGGGCCGCGATGTCGATCACGCTCACGCTGTCGGACTCGACATCGGCCGTATAGGCGCGGGCGCCGGCGGCGTCGATCGTGACGCCGAAGGGATGCTTGCCCACGGGGATGATGGCGACGCGCTGAAAGCTCGCCGCGTCAATGATCGAAACGCAGTTGTCGTCTCGGTCGGCGACGAGGATGGTCTTGCCGTCGGGCGTCACCGCGACTCCAGACGCCATGGCGCCGACGCCGACGCTGCGCGTCTCGCCTTTATCGGGGTCGATCTCAATGAGGCGGCGGCCGTAGAGATCGGCGACATAAACATGCTTGCCGTCCGGCGCGACGGCGACGCCGAGGGGGCCCCCCTGCACGTCGATCCGACGCGCCGCCTTGCGGGATTTTGCATCGACCACTGTGAGGAACTTGCCCTCTGGGCTCGTCACGTAAGCCCGCGCGCCGTCGAGACTCACCGCGACGCCCGCCGGCTTTCCGCCGATAGGGAGATGCGCCAGCGGCTTCATGGTCGCGACGTCGATAATGTCGAGCGCGTCGGCGCCCTGGGTCGTGACGAAGGCTTCGTCGGCGAGGGCCGGCGTCGCGAGGAGCAATGCAATCGAGGCAAGCGCCGCACGAATAGACGGGCGGCCCCCTCCCCAACCCTCCCCCGCAAGCGGGAGTGGGAGCACATTGCGGCCTTCATCGAGAGCGTCGTTGAAGGCGGCGCCCTGCCCCCTCTCCCCGCGCGCGGGGAGAGGGTTGGGGTGAGGGGCAAGGCCGTTATCAAGCAACAAGATGTTCTCTCGGTTGAAGGCGGACAAAAGGTTTTTCACGGGCTGATTTTGCGCGCGAGCAAAAACAATGAGTTGTGATGGGTGGCAGACAAATGGTTTTTCCAAATTTAGGCAGTGTTCACGAAAAACCCCACACCTCCCCATAAAGCAAAGGTAGGAAAAACAACCCCTTACGGTGTTGGCCTCTGCCCAAAAAGGTGAGGGGGTGTGGGGCGTGGGAGGGCTAAGACCGCACACCTGCCGAGAATCTGGCCGTAGTGAAAACAGCGACTTAGCGGATCTTGCGGCATTTAAAGGTGTGCGGTGTGCGGCGTCAAGGCACACGCATTTTCGCTATTTCTGGCGGATCAAATCCCCAAAGAAACCGTCTGGCAGCGCTCTTAAACGATCTTCGATAACCTTTCCAATCGATGCGTAATAATCTGCATCGTGGATTTCCTCCATTAGTTCCTCTGCAAAAACCAATTGCTCGATTGTAATCTCCTTGCCTTTCTTCGATTTAAGGGCGCTTTCGACGATGTGATTATAGAGGAGAACGCAGACTTCTCGGGTATCGAGCGACTTCCTAAGCCGGACTATTCTTTCTGCACGACCCCAGCAAATTATAAAAAGGTCGGGGACGATGGGAGCAATCTCGACATATTGAAGCGGAGTGCTAGGTATCGATCCAAACAGTAGATAATCCACCGAAATATTATATTTCTGCGAAACGTCTGCACACATCTCATAAGGCACTTTCCCACGTTTCCGCCAGGTAGAAATCGTTGTTTGAGCAACCCCAGTCTTGGCGGACAGTTGATTATCGTTTTCCGCCCCGACAACAGCCATAAGCCTGTCGAGAACCTCTCCCGCGTCGATCGATTTCAACTCATTCACGTTGACATCACCGTGGTTGCGTTATACCGTTGGCATATGCCTTCAACGAAAATGCGTATCACGCCCCAGCCCGGACCGCAATTCTACAATGAAGTGCGGGCCGGCTTCGTGCGCGTCGGGGAGAGTTTGACCGGTTGGTGCCGATCCAGGGGCCTTCGCCATCAAAATGTGAGAGCCGCCTGCTTTGGCTCTTGGGAGGGGCCTAAAGCGCGGCAAGTGCGTGAAGAAATCGCCGAATATCTCCGCGAGCGAGGCTCGCAGATATGAAGGCCATTAGCCTCTCAGAACTAGCCGAAATAGCGCGGGGAGCCAATTTCCCGAGTCACAAATCGACGCTTAGGGCGCGGCTTCAAAAAGAAGGCGCGAAGGCGATTGAAGGGACGGTCGCCGGAGGGCAAAAGGGACTGCTTTTCGAAGTAGACACGTTGCCGCCCGCCCTCAGGACCGTCGCACTGGCAGCAAAGGCGGAAGGCGAAGACGAGTCGCTCTCCCTTCACCGTCGCTACCTCGCGGCTCCAAAATCGGTCAAGGAAGATGCGGCCCGGCGCCATGCGATGGTCCTCCGCTACTATGCCGAGATTAAAGCGGGAGCCCCCAAATCGGTGGCGCGGCGCGCGGCTGCAACCGCCTTCGGCATCACGCCCGCGACGGTCAGGAATGCCCTGAAAGCCATAGATGGCCTTCCCGAGAATGATTGGCTCTCTGCGCTCGTCAAAGACTACAAGGGCCGGCCTAAGGGCGAAATCAACCCGGAAATCGTCCGCTACTTCTTCAGCGACTACGGGCGGGTAGAACAGCCCCAGGCGCAAGCCGTCTATGAACGCACCCTCGCCGCCGCCAAGCACAATGGCTGGGGCCAAGCGCCCTCTCTCAAGACGCTACTGCGGCGCTTCAATGACCTCCCGTCGCTCGTCCGAAAGCAACTGCGGGAGGGCGACAAGGCCGTAAGCGATGCGCTTATTCACGCCGAGCGCGACCGGTCCGGGATGAAATCACCGGACAACTGGAATATGGACGCCCGTAGGCACGATGTAATGGTCCGCGACGGAGAGCGCATCTTTCGTCCAACCGTCACCATGCTCCAGGACAGCGCGAGCAATTTCATTCTCGGCTGGGAGGTTGCGGAGACGGAAAGCTCGGCGTCCTATCGCCGCGTGATCGTCAAAGCCTTTTCGTCCTTCGGAGTCGCCCGGTCTATCACCTTCGACAACACACGCGCCGCCGCAAACAAAGGGCTCACAGCGGGCGCCAAGAACCGCTTCAGGTTCTCCGAAAGTGCAGAAGACATCCCCGGAATTCTGCCACGTGTTGGTTGTGAGGTGCGCTTCACGCTCCCTTACAACGGCCGTTCGAAGCTTATTGAAAGAGGATTTGCCGAACTCAAAGAGCGGTCAGAGAAGCACCCTCGTCTCGCAGGGGCTTATTGCGGACGCTCGCCCGTCCACAAGCCCGCCAATTACGGCGAGTGCGCGGTTGACATAGAGGCTTTTCGAGCCGTGCTCGCCGAAGCCGTCGAAGCCTACAACACGCGCATCGATCGCCGCAGCAAGGTCGCTTTCAATAAATCGCATAAGGAGACCTTCGAGGCCGGGTTGCAAGGCGTCGCGGTCCGCAAGCTCACGGAAATCCAGCGCCGATACTTCTTCTCTATCGCGTCGAAGCAAACCGTATCGCCGTCCGGTGAGGTTTTTCTCGGCAAGCGCCCCTATCAAAACCGCTTCCAATCGGAAAAGCTTCGCGAATATGCCGGCAAAAAAATCGTCATTCGGTTCAATCCCGACGACCTTAATGCGCCAATCCTCGCCGAGACGATCGACGAACGCGTGATCGATGAAGCCGTTCCGCTAATCGAAAAACGCGGCTTCAACAACGTTGACCAAGCGCGCGAGCATATCCGTCAGAAACGGGCTGTCGCGCGGGCAACGAAGGAAGCCGCAAAAGCGCGCAATCTTATGGACGCGCTCGAAATGTCGGCTGCGCTTCCCGCTCCGCTGTCGCCCTCGCCGCCGCCGGATACGCCCATCATCGCGCCTGTCTTCAAGCAGACGCCGAAACCCGCTTCCTCCGTCGACCTTGAGAAGGACATCGCCGCCACACTCGCAGGCCTGGAGAAAGTTCGCCGCTATGGGTTTGGCGGATAACGAAGGGGCCGGACGATCGCCTTCGCCCAGCCCCGCTTTGCCACTGACGATGGAAGATCGCTATGGACAATAATGACGCTAACTCAACGACAACGGATCATCAAGCCGTCATCCTCAAAGCCCGCGATGCGTTGCGAGAGCGCGGCCTGTCGCAGGCTGAGGCGGCGAGACAAATCGGCGTTAGCTCGGCAACCATTTCTCAATTCCTGAGCAACAGCTACAAGGGAGACACTGAAGAAGTCGCTCGCAAACTCAGTGCATGGCTTGCGACCTCCGATAGCGTTGCGAGCGTCACAGCCTTGCTGGAACGCATTCGCGTATTTACGCCGGAGCCGCCGACAACCAAGGCAATCCTCAACGCCCTCCACCTCGCCAAGGCCGGCGGATATATCACTTACGTCGCCGCTGCTTCCGGCATTGGCAAGACAATGGCCGCGGAACACTTCACACAAACCCAGCCGTCCGTCTGGCGATGCGAGTTCTCCCGCGATACGAAGAGCGTCTATGCGACCTTTGTTGAAGTCGCGTTCGCTCTGGGCATCTCAAATCTGCCAAGGCGACCGGATGAACTACGCCGGGAAATCGTCGCGCGCTTGACGCGCACCCACGGCCTCTTGATCTGCGACGAAGCGCAACACCTTAGCGACAACGGCTTCGAAGCGATCCGCACCTTGCACGATCGGGCGAAAATCGGCGTCGTTTTCGCCGGCCATTCGGACCTCGCCGACAAGATCGCTCGGCTTCCGCAACTGGAAGGGCGCGTCTTTGCTCCGCTGCGGATCGGGGCGGCGAAGCCGAACGATGTCGACGCTCTGCTTTCAGCGTGGGGCAACGGTTGCAAGGAAACGCGACAATTCCTTCGCAAATATGCCAGCCAAGCTACGGGATTGCGGCGCATCGCGCGGGCCTATGAAAGGGCTGCCCTCTTCGCCGCAAACGAGGATCAGGAAATCGGCTTCGAACACATCCAGCGGGCCTGGGCCAATCTCGCGGCCGTGACCTTGGAAGCCCGTGAGTAGGAGAAGGAACCATGTTGACGACGAAGCAAATGCGCCTTGTCCAGGCGATCAAGAAGCATCTCGGCGACGAAGAAACCTACCGCCATCTGTTGCGCCGGACGGCAGGCGTCGACAGCGCGAAGGACCTGACCGAATATGGGCTGGACGCCCTTGTCGCGGAAGCGAAGCGCCAGGGTTTCCCGCTCACGCCGCAACGCAGCTTCGGCCTGCGCCGTGGTATGGCGACTTCGCGACAGGTGGCCTTGATCCGCAAGCTTTGGGCGCAGTGGGCCTCGGACGGAGATGAAAAGGCGCTCAATGCCTGGCTCGAACGCAGCTTTCAAATTTCGGCGCTGCGGTTCCTCCCCGCTGAAGCGGCGGGCAAGGCGATCACCGGCCTCCGCAAAATGGTTGCGCGTAAGAACTCGAAGGCGGCATGAGGATCGTGATGAAACCGAGAACGCGAACGGCGTGCAAATTTGGCTACGAGGCCAAGCTGCAACGCGTATTGATCGGCTGCAACGATGTGCACAGAGCAACATTTCTAATCACATATTGTGAGCCCGCTAAAGCGCCAAACGGACACCTTCTAAATAATAGCTGGACCCTCGCCATCTGTTACCCCTCCGGCGAATTAATGGGCCTCGGCTTTCAGACACTCGCAGAGCTGACACGGTTCCTTTCGATGGAAGCAACCAAGATGAACCGCCGGCGAGGACCAAATGGGCTTACCTGGTCCAAGACTCGGCAAGCCGCGCGCCAATCCCGGAGATAATCGCAAAGACTGCGCTTATTTCCGGCTGAAGAGATCAGGCCGTGCATCGCGGCTTGAAAAGCGCGAGACGAGCGGCAGCAACCGCCCGCCTCGCATGGATCGCAACCCCAAGAGATTGAGAGAACCCATGACGAAGCGACCCGCTGGAACCATTGCGGAAGAAGGTAAAGAATTCAACCACGCGGCGAGTGCCGCGCGACACAACCTCACGGGCCAGGACTTCGCCTTTCTCGACGACGTTGACGCTCTTCTGATGCGCCTCGCCGCCCTCCCGGAGCTGCTTCGCGTGGTCGACCTGACCAAAGCGGGCGACGAAGAGCGGGAGCCGGTCAGCGCCGCCCTTCGCGAATTCGGCGGCGTTCTTTCCGGTCTGGCCTGCGAAGCGGCGGACAAACTGATGCGCGGTAGAGACGCGCTGGATCTGCGCTGAGAGGGGGCGGCTATGAAGAAGAATGAAGAGCGTAGCCCTGTCGAGGCCCGGCGAATGGCTTGGGAGGCAGCGCAACTGGCGGAGCTTCTGACGGTTGTCGATTTCACCTCGGAAGAGTGCGACCTAGACGCCGCAAGTCGCGGCCTGCGCATGTTCGGAAGGCTGCTGTCCGACCGGATTTTGGATGCGGAGGAAGCCTTCGGCGTCGCCAGGGTGGAAGAGCTAAGGACCGCGCGCCGATGAAGCCGCTCCTTAAACAAGACGGGAGCTACGACCGCGCGGCGATCGTCGCCGGCGCCAACCGGCTCTTCGCCTATATGCGGGCGAAGGGCGCGGACGATTGGCCCCGCAAGCGCTGTCTCTGCTTCTTCTGGGCTCAGGCGCGCATCCGCCGCGCCGAGTTTCTCGGCGTCGCCCTGGCGCCGCCGAAGAAGCGCAAGCCGCCGCGACTCCGCGCGCCGCGCCGCGCGGGCCTTCCAACCATCAAACCGGCGCGGCGTCGCGCCGGCGCTCTCCATTCCCTTCCTGCCAATTGAGGCGCCTCAAATGACCCATGCTCTTTCGAATGCCATTTCCGATATCAGCGCCCTCGGCGCCATTCTCAACGCGTTGGAAGCGGTTCCCCGCGCCCACGCCGACGCGGGCGTTCTCTTGCCCGGCGCGGCGGCGATCGGCCGGCGCGTCGCCGCTTTGGCTGAAGAGGTTTCTGGCTCGCTCCCTGAAGACGGGGCCGGCGCGGGACAGGCGCTCTCCGAAGCCGGCCGCCTTGGCCAGGCGCTCGGCGCCCTGGACGCCATCCCGGAAAGAGCGCACGGGGCCGGCAAGCTGCTTCGCGGCGCCGCCGCGCTCGGCCGCTCTATCGAGGTCCTGGCGAGCGAGGCCTCCGAGGCGCCGGGGCTGAAAGAAGCCACAGCGTTTGCGCTCGCCAAGATCGCTTTGGCTCAGGCGCGGGAAGGCGGCCACGTTCCTCCGCATATTTGCTCGGTAAGGGACTTTCGAGAGATCGCCTCCAATGTGGAACACGGGGGCGTCCTGATCGGCGCGCACTTCTTCAGTTGCGATGCGCTGCAACCGATGCACGGGGAGCGGGTGCGCGTGCTGACCCCGAATGCGGACCCTGTCGCCGTCGCGCTTGTCCTGGACCTGGATGGCCGGCTGATCGGCGTCGCCACACCCGAGGCCAGCGGGGACCAGATGCGCCCTGTTCCGGGCGCCGCCGCCCTCGCTGACGCCGTCGCCGCCGAGCTTGGCGACGAAGTGGCCGGGCGCCAGCCCTTCCCGCTCTCTTTGGGCGTCGCCTGCCCCGCCGACGCGGCCCTTGATGGGGCAGCATCCGTCCCCAACTGACGGCCCGCCAAACGGCGGGAAGATATGAAGCCGGCCGCGCCGACAGGGCGCCGCCGGCTTCGCGCGTTTTGGGGGCCGTTTTCCAGACTCTCCCAACCCGAAGAGGCAAAGCCTCAGAAATGGCCCATGGATGCGTTGCGACGGATTTCCGCTGTCATGGGCCCTGCCGGCCGGAAAAACGTGCCCAGCGCGTTTGATGGTGCTTTAACGCCCGCGTTATGGACCAGGGTTCGAACTGGGTCAGCGCCGGGGCGGAAAAAAACCAGTTAGCGAAACGTGCACGGTGAAGATGAACGCAATCTCCGCGAGAAGACTATCGCTGGTTGCCGCCGCTGTGAACTGTTAGTTCAGGCGTTTCGGCGAACTTTGGATCAGAAGCGTGCCAAACCAAATCTTGCATCATCCGCACCGCCCCAAGCGCGTATCGTAGTGCATAAATCGAGCTAGACACACATAGGACCATCGCCGCGCGCTGGATTGTTAACAGCGATATGTAGTCGATTGAGACCGCAAGTGGAGGCTCTTTTGCCACGCACGCAACCAACGCTACTGAAGACATCGCCAAAGCAAAAACCTGCGTATAATGAATAAAATCAACGTGAAAGATATATTGTTGCAAAAGCTTCTTCGCCCTTAAAAATTTTGCCAATTGAGGGCGCGCTGCGATTTCGTAAATTTTACCGAAGCTACTCCAAGATAACGCGAGCAGAAGCCCGTTCAAAGTAAGTATGGCGGTAAAGAACACCATGGATATTTCTGGCTTATCCCAAAAACCTTCTTCTGGGATCACCCATGTCACCAATGAGCCGGACGCAAGGCAAACAAGAACTGTCCACGGAACAAGCGCCCTTGCACCGTAGCGTGAGATATCATCTCTGATGTCGTCTAGCCAAGATTCTAAAAATCTTGGCCTATTCCTCTGGTCGCTCATATAGGTCTATTAGAGCTTTTACGATCGCTCTCTCCTCGTCCTCTTCAGCCTCTCCTTTGTCAATATATACCTTTAAGACTCTATTTCTAGCCTGAGCTTCGGAATTCTTTGTTTTATCGAGTGAAAATTTAGGTTTTGCGATGCTCGCCTTCAGCCCATCCGGCGTCGTTCCTTTGGCTCCGTATTGGCCATAGCCGGCGTCCGCTAAACCACGGGCCTCGGATATCAAACCCTTGCTGCTGTCCTGCATTTTCTGCCCCTCATTGGGCAGAGCTAGGCCCCTAACTGATGCGATATTGTCGGACTTGATCATTTCGCTCAGTGTCTCGCCGAGCTTCATAGGGTGAGGGTTGAAGGGTCTTACTGTGAAAGAGAACTGGTCGAGCTCCCACGTCTCCAAAGCTCTCGCCGCATCTTGCGGGCTGCCCGCGAAGTTGATGATTACATCGCACTCTTCGTCTGACGTTTCCAATATAGCCTTGAACCTGTTTACGGCCGCACGCGCGCCGAGAGATCGCTCACTAACATTGTCGCTAACAGCAAATACACCGAGCCTCGGGATAGCTACGAATTTTGTATGCTTCATTTCATCTGTTGCAACAACCTCATTAACTATTTCGTCATCCGATTTGCGGTACCTGCTCCGCTCTCTGTATTTTATATCTTGAGCTATTTCCCAAGTATGTATTCTATATTTACCAACGGTTTTCTGACGCGTCTTGAGCATGTAAGTGTCGGCATCGTCCGGCTTCGGGTCACGCTTACGATAGGCTATCGGCCTGCCAACGAGTTCTTCGAACGTCTCCCACTCGCCATCTGCGGTTAGCGGAACACCATCAATCAAAATCTGGTATCGACAAAACAGGTAGGAATTCGTTCGCGCCATAGAAACCTCCGACTCGGCAATGTCCGAAGTTGTCTCACGTAAGCTCCGCTGAGTGGAGTCGATTCTAATGAGAAACGGCCCTTTGTCTCGCTTGTGCCATAATATCGGGATTTTGCGCCGCCGCGCCTGACGAGCAGTTATGCCGAATCGTCAGAAACCGCCCCAGGATGCGCCGAGATGCCGTGATGGCCATTGACGAATGTCCCATTTTTCTGCATCATCTGATGCAAGAAACTGGGGCATTGCTATGGAACCGAAACTCGTTACCAATCCCCTCGATGTCGACGCCCATCTTGCGTCTATGGCGCTCGACAAGGCGGGGCTTGTGACCGCTGTCTTGTATGCTGAAGCCGAGCGCGCCCTTTGCACCCCTTATGATCCGCTCGGCTTTGGCAATATGGTCGCCTATGCCCGTGCCGGAAGAAAGCTGCGGGAGCTCTACATTCGCCGCGACCGGGATTGGGAGCTGGATAATTCCTACAATCAGGTCGCGATAAAAAACCCAAGAACACGAATACGAGTTGTTCCCTGTAATTTTGATGAGGGGGCGGGTGATCGATTGGTCACTCCTTCAAATCGTTCCCCAAAAGGCGAGATCAGCCGACAAAAGTCTTTGTGCAATCGAACGGCCTGGATCCCCGGCCTGATCGACAAGGGGGCCCCGATCGATGTGGACGGTTACCGGACATGGATTCTAGGAATGCACCTGGACGATGAACGGCCGCCCAAAGCTGAACTATCGATGCCCATCGATTTCGACGGCCAGTTCTTCTCGAATTTCGCAACGAGGATTTTTCTCCTGGACGGCACCGATGCGCCCATCTCACCGGCCAAGAAATCTGAGTCGGCGTTCGAAGTGATCGACATCACCGTAAGACGCAAATAGTCATGCCTAATCCGGACCGGGTTGAGTTGGTCAGGCTGCGGCTTGGACTGACTAAGATTGGATTCGCCGAGATGCTCGGCGTCGACAGGAAAACTCTGCATCGTTTCGAGAGCACTGGCATTCTCAGCGACGATATTTTGGACAAAGTTTGCTCGCTGTCCGGATATGGAAGAGCGTTTTTTGAGCGCCCCATCCTAGACGCTCCAAATCCGGGAGCGGTGAGCTTTAGGTCTCATAGATCGTTGACAGCTGGCGCTCGTGATGCGGCGCTAGCTGCGGCCATGCTTGCCTTCGAGATTGACGATTGGGTTCATGACCGCTTTGAGCTTCCGACGCATTCTCTTCCGCAGGTAATCAACAGAACCCCAACCGAAGCGGCAGCTGCATTGCGCGCCCACTGGGGTATCGGAGAAAAGCCGATTGCAAACATGATAAATGTTCTAGAAGCGCACGGCGTCAGGGTGTTTTCGCTTGTTGAGGAAACGCGCCATCTCGACGCTTATTCGTTTTGGCGCAATGAACGGCCATACGTATTTTTGAATACTCTGAAAACGGCGGAGCATAGCAGGTTCGACGCGGCCCACGAACTTGGTCACTTGGTGATGCATAAACATGGCGGCCCCATTCATAGAAATGCAGAGGATGAAGCAAATGCTTTTGCTTCCGCGTTCTTAATGCCTCCAGCTGATTTGTGCGCCCACCTACCGTATGTGAGGTCACTCAATGACATCCTTGAGGGAAAGAAGCGTTGGCGTGTCTCGGCCGCCGCCCTAAACTACGCCCTTCATAAACATGGGCTACTGTCCGATTGGAGCTATCGAGGAAACTACATCCAGCTAAACAAAATTGGGCGGAGCGAAGAGCCGAACGGAATAGAGCGCGAGACATCACAAATCTGGAAAAAAATTCTGACTGCACTGTGGTCAGAAGGAATAACGCTGGCTCATATTGCGAAGGAGCTTCTCATCCCAGAAAGGGAGCTCTCAAACCTGCTCTTTGGAATAGCGGCCCCCCTACAGGATGGCGGCGCGCGGAACCTTGGCGGACTTAGACTAGTGTAATCGTTGGCTGTTGGCGAAAGCTTGACGCCCGTCAACTGACATCAACCTCTCTTGACGAGCCCGCAAGAGCGCGCATCCTGTTGCCGCACCCTTCTGGCGCGGACTGCCTGACAACTGTCAGCGGCGCGAGCGCGACCCCCTTCCTGCGAAGTTGTGGCCCGCCTGACAATGTCAGGGCGGACACGTGTCACGCCGCCGCGTAGCGTTTTCTCGCGCGAGGACGGCTTGCTCGCGTATTGAGCGCGCCGCCGGGGGCTCCATAACGGCGGCGCGCTCTCTTCAAGAAGGGCTGCGCGTGGGCAATCTATTGCTGGCGAAAATCGCCGAAGTAGCGGGCGCAGACGTTGCGACGGCCATCATGCGCGTCAAAGGTGGAACGCGCGCCGAGTTCCCCAGCGAATATGCCGTTCGTGCCGGGGATGGAGGATGGCTGGTCGATCTGGTGGGGCCTGGTCCTGCGCTCGCCATCGCGCGCAAGGTCTTCCCGCGCGGCGGCGCGTTCGATGTTCCGCTTTCCCAGGAAGCACGGCGAGAGAATGCCCCATACTTGCATGAGCTTCCGAACTTCCTGCGGGAGGTCGCGGATGTCGCTGGCGTCGAAGCCGCTCTCGCCCTCGCACGCGCTTATGGCGGAACGGAAGTAACCTTTCCCTGTGCCGAAACCATCCGCGCGGGAAGAGGGGATTGGTTAGTGCGCGTGGTTGGGCGCGAGAACGCGCTCCTTATCGCGCGCGAGCTGTTTCCGATCGGCGGAAAGATGCTGGTCCCGATGGACCCCATGCCGCGCCTTGCGCGGGAGCTACGGATTTCAGAACTGCTGAGCCGTGGGGAGAGCGCCCGAAACATCGCGCGCGAAGTCGGCTGCCACGTGAGGACCGTTCACCGCTATCGCGCGCGCTGGCGGAAGAAAAAACAAAAAAAGGGAAGCCTCTGACATGCGCTCTCGCAAGACTGAAGAACTCTCGCTTTTCGCCATCGACGCGCCCCTCCCGAAGAACGGATCGGCGCCCGAGTGGATTACGATCTTTCCCAAGATCGGACAGATAAAAACGCGGGACGGACGCAGCTACACCGTGGATGCGGAAGCCATTATGCGCGCTTTCGAGGCCGATGGGCTCGAGCTTCCCATTGACCTCAATCACGCGACCGATACGGCCATGGCGCAAGGCATGGGCGCGCCCGCCGTCGGCTGGATCACGGCCCTGAAAATCGAGCGCGGCGCCTTGCGGGGCAAGGTCGATTGGGGCGCCAAAGGCAAGGAAGCGCTGGCAGCGCGTGAGTATCGCTACGTTTCCCCCTCCTTTTGGCATACCGCTGAGGGCGATGGAAACAAGACAACGCGACTGAAAGCGGTCGCCCTCGTTACCGCGCCGGCACTTGGACAGCAGCAGGCGTTGGCCAGCGCTCAGGGCGTGCACGGCTCGGCGCGTAGCGCGGCGCTCGCGGCAGCGGAGACAGGAGAGCTGATTTACGGCGTCGTAGCCCCGCCTGTGCCGCGCGGGCGCTCCTTGCCTGACTGGGTTGACGTGTTCCCGGCCCTCGGCTTCGTCGAGACTTTCGAAGAACACGTTTTCTATATCGACGGCAAGTCGGTTGTCGACAATTTCGCGAAGGCGACGCGAGGCCGGGACGAAGATTATCGCGAATTCCCCGTTGGATTGGATCACCGCGCCGAACGGGCATTCGAGGCGGGGGAAGATTTCTCGGAGCCGCCGCTCGGCTACGTGGTTGATCTTCGCATCAGCGGAGGTCGGCTCGAAGCGAAGATCAAGTGGGAAAGAGAAGCGGAAAGCGCTTTCGCAGTCTATGCCGCTGTGTCGCCCGCCTTCTTTGTGGAGCCGGGCGGCAAGGTGAAGCGGCTGAAATCGCTTTCCCTTGTGCGTCGGGCTCGAAATTTCGTGAAGGCTCGCGCTCTCGGCAATGACGTTGCGCGGCAAGAGCGCGGCTATCAGGCCCCGAAGCTCTCTGACGACGCTGGCCAGATGGCGGCAGCGCCAGGCGGCGACGCAATCGACATTATGGCCGAATATGCGCGCAGCCGAGCTTTGAGCGAAGGCGAGTTGCTGCTTTACACGACGACTCGGCTCGAAACCGAGTATAAGCGCGCGGGGCTCTCCACCAGCAGGGCCAGCGCCGATGCAGATGCGCTCGTGAGGCGCGACCCTGCCTATGCGCTCCAACAGCTTCAGGAATGGGGGCAGTCCTCTACAGAGAGCGCGAAAGCCTCGCGCGCCCTTGATCCTGTCCAGCGTCTCGACGAAGAGCGGCGTCAGGCAGCCGCCTCAAATATTGAGGCGCAGCGACAGGGCCGGATTATCGCCGAAGAGGCGCAGCGGCTTGTCGCCAACGCTGCGGCCGAAGGGCTGATGATGAGCTTTTCGGACGCCGTAGCGGTCGCGGACGCGCGGCTCTCGGCGTCTGGCGGCGCCGTCAAGACGGGCGATGGCGCGGACGAAGCGACGATTTCCGCGCTTGTTGTCGAGGGTCTGAAAAACGGCGCTCGCTTCAGCCGCGACGACGCGAAGCGACTGGCGCAATTGATGGCCGAAGGCGCACTTGGCGGAAAGCATCTCGACGAATTGGAGCAAGCGACCATCGTCGGGGTGAAGGCCCATGAAATCCGCATGGCGGCGCTCGCAGCCGGGCGCGTGATGGCCGAAGAGGAAGCTATCGCCGAAGCCAATCGTCGGCTTGGGCTCCAAAAGCAGGCCTCCGCTGCTTTGGCGAGCGGCAGTTCTCGCCCGAACGTCTCGCAGCCGGTCGATAAGGACAATCCCGTTGCGATTGTCGAGCGGGCGAACGCACTCATGGGGACGGCTGAAGCCGCCGGCCACGCCCTGAACTGGTGCGAAGCCGTCCAGCTCGCAACCGCCGGAAACGACCCCCAACGCGACGGGCATGGCGGCGCAGAAGCCTTTTCTCGCGAGGTCGGTCACCTGTTGTCGCAAAGCCGCGAAATCATGGCTCGCACGGCGGGCTCTTCCCGACCAGTGAGCTTCTTGCAAGCGCTGGATAGCATCACGCGGGCCAGTTCGGTCAGTGCGACAAAGGGCGTCAATGGGGCTCTGCGCCTGGTCGAGAAGGCGAGCGTCCTGATGGCGGAAGCGGAAGCCATTGGGCACACGCTCGATTGGTGCGGCTCCGTCGCACTCGCGGAAGGTGGCGACGCGTCGGTCACGACGGCGGATCGTATCGCGAGGGACGCTCGCGCAATGATGGCACAGAACGGCGGTTCGGTCTCCTATTTGGAGGCCGTGGGCAAAGCCGCCACTGCGCTCGGCGTGGCCTGAGAAGGCGGGTTGATCGATGACTGATCTGGACGCTCAGGTGCGCCGGCGCCCGCGACGCTCCAGCAAGCAGGCCCGGTGCGCGGGCAGAAATATCTATGCCAGCGCCAAACCTCGCGGGCGCCCACGCGAAGCTCGCCCGGCTTCAGGACCGGTGCATCCGCTCGGCGCGCGATGGCGCGCTGCACGATTTGGCCTGAACCAAAAGACCGTTTTGAGGGTGCCTCAAAGCGGCTTTGAAGGAGGTTAGAAGGTGTCAGAAAAGGCGATTGAAAGCGCTCTCCCGGTCGGTCCGTCCTCAGTCGCGGGCGTGCCCGTCGTCACGATACCGCTCGCCGAATACGAGGAGCTGATTCGGCTGCGAAAGTTGTACGGCAACGCGGCCCGCCAAGTCCTTCTCCCGCCCCCAACGCGCTCACGTATCGATCGCGACCGCGAAGTGGCCGATTTCTTGAACGAACATCTTGGGAGGATGCTCCTGAAAGAAATCCACGCGGCCTGTGTCCAGAAATTCGGGGTGGCGCGGACACCAAGTAAGTCTGCGATTAACCGCTATCACGTGAAGCATATGGCGGCGCGCCGGAAATAATTCTCTCGGGCGCGCGAGCGCTCCCTTGACGGTCCCCAAGGGTTCGCGAGAAAGGGGCTAAAACCGAGTGAACCCGAAAAAACCTTGTGTCCCTAACTTCAAAACCTACTGTCTGGAGACATCGGTCGTAGAATCCGCGGCGCCGCGCGGACGCTTCGCCCCTCACCCTAACCCTCTCCCCGCGAGCGGGGCGAGGGAATTAACGCCCCTCCACCCGAGCCTTCAACGCCGCGAGATTCGCGCGATGCAGCTTCGTGACGGCGGCGAGCGCCGTGTCGTCGTCCAGCCCCTTGGGCGGGTCGTTGAACGGATGGCCGCGATAGAATCGGCCCTTCCATTCGGCGAGCGTCTTGCCCCGCTCGGCGGGCTTCGCCGTCACATGCGTCATGTAATTGATCGCCGGAAAGCGCTTCACGTCGTCATGGTCACGATGGAAGGCGAGCGTCATGCGCTCGGCGTCCCATTTGACGAGCGTCTCCTCGACGGCGCCGCCGTCGGCCATGACGAGTTTGCGCTTCGCTTTCTCTGGCGTATTTCCGCCGCTCGCCTCGACACGCGCGACGCCGGGGAGCCAGTCGTAATGGGCGAAATCGCCGATCACCGCCCAGACCTTGTCGGGCGGCGCGTCGATCAGGATCGTCTCGACGGATTTGAGCGGGGCCGCGCCATGCGCGGCCCAGGAATTCGGTCCGGGAACCGGAACCTCGCCCTCGGCGGCGCGGGCCGCCGAGGCCAGAGGGGCGAGCGCCGCTAGCGCGAAGAGCGCGGCGCGACGCGACAGGCTGGACATTCCAAATCCTCCCGGCGCCCCTCTCGCGCTGGAATTACTTGCCTTCGGCCTTGGCCTTCAGAGCCTCGAGGCCGGCCTTGTAGACGCCGGTCACGGCCTTCACGCCGGCTTCGTCCGAGAGCTCCGGCGGCGGGTCGTTGTTCATGAAGCCGCGATAGAAGGCGCCCTTCCATTCGACCTCGGTCTTGCCGCCCGCGTCCTTGACGGTGATCGTCGAGGAATAGTTGTTCACCGGCAGAACCTTCACGTCGACATTGTCGATCTTGTAGGCGATCGACTTGCCGGCCGCGTCATATTTCGTGACGGACTCCTCGATCACGCCGCCGTCCTTGAGCGTCAGCTTGCGCTTGGCGCCAACATCGTTGCCGCCCGTGCCTTCGGTCTTGGCGACGGCGGGATGCCAGCTCATGTCCTGGAAATTGCCGACGATGGCCCAAACCTTGTCGGCCGGCGCGTTGATCTCGATCTTCTCGACGACCTTCTGGCGCGAGGGGCCGTGCGCGAAGGCCGGGGCCGTGGCGAGCCCGGCGGAAACGAGCGACAGGGCCGCAACGACGACAGCGCGGCGCGCAATACCAAAGGACATGGGAATTTCTCCTGGGAAACCTCTCCTGGGCCGCCTCTGCGGGGCGGTCCCGCACATAAGGGCGCCGGAAGCGGCGGCGTCAAGGGTGGATGGCCTTGCATTCGCCAGCCACCGAATGTCAAAGGTTGCTCATTGGAGTGTAAGCAGCGAATCAATCGCTTGAGGCTCAGATGGAAGCGCGCCCCTGTCAGATTTTGGAATTTTTTGACGGAACCAAGCAATTGCTTGTGCCTCTGTTTCAACGACCCTACGAGTGGGGTCCACGAGAATGGGAGGCATTATGGACAGATCTGTTTGAGCAATATGAACGCACAGAAGAAGATCTTGTCGCGCCTCATTTCACTGGCGCTATCGTGACGGCCCCGGCGAGATCCGTTCCGGTCGGCGTCGCCAAATACCTTGTGATTGACGGACAGCAGCGCATCACGACGGTCGCCATTATCTTATGCGCCATACGCTCGTTACTTCAGCCCGACTCGAAAAAATACAGGAAAATTACAAAACTACTTATTAATGAAGACGATGAAGCCCTCGACTATTTTAAACTCCTTCCGACACAGCCAGATCGGGAACCTTTTCAAAGCTTAATAGCGGAAAAGCCGTCCCAAAAAACCAGATTTTCTGACGCCTTTGACTTCTTTACGAAAAAACTAAAAGGGTCCGATTCGAACGATAATGTAATCGATACCGACCGCCTTTTTGAAACGATACAGAACCGATTGACCGTTGTATCAATACATCTTGGAGAAACGGACGATCCCTATTTGATATTCGAAAGCTTAAACGCGAAAGGTGCGCCACTCACTCAAGCGGACCTAATTCGAAACTACCTCTTGTTGCGCTTGCACTCTAGCGAGCAGCAAAAAATTTATGAGGCTGCATGGCTTCCGCTCCAACATTGTCTCGGAGATCACCTAACTGAGTTCATGCGACAATTTCTAATGCTTACTGGTGAAGAGGTTGCTAAATCGGCGATTTACTCGGTGCTTAAGCATCGACTATTAAATTATTCTGAGATCGCTATTTCCAGCGAACTCCACCGTATGTATAAAGTAGCCCGTCTCTATGCTCAGATAATCGGCATTTCAGCAGCGCCGGAAGAAATAGTCGCAAAGAGACTCGCCCGCCTACGCCGCTGGGAGGTAGCGACCGCGAATCCTTTTATTCTGAAATTGATGGAGCTTTATTCTGACGGCGGTCTCGGCGCTGCAGAGGTGGTAGCATGCCTCGACTTAATCGAATCATTCACCGTTCGACGAACAATTTGCGGTGTTCCAACGAACCAACTCAAGCGAATCTTTTTGTCTGCTACCAAGGATATGCCTCAAGGCGGCGTTGCTTCTTGGTTCGCTGATTTTCTTGCCTCCGGCGCGAGCGGGAGACGCTGGCCGAAAGACGAAGAATTTGAGGAGGCACTGTTCCGGTATCGCGCTTACGCGCCGCCGCATGATAGATGTAAATTTATCCTTGAGAATCTCGAGGAAACGTTTGGCCATAAAGAGCCTGTCATGTTTTCGGATGCCACTATTGAACATGTCATGCCACAAACACTTACTGCGGTTTGGCAAACTAACTTGGGCTCCCAAGCAGAAGATATTCACGAGAAATGGCTCGATCTACTCGGCAATCTCACACTTACTGGATATAATCCAGAACTCTCCAACTCTCCCTTCGAAGAAAAGCGTAAACTGTTAGCAGACAGCCACTTTGAAATGAACAAATGGATTGCCAACAAAGAGACATGGACCGAAGTAGAAATGGCTGAACGATCAAGGCTCTTATTTCTCAAGGCAAAGGCAATCTGGCCGAGGCCAGGCAGCTAACTTCCAGGCTTGGCACACACTCACCTCGCACCGGGGTAGCCTGTCTACTTCGTTCGTTACCCCACGGCGCCCCTCCTCGGCTGTCCTGTCCTTGCCGAGGCGCGGGCGTAGTTGTCACGCATTGAAAATCCACTCGCGCCATCCATATACCATCCAACTGGATGGCGAGGAGCTGGCAATGGCGGCGGAGCTGCATCGGTTGCGGGACAGAGCGGGCGAGACCGAGAAGATCACGGTCAATGTCGGCTATGTCGATCTCGGCCATATCGATCTTCTGGTGCATGAGGGATTCTATTCCAACCGCACCGACTTCATCCGCACGGCGATCCGCAACCAGCTTGCGACGCATTCGGACGCCGTGAAGCAGTCGATCGTCCGGCACACGCTCGAACTCGGGCTGCGGCGCTACGGCCGCCAGGAACTCGAGTCGGTGAAGGCCGAAGGGCGCAGGCTGCACATACAGGTGCTGGGGCTCGCGACGATCGATGACGACGTCACGCCCGAACTCGCCCGCGACACGATCGAATCGATCACCGTTCTGGGCGCGCTGCAGGCGAGCAAGGCGGTGAAGGCGGCGCTCGCGGACCGCATCAACTAGGCATCCGGCCCTGCCGTGGAGACGCACAGATGAAACGGATTTTTGGCGAGGCGATCGAACGGGCGACCAGGCTCACGCGCGCCCAAAGCCTCGTCGAGGCGACGCAGACATTGATGCGCGGCCTGACACACGCCGAGAGCCCCGCCCCTGCTTCGCAACAAACGGATTCCGCGAGCGCGCCCTGGATCGAGAAGCTGACCGGCGCCGCCAAGCCGCTTACGGGGGGCTTTGATCCGGCCCCTTCGATGGAGCGCGTTCCGGCGCCGCTCGGCGAAACGCTCGAACGTCTCAAGAAGGGCGAGCTGCCCGGCCTTGGCCAGGGGATGGAGGCGCTCGCAAAGCTGCGCAAGGCGCCGAAGGTCGCCGTTCCGGACGGCGCCTCCTGGCTGGCGCGCACATTCGCCTGCGAGACCGGATCGAGACCCTACAAGCTCTATGCGCCAGCGCGCAGGGTCGAAGGGCCGCGCCCTTTGGTGGTCATGCTGCATGGCTGCACGCAGAACCCTGAGGATTTCGCCGTCGGGACTGGAATGAACGCGCTGGCGGAGGAGCACGGCTTCGTCGTCGCCTATCCCGAACAAGTCATGAGGGCCAATCACCTTGGATGCTGGAACTGGTTCAATCCGCAGGATCAGCAGCGGGACAAGGGCGAGCCGAGCATCATTGCGGGCCTCACGCGCGCTTTGATTGCCGAGATGGATATCGACCCGAAGCGCGTCTTCGTCGCGGGCCTGTCCGCGGGCGGCGCAATGGCCGAAGTGATGAGCGCCACCTATCCCGATCTTTACGCGGGCGCGGGCGTCCATTCCGGCCTCGCCTATGGCGTCGCGAGCGATACCGCCTCCGCCTTCGTTGCGATGAACGGAAAATCGCGGGGCCGCCCCAACCGCGCGCGGGACCGCGTGCGCACGATCGTCTTTCACGGCGACGCGGACCAGAAAGTGCATCCGACGAATGGCGAACTGATCCTCGCCGAAGCGCGCGCGGGTCTCTCTGCGCATCATCAGGAAAAGACGGAGCGCGGGAACGTCAACGGGCGTCATTACAGCCGCACGGTGGTCGCCGACTCGCTCGGAGTTCCGCAGGTCGAATATTGGAACATCGAAGGGCTGGGGCACGCGTGGTCGGGCGGCGCGCCCGAGGGGTCGCACACCGATCAACACGGGCCAAACGCATCGGTCGAAATGATCCAGTTCTTTTTACAGGCGCCGCCGCGAGACTGACGCGCGCGACCGTCACACAGGCGTCTTGGACGCGGAGGATCAGGGGCGATGCCCTATCTCCGCGCCCTCGCTTTTGTCACGGCCATGTTGGCCGCGTTCGTTTTCCTCGTCCCCGTGCAGATCATCGCGCGGCGGCGCGGCTGGGCGGTTCAGCACAGAATACAGACGGGCTTCTGCCGCGTGATGTGCTGGACGATCGGCGTCAAGGTGACGCCCATCGGCGCCCTGCCCGCCGCGGCGCCGCGCTTCGTCGTCTCCAATCATGTGTCATGGACGGACGTTATCGCGCTGGCCAGCCTCTATCCGCTCGTGTTTCTCGCGAAAAGCGAGGTCGCAGGCTGGCCCGTGCTGGGCTTCCTCGCGCGGCTGCAAGGCACGGTCTTCGTGCCGCGGAGCTCGCGCAAGGACATTCCGGCCGTCAACGCCGCGCTTTGCGGCGTGCTGCGCGAAGGTCGCGATCTCGTGGTTTTTCCCGAAGGCACTTCGAGCGACGGCGCCGACGTGCTGCCGTTCAGACCCGCGCATTTCGATGCGATACAGGGCTATGGCGGCGCTCTGGCCGTGGCGCCCGTCGCGATCCGCTATACCGACGGCGCGCGGCCCATCGATGTCGGCTGGTATGGCGACATGACCTTCCTGCCGCATCTGTGGAGCCTGATGAAGCGCGGCGGCGTCGAGTGTCTTGTCTCGTGCGGCGAGGCGATCGAGCCGCGCGGCAAGGATCGCAAGCAGCTTGCGTTTGAGACGGAAGCGCAGGTTCGGGCGAAGCTGGGTGAAATGAGGGGCTGACGACAGTTAGCGGGCGTCCGGCGCCCCCTCCCTGTCCCTCCCCCGCAAGCGGGAGAGGGGACGCTCGCGATCCGCATTGTCGATGAAGGCGACAGTCTGCCCCCTCTCCCGCGAAGCGGGGGAGGGTTGGGGTGGGGGCTACGCCGCGTGGCGCTCCACGCCACTGAAATAATCGACGTAACGCTGGCTCATTTCCGCGACGGGCATCACGACGAACACGTCCGTCGTGTTAAACTTGATGTCCACCACCGCGCCGTCGCCGAAGCGCGCGCCGAGGCGCAGATAGCCCTTGATGAGCGGCGACAGCGCGTCCTTCGCCTGCTTGGCGTCGAGCGCGTCCCTGCCGATCATCGCCATCGGCAGATAAAGGTCGCTCTTCGCCTTCACCTTCCACTCGCCCTGCGCGCCGGCGTGATGCGCGAGATAGCTCAGCGCCTGCGCATGCACGAGCGGGCTCACGCCGGGGAAGCTCGCGCAGCCAATCATCACGTCGATCTTGTGCGCGCGGACGTAAGCGAGCAATCCGCGCCAGAGCAATTCGATCGTGCGCTTGCTGCGATGCGACTCCAATACGCAGGAGCGGCCGAGTTCGAGAATGCGCTTGCCGGAATGGCGGGCGAGCAGCGGCGCGATGTCATACTCGCCCGCCGAATAGAAGCCGCCGGCCTTCTGCGCCATGTCGCCGCGCAGCAGGCGATAGGCGCCGACGATCTTCGGCTTCACCTTACCGCGCTTGTTCGTCCAGGCGTGGTCGATGACGATCAGATGGTCGCAATATTTGTCGAACCTGTCGGCGTCGCGGCGCGTGAACGCCGTCTTCGCGTCGGGGATCGCGCCGCCTTCCTTGTAGAAGACATCGAAGCGCAGGCGCTGGGCCTTGCGAATTTCGCGCTTGCCACGCGCCAGCCGCGCCTCCAGCGAGCCGAGACGGCCGAGCGTCTCGTCGAGAGTCGCTTTATGAGGCGACGGCGGCTGAAGGTTGATCAGGGCGGCGATTGTTCGGCCAATGTCCGCGTGGGTCGTCCACATCCGCGATAGGTCTCCCGCATCAACGCAAACTGTCTCATCACAATTCCACAAAGCTTTTGTGACGCGCCGCACGGATGACACGGGCGCGCGCGCCTATTAGGTTCCCGCGCGCATTCGAGGGGCAGGAAAGGTTGTTATGCGGAAGGGTCTATCGGCGGCGACTTGTCTGGCGATGTTTCTGGCGCAAGCCCAGGCCGAAGAAATCGTCCCCCTCGCCGGCTGTTATGAGCGGATTTACGACGCCGCCTGGCTGAAGGCGCATTCGGGCCAGATCATCAGCCGCGTGACGCTCTCGGTGCAGAAGACGTCCGTGCCGCAGACGCCCGGCGAGAAACAGCACATCGTGGCGGATGCGTTTTTGGCCATGTGGTCGGGCAAGAACAGCTTCGGCTCCATCGGCGCCTGCTATTGGGAAAAAGTCGGCCTGATCTGCAACGCCGCCCTCTCCGCGCAGGAAACAGACGCCTGCAAGAGCAAGGCGGACGGCGTTCGCACCTGCCGAATCGCCTTCGACGACGCCGGCTCCTTCGAACTCGCCCAGAAGCCGGAGGGTCTCCTGCTGACCGTCCATGAGCGGCTGGAATTGCCGGGGCCGGAAGACAGGGCGGAATATCTTTATCTCAGCCCTTCAAATGCGGAGAATCACGCTTTCCTGCTTCAGCCCGTCCCGGAGGCGCGCTGCAAATAGGCGGCGCCGACAAACCTCGGAGGCGGCCTCGCCCTTCGAGATGCGAGCTTCGCTCGCTCCTCAGGGAGAGGCCTAAGTGTTGGATTTTCCGTCTCGAAGGTTTCGATGTCCCCGAACAGTTCAGCCAGGTCGCAGCCGACATCCTGGCGCAGAAATACTTCCGCAAGGCAGGCGTGGCGCGGCGCCTGAAGCGGTGCGAAGAAACGCAGGTTCCCTCCTGGCTGTGGCGCTCTGCCCCGGATGACGCCGCTCTTGCCGAGTTGCCGGAGAACGAGCGTTTCGGCGGCGAGACGGACGCGCGCCAAGTCTTCGACCGTCTCGCCGGCACCTGGACGTACTGGGGCTGGAAGGGCGGCTATTTCGACTCCGAAGACGACGCGCAGGCGTTCTTCGACGAGCTGCGCTACATGCTGGCGATGCAGATGGCGGCACCGAACTCGCCGCAATGGTTCAACACCGGCCTGCACTGGGCCTATGGCATCGACGGGCCCGGCCAGGGCCACCTTTACGTCGATTACCCAACGGCAAGCTGGTGCAGTCGAAGTCCTCGGCTACGAGCATCCGCAGCCGCACGCCTGCTTCATCCAGTCGATCGAGCCGACGACCTCGTCAACGAGGGCGGCATCATGGATCTCTGGGTGCGCGAGCGCGCCTTTTCAAATACGGCTCGGGCACCGGCTCGAACTTCTCGAAGCTGCGCGGCGAGAATGAAAAGCTGTCGGGCGGCGGCTCGTTCTTCGGGCCTGATGAGCTTCCTCAAGATCGGCGACCGCGCGGCGGGCGCCATCAAGTCGGGCGGCACGACGCGCGCGCGGCGAAGATGGTCGTCGTCGACATGTCGATCATCCCGACATCGAGGAATACATCGAATGGAAGGTGAAGGAAGAGCAGAAGGTTGCGGCGCTCGTCACCGGCTCCAAGATCGTCAAGAAGCATCTCAAGGCGATGATGAAAGCCTGCGTCAACTGCGAAGCGGAAGGCGACGCCTGCTTCGAGCCGACGAAGAACCCCAAGCTCAAGATCGCGATCCGCGCGCGCCGCGACGACGTCTCCGACAATCTCATCAAGCGCATCGTCCAATTCGCCAAGCAGGGTTACAAGGACATCGAGTTCGACACTACGACACCGATTGGGATAGCGAAGCCTATCTCACGGTCTCGGGCCAGAACTCGAACAACTCCGGTGCGCGTCACGGACGAATTCCTCAACGCCGTCGAGACTGACGGCGACTGGAAGCTGCTGTCGCGTCTCGGAAGCAAGGTGACGAAGACGATCCGCGCGCGCGATCTCTGGGAGCAGATCGGCTACGCCGCCTGGGCCTCGGCCGATCCCGGCATCCAGTTCCACACGACGATCAACGACTGGCACACCTGCCCGGCGGGCGGCGATCCGCGCCTCAAATCCGTGCTCGGAATACATGTTCCTCGACGACACGGCCTGCAACCTCGCCTCGCTGAACCTGCTGCGTTCCGGCGCGAGGACGAAGAAGATTCGACATCGAGTCCTACGAGCACGCCGTGCCGTCTGTGGACGATCGTGCTCGAAATCTCGGTGCTGATGGCGCAGTTCCCGTCGCGGCAGATCGCGGAACTCTCCTATCGACTATCCGCACGCTCGGCCTCGGCTACGCCAACATCGGCGGCCTGCTGATGTCGTCGGGCATTCCTTACGACAGCGAAGAAGGCCGCGCGATCACCGGCGCCATCTCGGCGATCATGACCGGCGTCTCCTATGCGACGAGCGCGGAAATGGCGGCCGAGCTCGGCACCTTCCCGGGTTATGCGCCGAATGCGCAGGACATGCTGCGCGTGATGCGCAACCATCGCCGCGCTGCGCACGGCGAAGCCGAGTTCTACGAGAAGCTCTCGGTTGCCCCCGTGCCGCTCGATCATAAAGCCCTGACCGACGCGCGCCTCGGCGCAGCCGCGAAACGCGCCTGGGATCGTGCGCTCGAGCTTGGCCAGGAGCACGGCTATCGCAACGCGCAGGCGACCGTCGTCGCGCCGACCGGCACGATCGGTCTCGTCATGGATTGCGACACGACCGGCATCGAGCCCGACTTCGCGCTGGTGAAGTTCAAGAAGCTCGCTGGCGGCGGCTACTTCAAGATCATCAACCGCGCGGTGCCGGAAGCGCTGCGCGCGCTCGGCTATCGCGAAAGCCAGATCGCGGAGATCGAAGCCTATGCCGTCGGCCACGGCTCGCTGGCGCAGGCGCCCGGCATCAATACCGGAACGCTGAAGGCCAAAGGCTTCACGGACGAGGCGCTGGCGAAGATCGAGAAGGGCCTCGCGACGGCGTTCGACATCAAGTTCGTGTTCAACCGCTGGACGCTCGGCGACGACTTCATGACCGGCACGCTCGGCGTTCCGGCCGACAAGCTCAACGATCCGTCGTTCGATCTCTTCGCGCACCTCGGGTTCTCGAAGAAGGATCTCGATGCCGCGAACGAGCACGTCTGCGGAGCGATGACGCTCGAAGGGGCGCCGCACATCAAAGCCGAGCACCTGCCGGTGTTCGACTGCGCCAATCCGTGCGGCAAGAAGGGCAAGCGTTATCTGTCGGTCGAGAGCCACATCCGCATGATGGCAGCGTCGCAGCCGTTCATCTCGGGCGCGATCTCGAAGACGATCAACATGCCGAACGACGCGACGGTGGAGGACTGCAAGCAGTCCTACATGCTGTCGTGGAAGCTCGCGCTGAAGGCCAACGCGCTCTATCGCGACGGCTCGAAGCTCTCGCAGCCGCTGAACAGCCAGATCCTCGGCGACGATGCGGACGAAGCTGCCGACGCCGTGGACGCGCTGATGAGCCAGCCGCTTGCTGCACGCACCGCGACGGTGACGGAAAAGATCGTCGAGAAAATCGTCGAGCGGGTCGTCTACGTCGAGCGCGAAACGGCGAAGGGCCGCGACAAGCTTCCCGGCCGCCGCAAGGGCTATACGCAGAAGGCGCTGTCGTCGGCGGGCACAAGGTGTATCTGCGCACCGGCGAATATGACGACGGCCGCGTCGGCGAGATCTTCATCGACATGCACAAGGAAGGCGCGGCCTTCCGCAGCGCTGATGAACAACTTTCGCCATCGCGATCTCGCTCGGCCTGCAATACGGCGTGCCGCTCGGAAGAATATGTCGACGCCTTCACCTTCACCCGCTTCGAGCCGGCGGGCCTCGTTCAGGGCAACGACGATCAAGAACGCGACGTCGATCCTCGACTACATCTTCCGCGAGCTCGCCCGACGATGTGCTCGTACCTCGGCGGCGGGAACGGGACGTGTTTGAAGTGCGAGACTTGTGGCAGCACGACGGGGTGTTCGTGAGTCCCGGGCTTATCTGAGAGAGCGCAATCCTCGTCCTTCGAGACGCGCCCTGTGGGCGCTCCTCAGGACGAGGATATTGCTTGTTGTTGCTGCAAGGCTCCGCATTAACGGCAATGCAAGGCCCCTCATCCTTCGAGGCGCGCCCTGTGGGCGCTCCTGAGGATGAAGATTGCTTGTTGGCGCTGCAAAGTCCTTTGGGAGCGGCCGCGACGGCAATCCAAGGCCCCTCATCCTGAGGAGCGCGCAGAGCGCGCGTCTCGAAGGACGAGGGGCCGGGATCGTTAGCCGCAAGGCGCGCCGCTCCTCTTCCGCCACGCGGCGAGCGCCGGCAAGGCGCTATAATCACCCCTGATCAGCGCTTCTTTCTTGGCGCGACTCCAGCCTTTGAGCTGGCGCTCCATCGCAATCGCGTCCGTCAGACGCTCGAAATGTTCGGACCAGACGAGCTTCACAGGGCGGCGCCTCGATGTGTATTCCGCGTTGATCCCGAGATTGTGTTCGCTGACGCGCGTTTCGACCTCGTTGCGCGTCAGCCCGGTGTAATAACTGCCGTCGGCGCAAAGCAGGATGTAAACGTTTGCGCCCTCGACCAGCATCGCAATCCTCGTCCTTCGAGACGCGTCCTTCGGGCGCTCCTCAGGATGAGGATTGCTTGTCGGCCCTGCAACAGCTTTTTAAAATCAAGGCGCTCAATAAAAGGCCCTTCATCCTGAGGAGGCCTCGAAGAGGCCGTCTCGAAGGACGAGGGGCCGTCTCCAGTGATGACTCACGCCACCTCCCGCACCCGCTCCAGAACCTTCCGCCCCAACTCGGCCTCAGCCTCCACCGCGCTCATCGTCGAAAACAACCGCTGCAACTCCGCCCCCGTGCGCGGCGTGTAGGCGCCAATGCCCTCGCGCCCGTAGAAGGCGCGAAACATCGCCCGCGCGCTCTCAATCGACAGCGGCCCCACCTCGATCACCTCATCAATACGCCCCGGCCGCACGATGGCGGGATCGAGCCGGTCGAGATGGTTCGTCGTCACGATGAATTTCAGCCCATCCGGCGTCTGCATGCCGTCCATGGAATTCAGGATTTCATGCAGCGGCGAGCCGCGCAGCGCGCCGCCCTCGATGGCGCTTTCCCGCGTTCCGTCGCGGCTCAGGCCGGACGCGATCGTGTCGATGTCCTCGATCACGAAGAGATCGTTCTTCGTCCCGGTCTTGAACGCCGCGCCGAGGCCGTGCAGCGATTTGACGTATTTGATGTTGAAGTCGAAGTCGGAGGCGAGCGCGTGGATGAGGCTCGTCTTGCCCGTGCCGGGCGGGCCGTAGAGCACGATGCCGAGCTTCCACGGAATGCCGCGCGCGGCGTGCCATTCCTCCGCGCCGAGAAACCAGTTCAGGCGCGAGACGAGACGCTCCTTGACCGCCCGGTCGACGAAAACCGTCTCCAGCCCGCGCTTGCGCCGACGCATGGCGCCGTCGCTGCCGCCCGCGCCATACATGGAGATATGGATGGAGTTGCGATGCTCCTCCGGCTTGCAGTCGCGCATGAAGCGCTCGACAACGCTGCGGTCGCGCGTGAGGAAGGAGATCGTGATCGTCTCGAAATGGGTGAGCTGCTGCGCCGATTTCGTCTTGGCGTATTTGAAGAGCACGCCCTGATACAGCCCCCAGCCGCCGCCGAAGCCCGTCTTCAGGCTGCCATCCTTCATCTCCAGAGAGCGGCTGAAGAAATTGAGCCGCTTCCCTTCGATGAAAGCGTCGACGTCGGCATATTCGTTGGACATGCTCTCGACGAAAACCTTCGTCCAGACGGTCTTTTCGACAAGCTCCAGCGCCCGCTCGGGCACGGCGCGCAGGAGATACATGGCCGAGCCGAAGGCGAGCGTGCCGACGCCGCCGGCGAGAAGCTGGTTCGAGGCGAGCGCGGAAAGCGCGGTGTCGAGCAGAGTCATGAGCAGCCTTCGTCCCCATCGTCGACCGCGCGCGGCCAAGCCATGCGAACCTTGCCCCTGCTCGCAGGCTGCACAGATGTGGACGCTCAAGGCGCGTTGCAAGGCTAGGCAGTTGACGAAATCAGCCACCCCCGCCTTGCCGCCCCTGCCCTTCCGCTCCCTTTAATTAAGCGGGAGCGCGGTTGGTTCAGGCGGCCAGGTCGCGCCGCGCTCTTGGAGCACGAAGAATGGAAACGCAAAAACCACTTACGGCCGAGCAGCGCGGCGAGGTGCGCGAAGTCGTCGGCGTGTTCGACAATCTCGACCAGATGCAGTCGGCGATCGACGATCTTTTGACCGACGGCTTCGACCAGACGACGATCAGCGTGCTCGCGCCTCAGACGGTCGTGCGCGAGGCGCTGGGCGATCAGAGCCTCTCGGCGCACGGTCTGGGCGCAAGTCCGAGCACGCGGCACGGAACCTATGTCGACCCCGAAGCGCGAAACGAGGCGAAGGCCGGCATTATCGGCGCACTGTTTTATATCGGCGCCATCGGCGGCGCCGGCATGGCGATGGCGGCCGGCGGCACGCTGGGCGCGGCCATTGCAGCGGCGATGGTGCTGGGCGGCGGCGGCGGGCTCATCGGCGCGACGCTGGCGCAGCTGATCGGCTCCGCGGAAGCACGATGGGTCAAGGCCCAGATGGAGCATGGCGGCATGCTGCTGTGGGCCCGCGCCTGGGACGAAGCGAAGGAGCGAACCGCCATCGACGTGATGCAGCGCAATGGCGGCCATGACGTTCACGCCCACTCCGCGACCGCCTGAAACAAAAACGCCCTCCCTGCCGAAGGGAGGGCGCTTGCGACTTACCACCAGCCGCCCCAGCCGGGCCAGCCGACGCCAAGGAGACCGCCGCCCCAGCCGCCGCCCCAAGCGCCGCCCCAGCCATAGGACGGGTAGCCCCAGCACACATTCACCCAGCGGCGGCGCCAGCCCCAATAGGTGCGGACGATACGAGGCCGCCAGCAGGTTCCGTAGCTGTAATAGGGATAACCCGCTCCCCAGAGCAGGCCTGCGCCATACGGCCAGCCGCCCCAGCCCCAATGGCGGCGCCAGGGCCGACCCCAGCCCCAGCCATAGCGACGGTAGCCCCAGCCGCCCCAGGGACGATAGCCCCAGCCGCGATGGCCGAAACCCGCCGCGTAAGGCCGGTATCCCCAGCCGCGATAGCCGAAGCCCGCATAAGGCCGGCGCCAGCCGCCGCCCCAGCCGCCCCAGCCGCCGCCCCATGGGCGCCCGCGCCAGCCATGGCCGCCCCACGCCGTGTGGAAGCCCCCCATCGGCGCCAAGGCGCCGCGATGGCCGAACCCGCCGCCCAATCCTGCCGACGGAAACCCGCCGCCCCCGAACCCGCCGCCCCCGAAGCCGCCACCAATGTGACCGCCGCCGAACCCGCCGCCGCCAAAGCTTCCGCCGCGGAGGCCGCCCCCGCCGCCAAAGCCGCCGCCACCAAAGCCGCCGCCCCCGCCGATCGCCGCCCCGCCGCCAAAGCCGCCGCCGGCGGAAGTCATCGCCGCCTCCGCCGGCTCCGCGATTAGCGCCGCCGTCAGCGCCGCCGCGGCGACGACGGCATTGATTTTCCGAATGATCATCTGCGCCTCCTTGGATCGAAGACGGCAGGCTGGGGAAAGCGCGCAGGGCGCGCGTTTCACGCCGCCACTTCGCCAGAACGGGCTAGATGCGTTCGTCCGCAAGCAAATCAAGAGGATGCGCGCTGCTCGAAAACGCTCGCCTGACGCCTTTCAATCACAGCGAAATATTTCCAGTCATGTGGCCGTCATACAACAGTCCTCCACGAGGCAATGCGGATAAAGCGACGAAATACGGTTGAATAGCGCCAACTTAGAAGAACATAACAACGCAGCGGAGTGCTGGATTAACCAACACGCAACAGACTGATCTACGCAAGTGCGACAGATAGGCCGCCTTTATTTCGCCCGCGCGAGACATTACTCTCAACGGTAACGTCTGCGCTTTTAGCGCAGCGTGAAACGCGCGCAAGCCCGCGCGCGCAGAGGGAGAGTTCTGTTGAAGCGTTTCGTTATCGCAGCCGCCGCGCTTGCCGCGTTCACCTGCAGCGCCGATGCGGCCTGGGTCGGCAAGGCCTCGTATTATAATCTCGGCGGGCGCACGGCGAGCGGCGGCCATGTCGGCGCCTTTACGGCGGCCCATCGCACCCTGCCCTTCGGCTCCAAGGTGCGCGTCACCAATCTGAAGAACAGCCGGTCCGTCGTTGTCACCATCAACGACCGCGGCCCGTTCACGGGCGGCCGCGTGATCGACGTCTCCGTCCATGCGGCCGACGCGCTGGGTTTCCGCGCGGCCGGGGTCACGACCGTCAGAGTCGAAGCGCTTTCGTCCGTCGCCACGGCCGAATAAGCCCCGCGTGATTTAGTAGCGCCACCACAAGGCGCTGATGATCCCGCGCTCGGCTGGCGAATTCACGCCGCTGAGCGCGGTCACGCCGCCGAGCTGGACGCTGATCGACGGCGTCAGAGCGTAGACCGCGGAAAGCTGGAATTTCTGCGCGGCCACCAGCGTCGCCACGCCGCCGCGCGGCGCGATGGCCGAGAAGCTCTGCGCCATCAGCATCAGCCGATCGAGCGGGCGAACGCCCGCGGTGAGATCCATCCGGACTTCGTCGCCGTTCTGGCCGCGGGTGCGAAAGCCCAGCTGCGTGTCGACGAAGCCGCTCATGCCGAAAAGCGTGAAGGAACGCCCCATGAGCAGCCGCGCGTCGAATTGCGTCGCGTCGCGCATGTCGAGAAAACGGCGCGCCTCGGCCGAAGCGGCGCGAATGCCGGCTTCGAAAGAGAAGATGTAATCGCCATAGTCGAAGAGGCGCAGCCGCGCCCCCGCGGCGCCCAGGCCAAGCCCCTCATATTTCGTGCCCGGCGGCGCCTTGACGCTGAGCGGCAGGCCAGCTTTCGCCTCGGCGATGAGCAGATCGAGATGCGCCGTCGGCGTCGGCGCGCCGCGAAAGCTCATGGCGCTGCCCTCCGCCACGAAAGTCAGCCAATCCGTCACGCCATGTTCGAGATAGGCGCGCGCTTCGAACTTTCTGTACGACGGGGTTCTGACCAGCCGTCCGCTCGCGTCAAAGGCGTTTTGCGCATTGGCGAAGGTCGTCGTGAGAATGAGCTGGCCCTTGCCCTCGGGATAAAGCCAGGCGCCGGCGCGGGCGGGAAAAGCCGTGCAAATCCAGACGAAAATACAAAAAACAAAACAAGAGGCACGCATGACGCCACGCCAAACACGGCGTCAGACGACGGACGCCGGCGACGATGGTATGGCCGAAGCGTCAGCTTGACAATAAGATTGATTGTAAACAGCGTTGCCAGAACGTTCCAGGACCAATAGCGCACCGGGCGTGACGGCCCCAGAGCGCCTTACTCTGCCGGCTTCAAGGCGTGCTGGTTCGCTTCGAGGATTGCGAGGAGATGTCTGATCGGGCCGACGCTGTAGACATTGGCGTTCGCCATGCGGTGCCGCTCGAGCAAATCATAAAGACCGCGACAAAGATCGTCTCTTTGTAACTGCTTGTCTTTTATAAGCAGCTCGCAAATGACCGCGATAGCTGCGGTCTGCCCTGCGAGGATGGCTGCAATGTCTTCCTCGTTCATTATTCCGATCGCACCAATAAATTATTGCGGGGGAAAATCTAGCATCATCCGAAAAATGGATCAAATCGTATACAATCCCTCTCATTTCGCCAAATAATGTAATTTAATCTAGCACTTAGTAAGTTACTACGTAGTTTCCACGATGCGGGGCCGACTGCCTTCGAACCGCCCCCGCCGTCTCCTCAGCCCCGTTTCGTCGCGGTGAAGGTCTTGCCCTTGTAGGTCACGCTTTCGAGCCGCAATTCGCCTTTCGGATCGAAGGCGTCGGCGCGCGGACGCAGTTCGCCATTTTCGAATTCGAGCCCGAGCATGGCGTAGGACGCCGAGAGCATGCGCGCGGCCGCGCCCGTATACCAGCCCCAGCCGCCGCGGCCCTCATAGCCTTCGCTTTCATAGACGTCCGCCGCCTGCTGGTGCGGGGGCATGCCGTAAATGTCCGCCTCCGCTGGCGTGCGCAGCTTCGAGATCGGCGAGATGGCGATCCAGCATTCGACGGCGCGTTCGAACAATTCCTGCGCGGCTTTCTCGTCGCCGTCGTTCCGCGCCTGCACGCCGAGCTTCGCCAACGCATCCACGAACCAGGAGACGCCATGCGAATATTGCCCGCCATTCTCGCGGACGCCCGGCGGATATTCCGCGTTGCGGCCCGGATAGGGGTCGGAGTGCTCGTTATAGGGGGGCGAGACGAGCACGATTCGGTTCGAGCGCGCCAGCACGGCCAGCGCCTTCTCGATCGCCTCGCGCCCGCGCGCCGGATCGACGGCGCCGCTCAGCGTCGGCCAGTGCGCCGTCATGGCGCTCATCGGCGCGATTTCGCGCCCATCATCCGCGAAGTCGCGCACATAGCGGTCGCCGCGCCAGCAGTCGGCCAGCGCCGCGCGCAACCTTTCGGCGCGCGCGCGATAGCGCTCGGCCCGCGCCTTGTCGCCCTTCTTCTCGAAGAAGGGCGCGATGTCGAGGAGGATGCCGTGCAGGAAGAAGCCCATCCATACGCTCTCGCCGCGCCCCTCGACGCCGACGAGGTGCATGCCGTCGTCCCAGTCGCCGGTTCCGACGAGCGGCAGGCCGTGGGCGCCGAAACGGTCGAGCGCGTAATCGATCGCGCGGGCGCAATGGCCCAGCAACGTGTCCTTGTCGCGCGACCTGAGCGGCACCGTCGCCTCCCCTTCCTGTGTCGGCGGCACGGGAGGCGCTTCGAGGAACGTCTCGACGCTGTCGAGAATGCGCCCAGTCGCCCGCCCTTGACGTAGCGCGCCGTGACGTAGGGCAGCCACAGATGCGGGTCCGACGAATGGGTGCGATCCGCGAGGCCCGGTGCCCCCATTCGGCGCGCGGTGCCACCATTTGCCGCGTCGCCTTCGAGATATTGATGGCGCGCATGCAGCAGGATCTGCGCGCGGCGCGCTCGGGCGCGAGCGCGATCAGCGGAATCACGTCCTGCAACTGGTCGCGATAGCCCGTCGCGCCCGAGCGCTGCGCGGACCCGTGCGTCCCCAGAGACGCGCGGCCAGCAATTGATAGGGCAGCCAATCGTTGATGAGGCGATCGACGTCGGGTCGGTTCGTCTTGACCCGCAGAACCGAAGTCGGCTCGTTCCACGCCTCTATGCTCGCCTCGCATTGCTGCTTCGCGCGAATTCCGGGTCGCGCGCGAGCTTGGCGATCGCGGCGGCCTGCTCGCGAGAGCCGGTCTGACCGTGAGCGAGGACGATGAGCGCTTCCGCGCCTCCCGCGAGGTCGATCGTGCCGACGAAGGAGGCGACCTTGCGCTCATGCGCCGGCGCGCCGGCGTCGGGATGGCCGTGCTCGACCATGTAAGGCATGTAGGGATTGCGGCTTTCATGGCCGAGGAAGCGCCGCCGCGAGGTCTCCGCGAATTCAGCGGGAATGGACGTGGTGACGAAAGCCCAGCCCTTCACGAAGTTGTTTGAAGGGTTGCGGAAATAGATCGTGTGCAGATCGTCGTCGATCTCGGCCTCCACCTTGCCGAGCGTCTCGACCGGCGTCTCGGCGAGCACGATCTCCATCGGCGGAACGATCTGCAGCAGGCGCTCGTGGTCCGCGCCGTTTTTGATCTTGAGCAGGCGGAATTCGATCGGCTCCGTCGGGCTCGAAAAAACGGTCATCTCCATTTCGAGATGATCGCGCTCTGTGCGGAAATGGCGACGCCCGGCGTAACGCACTTCGTAGCGCGCGTCGCGCCGGCGCAGCGGCACGAAGGTCGGCGTGAAAAGCATCCATGCGCGCCAGGTCGAAGACGTAGATCATCTGCCCCGCAGGCGCCATGCGCCCCTCGCCCATGCGGAAGGGCGTGAAGCTGTTGAGACGCGAATTGCCGCAGAAGGAGAAGATCTCGCCGTCGTTCGTCAGCACGCAACCCGTGCCGAGCGCATTGGCGATCACATGCGCGAAGGGCCGCGGCGTGCCTTGCGCAACCGTGAGGCTGCGGCCGTCCGCTGCGAAGGCGAAACGCGGCTCCTTGGGCGGTTCCGGCGGCAACAGATGGCGGCGGCGCGAGAGCGCGCGATCGAGGATCTCCGGCGTGGCGACCGGCGGAACGCCGAGAAGGCGCGCCACTGTCTCGGTGGCCACGCCCATGTTCTTCGCCCAGCCGTCGACGATGATGAGTTCGGCCGAGCCGGTCGGTCCGATTTCGAGCTCGAGACGCAGGCTCGCGCATGGCTCGAAGCCGTAGAGCAGGCCCTCGTCGTCGGGGCTGCGCGGCGACGCGCCAAGTCCGATGAGGCTGTCCGGCGCGCCGGTCGGCCCCATTCCATAAAAGCGCGACTTCACGTCCTCATAGCCGACGACGGTCATCTTCGCGCGCGCCCGGCGCCGGGCTGATGGCGTGGAAGCCGATCTCGGGCGAAAGGCGGCGATCGCGATGACGGCGCGCGCCGCCCTTCAGCAGACGGTTCTGCGCGAAAACGGCGTTGAGCGATTTGACGAACCAGGTGCCGACATGCAGCGCGTTATAGGCGGCGTCGCGCATTTCGACGCCCGTCTCGTTCAGCACCCATTCGCGCAGCGAGGAGAGCGTCAGCTTGCGCGGGCGCGGCTCGAGATTGACGATCTTGAGGCGCTGGACCTCGACCGCCTCGTCGGGGGAGAGAGATACGGTGGCTTCGATGGCGAAGCCGTTCTGCTCCGCCATGAAGAAGAGGCAGTTTTCGCCCGCATCGGAGAGTTTGCCGCAGGCCCCGGGGCAGCGCGTCGGCGCCTCGCCCACGGACCATAATTCGCCGCCCTCCTCGCGCAGGAAGAGGAAGCGGCCGCGCGGATGGGCGTGATCGTCGGGGCGGCGCGTGAGGTCGATCGGCGGACCGCCGCGGGCGACGCCCTCGATGCGGATCGCCCCCTGCCCGTCCTGAAACCATTCGCTCGTCATCAGGCCGTTGGTGAGCTTCAAGGGCTGCGACCCAGGCGCGCCGCCCGCGCCGGTGATGCCTTCGAGCGGGATCTTCTGCGCCTGCGCCAGGCGCCCGAGCAGGAAGAGAACGAGACCCAGCGCGACGAGGCCGGCATAAGCGAGGTAGCCGCCGACAAGATACGTATAGGAGGGCGGCCGCGTCATGGTCATCTGCTCCGCCGCCGTCCAGGCCTTGTCCCACTCGGCGCCGCGCGGAAGGTAGAAGGGCAAAAGCAGCGGCGCCCATGTGCCGAAATGGCGGATGCCCTCGAGGAATGGCGCGGCTCATCTGCTCCTTGCCGACGAAGCGCGCCGCCTGCTCGTCCAGCATGTCGCCGCCGACGAAGGAGAGGTTCACGAGCGTCGCGACGCGCATGCCCATGTGATCGAACCAGATCAGCACGCGCAGCGCGTCGAAGGCGAGGATCGCCGTGAAGATGTCGAGGCTCCAGGCGCGGAACTCGTTGTCCGGCAGGATGTAGCTCATCCAGGTCGCGACCGCCGTGCGGATGAGGCCGTCCTGATTGTACCAGGCGGGGTCCGGCGCGGCCTTGAGGAAGGAGTAGATGACCGGCGCCATCCACAAGCCCCAGCGCAGCACATGCACTGCGTTGGTGATGAGCATGTCGATGCCTTCCCAGCTCGCGAGCTGACGGAGCGGGTGAAGGCTGCGCGTGATCAGCGCGGTCAGGAAGAAGAAATTGATCGAGAAGAGCGGCGCTGCGAAGACCCACTGGATCACGCCCGAAAGCGACTCGTCGTAGAGCAGCCGCACGCCGCCATCGACGAGTCCGAGATCGCTCGCGCCCCATTTCGAGAAGAGCGGCCGCAAGGTGTAGGGGATCGGGCCGCGCCCTTCCACCGCGTAGTCGAGCGTCGTGTAGGCGAAGAACTTGCGCGTGACCGTCGCGATCTGGTCGGCGTCGAGATACCAGAATATCCCGCCCGCCACGAAGCCGCCGAGCAGAGCCGCGAGGGTATAGACCCGCCAACTGCGGTAATGCTGGCGGCGGCCGCGCGTCAGTTCGATGGAATCATGCGCGATGTCGACGCCCGCATAAGCGAGCGCCCCCGCCAGGGCGCCGAAGAGGAAGCGGTCGCTCGCGCTCGCCGCCGGAAGACCGATCATCAGCGCGACGCTCGCCGCCACGCCCGTGACGGCGCCGCGCGCATAATTGACCGGCCGCAGATAAGCTTCCTCGAGCCGGCCGAAAAAGGGCGGCGTCGAGTCCGTGCTTTCCATGATCGTGCGCGCCAGCGGGAAAAGCGCGGCGCCGAGCGCGGCGCCGGCGATCGGCCCCGACAGCGTGATGAGGGTCATCGCCGGCGGGAAAGAGACGACGAGCGCCACGGCCAGCAGCAGGCCGATATAGACGAAGCCATAGACCGCGCCTTTCTCGGCGCCCGTCTTCCAGTCGTGGAAGACGACCACCGAGAGAGACGGCGCCGCGCGCAGCAGGCCGGCGAGCGCCTGCGTGACCAGATAGGTCTGGCCCCAAAGTCCAGCTTGCGCCAGCGCGGAGGCGATTGCGGCCAGCAGGGCGGCGACGGGCGCCGGCGCATAAGGCGCAATGAACACGACGCTGGACGCGACGAAGGGCGTCAGCGAGGCGAGGAAGGCCGAGAGCGCGAGTATGCCATGCGGGCGCCATTCTCTCGGCAGGAAGCGCCCGAGCGCCAGCGGGACGCCGACGATCACCGCCTCGTTCAGCAGGAGCAGAACGAAAGTGCGTCCGGCGATCTTCTTCAGGGTCTCGGGCGCGTCGAAGCCAAGAAAGAAGACGCCGCCGATCTGCGTGACCGGCGGCGAGCCGAGCGCGATGAGGAGGCTGAAAAGAAAGGGCAAGAGGAAAAGCGCGATGCGCAGCGGAAGGCGCGACCGCGCTGTGAGGGAAATGACGCCGACGACATAGATTCCGGTCGCGACGCCCGCGCCGGCGGAGGAGAAGCGAAAGAGCTGCTCCATTGTCTCGGGCGCGCGCCACAGCGCGCCGGAGGGGTCGCACAGCGCCGCGAAGGTCGCGACAGCCGCGAAGTCGACCGCGAAGTTCACCGCCTGGCGCCCGCCCTCGCTGGACGGCCTCAGCAGAAAGAGCGCCGCGCCGGCGAAGAAGCCGGCGAACAGCGCATGGTCCCAGCCGCCGCCCGCGTGAAACGCCGCGACGGCCGCGGAAGCGAGGCCGAAAAGGAATCGCTGGAAGCGTACGCCAGTGTCCGATTCGCCATGGGCGGCCATGAGGCTCCTCCGGGGCGTCCTTTTTCGGCGCCGCTTATGCTTAATGCCGCATTTCACGGCAACCTAGCCGATTCCCTAGCCGGACGGCGGGGGAAAAGTCGACCCCTCGCCCTCGGAGGGCGTGGCCGCGCTTCGCATCCATTGGTCAAACCGCTATAGTGAAGAAAGCGTTAATCCCGCGTGCCGAGGGTGAAGCCAGTGAGCGAAATGGACGACCCTCTGGCCGCGCAGACCGACAATGGCCGCCCGAGCTTGTTGAGAAAACCGATTCCCGCCGCGACCGAAAAGATTTCCGCCATCGTTCCCGCTGACGCGAGCCGCGAGAAGGGCGAACTCGCCGGCAAGGCGCCGCTCGATCAGCGCATGGCGAGCCTCGCCACGGCGCTGCGCAAGGCGCGCGTCGAGAACGCCGAGCATTCGGCCGCGCTGGCCGATCTGCGGGCCGCGGAGATCGCCCGGCTCGAACTGCTTGCGGACGCGCTCTCGCCTGTGCTGGCGCAGATCCCGGCCGATTGCGACATCTTCGACGTGGCCGTATCGCCGGGAGAACGCCCGCGCCTCTTCATCGACCAGATCGGCTTCGTGGAGATGGACCGCGACCGGCGGACCTATCGCTTCCTGCAGGACACCCGCCACGGCCGCATCACGCTGCGCGAGACCGCCGATATAGACGAGATGGTCGACGCCGCGACCGACTATATCGCCCACCGGCTCATCGAGCGCGAGAAAGCGCTGGCCGTGGATTACGCCAGCGGCGGCGCGGCGCGCGTCGTGCGCAAGACCGCAGCGCAGAAGGAAGCGCCGGGCATTCTGAGCGGGAAGGCGTTTCAGGCATTCCTGTTCTTCATAGAGTTTCTAGGTTCCGCCACCTTCTTCGGCCTGCTCGCGATCATCGTCATGTGGGCCTACAAGACTTACGTGGCGGGTTAGCCGAATTCGCTTTGGCGACCTAACGAAGACTGTAGGGCGTGAGATTGCCCGACAGAACGTCGATAACATTATCGCCCGCGCTCATTACTTTCCCTGTGCCCGACACGCTGACGTCACTCCCTTGGTTCGCTATGAACTGGGAGCGGGATATAATCAAAACGCCGCTGTTGACGTTGGCCCCAGTCTGATTGTGCTCCGCCTTGAAGCCGTTAGCCGTGACGGTCGCGCCGAGCGATCTAAGGCCATCGCCATTCTGGGCGGCGATACTGTCTTCAAGAGACACGACGATCGCACCCGCATAGGCCCCCGTCCCATCGGCGTTGATCCCGATATTGCCCTTCGTAAGAAGGACATTGCGAAGAAAGCCCGAGGCGGAAGACCCGCTTGGCTGTATAGAGAGATTGAAACGGTTGTCGGTCAGCAGCGAATTGATCACGCCGAATTTCACGCCTGAGGTGGACCCGAGAAAAATTCCCGCATCTTTGAAGCCCTTCACGGTGCAATCTGTAATCGTGACGTTGCCGACGGACTGGACCTTGATCCCTTTCAGGCCCACGCCCGCCCCGTCGATCGTCAGGCCCTTGATCAGGACGACGTCGCTCACGCCGGCCGCCACCGTCACGCCGTCCATAGAAGCTGAAATGCTGGCGACGCCATTCCCGTCATTGATGATGGAGATGGCCTTGGAGATCGTGACAGGGCCGTAACCGCCCGAGTCGCGCACATAGATCGTCCCGCCGGCGACGACGACGTTGTCATGCGCGAACTGAAATGTCCGACATGGGTTGGCGACGCTCCCGCAATCGGCGGCGTCGGCGCCCGACAGTTTGGAGACCCATGCGAGCTTCTGGGTCGGCGCGGCCAAAGCTGCTGCATCAAGTGGAGAGACTCCGAGAAAAAGCGCCGCCGGCGCAAGCGCGAAAATGTTTTTCATAAAGACTCCTGATCGACAAAACGCCCGTCGATCAGGAGCTAGAGCCTAATCCTAGCAATTGGGTGAATTGAATCCGCGGAATCCGCGCATTGTGAGGTCGCAGTTACCGCCTCATAAAGCGTCGACCAAACCGACGGCCACGACCTCCCCGGCCTCGTTGAATCCGCGTCGCCGCAGGCCGATGCGCAGGGCGTCCCCCGCCCGTTCGATCTCGTAGAGATTGTAGGCCGCCGCCGGATAATGCCCGCCGGGCTTCGCGGAGGCCGAGGCGACGCCGACGACGGGCGTAACGCCGTGCGGCGCGGGGATATAGGCGACGCTCGGCTTGTGGTTGTGGCCGTGCAGCACGAGCTCCGCGCCGTGCTTTGCGATCACCGCCTCGAAAGCCGCCGCGTCGTCCAGCCCGCGCAGAACGCGCGCGCCGCCGACATGCGGGGGATGGTGCAGGAAGACGATGCGGGCGAGGCCCTCCGCCTTCGTCTGGTCGAGCAGCGCGCCGAGCGCGGCGAGCTGCGCCTCCCCCAGCCTGCCGGACGCCACGAAAGGCGCCGTGGGCACGCCGGAATCGAGCCCGATCAGCGCGACGCCCTCGCGGCGGCGCAGATAGGGGAAGCCCGCCGCCTGCGTCTCGCTTGTCGTCCAGGGCTCGAAGACCTCGTGGACGAGTTTCGTCGCGTCGGCGACATAGGCGTCGTGATTGCCCGGCGTGAAGCTGACCTCGCTCGGGCCGCCCAGCGTCGCGAGCCACTCCTTGGCGAGCGCGATCTCGCCCGGCAGGCCGATATTCACGATGTCGCCCGTCATGACGACATGGTCGGGATTATGGGCGCGCATGTCTTCGACGAGGCGCCCCAGCACGCCCATGTCGTGCTGGCCGGCGCGCTTGTAGAGCCAGTTCACATAGCCGGTGACGCGCTTGCCGAGCAGTTCCGCCAGATTGGGGCGCGGGATCGGCCCGATATGGGCGTCGGAGAGATGGGCGAGAAGAAAGCTCACATTCGACCCTGTTTTTGGTGCGCTTAGTCCTAGAGGCTTCGCGCGCCTTTTGCCATAGTCGACCGCATGAAACAGGAAACGACCAGGACGCCGCCAAGGGATCGGCCGGAGCCTTCGCTGCGGGCGCGGGTCGTCTCGAAGATCATCACCTTCGGCGCCCTCTTCCAGCGCCCAATGACGCTCGGCGTGCGCGGGCTCGTGATCGACGCCGAGGACCGCGTGCTGCTGGTTCGGCACACTTATGTGCCGGGCTTCTACCTCCCCGGCGGCGGCGTGGAGGGCGGTGAAACCATGCTCCAGGCGCTGACCCGGGAGTTGCAGGAGGAAGGCGGCGTGGATCTTTTGAGCGCGCCGGCGCTCCACGGCGTCTATCTCAACCGTCGGGTTTCGACGCGCGATCATGTGGGGCTCTACGTCGTGCGTCACTTCGCCTGCCAGGGCAAGGAGCCCGATCACGAGATCGCCGAAACCGGCTTCTTCCCGCTTGGCGACCTCCCCCCGGGCGTCACGCCTGCGACCCGCGCCCGCATCGCCGAGGTCTTGGACGGGGAGCCGATCTCCCCTTATTGGTGAGCGCAAAACATTTTCAGGAAGACCGACATGAGGCCCCTCTTCGCCGTGCTCGCCGCCAGTCTCGCCCTCGGCGCCGCGCCGGCCCGCGCCCAAAGCGACGCGCATCACATGCTCGACGCCATTTTCCAGTCCTTCGACGAGAACCATGACGGCTTCATCACCGCCGACGAAGCCAATCGCTTCATCGACAAGACTTTCGCCGAGATGGACGTGAAGCACACGGGGAAGATTTCGCGCGAAGCCTGGATACGGTTCAGCTTCGGCCTCGCGGACCTCGCCGCCGATCAAGGCCGTTCTGACGCCTACGATCGCGCCAAATACAAGATTTTTCGGCGCTGGAACGGCGGGAAGGCGGACGGCCTGTCGCTTGCGGATTACCGCGCCGGCGTCCTCGGCGACGCGGAAAAGGGCGTCGGGCGCCATGGGGGGCGCGAGTTGAAAATCGACTTCGCCGCCTTCCAGCGCGCGCCCTTCGTTCGTCAGCTCATGTCCGCGCTACACTGATCAGCGCCTGGGCTTGAACTGTCGCCGGCAGGCGGCGGAGAGCGACCGCATATTGGCGGCAAGGCATTTCTCGACCGCGATGGCGTCGGGAATCGCGTCGGAGCAGAGCCGCTCGGCGTCCCGCTCGCAGGCTGCCTTTTGGGCCTCGGTCCCCTGCGCCATCGCCGGCGCGACCGCGAAAAAGGCGAGAAAGGTCGAAATCGAAAGAAGCGCGCGCATGTCGTCCTCGCAATATGGCCCCGCAAACTAACCGTTGCCGCCGCCATGCAAGGTTGGGACGCTGTCGCCGCAGGTCAAGCCTTCCGGGGCGATCCGCCGCAAGTCTCGCCAGCCATAGGCCATGTCCGGCAGGACCATGCCGTAAATCTCCCACACGCCCGCGACGCCCGTCGGCTCGGCGCCATGCGCCTCGTAGAAGGCCCGCGCATGGGCGGCAATGCGAAACACCCAGACGGCGGCGCTGTCGCAGCCATGGGCGAGAAGATGCCCGGCCATCTCGGCGAGGAGCCGGCGCCCCGCCCCGCGCCGCTGAATCCGCCGCAGCAGATAGAGCGAGGTTATCTCACCGAAAAAACCGAGCGGCAGGAGTTTTTCCGAGCGCTGGCGGCGGCAGAGGCCGAAGCCCGCGGGGCCGTCGGCGTCTTCCGCCAGAAGGGTCGCCGTGGCCGGATCGTCGTCGGAGAGATTGGCCCGCCATCTCTGCGCCCATTCCCCCGGGTCGAGGCCGGCGAGCGTTTCCGCCGGCATCATTGCGGCGTAAGTCTCCCGCCAGGAGGCGATGTGGATGTCGGCGATAGCTCCCGCATGGTCCGGCCCGGCGCGGCGCAGCTTGATCTCGGTCATGGCGCAATTTCGCAGGCGTTAAGCCGGAGGGCAACGCCGAACCTCGTTTTGCCTAGAGCGCCGCGCGTGTTATGGGCTCGGCCCGGCTCATGATCGACCTTGTCATCCAATTCTTCCCCATGACGGCGGCGGACGAAGCGCAGATCGAGAAACTCGACGAGCGCGCCTTCGGCCCCGGCCGCTATGCGCGCACGGCCTATCGCCTGCGCGAGGGCGTCGCGCCCGATTTGTCGCTTTCCTTCGTGGCGCGGGTCGGCACGCTGCTGGTGGGCGCCAATCGGATGACGGGGATTCTGGTCGGCACGACGCCGGCCATGCTTCTCGGCCCGCTCACCGTCGAGCCCGCCTTCCGGTCGCAGGGCGTCGGCGAAAAGCTCATGAAGCACTCGCTCGACGCGGCGCGCGACGCGGGGCACGGGATCGTGCTGCTCGTGGGCGACTACGATTACTATTCGCGGGTCGGCTTCGACCGCGTGCCGCGCGGCAAGATCACCATGCCTGGGCCGGTCGACCCGGACCGCCTTCTCTATTGCGAGCTACAGCCCGGCGCTTTCGAGGCTATTAGCGGCCAGATGCGGCGCGCCTGACGATGAAGGGCCCGCTCCTCCAACGCTACGACGCTCTGGTCGTCGAACGCGGCCTCCATCCCGACGCCCATCAGCGCGAGGCGGTGAAAAAGCTCCAGGCGCTGGTCGACCTCCTTGCCAAGGGGCGCGCGCCCGCCGCCCCTCTCCCAAAAGTGCTGCGCGCCTTCTTCTGGCAGGAGCAGCGGCCGCGCGGCCTCTATCTCTGGGGGCCGGTCGGGCGCGGCAAGACCATGTTGATGAACCTCTTCTTCGACATGGCCCCGGTCGAGAAAAAGCGCCGCGCGCATTTCCACGGCTTCATGGCCGACGTTCACGACCGCCTGCATCGGATGCGGCGCGAGTCGGCGGGCGGCCTCGCCGATCCGGTGACGCGCGTCGCGCATGAAATTGCGTCAGAAGCGAGCCTGCTGTGCTTCGACGAATTCGCGGTCACGGACATCGCCGACGCGACGATCCTCGCGCGGCTTTTCGCGACGCTTTTCGCGGAGAACGTCCTCGTCGTCGCGACCTCCAATGTCGAGCCGTCGCGCCTCTATGACGGCGGGCGCAATCGCGATCTTTTCCTGCCCTTCATCGCGCTTCTGCAGGAGCGCATGGACGTGATGCGGCTCGCGGCGCCCATCGACTATCGCGCGCAACAAAATTGCGCTGGCGAAGTGTTCTTCGCGCCCGCGGACGCGCGCGCGCAAGCGGCGATGGACGCGCTTTTCCTTTCGCTCGCCGGCGCCGAGCAGGGTGAACCCGCGGAGATCGAGGTCAAGCAGCGCGCTATCTACATCCCGCAGGCCGCCGGCCGCGTCGCGCGCATGAGCTTCGCCGAAATTTGCGGACGGCCCTATTCGGCCGCGGATTATCTCGCCATCGCCGAACGCTTCGACGCCGTCATTCTCGACGACGTGCCCGTCCTGACGCCGGAGCAGCGCAACGAGGCGCGGCGCCTCATCATGCTGGTCGACGTTCTGTATGAAGCGCATGCCCTGCTGGCGCTCTCGGCCGCCGCCGAGCCGGATTACATCTACGATGCGTCGCATGGGGCCGAAGCGCAGGAATATCAGCGCACGATCTCCCGCCTAACCGAGATGAGATCGCGCGCCTATCTCGAAGCCTGCGTCCACGGGAGCGCGCTGGCGGGCGCCGGCTGAGGAGCCGCGCGCGGGGGACCGCTCACCGGAGACTTCTGAAAAGGCGGCTGACGCCCCTCGTGCTTCGAGACGCCTGCTTCGCAGGCTCCTCAGCATGAAGGGCTTCTGGATCGGGACTGATGACCTAGGCCTCATCCTGAGGTGCGAGCGAAGCTCGCGTCTCGAAGGACGAGGCCGCCTCGGAGGTTTGTCCAATAAGGCGCTTTCAACCACGCATGGAGCGTCGAAGTAAGCTTAAGGCTTGGGAGCGGCGGGCTGCGGCGCGGGCTCCGGCTGCGACATGCACTCCTTGATGTCGCTCGACTTCTTCATCTGCTCGAACGTGTCGTTGCAGTAGCGGATCAGATCCGGCCGCTTGGTCGGATCGTTGGAGACGGCGCGCATGCCCATGGCGGCGTCGAGCAGCTCCTTCTGCGCCGCGTGGACCTGCTTGGGCTTCAATTGGCCCGAGCAAGCCTCGTAACGATGCAGCAGCGCGTCGCATTCCGGGATGCCGGTCGGATCGACGGCGAAAGCGGGCGTGACGACAAGGGCGAACAGGCAGGCAAACCGGTATTTCACAGGCTTTGATCCCTCTGGATGGGTTTTCGGGGCTCGATATAGCGCATTTTCAAGCGCGTTGGCGCCCTCTCGAAGCGGCGCAGGCGAGGACTTACCTGGCGCCCGAAAGCGCGGTAGATCGCCGCTCTCCGAAGCCGTTACGTCCGATGGCCCCGACCAATCCCTGCCTGACTTGCGGCGCCTGCTGCGCCGCCTTCCGCGTGTCTTTTTACTGGGCCGAGGCGGCCGAACGCGGGCTGCCGGAGGCGCTTTATGAGCCGCTCACGCCGGTCATCGCCAATATGCGGGGGACCAATTGCCGGACGCCGCATTGCGCGGCGCTGATCGGCGAGGTCGGCGGAGAGACGCGCTGCGCGGCCTATGAAAGCCGGCCCTCGCCCTGCCGGGAGGTGCAGCCGGGCGATGAGAAATGCGCCCGCGCCCGGAGCGTCCACGGGCTCCCTGCCCTCTAAAAACGAAACCGGCGGCGGGCCTTTCCTGGGACCCGCCGCCTAGCTTTTCTCCAGCGTAAGTGTCTCGCGAACGCTTGGAGAATTTCTTCCCCGCGTTGTGTTTAGAGGCCCGCGAGGTAATTCGTCGGATCGACCGGGGTCGAGCCCTTGCGCAGTTCGAAGTGAAGCTGCGGGGAGCCGACATTGCCGGACTGGCCGGACTTGGCGATCGTCTGGCCGCGCTTCACCGTGTCGCCGCGCTTCACGTCGAGCTCGCCATTGTGGGCGTAGGCGGTGACGAAGCCGTTCGGGTGACGGATCAGCACCAGATTGCCGTAGCCCTTCAGCTCGCTGCCGGCGTAAGCCACCGTGCCGCCTTCGGCCGCCTTCACCGGCGTGCCTTCCGGCACGGCGATGTTGATGCCGTCATTGCCGCCGGAGGAGAAGCCCTGAATGATGCGGCCGCGCGCGGGCCAGCGGAATTCGGGCTTGTCGCTCTCGAGCGAGACTTTGGTGGCCTCCTCCGCCGGCGGAATGGAAGCGGTCGGCGTGCTCTTGTCGACCTGACGAGCGGCCGGCGCGGCTTCCGCCTGGGCGACCTTCTGCTCCTTCTTCTCGGCCGCGGCGGCCTGCTTTTCAGCGGCGGCGGCGGCGGCTTCCTCGCGCGCGGCCTCGGCCTTGGCGAGGCGCTCGGCCTTCGCGGCCTTCGCGGCTTCGGCCTTGGCGAGCTTCGCCTCCTCGGCCGCCTTGGCGGCTTCGGCCTTGGCTTCCGCGGCCTTGGCGGCGTCGGCCTTCGACTTCGCGGCGTCGGCCTTTGCGAGCTTCGCCTTTTCGGCGGCGGCCTTCGCTTCGGCGGCCTTGGCGTCCGCCTGCTGCTTCGCCTCGGCCTTCTTGGCTTCGGCGACCTTCTTGGCTTCGGCGGCGCGGGCCTCGGCGAGCTTCTTCGTCTCGGCGGCCTTCTGGGCGGCGGCCTTCTCGGCCTCCACCTTGGCGAGACGCGCCTCCTCGGCGGCCTTCTCTGCCTCGGCCTTCTTCTGGCGCTTCAACTCCTGCTCATCGGCGGCGGCCTTGGCCTTCTTGGCCTTGGCTTCGTCCTCACGGGCAAGCTTGGCGGCGCGCTCGGCCTTGGCCTGCTCCTCGCGGGCGGCCTTCGCGGCGGCTTCCGCCTTGCGCTGCTCCTCGCGAGCGGCGGCGGCCTGGGCCTTCGGGTCGACCTTGGGCTCGGGCTTGGCTTCGGCGATCTTCACGGGCGCCGTAGCCGGAGAAGCGGCCGGGCCCGAATGGGCGACGCCCCCAGCGCGATAGACCGGGATGATGATGCGCGAGCCGGGCTGAACCTGCGAAGCGGTGGAATAACCATTGGCGCGCAGCAGCGCGTCGGTCGGCACGCCGAAGCGCGTCGCGAGCATCGCCGCCGTCTCGCCGGAGCCGACAGTGACCGGCGTGCCGCCGTCGGCGGTCCAATGCGAGCCGCCGGGGCCGGCGGGCGACGGAGCGCTGGCGACCGGGGCCGGAGCGCGCGGCGCGGCAGGCTGGGCGCCTGGAGCCGGAAGAGGACGGGACTCGACGCGGGCGGGCGCCGGATTGGCGATCGCTCCCGTTGGAGAGCGGTCGACCGCGCCATATTTCGCGATCTTCGGCGCGGAGCCCGAGCCGAAGGGATTGGCGAAAGGATCGGCGAAACGAGAGGCGTCCGAACAACCCGCCATCAGGGCGGCCGCTCCGGCGGCCAGCAAGAGCCGCAAGGCGACCCGCGAATAAGCAATTTGACGCTTTATAGCCATGACGCGACCCACTCGCACGCACCACCAACACGTCAGTTCTATGCGCAAGCGGGTTAAGGAGGCGTTTAAGATGAATCCCGGACGAACGGGTTCTCTAAAATCTTCATCATGTCGCAAGCCCGCGATCTAAAGGGCTTTTGCCGTTCCAATCGTCGCCATTCCAAGGCTATGCGGGCCGAGATCCGTTTCGCGCAATTCGCCGCCTTCGATGCGATCAACCTTAATCAATCGTTGACGCGGGCGCTTTTCGCCCTCGGCGAATTCACGACGAACGTAAACCAATGAGCCGCCAGGCGTCAGAATGCGCAGGAGAGCCGCCGGCGGCGCGTCGAGGGCCGCCTGAAGGATGATGCGGTCGAATTCCCCGAGGCTGGCCTCGGGCGCCAGACCGTCCGCGTGCAATGCGACAGCGTTGGCGGCGGGAAGCGCCGTGAGGCGCCGCGCGGCCTCGATGGCGAGGGTCTCGTAGCGCTCGAGCGACACGACCTCGCGGGAGAGGCGCGCGAGGATGGCGGTCCCATAGCCGGAGCCGGTCCCCACTTCGAGCACACGATGGCCCCGCCCGATGCGCAGCGCCTCAATGCGCCGGCCGAGATCGGCGGGACGCGACATGGACTGTCCGCAGCCGAGCGGCAGGGCCATGTTGCGATTGGCGAGGTCCCGAAACTTGTAGGGCGCGAAAGCCTCGCGCGGCGCGGCCTCGATGGCGCGCATGACCGAGATGTCCCGCACGCCCGCCTGACGTACCGCGAGGAGCAGCGCGGCGCGCTCCTCGAAAGCAGCCCTGGCGGCGGCCTCGCTCATGAACGGCCCTTCGCGCGCTCGTCGAAGACGGCGGCGAGGCGGGTTAGGGTCGGATGGTCCGTTAGATCGAGCTGTAGCGGCGTGATGGAGATCTTGCGCTCCTCAACCGCCAGTAGATCCGACCCCGGCCCCGGCGAGAAGCTGCCGCGCTGGAAGGAAATCCAGTGATAGGGATTGCCCCGGCCGTCCTGGCGGTCCTCGATCCGCATCAGGTCGTTGCTGCGCCGCCCCTGCATGGTGACGGCGACGCCCCTGATCTCATGCGGCGCGCAGGCTGGAAAGTTGACGTTAATGAGCACATTGCGCGGAATGCCCGCGGCGAGAAGCTCGCGCGCGATGTCGACGCCATGGGCCTCGGCGCATTCCCAATGGATCGTGCGGCGGCCCGCGAAGAAGTCGTAGCATTGCGAGAAGGCGATGGCCGGAATGCCGAGGATCGTCGCCTCCATCGCGCCGGCGATGGTGCCGGAATAGGTCACATCCTCCGCGAGGTTCTGCCCGCTATTCACGCCGGAGATCACAAGATCCGGCGGATGGTCGAGCAGGAGCTTGCGCACGGCCATGATCACGCAGTCCGTCGGCGTGCCCTTCACCGCGAAGTGGCGGGGCGAGATTTCGCGCAGGCGCAGCGGATCGTTCAGGGACAGCGAATGCGCGACGCCGGACTGCTCCCATTCGGGCGCGACGACGAAGACGTCGTCGGAGAGTTCGCGCGCGATCTTCTCGGCCACGGCGAGGCCCGGCGCGTGAATGCCGTCGTCATTGGTAACGAGAATGCGCATCAGGCGCGACCGACCGTGAGCATGAGGGAATCCTCATGTTTTTGAACCGATTCGGCAGCAGCCGTCCACCCGCGCCCTACATGGAGCGTGGGTCCTGGGGACGCGTAGGGAGATAGCAATGCGTTCAAAACTTACGCCTCTGTTCGTTGCCGCGGCGCTTGCCGCCTCCATGGGCTACGCCGACGCCCATTCCTATCGCATGGGGATGCGCACCGGCGGCTACCACCATTATGGCATGACGCACCACCGTTACGGGATGACCCGTTATGGCGTTGCGCGCGCCGGATATGTGGGCGCCCGCTACGGCGCCGCCCCGGCCTATTACGGCGCTGGCGCCGCCCCGGCTTACTACGGCGCGGGAGCCGGATACTATGACGGCGGTCCGCTCGACATTCTGACGGCCCCCTTCGACGCCGTGGGCGGCCTCTTCGGCGGCGGCGACGTCTATGGCTATGGCGGCGGTGCGCCTGGCTGTTGCGGCGCTGGCGTTTACGGCGCCGGTCAGCCCCCGGTCATGGCGACCTATTGAGCGCCGACGCTGCAGTCCCTCCCCTCCGGGGGAGGGATTGTCCTCACTATCCGACCGCAGGCGTCGCTCACCCGGCCGTATCGAGAAACCGCCTCCCCTCCCCCTCCAGAACCACGGCCGTTAGCACCCCGCTCTTGAAGGCGTGGGTGTCCAGATTGATCCGGTTCTCGTGATTTTGAACGTGGGCGTGGGGCGTATGCCCGTGCACGATCACTTTTCCAAAACTCCCGCGATAGTTCAGGAACTCGTAACGGATCCACATCAGGTCGCCGGGGTCCTGGCGATCCAGCGGCACATGTGGCCGCACCCCGGCGTGGCAGAAAAAATAATCGCCATATTCCACGGACATCCGCGTCTCCTCAAGGAAGCGCCGATGCTCCTCCGGGACATGCGCCACAAAGGCCGCATGCACCGCCGCGGCGGCGCCGGCCTTCATTTCCTCCCCCGGATCGACCCCGTAGGAAACAATCGTCATAAGTCCGCCAAAGGCGGCGAACTGATCGAGCATGGCGGGGTCGTCGAGATAGCGCAGCATCACGTCTTCATGATTTCCGCGCAGCGTTACGATCGGGGTGGGGAAATCGTGGCGCGCAAGACGGTCGATCACTTCGCGCGAGTCGCGCCCGCGATCGACGTAATCCCCGAGAAGGACCGTGACGGCCTTATCGTAATCCCCGGCGCGAAGATCGTTCGCTATGCGCTGCGAGAGCCTCGCCAGAAGATCGTCGCGTCCATGAACGTCGCCGATCGCATAAATTCGCAGGCCTTCTGGCGCAGCAGCGTTCAAGGTCGTACTTTCCGCCATGGTCTAAAGTGGAAACCTCATCTATCGTGCGAAAAGGCGGCGGCGAGCGGCGCAGAGGAAAGAAAGCAGGGCTGGCGCCATAAGCCCCAGAATCTGTGGTCCTTTCCACCGAATGCTTCGCTCTCGACAATGCCGCCACAGGGGGAATCTTCCGCGCCGAGGGGAAAATGTTGAATTTTGGTGTCCTTCGCCGACGCTTGGGCGTCGGCCTTTTAGCGCTTGTCGGCGCCGTCGTTCTGGCGCTCGCCCCCGCTCGGGCCGAGACGCCGGATGAAACATACAAGGCGCTTGGCCTCGCCAAAACAGCCTCCCCCAAGGAACTCTTCGACGCGCTCGAGAAGCGCTATCACGACGAGGCCCAGGGCGCAGGCAAGGGCTCGCTTTCGAAATATTGGGAGCCGATCCCGATTTCGAAATACCTCAACCCCCACACTTTTTATAAGCCGCCGCAGACCGTCGACGTCGACGCGACCCGCCAGCAATGCGTCGAGTGCCATCAGCAGACGACGCCCGGCTGGACGCATAGCTGGAAGAGCAGCGTCCATGGCAATCTCGACGAGATCCGCAAGCTGCCCGAGAGCGACTCGCGCGCCTACAAGAAGGCGATGATCAAGGAGGTCGAAGCGAACCTCCAGTCCATGGGCAAGCTGAAAGCCGGCGAAAGCCTGAAGGAAGTCGGCTGCATCGACTGCCACATGGGCGTCGGCCAGCAGCATGGTCAGCACAAGGCCGAGCTGAAGATGCCGGACGCCGCGGCTTGCGGACAGTGCCACGTTCAGCAATTCGCCGAGCGCGAATCCGAGCGCGACACCTTCACCTGGCCGCAGGATCAGTGGAAGCCGGGCCATCCCTCGCATGCGCTGTCGATGAAGGCGAATGTCGAGAACGCCATTTGGGCGGCGATGGAGCAGCGCGAAGTCGCGGAAGGCTGCACCTTCTGCCACACGCCGCAGACGACCTGTAACTCCTGCCATACGCGCCACGAATTCTCGGCGGTCGAGGCTCGCAAGCCGCAGGCCTGCGCGCAATGCCACAACGGCGTCGACCACAACGAATTCGAAGGCTACATGCTCTCGAAGCACGGCACGGTCTATCAGGCGCGCGGCGATCAGTGGGACTGGAACGCGCCGCTCTCGGAAGCGATGGAAAAGGGCCATATGAACGCCCCGACCTGCGCCTTCTGTCACATGGAGTATCAGGGCAAGTTCACCCACAACATGGTGCGCAAGGCGCGCTGGGCCTTCGTGCCCATGCCGAAGATCGCCGAGAATTTGAACCACCCGTGGTTCACGGCGCGCAAGGAGTCTTGGGTCTCGACCTGCACGAACTGTCACTCCGACAGCTTTGCCCGCGCCTATCTCGACGACATGGACAAGGGCATCATCTCGGGCCTTGAGATCACCGAGAAGTCGCGCAGCGTGCTCGTGAAGCTCTTCAACGACAAGCTGCTGCCGGGTCAGAAGACGAACCGCCCGGCGCCGCCTGCCCCCGAGAAGGATGAAGCCGGCGGCTTCTTCCAGCTCTTCTGGCAGAAGGGCAATAATCCGAGCATGATCGAATATGTCTTCGCGGACATGTGGGAGCACCACCAGATCAAGCACTACAAGGCGCTCGCTCACATGAATCCCGGCGGCTACACCTATTCGGAAGGCTGGTCGCAGCTCATCGGCGCCGCGGCGAGGATCAACGACGAGGACACGAAGCTGCGCGAAGCGGCGGAAATTCGCGCCGAGTTGAAGCGCATCTCCGGCGAGAAGCGCGGCGATCTCGAGCTCGATTCCCCGATGCGCCGCAGCATCGCCGCGGGCCTCGGCCTGCTCGCGGTGATCGTCGGCGGCCTGATGCTGATGCGCCGCGACAGGACGAAGGCGTAAGCCCTCTCCTCTGATCGGCAGAAAGACAGAGCGGCCCGGAAGCTCGCAAGGGTTTCCGGGCCGTGCGCTATTCTAGCGAATGGAGATCGCATGAGACGCCTCATTGGCGCAGGCCTCATCGCCGGCGGGCTCGCCCTCCTCGGCTGGGCTGGCTATTCGACGCTCAGGCCCGCAGCGCATTACGCGCTGACCTTCGCGGCCGCCCCTGCTGACGAAACGAAGGAGCTCGCGGGACTCGGCCTTGCGCCGGACGCCTTGCAGCGCATCGAGATCAAGAGCCCGGAAGAACGTCGCCCGATTGCAAGCGGCCTCGTCGCGAAAGATGGCGCGCGCCTTGCGCCGCTCGTCTGGCGCAATGAGGTGACCGAGCCGATCCTGTTTTCGGACGTCTCCGCGTCGGACATCGCAAAAGTCCTCACGGCCATCCGCGAGCATGTCCCCGAAGACGCCGTGGTCCTCTCCTGGTGGGATCTCTCGCGCGCCATTCGCGTCGCGACGAAACGAAATGCGCCGCTCGATGACGCCCACGCCGACGGGCTCCTCATTCCCTCATCGTGGACTGAAGCTCGGGAGGCTGAACGTACGCGTTGGGGAGCCGGCGCGGAGCCTGCGTCGCATGAAAGCTTTACGCAATTCATCGACGCGTTGACGTCCGACGAAAAGCATGGCGCCGACATTCTGGCCAAACTTGCGGGCGGCAAGTCCGCCTTTGTCGCCGTGCATATCTCGGACGTCTGGAAAGCCGCGGCCGCGCGGCCGGATCGGCTCTCGATCGGCTACAAGGATTTCCCCGCCTCAGGCGTGTCGCATGGCGTCATCAAATCCGCGACGCAGTGGATGCGCGAAAATAAAATCGAGGGGGCCTATGCGGCGGAGCCGACAGGCGGGGCGCTGAGGCTGCATTACTTCACGCGCAAAGCCGACAGCGACGCGCTGGTCGCGAAGCTCCTGCCCTTCTCGACATCCAACCCCGCGCAGCTCGAGCGTCTGGAGCTCGTCTATCAGCACAAGGGCTGGTGGGTTTACCGCCTGCGCGCGTAGTCGCGGAACAAGCGCGACCCGATAGCGGTTCATGGGCTTTCCTGACCGGAGCCCTGCGATGAAGTTCCCGCTTCTCGTCCTGCTCGTCGCCCTCGCCGGCCCGGCGGCGGCGGCGCAGACCGTCCTTTCAGGAAATGGGAGCGCAGAAGCCGCCGCGATTGCGCGCGGCTGGGTTCGGAAGACCCCCGGCGTCTGGACGCGCGTGGACGAGCGAGATGCGGAATCTCCCTATCACGACGCTTATGAGCGACGCGGCTGTCGCGTCGAGGAAGATTGGGACGGCAAAAAATACACCGCCATGGTCAGTTGCGCGCCGGGCGTAAGGCCCAACTAGGCCTTCAACGCCCCCGCGAGCCGCGCAATGCCGTCCTCGATCTCCTTCTCGGAGAGCGCGACAAAGCCGAGCATCAGCAAGCGATCGCCGCCGTCATTCTTGTCGAAACGCAGCGCCGAACCTGTCGCGAGCGAACAGACGCCGACGCCGGCGGCAAGGCCCCTGGCTTCCACTTCCTCCGCCGGCGGGAAGCCTTCCGGCAGCTTCCACACGAGATGCATGCCGGCCTGCTCGCCATACACTTCGCATTCGCCGAAATGCTTGTGGAGCGCGCCGAGCAGCGCGTCGCGACGCTCGCGATAGAGCTGGCGGATACGGCGCAGGTGGCGGCCGAATTCGCCGCTCGCCATGAAATCCGCCATCGCCGCCTGCTCGAGCCAGCTCTGGCCGTTGTTCATCAGCATTTTCATGCGGCGGAAGCTGTCGACGAGCCGGCGCGGCGCGACGACATAGCCAAGGCGCAGGCCCGGCCCCATGCATTTGGAGAAGGTGCCGAGATAGATGACGCGCTCGTTGCGATCGAGGCCTTTGAGCGCGGTCAACGGCGAGCCGACGAAGCGGAAGTCGCTGTCATAGTCGTCTTCCATGATATAGGCGTCGTACTGCGTCGCCCATGACAGGAGCTCGATGCGTCGTTGCAGGCTCATCGTCACGCCGACGGGATATTGATGAGACGGCGTCACATAGGCGACGGCGCCGTTAACATGCGGGAGCTGGGTCACGTCGAGACCGTCGCGGTCGATCGGCACGGGGTGAAGCTTGGCGCCGAGGCTTTCGAGCACGAAGGCCGCGCCCTGATAACAAGGCGATTCGACCACCGCCGTTGAGCCCGGCGTCACCAGCATGCGCCCAACGAGATTGAAGCCCTCCTGGCAACCGCCGACGATGATGATCTGGTCCACATCGCAGACGACGCCGCGCGCGGGCGCGAGATGTTTGGCGATGGCCTGGCGAAGCTCCAGCAGTCCCGCCGGATCGTTGTAGCTCGTCAGCTTGGTCGCAGCCGATTTCAGCCGCCCCTTGATGTGATGCGACCACGCCTTGAGCGGGAAGGTTCGCGCGTCGGGACGGCCCACCCAGAAATCCGCGGCGAGGCGGCGACGATCGGGGTCGGCGAGGCGATGGGTGCGCAATTCACGCACGGCCAAACCCGTTTCAGGTTCTTCCGGCAGATGAGGCGCCGTGGGCGTGGCGTTCGCGGCCGACGAAAGAAAAGCCGTATCCGGCAGATCCGGCGAGACGAACGTGCCGACATAGGGCTTGGTTCGGATATAGCCTTCGGCAATCAGACGCTCATATGCCAGCACGGCCGTATTTCGCGAAACGCCAAGCTGCGCGCTCAGCTCGCGCGTCGTCGGCAGAGGATCGTCGCCGCGAAGCTGGCCGTTGAGAATCATCGTGCGGATCTGATCGAAAATCTGCGTCTGCAGAGTCGATTTCTCAGATTCTTTCAGAATGATCGACAGTTGCACATGGCCGCTCCGGACTACCGGAGCCGGACGACCGACAGATGTAATGCTCATCATTTCACGGTTTCCGATCAGCGAACCTACGCGGTTGCCATATCCGACGATTAAGGCTGTCTTTTGCAACCGCATAGATCCACGACTGGCCGCTCCTCTGGCGCCACCCGCTTAAGTGGCTGCGGCGAAAACGCGCGACCAGGGACGCGGCATCCACTTTGTCAAAAAAGTTTTAACTGGCGCCATTATCTGGCTCGCCTCTGGCGCTTTTCCATAGACAGTTCTTGCGGAACTCTCACAGCGCAGAAAACGAAACGGGATCCGGGAGGACCAAATGTCGCTCGCCAATTCGAAGATCGTCCCGGCCGCCTTTTGGGTCGGCTTTCTCGCGCTGGGTTTCGCTACGAGCCTCGGCGGACCTGCAAAGCACCGCGTGGACCACGCCGCGCGACCGGCCAAGACCTCGGCGCAAACGCAGGCCATGGTCGCCCAGACCGAAAAGCCCGCCGTGTTGAAGACCGGCGTTCAGACCCAAGATTAAGTCCTAACCGATATCTTCACTGCAAGCGGCAAGAGTCGTTCACATGAGCCTTCCAGCAGCGGTTTTGTCCTTCCTCGCCATGGAGCTGATCAGCCTTCTAATGCTCATGGCGATTTCGAGATTTGACGGCTGGATGTAGCCAAAAGGCGCACGCGCCAGCCTTGTCATGCGGCGAACGCATACCTATCTGTGCCAAAGGCGACGGTAGAGACGTCGTCTGAAGAAGCGGCCCGAGCGCGGATGTAGCGACGGGCCGTTTTGCCGAGGATAGGTCGAGAGAATGCCCGACGGTCTCTGGAAAATCATCGCCTATGGCGTGGTCATCTTTTTCCTCGGGGCGGCTCTTGCCGGATGGGCCTACGGCTAAACGTCTCGCGGGAGGCCGCCAGGTTTCCACCGGCGGCCCCGCTCGGATCATTTGTCCGACGCTCCGCGCGTCACCGACTCCATCACCCGGTCGAGATTGAAGCTCCCGGGCTTCTGGCGCGGCGGAAAGTCCTTGAAGCTCTGGAGCCACTGGCCGACATAGCCAGCCGCCGGCGCGATCGCGAACATGCGGTCGATGAACCAGCGCTGATAGCCCATCGCGTTCTCTTCTTCCGCCCGCTCGAACGGATCCATGCGAAGGTTGGTGAGCAAAGGCGCGCGCAGTTGCTCGAAAGGCGCCTGCCAGACATTCACGCCGACAGCGTTCTGCTTCAGGAAGGTTACTTTCCAGTCCTCGTGACGGAGCGCGGCGACGGAGCCGTCATCGGTCCAGTAGATGAACTCCTTGCGCGGCCATGCGCCCTCGCCCTTCAGCGCCGGCAACAGATTGTAGCCGTCGAGATGGACCTTGTAGTTACGGCCGCTGATGCGCTTGCCCTTCAGAAGCTGGGCGTTGACGTCAGGGTCGCCGGCCGCCGCGAGAAGCGTCGACAGCATGTCCTCATGCGCGCCGATATTGTTGATGACAGAGCCGGGCTTGATCACGCCGGGCCAGCGGATCACCGTCGGGACGCGATAGCCGCCTTCCCAGTTGGTGTTCTTTTCGCCGCGGAACATTGTCGTGCCGCCGTCGGGCCAGGTGAAGGTCTCTGCGCCGTTGTCCGTCGAATACATCACGATGGTGTTGTCTTCGACGCCGAGTTCTTTCAGCTTCGCGAGCAACTCGCCGACCATGCCGTCATGCTCGACCATGCCGTCGGCATAAACGCCAAGGCCCGTCTTGCCTTCCGAAGACGGCTTGAGATGCGTGAAGATGTGCATGCGCGTGGAGTTCCACCAGATGAAGAAGGGTTTGTCCTCCTTCACGGCCTTCTCCATGAAGCCGAGCGCCGCCTTGGTGACTTCCTCGTCCACCGTCTCCATGCGCTTGCGCGTCAGTGGGCCGGTGTCCTCGATCTTGCCGCCCGCGAAACTGTGAATTACGCCGCGCGGACCAAAGCGCTTCTTGAATTCCGGGTTCTGCGGATAGTCGGGATTCTCCGGCTCTTCCTCGGCGTTGAGGTGATAGAGATTGCCGAAGAACTCGTCGAAGCCGTGGTTCGTCGGCAGCATGTCGTCGCGGTCGCCGAGATGGTTCTTGCCGAACTGGCCGGTGACATAACCGAGCGGTTTCAAAAGATCCGCGATAGTGGGATCTTCCTTCTTCATGCCCTCGGGCGCGCCAGGAAGGCCGACCTTCGTCAGACCCGTGCGGATCGGCGACTGTCCTGTGATGAAGGCGGCGCGGCCGGCGGTGCAGCTCTGCTGCCCGTACCAATCCGTGAAGAGCGCGCCTTCCTGCGCGATCCTGTCGATATTGGGCGTCTTGTAGCCCATCATGCCGCGGTTATAGGCGCTGACGTTGAACTGCCCGATGTCGTCGCCCCAGATGATGAGGATATTGGGCTTCTTACCGGCTTGCGGCGCCGCCTGCGCGCCCGGCGCAAGCAACCCGGCGGCGACGGCGACGCCGACCGCGACGCGCTTCCAAAACGCCATCTCTTATGCCTCCTGAAATATGTCGGGCATGTCCGCCATCGGCCGCCCGGCCTGAGCGTAACCCGATTGGTATCAACATGCCACCAGGAGGCGAGCGCGACTGCCTACCTCCCGAGATGCGCGTCGAAGAATCGCGCCATGTCAGTGAAGACCTCCCGCGCCTCGGGCATGCCCGGCCCTGCATATTGGGCGTGGCTCATGCCTTCATAGACATTGAGATCGGCTTCGGCGCCCGCGCGGCGCAGCGCGCGATGAACGCGCACGGTGTTGGAAAGAAACAGGTCGCGCGTTCCCGTCGTGAGTATGGTCGGCGGAAAGTTGGCGAAATTGCCGTAGACTGGCGACAGATAAGGGTTCTTGAGGTCGTGACCGTTGGCGTAAAGCCGCGCCGCGCCGCCGAGCCAGCCGTCCCAGGTGACAAGCATGTTGTCGACATACTCATTCGCGAAATAGCTGTCGCCAATCTTGTCGAGATCGGACCAGGGCGTTCCGGCGCCCACCGCCGCCGGGAGCGGCAGGCCATCGTCCTTCGCCTTGAGCACCATGGCGAGCGCCAGCCCGCCGCCCGAGGACGAGCCGAAGACAGCCATGTTTTTGGGATTGATCGTCTGCGCCAGCGACTGCCAGACCGTCAGCGCGTCGTCCAGCCCGGCGGGGAACGGGAATTCCGGGGGCATGCGATAGTCGACCGAGATGACGCGATAGCCGCCAATGCCGGCCATCATGATCGCTTCGTTCGTGGCCGCCTCGCCGCCGCCGAAAACATAACCGCCGCCATGCACATGAAGGAGCATCCGGTTCGCGTTGTCGGGCCGCAGGTCGCGCGGGGTCACGAGCCAGGCCTTGACGCCGGCGACATTCGTCGGCTCCACCGTGACCTTCAATTGCTTGCGAAGATCCCCGAGCGGGGCGATCCATTCCGACTCGAAGCGCTTGTTCAGCGCGCCCCATTCCTGCGGCGTCTTCGGCGGCGGCGACAGCACGCCCGGCGGATAAGGCATGCGGATGAATTCTTGCAGTTGCTTGCTGACGTCGCCGGGCACGGGAATGACTCGCGGCGGCACGCGACGCGGGCCGGGCTGCGCATTGGCCGCCGCAGCGGCCGGCGCGTCCTGGGGCAGCGTTGGCGGCCGAGTCTTGGCCCACGTCCCGGAGAGAGACGCGAGGAGCGCGCTCAAAGACAGAACGGTGAAGGGAAATCTATTCAACAGCCGCTCCTCGGATCAATAAGAATCCGTTGCAATGGTTCGCAATTGCAGGGCCCGTCGCGCGGTTTCCCGCATCAGGCAATCGGCGCGATTATCCTCCCCGAGGGGGAATGGATGCAACGCGCTTTCCGTATCGCAACGGGCGGCGCGATAAGCGAGCCATGCCCGTTGGGCGTCGCGAAGCTTCTCTTTCGCTTCGGCGGGGATGACCTTGGCCGCGTCGCCATACCAGCGATTGAGATAGTCGTCCCATATTCTCGCCTCAACGGGCGCGCAGCTGCGCGGATGCCCGTTCTTGTCCGACGGCTTGATCTCCTTGGGCGCGTCTTCAAGGCCAAGACATGCGCCCGTCACCTTGCCGACGCAGGAGGAAAAGGCGCCGTCCTCTTCCGCTTTGTCCTTCAGGCAAGCAGCGATCCAGCCTTTCTCGCTCGCATTCGGTGAAGCGGTCGCTTTTTCCTCCGCAGCGACCGGCGAACTCAACCCCGCCGCCAGCAAGACGATCTTCCATCCGGCGCTCGTCATCCCGACCTCCATTGGAAATTTTCCCGACCTCGTTCCGGCCACGAGAACTTGTCCTTTAGTTTTCAGAGTCTATTGTCCAGCTCAAGTCGTTCGATTCTCTGCCCGTTTCGAGCGACCAGGCCCGGCGGGTGGGCCCCCCACGCGCCGGGCCGCTTGGATTTTCGCAGACAAGAATGTGGCCTCTTTGCAACGCTCGGACAGAGTGTCGTCCGAACGCCGTTCGTCCTCATGGCCACGCTTGGCCGACGCATGTGGCGAGATTAGGCTTTTTCTTGTTTCAGGGCGGATTTCGAGGGGAAGCGACGGCCTGCCGGGTGGCGTAAGCCCCCGGTGGGCTGTCTTTTTGGAGAGCTCCCGGCGGCGAACTTGCCCCTGGAGGGGAAGAAGCGCATCCTTTTCCGCGCGGCGCTCGCGCGGGGAATTTGCGATGCATTCCGACCCAAGGTTCTGGGCGTTTTTCGCAGCGGTCTGGTTCTGCCTCGTCCTCGCTGTCATGAACATCGCCATCAAGATTCACATGCTGATGGATCTCGCTGTGCAGGATTAGGCTCCTTGCTCTGCGTGCGCCCCCGGCGTAGCGTCGCCTGAGCCGCCTTCCCTAGCGGATTCGGAGTCGCCGACAGAGTGGCGCAACGCCGCTTTGCTCCCGCAAGCATGCGGAGTAACTGAACGCCCATCGACATGCTCGCCGACACCCCACTGCCCTTTATCTTCTTCGCTAGTCTTATTCTTTTCGCGCTCGCCTCCGAAGCGGGCCACCGGCTTGGCGTCTTTGCCGACAAGGAAGCCAACGTCGCGACTCTGGAGGCCTCCGTCCTCGGTCTCCTCGCGCTGATGTTGAGCTTTACGTTCGCCATGGCCGTAACGCGCTTCGACGCGCGGCGCGACGCGCTGCTCAAGGAAGCCAACGCCATCGGCACGGCCGGATTGCGCGCGCGCCTCCTCCCGGCGCCGCACAACGCCGAAAGCCTCAACCTGCTGCGGGATTACGTCGGCGTCCGCGTGTCCCTGACGGAAACTACCGGCGCACAGCCGTCGCTCGATGCCGCCGTCGCGCGCGCCAACGCACTGCAGGAGAGCCTGTGGCGGGAGGCGAAGTCGGCCGCGGCGAAAGATAACGGCATGGTGCCGACCGGGCTTTTCATTCAGGCGCTCAACGACGTCTTCGACGCTCAGGAAACGCGCCTCACGGCTTACCGGCACCGCGTGCCGCGCATCGTTTTCTTCGCCCTCTACGGCATAGCGGCGCTCGGCGTCGGCTTTTCCGGCTACGCCAGCGGCCTCGAGCGGCGCCGATGGCGCCTGCCGGTCTATCTCGTCGCCGTTCTCGTCGCCTCGGTGATTTTGTTGATCCAGGACATAGACCGCCCGGATTCCGGCTCGGTCCGCGTCAGCGCGCAGCCCATGATCGACACGGCCAATGCGCTGGCGACATATGCCATCGATGCGGAGCCGCCGCCCGCCCCCGCGCCGAAACCGTCCGAACCGCCGCGCCGCGCGCCCCGCTAGCCATGTAGCGCAGGCGCATGAAAGCGGTCGCGGCGCGTGGAGCCTTCGAGCGCATTCTCGGTTATCGCGACACGCCGCCCGCGCTGGCCGGCGCCGCGTTCGGTTGGCTCATTTCGACTATGAAGACGCCGCCGCCGCGTCGCCGGGAAAGCGACGCTAACGACGATCTCGTCGAGGCGACGGATGCATTGCTTGTGCGTCTCCTGCAAGAAGGCGCGACAGCCGGCATAGCGGCGCACGGCCCTGCGCTCGATCGCGTCGTCGCGCTGGCGAAAATGCAAGGCGCTGGAAACGCTTCGCGGTTGCTGATGGCCGTTTGTATGCGCGCTTTAGGTTGTCGCTCCTGACCAAATAGGCGCCTGTCTGCAAATGCGCCGCCTCCTAGGTCACTCGATATCGAGCGATTGTCGGAGGTTGATATGAAGAGGCTCATTGCCGCAGCAACATTTCTTCTCGCCGCTTCCAGCGTCGCTTTTGCAAATAGCGCCGGCTCTGTTGCAGCGCCCGGCGCTTCCACTGCCGGGGGCATGATTTACGGATCGTACCCGTCACTCTTTCCGCCGCGTCCGCCAACCAGTGCGGGCGGCTCCACTCCCGCCAATCTCTACGCGCCCGTCGTTCGCCCAGGGCACGGCAATCATGGCGGCTACGGGAATGGGGGATATGGCGGCATTCCTGGCGCCGACGGGCGACCGACCTCCATCCCGACTTCTGCGCCCTGGACGCAACCTGTCTACTGATCAGGCGCGATGATAAGGGTGGCCGGACAGGATCGTCATCGCGCGATAAATCTGCTCGGCCGCCAATATGCGCACGAGTTGGTGCGGAATCGTCATCGCGCCGAAAGAGAAGACGGCTGTCGCCCGCGCGCGCACGGCCCCGTCGAGGCCCTCCGAGCCGCCGATGGCGAACCACACGGACTTGCGGCCGGCGTCTCGCTCGCGGCCGATGATACCGGCGAAAGCCGCGCTGTCCGCGGGCTTGCCCCGCTCGTCGAAGACGATGAGCGCCGAATCGGCGGGAAGGAGCGCAAGCATCTCCTCGCCCTCGCGCGCCATGCGCTCGGCGGGGCTCTTCGCTTTGCTCTCGTCGATTTCCCTGAGATCAAGGCCTTCGAGACCGATGCGCCGTAGCGCTGCGATGCGCTCGGCGTAGCGCGCGTAAATCTCGCGCTCGGGACCGGCCTTCATCCGGCCCACGCAGATAATGCCCAATCGCACGACGGCTGGTCTTTACGGGATCAGACCAGCCGCATCTCCACCGGCCGGTCGCCGCCCCACATTTTCTCGAGGTTGTAGAATTGACGCACCTCGGGACGGAAAACATGGACGATGACGTCGCCGGCGTCGATCAACACCCAGTCGCACTGCGGCAGCCCCTCGACGCGGGCGGTTACGCCGGCATCCTTCAGAGCCCTGAGCGCCTTGTCGGCGATGGCGCCGACATGCACGGTCGAACGCCCCGTCGCGATGATCATCTCATCAGCGAGGGCGGTCTTGCCGCGCAGATCTATGGCGATGATGTCCTCCGCCTTGGTCTCGTCCAGCGCATTGAGGACATTTTGCACGACTGAGCCAGGAAGCGGCGCTTTGGCGCCGATCTTCGGCTGGGAGCGAGTCTCCACCCCCGGATGAACACTTGTCGACAGCGTTGCAACCCTCATGCTTCACGGCCCTCTCGGGGTCGCAAGTAGAGGATGGGACTCTTTGTCACGGATTGCAACATCAAAGGGACGCGGCAGCCTGCGCCGCAGAAAAAAACCCGGCTCCGCGGCCGGGTCTTCAAGGCAGTTCGGGCTAATCGAGAGGCGGGAGGAACCTCAAAGCCGGAACGAGTTGAAGGATAGACCATTTTGGGAAAATTGCTCGCGCCTTTTTCGCCGCAAGCGCCATCTCTGGGCGAAAATACGCGTTTGACGCGGGTCAAACGACGCTCGCAGGCGACTCCGGCAACGCGAGGCCGGAGGCGTGAAGCTTTCAAATTCATCAAGTTGTCGGCGAGGCCCCGTCCTCCTTCGCTCGCCTCGTGGCGCGGGGGCAACACACGTGACAATTGTGAAAGCGCAAGGCGCCGGTCCCGCCTCCAACCCGCCAAATCAGGGGATCAGGACCATGGCCCCCGCCGTCTGCCGTGATTCGAGCGCGGCGTGGACCTTGGCGGCGTCCGAAAGCGGAAACGCCTGGGGCGGTTCGATGGTCAGATGTCCCCGCTTGATGGCGTGGAGCATGTCCTCGGCCATATCCTCATAGTCCTTCCGCTTGGCGATATAGGTGAATAGCGAGGGCCGGGTCGCGTAGAGCGACCCCTTCTGCGCCAGAAGACCGAGGTCGAAGGCTTCGATCGGGCCGGAGGCGGAGCCGAAGCTCACGAACATGCCGAGCGGCGCCAGGCAGTCCAGCGAGGCCGGGAAGGTCGCGCGCCCGACGCCGTCGTAAACCACGTCGCAGAGCCGCCCCTTCGTGATCTCCTTGACCCGCTCGGCGAAATTCTCCGTGCGGTAGAGGATCGTGTGCTGCGCGCCCGCCTTTTCGGCGATCGCGGCCTTTTCCGGCGATCCCACGGTGGCGATGACCTTGGCCCCGAGCGCGGACGCCCATTCGCAGAGAAGCTGGCCGACGCCTCCCGCCCCGGCGTGGACGAGGACGCGATGCCCCTTCTTCACCCGGAAGGTGCGGCGCAGGAGATATTGCGCGGTGAGGCCTTTGAGCATCATGACCGCGCCCTGCTCGTAGCTTATGGACTTCGGCAGGTGGATGACCGAATCGGCGGCGATGTTGCGGGCTTCGCTGTATCCGCCCAGCGCCCCGACATAGGCGACGCGGTCCCCCTCCTCGAAATCCTTCACGCCCTCGCCAACGGCGACGATCTGTCCCGAGCCCTCGTGGCCGGGAATGAAGGGATATTCGGCCGGATAGGCGCCAGTGCGGCGGTAGATATCGATGAAGTTCACCCCGATCGCGCGATGGCGGATCTGCACCTCGCCCGGCCCCGGCGCCGCAAGATCGACCTCCTCGAGCTGCAGAGCCTCGGGGCCGCCCGGCCGGTGCACGCGGATCGCCTTGACCATCTGAAACCTCCACTCGCCGCCGCAAAACGATTTGCCCGCCTGCTTATCATGGCGCGAGACCAGCGCGTAACCTCCCAAACGGGCGTCTGCATGACAGCGCCGCGCCCACGAACAGCGCTTCGCCCAAGAATGGCTGGAAGCGCGCGCAAGCGCCGCCCTGGGGCTTCGATCCGGACGCGCGTCAATTTGCGCTGCGTCGACTCTCGCACTGTGAAGCGCGGGCCGCTATAACGTCGCCAAGATCAGGAGTCCCATTATGACCGAGCAATCCGCGCCGGGCGGCGCGACGAAGTTCGACATTCTCATCGCCGGCGCCGGCTCGACCGGCCTCGCCGCAGCGCTCGCATTCGCCCGGTCCGGCCTGAAGACGGCGCTGGTCGGCCGCATTCCGCCGCCTCTGCCTGGCCGGACGGTCGCGCTCTTCGAGGCGTCCGTCCGCTTTCTCGACGCGCTTGGCGCGTTGGAGCGCGTGAAGGAGCTGGCCTGCCCTGTCGAGGCGATCCGCATGATCGACGACACGGATCAGCTCTTCCCCGTGCCGGAACTCAGCCTGCGCGCCAGCGAGGTCGATCTGCCGGCGCTCGGCGTGAACATCTCCAATGACGAACTCGTCGGCGTGCTCCTCGATCTCGTGCGCGGCAAGCCGGAGATCACGCTGATCGAGGCCGACATTGTCGATTACGAACTGAACGGCGCCGGCGCTGCGGCCATCCTCGCCGACGGGCGCCGCGTCGAGGCGGATTTCATCGTCGCCGCCGACGGCCGCAACAGCCGCGCGCGCGCCGTCGCGGGCATCGACGTGAAGGAATGGACCTATCCGCAAGTGGCGCTGACCATGATGCTGCGCCACGAATTCCCGCACGACAACATGTCGACCGAGTGGCATACACGCTCCGGTCCGTTCACGCTCGTGCCCCTGCCCCCGCGCGAGGACGCGCCGCATCGCTCCAGCCTCGTCTGGCTGATGACCGTGGACGACGCCCGCCGCCGGCTCGCCAAGCCGCGCGAGGAGCTGGAATATGAGATCGAGGACTACGCCAAGTCCGAATTCGGCACGATGAAGATCGAGAGCGACATCGGCCAGTTCCGCATGGGCGGCATGCAGGTGTCGAAGCACGCCAAGGGCCGTCTCGCGCTCGTCGGCGAAACCTGCCACGTCTTCCCGCCGATCGGCGCGCAGGGCCTCAATCTCAGCCTGCGCGACGTCGCCGATCTCGAAGACTGCCTGGCGAGCGTCGATCTGCGCAATCCGCGCGAGCTCGAGCGCGCGCTGAACCGCTACGACCGCCATCGTCGCGCCGACATCGGCTTCCGCACCCATGGCGTCGACGTGCTCAACCGCTCGCTGATCATCCCCTATCTGCCGGTGGACCTCTTCCGCGGCGCGAGCTTCATCGCCGTCGCGGCGCTCGGCCCGCTGCGGAGAGCCGTGATCCGCGAGGGCGTGCTGCCGCATCTCGTTCTGCCGCGTATGATGCGCAAGCCGGTCAGAGAGGCGCGGGCGGGCTGAGGCGCCTTTCGCCCAGCTCCCGCGTCGACGCCTGCGTCTGCGATCATGACGTCGAAGCAAGCTGGCCGAGCTGGCTATTCGCGTGCGAGGCAGGAGAACAAAGATGTCCGAATCTCTCGACGAGAAGAAACTAGAGGCGCTTACCGGCAAGGTGGTGGTGGACGTCGCCGGGGCGATGGGCGTTCTGATGGCCTATATCGGCGATCAGGCCGGCGTTTATCGCGCGCTGGACGAGATGGGCCCGGCGACCGTCGCTCAGCTTTCGCAGAAGACCGGACTCAATGCCAAGTATCTACATGAATGGCTGGGGTCGAACGCCGCTGCGGGTTACGTGACTTTCGAGCCCGAGACAGAGACATTCTCGCTCACGCCCGAACAGGCTCACATCTTCACGCGGGAAGGACAACCCGCCTGCATGCAGGGCTTCTTCCAGACCGTCGTCTCGCAATTCGAGACGCATGAAAAGGCGGTCGAGACCTTCAAATCCGGCCGCGGCCGGCCGTGGGGCGAACATGCCTCCGGCTGTTTCTGCGGGACGGACCGCTTCTTCCGTCCCGGTTACATGGCCAATCTGCTCGAACGCTGGATACCCGCGCTCAGTGGCGTCGAGGCGAAGTTAAAGGCGGGCGCCAAGGTGGCGGACATCGCCTGCGGCCATGGCTCATCGACGATACTGCTCGCACAGGCGTTCCCGAATTCGCGCATCGTCGGCTTCGATTTTCACGAGCCGTCCATTCAGACTGCGCGCCGCAAGGCCGCCGAGGCGGGCGTATCGAATATCGAGTTCCATGTCGCCGAGGCGAAGGACTTCCCCGGAACGGAATACGACCTGGCCTGCATTTTCGACGCGCTGCATGACATGGGCGATCCCGTCGGCGCGGCCCGGCACATTCGGGAGACCCTGAAACCCGACGGAACATTCATGCTCGTCGAGCCGCTGGCCGGAGACCACATGCGGGAGAACCTGCATCCGCTGGGCCAGATCTTCTACGGCTTCTCGACGATCGTCTGCACGCCCGCGTCGCTCGCGCAGGAAATCGGACGCGGGCTCGGCGCGCAGGCCGGGCAGAAGACGCTGACGGAAGTGCTCAACGAGGCGGGTTTCCCCAACGTCCGCCGCGCGAGCGTCACGCCGACGAACATGGTTCTCGAAGCCACGCTGTAAGCGTGGAAGGCTGGGACGGCCGCTCGCTTTGAGCATTTCTTGCGCGCCGACGGCGCGGCATACTTGCCGCGCTTCCTCCGCCCTCTACCTCTCGCATCATTCGCGGGAGCGAAAAATGCAGGCGCGGAAAAGCTACAGATATGTCGCGCAGGCGGCGTTGATCGGGACCATGCTCATCGCCATCGACGTCAGCCTATACGAGGCGTTGCGCCACATGCTGCGTTGATTACGGCTCGCTGGGCAGCTTGTCGCCGGCCGTATGCGCTGCGATCCATTTGCGCAACTCGGAGACGTGGTCGCGCTCTTCCTCGACGAATTCTTTCGCCAGAATCTTCGTCTCGGGGTCGTCCGTCGTGTCGTGGACGGACTGATAATAGTCGAGGCCGGCGAGTTCGGCCTGCAGCGCGATGTTCAGCGCCTCCTCGCGGCCGATGAAGGGATCGGCGCCCCAGATCGCCGCGCTTTCGGGGCTCTCCAGATCCGGCCACACAAATTCGTCGCGCCGGAGTTCGGGCAGTTCGCGAAAGCCCGAGCGCGCCTTGGCGTCCGAGAGATGCAGGCGCGAATAGTCGGACAGGCGGCGGAAGAGCTTGCTCACCTGCTCATTGCCGTTGGTCGCCATCGCGTCGGCAAGTTGGCCGAAACGCGTGGCGGCTTCGGATTCGAGCTGGATGGCGTGGGCGAGGAAGTCCTCCACCTTCATGTCCTGAACCCCTTGCGGCAAAAAATTCGGCGCGCGATTGTCGCGCGCCGCCTTCATTGCTCAAAGTCCATATGCTGTGCGCCTCGCCTTTCTTGGCGGCGCCTCATTTGACGGCGATGTCGATCTTCTTCTCTTCCGTCTTCGTCTGCGCCGACTTCGGCAGCGTCACCTTGAGCACGCCTTTCTCGAAATTCGCGGCGATCTTGTCGACATCCACATTCTCGGGCAACCGGAAGCTGCGCTTGAACGAGCCGTAGCGGCGCTCCGAGAAGAACATGCCTTCCTTGTTTTCCTCGCGCTCCATCTTCTTCTCGCCGTGAAGGATGAGAGCGCCATTGGCGACCTTCACTTCCACATCCTTTTGGTCGAGACCGGGAAGTTCGGCGGTCACTTCATATTCGCCGTCGCGCTCGACGAAATCGACGGGCGGCGTTCCTTGCCATCCCATGAAGCGCTCGAAGGGCTCCATTTCGCCCGACCGCTTCTGCAATGGCGCTTCGTCAAAGAAACGGTCGAGCTGACGGCGCAGCGCCTCGAAAGGCCGCCAATCCCAAAGATCGGGAGGTACCAGCGCGCCGCCGCCATCTTTTTTCACGGGTGTCTGCTCTTGGGCCATGTCCGCCTCCGTAAGGGGGATCGCAATTACGCGACCTGATCGACATTCGTAATGTCAGCCCCGAGCAAAAAGTCGCTTCCGCCCCCGCCCGATTCAAGCGAAGCCATTCGCGCGAAATGTCGCGCCTATTCGCCAAGCGAGAGGAGCGCGGCGTCGCCGCCGAACGACGCCGTGTTGACGGTGACGGTCGTCTCGCGCAGGAAGCGGCGAAGATAGTCCGGCCCGCCCGCTTTCGGCCCCGTACCGCTGAGGCCGAAGCCGCCAAAAGGCTGGCTCCCGACGACTGCGCCGATCATGTTGCGATTGACATAGACGTTGCCGGCCGGCGCGCGCGCGGCGACATGGCGGATGCGCTCTTCAATCCGTGTCTGCAATCCGAAGGTGAGGCCGAAGCCGCTCGCCTCAATCTCGCTCAAGACGGCGTCGAACGCGCCTGCGCGCCAGGTTGCGACATGCAGCACCGGGCCGAAAACCTCTTCGCGAACGTCGGAGGCGTGATCGACCCGCACGATGCAGGGGGCGACATAGGTTCCGTTCTCGGGCGCATCGCCCGCGTAAAGCACGCGCCCCGCCGCCTTTTGGTTCGAAAGGTAATCGACCAGCCTTTTCTTTGCCTCGGCGTCGATGACCGGGCCGATATGAACGCCGAGTTCGCGCGGATCGCCGATGTGCAATTCCCTGGTGGCGCCGATCAGCGTTTCGATGGCGCCGGCCGCGATGTCCTCCTGCAAACACAAAAGCCGCAGAGCGGAACAGCGCTGTCCCGCAGACCGGAAGGCCGAGGCGAGAACGTCGTCGACAACCTGTTCGATCAGGGCGGTCGAGTCGACGATCATCGCGTTGATCCCACCGGTCTCCGCGATGAGGGGGACAATCGCGCCCGAGCGCAGGGCGAGCGTTCTGTTTATGCTCTGCGCGACTTCAACCGACCCGGTGAAGACGACGCCCGCCGTGCGCATATCTTCCACGAGCACCGCGCCGACCTCACCCGCGCCCGGCGCCAGTTGCAGCGCCTCGCGCGGGACGCCGGCTTCATGCAGAAGCGCGACCGCCTTCGCGGCGATGAGCGGCGTCTGTTCTGCCGGTTTCGCGACGACGGCGTTGCCGGCGACAAGAGCGGCGGCGACTTGTCCGAGGAAGATCGCAAGCGGAAAATTCCAGGGCGAGATGCAGACGAAGACGCCGCGCCCCTCGTAGCGCAGGCGATTGTCTTCGCCCGTCGGGCCGGGGAGCCTGTGTTCGCAACAGATCGACCGCGCCTGCCCTGCGTAATAGCGGCACATATCGGCCGCCTCGCGCAGCTCGGAGAGCGCGTCATCGAGCGTCTTGCCGCCCTCGCATTGCAGCAGCGCCATGAACGGGCCGCGACGCGTTTCGAGAAGATCGGCGGCGCGCTCGAGAATTTGCGCGCGCCTTTCGACTGGCGCCGCGTTCCATCGCGGAAAAGCCGTCGACGCGTTCGTCATCATCGCGCGGGCGCTGTCCGCGTCTGCGTCAATAACGCGGCCGACGCTCGATCCGTCGATTGGCGAAACGACATCACGAGCGGCGCTTTTCGACAATGCGCTCGGGCGCGCTTCGGGCGGCTCGTCAGCGCGCCGCATGACATCGAGCAGCGCCGCGAGCGCGCGCCTGTCTCCAAACTCCACGCCTTGCGAGTTCGCGCGCAGCGGCTCGTAGATTTGCCCAGGCAAAGGCAAGCGCGGGTGACGCGCGCCGTTGCGCACAGCCTCGTGCGGATCGGCGACAAGCGCTTCTTCCGGCGTCTGCGGATCTGCCGCCCGCGCCACAAAAGAAGAATTGGCGCCGTTCTCGATGAGTCTCCGCACGAGATATGCCAGCAGATCGCGATGCGGCCCGACCGGAGCGTAAACGCGTACGCGGGCGTCGCTCATATCGGCGAGCGCAGCATATAACGCCTCGCCCATGCCATGCAGGCGCTGGAATTCAAAGTCCTCGCGCTTGCCCGCGCGCATGAGAATTTCCGCAACGCTACGGGCGTTATGCGTGGCGAATTGCGGATAGATCCGCGGCTGCGCGAGGAGCTGCGCGGCGCAGGCGTCGTAATTGAGATCGGTCATCGCCTTGCGGGTGAAGACCGGATAGTCGGCGAGCCCTCGCTCCTGCGCGCGCTTGATTTCGCTATCCCAATAGGCGCCCTTCACGAGCCGCAACATGAAGCGGCGATCATGCGCCTCGGCCAGCGCGGCGGCATAATCGATCACGGCGCCCGCGCGCTTCTGATAGGCCTGCACCGCAAGCCCGAAGCCGTCCCAACCCGCCAGCGACGGATCCGCGACGACGCGCGCGATCACGTCGAGCGAGAGTTCCAGCCGATCCGCTTCCTCCGCGTCTATCGTGAAGGCGAGGTCGCGCGCTTTCGCGAGCCGCGCGAGATCCAGCACGCGTGGCGGCAACTCATGCAGGACGCGCTCGCGCGAGATCGCTTCATAGCGCGGATGCAGGGCGGACAGCTTCACCGAAATACCGGGGCGGTCCGGGAGCTGCGCGCTTCCCGCTTCCTTGCCGATGGCGCGGATGGCGTTCGCGTAAGCCTCAAAGTAACGGGCCGCGTCCGCCGCGCTGCGCGCGCCCTCGCCGAGCATATCGAAGGAGGAACGCTCGCTTGCGCCTTTCGCGCGGGCGAGCGCGTCGTCTATCGTCTCGCCAAACACGAAATGCGCGCCCATGAGCCGCATCGCCTGGCGAGCGGCGATGCGCAATGTCGGCAGGCCGAGGCGGCGCGCAAGGTCGGCGACGACGCCGCGCGGCTCCCCCTGCCCGACGAGCCGCGCCGAGAAGCCGAGCGCGAAGGCGCAGGCTTGCACGAGCAGCGTATCCGAGGCGGATTCGTGATGGGAGAAGTCGCCGGCGGCGAGCTTGTCGGCGATAAGTTGATCGGCCGTCGCGTCGTCGGGCACGCGCAGCAGCGACTCGGCGAGCGCCATGACGGCGAGGCCTTCGCGCGACGATAGCGAAAACTCGTGTAGGAAATCCTCCACCCCGCCGAGCGCGCTGTGCTGCGCCCGCATGCCGCGAATGAGGGCGCGGGCCTTGGCGTCGATTTCCGCGCGCATGGCGGGGTCGGGGCGTTCGCCCAGAAAGGCGGCGGCAAACCCCTCGTCCGGCGGCGCGTAAGGCGCGGCGAAAGGCGGCGGTGTCTTCTGCATGGCGTCGCAGCGCCTCGTTCAAGTCCCCATATGCAATATGGGCGCGCATGCGGGGTCCGCAAAGAGACGCGCGGCGCAGGAGGCGTGAATGAAAAGCTTGGCTCTCGCGGCGATCCTGGTTCCGGCGCTTCTTTCGCCGGCCTTCGCGCAAGGGGTCGGATGGGTCGGCGCAACCTGGCTGGTCGAGGACATTGGCGGGCGCGGCGTGATCGACAATGCGCAGACGACGCTACGCATCGACGCGGACGGAAAGGTCTCCGGTTCGACCGGCTGCAACCGCTATTTCGGCAAGGCGATCCTCGACGGCGCAACGTTGCGCTTCGGGCCGTTGGCGACGACCTACCGCGCCTGCCCGCCCGCCCTGGCGGATCAGGAACGCAAATTTCTTGCTGCGCTCAAGGAAGCCCGCACGGCGCGCCGCGACGCCATGGGGCGCTTACAAATCCTGACGGGAAAAGGAAAAGCGCTGCTGACGCTCACGAGGATGTAGGGGCTCCGCCGGGGAGGAGCGAGAGCCGACCGAACCTAGATCCTGCTCCCCTCGCCGCCCGGCGTCACGCAGCGCCAGCGCGTGACTTGCACATTCGGATGATCGCCCGACCATTGGGCGATATACGGCATGGCCTGCATCATGCAGTTCCGGGTCGAGCCGGTGGCGGATTCGAGCATGAGCTTGCGCTCGTCGCAGGCCGCCGGCTGGGAAAGCGTGCAGACCGTGAGGATCAATTCCACGAAAATCATGGCAGACACCCCTTGCGTAAACGCCGCCGGAGTCCGGCGGCGCTTGATATGAAGCAAGGGTAATGCCGGTCAGGCGGGCGTCAATATCTCGCCTTTGCCATAGACCGCCGTATCGCCGCCAAAGCGCTGCAGCCGGCCCGAAAGAAGGGCGGAGGCGGCGGGGCTGTCCGATTTCAGGCCGCGCGCGAAAAAGCCCGCGAAAGCAAGGATATGCGGGCCGCAATCCATATAGGTCGGGCCAAAATCCTTGCGCTTGGCCAGAACCAGAGAGCCGCGCTTGTTGAGATAGCCGACGCGGCCGGCGGTCTCGCCCAGGACAATGATCGTCCCGGCGATGATGCGCGAGCCCAGATCTTCGCCGGCGTCGCCCTCGATGATCAGAATGCCGCGGCGCAGCCGATCACCCGCCCGCGCGCCGGCCTTGCCGCGCACGACGACGCGGCCGCCGGACATGCCGGCAAGCTCGCCCGCGAGCGGCGCGGCGAGGAAGTCGCCCACATCGCCCTTGATCTCGATATGCGCGCCTTCATTGCCGGACGCCGCATAGGCGCCGGCGTTGCCGGAGACGGTGATACTGCCGCCCTTGGCGAGGCGGCCGACCTGCAGGCCGACATCGCCTTCGACATGGATCGAGAACTCGGGAAGAAGCTTCGCGCCGACGAGGTCGAAGCGCGAGGAGCCGCCTTCGTAGCGGAGCGTCTTGAGGTCGCCGGACGCGATCTTGAACACGTCGCCGACCCTGGTCGAAGCGCGGGTCGTGCCGATCTCGATCTTCTCGATATCGGCGACAGACTTGCCGGCGAGCCGGTCGGGCGTGAGCGCCGAGAGGTCGACGCGCTGCGGCGGTTCCTGGCGGAGCGTGAAGGTGAAGGAACTCACGGCAGCAAATCCTTCAGATGATAGTGGAACGGGCCGAGCTTGCCGCCGTAATTGCCGGCGCCGACGCGCTTTGCGCCCTTCTCCGGGCCCATGTCGATGATGGCCTTGAGGCCCGCCCGCATGGCGACGCGCACCGCCTCGTCGGTGAGGCCGTCAATGACGATCTCCAGCGTGCAGCCGATATCGTCCTCCAGCGCGGTCTTGGTGACGCCCTTCAGCGTCGGGCAATAGGCGTCGTTGGTCGAGGCGCTCATGCCCTTGTACTGCGAGCCGACCTTGGAGCCCGACCGGACGATGCCGCCCGGGAACGGCATGATGGCGTCCGGCACGGCGTTGATCGCCTCGACGCCGGCCTCGGTGGCGCGCATGGTGGACTCCCAATCGGAGCCCATGACCAGCAGATTGCCGCCGCCAACGCATTTCTTGAGCACGCCGACCTGGCTTTCGACGAAGAATTCGCCGTCCATGACCGGCACGCGCCAGAAGCGGCGGCCATCGATCGCCTTCGACATCTGCCACTTGTCGCCGAACTGGCGCATCGAGTCGCCGACCTTGATCTTCAGATCGCCGTCGAAAGCCGAATAGAGCGCGGTGCCGGGGCAGGTGAGGATGCACTGGCCGACGCGGTTGACGAGCGCCTTTTCCGCGCCCTTCGCCGAGAAGGCGAAGAACAGCATGCGCACGCCGGGACGGCCGTCGGGCGTCTCGTCTTCCGAAAGCTCACGGTCGACGCCCGCCTCGCAGTCGCAGCCGATAACCGAGGTGGCGTAGCCAGTCGCCGTCGCGGCGGCCTGATTGGCCCATTTGCGCGTCGGCGCGGTGACGATCAGCCCCGTCGCGGCCATGGGGAACGCTTCGGCGAAACTCTCGTCGATGCGCACGCCGTTGCGAATTATTCCTTGCATGCAACCTCCGCAAAGGCGTCCTTGTTCGGCAGAGCGGCGTCGGGCACATCGAAGATGCCGCGCGGCAGGCCGTAAAGCTCCTCGTAATAAGCGTCGAGACGCTTGTTGATGTTGGTGTCGAAGCGCGGGCTGATATGCAGCGTCTTCCCGCGCTTGTAATGCGACACCTCGCCGTCCTTCACCACGAGATCGCCGTCCTTGTAGACGTAAGCCGCCTTGCGGAACATGCCGGCGACATCGCGATTCTTCTTGTAGACCGCGATGTCGGCGATGGCGCCCGGCTCCAGCGTGCCGCGGTCCGTAAAGCCGAAGAGCTTCGCGGCGCCGGAGCGGCTCATCTGCGCGATCTCGTAATAATTATATTCGCGCCGGATAGATTTCAGCGTGGTGTGCTCCAACGCCTCGGCCGGCAGGCGCGAACACATCTCGTCGCGCAACTCGGCGCTCATCAACAGCGCGAAAAGCTCCGGATAGGCGGTAAAGGGGCCGCCATTCGGGTGGTCGGTGGTGAAATAGACCTGCTCGGATCGTCGATGAGCAGGAACAATTCGAGCCCCGCCGCCCACTGCACGGCGTTGTAGTAGTTCGAGATCTTGTAGGCGTAAGGCACGATGCCGCCGCCATTGGCGTCGCCGTCGAAGATCGCGCCCTTCTTCGGGCTGCCGCCCGGCATGCTGTTGAACTGCTTCAGCACGTCGGAGGAGATCGTCACGGTCTGCGAGAACATCACCTGCCCGACGTCGACCGTGATGTTGGGGTTGGCGTTGATCTTATCCGCGAAAGCCGCGGCGGCTGAGGAGAAGGCGTGCTGGCCGTCCTTGCCATAGGCGTAGAACTGCACATGCGCGAGATGCATCGGCAGGCCCTGCGCCGCGTCGATTGTGTCGAGCGCGGTCTGAATGTTGCCGGCGATGCCGAGATTGTTCATGTGCAAATGCAGCGGATGGTGGATGCCCACCGCCTGCGTCGCCTTTTGCAGCGTCTGGAATATCTGGCGCGAGGTGAGGCCGTAGAAAGGCACCTCGTCGTCGAGCCCGAAGGCGCGCATGTTCTCCTTGAAGGCCTCGCAGCCGCCCGGATTGATGCACTTCAGGCCGAGCGAACGCGTGCCGCTCACGGTCTGCGCGACATAATCGTTGATCGCGCTTTCCGACTCGCCCGCGCGGATCTGGCGCAGCAGGAAGTCGTCATTGCCGAGTACCGTCAGCGCGCCCTTGTCGATGATCGGCACGTCGTTGAGTTCGTAATGCGTCTGAAGCGAGTGATGGGGCGCCATCGCCGGTTCGACGACCGTCGTGAAGCCCATCTGCGCATAGAGACGCCCCGTCTCGTAGGTCGACCATTTGGCCGTCGAGAGCGGCGTATTGGCGAGGCGCGCGCGAATGCGCGCGATGCAGCTCGGGCAGCAGCAGGCGCGCCGTGTTCACATTGCCGCCGGCGATGTGCGAATGGATGTCGATCGCGCCCGCCATGACGACATGGCCGGAGCAGTCGATCTCCTGATCGGCCTTGCGGCCGCCGGCCGGCGGCGCGACGATGCGGCCGTCCTGGAACCAGACGTCGCCAACGCTGTCCTTGCCCGTCGCCGGATCGACGACATGGCCGCCACGCAAAACTGTCAGCAAGGCGCGACCTCCGAAACATGCGCCATGATGGCGTCTATGACTTCCGCGACGGTCGGCGCGTCGGACGGCGTCGCAGCCGTACGCAGCGTCATGCCGCCCGTCTCCTGGGCCATGAGCACGGCGTCATGGGTGACGCCGGGCTGGCCGACTTCGATGTAAAGACCACGCGCAGGCGCGGCGCCGGCCGGGGCCAGCGTGATGAGCGGAATGTCGCCGCGCGACCAGGACGGCGCCTCTCCGTCGAAGGCCGATATCCAAAGCGCCGCGTCGGCCTCGCCGCTGTCGACGAGGCGGTTCGCTTCGAAGCGCCAGGGATCGTGCTCGGGATAGCCGCGGCCAAAGCCCGTGCGCGGCGGGAAGCCCGTCATCCAGCCGGCCACCTGCGTCACGCCCGAAGCGCCCGCGCGGCCGCCGATGTGGATGCCGGTGAACCGCGTCGTGACATTGAGCTCGGTGACAAGCGCCTGCATCATCTCGACGGTCAGCGCGTCGAGGCCGACCGAAGCAGCCCAGATGAAGCAGCCGAACTTGGCGTTTTTCAGCGTCTCGGCGACGCCGTCGACGAGCTGGAGCTTGGCCGCGTCGATCTTGGCCGGATTCACGCGGCGGCCGCCGACGCGGGCGCGCCACACGGCGAGAACGCCGGGGATTTCCTGCAAGGTCGCCGGGATCACCGTCGCGCCCGGGACGGCTTTCGCCTCGCTGGCGTCGGGCCCGACCCAGATCACCTTTCGCGGCTGGCCGGCATGCGCGCCGTGACGCGGAGCCTCGCCGAGCGCAAGGCGCTCCAGCATGCCAGGCCACTGCTTGGTCAGGCCCGGGCCGACGAGAATCACCACGTCGGCGCGCACGCGCGCCTCGTTGGCGGTCGTGGTGAACATGCCGAAGGAGCGCTTCACGTCGAGATCGACCAGCAGATCGCGCGAGGCGAGATGGTCGAAAGCGCCGCGCAGACGCTCAGCCAGAAGAATCGCCGCTCGGGCGCCGGGAACGTCGGCGCCCAGCCCCGCGACGAGAGGAAATTTGGCGCCGCTCAAAATGCTCGCCGCCTGCTTATAGGCGTCTTCGAGCGCAATCGCTTTGCCGTCGAGCGAAGCCTTGCTCATCCGCTTCCTGCCCCGTCCCGCTTGTTGGCGGTGGTTGATTGCCGCGCGCCATAAGAATCCGCGCGGGCCAGAGTCGCCCTCTTAATGGTCTCAGCCGAAGGAAAACTCTAGGGTTTTTGCTTGACGCGCTTCCGGCCTCTTCGCCGGAAGGCGCGCTATGCCTAGCAGCCGTCACGCCCCATGTCGAGACGCCTGCGCGTCGCATCCACGGGGGCGTGCAGGATTCGGGCGGCGACGATTGCTGCGGGTCGAGGCTTCGCCGCTCAGTCGACGGCGACGATGACGTCGGAAGATTTGACGATGGCCTTTACTTTGGAGCCAACCGCCAACCCGAGATCGTCGACGGACTCGTTCGTGATTGAGGCGGTCACGGTCAGTCCGTTCACGTCGATGAGAACGTGCGCTGTCGTCGTTCCCTTCTTTACTTCCTTCACGACGCCGTCGAAGGCGTTGCGGGCGGATATTTTCATGTCTTTCTCCTCCGATCTGAGCGCTTCGACACTCAAAGCGCTATGTAAGCTCAGCTCCGAGCGCAGCCGCGGCAAGCCCAAATTTCAGGCGCCCGCATTCAAATCGCCGCCGCTCCTCTCTCCTCCAACCGCACGTTGAGCTCTGCCTGTTTCAGGCGAACGGCCTCGACGACGGCCCGGGCGATCTGCGCCCCGCGTTCGTCCACTCCCGTCCAGCAGGCCTCCCGCCCGCGCGGGTCGATCTCTATGAGCTTGGCGCCGGCGAAGGCCGTGGAGCCGTCTCGCGCGATTCCGCGCAACACGCCGTCGATCGGCGAAGCGATCACCGCCCCGCCGAGCCGGCCGATCACCACGCCGCGATAGACCCGCGCGCCGATGTCCAGGGCCGTATGCCAGGGGCCGTCGCGGTCCGCATAGACGAAGCGCTCGGCGCCCACGCCGCCGAGTGGCCGGGGCGTCCTGTCGCCAGCCTCCGTCTCGCCGCGCTCGACGATGCGCGCGACATCCGACGGGCGTGTCTCGACGGCTATGTCGCAATTCCGTCCGACGGCAAAGTTGGGACCGAGGCCGACGGTCACCCGTGCAATGCGCCGCCAGTCGGGGGTCACTTGGTATTTTTGCATGCGGGCGTCCACGAGGACGTCGGGCATGCGGAGTGGAATCAGCTCGCTGAGGGACAGGGGCGTCACGCCGATCTCTCGCGCGGAGTCGAGCGCGCGGGCGATTTCCGCGCCGGTCTCGACCCTTCTGCCAGCCACGCCCGCCAGCACGATCGTCTCGCCGAACAGCGAATCATGGAAAGCCATTCCACGCCGGATCACCGGCGGGAACGGGTCGTGGGAGAGCAGGCAGGCGTAGCCGTCGGCGTGAAGCGCAAGGGCGGCGGCCGAGGCGATCTCATTTGTCCCAAGGATCAGGGCGGTGGCCGCCCTTTGCTGGCGCGCGCGGCTCATAGGATGGCTGCCTTTCCATGTCGTCACGCGCTATATAAAGCAAATTCCGAACCAGAGCCCGCGATGCTGGAAATGATTGAACACAGCGGATTGTCGACGCGCCCAGCGTGCCACGCGCATGTTCGTCTTGTCGGGAAGCCGACGCCCGCGCGACGGGCGCCGCTCCGCTTTCCCCCCGAAAGAGGGGCGGTGGGGCCAATTGCACGCCCCTGCCGATCATGATAATGGTCTCGCCGAGCTTGAACCTGCCCCCATCGCCCGGCCCAAGAAGCCGGGAAACAAGAGCAGGACACAGCCGCCGAAGTTCCAAACGGAGGAAATGACAATGGCTTGGACCACCCCTGTGATCGTCGAAGTTTGCGTGGGCATGGAAGTCACCGCCTACTCGTCGGCTGAAATCTAAGATTTCGCACGAGTTCCGCCGCCCGTCGGCGGATTGCTCAGCAAAAAATCGAGCCAGTAGGATTGGCGCCGCGAGATGCTGGCGTTTCTTACTTGGCTCGATTTTTTTTGCCTAATTCTGGGCTCCCCGTCATTGCGAGCCTGCTTCCGTCGTCGGGCATGCCCGGCGTCGGCGATGCGAAGCAATCCAGAGCGGCGTCGCCCCTCAGCCTTGTTTCGCCGCAGCGTTCCTTGCGATGACGGCTCCCTCATACAGGGGCGACGATGCGCTTTCCGACACTCCTCGTTTCGCTGACGGCCGCGATTCTCTCGAACTCCGCACGTGCGGAGCCGATCGACGCCAAGAAGCTGCTCGACGCCGCGCAGCAATCGTTTCAGCCGCTGGCGCCAACGCCTCTTGCGAAGGATTCGCTGCAAGCCGTGCGCGCCGAGCTCGGCCGCCGGCTGTTTTTCGAGAATCGCGTCTCGATGGACGGCAATGTGAGCTGCTCGCACTGCCACCTCCCGGATAAGCAGGCGAGCGACGGCCTGCCCAAGGCAATCGGCGTGTTCGGCAAGGAGAACCCGCGCAACGCGCCCTCGATTTTCAACGCCGCCCTCAATTTCAAGCAGCATTGGCGCGGCGATCGCGAATCGCTGGAGGAACAGGCCGAAAAATCCCTCCTCGGCCCCGCGAGCTTCGGCAATCCCGATCAGGCGAGCGCCATGGGCAAGCTCAAGGCGATTCCCGCCTATGCGGGAGCCTTCGCCAAGGCGTTTCCCGACGACAAGGATCCCATCAATCCCAAGAACTGGGGAACCGCCGTCGCGGCATTTGAATGGACGTTGCTGACTCCCTCGAAATTCGACGCCTTCCTTTCCGGCGACGCCAACGCCCTCTCGCCGCAGGAGGCGGCGGGCTTGAGCAAGTTCATCGATACGGGCTGCGCCACCTGCCATAACGGCGCGGGCGTCGGCGGCAATTCCTTCCAGAAATTCGGCGTGACCGGCGATTACTGGAAGGAAACGGGGTCAAAGACGCCCGACAAGGGGCGCGCGGACGTCACGAAGGACGACGCCGACCTTTACGTCTTCAAGGTTCCGAGCCTTCGGAACGCCGCCAAGACCGCGCCCTATTTCCACGACGGCTCGGTCGAGGATCTGGCCAGGGCCGTGAAGATCATGGGCAAGGTTCAGCTCGGCAAGACGCTGTCCGACAAGGATGCGGCGGATATTGTCGCGTTTCTTGGGAGCCTGACGGGGGCCGTGCCCGCGAATTACTCGGCGCCGGAGCCTTATCCGGACGCAGGGGCGAAGTAGAGCGGCCGCTCGGGCCCCCCTCTCCCCGCGCGCGGGGAGAGGGACACGGCCTGCGCTCGGCAACCTCACGCCAGCTTCTGCTCCAGCGCGATCTTCATCAGCTCCATTGGCGTGCGGGCGCCGAGCTTGCGTTTCATGATCGAGCAGCTATTCGCGATGGTCTTGTAGGAGACTTGCGTGGCTTCAGCGATCTCGGCCATGCCGAGGCCCGCGCCCAGCATGCGTAGAATCTCGAGCTCCCGCCCTGTGAGCGCCGAGAGGGGGCTCACCGCGGAGCCGCTTTTCTCGAAAGCGAGCTGGTTGGCGATCTTCGGCATGAGAAACACGCCCCCCTCGGCCACTTCGCGCACCGCCTTCAGCAGCAGATAGGGATCGTCGTTCTTCGTCACATAGCCTTTCGCGCCCGCTTCGATCGCGCGCGCAGCGAAGATCGGGTCGTCATTCATGCTGAAGACGACGATGCGCGCGGCGGGATCGCTTTCGAGAATGCGCCGGGTCAACTCCAGGCCGGAGAGACCCGGCATGGCGATGTCGACGACGGTCACGTCCGGCTTTTGAGCAAGGAAGGCGGCGAGGCCCGTCTCGGCGTCGCGCGCGTCGGCGACCTCGATGTCGCCCTCTCCCGCCAGCATCGCTGAACATCCGGCGACGATGATCGGATGGTCGTCGACAATCAGAACCCGCATCTCTTCTCCGTTCACGCGCTTGCCGCTCGCGTCACATGCGAGCGATCAGCAGCCGCCATAGATTGACCAGAAGCGGCGCCGTCGTCAAAGTCGCCGCTTCTCCGAAAGGAATTCCCGGCCATGCTTCAAAGTCTGTCCCTGCGCGCGCGCCTGTCGCTGCTGCTCGGCGGCGTGCTCGCGGCGGGCCTGGTTTTCGGCGTCTCGCTGCTGAGCCTGCATGCCGGGGCGCGCGTCAACGCCGAGGTGGAAGCAGCCGCGTCACTGGCGCGCGATCTCGTCCAGGCCACGCTGCCCCGGCTCGCGACCTCCGCAAATCCGCAGGCGGAGCTCGCCGGAGTGCTCGAAGACGCGAAGCGCTTGCGCCATGTGCGCGTCTTCGTCGTGGGCAAGGCCACGCCAGCCGAGGACAGCGACAAGCGCGCGCCGGAATGGTTCAGCGCGCTCGTTTTCCGAGCCCCGGCGCCGACGCGCTTCGACACGCCCCTCGGCGCGATCGACATCACCGCCAGCGCGGCTGATGAAATCGCGGAAATCTGGGAGGAGATCGTCTGGCTCGGCATCGGCGCGGCGGCCGTCGCTGTCATCGCCTTCGCGCTCGTCTCATATGCGGTGTCGCGCACGCTGCGCCCCATCGGCGCCTTGTCGGACGGCCTGCGCCGCCTCGAACAGGGCGATCACGCCGTGCGCGTCGCGGCCAACGGTCCGCCGGAATTCGTCGTCATCGGCGAACGCATCAACGCGCTCGCCTCGACGCTGGAGCGGCTCGACGACGAGAACCACCAGCTCATGCGCCGCATGATCCATGTGCAGGACGAAGAGCGGCGCGATATCGCACGCGACCTGCACGACGAGATCGGCCCGTTTCTCTTCACCGTGCGCGCGGGCGTCGGCGCCTTGGCGCGCAAGTCGAAGGCTCCCGGCGCCGAGCCGGCGCGGCTGGCGGAAGATTGCGAGAAGATCGACGCGCAGATCGCCGCGCTCCAACAGGTGAACCGCGGCATTCTCGGCCGCCTCCGCCCCGCCGCGCTGGAGGAAATGGGACTCGCCGACGCCATTGAAGCGCTGGCGCGCGGCTGGCGGGAGACGCGAGCCGACGTGGAGATCATGCTTTCGCTGGACGGCGCGCGCGGCGCAATGGACGAGGTGACGGCGCTCACGGCCTATCGCGTGGCGCAGGAAGGCCTGACCAACGCCTTCCGGCATTCGGGCGCCGAGCGAATTGACGTCATTGTAGCGCGCGACCCCGATACGCTGCGCATCGAGGTGAATGACGACGGCGCGGGCCTGCCGGAGGCGCGAAATGGCGGTCTCGGACTGCGCGGCATGGCCGAAAGAGTCGGCGCTCTGGGCGGAAAGCTGGTCCTGTCGAACCGCCCGGAAGGCGGGACGCGCCTCGTTGCGACGCTGCGCCTCGGGACAAGTTCCCAAGTATAGAGGGAAGTCGGGAGATTTTCCCGACGCCAATAGGACGACGTCCCCATAAAGCCGTTATTTTTCAGAAGTGTAGCGAGGGCGCCACAGGCGAGGATTATTGCCGTGAAAGCGTTTTCCGGGCAGGACGGCCGGGCTTCGCCGACGTTATAACGCTGCTCGACGGGACACAAATTCATCAGGCCATAGTATGACCTTCGACAAGCACGTTTCTTCTATTGCGATCGGCGCCGCGCTCATCTCCAGCGGCGCTTTCGCGCAGCAGTCGCTCCCGACGATCGAAGTGGGCGGCGCGCCCCTTCGCGCGACCTCGCGCCCGGCGCCCGCCGCGGAAAACGCGCCCTCCCGCGCGCCCGCGCCCCGCGCCGCTTCGCGCCAGTCGCCGGGCCAACCGGCCCAGCCGGCTGCGGGCGTCGCCCAGGCCGGGCCGGCCGTTTCGCCTGTCGTCGTGAAATACGCCGTGCCCTCGGCGACCTATACGCTCGACGCCAAGGAGCTGCAGAACACCCGCGCCTTCGATCTCGTCAACAACCTCCTGCGTCAGGCACCAGGCGTCGACGTCACCGACGTCAATGGCAACCCCCTGCAGCCGCAGGTCAATTTCCGCGGCTTCGCGGCCTCGCCGGTCGCCGGCACCCCGCAGGGCCTCGCCGTCTATCAGAACGGCATCCGCATCAACGAGGCCTGGGGCGACAACGTCTATTGGGACATGATCCCCAATATCGCGATCGACCGGTCGACCATCGTCACCGGCAATCCGCTGTTCGGCCTCAACGCCATCGGCGGCGCCGTCGTGCTCGACATGAAGAACGGCTTCACCTATCAGGGCTTCGAGATCGACGGGCGCGGCGGAAGCTTCAGCCGCCGTCAGGGCGCCATGCAATATGGCGTGCAGAAGGGCGACTTCGCCGCCTATCTCGCCCTCGAGGCCCTGGGCGACAAGGGCTATCGCCAATTCTCCGGCACGAACATCAAGCGCCTTTACGGCGACATAGGCTGGCGCAACGCCGAGGGGCTCGAGGTGCACGCCAATGTGACGCTCGCGGGCAACAAGTCGGGCGCCTCCGGTCCGGCGCCGGTCAACCTGGCGGCCATCGACGAGAGCGCAGTCTATACGACGCCGCAGACTCTCAAGAACACCCTTTCCATGTTCGACCTCAACGGCGTCTATACGCCGACGCCGAGCTGGAAGCTCTTCGGCGACGTGCATTATCGCGCCTTCGATCAGGCGCGCGTGGACGGCAATACGACCGAGTTCGAATGCGAGCCGGGCGAGCCCGTCTGCGAGAACGACAACGGCGACGAAACCACGATCCCGAATTATTTCGATGGTCAGGCTCCGCTCGGCGCCATTGACCGGACCTGGACGCGCTCGCGCACCGTCGGCGGCACCGTTCAGGTGACGAATGACGACCGCTATTTCGGCTTCCACAACAAGATCACCGTCGGCGCCAGCATCGACAAGGGCTGGTCGGGCTTCCAGGCCAACCAGGAACTTGGAATCATTCAGCCCAATCTCGTCGTCGGCGGCATCGGCCATATCACCGAGGAGCAGGCGAGCGGCATCGCCAGCGTCAATGTTCGCGCCTCCAACACCTATCTTGGCGTCTATGCGCTCGACACGCTCGACGTGACCGACCGGCTGAAAGTGACGGCGGGCGCGCGGTTCAACCGCGCGGGCATCGCGCTCTATGATCTGCGCGGCTCGGCGCTCAATGGCGCGGATGTCTATACGCGCATCAATCCGGTGGCGGGCGCCACTTACGAGGTGCTGCCGAATACTTTCGCCTACGGCAGCTACTCCGAGGCCAATCGCGCGCCGACGCCGCTGGAGCTCGGCTGCGCCGATCCGGCCCGCCCCTGCCTCATCGACACCTTCCTCGTGGCCGACCCGCCGCTCAAGCAGGTCGAATCCAACACGACCGAGTTCGGCCTGCGCGGCAATGTCGAAATGCCGACGATCTTCCCCAACGCCGGCGGCTATCTACCGGGCCAGCTCACCTGGAGCGCAGGAGTCTATCGAACCAACAGCTTCAACGACATCCTCGCCGTTCCCAGCACGATCAACGGCCGCGGCTATTTCACCAACGCGGGTTCGACGCGGCGCGAGGGCGTCGAAGTATCGCTCCGCTACACGGACGAGCGGCTCCAGGCTTACGCCAATTACACCATGGTCAACGCCACCTTCCGTTCGACCTTCGCGTTGGGCGCTCCCGACAACCCGCTGGCCCAGCTCTATGGGACGGGCTACATCGTTGTGACGCCGGGCGCCAATCTGTCCTCAGTCGCGCCGCATCGCTTCAAGGCGGGCGCCGACTACGCCGTGACGCCGCAATGGCGCGTGGGCGCCGACTTCCACTACGCCGCAGGCGGCTTCCTGTTTGGCGATGAGATCAACATTGGCGGCCGCTTGCCGTCCTATGGCGTGCTGAACCTGCGCACTTCCTATCAGATCACGCCCAATATTCAGGTCTATGGACTGCTGGAAAACGTCACCAATACGCGCACCCGCAGCTTCGGCTCCTGGTTCGACACGGGCGACATTTCCTTCCTGACCTTCAACAATCCGCGCATGGTTTCGCTCGGCCCGCCGATCGGCGCCTTCGGCGGCATAAAGGTGACATACTGACCTCGACCAACTGGCGGCCCTCCGGGGCCGCCTTTTTTGTCGTGGCCCGCGCGCTGGCAATACGGGAAGAGAGCCCATATATCTCGGGCGTTCTTCCCGATTCAGGAGGCTGACATGAAGAAGTTGTTTTTCGCCGTCGTCGTTTCGGCGGCCGCGCTGGCGGTTGTCCCCATTTCCCCCGCGCTCGCCAAGAAAGCGTCGCCCGTCGCAACCCTCGACACCGACAACGACTCGACTGTCGATCTCAACGAGATCAAGAAATCCGCGGAAGAGCTTTTCGCCAAACTGGAGAAGGACAGCGACGGCACGATCGAGCCCAAAGAGCTTCAGGGCCGCCTGTCGAAGAAAGAGTTCAAGGCCGCCGACCCCGACAATGACGGCACGCTGGACAAGAACGAATTCCTCGCCGTCGTCGAGAGCCTCTTCAAGGCAGCCGACCCGGATAATGACGGAACGCTCGACGAAAAGGAATTCGCCTCCAAGCAGGGCAAGGCGCTGCTGCGCGTGACCCGCTAAGCCGGCTGTCCAATCGGGCGCGCGGGGTTTCTCGACTTGATCCCGCGCGCCAAAGCGGCCATTTAGAAGGCCATGAAACGCCTCGCCGCCGCTTGCTTTCTATTACTCTCCGTCGCCCCGGCCGCGGCCGATGCGCTGAACGTCAAGGTTGGCGTGCTGCGCGAACCGCATTCGACCGAAACGCTCTCCATTCTGGACATTCCCGCCGCCGACGACACGCTCGCGGGCGCGCTTCTCGGCGTCGCCGACAACAATACGACCGGCAAGTTCACCAATCAGTCATTCGAAGCGATCGACGAGAAGCTTGAAGAAGGCGCGGATGTCGCTGCATCCGTCGACGCGCTCGTTGAAAAGGGCGCGTTGTTCATTATCGCCGATCTCTCGCCAGACCGACTGCTCGCGGCGAGCGAACGCGCCAAGGCGAAGGGGGCGATACTCTTCAACGCCTCGGCGCCGGACGAGCGGCTGCGCGAGGAAGACTGCCGCGCCAACGTCATCCATGTGGCCCCGTCGCGCGCGATGTTGGCCGACGGTCTTGCGCAATATCTCGTCTGGAAGCAGTGGCGCAAATGGCTGCTGATCAAGGGCTCGCACGATAAAGACGAGTTGCTCGCGCAAGCCTATCGCCGCGCGGCGAAGAAGTTCGGCGCCAAGATCGTCGAAGAACGCGTCTATGAAGATACAGGCAGCGGACGGCGCAGCGACTCCGGCTCCGTGCAGACGCAGCGGCAGATGCCCGTGATGACTCAAAATGCGCCAGCCTATGACGCGCTCGTCGCCGTCGACGAGAGCGACGTGTTCGCGGGCTATCTCCCCTATCGCACATGGGACCCGCGCCCCGTCGCCGGCTCGGCCGGACTCTATCCCACCAGTTGGGACCCCGCGCATGAGCAGTGGGGCGCGCATCAATTGCAGAACCGCTTCATGGCGGCCTTTCGCCGACTGATGAATGCGCGCGACAACAACGCCTGGCTCGCCATGCGCATGATCGGCGAAGCGACGACGCGCACCAATTCCAACGCGCCCGACAAGTTGCGCGACTTCATGCTCGGCAAGGATTTCTCCATCGCCGCGTTCAAGGGCGTGCGCCTCACGCTGCGTCCGTGGAACCAGCAATTGCGCCAGCCCATCCTTCTCTCCGACGGCCGCATGACCGTCTCCGTCTCGCCGCAGGAAGGCTTCCTGCATCAGGTGAGCGAACTCGACACGCTGGGTCCGGATCAGCCCGAAACGAAGTGCAGGTTGAAATGAATAAGTCTGTTCTGACCTTGCTGCTGTCGACGGCGCTCGCCTCCCCCGCTTGCGCCTACACGGCCTATATCAGCAACGAAAAAGGCAACTCGATCACCGTCATCGACACCGACAAGCTGGAAGCTGTCGCGACGGTGAAAGTTGGCCGCCGCCCGCGCGGCATCGAGCTGAACAAGGAAGGCACCGAGCTTTACATCTGCGCCGGCGACGACGACGCCATTCAGGTGCTCGACACCAAGACCTTGAAGCTAACCGGCAAGCTGCCCTCCGGCCCGGACCCCGAGTTGCTCGCGCTCTCCCCGGACGGCAAGACGATCTACGTCTCCAACGAGAACGACAATCTCGTCACGCTGATCGACGTGAAGCGCGAAGGTCAGATCGGCGACATTCCGGTCGGCGTCGAGCCCGAAGGCATGGCGGTGAGCCCGACGGCAAAGACTGCTCGTCAACACGTCGGAAACGACGAACATGGCGCATTTCATCGACACGCAGACCAAGCAGATCGTCGCGAATATACTCGTCGATGCGCGACCGCGTTTTGCCGAATTCAAGAAGGACGGCTCCGAGCTTTGGGTGTCCTCCGAAGTCGGCGGCACCGTCGCGGTTATCGATCCGATCAAGAAGGAATTGAAGCAGAAGATCAGCTTCGAGATTCCCGGAATGTCGAAAGAGGCGATCCAGCCCATCGGCATTTCCATCACCAAGGACGGCAAGCGCGCCTTCGTTGCGCTCGGCCCGGCGAACCGCGTCGCTGTCTCGACGCCGAGACGAAGAAGATCGAGAAATATCTCCTCGTCGGTCAGCGCGTCTGGCATCTCGCCTTCACGCCCGACGAGAAATATCTGCTGACCGCGAATGGCGTGTCGAACGATATCTCGGTGATCGACGCTGCGAATCTCAAGGTTGTGAAGTCGATTCCCGTGGGTTCTTTCCCGTGGGGCGTCGTGGTGGCGCCGAAATGAACGATGCGGCGAACCGAATTCCCTCTCCCCGTGCAAGCGGGGAGAGGGTTAGGGTGACGGGCAACGCCGCATCGACGCGCCTTTTTCCCGCGCAGCGTCCGCTATTCCGCTCGCCCCTCACCCCAGCCCTCTCCCCGCAAGCGGGGAGAGGGGGCGTGGCCTGCAACCAAGCAGTCGCCTCATGACCGACGCTCTCTCCATCCGCGGCCTCTCCCACTCTTACGGACAGCGTAAGGCGCTGGACGACGTGTCCTTAACCGTCGCGCCCGGCAGCTTCACCGTGCTGCTCGGCCTCAACGGCGCCGGCAAGAGCACGCTGTTCTCGCTCGTCACGCGCCTTTACGCGGCGCGTAACGGCGAGATCGACATCTTCGGCGCGAATGTCATGCGTGAGCCGGGCGCGGCGCTGCGACGGCTCGGCGTCGTCTTTCAGGCCCGCACGCTCGATCTCGAATTGAGCCTGATGCAGAACCTGCTCTATCACGCCGCGCTGCATGGCATCGGGCCGCTGGAGGCGCGCCGCCTCGGGCTAGAAGCGCTCGCGCGCGCCGGGCTGGGGGAACGCGCCAACGACAAGGCCCGCGCGCTTTCGGGCGGCCAGATGAGACGCGTCGAAATCGCCCGCGCGCTGCTGCACGCGCCGAAGCTGCTCCTCCTCGACGAGCCGACCGTCGGCCTCGACATCAAGGCGCGCGCCGATCTCCTCGCCCATGTGCGCGGCCTCGTGCGCGACGAGGGGCTCGGCGTATTGTGGACCACGCATTTGATCGACGAGATTTCGGACGACGATCAGGTGGTGATCCTGCATCACGGCAAGGTGCTGGCGATGGGCCGCGCGGCGGACATTGTGACGCAAAACGGCGCGGTGGATATCGGGGCGGCGTTTTCGAAGATCACCGGCGTCGGGGGAGAGAAGCTTTCGGCATGACCGCTACGAACGATCTTTCCCAAACTGGCTTCACGGCGCGCCAATACGCCATCTGCCTCATGGGCGTCGTCTGGCGCGAGGGGCTACGCTTTCTGCATCAGCGCGAGCGCTTCATCTCCGCGCTCGTGCGGCCGCTCGTCTGGCTCTTCATCTTCGCGGCGGGCTTCCGGCAGGTGCTCGGCATCTCGATCATCCCGCCCTACGAGACCTACATCCTCTACGAGGTCTACATCGCGCCGGGCCTCATGGCGATGATCCAGCTCTTCAACGGCATGCAGTCCTCGCTCTCCATGGTCTATGACCGCGAGATGGGGAACATGCGCACCCTGCTCGTATCGCCCTTCCCGCGCGGTTCCTGCTCGGCGCGAAGCTCTTCGCGGGCGTCGCGGTGTCGATCCTGCAGGTCTACGCCTTCCTCTTCATCGCTTATTTCTGGGAGATCGAGCCGCCGACGAGATGGGGCTATCTCACCGTGCTGCCGGCGCTGGCGCTGGGCGGGCTGATGCTCGGCGCGCTCGGCATGCTGCTCTCGTCGCTCATCAAGCAGCTCGAGAATTTCGCGGGCGTGATGAACTTCGTCATCTTCCCGATGTTCTTCGCCTCCTCCGCGCTCTATCCGCTCTGGCGCGTGAAGGAGTCGAGCCCGTGGCTCTATTACGTCTGCTCGGTGAACCCGTTCACCCACGCCGTCGAGCTGATCCGCTTCGCCTTCTATCAGCAGGTAGAATGGGTCTCGCTGCTCGCTGTCGCGGGCTACACGACCGCATTCCTCGTCGCGGCGATCATCGCATACGACCCGGCGCGGGGGATGCTGATGCGGAAGGGCGGATAAATGCGGGACTGGGACGCGGCGGGCTATCAGCGTCACGCCGCCTTCGTGCCGCAGCTCGGCGCACCGCTCCTCGACCTGCTGGCGCCTGTGGAAGGGGAGCGGATACTCGATCTCGGTTGCGGCGACGGCGCTCTGACGTTGCAGATTGCCCAAAGCGGCGCCTCTGTCGTTGGCGTGGACGCTTCGCCACAGATGGTCCAGGCCGCCCGCGCCAGAGGGCTCGACGCGCATATCTCCGACGGCGCCGCGCTCAACTTCGATCAGGAATTCGACGCGGTCTTTTCCAACGCCGCTCTGCATTGGATGCGTGACGCGGACGCCGTCATCGACGGCGTGCGCGGCGCGCTCAAACCCGGCGGCCGCTTCGTGGCCGAGTTCGGCGGCCATGGCAATGTCGCCGCGATCAGCGTCGCCTTGCTCGCGACGGTGAGAAAATACGGCGCGAACGCCGAGGACGTCCTGCCCTGGTATTTCCCGACCCCGGACGATTATCGCCAGCGTCTCGAAGCGTTCGGCTTCAGGGTCTTGGAAATTGGGCTCATACCGCGCCCGACCCCCTTGCCGACGGACATGGGCGGTTGGCTGGACGTGTTCGCGTCAGGCGTTTTCGCGACCCTCGCGGCGGACAAGCGTCGCTCCGCCCGCGACGAAGCAATCGATCTCTTGCGGCCAGTGCTGTGCGACGAGCAAGGAAACTGGACGGTGGACTATGTCCGCCTGCGCGTCCTCGCCCGGCTGTAGCGGGCCGGCGCCCTATTTTTTCTTGGTCTTCGCCGCCGCTTCCTCGGCCGCCGCAGCTTCCGCATAGCCTTCGGGCAGCTTCACGCCGCCAGCGAGCTGGGCGCCGAGTACGATGGTGCGGGCCTCGGTCAGGCGCAGGGCGCAATAGCCGAAGTCCGATTCCTTCGCGTAATTGCGGCAGACTTCCTCGCGCCAGGAGGAGAAGCCCGCCTGCTCCTTCACAACGAAATTGCGCACCAGCTTGTCTTTGCTGTTGCGCTGGTAGAGCTCGCGGAAATCGGCGCGCACATTCTTCTCGACCTTGGCGCGGGCGCCGAGCATTTCCTCGGCCTTCTTCGGGTCGAACTCGCTTTCGGCCATGCCCCAGAGGCCGCTGGGGTCGGCGCGGCAATCCGCGACCTTGATCTCGCAGGCCTTGCCCTCATTCGTCACGAGGACGGCGCCGTCGAGCACGTCGAGCGTGAAGGGACAGGCCGGGAAATTGATCTGATAGCGCCGCAGGCCCGAGCCGCTGTTTTGCGGCGTCAGCTTAAGCGGCATGCCGGCGACGTCGACGCGGCATTCCTCGCCGGAACGCGACAGGCGGTCGCCCGAGAGGGTAAGTTTCGCGACCTGAAGTTCCGTTCCGGCCCGCGAAAATTCGATGGCGCTGCCAGCGCCGTCGAGCTTCAGCGTCTTGCCGACGATCGTGTCTTCGGAGGGCGCCTTGGGCATCACGATCGGGCCGCGCGCCGCGCCCATTTCGCCGCTGCTGACTTTTTTCTTCGGTTTCGGCGTCGGAGAGGTCACTGTCCCCTCCGGGGTCGGCGCAACCGCGCCCGGCAGCGCAAGCTGAGCCTTAACAGGCGCAGCGGCGCATAGCAGCGCGGCCGACATCGCCCCGGCGGCCGCCCGAGTTAAATTTGTCCAGGACGGCGCAGTCGACATCGGCAAGCCCAACCCCTTCCGAGCCCGCCGGCGGCGTCCGACGAGCAGAGCGCCTTATCTCGGCGCCAGAACCATCACCATTTGCCGGCCTTCCATGGACGGCTCAAGCTCGACCTTAGCAACAGTCGCGGTCTCCGTCTTCACCCGAGTCATGAGTCGGTAGCCGATATCCTGGTGGGCGATTTCGCGGCCGCGGAAGCGAAGCGTCACCTTGACCTTGTCGCCTTCCTCGAAAAAGCGCTGGACCGCCTTCATCTTCACGCCGTAGTCGTGCTCATCGATGCCGGGGCGCAGCTTGATTTCCTTGACCTCGACCACCTTCTGCTTCTTGCGGGCCTCGGCGGCCTTCTTCTGCTCGGCGAAGCGGAAGCGACCGTAGTCCAGGATCTTGCAGACGGGGGGAACCGAGTTCGGCGCGATCTCGACAAGATCGAGCCCGGCCTGTTCGGCGATGTTCAGCGCGTCCAGCAATTGGACGACGCCGTGATTCTTGCCTTCGGAATCGATCAATTGCACTTCACGCGCGCGAATCTCTCGGTTGGTGCGCGGGCCTTCCTTTTGCGGCGCCGCGGTGCTCTTCATTGGCCTGCGAATGGATCATTCTCCTTTGCGAGACCGAAAATCTCGGCCTTGATTAAAGTCAGCGCGCGACGCGCGCATAGGGGACTTCCCGGAGGGAAATCCGAAGTACGGGAGATTTACACGAAAGCGCGGCATGTCAACTGGCCAAATCGGCCGTTGGGGCATTATTCCCCCGGAAGTCCGAATTAAAGGAAATCATCGATGAGCGCCGCAACCTTGGCCGGCGCGTCCTCGGGCGAAAAATGGCTCACGCCCGCCAGCCTCTCGATTCTCACGCCGGGGACGTAGCGGTCGGTTCCATCCAGGCAGGCGACGCCCAGGGCGACATCGTCCAATCCCCAGACGATCAGCGTCGGAATCTCCACTGGCTCGGAGAGATCCCGCGCCCGCGCCAGGTCATGCGCCGCCTGCCGATACCAATTGAGCATCGCCGTCGCCCCGCCCGGAGCGGCGGCATTGTCGCGATAGACGTCCATGACGTCGGCCGGGACCGCGCTGGCGCGACCCGCCGCCTGACGGATCATCGCGGCGGTCAGGAACCCGCGCCCGACGGACAGCAGCCAATCCGGAAAGCCCGGGATTTGAAAAACGGCGACATAGGCCGAGCGCAGCTTTTGCGAGAGGCTACCGAACGCCCGCCTGAAACAGAGCGGATGCGAGATGTTGATGAAAACGAGTTTTTCCAGGGGCCGCAGCTTCCGGATGGCGACGACCCAGGCGATCATCCCGCCCCAATCATGCCCGATCAGCGTCACCGACCCCGCCCCGGCGGCGTCGATGAGCGCGGCCACGTCCCCGGTCAGGGCCAAGAGCGAATAGTTCTCCTTGCCGGCCGGCTGATCCGTTCCGCCATAGCCGCGCTGATTCACGGCCCAGACGCGATAACCCTTTGCGACGAGCGGGGCCACGAGATGGCGCCACATCACGGCATGTTCGGGGAACCCGTGGAGCAGCAAAGCGAGCCGCTCCCCCTCCCCGGCCTCGAAAACCTCGAAAGTCAGGCCATTGGCCGGAATGAAAATGCGGCGGGCGCCGAGAAGGGCTTCCTCGCGCGTCAACCGGCGAGCGCCGGGCAACTCGGACAGGGAGTTCCGCCCGACATGGCGGCGCAGCTCTCGCCCGCGCCAGCGTCTCCGCCGGGAGCCGGCTTGGCGATCAGCGAGAGCTGGCGCTCGACATGGCTCGCGCCGCAAGCGGGGCATTGCGGCGTCTCCTCGAAACGCGCCAGCGTCTCGAATTCATGGGCGCAGTCCTGGCAGCGAAAGGCGTAGAGGGGCATGGTCTCTCACGGGGTGGAAAATCAACATGCCTATGTTACGCCCTCGCTGCGCCGCGGCAAAGCGGGACCGCCCGCGCCGCGCCAATGCGCACTAGATTGATTACGACGAACCCGCTTCGAGAGACCCCATGACCTATCGCGCTCCGCTCCAGGATATTCTCTTCACGCTGCGCCTCGCCGCAGGCGCGGACGCCGGTGGGATTTATGCGGACATCGCTGGCGGCGTCGGCGAGCAGACCCTGAATGAAGCAGCCAAATTCGCGGAAGGCCAACTTCTGCCGCTCGACCGGATCGGTGATCGAACCGGCGTGAAGCTCGTCGACGGCGCCGTGATCACCGCGCCCGGTTGGCGCGAGGCTTACGCGGCCTGGCGCGACGGCGGCTGGAACGCCATCTCCGCCGATCCGGAATATGGCGGGCTTGGCCTGCCCGCTCTGCTCAACGCCGCCTGCACGGAAATCTGGAACGCGGCGAACATCTCCTTCGCCCTCTGCCCGCTGCTGTCGCACGGCGCCATCGAGGCGCTGGAGACGCACGCCGCCACCGCGCTGAAGGACGCCTATCTCGCGAAGATCGTCAGCGGCGAATGGACCGGGACGATGAATCTCACCGAGCCGCAGGCGGGCACAGACCTCGCGCTGCTGCGCTCGCGCGCCGAGCGAAACAGCGACGGCTCCTATCGCCTCACGGGCCAGAAAATCTTCATCACCTATGGCGAGCACGATCTCGCCGACAACATCATCCATCTCGTGCTCGCACGCCTGCCCGACGCGCCGGCCGGCGTGAAAGGCATTTCACTTTTCCTTGTGCCGAAATTTCTCCCGGACGAAAAAGGAGCCTTCACGCGGCGCAATGCCGTGCGCTGCGTCGGCGTCGAACACAAGCTCGGCATCCATGCGTCGCCGACCTGCACCATGGCCTATGAGGACGCCATCGGCTTCCTGATCGGCGAGGAAAATAACGGCCTCGCCTGCATGTTCACGATGATGAACAATGCGCGCCTCAATGTGGGACTGCAGGGCGTGGCGCTGGCCGAGCGCGCGACGCAGGCGGCCTTCGAATATGCGCGCGAGCGCAAGCAGGGACGCGCGATCGGCGCCTCTGAAACAAGCGCCATCATCGCGCATCCCGACGTGCAGCGCATGCTGCTCACCATGGCGAGCCTGACGATGGCGGCGCGCATGATCTGCTTCGAGACAGCCGCGTCGCTCGACCGCGCGCATCGCTCAGACGACGCCGCGAAGGCGAAGGAAGCGGATGAGCGGGCGAGCCTGCTCACCCCCGTCGCCAAGGCTTTCTCGACCGATATTGGCAATGAAGTGACGTCGCTCGCCGTGCAGGTCCATGGCGGCATGGGCTATATTGAGGAGACGGGCGTCGCCCAGCTCATGCGCGACGCGCGCATCTGCGCGATCTATGAAGGCACGAATGGCATTCAGGCCATCGACCTCGTCGGCCGCAAATTGCCGATGAGCGGCGGCGCGGCGCTGAAGCGCGAGATCGAGGACATGCGCGCCATTGCGCGCGAGAGCAATTATGCGGCGGTCGCTGAAGCGGTGGAGGCGTTTGCGAAAGCGAGCGACTATCTAGCCGGCGCAATGAAATCCGCGCCGAGCGAAGCGCTCGCCGGCGCCACGCCCTATCTGCGCCTCTTCGCGTTCGCGCGCGGCGCTACGCTTCTGGAGAAAGGCGCGCGGGTCGCGCGTCAGGCCGGCGATCACAACGCGGCACGCTATGACACGCTGGCGCATTTCTTCGCGAAGAACATCGCCGTTGCGGCGCCGGGGCTGGCGAGGGTTGTGATGGAAGGGGCGAAGTCCGTGACGGAAGGCAGCGGGTGGTTTGGGGGGTGATCGCATTCCCTCTCCCCGTGCAACGGGGAGAGGGTTAGGGTGAGGGGAGAGGCGTCCGCCTCAACGTTCCCAAAGAGCCATGCGTGCGGCCCGCCCCTCACCCCAGCCCTCTCCCCGCAAGCGGGGAGAGGGGGTTTCCGGCATTCCCGGTGAGGGCGACGATCTGCCCCCTCTCCCGCGAAGCGGGGGAGGGTTGGGGAGGCGGCTATCCACCCATGAACGCCCGCAAAGCCCCCTGCTCTTCCGCGCTCATATGCAGTCCCAGTTTCGAGCGCCGCCACAAAACATCGTCCGCCTTCCGCGCCCACTCATTCTCGGCGAGATAACGCAGCTCCGCTTCGGTAAACCCGCAGCCGAAATCGCGACCCAAATCCGCCGTCGAATGCGCCGCCTTTAGGAAGCGCTCGGCGCGGGTTCCGTAAGCGCGCGCAAGGCGCAGCGCGAGCGCGTCGCCCAGAAACGGCCTCTCGGCCTTCAGACTCACCAGATACTCGTCAAACTCCATGTCGCCGCCCGGAAACACCGCGCCCTGCGTCCAAGCCTCGCCATGCGGCGGCAGGAAATCCCGCAGATCATCCAGCGCATGTTCGGCGAGACGCCGCGCGGTGGTGATCTTGCCGCCGAAGACGGAAAGAACCGGCGCGGCGCCCTCGGGCGCGTCGAGATCGAAGGCGTAATCGCGCGTGACGACGGACGCGTTCAGCGAGCCGTCGTCGTAAAGCGGGCGAAGGCCCGAATAGCTCCAGACGATGTCGCCGCGCGCAACGGGCTTTCGGAGGAAATGGTTGGCCGACTCCATCAGGTAATCGGTTTCAGCCTCGCTGATCGACACACCGCCCGGCGCACCCTCATAAGGAACATCCGTTGTGCCGATGAGCGTGAAGTCATGCTCGTAAGGGATCGCGAAGACGATGCGGCCATCTGGATTTTGCAGGATGTATGCGTGTTCGCCCTCATAGAGCTTGCGCGCGACGAGATGCGAGCCCTTCACGAGCCGCACATGCTTGCGCGAATGCGCGTGCAGAGCGCCTTCGATCACTTCCGAAACCCAGGGCCCCGCCGCGTTGACCAATGCGCGCGCCTCGATTTCCGGGCCGCCCTCCAACGTCGCGATCCAACGCCCGTCCTCGCGCCTAGCCCGGGTCAGTCGCGTTCCCACGGTGATCGTCGCGCCGCGCTCCTTGGCGTCGAGCGCGTTGAGGACGACAAGGCGCGAGTCCTCGACCCAGCAATCGGCGTAAGTGAAGCCGACATTGTAGCTCTCGCGCAAAGGCGCGCCGAGCGCGTTGCCTTTGAGCGAGACCATATGCGAACCCTCGAGCCGCTTGCGGCGCGCGAGGTGGTCGTAGAGAAAAAGTCCGAGCCGCAGCATCCAGACGGGGCGCAGACCCTTCTCGTGCGGCAGCACGAATTTCAGCGGCCAGATGATATGCGGCGCGGCGGCGAGCAGTAGCTCGCGTTCGGCCAGCGCCTCGTGCACCAGCCGGAACTCGTAGAGTTCGAGATAGCGCAGGCCGCCATGGATGAGCTTCGTCGAGGCGGAGGACGTGCCGCTCGCAAGATCATTCTGCTCGACGAGGCGCACCGAAAGCCCCCGCCCCGCCGCGTCGCGTGCAATCGCGCAGCCATTTATGCCGCCGCCGATGATCAGAAGATCGTATAACATGCGCGCCGCCCGCTCCCGCTCATGCTCAATCTAAGGAAGGGGCCGGCGGACGCAAGGAAGGCTGCTTTAAAGCCTTCCGCAGCTTGCCGAAAAACCTCCGAGGCGGCCTCGTCCTTCGAGACGCGAGCTGCGCTCGCTCCTCGGGATGAGGCCTAAGTGCTCGGCGCAGCAAGAAGGAGCCCCTCATGCTGAGGAGCCTGCGAAGTAGGCGTCTCGAAGCACGAGGGTCGTCAGACCGACTTTAAGGGAAGCGGTTATTACCCCTTCCGCTCGATCTTCGTCAGCCCGCCCATATAGGGCCGCAGGACCAGCGGGATCGTCACCGAGCCGTCGGCTTCCTGATAATTCTCCAGCACCGCCACCATGGCGCGGCCGACCGCGACGCCGGAGCCGTTGAGCGTGTGCACGAAACGCGGCTTGCCGTCCGGGCCGCGCGAGCGGGCGTTCATGCGGCGCGCCTGGAAGTCGCCGCAGACCGAGCAGGAGGAAATCTCGCGATACTTCCCCTGCCCCGGCAGCCAGACTTCGAGATCGTAGGTCTTCTGCGAGGCGAAGCCCATGTCGCCCGTGCAGAGCGTGACCTTGCGATAGGGCAGCTCCAGCGCCTGCAGGATCTTCTCGGCGCAGCCGGTCATGCGCTCATGTTCCTCGAGCGACTGCTCGGGCGTCGTGATGGAGACGAGCTCCACCTTGTAGAACTGGTGCTGGCGGATCATGCCGCGCGTGTCCTTGCCGGCTGCGCCCGCTTCCGCGCGGAAGCAATAGGTGCCGGCGGTCATGCGCATGGGCAGATAGGACTCATCCAGGATCGTTTCGCGCACGAGGTTGGTCAGCGGCACTTCGGCGGTGGGGATGAGCCAGTAATCCGCCGCCGGCATCAGCGGTTCCGCGGTGGGATCCGGCTGCCCGCTCTGGCGCCCCGCCGTGACGGAGAACTGATCCTCTCGAAACTTCGGCAGTTGCGCCGTGCCGAACATGGCGTCGTCGCGCACCAGCAGCGGCGGCGCAACCTCGACATAGCCATGATCGCTCGTATGCAGATCGAGCATGAATTGCGCGAGCGCGCGTTCCAGCCGCGCGAGCGCGCCCTTGTTGACGACGAAGCGCGCGCCCGACAGCTTGGCGGCGACTTCGAAATCCATGAGGCTCAGGCCCTCGCCGATCTCGAAATGCTCCTTCGGCGTGAAGTCGAATTTGCGCGGCTCGCCCCAGCGCAACGCCTCGACATTGTCATGCTCGTCCTTGCCGTCCGGCACAGCGTCGAGCGGCGTGTTCGGAATGCTCGACAGCGCGTTTTCAAGCTCGGCGACGGCGTAGCGCTCGGCCTCTTCCAGAGACGGCCAGTTTTCCTTGATCTGCGCGACTTCCGCCTTGAGCGCTTCGGCCCTGGCGTTGTCGCCCGCCTTCATCGCCGCGCCGATCTCCTTCGAGGCGGCGTTGCGGCGCTCCTGCGCCTGCTGCAACCCGGCGATCGCCGCACGGCGCGCGTCGTCGAGCGCGAGAAGCTGCGCCGACAGAGGCTCCAGCCCGCGGCGCTTGCGGCCATTGTCGAAGGTCTCGGCGTTATCGCGAATCCATTTGATGTCGTACATGTCGGGCTACCGCGCGGAGGGAAGTAACAGGCAAAATGCTCAACCCGTCATGCCCGGCCTTGTGCCGGGCATCCACGCGGCGCCGCTGTAACGACATGCGGAGAGATGGCAGAAGCCTCTCGGCGTGGATGGCCGGGACAGGCCCGGCCATGACGGCGGGCTGTTCGGGCGCCTTTGTCTCGCAGCCGCGAAAGGGGGTCAAGCCGACGAGATGTCGCTTATTCCTGCGCCGCCGCTTCCTGCTCGGCCCGCTTCTTCTCGACCATGCGCACGGAATAGATCGACGCCTCGTAAAGCAGCATGCCCGGCAGCGCCAAAGCGAGTTGCGAGAAGACGTCCGGCGGCGTGAGGATCGCCGCGACGACGAAGACGATGACGATGGCGTAACGGCGCTTTTCTCTCAGAAACTCGGAAGAGACGATGCCCACCTGCCCGAGCAGCGTGAGAATCACCGGCATCTGGAAGACGACGCCGAAGGCGAGCACCAGCGTCATGATGAGGAGAGATATTCCGAAACGCGCGGCAAGAGCTCGATCTGCGCCTTGCCCGGTTCGTTCGCCTGCTGCATCCCGATGAAGAAATGCAGCAGATTGGGCATGACGAGGAAATAGACCACCAGCGCGCCGACCGCGAAAAAGATAGGCGTCGCGTAGAGATAGGGCCGGAACGCCGCGCGCTCATGGCGATACAGGCCAGGCGCGACGAAGGCGTAGAGCTGCGAGAAGACGACGGGGCAGGACAGGAAAGCCGCCGTGAAGAGCGCGACCTTGATCTGCGTGAAGAAATATTCCTGCGGCGCCGTGTAGATCAGCTTCGCCTCGGGCCCCGCGACCTGCGTATAGGGGATGACGAGGATGTTGTAGATGTCCTTGGCGAAGAAGAAGGACAGCACGAACATCGCGAGGAACGCGAGCAGCGCCTTGATCAGGCGCTCGCGCAATTCCATCAGATGTTCGATCAGCGGGGCCTTTGAGGCTTCGATTTCCGCTTCGTCGGCCTCGTTCATTCCTTGGGCTTCTCCGCCGGTTCCTGCGCCTCGCTGGCGCCCTGCGCGTCTGGCGGCCCGGAAGGCTCGGGCGCCGGCGCGGCCCCGAAGGCCGCCGTCACATCGTCCGGATCGTCTTCCTTCGCCACCTCGGCGGATTTCTCAGCCTTGGGCTCGCCCTCTATCGCCTTCGTGATCTGCTTCTTCACCTCGGTCATCGGGTCGAAGGCGCCGTCGAGCTTCGCGCTCGACATGATGGAGCGGTTCGTCTCCTCGATCTCCTTCTTGAGATCGGCGAGTTCCGCCTCGCGCATGGCCTCCATGAACTGGCCCTGGAACTCCGAGGCCATGCGGCGCATGCGGCCGGTCACCTGCCCCAGCGTGCGCAGCACGCGCGGCAAATCCTTCGACGGTATCGCGATGAGCGCGACAATGCCGATGACGATGAGTTTGCCGGGGTCGAGATCGAACATGTCCTGGTCCGGGCGGATGGCCTGAAGCCCCCTCCCCAGCCCTCCCCCGCTTCGCGGGAGAGGGGGGTAGATCGTGGCCTTCATCGAGCGCGCTGATCGCGAGTGTTCCCTCTCCCGCTTTCGGGGGAGAGACAGGGAGGAGAAAACGCCTCCCTTGTTAAACCTGTTTGCCGTCGGCCGATTTGTCGCCCTCGATGGCGCGGGTCTCGGGCTTCGCCGCCTCGGCGACCTCGTCCTCGGCCATGCCCTTCTTGAAGGCCTTGATGCCCTTGGCGACGTCGCCCATCACGTCGGAGATCTTGAACTTGCCGCCGAACAGGATGAACACCACGCCGCCGACGATGATCCAGTGCCAGATCGACAAACCGCCCATGGCGGGAACCTCCGAATGCGAGAACTCTCGCGAACCTATGCGGCCCGGGGCTCAAAAACAAGGCGACAGACTACCGGAATGATCGGTTCTGAGAGGTGGCGTTAATCCTGTCTCCCCGCTACGGGAGAGAGGGGCTCTTCAGTCGTCGTTCAGAGCCTCCGGCGCCTCGACAGGCTCCGGCTCTTCGGGGAAGTCCATCTCCAGCGCCTGCGGGGCGTCGTCCTCCAGCGGGTCCTCGTCGTCCCGCAGGGTAATGTCGTCGGAGGGCTGCGGCACGCCGAAGCCCTTGGGCAGGCGGCCGTCGAACAGCCCCGCCGCCTTGAGCTCGTCCAGGCCCGGCAGGTCGCCGATCTGCTCCAGCCCGAAATGCATCAGGAAGCTGTCGGTCGTGCCATAGGTGATCGGCCGGCCCGGCGCCTTGCGGCGACCGCGCAGGCGGATCCAGCCGGTCTCCAGCAGCGTGTCGAGCGTGCCCTTGGAAATGGCGACGCCGCGGATTTCCTCGATCTCCGCGCGGGTCGCCGGCTGGTGGTAGGCGATGATGGCCAGCGTTTCCAGCGCGGCGCGGGAGAGCTTCTTCTCCTCGACCTGCTCGCGGGCGAGGATCCAGTTGAGATCCGCAGCCGTGCGGAAGAACCATTTGGCGCCGACGCGGGTGAGGTTCACGCCGCGATTGGAATAATGCGCCTTGAGCCGCTCCAGCACGTGCGCCAGCTCGACCTCGTCGGAGACGCGCCGGGTCATCTCGGCCTCGTCGAGCGGTTCCGCCGAGGCGAAGAGCATCGCCTCGACAATGCGTTCGGCCTCGCGAAGGGCGACCTCGTTACGGGCCAGCGCCTCGTCGCTGTTGACGTCGAAGAGTTCGATTTTTTCCGCGGGCTGCGCCAATGCGCGTCCTCCTTAAAAGAGAGTCTCTGCGGCGGGCACTGGCGGGCGTTCCGTCCGGCGGCGCAGCCAGAGCGGCGCGAAGGGGCGATCCTGCCGAATGTCGAAATGGCCCTCGCGCACCATCTCCAGCGAGGCGGAGAAGGACGAGGCGCGGACGGTGCGCGCGGTCTGCAAGTCCACGCAGTATTGCAGCAGATAATCGTCGAGCACGGTCCATTCCGCCGCGACGCCCGCGAGCCGCTCCAGCGCCTCGCGCGCCTCGGCGAGCGACCAGACGGCGCGCTGCCGCAGAACGACGCGCGTGACCGCGGTCTTCTGCCGCTGGCGGGCATAGGCCGACAGGAGGTCGAAAAGGCTCGCCTGATAGCGGGCCTGCGAGATCGTCTCCAGACCCTCCGGGCCGCCGCGCAGGAACATGTCCCGCCCGAGGCGCCCGCGCTGGGTCAGCCTGTCCGCGGCGAGGCGAATCAGCTCCAGCCGCCTGAGCCGCTCGGCGAGCGCGGCGGCGAGGTCGGCCGCCGAGGGCTCGTCGCTGTTCTTGGGCGGCTCGGGCAGCAGCAGGCGGGATTTCAGGAAGGCGAGCCAGGCCGCCATCACGAGATAATCGGCCGCCAGCTCCAGCCGCACCCGCCGCGCCGCCTCGATAAAGGCCAGATATTGCTCGGCAAGCGCGAGAATGGAGATGCGGGAGAGATCGACTTTCTGGCGGCGCGCCAGTTCGAGCAGCAAGTCGAGCGGCCCTTCGAATCCGTCGAGGTCCACGAGAAAGGCCTCGCCCTCCTCGCGCGGTTCCTCCGACAGATCGAATGACAGTTCCTGAGCCATTGATTCTCCGGCGACTCAAGCCCGTTTACGGACTATTCACCATGACGCCCGGAGATTGGTCGCTTTATGGCGCCCCCGCAAGCGCGTCGGTGCCGCTGCGGGCTCCATCCACAAGATAGAGGGGTGGATAACTCGGCCAGCTACTCTCCGTAGACGCACGGCGGCATCAGGCGCGCGAGGGGCAGAAGGAGCGGCTGGCAAAGGCGAAGATCGCGCTCGTTTTTGCCATCCGGAATAGTCGACCGGACAATCCATCCGGGAGGGCAACGGCGTCTCGCAAAGATCGTTGTTGCGCGACGATCACGCAAAACGGTCGTCCACCCGGTTCAACTCCATTGCCCAGAGCGCGCCTGCCTCTACCGGATCGAGATGATGGTCCGTCGGATCCGGATTGCGAAAACGCTCAGCAACGACTTTGGTTTTTTCATCGAGCGTCGAATGAGATATGTCGATGAAAGGAAGAGATCGCAGATCAGCTGCCGCGCGAAGCCGCTCATTATAGGCCAAAGTCAATTCCGTTCTCTGCACGAGCGTCGCCGTCACTTCTCGCCTTGCATTCGCGACTTCGCCCCAATCCTGTCCATCTAAAATAGTTGGCAGCGTTGCGCCCGAGATCACGACAGTCGAGTAGCCATCGCCTAGCAGTTCGTCGACAAAGCCGATGTAGCCGGCGATGGATTGCTCGAATTGGGAGTCGATGCTCTCACTGTATTTTTTGGCCCTGTACCAGATGACAAAGCCGCAATCGACCTCTCCCAAGTGAATTACCGGTCGTGCTCCGGTTGCGCGCGGCAATAATGAAGCTCTGAAAACGCTCACCGCGTCGGTGAGCGCGTTCGGATTGCGGAGCCCGACCGCCGTCGCTCCGCCGACTTCGGTAAACACACAGGGGCTATTGATCAAACCGACATTCGAAGCATGTCGAAACGCTCGGATGTGACTGTCGCCGACAATATGCCAGTAATTCACGTCATGCTCTTTCGAGACAGGTTTATTGCGCGCTGGAAGACCTTTGCTTGCGCTCTGCGAAAGAGCGAGGGGCACGGCGATTCGCGCCCCTCGCTGAAGGCTGATCAGCGGCGTTCGCCACCGCCGTTGATCCGATCCGCCTCGCCGTCGATCTGGATGATGGCCGGATTGGCGGGCGGCGGGGCCGCATTGACGACGAAAAACAGTTCACCGCCCTGCTCGACGATGACGAAAGCCGCCTGAACATTGTTGAAATTCTTGAAGACCTGCGTCAGCTCGAGGATCCCCGTGCAATCGGCGTTGACGCTGTAGAGGCCCGCCGTGATCGTAGAGGGCGCCAGCGGATCGCCATTGATCCGGCCGATGAAGCTCGCATCGAAGGCGCCGGCGCCGTTAAAGGTGAGCTTCGCAACGGCGTTGATCTTGCGTTCAGGCAAGGACGGGACCTGAACGACGCCGTTGAGCTTGGCTCCGTAAGCGCCTTTGAGGGTCGACAAGGAGCATGTGCGCCCCCCATCGGCCATTGCGCCAGAAGCAAGAATGCACATCGCCGCGACGGTGAGCGATTGTAAAATACGATTATAGGCTGAACGCATATTAGTTCTCCTCGAAAATATCTCTAATCACGCCTGGAAGCGGGCGCGGTGTTGGAAACCGGGTCCGCGCGCGCAATGGAACGCCAGGATTGTGACGAAAAAATATAGCATTTATAAAAGTTTAATGCTCAGGCGACCGCCATCGCCGCCTCGAACTCGGCGAGGCTCGCCGCAATGTCGAAAGCCTCGATCTCCCGCACGCAGGCGAGCGCCTTTTCGGCGCGCTCCAGCGCCTTGCCAGACAAGAGCGGCGCGCCCTCGGCCACCGGCGCGGCCTCCGCGAGGTCGCCATTGCAATGCAGGACCATGTCACAACCCGCGGCGATGGCGCGTTCCGCGCGCTCGCGGAAACTGCCGGTCAGCGCCTTCATGGAAAGGTCGTCGGTCATCAGCAGGCCGTCGAAGCCGATGAGGCCGCGGATGATCTCGCCCACCACGGTCTTCGACTGCGTGCCAGGCGCCGTGCGATCGATCGCCGTGTAGACGACATGGGCGCTCATCGCCATGGGCAGGTCGGCGTTCGCCGTGAACGGAGGGAAATCGACGGCCTCGAGCTCCGAACGCGGCGCATCGACGACAGGGAGCTCCAGATGGCTGTCGGCCTTCGCGCGGCCGTGGCCGGGGATGTGCTTCATCACCGGGGCGACGCCGCCGGCCATCAGTCCTTCGGCGGCGGCGCGGCCGATCTTGGCGGCGCGGGCGGGATCGCGGCTATAGGCGCGGTCGCTGATGATGGCGTGCGAGCCCTCCGCCGGCACGTCGAGCACCGGCAGGCAATCGACGTCGATCCCCACCTCGCGCAGGTCATGCGCCATGAGCCGTGCGCCGAGCCAGGCGAGCCGCGCCGCCCGATCCTCGTCGGCGCCCGCCGCCTCGAAACGCGCGGCGCTGGGATAGGCGCGCCAGTTGGGCGTATTGAGCCGTTGCACGCGGCCCCCTTCCTGATCGACCAGCACCGGCGCATGTCGGCCGAGCGCGTCGCGCAGGTCGGCAGTCAGTCGCGCCACCTGTTCGCGGGTGTCGACATTGCGCCGAAAGAGGATGACGCCCCATGGCGCGGCGTCGCGCAGAAAGGCGCGCTCTTCGGCGTCGAGGGAAAGGCCTTTCAGGCCGCAGATGAAGGCGCGCATGTCTGCTCCGAATCGCAGGCGGTTTGGGAAGAGAATAGCCGCCCTCTCCAACCCGCAAAAACGAAGCGGCCCGGATCGCTCCGGGCCGCCTCAGGTTTCGTGGTCCTGCGAGCGGTCAGTTCCCCGCGACGAAACAGTTGCCGCCAGACGCCTTGACCTTATTGCAGATCGCGTTCGCCGAGTCCTTGCTCACCCCGGCGACGCGAACGCGATAGACCGTCTTGTCGCCGACCTTGGCGGGCTTGAAGGTAGCCTTGACGCCATATTTGGCGGAGACCGTCTTCAGCAGGTTCCGCGCCTCTTCCTCGCTGCCGGCGGCGCCGAACTGCACGGCGTAATTACCGCTCGAAGAAGCAGCCGGCGCAGCCGTCTCGGCCTCTTCCGCAGCCGGAGGTTCGGTCGCGGCGACCTTGGGCGCGGGCTTTGGCTTGGCGACAGGCGTCGTGACGGTCCTGGCCTCGGGTTTCGGCGTCGCGCCCTTGGCGAGCGCCGGATCGGCCGGGGCTGGAGCGGCGTTCCTGGCCACCGCCGGAGGCACCCCTGCGTCCTCGACGCGGCTGCCGTCGGGGCGCACCGTGACGGTCTTCACTTTCTTGGGCTGCGCGCCAAGCGCGGGCTCGTGCGGCGCATCGACCGGGCCGTTGCCGAGCTTCACAACCTTGGGCGCGACGGTTGGATCGACCGCCTGCTCCTGATGGGTGACGACCTGCTTGACCGGCGTCGGGTCCTTGCGGTCCAGCACGGCGGCGCCGCTGGCGTTCGGCGCGTCCTGATCGGCGTCCGCGCTCGGCTTGACCTTCACCGGCCCCTCGGGCGCGTTGATGACAGCGATGTCCTTGGACGAACCGCCGCCATTTCGGTGCATGAAGCCCCAGGCGATGCTGCCGACCGCGACGACGGCGATCGCCGCCACTGCGTGCCAGGGGCGCAGATATTTGCGAATGCCGGCGCCGCGCTCGTCGCCTTCAAGCCCATCCTCGTCCCCGTAGTCGAGATATTGGGCGTCGTCGCCCCAGCCGCCCTCGGCGCCGCCATGATAGGCCTGGTCATATTGCTGGTCGGAATAGCCATGCTCGGAATAGCCATGCTCGGCGTGGCCATGATCCTGTCCATAGGCCACGTTGTGCTCGGCGTAATGCTGGTGGCCGTGACTGTCGTCGTAATGGGGCGCCGGCTCCGAGGGGACCGGCGGCGGCGCATCGTAGGAGCCGCGCAGATGCGCGTCCCAGGAGGAAGCGGGCTGCGCCTGCGGGGCGGCGCGCTGGGGACGCGGATCGGGCAGCAATTCGCGATAAGGATCGGCCTCGGCCGGCTCACCCTGCATCAGCCGGGCGAGTTCGCTCAACGGATCGGCTTTCGGGGCGGCCTTGGGCGGCTCCCCTCCCCGCATGCGCCGCTCGAATTCCGAGAGGTCGATGGCGGGGCCTCTGACGGACGATTCACGCATGATATACCTCGGTGGTCTTCCCGTTGGCGGAGCTTATCGTCAAGCGTCGCGCGGGGGCCGACGGCCGAAGTTCACGCGTCAACGCATTTCGTCGGGGGCGCTCACGCCGAGAAGTCTCAGGCCCGACCCCAGGACGACGGTTAAGGATAAAACCAAAGCGACCCGGGCGCTCGTTAACTCTCTCTCTGTTGCATTAACAAAGCGTAATTGTGGCTGATCTTTGCCGCGGTTCCAATGGGCGTGGAAGACGCTCGACAACTCATGGAGATAGAAAGCGACGCGATGCGGCTCATGGGCCGCCGCCGCCGCCTCGATCGCGCGCGGATATTGAGCGATCATGCGTGCGAGCTGCAATTCGCCCTCGTCCGTGAGCAGCTCCAGCTTCGCTTTTGAGAGCGCCGAGAGCGACGCGTCGAGATCGGGGAACGCCGCCAGGGCCTGGCGCAGGACGGATTTGGCCCGCGCATGGGCGTACTGCACATAGAAGACGGCGTTGTCCTTAGACTGCTCGATGACCTTGGAGAGGTCGAAATCGAGCGGCGCATCGTTCTTGCGATAAAGCATCATGAAGCGAACGGCGTCGACGCCGACTTCGTCCACGACTTCGCGCAGCGTGACGAAATCGCCCGCGCGCTTCGACATCTTCACCGGCTCGCCATTGCGCATCAGCTTCACGAGCTGGCAGAGCTTCACGTCGAGCGAGACTTTCCTGTCGGAAAGCGCGGCGACGGCGGCGCCCATGCGCTTCACATAGCCGCCATGGTCGGCGCCCCAGACGTCGACGAGCGTGTCGAAGCCGCGGTCGATCTTGTACTTGTGATAGGCGATGTCGGCGGCGAAATAGGTCGGCGAGCCGTTGGACTTCTTCAGCGCGCGGTCGACGTCGTCGCCGAAATCCGTAGAACGGAACAGCGTCTGCTCGCGGTCCTCCCAATCGTCGGGCAACTGGCCCTTGGGCGGCGGCAGGCGGCCTTCATAGACGAGCCCTTTCCCGCGCAGCCATTCGATCGCCGCGTCGATCCTGGACGGGCCGTTTGAGGCGTCGTGCAGGGTGCGCTCGGAAAAGAAGACCTCATGACGGATGTTGAGCGCGGCGAGGTCGTCGCGGATCATGTCCATCATGGCGTCGATGGCCGCGTCCTTGACGATCGGCAGCCACTCGCTCTCCGGCTTGTCGAGCAGCGCCTCGCCATGCGCCTTGGCGAGCGCCGCGCCAACGGGCTTGAGATAGTCGCCGGGATAGAGCCCCTCGGGAATCGTGATCGTCTCGCCGAGCGCCTCGCGATAGCGCATGAAGGCGGAGCGGGCGAGCACCTCGATCTGGGCGCCGGCGTCGTTGATGTAATATTCGCGCGTCACCTCGCAGCCGGAAAAGGCGAGGAGATTGGCGAGCGCGTCGCCGAAGACCGCGCCGCGGCCATGGCCGACATGCATCGGGCCAGTGGGGTTGGCGGACACATATTCGACATTGACCTTGCCCTGGAGCGCCCCGGCCCGGCCCTTTTCGACGCGGCCGAAATTTTCGGGGGCGTTCAACGCAGCCCGCAGCACCTGCGAAAAGATCTCGGGCTTCAGCCTGATGTTGATGAAGCCCGGCCCGGCGACCTCGGCCGTCGCCACCCCCTCCGATTCCGCCAGCGCATAGCAGATCGCCACCGCCAGCTCGCGCGGATTGGCGAAACTCGCCTTGGCTTCCTTGGCGTAGACCATGGCCGCGTTGCAGGCGAGATCGCCCAGCGCCGCGTCCTTCGGCGGTTCGACGACGAAGCGCGCGAGGTCGAGCGGCGGCAGGCGCCCCTCAGCCTGGAGGCCGTCGAGGATCGAAGCGATGCGGTCGTGGAAGATGTCGAAAATGTTCATGGAGGTCCGGCTGCACAGGTTTTCGCGCGCGGGTCTAGCAGACCCCGCGCGCGAATGCATCTCCGCCGGCCCCGGAGCCTCAGGCGCCCGGCCTGGGCTGGACCTCGAAATGCAGCATCATGCCCATGTCCTCGTGCTCGACGAGGGGGTAGCGGCCCGTACCCTTGACGATCCCGTCGAAATCGAGCCGGCGCTGAATCTGCCTGAAGACCGACTTGCCGGCGGTGTCCCTATCGAGCTTGCAGCGCGCCGTGACGTCCGGCGGCGCAAAGCCGAAGGAACGACAGGAGGATAAGCGCGAGGGCGGGCGCGACGCTATGCGCCGAATAACCGCTTCACTTCCTGCAAAGCATATCTGTCCGTCATGCCTGCGATGTAATCCGCGACGACGACCGCGCGCGCGCCCTCTTCGCGGGCGGCGGCGAGCGTCGTCCATTCGGGCGGCATCAAAGCAGGGTTTTCCAGAAACGCGGGAAAGAGTCGCGAAATCGCGCCGCGCGCGCGCTCCCAGACGCCGAGAACGCGCGCGTGGCGGTACATATTCGCGAAGAGGAAACGCTTGAGATCATGCTCCGCCGTCGTCATGTCCGGCGACAACGCCACCATGACCTCGCCGGCGTTGCGCACCTCCGCCGCGCTTTGTGGCGCGAGGCGTTCGAGACGCGCGGTCGCCGTTGCAATCGCGTCCTCTACGAAATGCGTAATGACGCGGCGCACCAGTTCGTGAATGACGCGACCGCGTTCGAGGCCCGGGTGCTTCGCGTGAACCTCATTCAGTAGCCCAGCGATGAAGGGCGCGCCCGCCGCAATCTGCTCCAGCGAGAAAAGCCCGGCCCGCAGCCCGTCGTCGAGATCGTGCCCGAGATAGGCGATGTCGTCGGCGAGCGCGGCCGCCTGAGCCTCGACGCTCGCGAAGGTCGACAGCTCCAGCGGATAGACGGCGTCGAATTCCCGGATGTAACGCGACAAGGGCCGCAGCGCCTTCGGCCCTTCGAGCGGGCCGTTATGCTTGACGATGCCCTCCAGCGACTCCCAACAGAGGTCGAGACCGTCATAGTCGGCGTAGCGCCGCTCCAGCAGCGTGACGACCCGCAGCGCCTGGGCGTTGTGATCGAAGCCGCCATAGGGCTTCATGCACCGCTCGAGCGCCTCTTCCCCGGCATGGCCGAAGGGTGTGTGGCCGAGGTCGTGCGCCAGCGCCACCGCCTCCGCCAGATCCTCGTCGGCGGCGAGCGCGCGAGCGAGGGCGCGGGCGATCTGGCCCACTTCGATCGTGTGGGTGAGGCGCGTGCGAAAATGGTCGCCGTCGAGCGGCACGAAAACCTGCGTTTTGTGCGCGAGGCGGCGAAAGGCCGTGGAGTGGATGATGCGGTCGCGGTCGCGCTGAAACGCGCTGCGCGTCGGCGAGGGCGACACGGCGTAAAGGCGGCCGCGAGAATTGGTCGCGTCGCACGCATAGGGCGCGAGAGGCTGTCGCAGCGCCACGGTCTGGCTCCAGTCATTGAAAGGCCCGGACGGCGGGCTTATGTTGCAGCGCATAGACCGCAACTCCTGATGGAAGCAAGAAGCAACGAGGACTTGAGCATGACGGCGACCTTGGCAAGCGATGTGGCGCTCACCGAACAGGCGGCGAAGCGAATCGTCGCGCTTCTTTCCCATGAGGCGCCCGGCGCCGTGTTCCGCGTCTCGGTCGAGGGCGGCGGCTGCTCGGGCTTCCAGTATCAGTTCGCGATCGACGCCGCGCCCAGGGCGGAAGACGCGCTCGTCGAGCGCGACGGCGCTCGCGTCGCCATCGACCCTGCGTCCATCGGCTTTCTGGCCGGTTCGAAAATCGATTTCGTCGACGATCTGATGGGCCAGTCCTTCCGCGTCGAGAACCCCAACGCCACCGCCTCCTGCGGCTGCGGCACGAGCTTCTCGATCTGAGACGCGCGCGCCATGCGTTTCGGCCATACTAGGCGGAATGCCGGACAGCGGAGATTGCCTTGGACGCGCTCTTTATCGGACACGCTTATATCGACGTCACCATGCTCGCCGACGAAATGCCGGCGGGCGACGAAAAGGCGGTCGCACGCGACTATGCGGTGAGCTTCGGCGGCAACGCGGTCACGGCCGGCTTCGCCTGCGCCAAGCTCGGCCATGATGTGCATATGCTGACGACGCAGGCGCGCGACTGGCTCGGCCACATGTTCGCGGAAATGGCCGATTGCTACGGGATACAATTGTATCCGAGAAAGGTGGCGCGCTCCTCGCTCTCTTTCGTCTGGCCCAATGACGGCCAACGCGCGATCCTGCGCGCGCGCGATGACAGTTATCTGCATCCCTTCATCCGGCTGGACATCTCCTCCGCGCGGATCCTCCATCTCGACGGCCATATGGCCGACGCCGCGCTTCATTACGCCAGGGCGGCGCGCGAGCGCGGCGTGCTCGTCTCCATCGACGGCGGGGCCCTGCGCCCGCATATCGAGGAGATTTTCGACTTCGTCGACGTCGCTGTCGTGTCGAAGCAGCTCTGCAAGCAGATGTCCTTCACCGAAACGCAGATGCTGGCCTGGCTGAAGTCGAAAGGCTGCCGGGTCGGCGCCGTCACCGTCGGCGAGAAGGGCATGTTCTGGTACGGCGAGGACGGGGAGCTCCAGCACCTGCCCTCGCTCCATGTGCCCTCGGACCGCGTCGTCGACACTTCCGGCGCCGGCGACGTCTTCCACGGCGCCTATTGCGCCTCCTATCTCGAGCGGCCCGACGCCCCCTGGCGCGCCCATTTCGAATTCGCCCGGGCGGCCTCAGCCCACAAAGTCCAGCATCTCGGCAACGAGGCCGGCCTGCCGAGTCGCGAGGACATCGCCCGCGCCAGCGCAGAATTCGGCCAAAGCCTCACAACGGAAGCCCTTGTTTAGCTGGGTTTTCCACAATCTGCGGAAAAGGGCTTGGCAAACCCATCCGCCCCTTGTATACGCCCCTCACCACGACGTTCCCCGATAGCTCAGCTGGTAGAGCACGCGACTGTTAATCGCTAGGTCGTAGGTTCGAGTCCTACTCGGGGAGCCATTCTTTCCAACCAGTCAGAGACGATGCGCCTGCGCCGTGGGCGCTTCAAGGCCGCTGCGGTTCCCTGAGAGCGTAACAGCGATATAGCCTGCTTTGCGCAGGGCCGCCGGCGCCGCCACTGCGCGATGGCGGCTTCGCATACAGGCATTCGGATCGACGCCATGAGGCCGTGCACGCGGCGACCCCTCCGCTGAGCATTTTTGAGTCGCGCGCGCTGAAAGCGGGCGAGATTCGTGACGTCTGCGCGCAAGTCATCGCACCAGTATAGAATGACGACATAGGGCCAGAGGCGTATTTTCAGTTCCATAGGGAATTAAACTACTGAGGCCAGTGGCGTTCCCTGTGCTTTTTGCCTCGCCTCGTCTTGTGAGCGCGTCGCGATCATATAGATTGTTTCCGGATTGTTTCTCTAGATGCATGTGCGGCTATGAATCGGGTCAGGTGCGATGCAGACAAATCGCGAGTGGCGCCATTTCCGGGATTACGGCGGAAGACGGTGCTGGTTGCCGACAAAAGTGCGGCGATGCGCGCCATCCTGGAGCAGACGCTGGCGCGTTTCGGCTTCGAGGTGCTGACCACAGGCGACGCCGCGGAGCTGCGCCTCTGGGCGGCGAATCGCGCCGCCGATCTCGTCATCGCAGATGAGAGCGTGCTGGACGACGGTCGGCTTCTGCCGTTTCTCGGCAAGGCCGCGCCTGACCTGCCGGTCGTCGTAACCCATGCCGCGGCTCCCGCTGCGCCCGCGCAGCATGATCATCCGCGTCTGCGCGCACGGCTCGCCAAGCCCATCGATCTCAAGGGTCTCGTTGCGCTGTGCGAGGAGGCCGCCAGCGAGACCCCCGCGCTCGGCGGGGAGACGGAAGCCATTCCGCTGATTGGCAAGTCGTCGACAATTCAGGAACTCTACCGCGCCTTCCTTCGTCTGGCGCAGACCGACCATCCCGTTCTCATCACCGGGGAATCCGGAACCGGCGCCGAGTTGGTCGCGAGGGCGCTCCACAAATTCGGCAAGCGCCGAGCCGGCGCCTTTGTCTCCATCGACATCCCCGGGCTGGGCGATCCGCAGCTATCCGCTTTCCCGGACAGCGCGGCGCCGGGCGAGGCGGCTTGGAGCGCGATCGCAAGGGCGCGGCGGGGCACGCTCTATCTCGAGGAGATCGCCGATCTGTCGCTCGACGCGCAAGCGCGGCTCCTGCGCCTTTTGAAAGAGGAAATCGCGCTGACGCCAGTGCCGTCGCGGATCATCGCCTCCACGCGCCGGGACCTGGCGCAGCTCGTTGCGCAAGGCGCGTTCCGGGAGGATCTGTTTTACCGACTCAATGTCGTGCCGTTGCGTCTGCCGCCCCTGCGCGAACGTCTCGAAGATCTGCCGGATATCGTCGACGCCGTGCTGAAACTCGCCGGCGAGGAAGGCCTGCCCGCGCCGCGCATCGACGCTTCGGCGTTGGAATGCATCAAGCAATATGACTGGCCCGGCAACATTCTCGAATTGAGCAATTTCCTGCGCCGCATCGCCGTTCTCTACAGCAGCGACGTGATAACGGCGGAAATGGTGCGGACGGAGCTGGCGCGCGAGCCCCGTCGGCCGCTGCAGCCAAAGGAAATCAGGCCAAACGAACTCGCACCTCAAAAGCCGTCCCTGGCGGGCGCGGTGGAGGATTACGTGAGCGACATGTTGCGCGGCGCGAACCAGTCGCCGCCCGATCTCTACGACCGGCTGTTGCGCGAGATCGAGACGCCGCTCCTGCGCCGCGTGCTCCTGGCGACGCGCGGCAACAAGCTGAAGGCGGCCGAGATTCTCGGTCTCAACCGCAACACCCTGCGCAAGAAGCTGGAGAAGCTGGGGATGTGACGAGCCGCTAGCGCAAAGCCGCTAGCAATTGCCCGTCCAGTGATTGTGAGAACGCCTTGCCACCGGCTCTCCTCCGGCAAAGCGCGTTCACCTGCGGCGATGCGCGTAGAGCACCTTGCCGATGATGCGCACGTCGGCGGCGGGGCCATCGGGCCTGCCTTGCCGAATGACCGGTTCGCGCCAGTAATCGAGCGTGCTCTCCGACCAGAGTTCGAGGTCTTCGCCCTGCAGGAGCGCGCGCTTGCCGAGCAGCTCCAGACTGTCGCCCCGCAAACGCTCGATCACCACAATGTCCCCGCTCGCCACGCTTGCGCTGCTGACGTCGACGCAGCGCAGGAGTTCGCCCTCGCGCGCCAGTTTGTCGAGCGACGAGCCTTCGACGACGAGATCGAATTGCGCATCAGGCGGAAAGCGCGGGTCAGGCGCATTCGGGCATATCTTTTCGCTGTTCAATCCGCGCGGCATGGTCCCCCCCTGGCGGACGGATCATCCACCGGGGAAAAAGAGACTCATAGATCCGCCGGGCGCTCCCGCATTGGCGCCAGCGCCACGGGGCGACCGATTTCAATTCCCCCGCCCCGTTCGCTCGGGCCCGCGTTTCGATTCGCCTCTAGAAATTCAAGACGCGCGCGTCCGCCAGCTTTGCCGCCGCATGGAATTCGCCCATCCCGCCGAGCTTTATGCGCTGGTCGAGACTGGCCGCGCCGAGGCCGCGCGCTTCCAGGCAGGGCTTGCAGGCGAGCACCGTCGCGTTTGGATGCGAAACCACGTCCTCGAATTTGTTGGGTGGCCCGACGGGCACAAGTTTCGATGCGGCGCCGCCCACCGCTGAAAACACCGCATCGGCGAAGAGCATCAGCGTCACCTGATCGCCATCCTGCAACGCCGTGGCGGCGAAGATGAATGGCAGCATGGCTCTTGTCGGATCCGTTGGGCCATATGTGGCGGAGATCACGAAGTGCATTTTTCCTCCCTGCGCAGGGCTGTTTGGTTTCAGCTCTTGAAATATCCCACGGTTTGCGAGAGCAGCACTTGCTGATCGTGGCTCAGCCCCAGCGCGTCGGCGATCGCCTCGCGGTTGATCCATGCGCGGATCACGGTCGCAAGTCCGTTGCTCGCGCAGAACAGATAGACGTTCTGGGAAATCGCGCCCGCGGCGGCGAAGGCGTAACTTTCTCGCTGACCTGCGGGAACGAGCGACAGGCGGCTGTGGTCCGCGACGAATACGAGGTCGAGCGGGGCCTCGTCGACGAAATCCTGATAGCCGGTGATGGCCCGAAGGTCACGTCCAGCCACGAGTTGGAGCCTGTTGGCGCCGGCGTCGTAGAGATAGGCGCCCGAAGGGAGCGCGACCTAGAGGTCGATTTCCTGCGCATTCAGCGCAGAGGGAGCCGTTCGGCCGCCGTCGGGCCGGTTCACGCCATAGGCTGCCCAGAGAAGGTCGGAGAGCGTCTGCAATTGTGGTTCGCGGGGCGAAAATTCCCGTTCGGAACGCCGCCGCGACAGCGCCTCCATCAAGGGCTCCCCGCCCTCCTTGCTCGGCGGCGGCAATTCGATCGCCGGCGCGCCTTCGCCTTTCGCAGGCTTTGGCCGCAACTGCCCCATCATCCCCAGCACAAGCTTCGTCAGGGTGCTCATTGCCGCGATCTCCGGCGCTCGAATGACAGAGTATTCCGGTCGCCTCTGATTCAACAAGCGCAACGATGGGAGGCGGGTCGAAGAGACTAAAAGCCGGCAAAAAGAAAGGGGCGACCCACGAGATCCGGGTCGCCCCACGCGAACGCCAAGGACCACAAGGGCGCCATGCCGAACCCGTCGTTAGCGGCCTTGCGACGTTACTTCCCGCTCTCGGTTTTACTGTCGTTGTCCATATCGTGATGGTGGTGGTGATGATGGTGGTGATGGCACCCATGCGCCAACGCCGCCGCCGGGATCAGGGACATCGCGAGGGAAACCCAGGCGGCGACAATAAGCTTCGTTAGCATGTCGAACTCCTGACCTTTTCTACCGCTGCGCATGTTGCATGCGACACGACGTAGATAGGCGGCCCCTGCTGAGCGGCAATGAGCGGCGATCACGGCTGCTTGAGCTGGAGAAAAAATGCGCGACCAGACGCGCGCCGCTCACGGCATCAGGAACCCCGCCGCATCTTCGCGCTTCAGCATGTTCTTGTTTTTCACCCAGGCGAAGCCCTCTCCCTTGGAGATCACCGCGACGTCGATGGGACCGCCCACCGTCTCCTGCTGCTGCGTCGACATGCGCGCCTTGAAAGCCGTCAGGCTGATGAGCGCCTCCGCCATCTTCGCAAGCTCGAAGCGCGACAGCACGTCCACCGCGCTGATCAGCGGGAGCGTGTATTTCTCCTGAAACTCTTTCTCGAGAATTTCCCGGACCGCCCCCGCGGTCTCCTGAGCCTGCGCGCGCGCGGATTTCCCGGCTTTATGGGCCCCGGTCGGGGCCGGCAGGCATTTGACGATGATGTCGACGAGCCGCTCCTTCATCGCCGGATAGATTCCGGTGCAGAACAGATCGATCATGTCGGTCTGCGCGAAGGGAATCACGATGACAGGATGCTCGCGGTCGACATGCGCCTCGTCCACCTTGAGCCAGCGCAGGCGGGCCGCGGCGACCGTGCCGACATTGTAGATGTAGAGGCTTGGGAAAAGCTCCGCTTCGCCGAAGCCCGCGACGATGATCCCCGTAAGATTGTCGGGATGGAACCATTGATGCGTATGCGTCAGCTTCACGAGAAGACGTAGCGCGTCGCTGATCTCGTCGTTGAGATGGACGTCGTGAAAGAGCCGCGTCTCCAGCTCCTTCAGGACCTCCGCGTATTCCGACAGGATGCGCTCGCCGTAAGCGTGGCCGAGCTGATCGATCGGCGCGACGCCCTTGAAGGCGGCGAGCGCTTCCTTGATCGTCTGCAACAAGAGGGTCGACGCCTTGTGAGGATGATTGCGCGGCGGACCGTCGAGCTTTTTACGCCATACGTCCCTTATGTCGGTCGTCCAGAGCGCTTCGACGATGCGACGGAACCAGTCTCGCTGCACGGAAGCCGGGAACAGCGTCTCCGACGCCTCGACGAATCGAAGAAAGTCCTCGCCATATTGCTCGGCCGCCGGGAAGCGCCGCTCGCCGAGCTGCCGGATATAGCTCTTGATGACGAGCTCCCACGGCACGCCCATGATCTCGGCGCAGCCATAGGCCATAATGGCGATGGGCGCCTCTGCGATTTTGAAGAGCTTTTCGGCGGTATGGTAGACCTTCTGCCCATCGCTGACCGAGAGCGCGCTGTCGGCGGCCAAAGCGACGCCGTGCTTGTTCATCACCGCAACTTCACAAGTCACCGAGGCCCTCTCGCTTTTCCCGCTCGGCCTCAGTGAATATCAACCCGCGTCCGGCGTCGATAGAAAAGGTCCCGCGCCGCCGAGCGGCTCGGAGGCGGCGTTCCGCCCCCGCCGGGCTCAACGCCCGACTTTGTGCATTGCTTGGTCCGGCTCTTGGGAGAACGTCGTGAACGACCCCTGGCTGCTGACTTGCGGCTGAGGGTTGCCGCAATATTTCGGGCAGCCATTGGGGTCGACGATCAGGCTCGTCGGCGGCCTGTAGACGTAAGGCGTCGTGTAGGGCGTGACATAGGGGTTTTGCTGCGCCGAGGCGGCGGTGGCGAGAACGAACGCGGCCAGGACGACGGTTGTGATCCCTTTCATCTTTCGTCCCCTCGCCATTCGGGCGACCCCAAATCCGCACCCGCGGCCTTCCTCAGCGACGTCCCGCCCCGTTTTCCAGCGCACAGCCGCGCGTCGCCACGGCGCATATTCTCCTCTCAGCTAAGGGAGATGAAAATGACGAAGTTGCTCACATTGACCGCCATCATTGCGACGGGCTCCTGGGTAGGGGTCGAAGCCTATGTCGCGGCGGCGTATCTGGCGGATTGGGCTCGGGAACTGCTCGCCATGTCCTTGGCGGTCCTTTGAAGGTTCCCTTGGCGGTCCTTTGAAGGTTCCTGACCTGGGGAACTCCCGACGGCCGAACGGCCGGGCTGAGGTTGCGGCAAAAAAAGACCGCCAGCGCTTTCACGCTGACGGTCTTTAAACCGGACCGCAAAGGACCCGATTCACACGCTGATCGTGACGATCAGAGGCGCGTGATGGTCACAGCGGCGATAACAACCATAGCCAGCATGGCAGCGGGGACGAGCCAACCCATCTTTACCTCCCTCAGAATGCGCTTAAAGCGCCGTTTTTTCTGCTTTACGCGTGCGCCAGTACAGCGGAGGGCTTGGTTTTTGTCAAGCCCAATCCCGCGCCAGAGCCAATTATCCACGCTCCGAGGCGGCCGCCCGGCAGCCCACGCGCGACTGCCAGGAGACCCTACGTCGAGTCCGCGCGTCTGGCAAATTTGATGAGAACATTTCGTGCTCACGCGCGTTGCACGGCATTACCGACCCAAGCAGGCGCGGCCAAGGCGAAGGCCAGCGCCTTCTTCAGATGGAGGCCGCAATGCGAGCCAGGCTCCTTGTCTCTGTGGCAGTCGCGACGCTATCGCTCTGCATTTCACAGGGCTACGCGCAGAACGCCGGACGAGACGAAACGGGAGGCGGGGCCGCTAGGCCGGGCCAGACCGAATCCGCCGCCCCCCAGCATAAGCAAACCGGGACCGAGGTGGCGAAGAAGCATGAGCGTCGCAGCGAAGGCGCCCAGGAGCGGAATCGCGAGCGCGCGGAAACCAAAGCGGCGAAGGAATCGAAGGAGTCAGAGCGCAAGGACGCCGCAGAGACCGCAAAGCAGGGCGAGACCGCGAAGCAGGGCGAGGCGGCCAAGAGCGCGAGCGACGAAGAGGGCCGCGGAAAGCTGGGCATGGACGAGAATCGCCGCCACAAAGGCAAGCGCGACTCGAGCAAGCACGAAGCGAAACCCGAGCCCGGCGCCGCGACTCAGGGCGCCAAGGAGCCCGAGAAACAGGACAAGGCCGGACGCGCCGAGTCGCAGAAGGACCAGCGTACGGGCGCGAGCAAGGGCGACGAGGAGCGCCGCGGCGCCCAGAACGAGATGGAGCGCGGGCAGCGCCCAACCGAGCGGCGAGGCGAGGCGGACCGGGATCAGCTGCAGGGCCGCGACGTCTTCGGGCGCTCGTCTGACGCTGACAGGACGCGCGGGGCGGAGTCGACCGGCCCGCGCGGCGAGCGCCGCGAAACCTTTGGACGGACCGACCGCGACGAAACCCAGCGTGCGGGCCGTAACGAGCGCGGCGGCTTGCGGTTGAGCGAGCGTGACCAGACGCGCGTGCGCGACATCATCGAGCGGCGCGGCGGCCCCCGCATCACCCGCAACGAATTCAATGTCCGGATCGGCGCCGTCGTTCCGCCGACCGTGCAGTTCGCCCCCCTGCCCCCTGAAATCGTGGCGATCGCGCCGCAATATCGCGGCTATGACTTCGTTCGGGTCGACGATCAGATCGCCATCATCGATCCCGGCGACCGCCAGGTCGTCGCCATGCTGGGCGGCGAAGGCGGCCCGCCTGCCGCTTATGGATATAACGAGCGCGGCGGCGGGTATGAGGAGCGCGGCGGCGGTTACGAGGGGCGCGAAGGCGGCCGCTACGGCTCCGCCCGCGAGGAAGGCTACCGGGGCCGCCGGGAGCGCGGGGAAGCCTATGGCTACGCGCCGCGCGTACGGCTCGACAACCGGCAGGAGCGCGCGCTCTATCGCGGCGTGATGCAGGAGGCCAAGCAGAACCTGAAGCAGGTCTGCGTGCGGGTCGGCGACCGGGTGCCGGAGTTCGTCGACATCGAGCCGGTCCCGCGCCAGATTGCGGCCGAAACGCCGGACGTGGCGCGCTTCGACTACTTCGTGCTGAATGATCAGGTCGTCCTGGTGGACCCGGACAGCCGGAAGGTCGTCGACATCATTGAGGAGCCGCGCTGACGCGGCGACGCAAAGGCGCCGGGGACCCGTCCCCGGCGCCTTCTATTTGCCGAGAATTGCTAGCCGGCCTTGTGCGCCTTCGTCACCGCAGAGTGGCGTTCATGTTTCTGCATATGGCGCTGCGACTTGTGCTTCGCCGGCTTCGCCTTCGCGGGCTCGGTGGCCGCCGGAGCTGGCTCTTCGGCCGCGGCGAAGACCGGCTGGGCGAAAGCGGCGCCGGCGACGGCAAGAGCCATGGCGAAAAGGATGTTCTTCATATCAGGCGCTCCATTGCTTGATGCCCCAAGCCGCGGGCACCGTCGCATGGTCGGACTGAACCCCGCCTGACGACGAAATTCATTTTATATTCATCTGCTTACAGAAACGCCGCCGCTTAGTTTTTGCGTAGGAGGCGGTCGCGCAGGGACTCATAGATCGGGGCGCTGGCCAGCAGCGTCGGCGCCAGCATGGCGGCGAAGCAGGCGGCGAGCATGGGAAGCAGCATCGTCACGCTGCCGGTCATCTCCGTGACGAGCACGATCCCCGTCAGCGGCGCGCGAACAACGCCGGTGAAGAAGGCCGTCATGCCGACGACGGCGAAAGCCTGCGGCTGAATATCGACGCCCGGCAGCAGCAATCCGAAGACGACCCCGAAGAAAAGACCCGCCTGCGCGCCCAATGCCAGCATCGGCGCGAAGAGGCCGCCCGGCGTCCCCGCGGCGTAAGAAGCGTTGCCGAGGGCGAATCTCACCAGCAGAACGAAAGGCAGGACGAACACGTCCTGCCAGCCCGCGAGCGCGGCCAGCGTCAGGCCATCGCCGCCGCCGGCGAGACGCGGCGAGAACCAGACGAGAGCGCCCACGGCGGCGCCGGTGAGCGCGGCCTTCGTTTCCCCCGACAGGCGTGAGCCCTCGAAGGCCGAGAGCGTCGCCAGCAGAATGCGGTTGTAGAGGACGCCGAAGAGTCCCATGGCGGCGCCGAGGACGAAGAAGAGCGGACCGATGGCGGGGGCGGGGTAATCGAGCGGCGGCATCAGGAAATCGGGCGAGTCTCCGAGCAGAAGATGGGCGACCGCTATCGCCGTGGAGGAGGCCGCGAGCGCCGCGATGGCGATGCGCTGCTCGAATTTCTGGACGAGCTCCTCCAGCACGAAGACCGCGCCGGCCATGGGCGCGTTGAAGGCGGTGGCGAGCCCCGCCCCCGCCCCCGCCGCGAGCAGCGCGCGGCAATCGGCCCAGTTGCGGCGGAAGCGCTCGCCAGTGAGATGGCCGATGACAGCGCCCATCTGGACGCTCGGCCCTTCGCGCCCGAGCGCTAGGCCGGCGCCGATGGCGAGACAGCCGCCGATAAACTTCACCGGCAGCAGGATGAAGGGCGCTGGCGGAATCTCGCCATGCAGCACGGCCTCGACATGCGGAATGCCGCTGCCGGAGGCGTGCGGAGAGAAACGCCGCACCACCCATCTGGCGACGAGCGCGGCGCCGGCGCAAAGCGCGACGACGGCGATAAAGCCGACTGCCGCCCTGCCCTGCGCCCAGACGACGACAAGGTCGCGCAGCCGATCCGCCTGCTGCAAGGCGAGGCGAAACAGCGCGCCGACCAACCCTGCGACACCGCCAACCAGCAACGCCAGCGCCGCCAGCGTGACGAGGCTCCTCTGGCCGCTTTCGCTCTCAACTGGAACGTGGACGTTCATTGCGCGCCGCCCACGGCCCTGATGTCCACCGAAACGCCCAGCGCCTGCCGCCCCGCCCCGACGATCACGCCGTCGATCGGCGACACGTCCGCATAGTCGCGGCCGATGGCGACGACGATGTGGTTGTCGTCGGCGTACATGGCGTTGGTGGGATCGAGATGTATCCAGCCGAAGGGCTCGCCGCACCAGACGGCGACCCAGGCATGCGACGCGTCGGCGCCCTCGAGATGCGGCTGGCCCGGCGGCGGCGCGGTGCGGATATAGCCGCTGACATAGGCCGCCGGCAGCGACAGGCCGCGCAGGCCGGCGATCATGATATGCGCGAAATCCTGACAGACGCCGCCCCGCGCCGCGAAGGCGTCGGCGAGCGGCGTCGCGACATGGGTTGCGTTCGGGTCATAGGCGAAATCCGCCTTGATCCGCCGCATCAACTCTTCCGCGGCCTCGAGAACCGGGCGCCCCTGCTGGAAGCTCTCGCGCGCATAGTCCGTGACCGGCGCGTGGAGCGGCGCCTGACGACTGGGGAAAAGCCAATGGACCGGCGATTCGCGCGACAGCGTCCTGGCCGCCCCGGCGGCGCGCGCGACATTCTCCCAGGAGGGCGTGAGGCAGGCGGCCGGGGGCTCCTCCCGCGCGACCTCGACACGCGCGGAAACGGAAATGCGGAGCCGCGCATGGGCCTCGCGAATCATCGCCTCGACGACCCGATTGCCGAAGAAATCCATGCTCTCACGCGTCGCCTCGGGCGCCGGCGCCGCCTCGACGCGGCTCCGCAACACGCGCTGGCCCCTGCTCTCGCGCGGCGTGAGCCGGATGGCGCAGCGCGTCGAAGCGACGCTCGCCTCGTAACTGTAGGTCGTGACGTGTTCGATGTCGTAGATCACGCGAGCTTCGATCGCTTGTCCGTCGGCGCCGGATCGCTGGAATGCGAAAAATACCGCTCGGAAATGGCGTTGGCGAGCGCCATCATACGCTGCTCGAAAATCAGCACGCTCTCTGCGTCGAGACGGCGCGCGTCCGCGGCTTCGAGATCGGCGCGCAGCGATACGGCGAGCCGACGCTGCGGCTCCATCATGCCGTCATCGATGAGGGCGGGCAGGCCGGCGAGATGTTCGTCGATGCGCCGCGCCTGGAAAGCAACGGAGCGCGGATTGAAGGGATCGAGCATGGCGATGTCGAGCGTCGGCGCCAGCGCGGGGCCGGCAAGATAACGCGAGCGATAGGAGATCTGCGAGTCGACGAGTTCGAGCAGCGCGTCGAGCGTCTCCATCGTCGGATCGTCGGCGGCGAATTGACGCACGAAGCGGCAGGTGTTGACCGCGCGCTCCATGCGCTTGCCAAGATCGAGGAAGGCCCAGCCGGAGACGCGGTTGAAATTCTCGTCCATCAGGCCAGAGAGCGCAGCGAGCGTATGCAAGGCGCGCTCGGCCATCTCGAGAATTTCGGGCTCCAGCGGCGCGCCGTCCGCGGCGCGTTCCAGACGCGTTTCAAGGCGCACCATCAATTGCCACATATCCTGCGACAGACGTTCGCGCACGATGGAGGCGGCGCGCTTCGCCTGCCCGACGATGGCGCGCGCGGAGCCGTAAAAATCGGCGTTGCTCGCGGCGGTCAGCGCGATGACGGCGCCGGGATGCGGGGCCGCGAAAGGCGCGGCGGCGCCCCAGGCGACAAGCAGCCGCTTTCAACCGCTCGATGGGCCACCCATCGCCGCATCCGGGCACTCGTCGGTCAGACGGTTGCAGAGGCAGCGCACGATGCGAAGCGTTGCTTCGGCGCGTTCGAGGTAGCGGCCCATCCAGAAGAGATTGTCGGCGGCGCGGCTCGGGAGATTGCCCGGCACGCGCACCACCCGCGCGTCGTTCTTTGCGGGCAGCAGCGTCGTCGCGTTTTCGGGGGCCTCCGCGCCGATCACCCACACATCGGCGGATTGCGCGCCTGCGCCCATGGAGATGGCGCGCGCGTCGCGGCGGTCCGAAACGCGGCAAAAGCCGCCGGGCATGACCTTCCAGCCCTCCGGCGTCGCGGCGGCGAAAACGCGCAGCGTGAAGGGACGCGGAGTCAATACGCCGTCGTCCCAGGCGGGCGTCGTCGAGAGCTTGACCACCTCCTGCCCCACATAATCCATGCCGCGCGCCTGCATGGCGCGGACGAGGCGCGCGCGCTGCTCGACGTCGAGCTCGGCCCCGATCGCGGCGCGGGCGCCGTCGAGGCCCGCGGCGTTGTCGTTGAAGGCGCCAGCGATGGCGCGGCTGTCGAAGGCGTGCAAAGTCTCGTCGCGCTCGGCCTCCTGCCCGCACCACCATGTCGCGACATTGGGGAGGCGCAGCTCTTCTCCGATGAGCCTTCGCGCAATGGTGGGAAGGAAGCTCATCAAGGCGCGCGACTCGACGAGGCCCGAACCGGGCATGTTGGCGACGGCGACCGCGCCGTTGCGAATGGCGTCGAACAATCCCGGCGCGCCGAGCTTCGACGCGGCGTTCGCCTCCAGCGGATCGAGCCAGTCCGCGTCGACGCGCCGCCAAACGACGTCGGCGCGCTTCAGCCCGGCGACGGTGCGCACATGGAGCTTGCCTTCGCTCGTCGCGAGATCCTCGCCCTCGACCAGAATGAAGCCGAGATAGCGGGCGAGATAAACCTGTTCGCTATAAGTCTCGCTATAGGGACCGGGCGTCATCAGGCAGATGCGCGGATCGCTCCGCGGTCGCCGCGCGACCGCGCGAAAATCGCGGAAGAACGGACCGACGCGGCGCACGTTCATCTCGCGATAGAGACTGGGAAAGGCGCGGGCGAGGATCAACCGGTTCTCGACTGCGTAGCCTGCTCCCGACGGCGCCTGCGCGCGATCGCCGAGCACCCACCATTTGCCGTCAGGCCCGCGACCGAGATCGACCGCGTAAAAGCGCAGCCATCGCTCGCCCTTCGGTCTCACGCCGCACATCGGGCGAATGAATTCGGGCGAGCCTGCGACGACGGCGGCCGGCAGCGCGCCCTCGGCGACGAGACGCCCCTCGCCATAGACGTCGTGCAGGATGCGATCGAGAAGCTCGGCTCGTTGCGCGACGCCCGCCGCGATCTCGCGCCAGTCGCTTTCCGTGATCAGCAGCGGCAGGCGGCTCAGCGGCCACGGCCGTTCGCGCGCCTCGCCATGCACGCGGTAGGTGACGCCGTATGTCGTTGATGCGCCGCGCGGCGGCGGCGAAGCGGCTCGAGCTCATTCTCGCCGAGCGCCGACCAGCGTATCGAGCAGCGTCGACCAATGCGCGCGCGGGCGCCCGTCCGGGCCGATCAGCTCGTCGGGGACGCCGGGCAGCGGGCGGTAGTCGGCGATCCAGGCGGCAAGCCTTTCCGCCTCGTCTCCCGGCGCTGCGACTGCTTCGCGCTCAACGGCCAAATCGCCTCCGCAAGTCCAGCGTCAGCGGGAACTCGCCCGCAGGTTCCTCGCGCGGCGGCTCGATCCGTCCGGGCGTATGGCCGTGACCCTGGAAGCGCGCGAGCCGCCGCGCCTCGGCCTCGTGCGCGTTGACCGGAAAGGTGTCGTAACTGCGTCCGCCGGGATGGGCGACGTGATAGACGCAGCCGCCCAGCGAGCGGTTGCTCCAGCTGTCGACGATGTCGAAGGTGAGCGGCGTATGGTTCGGGATCGTCGGATGCATGCCCGAAGCCGGCTGCCACGCCTTGAAGCGGACGCCCGCCACCGCCTCGCCCACGACGCCGGTGGAGGCGAGCGGCACGCGGCGGCCGTTGCAGGCGACGACGTGGCGGTTGGGCACGAAATGCTTCGCTTTCACTTCGAGACGTTCGACCGAGGAGTCCACATAGCGCACCGTGCCGCCCGCCGCCGCCGCTTCGCCCAGCACATGCCAGGGCTCGAGCGCGTGGCGGATCTCAAGCGTCACGCCGCCGTGCTCGATGCTTCCCGCGAGTGGGAAACGGAACTCATATTGCGCCTGGAACCATTCGGCCTCGAACGGGTAGCCGGCGCGTTTCAGATCGTCGAGCACGCCGAGGAAATCCTCCCAGACGAAATGCGGCAGCATGAACTTATCGTGCAGCGCGGTCCCCCAGCGCACGAATTGCCTTCCTGCGGCTCGCGCCAGAACCAGGCGACGAGCGCGCGCAGCAGCAATTGCTGCGCGAAGCTCATGCGCGCGTCCGGCGGCATCTCGAAGGCGCGGAACTCGACGAGACCGAGGCGGCCCGTCGGGCCATCGGGCGAATAGAGCTTGTCGATGCAGATTTCGGCGCGATGCGTATTGCCGGAAACGTCGACGAGCAGATTGCGATAGAGCCGATCGACGAGCCAGAGGGATGTGCCCATCCCCGGCGTTCGGCGTACCTGCGAGCGCGATCTCAAGTTCATAGAGCGCGTCGTGACGCGCCTCGTCGATCGCGCGGCGCCTGGCTCGTCGGGCCGATGAACATGCCCGAGAAGAGATAGGACAGCGACGGATGTCGCTGCCAATAGAGCACGACGCTCTTCAGGAGATCGGGGCGGCGCAGGAAACGGACTGTCGGCCGGCGTGATGCCGCCGAGGACGACGTGATTGCCGCCGCCGGTTCCCGTATGGCGGCCGTCGAGCATAAACTTCTCGGCGCAGAGGCGGGCGTTGTGCGCTTCCTCGTAGAGTGCGGTGGTGATCGCGACAGAGCTTTCCCAACTCGTCGACGGGTGAATGTTCACCTCGATCACGCCGGGATCGGGCGTGACCTTGATCACGTTGAGACGAGGATCGGGCGGCGGCGGATAGCCCTCGATCTGCACCGGCACACCGGTCTGCTTGGCGGCCTCTTCAACGGCGGCAATCAGCGCGGCGTAATCTTCAGCGTCGTAGAGCGGCGGCATGAACACACAGACACGCCGTCGCGCGGCTCGATCGCGAGCGCCGTGCGCACGACGCCCCGATATTTCCTGGCGCCACACGTCCTGTTGGCGGCCGCGCGCGCTCGCTGTACTTCTGCGCGGCGCTGCTGCAAAAGGATCGTGCGCTCGGGAAGCGGCCGGTTCGGCCCCATCGGATCGCGCTCAATTACGTGCGGGTAGTCGAGCGGCGAGACTATCGGGAACGAGGGAGTTTAGCAGTGGAAGCCAGACCGACGGGCGAGTCGCCGGGCGAGAGAAACAGGCGTCCGCGCCGCAGCGACCAGCGTTCGGTGACCCAGCGCCGGCCCCTGTCGGCAGTTTGCCACGCCTGAATCGGCAGCACGTAGCTCGCGACAGCGCCGAGGCCGCGATCGAACACGCGGGCCATGCGGGCGCGTTCGGCGGGGTCCTTCAATCTTGTTGGCTCGCCGGATCGACGTTGATCGGTAGCTGCCCCTCCTTCAGCATCCAGTGCGCGGGATCTTCGTAAGCGGGGATGACATAGTCCTTGCCGACGCCGAGCGTCTCCGCGAGCTCGCAGCAAACCGCGCATCAACTTGTCAGCGTCTTCGGAGGTCGCCGGGCGAGCGACGCTTTCGCTGACGATCAGATCCTGGTTTTCCCAGATCGGCTTGCCGTCCTTGCGCCAATAAAGCGCGAAGGCCCAGCGCGGCAGGCTGTTCACCGGGATACCATTTGCCCTGACCGTAATGCAGCATGGCCCCCCGGGCAAAGCGGCGCGCAGGCGGCGAATGAGATCGTCGGCATAGCGGCGCTTGGTCGGTCCGACGGCGGCGGTGTTCCATTCGGCGCCTTCCATATCGTCAGCGGCGACAAACGTCGGCTCACCACCCATGCTGAGGCGCACGTCGCCTGTGGCGAGGCGCTCGTCGACGGCATGACCGGTGTTGACGATCGCGTTCCACGTCTCGTCGTCGTAAGGCTTCGTGACGCGCGGCGTCTCGCGAATGCGCTCGACGCGCATGACGAAGTCGAACTCGACATTCGCGGGATCGACCACGCCCGAGATCGGCGGCGCGCAGGAGCGATAATGCGGCGCGCCGCAAGTGGAATATGGCCTTCGCCGCAGAAAATAGGCCGGACGTCGTCGAGGCCGATCCAGCCGGCGCCCGGGATGTAGACCTCCGCCCAGGCGTGCAAATCGGTGAAATCGGTATCCGTGCCCATCGGGGCCTTCGATGGGATCGACATCGGGTTTCAGCTGGATGAGATAGCCGGAGACGAAACGCGCCGCGAAGCCGAGCCGCCGCAGGATTTGCACGAGCAGCCAGGCGCTGTCGCGGCAGGAGCCCGAACGTGGAGTCAGCGTCTCTTCCGGCGTCTGCACGCCCGGCTCCATGCGGATGACGTAGCGGATGTCTTTTTGCAGCTGCGCATTGAGATCGACCAGAAAGTCGATGGTGCGCCGCTTCTCGCGCGAGATCGCGTTCACATAGTCGTCGAGCGGCGCGCCGGCGGGCTCGATCTCGAGATAGGCGGCGAGCTCCGTCGCCAGCTCCGCCTTGTAGACGAAGGGAAATTCTTCGGCGTATGGCTCGACGAAAAAGTCGAATGGATTGAAGACGGCCATCTCGGCGAGGAGATCGATCTCGATCTTGAACTCGCGCGCCTTCTCGGGAAAAACGAGCCGCGCCTGCCAGTTTCCGTGCGGGTCCTGCTGCCAGTTGATGAAATGCTCGGTCGGCAGAATTTTCAGCGAATAGCCGGTGACGCGCGTGCGGCAATGCGCGGCGGGCCGCAACCGGATGACCTGCGGACCGAGGCCGACGGGCCGGATCGTATTTGTGAAGCGCGACTTGGATGACGTGGTGAAGCGCGACCAGCCGGGTCAGCGCGGAGATCATCGGCTCCTTGCCGACGATGCGGCGCGCGAAGTCGTCTGCCTCGAATTCGTTCTTGCGCGAGCGATAGGCGAGGAGCGGATGTAGCAGATGAGAGATCGGCTCCTTGGCGAGGAGCAGCGCGACGAGCACCACGCCCGGATCGCTGGGAAGGCCGAACCAGCCGGCGAAAGTCTCGCTGGCGAACGCCCAATGCAGAACCGCGAAGCCGATGAAGGCCATGATCGCCGCCTGCACGAGCATCTGGCGCACATGGCCATATTTGAAGTGGCCGAGCTCATGCGCGAGAATCGACTCGATCTCCTCGAGCGAATGCTTCTCTAGAAGCGTGTCGAAGAAGACGATGCGCTTCGCCTTGCCGAAGCCCGTGAAATAGGCGTTGCCATGGGCCGAGCGCTTCGAGGCGTCCATCACATAGAGGCCCTTCGACTCGAAGCCGCACTTTTGCAGCAGCGCCTCCATGCGGGCCTTGGTCGAACCCTCCTCCATCGGCGTGAACTTGTTGAAGAGCGGCGCGATGAAGGTGGGGTAAATCACCGTCATGGCGATGATCAGGCCCATGAAAGCCACATAGGCGAAAAGCCACCAGCTCTCCGGGAAGGCGCCGAGCAGCCAGAACATGCCGTAAAGCAGCGGCGTCGCCATTCCGAAGCCGAGAGCGACGCTCTTGAGTTCGTCTAGGAGGAAGGTTTTCGGGGTGAGGCGGTTGAAGCCGAAACGCTCTTCGATGATGAAAGCGCTGGCGAGGGAGAAGGGCAGCTCGAAGAGATGGCTGATTAAGCCCGCGGCCAGCACGAAAACGACGCTGCGCGTCATGCCCGGCGCGATGAATTGCGATACGAGCGCATAAAGCGGCACCATGAAAGCCGCCAGCCACAGGATAGAGAGAATCGCGTCGTAAAGCGTCTCTCCCATCGCGAAGCGCGTGCGCGTCAATGTGTAATCCGCAGCGCGACGATGCTCTTCGAGCGTCACTTCGCGCGCGAAATCCGCCGGCACGGCGTCGCGATTGGCCTCGACATTGTCTGTTTGTCTCTTGCGAAGATAAACGCCCAAGGCCGCAGACGCGGCGATGGCGACACAGATAAGAACGCCAATAAGGCTCATCGATCCGCTCCGTTTGTCTGATTTCCGTCAAAAATAGGCGCTCTGGCCCAGCTTTGCTAGGGGTCAATAGGGCCAGCGCGAAAAAGCGGCGCTTACGCTGGGTCAGCGCCCCAGCAGCACGTCCCGCGCGGCGTTGAGAGCGGCGGCGCGCTCGACCGAGCCGCCATGGTCAGGATGGGCGCGCTTCATCTGCGAGCGATAGGCCCGCTCGATCTCGCGCTTGGAGGCGCTGACCCCGACCCCGAGCACGGCGCGGGCGCGGGCTTCTTCGCTCAATGGCGCGCTCCAGGCCCGGGGGGCTTCGCGCTCTCCGAACCCGCCCCCGGCATGGGCCTCCTCCTGCCGGTCCGCGCGGCGGTGGAACTGGGCCTTGGCCCTCTGCCCCGCGCCGCGCGGCTGCGGTCGGCGATAGCGGCTCTCGTCCTGTTCAATGAATCCGAAATCCTCGAAGGCTTCCCGCAGCCGGTAGCCGAGGTCGTGGCCGAGCAACACGAAAAACGCCGCGAGGGCCGCGCCGAATATGCCACGCTCGGTGAGAAAGGCGGCCGGCAGCATGCGGCTGTTCAGGCCCTCGGCCCCGTAAATGTCGTCGACGGGCCCGCCGAGGCCTCCCCCGCTTTCGGCCGAGGAGGTCATCCAATAATCGACCATGTAAGGCGTCAGGCCGTGGAAAAGCGACGGCGCCACGCAAAGCGCGATGATCCCCGCCATCCAGAAGCCGTTGGACCAGCGGCGCGTGCGGGAGCTGGAGAAGCCGCGCCAGGCGGCGTAGGCCGCCGAGAAGAAAATGATGGTCAGGCTGAGAAAGGTTTGCAGCCCGGCGGCGGTCGAGAGCGCGTGGCGGCCGGCGGCGCTGGCGGCGGCCATCAGCGGAAAATGACCCGCCTCGGCATAGCGCCGCATCGCTCCGTCGCTGGTCGCCAAAGGCGACAGCTCCTGCGGCTCCGTTACATGCAGACCGAGCACGATGATGACCGCAAGGCCGAGCACCGCCGCGGCGGCGCCGATCACCGGCAGCAGCATCCCCCGGCTTTGACCGAATTCGATCTCCTGCCAGGACGGTTCGAAGGGATCGAAACTAATCGCCTTTCTCCCTGATCAGGCTGAGACGCGGCGGCCGCGGTTCATCAGCGCGAAGGGCGCGCCGCTGAGCAGGACGTCGAGCGCGGCGAGGCTCTGATGCTTGCCGTTGACCGACAGGCGCGGCAACGCATGGAAATGATCGCGATGCTCGGGGAAAATCATCCCCGGCCGCGTGGTGACGGCGCTCTCGAAGCCGAGTTCCGCCGCAAGCGCGAATTCGCGCCCTGCGGCCGAGGTCGGATCGCCCACGGGGTAACAGAAATGGCGGGGCGACAGGCCGGTCTCCTGCGCGATGCGGTCGCGGCTCTCCGCCATCTCGCGTCGCGCCGCCGCGGCGTCGAGCTTGGCGAGGCGCGGATGCGTGACCGAATGCGCGCCGACGGTCGCGAGTTCGTGGCGCGCGAGGCTGGCGATCTCGGACCAGCCGAGGCAGGCCTCGACCGTCAAAGCCCGCGAGTCCACCCCCGCCTGCGCGGCGAGTTCGGCGACGACGCCCAGTAATTGCTCCTCGCCGCCGTCGCGAATGCCCCAATAAATGTCCCCGAAGGCCGCGCTCTTCTCGGCGGCCGTGGCGCAGTCGCGGGCAATGCGCCTTCCGCCGACCGTCATATCGACGCGCCGGAGCCGGCGCATCGCCTCCTCCATCTCCATCCACCAGAGGCGCGCATCGTGATCGGCGAAGCCGGCCGTCACATAGGCCGTGAAGGGCGCGCCGTGACGCTCCAATATGGGCAGCGCATGATCGACGAGGTCGCGATAGCCGTCGTCGAAGGTGAGGACGACGAAAGGCTTTGACGGCGCTTCCCGCGACCGCAGGATGTCGAGCGCCGCGTCGAGCGAGATGACGTCATAGCCCTGGGCGCGTACATGAATGAGGAGTTGGTCCAGAAAGGCCGGCGTGATCTCAAGGCCGGCGTTTGGCGCGAACGCCTCGCCGGGATCGGGCCGCACGCGGTGAAACATGAGGATGGCGCCGAGGCCGCGCGTAAAAGGCGCGGCCAGCCGATGCGCGCCGCTCGCCTGAAAGAGCTGCATGCCGGCCGAAATCGCCCGCTCCCGCCAAGTCGCCATTCGTCCTCCCATAGAGACGCCAGGACAGCTCCTTTGGTTTAGGGCGCAGACTCTAACTATCTGTTATGCGCCCCGTGGCATTAATGGGCGGCGCGGTCGGAGTTATTAGGCGGCACATGGCGACGAGGCTCGAAAGCCTGACGGACGGCTCTACGCAAACCTCTGAAAATACAACGATGGTCGAGGTCGTGACCGATCCGGCGCGCCTGCGCGACGATTGGGTCGCCCTGGCGGGGCGCGCCTCGATCAGCCCCTATCAAACCTATTCGTTCTCCTGGTCCTGGGCCGATACGATCGGGCGGATCGAAGACGTGCAACCCTTCCTTGTCGTCGCGCGCGACGAGACCGGCCGGGCGGCGGCTATCCTCCCTTTATGCGTCCAGCAGCGCGCGGGACTGAAGATCGCGCTCTTCCTTGGCGGGCGGGAGAGCAACTTCAATCTTCCCATTCTCGATCCAAATGCGCATTTCGACGAAGCGAGCTTGCGCAATCTTCTGCGCCGGGCGGCGAAGGTCTCGGACGATCCGCCGGATCTTATCTATCTGCGCAACCAGCCGCGCCGCTTTGAGGGCGTCTACAATCCCCTCGCCTTCGCCGAGGCGCGGCCGAGCGCGAGTTTCGCCTATGGCGCGACCTTGCCCGCGCGCGTCGAAGACCTTGGGGCGCGACTCTCGAAGGACGCGCGCAAGAAGCTGAAGAAGAAAGAAGCGCGCCTCGCGGAATTGGGCGAGCTTACCTATGAGCATTGCGCGACCGGTGCGCGCGGCGATGCTATTCTCGAAGCGCTCATTCGGCAGAAGTCGGCGCGCTTTTCGGATATGGGCGTCGATGACGCATTCGGTCGAGGCGTCGTGACGTTTCTCAAGCGCCTCCAAAATGAGACCGGCGATCGCGCGCTCGAACTGCATGCGCTCTCGGTCGGCGGACGCATCGTGGCGACCTATGCGGGGATCATGCGCGGCGGGCGGTTTTCGGGCATGTTGAATTCATTCGATATGGATGAAGAGATCGCGCGCTCGTCCCCCGGCGATCTGCTGCTGCACGCCTTGATGCGCAACCTCGTCTCGCGCGGCATGACGCATTTCGATCTTGGCACCGGCGAGGCGCGCTACAAGAACGCCGTTTGCGACGAGACAATCGAACTGTGCGATTTCGTGCTGCCTGTCTCGGCGCGCGGAGCGGTCGCCGCCCCGCTTTTTTCGGCCTTTCTGCAACTCAAGCGGCGGGTGAAGCAGAGCCCCGGTCTGTCGCGCGCCTATTACCGCGCGCGTCGGTTGATCGGACGCGCGAAGTAGCTCAGGCGGCCACGAGACCGTCGAGATCCCCCACGTCTTCGAGGAGATGCGCGTCGGCGCCCTCCTGAGCGAGACGCGCGCGCAGGGCCTCCGCCGCCGCGTCGTCGCCGAGCACGAAGGCGAGATCGACATGCGGCGCAAGGCGCAGCGCCTGTTCGGCCGAGGCCGCGAAGACGAGAAAATCGTACGTATGCGCGAGCGCCGTGACAATTAGCGCGAGATCGTAGCGCTCCTCACCGCGCGCGACGCCAGCGGGCAGCACATGTAGCCGCGAGCCGATGTCGCGATGGATGACCTGAGCGAAATCCGCGACGCCCGCGCAGAGGTCCGACATCCCCAGCGGCGGGCCGGCGGGCGAATGCACCAGAACGTCGAAGGCCGTCGCTTCTCTGTCCGCCGCCGCGAGCAGCGTGCGGCCGCGACGCGCTAGGTTGCGGGCGAGCGCAACGGCCGTCTCGGCCGGCTTGCCGTCTTTTTCGCAAGGCGTGACCAGAACCTTCACGCAGCTCTGCACGGCTCGCGCGCTGTCGATGCGCCGCACGGCCTCGGCGCCGACGTCTGTCTTCGCCGTGACGGGAGAGGCCTCGGGCTCAACCGTCGGAACCACCGGCTCTTCACGCGCGACGGCGCGCGCCTCGCCTGCGATATGCACGGGTTCGACTTCGTTCTCGTCGACCGGCGTTGGAGGCGCCGCTGGCGTTGCGACGCGAGCGCGCCCCGTCAGCAACTCGCCGGCGATGACGGCGCCGATCGAGAGAATGAGAACCGCGAGCGTCGCGAAGGCGGTGATCGGGAGTTTCTTGGGGAAAGAAGGCAGTTGCGGCGCGAGCGCGCGCTGGATGATGCGCGCGTCGGCGGGCGTCGCCTTCACGCGTTCGCGCGCGAGCGCTTCCTGATATTTCGCCGTCTCCGATTCCAACTGGTCCTTGAGGAGGCGCGCGGCGCGCTCGAGGTCGCGCAGCTTCACTTCCTCGGAGCCGGCGGCGCCTGCGACGCGCTTCTGGTCTTCCAAAACCTTGGTGAGATTTTCGACGCGGACGGACGCGATGCGCGCTTCGTTCTCCAGCGTGCGCGCCGTGCGCTCGGCAGCGGCCCGCCATTGCGCGTCGAGATCCTGAAGCTGCGCGTTCAGCTCCTTGATGCGCGGATGCTGGGGCAGCAGCGTGCGCGACTCGAGCGCGAGCTGCGCGCGCAAGGCGACGCGCTGCTCGAAAATGCGCCGCATCACCTCATTATTGGCGACGTCGGGAATTTCGCCGATGCGGTTCTGACGCAGCATGTCGCGCAGAATATTGGCCTTCGCCTGCGCGTCTGCCTGAACGGCGCGCGCATTGGAGAGCTGATTGTTCAACTCGCCGAGCTGCTGGGTCGGAATGACCGTATTGTTCGCGCCGATGAGGAGGCCGGTCTTGGCCCGGTAATCCTCGACCTTTGCCTCGGCTTCCGCGACGCGCGTGTGCAAATCCGAGACGAGCGTCGCGAGCGACTGCGCGGCGGTGCGCGCGATGTCGCGCTTCGCCTCCTGCTGCATCTCGATGTAAGCGTCGGCGATCGCGTTGGCGCCCCGCGCCGCGAGATCGGGATTGCGCGAGGAGAACTCCACCGAGAGAACGCGCGTCTTGGTCGGCGACAGGACGGAGAGCTTCTCGCCGAACTTCTCCAGAATGCGGTCTTCCGGCGACATTTGCGTCGGATCGCGCGTCAGCCCCAGCAGCACCATGACGCGCGTCAGCGCGCCCATGCCGTTCGCCAGCGGATCGAATTCGACATTCCCTTGCAAGCCGAGCTGCTTGATGACGCGGCGCGCGAGGTCGCGCGACGTGAGGAGCTGGATCTGGCTCTGCACGCCTTCCGCGTCGGGGCCGTTCGCGTCGATGCGCTCGCCCTTGTCGACTCGCGTGTAGAAATCGTCCTGGTTTTCGAGCAGCAGCCGGGCTTCGGAGGTATAGCGCGGTTTGACCACGTTGACGAAGACGAGCGCGCCCACAAGGGCGACGAGCGTGGGTCCGATGACCCACCAGCGCTTTTTCGACAGCGCGCGGCCGACATGTGACAAATCGACTTCGTTTGTCACCGCCTCCGTCTCGATTGGAATACCCGAACGCATCGCTTCTCCGAGGTCAGCCTCGGCTGTTTAAGCGATTATGGTTTAGGGCTGGTTAAATTCACCAGCTCCGCTCAGGTCAATCTTTGTTAACCATGAAACAATAAAAACAGATTGTCGCCCTGAGGCGGTCAAGCGATTTGCTACAACTCAAGGAACCGAAATGGCGAAGCCAGTCGCCTCCCGCAAGATGTTCGCTTTGGCGATAGCAATGACGACGAGCGCTCTCTTGTCCGGCTGCGCGGCTCCCGGGTCCTATAAGCCGGAGCTTTTCGCCGCCTCGGCCTTCGAGCCCTATACGCTGGCCGCGGGCGACAGGCTGCGCATCATCGTCTTCGGGCAGGACGCGCTCTCCAACACCTATGCGGTCGACGGCGCCGGACGTATCGCCATGCCGCTGATCGGCTCGGTGCCCGTCCAAGGGCTCACGGTGCCCGATGTCGAGCGCGAGATCGCCGCGCGGCTGCGCAACGGTTTCGTCCGCGAGCCGCGCGTTTCGGTTGAAGTCGAGGCGTTCCGCCCGTTTTTCGTGCTCGGCGAAGTCACCAACGCCGGGCAATATCCCTTCGTCGAGGCGATGACGGCGCGCACGGCCGTCGCGATTGCAGGCGGCTTCGGCCCGCGCGGCTATCAGGGCGCGGTGGACCTCACCCGCGTGATCGACGGCGTGCCCGTGACCGGCCGCGTTCCGCTCGACACGGCCGTACGTCCGGGCGACACGATTACGGTGCGAGAGCGAATTTTCTAAAAGGAAGAAGGGTCGATTGTGGCCGCAGCCGACGATCAGGATGCGAGGGATGATGCGGCTTTCCCTTCTGGACTGCGCATCCTCCATATCATGCGCGCCCCGGTCGGCGGCCTGTTTCGTCACGTCGCGGATCTCACCCGGGCGCAGGCGGCCTCGGGATGCAAGGTCGGCGTCGTCGCCGACTCGCTGACCGGCGGCGAGGACGCCGAGCGCATCCTCGGCGAACTCTCGCCGCATCTCGCGCTGGGCGTCACGCGCCTGCCGATGCGCCGCCTTCCGCACCCGGACGATCTGCGCATCGCCTGGCGCATCGCCTCGCGCGTTCGCGAGCTGCGGCCGGATATTGTCCATGGCCACGGCGCCAAGGGCGGGCTCTACGCCCGCCTCCCCGCCGTCCTGCCGATCTTCCCCTCGGCCGACCACAGGCCGGCGCGCGCCTACACTCCCCATGGCGGCAGCCTGCATTTTCGACCCAACTCGCTGCCTGGAAGAGTTTTTTTTACTGCCGAGCTTATAATGGGGCGCGTGACGGACCTTATGCCCTTCGAGAGCGACTATGCGCGGCGGCGTTTCAGCGAAACGGTCGAGCCGCCGCGGGCGCATGCGCCTGTCGTCCATAATGGCCTGTCGCCACAGGAATTCGAGCCCGTCGCGCCTACGCCGGACGCCGCCGACTTCATCTTCATCGGCGAGATGCGCGTCGCCAAGGGCGTCGAAGACCTCCTGCGGGCTTTCGCCGCCCTTCCCGGAGACTTGCGCCTCGCGCTCGTTGGGTCGGGCGTCGACGAGGCGCGCTTTCGTGCGCTCGCGCAGGATCTTGGTCTCGCCGACCGCGTGACCTTCCACCCCCGAATGCCGACCCGGGACGCGCTCGCGCTTGGGAAGATCCTCGTGGTCCCCAGCCGCGCCGAGTCGCTCCCCTACATCGTCCTCGAAGCGATCGCGGCGCAGACGCCGATCGTCTCCACGCAGGTCGGCGGCATTCCCGAAATTTTTGGCTCGCAGGCGTCGCTGCTCGCGCCGGCGAGCGACCCCGCCGCCCTCGCGGTCGCCATGCGCGCCATGATCGACATGAGCCCGACGACGCGTGCCGCGCTTGCGGAAGAAATGGCCGGTTTCGTGAAGGACCGCTTCACGATCGACTTGATGAACCAAGGCGTGCTGAGCGGCTATCGCGCGGCGCTGCGCCGAGCCGAGCGGCTGCGAGCCGCCGGCGCCATGCATTGACAGACGGGAGATAGAAAAATGTGCGCTTTCGCCGTTGGCGACATGAAGGGCGTGCCTCCTGAAAAGAACGGGGCCGCCGCCGAAAAAAGGAAGCTGAGCCCAATCCTCGCCGAGATCGCGAGCAACAGCGCGCCCGGAAAATCCTATTCGCCGATCGTGCTCGCAGGCCTCGTGCGCCTCGCCGAACTCGTCGTGCTTCTCGGCGCGGGGCTCCTCATCCACGAATTCTACGTCGCCGCGAATTGGGGCCGGTCGCTCGACTATTACCTCGTGATGCCCACCATGGCGCTTTCGGCCATTGTGGCCATACAGTCGCTCGGGCTCTACACCACCAGCGCCTTCCGTGCGCCGATGCGCAACGGATTGAAGATCGCGGCGGCCTGGTCCCTCGTCTTCGTCGCCGCGCTCGTCGTGCTCTTCTTCTTCAAGCTCGACGACTCTTTTTCGCGCGTCTGGCTTCTGAGCTGGTTCGTCTCGGGCCTGGTCCTGCTTGCGGGCGAGCGCCTCGCCCTCTCGTTGATCGTGCGCACGCTGACCCGGCAGGGCAAGCTCGATCGCCGCACCGTCATTGTCGGCGGCGGCGAACTGGCCGATCCCGTCCTTCGGGACCTTGCGGCGCAGAATGACGGCGATCTGCAAATTCTCGGTCTCTTCGACGACCGCACCGACAAGCGCTCTCCCGACGTCGTCGCGGGTTATCCCAAGCTGGGTTCGATCGACGATCTCGTGGAATTCGCACGCCACACGCGCATCGACCTCGTTATCTTCGCCCTGCCGATCTCGGCCGAGGGGCGGCTTCTGCAGATGCTGCGAAAGCTGTGGGTTCTGCCGATCGACATTCGCCTCGCGGCGCACACCAACAAGCTGCGCTTCCGGCCGCGCTCCTATTCCTATATCGGCAGCGTTCCGGTGATCGACGTCTTCGACAAGCCGATCGCGGATTGGGACGTCGTCGTCAAATATATCTTCGACAAGATCGTGGGGACGCTGTGCCTGATCCTGCTTTCGCCGATCATGGCGCTCATCGCGCTGGCCGTGAAGCTCGACTCGCCCGGACCGGTTCTCTTCAAGCAGGTCCGCCACGGCTTCAACAATGAGAATATCGAGGTCTACAAGTTCCGCTCGATGTATGTCGACAAGCTCGACTATGCGGCGGCGAAGCAGGTGACACGCGGCGATCCGCGCGTGACCCGCGTCGGGCGCTTCATCCGCAAGACCTCGCTGGACGAGCTGCCCCAGCTCTTCAACGTCGTGTTCAAGGGCAATCTTTCGCTCGTCGGTCCGCGTCCGCACGCGGTGGTGTCGCGCGCGGCGGATCATCTCTATGACGAAGTGGTGGACGGCTATTTCGCGCGCCATCGCGTGAAGCCGGGCCTCACCGGCTGGGCGCAGGTCAATGGCTGGCGCGGCGAGACGGACACGCAGGAGAAGATCCAGAAGCGCGTCGAATGCGACCTCTATTACATTGAGAACTGGTCGATCTTCCTCGACATCTATATTCTCGCGCTGACCCCCTTCGCCCTGATCAAGGCGGAAAACGCCTACTAAGGCAGGACGGAGAATCGCGTGAAAAAGGCGTCGATCATCGCGACCATCGCGGCGCTTCAAGGCGCCGCGGGCGTGGCCCTCGCGGCGGCGGCCGCGCATGTCGACGCCAGTCCCTTGCTCTCGACCGCGAGCAACTTCCTCACCCTTCACGCGGCGGCGGGGCTCGGACTCGCCGCTCTGGCGCGGACGGCCCCGCCCTTCCCACGCTTCCTCGCCGGCGCCGCCTTCGTCCTTCAGGCCGGCGTGACGCTGTTTTCCGCCGACCTCGCGGCCCGGGTCTATCTCGGCGGCAAGCTCTTTCCCTTCGCGGCGCCCATGGGCGGGTCGCTGACCATTCTCGCCTGGCTTGCGCTTTCCGCTTGGAGCGCGCTGGGAATCGCTCGGCGCGATTGATCGTCGCGCGCGGGGGCCATCGTCTTCAATCCGCGCATCTTTTTGCCATTGAGAGTTGCAGATTCGCCTGCGGCGAAAAAGCAACAGTCGAGCGCTTTCTTCAGCCAGCGCGTGCAAATACTAGACTCGCGCGGCAAACAGCCGCACCATTCTCCGCATGTCCGTCTCGGCGCCACAACCTCGTTCTGGCGGCGCATCGAGCGATGCGTCGCAACGGCCGAGCGACCCCTTGCTCGGACGCCGGGTGTTGATTGTCGAAGACGACCCCTTCATCACGCTCGCGCTCGAAGAGACGCTGACAGAGTTTGGGCTCATCGTCGCCGGCTCGGCCCGGAGCGTCCCTCAGGCGATAAGGCTGGCGCAGACCGTCGCCTTCGACGTCGCCCTTCTCGACGTGAATATCGGCCAGGATCGCATCGATCCGGTCGCTGACATTATCTCTGCGCGTAGAATCCCGTTCGTATTTACGACAGGTTGTGGCCGCGCGGGCCTGCCGGAAGCCTATCTTCAACGGGCGATCGTGGAAAAGCCATTTTACGTAGAAGAGATACTGCGCACGCTGAGGGAGCAGCTGGCGAGTGACGAAACTCACTGATTTTTTGCAGCAAACAAAACTTGAAGCCTGAGCGAGTCCATTCTATTTTGCGCGGAGAAAATTCTTAATTTTCTCTTAATGTGAGCGCGTTCGATGTCCATGAGTCCCGCCCCGGCTTCGGGCCGCAGCAGCCGCGCGGCAAGCGCGCGCTCCGCCATTTCCCTCGGCGCCGCCTTCGCGCTTTTCTGCGCCGTCTTCACGGGCTACGACGTGCGCGCCAGCCGCGCGGCGGGAGGCCTCATCGACGCGGTCTTCGGCGCCGGCGCACCGCCGGCGCAATTATATTACAACGGCTATGTCCCGCACTATCGCTCGGTCTTCATTCGTGACGACGCCCCGCGCGGCTGGCGCGCCAAAAGAGCCCGTGGTCATTACGCCCAGGCGCGTCGGCAACTCGTCGAGCGCAAGAAATTCGCCCTCAATCGCCGCGCGGCCATCGATCCGCGCCGTTCGGGCGCCGTCGAGCCGGTCTCCCTGAACCTGAACGTAACTTACAAAGCCACCGCGGCGAACCTGACCTACAAAGCGTCGAACGCGACCTACAGATCCTCGGCGTCGACCGCGAGAGCTCCGGCGCCAACCGCAAAACTGTCCGGCGGCGCCAGCCGGCGCGCTGTATGCGTGCGAGCCTGCGACGGCTATTACTTCCCTGCGCTCCCAGTTTCCCGCGACTCCGACCGCGCGGCCCAGCAGGCGAGCTGCGAAAAGCTCTGCCCCGGCGCGGAGGCGACGCTGTTCGTCTTCCCGGAGGGATCCGACAAGATCGAAGAGACCAAGGCGAAGAGTGGCGAGACGTATGCCGAGTTGCTCGCCCGGCTTGATCTGAATGACGCCCGCGCCAAGAGCTGCTCTTGCCAGACGGAGGCGACGGCGGCGGCGGCCACGCATGCGCTTTTGTCGGACTCGACGCTGCGTCCCGGCGATTCGGTCGTGACGTCGCAGGGCGTGCGCGTCGTGAAGCGCGGCAGCCGCTATCCTTACAAGGAAACGGATTTCCTCTCGCTGGCCGAAAGCGAGAATGTGCCGCTCTCCCAGAAGAGTGCGCTCTATGCGATCGAAAAGGCTCTGAAGACCCCGCAAGGGCGCCTCGCGGTGATGAATGGCGATCACCGCCGCCACGGGCATTCCAAAACGGCGCTGTAAACACGGCTTTCCACGACGTCGGCGGGCCTTCCGCCACTTTCTCGCCGCGCTTCCTCGCGAGAAGCATCGGGAAAGTGCCGTAGGAGAGAGCGCTTGCCGCCTTTGGATTGCGATCCGTCGACAGCCTCCGGCCCGTTGGGCTCGGAGGGACGGCTGCGGCGCGCCCTCGCCGGCCGCCGCGCGCGCATGCTTCTGTGGGTCGCGGCCGGATTCGCGATTCTCATCGGCGCCGCCGCGGCGCTCGCCCCCTGGCTCTATTCGCCCGCGGCCGCCAAATCAGCGATCTCCGCCCAGCTTCAGAACGCCACCGGCCTCTATGTCGCCGCGCGCGGCGACCCGCGCCTGTCGCTGACGCCCCGGCCTCATGTGACGCTGGAGGGCGTCGTTTTCGCCGACCGCAATGGCGCCCTCGTCATCGAGACCCAGCAGATTCACGGCGTCCTCAAGCTGCTGCCGCTTCTCTCCGGCCGACTGGACGTCGACGGTCTGGCGCTCGTGCGGCCACGCGTAAGAATCGACCTGGATCAAAAGGCGATCGACGCGCCCGGCGCCGCAACGCTCGCGGCGGCGGCGAAGCCGGCGAGCGTGGAGGCGCAAGCGGCGGACAAGTTCCGTCTCGGAGTGCTTACCGTGACCGACGGCGCGTTGCACGTGCGCCGCGGCGGCGTCGATTATGCGGCCGACAAGATCCAGGGCGCCCTCGACTGGCGGCGGATTGGCGAACCGGCCCTGCTGACCGGCGCCTTCGACTGGCGCGGGGAGCGCCTGCAACTGATGGCGTGGCTTGCGCGCCCCGGCGCGTTCCTGCGCGGCGACCCTTCCGTCGCGACCGCGCGGCTCGACGGCGAAAGTTTGCGGATCGAGGCGCAGGGCGTAGCGCAGACCCTGCCAAACGCCCATTACGCCGGACGGGTCGCCGGTTCGGCCGTGTCGTTGCGGGACGCCTTGCGGCTCTTTGACGTCGACGTGCCCCTGCCCGGCCCCTTCGGCGCGTCGCAATTCTCCGCCCAGGCATCGGTGAGCGCGCGCGAGGCCTCTCTTAAGGACCTCCATGTCCTTGTCGACGGCAACGCGTTCGATGGCGAACTGGCGGTGCGCGACGAGGACGGCAAGCCCAGCGTCACGGCGAATCTAAAGAGCGGCTTCGTTGCCTTGAAGCCGATGCTTTCGGACGCGCCGGCGCTTGTCGGTCCGGATGGCCAGTGGAGCCACGAGCCGCTCGACCCGCCCGATATGTCGGGCGCGGATGTCGACCTGCACTTGAACGCCGCCCATGCGCGGCTGGGCCGCCTCACGATCGACGACGCCAATGTGACAGCCACCCTGCGCGACGGCGCGCTCGATCTGTCGCTCCTCGACGCCCAGGCCTATCGCGGCCGCCTGAAGGCCCACGCCTCCTTCAAGCCGACCGGCGCCGGGGCGCTGGCCGTCCACGCCACCGCCCAGACTTCCGGTGTCGACGCCCGCGCTCTGCTCTGGGACGCCTTTGGCAAGCAGGCGATCGGCGGGGCGCTGACCTCCTCGCTGACGCTCGACGCTGCGGGCGATGACGTCGCGGATATGATGAGGAGCCTCGGCGGGCGCGCGACTCTCTCCCTGACGGAGGGCGAGATCGCCGGCGTCGATTTCGAGCGCGCCCTGCGCCGCTTCGAAAAGCGTCCGCTCTCCAGCGCTCACGATATTCGTTCGGGAAGCTCGCCGCTGGACCGCGCCAGCGCCACCATCATCCTGGAAAACGGCGTGGGGACGCTAGAGGAGGCCTCGGCCAATGGGCCGGGTTTTGCGCTCAGCCTCAAAGGTTCGACAAATCTCGCCGAGCGGACGCTCGCGCTCAAGGCCGCAGCGAGAGAAGCGGACGCGGCGGGCAAGCCGCGCGACAAGGGTCTGCAAATCGCCTTCGATCTCGCGGGCGCGTGGGACGACCTGACGCTTGCGCCGGACCCCCAGGCCTTCATCCGCCGTTCGGGCGCCGCCGCGCCGCTGCTCCCCGAGCCGCCTGAACCGCCGTCAGACGCCCGCGCGCCCTAGCGGGCGCTCGAGGCAAAGCCTCATTGAAGGCTAGACTGTTTCCCGTTCCCGTACCGCTTCTTCAAGCAAATGCGTGAGTGAATCGGGAATGTCGAGATAGCGGAAACGCCGAAGCTCGAAGCCGATGCCAACGAGGCCCCATGGCGGCGTGTAGGTCTCCCATGGCGGGATTTCGCTCAGGACGACGACGTAGCCGCCGTCTATCGCCGGGGCGATCCGTTCGACCGTGTAGATGGCCCCCCGTCTGAGGCCGCCGTCGCCGTAGCGTCCGGGCCCGGCCTCGACACAGACGACCTCCGTTCCAGAAGGGGTGTCCGGGCTGATCATTTCTCTTCCTCATCGCCTGCGGCGACGCGCGCCGCGCCCTCTTGCGATGTTATGGAGGGCGCGGCCGCTTCGGAAGCAAGTCGCAAATCAGCGGAAGGCGCCGCTCACCAGAGCTTGAGGAAGCTGAAGAGGCCCTTCTTGAGCTTCTTGCGGTCGAGCGCGGCGAGCTCTTCATAAACCTTGCGGGCGTTGGCGCGCAGCTCCAGAAGCTGCTCGTCCGGAACGTCGAAATTGATGGCGGCGAGGCGCAGTTCGCGGCGGGCGTTGTCGAGCCGGGCTTGAGCGTCGGCAATCAGAGCGTGGAGCATTGTTCCCCCTCAGTCGTGGGCATAAAAACTGTGAAGACGACGCTTTACGCAGCCGGGCGCGTGGCTCGCCCGTGCGGAAGCTTCGCCAGTTTATAGGCGGATTGGTCGGCGAAGAAAATGGAGGCCTCGGAGGGAATCGAACCCCCGTACAAGGATTTGCAGTCCTCTGCGTAGCCACTCCGCCACGAGGCCGTCCAGTCGGGAAGCGCGAAGCGCTTCGACTGAGCCGCTCTTACAGGAGGGCGTTGCGAGGGGCAAGAGCGTCCCGCATCGCAAAATGCGCAATCAATCCGATGCGCGCGACGACCAGGTCGTGTGGCCGACGCTTTCAAGCTTGCCCAACGCCTCCACGATGGCGTCGAGCTCCCTGGCGTCGACGCTGGTCGCCGCGAGCGTGGCGATGATCTCGACGCCGTCCTCCCTCTCGCTCTCGCGGATTTCGCGGGCGGGATATTTCGCCTCCTCCAGCCGCGCCTCGAGAATGTCGCGGAGCGCGTCGCGGCTCTGTTCGTCGGTCGTGACGCGGATCTCGAAGGTCGATTCGGTCTGGCTCTCGTCGATCGGCGCGCGCTCGATAATATTGACCAGCGGCCGCAGGAAGGTGTTGCCCGCGAGCACGAAGCCGCACATCAGCAGCGCCTCGGCCGGATGGTCCGCGCCGGCGAAGGCGCCCGTTACCGCCGAGCACCAGATGGTCGCGGCCGTGTTGAGGCCGCGAATGTTCAGGCCCTCTTTCAAAATGACGCCGGCGCCCAGAAAGCCCACGCCGGAGGCGACATAGGCGAGAACCTGCGTCGCGCCCTGATTGCCCATGAGCCGCATGCCGAGGTCGACAAAGGCCGAGGCCCCGAGCGCGACGAGCGCGTTGGTGCGCAGGCCGGCGTTGCGCTGGCGATATTGCCGCTCGGCGCCGATCAGCGTGCCGAGAACGAGCGCGACGAGGAGCGAGACAAAAGTGTTGAGGAATTCGACGCTGTCGAAAGTGACGATGCCGGCCATGGGTCTCCGTCTCAGTAGGAACGACCATCCTTGTGGAAAAACGCCCATCGTCCATCCGGCCCAAGGCGTGCTTCCAGATCGTCATAGGGATATTCCCCGGCATCCCCGGGCGTGCGGTCGCCTATTTCGAGATAAAGCGCGTCTGTGTCGGTTCGATTGACGAGGTGATGGGCGACGCCGCCCGCGGGAAAGCCGGCGCACATGCCGGGCCCGAGCTGCATCTCGCCCTCTTCCGTCACAAGCGTCGGCCGGCCTTCGAGGATATAGACCAATTCGTCCTGCCGGCTGTGACGGTGCATCAGCGCCGACTGGGCGCCCGGCGCGAGGCGGGTGAGGTTCACGCCGAAATTGGCGAGGCCGAAGACGTCGCCCAGCGCCCGTTTCTCCCGCCCCGCGACCCGCGCGGCGAAGGGTTCGGGGTAATTGGAGGGGCGGCTGCGCGGCGCCACAGCCGAGGCCACGATGGCCGGCGGAGGCGCTTTATTAACTTTATCCATGGCCGCGACTTCCTTCCCGTGATCGCGCCCCAATTTGACAGGCGCCCCCCATTCTGACCATCTTCCCGCCCCATGCGCCCGGCGGGCGCGCTGTGGAATAGTCGCGAATGAACGTCGTCATCGTCGAGTCGCCGGCCAAGGCCAAGACCATCAACAAGTATTTAGGCCGCGATTTCAACGTCATAGCCAGCATGGGCCATGTCCGCGACCTTCCCGCCAAGGACGGATCTGTCGATCCGGACGACGATTTCGCCATGGTCTGGGAGATGGACGCGCGCGGCTCGAAGCGCGTCACCGAGATCGCCCAGGCCGTCAAGGACGCCGACAAGGTCATCCTCGCGACCGACCCGGATCGCGAAGGCGAGGCCATCTCCTGGCACCTCATCGAGATCCTGAACAAGAAGAAGGCGCTCAAGGACAAGAAAATCGAGCGCGTCGTCTTCAACGCCATCACCAAGGACGCCGTCCGCGAGGCGATGGCCAATCCGCGCCAGATCGACCAGGCGCTGGTCGACGCCTATCTCGCGCGCCGCGCGCTCGATTACCTCGTGGGCTTCACGCTCTCGCCGGTGCTGTGGCGCAAACTCCCGGGCGCTCGCTCGGCCGGCCGCGTGCAGTCCGTGGCGCTGCGCCTCGTCTGCGACCGCGAGCTCGAAATCGAGAAGTTCGTCGCGCAGGAATACTGGTCGCTCGTCGCGCATCTGAAAACCAAGGCGGGCGAGCCCTTCACGGCCCGCCTCGTCGGCGCCGACGGCAAGAAGATCACGCGCCTCGACATCGGCAAGGGCGAGGAGGCCGAGGATTTCAAGAAGGCGCTCGACGCGGCGAATTTCACCGTGCGCTCCGTCGAGGCGAAGCCCGTCAAGCGGCATCCCTACGCGCCCTTCACGACCTCGACGCTGCAGCAGGAGGCCTCTCGCAAGCTCGGCCTCGCGCCGGCGATCACGATGCGCATCGCGCAGCGGCTTTATGAGGGCGTCGATCTCGACGGCGAGACGGTCGGCCTCATCACCTATATGCGAACCGACGGCGTCGACATGGCGCCCGAGGCCGTGGCGAGCGTGCGCCGCGTGATCGGCAAGGAATATGGCGACCGCTTCGTACCGAACGTCCCGCGCAAATATTCGGCGAAGGCCAAGAACGCGCAGGAAGCGCATGAGGCCATCCGCCCGACCGACGCCGCGCGCCTGCCCAAGCATGTCGCGAAATTCCTGGAGCCGGATCAGGCGCGTCTTTACGAGCTGATCTGGACCCGCACCGTCGCGAGCCAGATGGAATCGGCCGAGCTCGAACGCACCACCGTCGACATCGACGCCAAGGCCGGCGCGCGCAATCTGGAGTTGCGCGCCACGGGTCAGGTCGTGCGCTTCCCCGGCTTCCTCGCGCTCTATCAGGAGGGTCGCGACGACGACGGGGATGAGGAAGGCGGCCGCCTGCCCGCCATGGCGGAAGGCGAGCCGGTCACGCGCGAGAAGATCGACGCGACCCAGCACTTCACCGAGCCGCCGCCGCGCTTTACGGAAGCGACGCTCGTGAAGCGCATGGAGGAGCTCGGCATCGGCCGCCCCTCGACTTACGCCTCGACGCTCGCGACGCTGCGCGACCGCGACTATGTGCGGCTCGACAAGAAGCGGCTCATCCCCGAGGACAAGGGACGCCTCGTCGTCGCCTTCCTCGAAAGCTTCTTCTCGCGCTACGTGGAATTCGACTTCACGGCGTCGCTCGAAGAAAAGCTCGACCTCGTCTCGAACAACGAGGTCGACTGGAAGCAGGTGCTGCGCGACTTCTGGCGGGACTTCTCCGCGGCCGTGAACGAGACGAAGGATCTGCGCACGACGCAGGTGCTCGACAGCCTCAACGAACTGCTCGGCCCGCATATCTTCCCCGCGAAGGAAGACGGTTCCGATCCGCGCCTCTGCCCCGCCTGCAACGCCGGTCAGCTCTCGCTGAAAGTCGGCAAGTTCGGCGCCTTCATCGGCTGCTCGAACTATCCTGAATGCCGCTACACCCGCACGCTCTCGCCGCCGACCGGCGACGCCGCCGCCGATGCGCGGCCGGGCGTGAAGGTTCTGGGCCAGGACCCGGAGAGCGGCGCCGAGATCACGCTGCGCGACGGCCGCTTCGGCGCCTATGTGCAGGAGGGCGAGCAGGAGGAAGGCGGCGAGAAGCCCAAGCGCGCCTCCGTGCCCAAGACGATCAAGCCGGATGAGCTCACGCTGCAGCAGGCGCTGGCGCTCCTGTCCCTGCCACGCGAGGTCGCGAAACATCCGACGACGGGCGAGCCGATCGTCGCCAATATCGGCCGCTTCGGGCCTTACGTGCAGCACGGCAAGACCTACGCCAATGTCGGCCGCGACGATGACGTGCTGACGATCGGCGCCAATCGCGCCATCGACCTCATCGTGCAGAAGGAATCGGGCGGCGGCGGTTCGCGCTTCGGGCGCAGTTCCGAGCCCGGCCGCAATCTCGGCGACCATCCGGAAGGCGGCGCGGTGACGGTGAAGGCCGGCCGCTTCGGTCCTTACGTCAACTGGAAGAAGGTCAACGCCACCATCCCCAAGGCCGTCGATCCGGCGTCCCTGACGCTCGAACAGGCGCTGGAGATGATCGCGGCGAAGGCCGCCGGCGGCGGTTCGACGGGCGGGCGCGTCCTGGGCGAACATCCCGACGGCGGAAGCATCACCGTGCGCGCGGGCCGCTTCGGACCTTACGTCAATCTCGGCAAGGTGAACGCCACTCTGCCGAAGAGCATGTCCGCCGAGGACGTGACGCTCGAAGACGCGATCAAGCTCATCGACGAGAAGGGCGGCGCGCCGAAGAAAAAGGCGCCGGCCAAGAAGGCGCCGGCGAAAGCCAAGAAGGCCATCGAGGACAGCGACGAGACGCCCTTTGCGGACGGCAAGCCCGTGAAGAAAGCGGCGACGAAAAAGGCGCCGGCGAAGAAGGCCGCAGCGAAAAAGGCCGCCCCGGCGAAGAAGCGCGAGACGGCCTAAAAGCCCCGCGCTGAAGGAAAAGGCAACGCCCCCGGGTCGAACCGGGGGCGTTCTCGCTTCCGAGCGGGGTTCTTTACTCGGAGAGGCGCAGCGAACCCAATCCAATGCCGATCTGTGAAAAGGCGGCGTTCAATTGCGAGGCGTCCTCGGCCTTGAAATAATGGTCGTCATTCGTCGCGCAGGATTTCAGAAGCGCGAGCCCCTGGGCGTCGATCGGATCGCCCGGCGTCGAGAAGCCGATGGTGAAGATTTCAATGTCGGCCGCCTTGGCGTTCGCGCAGGACTGGCGGGTCAACTCGTCCTGCATCTGGCGGGCGAGGGTCTGATAGCTGGCGCTGCGATTCGCCGCCGCGGCGAGGGTCGCCTGATGGTTCACGCCGTCGCCGCGCGTCCCATCCGGAAAGCGCCTGTTGATCGCGCCATTGTAGCTGTAATAGCCCGGTGGCTGGTAGGTCGAGCCGGTCGCCGTGTTCGTCATGCTGTTCCAGACATTCTGGCCATCCGTCATGAAGACGATGATCTTGCGGTTTTTCGCCGCGGCATAGGAGCGGCCGCCGGAAAAGGGCGGGTTGGGGGAAAGCGTGCGCCATCCCCACATGAAGCCTTCGTGCAGATTGGTGTTGCCGCCCTCTCGCAGTATGGAAATCTTGCTAAGGACCGTGGATTTCTGTCTCGAGAGCGGGAGCAGCGCCTGCGTGCTCGCGTTCGGGCAGTAGCTATTGGGTCCCGCGCCCCAGCCGTCGCGGGACGGCGAACGATATTTACAGGCGCGCGTCAGGCGGCTCCATTCGCCGCTCACATTGCCGGAGCAGGAACTTGGCGTTTCGCTGAGATAGTGGTTGTCGTAGTCGCTGTCGGCCGGTTCGTCCGGGGCAAGATAGGGCACGAAGAGCGTCTCCGGATTGCTCGGATTCGGCGCCGTGTCCGTGACGTTGAGCGGATAGACCGGCTGCTCGAAACAGCCGCCCCAGTCCCAGGCGCCGCGCAAATTCTTCAAGCGGCTGTAGATGTCGAAGCGGCTCGTGAAGCCCTGCGCCGTGGCGGCCGCCTTGCCGCCAAATGCGATCCAATGCTGGGAATTGTCGCCGCGCGTGTCGATCCAGGCAAGATTGCGGTTGCTCGAAACCGACGGATCGACGGCGACGACGCCCGCCGAGAAAGGCGTGATGGACATCCGCACATTCTGGCTCTTCGAATACATGGCGTTGACGAAGCTGGTCGCGGCGTTCTTCAGCGCCTGCATCTTGCTCGCGCCCCCCGCGCTCGAGGCCATCGAGCCTGAATTGTCGACCACCAGCGCGACCTCGTAGCTCGTATCGGGATCGACGCCCCCCGCAAGATTGGCGCAGGCGCGCGCCGACGCGGTGAGGAATGGAACGCTCGCAATCTTCATGAAGGCGCTGGGCGACGTGATGCGCGACTCGGCGCAGAGCGTCCGCTTGTCCTCGGCGATGGTCACTTTCGTGATGGCCGCCGAGGCGAGCGTGGGCCGGGCGTTCAGGAGAGTCTGAATCTGCCTTTGCGCCTGCGCCGCCGTCGTCGCGTCCGTCATCTTCGCGGCGGCGGAAAGCGTCGCGGCGTCGGTCCCCTGCTGCAATTCCGCGCGGGCGACGGTCAACCGCGTGTAATCCGTCGCCGCGCCGACCATGATCATCGCCGGGATGAAGCTCAGCCCAAACACGATGAAGGCGCTTCCTTCCTCGCTTCCGGCGAAGCCCGCAGCCGGCCGCGGCCCATTCTTCGTATTCCCCATCGCTTCCCCCGTGAGCTTGACCCGCGCCAATGAGCAGTCCTTGCATAGGGAAAACGTATGCTTCAGAATCTTCCATAGTGTTTTCCGCTGGATTGAATTCCCGGTGAATCCGCGTCAAGCTTAACGATTGGTGGGTGGAGGTTCGCCCAGACAAGGGAAAGCGAAAAAGCCGCCCCCGTTTCCGGGAGCGGCGCAGTTTGCCAACGATGGCTGGCTCGCAGGATCGTCAAAAACAAAGCCGCCCCCGGTTACCCGGAGGCGGCGCGCTGTTTTATCGGAGACGAGGCTTACTGCGAGAGGCGCAGCTTGCCGAGGCCGATGCCGATGGACGAGAAGGCGGCGTTCAGGTCGCTGGCGTTCTCGGCCTTGTAGTAGTGATCCGTATTCGTCGCGCAGCTCTTCAGCAAATCGAGCCCCTGCTGGTCGATCGGGTCCGTCGGCGTCGAGAAGCCGATGGTGAAAATCTCGATCCCCGCGGCCTTGGCGTTGGTGCAGGCTTCAAGCGTCATGTCGTCGAGCATGTCTCGGGAAGTCCCCCAGTAGTCCGAAGATTTGTTGGCCGATGCGTTCAGCAGGGTCTGATAGTTGTTGCCGTCGCCATTCGTGCCGTCCGGGAAGCGGTTGTTCTTCGTTCCGTTGTAGCTGTAATAGCCAAGCGCCTGATAGGTCGAACCCACCGCCGTGCTGGTGTTGCTCTGCCAGTTATTGGCGCCGTCGGTCATGAACACCATGATCTTGCGGTTGTTGGGCGCGTTGTAGGAGCGTCCGCCGGCGAAGGGCAGATTTGGGGAGATGGTGCGCCAGCCCCACATGAAGCCTTCATGCAGGTTGGTGTTGCCGCCTTCCTCAAGCTGCGCGATCTTCGACGTCACGGCGGACTGCTGCGTCGTCAGTTGCATGAGCGTCTGCGTCGTCGGGTCGGAGCAGTACCAGTTCGGTCCCTTGCCGCCGCTGCCCGCGGAAGTCACGGCCTTGTATTTGCAGACATTGGTCAGCTTGGCCCAATTGCTGGAAGGCTGAGTGCAGGACGTGCCGCTGTAATCGGAAAGATAGTTGTTGTTGTAGTTGCTGTTGCTCGGCTCGTCCGGCGCGAGATAGGGCATGAACAGCGTCTCGGGATCGCTCGGATTGGGCGCAACGTCGTTGACATTGTTCGGATAGGTCGGCCCTTCGAGACAACCCTTCCAATCCCAGGACGATTTCAGCGTCTTCAGCTTCGTGTAGATGTCGAAGCGGTTGTTGAAACCCTGCGCATTCGCCGCCGCCTTGCCGCCAAAGGCGACCCAGTGCTGGGAATTCTGGCCCTGCTGGTCGAGCCAGGGCAGATTGCGGTTGGCGCTGTTCGTCGGATCGAGCGCGACGACCGCGGCCGCGAAAGGCGTGATCGAGAACTTCACGTTCTGCGACTTGGAATACATGGTGTTCACGAAGCTCGTCGCGGCGCTCCGCAGCGCCTGCATCTTCGAGACGCCGCCCGCGCTCGACGACATGGAGCCGGAATTATCGAGCACCAGCGCAATTTCGTATGTCGCGTCGGGGCTCACGCCGCCCGCGAGATTGGCGCAGGACGTGACCGAGGAGGTCATGTTCGCAACCTGCGCCATCTTCATGAAGGCGTTCTGGATCGTCATTGTCGACGTGGCGCAGAAGGTCTGCTTGTCCTGGCTGATGCTCCCGGTGGTGACAGTCGCATTCGCCAGCTGCGGATTGGAGTTAATGACGACCTGCGCCTGATTGAGCGCTTGCGTCAGGGTCGTGTCGGTCGTCATCTTCGACGCGACGGCGAGCGTCGCGGCGTCCGTGCCCTGCTGCAGCGCGGCGCGGGCGATGGTGAGGCGCGTGTAATCTGTCGCGGCGCCCATCATGAACATGACGGGCACGAAGGCCAGGCCAAAAATCATGAAAGCGTTGCCGCCCTCGCTCGAAATAAAGTCGCGCCGCCCTGCCGACTTGCGCTTAAAGTTGTGAGCCATCGTGATCCCCCAAAACTCCGTAAAATCCCTCGAATTCGACGAGAGTTTTTCCGACCTCGGGGACAAGCTAGGAGGCAACCGTTACGCAATTTCGTATTGGAGCCGGAGAAAGGGCCTTAACCAGCGTGAACCTTAACCGCTCATGTTCGAGGATGCGCAGAAATACAACTAGCAGCACGATCTAGGCTATTCCCTATGCATTAGCACAACCTGAAATGGCGCGGTGGTCGTCCTTGCCCTATGTTGAACAGAGCATTGTTCGGGCAGGCGACTAAATACCTGAAATTTGAGAGAAACCTTGGCGACCAAAAAGACCCCCGAGCAGCCCTCCCGCGAAGAGATCCTCGCCTTCCTGGCGCGTGAGCGCGAGGCGGGCCGCGCGACCAAGATCGGCGTGCGCGAAATCGCCCGCGCCTTTGGACTGAAGGGCGAGGACCGGATCGCCCTGAAGCGCATGTTGTCGGCGCTGGCTGACGAGGGCGTGCTGGAGAAGCGCGGCAAACGCGTCAATCAAAAGGGCGCGCTGCCGCCGGTGACGCTCGTCGACATCACGGCGCGCGACCGCGACGGCGAACTGATCGCGACGCCTGTCGAATGGGACGAGGACGCGCTGGGCGCCGCGCCGCGCATCCTGATCCGCGCGCCGCGCCGCGCCAAGGCGGGCGAGCCCCTGCCCGGCGTCGGCGACCGCGCCCTCGTGCGCGCGGAGCCCGACCGGGACGCCGCGCCCGGCGAGCCGCCTTATGTCGGGCGCGTCGTCAAGCTTCTTTCCCGCACGCGTCATCGCGTGCTCGGCGTGTTGAAGATCGAGCCGAACGGCAATGGCCGCATCCTGCCGATCGACAAAAAGCAGGCGGGCCGCGAGTTGATGGTGGCCGCCGCCGATATTGGCGAGGCGCAGGACGGCGATCTCGTCTCGGTCGATATCGCCGGCAAGACGCGCTTCGGCGCGCCCCGCGCCCGCGTGCGCGAGACGCTCGGCTCGGTTGCGAATGAAAGAGCCGTGAGCCTCATCGCGCTGCGCGCCCACGACATTCCCGACGTCTTCCGAGCGGAAGCCATTGCAGAATCCGAACGCGCAAAGCCCGCGACGCTGCAAGGCCGCGAGGACTGGCGCGAGCTGCCGCTCGTCACCATCGATCCGCCGGATGCGAAGGACCACGACGACGCCGTTCACGCCGCGCCGGATACGGCGCCGGACAATCAGGATGGTTTCGTCCTCACCGTCGCCATCGCCGACGTCGCGCATTACGTGAAGCCCCACGCGCCGCTGGACAAGGACGCTCTGGAGCGCGGCAACTCCGTCTATTTTCCCGACCGCGTCGTGCCGATGCTGCCCGAGCGCATCTCCAACGATCTCTGCTCGCTGCGCGAGAACGAGGATCGCCCCGCGCTCGCCGTGCGCATGCGCGTGACGAACAAGGGCAAGAAGATCGGCCACAGCTTCCATCGCGTGATGATGCGCTCGCGCGCGAAGCTCTCCTATCAGCAGGCGCAGGCGGCGATCGACGGCCAGCCCGACGAGAAGACGAAGCCGCTATTGGAGAGCGTGCTGAAGCCGCTCTACGCCGCGCATGAAGCGCTGCAACATGCACGCAACCTCCGTGCGCCGCTTGATCTCGATCTGCCCGAGCGCAAGATCCTGCTGAAAGCCGACGGAACCTTCGATCGCGTGATCATCCCGCCGCGTCTCGAAGCGCACCGGCTCATCGAGGAATTCATGATCCTCGCCAATGTCGCCGCGGCGGAGACGCTGGAGGAGCACCGCCAGCAGCTCATCTATCGCGCCCATGACGAGCCCTCGAAGGAGAAGGTGACGGCGCTCGGCGAATTTCTTTCGACCATCGGCGTGAAGCTCGCCAAGGGGCAGGTGCTGAAGCCCGCCCATTTCAACGTGATCCTGGAGCGCGTGAAGGGCCTCGAGCACGAGAACATCGTCAATGAGATCATTCTGCGCACGCAGGCGCAGGCCGAATACACGCACGAAAATTACGGTCATTTCGGCCTGAACTTGCGCCGCTACGCGCATTTCACCTCGCCGATCCGACGCTATGCCGACCTCATCGTGCATCGCGCGCTCATCCGCGCCCTGAAGCTCGGCGAAGGCGCCCTGCCCGAAATGCCCGTGAGCGAACTCGCCGAGATCGCCGCGCGCATCTCGGCCGCCGAGCGCCGCGCCATGGCGGCCGAACGCGAGACGGTGGATCGCCTCATCGCCCACCATCTCGTCGACCAGATCGGCGCGCGTTTCGGCGCGCGCATTTCGGGCGTCACCCGGTCGGGGCTCTTCGTGAAGCTGATCGAGACCGGCGCTGACGGCTTCGTGCCCGCCGCGACGCTGGGGCGCGAATATTACTCCTATGACGAGGCGAACCACTCGCTCACGTCGCGCTCGGGCGTGAGCTACCGTCTGGCGGATATAATAGAAGTACGCTTGGTCGAGGCCGCCCCCATCGCTGGCGCGCTGCGTTTTGAGGTCGTGGGCGGCGGCGAGCGTCGCACGCCGCCGAGGAACCCCAAATCCTTCAAGCCCGGACCGCGCGGGGGACGGAAATCGAAAAAGTGAGCGCGCGATTCTGGCGGCGGGGCGGCGCCTGCCTCGCCGTCATCGCGGCGGGCCTCGCGCTTCGGCGCTGGGCGCTCGATCTCGGCGCGCCCTTCTTCGTCTGGAAATATGGCGGGTCCCTTCTTTGGGGGACCATGGTCTATTTTGCGGTCGCGCTTCTCCTGCGCGGACCGACGCACAGAATCGCGGCCGTTTCGGCGGTCATCGCCCTGGTTGTCGAAGTCTCCCGGCTCCACCACACGCCCTGGCTCGACGATTTCCGGCTCACAACGGCAGGCGCGCTTTTGCTTGGGCGTCATTTTTCGTTTTGGAATATCGCGGCTTATCTCATCGGGATCGGGCTTGGGGTGGGCGTCGATGGCTTTCTGGCCCGCCGCGCCCCGCAGAAAGCGCTACAGCCTTGACATCCGGCGCTCCGCACGTATGGTGCGCCCCAATTCGTCCCCCGCCGACTCTCGGAGCGGCGGGATCGATTTTGTTTTTTCACACGAACCGGAACGAGCGAAATGGCCAAGTCCGCCATGATCAAGATCAAGCTCCTGTCCACGGCGGACACGGGCTTCTTCTACGTCACCAAGAAGAACGCGCGCACCAAGACCGAGAAGCTGGTCTTCAAGAAATACGACCCGGTCGTGCGCAAGCATGTCGAGTTCAAGGAAACCAAGATCAAGTAGGGCGGTTTCGCTTTACGGCTGGTTTCAAAAAGGGCTCCGCTTTTGCGGGGCCTTTTTGTTTTGGGGTGCGCCCTCACTCGACCAATGCTGACGCAGGGGCGGACTTCTCCCGCACGCGGGAGAGGAATCGCGTCACAGATTCGGCACCCAACATCAGACGGCTCTCGCTTCAGGGTCGGAGGCGGGTTTTGCAGGCTTAGGAAAAATCGCGCGGCGTCGGCGCCTTCTTCATCATCAGATGAAGGCGGCCGACTGACGATGGCTTCAAGGAGGCCACTCCAACCACCGTCAGCCGGCCAACCCCACGGACCCAGGAGATGCGGCGGACCTGAGCACTCCGCAGGGTATTCGAGTTCTGCCCTTACGCATCAAACGCTTGATTACGACGTGGGCGCTTTTTTAGCCCCCTTCGCCGTCGCCAGATACGCAATCCGATTGGCGGACACCAAGTTACCCCGGCTGCACAAAATTGCAACTATCTGATATGTTTTTTCACAATGACGTCATAGCAAAAGTGAATTCCCGCGACGGCCGGGCGCTTTTCCGCTAAAGAGACGAAAAAATGCGCGCGACCAGCGCGCACGCTTCGGAGGAAATAGATGACTATTCGTAATCTGCGCCTGTTCATCGGGCTCGCGGCGGCTGTCGCTTTGGCCGGCTGCGGCGATCACCAGCCCGGCGACGCCACGGGCGCGAAAGTGTTGCGCAACATTCTGGAAAAGAGCGGCGTCGACGCCAAGATCGTGTCCTTCAAGAAGGTCAACGCCCGCGACGTGAAGCGCGACAAGGTCGAGGCCTTCGAGCTGTTGTATGAGGCGGAAATCCAGTTCCCCGAGGGCTTCGAGGCCAAGTGCCGCGACGAGAAGGAGCGCGGCAAATGCGCCTTCCTCGGCATCGACGAGGATCGCACCTTCGCCAAGAGCGAAGTTCACACCAGCGAAGGCACGCTTCATTTCGTGAAGACCGAAAAGGGCTGGATGGCGGAAGACAACAACGTCTACTGAGCCATTGAGCAAGGACGCGGCCCCGCGCGCGCCGATCATCGTCATTCCGGCGCGGCTGGGCTCGACCCGGCTGCCCGGAAAGGCGCTGGCCGACATTGGCGGGCGCCCGATGATACTTCACGTATGGTCGCACGCGACCGCCGCCGGGCTGGGCCCGGTGGCGGTCGCGACCGACTCGGATGAAATCGCCGCCGTCGTGCGGGCGGCGGGTGGCGCCGTCGCCATGACGACGGGCGCGCATATTTGCGGGAGCGACCGCATCGCCGAGGCGCTCGGCCTGCTCGATCCCGCCGGCCGGCATGACGCCATCATCAACCTGCAAGGCGATAATCCCTCCCTTCCCCAAGGCGCGCTCGGGGCGGCGCTCGATCTCCTCGCGGAGCCCAGCGTCGACATCGGCACGCTCGCCGCGCCCGCGGGGCCGGAAGAACTCGACGATCCGAACGCTGTGAAGCTGGTCGGGACGGAAATCTCTCACAAACGCCTGCGCGCGCTTTATTTCACCCGCGCACGCGCGCCCTGGGGAGAGGGGCCGCTCTTCAAGCATGTGGGCGTCTACGCCTATCGCCGCGCGAGCTTCGAGCGCTACGCCGCCCTCCCCCCGTCCCCACTCGAGCTGCGGGAACGGCTGGAGCAGCTTCGCGCGATGGAGGCCGGGATGCGTATTGACGCGGCCGTGCTGGACAAAGCCGGTCCATCGGTAGATACCGGGCGCGACCTCGCGGCGCTGCGCGCCGCCATCGGGCAAGAAAAACAGTGACACAGCAATATATCGCCTATCAGGGCGAACCTGGCGCGAACTCCGACATCGCCTGCCGCGACGCCTATCCCGACCTGACGCCCCTCCCCTGCGCGAGCTTCGAGGACGCATTCGCCGCAGTGACCGAAGGCCGTGCGCTGCTCGGCATGATCCCGATCGAAAACTCGATCGCGGGCCGCGTCGCGGACATTCATCACTTTCTGCCCCATTCGGGCCTGCATATCGTCGGCGAATATTTTCTGCCGATCCATTTTCACCTGATGGCGCCGAAGGGCGCGACGCGCGAAAGCCTGCGCGCCGTCTACAGCCATGTCCATGCTCTCGGCCAATGCCGCCGCGTGATCCGCGATCTCGGCCTCGTCGCGCATACGGCCGGCGACACGGCCGGCGCCGCGCGTGAAATCGCGGAGTGGAACGATCAGACCAAGGCGGCCCTTGCCCCGCGTCTCGCGGCCGACATTTACGGGCTCGACGTGCTGGCCGAAAACGTCGAAGACGAAGCGCACAATACGACGCGTTCATCGTGCTCTCCGAAGACGCCGCAATGGCCGCCCGTGGGATAGCGGCTCCACCATGACGACCTTCATCTTCCGCGTGCGCAACGTGCCCGCCGCGCTCTACAAGGCGCTCGGCGGCTTCGCGACGAACGGCGTCAACATGACGAAGATCGAAAGCTACATGGTCGACGGCGAATTCGCCGCGACGCGCTTTCTCGTCGACGTCGACGGCCACCCCGAGCAGCCACATGTCGCGCGGGCGATGGAGGAACTCGCCTTCTTCTCGAAGGAAGTGGAGATCCTCGGCGTCTATCCGGCGGCGACCTTCCGCGTGACGAATATTCGCGGCTTCGACTAAGCGCCCGGGGATGCGCCGGCCGGTGGCGCCAATCTTGTGCAAAGGACTGGCCCAACCGGCTAAAAGCCTTTACTAACGGCCGCTGCGGTCGCCGTTAGCCTTCGAGGTGTCAGTATGTCCGTCGCTTATGATCCGAACAATATCTTCGGCAAGATCCTGCGCGGCGAAATCCCCTCGCACAAGGTTTATGAAGACGACCTCACGCTCGCCATCATGGACATCATGCCGCGCGCCGAAGGCCACGTGCTGGTGATCCCGAAGGAAGCCGCGCGCAACCTGCTGGACGTTTCTCCTGCGACGCTGAGCGAATTGATCAAGCGCGTGCAGCATGTCGCCAAGGCGCTGGAAAAGGCCTTCAACGCCGACGGCCTGACTCTGCATCAGTTCAACGAAAGCGCCGGCGGCCAGGTGATCTACCACCTGCATTTCCATCTCCTGCCGCGCTGGGAAGGCGTGCCTTTGCGTCCGCCGGGAACCATGGCCGACGACAAGAAGCTCGCCGAGCAGGCCAAGATGATCCGGGCCGCGATGACGCCGTTTGCAGGATAAGCAAGAGCAAAAAAAAGCGCGCCCGAAGGCGCGCATGTCGGCTTATTCTTCCGCGACCTTCGCGGGCCGTAACACAACGGGCCGCAGCAGGAAGGACGGGACGTGGTCGCCAAGCCCGATGACGGGCGGGCCGTCGTCCTCGTGATGGCGGCGGCGCGGGCGGCGATCGTCGGTCGACCGCAGGCGGACCGGCTCCGCGTCGGGACGACGGGGCGCATGCGCCGGACGGCCCATGGCCACCGGCCCCTCGGCCGCCTCGATATGCTCGACCCGTTCGACACGCTCGGGCCTGCGCTCCGCCCGTTCGCCACGCTCGGACCTGCGGCCGCCACGCTCTCCGCCGCGCTCGCGACGGGCGCCGCGTTCCGCGCGCTCGCCGCGTCCGCCGCGACGGTGCTCGTGGGGACGCGTCGTCTCCAAAGGCGGCGGCAGCGCGTCGAAGGTCGGACCTTCCCATTCGATGGCCTTGCCGATCAGGCTCTGGATCTGATCGACATATTTCATGTCGTCTTCGGTGACGATCGTCAGCGCGACGCCCGATCGCCCGGCGCGGCCGGTGCGGCCAATGCGGTGGACATAATCCTCGCTGTGCGTCGGCACGTCGAAATTGAAGACGTGGCTGACATCCGGAATGTCCAGGCCGCGCGCCGCGACGTCCGAGCAGACCAGAATATCGACGTCGCCATTCTTGAAGGCGTCGAGCGACGCCATGCGCGCGAGCTGGTCCATGTCGCCATGCAGCGCGCCAGCCGGGAAGCCGTGCTTCGTCAGCGAGCGGTGCAGAATCGCGACGTCCCGCTTCCGATTGCAGAAAACAATCGCGTTCTTGAGATTTTCAGCGTTGCGGATGAGGCCGCGCAGCGTCTCGCGCTTGTCGGCGTGGCCATGCGAGGCGACGAGCGCCTGGCGGATGGTGGAAGCCGTGGTGGAGGCGCGGGCGACCTCGACGCGAACCGGATTGTGCAGAAACGCCTCGGTGAGGCGGGTGATCTCCGGCGGCATGGTCGCGGAGAAGAAGAGCGTCTGGCGCGTGAAGGGCACCAGCTTGCAGACGCGCTCGATGTCAGGGATGAAGCCCATGTCGAGCATACGGTCCGCTTCGTCGATGACGAGGATCTCGATGCCGGTGAGCAGCAGCTTGCCGCGGTCGAAGAAATCGAGAAGGCGACCCGGCGTCGCGATCAGCACGTCCGCGCCGCGCATGATCTTGGCTTCCTGATCTCCAAAGGAAACGCCGCCGATGAGAAGCGCCACGTTCAGCTTGTGGTTGGCGCCATATTTAACAAAGCTTTCCTCGACCTGAGCCGCCAGTTCGCGGGTGGGCTCCAGGATGAGAGTTCTCGGCACGCGGGCGCGGGCGCGGCCCTGTTCGAGGCGGCTCAGCATGGGGAGGGTGAAAGCCGCGGTCTTGCCGGTGCCGGTCTGGGCGATGCCCAGAATGTCGCGACCCTGAAGCGCCGGCGGGATGGCCTGGGCCTGGATGGGCGTCGGATTAGCGTAGCCTGCCGCCTGCACGGCCGCGAGAACCTTTTCCGAAAGGCCCAATTCGTCGAATGTCATCAATTATCCTGGTTACGGCTGTACGGACGCGGGTTGGCGATGCGCGCCAGCCGTTCGAGAAGCGCGCAAGATGTCTTCAGAGAGAGGGCGCCGTCGTCGCCGCGAAGACGGATTGGCTCGCGTACGGTCGCCGCAAAGAGGCGCGCGCGAAAGCCACGGCCGCATGCTTGAAGAACAAATGGGCAAATGTCAATGAAATTGCGAGCCCACCCACGTGGATTCTGGGATTTTTTCCCGCCGAGCCGCCCGACAAACTTAATTTTGGGCGTACGCCCCTATTTTCGGGCTTTGCTTTGACCCTTGTCATCGCCGCAGGGCGAGACCGGCGCGGGGCCGCGCAGCGGAATCGTAGCGGTGGTCATCCCGTCGACGCCGACGCTGCGGACAACGGAATAGACCTGGGTCGGCTGCTGCGAGGCGCGCTTGGCGATCCCCTCCATGGTGCGGTCGAAGGCGGACTCGATCAAATCATCTCGGTCCACCATCTTGGACAGAATCTTCGCGCCGAGCACGCTGCATAGGAAAACGGCGGCCGAAAAGGCCGCAAGGCTCCAGACGGGCCCCGAAAGATTGCGGGGCGGCATGCGGTCTTGGTCGAATTCGGACATTGTTTGCGCCTGTCGATTACGGCCCCCTTCTCTATCCTGATATGGTAAATATCTGGTTCACGTGAGTGTTTGCCTGACCAGCGGCGTCGCTTGGCCCTTGCCAATGCGCTCGCGAAGCAGAACACTGGCGCGTCGCGTCGCTGCGCTTTTTCCTCGACCCTGCGGCCGCGGCAAAGAAATTGCTCCATGCGCCCCTGAAAGAACCTTTCACGGGACCTACATGGAAAGGATCAAGGACGAGAACGACGTGGCGGCGTTGACATCCATCAAAACCCAGCAAGAGCTTTTACAGATGGGCGTGGTTCGCTCGGGAGCGGTTCCCGGCGACGTCGGCGCGCTGTCGCCCTTGCGCGCCGGCAAGGAACCCAAGAAATCCGGCGATGGCGGCCCGGGTTCGGGGACCGCGCTGATCACGCGCACGCGTCAACAGACGCGCCGTCCGAACATGTATCGCGTCCTGCTGCTCAACGACGATTACACCACCCAGGAATTCGTGGTGATCGTGCTACGTAAGTATTTCAACAAGTCTGTCGAAGAAGCCACACGCATCATGCTGCATGTCCACAATCACGGCGTCGGCGAATGCGGGGTCTACACATACGAAGTCGCCGAAACCAAGGTCACCCAGGTGATGGACTTCGCAAGGAAGCACCAGCATCCCTTGCAGTGCATCATGGAGAAGAAATAGGGGTCGCAGCGAATGCCGACGTTCTCGCGCAATCTGAAACAGACTTTGGACCGGGCCCTCGCCTCCGCGCGCGAGCGTCATCACGAATATGCAACGCTCGAACACCTGCTGCTCAGCCTGATCGAGGACGCCGACGCCTCCGCGGTGCTGCGGGCCTGTTCAGTCGATCTCGAGCTGCTGGCCAAGAACCTTCGCGACTATATCGACCGCGAACTCGACAATCTCGTCAACGAGGACGCAGACGAGTGCAAGCCGACCGCCGGCTTCCAGCGCGTCGTCCAGCGCGCCATCATCAGCGTGCAGTCCTCGGGGCGCGAGGATGTCAGCGGCGCCAACGTTCTGGTCGCGCTCTTTGCCGAGCGTGAGAGCCACGCCGTCTATTTCCTGCAAGAGCAGGAAATGACGCGCTACGACGCGGTCAACTACATCAGCCACGGCATCGCCAAGCGCCCCGGCCTTTCCGATCAGACCCGCTCGCCGCGCGGCGTGGAGGATGAGAGCGACCGGGCCGAAGGACGCGAGGGCCGCGACGGCGAAAGCCGCAAGAAGGAAGGCGCGCTCGAGGCCTATTGCGTCAATCTCAACAAGAAGGCGCGCGACGGCCGCATCGACCCGCTGATCGGCCGCGAGCGGAGGTCCTGCGCACGATCCAGGTGCTCTGCCGCCGCCAGAAGAACAATCCGCTGCTCGTCGGGCGATCCCGGCGTCGGCAAGACGGCGATCGCCGAGGGCCTGGCGCGCAAGATCACGCAGGGCGAGGTGCCGGACGTGCTCATCGGCGCGACGATCTTCGCGCTCGACATGGGCGCGCTGCTTGCCGGCACGCGCTATCGCGGCGATTTCGAAGAGCGACTCAAGCAGGTCGTGAAGGAGATCGAGAACCACAAGAACGCGATCCTGTTCATCGACGAGATCCATACCGTCATCGGCGCGGGCGCGACCTCGGGCGGCGCGATGGACGCCTCGAACCTGCTGAAGCCCGCGTTGCGCAGGGCGCGCTGCGCTGCATCGGCTCGACCACCTACAAGGAGTATCGGCAGTATTTCGAGAAGGACCGCGCGCTGGTCCGCCGTTTCCAGAAGATCGACGTGAACGAACCGTCGTCCCCGACGCGATCGAGATCATCAAGGGTCTGAAGCCTTACTTCGAGGATTTCCACAAGATCCGCTACACCAACGAAGCCATCAAGGCGGCGGTGGAGCTGTCGGCGCGCTACATCCACGATCGGAAGCTGCCCGACAAGGCGATCGACGTGATCGACGAGACGGCGCGGCGCAGATGCTGCTGCCGGAAACAAGCGCAAGAAGACCATCGGCCTCAAGGAGATCGAGGCGACCATCGCGACGATGGCGCGCATCCCGCCAAGACCGTCTCGAAGGACGACGCCGAAGTGCTCGCCCATCTCGACGAGACGCTGCGCCGCGTCGTCTATGGTCAGGACAAGGCGATCGGCGCTCTTCGAGCGCGATCAAGCTCGCCCGCGCCGGCCTGCGCGATCCCGAGAAGCCGATCGGCTGCTATCTGTTCTCCGGCCCGACCGGCGTCGGCAAGACGGAGGCGGCGCGCAGCTCGCGACGTCGCTCGGCATCGAGCTCGTGCGCTTCGACATGTCGGAATATATGGAGCGCCACACGGTGAGCCGTCTGATCGGCGCGCCTCCCGGCTATGTCGGCTTCGACCAGGGCGGCCTGCTGACCGATGGCGATCGACCAGCATCCGCATTGCGTGCTGCTGCTCGACGAAATCGAGAAGGCGCATCCAGATCTCTTCAACATCCTGTTGCAGGTGATGGATCACGGCAAGCTCACGGACCACAACGGCAAGACGGTCGACTTCCGCAACGTCATCCTGATCATGACGACGAATGCTGGCGCGCAGGATCTCGCCCGGACGCCGATCGGCTTCACCCGCACGCGCGCGGATCTCGACGACAGCGAGGCGATCAACCGCCTCTTCGCGCCGGAGTTCCGCAACCGTCTCGACGCGATCGTGCCCTTCGGCCATCTGCCGGCGGACGTCATCGCGCAGGTCGTCGACAAGTTCGTCATGCAGCTCGAGGCGCAGCTCGCCGACCGCAACGTCACGATCGAGCTCACCGACGAGGCGCGCGGGTGGCTTGTCGAGCACGGCTACGACGAGGCGATGGGCGCGCGGCCGATGGCGCGCGTCATCCACCAGCACATCAAGACCCCGCTGGCCGACGAGGTTCTCTTCGGGCGCCTGAAGAATGGCGGCGCTGTGCGCGTCGTGGTGGTCGGCGACGACAAGGGCGAGAAGAAGCTCGGCTTCGTCTTCCCCGAAGGGCCGGTGCTGCCGCGTCCGGAGCGCGACATCATCGAAGCCGGCAAGAAGCGCGCGAGCGCCGACGAGACGGCGGAGCCAGCGGCTGGAGAGCCAGACGCGCCGGAGGCCGACGCCAAGCCGGCTCCCGTCCGCAACTGACGAAGCCCGGCAAGGGAAGATGCGTGAGCGGCGTCCGCAAAGCGGTCGCCGCTCACGCATTTTTAACCAAAATCTCAGTAACTTCAGCGTGAGGGAGAACGGCTCGACTCTGCTCTGCGGCGCCTGATTCAGCAGAGGAACAAGGGAAAACCCGGTGCTGCAATCCGCTGAATCTCGCGACGCGCCGCTGCGCATCCTGCATGTGCTTCGCGCGCCCGTCGGCGGTCTATTCCGTCACGTCACCGATCTCACGCGCGCGCAAATCGCGCGCGGCCATCAGCGGCATCGCGGCTCCTCACGGGCGCAAAGAGCCCGGTGCGGATTTATACGCCGCATGGCGGGAGTCTGAATTACGAGCCCGGCTCGATGGCCCACCGCGTCTTCATGACGATGGAGTCCCTGCTCGCCGCGCGCACCGATGCGCTGCTGTTTGAAAGCGCCTTCATCGCCGACCGCTTCGAGACCTTTGTGGGCAAGCCCAAGGGTCTTGCGCGCGTCATCCCCAATGGCATCGCGGAAAGCGAATTTGCGCCCGTGGAACCGCAAGTGGACGCCGCCGACCTTCTCTTCGTCGGCGAATTTCGCGACGCCAAAGGGGTCGATACGCTCATCGACGCAATAGCGCTGCTGAGGCACCGCGGCCTCGCCCCGAGCGTCACGCTCATTGGCGACGGCCCGGATCGCGACATGCTCGCGGCGCGCGCCGAACAGGCGGGCGTATCAGGGCAGGTCTCCTTCAAGCCGCCTCGCCCTGCGCGCGAAGCCTTCGCGCTCGGCAAGGCGATGGTCGTGCCGAGCCGCTTTGAGTCCCTGCCCTATATCGTCCTCGAAGCCGCGGGCGCGCGCATTCCGCTCGTCGCCACGAATGTGGGGGGGATGGCTGAGATTTTCGGACCCTATTCGGACCGCCTGATCGAACCGAACGGTCCGAGCCTTCTCGCGGAGGCGCTCGAGCGCATCCTCGCCGAGACTCCGGAAGAGCGCGAGCGCAAGGCGCGGGCGCTTGCGGATCATGTCGCATCCCGCTTCTCCGTCTCGCATATGGCCGGACAAGTTCTGCAAGGCTATCGGGACGCCATAGCCGCCCGGGGCCACGGTCGATGACAGATATCGCTCAGGCGCCGAGCGAGCCCCGCGGGCTCGTCTTCCGCTATCAGCGCCTCGTCGACGCGACAGTCTTTCTTTTCGTCTCCATGGGCGCCATCGCCATCATCGAGCCGTCGCCCTACGACTTCGCCTCTCTCATCGCGATGCCGCTATGGTTCCTCGGCGGCTTCTCGATCAGCCGAAGCTTTCTCGTCTTCGGCACGTTGATTCTGGCGTTCAATTTCATGGGCTTCCTGGCGCTCATTCCCTATTGGGACAGCCCGGACTCCTCGCTCTACCAATATCAGTCGGCCTATCTGGTGCTGACCGCGCTGTTCTATGCGCTCTTCATGGGCAACCGCACGACACATCGCGTCGAGTTGTGCCTTAACGCCTATGTCGCCGGCTCGCTCATCGCCGCTTTCACCGGCATTCTGGGCTATCTCAACGTCGCGGGGCTTGGCGAGGGCGTCTTCCTGCATGCGGGCCGCGCATCGGGCACCTTCAAGGATCCGAACGTTCTCGGCTCCTTCCTCGTATTACCCATCATCTATCTGGCGCACAGCCTCATGCTCGGGCGCGCGAAGAGCATTCTTCTCACGGGAACGATGCTGCTGATCATCTTCCTCGGCATGTTCCTGTCCTTCTCGCGCGGCTCATATGGCGCGACGGTCGTCGCCTTCACGCTGATGGTCGTGTCCGTCGCGTTCACGATGGTCGCCGCCGCCGTCGCCGCCTTCGGGGCCGAGGTCGATGATCCAGTCGGCGGTCTTGATGACTTCGAGATTGTGCTCGATGACGACGACGCTGTTGCCCTGCGTCCGCCAGCTCGTGCAGCACCTCCAGAGCTTGGCGACGTCGTGGAAATGCAGGCCCGTCGTCGGCTCGTCCAAAATGTAGAGCGTGCGGCCGGTGGCGCGGCGCGCGAGTTCCTTGGCGAGCTTGATGCGCTGCGCCTCGCCGCCCGAGAGCGTCGTCGCCTGCTGGCCGACATGGATGTAGCCGAGGCCGACGCGCGCCAGCGTTTCGAGCTTGTCGCGGATCGACGGCACGGCCTTGAAGAACTCGGCGCCTTCCTCGACCGTCATGTCGAGCACGTCGGCGATCGACTTCTCCTTGAAGGTGACACTTCCAGCGTCTCGCGGTCGTAGCGCTTGCCCTTGCAGACGTCGCAGGTGACGTAGACGTCGGGCAGGAAGTGCATCTCGATCTTGATGACGCCGTCGCCCTGGCAGGCCTCGCAGCGGCCGCCCTTCACGTTGAAGGAGAAGCGCCCCGGCGCATAGCCGCGCGCCTTTGGCTTCGGGCAGGCCCGCGAACCATTCGCGGATCGGCGTGAAGGCGCCGGTGTAGGTCGCGGGGTTCGAGCGCGGCGTGCGGCCGATCGGCGACTGGTCGATGTCGATGATCTTGTCGATAGTGCTCCAGCCCTTCGATCTTGTCGTGCTCGCCGGGGTGCTCCTTGGCGTTGTTCAGCTTGCGCGCGACGGCCTTGTAGAGCGTCTCGATCACGAGCGTCGACTTGCCGCCGCCGGAGACGCCCGTGATGCAAGTGAAGAGGCCGAGCGGAATTTGCGCGTCGACGTTCTTCAGATTGTTGCCGCGCGCGCCGGTGACGGTGAGCATGCGTTTCGGGTCGGGCGCGCGGCGGTTTTTCGGCGTTGGGACAAAGCAGACGCCGGACAGGTATTCGCCGGTGATGCTTTGGGGCGCGTCCATGATCTCTTGCGGCGTGCCTTGCGCGATGATCTTGCCGCCATGAATGCCGGCGCCGGGGCCGATGTCGACGACGTAATCGGCGGCAAGGATCGCGTCCTCGTCATGCTCGACGACGATGACGCTGTTGCCGAGTCGCGCAGGTGCTTCAGCGTTTCGAGCAGGCGGTCGTTGTCGCGCTGATGCAGGCCGATCGAGGGCTCGTCGAGCACGTAGAGCACGCCGGTCAGGCCGGAGCCGATCTGCGAGGCCAGACGGATGCGCTGGCTTTCGCCGCCGGACAGCGTGCCCGAGGAGCGCGAAAGCGTCAGATAATCGAGGCCCACGTCGATTTAAGGTTTCAGGCGGTCGCGTATCTCCTTCAGGATGCGATAGGCGATCTCGTTCTTCTTCTTGCGCTTGCCGTGAAGGTTTTCGGGATCTCGCCGAACCAGACGCGGCGGCCGCACGAGAGATTCGCAGAGACTCGCCAATGTGCCTCGCGGCGATCTTCACCGCGAGCGCTTCCGGTTTCAGGCGGAAGCCTTCGCAGGCGAGACAGGGCGTCGCCGACATATAGCGCCCGATTTCCTCGCGCGCCCATTCGCTGTCGGTCTCGAGGTAGCGGCGTTCGAGATTGATCACGACGCCTTCGAAGGGCTTCTTCACGTCATAGGCACGAAACCCGTCGTCATAGGAGAATTTGATTTCCTCGCTGCCCGAACCGAAGAGAATGACGTTCTTGGCCTTCTCGGGCAAGTCCTCCCACGGCGTATCGAGCTTGAACTTGTAGTGCTTCGCCAGGCTTCGAGCGTCTGCATGTAATAGGGCGAGGAGGATTTCGCCCAGGGCGATCCAGCGCCCTTGCGCAACGTCGTCTTAGGGTTCGGCACGACGAGATCGGCGTCGACTTTCTGCTCGCAGCCAATGCCGCCGCAGGTTGGACAGGCGCCGAAGGGATTGTTGAAGGAGAAAAGCCGCGGCTCGATCTCGGGAATGGTGAAGCCGGACACGGGACAGGCGAATTTGGACGAGAAAACGATGTGGCCCGGCGCGTAATGCGTGGAGACATTGGCCGAAGCCTGCGCGAGCGCCAGCTCCGGCAGCGGCTTGGCGTCGACGTATTCGGCGACCGCCAGCCCGCCCGACAATTCCAGCGCCGTCTCGAAACTGTCGGCGAGGCGGGCGCCGATGTCCTTGCGCACGACGATGCGATCGACCACGACGTCGATGTCGTGCTTCAATTTCTTGTCGAGCGCGGCGCGTCGGCGATCTCGTAGACGGTGCCGTCGATCTTGAGGCGCTGATAGCCGCGCCGCGTGCCATTCGGCGATCTCCTTGCGGTATTCGCCCTTGCGGCCGCGCACGACCGGCGCGAGCAGATAGAGGCGCGTGCCTTCCGGCAGCGCCAGCACGCGGTCGACCATCTGCGAGACCGTCTGGCTCTCGATCGGCAGGCCGGTCGCGGGCGAATAAGGAACGCCGACGCGCGCCCACAGCAGGCGCATATAGTCGTAGATCTCCGTCACCGTGCCGACGGTCGAGCGCGGGTTCTTCGAGGTCGTCTTCTGCTCGATGGAGATGGCCGGCGACAGGCCGTCGATCTGATCGACGTCGGGCTTCTGCATCATCTCCAGGAACTGGCGGGCATAGGCCGAGAGCGACTTTCGACATAGCGGCGCTGGCCTTCGGCGTAGATCGTATCGAAGGCGAGCGACGACTTGCCGGACCCCGTGAACAACGAATCGCGCGTGAACACGACGCGCCGCGGAGCGCGTCGCGCGGCCTGCGCGGATTTCTTGCTGCTGCTCGCCATGTGCCGATGTCGACGTTTTTGAGGTTGTGTTCGCGCGCGCCGCGCGACGTGGATGGCCGGCGAGGCGCTGCATGATGAACCCCTCGCCACCGAAGAGGCCGGTCATGATCTTCTTCTGAAAGGCGATGTCGATCTTCACGCCCTGCGTCGCGGCCAGAAATGTCTCGCGCTGGCAGAAGAGCTCGCCGCCATAACGGTCGAGCCGCAGCGCCAGGATCTTGCCCGGATAGGGCGCGGAAAATGCGACGCGCGCCGTCCCGCCGCCCATATTGGCGAAGCGCGTCATGAACAGCGTCGCGCCCGAAAGCACGCGCTTGGCGCCGCCGAGCAGCTTGCCGAAGAAGCCGGTATTCTGCGGCTCGCTGCCGTCGCCGAAGATCGTCTCCATGGAGACGGCGGCGTCCTTGAACATCATCTGCCCCGCCTCGGCGATCATCGCCTCGCCGGGTCGCAGATCGACCTCGAGGAATTGCAGCTCATGGCCCTTGATCTCGAAGGCGACGCCATCGCCCGCGGGCTCGAGCTGGGTCTGCTGCGGGGGCGCCGGCCTGTTCTGCGCGAGCGGCGAGAGCCCCCCGCCCCCGAGGAACGATCCGCCCTGATGGACCTGGCCGAATAAAGTATCCTTTTCGCCCGCGCTCATGCGCCTCTCCCGGTGAGTTGCAAGCGATGTTACCCACGGCCGCGCTTGCGGACAATGCAGCGCCGCCGGTTGCGCCCTGTCACGCCCGGGTCTACCACCTTGACCATGAGCGCCGCCCGGAAGCCACTCCACCACCTGCTCTATGTGCAGGTTCTCATCGCCATCGCGCTCGGGGCCGTGTTCGGCTATCTCGCGCCGCATCTCGCCGCCGCGGATTGGGTGAAGGCGCTAGGCGACGGCTTCGTGAAGCTCATCAAGATGGCGATCGGACCGATCATTTTCTGCACGGTGGTTTCGGGAGTCGCGCATATCGAGGACGCCAAGAAAGTCGGCCGCGTGGGCGTCAAAGCGCTCATCTATTTTGAGATCGTCTCCACGTTCGCGCTCGCCATCGGCCTCCTGGTCGGCAATGTCCTCAAGCTCGGCGGCGATTTCGCTGGCAAGGCGGATGCCGCCGCCATCGCCAAATATACGGACGCGGCCGCACATCGCAGCGGCGTGGATTTCCTGCTCGACATCATCCCGGACAGCGCAGTCGGCGCCTTCGCGAAGGGCGACATTCTGCAGGTGCTGCTCTTTTCCTTGCTCTTCGGTTTCGCGCTGCTGGGCCTCGGAGAAAAAGGCCGGCCCATGCGGCAATGGGTGGAGGACGCCGGCCACGCCATGTTCGCGCTCATCGGCATTGTGATGAAGGCCGCGCCCATCGGCGCCTTCGGGGCCATGGCCTATACGGTCGGCAAATATGGCTCGGCGGCCCTGCTCTCGCTCGGCGGCCTCATCGGCGCCTTCTATCTCACCTCGGGGCTTTTCGTCGCGATCGTGCTCGGCTCCATCGCGGCGGCGACGGGGTTCAACATCTTTCGCTTTCTCGCATATCTGAAGGACGAGTTGCTCGTCGTGCTCGGCACCTCGTCCTCGGAGAGCGCCCTGCCGGCGCTGATGGAGAAGCTCCAGCGCCTCGGCTGCTCGAAATCCGTCGTCGGCCTCGTCGTGCCCACGGGCTACAGCTTCAATCTCGACGGCACCAATATCTACATGACGCTCACGACGCTCTTCATCGCCCGGGCGATGGGGTCCGAGCTGGACGCCACCCATCAGGCGACGATCCTCGTTGTTGCGATGCTGACCTCCAAGGGCGCGAGCGGCGTGACGGGCGCCGGCTTCATCACGCTTGCCGCAACGCTCACCGCCGTCGATCCGGCGCTCGCGCCGGGCATGTCCTTCGTGCTCGGCATCGACAAGTTCATGAGCGAATGCCGCGCGCTGACGAACTTCATCGGCAACGGCGTGGCGACGATCGTCGTCTCCGCCTGGGAAGGCGAACTCGATCGCGAGAAGCTGAAGGCGGGGCTTTCGGGGGCGGCTGGCGGCGAGGCGGCTTAGCCGTTCCCGCGGAAAACTTGCGCGGCCTCACGCCGGATGCTAGAACAAAAAAGGAACATAAGCCCGGCCGCGCCCGCATCATCTGTGGACAAGCCCTTCCGGGGCGTCGTCGGGGGGCGGGATGGCGTTAGAGTGCCCCGCGCAATCGAGTGGAGAGAGACATGGCGGGTAGCGTCAACAAGGTCATTCTGGTCGGCAATCTCGGCCGCGATCCGGAAGTGCGGACCTTTCCGTCGGGCGACCGGGTCGTCTCCTTCTCGCTCGCCACCACCGAGTCCTGGCGCGACAAGAATACGGGCGAGCGCAAGGACCGCACCGAGTGGCACAACGTCCAGATCTTCAATGAGGCGCTGGGCAAGATCGCCGAGCAATATTGCCGCAAGGGCGCCAAGATCTATGTCGAGGGCCAGCTCCAGACCCGCGAATATACGGACAAGGACGGCAATCAGCGCAAGGTGACGGAAGTCGTCGTGCCGCGCTTTCGCGGCGAACTGACCCTGCTCGACAGCAAGGGCGGCGGTCGCGGCGAGGGCGATTTCGAAGGCGGCGGCTATCAGAGCGGCGGCGGCTCTTTCGGGCGCTCTTCGCCGATGGAGCGCGCGCCGGTCGAGCGCCGCCCCTCCCCCGCCTCCGGCGGCGGCCGTCTGTCCGACCAGCTCGACGACGACATCCCGTTCTAAGAAAGATCAGCCGAGCAACCGCTCAAAGCGAAACGCCGTCGTGCAAGCGCCGGCGTTTTTTGCTTTTTTGGCCGTAAACGATTGCCCGCGTCCAAGCTTTCCCCAGAATTTTCGCGCTGGGAAAAATCCTTACCCAGGTCCCTGAAATCCCCACGAGATTCGCGCATCTCCTAAGGGTGAACTTAACGTTAAGAGGGGATGTTTCAAAACTAGTTGCAATTGTCTGAATGTTTAGAAGATCGGAACAAGGATTCGTTAAGGAAACGCTAACACTCTCGCGCATCAGAGGCGGGCTCGAAAAGAGCCGGAAACGCCCGGAATTCCAGGGAACGCGCTGCAACCGCCCGCGATCCCGGCCATCAAGCGAGAGCGAAAAATGACCGAACGCGTTAACAAATCCTCTTCTCGGGGCGCCCCCGCGAAAGCGGAGAATTGCGCTGATTTCGTTCACGATCGCCGCGGCTTCGCGGCCGTCGAATTCGGCCTCATCGCCCTCCCCTTCCTGCTGCTGATCGTCGCCATCCTGGAATACAGCTATGGCAACTTCGCGCAGTCGCGCCTCGACGCCGTCATCCAGCAGACGGCCCGCGAGATCATGACCGGCTCGGTCCAGAGCCAGCAGGTCGGCGGAAAGCCGCTCAGCGCCGCGCAGTTCCGCGCCAACATCCTCTGCCCGAAGCTCCCGGCCATCATGAGCTGCAACGACATCTATGTGGACGTGCAGGATTTCGACGCGCCCGCCGGCGGCGCAGCGCCCGCGTCGACGCCCTACGCCAATTACGTCAAGCCCGACAAAAGCGGCCTCAAGCCGCCCGCGCTCGACAATACGCAGAACGCCTACTGCATCGGCGGCGCCAAGAAGTATGTCGTGATCCGCGCCGTCTATCCGACGCCGATCCTGACGACGGCGGCGCTCTTTCCGAACTACACGACCTACAAGGGCCGCAAGACGCGCCTCGTCACCTCGACCGCGACGTTCAAGAACGAGCCCTTCCCCGTCAATTACGCCGGCTGCTGAAGGAGAGACGCAGATGAAAAAGAATCTCCGTCGCGACACGAACGGCTTCGTCGCCGTCGAATTCGGCCTCGCCCTTCCCGTGCTCGGCCTGATGCTGCTGGGCTTCGTCGAACTCGATCGCTATGCCTGGGCGACCCGCCAGCTCGAAGTGACTGCCAACTCGATCGCGCAGATGCTGTCGCAATCGCAGAAGGTCGAACCCGCCGACATGAAATATGCGCAGGACTCGGTGATGGTCCTGTTCCCGCGCGCCCTGCAGGACGGCTCCCGCCTGAAGCAGCAATGGGACAGCATGGTCAAGGTCGGCATGAGCACGGTCGGCTTCACGCCGACGGTTCCCGGCTGCGTCTCCGCCTGCACTTATCAGGCGAAGGTCTCATGGAGCGGCGGCTCGGATCGCCGTCCCTGCAACACCGTGATGACGCCGGTCGCGGACAGCATGACGCCGAGCAAGACCTCTCTGCCGTCCGACCTTTACGGCCCGAACCCCGTCATCGTCGTCGACCTCACCTTCGCCTACCAGCCGCTCTTCGCCTCGAAGATATTCGGCCCGCTCACGATCAAACGCTCAAGTTATCTGCAGCCGCGCTATGTGAGCAAGCTCCCTTATTCGGTCGCCGGCGGCGACTCCTTCGTCACCACTTGCGCATAACGAGCGTCACCATGCGTCAACTTTCGAAAACCACGCAGTTCACGAAAGACGAGAAGGGCGGCGTCGCCGTCGTGATGGGCCTCGCCATCGTCCCGCTGGTGCTGGCCTCGGGCCTCGCGGCGGATTACGCCATTCTGCAGACCGCCAAGGCGCGTCTCGACGCCTCCGCCGACGCCTCGGCGCTTGCGGCGATCAAGACCGCGCAGAACACGATCGCGACCCTCTCCGCGACAAACCCCAATCCGAAGCCGCAGGCGATCTCCGACGCGCTAGCGCAGGCGGAAAAGTCCTTCTACGCCCAAGCCGGCAAGCGCGCCTCCGACCTCATTGGCAAGCCGACCTTCAATGTGAGCATTGTCGGCCAGAACGTCACCGCGCAGGTCGCCTACAACGCCGCGATGCCGTCCAATTTCGGCAAGATCGCCGGCATCAAGGTCATGAACTACAATGGCGCCGCCGGTGCGCAGCTCACCATGGCGAAGTTTCTGGACTTCTACATGCTGGTGGACGTCTCCGCGTCAATGGGCCTGCCCTCGACCATCGCCGGCCAGAACCAGCTCGCCGCAGCGAGCCCGGACGGCAAGCAGACCAACGGCGACGGCTGCATGTTCGCCTGCCACTTCCCCTGGTCGAAAAGCTACGGTTACGCGCGCACGAACAATATCCAGCTCCGCGTCGACGCCGTCGGCGCGGCGATCGCGCAGCTCATGAAGACCGCGCAGGACACGGCGACGCTGCCCAAGCAGTTCCGCATGGGGGTCTATCCCTTCGTCACCCACGTCAATTCCTTCGTCGATCTCACCGACGATCTGATGGGCGGCCAATATTCGGTCGCGACCGCGATCAATTACAATCCCGCGACGCAGATGACCGATTTCGGCAAGCTGCTCGACGGCGGCGACGACAAGGTTTTCGCGCGCGACCTCAATCCCTATTACAAGGCCAATCCGAACATCCCGGCCGACACGGTGACGATGGGCGCCGGCGGCTCTCATCTTCACAAGGTCTTTGACGAGATCAGCGCAAAGATCAAAACGGTGGGCGACGGCTCCGGCGCGACCAAGGGGCAGCCTTTCGTGTTCTTCGTCTCCGACGGCATGGAGGACAGCCAGTGGTATGACACCTCCACCGGCGCCTGGCCGGGCGTCACCAAATATCCGACGCCGCCCGGCCAGACCGTCTCCATCCGCGCCATGGACCCCGCCAAATGCACGGCGTTGAAGGCCCGGGGCGTGACGGTCTCGGTTCTCCAGATCCCCTACCCGGCCTTCCCGAATCCGACCAACTATGCGAATTCCGAGGCCTACAAGGTCAATGACGCCGTGCCGAATCTGGACGCCGCCATGCAGGCCTGCGCCACGCCCGGCTTCTATCACAAGGCGGACGGGCCGGCCGATATCGCCGCGGCGATGCAGGACATGTTCCGCCAGGCGGTGCAATCGGCGCGCCTGACCCAGTAGAAGGATCCCGCCCTTGCCTTGCCGCGCCCATTGCGATAGCAAACCCTTAGCGAAACGCGGCCTGGCCGCATTTCCTTTGCGATAGCTCGAGACCGCGCCATGAGCCAGAAGCCGATCAACGTCCTGCACCTTTCCACGCTGGTCGCCGTCGCGATCCTTGTGGGAACGGAGCTTGTCGGCGCGTCCTGGGCGGCCGGCTGGGCGCTCGGCGGCCTCTTCCAGCTCGACCCGATGATCAGCCATGCGATCGAGGCCGTCTTCGCGCTCTTCGGCCTCGTCGGGCTCTATTTCTTCATGAAGACCGCGATCCGGAACGAGCCCATCCGCGGCTAAACTTCGCACGTCCCAAAACGCTCCGGGAGTCCTGCCAAGCTTGCCTTCGGGCGGGTTTTTGACAGGATTTCGCTAGGGGGCGTGTTTGGATGATCGAGAAGCAGGACCGTCGTTCCTTTCTTAAAGTCGCGACGAGCGCTCTCGGCGCCGCCGTCGCAGGGCCGCTCCAGGCTCAGCCGTCGCGCATCTCCAATGTCCGGCTCGGCGAGGCCCGGCCTTTCTCCTTCGAGACGCTGAAGCAGGAGGCGAAAAGGCTCGCCAAGGAGCCCTATCGCCAGCCCAACATCCCCTCCCCCGACATCACCTCGCAGATCGACTACGAGAAGTGGGGCCACATCACCTACAACACCGATCATGCGCTCTTCGCAGACACGAAAGAGCGCTTTCCGATCGAGTTTTTCCATCTCGGCATGTTCTTCAAGAGAGCCATCCGCATATTCGCCGTCGAAAGCGGCGAGGCGCGCGAGGTGCTTTACGACACCAGCTATTTCAACATGCCGGAAAATTCCATTGCGCGTAAGCTGCCGGCCGGCGCGGGCTTCGCCGGCTTTCGCGTTCAGGAATCGAAAGACGGCCCGCTCGACTGGAAACGAAATGACTGGGTCGCTTTTCTCGGGGCTTCCTATTTCCGCGCCATCGGCGAACTACGGCAATACGGCATGTCGGCGCGTGGCGTCGCCCTCGACACCTGGCAGGCGGGCGCCAATGAAGAGTTTCCCGACTTCACGCAGATCTATGTCGGGCCCGAGACGAATGACGGCGTCGTGTTGCACGCCCTGCTCGAAGGCCCCTCGATAACGGGCGCATACAAATTCCTGATGACGCGCGGCAAGGGCGTCGTCATGGACATCGACTGCGCGCTCTATCTGCGCGGCTCCTTCACCCGCTTCGGCGTCGCGCCGCTCACCTCGATGTATTGGTTTTCCGAAACCGCAAAGCCCACCGCGATCGACTGGCGGCCGGAGGTGCACGACTCGGATGGGCTCTCCATGTGGACGGGGTCGGGCGAGCGTCTGTGGCGTCCGCTCAATGATCCCGAGCGGGTGACGGCGTCCGCCTTCTTCGACGTGAATCCTAAAGGCTTTGGCCTGATGCAGCGCGACCGCAATTACGACCACTATCTGGACAATGTCTTCTACGACCGGCGTCCGAGCGTGTGGGTCGAGCCCAAGGGCGATTGGGGCAAGGGCGCGGTGCATCTCGTCGAAATTCCGACGGACGACGAAATTCACGACAACATCGTTTGCATGTGGGTTCCAGAGAAGAAGGCGGTTCCGGGATCGGAATTCGAGTTCTCGTACCGCCTGCATTGGCTCGCGGACGAACCCTATCCGACGCCTCTCGCGCGCTGCGTCGCCACGCGGCTGGGCAATGGCGGCCAACCCGGCAAGCCGCGCCCCAAGGGCGTGCGAAAATTCATGGTTGAGTTTCTTGGCGAGCCGCTTGCGAAGCTTCCTTACGGCGTGAAGCCCGAGCCCGTGCTCTGGGCCTCGCGCGGAAGCTTCTCCTACATCTACACCGAAGCGGTGTTCGACGGCGTGCCGGGCCATTGGCGCGCGCAATTCGATCTCACGGTCGACGGCGCCGACCCAGTCGAGATGAGGCTCTCACTGAGGAATGGCGAGAAGGTTCTCACGGAGACCTGGCTCTTTCAGTACCACCCGTTCTGACCGTCGTCCGCGCGCATCAGTCCAGCCGAGTCTGAAAGCCGCTCTCGCGCGCCATATGCAGAAGCTGCGAGGCGGATTCGCGCCAGCTCGTCGGCGCCACCCTGGGCGGCGACGGCTTTTCAGCAAGCGCTTCCCTCATGCGCTCGGCGAGGCTCTCACTGTCGAGCAGATGGAAATAGCGCGCGCTCTCGCCCGCAACCTCGCGAAACACGGCGATGTCCGTCGCGATGACCGGCGCGCCGTAATTCGCCGCCTCGACGATCGGCAGTCCGAAGCCTTCGGCGACGGACGCAAGCACGAGCGCCCGCGCGTTGCGGTAGAGCAGCGCAAGGTCGGCGTCGCCCGCGCGATCGAGCCAGAAAAGACGCTTGCCGAATTCGGAATGGCGCTTCACGCGCCGCTCGAATTGGCGCATGCCCCAGCCCTTGCCGCCGACCATGACATAGGTCGGGTCGGCGCCCTCGCCCCAGAGCTTGTCGAGCGCGTCCAGCACGACGGGATATCCCTTGCGCGGCTCGATCGTGCCGACGCTCAGAAAGTAAGGCTTCCCGCCCGCAATGCTCTTGGCGCGCTCGGAGGCTTCACCCGTCGCCGCTCCGGAGAAATCCGCGCCGAGGCGCCACCAGCCGAGCGGCAGGCCGTGCTTTGTGCGGCCGTTCGCTTCGAGATAATCGCGCAGACTCTCGGCGGCGGCCCGAGAGTCCGCGATTACGCCGTCGCTCCGAAGCACGATGCGCGAGAGCCATTCCTCGAAGCGCTGGGTCAGCGCCGGCGGGAAGGCCGCCGGGTAGATCAGCGGGAGAATGTCGTAGAGGCAGACGATGTTTCGGCCGCCTTTCGCCTTCACCCGGTCGAGGATCGGCAGATATTCCTCCGTGTGGTTCCAGCTGGCGTCGAGCATCAGAAAGACATCGTCGTCCTCGATCTCGATGGTCTCCGGAAGCGTCGGATGGCTGTAATAGGTAAAGAGCTGCCCATTATGGATCGCGACCGGCAGCCCCGCCCCCATCAGCCAGCCATTGCGGGCGATCTCGCGCACGACGCGCTGAATGCCCGTCCTCTTGCCCGAGCGCAGCGTGCTCGTCATGTCGAGCAGCAGACGGGGCCGCCCCGCAGGCAGGGATTCCGGCGCCAAAGTTGGCGCGTCCGTCTTTTTCCAGGCCGGGACGCGGTTGCGTCGTTCGACATGGTCCGGAAAAAGCGCCGCTTCCGATTGCCGCAGAAAGCGCGACGTCGTCCAGTAAAGCTCCATCGCCCGCAGACGGGCGAGCTTCTGCAATTGCTTGATCCGCCGGCTGAGCGGAGAAGCGCCTTCCTCCTCAGCATGTTCCAAACGCGTCAGATCGGCCAGATAGGCGTCGATTTCGAGCGCTTCGTTTTGTTCGACAAGCATACCCATCTCACGATCACGTTTACGAACCGAACCACTCAGTAAAACAAGAATAAGGCGCAAGCACCCTTCCACGATAGCAATGCGCCTTTTCTTTCCAACGCGCCGACAACCCGCCCTAATGGTTGACTGTATTACGGATCGCGTATATCGACCTTCGCAATCAACGGACCGAGCCACGCCTTGCCGCGACCACGAGCAGCGGACTATTCTCTGGTTCCAGCCCCTCCGGAAATGCGCAATGAATGAGCAGCAGAGCACGGCGGCGCCCGATCTCGGCGTCCTGCACGATTACGAATATCAGATCGACCTCGAAGGCGACAATGCGCTCGCCTATGTGATCGAGCTTGCGGGATCGGGAAAGAAAATCCTGGAACTGGGCGCCGGCGCCGGCATGCAGACGCAGTTCCTCGTCAAGCGCAACGACGTCGTCGCCGCCGAGATCAACCCCGCTTCGGTCGAGAAGCTGAAGCGATACACCGACCGTGTCTACTCACTGGATCTCAACGCGCCTGGCTGGACGCAGGCGCTCTCGGCCGAGGGCAGTTTCGACGCCATCATCGCGGCCGACGTGCTCGAACATCTTTACGATCCCTGGACGGCGATCGAGGAGATGAAGAAGGCGCTGAAAGACACGGGCGAGATCATCGTTTCCCTGCCCTATATTGGCAACGGCGCCATATTGGGCCTGCTCTACGAAGACGATTTCGAATATCGCGAGGAGGGCCTTCTCGACAAAACGCATATTCGATTCTTCGGCCTCGCCAACATCGAGGCGCTTCACAAGAACGCCGGACTGACCATCACCGACGCGCGCATCGTGCTGCGCCGTCCGGAAGTGACCGAATTCCACGCGCGCTGGAACAAGCTCCCGAAAGCCGTGCGCTCCGCGCTCACCGTGAGCCCGCACGCCGATATTTATCAGGTCGTGACGACGGCGCGCCGCTCCGAAACGGTCTCCACGGATTTCAGCCTCTTCGAGGCCGCCGCGAGACGCTGCCCGCCGCGCAAGCGCACACTCTTGCAAAGAATTGCGGAAACGCTGCTCAGCCTCTGATAAGGAGGCTGACCAGCTTTTAGGCGCTATGAGCTCAATGGCCAACGAAAGACCTTGCCAGATCGAAATGATCCGCCATGCGCCCGCGCGGCCCGTGGTGGCGTTCTTTCGTTTCCTCGACGCAGCAGGCGAATGCGTCCTGGCATTTCCTTTCCGGTTGCAGAAGCGCGTTACGCAATTCAACGAAGTGATGATGGACCCCTCGCTCACGGCGCAAATCGACTGCGCGGATCCGGAAGCGCAAATCTCCGTGCGCGTCCGGCCTTGCGGGCGCCGTTATCATTGGGGCCGGAAGCTCCATTATTTCCTGAACAATTTCCGCCGCCAAAGGCCGCCCGCCCTCCCCGCGCCCGACCCGTCGCGCATCGTCCCCTTCGCCGCGCAAGGCGCCGCGGCGCCTTCGGCGACGCCGCTTGTGAGCATTGTCATTCCCACGCGCGACCGCGCCGACCTTCTGGCGCCCGCCGTCGAGACGCTGTTCGAGAAGGCGAACTGGCCGGCCCTCGAACTCGTCATCGTCGACAACGGCTCTGTCGAGCCGGAGACATTTGCGCTTTTCGAACGCCTGCGCCCGCGCGCAAACATTGTCATCCTGCGCCGCGACGAACCGTTCAATTTTGCGCGCCTCGTCAATGAGGGCGTGCGCGCCTCGCATGGCGACGTCATCGCGCTTCTCAACAACGACGTCGAAACGGACGATCCCGACTGGCTCGCGCCGCTCGTCGCCATGGCCGTCGATCCGCGCGTCGGCGTCGTCGGCGTGAAACTGCTGTATGAAGAGGGAACCGTGCAGCATGCCGGCATTGCGCTCGGCATTCGCGGCCTCACCGCCCATGCCGGCGCCGGACGCGCCGCCGACGATCCCGGCCCTTACGCCATGCTGACGACCACGCGGCTTGTCTCGGCCGTCACCGGCGCCTGTCTGCTCACTCGCCGCGACGTCTTCGACAAGCTCAGCGGCTTCGACGAGCGATTCGTCGTGGAATTTAACGACGTCGATTATTGCTTGCGCGCCGGCGCCGCGGGCTACGCCGTCGTTTACGCAGCCGCGCCCGCCCTCATGCATAAGGAAGGCTCTACGCGACAGGCGCGCCCGCTACGAACGCAGGAGGTGCTCGACCGCACTTTTTTCATGACGCGTTGGGGGCAAGCCCTGGTGGACGACCCCTATTATCCGCCAGAACTCACTTTGCAGGACGAGTCGCTGACGCTCGCCACGGGACCACGCGATGGCTAGCCTGCTCACGCCGCAAGATATTCGTTTCTCCGTCGCGCCGATGATGGACTGGACGGATCGTCATTGCCGCGCCTTCCACCGAACAATGTCGCGGCGCGCGCGGCTCTATACGGAGATGCTCACGACAGGCGCCGTCATCCACGGCGACCGCCTGCGCCTCATGGGATTCGACGTGTTCGAACAACCGGTCGCCTTTCAGCTCGGCGGCTCGGAGCCAGACCATCTCGCCAGGGCGGCGAAGATCGTGGAAGACTTCGGCTATTGCGAAGTCAATCTCAATGTTGGCTGTCCCTCCGACCGTGTGCAGAATGGCGCCTTCGGGGCCTGTCTGATGCTGCGCCCCGCTCTCGTCGCCGATTGCGTGAAGGCGATGAAAGATGCGGTCGCGCTTCCTGTCACAGTGAAATGCCGCATCGGCGTCGACGATCAGGAACCCGAACAGGCGCTTTTCGACATCGCCGAGCAATGCATTGTGGCTGGCGCCGACGCGCTCTTCGTCCATGCGCGCAAGGCATGGTTGAAAGGGCTCTCGCCCAAGGAAAACCGCGACATTCCGCCACTCGATTATCCGCTCGTCCACAAGCTCGCACGCGCCTTCCCCGAAACGCCCATGGCGATCAATGGCGGCCTCGCGACGATCGAAGACATGTGCGCGCAACTCGCGGTCATGGATGGCGTAATGATCGGACGCGCCGCCTATCACGATCCCGGTCTGCTGCTCTCGGTCGATCCAGAGTTTTTCGGCGAACCTGCCCCCTTCGGCGACGCTTTCGCGGCGGTCGAGGCCTACCTCCCCTATATCGAGCGTGAGCTCGGCGAGGGCGAAAAGCTTTCGAGCATCACACGTCACATGCTGGGGCTCTTCTCCGGTCTTCCCGGCGCGCGCAGCTTCCGGCGGCATCTTGCGCTCGAGGCTGTCCGGCCGGGCGCTGGCGTTGAAGTGCTGACGAGAGCCGTTCAGGAAGTCACGGACGCAATGGCGCGCATGCGCGACGCGAACGCCGCCTGAAAGCTCAGGAAACCGAAAGCGCCACGAGGACGCCGATCTCCGCCGCCTGTTGCGCCGCGCCGAGCACGTCGCCCGTATAGCCGCCGATCTGCCGCTCGGCGAGTTTGGAGACGCCGAGCGCCGCGCCTGCCGCCGCCATCTGCGCAACAACGGTCTGCGCCAAACTGGCCCCGCCCAGGATTGGCGCAATCGCAATAGCGGCGCCGATATACAGAGCGTAGCGTAGCGCCGAGGGAGAAGGCGTCGGGGCCGAGGCCCCTGCTCCATCCGTCCGCGCGGGCAGAAGCGTCACGAGAGGCGCCAGACCCACCGCCCGCGACAATGCAGCCGCCGCGACGAGAGCCAGCATTGCGAACCACACGCTGCGCTGCATCGCGGCGCCGAGAGCGAAAACGCGCAGAATCGTCGTCAGCAGGAGCGCCAGAGCGCCATAGGCGCCGAGGCGGCTGTCGCGCATGATGGCGAGCTTTTGCTCGCGCGTCGTTCCGCCGCCGAATCCGTCCGCCACATCGGCCAAACCGTCCTCATGCAAGGCTCCCGTTGCAAGCGCCAGGGCGCCGATCGCACATGTGGCGGAAACAAGCGGCGGCAGGCGCAAGATCGAACAAACGAGAAGCGCGAGGGCGCCCACGGCGCCGATGATCGCGCCCGCAAGCGGCGTCGCCCAGCTCGCGCGAGCGAAATCCGGCATGACATAGCCGTCCTCCCCGGGGGGAATCGGCAGTCGCGAATAGAAGCGCAGGCAAGCGCGGATGTCGTCTGCGATGAACGAGGCCATGGCCATGTCTTGGACCAGGGCGCCCGACTTGTCGAGCGCCTATTCGCCGCGAACTTATCCCGCGGTCTGCATCACCTGGATTGCGGCCGGCGACAGCACGACGACCATGAGGACCGGCAGAAAGAAGACGATCATCGGCACGGTAAGCTTCGGCGGAAGCGAGGCGGCCTTCTTCTCGGCTTCCATCATGCGCATGTCGCGGCTTTCCTGCGCGGTAATGCGCAACGCCTGACCGAGCGGCGTGCCGTATTTCTCGGCCTGAATCAGCACCGTCGAAATCTGCTTGACGCCGTCGAGACCCGTGCGCGCGGCGAGATTGGTGTAGGCCGTCCGGCGATCCGGGAGATATGAAAGCTCGGCCGTGGCGAGCGCGAACTCTTCCGCCAGCGGAATCGACTGCGCGCCGATCTCCTGACCAACCTTGCGAAACGCGTGTTCGATCGACATACCCGATTCCACGCAGATCAGCATCAGATCGAGCGCGTCCGGGAAGGCGCGCTGCATGGACATCTGGCGGTTGGCGATCGTGTTGCTGATGAAGAGCTCCGGCGCCTTGATGCCAAGATAGGTGGCGCCGATGACAATGGCGGTCTGCATCAGACCGCTCATCTCGGGGTCGCCAAGGAAGAAGACGTAGAACAGAGCGGCGAAGAAAAACACGATCGGCGAAACCGCGCGGAAGAACAGAAATGCGATTTCAGCCTGCGGCCCACGGAAGCCCGCCGAGGCAAGCTTCATCTTCGCGTCTTCAGTGTTGAGCCACTTGGACAGCGAGAACTTGTCGACGACGTTCTTCATGTACGCCTTCGGCTCGTAACGAAGGCTCTTGTTGTTCTGCTGGCTCTTCGCCATCGCGCGCTCGCGCTGGCGGATACGTTCGCGCTCGCTCGAGACGCTCTTCATGCGTTTCTCGAGTGAGTCCGTGCTGAGAAACGGCATGGCCAGCGTGATGATCGTCGCAATGACTGCGATCGCCGTCAGCGCACTGACCGCGAACTGCGTGCTTGTGACTTTCTCGATAATCTCGTTCATTTCGCCAGCCTCGCCAATCCAACCGCCGTCTTCTTCTTCGTTTCCGTCAGATGTCGAAGTTGATCATTTTGCGCATGATGAAGATGCCGATACCCATCCAAAGCAACCCGCAGGCGATAATGATTTTCCCGATATTCGTGGTGAATAGCACCATCATGTAGGAGGGCGTCGTGAGGTAGACCGCGCCGCCGACGAGGAAGGGCAAGCTGCCGATGATGCCGGCAGAGGATTTCGCCTCCGACGACATGGCCTTCACCTTTCCCTTCATCTTCTTGCGGTCGCGGAGAACGCGCGAGAGGTTCGTGAGCGCTTCCGACAGATTGCCGCCGGCCTTTTGCTGAATGTTGATGACGATCGAGAAGAAGGACGCTTCCGGCACCGGGACACGCTCAGCGAAGCGCTCCACCGCCTCGCCGATGGAAAGACCGATCGTCTGCGACTCGACGATGCGCCGGAATTCGCTGCGCACGGGCTCCTGGCCTTCGCTCGCGATCATGCGGAAACAATCCGCCACCGGGAGACCCGCCTTGACGCCGCGGATGATGACATCGATCGCGCCGGGGAACTCCTCGATGAATTTATGGATGCGGCGCTTGCGCAAAAAGCTCAGCACCCAGTTCGGGAGGCCGAAAACGCCGACCGCGACCGCGCCAGCCGCAACGAAGGGGTCTCCATTCACGACGAAGACGAAGAATCCCAATACGACGCCAAAGATGAGCGACCCGATGATGAAGGCCTGCTTGCTCCAGGTGAGTCCGGCCTGCGTGATGCGCTGCTCGAGGTCGACGCGCTTCTTCTTGTTCTTCTCCTCGACTTCCTTCAGGCTCTCCGCGATCGCCTTGCGGCGCTTGGCCGGATCGACGCCCTTTCCGGCGCCGCTACGATCCGACCCGCCGCTCATCAGCGCCTTCTGGCGCTTCTGAGCCTTGATGTCTCCAGAGAGGTAAGGATACACAAAGGCGTACATCAGACCCGCGACTGCGACTCCGATCAGCAAGACGACGACGAGCTGTCGATCCATCGATCGTACTCCTTTAGTTTCTTGTTATGCCTCGTCGCGCACTTCGGAAGCGTCGAGCGCGGCGGCAAGCCGCTCGTCTTCGCCATAGTAGCGCGCGCGCTCCCAGAACCGTGGCCGTCCAATGCCGGTCGAGCGGTGCCGGCCGATGATCTTGCCGTTCGCGTCCTCGCCGAGAATCTCGTAGACGAAGAGATCCTGCATGGTCACGACGTCCCCTTCGAGGCCCATCACTTCCGTGATGTGCGTGATGCGGCGGGAGCCGTCACGCAGACGCGCGGCCTGAATGATGACGTCGATCGACGACACGATCATGTCGCGGATGGTCTTCGCCGGCAGCGAGAAGCCGCCCATGGTGATCATCGATTCCAGACGGCCAAGGGCTTCGCGGGGCGAGTTGGCGTGGAGCGTGCCCATCGAGCCGTCGTGGCCCGTGTTCATGGCTTGCAGAAGATCGAAAGCTTCCGGTCCGCGAACCTCGCCCACGATGATGCGTTCAGGACGCATACGAAGGCAGTTCTTGACCAGATCGCGCATCGTGACGGCGCCCTGCCCTTCGAGGTTTGGCGGGCGCGTTTCGAGACGCACGACATGCGGCTGCTGCAATTGAAGCTCGGCGGCGTCCTCGCAGGTGATGACGCGCTCGTCGCCGTCGATATAGTTCGTCATACAGTTGAGCAGCGTCGTCTTGCCGGAGCCCGTGCCGCCCGAGATCAGCACGTTACAACGAACGCGGCCAATGATCTTCAGCACCTCGCCGCCCTCCGGCGAAATGGCGCCGAATTTCATGAGCTGGTCGAGGGTGAGCTTGTCCTTCTTGAACTTACGAATGGTGAGCGCGGGCCCGTCGATCGCAAGCGGCGGCGCGATGACGTTGACGCGGGAACCGTCGAGCAGACGCGCGTCGCAGATCGGAGACGCGTCGTCGACGCGGCGGCCGACCTGCGAAACGATGCGCTGACAGATATTCATCAGCTGCGAATTGTCTCGAAAGCGAATGTTCGTAAGCTGAATCTTGCCGCCGACTTCGATATAGGTCTTGAAAGCGCCGTTGACCATGATGTCCGCGATGTCGTCGCGGGCCAGCAAAGCGGCTCGAGCGGTCCATATCCGAGAACGTCGTTACAGATGTCGTCGAGCAGCTCTTCCTGCTCGGCGATCGACATCACGACGTTCTTGATCGCGATGATCTCGTTGACAATGTCGCGGATCTCTTCGCGCGCGTTCTCGGGATCGAGCTTGGAGAGCTGAGCGAGATCAATGGCCTCGATCAGCGCGCCGAAGATGACGCTTTTCGTGACGTAATATTCTTCAGACTTTTTTTGCTCCGGCGGCGCCTGGGCCGCCGAAGCCTCCATGCTCGCCGCCGCCGGCAAGGGCAATTGCGGCTTCGTCACCGCTGCTGGAGCAGCGGGGCCGCGCGGACGGGCCGCCGTATCGCCGACATTCGTACGCTTTCCGAACATTGCCGATTACCTTTTGCGTTACCTTTAGCGACATCTCGCGTCGAAGGGCGTCAGCTCGCCTTCTTGCGCGCGAAGCGTTCCAGAAGCGGAGTGAGAAGCGTCTTCTTGACGCGCCGCGCAGCGACCCGACCCATCAGCAACCGGCCGATATCGTCGAGCGTCTCGACGATTTTCGATCCGGCTTCCACTTCCGCAAGCATCTGGCCGTTATTCGCCGCCGTGCCGAAGAGCTTCGGCTCGAAGGGCACGACGCCGAAGGGCTCGATCTCGATCGCCTTGGCGAATTCCGAGAGCGAAATCTCCGGACGGCGCGGCACGCCGACCATATTGAGGATGACGCGCGGCGGATGATCGTTCACGCGCGAGGCGCGCAGAGAGTCGATGATGGTCTTCGTGTTGCGCAGATTGGCGAGATCCGGCGCCGCCACGATCACGACTTCGTCCGCCGCCACAAGCACGCGCTTGGTCCAGCCGCACCATTGGTGTGGGACGTCGAGAATCGAGCACGGGGTCGTCGAGCGAAGAATGTCGAGCGTCGCGTCGAATGCCTGCTCGGGCATATCGTAAAGACGGTCGACAGTCGCCGGCGCAGCGAGGATGCTGAGCGTGTCGCTGCATTTCGACAGAAGGCGATCGACGAAGTTGGCGTCGAGGCGCTCGGGCGAAAAGACCGCATCGGCGACGCCTTGCGGCGGATCCTGATTGAAATCGAGACCTGCGGTGCCGAAAGGCAGATCGAGATCGACGATGACGGTCTGATATTCGAGGAGACGCGAGATCGACCAGGCTAGGTTGTGCGACAGCGTCGACGCGCCGACGCCGCCCTTGGCGCCGACAACCGCCACCGTGCGGCCGAGCATCTCCGCGGCGGGGCCGTTGTACAGGTGCGACACTTGAGCGATGAAGCTCAGCACCTCCATCGGAGCGACGACGTAGTCGCTCACGCCGCGGGACGTCAACTCGCGATAGAGCGCGATGTCGTTCTCATGGCCAATGACCATCACCTTGGTGCCAGCGTCGCAGAACTCCGCGAGGCTGTCCAGTTGATCGATGAGCGCCGCGCGGTCGGAGAATGTCTCCAGCACGATCAGATTGGGCGTGGGCGCCGTGCGGTAGGCTTCGATGGCGGCCGGCAGGCCGCCCATGTGAACCTTCACATGGGCCTTGCTCATCCGGCGGTCGCCCGCCGCGCTTTCGATGACGCTCGCTATGTCCTGCGACTCGCAAAACGCCTGGATCGAAATGCGTGGCACCGGCGCGATCAGGTTCGAAGGGTCGCTCTGCGACGCGCGCTCGACTGCTGTATCGGACATTACGAGCCCCCACCCACGCTGCTGATATCGGATGCCTTGAGACGCCACACCGTGCTCGGATCTTCGCCGCGGCGCATCTTGTTGATGCCACGCATGCGCGTTTCGATGTCGGACGCGGTTTCGGCGCGCGGATTGGCGAGATCACGCGGATCGGCGACCTGCGCCGAAAGCGTCGCCTGAGAGGCGCAGCCGAAATTCCAGTAGGTTTCGTTCTGCCAGCCGTCGAGCGTCGAACCCGAAGCAAGGTCCCTCGGCCATTCGCCGCAGCGGTCGGCCACCTTGGCTTTGATCGACTGGAACGAAAGGCGGATCGGCGCCGCGAGCTTCGGATCGGTGACAGGATAGGTTCCCATCATGATGTTGCCGCGCAGGCCCGCCGAGGCGAGCGCATGACGCAGGGCGTTCGCGTCGCCGGCGCTGGCGGCGGCCGCCGCGCTGCCGGTCGGCGTCAGCATCGTCACCTGGCCGTGCCCGAACTCGGAATAGCGTGCGACGAACTCGCGAACCCGACCCTGAGTTTCGGGATCGAGCCGTCCATGCAGCGTCGCCGGGAAGACGTCGAGAACCTGCGGCGAGTCGCTCAGAACGACCGGGTGGCGGTCATGATAGTCGTAAGGCGTCACCGGCGGCGGCAGAGTCCGGTTGACCCCGCAGGCGCCGAGGGGAGCTGCGAGCAGCAGCGCCAGGACTTTTCCCGCGCGAAGCGCGTCGCGCCGCTTCGTCTTGTTTGCGAAGCCGCCGCGCGTCTTCGCGTTCTGGATATCGGTGGACATTGTCATGATCCCTCGCGACAATCGCGCGTTAGTCGTGAATGAAGCCGATGCGGCCCTTGAAGTTCTGTCTCATCTGCGGATTGCTGCGCGTCGAATAGATCCGGTTCACGCGACCAAGCAGCCAGCCCTGCGGATCGCTCGCATCCGCAAGGTTGTCGTCGGGCTTCGCGACCTCCTGTTGCGAAATCGGGCGCGCGATGTAGGGCGTGACAACGACCAGAAGCTCGGTTTCGTTGCGCAGATAGTCTCGCGAACGGAACAGCGCGCCGAGAACCGGGAGGTTCAAGAGACCCGGAAGGCCAGTGATCGCCTGCGCGGACTTCTGCGTGAGCAGGCCCGCCGTCGCGATCGATCCGCCGGAGGGCAACTCGACCGTCGTTTCGTTCTTGCGGGTCTTGAAGCCGGGAACGGTCACGTTGGCGTAAGTGAAGCTGTTCTGCACGTCCACTTCGGTCACTTCCGTTGCGAGACGCAGCGAAATGCGGCCCTCCGAAAGAACGACGGGGATGAAATTCAGCGAGACGCCATAGGGCTTGAACACGATGCCGGGCGTACACACCGGCTGGAATCCGCCGGTCGAAACCGTACAGGCGCCGGACCCTGGAACGGCGATTTCGCCGCCGACGAGCAGCTTCGCCTGCTCGCCGGAAATCGCGGTGACGGTCGGCTCCGCGAGGATGCGCGTGACGCCATAGCGCTCGAAGGCTTTGAGCGTGGCGCGCGTGTCGTTCGGGCCGTTGATGATGAGCGCGGTGTCCGACACGATCGGGTTGACCGCGAAGGGGTTCTCCTGCACCAGCCGACCCCAGCCGCCCTTCAGGATCGTGTCGCCGAAGGATTGCGCGGAGAAGCCGAGCTGCTTGATGACTTTGCGCTCCACCTCGGCGACGGTGACCTTGAGCATCACCTGCTCTTCGCCGCGAATGGTCATGGCGTTGATGACGCTGCCGTCGGCCGAGCCGCCGACGCCGCCGACCTGGGAAGTCGCCGTTGCGCCGCCCGCGCCGCCCGCCGCGCGCGACGCGAAACCTTTGGCGATGTCGACCGCGCGCTGCGCTTCGCCGGCCGAGCCGACCGTGCCCGTCAGGATGATGATGTCGTTCACCGTGCGCGCCACGATGTTCGTCTTCGGCAAGGCGGCCTTGAGCAGGGGCATGAGCTCGCCGACGTCGCGGCCGATGCTGATCTCGAGATTGGCGACCTGACGCCCGGCCGAGTCGAGCGCGATGATCGTCGTCTGACCAGCCTCGCCGCCCATGATGTAGAGCTTGCGCGGCGTGCGCACGACGGCGTCGGCCACTTTCGGATTGCCCACGACGAGCTCCGCAGCGTCGCGCGGCAGATCGACGATCATCGACTTGCCGACGCCCATGGAGATGCGACGCGCGAGCGACGCGCTTGCGTCGGCTTCAATACCGGACGGATAGGGTCCTTGCGCCAGCGCCGGCGTCGAGGCGCCCGCCGCCGCGATTGCAATCGTCGCCACCGCGGCGCCGACCAGGTTCTGCATCAAGCGGCTCATACGCGGCGCTCCTCGCGATTTGTTGGATAGGGAAAATTCAAAGGTCATCGGGGCGCTCACTTCATTCGCAGGTTTGCGGAGACGCCGTGCTTGACGACGGTCAGCGTGTCGTCTTCGCCGGAATCCGGCGGCGCCTCGGCAGCCGCGTCCTTCACGATCGCGTCGGTGATCGGCCGCAGGGAAAGCACAAGCTGTCCGGTGCGCTGGGCGAGAACGACGAGCTCGGCCTGACGAGGATCCAGCTCGAGAGTGGCGGTGGAGCCGGTCACGACCGGCTCGGCGCCCTTCTTCTCGATCGTCTGACCCATCGCCAGCACGCGCACATTGGAGAGCACGACCTCGGAGCCATAGACTTCGTGGCCGAGATCCTTCGTAGCCTCTGTGTCGCGATAGGTGCGGATCACGTCGACGCGGTCATTGGGAAGAATGAAGCCGCCGGCCGTGTTGTTCAGCGTCACGTCGATGGCGATGGCGCGCTTGCCCGGCGACAGCATGGTCGACATCAAGCCCGCGGTGACGCCCTTGATCAGGCGATCCTTGCGCACAGGCTCGCCCCCCGAAATCGGGATGCGCACATAAGACGTCTTGAGGTCTTCCTTGGCGTTGGGCGCCTCGCTCTTGGAGAGAGCGCCCACCGGGATCGAACCCTTGGGCCAGTCGATCCAGTTGGTGTCCGCATCCGTGATCTCGGTGCCGTAGGGCAGATCACGCGCGGCGACCAGCACCTGATCGACATTGACGGGCGACGGCGCGACGATCTGAACCGGCGGCGGAGGAGAAGAGCCGTTCATCATCATGAACGCGGCGCCGCCGGCGGCGACTGCGACTGCGAGAACTGCGATTTGTGCCTTGTTCATCGTGCAATATCCAACGCCTCGCCAAATCGAGGTTGGACACAATTCAAGCGGATAAACGTCAAATTAGGGTTAATCAGATGTTACAAGTCGTAGATATTTGAGAGCGCCAAAAATGCACAGCAACGCTTTGAAATCACATTTGTTACGCGGGGGCGTGCGCAGCGGCTCGCGAGGGGCCGCGGCGCAACCTCTTCTTAAGAAAATGGGCTGCGGGGATTTACGCAGCAAGCGGCGAATCCCTGTCGCCGCGCTCGCAAAAGCGCTCAGACGCCAGACAGTTTGAGCCAGAGCAACGACTGCGGATAGACGATCAGTCCGCCGATCGCGAGCGCAATGCCGTAGGGCACGCCGTTGGTCTTTTCGGCGAGGCGCGCGACGAAGTCGATCGAGAGCAGCCGCTTCGGCAGGTCATTCCAACGCATCATCATGATGATGACGGTGAGCACGCCACCGGCGAGCGACGCGACGAGCCCGTAGTCGAGGAGATTTTCCCATCCGAGCCAGAGCGCCGTCGCCGATGCGAGCTTCGCGTCGCCGCCGCCGACCCATCCGAGCTGGAACATGCCGAATGTCAGCGCAAGGACCGCAAGGCCGCAGGAGACATGCATCAGCAGCGTGTGCCAGGGAAGCGGCAGATAGGCTGCGAGCGCGAAATAGACGAAGACGAGGATGAGCGAAACCCGGTTCGGGATCGTCATCGTAAAGAGATCGGAGAAGGCGGCGAAGACCATCAGGGTCGGGAAGACGATGAACGCCACGGCCTCGATCATGGAAGAACCTGCTTATGTCGCCTTGCGAAAGGTGCGTGGACTGAAGCCTAAGCCGTAATCATTAACCTGCCGTTAAGCAGGATGGACGGCTGACCTCTGAAATAACAGCGGCCCCGTGTCCGGGGCCGCCGATGCGTTCCTGTACAGGAAGAGCGATTAGGCGAGGTTGCCCGAAACCTTGGCGAAAGTGCCCGAGAGGTTCGTGCCGAGAGCCTTGACGCCCGCGATGATGGCGACGCCGATCAGCGAGGCGATCAGGCCGTATTCAATGGCGGTGGCGCCCGACTCATCCTTAACGAAACGCGCGAAGATCTTGTTCATAGTCCTGCTCCGAACTGAGTTTTCGCTCTATCGAACCTGCTCCGTTTGTAGGCTCGACCGAACGCCTCGAAACCTAGACGTGATATCTTTCAAGATCGTTGATTGCGATATCGGCAAATCGCCTAATTCGACGTCGCGGAGACACGCTGCCGAACGAGATTCAACTTTGAATGGAAGACTGTAAATTGCACCCCGCGTCCCGCCCCCCATGGGGTCCAAGCCGCCGATGGCCACGGCTTCGCCCAGAGCGGCTGGGATTTGAGCGCTTTGTCAGCCATTTCCCCACAAGTTGAATAAAATGCCTTTTATCAATCGTTCACCATTAGCTGCTTTATTCCTTTGAAGTCGTAGCGGCAGGGGAATTCAAGCCCAGCCGACGCGGTCGCCGAAACGTCCCAACAATTCCCAAGCGGGCGACGGCTTTATCCAGTCCGCAAATTGGCGCCGAGCGATTGCGCTGCAAGGTGAACCGCATGACCTTTGTTACGTCTCTCTTCCGCGGGGCCCTGCTTCTGGCCTTTGGGGTCGTCGGCCTGCAGGCCGCGATTTCTGGAGCCCTGGCCAATGAACGCGCCATTCGCGTCGATATCGATTACGCCCGCATCGTGAAAATTCCGCAGGGCGCTTCCACGCTCGTGATCGGCAATCCGCTAATCGCCGATGTGACCATGCTGAAGAACAGCCAGCTCATGGTCATCACGGGCAAGAGCTTCGGCACGACCAACCTCATCGTCCTCGACAAATCGGGCGCTCAGGTAGGGGAGTCGATCGTTACGGTCGTGCCCGCAGAGGACAAGGTCGTCGTCCAGCGGGGCCCTCACCGGGAGTCGGTGTCCTGCAACCCCCGCTGCGCCAAGACGGTCGATCTCGCCGACGACGTCACTTACATGAACAGCGTCATCGAGGCCGTGAAGGCTCACGACAGCGCGGCCACCTCGGCGCGTCGCTAAAGCTTTAGCGCTCTTGGTAACCAAGAGTCGCGATCCGACGCCCAGACGGCGAGTCTCGAAGAGATTGGTAACGGGCCGGCAACCGTTAGGCGTCAGTTTTTTTCGGATAGCGGCGGGCAGAGCCTTTTGCTCTGCCCGAGACGCAGCTGGAAAAAACAATGACGGCCGCCCATCGTTTCACTTCACGGTTTTCGCTATTTGCGAAGCGACTGCCCGGCAAGGGCTTTCTCGCCGATGTCCGTGGCACGACGGCAATCGAATTCGCGATGATTTCGGTCCCGTTCCTCGGCCTCATCGGCGCCATTTTCGAAACCGGCTCGATTTATTTCCGCACCGCCCAACTGCAAATGGCGACGGAAACGGCCAGCCGCGCGGTTCTCACGCACAGCACGGCAACCGGATTGACCTACCAGCAGTTCGTCCAGCAGAACATCTGCACGTGGAAGAGCTCCGGCGTCGTGAAGCCCGGGACGCTCTCCACCATGTTCGACTGCGATAAGATCCTGGTCGACGTGCGCAGCCCGGCAAGCTGGGGAACGGCCGACACCGGCAACAGCTTCTACAACACGCCGAACGCCGGCTCGTCCGTCATCAACATGCCGGCCCCGGGGCAGATCGCCATTGTCCGCATCGTCTATCCGATGACCGTGATCTCGGGAATGCTCGGCGGCGGCGTCTTCAAGGGGAACACATACAGCCAGATCCGCACCGGGCAGACGCAATACAACAGCGCATGGACCTACATGCTCATGGGCATCGCCGCCTTTCGGGTGGAGCCGTAATGTTGAAGCGTCTCGTCAAAAGGCTTCAGCAGAACGAGTCCGGCATCGCCGCGGTCGAATTCGGCCTCATCCTGCCGCTCATGCTGATGATCTATATGGGCCTCGTCGAACTGTCGCGCGGCATGCGCGCGGCGCAGAAGCTCGATCTCGTCGCGCATACGCTCGCCGATCTTACGGCGCAGCAACTCACGGGCGGCCAGAACACAGGACAGGCCGGCCTGAAGGAAGCTGATGTCACTGCGATCTTCTCGGCGGCGAATACGCTGATGGCGCCGCTGCCGGTCGCCAACCTGAAAATGACGATTTCGGAGGTCAACATTACCTCGCCCAGCGCGGGCAATTGGCAAGCGAAAACGAGTTGGACGGTGACTCGCAACAGCGCGACGGCGCGTCCCTGCCAGGTTCTGTCGCCCTCCACTGCAGCGCCGGTTTCCGTGACGACGATTCCGCCGAGCTATGTGCAGGTCACCAACGGCGTCAATCCGACGACGGGCCCGATTATCGTCGCCGACGTCGTCTACCAATATTCGCCGGGCGTGCATTTCGAGTTCTTCAAATGGGGCTCGCCGCCGACCTGGACGATGCAGCGCACCAGCTACGCGCCCGTGCGGAACACCTACGTCCCGTCCCACATTCAGTATTTCATGACCTCGGGAACGAACTGCAATTCGCCCACGCCCTGAGGTTGTCGGAACAAAAATGGCGACGGCTCAGAGGCCGGAGCTCAGACTGCTGACAAAGTAGTGTTGACGCCCCTCGTGCTTCGAGACGCCTGCTGCGCAGGCTCCTCAGCATGAGGGGCTTCTTTTTCTGCGTGAACCACTTAGGCCTCATCCTGAGGAGCGAGCGAAGCTCGCGTCTCGAAGGACGAGGCCGCCTCGGGAGCTTGTCAGCAAGCTGAGCGCCGGCTCCAAACGCCGGCGCTCTTTTCATTTAGATGGTTTGGTTATACGCGCCGACTTCCGGGTTCTGGCGCAGGATCCCGTCGATCGCAGCGAACATCTCGCGCAGCTTGGCCTCGGACGCCGGGCTCTCCACGACGACGACCAGCTCCGGCTTATTCGAGGACGCGCGCACCAGGCCCCAGGTTCCGTCCGCGACGGTGACGCGCACGCCATTCACCGTCACGACGTCCCGGATCGGCTGGCCGAGCAACTGCTCGCCACGCGCCTTCATGCCCTCGATGTGGGCGGTGACCTTCTTCACGACCTCGTATTTCTTCTCGTCGTCGCAATGCGGCGACATCGTCGGAGAGCCCCACGTCTTGGGCAGGTCGTTATAAAGGTCGGACATGCTCTTGCCGGGATTGCGGTCAAGCATTTCGAGAATATGAACCGCGGTCAGCAGCCCGTCGTCATAGCCGCGCCCGATCGGCGCGTTGAAGAAGAAATGGCCTGATTTTTCAAAGCCGGCGAGCGCATTGAGATCGTTGACGCGGCGCTTGATATAAGAGTGGCCGGTCTTCCAATATTCCGTATGCACGCGGCGCGCGACGAGCTCCGGATCGGTCGCGAAGAGTCCCGTCGATTTCACGTCGACGACGAACTTCGCGCCCGGATAGACCTTCGAGAGATCGCGCGCGAGCATCACGCCGATCTTGTCGGCGAAAATCTCTTCGCCGTTATTGTCCACCACGCCGCAGCGATCGCCGTCGCCGTCGAAACCGAGGCCCACATCGGCGCCGGTTTCACGCACCTTGTGCGCGATGGCGTGGAGCATCTCCATGTCTTCGGGGTTTGGGTTGTAGCGCGGGAAATTGTAGTCGGGCGTCACGTCGAGCGGGATCACCTCGCAGCCGAGCCGCTCCAGCATCTGGGGCGCGAAGGCGCCCGCCGTGCCGTTGCCGCAAGCCGCCACAACCTTCATCTTGCGCGCGAAGTTCGGGCGGCGGCAGAGATCGTCCAGATAGCGGGCGCCGAAATTCTCGATATAGCGATAGGAGCCGCCGCCAGCCTCGCGGAACTTGCCGGAGAGCACGATCTCCTTCAGCCGCGTCATCTCGTCGGGCCCGAAAGTCACGGGCCGCTGCGCGCCCATCTTCACGCCCGTCCAGCCATTGTCGTTATGCGACGCCGTGACCATGGCGACGGCCGGGGCGTCGAGTTCGAACTGGGCGAAATAGGCCATGGGCGACAAGGCGAGGCCGATGTCGCGCACGCGCACGCCCGACGCCATGAGACCCGCGACCAAAGCGAGCTTGATGGAGGCGGAATAGGACCGGTAGTCGTGCCCGGTGACAATGTCCGGCGCGACGCCCATCTCGTGGATCAGCGTGCCGAGCCCCATGCCGAGCGCCTGCACGCCCATCAGATTGAGCTCCGGCCCGAATAGCCAGCGCGCGTCGTATTCACGGAAGCCCGTGGGCTTTACGAGCGGCTTTTGTTCATATTCGAAGGTATTCGGAGTCAGGCTGGCGACGGGCTTGGGCAGCATGGACGTTCCTTGCGGAAATTTCGGACGGTGCAGGGTTTACACCGTCGCGGGAGAGCGGCCAAATGGTTCGCGCCCAAATCCTTTCCGCCGACGTTCCCGGCCCCTTACTGCTTCAAGGCCAGCGCCCCGGACTCGACCGAGAAGCGCGAGAGCTTGGACAGGAAGGTCATGCCGAGCAGGCTGCCCGAAAGCGCGCCGCGCTCCCCCACGACCGCGTCCACGTCATGCACCACGATGTTTCCGATCCGAACGTCGGTGAGCTTCACCCTTGCGACATGCGCGACGCCATTCGCCGTACTGACTTGATATTTATAGTCCGCAGGCATCGGGAAAATCCCCGCCGCCGATGCATCCTCATAGGAGAGCGCGACGAGCGTCGCGCCGGTGTCCACCATCATGCGCGAGATGCGCGCCCCGTTGATCTCGGCGTCCGTCAGAAACTGACCGACGCCGTCGGCGGGGATCCGGATTTCGCCCGTGCGCACCGGAAGCGCGGCGCGGGTGGGCGCGACAGAAGCCGTGACGGGGCGCATCTGCGCGCTTTGCGGCGTCCGCCCGAAGCTCCCGAAGCGCGGCCCCAGATGCATCAAGGCGTTTGCCATGATGAGGCCGATGAAGATGGCGATGGCGGCGAATTGAATTTGGGTCCCGAGCATGAGGCTCCCTGCCCCGCGGCTGATTGGAAAGGCGCCCTGCCCGGCGCCCCGAATGACGTTAGGGGCGATCCTGACCCGTAAATCTTTGCCCCGCCCTTAAAACCAGCGGTGAAATTCCGACAATCCTCCCGAGAAAAAACCGTAAGCCCGATCCGGGCGTTGCCGGCGCGACGTTGGATTGCGTCCAGCTGCCGCCCCCTTGTCAGATTCGGTCAGCAACCCCAAACTGGCGGTTTCTAGACAGGCTGAATCCTGGGTGTTCCATGAAGCGCGCTTTCTTCCTCTTTTTGATTGCGATTTCAGCGATGCCCTTGATGACGTTTCCCGCGCAGGCGGGACTTTCCCGCGCCTGGGTCTCCAGCAAGGGATCGGATACGCCCTCCTGCGGCGCGCTCGCCTCACCCTGCCGGCAGATCAAATATGTGCTGGACAACGCGCTGGTTTCGCCGGGCGGCGAGATCGACATACTGGACCCCGCGGGTTTCGCGCCCTTCACCATCTCGCAGGAGATCAGCGTCATCAATGACGGCGTCGGAACGGCGAGCGTTCAGCAGACGACGGCCGGCCAGAGCGCGATCACGATCAACACCAACGGCCCGGCGAAAATCACGCTGAAGGGCCTCAGCATCGACGGGCGCGGGGCGGGCGCCAATGGCGTGCTGGTGTCATCGAGTTTTCCCATGGGCGTGGCGCCTACTTACGCAGGTGAAATCAACATCCTTGATTGCGTCATCAAGAATTTCGCCGACAACGGGATCGCCGTGACCCCGGTCGCGACGGGTTCGGGAATGTTCCAACCCAATCTCGACCTCACCGTCGCCAATACGCTCGTGCTTCGCAACGGAGCCAATGGAATGCTGATTTTCCCCCCGAACGGGCCTCTCGTCGTGGTCGCGACGACGCTGATCAGGAATTCCGTCTTCAAGAACAACGCCGCCGATGGGCTCAAGACAGACGGTTTTGGCGGTCACACCACCATGATCGAGCAGAGCACGTTGTACCGGAACGGCGCGAATGGACTCAATCTGCGGGCCGGCGTCTCGACGACCGTAAAGCATTCTACGATCATGGCGAACGCCTATCTGTCCGCTGGAAAGGACATATATGCCGGCGCACCCACGTACCTCTTCGACAACAATACGATCGGGACGCTGCAAGTGGACGTGCAGACCGTGACGGACGGCACGAATAATGTCTTGACGCGCACAGGAGCAACTTTGACGCCCTTGAGCAGGCAATAGAGTGCGGCAGTCAATTGCGCGGCTTTGCCCGCGTCGTCGGCGCCGCGCTCGCCGGATCGTCCGGCCACACATGGCGCGGATAGCGGCCCTTCATTTCCTTCTTCACGTCGCTCCACGACCCCGCCCAAAAGCTCGGGAGGTCGCGCGTCGTCTGGATGGGCCGATGCGCGGGCGAAAGTAATTCCAGCGTCAGCGGCACGCGACCGCGCGCAAGCGTCGGATGCTGAGAGAGTCCATACAGCTCCTGCACGCGCACCGAGAGCAACGGCCCATTGGGCGCGTCGTAATCGAGCGCGTGACGCGAACCCGCCGGCGTTTCGAAATGAGAGGGAGCTTCCGTATCGATGCGGCGCATGAGGTCGTAAGGCAGGAGAGACGCAAGCGCCGCGTCGAGATCGTTCGCGCTGATGTCGCTTATCGACATGCGGCCGATAATGTAGGGCGCGAGCCATTCTTCTACGCTTTGCGCCAGCGTGGCGTCGGAGAGATCGGGCCACTCATCGCCTTCCGCCTTGCGCAGAAAGGCGACGCGATCTCGAAGCTGCGCCTGCCCTTTCGTCCATGGCAGACGCGAGACGCCGAGCGCTGCTAAACCCCGCGCGAGCGTCAATGCGCTTTCATCATTCGGTTCGATGGATAAATTCTGCTCGCTCAGGCGTATCGCGCCGAGGCGGCGAAAGCGTCGGCGCCTCAGGCTTGCGCTCGCGGGATCGAACACGGTCTCGTCGCGCGCCTCGATGCGATCCGAGGCGATCTCCTCCACCTCCTCCGCATCAAGCGCGCAGGCGGCGAGAATGCGCGCCTGCGCCGCGCGGCCAGTGAGTTCGGCGACTGCGAGATAAGGCGCGCGCGACAGCGGGTCATCAATCGGCAGGCTCGCGGCGCGGCCATTCGCCATCAGGAAGTCGCCCTTCGCGCCACGCGATTTGGCGAGGCGATCTCGATAAGCGAGGGCAATGAGGGCGCCGTCGGAGAGTGGCTTGGGGTCCCGCGGCCCGGCCGCCGCCTTCGCGAGTCTCGCCCAATTCGCCGCCAACCTCTTCGCATCGCGCGCGCGCTTGGAGCCGTCTCCCCGCAGCCGATCCAGCCGATGCGAGAGATCCGCGTCATTGCCTCCGAGCCCGCGCTCCGAAAGCAGCATGGCGAGTTCCGCCGCCCGCTCCGCCTCGCCATGTCTCGCGGCCTCCAACACCATGCGGGCGAGGCGGGGCGGCAGCGGCAGCGTACGCAGCGCCCTGCCCGTTTCAGTCAAGCGTCCATCGGCGTCCAGCGCGCCAAGATCGGTTACGAGCGCGACCGCCTCTTTCCATGCCGGCGCCGGGGGCGCGTCGAGCCATTTCAATTGCGTCGGATCGCTCACGCCCCAGGCGGCGAGATCCAGCGCGAGGCTCGAGAGGTCGGCGGCGAGAATTTCAGGCGCCGCAAAGGCGGGCAGCGAGGCCGTCTGCGGCTCGTCCCACAAGCGGTAGCAGACGCCCGGCTCCGTGCGGCCCGCGCGGCCGCGGCGCTGATCGACGCTCGCCCGCGCGGCGCGCACGGTTTCCAGCCGGGACAGGCCAAGGTCGGGCTCGTAGAGCTGCACGCGCGACAGGCCGCTGTCGATCACGATGCGCACGCCTTCGATCGTGAGCGACGTTTCGGCGATGGAGGTCGCGAGCACGACCTTGCGTCGCCCCTTTGGCGACGGCGAAATGGCGCGGTCCTGCTCGCCGCGATCGAGCGCGCCGTATAGCGGCGCAATGTCCACGCCCTCCAGCCGCGCCTCCTCAAGCCGCGACGCAACGCGCATGATCTCGCCCTGCCCAGGCAGGAAAGCGAGCGCCGAGCCCTTCTCCTCGCGCAGCGCGCGAATGATGGCGCGTGTCACCGCGTCTTCGATGCGTTCATTCGTATCGCGGCCGAGATAGCGCGTCTCGACATCGAAGGCGCGGCCTTCGGAGACGAGCGTCGGCGCGTCTCCCATCAGCGCCGATACGCGCGCGCCGTCGAGCGTCGCCGACATGGCGATGAGGCGCAGATCGTCCCGCAGGCCGGATTGCGCGTCGAGCGCCAGCGCGAGGCCGAGATCCGCGTCGAGCGAGCGCTCGTGATATTCGTCGAAGAGCACGCAAGCGACGCCGTCGAGTGAAGGATCGTCGAGGATCATGCGCGCGAAGACGCCCTCGGTGACGACCTCTATCCGCGTCTTCGCCGAGACTTTGGATTCGAGTCTCATGCGCAGGCCGACCGTCTCGCCGACCTGCTCGCCCAGTGTCGCGGCCATGCGGCTGGCGGCGGCGCGCGCGGCGAGGCGGCGCGGCTCCAGCAGGATGAGCTTGGCGCCTTTCGCCCAATCCGCGCCAATCAACGCCAGCGGGACGCGCGTGGTCTTGCCGGCGCCGGGCGGCGCGACGATCACGAGGTTGGAAGCTTGCGCCAGCGCCGACTGAATGTCGGGCAGCACGGCGTCGATGGGCAGAGCGTCTTGCGAGCGGGTCATTGAACTCGGGGTCAACAAAAAAGGCGCTCCCGCCTCGCAGCGGGAGCGCCCCTCAATATCAGGCTTCGCGTTACGCCGCCTGCTGGATCGCGGAAAGCTTCCAGGCGTCGGCGCCGGCGCCCGCCGGGCGGCGGAAGGTCCAGACCTCGGTCGCCTGCGAAGCGCCCGGAGAGCCCGGCGCGGGCTTGCCCGTCGTACGGTCCTCCATCACGTCGTTGAGCGTGAAGCGCATGGCGACCGTGGCGTATTCGTCCGAGCCCTCTCGCCAGGCTTCCGACAGGTCGCCCTGCAGCAGCTTCACGTCCGTGACGCGGTTGACGAGGCCCTTGCGGCGGTTGCCCTCCAGCTCGTCGTCGAAATGGCGCACCATTTCCGGCGTCGCCATGGCGCGCAGTGCGTCGAGATCCTCGCGGCTATAGGCTGCCTGCGAGGCGCCGAGCAGGCGCTCGAAGGCGTTGAAGTCGCCGGCCGCGATCTGGATCGGCTGCGCCCGGGGGCGCTGCGGGGCCGCGCCGGCGCCGAAGCCCACCGGGCCAGCGCCGAGGCCGCCCGTCGGACGGCCGCCAAAAGGCGCGCCGCCGCCGAAATTGAAGGTCGAACCGCGCGGCCCGGCGCCCGCCGCTGCATTGCGGCCCTGCCACCAGGCGAAGGCCATGCGCGCCAGGAAGACGATCAGCGCGATCTGCAGCAGGAAGCCGATGATCGACATGAAGCCGCCAATGCCGCCGAAGAAGCCCTGACCCGTCAGCAGGCCGAAGAGACCCGCGCCGAGCAGGCCGCCGGCGAGGCCGCCCATCAGCCCGCGCCCGAAGGACGAGCCGCCATAGGACGGATTATAGCCCGGCTGATTCATGCCGTAGCCCGAACGCGGCGTATCGCTGCGCTCGAAGGGCGAGGTCATGCCCGGCGAGGTGCGGGTCGACGGCGGAGCCGACCAGGTCCGCGAGCCGCGCGAGCCGAAGCTCCCGCCCCCGCCCATGCGCGCCTCGGCAATGGCCGGCGCGAGCGCGAGAAGCGTCGCAAGAACCAGTGAAATCAGCGATCCGCGCTTTTGCGCAAGAAACCGCAACATGTGTTTTCCCCTTTCGCAGGGAGCGTGCGCCCCCTCGGGAGAGGAATATAGGAAGCGCGCGACCAAGCTGCAAAGGCGGGGGCGGCGGGGGCGCGGCGAATCCCACCCATGCGCGGCGAAAAGCAAAACTTGGCTGCAAGGCAGTAAAATCGTCGCGGGTCAAAAATAATCTGGGCCACGCCATTGTTATTGCCAAAAATTAGATTATGTTCATTTCATCGGGTTTCGGCCGGACGATCTTACTTTCTCTCTCGCCTCTGGCGCGTCGGCTTGTGACTTCCTCTCCAGAACTACGATTTATCGCGACGGCGGGAACGCCGGCGCACACCTGCTCCTGGAAAGGACACCCCATGCAGACTGGTATCGTTAAGTGGTTCAACGCCAATAAAGGCTTCGGTTTCATTCAGCCGGAGGCCGGCGGAGCCGACGTCTTCGTTCACATCAGCGCGATCGAGCGCGCCGGGCTCGCCACCTTGGTCGAGGGCCAGAAGGTTGGCTACGAGTTGATGGCGGATCGCCGCAGCGGAAAAATGTCGGCGGACATGCTGCAGATTCAGAGCTGATCTCTAAAAGACCCCGCGCCGTCGCCGAAAACATCGGCGGCGCGAGGCCTATGCGCTTGGGAGGACGGCGATATCCGCCGCCTCCGATCTCGAACATAAAGGCCTGACGGCCATGACGAAGAATCAGCGCAAAGGCAATCGCGAAGCCAAGAAGCCCAAGAAAGAAAAGTCTGCTCCGGCCACGATGCCGGGGACGCCTTGGGCCACGCTGGAAAAGATCAAGACCCAGGACCGCGCCAAGAAATAGCGGCGCATATAGGCCCGCCAAAGCGCGCGCCCCTCTCTCGACCTGAGTATTCGCACATGACGGACTTCATCAATGCGCGCGCACGCCATCGCAGCGCAAGAATCGCGGCTGTTCCCACCCACAAATTCGAGGTCGGCGTCCATGTCGCCTATCGGGGCGGCGGCGGCTCGGGAACCTATTCCGTTACCCGGCAGCTGCCCGATGGCGGGCAGGGCTTGCAATATCGGGTCCGATCGGATCGCGACGGACAGGAACGCGTCGTCATCGAGTCCGCTCTCGAACGTACGATCCTGTAGGGAGCCAGCGCCGAGCGGGCGTAAGACAAACAGGGAGGATCTCATGCACGCCAGAGACTATGCGATGGAAGCCTCGCTGTTTTACGCCAAAAGCGGCCAATCCAAGCGGAAGGCGCTCACTTTCCGGCGCTTCGCAAAAGCTGCCGACGCGATCCGTTTCGCAGTGGAGGACCTTGCGCCGAAACTCCTCGGAGGCTGCTCTCTCGAGGTGAATGAGACGCACTATTTCGGGCGTGAAATCCGTCCGCTCTATGACGACACTGCTTTCCCCCTGGCGCGACGCAAACCAAAAGCCGCGAGCAAGCCGCGCCTTGGCAAAGAGTCTTTGGCGCTTGCCCCGGCTCTTTTCGCGAAAGATTGATTTCGCGCTTCTGAAAGAATCGTCGTCCCGGAGCGCGTGTATGGCGCGACCGCGGCGAACGCGCTACACGACGCGCATGCGTCAATATCTCGACCTGCTCGATAAAATCCTGCGCGAGGGCGTCCGCAAGGAAGACCGCACGGGCACCGGCACGCTCTCCATTTTCGGCCACCAGATGCGCTTCGATCTTTCGGCGGGCTTCCCGCTCGTCACGACGAAGCGGGTGCATCTGAAGTCGGTGATCCACGAATTGCTGTGGTTCCTGAAGGGCGAGACCAATATCCGCTACCTGCAGGAAAACGGCGTCACCATCTGGGATGAATGGGCCGATGAAAACGGCGACCTCGGCCCGGTTTACGGCAGCCAGTGGCGCGCCTGGCCGGCGCCGGGCGGCGAGATCATCGACCAGATCGCCTGGCTGATCGACGAGATCAAACGCAATCCGTTCTCGCGGCGCCTCGTCGTCACGGCCTGGAACCCGGCCGAGATCGACAAGATGGCGCTCGCGCCCTGTCATTGCCTCTTCCAGTTCCACGTCGCCGAGATAGATGGGAAGAAGCGCCTCTCCTGCCAGCTCTATCAGCGCTCGGCGGACGCTTTCCTCGGCGTCCCGTTCAACGTCGCCAGCTATGCGCTGCTCACGCAGATGGTCGCGCAGGTCACGGGGTGCGTTCCGGGCGACTTCGTCCACAGCTTCGGCGACGCGCATCTCTATCTGAACCATGTCGAGCAGGCGCGGCTACAGCTCTCCCGCGAGCCGAAGCCCCTGCCCCGCCTCGCGCTCAACCCCGACGTGACCTCGCTCTTCGACTTCCGCTACGAGGACATTTCGGTCGAAGGCTACGATCCCTGGCCGGCCATCGCGGCGCCGATTGCGGTATAGAGGCTCATGGAACCAAAACTCGTGGCCGTCGTGGCCCGCGCGCAGAACGGCGTCATCGGCGTCGGCAACGGCCTGCCCTGGCGGCTGTCCAGTGACCTCAAGCGCTACAAGGCGCGCACCTGGGGCCGGCCGATGATCATGGGCCGCCGGACCTGGGAATCGATCGGCCGCCCCCTGCCCGGCCGCGAAAGCGTCGTCGTCACCCGCAGCCCGGACTACGAGGCCCCCGGCGCCCATGTCGCGACGAGCCTTGCCGATTCGGTCGACATTGCCCGGAGGCTCGCGATCCAGATGGGCGCGCCGGAAGTCATCGTGGCCGGCGGCGAGGAAATCTACCGCGCGCTCCTCGACCAGACGCATGTCATCGAACTCACCGAGGTCGCGCTCGACATCCCCGGCGATGCGCATTTCCCCCAGCTTTCGCCGGAAGACTGGGAGGAAATCGCCCGCGAAACCCCGCCGCGCGGCGAGCGCGACGAAGCTGACTTCGCCTTTGTGACGCTCCAGCGCCGGCGCGGTTGAGAACCGCAAATTTAAGGCCGAAACCAGTTGCGGGAACCGCGCTCTATGGCTATAAGGCCCCTCAACAGCGGCCTGCGGGTCGCCGGTTCGGAGTGTAGCGCAGCCTGGTAGCGCACCTCGTTCGGGACGAGGGGGTCGGAGGTTCGAATCCTCTCACTCCGACCAGACTTTCCACTTTCCAGTTGGAAAGACAAAAATAATCGGAACTGGTGCTGGTAGCCGCCCCACAAACTACCCCACAGTTTGATTTCATCGCCTCTCTTAGTGCACCGGACCCGCGCAGGGGCCTCACTCGCTGTCATGCAGACCCGCCACTATCCAAGTGCGCTGCCGCTCTGCCTACCACCCCATGCTCCTTTCGGATCTCTACGTAGTCACCTGGGCGCAGGATGCGCGGCATTTCCTCGCCCTCGATCATCAACCCGGCTGAGCCGCTGAGCAGCACGACCCATTCCGCCTGCTCTTGGTCGCACCAGAAGCTCGGCGGGCTGGCCTGACCGGTCGAGACATGCGCTCGATGCGGGCGCCGCGAACGCCGCCAAGGTCGTGAACCGCTCCTCGGCGCCAGCGGCCGGCGGGTTTTCGAACAGGTTGCCCGCTCTCGGCATGAGTCTCCTCCATGAGACGTCGCCTGCGTCCTCATGCACCCCATGCCCCCAATAAGATGAAAGCGGCCACCCGGTCCGGTAATCATTAGCGCGAGGTCGTCGATCGCGGCGCGCTCCGACATCGAAACCGACAATCATCGCGCCGGCGCAGGCTTTGTCGTCGCCGTGCGTCTGGCGCCGAAAGCCTGGCGGCGCGAAGCTACGGCCCAGAGTCGGGCGTCTTAAGGCGGGACCTCCTGCGCCGAAAAGTGGCGAAGCGCCGGACGCTGCTTCGTCGCACACTCCAGCAAGACTTGCGAATGCAAAGAAGTAACTAATTACTTTGTTGGGCTTTTACGAACGGGTTAGGTCGCCAGGAGGGCCGGTTCATGACAACGATGGCGGAGGTTCTCTCAAAGGAACGAGAGAAGGACGAACGCATAATCCAGAGCGAGCTGGGGAAGGCCATTCATCAATCCTTCCAGGCGATCGTCCGTGAGCAAGTTCCTAATCGAATGGCGCTCCTACTCCTGCAATTAGCGGCGGCACAGGTTGTGAAGCCGCATTGCCGAGCAAGGGAAGCCTCTATCCCGACCGCAGTGGGTGTCTCTGAGTCCAAGCTCGACAGGGCAACGCGGCATGTAGCCAGGGCCAAACTGCTTATTGCTCGGCAACGGGAGCGGGTGGCGCAGCTTCAAGCGGAGGATCGCCCTATAGCAGATGCTTCATGCATGCTTGATACTTTTATCCAAACACTCGAGGCGATGGAACATCATCAAGGCCTCCTGCGCGAAGAGGCTGAAGGCAAGGATCAGAAGCCTGAATGGATTTTTTCCCGGCTGGCGGCTCGAGCTCTCGCCGCCTGACACTGGCTACTCTCAGTGTGAGCGACCGAGGCAGCCTAGCGCCGATTCTCGCTATTTCCCCGCATGACGCTCCTGATCACTTCCTCGCAGCCTGCGACGACGCGCTGGAACTCGTCCGGAGCTTCGGCAACTTTCATGCTTGCAAGAAGCATTTCGGACTCCCGAATGCATTGCAGGCTACCTTGTAAAAGGTCCGCCGTTCGTTCGAGGAGCATACCGCGCTGATTGCACTTCTCAGGCTCTTTCGCTTTGAGCGTCGGGAAGGACCGGCATTGATGCGCGCGCTGAAGCTGTCGCTCGACCAATCGATGCATCGCTTTGCCTGTCCCATCATCAGTTTCGAACGAGCGCTTCCTTTGTCGCTTGTCGGGAAAAGCAGGTAACGCATTGATTCCTAGAGACAACAGACGCGGGGGCGTGCGGCGGCGGCGCTGGCATGCGGCTCTAGAGGGCGGAGACAACCGGAGAGGCGACCAGATGGTTGGAGGGAGGGGACGGGGCATTCGATCAAAATGCGCGATCAACGCCTTTCCCCTTCCCAAGGATGCGCCCGGCCCGGCCTACAAAGCGCCGGGCTTTGCAATTTCGCCGGGGTCAGAGGGCCAGGGTCAGGGCGAACAGCAACACGGCGAGCGCGAAGCCAAAGAAAGCAAAGCCGAGAATGATGCATCCACCGACGGGCGGAAGCATCGTCAATAAAGCGCGAGAATGGACGGGACGGCAATTAGAACGTCGCTAAACTTGCCCTTGGCAGGCCAGCGCGTCACTTCGCCACTTGGTCTGTGCAGGTTTCCATCAGCTCTGCAATCTCTGCGACGGACAAGCAAGCGTCCGGGTGGTCCCTGGCAATTGCCATTTCCGGCATGGACGGAGCTACAGCCTCCTCGGGTTTCTGAACGACGCCCCGACCGCCATGCTGCTTTATGACTCGCAACCCTTCGGCGCCATCATTGTCGCCTCCGCTTAAAACCACGCCAAGGACGCGGCCTGCGTAAGCCTCTGCGGCCGAGATGAAGAGGGGGTCAGCGGCGGGTCGCGTATGATGCACCTTTGGCCCACGTTCCAGATGGATGCGCCCGACCTCCAGGACCATGTGCTGATCGGGCGGGGCGACGTAGATATGTCCCGATTGGATGGGGGCGCCATCTCGGGCGAAGGACACGTTCAACCTGGAGGACCAGGAGAGAAGCGTCGGCAAATTGCTTCGCTGGGCGCCAATATGCATGACAATGAAAACCGCTGCCGGGCAGGCGGCTGGAAGCGCCGCCACGATCCGGCGCAGCGGTTCAAGTCCCCCGGCTGAGGCGGCGATGACGATGATGTCGCTCATGGGAGCAACAAGCCGCTGCCGTCGTCGAAAGTTCCAAACATTCACAGCCTCAGGACCGCCATGCCCTCCGGAACGTACAGAAGTTGGCTTCAGTCTATGGGCGGTCCGTATTGCGAGGTCCTGCCCCGCTGCCGCTCGCGTCGTCTGACGAACGCGCTTATATGAGAGGGAAAAACGTGAATTCAGGGAGGGATCATGAGCGCCGCCGGCCAACATAACGACCGGTATGTCGCTCATACGCCGATCTGCGCGCTAGGGGCCTCTGCTGGGGGCGTTAGCGCCCTTAAAAACTTCTTCGCGCATATCCGCACGGACTTGGGCCTGGCCTATGTGGTGATCGTGCATTTGGCGCCCGATCATCCAAGCTCCTTGAGTGAAATATTGGCCGCCCAGACGCGCATGCCGGTGACGCAGATCGAGGGCGCGGCGACGATCAAGCCGAATTGCGTCTACGTGATCCCGCCCAACCGGGAGTTGGTGATCGACGGCGACAACCTGACGGCGCGCCCCTTCAGCGGATTAAAGGGCCGACGCTCTCCGATCGACTTGTTCTTCGAGTCCGTCGCCGCGGGGAGAGGCGATGGCATCGCGGTCTTGTTGAGCGGGTCTGGCTCGGACGGTACGCTCGGCATGCGGGCGGTCAAAGAAGCGGGCGGCGTCGTTTTCGCCCAAGATCCGGCCGACGCCGAATTTCCGATGATGCCGGAAAACGCGGTGGCGACCGGGGTCGTCGATTTTGTGGCTCCGGTCGCGGAGCTGGCGGAACGCCTTGCCCAGGTGAGGTGCAGCCAGTTGGCGATGCGAATTGAAAGCGACGAAGACACAGAGCAAAGCATTCGCCAGATCATCGCCTTGCTGCGCAGGCGCACGGGGCACGACTTTTCGAACTACAAGCGGCCGACCGTCATGCGCCGGCTTGCGCGGCGGATGCAGGTCGTTCGGCGAGAAAGCTTCGCCGATTATTACCGCTATCTCCAGGGGAGCAAGAACGAAGTCTCCGAGCTTTTCTCGGATCTTCTGATTTCGGTGACCTCCTTCTTCCGAGACCCCGACGCCTTCGTCACCCTGTCGGAGAAGGTGATCGAGCCGCTGTTCGACAGGCTTGACGACGAAACGTCGGTGAGAGTCTGGGTGATTGGTTGCGCGACGGGCGAAGAGGCTTACAGCATCGGCATTCTGTTGCTTGAGGAGGCTGCGCGCCGCGGCGTTCATCCGCAAATGCAGATTTTCGCGAGCGACATCGACGAACTCGCGCTCGCGGCGGCGAGAGAGGGGCGTTATCCGAAGTCGATCGAAGCCGACGTCTCCGAGGAGCGCCTGCGCCGCTTTTTTGTTCAAGACACGAATTTTTATCGCGTCAAAAAGGAACTGCGCGACCTGATCCTGTTCGCGTCGCACAGCGCCTTAAAGGACCCGCCCTTCATCAAGATCGATCTGGTTTCGTGTCGCAATTTGCTCATATACATGCAACGCGAGCTTCAACGGCAGCTCTGCGCCTTGTTTCATTACGCGCTCAAGCCGAACGGCTATGTCTTCCTCGGCTCGGCCGAGACCATCGACGCCGCGCAGTCTCTTTTCGTGCCCGTCGATCGCGACGCGCGCATCTACCTTTCCATTGGGCAGGCGGAAAAGGTGACGCCGCCATTGCCGCATCTGACATCGGATTTTGCGACCATCGAGCATCGTCCCGCGCAGCCGGTCGTCGCCGAGCCGGCCGTTGGCGTCGGCCACGCGCACGCGTCGGCTCTGGAGAAGAACGCGCCGCCCAGCGTGCTTGTCGACAGCGCATCCAAGATCCTTCATCTCTCGCCGAATGTTGGCCGCTTCTTCAGGCCCCTTGAAGGGCCCTTCAGTCCCGAGTTGTCGGCTCAGGTGCGTCCAGAGCTGCGCGTCGATCTCAAGCTCGCTCTGCAGCGCGCGGTCGAGAAAGGGGAGTCCTCGCTCAGCGTTCCGATTCCTGTGGCGTTCAACGGCGACGCCCATTTGGTCGCGCTGCATGTGACGCCCTTCAGGGAAGAAGGGCAATCGCGCATCGGGCAGGCCCTCGTCTTCTTCATGGATCTCGGCAAGGCCCCGCATGCCGATGAAATGCCCGAGATCGAGGAGGTCAGCCGAGCGGAAATCAAACGCCTGCGTCAAGAGCTCGCGGCGGCGCAGGACCGACTCAGCGCCGGCCGGAGGGAGTATGAACAGGCGACTCAGGATTTGCGGGCCGCCAATGAGGAGCTTCAATCGATCAACGAGGAATATCGTTCGACGGCCGAGGAGCTGGAGACCAGCAAAGAGGAGTTGCAGTCGATCAACGAAGAACTGCAAACCGTGAATGGCGAGCTGAAAAGCAAGCTCGAAGCGATCTCGACAGCTCACAACGACCTGGAAAATCTTGTCGCCGCGACGGAAATCGGCACTCTGTTCCTCGACTCCCATTTGCGAATAAGGTTTTTCACGCCCCGCGTGAACGATTATTTCAGCATCGGCAAAAGCGATATTGGCCGCATCATCTCTGATTTCAGGCACCGTCTCCTTTACGAGGGTCTCGAACAGGATGTCGCCGCCGTCCTGAAAAGCCTTGTTCCTGTCGACAAGAGCCTTCAAACCGGCGACGGACATTGGGTGTCGATGCAGGTGCGACCCTATCGAACGCTCGAGGAGCAAATTGACGGCGTTGTCGTCACCTTTAGCGACATCACGAAGCTGAAGCTCGCTGAACAGGGGCTGGAGTTCGAGCTGCGCGCCATGGCGCGGCTGCAAGAGCTTAGCACCAAGGTCATGGAGGCGAACCAACTCGAGCAGCCTCTCGGCGCAACGCTCGATGCGATCATCGAGCTGACTGGCGCTAATTTTGGAAGCATCCAGCTCCTCGATCAGACGAAAAACATGCTGCGGCTGGTCGCGCACCGAGGCTTCGAGAAGCGGTTTCTCGATCAGCTCAGGGATGTCGTCATCGCTTCCAGCTCGTCGAGCGGCATCGCGCTTTCCCGGTGCGAGCGGGTCGCTCTCGAGGATGTCGAAAAGGACCCTGCGTTCAAGCTGAGCCTGGACGAGGCGAGGGTCGCGGGCTATCGGGCCGTCATCTTTTCCCCACTTTGCGCGACGTCAGGCCGGTTGGTCGGACTGCTTGCCGTGTATTTCCATGTACCCCACCAGTTCTCGCCTCATGAACTGAGGCTGGTGGATATTTGCGCGCGCCAAGCGGCGGACGCCATCGGCGTTTATTTATTGCAGCAGGAGCTGAGAGAGGCGGACCGCCGCAAGGATGAATTCCTCGCCATGCTCGCTCATGAATTGCGTAACCCGCTGACGCCGATCCACAACGCATTACAGGTTTTGAAGCGCTCGAGCCTGGACGCCGGGGAAATTGAGCGCGCTTATGGGCTGATCGAAAGGCAAACGTCTCACCTGATGCGACTCGTCGACGATCTTCTCGACGTTGCGCGCATTACGCGCGGAAAGGTGGAGCTGGATATAAAGCCGTTCGACCTCAGGATCGTGATCAACCAGGCGGTTGAGACGGTTATGCCGCTCATCGAGTCACGCCGCCAAAAGATAGAGCTGTCGCTCTCTGACGAACCGCTGAAGGTTGAGGGCGACTTCGTGCGTCTCTCCCAGGTTTTTTCCAATCTGCTGAACAACGCCTCCAAATTCACGCAACTTGAGGGCTCGATACATGTTTCGGCGCGCCGCGAAGGCGACGCCGCCGTGGTCCGCGTGCGCGACAATGGGGCTGGGTTTACGCCGGAGAGCCTCGCGCATGCCTTCGAGCTCTTCAATCAGGGAGACAAGTCGCCCGGGCTCGAAAAAAGCGGCATCGGCGTGGGGCTGGCGCTCGCCCGGGGCATCGTCGAACTGCATGGCGGCCTCATAGAAGCGCACAGCGAGGGCAGAGGAAAAGGCAGCGAATTTGTCGTTCGACTGCACCTCTCCAAGAACTCCCACGACGCCGCTGATGAGACAAAGGCCGAGGCGCCCGTCGCCGTCGCTTCGAGGAAGGTCCTTGTCGTGGACGATCAGGCTGACGTGGCTGAGAGCATTGCCATGCTTGTGCGGTCTCTCGGCGGCGAAGCTCATACGGCGTGCAATGGCCCCGCCGCCATCTCCCTGATTCACCGCCTGAATCCTGAAATCGTGATCGCCGACATCGGCTTGCCCGGAATGGACGGTTATGCGTTCGCGGGGGAGCTCAGAAAGCTGCCGCACGGAAAGAGCCTGATCCTCGCCGCGCTCAGCGGGTGGGGGCAGGAGGACGTTCGCGACCGAGCATTGAAAGCAGGCTTCGACCACTTCTTCGTAAAACCGATCAAGGTTGACGCGTTGGCGCAGCTGCTTGCGCTGCACAATGGTCGCGGATGACTACGGCGCGACCAGTCCGACATATCCTCCGACCGAAGCGCCGTCGATCTGGTCCACAGGTCGATCTGTGAGCGCCGCCGCATAGGTTATGAGAGACGACCGCCATTGATCGCGATGCTTGGCGTTGCGCCACCCTGCCTTCTTGCTGTCGATCAATTCGCTGGCGACGCGCCCGAAGGTGGGCTTCGGCGCCTCCGCCGGCCCTGCCCTTCGCGCCTCGATCGGGTTGACGCCCGAGCGGACCAGCTCCCGAGCTTCAGCCGTCTTCTCGCGGAGAAACCACCAGGACCGGCCCGCGCTTTTGGTCCACGAATAGACAGAGCCCATCTCACTCCGACTATTCTACAAATAGTTACGTAGTTAGATTTGCCGCCATGGGCGGGGCGTTGCAGCCAGTATTGAAGTCTGGCGCCGCTTGACCTCTTCTCTCCCTGCCCCAGCCTCATCCAAGAAAGCAGTCTTTCGCGCGTCAGCGGTCGCGTGTGATTGCGCCTCGTAACGCGGCGGCTCGGCCGATGCCCTGATGGGCGTGAGGAAAATCGGCTTCAGCGCCATGGCTGAAGCCAAGGGACAACTTCTTTCACCGAGCCGTTGGGGGGAAATGCCGCCTTGTGTAGTTAGGCTCGGGCCTCCACACTCTGATCAAGACGATCAGGAACGAGAACGCGCGGGGGAGACGATGCGACAGATCCTACTGACGGCCTGCGCTTTTAGCGTGCTATCCGCCAGCGCCCTCGCAGGGGAACGCACCCCCGCGCAGATGGCGTTCGCAAAGTGCAATAAAAAAGCGACCTTCACTTTCCTCGCGCTAACGCCTGCCGGTGACATAAGCGATCTCTACAAGTTCACAGGCGCGCAGTGTCTCGAGGAACAGAAGGCCGTCGAGGCCGAAATGGATCCGATAGCCCTGCGCGAATTCCTGAAGCAGGTGTCTGACGTCGCCCGCAAGGATTTTTTGGTCGAATACGTCGGCGAACTGAAAAATGGCAAGCGCGATGGGCAAGGAAGTTACATTTGGCACGACGGGCGGAAATATGTGGGCGAGTTCAAAGACGGCAGGCGCTCCGGGAGGGGCGACCTGACTTGGCCGGATGGACGCAGATATGTCGGCGAATTCAAAGACGACTTGCTGAACGGTCGCGGGAATCTAACCATGCCCGACGGCGCGGAATATGTCGGCGAATTCAAAGATGACGAACCAGACGGCCAAGGCGTCGAGACCTGGCGGAATGGACGCAAATATGTCGGCGAATTCAAGGATGGCAGGCCTAATGGCCAAGGCGCCCTGACCATGCCCGATGGGCGCAATTATGCTGCCGAGTTCAAGGATGGCAGGGCAAATGGGCAGGGCACTTTAACTCAGCGCGATGGAACTCAATACGTTGGGGAATTCAAAGATGACTTGCTCGATGGCCAAGGCACGCTGACCATGCCGAGCGGGGATAAATACGTAGGCGAGTTCCAAACTGGCATGTTCAGTGGCCGCGGCGCTCTGACACAGAGCAGCGGACTTCATTACGTTGGCGAATTCAAAGAAAACAAGTTCAACGGACAAGGCACTCTGACCTTGCCAAATGGGCGCAAAGACGTCGGCGAATTCAAAGACGGCTTACTCAACGGCTCCGGCAATAGAACTATGCCGGATGGGGCCGAGTACAAAGGCGAATTCAAGGATGGCAAGCTTAATGGGATGGGTGCTTACACTTGGCCCGACGGACGCAAATATGTTGGTGAGCTTAAAGATGATACGTTCAATGGCCAAGGCAGAGAAACCTGGCCGGATGGGCGTGAATATATCGGTGAATTCAGAGATGGCAGACTCAACGGCCAAGGCATATTGACGATGCCTGCGGGAGGGAAATACGCTGGTGAATTCAAAGACAACAAGTTCCATGGACAAGGCACTTTGACCTGGCCAGATGGTCGCAAATATGTCGGCGAATTCAAAGACGGCTTGCTTAGCGGAACTGGCAATATGACGTTGCCGGAGGGAGCTGAGTACAAGGGCGAGTTCAAAGATGGCAGGTTTAATGGAAGGGGCGTATACACTTGGCCGGATGGGCGCAAATACGTTGGCGAACTGAAAGATGGCAAGTTCAACGGTCAAGGCACTGAGACTTGGCGGGACGGGCGCACATATGTCGGCGCATTCAAGGATGACATGTTCAACGGTCAGGGCGCCCTGACGATGCCCAGCGGGGAAAAATTCGTCGGCGAATTCAAGGATGGCAAAAAGACTGCGAACGGGACGCTCTATTCGGCCGATGGTCTGGTCGTGCAATCTGGAACCTGGAAAGATGACGTGCCGGTTACGAGCTCGGTCGACAGTCATCAAAAAAAGCAACGGTAATCGCCGCCGCGAGCGTGGGCGTCGAACTCGTTCTGCGGCTTTGGCGAATGCATGTTAACCATCAGTTAACTTCGATGTTGGCTTCACCGACAACCAAAGTTAGTCTTTTTCCCGTTTCAAAGCGGGTTTCAAAGATGGGTCTTCGTTACGATAAAGGCGCCCCGTCGTGGATGTAACGGCGGGGCGTTTTTAGTCTGGTCCTCTTTACTGCAGAACGCTCACGCCAGCATTGAGAACGTCGCCTGCGGCATTGATAGGAGCCGTAACGATACTCGCTCCAATTTCCGCCGGACCGCCATCCTGCACGCCCATCACGTCGCCATGCGGGCCATAGACCCTGCCGTCGAGGACGCGCGGCATGTAGATGTAGCCGACATGCGGTCCGTGCGTCACCGCGCACCAGCTTTTGTCGCAGTGGTCGATCATCACAATGTCCCCGGCCTGCAAAACCATGATGGGATGCCGGGCTCCGGGATGGTCTCGCAAGGCGAAAGCTCCGCCGAGCATCGCCTCGAAGGCATTGGCGGCCGCGCCCGAAGCGAGTAGAGCGCTGACGGCGAGCAGGGAAATGTAGATTTTACGCATTGGGGGACCCCCGTTAGCTAAAACACAATGCTCAATAAACGTTATGTGCCCACTGTAGGTTCCGGTTGCGTCGGTTCTGCCTTAATCGACGCCATATCTCGCGTGCGCAATTTTTACGGAAACTGCGCGGCTGGCGTCGCTGGGCGGGATTCGCGCCCCCGTCTTCCGACCCTGAGCCGGACAGCGCCGTAGGTAATAATGCTTACGTAAAACTACTGCCTAAATCACTGTTACTGTTGCTATTTTCCAACACACTACAATGAAAACCACACAAGCTTACGCATATCGCGCCACTTATGGCTCGATAAACCCGCATTGAGAGGTATCGATAAGACGATTGCTTGCAACGCACGCAGGGAACGTCTTAAATGTCCAAGAAAATATACGTAGCTACGCTTGCCGGATTGATCGCCAGCAGCGCCGCCCTCGCCGCGGATCTCCCCGCCGTGAAGGGGCCGCCCGCCCCGCCCCCGCCGCCGATCTTTTCGTGGAGCGGTCCCTATCTCGGCCTGAGCATCGGCTATGGCGGGGCCAATACGGGACAGCTCAACGGCTTCGCGCTCGGCCCGAATCTGGCGCCCACCGGCGCCGTGTGGGCTGCGGGTAGCCCGAATGCGAACGGCGTGATCGGCGGCGTGCAGGTCGGCTACAATTACCAGTTCCCGGGAACCCGCTTCGTCGTCGGCGTCGAGACCGACTTCATGGGCGCCGGCCTCAACGGCGCGACGACGGTCGTCGGATCGCCAGTCGCCGGGACGAACATCTTCCCGTTCATCCACACCTATCAGGAGCTGAACTGGTTCGGCACGGTCCGTGGCCGAGTCGGCTACGCCATCCTCCCCACCCTGCTTATCTTCGGTACGGGCGGGTTCGCCTACGGCCATGTCTCCAATAACTACGTTGTCGGGTACACGAACGGCTTTTTGGACGGCGCCTGGAACAGCGGCGTCAGGACGGGCTGGGCGGCTGGCGGCGGCCTGGAATGGGCCTTCATGCCCAATCTCTCCATTCGCGCCGAATATCTCTATGTCGATCTCGGCCACGACGGAACGCTTTGGGATGGCGCCTGCGGCTGTGGTGGCGACAAGGGGGGCCCTGTCCCCCCCCCACCCCCGGTGGTTGTCCCGCCTGCGACCTTCATCGCGGCGCAAACGGGAGCCGCGCATCGCTTCCACACGGCCCGGGTGGGCCTGAACTACCGCTTCAACCTCTTCGGCGCGCCGGCCGCGGCGCCGGTCCTCGCCAATTACTGAAAATGAAAGAAGCCCGGCCGCATCACAGCCGGGCTTTTTCAAAGACGCATTCCTTCAACCGGCGTTTCAGACCAGACGAATTTCTTTCAGCGCGTTGACGCCGCTCCGCCTCGTGTGCGTGATCTCGACGCGCTTCTCGTCCCACATCGCGGCGCAGGCAAGATTGAAGATCTCGAAGATCCGCTCGCGCGGCAGATCCATGAAGACATAAAAATCTTCGCCGGTTCCAAGCCGAATCGCGAGCTGACCGGCGTTCCGGCCGGCGCCGGAGAAATCGACCTTGGCGATCACGCCAACCGTTTTGCTTTTCCCAAACAATCCAAACATCAGGAGCCTTTCAGGGGTCACGCTGCATCGCGCGCATATGCGCGCTACGACTTATACCCTTATCTCCCATTGCGTGTGACAACCAAGCGGCAGGCCGCCGCCGCAAGAGCCGACCGCCCGCAAAGAGCATGGCCCCTAAGTATTATCCGGGGCTTCAGCGATTCTCTTTATGGTTGTATATTAGTAACGCCTTCCCGTAGACCCCAAGCAATCGACTCTGCGCGGGGGGCGCAACGGCTCCCATGCGTATCGGGAGCCGTTTTTTATTGACAGTCGTCCGACGAAGCCTGGCGCGAAAAAGAAACGACCCGCGCCTTTACATCCGAGGTCGCGGGCCGCTTGCAAGCCGTCAGCGCGAGGCGCTGGCGTCAAAATCATCCATATCGCGGCTGTCTGGCGCGAAGCCGTCGAGCCATCCGCTTCGATCCGCCTGCTTGGACGACGACCGGATTGACCTGGCGAAATCAAGAGTGGCGCGCAATGGTTAACGGAGCGTTAACCGCCCGGCTGGCGAACAGAGGACGCTTTTTGGCGGGCCCTGCGCTGTCGCGCACGCCCCCCTTTGCTATCCTCATCGCCAATTCGGCTATCCAGGTTCCCCACTCCGCCCGGCTCCGCGCCGGGCGGTTTTTTAAGTGTCAGGCCGTAGCCCCGGCGTCGACGGTCAGCACAGTCCCCGTCACATTGCGCGACCTGTCATCCAGAAGGTAGGCGACCGCATTCGCCACATCGTCGGGCGCGGCCAGTCGGCGCAGCGCCGCGCGGCCCGCGATCTTCGCTCGGTCTTCCCCGTCGAGAGACGCGGTCATTTCGGTCTCGATGAAACCCGGCGCCACCGCATTGACCGTGACGCCCACGCGCCCCACCTCGCGCGCCAGCGATTTGGTGAAACCCACCAGCGCCGCCTTGGTCGCGCCGTACACGGCGAGACCGTTATAGCCCGTCGACGCGATGATCGACGAAATGTTGACGATGCGCCCTCCCGCGCCTGCCGACATCATGTTGCGCACCACATATTTCGACAGAATGATCGGCGCCGTCACATTCACGCGAGTGAGCATCTCGATCTGCGAATTATGCATCGTCGCCAGGAGGCCTTCCGTCCCGAGGCCCGCATTGTTGACGAGCCCATACGGGGCGCCAAAATCCTTCTTCAGCCGAAGAATGAAATCAGGGATTGCGTCGAGCTCTGCAAGATCGAGCGCCGCAAAGGACAGCGCGCCGTCGCTCCGCGAAATCTCGTCGCTCAGCTCGTCGCTCTCCTTGCGCGCCACGGCGACGACGCGAAAGCCCTCCGCGACGAGCCGGCGCGAGATTGCGAGGCCCAGCCCCCTGCTGCCGCCGGTGACGATGACGTTGCGCATCAGGCTCGCCCACGCAAAAGCTTGCCCCCCGCCGACATGGCGAGCGATGGGACGAAATCGATGGAGACCGGCGCCTTGTGACGCTCGAGACGCGCGCGGCAAGCCTGGAGTATTTCATCCCTTACCGCGCGCTTGCGTTCGGGAGACGCTTCGTCTTCCTTCAGCATCACCTGCGCGACGATGAGATCGCCGGTGATGGGATTGCGCCTTGCCTTCACAAGCGACATGCGAACCGCCTCGTGCAGATTGATCACCTGCTCGACCTCCTCGGGATGCACCTTCAGACCACCGACATTGATCGTCCCCGCGCGCCTGCCCTTGAAGAACAGCCGATCTCCGATGCGTTCGACAAGATCGTCCGTGTCGACAAATCCCTCCTCATCCGCAAGCCGGAGGTCGTCGCGGCCGACATAGCGATCCGCCGTGCGAGGCGACTTTATGCACAGAGATCCGTCGACAATGCGCATCTCGACGCCGCCGAGGCCGCCCAGATAGGCGGCCGGGAACCCCTCGCGTCCATCCGTCACCTCGAAGCCGACTCCCGCCTCCGTCGAGGCATAGGCGTGAACGATCTTCGCTTGCGGATAGAAAGCGGCGAGACTGTCGAGAATGGCCCGGTCGGCGATCTCGCCGGAGAGCCGCACATAAGCTGGCGCGATCCAAGCTGCGACCGGGCTCATCAGCAGGCGCCGCCAATGCGAGGGCGTGCCGGAAAGATGGGTGATCCCGGCTTCCGCCATGCGCGCAACGTGATTGGCAAGCGGCTCTTCTGCATCGGTGAGGAGCAGCGTCGCGCCGCTCGTCGCCGCGCGCAGGAAGATCTGCATGCCGCCATAACGGCGTATGTCGTAGAAGGTCCCCCATATCGGCGCCGGCTCGCCTACCGCGCGCGGTCGCACCGCGCCGAGCAGGCCGTCGAGACGATGCGCCACGAGCTTCGGCGCGCCGGTCGTGCCAGATGTCGGCAACACCCATTCTGTCGCGATCTGCTGGCAGCGGGGCTCGGGGTCGGAGGAAGGCTCGGAAACGAAGATGCGCGACGTCTCGGCGCCAAAATCCTTCGTGGCTTCGTCACACACAATCACATCGACGTCAGCCTGCGAAATCGCTGACGCCAGCCTCTCGGCGGAGAAATCGGGGGGCGTGATCACCATGCGCGCCGCAACGCCGTCGAGTTCGAGCATTGCGAGCGCTGCGGCATATTGCGACGAGACGCCGATCAGCACCGATTTGCCCGCGAGCTCTTCGCGGCGTCCGCCAAGGATTGTCGCGTCGATCGCCGAACGCCAGCAGATCTCACCCGAAGGCGCCTGCAAGCGCGCTTCGTCCTGGGGGCCCGCGGCGCGCGCCAGACTCCTGAGATCAGACGGCCGCGACATTTTCATACAAGGCGACGAAATCCGCGACGGTCACGGGGAAATAGACTTCATCCGAAGCCGTGAAGGGATCGACGCCCAGCGAATCCTCGAGCCGCGCGACGATGATCGCGAAGCAAAGGGAGTCGAGACCGGAATTCGCAAGGACCGTCTCGTCGCCGAGCGGCGCCAGCTTCTTTTGCTGCTCTGCAGCAACCTCTTCCATCACGGAAAGCACTGTTAACCGTATGCTCATTGGCGCCAGCCTCTTCATTGTCGGCTAAGGAAGACCTAGCTAGTTTTATGTTCAATTCGCAAGCAAATCGCCGACGAATGGTGAACGTTCGATACGATGGTTAGACGCAGATGACCCAGGAAGCGACGCCAAGAATTCGCTGCCGCATGATCGCGGAATCCGATGCGCCGGCGCTTGCCGGTCTGCTCACGCGCGGCTTCCCGGATCGCACGCATGACTATTGGCGTCGCGCCCTGGCGACGCTCGCGCGTCGCGACGCGCCGGAAGGCTATCCGCGCTTTGGCTACATGCTGGAGCATGACGGCGCGCCGGTTGGCGTCCTGCTCATGATCTTCACGCGTTTCGGCGACAAGCAGATCCGCTGCAACATCTCGAGCTGGTATGTTGACGAGCCCTATCGCGGGTACGCCTCCCTGCTCATCGCCGCCGCCGTCCGCCACAAGGACGTCACCTATGTGAACATCTCGCCCGCGACGCACACTTGGCAGGTGATCGAGGCGCAGGGCTTCCGCCGCTATTGCGACGGCCAGATGCTCGCCATCCCCGCCCTCAGCTCCTGGACAGCGAACGCACGCGCGCGAGCATTCGACAAGAAGCGCGATTACGGCGACGCGCTGACGCCTCAGGAGCGCGACCTTCTGATCGCCCATGTCGAGCGCGGTTGCCTCGCCTACATCGTGCATGAAAAGCGCGAAGCGCATCCTTTCGTCTTTCTGCCCAGGCGCCTGATCAAGGGCCTCTTCCCAACGCTCCAACTCGTCTATTGCCGCGACATCGTCGATTTCCAACGATTCGCGGGCCCTCTGGGAAGGGAACTCCTTAGCCAGGGCCATCCCACCGTGCTGGTGGACGCCAGCGAAAGCCTCCCCGGTCTCTTCGGCATGTTCTTCAAGGATCGCGGTCCGAAATACTTCAAAGGCCCGGAGCGTCCGCGCCTCGGCGACCTCTCTTTCTCCGAGGGCGTCCTCTTCGGACCCTGACCTTTTATCGACGAGCGCCTCAAGTGAAAGCCGTGACCGAAATTTCCGCAGCGCAGGCGCTTGTCGATCAGCTGATCGTCAACGGCGTCGACCATATCTTCTGCGTGCCAGGCGAAAGCTACCTCGCCGTGCTCGACGCGTGCTACGAGCGCAATGTCAAGCTCACCGTCTGCCGCAACGAGGCCGGCGCAGCCATGATGGCGGACGCCTATGGCAAGGCCACGGGACGCCCCGGAATCTGCTTTGTGACGCGCGGCCCCGGCGCCGCCAACGCCTTCGCCGGCGTGCATATCGCTCAGCACGACTCGACGCCGATGATACTCTTCATCGGGCAGATCGAGCGAAGCAACCGCGAGCGCGGCGCCTTTCAGGAGGTCGATTACCGCGCCATGTTCGGCGGCCAGACGAAATGGACGGCGGAAATCGACGATGGCGCGCGCATGGCCGAATATGTCTCGCGCGCCTTCCACGTCGCCATGGGCGGCCGACCCGGCCCCGTCGCGCTCGCGCTCCCCAAGGACATGCTCGAAGAGCGCGTGAGCCGCGTCGCCTGCCCCGCCGCCAGTCGGATCGAAACGGCGCCGGGCGCTGACGCCATGGCGCAGCTCGCCGAAATGATCGACGAAGCCGAGCGCCCGCTCTTCGTGCTCGGCGGCACGCGCTGGGATGAAGCCGCCTCCCGCAAGATGATGGCCTGGGCGCGCGCCTTCGACATGCCGGTCGCGACGAGCTACCGCCGATTGCCGCTCGTCGACCCGCTTCATGAATGCTATGCGGGCGACCTCGGTCTCGCGGCCAATCCAAAGCTCGTCGCGCGCGCAAGGGAGAGCGATCTTTTCGTGCTTGTCGGCGGGCGGCTCGGCGAGATCCCCTCCCAGGGTTACAAGCTCTTCGACATCCCCAAACCGCAGACGCGCTTCGTGCATGTCTATCCGCAGGCCGAGGAATTCGGCCGCGTCTACGCGCCGACGCTCGCGATCCACGCTTCGCCCAAGCCTTTCGTCGACGCGCTGACGTCGCTGACGCCGCCCGAGGCAATGCTATGGCGCGACGAGACGCGCGCCGCGCATCAGGACTATCTCGAATTCTCCCGCAGCTTCACGCCCTCGGCCGACGTCGACATGGCGCAGACGATGATCTGGCTTTCAGACAATCTTCCGGAAGACGCCGTTATCTGCAACGGCGCAGGCAATTACGCCTCATGGATACATCGCTATTTTCGCTTTCGGCGCTATGGCTCGCATTTCGCGCCCACATCAGCCACGATGGGCTATGGCGTTCCCGCGGCCTGCGCGATCCAGCGGCTTTACCCCAACAGCCTGGTCGTATCGCTGAATGGCGACGGCGACTTTCTGATGAACGGGCAGGAATTCGCGACCGCGGTCCAATATGAGCTGCCGATCATCGTCATCGTCTGCGACAATGCAAGCTATGGCACGATCCGTATGCATCAAGAGCGCAACTACCCGGCGCGTGTCGTCGGCACCGATCTGAAGAACCCCGACTTCGCCGCCTATGCACGCGCCTTCGGTGGCTTCGGCGCCCGTGTCGACCGCACCAACGCCTTCCCGGAGGCTTTCAATGCCGCACGCGCTTCCGGCCTGCCGTCAATCATCCATTTGATGATGGACCCGGACCGGACGACGCCAAACGCCAGCCTCTCCGCCCTGCGCGCCGACGCGCTCGCGCGCGCCTGATCGGCCAAAAAATAAAGGCGCCGAAGCGAGGCGTTTCGATCAGGAAACCGCGCGTAACGGCGCGCGCGAATGCGCGAAGTCCCAATAGAGCGCGCGCGCGCGCCTATACATTGGCCCGGCCTCCAGCGTACGCGCGTCTATGCGCGACATTGGCGCGACTTTCTGAAAGTTCCCGGTCGAGAAGATTTCGTCCGCCTCAAGGAAATCGTCATAAGTCAGAGACGTCTCGATCACCTCGACGCCATCCGCGCGCAGGAGCCCGATCACGCGCTGGCGCGTAATGCCGTTGAGAAACGTTCCATTGGCGGCCGGTGTGAACACGACCCCATTCTTCGCCAGGAACGCGTTGGAGTTGGCGAATTCCGCGATATTCCCCAGCATGTCGCGCATCAGACAGTTATCGAAGCCGCGCTTCGACGCCTCGATCAGCGCCCGCGCGCCATTGGCGTAATGACAGCTCGCCTTCGCGCCAACGGGAGCCGTCTCGGCGCTCGGCCGGCGGTACGGAGAGAGCGTGATGGCGCCGCCCTTCGGCGCAGGCATCGGCGCTTCGTAAATGGTCAGGCACCAATTGGTCGAGTCCGGCTCGAAGCGAACCCCGCCCCCAAGCCCCTGCTCCGCCCAATACATCGGACGAATGTAAAGCTCGGCGTTACGGGGGAATTTCCGCAAGCCGTCATCGACGAGCGCGCGCCATTCTTCGACCGTCAGCGAAGGCTCCAGCAACATTTCACGCGCCGAGTTATTCACGCGCGCCAGATGCAGATCAAGGTCCGGCGTCACGCCCTCGAAAGCGCGGGCGCCGTCGAAAACCATCGAGCCGAGCCATGCGCCATGCGTGCGCGGACCGAGAACTGGCGCGTTCCCGTCTCGCCATTCTCCCTCAAAGAAAGTCCAGGTCTGCGACAAGGTTTTGATCGGAACAGGCGACGCCATGGCCGGGCTCCCGCGCTCAAGCGTTGCTGAACATAGCCGGCGCATCCGACGCCGGCGCGAGGCCGAGCATGCGACCGAGCTTACGGAGAGCGCGCGTCGCGAACATCACCGGCTGAGGAATAGGATTGCGGCAGAAAGCGACCTTGCGCACATAATCATCCACGCGCCAGATGGCGTGGGAACCCGCGCGAAACAGGACATGATCGCCCGGACCGAGGACATGCTCGACACCGTCGTCGTCGCGGATAACGGCGGAACCTTCGAGCACATAGACGGTCTCGTCGATGTCGTAATGCCAATTGAACATGCCCTTCGTGCAATCCCACAGCATCGTCGAGGCCCCCCCGTCCGTGCTCCGAGAAAGAACGAAGTTCCGCGCGACCGGCGCGCCCTCGATCACCCAGGCGGCGTGGATCGGGCAGGACTCCATTTCGACATTCTTGCCCTGATAGAACACAATCTTTTCAGCGTTCATTTCATCTCACCCTGTTCGAAACCCAGTCCCGGCTCAATCCAGACGAAGCGCTTCAAGAACGCCGCGCGGCCACGCGTCGACGTCGAGACCATGCGTCGAGAAGAGTGCGAGCGTGAGGCGATCGATCCCGAAGGCGACACAGCCGGAATGCGCCAGTTCGCCGCTCTGGTCCCTTAGTCCCCAGGTCTTGCCGAAATGCTCCCGGTGATAGTTGAAGCTCATACAAGCCGTGGGGCCGCCTTCTCCGCGCACGGGGATGAGCAACTCGAATTTCAGCGCCTGCTCGATCTGGTTCGCCGCCATCAATTGACCGACGCGCCCGAAGAACGGATCGCTGGCCCGATCGAAATGATACGGAAGCTGCAACGCCTCCGCGATTGATTGCGCCCGCTGCATCCATTGCTCCCTGAATGTCGCAATGTCCGCCGGCGCGCCGATCCGCACATATTCCCGCATGCGGAACGATTGCAGGCGGTCAAGATCCTTGGAAGGCTCATGACGGAAGCAGTCCGCTGCAACGTCGAAAGTCAGGCCCTTGGCCGGCACAGGTCCCTTTTTGGCCGCAATGGGATAGACCGGATAGCAGGCCGCAGGGCTGAGCACGAGGTCGGCTGACGTCGTCTCGCTCGTCCAGTCAGAACCGTTTTTGGCGCGGTCGACGGCGGCGGAGACATCGGCCTCCGTTCCGTGAAGCGCGCAGACGCAGCCGAGAAGCTGGGGGAAACTGTTAAGATAGCCCTGCTTTTCGAGCTGACGCAGGCTCATGACGGGCGGGAAGCGGAAGACTTCCGTGCCTTCCGGCCGGTGCCGCGAGATCAGGCGTTGCAATGCGTCGACGACATTCTCATACTCATGCGTGCGCGCATAAACGCCATCGACGCCCATCGGGCGAAACAGATGGTCGAGGATTGTGTCGTCGGCGGCCTGTCTCGACTTCGTCGCTGTTGCCATCGCTCTACCGCTCCCTAGCCTTTACCGCGTCTTCACAATCGATTCCGGAACGCCGCCAATGAGGCACGACATCGCGACGTTGCTCAGGATGCGACTGTTGTTGATCATGATCGACGAAGACAAAATATCTCTTAGCGGGCGCGAGACGCTGAACTCGCTGTCATTGCGGTAGCCCGCAATGCCGCAGGCCTGGAAAGCGAGCATCACGGTCGAGATCGCCATCTCCGACGCGCTCACCTTCAAAAGATTGAGCGACGTCTGGAATGAAATCTCGTCGAGCGCCTCGGGTTCGACCATACGGGAGAGATAATCATTCGTCGCAGAATCGACGAGATTAGTGAGGTTCATGAGAGAGAGAGAGGCTTGCGTCGCATAGGGCGCGCCCGGCGGCAGAGCCCCCTTTTGCGCGCGCGACACCTTGCGAATGAAGCACTGCGCCCGCTCTACCGCGCCTGCGGCGACGCCCGCCCAGCAGGCGGCCCAGAGAAGATGCGTCACCGGAACCATGCTGCGTCGGTGCACCTTGTCGTACGACTCCGGCAGCACCTGCGCGCTATCGCCCTTGGCGACAAATCGAAAGCCCTCGCTGCAGGTGCCGCGCATGCCCATCACGTCCCATTTGACCGTCCGCTCGAGCGCGTAATCTTCCTTGAAGAAGAGCGCGAGCATCTGGTCGCTCGGAAGCGAATCCGGAGAACGGCGCGCCGTGGTCACGATCGCATCGGCAGCGGCGCCGTATGAGACCACGGAGGCGTCACGATCGAGGGAAATGCGGTCGCCCTCCCGAACGATCGCCGAAGCGCTCGACCGGACATTCGCCCCGTTCTGACCTTCCGTCGTCGAGGACGCCAGCAGCAACTGCTCGCGGCCGATGCGACGAAGATAGTCGGCATAGCGTTCGCTCGCGGCGCCGTGATTGAGCACGCAGGCGACGTTCGCCATGTGCATGGCGTAGATCATCGCGGTCGAAGAGCAGACGCGCCCAAGCGCGTAGCAGACTTGAGCGGCGTCCGCGACCGAGCGACCATCTCCTCCGTAAGAGCGCGGGAGAATGATCGCCAGGAGGCGCTGGGCCTTCAATTCGTCGAACGCTTCTTTGGGGAAACGCGCTTCCTGATCGACGGCGTTTGCGAACTTCGCAGCGGCCGCAACAGCAGGGGCGATTCTCGACATTAGATCTTCATCACGCGGCGCGCCGCCGCGCGCTTCGAGCGTCATGAAATTTTCCGCCATCGACATGGGACGCCTCGCCTCGTTGGTTTGCACCGCTTTTATCTAGGCAAACGTTACGGCCGGGCTCGTGAACAATCCATGTTCTTCTTCAAATTGCCGGAGTAAAGGTTAACCTCTTCAATTGTCTGCTTTTGGTAAGACTTTTCTTTACGCGCGGACGCTAAAATTCTAATCGTTGAATCACATCAATGTCGCGACACATTGGAGAGAACCGTGGACGCTTCGACGCTTCAGACATCGAGCCGCATCAACGCGATCGTTGGACAATTCATTGCGCAGCAGGACAAGGTCGAGCGCGACCAGGACCTCCAGGAACTGGGCCTCACCTCGATGCAGATGGTGAACCTGATGCTGTCGATCGAAGCCGAGTTCGATCTCACAATCCCGAGCGCCAAGCTCGTTCCGTCGAACTTCCGCACGATCGAGAACATCGAAAAGCTTTTACGCGAACTCGCGCATTGACGCTCCCTCGCACGAACAAGAAAAAGCGCTCCAGTTCGGCACTGGAGCGCTTTTTATTTCGCTTTGCCCCGCTTCTATCACGCGCTATCGCACAGAGGCGCCATCCTCTGGGATACGACGTGAAGCCAATTGCGAAATAGCCGCGCGGTGTCTTTGCCCCAGGGAGCCGACGGGGCTTCCGCGGACAGAATTGCGGTCAACTCACGTTCCACGCAGCGCGCGCCGGCCTCCACGCGGTTTTGCAAGGCGTCGAGCCTCTCCCGCGTCTCGACTCCAAAGTAGTTCGCCGGTTGCTCGGGATAGTCGCCTCTCTCGCCGGAAAGGTAGCGGAGAACGTCGCGACGATATTCTTTCAGCAGAGTATCGGCGTCATATTCGGGATGGCCTTGCAGGAAGACGAAAAGACTCGGCTCCTCTCGCCAATACATATCGACGCCCGTCTCGTACGAGAAGGCGGCGATATGAAACCCCTTCCGCTCCAGCTCTCCTCGGGGAAGATCGTTGTAACGCGAATGCGGCGTGAGGCGCACGCTCGGACGCTCTTCCCCGCTCCAGTCGTCCTCGGCTGGATGGAAGGCATAGACGCCGCTGATCTTTTTTGGCATGCGACGACGTTCTATTCCCGCGAGATGCAAGGTCGCCGCATGCGCGGCGAGACATGACCAAATCGTCGAGCGCGTATGCAGACGCGCCCAGTCCACGAGCGTCTGCATTTGCGGCCAATAAGGCTCATGATCCAGACGCGCCGCGCGGGGCTCGCAGCCTGTCACGATCAACGCGTCGGCGCCGCGACGGTAAAGAGACTCGATATCCTCGTGGCTGCGAGCGAGAAAACGTCGCGCGACGTCGCCACGCTCCAACCCAGGCATCGAGTAGCAACGCCACCTGATGTCGCGTCCCTCCGCCCCCGCGCGCACCAGCCGGGCGAACTGCGCCTGGGTGGCGGCCAGAGCCTGGTCCGGCATATTGTTGACGAGCGCCACCTCCAGCACGTCGCCGGGGCGGCGGGTCGGACCTGTCATTCCGCGGCCTCCACGAAAGTGGGATTGCGCGCGACGCTGGTCGCAGCGGTCAGTGCGCGGTCGAGATCTTCGATAATGTCGTCGATGTGTTCGATGCCGACGCTGATGCGCAGCATCTCAGGCGTCACACCGGCTCTCGCCTGTTCCTGCGGGGACATTTGGCGGTGCGTCGTAGAGGCCGGATGGCAGGCGAGCGATTTTGCGTCGCCGATATTGACGAGGCGCTTGATGACTCGAAGCGAGTCGTAAGCGCGCTTGCCCGCCTCCAAGCCGCCCTTGACTCCGAAGGTCAGGAGCGAGGGCACGCGACCGTCGAGGTATTTCTGGGCCATCGCATAATAAGGGCTCTCCTGAAAGCCCGCATAATTCAACCAGGCCACACGAGAATCGTCGCGCAGGAATTCCGCGACTTTGCGCGCATTTTCGACATGGCGCTCGACGCGCAGCGCGACAGTCTCGAGACCTTGCAGCAACAGGAAGGCGTTCAGCGGCGCGAGCACCGCGCCGGTCGTGCGCTGATAGACGCTGCGGGCGCGAGCGATATAGGCGCTCTCGCCGAAGCGATCGACATAAACGAGGCCGTGATAGGAAGCGTCCGGCTCGTTGAAGGTGGGGAAACGCTGCGGATGATCTCGCCAGGGGAATTTGCCGCTATCCACGATGACGCCCCCAAGCGTGGAACCGTGGCCGCCCATGAATTTCGTCATGGAGTGAACGACGATGTCGGCGCCGTGCTCGATTGGTCGCCACAGGATCGGCGTCGCGACGGTATTGTCGACGATGAGCGGAACGCCATGCGCATGCGCCAGATCGGCGATGGCGCGCATGTCGCAGATATTGCCCGCCGGATTGCCGACGCTCTCGCAGAAGACGGCCTTGGTGTCGGCGTCCATCGCGGCCGCGATGTCGGTCGGCGCGTCGCTGGCGGCGAAGCGCACCTTGACGCCCTGGCGCGCCATAACATGCTGAAGCAGCGTGTGCGTCGTGCCGTAAAGCGTCGGCGCCGATACGATATTTCCGCCGCTATCGGCGACATTGGCGAAGGCGTAATAAAGCGCGGCCTGGCCCGTCGACACGGCGAGTGCGCCGACGCCCCCTTCAAGCTGCGCGACGCGCCGCTCCAACACGGCGACCGTCGGATTGGCGATGCGGCTGTAGCGGAAGCCCTCTTCCTCGAGATCGAACAAAGCCGCCGCGTGATCGGCGCTGTCGAATTCATAGGCGACCGTCTGGTAGATCGGCACGGCGACGGCGCGCGTCGCCGGATCGCCTTCATAGCCGCCATGAACCGCGATCGTTTCGTTACGCATGTGATTTGTCTCCCCAGGCGCCGCCCTCGCCAGCCAGACGCCGATCCTTGACCGGGGTCCGGATAAATCGTCTAAACATTTAAACGGCTTCGCTTGCGCCGGCGATGAAAAGTGCGCCGTAACCCTAACGAACCGCCACTCTTTCCTTACGTTTTTCTGGGGTTTATCGGATATGCCCGAAGCAGCGCGGATTTGGCGCGCGGTATGCAGACGGTGAAGAAATCATGAGTCCCGCCGGCGAGACTTTGCAAGCCCCCGCGCACTCGGCAGGCGTCGGCCGTTCGGTTAACAAAGACTGGCTGCGCGCGCTCAAACTCGCCGCGTCGATCGAAGAAAATCCGCTCCGCACGCTGCCCGTCGCGTTCGAGGACATCGCGCGCGAACGCGGCGACGCGCCGGCGATCCTGTTCGAGCGAGGCGGGTTCACCTTTCGCGAACTCGCGGAGCGCGCGCGCCGCTATGCGCGCTGGGGGCTTTCACAAGGGCTCAAAAAGGGCGACGCGGTCGCGCTGGTCATGGAAAGCCGGCCCGATTATGTGGCGATCTGGCTCGGCCTCACGCAGATCGGCGTCGTCGTCGCGCTGATCAATCATCACCTCACCGGCCCTGCGCTCGCGCATTGCATCCATATTGCGAGGCCGCGCCTAGTACTTGCGTCCGCCGCCCTTTCGGAGAATTGCGCGCCTGCCGCATCGGAGAGCGTCGCTCGCATCGCGATCTGCGACGACGCGTTCGACGCGGCGCTTGCGACCCTATCCCCCGCGCCGCTCGATCTCGAGCCGACCCTGATACCCACAATCTCGGACCCCGCGCTCTACATCTACACTTCCGGCACGACGGGCCTGCCGAAGGCGGCGATCGTCTCCCACAAGCGCGTGCTGAATTGGGGGCTTTGGTTCTGCGGGCTTCTCGACGTCACGCCTGCCGACCGCATGTATAATTGCCTGCCGCTCTATCATTCGGTGGGCGGCGTCGTGGCGATTTTCTCGGCGCTGCTCGGCGGCGGCTCGGTCGCCTTGCGAGAACGCTTCTCGGCGAGCGCCTTCTGGGACGACGTGGTCAGATATGACTGCACGCTCTTCCAATATATTGGAGAGCTCTGCCGCTATCTCGCCAACGCGCCTGAATGCGAGGCGGAGAAGAAGCACCATTTGCGAGCGGCCGTCGGCAATGGGCTGCGGCCGGAGGTTTGGCCTGTCTTCGAGAGACGCTTCAACATCCCGCGCATTCTGGAATTCTACGCGGCGACCGAGAGCAATTTCTCGCTTTACAATGTGGAGGGCGAGCCCGGCGCTATCGGCCGCATCCCAGGCTTTCTCGCGGCGAGCCAGGTCGTGCGTCTCGTGCGATACGACATGGAAAGCGACGCGCCTTCGCGCGGCGAAGACGGGTTCTGCATTCCCTGCGGGCCGAGCGAGCCCGGCGAGGCCATCGCCCGCATCTCCGGCGATTTCGACGGCTATCTCGATCGCGACGCCTCCGAGAAGAAAATCCTGCGCAACGTCTTCAAGCCCGGCGACGCCTGGATGCGCAGCGGCGATCTCATGCGCAAGGACGCCCGCGGCTTCTTTTATTTCGTGGACCGCGTCGGCGACACCTTCCGCTGGAAGGGCGAGAATGTCGCGACGGCCGAAGTCGCTCAGGCCATCGCGTCCTATCCGGGGGTTCTCGACGTGAATGTCTATGGCGTAGAAATTCCCGGCCGCGACGGCCGCGCCGGTATGGCGGCGATCGTCGCGGGCGACGGCTTCGCGCTCCAGGGGCTTTATGCGCACCTCGCCGAGCAACTCCCCGCCTATGCCCGCCCGCTTTTCCTGCGCCTGTCGCGCAAGCTGGAGGTGACGGAGACCTTCAAGCACCGCAAGCGGGAGCTCGCGACAGAGGGTTTCGACCCGCGCCGGGTTCCCGACCCTGTCTTTTTCGCGTCTTCCGAGCGTTCTATATATGCCGCCTTGGATTTGGCGCTTTATGAGAAAATTCTCTCCGGCGCCGTTCCCCTATAGGCGGTTGCAGCGCGAGAGGTTGGCCCGATGAAAGTCGATGTCGGCGCATTGTCCGTCGTTCTCAATGAAGGCGTCGACGGCGCCGGTCCTCTTTACGGCGCGAGCTTCGTCGTCAAGGAGAATATCGACGTCAAAGGCCATGTCTCCACCAACGGGCATCCGCTTTTTGCGTCGACCCACCCCCCGGCGCAGGCGAACGCGCCGGTCGTCGACAAGCTGCTCGCGGCCGGCGCGCGCCTCGTCGGCAAGTCGCATATGGACGAGATGGCCTACAGCCTGCTCGGCGCCAATCCGCATTTCGGCACACCCATCAATCCGGCGGCGCCAGACCGGCATCCGGGCGGCTCGTCATCCGGTTCGGCCGTCGCCGTCGCCGCGGGGCTGGTGAACTTCGCCATCGGAACGGACACGGCCGGCTCCTGCCGGGCGCCGGCGGCCTTTTGCGGCGTCTTCGGCTTTCGTTCTTCTCACGGCGCGATTCCCGTCGAGGGCGTCGTGCCGCTTGCGCCGTCGCTGGACGTGATCGGTTGGTTCGCGCGCGATCTCGGGCGGATGGCGGATGTCGGCGCGGTACTTCTCCCGGATGATTCCGGCGCCGGGGAATTCGAGCAGGCCGTGCTGCTTGCTGATGGCTTCCGCAACGTCGAGGCTGAATTCGCCACAGCTGCGGCGCCGGCCGTCGACATGCTGAAAAGCGGACCATGGCGCGAGGGCCGGCTCGACGAAGATTTCTTCAAAAATGCGCTCGCCCATTTCCGCAATCTACAGGCGCATCAGGCCTGGGCCTCGCATGGCGCGTGGATCACGGCGAACCATCCGACCTTCGGCAAGGGCGTGGAGGAGCGTTTCGCCATCGCCTCCAAGGTCACGCTCGACCAGAAAAAGGCCGCCATCGCCTTTTGCGAGGAGGCAAGAAAGCGCATTGACGACCTGCTTGGCGCGGACGGCTTTCTTGTCATGCCCACGACGCCCTTCCGCTCGCCGCTTCTTTCGGAAAGCGAGGAACAGCTCGACGCAAAGCGTTACCAGATGATGCGGCTCTTCCTCATCGCCAGCTATTTTGGCCTGCCGCAGATCAGCCTGCCGTTGCCGACCAATGGCGAAGCGCCGGTTGCTCTGTCTTTCGTCGGCCGGCGCGGGACGGACCGCAAGCTCATAAGACTGGCGCAGAGTTTTTGCGGGAAAATGAAGAAATGAGGGGAGCGTGAGCCGCCTGGCGGAAGCGGCTTCGGCGCTTTCTCAGCGGCTCGCTGAAACATCGAGCGCGCCGTCGCGTTATGAGGGCCTAGCGCGTCCTTCCCCGGACCGCGACAGTGGGCGCGTTCGCCATGAAACGACACAACGCCTTCGCCGAGATGCTGCTGCGTCACCTCCAGCAGACGCCCGAGGAGCAAATCAGCGACGAGATCGACAGCCTCGCGCTCAATGTCGGCGGGATCATTTGCGACGCGCCGATCGAGCTTACGGAAGAACAGGAAGACGAGATCATCGCCGCCCTATGCGCAGGCATGAAGGAAATCATCAGGGAATATCATCCGGAGATGCATCTGAACGCGGCGCCCGCCTGCGGCGAAACTTGGCCGCCGCCTGCATGAAAGGCGAAGCCGTCACCGCGCCAGAAACTGCTTGATCCGCATCGTCAGCCTGTCCCGCACCTCGCGATAGCCTGCGAGGATCGCGTCGCGCGAACCCTGCCGGACGGTCGCGTCGGGCGTCGGCCAATAGACGACGTCGACCGCCATCGTCCGCGTGAACTCCAGCGCCTTGTGATGCGCCTCCGGCGAGAGCGTGACGATCAGGTCGAAATTCGAGTCTTCCAGATCCTCGAAAGTGTGCGGCTTGTGGCGCGACATGTCGACGCCAATCTCCTCCATCGCCGCGACGGCGAAGGGGTCCGGCTCGCCGCGCTTGATGCCGGCGGAAGCAAAGTAGATCTCGCGGCCGAAATAATGGCGCGCAATGGCTTCCGCCATGGGCGAACGCACCGTGTTCATCGTGCAGGCGAAGAGGACGGATTGCGGGCGGTCGCCCATCGCCGTCACCCCTTCCAGTGCAGGGCCGTGATCAGGGTGAAGAGCCGCCGCGCCGTGTCGGAGTCGGTCTCGATCTTGCCTTTCAGTCGCTCCGCCAACAGCACCGCCCCTTCATTGTGCAGGCCACGCCGTCCCATGTCGATCGCCTCGATCCGGCTCGGCGTCGCGGTGCGGATGGCGGCGTAATAGGCGTCGCAGATCATGAAATAGTCTTTGAGAATGCGCTTGAAAGGCGTGAGCGACAGAATATGCGTGACGACGCTGGCGCCGTTCTGGTCACGAATGTCGAAGACGAGCTTGGCGTCCATCAGCGAGATATTGAGCGCATAGGGTCCGCCGCTATGGCCGATCAGCGCAAAGCTGTTCTCCTCGATGAGATCATAGACGGCGATGGCGCGCTCATGCTCCTGGTCGGCCGAGCCACGCCCGATCGAATTCTCGTCGAGCGTGACCGAGATCAGCCGATTCTGCGCGCAAGCGTCCACGCTACGCCCCGATCGAATTGAGCCGGATCGAGACGGAGCGGGCATGCGCGGTGAGGCCCTCGGCCTCTCCCAGCGTCACCGCCGCGGCGCCGATGGCGCGCAGCGACGCCGCGTCGCACTTCAGAATCGAGGTGCGCTTCAGGAAGTCGAGAACCGATAATCCCGAGGAGAAGCGCGCCGAGCGCGCCGTCGGCAGAACGTGATTGCTGCCGCCGACATAGTCGCCCACCGCCTCCGGCGTATAGCCGCCAATGAAGATGGCGCCGGCGTTGGAGACGCGGGCGGCGAGTTCTTCAGCGTCTTCCGAGATGATCTCGAGATGCTCGGCGGCGATGCGGTCCGCGAGCGGCAACGAATCGGAGAGCTTCTTGACGAGGATCACCGCGCCATAATCGCGCCAGGACTTGCTGGCGATCTCGGAGCGGGAGAGCGTCGAGAGGTGACGCTCCACCGCCGCGACCGTCGCGTCGGCGATTTCGACGCTGTCGGTGATGAGGATGGACTGCGCCGACTCGTCATGCTCGGCCTGCGCCAACAGGTCCGCGGCGATCCAGTCGGGATTGGCCGTCTTGTCGGCGAGGATCAGCACTTCGGACGGGCCGGCGATCATGTCGATGCCGACCTGGCCGAAGACGCGGCGCTTCGCGGCCGCGACCCATGCGTTGCCGGGGCCGACGATCTTGGCGACCGGCGCGATGGTCTTCGTGCCGTAAGCCAACGCCGCCACTGCCTGCGCGCCGCCAACGCGGTAGATTTCGTCGATGCCCGAGCGCTTGGCCGCCGCGAGCACCAGCGGCTCGACATGGCCGCCCGGCGTCGGCACCACCATCACGATGCGCTTCACGCCCGCGACCTTGGCCGGGACAACGTTCATGGCCACGGAGGACGGATAGGCCGCCGTGCCGCCCGGGACATAGAGGCCGACCGAATCGAGCGGCGACCAGCGCCAGCCGAGTTCCACGCCCGCCGCGTCGCGATAACGCACGTCCTCGGGCTTCTGCTTCGAATGATAGGCGGTGATGCGCTCCAGCGCGAGATCGAGCGCCGCGAGCTGCTCCTTCGGGCATGCGGCGACCGCCGCATCGACTTCGGCGGCCGAGACGGCGATGCCGGTCTGGGCAAGATCAATGCGGTCGAAGCGCTTGGAATAGTCGATGAGCGCCTCGTCGCCGCGGGCGATGACATCCTCGATGATGCCACGGACGGTCGTGTCGACGTCCTGGGAGGACTCCCGCTTCATGGCGAGCAGAGAAACGAACTGCTGCTCGAAATCAGGGGCGGCGGCGTCCAAACGCAGGGTCATTTCCATCTCCAACCGGGGGTTTCCGGTTGTCATGACCTTGGGGAAGCGCTTTCGTCAAGTTTGAAGCGCGCCAATGCGGCGCTTGCAGGCCCGCGGCGCCCCGCTCTCCGCCCGAAGGGAAGGTCGCGCCGAAGGGCGGCGGGATGGGCGAACGTCCCGCCGGGGCGGTTTTTTCAGGGAACGACGCTCTGCGTATCGTGGCTCGGCCGCGCCGCCGTCTTCCAGCGGGGGCCGATATCGGTGAGCTGCGCCTCCACGCATTCGACATCGAGACAAATCGCCGCGCCGCCGGCGAAGGTCAGGCGGATCGTGCCGCCGGGCGCTTCGGGACCGGGTTCGAACGTCACGGCGAGCAGGTCGAGGATCAGGTCGGGCTGCTCGCGCGAGACGCGGTTGCAACGCACCCGCTGCACGCCTTCGAAATGCAGGCCCGCGCGGCAACGCTCCAGCCGCCCTTCCAACTCCGCCGCCCAGTCGAAGCGCGAACCGACCAGCGCGAAGCGGCGCTTGGCGGGCAGGTATGTCATGTCGCCGACGCGCACGAGCGCGTCCTGCAAATGCGCGGAAAGAAGCGCGAGGTCTTCGCTGTCGAGCGCGTGCAATCGCAGCGCCGGCGCGAGGAGCCCTTTGTCGAGCGGGGTTACGGCCATGCTGATCCTCCCTGCACGCGATATGGCGAGAGGGGCCGGGGCGCGCAAGTCCGCCGCACCGCGTCAACGCGGGTCGCGCGTGGTCTATCCACGGCTCTTTTCGAGCCGCGGAATTTTTGGCTGCGTGACGTCGCAAGGCTAACGAGTCCGACCGCGTTCTACGCCTCCGCGCACCCCTTCTGCATCGCCTCGCGACCAGCGGCCATCATTTCCTCGGGCGTCATGTCGCGAATGCGCGTCGCAATCGCCCATTCATGGCCGAAGGGATCGATCACCAAGCCATAACGGTCGCCCCAGAACATGTCGGCCACAGGCATTTTCACCGACGCGCCAGCGGCGACCGCCTGCGCGAATACCTCGTCCACATTCGGCACGGCGAGATGCAGCGTGACCGAGGCGCCCTTGAGCGCCCTGGGGCCCAAAGCGCCCCATTGCGGCATCTCGTCGACGAGCATCAGCATGGAGTCGCCTATCCGCAGGCTCGCATGCATCAGCTTGCCGTCGGGCCCCGGCATCCGCATGAACTCCGTCGCGCCGAAGGCCTTCTTGTAGAAGTCGATCGCCTCGGCGGCGCCGGCGCAGACAATATGCGGCGTGAGCGTATGCATGCCTTCGGGGACGGGTTTTACGTTCTCATCCATGGCGTTCTCCTCAGCCGATCTTTCGAAGCGACTTGCGCAGGGCCTCGGCGTCGCCCTGCGCAAGTTCGTTCTCGAGCGCGGCATGCGTCTCCCGCCAGATGGGGAGCGCCGCCGCGAGCGTCTCGCGCCCGGCGTCGGTGAGCGACAGCAGGCGCGCGCGCTTGTCTTTTTCATCCGCGGCGACGGCGACGAGACCGCGCCGCTCCAGCGATTTCAGCGCGGCCGTCAGCGTCGTGCGGTCCATCGCGAGAAATTCCGCAAGCTTGCCGACCGTCGGCGCCTGCGGGGCGTTGAGCGCCATCATCAGCGAGAACTGGCCATTGGTGAGCCCGACGGGCGCGAAGGCGCGATCGAAGCGACGCGCGAGTCGCCGCGCAGCGCGTTGCGTCGCAAGACAGAGGCAGGCGTCGCGAACCTCGTGAACGGCGGCAAGGGGCAGTTTCTTTGACATGGCGCATATATGTTGATATCAACCTTTCAACGCAAAGTCCACCGTCGGGAGCCGCCTGTGCAAGCCAAAGTCAGAACCTGCCTCGCCTTCAGGGACCAGGCCGAGGAAGCCGCGCGCTTCTATGTGTCGCTCATACCCGGCTCGGAATTCGAGACCGCTTTTCGCCCGGACCCGAACGGGCCAGCGCTGATGGCGCTCTTCACCCTCGCCGGGACGCCCTATCAGGCCCTCAACATGGGCGACTACGTCACGCTCAACGACGCCGTTTCGATTTCCGTGGTGACGAAGGATCAGGAAGAGACTGACCGACTCTGGGAGGCGCTGCTGGCGGGTGGGGGCGCGGAAAATCGCTGCGGCTGGCTCAGGGACCGTTTCGGGCTCTCCTGGCAGATCGTGCCCGAGGCCCTGCCCCGCCTGCTGACGGACCCGGACCGCGCGGCCGCCGCCCGCGCGATGCAGGCCATGATGGGCATGGTGAAGCTCGACGTCGCGGCGCTCGAAAAGGCGTTTCGCGGCGAATAGTTAAGAAACGTCGATCTCCGACTTTACGACATGCTCGAGCGGCGTGCCCTCCGCCGTCAGCGTCATGCGCAGCTTCAGCCTGCCGCCATCGACTTTGTGTTCACGAACAACGCGTTCTATTTCGCGTTGCGAGGTGACGCCGACTTCCTTGAGGAACTTGCGCACGGCCATGTTGAAGGCGTCTTCGTCCATGATCGGTCTCCTTTCCTCTCACTCCAAATAACGCCGACGCGAAAAAATGAATATGGGGGCCGACTTATGGTTGTGCTTAAGTAGGGAAAATTAAAGCAGTTTCCGTACAGAAGCTCATTCTCTCCGCAAATGGAATGTGGAAGCGTCCGATGAGCATGACTGGCAAGACCGGTTCGTTCCAGGGATATGAACCTATCTTCACCAGTTCCGAGCGGCGCCGTTTCCAGCGCGTGCATATCGACCTGTTCGGGCGGATCGTTCTCCCGTCGAAGGCGGAGTTTCAGTGCCGAACGGTGGACGTTTCCCCCGGCGGCATGAAGCTCATGTGCACGGCGCGGCCCGAGACCGGCGAGAGCGTCATCGCCTATATCGACGCGCTGGGCCGCTTCACCGGCCATGTGGTTCGCACCTCTCCCGAGGGCTTCTCCATGACCATCAACGCGTCGCCCGAAAGACGCGAGATGCTGGCCGACAAGCTGACATGGTTCGCCAACCGCATCGCGCTCAACCTCTCAGACCAGCGGTGTGACGAGCGCATCGAGCCCATTCAGAAATTCGTCCCGATGCGCCTTTGCTCCGGGGACGAGATGGTCGTGACGATCCGCGATCTGTCCGCTTCCGGCGTCAGCGTGGATTCCAATTATCTGCCGGCGGTGGGCGAGCGCGTCTCGATCGGCAAGGCCTATGCGAATGTCATTCGACATTTCGACGGCGGCTTCGCGGCCAAGTTTCTCACGCCGTTTGCGCCGGTCGAGATCGATCCTCAATCCTGGAATGGATTGTGCACCAGGATCGTGTCGTCGCGCTCGGGGCTCGTCGAGAGCAGCGCGACCGGGCACTCGATCAGCTCCTCGACGCGGCGGACATATTTGATCGCCTGCGCCGGCAGATCGGCCCAGCTCCGCGCGCCGCTCGTCGTCTCCTTCCAGCCGGGGAAGCTTTCATAAACGGGCGTCACGCGCGCCTGCGCCGATTGCGAGGCCGGCAGGCGGTCGATCTGCTTGCCGTCCAGCATGTAACCGACGCAGATCTTGATCTCGTCGAAGCCGTCGAGAATGTCGAGCTTCGTCAGCGCGATGCCATTGATGCCGGAGGTCTTCACCGCCTGGCGCGTCAGCACGGCGTCGAACCAGCCGCAGCGGCGCTTGCGTCCCGTATTGGTGCCGAACTCGCGGCCGCGGTCGCCGATCAGCTCGCCGATGGCGTCGTCAAGCTCAGTCGGGAACGGCCCGCCGCCGACGCGCGTCGTATAGGCCTTGGCGATGCCGAGCACGTAGCCGATCGCGCCGCGGCCCGAGGCCCGACCCGGTCGCGGCCTGAAGCCGCCACCGTGTTCGAGGAGGTCACGTAAGGATAGGTGCCGTGATCGACGTCGAGCAGCACGCCCTGCGCGCCCTCGAACAGGATGCGCTTGCCGGCGCGGCGCTGGTCGTCGAGCAGGTCCCAAACCGCGTCCATGAAGGGCAGGATCTTCGGCGCGACGGCGAGCAACTCCTCGCGCAGAGTCGCGGGAGAAACTTCCGGCAGGCCGAGGCCGCGACGCAGCGGATTGTGGTGGGCGAGCACCCGAGCGATCTTGTCGTCGAGCGTGTCCGGCTCGGCGAGGTCCATCAGGCGGATCGCGCGGCGGCCGACCTTGTCCTCGTAAGCGGGACCGATGCCGCGCTTGGTCGTGCCGATCTTTTCGCCGCCGGCGGCTTCCTCGCGATGGGCGTCCAGCTCGCGATGCAGCGAGAGGATGAGCGGCGCGTTCTCGGCGACCTTGAAATTCTCGGGCGTGATCTCGACGCCCTGCTCCCGCAGCCGGTCGATCTCGCCGACGAGGAAGTGCGGATCGACGACGACGCCGTTGCCGATCACCGACAGCTTGCCCGGCCGCACGATGCCCGATGGCAGCAGCGCGAGCTTGTAGGTCTTGCTGTCGATGACGAGCGTATGGCCGGCATTGTGGCCGCAGCCGCCGCAGACAGGGTTCAAAACCACACATCCGACGCCGTCAACCGCATGATCCATGAGGAGATGCTGGAGCGGCTCGTCTATTTCGCGCTCCATCCCGCCAAAATCGGCCACCGGCTCGACGAGCTCGACCGGGAATGGGACATCGAGCGGGCGCTGGAGGCCAACGCCTCGACGCTGGCGCTGGTCGGCATCGGGCTCGGCTTCGCGGCGAACCGTCGCTGGTTCGCCCTCCCCGCCTTCGTCGCGGGCTTCCTCCTCCAGCACGCCGTGCAGGGCTGGTGCCCGCCCTTGCCGGTCCTGCGGCGCCTGGGCTTCCGCACCAGCCACGAGATCGATCAGGAACGCTATGCGCTAAAGGCCCTGCGGGGCGACTTCCAGCAGGTCGAACGGGCCATGGTGCGGCTGCAGGAGACGATGCACGAGCAGCGGGTCTAGCCGTGGTCGAGATGAACCCCTAGGCTGCACGGGTCGCCGTTTCAGCGGAGGGGTTTCATGTTCAGGCCATTTGGATTGCTGCTGGCGCTTGCGCTGCTTCCCGCCGCCGCCAACGGGCAGGACGCCGTCAAGGTCACGCGCGTCGGTTTCCGCGACGGCCACGCCTCGCTGCGTGGCAGCGTGACGGGCTACGAGACGCGCGATTACGTGTTTCCGGCCAACGCAGGCGAATCCATCGCCATAAGCCTCAAGACGAACAGGCTCAGCAATTATTTCAACCTCACCGCGCCGGGCGCCGATGAAGCGCTCTTCATTGGCTCCACATCGGGCGCGAGCTTCAGCGGCGCGGCGCCCGTCAGCGGGGATTATACGGCGCGCGTCTATCTCATGCGCAACGACGCGCGGCGCGGCGTGAAGGCGAATTACGTGCTGAATATCGCCCTGGGCATGAAGAGCGCCGGTAAGCCGAACGGTCCCGATTTCGCCGACGGCCTCACCGGCGGCCCCGATTACTGGGAAGTGACGGACGTACCGGCGGGCGACAGGCTGAGCGTTCGCGCGACGCCTTCCCCAAAAGGGAAGCTCGTCACGCAAGCGCTCAATTCCGCAATCATGAAAAACCTCGGTTGCAGGAACACGCGCGGCCAGCGCTGGTGCCAGGTCGAAGACGGCGCGGGGCGCCGCGGCTGGGTCAATGGCAAATATCTGCGCGAAGGGGCGCCGCCGTCGCAGTAACGCGCCCGCAACGCTCGAAGAGCGTTCCGGCTTCTCTAAAAATGCGCAGAGGGGCGCTCATGAGAGGTCGGCAGTGGAACGGGCGTTGATTCAGCAGCAACTCGACCGCGCCGAGGGTTATCTTCACCTCGACATTCGGCGTGTGACAGAACAGCGCAAGCGCGTGATCAATCTCGAGAGCGTCGGCCGCGACGCCGCGCTCGCCAGAGAACAGCTCAGCCAGGCTGAAGAGCTTCAGGCGATGCATGTTGCCGATGTCGAACGACTGCGACGCGAGCTTCTGGACGTGTCGGAATGATGACGCGAATCAGCCGAAAGCTTGACCGCGGTAAGTATTTTCCGTGGAAACGCCACGCTTGCTCGCCGTCCGTTTTGGGTTGCTAAATGCTTTCCGGAGCGGCGCCTGGACTGGAAGCTTTGCCCTTGAACAGCAATGTCACGCACATTCACAGCCTCAAGGCCCCAGCCTCCGAGGACGCGCGCCGCTCGGGTCTCGACTGCGTCGGGCCGCTGCATTGGGGCGCGCATATCTGCCTCATGTATTCCTCGCGCGACGAGCTGCTGGAAATACTCGTCCCCTATTTCCGCGAGGGTCTGCTTTCCAACGAATATTGCCTCTGGATCACGTCGCAGGCGTTGAGCCCCAAGGACGCGGCCGACGCGTTGCGCGCGGCGTTGCCGCAACTCGACCATCATCTGGCGAGCGGGCAGATCGAGATCCTCGACTACCGGGAGTGGTACACGCCCGGTGGCGGTTTTGACGGGGCGCGCGTAAGCCAGGCCTGGTTGGACAAGTTGCACCCCGCGCTCGCGCGCGGCTTCGACGGCATGCGGCTTTCCGGCGACACGTCCTGGATCGACGAAACGGACTGGGAGTCCTTCGTCCATTACGAAGAGCGAATAGACCTGGTCATCAAGCAGCATCCAGTGTTGGCGCTCTGCAGCTACCCGCTGGACCTGCTCAACGCGCGCCAAATCTTCGACGTCGTTGCCAGCCACGAATTCGCGCTCACGCGCGAGCGAGGCGACTGGACCACTTTCAGGAACTATCCGCGCTATCGCAATGAACAGGTGCTTCGTGAGAGCGAAGCACAGCTGCGCGCGACCATCGACGGCGCAAGCGACGGCATCGTCACCTGCGACAGAACCGGCGCCATTGTGCTCGCCAATCTCGCGGCGCAGTGCATGTTCAATTGCATGCCTTTCGAAATCGTCGGCGCCAATATCGGCGATTTCGTTCCCGATCTCGCCGAAGCGCTACGGCGCGGCGGCGATGTTTCGCCGCATGCGAGCTTCGGTGGAGAAGCGCGACGCAAGGACCACTCGACCTTCCCGGTCGAATGGACGCTGAGCGTGGTGACGGCCGACAATCAGCCGCTCTTCGTCGGCTTCGTGCGCGACCTCACGCGGCAGCGCGCGACCGAAGCTCAAATTCGCAAGCTTCACGCGGATCGCGTGAATGTCATCGGCAGCATGGCCACCGCCCTGGCGCATGAATTGAACCAGCCTTTGACGGCGGCGACGAGCTATCTGCAGGCGGCCCAGCGGCTCATGCGCATGCCGGAGGACAAACGTCCCGCGCGCATCGAAAACGCGTTGGATCGCGCGGCCGAGCAGGCGCTGCGCGCGGGAAAAATCATCTCGCACATTCGCGAATTCGTCTCGCACCGCGAACCCGACAAGATGCTGTGGAGCCTGCATGACCTGATCTACGACGCCTGCATGCTGACCAATCAAAGCGCCCGGCAGGCCGGCGTCGATCTCAAATGCGATCTCGAAGCCCCCAAAGGACGCGTCCTCGCCGACCGCATTCAGATCGAGCAAGTGATCGTCAACCTCATTCGCAACGCCGTTGAGGCCGTGCAGAACGCCGAGCGGCGCGAAGTCACCATCGCCGCCTTCCCCACCGGCGACGCCGTGCAGGTCGACGTGATCGACACGGGCGCCGGTTTCCCGGAGGAGATCAAGGCCGAACTGTTCGAGCCTTTCGTCACATCCAAGGTTCATGGCCTCGGCGTCGGTCTCTCCGTGTCGCGCGCCATCATCGAAGCGCATGACGGGCAAATCTGGACGCGCTCCAACCCCCAGGGCGGCTCGATCGTGAGCTTCACATTGCCGTTGTTGGAGACCGATTAAAGAAAGCGGAAACGCGCGTCAGCCCCACTCCGGCTCGAGTTCGCACTCCCTGTGGGCCGATTGGAATGTCTCCCGCCCGCCGGCGCTTCGCATCAGTTCGGCCAAAGCGAGGCGTAAGAGCAGGAGCGCCATCTCGCGGGGCAGCGGCTCTTCCGTCACGGCTTCGAACGAGAGCCGTATCGCGATCTGCAACTCGGGTGGGATGGCTGTCGCCGCGCTCGACTCCTTGGACGACGCAAGTTGGCTCTCAAGGGGACGCATGGCTCCTCCCCTCCCTATGTGTCTAGATAGAACTTTCTGCGGCCTAAGTAGTTCCATCTAAGGATTTTTACTTGGCGCACGCGCCCGCGCGCCGACGAAAAGGCCTTCGCGATCATCCGGTTCCAACGGCGAGCGCGGCATAGGCCGCGGGCGCGACGTCGATCGCGATCCTGAGGGTGAAGTAGGTGACGGTGGCGGCCACCATCGCCTTGAGGAGAATCTCGCCGTAGGGATTCATGGGCTGCTCGCGCCGAGATGGATAGCTATAAAGTAAATTGGCGCGGCGCGGTCCCAGGGAAAGGCGAACGCGTTCTGATAACTGGATTTCGCCGCGGAGGTTAGCTTGATGCGCCGCGCACAGCCAAACCTGTGTTGGCTGGAAAGACATCTTGCACTCGGCTTGCCGGCAAAGACGCAGGGTATGCATTATCGCGCGCGCAAGTCGTCCGCCTTCTTCTCAGAAGCTTGAAACGCCTCGCCCTCCTAATCGCGCTTGTGGCGGAGCTGTGAGATCCATGGGGGCGCCACTCCCCGCCTTGATGGCAAAGTAGGAGCCTTGCCGGTACCCCCCGACAAGCGGGGTGGCGCGCCACGCGAGTCGGTCGCGTGCCATATGGCGCCCACCGGACATCCGTGTACGGAAGCGGCTTCCAGGCCGCGTATATTATTCCAACGTTTTCCGTGGATTAATGGTGGGCGCGACAGGGATTGAACCTGTGACCCCTACGATGTCAACGTAGTGCTCTCCCGCTGAGCTACGCGCCCCCTTCCGGGGTCCGCCGCGTGGGCGGCTCGGGTGGGCTGGTGTATAGTGGGGGAAGCGCCGGGGCGCAAGCGCCTTTGTTGCGAAAAATTGCTTCCATTCATTTCGCCCGGAAAAGGGCGCTGATTCCGGTCTAGCGCTCGGAAAAATTGACGAAACGTTAAAGGCGGGCGGCGCCCCTGCGAAAGATTTGTGACGCCTGCGTCATTTCATGACTTGCGGCGGTTTCCGGTTGTGGCATGCTTGGCCGTGCGCTCCTTTCATAGGAGACAGACACAAAGGAGGTTTCGCATGTCCTTACAGGGCCATATCGTCGAACTCCAACGCCGCCACGAGGCGCTCAAGAAGGAAATCGAAAAAGAGCAGCTCCACCCCAACGCCGACGAGGCGAAAATCATCGAGCTGAAGCGCAAAAAGCTGCTGATCAAGGACGAGCTCGCCAAATTGGTCGTAAGCGAAACGCGACACTGACCGGCCGAGACAAGACGTTGAGATGTTGGGCGGAGCTCTGCTTCCGCCCTTTTCTTTTGCGGATTTGAGTTCGCACGGGCGAGGCCGATTCTGCCCCTCTGCTCGAGCGATGAGGTGCGCGCCCCGGGCTTTCGTCAAAATCGTCCTCGCCGCCGACCTGCCCTCGCCGCCATTCCGACATATCTTCTGGCGCAACGCTTGCTCCGTTGCATCCCACCCAAAGAGATCGCGATCCCATGCCCGTCACTGCCGCCTACCGTCCCGAGACCCTGCACGAGACCCTGGGCGAACCCTTTTTCGACCGCGTCGACGCCGCTTCCTTCCCCAAGACGATCCTGCGTTATCGCAACCAGCGCTGGGCGGCGCGCGTCGGGCTCGACGGCCTCACTGATGAGGAATGGATTGCCCATTTCGGCCGCTTCGAGCCCCTGCCGGACAGCCTGCCGCAGCCGCTGGCGCTCCGCTATCACGGCCATCAGTTCCGGGTTTACAACGCCGAGCTCGGCGACGGTCGCGGCTTCCTCTTCGCGCAACTCCGCGACGCCGCCGATGGCCGCCTGCTCGATCTCGGCACCAAGGGCAGCGGCCAGACGCCGTGGTCGCGGCGCGGCGATGGGCGGCTGACGCTCAAGGGCGGCGTGCGCGAGATTCTCGCGACCGAGATGCTGGAGGCGCTCGACGTCGACACCTCCAAGACCTTCAGCCTCATCGAAACCGGCGAAGCGCTGATGCGCGGCGACGAGCCCTCTCCTACCCGCGCCAGCGTGCTTGTGCGGCTTTCGCACTCGCACATCCGCATCGGCACCTTTCAACGCCTCGCCTTCCACGACGACCAGCCTGCGATTGCGCGTCTGCTGGATTATGTGTGCAGCCACTATTTCCCCGCCCTCGCAGATCTCCCGAGTGAGGCCAAGGCGCGCGCGTTTCTGGAGGAGGTCTGCGCCCGGGTCGCGAAGCTCGGCGCGGGTTATATGTCTGCCGGGTTCGTCCACGGGGTGCTGAATTCCGACAACATCAACGTCACGGGCGAGAGCTTCGATTACGGCCCCTGGCGCTTCGCGCCCGCCTATGACCCGCTCTTCACGGCCGCCTATTTCGACGAAGGCGGGCTCTATTCCTTCGCGCGCCAGCCGCCGGCGCTCGCCTGGAATCTCGCGAGGCTCGCCGAATGCCTGCTGCATCTCACCGGCCTCGATGCGGCGCAGAAGACGCTCGACGCTTTCCCGGCCCTGATCCAGCGGGAATTTCGCGCCGCGCTGCTGCGCCGCCTGGCGCTCGCCCCTGCTGGCGAAGAGGCCGATGCGCGGCTCTCCAAGGCTTTCACCGATTTTCTGATGAAGACGCGCGCGCCCTTCGAACAGACCTTCTTCGACTGGCGCGGCGGGCTGGCGAGCGAGGCGCGGGCGAAAGCGAGCCCCTCGGCGCCGTTCTACGAACAAGAAGAGTTTGCACCCGTCCGCGCGGCCCTTGCGGAGCACAAGGCGACGGCGGAGGCCCGGCTCGACCATTCCTATTTCCGGCGGCCCAACCCCTGCACCATGCTGATCGACGAAGTCGAGGCCATCTGGGCGCCGATCGCGGAGACGGACGACTGGTCGGCGCTGCGAGACAAAATCGCGCAAATCGCCGAGATGCGAGACGCTTACGGTTTCGCCCCCGCCTGAGGCGTTTTACGCTTGAACGCGCCTTATGTGCGGCGCGATAATCTCCCAGCGAATCTTGAACCCTGCGGCGGGGCGTGTTTTGACGGCGATGAACGACAATCCGAGCGATGCCGCACAGGCCGCCATCCGGGCCGAACTGGAGCGGCTTCGGCTGGAGCATCATGACCTGGAGGCCGCGATCGATGCGCTGATCGCCGTGGGCGCGCCGGATCAGCTCCAAATTCAGCGGTTGAAAAAGCGCAAATTGCTGCTGCGCGACCGAATTTCCATGCTGGAAGACCAGATCACGCCCGACATCATCGCTTAGGACAGGAGAACAACCTGAGCCTTAGCGATAGATGTATTCCCGATCATGTCTGACTTTTACTTCTACAGCGGCCAGCTGAGTTGATCCATATTTGCCGCCATGCTTCTATTTCCTTGAGATCCAAGGTGGCGGCCTATGTCTAACGTTCCGGTTGAGTTTGCCCGTTTCCAATCAGGCGTCCCCGGCCTGGATGAGGTTCTGCAGGGCGGCTTGCCACGAAATTCGTTGATTTTGATCGAAGGACCGCCAGGCAGCGGGAAAACCACGATTGCGATGCAGTTCCTGCTCGAGGCGGTCCGAAACGGCGAGACCTGTCTCCTCGCGACGAATGCGGAAACGCCTGCTCAACTCCAATCCATCGCCCGATCTCACGGTTGGAGCCTGGAGAGGGTTCCCACCATCAAGTTTGGAGATCCGGCGACAGGCGACGCGCTGGGTGGAGCCGACTACACGCTCTTTCCCGAAGCGGAGGTCGAAGTCGGGGAAACGCTGCGCCATCTTTTCGAGGAGGTCGACCGGCTGAAGCCGAGGCTGCTCGCGCTCGACACAATTTCGAGCCTGAGAGTGCTGGCGCCAACGCCGGCTTTTCACCGCCGCCAGCTCATATGCATTCGAGACTACATGTCGTCGAAAAACTGCACGACGATCATGCTCGACGAGTCGGCGACGTCGGAGAAAGACCTTCGCAGCCAGACCCTCGCAGACGGCATAATCGAGCTCAAGCAAATCGACACCAATTATGGCGCGGACCGCCGCCGGCTCCGCGTGCGCAAGCTGCGCGGCTGCCGCTATTTGAGCGGCGCGCATGATTTCACCATCGTCACCGGCGGCCTCGTCGTCTATCCGCGCCTCGTCGCCCAAAGCCATGAAAGGGCGGTATTGGGCGAGCCGATCCGAAGCGGCATCGACGAGATCGACATGCTCACGGGCGGCGGCGTGCCGCGAAGCTCCTGCACGCTCATCGTTGGACCCGCGGGGATCGGAAAGTCCACAATCGCGACGCTCTACGCGGCTGAAGCGGCCAGGAGGGGCGAGAAGAGCAGCATCATGCTCTTTGACGAAAGCGTGGAAACCCATCTCGCCCGGACCGAAGGCCTTGGCTTCGACATGAGGCGCGCGAAAGAGTCGGGGCTTGTTCTGATGAGCCATCTCGACCCCGCCGAACTCAGCGTCGGACAGATCGCCGATCTGCTGGTCCGGCAGGTGGAAAAGGAGCAGATCAAGGTCGTCGTGATCGACACGCTAAACGGCTACCTGCAATCCGCCATGGATGAAAGAACGGTGTTTCTGCACATTCGAGAACTCGTCTCCTATCTCGGTCGCCGGCAGGTCGCGACGTTCCTGACGCTCACGCAGCACGGAATATTGGGCTCCGAAATGTCAGCGCCGATTGATTTGAGCTTTCTCGCCGACAATGTGTTCCTCATGCGGTACTATGAGGTCAAAGGCGCCATCCACAAGGCCATGTCCGTGGTCAAGAAGCGAAGCGGGCCACATGAAACCACGATCCGCGAGCTGATTCCCGGCGCAGGTTTCATAACCGTGAGCGAGCCGCTGGAGGGGTTTTCCGGCGTACTCACGGGAGCGCCCGTCTATCTCGCGCCCACTCAGGGCGACGGTGCGGCTCATGGACCTTAGCGTCGACGCAGCGAGCGACTGCGACGATCTGCGCGTCTTGATCGCGACGCCGCAGGGTCGCGACGCCGCGCTCGCTGCGGAGACCCTCGCCAGAAGCGGATTGGAGACGCGCATCTGCGACGATCTCAAGGCGTTGCGCAGGGAGATCGACCGCGGCGCGGGTTGCGTGCTGATAGCGGAAGAGGCGCTGCCGACCGAGCGCGCCGATCTTGAGGATGGTTGGCTCCGCCCCGAACCGTCCTGGTCGTCATTGCCTGTCGTCGTGCTCCTCGGCAGGAGCGCGTCTCTTCGCAAAATCCCGGCTCTGCGCGCTCTCGAAGCGCGCCCCAATGTCAATTTCCTCGTGCGCCCGGTTCCGAAAAGAACGCTGGTCAGCGCCCTGCGCGCGGCGGTCGAAGCGCGGCGGCTGCAATATTCCGTGCGCGACGCGTTGGAGGAGCTACGGACCGTCAATCGCAAGAAGGACGAGTTTCTCGCTATTCTGTCGCATGAATTGCGCAACCCGCTCGCGCCGATCCGCAACGCGGTTTACATCTTGAAGACATTGGAGCGCGACGGAGCGGGCGGGAGCGACAAGGCGAGTGCGCTGGTCTCGATGGTGGAGAGGCAGGTCGATCATCTGGTTCGTCTCGTTGACGATCTGATGGAGATCTCCCGTTTCGCCACCGGAAAAATCGTTCTCCAGAAGCGTCGCGAAAATCTCGCCGACATCCTGCGCCAGGCGCTCGAAATCAGCGATCCCCTGATCAAGGCCGGCGGCCATGTTCTGACCGTCTGTCCGAGCGAGGCTCCGCTCATCGTGGATGGCGACCCGGTGCGGCTCGCGCAGGTTTTCGCAAATCTTCTGAACAACGCTGCGAAATACACCCCCGCCGGCGGCGACATTCGCGTCTCGATGCGCGCTGAAGGCGACGAAGCGGTGATCGACGTCACCGACAATGGAATGGGCATCCTCCCGGCCGTGCTGCCCAAGCTGTTCGAGCTCTTTTCGCAATCTCACAGAGTCGCCGACATTGCGCAGGGCGGGATTGGCATCGGGCTCGCTCTGTCGCGCAATCTGGTGACGTTGCATGGCGGTACGGTAGAAGCGCACAGCGACGGCCCGGATCGCGGAAGCTCATTCATCGTCCGCCTGCCATTGGCCGAAAGACGCGAGGAAGCGGCCAGGGCCGCCCCTGCTCCCAAAGACGCGACGGATGTGAAGGCGCTCGTCGTCGATGACGACCGCGATGTCGCGGACAGTTTCGCCTTGCTGCTGACAACGATGGGCGTGGAAAGCCGGGTCGCCTATGGCGGCCAGGAAGCGCTTGGCGCGCTGTCCGAGTTCCGGCCGAATCTCGTCTTCCTCGATCTCGGCATGCCGGAAATGGACGGCTACGAGACGGCGAGACAGATATTGGCGACGCCAGGAGGTAAGGACGCCATGCTGATCGCGCTCAGCGGATGGGGGCAGAGCGAAGACCGGGACCGCACGCGGGAAGCCGGGTTCTCCCATCACTTTGTCAAACCGATCAGCCGCGACGCCTTGCGCCAGGTCGTCGGTTGCTAGAACTGCGGGTTCCCCGGCACGCGGCTTGAAGCCCGTGACTGTAGGCCGGTCCACTGTCCCCATTTGGGACAGAAGCGATCCGCCATCGGTCAATTATTGGGAAACCAAGCCATGCCCCGTCTCGGTATTTCGATCAACGACTCCTTCGACCGCCGTCCCCGGGCGCCGCAGCCCGACGCCTATGGCCGCCGCCCCCGCCAAGTCTCCGGCGTGCGTGTCGTCGGCGAGCGCGAGAAGGCGCCACTCTTCGCGTCCGTCTTCCTCAAGGTGACGACGGCGCTCGCCCTCGTCGCCATCGCCTCGATGTCGCTCGCGATCTGGCGGTTGTTCTCCTTCCATCACTAACCCTCGGAATAAAGCCGAGGGCTCGCAAAGTCCCCTGCGCCGGGGAGCTTTTGTCGCCGATTGCAGCCCCGGCGCGGACCGGTCGTCGATTTGGCGACCGACCTCCGCGCCGTTAACAGGCTCGGCGGGAATAAGAATAGCGTGCCGCTCGAACGGGGCGGGCTTGCTCGCTTCGCTCAGGCTCCGTCTCTTTTAGCATGAGTCAATCGCCGTGCGGTTTTATCCACAGGATACGTAAATTTACCAAATTGAAACGCGGCCTTCCTGCGCAGCATCATGTCCCATAGATGCCGTGAGCGGAGGTCGAAAATGCTGAGCGTTAATGAGTTTAGTGCAGCGTCTGGCCTGCCCTCTGGCGAGTTGATCCTGGGGGTGACTCCATCGACCAAGCATCGGGTTTTGCTTTCGTCATATCTGCTGAACCTCTGGCGCGGGCCTGAGGTCGTGCGGGACATGCTTCTCGCGGATTTCTTTGCGGCCGTCGATCTTGGGGCAACGGCGCACGCGGCTGACGTATTGCTTGTCCTCCGGCAATTCCTCGGAGATTTCCCGGAATGCGCCTTTTACGCCGAGAGCGTGCATCCTTGGCCGGTGACGCCCTTTTGACGAAGCGCGTGCGGATGGTTTGCTTCCAATTCGTCTTTTAGACCCCGCCGGGTCAAACCAGGTTCGACCGCCATAAGCCCGAAGGTCAACCCCTTTGAAATACAAAGCCGAGGGCGCGCATCAACAGGGGCATTGTCAGCCCTTGCACGACGATGGAAAAGGCCACGACGCCGAAAGTTGCGACCACGATGACGTCGCGCATCGGCAATTCGTCGGGCAGCGACAGCGCGAGCGCGAGGCCGAGCGCCCCGCGCAATCCGCCCCACCACAAGACATGCTGCTCCCCGAAGCTGATGCGCCAGCGGGTCGGCAAAAAGAGCGCGCTCAGCGGATAGACGGTCAGCGCGCGGGCGACGAGAACGATCGCGATTACGGCGACGATCAACCCGAAGCCATATTCCCCGAAGGGCGTGGATGCGACGTCGACGCCGATCATCAGAAACACCATCGAATTCGCGAGAAAGGCCGCGTATTCCCAGAAGCCGTGGACCATCTCCCGGCCCTTGAAGCTCAGATAGCTGCGGTTCTCCTCGCGCAGCAGGCCGAGATTGCCCATCATCAGGCCGGCCGTGACGCAGGCGAGCACGCCTGAAACATGCAGATGCTCCGCGAAGAGGAAGGAGCCGAAGGCGGCGATCGTCGTCAGCGCCACTTCGATGAGGTGCTCCGTCGTGCCCATGGCCAGCAGGATCGCCGCGCCCCCGACCAGCGCGCCGACGGCGACGCCGCCGAGCACGATGCGGCCGAGCGTGAGAAGGATCTCGCTTGCGCCCTGCCCCGCGCCATGGCTCTCGGCCCAGGCGACCGCCATGACGAACAGCACCGCCGCCGCGCCGTCATTGAGCAGGCTTTCGCTCTCAACGAGGAGCCGCAGACGGCCCTTGACGCCGTTGTCCTTGAACATGGCGATGATCGCCACGGGGTCGGTCGCCGCAATGAGCGCGCCGAAGACGAGCGCGGAAGGGGCCGGCCAATGCAGAAGGGCAACGCAGGCATAAGCGACCGCCGCCGCCGAGATGACGGTGCCGAGTCCTGCAAGCGTCAGCAGCGGCAGCGAGTCGCGCAGCAGCTCCCGCCAGGAGAGAGTCAAAGCTGCTTCGAAGAGCAAGGGCGGCAGGATGAGATCGAAGATGAACTCATGCGTGAGATGCGGCCCGAAGTCCGGCTTGGTCAGCGTGATGACGGCGCCGACGATGACGAGGCCGACCGTGTAAGGCAGCTTCAGGCGCCGCGCGACGATGGCGACGATCATCGCTACGGCGAGAGAGGCGACGGCTTTGGTGAGTTGTTCGTCCATGGTGTCGATTTTCGGCGAAGCAAAGAAGGACTATCTTTAGCGCGGGCGTCGTCGCCGGAATAAGACTATTTGCGCCGGCGCTCCGGATTTTCGGAGGATCAAAATGTCTTTTTCGGAGGCCATTACATTTCTCGGGGGCGTCAGCTCCCTGTTTATAGCCGTCGCAGGCGGCGCATGGGCGCTATGGAAATGGCGCCGCACGGATGAGCTATTTCCGAGGGTGTTCTTGGAAGTCACCTGCAATTTCGTCGGGCGACACAAGGGCGAAACCGTCGCGGAAGTCGTCGCGACCATCGAGAACAAGGGCGTCACGCCTCTGCGCCTTTATGAGTTCACCTTCGGCATCAACGGGCTGAAAGAAACCGACGGGATCGACAACAGCGATCCGAAGATCCGCAAGCAGCTCAAATTCCCACACCTCATTCGCGAAGGCGGCTTCATATCCGAGAAGATGGAATACACCTTCGTCTATCCGGGCGTGAGGACGGAGTATAGCTTCGTCACCTCGATCCCCGACGAATATTCGTTCATCAGGGTCCATGCTGATTTCGTCTACAACGCCGAGCGGGAACTCACGCATCACGCCGCGAAGACTCTCCCCGTGCCGAAATCTGAACCGGCGCCCTTGACATGACCTGCGTCAACCCTTTTGACTAGCGTCAACGGTTCCCTTCGGGGATCAAAAGGGAATGCGGTGCGGGCCCTTGGCCCAATGCCGCGGCTGCCCCCGCAACTGTAAGCGGCGAGCGCGAGACCAAAAAAGCCACTGGGGCGACCCGGGAAGGCGGTCCAGCGCAATGACCCGCGAGCCAGGAGACCTGCCGTTATTCGTGGTCACGCGCGAAAGCGCCGGGCGGGGTGCACCGGAGCGGCTTCATCTTTCGTCGTTTGCGCGGCGAAGGCGGCGGCCATTCGCAGTGACGGTCCACGTCTGCTGCGAGTCAGCCATGTCGCGTCTTTCGCTTTTCGCCTCCGCCCTTGCTCTATCCGCCGCAACGGCGGCGCATGCCCAACAAGCCCTTCCCACCATCAATATCGGCGCGCATCGCCCGGCGCGCCCGACGCATGTCGCTGCGCCCGCCAGGCCGCAACAGCCGCGCGCGACGTCTCCCGTCGCCGCCGTCTCGCGCCCCGTCGCGGCGCCGGCGCCAGTCTCAGACGGCCCAAAGCCGCCGCCGCTCACCGCCGCCAGCGAAAGCTTTTTCACCGGCAAGCAAGTCAATTCCCTGCCCTTCACGCGGCCAGCGGAAGCGCTTGAGATCGTGCCCGGCCTCGTCGTCTCCCAGCACTCCGGCGACGGGAAGGCGAACCAGTATTTCCTGCGCGGCTTCAATCTCGATCACGGCACCGACATGGCGCTGTATCTCGACGGCGTGCCGCTGAACATGCGCACGAACGGCCATGCGCAGGGCTATGCGGATTCCAATTTCCTGATCCCGGAGCTGCTCGCTTACGTGCTCGCGCGAAAGGGGCCCTATGACGCGCAGGACGGCGACTTCTCCTCCGCCGGCTCGATCTATCTTCAATACAAGGACAAGATCGACAAAGGCTTCTTCGCGCTCACCGGCGGCAGTTTCGCCTATGGCCGCGCGCTCGCCGTCGCGCCCTACAAGGATTTTGCGGGCGGCTCGGCCTATGGCGCCGTCGAGGCGCAATATTACAACGGGCCGTGGGAGCGCGGCGACAATCTGCGCCGCATCAACAGCGTGCTGCGCTGGTCGCGCGGCACGGAAGCGGACGGCGCCTCCGTCACCTTCATGGGCTACGCCAATAAATGGTATTCGACCGATCAGATACCGGAGCGCGCCGTTTATTCGGGACTGAAATCGCTTTGGGGCACGCTCGACGCGACAGACGGCGGCGCCACGTCACGCTTCTCGCTTTCCGCGCGCTGGAGCGAGACGAGCGGCGATCATTCGACGCGGGTCGAAGCCTACGCCGTGCGCTCGACATTGGAGCTTCTCAACAACTTCACCTATTTCCTCGCCCATCCCGATCTCGGCGATCAGTTCCGGCAATTCGATTACCGCACCATGATCGGCGCAAATGCGCAGCATGGGATCAGATGGGACTCCTTCGGCCTGCCAGTCGAGACGCTCATCGGCCTGCAGACGCGCTATGACGATATTCGCCTCGGTTTGCAGGACAGCATCCGTCGCCAGCCCTATGACGCGATCCGCAACGACGCCGTTGGCGAAGGCAGCGTCGGCCTTTGGACCGATACGACGGTGCGTTGGGCCCCGTGGCTGAAGACCGTCGCGGGCGGGCGCTTCGATTATTACGCGGCGAGCGTCAACTCCATCCAGACGCTCTGGGACGCGCCGAAATTCACGGCGAGCACGGGCCTTGCCGCGTTCCTCTGGACGGGCCCCTTCAACAGCGGAACGCGCGACGCGGCGATCTTCAGCCCCAAGGCCTCGATCATTCTCGGTCCGTGGGAGAAGACCGAATTCTTCGCCAATTACGGCGAAGGCATGCATTCGACCGACGCGCGCGGCGCCGTGCAGCGCTTCTCGACATCCGAACTTTCGGAAAGCGACGGCTTCGTTCCCGTGGCGCGCATTCCGTTGCTCGTGAAGTCTCGCGGCGCGGAGCTTGGGTTGCGCACGAAATATATCGAGGGCCTCGACAGCAGCGTCGCCTTCTTCTGGCTCAATCTCGATTCCGAAAACCAGTTTGTCGGCGACGAAGGCACGACGACCTTCGGGCGACCGAGCCGCCGCTACGGGGTCGAGATCGCCAATCACTACAAACCGGCGAGCTGGATCACCTTCGACGGCGACGTGTCGCTGGTGCAGGCGCGTTTTCGCGGGGTCGACCAACAACAGGCTTTGGCCTGGATCGACCTGCTTTCGCCCGAGGCCTTTCCCTATGGAACCTATCTCGGCAATGCGCCCGGCAATTATCTCATCAACTCGCCATCCATCGTCGCCATGGGGGGACTGGAGCTTGGCGAAGCGACGGGCTGGTTCGGCGCGCTGAAATACCGCTATTTCGGACGCCGCCCGCTCACCGAGGACGGCTACCTCACAAGTCCTGCGACCGGCACGTTCAACGCCCGGCTTGGATACCGCTGGGAAGACGGCTGGAAGCTGCAGCTCGACGCTTTCAACATCTTCAACTCGCGTTCGGACCAGATCACCTATGGCTATGGCTCGCTGCTGCCGAGCGACGCGCTTTACGCCCAATGTCTCGCGGGCGTCGCGCCGGGGTCGGTTTGCGGCGTCGGCGTCATGGACCGGCATTTCAAGCCGGTGGAGCCGCCGGCCGTGCGCGTGACGCTTGGCGGGCCGCTGCCGGCGTTTTAGGGCTGCGACCACGCCACCCCTTCTCCCACTTTTGGGAGAAGGGGTGGCGCGCAGTGCGGGGATCAAGACGCAGCCGCATCCACGGATATTTGGCGTGAGTCGCCTCCCACCCCCGCGGAGTGGCGGGGAGGGATAAAGGGTGGGGGCGCTGCAGCGATGAGAATAATGCGACAAGGTGCGGCGAGACTGTTATTTCGGCCGGACCAACCGCCCCGCTCGTTGAGATCGCCCGCGCCATGCCCCGACTAATCTGCTGCCTCGGCAGCATCAATTTCGACGTCGCCTTGCGGCTCGACCGCCTGCCCGAGGCGCATGAGAAGATTCCGGCGAACGCCATCGCCGTGGGCGGCGGCGGATCGGCCGCCAATACGGCCGTTTGGCTCGCGCGAGAAGGCGCCCGCGTGCGGATGCTCGGCTGGGTTGGCGACGACCTCCTCGGGGCCTTCGCCCTTCGCGACCTCACGGATTCGGGCGTGGACGTGGCGGGCGTCAGTGTCGTGCGGTCGTCATCGCCCGTCGCGGTCTGCCTCTCGCCGCCCGGCGACAAGCGCATCGTCACGAGCCCGACCCTCGACGCTCCGTGGACGCCGGAAGACGCCTTGCCCTTCGCGGCGGAAGCGGACTGGCTGCATGTGACGGTCCGGGACGCCAAATTCCTCTCACGCGCGCGCGGGCCGTGGCGGCTCTCGCTGGAGCTCAACGGCAGCTACGATCCCGCCTTCGCCCGCGCGGCGGATTACGTCTTCACGAACCGGGACGAATTGGCGCGCGCGATCGGTTCGGAGAATCCGATGGGCTTTCTGCTTGAGCATCACGGCTGCGATCCAGCGGTCTGGTACGTGACCCATGGGGCCGAGGGCGCGAAGGTCCTGAGCGGGGGCCGCGTGGAGACCGTCCCCACGGTCCCGGTCGAGCCCGTCGACCGCATCGGCGGCGGCGACGCTTTCAACGCCGGGGTTATCGCGGCGCTGCTTAAAGGAGCGGACGCTGCGACGGCCGCGCGCAACGGCCTGCGGCTGGCGGCGCTGGCCATCACCCGGCTCGGCGCCCGGTAGCGGCGGACGCCTTGCCTTGCGCCGCCCCATCGTCTATGGGGCGTGGCTTCCCACGCTCGAGCCGATGGATTTTCAAAGTGGCGAAGCCGAACACGCCTGTCGCGGTCATTATGGGGTCGCAGTCCGACTGGGCCACCATGCGGCATGCCGTCGAGACGCTCGGAGCGCTCGGCGTCGGCTGCGAGGCGCGAATCGTCTCCGCCCATCGCACGCCCGACCGGCTCGTCGCCTTCGCCAGGGGCGCCGCGGATGAGGGCTTCGAGGTGATCATCGCCGGCGCCGGCGGGGCCGCGCATCTTCCCGGCATGACGGCGTCCATGACCAATCTGCCCGTGCTCGGCGTTCCGGTCGAATCCCATGCGCTCAAGGGCATGGATTCGCTCCTTTCCATCGTGCAGATGCCGGGCGGCGTGCCGGTCGGGACGCTCGCCATCGGCAAGGCGGGGGCGATCAACGCCGGCATTCTCGCCGCGTCCATTCTGGCCCTGAAAGACAAGGCGCTCGCGACGCGGCTCGCGGATTTCCGCGCGAAGCAGACGGCGAGCGTCGCCGAGACTCCGAAGGACGAGGCGTGACATGCTGAAACCCGGCGCGACCATCGGCATTCTCGGCGGCGGGCAGCTCGCGCGCATGCTGGCGCTGGCCGGCGCGCGGATCGGCCTCGAATCGCATGTCTATTCGCCGGTCGAGGACGACCCGGCCTTCGACGTCTGCGCGGCCCATACCAAGGCGGACTTTCTCGATGAGGCGGCGCTCGCTTCCTTCGCCGAGTCGGTCGACGTCGTCACTTACGAATTCGAGAACGTTCCCGCGCGCACGGCGGAAGTGCTCGAAGCCCATCGGCCCGTGCGGCCGAACCCCAAGGTTCTCGCGCTGACGCAGGACCGGCTGATAGAGAAGCAGTTCGTCCAGAGCCTCGGCATCGCCACCGCGCCTTTCGCCGATGTGACGGATACCGAGTCGCTCACGCGCGCCGTCGCACAGCTTGGACGGCCGTCGATCCTGAAGACCCGCCGTTTCGGCTATGACGGCAAGGGTCAGGCGAAGATCGCAGAGGGCGTCGAGCTCGCGGAGGCGCTGAAGAGCCTCGGCAATGCGCCCTGCATTCTCGAAGGCTTCGTGCCCTTCGCGAAGGAAGTCTCGGTCGTCGCGGCGCGCGGGCTCGACGGCGAGTTCCGCGCTTACGACGTCTGCGAGAATGTCCACGAGCATCACATCCTCGCGACGACCACCGCGCCCGCCGCGATCAGCGACGCCACCGCGCAGGCCGCCGTCGACATGGCGCATCGTATTGCGGAAGCGGCCGATTATGTCGGCGTCATCGCGGTCGAGATGTTCGTCGTGCAGGAGGCGAGCGGCGAACGCCTGGTCGTCAACGAGATCGCGCCGCGCGTGCATAATTCAGGTCACTGGACGCTCGATGGCGCCGTGACCTCGCAGTTCGAGCAGCATATGCGCGCCATCGCCGGCATGCCGCTGGGCTCTGCGCGCCGCCACGGCAAACAGGTCGTGATGCGCAATCTGATCGGCGCCGACGCCGACAAATGGGCGGAGATACTGGCGCAGGACGGCGCCTGCCTGCATCTTTACGGCAAGAAGGAAAGCCGCGCGGGCCGCAAGATGGGTCACGTTACGCGGATTTCTGAATAGGCCGACCTACTTCGCAGAGGCGGGCGGATCCCCGATCACCAACCAGTTTTTGGCGTTCTCCAAAATCGCCGTGATCGCGGGATGGTCCACCTTCCGGCGCACGGTGATGGCGTAGAAAGTCTCCGTCACGCCGTCGAGACAGCCGACCTTCAACACGCCATATTGGCGCTCGATCTCTTCGCGCACGGCGAGCGGCGCGACGAAGAGACCGACGCCGGCGGCGGCGAAGGTCTTCATCAGCGCGCTGTCCTCGATCTCCGCGCGGATATTGGGGAAGATCTTCAGCCGCTCGAACCAAAGATCGAGCGAGCGGCGCAGCGCCGTCGCTGGCGTGGGAAAGAGTAACGGAGCGCCCTCGAGCGACCTCGGAAAATCGTCCATATACTTCACCGCGAGATGCGCCGCGCCGAAGACGGCGACGCCGCATTCCCCCAGCAAATGATTATAAACGCGCCCGCCGATCGACGCGGTCGCCGGCGCGTCGGACAACACGATATCGACGCCATGCAGGGACAGCTCCGCGAGCAGGCGCTCCACTTTGTCCTCATGCAGAACGACCTGTGTATCTTCCGGATTGCGAAGCGAGGGTTCGACCAGGCGGTAGACGAGAAGCTTTGGGAGCGCGTCGGCGACCCCGACGCTCAGCCGATGGCCGAGGGCGCCCGAACGGCCCTTCAGCGTGTTGGTGAGTTCGCGCCCGAGCGCGAAAATCTCGTCGGCGTAATTGTAGACCGTGCGCCCTTTTTCCGTCAGGGCGAGCTTGCGCCCCTCCTTGCGCAGAAGCTGCGCGCCGATCGCATCCTCGAAGACGGCGAGTTGGCCGCTGATCGTCGGTTGGGCGAGCCGCAGCTTCTCGCTGGCGCGCGTCACGCTGCCCTCGCGCGCGACGTTCCAGAAGTAGAAGAGATGCTGGTAGTTCAGGCGGTCCATGGCAGCTCATCGGAAAAGACGATGGATCGAATAGTTATATCCTATTTCTCTATAACGCTAGGCTGCGCTATTTCAAGAGCATGGGTCCCCGCGCCGCTGCCCCTTCATGTGCGGGAACCGCGTAGCGTCAGGAGAGCGTAAGGTCCGGGTGACCGCCATCGACGCCGCCATGCTGGCGAGATGGCCAGTCCTTCCCCGGCGCGTTTCGATGAGTCGCCCAAGAGTGAGGCCTCACGACACAGTGCCGGAAGTTCGCGGCCTTCGCAATGACGGAGGGTTGGCGCCGGGACTTTTGGTCGAAGCGTAGCGGTGTTTGGTCGTCTCCAAACCGGATGCGGGCCTGCATAGGCTGCACGGCAGCCCGCACCGGCGTAGGACCGAGCGCTCTTCGCTTTGGCTCAGAGGCGGAAGGATCCTCCCTCCAGGCAGGGGTCCTTCCGCCTTTTCGCAATCCCCCTCGACAACCTCCTGAAAAGCAAAGCCCAAGCGCTGCGTATATTGGGAAAATCGATCCCAAATATTTGTTCTTTCTATTTTCAAAGCAGATCGTTCAAACGTCATAATTCGCCGCGTGGTCAAGGAAAATCCCAAGGGAAAGGCGAAAACTGATGCCGTCGACGACCATTCAATTTTATGAGACCACAAGCATTGGAAATTTTGGAGCCACAAAAATTAGACTTTTCTCAAGAATAGGACGGCGAATATGACAGTTTTAACGCTTGCTTCGCCGCGCAGCCCATGCTTAAGGTTCCGCCCCGAGGGAGAGAAGGTCGCTCGTTCCGCCGCTTTCCCCGCTTCCGCGGGCGCGCCCGCTTGCGAACAGAAGCCCGAACGCCTTCAGCCCAATCGAGCCAAGGATCGTCAGCCCGCATGATGGCGGATTTCGACAGACTGACGGGCGGCAAGCTGCTGCTGCTTCTTGGCGCGCTCGGCGTGGGATATGTCGACGTGCTGTCGAACGTCTCCGGCCACAGCATTCTCACGCCCTACTCCGCCGGCTCACTGGAAGGCGTCACGCCGAGCTTCGCGGCCTGGGGAACGACCTTCTATCTGATCGGCGTCGCGCTCGGCGTGCCGCTCGCCCGCATTCTGTCGGGCCGATACGGGGAGTATCGGACGCTCCTCGCGGGTTACTTCTGCTACGCGATCGCTTCTCTTGTCTGCGCCTTCAGCGAGACAATCTTCATGTATGCGCCGGCGCGCTTTTCCTTCGGCGTGATCGGCGGCTTCCTCGCTGTCGTCAGCCAATCGGCCGCGCTCGGAGAACTGCCGGAGAAGCAATACAAGATCGGCCTGGGCTATTGGGCCGCGCTCGGTATCCTTCCCTATACGCTCGCCGTGTTTCTCGGCGGCTTCTGGGCGGAGTATTTCTCCTGGCGCTGGCTCTTCTACACGAACGCGACGCTGGGCTTTCTCATCTCCGCGACGGTTGGGGCGCTCCTTTACGGGCGCAGCTACAAGCGCAAAATCGTCCGCTTCGACGCCGTCGGCTTCGGCCTTCTCGCCGCGATCCTCGTCGGGTTGCAGATTATGTTCTCGACGGGCAATGATTTCGACTGGTTCGGCTCGCCGCTGCTCGAACTGGATCTGATCATTCTCGTCGTCCTGGTTCCAGCCTTCATCTTCTGGGAATGGGGCGAGCGCAATCCTATCGTCGACGTCCGCCTTTTTTCGCGGTCGAGCTACGCCATCGGCGTCGCCTGCGGCTTTTTCGGCTTTCTCACCATTCAGGGCCTGATGTCGCTCCTGTCCGTGCAGATGCAGTTGCTGCTCGGATACACCTCGTCGCTCGCGGGCAACGTCTATCTCGTCATGATGATCGCGGGCCTGCCGCTAGCCGGCTTCATGTACGCCATCTCCAAGGCTGTCGACGTCCGGCTCGTCATCTGCCTGATGTGCGTCTCTTCCTCCGTGGTGCTGACATGGCTCGGACTCTTCGACAAGCACGCGTCCTTTGACGCGCTCGTCATTCCGGTCATTTTCCTCGGCCTGTGCGTCGCGGCGCTCTCCGCGCCGACGTCCACGCTTGCGACTTACGGCATGGCGGGCGCGACATATAAACGCGCCGCGGAGGAGTTCCTGCTCTTCCGCCTTGTCGGCGGCGCCTTCGGAATCGCGCTGCAGAGCGTGATCTATTTCCGCCGCACCCCATGGCACCAGCTCAATTTGTCTGATTATCTCGGGGGAAGACGATACGCCTCTCTGGACACGATCGCGACGCTGACCCAACAGTTTCAAAATCTCGGCATGTCCGAATCGGTGGCGCGCCGCCAGATTGCGCGCGTGATGCGCCAGCAGGCGGGCATATTGGCTCTCAACGACGCCTTTCTGCTCGGCGCTTGCATCATGCTATTGCTCGGCGTCCTGGTCTGGTTCGCGCGGTTGAAGAAGGACCCATCCGCCTATGCGACGCATGCGACGCCGAAACTCGGGGGCAAAGCGGTGACGGCGGGACATTGATGCGCATGTGCAGATTCTTCCGTCTGTCCCTTCTTGCGGGCGCCACGCCGCTCGCCGCCGGCTGCATGCCGACGGCGCAGGAGGAGCGCGCCCAGTTCATGGAGACGCCGTCCCTCAGCCGCACGGTTGCGGCCTCGGGGGTCCGGAGCGTCAGCAGCGAGAAGGGTTGGCCCGGCCAGCAATGGTGGCGCGCCTTCAGAAGCGCCGAGCTCGACCGGATCGTCGAGAAGGCGCTCGAGGACAACCAGAACCTCAGAAAAGCCGCGGACACGCTCAAGGAGGCGGAGGCCGGAATTGACGTCGCGAGCTCGCGCCTGACGCCTTATATCGAGAGCGATCTTACCTATAAGCAGTATCGCTACGCAGAGCGCGGCGTCGCGGCGGGGCTGAACCCCAGGCAGGCGGGACTGGAAAAGTCGGCCGCCTTCCTCAACCCGATCTCCGCCAAGTGGGAGCTCGATTTCTGGGGCAAGAACCGCGCCCTGCTCGACGCCTCTATCGGCGACGCGCTGGCGCAGGAAGGCGAACTCGAACAGACCCGCCTGGTGCTGACGACCAGCGTCGCGCGCGCCTATCTGCGCGGCTATGTTCTTGCGGAACAGCTCAAGCTCGCCAAGGAGCTGACGAAACTGCGCCGCGAGCTGCGGGGCCTCGCCGAGACCCGTTACAATACCGGCATCGAAACGCTCGACATCGTGCAGCTCGCCCGGGCTGCAGAGGAGTCGGCGGTGAGGCGGGAAGCCTCGCTCGAGGCCGCCATCTCCATCCAGGAAAACGCGCTGGCGCGCCTCATGGGCGAAGGGCCGGACTACGCCCGCAATCTCCTTGCGGGCAAGAAATCCATCGCGCCCGTTCAGCCCTCTCTGCCGAAGCGCCTGCCGATCGAACTCCTCGCGCATCGTCCCGACCTGATGGCGGCGCTGCGCCGCGCGGAGGCCTGGGCGGATCGCATCCATGCCGCGAAGACGATGTTCCTGCCCTCTATCGACCTCTCGGTCACGGCGGGCCTCGAAGCGTCGGTCACCTCGTCGCAATTCGCAAAGCTCGGCGGCTATCTCTTCAATCCCGGCGCGATGGTCTACAGCGTGACGCCGGGCCTGCATCTGCCGATCTTCCAGGGCGGCAAGCTGACGGGCAATCTCGAAATCCAGCGCGCCGATTACGATCAGGCGGTCGACACCTATAACGAGACGGTGCTCGCCGCCGCTCAGCAGGTGGCGGACGCGCTCGCCAATCTCAAGCGCTACAAAAGCGAATACGAGTCTCAGGGGCGTTTCATCAAGGCCCGCAAGGCGGAACTCGAGCTGGCGCGCATCAGGCTGCGCGACGGGCTGCGCGACCGCCGCGAGGTCGTGCAGGAATATGCCGACATGCTCGACGCCATCTTCATTCAGCGCGGTCTCGAAGGCGACAAGCTCATAGCGGCGGTCGATCTCTTTCAGGCGCTCGGCGGCGGTTATGACGCCGGCCCGGCGGCCAATGAACCCAGACCCGCGCCGGAGACGGACCCGATCAACCCGGTCGTCAACGCCGTCCAATCGCTCGGAGGAGGCTGATCTTGGGCGAACAAACAACAGAGGCGCCAAAAGCGCCCACACCCATGCTCTCGCGCAAAAGCATTCGCGCGCGGCGGAACTTCCTGCTGAAAGTTCTCGCAGTCGGCGTCGGAGTCGGCGCCCTGGCGGCGGCGTTCCGCTATCTCACTTATGACCGAAATTGGGTCGTGACGGACAACGCCTTCGTCACCGGCAACATCATCCCGGTGCAGTCGGACGCAACCGGCGTCGTCGCTCAAGTGCTCGCGGAAGAAACGCAGCTTGTGAACAGGGGCGACGTGCTCGTGCGCCTCGACGCGCAGCGCGCGCGCGCCGCATTGGGACAGGCCGAGGCGGAACTTGCCCGCGCGGTCAGAAATGTCGGCGCGCTCTTCGCCAGCCGCCATCAGGTCTGCCAGAAGGTCACGTCGCGCACCGCCGTCCGCGAGCGCACGCGACACGATCTTGCGCGCTACAAGCAAGCGGCGTCGAGCGGCGCCGCGTCGAACCAGTTGCTGCAGAACACTCAGGACACCCTCACCGCGCAGGAGGCGGACCTGCGCGAGGCGCGCGCGGAGCTTCGAGCCATCGAGTCGCGCGTGGGGGGCGTCACGCCGACGAACCATCCCGACATCGAATTCGCCAAAGCGCGTTTCAACGACGCCTATATCGAATTCCTGCGCCAGAACATTCGCGCCCCGGCGACCGGCTATGTCGCGAAGCGCCGCGTGCAGGTCGGCCAGCGCGTGCGACCGGGCGACCAGATCCTCAACATCGTGCCGCTCGATCACCTCTGGGTGGAAGCGAATCTCTGGGAGAACCGGATGGAACGGGTCCGCCCCGGCCAGCCGGCTCTCATCAAGGTCGACCTTTACGGTTCGAGCGCGACCTTCCATGGGACGGTGGAAGGCCTCGTGCCGGGGTCGGGCGCCGTCTTCGCCACGCTGCCGCCCGACAATGCGACAGGCAATTTCATCCGCATCGTGCAGCGCATTCCCGTGCGTATCGCCATCGATCCGGAAGAGCTGAAGACGACCCCGCTGCGGCCGGGCCTCTCCACCATCACCTCGATCAATGTGAGCGCGGAGGCTAAGCCCGCGAATGACTCCATCGTGAAGACGGCGGCGGGAGAATATTCGACCGAGGTCTTCGATAAGGATCTGATGGAAGCGAAAGCCCGCGCGGACAAGATCGTGAAGGAGAATCTCGTCGCCGGCGCGGAGGCAAGCGATGGCGCTTGCGCAGCGGCGGAGTGATTATTTCCCTCTCTCTCCGGGAAACTGGGAGAGGGGAGCGGCTTTGATCAACATCATGACTAAACAAAAAACGCGGCCCCGAAAGGCCGCGTTTTGCGTTTCTCGATTGAGTTGCTCGCTTACGCGAATTCCATGATCACTGCGTCGACCGCGAGGCTGTCGCCCGGCTTGGCGACAATCTTCTTGATCGTCGCGTCGCGCTCGGCGCGCAGCACGTTCTCCATCTTCATGGCCTCGACCATGCAGAGCGCTTCGCCGGCCTTCACTTCCTGGCCTTCCTTGACGTCGATGGTCTTCACGAGGCCCGGCATCGGGCAGAGGAGATGCTTGGAGGCGCCGGCGTCCTTTTTCTTGGGCATGTAGGCGACGAGCTCGGCCTCGCGCTGCGTATAGACACGCGCCTGGACGCTCACGCCCTGATGCGCGAGTTCATAGCCGTTGAGGATCGGACGGACCTGCACATAGACCGCGCGGCCGTCGACGTCACCCTTGAAGACCGGCTCGCCCGGACGCCAATGCGAGGAGATGCGATGCGCGCGGTTGTCGCCTTCCGCGAAGCGGACGACGAGCGCCTCGCCCTGCTCCTCGAGCGCGACATCATAGCGCGCGTCGCCGAGCATGCAGACGCGCTCGCGCGAGAACTCCACCGGGCGGCCGTTCATGAGCTGGCCGGTGATCATGCGCTTGCGGGCGTTGCCGATGTGATCCATCAGCGTCGCGACGGCGGCCAGCGTGAGGGCGAGATCGCCCTTGGGCTCCGGCGCCGTAAAGCCTTCCGGGAATTCCTCGGCAATGAAGCCGGTCGAGAGCTTGCCGGTGCGCCAGCGCTCCATCTGCATCAGGGTCGAGAGGAAGGGAATGTTGTGGCGGATGCCGTCGATCACGAAGCGGTCGAGCGCGTCGGCCTGCGCCACGATCGCGCCAAGACGATCCGGCGCATGCGTCACGAGCTTGGCGATCATCGGATCGTAATGGATCGAGATCTCGCGGCCCTCGGTGACGCCCGTGTCGTTGCGCACGGTCACCCCGCCTTCCTTCTTCTCCTCCGGAGGGCGGTATTTCACCAGACGGCCGATCGAGGGCAGGAAGTTGCGGGTCGGGTCTTCGGCGTAGATGCGGCTCTCGACCGCCCAGCCATTGATCTTGACGTTCTCCTGCTTGAGCTGCAGGGGCTCCCGCCGCGACGCGGATCATCTGCTCGACGAGGTCGATGCCGGTGATGAGCTCCGTGACGGGATGCTCGACCTGCAGGCGGGTGTTCATCTCGAGGAAATAGAAGCTCTTGTCCTGGCCGCGACGAATTCGACCGTGCCGGCGGAATCGTAATCGACGGCCTTGGCGAGCGCGACGGCCTGCGCGCCCATCTCGGCGCGGGTCTCTGCGTCGAGCAGCGGCGACGGGGCTTCCTCGATCACCTTCTGGTTGCGGCGCTGGATCGAACATTCACGCTCGTTGAGGTGAAGACGTTGCCGTGCTTGTCGCCGAGAACCTGGATTTCGATATGGCGCGGATTCTGACGATGAACTTCTCGACGAAGACGCGGTCGTCGCCGAAGGAGGACGCCGCCTCGGATTTCGCGCGGGTGAAGCCCTCGATGACCTCGGCGTCGTTGAAGGCGATGCGCATGCCCTTGCCGCCGCCGCCGGCGGACGCCTTGATCATGACCGGATAGCCGATCTCATTGGCGATCTTGACCGCCTCTTCCGGCGATTCGATCACGCCCAGATAGCCCGGCACGACGCTGACCTTGGCGGCCGCGGCGAATTTCTTCGACTCGATCTTGTCGCCCATCGCCTCGATTGCGCGCGGGTTGGGGCCAATGAAGACGATATTGTTGTCCTTGAGCGCCTTCGCGAAGGCGGCGCGCTCGGAGAGGAAGCCGTAGCCCGGATGCACGGCCTCGGCGCCCGTCTGCTTACAGGCTGCGATGATCTTGTCGATGAGCAGATAGGACTGCGCGGCGGGCGGCGGCCGAGATGGATGGCCTCGTCGGCCATTTCGACATGCAGCGCGTCGGCGTCGGCGTCCGAATAGACGGCGACGGTGGCGATGCCCATCTTCTTCGCCGTCTTGATGACGCGGCAGGCGATTTCGCCGCGGTTGGCGATCAAAATCTTGCGAAACATGCGCGCGCCCTAAGCCCTCGTTCTCTCACCTCGCCGCCCGTTCCTTTCCCCAAGAGGAAGGCGGGCGTCATTTTTCTTTTCGCCGCAGCTCTCACGGCCTCGCGGCTTTGGCCTCTCCCCACTCGCATGGGGAGAGGAAAATCACTTCGCTTCCGTCTCGTCGTCGGCGCGCTTCACCTGCACGCTGTCGACGATGCCGAAAGCCTTGGCTTCTTCCGCCGACATGAAGTGGTCGCGATCGAGCGTGCGCTCGATCGTCTCGTAATCCTTGCCCGTGTGACGGACATAGATGTCGTTGAGGCGCTTCTTGACCTTCAAAATGTCCTCGGCGTGGCGCTGAATGTCCGACGCCTGGCCCTGGAAGCCGCCCGACGGCTGATGCAGCATGACGCGCGGCGTTGGGAAGCGCATAGCGCATGCCGGCCTCGCCGGCGCAGAGCAGAAGCGAGCCCATCGACGCCGCCTGGCCGACGCAGAGCGTCGAAACCTTCGGCTTGATGAACTGCATCGTGTCGTAGATTGCGAGGCCCGCCGTCACCACGCCGCCCGGCGAGTTGATGTAGAGCGAAATTTCCTTCTTCGGATTTTCCGATTCGAGGAAGAGCAACTGCGCGATGATGACCGAGGCCATGTGGTCTTCGACCGGGCCCGTCAGAAAGATGATTCGCTCGCGCAACAGGCGCGAATAGATGTCGAAGCCGCGCTCGCCGCGCGACGTATTCTCGATCACCTGCGGAATGAGATACTGGTTGTAAACCTCGATCGGATCACGCATCGCATCGCCTTCCCGAGCGCGGCCGTCTCGGCGCGCCGCGCATTTAGACCGGCCGCAAGGCAATTACTCGAACTTGCCCCGCGTCCCTCTCATGCAGCCACGCCGGCGGAGGCGTCCCCCGCCGGCGAAAACCGTTGTCCCGTCATATGCCGGAGCGCGCCGGGACGCAAACGAAGCTTACGCTTCGTCGTCTTCCTTGAAGAGTTCGTCCTTGGTCACGGTCTTGTCCGTGATCTTGATCAATTTCGAGATGTGATCGACGACGCGCTCTTCGTAGATCGGCGCGCGCAGCTGGGCGAGCGCCTGTTCATTGTTGCGGTAGAAGTCCCAAACCTGCTTTTCCTGGCCGGGGAACATGCGGGCGCGCTCGATCAGCGCGTCGGTCAAGTCCTTGTCCTCGACCTTCACGCCGGCGCTCTGGCCGATCTCCGCAAGAACAAGGCCAAGGCGCACGCGGCGCTCGGCGATCTTGCGGAACTCCGCCCTGGTCTCGTCTTCCGTCTTGCCCTCTTCGGCGAGCGGCTGGCCGGCGCGGCGGCTCTCGGCCTCGTGCTGGCCCCAGATATTGTTGAATTCCTGCCCGACCAGCGTCTCGGGAAGCTCGAAGGAATAGCGGCTGTCGAGAGCGTCGAGCAGCGCGCGCTTGAGCTTGTCGCGCGAGACCTTGTGGAAGTCGGCTTCGAGATTGCCCTTCACCGCTTCCTTCATGGCGTCGAAATTCTCGAAGCCGTATTTCTTGGCGAGCTCCTCGCCGATCTCCAGCGCCTTCGGCGCGGCGACGCCCTTCACGGTCACGTCGAACTCGGCGTCCTTGCCGGCGAGATGGGCCGCGGAATAGTCCGCCGGGAACGTCACCTTGACGACGCGCGCGTCGCCCACGGCCGCGCCGACGAGCTGGTCCTCGAAGCCCGGGATAAAGGTGTTGGAGCCGAGCACCAGGTCGATGTCGCCGCCCGTGCCGCCTTCGAAGGCGACGCCGTCCAGCTTGCCGGTGAAGTCGATCGTCAGCTTGTCGCCGGACTGGGCCTTTTCGCCCTCGGCGCGCGGTTCGAATTCCTGAACGCGGTCGGCAAGGTTCTTCAACGCGGCTTCGATGTCCGCGTCGGCGACCTCGGCGACCGGGCGCTCGAGCGAGATGTCGTCGAAGGAGCCGATTTCAAACTTGGGCAGCGTCTCGAAAGTGACGGTGAAAGCGAGATCGCCTTCAGCTTCGAGGGCGCGCTCGACCTCTTCCTGGCCGCCGGGGAAATCGAGCTTCGGCTCGACGGCGAGGCGCAGCTGGTTGTCCTCGACGATCTTGCGGTTAGCCTCGTTGACGGCCTCCTGCAGGACCTCGCCCATGATGCTCTTGCCGTAGAGCTTCCTGAGATGGCCGATCGGCGCCTTGCCGGGGCGGAAGCCCTTGATCTGGGCCTTGGCCTGCACGTCCGCGAGCTGGGCGCCGAGCTTGGCGGCGAGGTCGCCCGCCGGCACCACGACCTTGAATTCCTGCTTCAAACCCTGCGAGGAGGTTTGCGTCACTTGCATGTCGATCGCCTTCTACAACTTCAAAGCCGCCCGTGCGCGCGACGGCGGCTCATGCATAAATTCCGCGAAACTGCGGCATTTGGTGCGGGCGGAGGGAGTCGAACCCCCACGACTTTCGTCACCGGAACCTAAATCCGGCGCGTCTACCAGTTCCGCCACGCCCGCGAGAGCGGCCCCAACCGGACCCGCCGCGAAACTTGAACCCGCGACCGCGGGCGCCGCTCTATAGCATGGCCGACGCGGGATGCTCGAAAAAAATACGGGCATGTTACAGTCCGGCCGACGTCATCCAGGAGACGCGTCCATGATTCGAGCGGCCCTAGCAGCCCTCCTCTTGATTTGTCCCGGCGCGGCCTTCGCCAGCCCGACCGACTGCGCCAAAGCGACCCGCCCACCCGCGAAGACGATCTGCGAGGATCCGACCCTTGCGGCGCTCGACAAGGAGGCGTCCCGCCTCGCCGTTCTGGCCGGCTCCAGCCCGCAAATGACGGCGTCCCGCAAATCTGAGCTTGCCCGAAGCGAGGCGAGCTTCCGCAAGACTCTGCCGGTCTGCGGGGACGCAAAACCCTGCCTGCAACGCACGCTGGTCGAACGGATCTTCCATCTGAGGCAAGTCTACGCCGAGGCGCGCACGAAGGACTCGGAGGGAATCAGCCTTGGCCCTTCCGTCGCGGCCTGCCCCGGCTTCGACGCGCTGATCTCTGTGACCTTCGTCAACAGCGACCCCGCCCTCGCCTTTCTGGTCTGGCGTGACAAGGCCGTCGTCCTGAAACAGGCGGTCGCGGCCTCCGGCGCGCGCTATACGGGAGCCTATGGGCCCGGCGAGGCGCAGTTCTGGAACAAGGGGCAGGAAGCGACGGTCGATCTGCCCGGAAAACCCACGCTTAACTGCGAGATTCACCAGGGCGGCTAGCGCGCTCGCGCGACGACCGGAATTGCGCGCCGCCCTTAGCTAAGCCATATGCATCCCAGCCTCCCGACCCCGAAGGACGACGCCCATGCGACAGCCCAACCGCCGCGCTTTCCTCTCGGGCGTCGCCGCGAGCTTCATATCCCTGCCCGCGGGCGCGACGTCGCCCATGGGGCCGCGCATCGTCGAGGCGCGGCCGGGCAAGGCGACCATCGGGACGGGCGAGACCGACATTCTGGGCTTTGACGGCGTCACGCCGGGGCCCATCCTGCGCTACAAGCAGGGCCAGGAGCTCGCCGTCCGACTGGTCAACAAACTGGACCTCCCGGCCTCCATCCACTGGCACGGGCTGCGCGGCGAGAACGCCATGGATGGCGTCGCGCCGCTGACGCAGGCCGCCGTCGCGCCGGGCGCCTTTTTCGACTATCGGCGCAAGCTGACGGAGCCGGGACTCTTCTGTTATCGCCCCAGCGTTTACGGGAAGACGCCCGAGCTGATGGGCCGCGGCCTCAAGGGGCTCCTCATCGTCGACGAGCCCGAGCCCCTGCCCGCCGACCACGACCTTCTCCTCGTCCTCGACGACTGGCGGCTTTCGCAGGACAAGATCGACGGGGCCTTCGACGACCCAGCGGAGGCGCGCAGAGCCGGGCGCCTGGGCCCGCTCCTCGCGGTCAACGGCAAGGCGGCGCCGAACCGTTTGGAATTTGCGGCCAATTCGCGCGTGAGGCTGCGCCTCGCCAATCTCGCCAACGCGCGAATCATGATCCTTACCTTCGATGGCGTGCAGCCTTTCGTCGTCGCCATCGACAGTCAGCCCTGCGACGCCTTCGAACCGGTCCGGCGCAGCATTCCCGTCGCGCCCGGCGCACGGTTCGAGCTGATCTTCGACATGCCGGCGACGGAAGGCGCCAAGGCGCGCCTCTTCCTGCGCGGCGCCGACGGCGCCGAGAGCGACCTCATCGTCGCGACAGCCAAAGGCGCGAAGGCCGAAAAGCGCGGCCTCATCTATTCCCTGCCGGAAAACCCGACTTTGCCGGCGGAAATCAAGCTCAACAACGCCAGGAAGGTCGATCTCGTGATCGAACCCGGCGCCGCTGGCGGACCGGCGTGGACGATCAACGGCGCCGCGTCGAAAGCCTATGACGGGCCGGCGCTTTTTACTGTGAAGCCGGGGACGCCGGTCACGCTGGGCTATGTAAATAAATCAAAAGTCCCGCTCGCCATGCATGTGCATGGCCACGCCATGCGGCTGCTGCATGATCTGGACGACGGGTGGGAGCCTTATTGGCGCAACGGCGTGATCGTTCCCGCCGGCAAGACGAAGCACGTCTCCTTCATCGCCAACAGTCCCGGTAAATGGGCGATTCACGACGACATTCTGGAGCACGAAGCGTCGGGCCTGGCGACATGGTTCGAGGTCGCCTGATCTTGACCACATCTTACTGAAAACTAAGAGAGTTCAGCATCACATTGAAATAAAATGGGGATTTTTCCTTTTTTTTCAGAATTGCACCCGATAATCGGCAGCAGCGTAAAATACAACCTGTGATTTTTGGTGGGATGCGCTGGACTCTTGCGTCCATCGCCGATCTCGCGCCGGACGGATGCATGAACCCTTCAATGCTGGCGGATTGCTTGGGCGACTCTCTCATCGGCGCGCGCGCAGTGAGGACGCCCGTCGCGCGCGGAAATGCGTGTGAGAGACTTCCATGACGGAAATTGTCTTCCGCGGCCCCAAAGACCCCTGGGAGTTTCCCAACTGGCGCTTCGAGACGCTCGACATCGAGCATCATCCTGAAACCGCGTCGATTTGGATGAACTATCGGGCCGACGCGCCGCAATGCTACACGCTCAACATGCTCGTCGAGCTGCTGCAGTTGCGCGACTCTCTCCGCGCGCTCGTGGCCGGCGGGCGTACGGAAGATTTTCCCTTCCGCTACCTCGTCATGGCCGCCAAGCGGCCAGAGGTTTTCTCGCTGGGCGGCGACCTCGAGACCTTCGCCGCGGCGATCCGCCGGCAGGATCTTTCAACGCTCGTCACATACGCGCACGCCTGCGTCGACCTCGTCTATAGCTATTCGCAGAGTCTCGACCTGCCGATCGTCACGCTCTGCGCCACGCATGGGCAATGCCTGGGCGGCGCGCTGGAGGCGGCGCTCGCTTTCGATTTCATCCTCGCCGAGGAAGACACGATCTTCGGGCTGCCCGAAGTCGCCTTCAATACATTTCCGGGCATGGGAGCGGTGACAATGCTCACCCGCCGCGTCGGGTCCGCGTTAACCCAGCAGATCATCATGAGCGGACAGACCTATACGGGACGGGAAATGTTCGAACTCGAAGTCGTCGACCAGGTCGCTCCGCGCGGCGCCGTCCGCGCCGCGGCGATCGAATGGATGCAGGAGCCGGACGACAAGAAGTGGCGTCGCCGCCGCGCCATTGCGGAAGCGCGCCGCCGGAGCCACCCGATCACCCATGACGAGTTGATTCGCATTACCGAGCTTTGGGCGGAATGCTCGGCCCGGATCGAGGAACGCGATCTGAGGCATATGGAGCGGCTGGTACGCGCGCAGCGGAGATTGGTCGGGGTGACGGGAAAGTCTGCAAAGCCCGAGCGATCCCTTGAATCCAGCTCGTTTTGACGGCGACGGGGAACGGACTTGCATATGAAAGTCTCGATCCATCACAAGACATCCGCCGAAGCGGAGATTTACGCGGATCTCGTCGAGACTCTGTTCGATACGACGCACACGCTCATCACCGGCATTCTTTCCGGCGTCCTGATTCCGACCATCGCCTGGCTGTCCACTGGGACCGCCTCCTATCTCGGTCTCGTCGCGATGATGGCCGCCGTCGGCGCCTATCGCGTGGAAGTGCTCCTCGCCCATCAGCGCACGCCGATCCAAATTAGGCGGCGAGACGCAGCGATCTGGGAGCGGCGCTACGCCACGGGCGCGATCATGTTCATGGGGCTGCTGGGCTTCTCGGCGGCCGTTCTGTTCAACTACCACCACCAGGAGATGATCGGCTATTACGGCGTGATCATCATGACCGGCGTCACCGGCAATCTGGCCAGCCGCAACGCCGCGCGGCCGAACATCGTGTTCTGGCAGGTGATGGGCACCTGCATGTCCCTCGCCTTCACCCTGCTGATCAATTTCTCGCCCTGGTACTGGGGCATCTCCGCCTTTCTGTTCTTCGGCGCGCTCTCTGTCTTCAAGACGACGAAATTCCTGCAGGGCCATCTGGAGTCCGCCTTGCGCAACGGCATCGACGCCATGCGCCAGCGCCAGAAATTCAGCATCGCGCTGAACTCCATGACCCATGGGCTCTGCATGGGCGACTCGACCCTGACGATCTCGGTCATGAACCGGCGCATCGTCGAGTTTTTCGGGATCGTCGCCGCCGCGACGCCGATCCGGCTCGACGCCCTCGCCCATGCGATCGGCCGGAGCGCCGGCATGGCGCCCGTGGAAACGTCCATGTTCACGGAAAGGTGGATGCGCCACGCCTCCATGGCCCACGCCAACGTCTTCATGCACAAGATCGGCGACCGCTATTTCGACTTTCATTGCGAACGCGCGGAAGACGGCGCCTTCATCACTGTCGTCGAGGACGTCACCACCAAGCAGCGGGCGCTGCGCGAGATAGAGCGCATCGCCCATTTCGACGAGCTGACCGGCCTGCCGAACCGCTACCAGTTCCAGGACGCGCTCGGCGAGGATCTGTCGCAATTGAAGGTCGAGGGCCGCACGGCCGCGCTTATCAACATCGACCTCGACCGCTTCAAGGAAGTCAACGACACGCTGGGCCATGTCTTCGGCGATCAGCTTCTGGCCCATGTCGGCGCACGGCTGAGCCTCTGCGCGCCGACGCCGAACCTCGTCGCCCGGCTCGGCGGCGACGAATTCTGCGTCGTTATGCGTGGATCGCCCGAGACGGAACAGATCGCGGCGATGGCCAGCCGCATTCTCACCGAGATGAGCCGTCCCTTCCTCATCGACGGCCATCGGATCACCATCGGCGCCAGCATCGGCGTCGCCATCGCCCCCACAGACGCCGACACGCCGGTTGGCCTCCTGCGGTGCAGCGACCTCGCTCTCTACAAGGCGAAGACGAACTCCCGCGGCACGGCCGTCTGGTACACGCCGAAAATGCAGGAAGAGCTGCTCAGGAAGCGGGAGATCGAGGACGATCTACGCGAGGCGCTCGCCCGCAACGAGTTGAGCGTCTTCTATCAACCAATCGTCGATTCGCGCCGTGGCGCGGTCGTGGCCATGGAGGCGCTTCTGCGCTGGCGCCACCCCCAACGCGGAATGGTGTCGCCCGGCGTCTTCATCCCGATCGCAGAAGAGACGGGAATGATCGTCGAGATCGGCGCCTGGGCGCTGCGCCAGGCCTGCCGCGACGCGACCGAATGGCCGTCCCATATCCGCGTCGCGGTGAATCTCGCCCCGCTCCAGTTCCAGCAGTCCGACCTCGTCGACACGATCGCGGCGGCGCTGGAGGAGACGGGCCTTCCCCCCGAGCGGCTCGAGCTGGAGATCACCGAGTCGGCGCTCATTTCCCACACGGAGGACGTCGAGGCCAAGCTCAATTCGATCACGCTGCTCGGCGCGCGATTGGCCCTCGACGACTTCGGCACGGGCTACAGCAGCTTGAGCTATCTCAACCGCTTCCCGGTCAAGAAGGTCAAAATCGATCAGGCTTTCTCCCGCCAGGCGATCGATTCGGCAAAGACCCAAGCGATTATCGGCGCGATCTCGACGCTCGCGCGCGATCTCGATCTCGATCTCGTCGCGGAGGGCGTCGAGACGCACGCCCAGCTCGCCTTCATGGCGAGCAAGAACATCTTCCTCATCCAGGGCTATCTCTACAGCAAGCCCCGGCCGATCGAGGAACTCCTGCCCCTCCTCGAGGACTGGGCGGACGCTCCCCGTCTCGCCGAGGCCGCTCTCGCCTGATCAGCTCCGCTGGACCATGTCGACCGGGCGACGGTCGATCGGCGGCTCGGCCAGACGCTGGGCCCGGAAGATCGCGTGCGACGCGTTGTAGCGCCGTTCGAAATTCGTCAGGTACGCCAAAATTCCACTGAAATCCGGCTGGGGGGCCACGACGTCCTTGACGAGCATCAACTCCTTGGCTTCGGCCGCCGACAGGGTGCGCTCGCTGTCGATCAAGCGCTCCGCCTTCACGAATCCGATCCGCCGGCCCAGCGCGGCGTAAAGGCCGAAGAGATCGAACGGTTCTCCTGCGAAGGAGAAACGCGCGCCGGTCTCCGCGACGAGCGCGGAGCAGTTCATCGCGAAGTCGAAATCGAGCCCGTTCAACAACGACCGCGCCCAGGCGAGCGTGATGACTGGCGTGTCGACGATCAGATCCGCATTGGCGGCGACCATTTCGCCGAAACCGTCCGGGGCTCTGGTCGCCTCGGCGCCGCCCTGCGCGAAGTCGAAGACCAGGAATTTCAGGGAGGGATGCGCGCCGCTCTCGATCTTGCGCAGCAAGTCGAGGACGACGTCGATGCTGGCGCGGTCGAAACCCGCACGCGCCTTGGAAACGACGAGGGTGTCGCCCTCGCGTAGCCAGGTCATCTTTACGCCCGCCTGAAGCGGGTTGAACGCTTGCCAATCCTTACTCGATACAAGTCCCATGGTGGCCTCTGGGCTAAATCAGCGAGACGCCGATCGTTAAGAAAAACTTAACGCAAAGCATCCGTTTTTCCCACGACAAATTAGGGACTCGTTAAAATTCGAGCGCTTCTTGGTTAATGGCGGGTTGTAAATCTCGCTCCTTGCGCGCGGTGGGAGGCCCAAAAACACTGCGCGGCGTGTGGCTGAAGGTCGCGGGACAGCCGCCCTTGAATTGATATATGCTAATAACAAGCTGCTAGGGGCGTCCCCAACCTGCCAGACAAGGGCGCTTGCGAGCTTTCCTGGGAGACGCGGCGATCACGCGGCGGCTGAAGTGTGAACCGCTCGGAAAAGAAGCGGCAGAGGAATGATAAGAGGGAGAAACAGTATGAAAATGCGCTTTCTCGTCGCCATGACCCTGGCGACGGTCGGTTGGGTGGCCCAGGCGCACGCGCATGGCGACGTCGGCTCCAACCAGGGCCAGTGTCTCATGAAGATCGGCCCGGACACGATGAGCTTCACGGGCTATCAGCCGCTCAAGTCCCGCGAGCAGTTCTGCGACGACATTCCGGACGCCGGCCCGACCATCATCACGCTCGACGCCCAGCAGGACGAGCTGCGTGAGATGAATCTCGAAATGCGCGTCTTGCGCGACGTCGGCCAGAAGGACGACAACGAGAACCTCCAGGCGAACACCGAATATTATTCGCCGCCGAAGAAGTACAAGACCGGCACGCTGACCTTCGATCACAACTTCGCGAACGAAGGAAAGTATATCGGTATCGTGAAGGCCAAGAGCGACGACGGCAGCAAGGAATATGTCGCCCGCTTCCCCTTCTCGGTCGGCCTCACCTCCACGAAGGACATGACCATCGCCATCTTCTTCGGCCTGCTGGCCGCAGCGGGCTTCGGTCTCTGGTACAAGCACCAGTTCATCGACAAGAAGAAGACGGCGGCCTGATCGGCCAGCAGTCTCGTCGGAACTGACAACAAAAGAAGCCGGGTTCGCCCGGCTTCTTCTTTTTACGGAAGCTCCTCGATCCGGCCGTCGCGGAGCGTAACGCGGCGGTCCATCTGCTCCGCCAACTCCAGATTGTGCGTCGCAATGAGCGCAGCGAGCCCGGATTGCCGCGCGAGCGTCATCAGCGTCGCGAAAACAAGGTCCGCCGTGCGGGGATCGAGATTGCCGGTTGGTTCGTCGGCAAGGAGCAGATGCGGCGCATTGGCGACGGCGCGGGCGATGGCGACGCGCTGCTGCTCGCCGCCCGACAATTCCGACGGCCGATGCGAGGCGCGCGCGCCGAGGCGTAGATATTCCAGCAATTGCTGCGCGCGGGCCTCGGCCTCCTTGCGGTCGAGGCCGTTGATCATCTGCGGCAAAGCGATGTTCTCCAGCGCGGAGAACTCCGGCAGCAAATGGTGGAACTGGTAGATGAAGCCGATCGTCGCCCGGCGCAGATTGGTGCGCTCGGCGTCGTTCATCCGCGACGTCGGCGCAGAGTTGATGAAGGTCTCGCCGCCATCCGCCCGCTCCAGCAGGCCGGCGATATGCAGCAGCGTCGACTTGCCGGCGCCCGAGGGCGCGACCAGCGCCACGGTCTCGCCCGGAAAGATCGAGAGGTTGATATCGACGAGAATGTCGAGGCGCGCCTCGCCTTCGCGATAGTGGCGCGCAATATTGCGCAATTCCAGAACGGCGTCGCTCATGCGTTCACTCGTGCCTCAGCGCTTCAATGGGGTCGAGCGAAGCAGCCTTCCAGGCGGGGAAGATCGAGGCGAGGATCGCGATGACGAGGGTCATGACGACGATCACGGTCACCTCACGCGTATCGACGATCGCCGGCAACCGCGACAGGAAATAGAATTCCGCCGGAAACAGATTGGCGTCGAAGACCTTGTTGAGGAAAACGCGGATCGTCTCGAGATTCTCGGCGATCAGAAGGCCGAGCAGGAAGCCGGCGAAGGTGCCGACGACGCCGATCGACGCCCCGATGATCAGGAAGACGCGCAGCACCGACCCGCGCGATGCGCCCATGGTGCGCAAAATCGCAATGTCCTGCGTCTTGTCCTTCACCAGCATGGTCAGGCCCGAAATGATGTTGAAGGCCGCGACGATGACGATGAGGGTCAGGATGATGAAAAGGATGTTCTTCTCGACCTGGAGCGTGTCGAAGAACGTCTTGTTGCGCTGGCGCCAGTCGGTGACGATCACCGGCCGCGTCACGGCGCTCTGGAAGCGCGCGCGGAAGAGGTCCATCTGGTCGGGATCGTCGACGAAGACCTCGACAACCGTCGCCTCATTGTCCTTGTTGAAGAAGCTCTGCGCCTCGGCCAGCGGCATATAGACGAAGACATTGTCGAATTCGGACATGCCGATGGCGAAGATGGCGGAGACTGTATAGGCCTTGATGCGCGGCGCGACGCCAAAGGGCGTCTGGGCGCCCTTGGCGATCAGGAGGCTCACCTTGTCGCCGACCGTCACGCCGAGCGTCTCGGCGAGGCGCTGCCCGATGGCGACGCTCTCCCCTTTGTCGAACCCCGCGAGCGCGCCGATCTTCACATTCCCCGCAATGCCTGGCAGGCGCACCAGATCCTTCTCGCGAATGCCGCGCACCAGCACGCCGGACTGACCGAACTGCGTGGAAATGCCGGCGGCGCCCTCGACCATCGGAATGGCGAGCTTCACGCCCTGAACTTTCCCGGTCTTGGCGGAGAGGTCGTCCCAATCCGTGAACGGCGTCTCGACGGCCTGCAGAAAGGCATGGCCGTTGATGCCCATGATCTTGTCCATCAGCTCGCGATGGAACCCGTTCATCACCGAGGTGACGACGATCAGCGTGGCGACGCCGAGCATGATGCCAAGGAAAGAGAAGCCCGCAATGACGGAGACGAAGCCGTCGGCGCGGCGCGCGCGGACATAGCGCAGCGCCACCATCCATTCGAAAGGCGAGAAGGCCCGCGCCCTCGGGACGGGCGGCGCTGCCTCCTCCGCGGCGGTCGTCGCAGTCGTCGTCGCTTCGCTCATACGGCCATCCTATGATGGCGGACGCCTATGCGAGCCTCATGGCTCGCTCTCACGCGCCCGCCTGCTTCACCGTCTCGACGATCCGGGCCACCGCGTCGGCCGGGGCCAGCATCTCGCGCTCGCCGGTCTTGCGGCGCTTCACTTCCACCCTGCCCTCGGCCAGGCCCTTCGGCCCAACGAGGATCTGCCAGGGCAGGCCGATCAGGTCGAGCGTCGCGAATTTCGCGCCGGGCCGCTCGTCGCGGTCGTCATGCAACACGTCGAGCCCAGCGTTTTCGAGCTGCTCGACCAGTTCGCCGCACACCTTGCCGGTCGCCGCGTCCCCGACCTTGAGATCCGCGACGCCGACATGGAAAGGCGCGACCGCCTCCGGCCAGACGATGCCGGCGTCGTCGTGGAAGGCCTCGATGATCGCCGCGACGAGTCGCGAGGGGCCGATGCCGTAGGAGCCCATCTGCACGACGACCTCCTTGCCGTCGGGACCGTTCACCACCGCCTTCATGGGCTCGGAATATTTGGTTCCGAAGTAGAAAATATGGCCGACCTCGATTCCGCGCGCGGCGACCTTGGCGTCGTCCGGCACCGCGGCGAAGGCGGCTGCGTCATGCATCTCGCTCGTCGCGGCGTAACGGCTCGTCCATTTCTCGAAGACGCCCTGCATCGCCGCCGCATCGTCGAAGTCGACATCCGCCGCCGGAGGCGCGAAGGACAGGAAGTCCTTGTGGCAATAGACCTCGCTCTCGCCCGTATCCGCGAGGATGATGAACTCGTGGGAAAGATTGCCGCCGATGGGGCCCGTGTCGGCGGCCATCGGGATCGCCGTCAGCCCCATGCGGGCGAAGGTCCGCAGATAGGCCGTGAACATCTTGTTGTAGGAGTGGCGGCTGCCTTCGGCCGTGAGATCGAAGCTGTAGGCGTCCTTCATGAGGAATTCGCGCGAGCGCATGACGCCGAAGCGCGGGCGCACCTCGTCGCGGAACTTCCATTGGATGTGATAGAGATTGAGCGGAAGATCCTTGTAGGAGCGCACATAGGCGCGGAAGATCTCCGTAATCATCTCCTCATTGGTCGGCCCGAAGAGCATTTCGCGCTCATGGCGGTCCTGGATGCGCAGCATCTCCTTGCCATAGGCGTCGTAGCGGCCGGATTCGCGCCACAGGTCCGCCGACTGGATCACCGGCATGAGGCATTCGATGGCCCCTGCCCGGTTCTGCTCCTCGCGGATGATGCGCGTGATGTTGTTGAGGACCTTCAGCCCTAGCGGCAGCCAGGCGTAGATGCCGGCCGATTCCTGCCGGATCATGCCCGCCCGCAGCATCAGCCGGTGCGAGACGATCTCGGCCTCCTTGGGCGTCTCGCGCAGGATGGGCAGGAAGTAGCGGGACAGACGCATGGATTTTCCATTCTCGATTCGAGGACGCCGAGCATAGCGGCGGCTTGCGGGGGGTTGAAGCGCGGACGGCCCGAAAAGGCAAGCTTCGAAGGCCGCGCCCTTCCCTTTCCGCCGCCCGGGCGCCATGTCGAGGGCGGAACGGGAGGATCGGATGAACCAGGACGTGCGCCAAAATCCGGCGGAGAGCCGCTTCGAGCTGGAGGTCGACGGCGCGCTCGCGCTCGCGGAATATCGGCTCGAAGACGGGGTGATGACTTTCACCCACACAGAGACGCCCCCGTCGCTGCAGGGGCGTGGGGCGGCCTCGAGGCTGATCCACGGCGCCCTGTTGGCGGCGCGGGCGCAGGGGCTGAAGGTGCGGGCGACATGTTCTTTCGTGGTTGCCTACCTCAAGCGGCACCGGGAGTTCGCGGATATCGAGGGATAGTCGGCCCGACCACATCGGCGTCCCACTTACCCTAAAGAACGTCATCATCCTGTAACGATTGTCTGCTCCCGCCCGTTTTCAAAGGCGGCTCGCGCGCTAGCTTAGCCGGTTGCGACCATAAAACCGCAACTGGGAGAGACGCCATGAAGCTGATCGTGACCATCGCGCTGACGGCTATGCTGGCCGCGAGCGCCGCGACCTCCGCGACCGCGAACTCCATCGATTACTACAACCGATACGGGTCGAACTGCGACACCCCCTCCAAGGCCTGCTGAGTCTCCGAAAAGGCCGCGCCGGCGGGTCTCCCCGCCGGCTGTCCTCACCCCGCCTCCGCCTCCGCAGCGAATTCGAGCCACTGCTCTTCCGCTGCGGCGAGCGCCTTGGCCAGCTCGTCGCGCTGCGCCGCGAGCTTCGCGGCCTCCTGCGGGTTGCGCGAGAAGGCGTCGGGGGCGGCGAGCGCCTCGTCCACCCGCGCGAGAAGCTGCGTGAATTTCTCCACCTTCGCCTCGGCCTCCGCGAGCTTGCGGCGGTAGAAGCCCGCGTCCCGGCGCTTGGGGGCCGCCTCGGCCAAAGGCGCGGGCGGCGGCTCTCGCCTGGGCTCTTCGGCCTTGGTCTTCGACAGGACCATCTTGGCGTATTCGTCCATATCGCCGTCGAAGGGCTTCACAGTGCCCTCATCGACGAGCCAAAGCCGGTCGGCGCAGGCCTCCAGCAGATAGCGGTCATGCGAGACCAGCACGACCGCGCCTTCATAGTCCATGATCGCCTCGATCAGCGCCGCGCGGCTGTCGATGTCGAGATGGTTGGTCGGCTCGTCGAGAATGAGCAGATGCGGCGCGTTGAAGGAGGTGACGCCCATCAGCAGCCGCGCCTTCTCGCCGCCCGAGAGATGCGCGACCTTGGTGTCGGCCCGCGCGCCGGAGAAGCCGACCTGCGCCGCCTTCGCCCGCACCCGCGCCTCCGGGGCGTCGGGCATCAGCCGCGAAAAGACCAGATAGGGCGTGTCGTTCTCGTTGAGATCGTCGACCTGATGCTGGGCGAAGAAGCCCGCCTCCAGCTTGGCGGCCCGCACCATCTTGCCGGCCATGGGCTCGAGCCGCCCGCCGAGGAGCTTGGCGAAAGTCGACTTGCCGTTGCCGTTCGCGCCCAGCAGGCCGATGCGGTCGTCATTCGAGATCGACAAAGTCAGGCGCGAAAGCACGACGCGGTCGCCATAGCCGACGCTCGCCTTTTCGAGCGCGATGATCGGCGGCGAGAGCGGCTTTTCGGGCGACGGGAGATGGATCGGCAGCACGCTGTCGTCGACGATGGCGGCGACCGGCTCCATCTTCTCCAGCATTTTGAGGCGCGACTGGGCCTGCCGCGCCTTGGTGGCCTTGGCGCGGAAGCGGTCGACGAAGGCCTGCAAATGCTTGCGCTTCTCCTCCGCCTTCTTCGCGCCCTTGGCCGCGAGCAGCGCCGCCTCGCGCCGCTGCTTTTCGAAAGAGGTGTAATCGCCCTTGTAGAGGGTCAGCTTGCCGCGCTCGAGATGCAGGATGTGAGTCGCCACGTCGTCGAGCAGGTCGCGGTCATGGCTGATGACGATCACGCTCGCGGGATAGCGCGCGAGATAATCGACGAGCCAGAGCGTGCCTTCTAGATCGAGATAGTTGGTCGGCTCGTCGAGCAGCAGCAGGTCCGGGGCCGAGAACAGCACCGCCGCCAGCGCGACGCGCATGCGCCAGCCGCCAGAAAATTCAGAGAGCGGCCGCTGCTGCGCCTCCGCGTCGAAGCCAAGCCCGTGGAGAATGGCGGCGGCGCGCGCGGGAGCGGAATGCGCGTCGATATCGGCGAGGCGCGTTTGAATCTCGGCGATGTCGTGGGCGTCATGCGCCGTCTCGGCGCGCGCCAGCAGTTCGGCGCGCTCGAGGTCGGCGGCCAGCACGAAGTCGATGAGTTTCGTCGGCCCGCCCGGCGCCTCCTGCTCGACCCGCCCGAGCCGCGTGCGCGCCGGCAGGGCGATATTGCCCGATTCGGCGGCAATCTCCCCGGCGATCAGGCGAAACAGCGTGGTCTTGCCCGCGCCGTTGCGCCCAACGAAGCCCGCGCGCGAGCGGCCCGGCAGAAAGACGCCCGCATGGTCGAAGATGAGCCGGTCGCCGAGCCGGTAGGTGAGTTCGTTGATGGTGAGCATGGCCGCAAGGGCAGTAACAGGCTCGCGCAACGCTCGCTAGGAAGAATTGACGGCGCTGGGAGAGGAAGCCGACGAGAACTCGGCACGCTCCTTGCTTTGTCCCCATCAAACGGCGGAAAGGAAGGAAGCCCAGGGCGCATCAAACTGAGACGAAAGGCCAGAAATATGCACCCGGACATGGAAGCCTATCTGTGGATCACGGTGAAAGCCTTCGGTTTCGCGCTGATCGGCATCTACGCGACGCGAATTGGATTATATTTCTATGAGTTAGCTAAATGGGGCGTTTGAGAAACCCAGCGCTTCTGGCCCTGCCCTGAGCGACGGTCCCACGTTTAGTCCCACACTCAGCGCCGGCTGGTCGGCCGAAGGGGCGCGCCGCCGATTCTCAGGATAGGCGAAGCCGGGCGGGAGCCGTCCCTATGCGCTGGGGCCTCGTCCCCTCCTAGTGGAGAAGCCGCTTTCTACAAGGCAGCGGTCGAGAAGTTCCCGCTCCATACCCGCGAGCCGCGTCGCGACCATGCCTCGCTGACCGTCGTCCATGTGTCGCCGATGGAGGTTGCGCGAGATGACGAACGCCAGCGAGTCAGAGCCGTCAAAGCGCGGCAGACGTCCACCGACTGCGGGCGCAGCCTCCCAAGCCGGGCCCTTTCTCGCGCACAACCATCCGTGCGCGACAAATTCGCTCAGTCCTTTTTTGGGGGGAACGGCTCTAGCGGGCTGAAGGTTTGCCAAATGAAAGGCATTTGCAGACGGAGGAGCAGATGCGGCCCAATAACGATAATCTAATGTCATCGCCGCATGAGAAATTCCCCGCGCTCGTTCTGGCCGAGCTCGGCAGGTCGCTGCGCGTCTCATTGAAGGCGGCGCTTTCCGAGCCCCTTCCCAGGAATATGGGGTTACTGCTTTTGCGGTTGGCTTTAGTGGAGGTTATGCGGCACGCCGCAGAGGAAGAAGCTCATGAAGCTTGTCGCGATATAACACCTGAGCAGAGGGGCACTCGCGGTCGCCCATGATCGATAGCCTTCGCCGGCCCCAAGTCCGCGGCGAGCCCAACGCGGTAAGTAACGCCAGATGGGGGCAAAAAAAGCGCCCGACCTGGGAGTGCGGGCGCGGGCAGTAAGGAGAAGTTGAGAGATCAACTCTGGATCCTCGAACAATGTTCCCAGTGTCCTTTTTCGACCAAAGCCGCGACCTTTTGGGCGCTTGCCCCTCCACTGTCGTTAAGCAATCGTAAAGGCGGCCCTAGACCCCAGGGTCACGCCACTTAGCTGGGGCGCACGGTCCCCGGCGCGTGATACGCCCACGCCCGGGGATTTCTTTGCACGATGCCCCAATTGCTTCGCTTGCTCGAATCGTAACCACACGATTTAGCTTGGCTATCTGGGGGTGATCAGGGCAGCGGATCATGGACGAACCGAAGAAGAGCACGCGCGGCTTTGCCTCCATGTCTCCGGAGAAGCGGCGGGAGATCGCGCGCAAGGGAGGTCTAGCCGTGCCGGCCGAGAAGCGTAGCTTTTCGCAGGATCCAGCATTGGCTTCGAAGGCGGGTAAGAAAGGCGGCCAATCGGTGAATCCTGCCAAGCGCTCGTTTTCACGAAACCCCGTGCTCGCGTCCGAAGGTGGCGCGAAGGGTGGACAGGACCTCGCATGCGAGCCGGCAAAAGAGTGAAGGCTAATCCACGGTTTTGTTTTGAGCCTCGGATGACGGGGCGGCAAGCACGTGCAGCGCGACGAGCTCGAAACCAAAACGGGCCGCCTGGCCAGAGGCGACCCGTTCCAGGCTGACGGCTATGAGTGTGCGGCGTCAGCTTATGTGCGCTGATGATCTGCACAGACAATCTGCAAATCAAGCGTAGCCGCAATCGCATTTGCCTGACGCTGCGACCAACCCGCGCGCGACATTGTGAGGGATTGCGGGCCGCGTCACTCGGGGTGATTTTCCCCGCATGTTCATCCGGGCTCCAATCCTCGATGCGCTCGTGCTCTCAGTCCTCGTCGCCGAGTTGGTGAGCGCGGCTGTGCGGCTGGCCGGGGGCTAGAGCGGCCGCCCCCATCCCTATCGCCCGATACTGACCCCAGTCCGGCCGGACGTCCTCGGGCCTGGCGCCGCAAGCCGTGCAGCGCAGCCGCAGGCGGAGCGACGGGACCTCTACCTCTCCAGGCAGCCCCGAGACGTCGACGCTCTCCCGCCGGCCGCAGGCACAGGACACGTCGACCGCGCTCATGCCGAGGCTGCGGAGGTTGCCGAGATCCATGGCGGGGCCGGTGTAGCGGGAGGTCACTGTGGCAATCGCGTCCTTGTCGGGTGAATCGCCAGGATGTAGGGTCCGCCCAAGATAGGCATTCGTAATCTGTTCCGATGCCGGCTGGATCATCGAGGGGACACGAAGGCCATGCTTATTTCGCGAGAAAGGGAGAAGCTCATACAAGCCATCGTTTTCTTTGTGCAGAACACAAAGAAATGCGGCAAGGTGAAGCTTTTCAAGCTATTGTATTTCTTAGACTTTGAGCACTTCAAGGCAACCGGCCGAAGCGTGACCGGGTTGGATTATTTCGCCTGGAAAATGGGCCCGGTACCCGTTTCGCTGTTTGATGAGATCGAGACTCCGCAGCCCGACATGGCCGAAGCGCTCCATTTTGAGGAGCGAGCAATTCGCAACGGCCAGCATGTAATGCTCGTCATAAAGCCTCATGCACTATTTTCCGACCGTCATTTTTCACGCCGCGAGCTTGAGCTAATGAGATCTCTTGCCGCCGAGTATCGCGACGCAGAAGCTGATGACATGGTCGAAGCAACGCATTTGGAGAACACCCCGTGGGACAGGGTTTTTGTCCAGGAGGGGCGTCGTCAGCAGCTTATTCCATACGAATTGGCGGTTAGGCCGGACGAACGTGAAGCGGTGCTGCACGTGGCAAACGAACGGGCCGAGCTCATTGAGAAGTTGACGTGAATCCCGGTTCGATATTTTTTGACGAAGAATTTGCCTTTCACGATGGGGAGACCGGCGAAAAGCTCTTTGTCGTCCTGGGAACGATTAACTCTATCTCGATCGTCGTTAAAACGACGTCTAAACAGCACGGCAGAGGTATTGAATTCGGATGCCAACCAAAGGATAGGTTTCATAACTTCTTTCTACCCCCAGGGTGCTGCTATCTGAAAACTCAAACCTGGGTTTGTCTGAATGAATTCTACGAGATCAACGCATCGATCGCGTTGCAAAAGCGCTTTTCTGGCAAAATCAAACCGGTGTGCACGCTCGAAGACTCCCTGATCCGGGCAATTCAAGATTGTGCAGCCTTGAGTGCTGACATATCAAGCTTTCAAGCCTCAGCAATTAAGGCTTGCCTAGTTTAAAGCAAAAACGCCCCGCCGTTACGTCCACGGTCGGGGCGTTTCTGTGGTCGGCGGGCCCGCCGAATTGTGCGGGAGCTACGCCGCTGATTCGGAGCGCGCAAGCTTACGGCGCATACGCTGGGGCCTATGCGTGATCATACCAGCCGCGGCAGCTCCAAGGTGGCCGGACGCAACGACGAGCGCGGCGAAGCTCACGTTCTTGGAATAACGATAGACAGGCGTTGATCCGCCAGACTTTCTTTACGTCTGGATAAAGGGGCAAGTCGGCAGCTCGGATGATAACGGTAGAACCGTCGTCGGCTTCGAAAACTGCAAGGTCAACCATAGGAGATCCTTTCTGCTGTGGCGCCTCACGACGCTACAGAGTGAAGGGTGCAATGATTGGGCTTTATGCACAAGCACCTCCTGGGATGTTCCCACTACCTTTAGGGACGTGCTCGCGCCATATGCGGGCTTCGAGCCGCGCCGATTGCTCAGCCGCGTCCCGCCGCTTCTTCGCCGCCGCCCAAGCCGTCGAGAGGCATTGCGACCAGCTCCACCCCAGCGTCAGGCGACGCCCGTCGCGATAGCGGCGATGGGCGTCTCGCATGATGGCGGCGCGGTCGTGGCGTGCTCCCATGGTCGCCTCCGAAACATGGCCGCCTCTACGGCCGTGACGAGCATCAATGCTCGGGCAAGTAGGCCCGACAGAAACGCCATCAGATGCACGCCTCGCGGTTCGCCGCGCCGGAAATGTTCGGCGAGATAGGCCGCTTTGGTCTTGGCCCCCTCGATCGTGCTGACAGGGTGAGCCAAGACGGCGCCCAACGTCTCAACCTCTGCGGCGTCGAGATATTCCCATTCGGCCCGGAGCGCGGCAAAGTGCGGATCAGTTTCGGAAACCCGGTCCTCGAAATCGCACATCTCATTGAAGCGGACGTAAATGTCCCGGTGCTTAGCTATTAGGCCCGCGAGCCCCTCTTGCGTGGCGGCGCTGCGCAAGGCTGGAAAGACGACGGCGGCTGGACCAGCGGCGATGAACAGGCGGCGAGAGGTCGTAGTCATTTGCATGCTCCTCGATTGCGAGCGGATTAAGCAACCCACGCGGCGCGACGGCCGTCGGCGCGGGCATGGGTGAAGGATGAGGCGGTGCGGTTCGCAGCGTCAGCGATGGCGGCCTCGCGAGCGTTGGGGCCGAAGAACAGGCTGGCAGATCCGAATTGACGGAAAGCCGGGCGAGGATCCTGGACCGCGGCACGGACAGGCTCGGGCGCCGGTAGGTCCGCGACGCAAGAGCCCACCGGCAAGCCAATGTTGAAGGACATCCGTTCGACAGCGTCGCGGGCAATCCGCCATTCACGGGCCAGCGCCTTGGCGAAGATCAGCCGATAAGCGCATTTGCCGGCGGCGACGGCCTTGCGCGCGACGCGGTGGGCGGCAGTCATCATGGCCGAGAGGTCAAATGCGGAGCGCACGGGCAGTCTCCTACAGGCAAGCCGAGGGCTTTCGCCGAGAACAAAGTGTTCGGCAGCTGTTTTATGGCTAGCGATTTACGATAAAGCTATCTATAATAGCTGCATCGACCCGAGTCAATCGCTATTCGCTACGAATAGCGAATTTAGATATAAATGAGAGGAAACATTTCGTATGATTACGGCTGCGCAATGCCGAGCGGCGCGGGCCTTGCTCGACTGGTCTCAGCAGCATTTGGCTGAGGCCGCCAAGATCGGGAACGCGACGATAAGGAATTTTGAAGGAGGTAAGTCGGAGCCTCAATCCGCTACGCTGGACGTCTTAAAGCGCGCCCTTGAAACCGCCGGCGTCGAGTTCATCCCCGAGAACGGCGGCGGCCCGGGCGTGAGGCTACGCAAGGCAGCGGCAAGATGAGGCGCGCGAAGGTCACGCTTGCGCTGCTCTTGTCGCTCTCGGTCGCCGGATGCGGGGCGAACTATCACATTCGCCCAGATGGATCTTGCTCGACGCCCGGAGCGTCCCCGCTCGCCTCCAACTGTCCGGCGGCAGGCCGGGGGTGAGATTGAAAAAGCCCACAGGATGAGTTGGCATCCCGTCACTCCTGGGCAGCTATGCTATTAAGCGCCACGTGCCGCTTTTCTTCCGGTTGCTCATTTCAAAGGGCTTGCAACATGAAACGCTTTTTTGCCTTGGGTTTCTTCCTCTTGGGCGCCTGCGTGCACACTCAAGAGATGCCGCTCGCGCTAAATATGGTCCGCCTGGACACCCATGCCTCCGGGCTGCTCTTCGCTGGCCAGGCAACTTCACAGACAATGAAGCGAGCGGCCGAGGCGACCTTACAGCGGGGCTATACGCATTTCCGGCTTGATCAGGTCGGCATGGCGCAAGGGTCAGAAGTTTCCGGCGTCTACTCCACAGTCAACGGCTCGGCGTCGGGCTATACGATGGGGAACACTGCCTACGCATCTGGCTCGGCATCCGGATTTTCGACGCCGATACGCCGCCCGACCGCGGATGTCGGTGTGACGGTCATCATGTTTCACGCCGATGAACCCGGCGCGAAGAGCGCTTTCGACGCCGGGCAGGTGCTCCGGCAACAGGGCTAGACTTCCGGCGTTGAACTCAGTCCAGAGTAAGGCCCAGAACCGCCATTCACTAAGCAGTCGGGGCCGCTTAACAGCGATTTAGTTTGAAGTCTTTGCTTTCCGCTGGCCATGCTAAAGCAGAAAAATGATGATAGGTACGCCCTCTCCCATTGACCAAATTTCCCCCGACCACGGCGAGGCGCAAGCCCCAAGCGTGGAGCTGAGCTATTCGGCTTCCGACCACGTCAACGTGGCATTCTTCCAAAACGCGATTCCAATTATTCGAGGGATCAGCGTTACGAACAACCTGGCCGACGACCTCTCAGACGTGACGGTCTCTTTTTCCTCGGAGCCGCCGTTCATAGCGCCAAGGTTCGTCACGATCTCAAGGATTAGGTCTGGCAGCCAACACCACCTACCGGCTCCCGACCTCAAGCTAGATCAGACTTATCTGTCTGGACTGACGGCAAGCCGCCGCTCCGAGATCTTGGTCCGCATCCGCCGCGGAGAAGAAGTCCTCGTCGAGCTGTCAAAAGAGGTGAACCTCCTGCCGCCCGGTTTCTGGGGTGGTTCCCAATCCTCACCGGAGCTGCTGGCGGCTTTCGTCCGCCCGACCGATCCGAGTGTCGACGTCATTCTGCGCGACGCGGCCGAGAAGCTGAAGAAGTCCGGCAAGGAGACGGCCTTCGACGGCTACCGTTCAGGCAAGAAGGGCCGAGCGTGGGAAATGGCCGACGCCATCTGGGCGGCCATGGTCGGATACGCGATCACATACGTCTATCCGCCTGCTAGCTTCGAGAAGTTGGGGCAACTCATTCGTGGCCCATCGGAGATCCTAGATCGCAAGGTCGGAACATGCCTCGACCTCGCATTGACTTACGCATCGTGCCTGGAGCAAGCCGGACTGCATCCGGTGCTCGTCCTGACCGAGGGGCATGCCCTCGTCGGCGTCTGGCTAACCGACACCGACTTCAGCACGGTGGTCGTCGATGATCCGCAGATGCTGCGCAAGCGCATCCAACTCGACGAGCTCATCCTCGTCGAGTCGACCTACCTGACCGGCAATCCGCCCGGGCGCTTCAAGCAGGCAATCGCGCAAGGGCACACCCTGGTAGCCGAAGGGCTCGACGGGAAATTCGAAATCGCAATTGACGTCAATCGCGCCCGTCTCCACCAGATCCGACCGCTTGATCTCGGCGGCAACGCTCGACCCGTGCAGTCGCCGGATGTCGCCGAAGGAGCCGATTTCGGGCTCGAGGCTACGCCCATCTTCGAAGAGGATATCACGCCGCCGCCACCGGCCGCCACCGGCACTCAGGACCGGCTGGAGGTCTGGAAGGCGCGCCTGCTTGACCTATCGCTAAAGAACCGCCTCCTAAACTTCAAGGAAGGCAAGACCGCTATTCACATAGCCTGCTGCGACCTCGGCGGTCTCGAGGACCATCTCTCGTCGGGCAAAGCATTCAAGATCCGGCATAGGGTGTCAGTAGTAGGCGAAGACGGGCGCGACGTGGCGCTCCTTCGCGAGCGGCTGAAGGACGACGCCTATCGCATGTACATTGATGAGGCGATGAAACGCCTCGAGCTTCATGCGGACGTGACCGAGGACCAGCTCGACACCCGGCTGACCGAGCTCTACCGGGCAGCGCGCACAGCGTTCGAGGAGGGGGGATCGAACATCCTGTTCTTATCGGCGGGCTTCCTAAAGTGGACGCCGGCAGGTCGGGATTCAACCTACAAGGCACCGCTGCTTCTCATCCCCGTGCGCCTCGAACGCAAGAGCGTCCGATCGGGCTTCCAGCTCTTGCTGCATGAGGACGAAATCAGGTTCAACCCGACTCTGCTCCATATGCTCCGTCAAGACTTCCACATGGCCATCCCCGAGATTGAGACCGGGCTGCCCGTGGACGGTTCCGGTGTCGACGTTGCCAAAATCCTTCGCGCCATGAAGGATCGCGTGAAGGACGTCCGCGGCTGGGAGGTCACGGAAGAACTTGTGCTATCGACTGTCTCTTTCACAAAATATCTCATGTGGAAGGACCTTATTGATCGCACCGAGGAGCTCAAGCGCAATGATGTAGTCCGCCACCTGATCGACACTCCTAAATACGCCTACGAGAAGGGAGAACCGTTCATTTCGCCGCGTGAAATAGATCACGCTGTCGAACCAGCGCAGATCTTCATGCCGCTCTCAGCGGATTCCTCTCAGACGGCCGCGGTCGTGGCGGCCGCTCGCGGGAAGGACTTCGTCCTGTTCGGGCCGCCGGGGACCGGCAAGAGCCAGACGATCACAAACATGATCGCGACCTGCCTTGCACACGGTAGGACTGTTTTGTTTGTCTCCCAAAAGACTGCCGCCTTGGAGGTTGTGCAGCGGCGCCTCTCGGACATCGGGCTCGGCGGCTACTGCGTTGAGGTCCATTCTTCGAAGGCCCAAAAATCCAGAGTTGTTGAGCAGCTCAAAAATGCATGGAAAGAGCGGCAGGCCGCCACCGAGCAAGATTGGGTAGCCGCAAACGACGAGCTGAAAACGCGGCGGGACGAACTCAATGGTATGGTTTCGGCGCTGCACCGCCGACGCGAGAACGGCATGTCTGCCTTCGAGGCGTTCTCCAGGGTCGTAGCCGACCGCGACCGTTTCCCCGAAATCACTCTCGGTTGGCCTCGTACAACCCGGCATGGTGTCGGCGAACTCCAGAGGCTGCGGACGTGCGTGCAGTCTATCAAGATGGCCCTGCAGGCGATAGGCTCCAGCTATGGCCACGCGCTGTCGGGCATCAAACAGACTCGCTGGACGCCAGCATGGCGCGAAGACTTCCTGACGGCAGTCGAAGGCTACCGGGTCGCGTTGGAGCGGTTCCGCGGAGCCGCAGGCGCCCTCGGCGAAACTGTCGCCCTGCCTGCGGATTATTGGGATCAGGGCGGAATTATCCCGCTCGTCAACTTCGTCAAGGCCCTGACCGCTCCCGAAGCTTCGGATGGCGCCCTGCTTCTCGGCGAGAATCCGGAACGCCTTCTGCAGGCCATGGCGGCGGTGGAACGCCTTGTCGGAGAAGCATCCGCACTGCGACGCCGATTGAACGGCAATTACGACCCGAGAGTGCTAAAGGTCAACCTAGTCGAGCTGCAGAAGGAATGGACGGCCGCGGCGGCCTCCAACTTCCTCGTCCGGAGCGGGCGCAAGGAGAGTGTCCGGCTGAAGCTAAAGCCGTTCTGTGACGATGTCCCGGAAGATATCTCCTCCGATCTCGTCGTGCTCGAAAATCTAGCAGCATTCGCATTGAAGGCCGAAGACTATGGGACCATTCTCGGCGATTGCGCATTTTGGCGCGGGCTAAACACCGAAGTCTTCAAGTTCCCGGCGCTGAGCGAATGGCATGAGAAGACCCTTGCCCACATCACGAAGCTTACCTCACACACTGGACTGGATTTTTCTAGCATAAGGACGCACGCATATAACCTGCTCACCGCCTATGGCCACATCTTCATAGAAAGCGGTCCGGTGCGAACCGCTCTAGGGGGCTTCCGGGACGCGCACGCAGACCTGAATGCGGCCGCCGAAAAGCTCGCGGCCTTAGCCGGTTTGGCCCGCGAGGATCTGCTCGTGATCGGCCCGACCTGGATCGACGATTATCTACAGACAGCTTCCCGCTGGGTCGCTGGGATCGTCGACGCGCCCGCATGGTGCCGGTGGCGCGCCGCGGTCGCCGAGGCGGACGCGACGGGGTTGCAGCCGTTGGTCAAGGCGATCGACGAAGGCGAGATTGCGAGCGGCGAACTCGAAGCGGTATTCGAGTACTCTTACGCCGGATGGTGGGCCAATTGTGTCGCCAACGACGACGAAGTAGTGAGTTCCTTCCTCGTAGAGGATCACGAGAACAAGATCGAAGCCTTCGTCAAGGCCGACCAAAGGGTGGCCGAACTCTCCAAGCAGATCATCCGCGCCCGCATCAGCGGCGGCGTACCCAGCATGACCGGGTTCGGCAACGACCCAGAGTGGGGAACGCTGAGCCGCGAGATTCAGCGTACTAAGCTGCCGCTACGGCAGCTTTTCGACCAGATCCCAACGGTGCTGGCTAAGCTGGCGCCCTGTATGATGATGAGCCCGCTCTCGATCGCGCAGTACCTGCCGGCGGACGCGAAGCCGTTTGACGTCGTGATCGTGGACGAGGCCTCACAGATCCCTGTTTGGGACGCCGTAGGCGCCCTCGCCCGCGGCAACCAAGTCATCGTAGTCGGCGACCCGGAGCAGTTACCGCCGACGAATGTCGGGGAACGCGGCAACGAGGACGCCGACGACGACACGGTCGCTGACCTGCCGAGCATCTTGGATGAGTGCCTCGGGGCGAACATCCCCCACCTCGAGCTAACTTGGCACTATCGCAGCCGGCATGAAAGCCTAATTGCGTTTTCTAACGCCAAGTACTATCGCGGCCAATTGGTCACCTTCCCATCCGCGGTGACGAAGGACACAGCCGTAAGTTTCATTCACGTTCCGGACGGGACCTACGAGCGTGGCTCGGGGCGCGTGAACAGGAGAGAGGCGGAGATGCTTGTCTCCCACCTCCTCGAGCGACTCCGGACCTCGCCTCACTCGCTCGGCGTCGTTACCTTCAACTCCGAGCAGCAGCGCCTGATCGAGAACCTGCTCGATCAGGCGAGGATGGCGGACCCCACGCTCGAGCCCTTCTTCGATCCTGCGCGCAGCCGCGAGCCGGTGATTGTTAAGAACCTCGAGAACGTCCAGGGTGATGAGCGGGACGTTATCCTTTTCTCGGTCGCCGTCGGCCCGGACCGGGCTGGAGTGGTCAGGGCACAGATCAGTTCGCTAAATAAACAGGGTGGGCATAGACGCCTCAACGTCGCGGTTACCCGTGCCCGCCGGGAGCTGACGGTCTTCGCCTCGATGAAGCCGGCCCAGATCGACCTCGGGCGGACAAACGCGCGCGGTGTCCGGGACTTCAAGCACTTCCTCGAGTTCGCCGAACGCGGGCCGAAGGCCATGGCAGAGGCGTTTGAGATGACCGGACGCCCGACGGAATCGCCATTCGAGGACGCCGTCAAGGCAGCCCTAGAACGGAGGGGCTGGGAAGTCCACCCGCAGATCGGAGTGTCTTTCTTCCGCGTCGACCTTGGCATCGTCCACCCGGACGAGCCCGGGCGCTATCTCGCAGGCGTTGAATGCGACGGTGCCGCCTACCACAGCTCCGCGACGGCACGCGACCGAGACCGCCTACGGGAGATTGTGCTGAAGGACCTTGGTTGGAACATCCGCCGGATCTGGTCAACGGACTGGTGGATGAATCCGCACTTATCACTCGACCGCATCGACAATAAGCTTCGCGAAGATCTCGCCGCCGATCGCGAGCACAAAGCAGCTGAGGAAGCGGCCAGGCAGGTGGAACTCAATAAGCAGCAGCGGGAGCAAGAGGAATGGGCAGCAGCCGAAGCCGCAGAGGAACAACTTATCAATGCGGCCAGCCCAGCTAAGGACTCCCCGGAAGGGCACGAGCCCCAATGGAACATCTTGCCTGTCCCTCGCCAGACCGCGTCGGAGCAGCAGGCGCACGGTTCAGTGCCTAAAAATATTTATGCGGAGCCGCGCGCGCCGCAGCAGGGACCCGTGCAGATCGATTTCGCTCCGGGGATCTATCGAGTGGCAGATCTTCGCGAGATCGCGTCTCCGGATCAGGGCCGGTTCTACGATCCGGGTTATCGTGGGGTTTTGGCTGCAATGGCCGAGCATGTGATCCAGACCGAAGGGCCGGTGTTCAAGGAACTCGTCATAGCCCGCATCCGCGAGGCCCACGGGTTCCAGAGGGCGCGCGACCAAATCCGCGACATTATCACGAGGGCAATTGGCGACCGGTTCAACGTGACCGAAGAGTCTGACGGACGCATTGTGCTGTGGCCCCGCCATCTCTCACCACAGTCCATGGCACCTTGGCGTAGCTTGGGCGGACGGAGCCACGTCGACGTTCCCTTAGCCGAACTCGCCAGCCTAGCCGCGGCATGCGATGGAGGTGGGTTTGATGACGAGGAGATCGTCCGCGCAATGCAAGATCATTTCCAACTCGGCCGGCTGCGTGGTCCCACGCGAGATCGTTTCGAAGAAGCCGTCAAGCAAATGAGATTGGCATGCCTAAACTGATGTCGGCAAGAGAAGAGCACCTCCGAATTGCGAAGCCGCGGCATGGCCTGAACCCTCCCGCTTAGGGGAGCAGCATGCCAAGGGGCATCGCGGACTCGAATGTTAATTCCGCTGAGCCCTTGCTAGAGAGCCGAGGGCTTCGGAGGTTGGCGATGGGTGCGTCAGCTATATGGTCTCGCGATTTCCAGCGTGCTCATGGTGAGCGACCAGGGTGAAACGTCGCGCCTGTCTGCGGTGATGATGAAATTGACCTTCAGCGCCACATGGAACGTGCTCGACCGGGCCGCGGCTGGCGCGGTAAGCTCTCCCAATCCCTCGGCGGGAAGTCGAGAGTTACTACGCCGAAACCGAAAGTGGACTGAATGACCTCTTCGAACGGCAAAGCCAGCCCCAACCCGCCGGACATACCAGTGGCGGAACTGCAGCGGATCTTGAAGGTTGTCATGGAGGAGGCGCACAACGCGCCGACTGAGGCGCGTCGGGCGGAGATCGGGGAGCACATCCGCCGGCTCCGGACTCTCATCCGAGTGAAGAATACTTTGGATACGAAATAGGCGCGGACAACAAGCCGCAGGCCGTCATTCCGGGCGCCGAGCAGGCGCGGCCGACGACGATGGCCGAACTGGAGGCGCGCGCATCGCTCAAGGGCGAGAAGCCGAAGCAGGCGGCGAGCGGCGTGTTCGACGACATCCGCCACAATCGCGAGATGCAGCACGGCCTTATGCGCGACCAGATCAACGCCAATGCGCGCGCCGCGCAACAGGCCGTGCTGCCGCAGCCGCAGCAAGGCGCCTTCTAAGCACAGCATTTCCCCTCGGCAGGGGGAAGACGCGGGATCGGGCTTCATCGGCTCCGGTTTCGCGAAAGCGAACCCGTGCGTCTCGGGCCTGCCGGGCCGGACGCCGATGGAGACAGCATGAACGAGCTTTCGACCATCCCGCTCACCATGAGCACACTGGAAATCGCCGGGCTGTGCGGGAAGCTGCACAAAAATGTGCTGGCAGACGCGCGTAAGATGCTCTCGGAGCTGGAAATTCAACGGGCTGAATTTTCAGCCCGTTATATCGACGCCAAGGGCGAGGCTCGCGAAGTCCTCAACCTCCCCAAGCGCGAGACCCTGATCCTCGTCTCCGGCTATTCGACAGAGCTTCGCGCCCGCATCATCGACCGCTGGATGCAGCTTGAGGCGGCGATCGCGCCCGCATCGTCCGTGAATGGCCTTGGCGAGGACGAGCGCCGAACCATTGGCGGCATCGTCAAGGGCATCGTCCACAAGGAGCTGGCGGCGATCATTCCCGCCCTCATCTCCGAAGCCGTCGCCTCCGGGGAGTTCGCGATCGGCAAGGGCTACACCGCCGGCCAGGTGATCGACCTCGCCAAGGTGCCGGGCGCCAGCGGCCTGCGCGGCCTCGACAAGTTCGTTTCCGGCCGGCTCGTAGGCGCGAGTTAAGTCCGTTGACGCATTCTCCTCGCTTCCATCTCCCGCTCGTATTCGATTTGACCGGGCGCCTTCGTTGTGAAAACGCGCGGTTCTGTTAACCATGGCATGCGCTCGGGGCCGAACTGCTCCAACAGACGCCGCCTGATCCTAGCCATATGTTCTACCATCCCGGGGGGCTGCTCGGGAAGGCCACCTTCGACCGGCTTGCTCTGAGGAACCATCGTTTCGAGCGCCTCAAGGCGCTTCCTTCTGCTGGTCATGGAAAATCGCCTTCTCGGTGGAGCTTTTGCAAGATGCGCCGCGCGTTCGCGACGATGCGGTCGTATCTCGGGTGCTCAATTATCCTTGCGCTCGTGAGCGCTTCCTTCAGTTCGGCAATCAATTGGAGGCGGCGCACTTCGGGATCGCAGCTCTCGCTATTGCGGATGATGCAGTATTCTCGGAAGTTTTGCGCCACTGGCGTATCGATGAAGAACATCGGGAGATCGCGGTCGTCTTCGTCACCTCCTTCCGCACCAGCCTCCAACTTCTTCAGTCGCCTCGCATTGGCCTTCATCACTTCGCTCTTTCTTCCAACGCGACAATCCGCGCCTCGAGGTCTCTCACTTCCAGTGTCGCAGCGTAGGACTGGATCAGCTTGGCGACCTCACCGGCCTCACCGGGGGTAATGGCGCCGTCCCCAAGGGCCGAGAGGACCGCGCTCAATGCCTGAGCGGCGTCAGCGGCGCTCTCGATCTTGGGGAGCGAAACCTCGATGGGCCTGTCTCGTCGGGCCGGCGCGACGCGATCGAGGACGATGCGCGCGGCGGCCATGTCGCCGGTTTTAGCCTTATCGAGGACGGCCTGGACGACCTCTTCGGCCTCACCCTCCATCAACTGTTCGGCGAGGACCGTCGTGCGCCGACGCGCGCCCTTCGGTTTGCCCGGATTGCCGCGCTCAAAGGGCTTGCCGCGCGTTTTTTTCGCGGGTTTACGCGGAGAATTATCCATGTCTCCCTCAAATCGCCTTTAAAGGCTTGATTGCGTTTTTTTGTAACCATTCCTGCTCAGCGTCGGCGCCCGACATTGCGAGCAATGCTGCGCGCAGCGCACAAATGGCGACTTCAAAGTCGTTTGGCTCCGGCTTTTCGACGACCTGGAAATATACGCGGATGCGCCTTGCGTGCTCGGCGATCAGAGCACAGCCATAGGATTCCGCTTGAGCCAGAACTCCATTCGCGAGCTCAATCAGCTCCGCAGCGCTCGGCCGCGCCTCCCCTGTTAAGAGAGGCGCGGCTTCGAACACTGGAGAGAAGCCGTTGAGGAGCAATGTTTGCTTTTCCGTCATTGGTCGCCTCCGATCAGCCCTGCATTCCGAACATGCCGAACATCTGTTGAAGCCATGGCGGCAACTGCGCCATTTGGCCGCCGCCCTGCCCGCTAGGCGGCTGGCTCATCGGCATGCCCGGCTGCTGCGGGGCCTGCGCCTGCTGCGGCTGCGGGGGAGACATCTGCGGGCCGAGCTGAGGCGCCTGCGCCATCATGCCGCCGCCGCCCATGGGCTGCTGAGGTCCGCCATTCGGCGCCTGCATGGGCGACGGTTGCAGGAAGCTGGAAAGGCCGTTCGCCGCGCCGCCGATGAGGCCGTTGCCGAACGGGCCGCCCTGCTGCGCGCCGGGAGCGCCGCCCTGTTGCGGCCCCATGCTCTTGAGGCCGGTCAGAGCGCCGAGAAGGCCGTTGGGCATGTTCTGGCCGAGCATGCCGCTAAACCCGCCATTGCCGAACAGAAGCTGGCCGAGGAGGCCGGGGCGCGGCTGGCGCGCCTGTTTGATCGCGTCGACTATCGCCTGTGCATTCTTGTCGAGCGAGGCGCCCGTGCTGCCGACGCCGTTCGCGCTGGGGCCTCCCATCGGCGAGGGCGATGGCGCGCCGGCCGTCGAGACCTGGCTCATGGACTGTGGCGCGGCGGCGCCGACGCCCTGGCCGCCCGCGCTCGACACAGGGCTCATGCCCTGCGTGACCATGGCGCTGGTGGGGTCAGAGCCGCCCGCAATGCTCGAAAGGGCGCCGTAACGGCCGCCCGCGCTGTTGCCGCCGATGCCGGCGAAATCATCGAAACCCATGTTTGCTGCTCCGTGAAAAGCGCCCCAGCCATGCTTCGCGGCATGGTCGAGGGCGAAGTCTACTTGCGCTTTCCATGTGTTCGGATCGCGCGCGTCGAGGCCCGTGGCCTTGGTGAAGTCGTCGCCGAGGCCCGCGACGCGATTGCCGCCGCTCGCCACGCCGCCGTAGTGAAGTTGGAATGGGCCGAAGCTCGAGCCGCCGTCTCCGGTGTATTCGTTGAGGCCTTCGCTCTTGGCGACGCGCAGCGCGGCCGCAGGGTCGATCCCGCGCCGCGCCGCAGCCTCAACGATGTATTCGGACATGGGGTCGAGCGTTTGCATCTGGTCGCGCTGGGTCGGGTCCATGATAAACGAGCTCCTATTTCTTGGTCAGACCGGCGACGGCGATGAGCGCCGCCTCGGCGCGGCCGTCATCCTTCACGCGGGCGAAAAGTTGGGCCTTGTCGGGCCAACGGCGGATGGCTTCCGATCTCGCCGCATCCTTTGCCCCTTCCCGGCCCGCAGGGAGGCCTACAGTGCGCTTCCAGGAGGAGGGCGCGACATGGGGGTAGCGCTAACGCCGCAAGCGCCAAGGACGCCCTCCACAACGCCGCGAGAGCGGCCGAAGGCAAAAGCTCCCACTGCGCCCTCTCCGGGGCGGGCGCCAACCAACTCGACGAAGGCCTGCGAGGCGTGCCAGCGATAGACCAGCTCGGCGAGCAGCGGCCCGTTGACGGCCGGGCGTCCCTTCGGGCCGTCGTTGAGGACCGGCATGTCTGCAATCTCGATGAGATCGCCCGCCGGCGAGACGAGCGCCAACGCGCCACGGACGCCGATGTCAATTCCGATGATGTTTTTCATGCAGCACCTTCGATCAGATCCAGGACGGCGCCGGCGACGCCCACCGGTTGGCCATTCGTTTCGCGAGTGAGGGCGGCGCGGATATCCGCGGCAGGCGCGCCGTGTTGCAGAGCGAGCGAGAGAGCGACGGCCACGTCCTTTGCGTCGCAATCGAGGGGCGTGGCCCCCTTCGCCTGGCAGTCGATGAAGACCTCGCCGAGGCGGCCGTCCTCGAAGCGGGAGAAAGTCACCGCGTAGGGCGCGCCGCGAAACTCGAAGCCGATCGTCTCGTTGGCGCGGCGATTGGGAAGGCGGCGGCGGATCATGGGAGCCTCCCCCGTTTACCGGACAAACCGGACAAACCGGACTTTTGTCCGAAAATGTCCGGCCCATAACTCGGGACGGGAACCCGGACGGACAGGACACACCCCTTTAGGGGGTGTCCGAAATGTCCGGTCCGCTCCGAATGGGAGGATTTCAGGGAAGCCATACGAAGCGCTCCCCTTTCCGTTCGGCTGCAATAAGAGCCTTCGCCTTCAGGATGGCTTCTACCGATCGCTTGAAACTCTTGCGCTGGCGATCGAAAAGCTTTTCAGCGTCTTCGTCGGGGTCCGCATTTTCGGCGATGCGGGCAAAGTAGCGCTCCCTTACGGCTCGCTCGGCGACGCCCCGCACAAGCGGCCCGTCAGTCCCGAACGGTTTGAAGCTCTCGCCCGCGTCGCCGATGGCTTCGGCAATCACGTCCATCAGCAAGCGCTGTGAGCGCGGGACAGCCTTCTCGGACTGGGCGGCTTTCGGCGTCGGCAGGCCATTCCACTCGACGACGGCCGACTTGATGGCGCGACCAAGTTGGTCCACCCCGAGCATGACATCGAGGAGGGCAAAGCCAAGCTCAGATCCCATCTCCATGTCACGCTGCTTGGTGACCTTAATCGCGCCTGCGGTGACTTCGATTTCGGTATCGGTCGCGGCGCGAAGGAGGGAATGGCCGCGAGCCCCGCGAGCGGCGTCTTTTCCCGTATGATGCACGTAAGTGAAGTGGGCTCCGGTATTGGCGCGAATGTAATCGGCTGCGGCGACGATGCGCCCCATGTCGACCGGGCTGTTTTCGTCACCGCCAGCGATGGCTCGGCTAAGGGTGTCGACGATGATCCAGACACAACGCTCTCCACACTGCTTCTCCGCGTCGCGAATTAATGTGAGAAGCTCTTTTGTGTTTGCGTCGCTCGAGCGTAGATCGATGGGAAAAATGACCAGCGCGAAAATCGGCGGTGAGGCAAGATTGCCGTTGTGTGCTTTCAAGGCCGCGATGCGGCGCTTTATTTTGCGGCCGCCTTCGGCGCAGACAAAAACTACCAACCCGCGCTTGGTCCTCTTGCCGTTCCACTCGCCGCCGGTCCCCACTGCGAAACACATATTAAGAGCGACAAACGTCTTTCCGGCATTCGAGTCGCCATAGAAGACGCTCATCGCGCCTTCATCGAGCAGATCTTCAATGAGCGGGTCGGAAGGTTCTGACAATGCGAGAGATGCTGCATCGTCGAACCATTCCAGCGTCATCTTGCGCGTCGGAGTGACCTGCGGGGCTGGCTCGTCAGGCGGACAGAAAAAGCCCTCAGGCTCCTCCTGCGCGCCGACGTGGCGCGTGAACGCTTTCCCGTTGACAAGCGATGGTGACGGGTTGCTCAAATCGTCCGGATCCCACGTCATGCGGCCGCACTCCCGTGGGTCGCGCGGCAAACAAGCTGCGGCGGCTGGATCGTGAGTTGCTCGGCGAGCTTGCGGGCAAAGACGGGGCAGTCGACGGCAAGTGGGCCGACGAGCTGAAGAAGTGGCGCGGCGGCTTGCGGCCTGAAAATGAAAACGCCATCGCGCCCGCTGCGCAGCCAGCCGGCGATGGTCGCATGAACGCGCAAAGGCGGGGATTTGCCGGTTGGCGTTTCGAGATCGATCCGCGGTCGGAAGCAGTTTTCCGCGCCGAGCATGCTCGCCCGGCCGGTGTAGGTCGCGATGCGGCCAGATCTCAGGCTGAAGGCAACCAGGTCGTGAAGATCGCCGAACTCGTTAAAGCACGCCATGACCAAGGCCGCGACGTGTTTCCCGTCGTAGCCGGCAACGCGGCAGAACTCGAAGCGATCGTCGTGAAGGCGCTCGATTTCGTCGATGGCGATGGTCTCGAGCGGATGACCGTCGCCAATGATCCCGCGACCGGAAATGCCCGCCTCGTAAAGGCGTGCAGAGGCGGCGTCGTGCATCGTAACAGGCGTGCAATCAAGGAAGACGCCTGCCAGGTCGTCGGGGCCGTCGACAACGAATTTGGAGTCGGGATTGTCGTTCGCGAACATCAGCCGCCTCCCTCGTTAAAGGCCAAGGAGGCGACAGCGCGCGCAACTCGCGGCTCAAGGCGGCAGCGTCGCGCGACCCAGACGGCGCGATGAGAGCAAAGATCGGCGGGCGCGGAATCGGCCGTGTTGCCGATGGCAACCGGACAGTCGGCTTGAAGGATTTTGGTGGTTGCGATATTCAGAATATGCGAGCCGCCACGCTTTGCACATTCTTGACGCCCGCCGCCTGCAGCCGCAGGGGTGGGCGTCTCCGCGTTCGGGGAGCGCATCGACCTTCAGGCGCCCTCGCTCGCGAGGCGCTGGACCTCGGCGTCGTGGACAACCGTGCGGCCGCCGATTTTCACCAGCCGAATTTTGCCTGCGGCGGCGAGGTCATAGAAGTGGCTGCGGCTGATGCCCAGCGCTCCGCACGCGTCATTGACGCGCCAGGCCAAACGCTTCGCCTTGTCTTCGGAAGACTGCTTCGCGCGGCGCTCGCGCTCGTTTTCGCTGACCGCTGTCGCAATCTGCATGTAGTTGCCTCCATTTCCCCACAGCGGATTGCTGTGGTTTCTTGGAGCCAACTACGGATTGGTGAGGGACGCGAGGGACATTAACTCGCCGCTAAGACCGACCCCTGCGCTCGAGCCAATCCTCAATCTGATCGTCAGTTGAAACGGCCCCTAGCGCCTCGACCGGGAATTTTGCGTTCGGACGGATTTCGACTGTTCTGCGTACTTTACTCGCTTTCCGGCGCAGCCGCTTGATGTGACTTTCGATCTCTCCATTCATTTTCGCTTCTGTCACCACTTGGCGAAGCGCCGCTCCAAACTTTACTCCCTCAGAAACTTTCGTTCTGGCGCGTTCAAGAAGCTCGCAGTCCAAAGCGTGATTAACGATTGAGCTTGTCGCTCCGACTCGCCGACTGCGCTTGGACCACCAGTCGGTTTCCCCATAACCGAGGGCTTTATTGATCTCCCATATGCGGCCCAACATGGAGTGCTTTTCAGCAGAAGATAATTCCTCCCATAGGGAAAGACTCGCGTCGATTTCGTGCAGCTGTCGCAGCAAGGCCCCCTTCTTCCCGCGATGCCGCAGACGAGGGTTTTCCGAAAGCAGCGTCTTAACGAGATAATCCGCTTCTTCGAAATTTGGGGTGTACTCGTCGTCGTCGTCCATTTGCGCTTACCTCGCGACGCACTGTCAGATGCAGAGGGAAATCGATGGGCTAATCGGCTTGTCGGCTGGCCGGCCTATCCCCGCGCGTTCGATTATGCGCCGCGTCTCGTGAGCGGGACAACATTGTCCGTGCTGCGCGGCTCGCAATGCGCCGCCCAGGCGTCCATCAACCTGCGACGGTGTTCGAGCAAGTCGGTGCGACGGTATGCGCGCTCCACGACCGTCCCAACGCGATGTCCCATTGCCTCCTCGACGATCGAGTGCGGGAACGTTGACGCCTCCTCCGCCCACGTCTTGAAACTCGCCCGAAAGCCATGTGGAACTGCTGGTCTGCGGCTCGTCGGATCAACCCAGACGGGGCTGTCACCGTTCATGCGCTCAATGACGCTGATTGCCGCAATGCTCGACATCGGGGCCCCCGTGGCCCGGCCAGGGAAGACGTATTGAGACACCCTGCCCGCTTCCATTTCCCGGACAATCTCGGCGGCGCGAGGTGAGAGCGGCACGCGAAACGCCTCCTTACGATGGCGCTTGTCCTTCAGATTGGCAGTGGGGATAGACCAGACGCCCGCCTCAAGATCGAATTGGTCCCACGTCGCTGCAGCAGCTGTTCCGACGCGGACATTGGTCAGGATGATGAACTCCAGAAAGCGGGCCCCTATCGCGCTGCGCTCCCGCAGCGCCGCCATGAACGCGGGAATTTGCGCATAGGGCAAGGACGGATGATGGCCCCGGGTAAGCGCTTTGGGCGCTTCAAAGCCCATTGCCTTTAGGTCATCCCACCGGGCGGGATTGTCTGAAACAACCCCATGCTCGTCCCGTAGTCGGATCCGAGCTGCTTCAAACACGCGCCGAATCGCGGGATAGAGCTTCCGGGCGACTTCCGGCTTGGAACGCCAGACCGGCCGCAGGACCGCCGCAATGTCCGTGGTCGTGATTTCGTTTACCGGGCGGTCCAGTAGCGGACCGCAATAGGCGGGGCCAAGGTGGCGCCCCCACCAATAGGCGACGCGCTCGCCGCTCAAGCGGATCTGTGCGTCCTCGATCACGCCCGCCGCTATTTCCGCAAAGGTCGGGATTGGCCGCGCAGCCTTCCTCGCCGCTTGCCTCGCGCCGAGCGGGTCGATTCCCTGAGCAGCGAGGGACCGGGCCGAAACGGCGGCCAGCCGCGCTGCAGCGAGGCCGATCTCCGGATAAGCGCCAAGGCCCATATCCCGGCGCTTCCCATTCAATTGGTAGCGCAGAACCCACTTCTTTGCGCCATTTTCAGAGACCACGAGCGTCAGACCATCGCCATCGCCGTGCTTGCCGGGCCTCGCCGTTTTGACCCTCGGATCGCTGAGTTTGCCCATGCCGGTCCCACACTTGGTCCCACAAATCTGCATGGATGGTGGCATACAAATGGCGACAGAGAAAGACAGCTTTCAGCATAACCCCCTAGTTTTATGGGGACTATCTGGACGCTTGAGGACACCACGAAACAATAACCGTGTGCCTATCTGTGGATCACGGTGAAAGCCTTCGGTTTTGCGCTGGTCGGCATCTATGCGACCCGCATCGCGCTCTACGCCTACGAAATCGTCAAGTGGGGCGTGTGAGCGCGCCGATGAGCGGCGCGGGCGCAGCTTTCTCGCCTGAGGAAAGCGCGTAAAGGCCCCTTGTCTTGCGCCCCGCGCCCCTCTATACAGCCCTCGCCCGCGCCGCTCGGCGGCGCCGGCCACGCGCCCATCGTCTAGAGGCCTAGGACGTCGCCCTTTCACGGCGAAAACAGGGGTTCGAATCCCCTTGGGCGCGCCAACGAAATCAAAGAGTTACGCGCTAAGCGCTTAGTTCGGCAAGGCATTTAGTCCGGTTTTAGTCCAGATTGAATGCAGAGACGGTCGCGCCCCGATCTTGGCGACCAAGGCCCGAGCGACCTAAACTCCCCGCCCATGCCTCCCACAACCCGCTACAACGGCCCGGCTATGGACCTTGCGAACATGCGCAGCCTTGGCGTTCGCGCCGTCGCCGTGGAATGCGGTTGCGGCCGTCGCGAGAGCGTCGACATGTCGGGCCTGGCCGGTTCGATCGAAGTTCCGTCACTCAAGCGCCGGTTGCGCTGTCAGGCATGCGGCGCACGACCAAGCGACGTTCGGCCGGATTGGTCGCAGCATCAGGCGGGTGGAATGGGGCGATAGGCGCCGACGCCGCGCCGTAACCAGCGCCTCTGTAGGCTCGCTTAGCTGGCCGCTGATCGAATCGGTTTCATCAGTGGGGAAAAGAGGGACGTTCGCGCTTGAAGTGCAGCCGCCAGAAGGGGATACTTGGCTTCCGCTCCGACAAGGCGTCTTCAAAAGCTAATGATCAGCCAGTCCGCCAAGGATGATATCGAACAGCAATGGACAACCATTAGAAGTTTCGTCAATTGGAGCCGATGCTACGCAACATCAGGAGCGTTCGTTGTCGAAACGCCCCCAACTGAGTTCTATAATCTTCCGCTTGTTTTAGCATACTGTTCCTTGGATGATACTTTGAGGCATTTCATAAATGAAGGCATATACCCTTGCAGAACTAAGAAAGACAGCTTGGAGCTGCCCCCACTTGGCGGTAAAATGGGGGCTTCAAAAACGAAAATTACCTGGGTTGATTTCGACTTGGTGGAGGAAGGTCTACGGGCGCGAAACCACCTAGCCCATAGAGCGAAAATCGCCACCAAAGACGAATGCAAACGATACATCGCGGCAATTGAAACTGAATTACGAGCTTGGGGAGTTCTACGATAGGCCGCTGCGGCACCCCGAGAGGATGGGACCCTTATGTCGGAAGCGAATTTAGAACATGTGCTATGCCGCACATGTCGACTCGTTCTGAATGAAGACTGCGGAGCTAACCCCTCCGAACGAACGCCTTGCCCAAGGTGCGGGTCTACGAGTCGAACCTATGCGGTCACACTAACCGAGACGGTTCGAATTCTGCCTACCCTCAAAGCAACAGGCGTGCGCGCAGGATTTAGCCGCACGAAAGGATGGTTCATCAAAACACTCACGGGGTTGGTTCCGCAACGGAGCAAAGGCAACGCTGTTGCCCGCCATGAACGAACCCTTGACCGCGAGAGCGATCGTTACACAGAGCGGGTCACCATGTTGGAGACCGGAGAAGTGATTCATTTTGCGGATGAGCCTTTGAGCGAGCACAAGGGGCATGGGTCTGACAGGCCCAAAAGGCATTAACACTCGCGGTTTCTGCCTGACATTGCCGCGCATACTTTTTCATCGGCAGCGCAGCCGCCATATACCGCACCCCCTCTTGTCGCATCTTCGCGGCCTGCCAGGCCGTCGACAGGCAACGCCCAAAACTCCATCCGAGCCCCAGGCGCTTCCCGTCCCTATAGCGCTTGTGCGCATCGCGCATGATGGCGGCGCGGTCGTAGCGGGGTTTCATGATGGCCCCCGCTCGAAAGCCACAACCACGGGCTTGTGAAAGATCACGTCCGGCGCGTGCGAAAGGAAATGCGTCGCATCGTCTGACGTGTAGCCACTCCATTCCTCGGGGCTCTCAGGGTCTTCGCTCGTCTCGCGCAGCACATAGCCGCCGGCCTCGCGATAGAGCGTATCGACGCATTTGAATCCATCGAAAAGATATGATGATGACGCGATGATATGGCGCATGTTGTTACCTTGCTATGTTAAGAGAGAGCAAGGACAACATCAAAACATGCGCGTGTCAATACTATACTTCTGTAGCAACATGCGCACGCAAGTCATGACATTTACTTTTGTATGTCATGACAAATTAAATGGGCGGGGCGCCGTTACATCCACGGTCGCCTGTCCCGCCCATATCTCCCACGATTGCGCGGGAGTAGCCCTGTTAGGGGACAATCGCGTTTTGCACTGGCAGCACGAACCGCGTGAAGGCGGCCTCAGTCGCCATTTCGCCGATCAATCGCGCAAGGGCCTCCCATCCCACATAAGAGATGACGGCGGCGATAATCTCGCCGTCAAACATGGCGCTGTGTTGCACGGCGTAGCGTGCAAGCGGCGCGTGCATGTGCGGCGGGATCATGTCGGCAAGCAACATGGTCGCGTGCATGCCGTTTTGCGCCTCGCGCAGTTGGGCGATTGCCGGCCCGAGAGCGACAAGGGCGAGGTCTGAAAGGTCGCGGGCCTGGCCTCTTGCGCGCGAAAGATATTGGGAACGAACGGGCGTCGGGCGTGCGCGGGATAGAGCGGCCATCGGTTAGCGGTCCTTGCTGAAGGAAAGACGGAAAGCCTCGCGGGCGCCTCGGACGCAGCCGACGAAAAAGCAGAGCGCGAGATAGGCGGCGAGGCCCATTGGTATGACGAGAAGCGTTGCGGCTAAGGGAGGAACGCCCAAAGCGACCATGCTCGTATCGGCGAGGGCCAGGCCAAGCGCAGCGGAGAGAAGCAGGCTGTTCATGCGGTTAGTCCTAGTTCGAGGTCAACGGCGCGTGCGCGCAAGTTGCTCAGAGTGTTCGAAAGCTCGGCCGCGCGCGCTGCGCAATACCAGCGTGCCATCTCCGCCTTTGAACGGAAGCCAATGATGGCGAGGGCGCGCTTCGTCTCTGAGTTTTTGCGATTGGCGTCTCTTTGTCCTTCAACGCCTAACGTCGCTCGGCCTTTGCGCCAAATTTCTTGAAGTCGCCCCAAACCCAAATTTTCAGCACGCTTGCGCGCGAGTGCGCTGCGCCCTTCAGGCCCTAATGTCTCTCTCGCCTTGCGCGACACATCCTTTAGACGCTCAGGCCCCATAGAGGCCACGCGTCGACGTGCGCGATCACGGCGGCCTTCTAACCCCATTGTCTCCATTGCTTTGCGCGATCGAGCCTTTCTGCCTTCTGGACCAAGGTTTTCATTTGCCTTGCGCACTTGCGCCCGGCGTCCATCAAACCCCATCGTTTCCTGTCGCTTGCGGGACGCTTCCTTGAGACGCTCCGGCCCCATGCGTTCCTTGGCCTTGCGCATACAATCGCTCAGACGATCAAAACCCATCGTCACGGCTCGCTTTCGCGCAGCAGCGCTCTTATCTTCTGAAGATCGCGCCGCGCTTATACGGGCGGCAGCTATGATCGGGTGGCGACCACCACCATGGGCGACATTGTAGACCATCTGCGCGCCGCGCATTTCGCGCTGCAACTTTATTTCTGCGAACTCAGCTACATCAAGTTCGTCTGCGGTGTAATACGGAATCACGCCGCGATGAATTACGAAGACTTCATCCCCATAAAGGCAAACGTCAGCCGACAGCGCCTTGTTTGACAATCGTCCGCTTAGATGGTTCGCCAAACGCGACTCTTCATTTACAGTCTGGCCGACATACACCTTGCCAAACGCTTCTCCCGGCGCGCGACACTCAATCATGTAGATGTAGCCGGGCCGTTCCTGAGACGGCTTTCCCTTTTTCGTCATTGACTCATAACCCCCAACTCTACAACGTGGCAGGTAATGCGTTGCGAGGTAACATCCGCCTCGATTCGAGTTATTTCATATTGAGAGCCGTCACATGACCTTTGAATGCGGTCGCCACGATTGATTGCCCATGGGAGTTGAGCGCGAGCGAACGAAAAGATGGGAACGCGCGACTCGACAAGGGCCGCCGGTTCCGCGCCCTTGTGGGCGATGGAGTTCGAGCGCATGACGAGTTCCGGCTTCGCCGTGAAGACGCCTTGCACAATGACGGCTTTGTCTTCGTGCGCCTCAGTCGGGAAGTTCGGCCGCGACGTGCACGGGATAATTCGAATCGACTCGCCGAAGGTTGCATCGATCGTTCCGGCGAGCGACGCCATCGCCTGCTTGAAGTTGGGTGGATTTACGTAAGACATAACGGCCTCCAATTATTTCGTGCCGGCCACGCCAAAACCAAAGCCGCCCGAGCCCATGCCGAGCGGCGCGTGTGGCGTCGCGCGAGGCACAACGCCAGAGTTCGAAGGCATTGACCGGCCAAGCGCGCCTTGTAGCGTCACCTTTGCCTGTTGCGCCTCCTTCACGATGGCCGTGAGCAACGGCGACGGTTCAACCACGATGCGATTCATCAGCGTCGCCTCGCCGGTCACGGTCCCTTGCACGCCAACGTCGACATGTTGCGGGCCTGCCGGCGCGGCGTCCTTGCCGAACCATTTCAAGTTCTGCGGCAGAGACGATTCCGCAAATGCCGGGCGCCTGTAATGTTCGAACACATTCGAGAAGGACGGCGATTCCGTTTTGAAGCGCATGCGCTCAAGGACCTTCCGCGCGGATTCGTGCGGGTTGAAAAAATGCTCGCCGTCGACGTGCGGGAGCAATCCCTTCTTATCCAGGGCGTCGACCGCATATGGGATAGCAGCCGCGACGGCGGCCGTTCCGATAATCGCCCCGCCGACTGCCGCAACGGAGCCGGCCGTCACGCCAGCCCCGGCCGATGCGCCAGCCCCGGCTGCGGCTGAAGCCATGGCGCCCGAGGCGGCCCCTGCCCCCTGGATGACGCGGCCCCCGGCCGCTGCGGCGCCCGCCGCAACGCCCTTCCCGCCCAAGAGCGCGGCGGCCTCAGTGAGAGCGGCAGCGGAGCCCGTGAGCGCCACGGCAGATGAATCGAGCGCAGCCCCGCCTAGAAGCGCCTTGAGCCCTTTCCAGCCGCCCCATGTCGCGAGCGCCGTTCCCCCTATGCCAAGCGCCGGGATGGTGGCGGCGGCAATGGGGGCCTCTTTCGGATGGCTTGCAATCCAGTCCGCGAGATTGAGCTTCAGCCCATTGATCTTGGCGGCCCATTCCTGAAGCTTGCCGGCAACGGGCGCCATGAGCGGTTCCGTCGCGACGGCGCCGATATCCTTCAGAGACGTTTGCAGGGACGCGAGCGAAGCGGCGGCGTCTTTCGAATAGGAGTCGACTGCTTTCAGCCCTTCGGCGGCCTCATAGAGCTTCGCGTGATTTTCGAAGCTTTCGTGTTGCGTGACGATCTTCGAAACGAGGTCCGCTGCGCGGCCGGCGGGGAACAGCCGGCGGATTTCCGCGATTTGAGCCTGTTCGTCCGCGAAGCCATGGGCCTTTAGCGCCGGAACCAGATATTGCAGCACCCACTTATCCGGGTCCGTCTGCGCGAGATCGGCGCCCGTGACCTTGCGGCCGGGGAGCATGCCTTTAATCTCGCCCGTCTTGGTCTTCAGGAAATCGTCGGCGCTCGCAAGGCCAAGAGAGACGAATTCCTTTGCAGCCGCGTGAAGGTTCCCCTGAAAGCCGCCGATGATCTGCCTCACAAACTGGTCGACGGCCTGGCCCGTTGTAGAGCCCCCGAGTTCCTGAGACAGGGACAGGGCCGTCGTCACCTGGAAGCGGTCGCTCAATTGCGACGCGCTGGATTTCTCATACTTCAGGACTTCGAAGATTTGCTCCGGGTTGATCGTGCGGCCCATGACCTGCATTGCGCGCACGCTCGCATCCATGAACGCCGCGAAGCGTTCCGGGTTTTGCGCAATGCCCGCGACTTCCGCGCCCTTCACAAGGAAACCAAGGCCATGGGAGCTTCCGCCCGTGGGGTCCGCCGCGTCGAGAGCCGCCTTCGCCCTCAAGAGCGCCGGCAGCATGTGCGGGACTTCGTGCACGTCCTTTAGAACCGAACGAAGTTCCTTGAAGACTTCAAGGCCCTTCTCAGTCGAGATGATGGGAAGGGAAAGCTGCAAGTCGTGAATCTGGCGCTTCGCGGCCTCAAGCTCCAAGGCCGGAATGCCTGCGACGCGCAACGCGATTTCTTCATGCTGAAGGTGCGCCCCGGCCTCAAGAGCCGCCTTCGTCACTTCCGGGATTTTGACAGCCGCCCATCCGGCTGCGAGGGTCGCGACGGAAGCCGTGATTTCCTTGATGACGCTTTTCATGCGGGAAAGCGTCGAGACGTTCCCGCGTGCGGCGAGTTCGGCCGCCGCGAACTGGCGCGCAAGGTCGGACTTGCCTGAGTTGTCGAGTTCCTTCGAAACCTGCTGCGCGAGTTTTGCAATTGCTTTCAGGACCGCAGAGGCGTGGTCCTCTGCCGTCACGATCGCTGTAACTTGAGCATTCGCCATTTAAAAGTCTCCTAGCCCGAGAATTTGGGCGTCGTTCCATTCGATAATTTCACGCTCACGTGCGATGGCTCGCGTGGCATGCCTTTTCGGCAATCGACTCCATTCGCTTGGCAAACGATCATGCTTGCCAATGTTGCAACGAGGGCACGACAGGACCAAATTAAGTTCCGCATGAGGCCCGCCACGCGACAACGGAATTATATGTTCCGCGTGGCCCTCGAATGGCAGAAGGTCAACCGCACAATAGAAGCATTTGCCGCCCTCATTTGAGATTTGGCGCATGATGGCGTCGGCGTCGCGAGTTACGATTGCGAGGCGCTTTCGAGCGCGACGGCGTGCGTTCTTGGCATTCACCTTTCCGGGGTTGTCGCGAGCCCTCTTTGCATCGCGTTCGCGCAACACCGTGCGATTGTTCGAACGATATTTTTTAAGTTTCTCTTGCACTTTTTCAGGATTTTCAGCATGCCATTTCGCAGCGTCCACGCTCACACATTCTACACAGTTGCTACTCAAATACCGTTCCGCAACATGGCCCTGTTTGCACGGCGTTCCCGTGAAATATCGCTTTAAGCCAAGCGCACGAGCGTCTGCTAGAGTGACGCGCGGCGTCGCTTCGTCAAACACCTTGTCGAGATAAATAATCTCCGCGCTCACGCCCATTTCCTATCCCTATGAAGGCGCGCGGCGCGCTAAGGCGCTGCGCGTTCCTTGTTCAGTTTGCCAACCATTTCGACGTAACGGATCATTCGGCTGAAGGTCATTCGTTCGATCGTGAACGGATCAATGCGAAGGTCCGCGAGCATGACGGCGATCAGCCGTTCTGCAATTCGAAAGGGCCGTCAGTTCCCAGCACGCCAAGAATCACGTCAGTGATTTTCGTCCGCAACTTCAGCCAGTCGCGGGCCGCGAGAGCGCCGAGAATGATTTCATCGTGTCCCGTCATCTCCGCCGCAAAAGCCATCGTCGCCTTGTCGTTGTAGACGAAGGAAACCTGGTTATCCTTCGTCGTGATTTCGAAGGGCGAGCCGTGCGCGACATAGAGACGTGCGGTCGGCTCTTTCAATTCGAGCGTGTCGACAGCGCCCTTGTGAGTCTGGATCGGCTTCGCGAGTTTGATAGTCGAGACGATATCGGTCATGGTCGTTTAGTCCTTTTGAAGTTAGCGAATGGCGGCGACGTTGGCGCCCGCGAGCGTCAACGCGGTGGAGAGCGGCGTCGAGGGTGACTGCGCAACAATGCTCATCGCGTATTGCAGCTTGCGCTGTTCGGAGCGCGCACCTTCGTCGCCCTTGTCGGCGCGGAGGGACAGGGCCGCGACGCGAATCTCGACGCGGCGCTTGAGGCTTTGAGGCCCCTGCGATTCCGCTTGCGCCCGGCGCTGTTCGGCGGCCTTGATTTCAGCCTCGCGAGCTTCCGCCGCCTCGCTCGGCAGAGACGCGAGCAACGCGGATGCGCGATGCAATGGGAGCGACTTGGCGTCGTGAATCTGCGCAATCCGCGCAGCGGCCTTCGGACGCTCCGCCGCTTCAGGCAGACCGGCGACGGCGGCAGCATAGGCCCGACGCTCGCGGTTCGGCTTCTCGGCGGCCCGGCACGCTTCCTGAATGAAATCGGGAAGGACGGCCGTGCGCTCGTCAACGCCCATGGCTTCGCAGAATGCGGCCTTGGGGGTGGCGGCGCCGCTGATGACGGCTTCCGACTTGAGCGCTCGCACTCCGGCGGCAAGCTGTTCGGGCGAGTAGCGAATGTTCGCCATTGTGTTTGATCCTTCGATTAATAGGGCCAGCCAAAGCGCCGGCCCGGATAGGGATAAGGGCGGTAGCCGCCCGCGCGGATTGCACGGGCGGTTCCGCCGCCTGCGCCGCACAGGGTTTCCAATCTGCGCACCTCAGCGCGCAGCAACTCGACGTTGCCGCGCGAGTAAGAAATCTCTTGCTCGCCATAGCGAACGCGTTGCGTCTGAGAGCCGGCGAGCAAGGCGTAATAGGCCGCGCGAAGCTGCGGCAGATATGCGCAAGCGTCCGCGTCACTGATGGCCGTGGGCGTGCCCTGGCCCGGTTGCGAGTTGCATCCGCTTGAAAGCGGAGGGCGGTTGAACGCCATGTTAGTTGTCTCCTAAGATTTGCGCGTTGTTCCACTCAACCGCATCAAGTTCACGATTGAGAACGGCGGCCTTGTTCTTCTCAGGCAATCCGGCCCATTCGCTTGGCAACCTATCGTTCTTGCTCAGATTGCAAGCCGGGCATGACCTAACAAGGTTGATTGCCGCCTCCGGGCCGCCGCGCGACAACGGAATCAGATGGTCGACGTGCTGCTCATAGCGCGACGTATACTCACCACAGTAGAAGCAATTTCCGCCGCGCTTGGCGAGAGACTTACGATGCTTCGCCGCGTCGGTGTGTATGATGGCGAGGCGCTTGCGGGAGCGGCGCTTCGCCCATTTATGCCGAACCTTTTCGGGGTTGTTTGCGGCATACATACGATCTCTGTCACGGACCTTATCGCGATTTTTCGACGCCCACGCGCGGCTGGCGTTTCTGTGTTTCTCCGGGGACGCGGCATATTGAGCGCGCCGTTTATCAAGAAGCGAATCCTTATGCCTGAAATAGAAGTTTCCCCAGGACTTAGGTCTGTCGCGAATTTTGCAATCGACGCAAGTCCTGACGCTCACAAACCGCTCTGCGACGTGCCCACGTTTGCACGGCTTCCCTGTGAAATATCGCTTCAAGCCAAGCGCCTTAGCGTCCGCACGCGACACGATCGGCGTCGCTTCGTCAAACAGCTTGTCGAGATTGGTAACTGGCGCGTTCATAGTTACAGCCCCAAGATTTCGTCATCGGACAGGCGCTCGTCTTCCGCCTCATAGATCGGCCGCACGCGCGATGGCGGGACGTATTCGACGGTCGACATCCCGCGCCGGTCGGTCCCGTGCTCAACCGCGAATGCCTTCACCTTCCGGCGCTTCGCCGGTTCCTTTGCGGGCGCGATCGGCATTTCGCCCTCGAACTTCCGCTCGTCAAAATCCGGCTCGCCTTCGGCGGCATCGACCGCGACTGTGAAGGGATGCTGAAGCCCCATTCCCTCCATGACCTTCACTTCATGGGCGAGCGCTTCGACATGACGTTCGAAGTCGACGCCGCGTTCGGCGAGCACTTCGGAAAGCGTCACGACGCCAGCCTGAAGGCCCTCCACATCGGTCTTCATCTGCCGGTAGGGATCGGGCTGGATGCGTCCAAAGCCAAACCATGACGCAGCCGTGTAGGCGCGGCGGTTTTCCTGGAAAGGCGGCGTGCCGTCTGGCAATGCAATCTGCCCGGACTCGATCCATTCTTCGACCAAGTTTTCGAAAGTGACCTGGTAGAAGCGCTCAACGATGGCCTTGCGGCGCATCAGGTTGAGGCGATATGGCGCTTCGTTGGCCATGCGCGCGGCGCTGAAATTTACGTCGCTGTAGTCGCCGCGAACGTCTGCGGCTTCGACGCCAGCGGCGCGTGCGGCTCGATTGGCAAGCGATTTGTCGAAGTCCGCGAACGTCGAATTCGGATGCTCGTTTCTGTGAAACGCGAGCTTGTCGCCGGGCGCGAGCATGGCGACTTGTCCCGGTTCCAACCGAATCTTGTTCTCGCCATACCAGCCTTCTTTGAGCTTCAGATAGCCGTCGTTTGTTGAAAGCTCGTCAGAAACCGAAAGCGCCCCGGCAGCCTGGGCGGCGGGAAGTTGGCTTTCAAGCGAAATGCCGAACTGAGTCTGAAGCAGCGCCGCAACGACCTCGAACTCTGATAGGCTTTCCCGTTCCAACATCGCCGACAACGCCGCGACCAGCGGGCTCAATCCGCGAACTTGCCGGGGGTCGACGGGCGCGAACAGGTGCTCAATCCGCGAGCGGCCCCAAGACGTGTAGGCAGGGATAAACTCGGGCTGCGGGCTCGTTTGCACGAAGCTCCCGATCGGCATGCGCCGCGCCATGACGCCAAGGAACCGGCCGTCACGGTTAAAGACGATTCCCTGAAAGACGTGGCGCTCGCCGTCCATCTGCATCGTCACATCAAGAGCGATTTGCAGATTGTCGAGAACCTGAAGGCATGTCTTCGTCGACGCGCGGGGGCGGCCCTGCCAGTCGAAGGCGACAAAACATTCGCCGGTCATGACATAGGTGCGCATGACAAGCTGCGCATAATCCGTGAGCGTGAATCGGCCCGACTTGTCGACGCTGTAGGGATCGTTCGCCCAATCCGCGAACTTCCTTTCAAGCTGATCGGCAATCGAGCGCGCGGCGGCGTCGGAAATGCCAAGCGCGCGAGCGTCGGGCTTGGCGGAAAGGGTCAACCCCGTCCCTACCGCGTGCGTCACGATCGTTTCGACGATCGTCGAAAGCGTGGGGTTGGACGTGATTAGGTCCCCAACAATCGCGGCGGCCTTCAGGGACTCGCGGGCAGGCTTGCCTCCGACAAGCGGATAGGTCATGCCGCCCCAGGGGTTCCAGCCAATCGGACTGAAGCCCATGGGGCCGTTTCCGAGATAGCGGCCCCAGGTCTGGCGCACGCGGCCGTCAGAACCGGACGTGAAGTCCGCCCTCGGAGCGAGGGGCGCGAAGGCGCCGCCGGCTGCGGCGGGAACGCCCATTTTCTTGGTTGCAGCCGACGCAACAGCCTGGACTGTTGCGACCTGCGATCGTTTGGGAGCGCGCGCCATGGCTAGACGCTCACCTTAACGCCGCGAGCGGCTGCTTTCTCAGGCGAGATATACCCCTTCGCGAGAGAATGGGCGGCGCCGGCCTGCTTGATTTCCGCAAGGCGCCTGGTCTTGGCGTCGCCAGCGACAGGCCCGCCCATGGCGGCGCCAATCCCGATCGGACCCTCGGTCTGCATCGCAGCCGCAAAGGCGCTCTCGACGGGCAGTCCCCGAAGGAAATCGAGCGACATCTCGACGCTCAACCCCATGACGAGCGCGCACTTGCGCGCGCTTGCGGGGCGCGCGAGGCCTTCCGGGCTTTCGAGAATGGCCAGGATGCGAGTCCGGTCTTCGGCCAGCGTTTCCGCTTCGCTACGGCGTGCCATGGTGCTTTGTTCCTTTAGTTCTTCGCGTTCACCATCGCCTGAAGGCGAGCGGCGCGTTCCGCGATTGAGGGTTGAGATTTCTTGTTGCTGTTCCCCGAGACCGCCCGGCCTTTGACGAGCGTCGCGGCGGCGAAGTTCAAAACAAGCAAGTCCAGCATCTCGTTTCGAACGTGCGGCTGCTTCGTCCAGGCATAGACCGGGAAGCCGCGCCGATAAGTAATCGAGAGGCTTTCACTCGCGAGTTGATCGAATGCGTCGCTGTCGAGATGCGCGGGAAGGTGGATGTAACTGGGCGCGGCTGCGTCGCTGTTCGTCAGCGCCTTCGTGACGTTCAACTTCAGATTGTCGACGCCAATGATGAGCCCGCGCAAAAGGCCCTTGACCTTCTGCCCTTCCCTCACGGCCGGCCGGTTCCAGCCGGAACGGCCAAACGTGATATAGGCGCGGCGTCCCTTGGCGCGTTGCGACATGACGAAGCGCGCAACCATTTCGGTCTGAAAGCCGCCGTCGCAGAAGGTCACGGAAGATTGAAGTGCACGCCCATCTTCCAGCTTGAACGATCTGGGCGTGACCGCATCGGCCTGTTGCCAGACGGCATGGCCGCTTGTGTCTCCGTTCAAAACAACGCGGTCGAGAATGATCTTGCGGTTGTCGGCGGCATGGCCACAAAACATCACTTCGAGCCGGTCGTTTTGCACGTCGAGAGATGACGTAACGAAGTCGATTCTTCGATCGTAAGGCGCTTCGATCGGCTCCGCGCGAGCGGTGAGCGTCGAAGCGTCATTTTCAATCTCGGCCGTCGATTCGAACGGAACGCCCCACACAAGATTCTGGACGGCCTTCCGAGATTCGAGCGTTGTTGCGCCTGCCACGGTTTGCGCAACACGTTCGATAGAAGAGAACGGCGACGCTAGCTCACAGAACCAGAACGAAATCACGCCCGGTTCGCCTTGGGCGGTCGCGCGCCAACGGCCTTTCGCGGTCATGCGCAGCCTGGCGGCCTCGTCATGCAGGACGCCGCAATGAGGGCAAACCAGGTGCGCGTCACGGGCAGGCGTGCCTTCGGGATGGTGGAGGCATTCCGGCCCAATTACGAATTCCTCTCCGCAGCAACACGGAACAGACCACTTGCGTTGGTCGCCGCGCATGTAGTGTTGGTGAATCCGCGACGTTCCGGCGAACGTCGGTGTGGACGCGGCGACGCAAAGCGAGTTCCTGTAGACATGCGTGCGGCGCTTAGCGATCGTATAGGGCTCGCCCTCGGGCGTGGCCATAATGCAGCGATCCAATTCGTCACAGACAACTGTCGGGCAGGAACGGCCCGCGAGCGCAGAGGGCTTGTGCGACGATGCAAGCGCAAGGGCTGCGGCCGGGCCGCTGTAGCCGTTGGCGGTCGGCTTTCCAAAAATATCTTTGAGTGTTGGCGAGGCCCCGACAAGCGGTCGAAGGGTTTCCGCGAGGTAGGAGTCGCAATCCGCCGTGTCGGGGCGAATGAGTAGGTGGACGCCTCCACGGCCCATGCTCCACGCGATAAGGGCGGCGAGCGAGAGGGACTTTCCGACCTGTGCGGAGCACATGAAGTAAGCTTCGCGCACGCCCGGTTCCGCCACGGCGTCCAGCCATCCAGCTTGATGCGGTTCGAGGCGCAGCCGCCCGCTCATGGCGTTGTTTTGACGCGGCAAGATGAAATGCCGCTCTGCAAATTCGCTCGGCCGCAGCCGCTCGGGCGGCTCCATGCCACGCAAGAGTTCGAGCATGACGGTATTGCGCGTGTCGCTCATGCGCCGAAAACCTCTTTGTCGAAAAAGGCGGCGGCGTCGGAAACTTCGACAAGCTCATCATGCATCCGATCGGACAGGATGCGGGCAATCTCGCTGGCGTCTTGAATGCCGACAAGATCGGCGCAGACCTTTTGCGGGAAGCCGAGAAGAGACGAACGGACATGAGCGCTGAAGTCGCGAACGGCCCGAAGCGTTTCATCCTTGTCGAGAAGTTTGCCCGAGCGCTTTTCAACGTCGAGACGCATCTTCTCTAGGCGGACAAGCTCGATTTGCTGGCGCGCGGCGGCGAGCGCTTCGAGGTTATTGTTTTGGGCGTCGACATTGCCCCTGCCGACAAGATGATTGCCGGCGACTTTGGACGTGTCAAGAAATGCCTGGATTGCCTGAAGGGCGAGTTCCGTTTTGAACTTGCGATATTTATCGCGCTTGACGCCAGCAAGGTCGAGAACGCGCTTCGCGCGGTCGCGGGAGACGCCGCAATATTCGGCGATCTCCGTAATGCCGGCCTCGGGAGGCAGTTCAAGCATCCGCCGCCCCTTTGGCACTGATGAAAAATTGGCGCTTTTCAATAAAAAAGATGCGGGCAGCGCGCCGCAGCGTGTTTTGGGGGTCCCTCGGAAGGACCCGCGAGGCCTGGGGGAAGTGTCGCGCGGGGGCGAGGTGAGAGGCGCGCATTGCTTTATTCGCCTCCCAATGACGAAGGCGAAGGGCCAGCGGCGCCATCGAACGCGCGCTGAAGCTCCACGCCAATGTTTGCGTTCAATTCGCGCTCGGCGACTTTCTGCCACGTGACGCGCGGCGCATCGCCTTCCGTCCCGAGGCCCGTTGCAGGATGCTCCGCGTAAACGGCCTTGATGGCCGCACGCCCCTTCCCGGTTCGCACCATCAACGCGCGGCCCCCATTTCCATAAAGGATGAATGCCTTCGGCAGATTCAGGCTCGCGCTGCCGCCGCCCGAGAGCCGGAACGTGCTGCCCGAAAACGAGCCGCGAAGCGCGGACAAGATCGGCGTGAATTTGCCTGTGTCGAGAATGCCGAGCTTCGCTTTGGTGACGGTCCAGGACGCGGATAGGTTGCCCTGCGTCGAAGCCTTTACGAGCGGCGTCGACTTCATGAAGGCGCTCGCCGGGCGGCCAATGTCGGCGGCCATTGTTTTGATTGTCTCGCGCCTCGCCGAACGGGCGGCCTTGTCGACGGCCCGGCGCATCGCGTTAATTCCCTCGCGAGACGCGAACTCTAGGCGCTGTTCGAACTGCGACGTGTCCAGACGCACTTGAATGTCGCCGCCCATCATTCGCCCCCGATTACGAAGCGCCGCCCGTCCGCGCCGAAAGGCACAGAAGCGCGAACGGGCGACTGCGCCAGCGCGCCGGCCGGGCGATCGATCGAAGGCGCGCGGGCGTTTCCCATGGCTTCAGCGCATCGCGAACGCGCGCCAGAGCGGGCAATAGGCCGCAATCGCGTTGGCCGTCTCGCCATTGGCGGCCAGGGTCTTCACAGCGGCCGGAGCCAACTGCGGCTGCGGAACCTTCGCGGCGGCCTCAGTGGCGGCTACGGCGAGCGGCGCAAGGCGAGCGGCGATGGCGGCTTCCCGAGCGAAATCCCGCCCGGCGGCGACAGAAATTGCGAGATTCATCAATGGCCTTCCTCGGGCGGCGTCGAAATCGAATGCTCGAAAAATACTGCCCGTTCGGGCTGCGTCAATCGCCATTTTCAGCGCCGCGCTATCTGTCGCTATGACCTTGATATGTTGTGACTTATTGACGTTGCGACCGATCACAACCGCAAACCGCGGAATTATATATACTATCCGTATGGGTAGGGCAATTCGGCGGGGTTACTTTAGGCATGGTGCGGCGGATTGTCGCAGGGAGCGAGAGCGCCCCTTTTGCTTGGATTGAGGGCCGCAGGTCGAGAGTAGCGGCGGCCCTGGCACAAACTTCATTCACTCCGCGCCAGGACGGAAATAATCGGGCATGGCCCTTCGGCCTGCCCGTCCTCACACTGGCGCATGAGGGCCGTTAGGGCGTCTCGCATCGCGGCGAGGTCTGATAATTTTTGCTCGATCATGGCGACCTTATGCGCGGCAAGTTCGCGCGTGTCGGCGCAGCAACCCGCGCCGTCCAGCCGCAAGAGACTGGCGATTTCTTCCAGTGTGAATCCCAAAGCCTGCGCCCGCTTGATAAAGCGGAGGCGCCTCACCGTGTCGTCAGGATAATGCCGGTAGCCCCGAAACGGCTTATGCGGCTCGTCGAGCAATCCGCGCCGCTGATAGTAGCGGATGGTTTCGACATTGACGCCCGCCGCTGCCGCGAGCCGCCCAATCGTCATTGCGCGCTGCATCATTAGCCCTTGAGTCCGTATCATACTACGGAGTTTAGATTAGGATCGTGGGGCAAATCCAGAAGGACCAAATGACGGGATTCAGCGCGAGAACCTCACTCATCGCGGGAACGGCTGCCGCTATCGGCGCCTCCCTCTGTTGCGTCGGCCCGCTCGTCTTGCTCACGCTCGGCGTCGGCGGGACATGGATCGCCAATCTCACAGCGCTTGAGCCTTACCGTCCGCTGTTCGCAGGCCTGACCCTACTCTTTATCGGTCTGGCGTTCCGCCGCCTTTACCTCGTCCCGCAAACTTGCAGGCCCGGAACTGCTTGCGCCAGTCCGCACATAGCCAAGCGCCAAAGGCTGACCTTCTGGATTACAGCCGTGCCGCTCCTAGGTCTTCTGGCGACGCCGTGGTTTGCGCCGCTGTTCTATTGAAGGGAGTAACCCGTCATGCGTCGATCATTGCTTGCTGTCGCGGTCGCGTTGTCACCACTCGCCGCGTTGGCCGGGACGCCGCAAACCGTCATCCTCAAGGTGCAGAACATGACATGTTCCGTCTGCCCGATTACGGTCAGGAAGGCGCTTGAAAAGGTGCAGGGGGTGGCGAGCGTGAAGGTCGATCTCGACGCGAAGACAGCAACCGTGACTTTCGATCCCGACAAGGCGAATGCCGACGCGCTGGTAAAGGCGACGGCGGAAGCAGGCTATCCGGCGAGCGTCGAGTAGGAAGCGCTATGCAACTTCAATCGACCCTCACCTGCCCGTCCTGTGGCCATCAATCAACCGAGACAATGCCCACAGACGCTTGCCAGTTCTTCTACGAATGCAAGAGTTGCGGCACGCTCCTAAAACCCAGGGCCGGCGATTGTTGCGTCTTCTGCTCTTATGGCGACGTGCCATGCCCTCCGATACAGGAAGCGCGAAAGTATGGCCGCGCCGCCCAATGTTGCTCTGGCGGGTAAGAGAAACCCGTGCGGCCCGGTCCTAGCGCCTCTGCCTCCAGCCAAAATTTGTAATTCCGCAGCCCCTCGCAGACCGCTCGCAAGGCAAAACGCCGCGCCCCCTTCCCCTTAGGGGGGAAGGGGTCGGCGTGCGAGCGTTCGAACAGGTCTAAAATGCGAGCGTTTTTGCGAGCGTGCGAGCGATCGGTAAGTTATTGGATTAATGGGCGTTAGCGCTCGCATGAACGCTCGCATTTTTACGCTCGCATTTACGCTCGCAAACCGCTCGCAAAACGCCGGCGTGCGAGCGGTCGTTTGCGAGCGTAAATGCGAGCGTTCCGGCCCCCTATTGGGACCCTTGAATCGAGGTGCCCTCCGCGTCCTGAATCAAAGCCCATCGATTGAGGCTTGTATCTTCGTATTCATTGTAGACGAGATAGGCGTCCCGGAGCGTCTGAAGACAGCGCCTAATCGTGTCGACGCCAAGCGGCTTATCTTTCCGGCCCCAGGCGCGATTATGGGCCGCATGCATCTCAGTAGCCGTAAACGGACGGCAAAGGTCGCGCGCGAGGTCCAAAACCCGCCGCTGGCGCTCTGAGAGGTTGGCGCCGCCGTCCTGGTGCGCAGCCGGGGCTTGGGGCGAGGATTGCGCCGGCCCAAGGTCCGTCGTGTCTTCGTTATCTTCGACGGCGCCGACATCGCAGCGTGCGGCCGGCGGGATGATGACGAGGCTCGTCAACGCCTCGCCGTGCTTATTCGTCCCGATCTCGACGGCCTTGGTCTTCAGAGGCAGCGGCGCGCGCTTCGCGCCATCCTTCATGCGTTCGATCGTCAGCTTGCCGCCTTTCTCCATCTTCAGGCGAAAATCGACATTGCCCTCGAAAGCCGAACTGCCGCGCACGCCCCGCTGTTCGTCCTTACCTGTGTGAGCGATAAAGAGGATAGTGACGCCAAGGTTGCGAGCGGCAAGTTCCGCGTGGCGCAGCACCATCGCGGCCTCTTTGTCCGCATTCGACTCCATGCCGAGCGCCGCCTTGCTCAACGTGTCCACGATGAACAGGCCGCACTTCTGCCCGCTGGCACCCTCATAAGCCGCGATGATCTTCCTGAGCTTGTCTTCGACCTTGGGGGACATAAAGTTCAGGTCGGCGTCCGCGAGACCAACGGCGCCGCCCTCCCCGCCATAGGCCCGGCGCCATGCACGAAAGCGGCCTGCGACGCCCGCCTGCCCTTCTCCGTGCCAGTAAACCACGCCCGCCCGTTCCGTGCGCAATCCCTGCCACTCCCGCCCGCGCGCAATATGGGAGGCAAGGTCGATCGCAGCAAATGATTTGAATGCGCCGGGCGGCCCGAAGAAAATACCGATGGATTTTTGCGGAATGACGCCCTCGACGAAATAGTCGACGGGCGTCCAGGCCTCATCGGCTTCGCCGTCCAGGACAATCAAAGGGCGCTTCGTCGCCTCCCGTTCCTCCTTTCGGCGCTCGCGCGCCTCGATGACGTGCGACGGCAGATAGTCGTCAATGTCTTCGACAATCCCAAACGCGTCCCCATTCGAGATAGGGTTTGCCGCACTCGGGCAGGCCTTCGAACGAAGATAGTCCCGCGCAATCGAGCGCAAGGAAAATTCGCCTTGCTCAGGCGTTTCGTCACCAACAAAGGCCCCGAACGCGCCGTCAAGCTCATCGTTGAAATGTTCGATCAACGCGGCGAAGTCCAGCACGTCGAAGGCGTCGCCATACTCGCGATGTAAACATTTCGCGAAGTTGAAGCGGTTGTCAGAATGATCGTCGCCAGGCGTGACTAGAAGCTTGCGCAATTCAGCGTCTTTTTCCGCGAGGGCGTCTAGATCGAACTTACCGATCGTCTCATCCGTCATGTCGGCGAAGTCTGGCCAGTCTTGCGTTGCAAGCTTGTCGACGGCCGCGCGCTCGTCTTGCGCGCTCACACCTTGCGCCGGCTTCGGCCTTTTGGCCAGCATCTCGCGCACTGGCGCCGGAATTGGCGAAATGGCGCTCAAGACATACGCCGCGTCGAGTTCTGGCGCGCCGGCCTTGGGAGCGTAACGCCTTCCGTCTTCCCGGATGGCACCCGGCGCAATGACCTGGCCTCCCACGGCTCGCACGTCGATTCCCATGTCGTGAAATGCGCCGGCCGCACAGCCGTGCGCAGCGTCATTGGAAAGAAAAACGTGCAAGCCGCCGCTCTGCGTTTCGGTGACGGGCGCCGTCGAGAGGTCGACGCCCGCGCTCGCGGCCCATCGCATCAGATTGGCGGGGCCGTCCCGCTTGCTGTCGGCGTCCAGCACAAGCAAGCCTGAAGGGCCACAGCTAATCGACGGCACGGCGTCGGGAAACTCACGCCAAAGACGTTTAATCGTATCAGCATCGATCGTGGCGCCGACATGCGAGGGCGTGCGGTCGTGCTCATCCTGGTAACGCGCGATTGCGTCGGCGCGCTCGTTGTCTCTCATGGATGAGTCGAGTTGCGGCCAACCTGGAATGAGTGGGACCTTGCCGCTTGATGGAAAGATTGCAATGCCAGACGCGGCGAGTCGGATAGCGAGTTCGCGGTTATGCAAGCGCCTTTGCGCGACGTTCAGACGCAAATCTGTATTGTGTTTAGTGGAATTCTGTGGCATTAGGTTTCCCGCGAAACTGCATTAAAGCCTCATGGCCCGGCCGCGCACGCCAGCGTTGCCGGGCCGTTTCGTTTTGTCAGGCGGCGAGCGGATCGTCAGTTTCGATTGACGACGTAGTGCCAGCCAACTGGCGCGCGAGTTCTGCCTTGCGGCCTTCGATAAGGTCATGCGCCCAATGTGCGATGCTTTGAAATTCTTCTTCGCCATCGAAGAACCGCCTGTCAGGCGTTTCGACCAGATGCGCGAAGCGGCACTTAGTTCCGTGAATGGAAACCCAGGGCTCGTAACCATGGGAGTGCACGGCGATTGGGTTGGCGTTGTCGCAATCGCTCACGCGCCAACCAATGATCGGCGACGTGCTCAGTGTCGCCCGTAAGGTCGCGTCGTCAACATAAGCCGAATGCAGCACGTAGCCCGGATTCGCTTGGATGAAGCCTTCAACGGCGGAAGTTTGAACAGGCGTGTTGGCGGACATTGAAATGTTCCTTCAGTTCAAAGTGTCGGACAGCGCAGCCGTTTCGGCAAGGCGCGCTCTTGCCCTCTCGACTTTCGACCGCGCATCATCGCAGATGAGCAACAGGGGCGACGCTTCGCCGTGCAAGCATCGGATGGCCCATTGGACGGCAATTCGATCCTGAGTCGGCATTCTGGCGAGCGCGTCGACGGCGGCTTGGCGTTCCTCTGGCGTGAGGTCGAAGGCGCCGCTCATCGGCCGGCCTCCCGCTTGGGTTTCATGAGCGCTGCAAGGCGTTCGGCGACGATCGGCCACCCCGCTTCAGGCGCGAGGGTGAGCGCTTGCGCGATCGTCGCGGGGATGCTCCCACGAAGCCGCCGAACCTTCGAAAGAAAGAGCGCGGCAAGCTCAGGGTCGATTTTCGCGCCGGCAATAACGTCGCGCGCCGTCGAGAGCGTCGCGCGTCCATCGGCGTCAGCGGCCAGCGTGGCGGCGGCAAGGCTCTTGAAGTCGGCGAAGCCCGCAAGCCCAAGATCGGCAGCAACCGAAGACGGGGCGTCTTCGCGGGAACCGCGCCCCTGCAACCATTCCCTTTGGCCAGCGCTCAGGGGCTCGCCTTGAGCAACGCGGCGGGCGAGCAGTTCGATTCGGTCATCGTCCGACGCAGGCAGCGCCGCAGTAGGTTGAGAGATGGGCGCAATTGTCCCTTCGCCGCGATTGAGCGTCGTCATTTGATTCTCCAAGTGTGAGGTTCAGCGGTTGGCGGCGCGACGGCCGCCCGCATTAAAGCGGATTGTGGGCGGTCGCCGTCATCTTTTCGAAAGCTTCGGCGATTTGCTTTTCGGGCCACATAAGGCGGCGCGGCGTCGGTTTGATCGGCGCCGGCAAGACGCCATCGGCGACGTATCGGCGGATACTCGAAGACGAGACGCCAAGGCGTTCGCAGAGTTCGGCCATTCCCACGAAATAGCCTTCGCGACCAAATTGTGCGGACGGCGTTGATTGTGCGGTTTTTTTAGACTTAGCGGACATGACGCCTCGCTTCATACGGATTCCGGGCGCGGCGCGAATCGCGCTCGACTCGGCTTCGATGGAGAAGATCGTCAGTCGCGGGCCGACTGGTCTACGGCTCCCGCTCGGGGTCCCCTAGAACGTCACGGCCGCTAAGCCGTGGGGGTGCTCCTTACCCTTTTCCGCGCGGGGGAGTGCTCCCCGGCTTTTTCGCACCCTTCCGATGGCACGAACCAATGCTGACTGGTCTTATAGAGCACAGATTTTCGGATTCTGGCAAGAGTTAAAGTGAGCCGCCAAATTTCGGCAGATGCGCCGCGACGGCATTCGCCCGAGCACTCGGCGCAAGATGCGCGTAGTGCTTTTCAGTAATTCGCGTGTCGGCGTGCCCCAATTGTTGCGCGACGATTTGCAATGAGACTCCGGCTGCGACAAGCGCCGACGCGTGAGTGTCGCGCAGCCCGTGAAAGGAAATGGGCGGATCAATCCCCGCCACTTCACACGCGGCGGCCATAGGCCTGATTTGATCGCTCGCACGCCACTCGCGCCCATCGGTCCGCGCAAACACGCGCTCGCGCGCGGCCTTGCCTTCGATGAGCCCTCTGAAGTGCGCGACGCCAGCCGGCGACAAGGAAACGTGTCGCGGCTTGCCGCTCTTGCTCTCGCGAATGTGAACGGTCGCGGCGCTTAGGTTTACATCGGCGACAGTCAGTCGCGTGAGTTCCCCATAGCGCGCGCCTGTAAGCAGGGCGCCGCGAACAAGGGCGGCGAAGTCGGGCTCGCACGCGGCGATGAGCTTCGCGGCCTCTTGCTCGCTCAGGAAGCGAGTGCGCACGCCGTCGACATTCTCAAAAGGCGCAACTCGGCGCCATGCTTCATCGCTCGCGACAACGCCCTCTCGAAAGGCGTGGTTGAGCGCGGCCTTCAGGACCGTCAACGTTCGATTCGCCGATGAGCGCCGGCGCCGTTCCGCCGCTTCGTCCCCTTCCCTGTCCCGCATCGCCTTGCCGCCCACTCCTAATTTGGTGCGGCGTGCGAGGCGCGGCTTCTCAGCAAGGTGGGCGTGCCACTCCCTCAGGCGCTTCGTCGTAAGGTCTGCGATAATGAGCTTCCCGAGCGCTGGTAAGATATGAACGGCAACACGGCTGCGCAGATTGGCCAAATCTTTGACGCCCCGCCGCACGGCGTCGGCCTCGTAATCGGAGAGCGCGTCGGCGACGATGTAAGCGCCGCGCTTGGTTGTTTCCGTCTTTGGGCCGGCAAACCACGCCCTCGCCGCTTCAACGGCCTGGTCGAAGGAAAGCGTCTTTACCCCGTCCGCGTCCGCGCGATCGTCAGCAACTCCCAATGTCGATTTCTTGAAGCCGGAAATGCGGTCATGCCGACGCGCGATCCACGCCCCTCCCGTGGCGCCTTTTCGGTAGCCGAGTGCGAGGCCCTTTGTCAGCGCATGCCAATAAGGGCTATGGCGCCGTTCAAGGCGCGAACGGGCTGTGGGGCTGTCAAGTTTGGTTGACCGTTCTCGCCGAGCCATCTTCCCCGCCTGTAGACTAAACCAGACCAAACCGCGTCGCCTGCCATGGGCGAGAACGACTCTTAGTCCGTTTTTAGTCTAAAGCCGGTCGGATGCAACCTGAAGCAACCTGAAGCACTATGAGCGCATGAAAAGGCATATTATCAATATGTTATGATCGTATCAGTTTAACGCACGAACCATCAAAAACGCCCATCTCTAGCTCTTTCACGGCGAAAACAGGGGTTCGAATCCCCTTGGGCGCGCCAATCTTTTCATCGGATCACGAGCGCGACCGGCCCCGAACGGCACGGCCAGCCTGCCCCCTTCAACGACGCCCCAAGGCGCGGTTCCCGGGATTATTCGTTGGGAGCCCTGAAGGCCGACGGGAGCTGCGTGCGGATCGCATCTGTAATGCGTTGGATCGCGTTCTCTGCGTCGGCAGCGCGCCTTTCGGCGGCGGCGAGGTCGGCTTCTTTTGCAGCCAATTTCTGCCGGAGGAGGGAAATCGTGTTGCTTGCCTCCGCGGAGGCGGCGGTTAGCTGCGAAACCCGGGCTTCGGCGTCATGGAGTCTGCTCTCCGCGCTTTCGACCCGCGCATCGGCAAGCTCCAACTTCTTCATGAGCGCGTCGGCGAGATGTCGGGCCCTCGAGATTGCTTCAGCCGCCTGCTCCTCCAAACCTCTGACGGCCGCGGCCGCTTCGGCCACAAGATTGAGAGCGGCGGCGGCATTGTCGCTTCCTTGCGAAGCGTGCGGCGTCGGGAAAGCGACGACTGAATTGAAAGGCGGCTCCTGGCCTTCATCATCCTCGACGTGGTAAATGTCGTGGTAACGCTTAAGAAAATCCATGTGACGCCCCTACTCTCCGCACGATCCTTTCACCGTTGGCGAGAAAATTGGCGAAATAGCGGCTACTCGACAGATAAACATAAGATGAGGGCGTGATGATGGAACCATCTAGAGGCAGGAAAAGTCGAGGTTAGCATGAACCGGGCGTCGATTTGGCTTGCATTGCTTCTGTCGCTCTCGATCGGCGCCTGCGGCGCGAACTATCATGTTCGGCCAAATGGAGCGTGTTCGACTCCAGGCGCTTCTCCGTTCGCCTCCAACTGTCCGGCCCCGTGATCCGAGCCCTTAAAGCGGCGACGGCGGTCCCTTTTCGCCCGCAGGACACAAACCCGCAATTAGCCGCCCCGCAATAGCTTAGTTTCAGCCCCAAAGAGCTCGTCCGAAAGGCCGGGGGAGACCATAAGGTGTTTTATTTTATCGCGAAGGCTTTTGGACAGTCGCGTCTCCGCCAAACCTGATCGGCCTGACTTTGGCCCTCTCGGTCGCGGGGCTTTTCACGGGCTTCGCCCGGCTGACGAGGTGGCTGCTCGTTGGTGTCGCCGCGGCGTATCTCGCTATGGGGTTTGGGCCTGTCGGAGCGGCGCTTCTCCGCCCTCTTGAAGATCGTTTCCCTCTTCCCCCCAATGATATGCCAGCGCCGGAAGGCATCATCGTTCTTGGCGGCGGCATGGATGACGACGTAACGGCGGCGCGGGAGGCCGTGTCGCTCAATGAATCAGGAACGCGCCTTGTAATCGCCGCGGCGCTGGCGCGTCGCTACCCGCAGGCCAAACTGGTCTACTCGGGCGGGTCGAGCCAGATGCGCGGACGGCTCGGAACGGAAGCGGATGCGGCGCGAGATTTGTTCGAGCAGCTTGGGGTATCCTCTGAGCGGATGCTTTTCGAGAACCAGTCGCGCGACACGTTCGAAAACGCCCTGTTCACATACAGGCGCGTTCAGCCCGGGCCTCACGCCCGCTGGCTTCTGGTCACGTCAGCGTTCCACTTGCCCCGTTCCGTGGCGATTTTTCAAAAGGTCGGCTTTCCGATTGTCCCTTATCCGGCGGGATATTTCACCCTTGGAGACGCGCGAGACTTTCTGCTGCCCCAAACGGATGCAAGTCATGGCTTGACGATGACGTTGCTCGGCCTGCACGAATGGATCGGCTTGATCGCCTATCGGCTCGCAGGTCGCAGCGACAAGATACTTCCTTAGCCTGGCGGCGCGGCGAAACGCGCTTTGCGAGCTTCCCTTGCGCGCCTATTCGGCGACATCGTCCAGTTCGCCTTCGCGGGAGCTCAAACCCCCAGAAAACGGTCGAGCATTCGATAGCCAAGGAATATCGCGAAGCCGACCACAAAAAGCGTCACAGCGCCTGTCGTGTAAGGATCATACCCCAGCGAACACAACGGCCGGGTCATGCTGGACAAACCCATCGCGTGGAACAAATCGCAACCAAGGTCTGAAATATTGCGAAGGATCTCTCTCATGAGGGCCTCCTGACCGGCCTCTTCTATACAGCAATTAACTTCGTTCCGATATTCGGTTTGGGGATTATCCCCTTAACGCAAGTATGACCTTCTGGCATATTCGCCGTCATTGGAGATATGCAGATGACTACTCGTAAGCGCACCCGTCCTTCGAAAGCTGGCAAAGGCGAAAGGAACGTCCAAGCGTTTTCGGTCCGCGAGTTTTTCGCGGAGTTCAAGGACGATGACACCTGCCTCAACCGCGTGATGGAAGTGCGCTACGGAATGCGCCACGTCTGCGGCAAGTGCGGCGTGGAAAGCACCTTCCACAAGATCACTGGCCGCCGTGCGTTCGCCTGCGCTGCCTGCGGCGATCATGTCTATCCCTGCGCCGGGACGATCTTTCAGGACAGCCGCACGCCGCTCCAGACGTGGTTCTACGCGATCTACCTCTTTATCGCGACGCGCCACGGCGTGAGCGGCAAAGAGCTTCAGCGCACGCTTGGTGTGACCTACAAGTGTGCATACCGGATCGGCATGCAAATCCGTAAGCTCATGGCAACGGCGGACGGCTTCGAAATGCTCAAGGGTCACGTTGAGCTTGACGAGGCTTATGTTGGCGGTCGCCGCTCCGGCAAGCGCGGGCGCGGTGCGGAAGGCAAGACGATCGTCATGGGCGCGAAGGAGCGCGGCGGCAAGATCGTGACGAAACTCATCCCTGACGTGCGCAAGGAAATCCTGCGCGGTGTGGTGCTGGATACAGTCGAAAAGGGCGCGGTCGTCTCGACGGATGAGCTTTATAGCTACGGATTACTCACCGACGACGGCTACCAGCACGGAGCGGTGAAGCACGTCGCGAAGGAATGGGCCTACTTCGACTACCGGACTGGCGAGACGCACCACACGAACCACGTCGAGTCGTTTTGGAAACTGTTCAAGAAATCAGTTGCTTCGACGCATATTCACATCAACGCGAAGCACATGGACCGCTACCTTGGCGAGTTCTCTTTCCGGTCGAACCATCGCCAGATGCGGAACACGATGTTTGATCTTCTGATTGCGGCGCTCTAACCAGCGCCGCAGCCAATGCGTCGAATTCGGCCCGGTCGATAGGGCCGACGACGCGGGCCTCCTCTTGGACGATAAATTCTTGTAATCGCCCGCTCTTTATCGCCTCCGCAAGCGTTAACATGCTGACTCCATTGGTGAATCCGCGCCTAGGTCATTGACAAAATGTAGCACATATGCTTTCAAACGAAAGGGGCGGCCTAGGCCGCCCCTCGGGATTAAGCTCTTAACAACCTCGGAACGGAACAGGACGGTGGTGCGTCCAGACCGATAACGCCGAGGTGCGGGGAAGCGGGGAACAAGGTTTCTCCTTTCTTGCCGAGAGCTTCACTCCGGCTGTGCCTGTGGGCCAGGAACTCATGCCGCTGAACAAGCGGCGGCTGACAAGCGTGAGGCGCTTGCCGGTGACTGATTGGGGCCACTGGGGAGAAATCCTCCGTGGCCTCATTCTTTGGAGGGGCATAAAGCATCATGCGTCCCTCCCAATCTTGGCAGGGCTGCGGTAAAAGCGTCCGCCTCCCTTCACTAGTTCCCCCTGATCAACAAGGCGCGACAGGACATTGTATAGGTGCGTCTTGTGCCGCTCCATAGTATCGGCAAGCTCTGGGGTGCTGCGGAGTTCAGCCGCGATTTCTGAGCTGGATGCTCCATTCGCTCGGCCATCAAGGAAAGACTTAATCGCGTCTCCAAAGGGGGAGTGATGACTTCCCGCCGGAGGCTCCAAATCTGCCACCTCTCCAGACCGGACCTTCGCAAGGAACGCGTTTAGCGCCTCTGGGGTGAAAAGGTGGCCCTTGTGCTTCACAAGCAGCTTACGGTCAACAAGCTTGCCGATGCCGCCATAAAAGCTCTTGTCAGTCTGAGAAAGCTTGCCGGCCAAGTGCGTTTTTTTGAGTTCTTCGCGGAGGCCTTCGTAGGTGATCCCGCTAGATTCACGAGAGACGATAGCGTTGATGGTCGACGTCCACGACTTATCGCGCGGACGCGATCCTGCGGCCTTAATAGGCGCTGGCTTCGGCGGCTCGATGTGGGGAGCGGATGATTGGAGAGGGCTTGATTCCGTCGATTCCGCAGCGATAACCCCAATCGCCTCGGCCCCCTTAATCATGTTCAGGTAGCCATCATACTTCGCCTGAAGAGACTGAATCTGCGCCAAAATCCGGTCGCACTCAGTCTTCCACCCAGCCACTACTTCTGGCGTTGGCAGCAAAAACGAAAGCTGGTGCGGAGGGGCCGACATAGGCTCCTTTTATCACGCCACCCTCCAAATGCAAGTGGGAGGGTACGATGACCTGTGGAAGTCGGAGGGTGCCCAAACCGATAACTTGTCTCAAGGGGATAATCCTCTTCCGTTTCAGCCCTTCGTTCTTGCTCCTGGGACCCTGCCTCAATCGGCGCCCGAAAGCAGTCGGCTTGAGCGCGCGGTCGAGGAGGCGGAGCGCCTGACGCTTGCCGGTAAACGTCCGACTTATGTGGGCGATCGAGCTTGACTTGCCGACCGCGCCCCCAAGTTTCCTTTTTACCTCCCCGAAAAAATCGGGCCTCCCATGATCAAATGCCAGTTCTACAAAACGGCCATCGGCGGAGGAGTCGGACGCATCGTCGGCGCCCTGTCTGCGCCGCCATTCCCCGACAGGGACGCCTTCGTTTCCTGGGCGCAGATTGAACTTCCGGCTAGACGCGCGGATCCTGACATTTGGCTGTGGCCCGAGGCGGTTCGCGCCGTCGACGAATCTGGCGCTGAACTGTTCCGCTGGACAATCTGGGATCAGGCTCAAGCCGGGAAGCCGCTGACGAACGCGGCCGCGCAGGTAACGCCGGCGTTCGACAAGCCGGATCACAATCCTCTTTAGTCGCTCGCCCTTCTTCTTTACGCTCAACCACGCTGATCCGCGCCGTTGTCGCCCGGAGGGCGTGTGCAAGTGTCGAATTATGAGCAATCCTTGGAGAGCCCGATGCGTTATTTTACGACTGTAATCACGACGACAGCGCTGCTTGCCTTGACCGTCGTTTCGGCGGAAGCGCAAGCGACTCGCACATGGGTTTCGGGCGTGGGAGACGACGCCAATCCTTGCTCGCGCACGGCGCCGTGCAAGACCTTCGCCGGCGCGATCTCGAAGACGGCTGCGAAAGGCGAGATAAACGCGCTGGACCCGGGCGGCTTCGGCGCCGTGACCATCACCAAATCCATCACGATCGACGGCGGCGCGGGCATTGCCGGCGTTTTGGTCAGCGGCACGAACGCCGTCGTCATTGCTGCGGGCGCCACCGACATCGTGCGGCTTCGCAATCTGGATTTCAATGGGCTGGGGACCGGACTCTCGGCCGTCCGAGTCAATTCGGTGGGCGCCGTCGAGATCGAGAATTCGCAGATCTACGGCTTTACAAAACCCGCAGTAAATTTCGCTCCGTCCCAGGCGGCGGATTCAAAGCTTCTTTTGAAGGATACGAGCATCACCGGGAATACGGACTTCGGCGTCCTCGTCGCGCCGACGTCGGGCGGACACGCGGCCGCCGACATCGTCGGCGTGACCTCGAGCCGCAACAAAGCGGGGGTGCGCGCGCAGGACAATGCGTTTGTCGAGGCCGTCAACAGCGTTTTCTCTGCAAACAGCAACGCCGGCGTCACCGCCGTTTCAACCGCCGCCGCGACGGGGATCAACGTGAAGAACTCGGTGATCTCGGGCAATCAGATTGGCGTCGCCGCCAATGGCGCGTCGGCGTCGGTCACGATGAGCAATGTGGCGGTCTACGGGAACAGCGGAAACGGTCTGTCGTCAAACGGCGGCGCGATCATATCCTTTGGAAACAATCAGATTTCCAACAATGGCGCCAACGGGTCTCCGACCCAGACCTTGCCGCAGCAGTAAGAAAAGCCGAGGCGCGACCACGAAGAGGCGCTTCCTCCGAAGCACATCGGAGGGGGCGGCCCGATCGCCCCCTACTTTCGACAAATTAGAGCGTTAGGCAGGGTTGGAACGGCGGCGCCGGAGCCGCCCCCGAAACCTGCAGCTGCGCTTTTCGGCAGACCGTTGCACGTCTGCAATAGCGCTTCCCTTCGGTTCGATTCATGCTTTGAAGCGGATTCGGAGATATTTCATGCAGCCGCGCAGCCGCTTTGGCGGCGACCTTTCTCTGGCGTTCTGCGCCACGCTTTTCTTGACGCTCTACGCTCCGGCCGCGCGCGCGGGGGACAAATTCGCTTTCATCGAAATCGGCGGCGGGGACGCGCCGGCGCGCATTGATTGTGAAGCTCAGGGCGCCGGCAAGGGCCGCGGGCGCTGCCCCCCTCCCCAGAGCGCGCCGGTTCGGCTTGAACGGCCGCTTTTCGCGGTCGTCTCCATCGCCGACCAGAGCGTGTCGATCTACAACCACCACGGTCTCGTGACCCGGTCGGCGGTCTCGACGGGGATGACGGGACACTCGACGCCGAAGGGCATCTACACAATCATCGGCCGCGAGCGCATGCACGCGTCGAACATTTATTCCGGCGCGCCGATGCCCTTCATGCAGCGGCTGACCTGGTCGGGGATCGCCATGCATCTCGGCGTCGTGCCGGGTTATCCCGCCTCCCATGGTTGCGTGCGCCTGCCCGCCGACTTCGCCGCGAAGCTGTGGGGCCTGACACGGATTGGCGAGCGCGTCGTCATCGCGCCCTACGACGTGACGCCGACATCCTTCGCGCACGCGCTGCTGCCCGAACCGAAAATGCAGCTTGTGGCGGACGCCAGCGCCGCCGCCGGCCCGCCCGCCGCCACGCAGCTTACTTCCCCCGCGCCTGTAGAGCCGCCGAGGCTCAATCCCCGCCAATATGCGGAGCGGCTCAAGGCGAAGGCATCGGCCGATCGAAAAGCGGCGTTGGAGGCGGAGATAGAGGCTTACCTCGCCGCCGACGGCAAGGAGGCCGACGCGCTTCGCCTCGCCGACGGGTTGAAGGCGGCGGAGGCCGCGCTCGCGCTGGCCGATTCGAAAGCCGAGGCGGCCAACCGCGCTTTCGAGACCGCCGAGGCGAGCGCGAAAGACATGGCCGGCGCCGCGAAGGCGAAAGCCGAAGAGGAGCGCGCCGCGGCCGCGACAAAGCTAGACGCCGCGCGGAAGGCCGCGGACGCGAACGCCGCGGAGGCGACCGCGGCCTATCGGCGTTGGAACGACGCTGCCAAGGCTTTCGACGTCGCCAGGGCCGCGGAGCTCGATGCGGGATATCGCGCCGAGCCGGTCTCCGTCTTGATCAGCAAGGCGGACAAGCGCGTCTATGTTCGTCAGGGCCTGGCGCCCGTTTTCGACGCGCCGGCCAATGTGCGCGATCCAAAGACGCCGCTGGGCTCGCATCTTTATATTGCGACCGCCTCGGACGGCGCCGCGCTCAAATGGTCGGTGATCTCGGTCGCGCCGCAAGGCGGCGACGATACCGATACGCATAAGAAGGTAAAATCGTCGGAGGAAGCGTCCTATGACGGCTTCTCCTCCTATTCCACCCTGTCGTCGAGCCCGGAAGAGGCGCTGGAGCGCGTTGAAATTTCGCAGGAGGTTCGAGACCGCATCTCCGAGCGACTTTGGACGGGCGCCTCTATCATCATCTCCGATCAGCCCTTGAGCGGCGAGACGAACAATGTCGGCACGGACCTGGTGGTTCGGCTGCGATAGAAGCGGAACGATCAGCGCTGCAAAAAGGCGTATATGAACGCCCCTAGGAAGATGAAAAACAACGCGATGCTTGGCCAGTCGTAACCCTCCCGAGACGGATCGCTCTTTTTATTCCCGTCCTGCTCGCTCATCGAAGCCTCCCACGCGCGATCCTGCACCGCGTCCGTCGCCTGCCTTTTGGCGAGCGGCGTTTGCCATGTTTCGAGACAACTTCTTGCCAAGAATTAAGGGATTGTTAAAGATGGGCGGAATTTCCGGTTGCAGTCGCTGAGAGTAGCCCATGTTCAAGCGTTTCGTTTCCGCAGCGGCGCTCGCCGCCGGTTTGGCCGCCATATCCACCGCCGTCCACGCCTATACGGCGGCCGCCCCCGTTCTCATTCCCCCGGCGTTCGAACGTCCGATGAGCCCCGCTGCGGCGTGCGCCGCCGAGGCGCAGGAGCAGTTTCTCTCTGGTCCGGCCTTTGACAGCTTTATGGCTAAATGCACCAACGCCGGCGTCGTGCAGCTTTGCAGCCACGCCGCCTCCGTCAGGAAACTGACAGGAAAGAAGCGCGCGATCTTCACGCGCGAATGCGCGATCCAGGTTGAGGAAGCACAGAATTAAGCGGCGCCGCTCGCTGTCGGCTTGGGGCCTCCCAGCCGTCGCGCGCAGACGCGCATGCGGCGAGTGACCAATTATATTCTTCCGGCCTCTCTGGCCCGGGACATGCTTTCCGGCGCATCGACCCAATCGGTTTGTTGCAAAGGAAACGCGAAATGTCGGACGCCCTCCAGACGCCCACAGGCTTTTTCATCGACTGGGACGGGAAACTGCGGCCGATTGGCGCGCCCGGCAAGGGCCTGCGCTGCGAGGTGGACCTCAAGTCGAAATATGTGATGGTCTTCAACAAATATGGCGGACTCGACCACGAGTCGACCTGGTATCCCAACGAAGCGGCGGTAGAAAAAGCGGGCATCAAGGTCGTCTACGCAGATGTCGATGCGCCGATCAGAATCTCATCGATCGATTAGCGCCGCGCTTACTGCCCCAGACGCGCGGTGGCCATCCGATTGTTTTTGCAGATGCTCACGTTCTCGTTCAATCGCCAGCACTCGTCCTCTTTAGGTGGCTGCGGCTGGCATGCCGCCCAGAGGATCGCGCAGTAGGCAAGCGATAGGTAAAGAGAAACGATCTTGTTCTCCATAACGGGAAACGCCCTTCACAAATTTAATGTTTTCATTGGGGGAAAGTGAACACTAAGAGCAGGGCGACTGCAAGGCTTAAGTCATTGAACTAACAGCAACGATTAATCAAAATCTAAGCAGTGGATTCTTACTGCGTGGGAAGGGACTTACGTAAAATCAGCGCGCCGCCCGACTCAAATGAGGCCGGGCGGCGCGCGATTTATCAGGCCTTGGCGGCGGCGCTGAGCGCGCCGAGGACCGCCTGCATGGCCTCCCGGTTGCCAAGCTCTTCATAAGCGTAACCACACTCGACCATCGCCTTGCGGGTGGCGTCGCGCATCTTCGACAGGTTGCGGCGCGCCATGGTCGGGAACATGTGGTGCTCGATCTGGCTGTTGAGGCCGCCGGTCAGCCAGTCGAAGAAGAGCGAGCTCGGGGTGTTGCGGGTCGAACGCGCCTGACGGTCATAGAAGCCCTTCGCCTCCGTCGCGTCGTAGATCTCCATGCCCGTGTGATTGAGCACGAAAACGAAAGCGAGGATGAAGCCGCCCAGAAGCTGCGCTGCGACGAACCAGAGCCAGCCGGTCCAGGCGGCGCCGGGCGTCAGCATGCCCGCGAGCGTCATGCCAAGCACCCAATGGGCGACGCAAAGCGCGCCTTCAATGGTCTTCTCGCGGCGGAAGGCCGTCTCGATGCTTTGCCAGCTCCAGTTGAACCTGGCGATGGAGAGCAGCGGGAAGAAGAGCACCACCTGGGCGCGCCGCAGGGCGAGGAAGATCTTTTCCTTCCAGCTCGTATCGGCTCCGAGGGAGTTATATTCCACCAGCGCCTTGTCCCACACGATCCAAGGAACGGAATCGATGTCGCCGTCGATCGGCGTCAGAACGCCATCCTCGTTCGTCCGGCAGGCGTTGGGGAAGGAGTGATGCAATTCGTGCTTCTCGACCCACCAGGTCGCGCCGAAACCCTGCAGCAGCGCGACGGCGCGCAGCATGAAGCGCGGTTTGGCGTCGTCGCGCGGGCCCCATTGGTTATGCGCCAGATCGTGGCCGAGATAGGCCGTGCGCGGATAATGGAGGCCCAGCATGACAAAGCCGACGAAGGCGGCGAAGCCGCCCTGAGTCAGCAGATAGAAAGCGAGAGCAGGAACGGCGATGAGCTCCGCACAGCGAAGCGCCTGCTCCCGCATCGACACGTCAAAGTAGCCTTTCGCGCGCGCCTCGGTCTTCAAAGAGGCCATGCGCTGAGCCAGAGCTCTTGCATCCGGGCCGCTCACCTCGTGAGCCCCAGCACTCAGTTCCATCACGTCGCTCAACTTTATCCCCGCAGCGCCTGGTCGGCTTGTTTTTTGTTCTGCCGCAACGGTCCCCTTTCGACTATAGTTGAGCTCTTGTCAAACCCCCTTTGGTTGAAAAGCATGGAATGCGCCCTAATGACGCGGCAATCCTTTTCCGGGGCTATTTAAAACTATTCAAAACTGAGATTATTGTGCAAAGCAGCATGCGTGCGGTCGCTTTTCTACTTGAGCTTGAAAACGGCGCGCGCTCAGACGGGATAGGCGGATTTTCCCGCGAGGCGCTCACTCGCCGCGCCGCACAATTGCAACGGGCTCAAAAGGGCCGTACACAAGGCTTCTCGTTCGGCTGGAGTTCAAAATGGCGCGGACATCCGTCTTGGTCTCACGATTGGCGCTCGGCGCGTTGTTTTTTTGCGCCGCCTCCGCAAAGGCGCAGATCAGCATCAAGCCGGAAGCGATGACGCACTATTCCTATTGCGTCAGCGCGGCGAAAGACCGCAACGGCGTATTCCTCCTCGACCGCGGCACGATGTATCGGTGCGGCGACGATGTCGCCACGTCATATTTCAATTATCTTGGCAGGCAGAAAGCACCCGAGAAACGCGTCGTCGAAGCGGAGGGCGTCTTCGTCTACCGCATGATTGCGGGCGTCGGAAAATGCTGGAACAAGATCGAGGACGCCTACGGCAATCCGACCTCGACCTATGGATGCGACATTTACATCGAGCTTTGAGACGGACGGCGCGCCCTCCGGCCGTTATAATCAGTCGCTTTGCCGGAAAAGCGAATCCACGCACAGACGGGGAAACAATATGCTGCAAAAGGGTTCGGAAAGCTCCTTGACGCCGACGGGGGACAGACGGGCGCGCCTCATGCGCAAACAGCGCCGCCGCGCCGGCTTCACGCTCGTCGAAATGCTGGTGGTCCTCGCGATCATCGGTTCGATCGTCGGCCTGGTCGGGCCTCGCGTGCTCAATTACCTCTCGGAATCGAAGGTGAAGACCGCGCAAATTCAAATGGAGAATCTGGCGAGCGCGCTCGATCTCTTCTATCTCGACGCCGGTCGTTACCCCTCGACCGAGGAAGGCCTGAACGCGCTGGTGCAGCGCCCCGCGGGCGTGTCGTCCTGGAGCGGCCCCTATCTCAAATCGATCGGCGTCCCGAAGGATCCCTGGGGCCACCCCTATCTCTACCGGGCTCCCGGCCAGAACGGTCCCTATGACGTCGGCTCGATGGGGCCGGAAGGGCGAGAAGGCGGCGCCGGCTCGTTGTCGCGAACCGCCCAGTCGAAGTGACGCCGACAAAGAGACGGTTTCTCCCGCGCGCAGGGAAGAAGCGCGCGGGGTTCGCCCTGCTTGCCGTTGTTTGGGGCACGGGGCTCATCGCCATTCTGGTTGTCGCCTTCATGGCGAACGGCCGGCTGCGTCTGCAAACGGCGCACAACGTCGCGAGCGCGACGCAGGGCGGCTACATCGCAGAGGGCGCGATCAATCTTGCGACCCTGACTCTCCTATCGAAGAAAGACTCCAGCGCCGCCCTCGGCGCCATGCCGGGGGTGGAGGCCGAAGTCTATGACGGCGCGCCGCGCTTCTGCGTCCTCGACGGCGCCGCGATCGCCCTCTCGGTGGAGGAAGAAAACGGCAAAATCGACTTGAACGCGGCGACGCCAGAGCTCATCCAGCTGGCGCTGGCCGGGCTCGGCGTCGAGGAAGGCGCAGCGCGGCTGATCGCCAAATCCATCGAAGCCTTTCGAACCGCGCCGAACGGGATCGGCCAGATCCGCGCGACGCCGGCATCCGACAAACCGATCGACCCCAAGGAGGGTCTTTTCGAAACCGTCATGGAGCTCGATCAGGTGAGCGGGGTGAGCCCGGCGCTGTTTCGCGATCTCGTCCCCTTCGTCACAGTCCATTCGCGAAGCCCTGGCGTCGACGCGCGCACCGCGCCGCCGGCGCTTTTCGCGGCGCTCGCCGGCTACCCGGCCCAGGACGTGCGGAACCTGATGGCACAGCCCTACCCCAACGCAATCAACCGCAACGACCCGCGCTTCCCGGCGAATTTCAAGCAGCCGGGCGATCACGGGGCCTATCTGATTCACGCCGAGGCGCTGCTCGCGACCGGACAGACGGTGGTGAAGGAGGCGATCCTCGACATGCGGCCGGCCAGCGGCAAGCCCTTCGCCTTCAAGGAAATGCGGCGTGGCCAGTCCCGCTATGTCAGTCAGCTGCGCGACATGATCGCGACGAACGGCGCCGGGGCGCCGGACTGCTGATCACCTTGTCTCGCGATCGGCGCGCCAGGGGCTCTTCGACCAGGGATCGAAAAGCACGCGCCGCGTGGATTGCTCGATATTGTGCGGCCGGCCGATGGCGCGCGTCGAGATGTCGAGCAGCTTGCGCTTGTATTCCTCCGTGATCTCGCGACCCTCGCTCAGCGAGCGCACGACATGCGGCGTGATCATGATGACGAGTTCGCTCTTGTCGATCTGATCGAGCTTGTCCTTGAAGGCGTTACCGAAAATCGGCACGTCGCCCACGACCGGAACCTGCGTCGCCCCGCGGCCGGACTGATCCTTCACCAGACCGCCCAGCATCAGCGATTCGTTGTCGTTCACGACGACCTGCGTTTTCACGCGGCGCTGCTGAATCGTCGGGGTCGTGCTGCCTGCCGGCGTGTTCGGATCGACGTTCGAGACTTCCTGCTCGAGTTCGAGCATGACGCGGCCGCTCTCGCTGATATGCGGCACGATCCGCAAAATGACGCCCGTATTGGTGTAGTTCACCGAATTGAACGTGTTGCCGATCGCCGAGACGCTGGTGAGCGTCTGCACCGGAATCTGGTCGCCGACTTGCAGCATCGCCTCGCGGTTGTCGAGCACGGTGAGCGACGGCGTCGAGATGATGTTCACATCGGTGAGGGCGTTGAGCGCGTTCAGCGTCACCTGCTGATTGAGCGAGTTGAAGGCGTAAGCGAAGCCGGGGAAAGACGCCCCGGTCGGAACGCCTAGCAGGTTTCGCGGGCCGACGATGTTGTTGGCCGCCGGGGCCTGACCCAATCCATTCGAAAAACCAAAGAGATTGGAGTGGTTCTGCATGAACCAGCGCACGCCGAAGCGCAGCGTGTCGTTGAGGCGCACCTCCGCGATCGTGGCCTCGAGGAAAATCTGGTTCGGCAGCACGTCCAGACCTTCGACGACCTGACGAATGCGCCGGTAATCCTCCGGCGTCGCCATGATGACCAGGGCGTTCTTGGCGTCGTCGACGCCGATCTTGTAGCGGTCGTTGTCGAAGCTCACGGCCGGGGTCGGTCCGGGTCCCATGCCGTTCTGCTGGCCGCCGGGAACGCTCAGGCCGCTGACGCCGCTCGGCCCGCCCGAGCCGCCAAAGCCGCCGCCCATTCCACCGCCCATGCCGCCGCCGCCGCCCATGCCGCCCGCGCCGCCAAGCCCGCCGCTCGAGCCAAGGCCGCCGCTCGATCCAAGCCCGCCGCTCGATCCGAGACCGCCGCCGCCCATGCCGCCGCCGCCGCCGGTCGGGCCCGAAGCCGATAGCGCGCCGAGCGGAGCCGACGACCCCTGCCCGCCGCCGCCCAGGCCGCCCGAGGACATGGAGGACTGGCCGAAGCGCGGCGACACGCTGGCGTCGGCCTGACCCTTGGCGCCGAAGATCGACGTGAGAACGACCATCAGCTCTTTCGCCGGCCGGTTCTGGACCCGGTAGGTGAAGAACTGCTTCTCGGTATGCTCCGCGCGGGCGTCCAGCTTGTCGATCCAGGCGCGGGCGCGCGCAATATATTGGGGCTGCGAGGAGATGACGAGGATGGCGGAGAGCCGCTTATTGCCGATGAAGCGGATCATGCCGCCCATCGGCCCTTCCTTCTCCGAGCCGAAGACGTTCTTGAGGTCGTCGGCGAGCATGTCGGCATCGCCGCTGCGAACCGGCACCATCGCGAAGGACATGCCCTTCATCGTATCGATGTCGAACATGCCGATCGCGTCCATCAGCGTCGCGACGTCCTGCGGGGTGCCGGAAATCGTCAGCGTGTTGCGCGCGTCGTCCGCGCGCACGATGCTGCCGCGCGCCGCGATCGGCTCGAGCACGCGCTTCATTTCCGAGGCGGAAACATAGCGCAACTGCACCACCCGCGCGCCTTCGCCCAGCGCGTCGCTGGCGTCCGGCGCGGACGGGCCTTCGCTGGTGATGACCTCGCCAGAGATCGCGGCCTGTTCGCTCGGAACGATCTTGTAGATGTTTCCCGACTTGACGACGGAGGCGCCCGAGACCCGGAGCGCCGACTGGAAGAGGTCGAGCGCGGCGCGCTTGCGGACCGGACTGGCGGTATGCACCGTCACCTTGCCGTCAAGCTTGGGGTCGACGACGAAATCCGCCCCCATAATGTCGCCGATGACGATCTTGGCCGCCTGGGAGATAGGGAGGTTGACCAGGTTCAGGGTAACGCCGTCGTCCCCCACCGGTTCAGAAGACTCCGAGCGGCCCCGCGACGAGCCGATAAACTTGCCGGTGCCGGTTGCGACGATCGCTTTGCCGGTCGCGGTTCGGGGGCGCAGCAGGCCTTCGGAGCGAGCGCCGCCGCCCTCGCCGTGGGCCGAGCGCGGCATGTGCTCAAAATTCCATTCCGCAATAGGCGGTCCGCCCCCAGCGGTCGGGGACTCGCATCCGGAGACGCTCGCGACAGCTAAAGCCAGGGCAAATGCTCGTATGACCAAACGCAAATTTAGAACCTGTGGTTGAACGCGGGCTCTGAACTGACTCGGCAGGGCTTAACACGTTTACGAAACCTGCGCCATGATTCGACAATACCGCGGATTAGTCGTGAACAGCGTTTTATCCCTCAGACGCCGACGTTCAAAGATTCTGAGAATCGGCTTCTACTCGGCTAAAAGCTGAAAAAGGCGGCGAGATGGGGGCGATGTCCGCTACAATCAAAAGTGTGAGCGAGAAAAATTGGTTGAACGACGATACTTTAGGTTAACCTTAACAGGCTCGACCTGCCGACGGCGGGCGGGCGCCCTCGCCCCTCTCGCCCGCGACATAATTCTCGCGCGTGGCGACGGCCGCCCGCTGGCTCCGGCCGCATGGGCGGCGATTCTCTCCCTGCTCGCTCATGTCGCCGAGGCGCCGGCCGTCGGATATTTCCTCGCGCCGGGCCTCCTCCTCTTCGCAGGGCTTTGCCTGATCGCGCTTTTCGACGCGCGCTACTTCGTCATTCCCGACGGGCCCCTGGCCGCGCTGGGCCTCTGCGGCGTCGCGACCTCGCTTGCGAGCGCTCCGCAGGAGACCCCCAACCGCCTCGCCGCCGCAGCCGCGGCCTATCTTGCGCTGCGGCTCATCGATCTCGCATATGAACGGCTACGGGGGACGCCCGGCGTGGGCCAGGGCGACGCCAAGCTTTTTGCGCTCGCGGGCCTGTGGCTTGGCTTTGCCGGCCTGCCCGGCTCTCTGATCTATGGCGTTCTGTCCGCGCTGCTTTCGGCCGCCCTGGCGATACGCCAGGGGTCGCTCGACGGCGCCCGCCACCCCATCCCCTTCGGGCCGCATCTGGCGCTGGGGCTTTGGCTGGTCTGGGTCTTCGGTGCGTTGGAGGCAGGATGAGGCCCCCTTTTGGGAGGAAGGGCTATTGCAAATGATCCGCCGTCGACATGCCGCCGAAGGCGTCGCCAATGTCATTTCCGTCTAACGCATTGTCCCCATAGGTGAATACGGCTGCACCATTATTGCCCACGCCATAGAATTTGTTGCCGGTGGCCATCGAGCGCTTCAAGTGGAGACTTGCATTGGCGCCGACTGCAATGAGCCCGTAAGCGTCATTGAAGCTCGCATTCACTTCGCTCGCATAGAGGGAGATCGTCCCGCTCGTATAGCCCGAATTGAGCAATAGCCCATCTTTGCTGTTATTGTTGAGCTCCGTTCGGCTAACCGAGCCGCGCACCGACGCCGTCGATCCCCCGACGAGAAAGCCGAGCGACGGAATAATCGAAATTCCCTTTCCGATATTTCCGGAGATCATCGAGTCGGACACGGTGAAGGAGACCTTGCCGGCGGCAGGCGTGATATCGATGCCCGCTCCGCCCGAGCTGATGCCGGTGATGGTGCAGTTGGCCACGGTGACCTTCGCGGCCGAGAGGATCTTTATCCCGGCGACTCCGGTGCGCTGCCCGTCCAGACTGAGCCCCTTGAGGAAAACGGCGTCGCCGGCGCCGGCCTGAATTGTGATCGCAATTCCGCCCGTCGCGGAGATGCCGGCGTTCGACCCCTCATTGATGATCGAAATTTCCTTGCTGATGATGATCGGGCTGTAGCCTGCGGAGTCCTGGACCCTTATCTGTCCGCCGACCCCCACGACGTTGTCATGCGCATATTGGAACGTCCTGAAGGGCGTAGCGGCGGGGCCGCAGCCCGCCTGATCGACGCCCTTTCCCGACACCCAGGCGTTTGGAGCTGTGGCGGCGGCGCGAACTGTCGTCGAGACGGCGATCGCGACCGGCGCAATGAGGGCGGCGGCCTTCAGTGTTCTGATCATGATAATCCCCGGCGTTGCAGAAACAGCCTGAGCTTATCCGCAATTGTGCGCGCCTGCGTATGCGCTGGCGCACACGCGAATCACCGCTGCCTGATGGCGACTGTCGCCTGCGTCTCGATCACCTGGCCAAGACGATTCGCGCCGATCTTGATCGAGACCAGTTCAGGCAGGCCGGTCCGGCTCGCCCATGCGGGGCTCCACGCGGGCGGCTGACGCTGCTGCTGTCCAAAGCCCGGTTGCGCCTGCTGCGCGCCGAAATAGGAAAGTTCAAAATAAGCAACATTCTTGAGAACGACGGTCTTTTTCATCGCGCCGCGGCCCACGGCGAGGCCCTCGCGCGGGCGATACGGCCTCGTCCAGACGGCCAGCTCCGAGCCCTCCGGGCCTTTGTCGACGCCGATTTCCGTGAGAATGAGCCCGCCCCATTGCGCGCCGCCTTCGCTGAGCGCGACAAAGCTCGCCGCGTTCGCCGTACCCGCGAAAGGGGGCGGCGGCCCCTCCGTCGTTGATTGCTGCTGCAATTGCTCGGTCGAGACGCTGTAGCCGCGTCCGATCAAGCCGGCCGTCGCGCGCATGGCGCTCTCCACCTCGTCGAGCGACTCGCTCGCGCGCGTCGTGTCCCAGGCGCGCGCGCCGAGATGGATGCCACCCATGATCGATGCGGTGATCAGCGATAGAATGCTGACCGCGAGGAGAAGCTCCAACAGAGTGAAGCCGTCGCGCGCGCGGCGTTTCATGGCGAGAAAAGCTGCGGCTCGAGGGCTTTGATCTTCACCGTGGACAACGTGAAGGTTTCGCCGTAGCCCGAAGGCTTCTTGATTTCGAGGCGCGCATGAAAGCTCGTCGCAATCGGCGCCTGATTCATGGGCCCAGTGACGCTGCGCCCCGGCGTAACGGAGAGAAACCAGAAAAGCCCGTCGGGATAGCGGCCGCTCGTCTCCCCGAAAGGCGGCGGGTTGTCAACGCCCAGCGCCTCGAGATGCGCAGCCCCCTGCCGCGCGGCGCGAAAGAGGAAATCCGCGCGCGACTCGTTACGCGCGCCGCCGCTCACGCCATTCAGCAATTGCGTCAGCGTCATAGCCAGAATCGCAAAAGCCGCGAGCAACTCGATGAGAGAGAAACCCTCCCGGGACTTCAGGCGAAGACGCATGACGCCTCCCCCGTCAGCCAATTCACCGCGACAGTCGCGCGCGCCTCGGGAATTTGCAGCGTCATGTCGCCGCCGGTGGAAGCTCCGTCCGGGAAGAAAGTGATGGCGCCGGCGCGCTCGGAGACATGCTGCGTGCTGGCGACGTCCAGCGTCAGCACAGCCTCGGCAGGAAACTGCCCGACGCCGCCGACCGGCGACGTGTAGGTCTTGTTGAAAAGATCGACGACCACCGCCGCCTCGTTATTGGTGGCGATGGCGCGGGACCGCGTCGCGCGAAGCGTCGCGCAGAAGGAGCGCGTCGCGCTCTCCAGCCGCAGACGCGCCGAGGGCGGACGCAGAAGCTGCGACGACATCCCCGCGAGCAGCGCTACGAGCGCGAGCACGACGATCGATTCCAGCATGGTGAAGCCCGCGCGCCGGCGCTGATGAGAGCGAAGCCGCCGCATCATTTCGCCGCGAGATCGTTGATGCTGAGCACCGCGTCCATAACGGTCATGATGAGGCCGCCGACGACCGTGGCGATGAAAATTGTGAGCGCCGGCGTCAGCATTCCCATCGCCCGCTCAATGGAGCGCTGCGTCTCCCGCTCGAACATGACGGCGACGCGGAGCAGCATGTCGCCGAGTTGCGCGGTCTCTTCGCCGATCGTCATCATCTGCACCGCGACGGGCGGGATGTAGGGAACCTTGCCCATGGAGCCGCTGAGGCTCGCGCCACCGCGCACCGCCTCGATGACCTCGCCGAGTTCGTTGTTGAAAAAATGATTGGAGACCGCCGTGCGCGCGCTTTCCAGGCCCTGCAGCAGCGGGACGCCCGCTTTCAGCATGGAGCCGAGCGTGCGCGAAAAACGCGCCGTCGCGAATTGCGCGAGCAAGGGACCGACGACGGGAATGCGCAGGTAGAAGCGCGCGATCGCGATCTGCCAGGCCGGGCGCGACTGCGCCATTTTGTAGAAGATGACGACGACGCCGATGATGACGGCGACGACCATGCCGATCGTGCCGGCGTTCGCTTGTATATCCAGAATGAACTGCAGGCCCGACGGCATCTCCTTGTTGTTGTCGGCGAAGATCGGGGCGATGCTCGGCACGAGCGTCCCCAGTACGACGCCGGTCGAGATGATGGCGAGCGTGATGAGCAGGGCCGGATAGATGAGCGCGCTCTGGACGCGCGCCAGCAATTCCAGCCGTCGCTCGAGCATGTCGGCGAGATCGCTGAGCGCGGGGCCGACCTTGCCCACCGTCTCGCCCTCGCGCACGACGTTGACATATTCGGGACCGAACACGTCGGGCCGGCGCGTCAGCGCGTCTGACAAGGAAGCGCCGTCGACGATGCGCGCGAGAATTTCCTGCGCAAGCTCGCGCAGCGCCGGCGTCGCCCCCTGCGCGGAGAGGATGCGCAGGCTCTGGTCGAGCGGGACGTCCGCCTGCTCCAGCGTCGCGAATTCACGAGTGAAAGAGGCGACCTGGGCCGCGTTCAATCCGCGCTTTCCGAAGGAAATCTGGGTGAGGCGCCCTCCCCCGGCGGGCTTCGCCTCGCGCGTTTCGAAGGGCGTCAGCCCGCGCCGAAAAAGCGCGTCTTCCGCCTCTTCCGCCGTGCGCGCCTCGATCTCGCCTTCGAGTAGATCGCCGGCGCCGCTATAAGCGCGATATTTGAAGGTCGGCATGGCGCTATTCCACCCTCGTGACGCGCGCCACTTCCTCGATCGTCGTCTCGCCGCGCCAAGCCTTGGTCATGCCGCACTGATACATGGTCGTCATGCCGTTTTCGCGCGCGGCGGCCTCCAGTTGCGCGTCGGGCGCGCTTTCGCAAACGAGCCGCTGCATGCGCTCGTTCATGATGAGGAGTTCGGCGATGGTGGAGCGGCCCGAATAGCCAAGGCCGCGGCATTGCGGGCAGCCCTTGGGCGAGGACAGCTTGTCGGGGCCTTTCGCGAACTCCTCGCCCGCAAATTGCGCGCGAACCTGCACGCGCGTTTCCAGCGGAACGGCGCAACTCGAGCAGAGCCGGCGAACGAGGCGCTGCGCGAGCACGGCCTTCACCGTCGAGGCGATGAGATAATTCTCGACGCCCATGTCTATGAGGCGCGTGATGGACGCCGCGGCGCTGTTCGTGTGCAGCGTCGAGAAGACGAGGTGGCCCGTGAGCGAGGCCTGAATGGCGATCTTCGCCGTCTCGGCGTCGCGAATTTCGCCGATCATCACGATGTCGGGGTCCTGACGCAGGATGGCGCGCAGCGTGCTCGGAAAATCGAGCCCGATCGCCGGCTGCACCTGCACCTGATTGACGCCCGCGAGCTGATATTCGATCGGGTCTTCGACCGTGAAAACCTTCACGTCCGGCGTCGTCAATTCCTTGAGCGCCGTATAAAGCGTCGTCGTCTTGCCGCTGCCGGTCGGACCCGTAACGAGCACGATGCCGTTCGGATTGCGCATCACGTGACGCAGTTGCGCCGTCGTCTTCGGCTCGAAGCCGAGCCTGTCGAAATCGAGCGCGATCTGGCTGCGGTCGAGAATGCGCAGCACGATGCTCTCGCCATGCGCCGTCGGCAGCGTGGAGACGCGGAAGTCGATGTCCACGCCGCGGATGGCGAGCTTGATGCGTCCGTCCTGCGGCAGACGGCGCTCGGCGATGTCGAGCCGCGCCATGATCTTGATGCGCGAGGCTATGGCGGCCTTGAGGCCGGGCGGCAGAACCTCGGCCGTGCGCAACGAGCCGTCGATGCGATAGCGAACCTGCACGCCGTCCAGCGACGGCTCGATGTGAATATCCGAGGCGCGCGCCTCGATCGCGTCGGCGACGATCTGGTTCACGCGGCGAACGACCGGCGCTTCATTGGCGATGTCGCGAAGACGCTGCAGGTCGAATTCGCTGGCGTCATTCGCGCGCGCGTCGCTGTCGACGAGCGACACGCCGTCCTGCCGCGCGCCGTAAAGCGAAGACCAGACTTTGTCGAACTGCGCGGGCGTCGCAAGGCGCAGCTCGATCTGATAGCCGGTCGAATAAGCCAGCGCCTGCACCGGCTCGAGATCGAGCGGATCGGTAACGCCGAGCTTGAGCCTTCCGCCTTCGACTGCGAGCGGCAGGAGCCGGTTGGCGTGAATGAACTTCTCGGGAATTTCGCCGCGCAGCGGCGGCTCCATCGGCACGTCGCTCGGCTCGAGCTGCGGAATTTCGAGGAACTTGCCGAGATGCGCGCAGAGATCTACCTCGGAGACGAGGCCGAGCTTGGTCAAGACATGGTCGAAACGCTCGCCGCTCTGCGCCGCGGCGCGCTGCGAGCGCTGGAGGGCAAGTTCGTCGATCGCCTTTTCGCCAACGAGAAAAGCGCCGAAGGCTTCGGCGAAAGCGGGACTGTTTGCGTCGGGCCAGGCCATCGCGCCAGCCTCGCCGCCCAAGGCAATCTCGGTCTGCGCCTGCATGAACGCCCCTTCAAAGGATTGACCGACGAAACGCTCGTCGCCTACGGTTTCGTACCAATAAACGTTGGCATTCGACGTGGGAATGACACATTTGTGAGTCAATTGCATCATCAGCCCGAGAATCAGTCGAGTGATTTCTTTTTCGATGCCGACCTCTCAAGCGTCCGCCGCCCGCGCGCGACCGAGCGCGCCTTGCCTTCTCGCCGTTACGGTCGGCCTACTGGCTTTGACCGCAGAGGCCGGAGCCGCCACGACCGCTGCGCCCGGACGAATCTATTTCTTCGCAACGCGCGAGGCCTGCGTCGCCTCAGCCGCCTTCAGCGCGCGAGAATGCGCGGCGGCCTTCATCAATGCGCGCGCGCAACTTCGCGACCGCGCCCCGCGCTTCTCGTCCGCCGGCGAATGCCGCATCAAATTTCGCATGTGTGAAGCAGCCCGCGAGGAGCCCCAGTCGGGCGAAGCCATGGCCTATGCGCAGGAAGAGGACGCGGTCGCCTACACGCCCATGGCGCTCGGAGTCGAAATGGTGGCCTCCGCCCGCGGCGCAGAGGCCGCGCCGACGCTCGCCGTCGACACGCGGGCGCGACTGTTCCCCTATTTTCCCGTCTCGCGCCCCTATGAGCCACACCGGGACGAACCCGCGCAGATCGGCGCAGTCGAGGAGAATCCCAGCATTCTCGCGCCTGGTCGCTTCGAGCCGTTCTCGAAACGCAAGGCGATCGGAAGCGTGACCACTTTCACGGCCTCGGCGCTCGGCGCGATCGAGGGCGCGACGCATGAGGCCGGCCCCGCCGAGACCCCTGAACAACGCCGTGCACGGCTAAAGGCGGCGCCCTTCATAGAATAGAGGATCAGGGCGCCTCGCATTGCCAGCATTCCGGCTGGCGGTTATGGTCCCACGGCTTTCTCGTTGGCGCGAGGCCTGTAGCGTCCAACCATTTTCGCGCGGAGTCGCCAGTCCTTGTCGAGCGAATTCTGGACGCGGGATGTGATCGAGGGCTCGCTGAAAAACGCGGCCAAGCGGTTTTTCGTCTGGTATCGCCGCGAGTTTTTCCGCCTCTTCCCGCCCGAGACGGTCGCCTGGCTTACCGATCGCGGCGATCGACAACTGATCCTGCGGGCGGGAGAGCGCGACCTCTGGTGCGTCGATCAGAGGCGCACGCCCTTATGGAGCGTGGGCGCGGATGAAATCTCCGCTTCCTCGCTCGAGGAGGCGCTCGCGCGCCGGGGCGTCGCCCGGCATGCGGCGAAGGTTGGGCTGGAGATCGACGGCTCGGCCTTTTTCGTCCGCCGCTTCGACATTCCGGCCGTCGCGTTGAACAATCTCCCCAGGCTGCTCGCTTCGGACGTCGAACGCAAGACGCCGTTCCGTCTCGCCGATGTCGTCTATGGCTACACGACCGGGAAGCATCCAAACTCCCCCGACAAGCTGCGCGTAAGCCTGTGGATTTTGCGCCGCGACTTTGTCGAGAGCGCCGTGGCCAATGCGGGGCTCGATGTCGCCGACGTGTCTTTCATCCGCCCGGTGGGGCTGCAGGACACCGCCGATCAGGCGCCGATCATCACGCTCGAAAGCGCCGGCGAGACCTCGTACAAGTTTCGCAACATCGCTCTGGGACTATGCGTCGCCACCGCGCTTTTTGGCGCCCTCGGCGTCGGCGCGACGCTTTGGCGCCAATCCGCCCTGGCCGAGGAACTCGACGCTAAAATCCAGGAAGCGTCGACCCGCGCGACCCGTGTGCGCCAGATCGTCGATCGCGCGTCGTCGGAGAGTCGGCTGCTTTCCGTGCTGCGCAATGCGCGTCGCAACAGCCCGCAATTCGCCGATTTATGGGAAGAAACCGCGCGCATCCTGCCCGACGGCGCCTTCCTGACGGACTTCCGCCTTTCCGATGCGAAGGCGAATGAAAGGACTGTCGACCTCGTGGGCTTCGCCGACTCCGCCGTCGGACTTCCGGCCCTGTTCAACAAGTCGCCGCTGTTCGCCGACGCCGGCCTGACCGCGCCGATTACGCCCGATCCGCGCGAGAAGCGGGAAGGCTTTTCGCTGCAAACCAAGCTCGAACAGAAAAAACCGGCGGCCGGCAAATGAACTGGAAGACCATCTCAGAAACGCCCGCCGGCCGACGCGCGCTTTTCATCGGCGTCAATCTTCTCGCGCTTGTGCTCTTTTATCTGATCTTTATCGAACCGGCGCGCCGCATGATCGCCGACGGCGCCGAAGGCATTGCACAGCGTCGCCAGACGCTCGCGCGCTATGAAGCCGTCGCGTCGCATGAAGAGCAGATTCAGGAATATGCGCGGCAGGTGGCCGACATTAACGGGCGCGGCGAGCTTCTGGATGGCGACAGCGATGGCGTCATCAACGCCAATCTGCAGGCGCGGCTGAAATCCATCGCCGAAGCGGCGCAGGTCACTGTCCGCTCGATACAGATGCTGCCTGAAAAGCCGTTCCAGGGCGTGACGCTCGTCGGCGCCCGGCTCGACGTCTCGGGCAGTTACGAAAACATACATGCGCTGGCGCGCGCCCTCGAAGGCGCCCCGCCCTTGATGATCATCACCGCCGCAACGCTGCGCGGGCAAGCGATGTTCTGGGGCGCGCCTGCAAATCAGGGCGATCCCGACATAGAGGCGCAGTTCGACGTGTTTGGCGGCGCGCCGCAGAAAGGCCGCCAATGAATCGCTTCGAGGTCAAGGAGCGACTCGCGGGCGTCGCTGGAAGGATGGGCGGCTTCGCGCAGACGTTCGCGACGCCCTTGCAAAAGGCGCATCTGTCGCCCCTCGCCGGCATCGTTCTCACGCTGCTTGGAACGACGACGCTCTTCGCCGCGCTGTTCGCCGCCTATGCGTTTATTGGTCCTCTCGGCTCGGACGCGGATGTGAAAGCGCCGGACTGGACACCCCCGACGCTCGCGGTCGTCGATCTCGACCCGCCCAAGCCGCCCTCGGCGGACGTCGAGGCTCTTTCACGTCCGATTTTCACGAAGAGCCGCAGGCCGGCGCCAAAGGTCGCCAGGCAGCAGGCGACCGAGACAGGCCCGCTCACCGCCGCGCCGTCGGGAATCACCGTGGGCGCCATCGTCAAGAACAAGAAGGCGACTCAGGCCTTCATCGTCTCTCCGGAAACGCCGGAAGGCGCCTGGAAAAAAGTGGGCGACACCGTCGATTCCTGGACGATCGCAACGATCGACCGCGCCGAACTGATTTTGAAGAACGGCCAGCAAATGGCCAAGTTGAAACTCTGGCCCGACGACACCGTGGGTCCAGACAGCCCTGCCCCGCCCCAGCCTGGGCTGGCGCGACCGCCAGTGTCAGACTGATTGGCCAAGAGCGCCCCCCGCCCCGGCGGGAGCAATCAACGATTCTGGAAGCGACCCTTCAGGTCGACTTTCGCCCCGCCATGCGCCCCCGGCTCCTCCTTCAGTCCCTCGCTGGAGGTGCTTGTCGAATCCTTCTCGGACGGGGACTGCGAAAGCGGCGCCGCGCCTTCCGGCGGGGGGACGATCTTGCCGGTCTTGGGATCGATATGAACGGTCATGCCCTCGGCCATGATGATCTTCTCGCCCATGCGGCTCTCCCCCGCTGCGACTGCGGCCGCCGCCGCAAGACAGATGATGGATGCGGATGAAATCAGAAGCATGCGGCGCATGGCGTCTCCCTTCAAATTCCCGCTTCTTATCGCGCCGCTTCCCGTTGAGCGGCGCCCGCTCATTCTGAGCTAGGAGCCCCTACCGGCTTTCGCAACGCTTCGAGCGTTCGCCGCCGGATTTGGAACCGGCGAGCGTTTGGTTCTGCGGACGCTAGCCCTTTTCGAGCGGGAGCGCATTAAAAAGCCCCCGCGGCGATCGCTGCGGGGGCTTCTGAAAGATACGCGCTCGGCCCGACGTCTTAGTTGGCGTTGACGCCCTGTACCGCCCAGGACGTCGGCAGATTGGCGACGAAGGTTGAAGAGACGATGCTCGCGCCGTTCATGAGCGAGACCACGGTGTTGCCGTTGCTCGTGTCGCGCCACAGAATGTCGTTCTTGCCGTCCGAATTGAAGTCCGCGACCTGCGACACGGCCCAGGACAGCGGCAGCGTTGCGACGAACGTCGATGAGATGATCGTCGCGCCGTTCATGATCGACACCACGGCGTTGCCGTTGGTCGAATCCCGCCACAGAATGTCCCTCTTGCCGTCGGCGTTGAAATCGCCCGTGCCGGCGACCGACCAGGTCAACGGCAAGGTGGCGATGAACGTCGACGAGGCAATGACGGCACCGTTCATCAGCGAGACGACGGCGTTGCCGTTGTTGTCGCGCCACAAAATGTCCGCCTTGCCGTCGCCATTGAAGTCGCCGACGCCCGGAACGGACCAGGTGGAAGGCAGATTGGCGATGAAGGTCGACGACGCGATCAGGGGCCCGTTCATCAAGGAGACGACGGCGTCGCCGGTGCTGTTGCGCCAGAGGATGTCGCTCTTGCCGTCGCCATTGAAGTCGCCCGTGCCGGCGACAGTCCACGACGTCGGCAGATTTGCGACGAAAGTGGACGATGTGATGTTGGCGCCGTCCATCAGCGAGACGACAGCGTCGCCTGTGGTGTTGCGCCACAGGATGTCCGACTTGCCGTCGAAGTTGAAATCGCCCGTGCCAGCGACGGTCCAGGACGTCGGTAGATTGGCCACGAAAGTTGAAGACGTAATCGCGGCGCCATTCATGACGGAGACGACGGCATTGCCATTGGAGGTGTCGCGCCAGAGAATGTCCGCCTTGCCGTCGCCGGTGAAATCGATGCGCGGCGTCAGCAGCTTCCATCCGAGGTCGCGGAACAAAGGGCGCTCCAGGATCGGGGAATGCAGCGGAACCGTGTAGCTGGGCTCCATGATCTGGTTGGGGAAAGCCGCGGTATTCCAGTGCGAGACCGAGGAGCCGCCCTGCGCGGGATTAGGGGCGTACATCTGAACGTGGTCGCCCGTCTTACCCGCCGTGAGGATGGGGCTTGCGATTCGCACATTGAGCCCGGTCCAATGCAGGTTCGCGCCGGAAATGCTCGCTGCGACGCGCTGGGCGTCGGACATGCTCGGATAATCCGGCGGCGTGGCGCCGTGATTTTCGAGGTTCAACATGTAAGCGTCATTGCCGCCGTTGAACTTGGCGCCGGTGCTGAGATTGACGAGGCTCAGGAAGCCGAGACCGTGGCCGAGCTCGTGAATGAGCACGGACATGAAGTCGATGATGCCGGCTGGCGGCTTCGAATCGAGGCCGTAATACCAGCCGCTACCTTCGAGACAGCCGGTCTGGCCGAGATTGCTGTTGAAGTTCGCGTTGATGTCGTCGTTGGTCGGATCCTGGTCGACGCCGGCGAGCGAATTCGCCTCCGCCTGCGTGTACCAGGTCGAGGCGACGGGCGCGCCGGGGAAATCGCGGTGCACGGTCGCGGGGCCCGCGGAGCCGAGAACGGCTGACGTCGCATTGCAGGTCAAGGCGGTGAACTGTGCGCCCACCCGGATCGGAACGTTGCTGACCACATGCGTGGCCCAGAGATCCGCAGCCGCCTGGAAGGCGATCAGCCGCTGAGCGCCGACGGTCGTGCCGGTGTTTCCGCCGACGGGCGTCGCGGGCGTAGGATCGTTGAAACCCACGCCGGCGGCGTTCTTGTTCACGACGATGACGGTCGTGGCGCTGGCGATGGAAGAGGATAGAATCAGCGCGCATGCGGACGCCGACCGCAGCCAATTTTTCTTGGAAATCATCAGAGCCCCCGAGCTCGTCGCAGGAAAAGAGGTTTATTCCGCGGTTTTGGTGATGGCGAAGGGATGCGGGTGATAAGTGGCCACCTTGCCGTCCTCTTCGGTCTTCCCGAGCATCGGGCTCTGGAAACGCCCCTGCAGATCGACCTTGTAACCACCCGTCGCGACAGCCTCCTCGTGAAGGCCGTCGCTGGAGGTGCTCGCCGAGTTCTTCTCGGCGGCCGACATCGCCAGCGGCGCGGCGTTAGCCGGCGGCGCGCTCACGATCTTCCCTGTCGCGTCCCTATAAGCCTTGTATCCCGGCGCCTCGACGACGGCCGCCTCATCGGTGGCGGGCTTGGCCTGCTCGTCGGCGCACCGGGCGGGCGAGGATAGGAGAAGAACTCCTCCAAAGCCGATGGCGCTGGCGCCGAGGATGCGGCCGAGGCCGGATTTGAATGCTCCGAACGTCATCGACTTTTTCTCCCAATCTGGCGCGCCCGCCCAATGCTCCGATGGACGCGATGAGTAAATTTGGCGCAGGCCCGCGCCACGTTACTTGACGCCCCCGGATTGGGGCTTGGTCACGCAGAAGCCATCCATGAACGTGGTCCCGTAAGGACAGGCGGACGACGGAACGCATCGCCCCTCGCGCATCATGTGTCCGGGCGGACAATCGCGCTTGATGTCGCAGCGTCCGTCCTTGAGTTCGAAGCCGGGCGGACAATCCGCGAGGGCCAAGACGGTCGATGCGAAGAATAGTGCAAGCACAGAAAAAAGAGCGCGCATGGGTCGCATGTGTCATTTCCCTCACAAGGAGTCGCAGCCGGTCCCGCCCGCTTCTTCAAACGGCTGCGGGAGAATCTTAAACTAAGCCGAACTCGTCAAGAGTCTGATCGGGTTCCGCGCACGCCCCCATCAGGCCGCGGGCTGATTTGACGCGCTTTAGCAACCATTTCAGCGCTCTTTGCGCGTGGCGAGATAATGCTCGAAAGGTGAAAGATTGGCGCCTTTAATCGTCGGATTTTCCGAAATGTATTTTTTCGAATCAAAACCCGGCCCCGGAGAGCGCCCTTCCCAGTGCCCGAATTTGACGAAATGAATGAGCGGGTCCACCCCGGCCTCGCGCACATCGGGATATTGCGAAAGGTACCATTCCGCGTCGAACAGGCCGGTTGACGAGACTTTTCTTGCGGTTAGCCTTTTAATGGCAAACAACCGGGCCCACAGGGACGGTCGTTGCGTCGCGAGGCGGGCGTCGCTTGCAGCCTCTTCGTCGGCGCGCGCCTGGAGGGCGCCCGTCGCCGCGCTTTGTCCGCCCAACAGGCCGAGGCCTTTGAGACGGTGACGCAGAAAATAAGCGTCGCGCTCGACGCGGGCCCTGTCGATTTGCGCAGGCGCCGGATTGCGCGCCGGCGCCGCTGCATCCGGCCATAAAAGCTGCGAGACTGCGCGCGCGTAATCCGACCAATCGGCGATCACCCGGCCGCGCGCCTCTTGCGCAAGGCGGGACCGTAAGACGGCGTCCGTCGCGAGCGCCTTCATCGCGTCGGCAAGGGCGTCGACGTCGTTCATGTCGACGGAAAGACACCCGCCGCCCGCCGCCAGCTCGGCCATCACGCCCTTGTCGTGGCATATGCAGGGCTTCGCGGCCCAGAGACTTTCAAGGATCGGCAGACCAAAACCTTCGACCAGCGACGGATAGACCGTGAAGGCGGCGCGACGCATTTCCCGAATGAGCTCGTCGTCGGAGATGGCCACCAGCCAGCTAATCGTCGGGTCTTGAGCAACCGCCTCGCGCACAAAGCCCGCGAGTTCGTCCGCGCCGCGATAGGCGTTCCCGATGAGCGTCAAGCGCAGGGGAAGGCCTGGGGCCGATTTGCGAAGCCGCCGATAAGCGGCGAGAAGCGCGCGATGGTTCTTGCGGGGTTCGATGGTCGAGACACAGACGATCGAGATCGCGTCGGATGGCTTGCCGGTCGCCGCCGTCTTGACTCGCTTCAGGGCGGCGAGTTGGCCCGGCAGCCAGGCGACGCTCATCTGCGCCCGCACATCGATGCCCGCACGCGCGGCGTAGGCGTTCAAACATTCGAGGCTGTAACCGGAAATCGCGATGATGCGGTCGGTTTGTGTGAGCGCTTCGATATAAGCGGGGAAGGTTTCACGCAGCGCATCGCCGCAATATTGCGGGAATTCAATGGGGATCAGGTCGTAGAGGATCGCGGCCGTCTCGACGCCGACGCGGCGCGCCCATTCGACCCTGCGCGCGGCCTCGCCGTCGAGCACCACCTCCGGCAAGAGCAGAGTCGCGCGCCGCGCCGCGTCTGGCAGGCGGACGAGCAGATCGTCCGGAGTCGCTTCGGATTCAGTCGACGCCGCAGCCGTGCTTATCGCTGCGTCCGGGCCGTGATAGGCGGCGAGCAGAGTCGCGCGTTCGCGGGAGACGAAGCGATAGGCATGGCGTTCCGCGTCCCAATGGATGAAGAACAGGCGCGCATCGCCAAGCGCCTGCAATTGCGCGGACAATCGGCGCGTGACGCGCACGACTCCGGAATTCGCCGTGTCGCGTGACGAATTGGTCACATCGACGAAAAGCAGCTTCTGACGCGAACGCTGCCTGCGTTCCGCGAGGGATTCGAGCAGATGGGCGCGGTAGGCGGCGGTGGCGTTCCGCCAGGTGAAACGCTCGCGATAGGCCGAAAGACGCTTGGCGTCGAAAACGCCAGCCGGCAGGCGCTCGGAAAGCGCGCGCTCGATCTTCTCCGCAGCCTCGGCGACCGTCGCGCACAGGAACCATGGATGCAGGATGACTTCCGGATGCGCCCCGACATTGAAGGCGAAGGCCGGTTTCCCGAGAATTTGCATCTCGCCGATCGGCAGATTGAAGCCCTCCCAAAGAGAGGGGCTGAAGCCGACATGCGCCAGCGCCATCACGCGATTGAGGGCGTCGTCGCTTGGCGCGCCGAGGCAGATCACGTGGCTCCGAAGATCCTGCGGGACGTCGATTTCATCCGCGTGGCCCAATAGCAGCAGGCAGTAGTCGCCGCCGTCCGCGTCGCGCGCGCGGCGCAACAATTCCCGAAGGAGAAGGAACGACGCGGGAGAATTCTTGTACCCCTCGGCCTCGAATCTCCCTAGGTTCAGGATCAACGCGGTCTTGCGAGCCACGAGCCGCTCGAGGCGCCGGATCTGGAAATCCTCTTCGCGCGACAGATGCTCGTTTGCGGCGAAGACTTTCGCGGTGAGGTGATCCACGCCAAGGCGCACGACATGGACGCCTGCGCTCGAACCGCGGTCGGGGATCGTCTGGCTCTCCTTGATGAAATCGCTGATCGGCAGAACGCAATCGAAACGGGGCAGCGACAGGGCGCGCATCCGTCGCACCGCGCGCTGCGCGGCCATTGCGGGTCCGTTCAATCCATCATGCGGAACAGATCCGGCGTCGATAAAAACGGTCGGAACGCCGCGCCGCTCGCCAAGCGCGGAGACATGAAAAAACGGCCAGCCGCCGCAGACAATCGCATCGATGGGCCTTTCCCCCTCGATGTCCTTCCAATTCTCATCAAGGAAGCGCGCGCAGTCCGCCTCGACCTGATAGAGATCGCCGCCCCCCGTGTTTTCGACGATCCGAATATGCGGGGTGATCGCATGGACGACGTCCTGCTCGCAGCGGAGGCAAACAAAGGTGACGCTCCAACCCTCGGCGACAAGCGTGCGCGCCATCTCGATGAGAATGCGGTCGACGCCGTAGCGGAAGATGATCCGCTCGTTGCAGATGAGTATGTGCGGGACGGCGACGGGCATGACCAGCTTCCGGCCTCAAATCGCGGGGTTTTCGGCGCAGAGGCTGAAGGCCCCCGGCTCAATGAGGCCCGTGGCGCAGTCGATGAGGTCTTCTGCCGAGGCGTCGCAGGGCGTGCGATCTTGTCCGGCGGAAAGCATCGTGAGCGCCGCGATCGCTTCGGCGAAGTCCTTGTAAGCGAAACCGCCCAGCGCCTCTTCTTCGCAAAGCCGCGCCAGAGCGCCGCCGGCGGGCGCGATGACGGGGATGTTCATGCGCGCCGCCCTGAGAAGAAATTGCGCATTCGCATCGGGAGACCAAAAGAAGACCGCCGAGGCTCGCTCCCATATTTGCGCATCCGCCCATTCGGCGTAGACGAACCGCAGTTTGGCCTTCGTCTCGAACATCGAAAAATTATTGAAAAGCTGCGCCGTTTCAAGCGTCGGCCATTGGCCGTCACACAGGACGATCACATCTTCGCGCGGCGAGTGGGCCGGCGCTGTCCGGTAGATCTCCTCATAGGCGGCGACGGCGGCGCTTTGATCAAAGGAGTCCCGGCGCATGCGATTCAACGCCCCGTGGCGACGCGCAAGCTCCGGCGCTTCGATATAGGCGACGGCCTTGGCGACGAGGTCGTCAATGTCGCCACACGCGAAAAGCTGACCCGATTGTCCGTCGACGACGAGCTCCGCATGCCCGCCGATTCGACTTGCAAGCTGTGCGCGCCCCGCGGCGATGGCTTCGAGCATGACGACCGGCTCATTCTCCGGCCAGACCGAGGGAAGCATCACCACATCCGAGGCCGCAAGCAGCGTGGGAATCTCGCTCGTATCAAGCTTGCCGAAAAAATTCACGTAATCGCGGTTTGGCGTTTCCTCTGCAAGCCGGCTGATCGCCGCGCGCAAATGCCCGTCGCCAGCGATCACAAGCCGCCAGCGACCGTTGAGCCCGGGGTCGGCGAGAAGGCGCTCCACCAGCTCGATAAGCAGATCGACGCCCTTATGCGCCCCGAGATAACCAATAAAGGCGAACTGGACCGGGCCGCCGCCTTGACGATCCGCCGGATCGAATCTCGCGATTTCGACGCCATTGCTCTGCACCAGCGCGGTACCTGTTTGGAACCCGGCGGCGGCGTAGGCGCCTCTAAGATACGCGCTCGGGAAAACGAGATGGTCCACCTCGGAAAGGCAGGTCATGACGAAGTCGCGACGCAGGCGCGTCGGCAACGCCTTGCCTTTTTCGTCGGAAACGTTCGAGACGCAAAAATGGCAGTCTTCGAAGTTCTCGCAGAGATGGCCGTCGTCGCGATAGCGGGTGTTCCTGGCGCAGAAACCCCAATGGTCATGAACGGTGCAAACCGTGCGCGCGCCGAATCGTTTGGCTTCCAGAATGAGATTGACCCCGAGGCCGGAGACATTGTGGAAATGCACGACATCGGGGCGGACGTCGTTCAAGATCGCCCGGAAGCGACGGCCGGCTGCGTCCCAATGGAAGGCGCGGTCCGGCTCCAACGAGCGTAGCGAGAGGACGTGGACGTCGAGCCCATCCACATTGTCCAGCTCCAGCTCGCCGCCGGATTGGTTCGACTTGGGGGGGCGCCCGGCGAAAACGCTCACCTCATATCCACGGCGCTTCAACTCGAGCGCATGCCGGTGCGCCACCAACTCGGCCCCTCCGACAGCGCGGGGCGGATAAAGATTCGAAACGACGAGGATTCGCACGACCAAAGTCTCGGCGGCTGGAGGGCGAAGGGAGCAATAACCGTCAATGGCTCGGGCGCTATTTCATAGTTCCAGCCGTAGCGCAGAATTATCAAATTTGCTAGGCAAGCCAAATCTGGGCGGTGCGCGGTCAAAATGGATACAAAGATGGCTTCGTGGCTCCGATCGACCAGCGCCGGCGTTTCGCGGGCCTGGCGCGCTTGGCGGGGTCTCGAGGTCGCCGGCCATCTCGACGAGGTCCGTCACGGCGCCGTGCGCGGATGGGCGTGGAGCCCCGGCAGGCCCGACGCCCGACTTCTCGTGGACGTGTTTGTTCACGGTCGATTCGCCGGGCAATGCCTCGCCAATCTCCCCCGTCCGGATCTGACCAAGGCCGGCATCGGGGACGGACGTCACGCTTTCCTGCTCAATCTCGACCCGGATCTCCCCGCGCTTGACGACGGCGCGATTCGCGTCTTCGCGCTCGGCAAACGTCGCTATGAGCTGAACCGAACGGGGCGCCCTGTCGCGCGACAAAATTCGCTCGACGCTCACGCCTATTTGCGCGAGACATTTTCGTCGCTGCTCACGACTCCCATGCGCTCCGGCGAAGCGCCGAGCCGGCATGCAAGCGGTTCGAGCGCCTTCGATCGCTTGTTCGGCCCCTCGCCGGCGCCGAGCCCGCCGACAATCTTGGGACGGCCGCTATCGGCCTATCTCGACTACATCCGCCATCGTCACGGCGTTGCGTCGCAATTCGATACGACGGTTTCTGAAGAGGATTACGCCGCCTATCTGAAATATTATCTCAAAAATTACGTCAGCCGCAGGGGCCGATTGCGCGCGCCCCTTCCCGCCGGCGACATTGCGCTCATGAATGAAGGACCTTCCGCGGATCGCCCTCTTGCGCAGAGCGTTGCGCAAAAGCTTCTGCAGCGCTCGGCCCCGCCGGGCGCCAGCGTTTTCGAAAAGGCGTTTCTTTGGGCCGCCTATGAAAGCGCTGCGTTCGGCGTCGAAGATTGCCTCACGCCGGAGCCACAAAGCCACGCGCTTCTCTCCTGCGACGACAAGATCGAATCCTTCCCGCTCTCGCGCTTCATGCGCCGCTTCCTGGCCGGAAACCCGTGCCTCGCGGGACTGGACGCCGACAAAGAAAGCGATCGCAAGACGGCTTATCTCGCCCTGCTCTTGTTCGCGACGGCGAACCCGCATTTTCTTGGCTACATGCCCGCTTTTTGGATCGACCGCTTTTTAGACGGCGCCGCCTCGCCTTTCGACGAAATAGCGCGGCGCGTTTTTGGCGAGATCGCCTATACGCGCGACGACTGGCGCGCTGCTGTCGACGGGCAAGGCTACGATCTCGCGGCGAAGCGTTTCCGATCCTTTTCGGCCGGGGGCGACCGGCTTCTCGCGCCAGCCCTGATTTTGTCCGACGACCGTACTGTCGACGTTCAATTGATTGGGCCTTTCAGCCGTCGCCTCGGCATCTCGGACAGCTGCAGGGCGCTCGCTTATGCGCTCGACAAGCTCGATTATTCGACGCGCCTCTGCGACTTCACGCTCGATCATCCCAACGCGGTGCGGGCGCATGACGAGGCTCGCACGGCGCCGCCCGGTCGGGCGCGCGTGACTCTCCTGCATCTCAATCTGGAAGAGACCCCAGCCGCTTTCGCCTATCTTCCCGACATTTTCGCCGGCGCCCATGTCGTGGGAATGCCCTATCTCGAAACGCCGAAGCTCGGTCCCTCGCAATTGCTGGGACTTTCGCTGGCGGACGAAATCTGGGCGGCGTCAAAATTTGTCGCCGACGCCGTCGGTGCGCCTCAAAAGACCCAGATCGTAGGAACGGCGAGCCGGCCCGTGAAAGCGATCGGGCGCGTCGCAGCCCGCAAGCTCGCCTATGCCGGGATCGCTGAACCCGACGATTTCATCTTCCTCACGGCCTGCGACGCGCTCTCCGGAGCCTATCGAAAAAATCCGCTCGGCGTCATCCGCGCCTTCCTGCATGCCTACCCCAAGGACGAGAACGTCAAGCTCGTCATCAAGGCGCATAGCCTGGACCGAGTCGGGGAGCCGAATGAAAAGCGCATCTGGGACCGCGTCGCCGCGCTCGCCGCACAGTGCTCCCGCATCGTGCTGCTCGACCGCTACGTCGACGAGGCCAACCATGTGGCGCTGCTCGAGGGGGCCGACTGCCTGGTCTCGCTCCACCGCGCCGAAGGCTTCGGCTATCACATGCTCGAGGCCATGACGCTCGGAACGCCGGTCATCGCCACGGCCTATTCCGGCAATATGGAATTCTGCAACGAAGCGACGGCCTATCTCATCCCTTATACGCTCACAAATATCGAGCACGGCCATTATCACCGCGCCTCCGCAAGCCAGACATGGGCGGAGCCCGATTTCGCAGCGAGCGTTGCAGCCATGCGGCGGGTGCGCGACGATGACGCCGCCCGCGAGAGGATCGCACATGACGCCAGAGCTTATGTCGAGGCGCATTTTTCGCTGGACGCTTTCGCGCGCCGCATCGATGCGCGCCTCCAGCAGATCATCCGCGCGCCGAACAGTTCAGCCTACCGCAGGATTGAAAGATCCTGCGCGCAATGATGGATGCAGGCGATCGACGTCCGCGCCGATTCGCGGATGATCGGGGCGTCCGCTCGCGGTTCCGGATGGAGAAAGGCGATCGCAAGCCCGCCCCAGATTTCCCCGCGGTCGCCCGCCACGCTGTGCTCGATGATCTGTCCCGGCACAAAATCGAGATCGACGAGGCGCACGTGCGGATTGCGCGCCCAGTCGACTTCGCGAATGCCCTGCCGCGTCGCCGGATTGCCGGAATCGTGCATGAGCACGAGCATGGGCTCCTTCGGTCTGTAATCGAGCACCAGTTCGATATCGCGCTTCACGCCCTCGACGGAATGATCCGCGTCGATTAGCACGTAATTGACGGGAACGCCCAAAGCGTCGAAATGCGCGAAGGCTTTCGGCACGGCGTCGCAGGAGGGTTCGATCCAGATCTCCGCATTCTCGGGGACCGCGAAGCGTTTGCGCACTTCCGGGTCGATGTCGATCGCCACGATCTTTTCGCAGAAGGGCGCGGCGAGCGACAGGCTGCCGCCGTAATAGACGCCGATCTCGATCGCGCCTTTCGGGCGCAGCCGCGACAGAACGCCCGTCAGCGCGATCTGCTCCCAGGGCATCATCTGCCAGTTGTCACGCAGGACGTTGGGAAACAGCAATTCCTCGACTGTTTCTGCCGACGGCGCGGAAGACGGCGTCGCAGCGGGGAGCGCACTGGCGATGCAGGCGCGCACGCTTGCGGCGCAACTCTCCGCGATGCCCGAGAAGTCGTTATAGCTCTCGTCCAAGAGCTTGCCTGTGTGCACAGAGTCGATAAGCGATTGCGCCTCGGCAATCAGACCTAGATCGAGCAGGAGCTTCGCTTTCGCCGTCTTCAGAACTTCGGCCCCGGACGTCCGCGCCTTGGCGATCGCCTGATCCATCAGCCGAATCTTCTCCTGCGCCGGCAGCGTCGACAGATCGAAAGCCGCCGCCTCGTCGGGAATTTGCTTCGTTGCGAGGAAAAGGCCCGAGGCTCCGTAAACGAAATCGAGCGGCTGGAAATAGTCGGCGAAATACTCCATCGCGATCGCGATCCAGTATTCCACGTAATGCATGTAATCCTGTTGAATGACCACGCTCCGCCCCGGAATGAGGCGCGGGAACATCCGGCTGATCACAAAGTGGTTGAGCGGCCACGCCTTGGCCGCGTCGATCATGAGGATCTCGATCGGCTTATGGCCCCAATTCATCTTCAGCAGGTCGCCTGGGCAAGGGACGATGTAGCCGAGTTCGTCCTTGTTGACCGACAGGAATTCGGCGAACCAGCTTCCGGCGTGGATGGTCTCGCTGCTCTGCGTCCACCATTCATAGTCCTGCGCCAGAAAAAGATCGTAGGCGTAGATCCGCTTCGCCTTGCTTTCTGCCGCCACGCTCTCGTTCAGCTTCACGCCTTCAGCAAGACAGCGCGTGGTCAGACCGTAAAGGCAGCCGAGATCGACAATCTCACCCTCCCCCCGCCAATAATCCTTGGCCAGCGCAAAGAGGATCGAGAGCTCGTAGCTCGAGAGCATGCTTTTGATGTCGACGAGCCCGGCATGCGTGCGCACGCTATACTCCTGAAACGCCCGCTCGAAAAAAGGCGCAGGACTCTCGGGATGCATGAACGGAACGTAGCGGGTCCAGTAATCTCTTTTGGTCAGATCGATCATCAACGGTCACCGTGCGGGGCGCGAGGCCGGATCATATCCAGTGACCGGCGATTCTCAAAAATCGATCAGCCCGCTTTCGCGAGCGCAGCGGCCTGCTGGTCCGACTGTTGCATTCCGCTTTCGCCAGGGGGTCCGAACCGCCGAATGATTATAAGGGTCTCCCCCATCACGGCGTCGAGATTGTCGAGGTCCTCAGCCGTTATTCCTGGGGTGGGCGCTGCGGCGCGCCGCTCGATGTCTTCGGCAATGGACACGACGCGGTCGACCCCAATGTTGAGGCTCATCGATTTGAGCGCGTGCGCGGCGCGTCCGACCGCCTTTACGTCCTGTTGCGCGAGGGCGCGGCGCATCTCGGCGACGGATCGCGGCGCATGGTCGAGATAGAGACCGAGGACCCGCAACAGAAACGGCGTAGGCCCGTCCTCGGAAAGCAACTTCAGCTCGCGCAGCTTTTCCTCATTGACCAGCGGCGTCGCGAAAGACGCGACGTCGCGTGGCGCCCCCACGACGGGCGATGGCTGCTCCACCGGACCTTCAGCCGCCACAGCCTCAGCGGGAGCGAATTTCGACAGGCATTCACCGAGAGACTGGATCGTGTAGGGCTTGTAGAGCACGCCATCCATGCCGGCTTTTCGCCAGGCGTCCGCGGCGTCGCCGACCACATGAGCGGTCACTGCGACGATAGGAAGGCGGTGACGGCCGGCCGCTTTCTCGGCGTCGCGGATGCGCCGCGTCGCCTCGAACCCGTCGACCTCCGGCATGCTGACGTCCATCAGCACCACGTCGAAAGTCTGGCGCTCGACGGAAGCGATCGCCTCGGCGCCGTTCTCGGCGGTCTCGACCACCGCGCCGAGTTGCTGGAGAGTCTCGATCGCGACCTCCCGATTGATCGCCGTATCGTCGGCCACGAGAACGCGCAGCCCCTCGTGCCGCGGCGGCGCCTCCACGCGCGCGGCGCGCCGATCGGGCGTGTCTTCCAGTTTCTTACCGGCGCGAATGCGGCGCAAGAGCTTGAAGATTTCGGATCGACGAAGGGGACGCGACAGCGCCGCGTCGGCGAGCCCGTCATGGACCAGGCGATGCGCGGCCGGATCTCCGAAGGTCGCGAGGCAAAGCAGATAGCCGCCCTCCGTGCGGCGCGCATCCTTCACGGACTCCGGGTCGGCGATCATGACGTCCGCGGTGAAGGCTGCGCCGTCATTGGCCGGCGCGGCTTCATAGCCCGCTTCGCTGAGATAGCGTAGCAACGTGGCGCGCGTGGCTTCGCCCTTCACCGCGACGACGGCGGTCATTCCCGGCTGCCGCGCGCGCGGCCACGGATCCGCATGCTCAGCAGCGCCGGAGGGGATGGAGAAGGAGAAAGTCGAGCCGCGGCCGTAAACGCTCTTGACCTCGATCTCGCCCTCCATGGCGTCGATCAGCTTCTTGCTGATCGCGAGTCCGAGCCCCGTGCCGCCAAAGCGGCGGGTCGTCGATTGATCTGCCTGGGTAAAGGCGCTGAATATGTCTTTCAACTTGTGCGCCCGAATGCCGATTCCCGTATCGGTGACCGCAAAGCGAATGCGCGTGGGACGCTTGGGATCTGGACCGACCTTCAGGATAACCGAGCCTGTCTCGGTGAATTTGAGCGCGTTATTTACGAGATTGCAGATGATCTGGTTGATGCGGATGGGATCGCCAGAAATGAAGCGCGGCGTCGCCGGCGAGACGTAGGCAATGAGATCGAGGTCTTTCTCCCGCGCCCGGGCGGCGAAGAGACTCGTGACGTCCTCGGCGAGCTCCGCCGGATTCAGCGCGATCCGTTCGAGCTCCAGCTTGCCGCTCTCTATCTTTGAGAAGTCGAGAATATCGTTGATGATGGCGAGAAGGCTCTGTCCGGATTTCGAGATGACTTCCGCATAGCGTCGCTGCCGCTCGGGAAGATCCGAGGCGGCAAGCAGCTCCGCCATGACCATGACGCCGTTCATCGGCGTGCGGATCTCGTGGCTCATCGTGGCGAGAAAATCGGATTTCGCGGCGTTGGCGTTTTCCGCAACGTCCTTGGCGTCCTGCAAATCGCGGGTTCGATCGTTGACTTCACGCTCAAGATTGCGCCGATGCGAGTCGAGACTCTTGTCGCGCGCCTCCAGCTCCTCCAGCATCGCGTTGAAGCCGTCGATGAGAAGACCGACCTCGTCGTTGCTCTTCGCTTCGACGCGGTCGCCATAGTCATGATTGCGGCGGATGCGCCAGATTGTTTCGCTCAGTTGCAGAACGGGCCGGGTGAAGCTCTTCTGCAGGCGAGACGTGACGAGAAGGCCGATGGCGAGCGCGACGACGGCGCCGATCGCCGTGCCTTCAAGCGCGTCGACCAGTTTGGACACAAGATCGTTGGTGTCCGCGACAAGGAAGAAACGGCCGACATTGACGCCGCCATTCACAATCGGAACGTCGACCTCAATGCTTCGGCTCGAAAGCACGGTGAAAGGCGATATGGAGAGCGTCTCGCCATCCTTGATCCGCAAATCGCCGTCGAGCTGGGTCGCGCCGCCCATCGCGGCGAGGAGCTGTCCGCGGTTGTTTTCGACGCGCGCATAGATGAGCCCGGGAATTCGGCCGATCGCCTTGATCGCCTGATAGACCGCGGCCTGGTCGCGCGCCGCGACGCCCTGCGCGGCCGCCGAAGCGAAGACATGGGCCGAAGCGAAGAGCGACTGAGACTTCGTTTCCGCATAACGGCGGGTCACCTGCCACATCAGCACGCAGCCCATCGACATCGCGGACGTCATGACCGCAATGGTGACGAGGAAAGCGAGCTTGCGCGCGATAGAGCGCTTGGGCGCCCTGTTAGCGACCACGCGGGAAGAGGCGGCGTCACTCATCCTTTGATCCCCCGCGAGAGCGAGGCGCTCCCGACGCTCTATTTGCTGAGATAGGCGTAGCCGGGATTCAGCCCGCCTGGCACGGGAACGTTGGTGCTATCATAGTTGGAGTTAAGAATTAGGTTGGAACCGCCATAAAGCTCCATGCGCTGCGCCACGATGATGGTGAAAGCCGAGGACTGGGCGATCGATTTGTTGGCGTTCACATAGAGCTTGCCCTGCGGCAGATAAATCGTGCCGAGCAGCAGCGGCGCGTCGTTGCTGAGGATCTCATATTGCTGCAAAGGCGTGGCGTTTCGATCCTCGAACAGCAATATTCCCGCTAGCGCTCCCGAGGTTGGGGCAGAAAGGCTGAGGGAAGACTCAGGGGCGAATTTGAACGTGGCGTTTGATCCCGTGAAATAAATACCGACCCCGACGCCTTTGAAGCTGGCTCCGCCCTCGACGACAAGCGGCCCGTCCTTGATGACATACGCGCCAGGGGCGAGCGTGACGGCGGCGCCGTTCGAGACCTTCAATCCGCCGCAATATGTGCCCGGCATGAGGGTGAGCGTGCCGCTGGAGACCACCTCGTTCGTATGCGTGCAACCGCCGACGGGCGGAGGGGCGCGCGCGGCGAGGGGATCGGGAACGACAGGGCAATCGGTGATCGGGTCCGGCGTAAAATTGATCTTGTTTCCAAACTTGCCGCCGGCCGTGCAGATCATGCCGGCGGCCAGGACGGAGTTGTTCGCACCCACGAGACCTTGTGGATGCTTGGAATTGGATTGGACCGAGCAGAACTGCGCGGTGACTCTGGCGTTTTCCTGCAGAAAGATCGCGCCCTTGTTCTTCTGGTCGAGACCGAGCGCGCAGATCGGAAAGCCGTTGGTGCGCGCGACGGACTGCGCAGCGAGCGGCACGGTCTGCTTATAGACGACGCGGAGCACTTTGGGTTCGTACACGCCGCTGACATTCACCTGCACGGCGCGGTTGCTGTCGATCAGCGACGCAGAGACGGTGATTGCGCTCAAGGGCTGAACGGAGCGCGCCAGCACGGCCTGGGCCGCCGTTTTCGCGAAGGGCGTGACATCGAAATTGCCCATCCGCGCCAGCCGCAACTCCCGCGCCGCGCGCAAAGCCCCGGCGTCGGCCGCAGCCTGCAACTGACTCCGGAGGGTGCTCATGGCCATGAAGTCGAAACCGGCGCCGGCGACCGCCATCAGCGGCAAGAGCGACAGAGAGAACAAGATCGCGACATTGCCCCGACGATCGGCGACTGCGTGCGTCAGCGCATCCATGAGCCTGCGGCTCCCTTGGCGCAGTCTCGTTCCGATGTTCGTGTGATTCATTACGCGGCCTCGATCGTCGACGCTCGGTTCCCGTCCTGGGGGACGCGCTTGGGAAGAAGAATGGTCGTGACCGCCCCGCCCTCCGGCGTCGCGGCTATCGCCAGCGTGCCCCCCTGAAGCTCGACGACGCAGCGCGCGAAAGCGACGCCGACGCCCATGCCATGCCGGACGCTCTCGAGCGACGTCGTGCGCGACGGGAAAAGATCCGTCGCCGTGGATGCGATGGTCACCTTCGCCCCGCCGTCCCCGATCTGCGCTATGGACAATTCGACTTGGGCGGCCGTGCCCAGCGCCACTTCCAGTAAGTGCCTTATGGCGCGCGACAGCCACATGAGGTCGCATTGGAGAAAAAAGACCTCATCCGGCTTTCTCACCTCGAGCGACCGGTCGGGCGGGACCGCGAGACCGGCGACCGCGGCGTCGAGCAGCTTGGAGGCGGCGTATTCGTCTTCCGACAGCGTCGCGGCGCCGGACGAAAATTGCGCGTATTGTATGAGATCCATCAGACTGCCCTGCAACTGACGCGCAGCCGCGTCGATCTGCTCGGCGTATCTCAGATAGCTTTCCGGGACCGGTCCATCGATCTGCTGGCTGATGCAATCGCAAAAGCCGATAATGGAACTGAGCGGCGTGCGCGCCTCGAGGCGGATGAGAGAAAGAAGATTGTTTGTGAGCGCGAGCAATTCCTCGGAGCGCTTGCGCTCGCGCAGCAGCTCGTTTTCCATCCGGGTCGTGCGCAGCACATAACGGATCGAGTAGCTCAACTGGCGCCAGTTGATCGGCTTGGTGACGAAGGAGTTGGCGCCGAGCTGGAAAGCTTTGTCGATGGAGGCGATGTCCTCGCGACCAGTCAGCATGACCACGGGAAGCTGTGCAAAACGCGCGTCGGCGCGAAGCTTCTCCAGAAGCGCAAAGCCGTCGAGCGTCGGCATCTCGATGTCGAGCAGAACAATGTCGTAGCGCTCGGCGTTCACGCGCTCCCACGCGTCCGAGCCATTTGAAGCGGCCTCTACCGTCGTCGCGGGCCCGGCGAGGTGGACTTTCGCGAATTCGGCGAGGATCAGGTCGTCATCCACAAACAGGATGCGCGTGCCCTCCTCGATCACGAACGTCCATTTGTTTGCGTTTTCGACCGACACTTTCGACTCCAGGAAACGTCCTTTCTGATACAACCTCCACTTTAAGATTGAGTTTCACGGCTCAGCTTGCTGGAATAAACCAGCGTTTACGAGCGTTTGGCGGGGACACGCATTGCCCGTCCCGCTCGCGGGACGGGTTAATCGACCGTTAAGTGTGGCGACGCGTTAGGCGCAAATTTCGGTTGCATTGAATTGTTGCCGAAGCGATGTTGTCAACAAGCCCAAGCCTTGGAGCAACTCGTCATGTTCAAAATCATGCGCCGGGAGACGCGCGATCAAGAACAGCTGACGACGGATTTACGCCGCGCGCTGAACGCAGGCGATTTACATCTCGTTTACCAACCGATCCTGGACGCGAAGAACGAGCAGACCGTCGCCGTTGAAGCGCTTTGCCGCTGGCGCCATCCGACGCGCGGCGACATTCCCCCCTCTGTCTTTATTCCGATCGCCGAAGAGACCGGCATGATCGCCGCGCTGGGCGAGTTCGTCCTGCGGCAGGCTTGCTCGGATGCGCGCAACTGGCCCGGCGTCATCGTCTCGGTCAACGTGTCGCCGCAGCAGTTCGAAGCGGCGCGCTTCCCGGACATCGTCCGCGGCGTGCTTACCGAAACCGGCCTGGAGCCGACGCGGCTTGAGTTAGAGCTCACCGAAAACCTGTTGATTTCGGACCTCGACCTCGCGGGCGCAAAGATGCGGGCGCTGCAGGAGACGGGCGTCCGTCTCGCTTTGGACGATTTCGGCGCCGGCCATTCGAGCCTGAATTATCTTCTGTCCCTGCCCTTCGACAAGCTGAAGATCGACCGCCTCTTCGTCTCCAAGATTGAAACGGGCGCCGCGAGCGCCGCCATCATTCACGCAATCGTCAGCATCGGCCGGGCGCTCGGCATGCATGTCACCGCGGAAGGAATCGAAACCGCCGAACAACAGCAATTTTTGCGAATTGCAGGCGTTCACTCTTTCCAGGGCTTCCGCTTTTCACGCCCGATCGAGGCCGTCGCCATCTCGGAGCGGCTTGCGGCGGAAGATCAGGCGCGTAACCGCGCCCGACTCCCGCTGGCGAGCTGAAGAGGCGACTTATTGCGGCGGGCGGCCGACGGCTTGAAGCATTATGTCTGCCTTGTTTGACGCGCCGCGCGTGAGGACCGAATTGATCCGCGTGCTGATGAAGGCCAGCCGCCCGTCGATCAGGATGCGCGCCGACACAGAATACATATGTGCGGGATCGATGCGCCTGGGATCGTAGCGCAAGGCGTAGCGGATCGGGACCTGGCGCCGGGGCCGCATCTCAATGGACGCGATCTCCTCCGATGCGGCGTCCTGCCGGGAAATGTCCCGCAGCTCCACGCGAAGAACATAGCCCTGCGGCAAGGCGATGCGCTCGCGATAGGTCACGCTGCCCGTCACGCTCGCCGCGAAAGCCGGCGCCCCGATGGCCGAGAGCGCGAGAGCGAGCAAGATCGCCTGCTTATGCATCGTCAGACCCCAGTTCCGCCAGCAACGCCGGCGCTGCGTTCGATCTCTTCCATATCGTCGTCGGACAGCCCGAAGTGGTGGCCGATTTCATGCACGAGCACATGGGTGATGATGTCGCCGAGCGTGTCTTCGCTCTCTGCCCAGAAATCGAGGATCGGCCGGCGATAAAGCCAGACCATGTTCGGCTGCGCGCCCGTCTCGGCAAGATGCTCGCCCTCGATCAGGCCGCGGCCGCGAAAGAGGCCGAGGAGATCGAATTCGGTTTCGCATTTCATCTCGTCCAGCGTCTCGTCGTCGGGGAAGTCCTCGACGCGAAAGACGACGCCTTCACACAGCGCTCGGAATTTCTCCGGCAGCGACGCAAACGCGCCGTCGGCGAGCGCTTCGATTTCAGATAGGTTTGGAGCGACAAGTTGCGCCCAAGGATATGATGATATGTTAGCCATTTCGCGACTATGCCATCCCCGCGCACGACTTGACAGCCAAACGCCTTCACCTGCTGCATTCCCGCATTTGGGTGCAACCATTAGCTAAGCTTAGGGAGTTTATCTTCCACAGGTCAACTCGGCTTTATGAGATGCTGTCGCTTCTCCGCAGGAAGCCACATGCTGACAGCCCTCCGACAATGGAACGAACCGCGAGACAGGCGTGAGGCCTGGCGGCTTGTCTTCGTTTACACGGCCATCTCCGTGGCAGTTTCAGCCGCGGCGACTTATGTGTTCGCGCGGGCGAATGGCTGGAATGTCGGCCCCGCGCTGATCCCCGCCGTCTCCATCCCCTTCCTTGTCGCGCCATGGATGACGTGGACGGTCGCAAACTACGCGATCAGGCTCCACGACCTGCGCAACGAATATGAGCGTCTCGCTGTCACCGATCCGCTGAGCGGCGCGCTCAATCGCCGCGGTCTCAGGGACTTTGGCGACAAGGCCTTTTCCGCACGAATGCGGAAGCCCCTCTCGGCGATCGTCCTCGACATCGATCGGTTCAAGTCGATCAATGACAATTTCGGCCACTCGGCGGGGGACGCGGTCATTGCGCGCGCAGTGGAGGTCTTGCGCCTGATCACCGGCTCGGAGGACTGCGCGATCGGTCGGCCAGGAGGAGATGAACTTGCCGCCCTCATTGTCGGCCGATCGCTGGAAGAAACCATGATCCTCGCCGAGCGTCTGAGAGACGCCCTCGAACATACGATCTTCTTCCACGACGACGAGCGGCTGAAGGTGACGGCGAGCATCGGCGTATCTGTCGCCGATCCCGACGACGCCAATGTGGAAGCAATGCTGAAGCGCGCGGATCAATCGCTCTACGCGGCCAAGTCCGCCGGCCGAAACCGCGTGCGCGCGGCAGCTTGAGGCGGGAGCCGCCGCAACGAAAAAGGGGACCGCAGAGCGATCCCCTTCCCAAGTCTTATATATCGGCGTTCACTTCCCGTCGCGGATATCCACGAAGCGGCCCGCAATCGCCGCCGCCGCCGCCATGGCGGGCGAGACGAGATGCGTGCGGCCCTTGAAGCCCTGACGGCCTTCAAAGTTGCGGTTCGAGGTGGAGGCGCAGCGCTCGCCCGGCGCGAGACGATCGGGGTTCATGGCGAGACACATGGAGCAACCCGGCTCGCGCCATTCGAAGCCAGCCGCCGTGAAGATCTTGTCGAGACCCTCGGCTTCGGCCTGCTCCTTCACGAGGCCCGAGCCCGGCACCACCATGGCGTTGACGCGCGCATTGACCTTCTTGCCTTCCACCATCTTCGCGGCGGCGCGCAGATCCTCGATGCGGCCATTGGTGCAGGAGCCGATGAAGACGCGGTCGATCTCGATGTCCGTGACCTTCTCGCCGCCCTTCAGACCCATATAGGCCAGAGCGCGCTCGATGGCGGCGCGCTTCTGCGGCGTCTTGGCGCTGTCGGGCGTCGGCACGGTTCCGTCGATGGCGACGACGTCCTCGGGCGACGTGCCCCATGTGACGGTCGGCGCGATCTTGCTGGCGTCGAGCTTGATCACCTTGTCGAAATGGGCGCCCTCGTCCGTAAAGAGCGTCTCCCAATATTTGCGCGCCATGTCGAAAGCTTCGCCCTTCGGACCCTTGGGGCGATCCTTCAGATAGGCGAAGGTCTTCTCGTCCGGCGCGATGAGGCCGGCGCGGGCGCCGCCTTCGATCGACATGTTGCAGACGGTCATGCGGCCTTCCATCGAGAGGTCGCGTATGGCTTCGCCCGCATATTCGATGACATAGCCGGTGCCGCCGGCCGTGCCGATCTCGCCGATGATGGCGAGGATGATGTCCTTGGCCGTGGCGCCGTCGGCGAGCTTGCCGTCGACCTGCACCAGCATGTTCTTGGCCTTCTTCTGGATCAGCGTCTGGGTCGCGAGAACATGCTCGACTTCCGAAGTGCCGATGCCATGCGCCAGCGCGCCGAAGGCGCCGTGCGTCGAGGTGTGGCTGTCGCCGCAGACGATGGTCATGCCCGGCAGGGTGAAGCCCTGCTCCGGCCCGACGATGTGCACAACGCCCTGACGCTTGTCGTGCTCATTGTAATATTCGACGCCGAATTCCTTGGCGTTGACGGCGAGCTGCTCGACCTGCGCCTTGCTCTCCGGGTCTTCGATCGGAAGCGAGCGGTCGGTGGTCGGGACGTTGTGATCGACGACGGCGAGCGTCTTTTGCGGCGCGCGGACCTTGCGGCCCGACATGCGCAGCCCCTCGAAGGCCTGCGGGCTCGTCACTTCGTGGACGAGATGGCGATCGATATAGAGCAGGCAGGCGCCGTCATCCTGTTGGTCGACGACGTGGTCGTCCCAGATCTTGTCGTAAAGCGTGCGCGGCCCGGTCGAATTGGACATGGTCTTTCCCTTACCGGCGTTTCACCCTCCCCTTGAGGGGGAGGGTCGAACCGCGCGAGCGGTTCGGGGTGGGGTGTTCACCCCCTCCCGATCGCCTCCGGCGATCGACCTCCCCCCTCAAGGGGGAGGTGTGCGCGCCGCTCTTGCGGCGCTAACGCCCCCTTGAATTGAGGGTCTTCTAACCGTAACGCAAGCGTCATGGAAGAGAGTTCGCGCCCCCGAACCGCCGCGAGGCCCCGTTGAGCGCCCTGCCCGCGGGGCTCGCCGCCGCCATCGCGGCCCAGCTCGAGCGGCGGCCCCGAAAGGCGCTGGCGGAGAGCGCGCAGCGCCTCTCTGAGAGCTATCGGGCCCGCAAGCCCACGACCGACGCCATCCGCGACGAGACCGACGCCCTCGCCTATGCACTCACCCGCATGCCGGCGACCCACGCAGCCGTCGCCGCCGCGCTGGAGCGGCTGGCGGAAGAGCAGCCTGATTTCGCGCCAAAAAGCCTGCTCGACGTCGGCTGCGGCCTCGGCGCCGCGGCCTATGCCGCGACCGCTGTCTGGCCCGGCATCGGCCCGGTCGAGATGGTCGACCGCAGCCGCGCCTTTCTGACGCTGGCGGGAACGCTCGCCGCCGGGAGCGGGGTCTCTCCCGTTGCAGGCGCGACCGTCACGACGGCCGACATCACCCGCCTGCCCGGGACTGTCGAGAAGGCCGACCTCGTCGTCCTCGCCTATGCGCTCACGGAGATCGCGGACGCAGACCTCGCGCCGCTCGCCGACGCCCTCTGGGCGCGGACGGACGCCGCCCTTGTCCTCGTCGAGCCCGGCACGCCGCGCGACCATGAGCGGTTGATGCGCCTGCGCGCCTGCCTGATCGAAAGAGGCGCGGCGATCCTCGCGCCTTGCCCCCATGCGCGCCCCTGCCCGCTGGCGCCGCCGGACTGGTGCCATTTCTCCGTGCGCCTGCCCCGCTCGCGGGAACATAAATTGCTCAAAGGGGCCGACGCGCCCTTCGAGGACGAGAAGTTTTCCTATCTCGTCGCGGCGCGGGCGGGTGTGGGCGCGGCGGCGCGCATTCTCGCGCCAGCGCGTCGGGGAAAGGCGGGCCTGACGCTGAAGCTTTGCGAAACGCGCGGAATACGCGAAATTTTCCTGCCAAAGCGCGACAAGGCTCGCTATGAAGAGAACCGCAGGAAGGACTGGGGCGACGCGCTCGCCGCTCTGCCAGGGGACGCCGAATGACACGACCGAGGGTTGCGCCTTATTTGACCGTCAGCCCCGCCGCTGCGGCCATCGCCTTTTATACGGGCGCCTTCGGCGCCACCCAGCGCGCGATCATGCCCTCCGTGGACGGCCTGCGCATCGCCCATTGCGAATTGTCGATCAATGGCGGCTCGGTGATGCTCGCCGACTTCTTCCCGGAATTCGGCCAGACGCGCGTTCCCATGCCGGGCGACAACGCGACCGTCTCGATCAGCCTCGAATATGACAACGGCAAGGAAGTGGACGACGTCTGCGCCCGCGCCGCCAAGCTCGGCGCCAAGATCGAAACGCAGCCGATGAACTCCTTCTGGGGCACGCGCTACGCCAGCCTGAAAGACCCCTTCGGCCATCGCTGGATTTTGAACGGTCCTCTGGAGAAGTAAACCTATCGAGCGACGCGCGGCTGTTATCGATCTTCGCCATATCCTAGGCTGGCGTTACGACCCCGCACTATGGATGACCGATAGAGGCTGCCTTGCACGACATCGCCGCGCCTTCCGACAAGACCGCCTTCCTCACTCATTTCAAGAACGACCCGCGCCGCATCGGCGCCGCCATCGTGCTGGGCTTTTCGACGGGCCTTCCCTTCCTCCTCGTCTACAGCACGCAATCGGCCTGGCTCTACGAGGCCAAGGTGCCGATCGAGACCATCGGCCTCTTGAGCGAAATGACGCTCGCCTACAAGTTCAAATGGGTCTGGGCCCCGTTCCTCGACGAATATGACGCGCCGTTTTTCTCAAAGCTCCTGGGGCGCCGGCGCGGATGGATCGTCGTCTCGCAGATCGCCACCATTCTCGCGCTGATCGGCGTCGCATTTGGCGACCCTGCCAACTGGCTCCCCTGGACGGTGCTCTTTTCCTTCGCGCTCGGCATCGCCGGCGCGACTCAGGACATCACGGTCGACGGCTGGCGCATCACCGTCGCGCCGCGTGAGAAGCTCGCCTTCATGACCTCTGTCGCCGAGATGGGCTATCGCGTCGGCACGCTCGCGGCGGGCGCCGGCGCGCTCTACATCGCAAATTTCTACGGCTGGCGCGCCGCCTATCTCTGCATGGCGGGCATCATGCTCTTCGGGCTTACAGCCGCCCTTGTCGCGCCGGAGCCGCCCTCGGATCTCGAGCCGCATCGCGAACGGCCGGATTTTCTCTTCACCGTCACCGAGCCGATCAAGGAGCTCTGGCGTCGCCTTGGACCGATGGCGCTCGCCATTCTCATTCTCATCGCAGGCTTCCGCATGCCGGGCTATGTCTCCGGCGCCATGGCCATGCCACTCTTCAAGAGCCTGCATTTCTCGGAAGCCGACATCGCGACCGTCACCAAGGTCTTCGGCTTCTGGATCGCGCTCGGCGGCACGCTGCTCGCGGGCGTTGTCGTGAAGAAGTTCGGGATGATGAAGAGCCTGCTGATCGGCACGATCGCCGGCTCGGCCTCGCATCTCTCGCTGGCCTGGCTCGCGGCGCATGGCCACGACTTCACCGATTTTGCGCTCGCCGTCGGCGTCGACGGATTCGCCTACGCCTTCGCGCAGGTCGTGCTCATCATCTACATGTCGTCGCTGGTTTCGACGGAGTTCGCGACGAGCCAATACGCGCTGCTCACCTCGCTCTGCGCCCTGCCCGGCAGCGTGCTCGCCGGCGCTTCTGGCTTCATCATAAAGCACACCGGCTTTCCGACTTTCTTCGTCGGCACGTCGCTGCTGGGAATCCCCGTCGCCATTCTCGCCTGGTGGGTCTGGCGCGAGCAGGAGCGCCGAGGCGAAGACTTGCTCGCCGAGACGAGCCCGGAGCGCGCGGCGGAGACGGATTGATTTTGCTCTGACGTCGTCGCTCCCCTCGCAATGACGAACTGGCGGCGCGTGTTGATTTGCAAAATACAATAGCTGATCGCCCCCACCCCCGCCCCTCCCCGCCACTTCGTGAGGGAGGGATCAGAGCGGCGCTATGCGGGATCGCGAACGAGCCACAGCGACAAACTCGGAAGGACGGCCACCTCCCTCCCCCCGCTTGCGGCGGGGAGGGATTAAGGGTGGGGGGCGGCGCCGTGATGTGGCTGTCGCTCGCGCGCCGAGATTCACAACTCGACGACAGTCGGAACGAAGCTCTCCGCGCCGGGCTCGATGCAGACATAGCCTCGCTGCGACGAGAGCAGCTTCGTCTGGCCGATGGCCGCCTCCATCGTCCAATGCGTGTGCCCCCATATCCAGGCCGTTGGGCGCCATTCGGCGATCTCGGCTCGCATGTCCGAAGCGAAGGCAGGGGCGAGACGGTTGCCGCGATAGTCTGGCGCGTTGGCCTCCGGAATTGGCGCATGGTGCGTGACGAGGACAATCTCCGCCTCATCGCCTTCGGCGGACCGGATGCGGGCTGTTTCCCGCGCCAGCCAAGCGCGGCTCCCGTCATGAATCTCCCGCGCCATCGCCGGGGAAAAAAGGCTTCCGCGCATGCGGATGTGGAAATGGTCGTTCAATCCCGAGCCCGCGTCGAGCATCGCGAGAGAGATGTCGGCCTCCCCGTTTCCGTTCAACCGGTAGTCCGTGAAGAGGCAGCACCCAAGCAGGTGAATCCGGCGCCCCTTTATGTCGAAGAACATGGAATCGTTTTCGAGAAAGGCGACGCGTCCGCCCGTCGCCCCCGCAGCCGCGCGCAGATGGGGAACCAAGTTGTCCAGATCCGCTCCATAGGCTTCGTGATTACCCATCACATAGACGACGGGAACGCCAAGAAAGGACGATACGCGGTCGGCATAGGCGACGCCGTGATCCTCTAGATCGATATCGCCGGCCAAGATGACGAGATCGACTCCTTCCCCGCGCAGATGATCGAGCATGGGGCCGACATGCGGGTGGCCTTCAATGGCCTGCCGCTTCCGCTGCAGATCGAGCCATGCCGGGGACGGATCGCCCGGGCCTCCTTCCCGCTCGAATTCATTGTGCAGGTCGCTCATCGCGACAATTTTCAGCTTCTCGGTCATAGGCGCGGCCTGAACGCAAAGCATATTTCTACCATGGCCCCAAAGCCCCGACGAGGCTGGCGGCCGGTTGCGTTATGTGCGCATCTCCTCGAAAGCCGCGAGCGCTCGCGCGCGCGCTTTGGCGTGATCCACGATCGGAAGCGGATAGGTCTTGCCCAATGTCACACCCGCCGAACGCAAGACATCCGCCGGGGCTTCCCATGGCCGATGAATCCACTTGGCGCCGACCTTCGCGAGCTCCGGCACGTAACGACGCACGTAATCGCCGTCCGGATCGAATTTCTCGCCCTGCAGCACCGGATTGAACACACGAAAATAAGGCGCGGCGTCGGCGCCGCAGCCGGCGACCCATTGCCAGCCGCCGCTATTATTGGCGAGATCGGCGTCGACGAGCGTATCCCAGAACCAGCGTTCGCCTTCCTGCCACGGTAGGAGCAGGTGCTTGATGAGAAAGCTCGCGGCCACCATGCGCGCGCGGTTATGCATCCAGCCGGTGATCCATAGCTCGCGCATCGCCGCGTCGACGACAGGATAACCTGTCAGCCCCTTTTGCCAGGCCTTGAGCGCCCCCTCGTCATGACGCCACGGGAAGTCGTTGAAGCGCGCATCGAGCGCGCTGTCGGGCATGTCGTGATTGGCGACGAGCAAATGGTGGCAGAATTCACGCCAGCCGATCTCGCGCAGGAAAGGCAGCCCCGCCTCCCCCGCCGCGGCGATGATTTCCGCCCAGACGCGGCGCGGCGAGACTTCGCCGAAATGCAAATGCGGCGAGAGGCGCGACGTGCTTTCCTCCGCCATGAAATCGCGGGCGACCTTGTAATCCGCGACGCCGCTCTTCGCGAACTCCGCCAGCCGCGCCCGCGCGCGCGCCTCGCCCGGCCGCCAGGTCTCGCGCAAGCCGCCGGCCCAATCCGGCTTTGACGGCAAAAGCCGCCAATCGTCGAGCGCATCGCTCTCTGGCGCCGGCGCCGCGACGAAACTCTCCGGCGCAGGCAGGGGCGCCTCGGGGCCGCCGGTCGCTAGACAGGCGCGCCAGAAGGGCGAGAAGACCTTGAAGACCTCGCCCTGCTTGTTGCGCATCTGCGCAGGCTCGAAAAGCAGCGCGCCGTTGAAGCTCTCGACCGCCAGCCCCCGTGCACGCAGGCTCGCCTTGATCTCGCCGTCGCGACGCATGGCCCAGGGCTCGTAAAGCCGGTTCCAATAGACGGCGCCGGCGCCTGTTTGCGCCACGATGTTTTCCAGAACGAATTCCGCCCGCCCGCGCCGCAGGATCAATGTCGCGCCCAGTCGCGCGAGGTCGCGCGCAAGCGACTCCAGCGAATGATGCAGCCACCAGCGGCTCGCCGACCCCATGCGCCAGTCGCCAGCGCTCTCGTCGTCGAGCACATAAAGCGCAATCAGCGGCGCGCCGGAACGCGCCGCCGCCGTCAATGCAGGATTGTCGTCGAGACGAAGATCGTTGCGAAACCAGACAACGCAGGGCGCGGGCATAAAGCCTCTCTTCCGTTAGAGAGCGCTTTGCGCGAAAAGCCGGCGGCCGCTTTTTCGCTCGCGTTCTCTTACCGCCTCGCGTGATTGATCCCGTAGAACATGTAGATGGCGAGGCCCACGCCTGTCCAGATAAGCAGCCTCAGCCAGGTGTCGAGAGGCAGCGCGACCATGAGCGCGATGCAGGACAGAATGCCGAGGATCGGCATGACCGGAATGCCGGGGGCGCGGAACGGCCTGTGCAGCTCGGGATGCGACTTGCGCAGATGAATGACCGCAATGCATACGAGCGCGAACGCCGCCAGCGTGCCGATGCTCACCATTTCGCCGAGAATGTCGATTGGCAGCAGGCCCGCCGCAAGCGCGACGATGACGCCGACGACGATCTGGCTTACCGCCGGCGTCCGGTAGCGATGGTGGAGCTTGGCGAAGACCTGCGGCAGCAGGCCGTCATTCGCCATGGTGAAGAAGACGCGGGTCTGGCCGTAGAGCAGCGCGAGGATTGCGGTGGTCAAGCCGGCGAGCGCGCCGAGCTTCACGACCCAGGCGAGCCAGGATATGCCCGTGCGGTCCGAGACCAGCGCCATCGGGTCCGGCACGCCGAGTTCCCTGTAGTTCACGACGCCTGTCGCGACGGCGGCGACGGCGACGTAGAGAACCGTGCAGATGATGAGCGATCCGACAATGCCGATGGGAATGTCGCGCTGCGGCGTATGGGCCTCCTGAGCGGCCGTCGAGACGGAGTCGAAGCCGACATAGGCGAAGAAGACGACGGAGGCGCCGCGCGCCACGCCGCTCCAGCCGAAGACGCCGAATTCGCCGGAATTTTCCGGCACGAGAGGCGACCAGTTCGCTGTGTTCACATGCGCTGCGCCGAAGGCGATCACCATCAGCACGACGGTGACTTTCAAGGCGACGATCACATTGTTGAAGAGCGTCGACTCGCTGGTGCCGCGCACGAGCAACATGGTCAGCAAAAGGACGACGCCGGCCGCGGGCACATTAAAGAATCCGTGCGGTCCCGCGAGATAGGCGCTGGTGAAGGCCGGCGGAATGTGAATTCCAAAGCCCTCCATGACCCGATTGAAATAACCCGCCCAGCCAACCGCGACGGTCGCGGCGCCCGCCGCGTATTCCAGCACGAGATTCCAGCCGATGATCCAGGCGAAGATTTCGCCCAGCGTGACATAAGTGTACGTATAGGCGCTGCCCGAAACCGGAATGAGCGCGGCGAGCTCCGCATAGCACAGCGCGACAAAGGCGCAGGCGAGCCCCGACAGCACGAAGGAGAGCATCACGCCCGGGCCCGCATAATTGGCGGCGGCCGTGCCGGTGAGCACGAAAATACCCGCGCCGATTATGCCGCCAATGCCCAGCGCCATCAGCGACGCCCAACCGAGCGCGCGCTTGAGCCCATCGCCATCCTGCTCCGCATTATGCGCGGCGATGATGGCGACGACGGATTTTCGCGTGAGATAGAGTTTCTTCGCGACTGCGGACAAGGCTCGCCCTTTCGCCAATGCGCGGCGAGTTACGCCGCGTCAGGGGATTTGCGCCGATTATGGGTGCGACGCAAAAAGATACAAGCGGAAAAGCCCCGGCTCGGATGTGCCCCGGCGCACGCCGCTAGGCGCGTCCACGCCGCGCATATTCCAATACAATTTCCGCCGCGCGCGCGCTCGGATTTCGGCCAGCCGCGACGAGCCGTCCGCGCACCCGCCCGAACGCCGATAATTGCGCCGCGCGCGCGGACCCGTCTCCGAGCAAGGGCGCAAGAGCAGCGGCGAGCGCCTTCGGCGTCGCCTCTTCCTGCAGGAATTCGGGAACCGCGTTCTCGCCAATAACGAGATTGGGGAGAACGATGGAATGAACGTCGATAAGAAACCGCAGCCACGCCTCGAAACGCGACACCTTGTATGCGACGGCCATCGGCGTATTCGCGAGCGCAAGCTCCAACGTCGCGACGCCCGAGGTCACGAGCGCCGCGCGCGCGCGCCGGAAAGCGTCGAATTTCTCGGCTTGCGACAGCAGACGGGGCGCGATCGGCCAATCTTGCAGCGCTCTGCGCAAAGGCGCCTCCATATGCGGCGCGACGGGGACGGCCACATCCAGCTTCGCATGGTCGCGCAGCAGCAGCGCGAGCGTCTTGCCGTAAAGCCGCGTCATGCGCTCGATCTCGGTTAGACGCGAGCCGGGAAGAACGAGCAGAAGCGGGCTTTCCTCCGGGTGCGCGTCGGGCGCGAGTTCGTCCAGATGCTCGACGAGCGGATGGCCGACATAGACGCAGCGCGGCCCGCCGAGCCGCGCATGGGCCTCGGGCTCGAAAGGCAGCAGCGCCAGCACGCAGTCGACATAGGCGCGCATTTTCTTCGCGCGCCCCGGCCGCCACGCCCAGACTGTGGGGCTGACATAATCGACGATCGGCAGATCGGGTAGCGCGCGGCGCACCTTGCGCGCCACGCGATGCGTGAAGTCGGGCGCGTCGATGATGACGAGGCAATCCGGCTTCGTCGAGACCACGGCTCGCGCCGTTTCATCGATGCGCGCCAGCAGCGTCGGCAGGCGAGCGACGACGGGCGCGAGGCCCATCACGGCGATGTCGCTGATCGGGAAGAGAGAGTCGAGTCCTTGCTCGATCATCGTCTTTCCCCCGACACCAGAGAAACATGCCTCGCCATGTGCGGACCGCAAAGCGCGCATCAACGAGGCGCCCAGGGCGTCCCCGGACGCTTCGCCGGCGATGAGGAAAATGCGCGGCGTCGTCACGCCTTTTCGCCCCGCGCGCGCGGCGCGCAAAGCGGGCGTTGCGAGGGTGCGCGAAGAAAGGCGGCGATGTCGGCGATGTCCGGGTCGCCGGCATGGGCGGCGGCGACTTCGTCGACGCGCTCATCGAGGGCGCGCCCGCTCGCGCCGATGAAAAGTCGGCGGTAGACCTCACGCAAGCGCGAAATGCGTTCCACCGAAAACCCGCGCCTTTGCAGCCCTACGACATTGATCCCGAAGAGGTGGGCGCGATTTCCCCCGGCAAGCCCGAAGGGAATGACGTCGCCTTCGACGCCCGCCAATCCGCCGATAAAGGCGTGCGCGCCGATGCGAACATTCTGATGCACGGCCGTCCCGCCGCCGACGGATGCGTGATCGCCAATCTCTACATGGCCGCCCAGCAGGACCTGGTTGGCGAGAATGACTCCGTCCCCGAGGCGGCAATCATGCGCGACATGGGAATAGGCGAGAAAGGCGCAATCTGACCCGACCTTCGTGCCGGAGCCCACGCCGGAGTTGATGGTGACGCCCTCGCGGATAATGCAATCGTCGCCGATCGTCGCGACGCCCTCGGCGAGTGCGGCTTTCAGGTCCTGAGAGGGGGTTCCGATCGAAACGAAAGGGAAAATCCGCGCGCGGGCGCCGATCGTCGTGCGTCCGGAGACGACGACATGCGACTGCAACACCGACCCCGCGCCGATCTCGGCCCCGGCGCCGATATGGCAGAAGGGACCGATCGCCACGCCCTCGCGCAACCGCGCGCCGGTTTCGACGATCGCCGTGGAATGAACCAGCGTCTGCATCGTGCGACCGCGCGCGGCTCGAGGTCAGACGCCCATCATCGCGCTGATCTGCGCCTCGCAGACGAGCGCGCCGTCGACCATGGCCTTGCCCTGATACCACCAGATGTTCCGCTTCTGCGCCGTCTTGGTCATGTGAAATTCCACGCGGTCGCCCGGCGTGACCGGCTTGCGGAACTTGGCGCCGTCGATCGTCATGAAATAAACGAGCTTCGGTCGCTCCGCCTGCCCCTGCGCGCGCATGACGATCACGCCCGCCGTCTGGGCCATCGCTTCGACGAGCAGCACGCCCGGCATGACCGGCCGTTCGGGAAAATGGCCCATGAATTGCGGCTCGTTGATGGTCACGTTCTTGACGCCGACGCAGGACTCGTCGCCCTTGATGTTCGTGATGCGATCGACGAGCAGAAACGGGTAGCGATGCGGCAGCGCGCGCATGATCTCGAGAATATCGACGCTTTCCAGCGTTTCGCCGGCTTCCTTTCCAGACATTGTTTCCCCCTCCGTGAATCGGGCGTCTGCCGCGCCCTCTTAGGGGTCTTTTATAACGCCTCGTCGGGCTTGTCGCGTTGCGCCATTGTGTCCAGCAGCGCTTCGCCGCGGAGGAATCGTCGCAGGGGGCGCGCAGGGGAACCGCCATAGCGGGCTCCGGGGGGCACGTCTCGCATCACGCCTGATTTAGCGGCGATCGCCGCCCCCTCTCCAATCGTGAGATGACCGGCCACCGCCGACTGGCCGCCAAGCGCGGCGTAGTCGCCGATCACGCAGGAGCCCGCGACGCCGGTCTGCGCAACAATGGCGCAGAAGCGGCCGATCACGACATTGTGCCCGATCTGGACCAGATTATCGATCTTCGTCCCTTCCCCGATGATCGTGTCGCGAGTCGCGCCGCGATCGATCGTGGTGTTCGCGCCGATTTCCACATCGTCCTGGACGATCACACGGCCGAGTTGAGGCGTCTTGAGCCAACCCTTGTCGCCCCGGGCGTATCCGAAGCCGTCCTGACCGAGCCGCGCGCCGGGATGGATGATGACGCGATCGCCGATGAGGGAATAGATCACGCTTGCCTGCGCGCCGATTGAACAGTTGCGGCCGATACGAACATTCGGTCCGATGACGGCCTGCGGGCCAATCGTCGTGCCGGTCCCGATCTCGGCCCCCTGGCCGATGAAGGCGCCGGGATCGACAATGACGCCCGGCTCCAGCCGCGCGTCGGGATGGACGACGGCGCCCGGAGAAACGCCGCTCGCCCCGAAGAGCGACGCCGGTTGCATGGCCTGAGGAAAGAGCGCGGCGGCGGCGACCGCCATGGCGCGCTGAGGATCCTCTACCAGCAGGCCGATAATGCGCTCCGGCAGGAAATGCGAATGGCGCGGTCGGATGAAGCAGGCCGTCGCTCGGCAGGTGGCGAGCGCCTCGACATATCGCGGAGAAACGAAGAAGCAGAGGTCGCCCTTATGGCCCGCGGCGAGTGGGGCGACGCCTGTGATGACGACGGGGGTGTCCGAACCGGGTTGAGACTCGCGGATCTCGGCGCCCGTCAGCTCGGCGATTTCCGACACCGAGTAGGGTCGCGAAAGATGGAAGAAGGCCGCTACGCTCATGCGAGCCGTTCGCCTGACGCTGGATACAAAAAGACCCGCCGGACGAGTGGCGCCCGGCGGGTCGAGACTGTCATCAGAAGTTCGTGCCGCCGCTGAAGCGGAAGTTCTGCGTGATGTCGGTGTTCGCCTTGGAGGTCACGACCGCATAGTCGAAGCGGATCGGCCCCATCGGCGAGTTCCAGAGCACCGAGGCGCCAACCGACGAGCGAATGCGGAATTCGTTCGAGTTCGGAACCACGCAGGTGCCCTGGCCGAAGCCCGCTTGCGGGGTGTAGGCCGCGAGACAGGTCACGTTCGGGATCGTCGGCAGGTTGTTGCTGAAATTCGTGCGGCCCTGGAAGTTCCAGAGGCTGCCCGCGTCGGCGAAGAGCGCGCCCCTCAGGCCGAGATCCTTCGGGAGGCCCCACAGCGGGAACTGCACTTCCAGCGAGCCGCCGACATAGTTGGAGCCGCCGAGAGAGTTGCCATAGCGCGAGTTGTAGGTCGTGAAGATATTCGAGTCGCGCGGGCCGATGCCGCCGGGAGCGAAGCCGCGAACGAGGCTCGGACCCAGGTTGAAGTTGTCCTGAATGCGCGGCGTGTAGCCGCCGAAGGTCGTCAGGTCGCCACCCTGCAGGCGGGCGATGCCGACCACGTCGTCGAGATAAGGGATCTCGTGGAAGTAGCGGACGTCGCCCGTCGTGCGGAGATAGCGCGAATAGCCGCCGAGACCCGCCGCATCCTGGTTGAAGCTGACGAGCCAGCCGTTGTGAGGATTACGGAAGTTGTCGATCGTGCTGTAATTGAGCGCATAGCCGATCTGCGAGGTGACGATCGTGCCCTGCGACTCCTTGATCGCCAGCGACGCTTCGCCGTTCGACTGACAGTTGTAGAACAGGTTCGGATAGCCGGGCGCCGGGAAGAACGGCGAGAAGCCGGGGGTGATCGCCGTCGGAACCGTACAGTCGTTATACGGCTTGCTCGTCGAGTTGGGGATCGAGATCGTGGTCTGATAGATCGAGTAACGCGGCGAGAGGCTCAGCTCGTCGGTGATCGGAATGCCGAAGCGAACCGTGCCGCCGATCGAGGTCGAGCTGTAGATCGAGTAGTTGTAGGCGTCCTGGCGGCGCGCGAACACGTCGATGCCGGCCGAGATGCGCTGGTCGAGGAAGTAGGGCTCCGTGAAGCTGAACGTCACGCCGCGCGCGATCTGGCCCGCTTGCACCGAGAGACGAACCGCCTGGCCACGGCCCATGAAGTTGCTTTCCGAAACCGAGACTTCCGCGATGAAGCCCTGGTTCGTCGAATAACCGCCGGAGACGCCGAAGTTGCCGGTGGGCTGGTCCTCGACATCCACGTTCACGATCACGCGATCCGGCGACGAACCGGGCTCGTTGGTGATCTTGACCTTCTTGAAGTAGCCGAGGCCGTTGAGGCGACGCTCCGCGCGATCGATGAGGACGCGGTTATACGCGTCGCCCTCGCCGATATCGAATTCACGGCGAATGACATAGTCGCGCGTGCGCGTGTTGCCGCGAATGTTGATGCGTTCGATGTAGACGCGCGGACCTTCGTCCAGCACGAAGCGGATGGCGACCGTCTGTGCGGCGGGGTTGCGCTCGCCGCGCGGACGCGCCTGGGTGAAGGCGTAGCCCTTCTTGGCGACCTGACGCGTCAGCGCCTCGACCGTCTTCTCGACCGCGTCGCCATTATAGACGTCGCCCGGCGCAAGCCTCAGATCGTCCTGCAGCGACGCGCCGTCGATATCGGGAAGATGCGATTCGACGTCGACCGACGAGACGTGGTACTGCGGCCCCTCCTCGACGACGATGGTGATGACATAGCCCTCTTGGGCGGGGTCGTACTGCGCATCCGAGCTGACGACGCGGAAATCCGCGTAGCCGTTCTTCAGATAGAAGCGACGAACGAGCTCGAGGTCGCCGGCGATACGGTCCGGATCATACACGTCGCTCGTCTTGAAGAACGACATGAAGTTCATCTCGGTCGTCTCCATCAGGCCGACGAGGCGGCGCGTGGAGTAGACATTGTTGCCGACGAACTTGATTTCCTTCACGCCGGTCTTGCTGCCTTCAACGACGGTGAAGACGACGTCGACGCGCCCGTTGGGAAGTTCGACCGTCCGGTAGGAGACCTTGGCGGCTCCGCGGCCGGCGCGGCGATAGATTTCAGTCAGACGAGCGACGTCCGCCTCGGCGACCTGGGGATTGAAGGCGCCGCGCGACTTGGTGCGCAGTTCGGGCTCGAGATTCTCGGTCTTGACCTTGCTGTTGCCCTCGATCGCGACGCGGTTGATCTGATTGCCTTCCGTCACGCGGATGATGACGTCGCCGCCCTTGCGGCTCGCCGAAACCGTTGCGAACCGGCCGCTTTCGCGCAGCGCCTCGAGGCCCTTGTCGACCTCTGCGGGGCTCGTGCCGGTGAAATAGGAGCGGATCGTCTCCGCGTCGGCGCGGGTGTTGCCCTGGACGATGATGCCCGCCGAGACCGGCGCGGAAAACGCCACCATTGCCGCCAACGCGACGATCAGAAGTGACGAAGATTTCCAAATGCCGCTGATGGATTGCATGTAAAGCTGGTCCTCGTCGCAACTTCGCCGCCCGGAGCGCGGCGCGAATTTGTTCATTCCCTTGCGGGCGAATGGCGCCATTCCGGGTTCGCCGAATCTTCTACAGGGTTTAACCACCCCTGCAAATCCAGAATAAAACTCTCTTTGTTCAATTTGTCGAAGGCGTGGCGTCAAAGCCACGATTCATGGTCAGCGATTGGTTAACCGACCCCGAATGCGGTCAATAAAAATGCAGAAACCGCGGCGCCTGGCCGCGGTTTCGCCATAATCGCGCAACTCGAGCTGCGCCGGATCAGGACGAGGCGCCCGTGAGCCGCTGAATGAGTCGCGCAATATCGTTGTAAGTCGAGAAAATCATCAGCATGCCGACCATGGCGAGGCCGATCCGGAAGGCGACTTCCTGCGCGCGCTCATTGAGCGCCTGCCCCCGGACGGCCTCGATGCTGAAGAACAGCAGGTGGCCGCCGTCGAGAAGCGGGACCGGCATCAGGTTGAGAAGGCCGATCGACACCGAGAGGATGGCGATGAGGTTCAGGAAAGGCGCCAACCCCACTTTGGTCGCCGCCTGCGCCATCTGGCCGGAGATCTGCGCGATGCCGATCGGGCCGGAGAGCTGGTCGGCGCTTTCGCGGCCGGAGATCAGGCCGCCGACGTAAGTCCCGGTGCGATGAACGACCTGCCAGGTTTCGTCCAGCGCCATGCCGAGCGACTGCACGGGGCCGAAGCGCTCCTCGTGAACGTCGGCGGGAGCCGTCGACGCCTTCAGGCCGAGCATGCCGATCCGCATCTTGCCGGCGGCGCTGTCGACCTCGCGCCAGGCGGGAGTCGCCGTGATCGCCACATCCCTGTCATTGCGACGAACGACGAAGACGAGCTTCGTGTCGGCGGAAACCGAAACGATTTCCTGCATCTTGGAGAAGGTCGGGATGGGCGCGCCGTCGATCGTCACCACGAGGTCGCCGGGCATGAAGCCGGCCGCCTGGCCCGCCCCGCCCTCGACCACCGAGCCGATGCGCGGGGTCAGGACGGTCCGGCCGTAATAGGCGAACATGCCGGTGAATATCGCTATGGCGAGCAGGAAGTTGGCGAAGGGGCCGGCGAAGACGATGGCCGAGCGCTTCCACACCGGCTGCGCGGCGAAGGTCACGGCGCGCTCCGCCGCGGGCATGGCCTCGACCGCATCGGGATCCGGGACGCTGGCGCCATTGGCGTCGCCGTGGAATTTCACATAGCCGCCCAGCGGAATGGCGGCGATGCGCCAGCGGGTCCCGTGGCGATCCATCCTGGCCCAAAGCTCGGGGCCGAAACCGATCGAAAAGGCGTCGACCCGAACCCCGCACCAGCGACCGACGATGAAGTGGCCGTATTCATGAATGAAGACGACGACGCTGAGGACGATGACGAAGGGGATGACGTAGGTTGCAAAGGTCATCAAGAGGTCCAGCACGGTCTCGCCTCCAACGCTTCACTCGGGCCAGGACCCGCGCCAGCGTGGGGGCTCGGGTTTGGTTACTGAAGCGTTAACATGCCCGATGGCGCGTCGACGGCCAAGACGGCCCGGGACCTTTCTCTGACAATATGGTCAACGCCCAGCGCTTCCTCAACGCTTTCAGGAGCTTGTGCATAGCCTTCTCGCAGCGCCGTCTCGCAGGCGTCGGCCACGTGGCCGACGATTCCGGAGAAAGGAATGCGACGATCGAGGAACGCGGCGACGGCGATTTCGTTCGCCGCGTTAAGGACATTCGTTAAGCCGCCGCCATGAGCCAGAGCGTCGAGCGCCAGTTTCAGGGCCGGAAAACGTTCGAAATCAGGGGCCTCGAAGGTCAATGTCGCAATCTTCGCGAAGTCGAGCCGGGGCGCCGGCGTCGTCAGCCGGTCCGGATAGCCCAGGCAATGGGCGATCGGCACGCGCATGTCCGGCGGCGCCATCCCGGCCGTGACGGAGCCATCCGAGAAGGCCACGAGGCCGTGGACGATGGACTGCGGATGCACCACGACTTCGAGCTTTTCAGCCGGCACGCCAAAGAGATGGTGGGCCTCGATCAACTCGAGGCCCTTGTTCATCATGCCGGCGGAGTCGACCGTGATCTTGGGGCCCATGGCCCAATTCGGGTGGTTGAGCGCCTCTTCGACCGTCGCGGCGGCGATGCGCTCTTTGCTCCAGGTGCGGAAAGGACCGCCCGAGGCGGTGACGATCATGCGCTCGATGCGCGAGGGATCCTCGCCGCCGAGAGCCTGGAAGATGGCGTTGTGCTCGCTGTCGACCGGCAGGAGGCGGACCTGCATCTTCTTGGCCGTGCGCATGAAGGGCGCGCCGGCGCAGACGAGGCATTCCTTGTTGGCGAGCGCGACGTCCCGGCCCGCCGCAAGGGCTGCGTGTGTGGGCTCGACGCCGGCCGCGCCGACAATGGCCGAGACCACGAGGTCGGCCTCCCGCACAGCGGCTTCGATCACCGCTTCGCGGCCTGCCGCGACCTGCGTGTTGGTCCCGGCGAGCGCCTCCTTCAGCTCGGAATAGGCGTTTTCGTCGCGGATCGCCGCGAATTCCGCCTTGGTGCGGCGCGCGATCTCGGCGAGCGCCCTGGCGTCGCGGCCGCCCGCGACGGCGGAAACGGAAAATCCTTCGGGATCGCGCTCCAGAAGATCGACGGTGGAGCGGCCGACGGAGCCTGTCGCGCCTAGGAGGACGATGCGGCGCGGCGCTTTCGCGCGGCCGTTGGCGTGTCCATTATTCAAAGCCATCAGTCTGTCACCAGAAAAAGAGGTTCGCCGCCGCCGACGGGTTTCCTCTCGCCAATCCGAGCGCCGCCGCAAAGGCGCAGGCGAAGATGAAGCCGTCCAGGCGGTCCATTACGCCGCCATGGCCGGGAATGAGCTGGCTCGAATCCTTGACGCCGAAGCGGCGCTTCACCGAGGATTCGAAAAGGTCGCCCATCTGAGAGATGGCCGCCGTCGCCAGCGCGACCATAAAGGTCGGAAGGCTTGCAAGCGACGGACCGCCCGCAACATAGGCCGTCGCAAGGCCCAGCAGCGCCCCGCTCACGACGCCGGTGATCGTGCCGGACCATGTCTTGCCGGCGGAGACGCGCGGCCAAAGTTTCGGCCCGCCAATCAGTCGGCCGCCGAAATAGGCGAAAATGTCCGTGCCCCAGACGATCGCGAAGAGGAAGCCGATTGCGAGCGCGCCGAAGTCCGGCGACTCACGCAGCCAGCAGACAGAAAACGTCAAGACGCCGGCATAGACGACGCCGGTCGCCGCCCAGACACGGCTCCCTGCCCCCGCCAGAATGGCGGCGATTGCTGCGAAAACCGCAATCTCCAGCGCCGCGACGCCGGCGAGTCCGTAGCGGCCGAAAGCCGCCGCCGCCGCGACCGCGGCGCCTCCGGCGATGACCCGAGCCATGCGGCGCTCGCCGCCGACGAGGCCCTGCCACTCCCAGTTCACCGCGAAACCGGCGACGAGCCAGAAGGCGGCGAAAACGTCGCCGCCCAGGTAAAGCGTGACGACCGCCACAGCCACGAGCACGACGGCGGAGGCGACGCGCGGCCCAAGATCCGCAAATCCCCCGCCCTTGGCGGGCCCCTTTTCCACGGCCCCGCTCATGAGGCCGTCTTGGCGCTGCGCGGCGCCGCGACCCTACCGAAACGGCGCTCCCGATGCGCATATTCCTGCAAGGCCGCAATCATGGCGGCGCGGTCGAAGTCCGGCCAGAGGATCGGGAGGAAGACAAATTCGGCGTAAGCCGCCTGCCACAAGAGGAAATTAGAGAGTCTCTGCTCGCCCGAGGTGCGGATGATGAGGTCCGGGTCGGGTATGTCGGCCGTGTCGAGTCGGGCGGAAATGGCGTCGGCGTCGATGTCCTGCGGCTTGAGGCGACCCTCGGCCACCATCGCGGCCAGCGCGCGGGCGGCTGCGGCGATCTCCTGGCGGGCGCCGTAATTGAAGGCGACGACGAGGGTCAGGCCCGTATTGCCCTGCGTCACCTGCTCCGCCTCCTTGAGCAGATCGGCGATCTCGGGCGCGAGATCGGCGCGGGCGCCGATGACGCGGACCCTAACATGATTGGCGTGAAGCTCGGCGAGATCGTTGCGAATGAAACGATGCAGGAGGCCCAGCAGGCTCTGCACCTCTTCGCGCGGACGCGACCAGTTTTCGGCCGAAAAGGAGTAGACGGTCAGATAGGAAATCTTGAGCTCGATCGACGCGCGGACCGCCCGGCGCAGCGCCTCGACGCCGCGCCGATGGCCTTCGAAGCGCGGCAGGCCGCGCGCCGCGGCCCAGCGGCCGTTGCCGTCCATGATGAGGGCGACGTGGCGCGGGGGCGCTTCTATGCCGAGGGCGGTCGTCGCCATTTCGAGAAAATCGCCTTCCGCCATCGTTGCGTGTCCGAATCGCCGGCCGATCTTAGCAAAGGAGGCGGGCGCGCGCTGTCGCGCTCAACTGGTCGCTCCCAAAGGGCCTAGACCTGCATGATTTCCTTTTCCTTGGCGGCCAGCGCGGCGTCGATTTCCTTCACCGCCTCGTCCGTCGCCTTCTGAACTTCCGTCTCGTGCCGCTTCTCGTCGTCCTCGGGGATCGCGTGATCCTTCAGGAGCTTCTTGAGAACGTCGATGCCGTCGCGGCGCACGTGACGGACGGCGACGCGGGCCTCCTCGGCGTATTTATGCGCGACCTTGACCAACTCCTTGCGGCGCTGCTCGTTCAGCTCCGGCATGCGGATGCGCAGGGTCTGGCCCTCGACCGTCGGCTGAAGACCCAGATTCGCCTCGCGGATCGCCTTGTCGACGGCGATGACCAGCGCCTTGTCCCACACCTGGACGGAGAGCATGCGCGGCTCCGGCACGCTGACGGTCGCGACCTGATTGAGGGGCGAATGCTGGCCATAGGCGTCGACATGCACCGGATCGAGAAGGCTCGCCGAGGCGCGGCCGGTGCGCAGGCCGCCAAATTCGTGCTTCAGCGTCGCGATTGAGGTCTGCATGCGGCGCTTAATATCCGCGAGATCGAATTTATCCGTCATGATCTCCACAACCTGTCTTGTCGAGCCGGCGCGTCCGGAGGCGCGCGCCGGCCATCCGCCATCTGACCCATGAAACGCTTTCAGCAGACGACGAGCGGCGGGCCCTTATGGCATGTTTTTTCATTCGCGCGCCAGAAAGGCGCGCGCAATTATGGCGCAACGAGTGTCGAGCGCCCCCCGCCCGAAAGGACCGAGGCGATGGCCCCCGGCTCCGCAATCGAGAACACAATAATGGGTATCTTGTTCTCGCGCGCAAGCGCGAAGGCGGCGGTGTCCATCACGGCCAGGTTCTGGGCGATGGCCTCGTCATGCGTCAGACGCTCATAGCGGCGCGCGTTCGGGTCGCGCTTTGGGTCGGCTGTGTAAACGCCGTCGACCTGCGTCGCCTTGAGCACGGCGTCGGCCGAAAGCTCGGCCGCGCGCAGCACGGCGCCGGTGTCGGTGGTGAAAAACGGATTGGCGGTGCCGCCGGCGGCGATCACCACCCTGCCCTTGTTCAGGTGATGAAGGGCGGCGCGGCGCGAAAAGGATTCGCAGAGCGCGGGCATTGGAATGGCGGAGAGGCAGCGTGCGGGGCGACCCTGCATTTCGATCGCCTGCTCCAGGGCGAGGCCGTTCATCACGGTCGCCAGCATGCCGATCGAATCGGCGCGGGCGCGCTCGATGCCCGTATCGGCGCCCTTTATGCCCCGGAAGAAATTCCCGCCCCCCACCACGACGGCCACTTCGTGGCCGTTCTCGGAGGCCGTCGCGAGGTCTTTCGCGATGCGCTCCAGGGTGGCCGCGTCTAGCCCATGTGACGACGCCCCCTGCAGCGCCTCGCCGGAAAGTTTCACGACCACGCGTTTATACGTCTTCGATGCGCGATCGGTCATGGCGGGTCTCTTTGCTGGCTTGGGCGGGGCGCAATCTACATACGAACCGCGCGCCGCCCCGGCAAGTGACCCTCGTCACGACAGGCTCAACAAAGCGTTACGGCCCCACCTCGCCGCCGGTCGCGCCGAAAACCTGTCCCGTCGCATAGCTCGACTCGGCCGAGGCGAGCAAAACATAAAGCGGCGCAATCTCCGCCGGCTGGCCCGGACGCCCGAGCGGCGTGTCGCCGCCGAACTCGGTCAGATGGTCCTGCGTCTGGCCGCCGGAGGGCTGCAAGGGCGTCCAGAACGGCCCCGGCGCGACGGCGTTGACGCGAATGCCTTTCGAAGCGAGCTGCTTGGCGAGGCCCCAGGTGAAATTCAGGATGCCGGCCTTGGTCACTGCATAATCCAGCAGATGCTGCGACGATTCGAACGCTGTGATCGAGGTCGTGTTGATGATGGTGGCGCCGGGCGGCATATGCGGGATCGCCGCCTTGGTGATCCAGAACAGCGCATAGAGATTGGTGCGGAAGGTCCAGTCGAGGTCTTCCGTCGTGATCTCCATGATCGACTCGTGAACATGCTGGCGGGCGGCGTTATTGACAAGAATGTCGAGCCCGCCCAGTTCGTTCACGGCGTCCTCCACGAGACGCTTGCAGAACATTTCGTCGCGAATGTCCCCCGGAAGCGTGGCAGCCTTGCCGCCCGCGTCGCAGATGAGTTCGGCGACTTCCCGGGCGTCGGGCTCCTCCTCGGGGAGATAACTGATCGCAACGTCGGCGCCCTCGCGGGCGAAGGCGATCGCCGCCGCGCGGCCAATGCCGGAATCGCCGCCGGTGATGAGCGCCTTGCGCCCCGCGAGCCGCCCAGAGCCGCGATAGCTCCTCTCGCCGTGATCCGGGACGGGATTCATCTTGCTCGCAAGTCCCGGCCATGGCTGCGGCTGCTTCTCGAAGGGAGGCTTTGGATGGAGGTCGCGCGGGTTTTTGAGCCCGTCCGCCTGTATCGGCATGGCCGGCAGCGGCGCCTCGCTCTCTATGCCGTTCACCGAGACGTTTTCCCGGATCGTTTCCTGGACCGATTGTTCCTGCGCAGGCATCGCGACCTCCCGGCGCCCCGCCAGTCGGGCCAAACGCGGGGGGTGGGGAAAATGTTTCGCTGCAAGGTTTTGCGGTCGGTTTCAACCTGCGCCGAAGCCGTCATGGCCGGGCTTGTCCCGGCCATCCACCGCGCGAGGCCGCCCCACCGACCAACGTAGCTGACCTGCTATCCAGCCGTAGCCGCGTCGCTTGAATTCCCGGGACGAAACGCGCGCATGACGAGCGCATAGCCGAAACAAAAAAGGCGGACGCAGGCTCCTGCGTCCGCCTTCTTCAGATTGCGATATCGGCTGTTGGCGCGTCAGCCCTTCGCGGCCGCCGCGACTTCCGCCGCGAAGTCGCTGGTCTGCTTCTCGATGCCTTCGCCGAGCGCGTAGCGGATGAAGCCCTTGATCGCGATCGGAGCGCCGGCCTTGCCTTCCAGCTCCTTCACGGCCTGAGCGACGGTCTTGCCGTTGTGCTCGGGATGGTTCGAGGGCTGGTCGAGCAGGCAGACTTCCTTGGCGAAGGTCTTGATGCCGGAATCGACGATCTTTTCGAGCACATTGGCGGGCTTGCCGGCGTTCTTCTCGCGCAGCAGGTTCGCCTCGCGCTCCACGACGGCCGGGTCGAGGCCGGCGGCGTCCATCGCCTGCGGATTGGCCGAGGCGACATGCATGGCGATCTCGCGGGCGAGCTTGGCGAGCACTTCCTTGTCGCCGGTCGATTCGAGGGCGACGATGACCGCGATCTTGCCCTGGCCGTCGACGACCTGCCCGTGAACGTAGCGGCCGACGACGCCGTCGCTGACCGTCAGATTGGCGGCGCGGCGCAAGGTGAGGTTCTCGCCGATCGTGGCGATGGAGCTGGTGACGTTCTCGGCGACCGTGCCGCCGCCCGGATAGGCCTGCGCGCCGAGTTCGGCGGCGTCCGTCTTGCCGGTCTTCAGCGCGACCTCGGCGACGTTCTTCACAAGCGCCTGGAAGTCGGCGTTGCGCGCGACGAAGTCCGTCTCGGAGTTCACCTCGACGACGACGCCGGTCTTGTCGCCAGTCAGCGCGGCGACGAGGCCTTCGGCGGCGACGCGGTCGGCCTTCTTGGCGGCCTTGGACAGGCCCTTCTTGCGCAGCCAGTCGATCGCGGCCTCGAAGTCGCCGTCGGTCTCGGTCAGGGCGGCCTTGCAGTCCATCATGCCGGCGCCGGTGCTCTCACGCAGTTCCTTGACGAGGGCGGCGGTGATCGTGGCCATGTTGAAATCCTTCTGTTTCGGCCGCGGAAGCGCGTCGGATCGCGGCATTCCGGGCTCTCGGGGGGCGTTTAGATGACGGGTGTTTATGCGACAGGACGCCTAACGGCGTTCCTCGAACGGAAAAGCGAAAGATGACGGTCAGGCTTACGCGGACAGCAGCGCGCGCGCCTGATCGATCCAGCCGTCGCGGCCGATGCGGCCGTTGAGCTTGAGGTCGGCGTCGACCTTCTCGACGTCCGCCGGCGTCATCGCGGCGAGCTGCCAGTAGTGGAAGATGCCGGCGTCGTTCAGCTTCTTGACGAGCTGCGGGCCCACGCCGTTGAGCTTGGCGAGATCGTCGGGCGCGCCGCGCGGGGCCGCGAGCAGTTCGAACACTTCGGCCGAGGCGTAGGCTTCGCCCGCGTCGGCCTCGGCGACCGCCGATTCGACTTCCGGAGACTCGGAGGCGCCGAGATCGAGGCCCAGCGCGCCCTGGCTGCGGCCGATGCCGTCGATCGCCGCGCGCGCGATCAGGTCGCAATAAAGCGCGATGGCGCGGCCGGCGTCGTCATTGCCGGGAACCGGATAGGTCACGCCGTCCGGATCGCAGTTGGTGTCGAGGATCGCCACGACCGGGATCTTGAGGCGGTTGGCCTCCTTGATCGCGAGCTGCTCCTTGTTCGTGTCGATGACGAAGATCAGGTCCGGCGTGCCGCCCATGTCCTTGATGCCGCCGAGCGCCTTTTCGAGCTTGTCGCGCTCGCGCGTCAGCAGGAGGCGCTCTTTCTTCGTGACGCCCTGGGCGCCGGCGGAGAGCATCTCGTCGAGCTTGCGAAGGCGGTTGATCGACCCGGAAATCGTCTTCCAGTTGGTCAGCGTGCCGCCGAGCCAGCGGGAATTGATGTAATACTGCGCGCTGCGCTTCGCGGCGTCGGCGATCTGGTCCTGCGCCTGGCGCTTCGGTGCCGACGAAGAGAACGCGGCCGCCCTTGGCCACCGTGTCGGAAACCGTCTTCAGCGCCTGGTGCAGCAGCGGCACCGTCTGGGCGAGGTCGATGATGTGGATGTTGTTGCGCGCGCCGAAGATGTAGGGGGACATCTTCGGGTTCCAGCGGTGCGACTGGTGGCCGAAATGCGCGCCCGCCTCGAGAAGGCTGCGCATGGAAAAGTCAGGAAGCGCCATTTTCATTTCTCCGGTTGAGCCTCGGCGAAAGCAAGGTGTAGAGGCCGGAAGCCGGCCACCGGAAACGACGTCTTGGATCAGACGCCGTACTACCTTCGCCTGTGGGATGAACACAAACAGGGGGAAAACGCATGGCCGTCAACGTTCACAACTCCGGCGACGTCGGCAAGATGCTGATCTGGGTTGCCGCTTTCGTCGGCTTCGTCGTCGTCGCTCTTACGTGGGTTCCGGATTGGATCTCCCCCGAGGGCACGAACGGCACCGGCAATGGCCGCGATGCTCTCGGCACCGCTGGCACCGGCTCGACCGCTCGTATGATCCAGTAATACCCCTGCCGAACGACTTGCCGGGGGTTCACGCTCCCGGTCTTGTCTATGGAAGGGCGATCCGCCCGGTAACGGCGCAGATCGATTTGGAGCCGACGCTCTCGACTTGTTCGGGCGTCGGCTTCCGCTTTTTGGCCCCGCTTATTCGCTCTCGGGACAGGCGTTTCCGACGCGGTGCGGCTAAAGAACTTGCCCTTCCCAAACAATCAGGACCCTGATGAACCGGTTGCGCGCCGATTTATTGCTTCTGGCCGTTTCGGTTATCTGGGGAACAGCCTTCATCGCGCAGAAGCATGGCAACGCCGCCATGGGGCCGATCAGCTTCGTCGGCGCGCGCTTCCTTGTGTCATGGGCGGCCCTGCTGCCGCTTGCCCTATTCGAAAGCAAAAGGGCGCGCTCGGCGCTAAAAATCGAGGATATCGGCCTTGCCGGGCTGATCGGTCTCTGCCTCTTTTCGGGCTCGACGTTGCAGCAGATCGGCCTTGTCGCGACGACTGCGACGAATGCGGGATTTTTGACCGCTCTCTACGTCATTCTCCTCCCCTTCATCGTATGGATGATCACGGGCGCCCGGCCCCGGCCGATGGTCCTGATCGCGAGCGTCATCTCCATTGCCGGAGCCTGGCTGCTGACGGAACAAGGCCGGTTCGAGGGATGGAATAGCGGCGACGGCCTGGTGCTCATCTCCGACATTGCATGGGCGACGGGAATCAGCCTCGTACCCATCTTCCTGAAGCGCGCCAATCGCCCGTTCTTCCTCGCCTTCGCGCAATATGGCGTCGCGGCGACGCTGGGCGTCCTCGGCGGGCTCGGCTTCGAGTCTTTCTCCCTGGAGGGGGTCGCGACGGCGCTTCCCGCGATCCTCTATGCCGGCCTTCTCTCGGGGGGAGTCGCCTTCACGCTTCAAATCGTCGCCCAGAAATATACGCCCCCGGCCGAGGCCGGCCTCATCATGTCGCTCGAAAGCGTTTTCGCCGCTCTGGCCGGCGCCGCGCTTCTTTCCGAGCGCCTGAGCGGCCCGGCGATCATGGGCTGCGTTCTTATCCTGCTGGGCGTCGCGCTCGCCGAAGTGGGGCCCGCGATGCGCAACATCAAGCTCCGCACTGCGAAACGCGCCCCAACGGCTCCTTCCGCAAATGCGCCTTGGCAAGGCGGCGCCTCGCGAATAGGCTTCCTGCGCAAGGACTTCGAGCCGCCGACCGAGGCCCGGAACAATTAGGGAACTCTCCCTTCCAGACCCGATCTCGCCGCATCTTATCTTCCGGACAAGAAACGACCGATGGACCTCCACAGCGCGATTCGCTTTTCCGTGAGACAAGTGTCGTCGGAACTGTTTTCGGCAGGCTCCATCTTTTCGGTCTATTCGCTCGCCTCATCCCTGGCGCTCGGGGTCGCCGCGCTTGCCTATCGACGCATGAAGCGGCGGGGGCGCGCCAGTCTGCGCGTTTTGTCACGCGCCATTTTCTCCCGCAAATTCGTACTCAGCCCCTCCGTTCACGGAGATCTGAAGCTCTTCGTTCTGAGCGTCATCTTCATGCCGGCCGTGATCGGCGGCCTTGTCATCTCATCGAACAGTGTTGCGATGGGCGTGCATTCAATCCTCGCAAACGCCTTCGGCTCAATGGGCGACGCGTCGTTCTCGGACCTTCAGATAAAGGTCATTTCGACCGTCATCCTGTTTCTGGCCTATGAAATCGGCTACTTCGTCGATCACTATCTCAAGCATCGAGTCGCCTTCCTGTGGGAGCTTCACAAGCTCCATCACACCGCAGACATCCTCACGCCGCTGACGAATTTCCGGAACCACCCCCTCGACAACGTCGTCTTCGGCTACATGCTCGCTCTCTTCATCGGGGGCGCGTCAGGCTTTTTGCACTGGCTCTTCAACCGGCCGACCGAAATCTTTTCAGTCGATGGCAAAAACATCCTCTTTCTCTGTTTTCTCTGGACGATCGGACATCTCCAGCATTCCCAGTTCTGGATACCCTTCACGGGTTTCTGGGGACGTATTTTCCTGAGCCCCGCGCATCATCAGATCCATCATTCGAACGACCCCAAGCATTTCAACCGCAATATCGGCAGCGTCCTCGCCATTTGGGACTGGATGGCTGGCACGCTCGAAATCCCGACGCAGAAGAATGCGCGGCTGACCTATGGCGTCGAGGAAGAAGGCGTCAATCCGCACTCCTCGGCGGGCATGCTGCTGACGCCCGTCGTCAAATCGGCTTCAGCGCTCGGCCGCGCGCTCGTAACTCTCGCAAAATCCTTCTTGGGCGCCTGGGAACTGGCGACAGGCAGGATGCAGCGACGCCACGGCTGATCACGGCGATCAGAACTCTATCCCTTCCTGCGCCTTCACCCCGGCCGCGAAGTGATGCTTCACCAGCGTCATCTCGGTCACAAGGTCTGCCGCGGCGGTCAGCTCCGGCTTCGCGTTCCGTCCGGTGACGACCACGTGCAATTCGTCGCGCCGCGCGGCGAGACGCGCCAGAACCTCGTCCAACGGCAGATGCTCGTAGCGCAGGGAGATGTTCAGCTCGTCGAGCACCAGCAGCCGAATCTCGGGATCGTCCATCAGCTCGCAGGCCTTTTCCCAGGCGCGCCGCGCCGCCGCCTCGTCGCGGGCGCGGTCCTGGGTCTCCCAGGTGAAGCCCTCGCCCAGCGTATGCCAGCTCACCTGCCCCAGTCTTTCCAGCATGTCGCGCTCGCCCGAGCGCCAGGCGCCCTTGCCGAACTGGACGACGCCCACCTTCCAGCCATGCCCGAGCGCCCGCAAGGCGAGGCCGAAGGCCGCCGTGGACTTGCCCTTGCCCGGCCCGGTATGGACCATCAGCAGGCCCTTCTGCGCGACGGTCTTCGACGCGACCTCGGCGTCCTGCACGGCCTTGCGCTTCTCCATCTTCTCGCGATGGCGGCGGGCGGCGTCGTTTTCCTGATCTTCCATCAAGGGCGATTCCTTGCCGTTTGACGTTAAGGTGGCGCGCGCATATGAGTGAAAGCGACGGTCCTTCGCAAGAAGGCGAAAAGGGAACGCGGTGCGGGACGCCCCAAAGCCGCGGCTGCCCCCGCAACTGTGACCGGGAAGGTCGCGCCATCGGCCACTGAGCGGCGAGCTTGGGAAGGCGGCGCGGATGGAACCCGGGAGCCAGGAGACCTGCCGTCGCTTGTCGGAAGAACGCGCCGCCGGTGGGGCGGCAGGGAGACTAAAATGCATAACACCGTCGCCGTCCGCTCGCTCGCGACCTCGAAGATCGAGACGCTGAAGGCCGCCTTCGTCGCGCTCGTCATCGGCCTCGGCCTCGTCTATGGCGCGGGCTTCGCCAATTCCGAGAGCGTCCACGACGCGGCGCATGATTCGCGCCACGCGCTCTCCTTCCCCTGCCACTGACCGCTTCTCACGCGACCCGTGATCGCGCGCCTTTTGGCGGCCGGCCTCATCGCCGGCATTGTTGCGGGCCTCGCCGTCGCGGCCCTGCAGCACGTCACCACGACACCGCTCATCCTCGCCGCCGAGGTCTATGAGGCGGCGCAGCATGCGCACGACGCCGTGGCCGAAGCGGGCCCGGCCTTCGAGGGCCTGCGCCGAACGGCGGCCACGAGCGTCGCGACCATTGCCGTATCCACCGGCTATGCGCTGATCCTGCTCGCCGGCATGCTGTTCTCCGGCGAGGCCATCGGCGCGCGCCGCGCGGCGCTCTGGGGCGCCTGCGCCTTTGCGGCCACGGGCCTCGCCACGAGCCTCGGCCTCGCCCCGCAACTGCCGGGCGCAGCGGAGACCGATCTCGCCGGCCGGCAGATCTGGTGGCTGGCGACCGCCGCCGCGACCGGCGCAGGACTCTTCGCGCTGCTGCGGCTCGAGAATGTCGCAGCCAAGGCTGTCGGCGTCGCGCTGCTCGTCGCGCCGCATCTCTTCTGGCCGACGCCCGCGACGCCCGAAAGCACCGTCCCCGCCGAACTCGCCGCGCGTTTCGCGGCTGCCTCGCTTGCGGTGCAGGCATTGAGCTGGGTCCTCGCCGGCCTTCTCGCGGGTTACGTTTGGCGCATCATTTCCGGCGACGAAACGGAGGCGGCATGAGCGCGTCTAAAATTCCGGCGACCATCGTCACGGGCTTTCTGGGCGCCGGCAAGACGACGCTCATTCGCCATGTGCTGGAGAATGCGCGCGACCGGCGCCTTGCGCTCGTCATCAATGAATTCGGCGATGTCGGCGTCGACGGCGACATTCTGCGCGCCTGCGGCGTCGAAAGCTGCCCGGAAGAGAACATCGTCGAACTCGCGAATGGCTGCCTCTGCTGCACTGTCGCCGACGATTTCGTGCCGGCGATCGAAGCGCTGCTGGCGCATGAGAAGCGCCCCGATCACATCATCATCGAGACGTCGGGCCTCGCTTTGCCCAAGCCGCTGGTGAAAGCCTTCGACTGGCCGGCGATCCGCTCGAAGCTCACAGTCGACGGCGTGATCGCCGTCATCGATGGAAAGGCCGTCGCGGAAGGCCGTTTCGCCGACGATCTCGACGCCATCGCGCAGGAGCGCGAAGAGACCGGAACGATCGACCACGACAATCCGCTCGAGGAAGTCTTCGAGGATCAGCTCGCCTGCGCCGATCTCGTGATTCTCAACAAGACCGATCTGCTCGACGACGCTGAAGAAGCGTCGGTCGCGTCGCAGCTTTCGCAAGGCGCGCGCGACAGCGTGAAGGTCGTTCGCGCGCGCGACGGCCGCGTCGATCCGCTGGTGCTGCTCGGCCTCGCCGCGGCGGCTGAGGACGATCTCGCCAACCGCCCGTCTCATCACGACGCCGAGCCCGATCACGATCACGACGATTTCGACAGTTTCGTCCTGAGCATTCCCGCGACCAGCGATCCGGCGGCGCTCGTCGCCAAGCTCACCGACATTGCGCGCGCGCATGACGTGCTGCGCATCAAGGGCTTCGTCGACGTCGCCGGCAAGCCGATGCGGCTTCTCGTGCAGGGCGTCGGCGCGCGCTTCCAGCATCATTTCGACCGCGCCTGGAAGCCGGGCGAAGAACGCGCGAGCCGCCTCGTCGTCATCGGAGAGAAGGGCCTCGACCGCGACGCCATCGCCGCCATGCTGGCGCAGCCGTGACGCGCCATGCATCTCCTCCCGCGCGATCTTCATAGTCTCGACGACGCCGGCGCGGCGACGGACCTCGGCCAGACGCCGGCCGACATTGTCTTTCTGTCCTTCTCGGACTCCGAGCTTCGCCTCGTCGCGCGGCTGCATGCGCAGGACGAAAAGCTCCCGAGCCTGCGCTGCGCGCCGCTCGTGCAACTGAAGCACCCCTACTCCGTCGATCTCTATCTCGACACCGTCGCGCGCCATGCGAAGCTCGTCGTCGTGCGTCTGCTCGGCGGCAAGGATTATTGGGCCTATGGCGTCGAGCAGCTCGAAGCGCTCGCGCGCGCGCATGCCATTCCACTCGCCATCGTCCCCGGCGATACGGTCGAGGACATGCGTTTGTCGCAGGCGTCGACGCTCGACGCAGAAGCGCTCAATCGTATCTGGCGTTTCTTTCAGGATGGCGGGCCGGAGAATATCCGATCCTTTCTCGGCTATGCGTCGACGCTGGCGGGACGGCCTGCCGCCTGGCGCGAAAGCGTTCCGGTCGCCAATGCAGGCCGGTTCGAAGCGGCCTGCAAAGGCCCCCTCCCTGTCCCTCCCCCGCAAGCGGGAGAGGGGACGCTCGCGATCAGCGTCGCCGATGAAGGCGGCGCCCCGCTCCCTCTCCCGCAGAGCGGGGGAGGGTTGGGGAGGGGGCCGCGCGCCACGATCGCCTTCTATCGCTCGCTCTACCTCGCCGACGACGTCGCGCCCATCGTCGCGCTCGCCGACGCGCTGAACGCGCGCGGCTTCGCGGTCGACGCGCTCTATGTCGCGAGTCTCAAGGAGCCGGAGAGCGAAGCCTTCGTAAAGCAGGCGCTGGGCGGCTTTGCGCCCGACGTCATCCTCAACGCCACCGCCTTTTCGGCGCGCCGCGACACCGGCTCCGTGCTCGACCGCGCCGACGCCCCCGTCCTGCAGGTCGCGCTCGCGACCGCCACTCGCGAGGCATGGAAGGCATCGGCGCGCGGCGCCAATGGCGCGGATCTCGCGATGAATGTCGTGCTGCCGGAAGTCGACGGCCGCATCTTTACCCGCGCCATTTCCTTCAAGGAAATCGCCGAACGCGGCGCCGCTGAGCTCGACGAGCCCCGTCACGCGCCTGAGCCCTCGCGTATCGCTTTCGTGGCCGATCTTGCGGCGAACTGGGCCAAGCTGCGACGCAAGGCGAACGCCGAGAAGAGTCTGGCGCTCATTCTCTCCGACTATCCGGCGCGACGCGGACGCGGCGCCTATGCGATCGGGCTCGACGCGGAAGCGAGCGTGGCGGAGATCGTCGCGGCGCTGAACGACGGAGGTTACAGCGTATCAGGCGATGAAGCTCGCCCCGAGTCCCCTCAAGGCCCTCCCCTCCCCCACAAGGTGGTGCGCGCGCTTGAGGAGGCGTCGCACACGGTAACGGTTCCTCTCGCGGATTACCGACGCTGGCTGTCCCAACTGCCCGCCCGTTTCGCTCAATCTCTCAATGAGACATGGGGCGACGCAAGCGCCGATCCCGCCGTCGCTGGCGACGGCTTCCGCCTCTCCTGCATCATCGCTGGCAATCTCGTCATCGCGCTGCAGCCCGACCGCGGCGCGCGGGCGGAGCGGTACGAGACCTATCACGACATGCAGCGGCCGCCGCGCCACGCCTATGTCGCCTTCTATCTCTGGCTGCGTCACGCGCGGAAGATCGACGCGCTCATTCATCTCGGCGCCCATGGCACGCTGGAATGGCTGCCCGGCAAATCGGTGATGCTCTCCGAAAGCTGCGCGCCCGAAGTCGTCCTCGGCCCGACGCCGCTGATTTATCCCTTCATCGTCAATGATCCCGGCGAAGCCGCTCAGGCGAAGCGCCGCACGAGCGCCGTGACGATCGGCCATCTCACGCCGCCGCTCATAAACGCCGAACTCTTCGACGCCGCCGCGAACATCGAGACGCTGCTCGACGAATACGCCAACGCCGCGACGCTCGATCCGCGCCGCGCGAAGCTGATCGCGGGCGCCATTCTCGACGATGCCGAGCGCAGTGGCCTCGCGGCCGAATGCGGCGTGACGCGTGAGGCCGACATTGCGGAAACGCTGACGCGCCTCGACGCCTGGATGTGCGATCTCAAGGAAATGCGCATTGGCGACGGGCTGCATGTCTTCGGTCGCGCGGACGATGACCCCGTGCGCAACGCCTGCGCCCAGAGCGAGCGCCGCGCACTCATTGCGGCGCTCGCCGGCCGCTTCGTCGAGCCCGGCCCCGCCGGCGCCCCCTCACGCGGCCGAGCGGATGTGATTCCGACGGGCCGCAACCTCTTCTGCGTCGACCCGCGCCATGCGCCGACGCAGACGGCCTACGACATCGGCCGCCGCGCCGCGCATGAAATCATGACGCGCCATGCGCAGACCCATGGCGACTATCCGCGCCATATCATGCTGGACCTCTGGGGCAGCGCGACGATACGCACCGGAGGCGAGGATTTCGCGCAGGCGCTGGCGCTTCTCGGCGTCGCGCCGCGCTGGGACGCGGCAAGCGCGCGCGTCATCGGCTTCGAAATTCTGCCGCAGGCGAAGCTCGACTTTCCGCGCGTCGACGTGACGCTGCATGTCTCCGGCCTCTTCCGAGACATGTTTCCCGGCCTCATCGCGATTTTCGACGACGCCGTGCGCGCCATTGCGGCGCTGGATGAAGACGCGGGGTTCAATCCCCTCATGGAAGCAAGCGACCTCAAACGCATCTTCGGCGCCGCGCAGGGAACTTACGGCCTCGGCGTCAGCGACAGGATCGTGCGCGGCGAGTGGTCATCGCAGGACGATCTCGCCCGCGCTTATCTCGAAGCCGGCGGCCATGCGCTCGATCGCGCAGGCGAAAGTGCGCCCGCCCTGGAGACGTTCAGCGCGCAGGTCGCGCGCGCGGACGCGCATGTGCATGTGCAGGACATGGCCGAGGTCGACGTGCTCACCGGCCCCGCCTTTGCCGATTTCGAGGGCGGCTTCGCGGCGGCGAACAGGATGCTCGGCGGCGACGCCGACATCTTGCATCTCGACGCGACGCGCCCCGAAAGCCTGCGCGCGCGTCCCTTGCAGGACGAGATCGCGCGCGTGCTGCGAATGCGCCTCGCCAATCCGCGCTGGCTTGCGGGGCAGATGCGCCACGGCCATCGCGGCGGCGCCGAGATCGCGGAAGGAATCGACAATCTCTACGCCTTCGCGGCGACGAGCGGCCTCGTCAGCGACGCGCAATTTGATCTCGCCTTCGACGCAACCCTGGGAGACGATGGCGTGCGCGACTTTCTCGCGCGCGAAAATCCGCGCGCGCTGGAAGCGATCGCACATGTTTTCAACGAAGCGCTCGGGCGTGGGCTCTGGCGCACGCGCCGCAACAGCGCGCTCGACATTCTGACGCGCGCCGGAGGCGATCATGTCGCCGGCCTTTGAGATCAAGGGCTGGTGCCCGAGCGCGCATCGCCCCATGGAAAGCGGCGACGGCCTTCTTATCCGCGCGAAGTCGAAGCAGCAGGCGCTGACCTCGGCGCAATTGCGCGCCGTGGCGGAGATCGCCGCCGATTGCGGCAACGGGCTTGTGGATCTGACGCAGCGCGCGCAATTGCAACTGCGCGGCCTGAGCATGGCAACGCTGGACGATGCAAGGCGGCGGCTGCAGGAAAGCGGGCTTTATTTTCCCGGGGAGGATTTCCTCGTCGATATTATCGCGAACGGCTTTACCGACGCCGGCGCGACCGCCGCCTTCGACCTCGCGACCCTCGGTCAAACGCTTTCGCGCGTGAAGGAGCGCGACAAGACTCTTCGCGCGCTGCCGCCGAAGTTTCTCATTTCAATCGACATGGGCGGCAACGTCTCTCTGGCTGACGCCCAGGCCGATATGCGCATTGAAGCAATCGACGCCGCGCACGCCGCCGTCTGCGTCGCAGGCGCTCCAAATGTGGGCGTGATCGTGGCGGGCGATGATATTGTCCCGACCGCGCACAAACTCATGCGCGCTTTTGTTGCGCTGCGCGCGCAGCGCCCCGGCGAGCTGAGGCGCATGCGCCATGTCGTTGCGGCGCTCGGGCTTGAGGCGCTGCTCCGGGAAGCCGGGCTCGAGGCGCGGCCTTATCAATGGCGGGCGCCCGCCGCCCTGCATTCGACGCTCGGCGTAACGCAAGCGAATGGGTTCGTTTCCGTCGGCGTGGGGGCGGCCTGCGGCCGGTGGCGCGCCGATCAGCTCGCAGCGCTCGCGGACCTCGCGGAAGCATATGGCGCGGGCGGATTGGCCCCAACCCATTGGCGCGCATTTCTCATGTCCCTGCATGACGTCGACGCCCCACAGAAGATCCTCGACGCCGCCCGCGCGCTCGATCTGATCGTATCGGCTGACGATCCTCGCCTTGCGGTCGTCGCCTGCCCCGGCGCGCCGGAATGTTCGCAGGCGCGCGGCGAAACCCGAACGGCACTTGCGCGTCTTGCGCCGCTGGCGCAAAAGACCGCCGGGAAGGATGGCGTCGGCCTTCACGTCTCCGGCTGCGCGAAAGGCTGCGCGAGGCCGGGCGTCACGCCCATGACGCTCGTCGCCAATGACGGTCGTTTCGATCTTGTCGAGAATGGCGGCGCGAACGACGCGCCGGTCTTGTGCGGTCTCGACATCGACGCCGTTGAAAGCGCGCTGAGGGCGCGCGTAAAGGAAGCGATATGTCCGACGCCTTGAGTTACATCCGCGACGGCGCGGCGATCTATGAGCGCTCCTTCGCGATTATCCGCGCAGAAGCCAAGCTTGCGCGCTTCACGCCCGACGAAGAAAAAGTCGCGGTGCGCATGATCCACGCCTGCGGCATGGTCGAGCTTGCGGACGACATCGAGTTCTCCCCGACCTTTGCGACGGAAGCGAAAGCCGCGCTGCGCAACGGGGCGCCCATTCTCTGCGACGCCAATATGGTCGCGCATGGCGTGACGCGCGCGCGCCTGCCCGCGAACAACGCCGTCGTCTGCACCCTCGCCGAACCCAATGTCGCGGCGCTCGCGGCGGAGCTCGGCAATACGCGCAGCGCCGCCGCCATGGAGCTGTGGCGCAACCGACTGGACGGCGCCATCGTCGCGATCGGCAATGCGCCAACGTCGCTTTTCCGGTTGCTCGAAATGCTTGACGAGGGCGTTGCGCGCCCGGCCGCCGTCATCGGCATGCCGGTCGGCTTCGTCGGCGCGGCGGAATCGAAAGAGGCGCTGGCGGCGGACGGCCGCGTGCCTTACGCCATCGTGAAGGGCCGCAAGGGCGGCAGCGCCATGGCAGCCGCCGCCATCAATGCGCTTGCGAGCGAAAAGGAATGAGCGCGCTTGCGGAGAAGACGCAGATGGGCGCCGCAACGGTGGGCGCACTCATCGGCGTCGGGCTTGGCCCTGGCGATCCCGAGCTTGTCACGGTGAAGGCCGCGCGCCTCATTGGCGAAGCGAAGGTCGTCGCCTATTTCGGCAAGCCGGGCCGCGCCAGCAATGCGCGCACGATCGCAGAGCGCTACTTTGCGACCGGCTGCGAAGAGATGCCGCTGCTTTATCCGGTGACGACGGAAATTCCGTTCGATGAGCCGGATTACGTATCGGCGCTTGCGGGCTTTTATGAAGAGAGCGCGGCGCGTCTCGGCGCCGTTCTGGCGCAAGGCCGCGATGTCGCATTGCTCTGCGAGGGCGATCCGCTGCTCTACGGCTCGTTCATGCACATGTTCACGCGGCTCGACGGACGCTTTCGCGTCGAAATCTGCGCGGGCGTCGCCGGCATGTCTGGCTGTTTCGCCGCCGCGCGCCAGCCCATGACCTGGGGCGACGATGTGTTGACCGTTCTTCCCGCGACGCTCGACGAAGAGGCGCTTACGGAACGGCTCAAAGCGACCGACGCCGCCGTCGTGATGAAGCTTGGCGGCAATTTCCCGAAGCTGCGCCGCGCCATGGCGCGCGCTGGCGTCCTCTCGCGCGCGATCTATGTCGAGCGCGGCACGATGGCGGGCGAGAAGATCATGCGCCTCGCGGAGAAACCCGACGACGTCGCGCCCTATTTCTCCATGGCGCTCGTGCCCGGACAGGGACGTCGTCCGTGAGCGGCGTGCTTTACGTCGTCGGCCTCGGCCCCGCCGACGAACGTTGGCTGACGCTGGAGGCGCAGCAGGCGTTGTCGGAAGCGCAGGACATTATCGGCTATGAGCCTTATGTCGCACGCGTCCCCGAGCGCGAAGGACAGACGCGGCTGGCCAGCGATAACCGCGTGGAGATCGACCGCGCACGCGAAGCGTTGGAGCGCACGATGCAAGGCCGCATCGTCGCCGTCGTCTCAGGCGGCGATCCAGGCGTCTTCGCCATGGCGGCCGCCGTGTTCGAAGCGGTCGACGATGGTCCGCACGAATGGCGCCATCTCGACATTCGCGTCGTTCCCGGCGTCTCCGCCATGCAGGCCGCCGCCGCGCGTCTCGGCGCGCCGCTGGGCCACGACTTCTGCGCCATCTCGCTGTCCGACAATCTCAAGCCTTGGGACGTGATCGAGAAGCGTCTCGAACATGCGGCGCGCGGCGACTTCGTCATCGCCTTCTACAATCCCGCCTCGCGCGCGCGGCCAACCAGAATCGCCGACGCGTTCGCGCATTTGCGCAAGTTCCTTCCCGGCGAAACATTCGTCGGCCTCGCGAAATCGGTTGGCCGCGAAAAGGAAGAGATGATTCTCACCTCGCTCGACGCCGTCGATCCCGCGCAGGTCGATATGTCCACGCTCGTCGTCATCGGCGCGAGCGGCACGCGTCGCATTCCTCGCGAAGGCGCGCGCGATTGGGTTTACACCTCCCGAAAGGCGGTATGATGGAGAAATGGCTCTCCATCATCGGCATTGGCGAGGACGGCGTCGCGGCGCTGTCGCCCGCAGCGCGCGCGGTTGTCGCGCAGGCGTCGCTGATCGTCGCCGGCGCGCGGCATCTCGCATTGATTGGAGACAGTAAGGCGGAGCGCCTGCAATGGCCTTCGCCCATCGCCGACGCGCTGCCGCGCATCGTAGCGCATCGCGGCAATCCGACGGTCGTGCTCGCCTCGGGCGATCCCTTTTTCTACGGCGTCGGCGATCTGATCTCGCGTCACGTCGCTCACGACGAGCTCTTCTGCATCCCCTCGCCATCCGCCTTCTCGCTCGCCGCGGCTCGGCTCGGTTGGAGCCAACAGGATTGCGCGCTCATCTCGCTCCACGGCCGCGCCTTCGAACGCATCGCGCCGTACCTGCACCCGCGCGCCCGCATTATCGCCTTGTCCTGGGACGAAACCACTCCGGCGCGGATCGCGGAATATCTCGCTTCCAACGGCATGGGCGCTTCGCGCCTCGTCGTGCTTGAGCATCTTGGCGGGCCGAACGAGCGTATTCGAGAAGCGCGCGCAGACGCTTTCGACTTCAGCGGCGTCGCCGCGCTTAACACGGTCGCGATCGACGTCGTCGCGGAAGCCGGCGCGCGCGTCATCCCGCTGGCGCCCGGCCTGCCGGATGATTGGTTCGAGAATGATGGACAGCTCACCAAGCGGGAAATCCGCGCCATCACCCTTTCGTCGCTGGCGCCCCGCAAAGGCGAAACCTTGTGGGACATCGGCGCGGGCTCGGGCTCCGTTTCCATCGAATGGATGCTGAGCCATCCTGCAAATCGCGCAATCGCGATCGAGCGCGACCCTAAACGCGCGGCCCGGATTGCGCGCAACGCGCTGGCGCTGGGCGTTCCGGATCTCGAGATCGTCACGGGAGCAGCCCCGCAAGCGCTCTGCGGCTTGCGTCAGCCGGACGCGATTTTCATCGGCGGAGGCGCCGATGCGGCGGGGATTGAAGCGGCGTGGAATGCGCTGCCGTCGCAAGGCCGCATCGTGGTCAACGCCGTGACGCTCGAAACGCAAACGCTGCTTGTGCGAGCGCATGAGGAGAAAGACGGCGAGCTTACGCATCTCCAGATCTCGCGCGCACGGCCCGTCGGTCGGTTCCATGCGCTCGACCCCGGCATGGCGGTGCTGCAATGGCGCGCGGTGAAGCCATGAGATACGCAGCCGGCATTGGCGCGCGGCGCGGCGTTGCGGCCGATGCGATCGTCGAACTTGTCCGTGAGGTCGCGGCGCAACATGACGCGCCTCTCTCGCAGGTCACGCTTTGCACGCTGGAAAGCAAATCTGACGAGCCAGGCGTCCACGAAGCCGCGAAGATACTGGGCGCCTCGCTTGTCTTTCTTCCGCTCGATGCTTTGAAAGCCCGAAAAGGCGCCGCGCCGACGCATTCGCCGCGCGTGCAAGCGATGTTCGGCGTCGGCAGCGTGGCGGAAGCTGCGGCTCTTGTCGGCGCAGGACCCGGAAGCCGTTTGTTGGCGCCGCGCGTCGCGACGCCTTACGCCGCCTGCGCGCTGGCCGTCAGCGTCGAGGATAACGAATGACCGTCCATTTCATCGGCGCCGGGCCCGGCGCAGCCGACCTTCTCACAATACGCGGCCGCGATCTCATCGCGCGCTGTCCCGTCTGTCTTTACGCCGGATCGCTCGTGCCGGCCGGCGTTCTCGCTTATTGTCCACCCGATGCGCGCATCGTCGATACCGCCCCTCTTTCCCTTGACGACATCATTGCCGAGATGAAAGCCGCGCATGACGCGGGGAAAGACGTTGCACGGTTGCATTCCGGCGATCTTTCCATCTGGAGCGCTGTCGGCGAGCAGACGCGCAGGCTCCGCGCGCTCGGCATCCCCTATACGATGACGCCCGGCGTCCCTGCCTTCGCGGCGGCCGCCAGCGCGCTCGGGCGCGAGCTGACGCTCCCCGAGGTCGCGCAATCGCTTGTTCTCACCCGCACCTCGGGCCGCGCCTCAGCGATGCCGAAGCGAGAAAAGCTTGCCGTATTCGCGCAATCCGGCGCGACGCTCGCCATCCATCTCTCCATTCACGTTCTCGCACAGATCGTGGAAGAGTTGGCGCCTTTCTACGGGGCCGACTGTCCCGTCGCGCTCGTCTACCGCGCCTCCTGGCCCGATGAGCGCATCATTTGCGCAACGCTCGCAACGATAGAACCGAAAGCAGCAGAGGCCCCGATGGAGCGCGCCGCACTCATCCTCGTCGGGCCGTCCCTCGCGAACGAGGATTTCCGTGAGAGCGCGCTTTACGACGCCGGCTACGATCGGCGTTTCAGGCCGAGAGGCAGCCTGTGACGACGCCGGGATTGCTGATCGGCGCCGCGAGGTCTGGCTCGGGCAAGACGACAATCGCGCTCGGCCTCATGCGGGCGCTGGCGCGGCGTGGCATGCGGGTCAGCGCCGTCAAATGCGGTCCCGACTACATCGACCCTGCATTCCACGCCGCCGCGACAGGGCGCGAGAGCCTCAATCTGGATAGCTGGGCGATGGAGCCAGCTCTCATCGCCGAGCTTGCAGCCGGCGCGGGCCAGGGCGCGGACATCATCATCGCTGAAGGAGCAATGGGCCTGTTCGACGGCGCGCCGGGGGGAGCCGCCGGCGTCGGCGCGAGCGCCGATATCGCGGCCCTGCTCGGCTGGC
>NZ_CP187161.1:1285000-2170000 GCF_049675845.1 Methylocystis parvus
GGCTTTTCCGGCGCGTTGCTCATCAGCGCGGCGGCCTATACGGCGCTCGATCAGCAGACCCGCTTCGCTGAAGCGCCGCAGCGCGCTCAAGCCCCTCGCCAAGTTGAGGCGGAAGGAAACGTCGTCAATCCCAAGAAGGGCGACCGCCTCATGCGCGCGGTCGACGTCGTCGCCGCCAAGCAAACCTTCCGAGCGGCGACGACCTCGAAATCGGGCGAGAAGGAAGTTGTCCGCACACGCGCCTTCACCCATGTGGCGGCGACGCTGACGCTCGCGCCGACGAGCTTCGCCAACGAGGTGCCGGCTTTCAATCCGCTCAAGCTGGTGAGCGACCCGCGCGCGCCGGAGAACAATGGCGGCGAGTCGGACATGGCGCTCGACGAGGCGGAGGTCTCCTTCGTCACGAAGGATCTGTCCTCCGTGGACATCCAGGCGCAAAGCGCTCTGCTTTCTTTCGACGAGGCGCAGGCGCAGGTGCTCGAGCAGGTGAAAAGCTCGATCGCGGCTGGCCCGAAGGCGGCGGCCCTTCCCCTGCCCGGCCAGATGCTGCTGTCGCGCACGAGCCGCGCCGCCGCCATTGATCCGCAGGCGCTCGCTTACGCTACGCCCGGCACGTCGCTGACGGCCCCGTTCTCGTCCATCGAGGTGCGCATGGTGCCGGAGAACGTCACCATAGCGCCCCGTGACACGCCGCAGCCGACGCAGATGGAAGAAAAGCTCGCCGTGGCGCGCCACGGCGAGGGTCTCGAAGACATTCTCGCCGCCAATGGCGTGCCCCGGGCCCGCATCGCCGCCGTCGCGGCCGCCTATAAGGGCAAGCGCGAACCGGTTCGCGAAGGCCAGCGCGTCAAGCTGCTCTTTGCGGATTTCGATGGATCGGGCAAGAATATGCAGCTCGCGCGCATGTCCGTTTACAACGACGATGAGATCGAATCGATCGTCGCCGCGACGGACAAGGGCACATTCGTGCAGACGCCCACCGCGCCGACCGCCGTCTCTCGCCGTGCGCCCAAGCGCGTCCAGCAGATCGACGAATTTGCGACCGAGGGCGACGACGACGATTCCGGCGCCATGCGCCTCTACGACTCGCTTTATGAGACCGCGCTCAAGCAGCAGGTTCCCAAGCCCATCGTGAACGAGCTCGTGCGCGTCTTCGCCAATGACGTCGACCTGCAACGCGGCGTCTCGGGCGGCGACTCGCTCGACCTCTTCTATGACGAGCCGGAGGACGGCTCGGGGCCAAATCGCGATTCGCTCCTCTACGCGTCGCTCACCACGCGCAACGAAACCTATCGCTATTACCGCTTCCAGACGCCCGACGACGGCCTCGTGGATTATTACGACGAGAACGGCCGTTCGAGCCGCAAATTCCTCGTGCGCAAGCCCATCTCGATCGGCGAGACGCGCTCGGGATTCGGCATGCGCCGTCACCCGATCCTCGGCTATTACAAGATGCATACGGGCGTCGACTGGGCTGCGCCCATCGGCACGCCCATTCTCGCGGCCGGCAACGGCACCGTCATCAAGGCCCAGTGGGACTCGGGCTATGGCCGCCGCGTCGAGATCCAGCACGCCAATGGCTACATCACGACCTACAACCATATGTCCGGCTTCGCGCGCGGCATCACGGAAGGCATTCGCGTCAAGCAGGGCCAGGTTGTGGGCTTCCTCGGCTCCACCGGCCTGTCGACGGGGCCGCATCTCCATTACGAAGTGATGGTCAATGGCCACTTCGTCGATCCCATGCGCGTGAAGCTCGCGCGCACGCGCGAGATCGAGGGCCGCATGCTGATGGAGTTCAAGAAAGAGCGCGACCGGATCGACTCGCTGATGGCGAAGGCGCCGAACAGCAGCAAGGTTGCGCGCGGTCCGACGGGCCTGACCCCGACGGCGAGCCGCTAACCGCTACGCCGCGTCATGCGTCGCGGTCGCCGCCATTGCGAGATGAAAGGCCCAAGCGACCGCTTCGATCGACTGCATGGTCTCGCGCTTCAACTGCGCGCGCGGCAGCTCGATTCCGAATTCGCGCTCCAGCGCCAGCAGCACGCGGACGGCGGAATATGGGGTCAATCCGATTTCGTAGAGATCGGCGCCCGGCGAAATGTCCGAGGCCGGGATGGCGAGGCGCGCCTGCTGGTCGATGACGCGCTGGATGACGGCGAACATTTTCTGGGTTCCCGAATGAATGGAATTTCTTAGGCCGCCAGGCGAATCTCGGCCTGCGCGGGCTTCGCCGCCGCAACAGCCTTTGCGATGGAAGCGATGCTCGCCACGGTCTCGCGCTTCAGCATCTCACGGGGCAGCTCGACCTTGAAGGCGCGCTCGATCGCGACCAGCAGGCGGATGGCGTCGAATGAGCTCAGGCCCAGCGCATAGAGGTCGGCCCGCGGGGTCAGATGGGCCGCCGGGATAGCGAGAGCGACTTCCTGGTCGATGATGGTCTGGATCGCGTTGATCATTTTCTTTCTCCGCGCCGCTTTTGAATTCCGATGATTGGAAGGTAGCGACGCGGAGCGCCTGAGACTGTGTGGGGGCGCACGTGGGAATCATCGTCGTAGGCTGAACCGCCCCCTCCCCACCCTCCCCCGCTTTGCAGGAGAGGGAGCGGATTGAAGCCTTCGTCGGCTGCACTGATCGCGAGCGTCCCCTCTCCCGCTTGCGGGGGAGGGCCAGGGAGGGGGCCAATCAGGCCGGGCTCTTCAGAAGCCCACGCGCCGGCGGACTTCCGACGCGCTCACCCCCGCCTCCCGCAAGGCGCGCAACGTCTCTGATCCCCGGCTCTTGGCGAGCTTCTCGCCGCCTTCGTCGCGCACCAGCCCGTGATGCCGGTAGCGCGGCTCCGGCAAATCGAGCAGACGCTGCAACAGCCGATGCAGGCTGGTCGCCTGGAACAAATCACGCCCCCTCACCACGTCGGTCACGCCCTGCAGAGCGTCGTCGACGACGACGGCGATGTGATAGCTCGCAGGCGTGTCCTTGCGCGCCAGAATGACGTCGCCCCATTGCGACGGGTCGGCGGGGATGGTGATGAAATCGCCGCCGCCCGGAGGCGAGCCGCTTCTCCCTCCCCCTTGCGGGGAGGGGCTAGGGGTGGGGGTCGACAATGCCGAACGTGAATGTGGCTCCCCCCACCCTGCCCTCCCCGCAAGGGGGAGGGAGGGGATCGCATCGCAGGGATCGTGATATTCTCGCCAACCGACCCCCTCCCCCGCCAGCCCGGCCGCCTTCGCCATGTCGAGCCGCAGCGCGACGCCGCCCTGCGCCAACACTTCGCGCGCGGGGCGACGGGGCATGTCCCGGCAGGTTCCCGGATAGAGCGGCGCGCCATCCGGGTCGCGGGGCCAGTCGGCATGGGCGGCGGCGAAATGGGCGATATCGGAGCGCTTGCAGTCGCAGGCGTACAGGAGCCCCATCGCGTCGAGCCGCTCCAGCGCGCCGGCGTAATCGTCGAAATGCTCGGACTGGCGACGCGCGGGCGTCTCCCATTGGAGGCCCAGCCAGGAGAGGTCTTCGAAAATCGCCGCTTCGAATTCGGCGCGCGCGCGGCCGCGGTCGATATCCTCGATCCGCAGCAGGAAGCGCCCGCCGCATTGCTGCGCCAGCGTGAAATTCAGCAACGCCGAATAAGCGTGGCCAAGATGCAGATAGCCGTTGGGAGACGGCGCGAAGCGAAAGACGCGTCGCGCTTCGTTCAAGCGCTCCGCGCCTTTTCCGCGATCGCCACCGCGGCTGCGAAAGCCTCGTCGCGGTCGAGTTCGCTCGTGTCCAGCGTCACGGCGTCGTCCGCGGCCTTCAGCGGCGCGGCGCTGCGTCCGCTGTCGCGGGCGTCGCGCTTTTTCACATCATCGAGAATTGCGGCGTAGTCGACGGGTTCGCCGCGCGACGCGAGCTCGAGCGCGCGCCTTTGCGCGCGAGTCTCGGGTGTTGCGGTCACGAAAATCTTGACGCTCGCATCGGGGCAGATCACCGTGCCGATGTCGCGGCCATCGAGCACGGCGCCCTCGGGACGCGCCGCGAAGGCGCGTTGCATATCTATCAGCGCGGCGCGCACCGCCGGCATGGCCGCGACGACCGACGCGGCCTCGCCCATCTCGCGCGCGCGCAGTCGCGCCTCGTCGAAATCGACAAGGGAAAGGCCGCGCGCCGCCTCGACCGCCGCGTGGAGATCGTCGAGCGGCAGGCCTTCGTCCAGCAGCGCGCAGGCGGTGGCGCGATAAAGCAGGCCCGTATCGAGATGCGGCAGGCCGTAATGCTCGGCGAGCTTGCGCGCCAGCGTGCCTTTGCCGGACGCCGCCGGCCCGTCAATGGCGATCACGAAGCTCACGAGAAGCGCGCCCCCAAGCCCTCCATCAGCGGACGAAACGAAGGGAAGCTCGTCGCGATCATCGTCTCGTCGTCGACCGTCACCTTCTCCCGCGCCGCGAGGCCCATGACCAGGAAGCTCATGGCGATGCGATGATCGAGATGCGTCTCGACGATCCCGCCGCCGCTCACGGCCCCGCCCCGCACGATGAGATCGTCGCCGACGATCTCGCAGTCCACGCCATTCGCCTTCAGGCCCGCGGCGATCGCGGCGAGGCGATCGGACTCCTTCACGCGCAGTTCGGAGAGTCCGCGCATGCGCGTTTCGCCCTTGGCGAAGGACGCTGCGACCGCGAGGATCGGATATTCGTCGATCATCGACGGCGCGCGTTCGGCGGGCACGTCGACGCCGGTCAGCGACGAGAAGCGCGCGCGCACGTCGGCAACCTCTTCGCCGCCTTCTTCGCGCTTGTTGTCGAGCGAAATGTCGGCGCCCATTTCCTGCAACGTCGTCAGCAGGCCGCTGCGCAGCGGATTGGTCATCACGCCTTCGACGACGATGTCCGACCCCGGCACGATCAGCGCCGCGACCAGCGGGAAGGCGGCCGAGGACGGATCGGCCGGCACGCGCACCGGACGCGCCACAAGCTCGGGCCGGCCCTCCAGCGTAATCTTGCGGCCATGCGCGCCATGCGGCTCGCTTACGACCCTGGCGCCGAAATGCGCCAGCATCTTCTCGGTATGGTCGCGCGATGCCTCCGCCTCGATCACGACAGTGCGTCCGGGCGAGTTGAGGCCGCAGAGCAGCACGGCGGACTTGATCTGCGCCGAGGCGACGGGCGTCTTGTATTCGACCGGCAGCGGCTCGGCCGAGCCCTGAAGCACGAGCGGCAGACGGCCGCCCTCCGCCTGCTCCAGCACCTGCGCGCCCTGCAGCGCGAGCGGATCGAGGATACGCCGCATCGGGCGCTTGCGCAGCGAGGCGTCCCCGTCGAAGCGGGCGACGATCGGATGGCCGGCGACGACGCCCATCATCAGCCGCGAGCCGGTGCCGGCATTGCCGAAATCGAGGGTCTCGGTCGGTTGCAGCAGGGAGCCCAGCCCCGCGCCCCAGACGCTCCAGCTCCCCGGCGCATGGCGCACGACCTTGGCGCCGAGCTGGCGCGCGGCCTGGGCGGTGCGCAGCACGTCCTCGCCCTCCAGCAGCCCCTCGATCTTCGTCTCGCCCACGGCCAGAAGGCCGAAGATCATGGAGCGATGCGAGACGGATTTGTCTCCCGGCGGCCGGACGCGGCCCGAAAGCGGGCCCGAACGGAAGGCGCTCAGCGGCGCGGCGGGAGCATGGGTGGCGGCGGTCAAAGCGTAATTCCCTGGCGAATGGCGGCGGTCATGCCCGCCTTATCGGCCGACTTCTAACCGGGAGGCCGCTCATTGTCATTCCCGCAGGAGCGGGAATCCAGAGCCAAGGCGGGCGAATATTGCGGCGTTGGAGCGGGCGAAGGGAATCGAACCCTCGACATACAGCTTGGGAAGCTGTCGTTCTACCACTGAACTACGCCCGCAAATCGTTTCTTTTCAGCCTGTTACGAAGCCCGCAACTTTGCCCAGTCTCTTCTTAGTCTCGAAAACAGCTGGCCATCGCGCGTCGAAACGACAGTCTCGAAATAGCAGAGATCGGCGCGCGCTTCCAGTGGCAGAATGCACGAGAGAAGGTCTGAGACTGACGGCCATCGACTCACGTCCTCGTGATGGCTACGCTCGGGACATGCTCGTCTTCCTGACCATCGTGTTCACACTGCTCCTCTTCTTGTTTTCCGTCCTCGCATACGGGGCGATCCAGGACGGGCTGCGCCTCCTCTTTTCCGGCGCGGCGGTGGTCTGCTTCGTTGGCGTCCTGATCTTGGGGGCGCGGCTCGCGTTTTCGAGCGACCCGGCCGCGCCGGTCTCAAGGGAGACGGGGGGCGTACGAGATAACAGCAGCAGTTCCGGTATGGCAGATGCAATTCCCGAGGCCCCTGCCCGTCCTGCGCCACGCGTGGCACCGAAGCCTGCGGCAGTCTCAACGCCCGCGGTACTGCCGCAGGTGGTCGCGCAGGGAAGCTCGTTCCACCTTGAGCCAGGCCAGAGCAGCCCACTCTTCCGCATACCCACGGGGAAGCGAGCGCACGTGTCAGTCTTCGGCGGAGCCGTGACTGTCTACTCGGGCGGGGTCGTGAAGCTGAACTGCGACCGGCGGGGATTCACGATCGCGGGTGCCGGCGACGCGAACCAGGTGGTCGCATGCAATGAGGTCGTCGACGTCCTCGTAGATCAAATGAGCGATTGAAAACCGCCCTCGCCGCGCGTCGGCAGCGAGGGCGTCTGAACGTCAAATAGTCACGTGCTCCTGGTCGCTTGCCGTGAGGCGCGACAGCGCGTCGAATGAGGTCGGGATGGCTGCGGTCGCCGGCTGCGACGGTCTTTCCGACTGAGCCTTCTGCGGGCAAGTGCGCGCGGTGTGCTCGGTGCTTCCGCAAATCGAGCACTTCTGCTTCTTCGGCGCGTGCCCGCCGAAAAGTTCCGCGAGCTGCTGGTCTATCTCCTCGCGCTTGCGGATGAGCTCCTTTGCGAGCGCGATGCGGTCTTCGATGTTCGTCATATGGCGTGTCCTCCGTGAGGGGGGACATTCTCTGTAGTCCCAAAAGCGACTGACGAAACCGTTCGCGGTGGTGCACCGCCTGCTATCGCGATCAACAATGCACTTGGATATGGAAGCGAAAAATAGTGCCCCAACAACAAACTCTGTGACGTTTTTGGGCTTGCGAACAAACAGGGAACATGTGATACGGCGCAGATGTCGATCATCGATTGTAACGAGTTGCCGGTTGATCGATGGACGCTGCGGATAGTCGTCGAGCGTGGGAGTTTGGCGTTCGAGTGTCGGAATTGTCGGCGACTATCGCAAGTCGATGTGCTCGCGTTGGTTGAGCAACATGGAGCGGACGGCTTCGTATCAGCCGTCCGTCGGCGTCTCGTGTGTCGGCAGTGTGGTGCACGGAGTCCGCGAGCGCTTGTTCGTCTGCACGGCGTGCGGGGCGAACGTGCGTGGGTGCCGGTACCTCCACGAGCGGGACGGTAGAAGCGAGGGTTCCATCGAAGCGCGATTAAATTTTCTTAATGACTTCGTGCGATCAACGCCATCGCACGTTCACAATGCCCTGGTAGAACAGACGCATTCCTCGACGGCTCTTTGCCACGCTCGCGCGCAGCCTGTGTGCGGCGATGCAGGCAACAGCGAGCAACACGGGGGTCAGCACATAACGAAACAATGAATGATGGTCGTCGTACGCGGAGGCATTCCCATGATTACCCTTGAAGAATGCGCAGAGTTCGCAGCACTCGAAACGAGTGAGCTCTTCACGGGTGCAATCCTCTCCGCCAGGCATCGATCGCTGCTGTCGAGCTATGCGTTGAATTTGTGGCGCGGCCCTATCGCCGTACGCAAGCTGATCGTCGGAGATCTTCGCGCGGCGATCGACCTGGACGCATCGAAGTATGCTGCGGATCTCCTTCTTGTGCTCCGGTTGTTTCTCTCCAAACATCCCGAAGCGCGGATCGCGCACACTTTTGGCAGGAAGCCAGGAACATTTCCAACTCGTCGTCTCTGCCCTGATTATCGAACGACCGTTCGCTCGTTGCCCGAAGCGAACTATTGGAGAGCCATGTAGCGTACGTGTATCGGCATCGCGTATGTGCGTACCACAAGAAAGCGAGCCCGCATAATATGCGGGCTCGCGGCTTGTTGGCGTCGAAGTTGTTCATGCTGACTCTTCAACGTTTTCTGAAAAAGAGCGCAGGTAGTCCGCCGCGGCACTCGCTTTCGATGCGGCGGTGAAGATCGCTCGGTCGTCCTCCTTGAGGAGCGACAACCAGCTCGCGAGGTACTCGGCGTGACGAAGGCGTCCCTCCACACCGAGATGTGCGCACAGGAACGCCGCGCCGAGTTCGGCGATGAGCTCCTCGGCCGCATACGCCCTCGTGCCGAAGCGGTGTCCGAGGTCGCGCTTGAGGCGCTTTTCGTTGCCGCTCCAGTGAACAAGCTCGTGCAGCTTGGTCGCTTCATAGTGCTGCTCTGATTCGAAGTCGCTGGCATTCGGCAGCGAGATGAAGTCCCGAGAGGGGGCATAGCAGGCGCGGTCGCCGCCGTGGCGGATGTCCGCGCTGGTCGCCGAGACGAATGTCTCGACTGCGCCAGGCGGCGGTGGCTCCGGCAGGGGAGCCAGCGTCTCGATCCCTTCCACCTGCGATATGTTGAACACGGTGAACGCGCGCAGCATGGAAATCTGGCGTGCCTCGTCATCGTCGTCGGTCACGCTGATCCGCTTCGTGAAGACGATCTGCGTGCCTTTCTCGCCCTTGCGGACATGGCCGCCCCCATCGAGCGCCTGCTTGAAGGTCAGCCACGCGTTGGTGGGGAAGCCGCGCTCATCGGCTGCGTGCCAGAGAATCGGGACGTTGATGCCGCGGTAGTGATGGCCTGTGATTGCGTTGGCCGGCATAATGCCGACGCGCGTGCCGCTCTTCCATGGCTTCACCCATGGTGCGGTTCCTCCTTCGAGTTCGGCAATGATGGACTTGGTGACGTTCTCGTAGACGGCGGCTATGTGCATGGCCGCCTCCGTGTCAACGAACCTGTCATTGGTTTGCTCCTCCTCACAATCGACGCGCGCTAGTCGTGCGCCGAATGGGGAGGGGGAGGCTGCTAAGCAGCATTATACCGCTTCACGGGTGCGCGATGCGGTGGGCGCGGATTAAAGGGCGATGGATTGGTCGGTCGACGAGGCGCTGTCGTTCATGGCTTCCGCTGATGAATCAAAGGGGTTGCCCGTGTCGGCGAGGGAGACGATGACGGTGCGTGCCACGGTGCCGCGTTGCTCATGATGAAGGCGTTGAACGGAGACGTCAGTGCCCGAGGGTGTACGTTGTGAGGAGATCGAGCAGTGGTGTGGTGCCGGACTCGTTGAGCGGAAACGCGTCATTGACGTTCGAGACAGGAGCAATGTTTAGCAGGTAGTAATACGGATTCGCCCATGACCACATTCCGTTCGTGCCGATATAGTCGCCGGTCTGATAGGTGTCAAAACTATGCACGGACATGTCGACGTTATTGCTTTTTAGATACGTCATGAATCTTTGTGTGACGCCCAGCCAGGCTGGATCCCACTGCGGTGACGAGGCGGAAGGAATGCCGAATTCGCCAATGTATCCTTTTGCATTGTGCTGCTGGAGCCATGTCACGAAGGAAGATACTCTCTGGATACCAATATTCTGCGACGCTCCCTGCTGTTCGAACGACGTCGGGTAGTATCCGCCTGCATTGTCGAAATAGACGTGAGCCTCGTACACTAGGCTGTTCGAAGGATCGGAAAGCGGAAATGACGGGTTGACCGTCGCCCAATTTACCGCCGTGTCCCACGCATCGCCAGCGACATAGATTGTTGTCGTCGCGTCGATCGCTCGGATCGCGTTGATTGCAGCTTGCGCCGCATTTGGCCACGAGGAACTCGACGGCATATCATGCGGCTCGTTCATGAGGCCGTATCCATGCAGTCCCGGGCTGCCCGAGAATGTCGTTGCCATGCGGGTCCAGAGATCGGCGAAAGAGCTGATAGGGACTTGCGCGCTGTCGATCGGGTCTCCAGTCGCGTTACCGCTGCAGTTCGCAGAGTCGGTGCTGTAGCGGCCGTTATTATGAATATCTAGAATCACGTCGATGTTCTGTGAAGCAGCATAGCTCATTAGTGATTGTATTTCTGAGACATACGTTGCATCCAGGGTCGTGTTGAGACTCGGCTGAATCTTTTGCCAGCACAGATACAAACGAATGGTCGAGAATCCGCGAGAGCTCAGATAATCAATATCATTGTGACCCGGCATCGTGAAATTCTGCTGCTGATAGAGGGCACTTGCGATGCCGACGCCAATCCGTACTGATGACGTAGTGAATGTCCGGTCGGTCGAGGTCGACGTTCTACCGAGTGTGTCGGTTGAAACGACCACGTAATGGTACGTGGTGGCAGGGGAGAGGCGGATGAGTGTGGTGGAGTGCGCGCCGACCATGCTGCTGCTCGTCGCTGTGAGCCCATATGCGGTCGTGGTGCCGTACACAACCTTGGAATCAGACGAAGTATTCGTACGCCACACGATCTTAGCAGATGCTGCCGCAGGGCTGCCCGCGGAAATGGTCGAGAGGGTGGGTGCGCCGTATGTCCTATTCATGCCGCTTAAGCGCGTACCTTTGGTCAAGCGCCCATTTTTAAGTCGGACGGACGAAGCATCGGCGAAGACCGGCATCACGCTCGCTGCGATTAGTAGGATGCTCAAGAGCTTGCATGCGGACATAATCATTGAAATGCGTCAATCACCTGCACCACGCGCGTTGCGGTCGCCGTCTGACCAAAGGTGTCGGTGACGACGTAGTCGATCGTGTGTGTGGATGTGGCGGAAGTGTCGAGCTGGATTTGGTCGACTTTCAATCCGTCAAGAAAGGTGCTGAAGCCAAGATTGATATCCTGCTGGGGGCCGGTGATCTGTGCGCCTAGGTCGGCATAGGTATCGCCGACTTGGATGACAGCGGGGTTCGCACCGTTGACCTGAATCACGGGCGGGATAATCGGCGTTGAAAGTGGCGTTAGTAGGGGTGTAGGGACTGTCTGCTGACCAGCAGCCGCGAGCAGAGCCGCCAGCTGATCTCCGGTGATGCAGACCGGTGTGCCGTCGGACCTATCAACGCACACATCCCCGGCGCGTACGTGTTGGAAGGTGCCATTGGTCGCGATAAGTTCTTTTGTGGTGATCCGGTCGGCGAAATCTCCGACTTGCAGTGCGAGCTCCTTGATGGCGTTGACGATCGCTGCAATAAGCGGGCGATCCTGGAGGGTGAGATAGCCGCTCGTGCTCGATCCGACAGCTTCAGGGATGGCTGCCTGGACGTTCTGTGCTGAGAAGCCGGAGTACTGTGTCATCTTATCGAGCCCGGAGATGTCGTTCCAGTGGTAACTGATGGGGGAGAGCTTCACGATGTCGGCGAGGCCGCGGGTGAATGCGCCGTCAATCGACTTGAGGCGTTCGTCGGATGAGACGGACACATTGCCCGACGCGTCTGTCGTGAGTGTGCCTGCGCCGAAATTGGAGAAGCGCACGGTGCCGGTGGTGTGCAGCTGGGCAGTAGGGGAGCTGGTGCCAATTCCGATATTCGCGCTCGACACTGTCGAGCCAGTGCTCGTGACGCCGGTGCCGAAGATGATGTTGCCGATGTTGAGCTGGCCGCTTGCGATCGCGCTTGGCAGCGAGATGTTGTTGCCGATGAGGATGTTCTGAGAACCAGTGGTGAGGTTGGCAATCGCGTTAGAGGAAGTCGCGGTGCCGATCCAGATGTTGTTGCTGCCCGTGGTGATGTTGTAACCGGCTTGGTATCCAAGCAAGGTGTTGTAGTCGGAATTTGCCTGGAAGCCGTACCCCGCGTTATATCCGATTACCGTTCCGCCCTGATTATTGTACTGAGCGCCATTGCCGTATGCGGCCTGAAAGCCGACAGCTGTCGTGCTAGTGGCGGAAGCGTTGTAGGCGGATGCGCCCGCGCCGAGCGCGGTGTTGCTGCTGCCGGTGACGTTATAGCGCAGTGTGCCAACGGCAGAGTTGAGACCGCCGATTGCAACATTGTGCGATCCAGTGGTGAGCGCGGAATTTGCGTTGTAACCGATGAGTGTATTTGCGGCACCCGTGGAAAGCGCTGCTCCGGCTCCTACACCAAAGAGGTTGTTGTAAAAGCCAGTTGTTATATTTGCGCCAACGTTCGCGCCAATCGCAGTGTTGCTTGAGCCGTTCCAAGAATTCGGGCCCGCTGACACATTTGAAAGCGCGCGAAAGCCGATGCCAGTGTTGCTTCCGGTGGAGGTGGCAGCCTGGCCGGCTTGTGTACCGATGAAGGTGTTAAGCGTGCCTCCGCTACTATCCAGCGACGAAGCGCTCCTATAGCCAAAAGCAATATTTCCGACGTTGCTGGTGGTGGATGCCGAGAGAAAGTGCTGACCGTTGAACGTCCATATGCGGGATATGCCGGGATCCAGGGTGGTTGAAAAGGTGCCATTATTGAAGACCGAAAAGAGTGATGTGGCAGAGCCAACTGTAAAGCCGCCAGCGATGGTACTCGTGGCCGAGGATGTAGTCGCGACAATGTATGAGGCGTCGAGGTACGAGGAAAAGTGGCCTGCGCCCGAGACATCGAGCGGATATGTGGGAGAGGACAGGCGGATACCGACGTTGCCGGTGGAGAGAGTTGCGTCCGTCGCAAGCCCGGAGCCGAAGATGAGGTTGCCGATGTTAAGCTGATTACTCCCGCTCTGCGAGAGGCCGGAGCGCACGGCCTGACCGATGAAGACGTTGTTGGAGCCGGTGGTCGGGCCGACCGCGGTCGTCGTCCAGTCGCCGAGGATGATGTTGTGAGAGCCTGTCGTGACATCGTACCCTGCCTGATACCCGATGAGCGTGTTGTAATTCGAGCCATTGCCGAACATGTATCCGGCTTGATGTCCGAGGAGAACGTTGCCCGTTGAGTTTGCGTAATCGGCGCTGTTTCCTAGGCCCGCCGAGTAGCCAATTGCGACGTTGCTGCTGTGAGAGGACGTCGCGAAGCGCATGGCATCCATGCCGATGGTGATGTTGCTAGAACCTGTGACATTCTTACTTGCGGCGCGGAATCCAATCGCTACGTTGTTCGACCCGGTCGTGTTGCTTTCGAGAGCGCGAGTGCCGAGGCCTGCGTTATTGCTGCCTGTCGTGTTAGTCGAGAGTGTGTTATAGCCGAAAGCGTCGACTGCCGTTCCGGTAGTGTTGGCGGTCAAGGCTTGGTAGCCGACAGCAGTGCCACCGAATGTGCCGTCCTGTGCAACCAGGCTCCTGAACGCACGATAGCCGACCGCGGTGTTATAAGGACTGGAGGTAGCGAGATTGAGTGCCTGGTAACCGACTGCAGTGTTGTAGGGGCCGGAGGTCGGGTCGCTCGACGTTGCGCTGGAAAGAATGGCTGCTCCTGCTCCAGGGCCGACGGCGACGAGATACGAAGCGGATGATGAAGCGTAGAGCGCGTTTGCGCCGTCTATCTTATATCCGCCCGCGGCACTGTTGATGAAGCCAGTCACATCGAGCGGGTAGAACGGCGATGAATTCGCGACTCCGACCTTGCCTTGAACGATGAGACCGTTGGTCGGAGCCGCGATGTTGTAATCAGCGCCGATCGACGCGCCTCCTGAGATGGCGACGTTCGAGAGCGGCGTTGTCGTCCCGAAACCGACATTCACGGCAAAATTGAGGATATCGCTATTTGCGCCGAAGGTGATCGTCCGGCCAGGAGCGATACCTGAAATAGTCGAGTTCTCCTGGAAGAGGAGATTTGCCGCTTGGCCAGAGGAGCCAATGATCACATCGGAGCCAGCGGAGCCGAACGACACGCTTTCTGAACCGCTCGTAGTATCGATGCTCAAAAGCGGCGTACCGGTAGTGGAAGTGGCGATCGTCCAGGCGTATGGGGTGTTGTTGGGGATGGTGGTGGTTGAATTTGCGGTAAAGCTCAGGAAGCCGCCGCTAAAGACGGGAGTTCCCAAAATGGACAGTGGCCCCGCAAACGTACTCGTCGCGCTGGTCGATGTTGCGGTGAAGTTTGGGGCAGTAAGTGCGCCGCCGGTCGACAGCGACGAGACTACGAGGGTCCCTGCCGAGAGAGTGCCGGAGAGCGAGAGGTCGGTACCAGAAAGTGCTCCCGTGAGCGTGCCGCCCGAGAGGGGAAGGTAGCCCGAGATACTTCCGCTGATCGACGCGTTGCTGATCGTGCCTCCGGTTATCGTCGGCGTGCTGATCATGGTGTTCGTGAGCTGGTCGATGCGTTGCGAGGCAGGGAAGAAGGCGTAGGTGCCGGGGTTGCCGCTGGCGGCAACCTGAGCCGGGATCACGACAGGTAGGGGATTGAGCGGCCCGATACGGGAGCTGATCGAACGTTCAAAGTCCGCGAGGATTGCGGCTAGGGTCTCTGTGGATATGCTCGCGCCGCCCTGCGGCACCACGCGCTCAATGATGCGCTCGATGACTGGCTGAGTGATGACTGTCTGCACCGGCGCGGGGGCGGTGCCAGGGGTAGCTGCCGCTGCGGGCGACGCTGCCGCAGGATCGCTAAAAGGACTGTCGGCAGGCGCTGTCTGCGTGAGGGCTGCGGCTGCTGGCTGGGTCGTCCGCACATGAGCGGGCGAGTTGGTGGCGATAGTCGGCGCGATCAATCCGCTCAGCGAAGCAAGGATGCCCGCGAAGAACGCGGCGATGGCGTGCATATACGGGAATTATAGCAAGCGAAATCGCGCATTCGGCGCGGTGAGTGGATAAATTCGGCTACTTTTTCCGCCCGCGCGCGCTCCTGCGCTGAGCAAAAATGCGGCAATGAAAGGGGCGGCCGCCTTGACTTTCTAGGATTTCGTGTCGCGAAACAGATATTGTGCGACGCTTGAAAATGGCTCTGTTGAGCCATTCCCTGCCGATTGCTACGCTGCAATCTTTTGTTGGATACCCAGGTGCTTCTCAATTGCGCGGATGCGCTCCATCAAGTGATCTATCTCCTTCGTGAGCCCAGTGCTGTTGCGCGCAGCTTCTTCGAGCGCGTCGAGCCGATGCCTGATGTCGCGGATTTCGGCGCGCAGCGACGCAAAATTCTCACGGGTCTCTTCGCGGAATTCCTCAAATTCCGTGCGCAGCCCGGCAAGATCGCCTTTCAATTCGGCGCGCACATCACCAAGGTCGTCTTTCGTCGCCATGTGATCCTTGATGAAATTCACTGCCTCAAGAATGTCCGCGGTATTCTTGTCCATATGCGGGCATTCTATCACAACCCCTCCCCCCTACCCCACCGCCGCTCTCGATCGTCTGCAATTTGTACAGCTGCTTTTCCCGACAAAAATTCGACTTTGAAGCAGGCGGTCTGTTTGACAAGTCGCCACTTTCATTGTGTTGAAATTTTCTTCTCGAAGTGAGACTGGGGCCTTACGTCCACACGATCGCGATTCCTGGGCGGCGGAAGTTGCGACCGCTTTGTGTGACGGCGCGCGTCGGCTGGCTGGCGAGAACACCTAACCGCCCTTAACCTCGAAGGCTAGATCTGCGGAGGAGATCGCGACGCCGCGGCTTCTCCTGTCCTGTCGCGACGTGTCGCGGCGCGGAGACCTGTCGCGCCCGTACGCCCGTCCGGGGGAGCTTTTCGCATAAACGCAATTCAAGGGGTACAAACGGGTGATTGCCTCGTAGATACCTGGATGGCGGCGGATTCCTCCTTCTTTCAAAGCCACACGCTGTGTTGAATATATTAAATACATATTAGAGAGCCGGAGTCGGTTTCAAACGAGCGAGGACTGGAGCGACGAAACGCCGATTTCGGCCTTTGATTTTTTCGGTCAAAACACCCACCTTTTTCGGTCAAAACACCCACTCTCTTCGGTGAAAACACCCATCCGACGGCAGCTAGGCGGGTCGTTTTTTCGGTCAAAACACCCACCCTGCCGGCCTGCGCCCACGCAGTTTTCGGTCAAACCCCCCACCCCTTTGGGACTCCGTTACCGGCTGGCTCGCCACTCTTCCAGGCACGGAATCGAGTCGCTGTAACGCTCGATCACGATCTCTTCGCGCTTGCGCTCGGTCATGATTTTCCGGAGCGAGCCTGAGAATGCCGCCGCCCTGGTGGTCGCTTCGGCGTCGATTTCCGCCTGCTCTTCGGCGGTCAGAGTCGCGAGGATGCGTCGCGCCTCTTTCCGCCTATACGCCTCGTAGGCTGTCTTTTCGTCTTCGGTCTGCCGTTCTTGCGCTGCGCATGTCTGCTGTGCCTTAGCCGTCCTTCTGGAGGCTTTAGCGGCCTGGTAGCCAGCGAGGTACTGACGGATGCCGCCGAGAGTCTGCACGTCGAAGTTCGTCCGCTTGGCTTCGGCGAGCGCGTAGTCGATGAAGTCGCTGACCTCTGCAAACGGAATGACCTGGAGGATCTCCTTGGCGGTCGCTACGTCCTTCGAGGGGAAGGACGCGATCTGGCCGACCGGCTGGCCGGTGCGCTTGGCGACGAAAAGTTGTGCCACGCGGAGCGGCTCGCTGATGTCGCGCTGCTCGCCGTGGAACTCGAACTGAAGCTCGCCCTGCTTCCGGTGACGGTAGAACCGGTCATAGTCCTGGAAGAATACAGGCCCCGGTCGGAACGAGACGATGAAGTCGTCAGAGTTTGCCGACTTGGCGATTGCATATGAGGCGAGGACGCCTTCGGCCACGAGCTGGTCGAGGTGCGGCCCAAGCTGCTCTCCGATGATCTTCGACCGGTGCTGGAGGACCTTAAGTCCGCCGAGCCACTCGCTGCAGATGTCGTCGTAGCGCTTCTTGAAGCTGAGCTTTGCTTTGTTGCGGCCGTCATACAGGTTCGCGAAATGGAAAAAGCTGCGCATGTACAGCGCCTGGCCGATAGTGCCCAGCCTGATCATCAGAGCATGGTTCAGGCAGGTGAAGTGCTCGTCCTGGAGCGAAGCGATGATCGGCTCGGCCAGCGTGATCGTGCAAGCTTCGATCGGGTCGCTCAAAAACTCCCGGCGCTCGAAAAGGATCTCCGGGAAGATATTGAAGGACTGCTCGATGAAGCGGCCAGCCTTGTTGCGGAAGTGCGCCTTGATGAACGTGAAGTGGATTTCGTGAAGGGCGCGGGAGAACTGTTCGCTGTCTCGTCCGCTCCACGACTTGCGGCCGATCAGCCTACCAAGCTCACGCTGTGTGAATGAGATTTCCTTTTGGATCGGTCGACCATAGTCGGAGTGCTTTTTGACGAGTGCGACGAAAATCTTGTGGGCCAGAGGACCAGGCTGCCCGAGTTCCGGATCGGGGCGGATGATGATGTTCTTCTCCTTCACTCCCCGGTTGAGCTCGATGGTGCCCGTGTTCTTCGCGGCGCGCTTTGCGTCATGGCAGAAGAGCGCGCCGGCGACGCGCAGCAAGGTGTTCTCCATGAACAGCTTGTCTTGAGCTTGTGCTTTCTCCTTGTCGGGAGCCGCGTCCATATGCGGTCAGTATATCCCCCAGCGGGGGCGCAACTGGTCGCGACACGCCGCGACACTGTGGAGAACGCTTACTGCTGCGAGCGCTCGTCGTAGCTCTGTCCTGGCTTATGCGGGTCTGGTGATCCGAGGAGCGGAGAGAGCATCCGCTGCAATCCTCCGATCAAGACATTGGTCTCGCGGCTGCGCTCGGAGAGCTCTTTGATCTGCGCATCCTTTGTCGCGACCTGTCCGCGCAGGAAATCGACTTCGCTCTCCAGGCGAGCGACATAGCGCGACTCGGCAATGCTAGTCGCGACCTGTCGCGCCTCGTCGTGTTGCGCCGGGGCAGGTGTCGCAGGCGGGCGCGGCATGTCGCTCCCCGAGAACTCTGGCGCGACATTGGTCGCGACGTGTCGCGGCTCGTCGACAATCGTCGGCGGCTCTTGTCGTACGGTGTCGCGCGGCGGATAGCCCGCGCCATCCTGCGCGAAGGGTCGCGACATGTCGCGCCCCGTCGAGTCGGCGATCTCCTGGATGTAGGCGATGTGCTTATCAACCGATGCGGGCGAGATGAGATACTTCTCGCCGAACGGTGTCTCAATCAGTCGAGCGTCGAGGTGGCCCTTGGCGCAGTAGCGCTGCACGCTGCGCGGCGTCCGGGGAAGCCCAGCGCGAGCGTAGCGTTCAACGGTCTCGTCGATGCTCAGAGTAAAGTCGTTGTCGGGGCCGGTCGCGGCATGTCGTGACGTGTCATCCATGGGCGAATCATAACCCGAGCTCGTTCCACGCCTCGCCGGGTTATCCCCACAATTCCGGCCTGGCGGGGGATGTCGCGCCTCTGTCGCGGCGAGGCGTGCGGTAGGAAAAGCCGGTGGTATAGTTGACTGTGAAGCCCCCACCGAATCAATTGCTATGACGAACGGACAGAGCGAAGCATTCTCCCGCATCCTTATCGACAAGGCGCTCGAATTCAGCGCGTGGGATCTGCTCGACCCGAAGCAAGTCACATTCGAGCTCCACACCGGTTCGGGGCGTGCGGATTACCTGCTGAAGGATAAGCTCGGCCGCGTGCTGTGCGTGCTTGAGGCGAAGCGGGAAGAGCTCGATCCGTATGACGCCAAGGAGCAGGCGCGTGGGTATGCGGAGAACCTGAAGGCCCCCTTCGTCATCTTGTCGAATGGGCGCGAGCACTGGTTTTGGAATTACGAGCGCGCCGATCAGCGCGACGCCTATCGCATCGAGCGCTTGCCGTCGCGCGACGATCTCGAACGTGTACGGCTGAAAAATATGCAGCCCCCGCGGCCGTTGGGGAGCGAGATCGTGCGGCCAGATTACATGGCCAAGCTGAAGTACGACCTGACACTCCGCGGGTATCAAATTGCTGCCCTCGATGAGATCGCCAAACAGTACGACGGTGCAGGGGGGCGGAAGTTTCTCCTGGAGATGGCGACCGGTACCGGCAAAACGCTTCTGTGCGCCGCCCTCATCCGTCGGTTTTTGCAGACCCGAAACGCCGAGCGAGTTCTATTCATTGTCGACCGAATCGAACTGGCGAAGCAAACGATGGAAGACTTCGCCGTCGTCCTGCCGGAGTTTAAGCCGGTCATCTTCAAGACCGCGCGTCGCACCGGCGAGCTCCTGGGATCATCGGTCGTCGTCGCCACGATCCAATCGCTGATGGTCGACCGTCGCTACAGGGAGGAGTTCACGCCCTTCTATTTCGATCTTGTCATCAACGACGAGGCGCATCGCTCTATCTACGGCGACGCGCGGGAGGTTGTGCAATTCTTCCAAGCGACGCGAGTTGGGCTAACGGCGACCCCCAAGGCGTATCTAAAAAACATTAATATCGAGGAGCTCGGGGAACAGGACCCGAAGTCGCTCGAAGCGCGCCAGCTACGGGACACCTATCATTACTTCGGCTGCAAACCGGGATTCCCCACATTCCGTTACGACCTTGTCGACGCCGTCAAAGATCCGGAAGGACCTTTCCTCTGCCTGCCCAAGATTTTCGATGTGCGCTCCGACATCACCACCAAGGCGCTCGCCGACTCCGGTTGGTCCGTGACGATCAATGAGCAGGAAGAAAATTTCAAGGTTCAGGACTTGGAGCGGAAAGTCTTCACGCCGGCGCGCAATCGGCTGATGTGCGAGGCGTTCCTACAGGAGGCGCAGAAAGATCCGACCGGCAAACTGGGCCGCTCGATCGTTTTTGCCGTCAATCAGGCGCATGCGACGACACTCACGAAGATATTCAATGAGCTCCAGCCGGAGTCGGCCGTAACCATTACATCACGCATCAAGGATGCGTCGTCGATCGCCAAAGAGTTTCGCGATGGTAAGCGCAAAGAGCGGATTGCCGTCTCCGTCGACATGCTCTCGACCGGCTACAACTGTCGGGACGTTCTCAATATCGGGCTGATGCGGCCGATCTTCTCGCCGACGGAATACATTCAGATTAAAGGCCGTGGCACGCGTCGATATACGTTCAAAATCGACCACACAGAATACGAGAAAAAGAATTATTTCCTTCTCGATTTTTGCGGCGTCGCGGAGTATTTCGAGGAAAAATATGACTACTCGATACCACTGAAGATCCCGCGCGAGAAGGACGCCGCTCCGGGAAAGGCTGGCGCTGCTGGAGAGGCGGGACACGCTGGCGATGGGCATGAAGGCACCGGCGAGGACAAGCAAACCGGCAATGCACCGCGAGAGATTCCTGTCTGGGAAGGCACCGATACCCTGGTGACCCGAGAAGTTGTCGAAGTCGGCCCCGATGGGCAGAAGGTCGACGTGATGACATTCCGCGGTTCGTTCGAGCAAGATCTGCGTTCGTTCGCTGAGCAAGACGCCGACATGCAGGCGGAGATCTCAATAACACCTGCAAAAACGCCGTCATTCAAGCGTGATGAAAGTTTAGTTGACCTGCCATTTCCAGCTCGGATTATCGTCACCATCCCGTTTGGCACCTTGTTCCGCGAAACTAATGATGAGAATAACCAGCCACTCTACGCGCTTGAGCGCGGTGTGCCCGTGTTGCCGTCAGTTGGAGACCCTGTCCTGCTGCCAAGCGCAGCACAGTTGCGGTCGATCGTCGAATCTAAGTCAGATGACAGGCTTGTCCAAATCGGCACTGCGCCATTTGCAGGAAATGCTCGCGTCTGGGTTCATCCCGACAAGCTCTTTGGTCGTCATGTTGCCGTCCTCGGCAACACCGGGAGTGGTAAGTCCTGTTCTGTGGCGGGGATAATCCGCTGGTCCTTGGAAGCAGCGGCCGCGAAGGACGAGGGACGGGTGCCCTCAGGCCCAACCAACACACGGTTTATTATTCTCGACCCAAACGGTGAATACGCTGACGCGTTCAAAGACGGACTAATTCCTGTACGCCGGTTCGCGGTTGGCGGTGCCGGAGGAGCAAAGCCTCTCACTGTACCGGGGTGGCTCTGGAACGGGCAAGAGTGGGCCGCATTTACGTCAGCTCAACCGGGCGTACAGCGGCCATTGTTGCTCCGTTCCTTGCGGCAGCTGCGGAATGTTGGTTCATCTATCTCAGCGACAAAAGCACAGACGATAAGACGTTATCTGGGCTATATCCGCCAGGTTGAACAGCTATTTGCTGACTTGCCGCAAAGCGTTACCGGTTGGCAGGGCCGACGCGATTTCGGGTCGCTCCTCGAAGGACTCTTGGGGCTTACGGAAACGGACCAAGCAGCGTTGGCGGGGTATGGAGCGGAGGCTGCTGATCTCGCGGCTGCGATAGTTGCTTTGCGTGCGCCTGTTGAGCAAGTGCGTAGTACACGTCATTGGACGTCTTCTAGTTCGTCGGGTTACAACGACTTCCAACCAAACGATCTTGTTGCCGTCCTCACGGCGCTTCGATCGATAGCAGATGCCTTTCCGATTACAGTCACTCACGGTGAGATCAGTGAGGATGCGCCGGTTCGATTCGATGTAGCGGCATTGCCAGATAGAATCCGCGAGGTCGCTCTCGCAACTGGCGGGCAAGCTCTCAACAATGTCGAGCCCTTGATCAACCGCATTCAGGTAATGCTCGGAGACTCGGGGCTACGGCCAGTGATCGACACAGATGGCGCTGCATCATTGAGTGATTGGTTGGACAACCTGCTAGGCCCCAGCGATCAGTCTCCCGAGCCACTTGCGATCCTCGATCTTTCTCTCGTACCGTCGGATGTCATGCACGTGGCAGTCGCCGTCATATCGCGTCTGGTTTTTGAGGCGCTCCAGCGCCATCTGAACTCAACGAGCACCTCGCTTCCGACAGTACTGGTACTCGAAGAGGCACATAGTTTCGTGCGTAAGGACGCCGACGCTGGCTCCAGCGCGCAGGCGGCGGACCTATGTCGCCAAACATTCGAACGGATTGCGAGGGAGGGTCGGAAATTCGGACTCGGGTTGATGCTAGCCTCTCAGCGACCTTCGGAATTGTCACCGACTGTTCTTGCCCAATGCAATTCCTTCTTGTTGCATCGCATCGTCAACGACGTGGATCAGAATCTCGTACGACGGCTTGTTCCGGATGCGCTTGGGGGGCTCCTGGGGGAGCTGCCGACCCTCCCGTCTCAACAGGCTATCCTTTTAGGGTGGGCCGTACCGACTCCGGTTCTTGTCCGCGTGCGCGATTTGGCGAAGTCGCAACGGCCCCGTTCGGACGATCCGAAATTCTGGGCTACGTGGCTACGGAAGGAGGGAGTCCCTCCTGATTGGTCATCCCTAGCTTCTGATTGGGAGCAGGCGGAAGAAAGTGGCTCCCATGGTTCTGGTGAATAGAAAAAATGAGGAGGGGCTCGCCGGGAATAGTTAATTGTCGGTAGACCAAGACCAATTCGTTGCTGTGCTGTGTTAGGTGCTAAACCTATGTGCTGGTAGGTGCGATATGAGCGCGATCTATGAGAATGCAGTTGATTCACTGCGGATCGGCATGAAGTTCTTTTTGGAAGAAAGAAGCTACTCAAACCACAAGCACGCGATCCTAACGTTGTTCCACGCGATTGAGCTGTTCTTGAAGGAGCGTCTCGCACAGGCAAACCCCCTTCTCATCTACAAGAACATCGACGTGAAGATCGCGGACGATTCCCAGACAGTTGGTGTGCGCGAAGCGCTCGCACGCTTAGAGAACCTAGGCCTCGGCGTCCCTGCCGACGAGAAGAAGATTATCGAGGACATCCAAAGAATCCGAAATCGGATCGAACATCACCGGTACGATCACAGCGAGAAGGAAGACAACGCAACCATCGCGGCGTCGCTAAAATTCATTATGTATTTTGTAGAGTTCGCGCTTGAGCGCAAACTAGACGGCCATATTGAAGCAAGCATACTTCGAGAAATCAATAATCGAGTTTTCGAGTACAACGAGCGCTCGGCCTTGGCCGAGCACCGGTTGCATGAATGGCTGCACTCGCGATGGCCCGACTGGAACGCGGAACAGGAAGACACACCAAAAGAATTTGAGGGTACACTCCCATGCCCGGAATGCCGACAGGATTGGCTGGTGATCGGGTGGCATGAGAAGCCGTTCTGCTTTCATTGCAACACTACGGTGGACGCAAGCGTCTGCGAAGAATGCTGCGCAACCTTCGTAATCGATAACGGATGTGGCTGCGGGAAGTACCCTGGCAAAGATGACGGAAGGATTCAGGCACTCCTTGATCAGATGCGCGGCCAAGCAATCCGAGAGCGCGAGGCGCGCGACAAACGGGAATGAGGTGTGAGTCCCGTAGGTAGTCTGGCCGTAGAGGCGCGTCCCTCAGGTGCAGTCGCAGCGCAAAGGATCTTGGTAGCGTGGTATCGCGAATCGGTGCGCCGTCGCTGTGCTGGGAACATTAAATGAACTGCCTGCACGGATTCTGCACGGATTTGCGTGAAGCTTCCTGCTTCGTTCTGCCTGCACTTGCCGAATCGGGTTTTCGGTCGATCCCGTATCTGATTTCTCAGGAAAAGAGTGGTGCTGCAAGAGAGGATTGAACTCTCGACCTCTTCCTTACCAAGAGGACTGGCGGCCCGAGCGACCATGCCGCGTGTCGGCTGCGATGGCGCGCACGTCCAAATAGGTCGCAACGAAGGCGCGTTGGTCGGCGGGAAAATCGCCGTGCAGCTGCCGGTAGAGCATCTGCCCGACGACCTCTGCGTCGATGATCCTGCACCAGAGGCGGGTGTGAGGCGTGTCGCCATAGAGAGCGATGAGCTGCTTGCGCTGCATGCGTGCGACCGCGATCTCCCCTGCAGGGGAGAAGTCATGTCGCCCACGCCAATGGCACCAGTCGTGCCAAGCGCGAAAGGCGAAGTTGATCTGCGGGTCGGAGTAGATCGTTTGTTCGGAGCTTCCCGACCAGACGATGAAGACACCCTGCCCCTCGACCTGGCGGATCAACTCTTCATACGTTTGCGGCGCGTCGTCGGCGACGAGGAAGTTGCCCGCGGTGAGCCGCGACAGGCGTACGACAGCGGCATCGAATTCGGTGTCGGGCAAACGAAATGTCGAGTCCATGATGCCCTCCTCTGGCGGAAGGCATCTGATTCATCACACGTTTCTCGTGCGCACAACGTTCTGAACTATAAGGAGTATTGGCCGACGCGACGTGGTGCGCCGCAGTGAGAAAAGGAAATTTTTTCACGAAGCCGGCGACATGTCGCGACAAGCGACACGTGGTCGTGGCCTGTCGACGCCCGTCGCGCTGGGACGCGGCTCGTCCGGGCGGCCCCGACACCAATCCGTCAGAGCTTAAGCCCAAATAACACGGCTAGGTCGTGCACCGCAGTGCGGAAGGCACCGGCGAGTCGCAGCCCCAAGAGACGAAAAGGTTCGCGCGCATGCATGCGTCGGAAGAATTCCTCCTGCTCCTTGGCGAAGCGCTCGCGATCGCCGCGCGTGCGCGCCATGAACTCTTCGAACGTCTCCTCGCGCGGCGGGGGAGGAGCACCGGATGGGCCGGAGGATCGCCGCGCGCCACCCGCTGATCTCGCTTGCGGAGGTTCCCGCTGGCCGCAGCGGGCGAGCACGAATTCATAAGCTGAGGATAGTTCGATGAACGCTTCGTGCGACCCGGTCACCTTGTTGTCGGGATGCAGCTTTAGTGCGAGCCGCCGATAGGCAGACTTGATCTCCGCCTTGGTCGCGGTTCGCGCGACGCCAAGAACGGCGTAGGGGTCGGCGCTCGCCATGCTGCGACGCAGACGCTCTCAGTTCCCGCGCACGGTCAGATGCGCGTCGGTCTGAAGTGGCACCGCGAGAAAGTTATTCTCGTTTGCAATCACGACGGTGATCGTCACGGGCACCGTTGTCATACCGGTCACGTCACTCGGCTTGCAGCCCCACTTCTCCATCATGATCGTGCCGGACACGCGACCCTTGTCGGGCACCAGCCGCAACACGCGATCGCGGAATGATTTGTTCCGCTGTAGCTGGACTGCCAGCGCATCGTCGAAGAGCTCGATGCCTGACCCGCTCTCGACTTCGGCGCATGGGCCGGCCGTGACGCCGGTGCGCTTGATCGCCATACCCAGGGGGATGCCCGAGTTGTTTTCGATCGTATAGCTGATGCGCGCGGGGAGCGGTTCCGGATCACCCATGGGCGTGCCTTGCATATAAAGAGTCTGGCTCTGCACCAGCACGCTGCTCACCGTGAGCTTGAGTGCGTCGGCCTTGAGACGATTTGCAAAACTGTCGGGCGTGATGTCGTCGGCGATCGCGATCGATGGGAGAAGCAGGAACACGAAAGCGAAAAAGCGCATGACAGTTCTCCTCAGCAATGAGCAAGGGAAGCGTGAGAGAGGGGGATAGTCAAGGCGTGCGAGCTTGCCCGCATGCATCGGCAGGCATAGTGTTGCCGGGCGGCAGGACTCGTCGAGAAGGCGCAGAGGCCTCGTTCTTCTTTGATATTGCATCTATTTCTCATGAAGGGCGTACTGCATGTTTCGCTATGCAAAGCGTCTCACTCTGTTGCTGTCGATCGCAGCGTCGGTTCTCGCCATCCTCTCAACGGCCGCTCGTGGGGAAGCGGCGGTTGCATTCGGGCAGTTTGGCTTGGGAGAGTGGTCATCAGGGGCGGCGAGCAATGTGCGAACAAGTGCCGCAGCGCAAGACGAAGCCATGCAGAATTGTCGTGCTCGCGGACAGCGTTGCACGATCGTGCGAACATTCAACAAGAGTTGCGTGGCCGTAGCTGCCCAAGATGGCGACAACGAATACGCCGTCATCGTCAACCGCGATCTGAATGTGGCCCGCCGCACCGCCATGGCCGAATGCGAGGAGAAGGGGCTTGAGTGCGTAATCGCAGAAGCCTTTTGCGACAATATAAGCGAGACAGAGATCCTGGCTGCAGAGCGCAAGAAGAGCGATGCTGAGCAGCAGGCATTCCAGCGACAGTGGCGGAAGTGCTTTGGGGCGGGTGGCGCGAGCAGAGACACCCCAAGCGAAATTCTCGCCTGCGATGAAGCTGCCGGATTCTCCGCTCTTCAGCCAACTGATCGCGATAGGCTTACACAGCAGCGTGAGAAGCTATTCGCGCTTCAAGAGACAGCCCGCCAGAACCGCGAGCGCGAAGAAGAGGAGAATCGGCAGCGCTTGGCGCGCGAGGAGCAAGAAATTCACGAACGCATGGCGCGGGAGGAAAAACAGGCGCGGCTTGCGCGAGAAGCGCAGGAAGCCTTCCGCAGAGATCAAGCCCCAGAAACTCAAGGTGAAGCGGAGCCCCGAGAGGAGGCCCGCATCATCGCTCAACCTGACACCCGACATGCTGGAAGGGCTCTCGACACCGTCACGCGGCCGACGGCATCGACCTTGAACATGACTTTCCACGAGGCTTTGAGAGGAATACCCCTCTCCACATGGATCACGGGCAGTGTTGCTGGCGTCTTGGCAGTCCTTCTCGGGGTGACCCTCGCCCAGCAGCGCAAGCGGCCCATGATCAGCTTTGAACGCCGACTAATCGCTTTCCCTGCAGAAAAGCCCAAAGCCGCAGGCGAAGAGGTCTCCATTACGAACTCTGATAGCTCGGGATCGAACGAGCCGCGACCGCTTGTTGCGGACGAACTGCGCCCAGAAATATCGACTCACGTTACGGGTGCGTCGTCGTTCGGGGCAATGCGCGCAAAACCGCTGGATACCGTCGGGAAGTACATCGCAAGCGCGCCCGTGTATGTCGTCCTCTATCTACTCTTCATGATACCGACGTACTTTCTCGCGATCCTTGGATCGAACTCGATTTTGTTGAATTCTACCGGTGCGGGGATTTCGCCACAGTTCTGGTTCCACTTTGCACTCATGATAATGCTTTCTCTTCTTACGTGGGTACGCGGAAGACATGTCGATAAGCCATGGCTGGTAACCTTTCCATTCTTGGCGATCGTTTTTGATTTCATTCCTGTACTGAGCAGTATCCCGCTTGTCCCGACGGTCATGCACTTGCTTGCGATCATTCTCGGCGCGTCAGCATCGAGGGCGGATCCGATTCGTACAACCGGCGGCGCGTAATCGTAGGGATTGGTGATCCGATCGTTTCGCAAACGCAGACAAAAAACTGAGCGCCCGAAGGCGCTCAGATGATGTCGACACTCGGCACGTCCTTCTCGTCCATGAGGACGGTGAGCACATGCAAGGCGTCAACGGTGATGTCCCCGAGGAACGAGACGACGTTGGTCACGCCGTGCTCGAACGCCAGCAGCACCTGGAGCGGATCGCGAGCGACGAAGATCGTATCGCCCTGCTCTATCCGGTGCGCATTGAAGATCACCGACTCGGCCTGGAAGCTGTTGGGGAAGGTGAGCATCGGCGTCTCGCCCTTCACCGTTCGGCCGCAGTACGCGAGGAGCGTACCCGCCCGGTCGTGGATTGGGATCGCCAGCCTCCCGCGCATGATGCCCTTCGGTGCGAAGCCCGCGCCGAAATGCGTGCACGTCTCTGCGGCAACGCCAAGTGCCTGCACGGCCTCGTGCGTTGCTTCGAGATACTCAAGTGGTTTGAGCCCTTCCTTCGGGGAGAGGGGCTGGGGGGAACCGTCCTGAGGAACCGTCCTCGGTGGCGTAGTTTGCTTGCTGGTCATACCCATGCGCTCGGCGATGAATTCAGCCGCCTCCCGCACCGTGCAACTCCGGATACGAGCGACGAGGGAAATCATGTCGCCGCCCGTCCGGCACTTGCCGAAGCAATAGTACAGACCCTTGGCGGGCGTGACGACAAAAGCTCTGTCGCCGCCGTCTTTGCAAATGGGGCACGCCCCACGAAGTTGTGTGCCGTGTTTCTTCAAGGATATGCCCACGAGGGGCAGCACTTGTTCGATATTCACGCGTTCCTTTAGTTCGGAAAACGAGAGTGTTGCAGTGGACATGGCGTCCTCCTTCTCTGTTCTGTTGGTAGTATAGGAGGCAGAGGCACATGAGATGGAGGTTGTGCACATGTCGACTCAGAAACGAGGCGAGGACAAAGCCAAGGGTTCGCGACCCGTGTATCATGCGCGGGCGAAGCAATCGCCGGAGAGCGATTACATGACGACGATTGGGGCGGCCTGGCAGTTCAAGGAAGGGGAAGGACTCGTCGTTCGTCTGAACTTCCTGCCGCTCGACGGCCAATTCATCCTTGTTCCGCCGAAGGATCGCGACGAGTGAAAATGGAGCCACACGCAAACGTGTGGCTCATGCTATTGCATTGCGCTCAACGTGAGCGGCTCGAAGCCCACGCGCTCCCAAGTTGTCGCGAACATCGAGCCCGTCGGCGCAGGTGCCTGCAAGAAATTCGCGAGGTCGGGTCTGCAGGCGAAGGCAAAGTTCGGTGTACGACCATTGCGAGCGATCGTAGCGAGCTCGCTCATGATGTTGCGCATGCGCGCTTCGTTTGTTGTGACGAAGAGCACCGTGAGATTGTCTATCCCGAAATGCTCGTCGATCGTGCCGGAGGCGACGATCTCTCGGTAGGAAAGGATCTTGCCGCGAATGATCGGGTCGATACTCTCGGTGCCCATGTCAGCTTCGAGCGCGAAGTAGCGGTTGCCGAGCGCAAAGAGCGCGTCCGGCTCGATCCATTTTGGCGCGCCCAGGGTCTCGGGCACCAACACACGCAGCGGATGCTTGAGCGTGCGCGTGCGCGGCGGCGCGGCCTTGATGATGTCTATGTGGTTGACGAACTTCGCGCCTTCATCCTCGCGTGCGCCGATCTCGATATCGAGGACGATATCGGAGGCCATGTGATCATGAGCGAGTCGAAAGATGCGCGACGCCGTGTTGGCATGTCCGCCGATTCTTGAATTGAACACCCACTCGGCCTTAGGGATGACGCCGTGCTCGATAAGGAGCAGCGCCGCGTCCTCGCCCAATTGATGCAACTCGTCATGGACAACGTAGTTCGCAAACTGCACTTCTTGGCTGAGACGGCGAAGCCATTGACGTTCATCATGGAAAAGTGCCGTGAGCCGGTCGCGCGTCTTTTTTGCATACCGGCGGTCGAACGCCACGAGCTGCTTGGTCGTAAGTTGCCCGTGACGGCTGAGTGGCTCGAAAACGCCGTAGATGTCATTGGGGGTAATCGCCATGCGGCGGCCGTTCGGAGTCGGCACGGAGCGCGAGCGATTTTTCCTAGAGGATGTCGAGCTCATGAACGAGCGTACAACAGCAGATCGTCGCTGAAGTAAACGGGAGCCACGCGACAGGGTGAGGAGCGGTGAGCAATGGGGCGATACGGTGTACGCTGAAAAAATTGTATCACTTGGCAGGTGCGGCCGAACACTCCACGTGCGTCATAGGCGAGTTCGGGTTAGGCGTCGGGATCGCGGCGTGGGCGTGTCTTGGATGAGCGGGGTGGCGTGCCTGTAGATAGGGAAGCGGAAGATGTGGCGTCCGGCGCAGTGGGGGAAGCCGGAGCTTCGGGTGCAGAAGGTTCGGGTGCTGTGTCTGCCGCATAGTGCGCGCGATTGCGTTCGAGAAGCTCCTGGTAGCTTGCCTCGCTCATCTTCGGTGCATCGCGTAGTGCATGGAATGGGACTCGTAAGGACACGGCGCGCGGAGTAAGGTTCTGAATATAACAAGCCCAGTTTGACCACTGCGGATTTTCTGGAACGCGGTTGTCTTTGATCTGTGAAAGGAGGAAATCCGGGCTGCAGCGGAAATCACTGGCGAGCTGCCGCGCGTCGCCTGCGCCGATTCCTCCGCACATCTTGATGCTTGTATTCGAGGACACGTGCCCCCGCATCGAGCTCTTGAGATCATCCATGAGCTGGTGCGCGAAGAGAACGCCAAGCTTGTACTGGCGTGCTTTTCGTAGGAGTTTTTCGAGGCTTTCATCGAAATACGAGGCAGCCTCATCTATAACTAGATAGGCTTGATGCCATTCTGTTTTAGGTATGGCGACTCGCTCGAAGATGGCCGCCATCGTCGAGGCGATCATATAGCGGCCGAAAAGGGGTGAGGCGTCCTTGAGCAAAGCATCGCTTGTATTGACGCAGATGATGCTCTTGCGCTGAATTGCCTCAAACATCGAAAGCCTGTTCTGGCGTGCCGCGAACATGCGCTCGAAGGCGGGCGTCTTGATCACGTCATGAAGGCGTCGGGCAAGCGAAGACCGCGTCTGGACGAATGTCGCGTTCTTGTAGAACTGCTTCTCAAAAAAGCCGCGAGCTGTCGAATCTAGTGCAGCGATGTGCTCAAAGTATTTGCTCTGGTCGGCACGTCTCACGTCCTCTTCAAGAAAATCCAAGAGTGTGTGGATCGTAGCAGTCGGCCGTATCGAAAGCATCAATCGCGTAACATACGCAAACGCGGTTCCCATCTGCGTCGAGAGCTCTGACGCAAGTGACGCAAATATGTAATTGAAGAGTTGCAGGATATCGCCTTCGACGATTTCTCTATTGACGCGGGAATAGCCGCCAAGACGCGTATTCGTCATCGCGAACATGTTGAGCGCCGGCGACGCATCATCTTCCGGGTCTATGATGACGAGCCGGTCAGTGAGCGGCCCCGAATCCGGATCGAAGAGCGACAGGCGCTGAATCTGCCGGAGCATCTGATTCTGACTGTCGATGATGATGAGAGCCGGTGGATTAGGCTTCGACAAGTCATTGATAATGATGCGGCTAAGTGTCTGAGTTTTTCCGTGTCCGCTCCCGCCTAAGAGGTGCCAATGCTCGCCGCGCTGCGCTTCAGGGAAGTCGAACGGTAGGCGCGCGTCTGCGATCGCGGAGAGCGGCGTGCCTTTGAAGAAGGCTTCGACTGCCTCGCGCGCGGGGCCGCTATATGCAGACGGGCGGACCAGCTTTGGCGACGCGCGGCCCTCCTTGGTGAAGGGGAGATGTGAGATCGCACAGCGGTTCTCATCGTACTGATCGCGGAATGCCTTCGAGACAGGGGACAGGTGCTCAGCAACCTGCTCGATCAATCGTCCTGCCTCCGGCACTACGTCGAGGAGCCCGACCGTAAATGGCCCCTCCTGGATCCGCGGCACCGAATCCACGATCAACTGCATCACTCGCGTGACTGCAGTTTCGAAGCGCTCGATATGGTTCGGGTCTGCAATCCGGTCGATCAAGGCCGAGAGGTCGTCGCGGTATCGCGCGGCTTCGATGCTCTCGGGAATGGGCGGGGGAGCGGGGACGGAGCCAGGGTCGAAGCCCTCTGCTTGGTACAACTGCGCCGCGATATCGCAGAGCACTGGATGCAGATGCGCCGGTGCGCCCGCGGCGACACGCTCTCCGAAATCCGTGGCGCTCGGCAGCTGAGCCTTCGCAAGAAGGGAGCGCGCTTTGTCGTAGAGCGCGGCATTCTTTTTCTGCGCCTGCTGCCGCACCGTCGCGGGGGCGTTGCGATGGCTGTCGATGAAGACGCGGGAGATCATATCTCGTAGCTCGATGAATGCCGCGCGCCGGCGTTGCCGAGGATGTAACTTTTGACGCGCGGAAGGATTTGCTCGGCGAGCTCCTGCTCGAAGAGACGTGCCGACAGCACAGTGGGGAAGATGCGGACGTGCGGACGCTTGTAGAGTAAATCGTTGATGGTGAATGTGAAGTTGGGGAAGTCGATCGCTTCTTTGGGCGTGTATGCCTCGTGACGACCCAACGTGAATCGCTGAATGATCGCCTTTTCTTCATGCGAAAAGTCGATGTATGCCGTGACGCGGTATCGGGTCTCGCGGCCGAGGAACCCTTTCCGCACCACGATGTCATCGTGGGAGACTGAGACGCGCATGCGCCGAACGTGCGCCCGGATATGCGACCGGTCAAGCGTCCGGATTACGATATCGTCTTCGCCCTCCTCGCGCGGGAGGTGTCTTCGGGAAGAAGGTGCCGATCTGCTTGTCCACGATTTCACGCGGCACTGTATAACGAGCTCGGCTAGCCGCGACGACTGATGCGAACCGATCTCCGGGCTCGGGTGGCGGCAGCATATGGATGAGTTTCGCATCGGTTGGAATGCCCCGCCGCATAAGGCGCGCCCATGCTTTGAAGTTGTCGGTCTGAGCGAGCATCGTTCGATGCTTGAGTCCGAGTTCGTCGGCCAGGAGACCGGCATCTTGCGCTCCGACGCGAAAGACAATGATCGTCCCGGCGTTGCCGAAGATAGCGTGCTGCAGCGGTTCAGGTAGCTGGCGCACATGTTGGTTCGCGCACACCAAGGATAGCCTCCACTTGCGGGCCTCGCTCAAGATCGAAGTAAAGCTCTCGGTCGCGAAGTTCTGGAACTCGTCAACATACAGGGTGAAGTCGCCCCGCTTTTCTTCGGGGGTATCCTGTCGCGCCTCGGCCGCTTGCGCGAATGCGGTGATGAGGAGCGCACCGAGAAGGTGCGCCGGCTCCGCGCCCAGGCTCCCCTTGGAAAGGTTGATGATGAGAACGCGTCCGCCGTCCATCGCGCGGCGCACGTCGATAGTGGATGCGCGCTGGCAGAGGATGGAGCGCAAGAACGGATTGGCGAGGAGGATGCCAATCTTGTTTTGCAGCGGCGCGATCGCCTCGTTGCGGAAGCGGTTGTCATAGGCGGCGTACTCGGTTCGCCAATAGGCGCGGATGACTGGGTCATCGCAGCGCTTGATGAGCCAGTCGCGATACGCGTCATCGACGAGCAAACGGGGGAGACCGAGAAGTGTCTGGTCTTTCGAGTCCAGGAGGAGCCGAAGCGCGTTCGTGAAGATGTACGCGAGACGCGGCCCCCAGCTTTGCGCCCATATGTTTTCGAATGCCGAGACAATGTTGGCTGCAGCCGTCGGCCGCCTCTCTCGTGGGATGCCTGAGAGGGGATTGTAGGCAAAGGTGTGGGTGGGATCGGACGGATCAAGGTAGATCACGTCGTTCATTCGTTCGCGCGGGGTGGCGGCGGCGATTGCTTTGCTCGCGTCGCCGTGTGGATCAAGGAAGCAGAAGCCCGCGCCGCTGGCGAGGTCCGCTCGCATGAGATTAGTGAGCAGTCCGGTCTTGCCGGTGCCCGTCTGCCCGGCACAGTAGAGGTGACGCCTGCGGTCGGACTGCAGCAAGGTGACACTCTCGCCTGACGAGAGCGTGCCGACGACATACGGATACTCCGTGTGCATAGGCCGGCCGCCGAGCCGTGCCGAGTGTTCGTGCGCTTGTACGAGCTTCAGTCGGTGCCGGTGGTCGACCTTTGTACGCGGTCGCCCGCGCGAAGAACTGTCTGCTGTCCATTATACGGTGAACCGTCCGCGCCAGTTCGTCGTGCCGCGCAAGCGGCCGACCCAATAGGCTTTCCCCAGCGCATGCCCGGTCTGGGTTGCGCGCGTGGCTCGCTGGCGTCCGATAGGAGACAGAAAGGCTATTGGGTCGGGCGCGATAGCGCACGCGAGGAAATTGACGGGGAAACACACGGGGATTTCGTTTCCCCTATCAAGGGACGATATCCCACTGATTCCGCGCCAGTGCCGGCCGACCTAAAGCGCGGACTCATCGACGGCTCGATGCTCAAGCCTGCCCGATGGAAATTTCTCGAAGAACAGGCCTTCACCGGGTACGACAACGATGCGAACATGGTTAAGATTGGAATTCTCAACCTCTATCTTCACCAGCTTGAACGGGCGCACATCGAGATGCGCAACCCATTGACCACTGGTTTCGGGGGCATCTATCCCGGCAAGCGCTTCGATATCATACTCGCCAACCCGCCGTTTTCGGGCCGGGTGCAGGAAGAGAGCATCCTGTCCGACCTCAACTACAAACTGAACACGCGCGCGACGGAATTGCTTTTCCTCAAATGGTTTATCGACCACCTAACTCCTGGTGGGCGTGGGGGCGTCATCGTGCCGGCTGGTGTGCTTTTCGGTTCCACGAACGCAGCGACCAAACTGCGTGAACTGCTGCTAACGGAATGCGATCTGCAGGCTGTAATCAATCTGCCTAGCGGCGTCTTCCGCCCTTACTCTGGTGTCGGAACAGCCGCATTGATCTTCGAGAAGGGAAAAGCGACCGAAAGTGTCTGGTTCTATGACCTGACAGCGGACGGCTTCAGTCTCGACGATAAGCGAACGCCGATCGCGGCGAACGATATTCCAGACGTGCTAGCGAAATGGCCGACACGCGAGGAGGGGCCAAATAGCTATCGCGTGCCGATCGAAAAGATAAAGGAGCATGGCTGGAGCCTAGCAGCAGGCCGTTACAAGCCGTCGACGGCAGAAGCCGTTGATCATGACGTGCCGGCCGAAATTCTCAATGAGGTAATGAAAATCGAAGGTGAGATTATCCGGCGCGGCAACGCTCTGCATGCCAAACTTGAGAGCGGCCTATGACGCGTTGGCCCTTGAAGCCATTGGAAGAAGTTACACAATTATCCGGTGGCAGCACTCCGTCACGTGGTAATCCTGAATTCTGGGGCGGTGACATTCCTTGGGTTACACCTACCGACCTGCCTATGCCAGATGAAGGAATTTCAATTGTAAGTAAAACGCGTGAATGCATCACGAAAGCAGGTTTGAATGGATGCGCTGCTAGGATAGTTCCGGAAGGAACTGTTCTTTTTTCTTCACGTGCGACAATCGGCAAAGTCGCGGTGGCCGATGTACCACTAGCTACTAATCAAGGGTTCGTGAACCTCGTCCCCAACAAGGTGTTGATATCCAAGTTCCTCGCATACAGTTTATGGTATCGTCGCAGTGCGATTGCGCAGCTTGCCGGGTCAACAACGTTCAAAGAGGTTGCTCGCGGTTCACTTCGCAAATTTGCGATTCCTGTTCCACCGATTGCGGAACAGGAGCAGATTGTAATGTTGCTCGACGAAGCGGATGAGCTGCGCAAGCTGCGGGCGCACGCTGATGGTCGCATGGCCGTTCTGATTCCGGCACTATTCAATGAAATGTTCGGTGACCCGTTTGAAAACTCCAAAGGATGGGAAATGCGCCCGGTCTCATCCTTTGTATCAGAGCTTTTCGGTGGCCGCAGTGTCAACCCAATTGGCTCGGATGAGGCCGGTGGCGAGTATCGGGTATTGAAAATCAGCGCCGTGACTTGGAGGGATTTTAGGCCGGAGGAAAGCAAACCTGTCGCAGCTGACTACAAACCGCCAATGGCACATATCGTTCAGGCAGGTGACCTCTTGTTCAGTCGTGCTAACACTACCGAGCTTGTTGGTGCGACAAGTTATGTTTTTGAGACACCACCGAACTTGTTACTTCCTGACAAGCTTTGGCGATTCGTGTGGAAGGAACCGCGCGTTGTTGATCCTCTTTTTGTATGGTGGCTATTCCAAGCAGCCAGCGTACGACGCGAGCTTGGCAAGAGAGCGACGGGTACTGGCGGCTCGATGAAGAATATCTCAAAGCCCAAAGTCATGACATTGAAGGTGCCAGTCCCGCCTCTCAACCTACAAAAAGAATTCGCCCGGCAAGCGGAGAGAATTCGTTCGATGCAGGCTGAGCAAGTCAAAAGCCGCGAGAAGCTCGACGCCCTGTTCCAATCCATGCTGCATCGAGCTTTCGCGGGCGAGCTTTAATATTGGGCCGCTTACAATCATGGCGCGAGATACAATGAAAAACATAGAATGGTATCACGACCACATTGTTCACGTCGCGGGTGAGACAGAGACACCAGCCGATCCGGAAAGCGAGACGAAGAGGCTTAGAAGGCGCATTGAGCCGTGGCTCTCCGCGGTCTTTCAAGCGGAGCACCTCTCGCTTCTTCTCGGCAATGGCTTCACTACGGCGATCGCCAATCGTGCGGGTGGTGCGCCGGTCAGCATGGCGGGGTCTGGGTTCAATGGTGCTCCGAATGAGGACCAAGTGAAAGCCCACGCGGCCAAGATGGCAAAGGCGATGGGACGTGGTGAACCCAACATCGAGGATTGCCTCTCCTCAGCGCTAACGCTTCTATCTGGTTTGCGGGTCTTGGAGCACGCTGATGCAAAGGCATGGGAATCCGCAACTGAGGCAATTCTTGGCGGGTTCATAAAGGACGTGCTCGCAACGGAAAAAAGCATACGCGATGGTTTAGAAAAAGCGCCCTCTGATGATGGGCCGCTGGCACGCGAGATCCTAATCTCATTTCTGATGAGTTTTGCGAGTCGTGCCGCCTCACGAGAGCGGCTTCAAATCTTCACGACGAACTACGATCGTCTGGTAGAGACCGCGTGCGATCTCGCCGGTGTACGCGTTGTCGACCGCTTTGTAGGGATCATCGAGCCAGAATTCAGGTCTTCACGTCTGCAAGTCGATATGCACTATACCCCACCAGGGGTTAGGGGAGAGCCACGTCACCTGGAGGGCGTAGTTCATCTGACCAAACTTCACGGCTCGCTCGATTGGCGTTACGAGCAGCCACGGCTATATCGCACCGGGCTACCATTCGGAGCAGAAAGCAAGCACCCTGCGGTGCCGAAAAATCCCACCGAGTCTGTCATGATCTATCCTAACGCGGCCAAGGACACTGAGACTGGCGAAGGGCGGTTGATGACCGAATCGATGCAAATGACGGCGATGCCATATGACGTCGATCGTCGAACGCATTGGCACACTCTCGGTGGGGCGCGTTGAATACGTCACGGCCGAAGAGGTCCGGATCTCGCTCTTCAACGATACGCCGCAAGCGACGGCGCTAAACACCGGCGTGCCGACTGGGTTTCCCCGTATAAACGCGTACGTCTTGATCCCTAATGAGATCGCAGGAAGAGCAGGTAGGAAATCTGCTCGATGGAGTCCATCGGGTTGTTGACCCCGCCCGCCCACAGAATATCCATCAACTGGTCAACTCTCTGGCGTAGGCCAGAGGAGAAAAAGTTTGAACCGTTACCGTTCGATACTGCCATTGGGATCATACTCTAGACGGTGAGAAGGGACTGGCGTACCAGTGTCGACTGGCGCAGCGCCTCGAAGACTTCGTCTCGTTCTTCGAATTGGGACAGCGCTCGTACACCACCAAGCTTATTGAACTGACTCGCAGTGAAGAGCGTCATGTCGCCGGATATGAACCGATGCAATGCACTCGGATCATCCGCCACGAGCTGCACCGTGGCGTCAAGCCACTTTTGTTCGTTGTAGCGGAGATTGAACCGGGCGGCGATCGAATCGACCGTATCGACGACAATTGCATCCTTTGTCGGGAGGGGCTTCTTGCCGACCGCATTGTAGACGAACGCCGGCGTCGGCGCGGGAACGCCATAGGAGCGGATCAGCTTGTCGGGCGAATAGAACATCTCAGGGCGATGGTAGAAACGCTCGTTCATGAGCGTCTCGACCGCATCGTCGTGTGCGCTCGTGAGTAAGGCCATCCAAGCTTCTTCAAGGTTTTCCAATCCACCAGCATGCGCTCCTCGAACATCGTGATGTCCTCCGTAAAGAGGCATCGCGATGCCCAGATCGCTCGCTAGCGGGCGACCGAGCGTAGCACGGGTCGGCGTATCCGTCACATGAATGTCACGGTCTTGCCGGGAACCGAGTGTTCGGATGGAAAGCCGGGGCAAGCTCGTCGCCCACTCTCTCCCGAACACAAGTTCTAGGTGAACCAGAGCGGCCGTTCGCGCTGCCGCAGCAGTTCCCTAGGAAGGAAAAGGATGGTCGAGAGGGGTAGGCTTGCCCCGTCTCGTATGGTAGCGGGAAAGTCTATGCGAGGATTCGGCGAGGCTCCAGGGACATTCATTCTTTTGATGTGGCGTTGTGTCGACAGAGAGCGCCAATTATTATCGTTTCTATATTTTGCTTGGAGGGAGGCGGCGCGCATCGTGCTCACCAGTATTAACCCCAAAGCAGCCAGCGCAACGCCGAGTGCGGCTCAAGTGGCGAACGGCGTCCCTATTCCCCCTGTCAGTCTGCTGCCTATCCTCTCGCCGGATGATTGGGAGCAGTTCACGCATGAATGGCTCTGGTTCTACAAGAATGCGGGCGACTATAGTGACGTGAACAAATATTCAGGCGCGGGTGATCTCGGCCTCGACGTCGTTGCGTTCACCTCCGACCGGGGTTTTGATGCACCGTGGGACAGTTACCAATGCAAACAGTATGATCACGCCCTCTGGCCCAGCGACATCTATGCCGAAGTTGGGAAGATTATCTATCACTCGTTCAAGAAGAGGCCCCCCTTCAACCAGAGCGAGCGCGTCCCGCGCCGTCATGTCTTTGTCTGCCCGCACGGTGTTGGCATCACAGTTGGACGATGGCTGAAAGACCCTAATCGCTTCAAGCAAGAGGTAAGGGATCATTGGGAGAAGGACTGCGTTCCCAACATCGAAAAGGGTCTCGTCGCGCCGCTGACAGGCGATCTTCTGGCCTATTTCAATGCCTTCGACTTCTCGATCTTCGAGGACGTTTCGGCAGTGGATTTGATTGCCACACACGCGAAGACGCCATTTTACGCACCGCGTTTTGGCGGCGGGCTTCCGCCGAGAGCGCCTGCCGATCCACCACCCGCAGAAGCGGCTCCCGAGGAGAGCGTGTATTTGCAGAAACTCCTGGACGCGTATGGCGACCATCTCGGCGCTACCGTGGCATCCACCAGTGGGCTCGCCGAGCACCTCGTCCGCCACTATGATCGCCAGCGCGTTCTCTTCTACAGCGCTGAATCCTTGAGAAACTTCGCCCGTGACCGCACTCCGCCGGAAACGTTCGCCTCGTTGCAGGAAGACATCTACCACGGCATCATCGATACTTGTGAGGATGACCACGACGATGGGCTCGCCCGTCTTAAGGAAGTCATCAAGACTGCTGGTCAGGTTGCAGCAGGCGGCAATGCGTTGTTTTCTGTATCCAGTGTGGCTGACCGCCAGGGAATCTGTCATCAGCTTGCGAACGACAGTCGTTTGAGTTGGGTCAAGGAGTCATGAGCGAGCCATACCCGTCACCTTTCAACAGTGCGCTGGAAACCGGCATCCGCACCCTCACCGTGCTCGTCGCGGCCTATCCGAACGCTCATGACTTAAGCAGGCTTGTGCAATACGATTACCTGGTCGTGCATTCTGCCGACGCCAATGGCCCGCCCAGCCTGCACCCGCCGCTGCCACTGCGCTCCGGAGAGCTTCTGGTGCGGCGTGGGCTGGTCGAATCCGGTCTTCAGCTATTGATGAGTCGCTCACTTACCGGTCGCGTGCTAAGCAGCGAGGGCGTCTTGTACCGCGCCGAGGAGCTGGCCGGGGCCTTTCTCGATAACTTGACAGCGCCATATCTGCGCGAGTTGCGCGCACGCGCTGAATGGGTAACACACACCTTTGATGTGCTAGAGCCGGGCGAGCTCGATGTGGTGATCAAGGGTCTCTTTGCTGCATGGACTACCGAGTTTCAACCGATTGAACTTGGTAAACAGGAAGAGCTTTTCTGAATGAGCGATCTATTAATCCGATATCTCGCTTTTTTTGGCTCGGGGCGCAAACCTGCTTACCTGGAATTCGAGCCTGGTTTAAATGTCATTTGCGGTGCATCTGAGACCGGCAAATCCTTTATCGCTGAGAGCATCGATTTTATGCTTGGGCAGGAAAACCCTGTACGAGATATTCCGGAGCGCGCCAGATATGACCGCGCCCGGCTGGTAATTGAGAGTGAAGGATATCCGCCCTTGACCCTCGATCGCAGTGTCGAGGGTGGCCATTATCGTGCCTATGACGAGCTTCTCTTCGATGGGCAGCCAAGCATAGAGGCCCGAATTGTGCGTTGGAAGCATGCCGCCTCGCGCACCGATACGCTATCCTACGAACTCTTGAGTCGCATCGGATATGCTGGAAAGGTCTTGCGCAGTAATGCAAGTGGCAAGATGCGCACGTTGAGCTTCCGCGATCTTGCGCGTCTTTGCGTCGTTACCGAAGAGGAGATTCAACGCCGGGGCTCACCCGTGCTTTCCGGGCAATTTGTTACCGCGACATCCGAATATTCCGCATTCAAGCTTATGCTCACGGGTAACGACGACAGCGCGCTTGTTCTGGCCGGAGATATTCCTGCACGGCGGGAACGCGATGATGGGAAAGTCGAACTTCTCGATCAGATGATTACGGAGCTCCAGGCCGAGCTTGATGAAGAGGGGATAGAGGAACAGGAGCTCAGGGATCAGGAAGAGCGGCTGAACGCCTCGCTGGAAGATCAAGCCGCTGCGCTCCAATCGGCCCAAAGGGAGCTGAACAAGCTGATGTCATCGCGGGCGGAAGCCGCCAAGACCTTGCGCGGCACCAAGGCACGCATGCTGGAGATTACGGAGCTTGTCGAGCGCTTCACTCTGCTGGATAAACACTATGGTACCGACCTTCAGAGGCTGCGTGCAATCCATGAGTCTGGAACGCTTTTCGTACATCTCGTAGCGAAGCCTTGTCCCCTCTGCGGAGCGCTTCCCGGCAATCAACATCTTGATACCGAGTGCGACGCAAACACCGAAGCCGTCGTCAGAGCGGCTAATGCAGAGTTGGTGAAAATCGAACGATTGCGCCGAGAGCTCGCCGAGACAATCGCTTCTCTGCGCGCGGAATACATGGAACTAGAGGCCGCGCATCCGGTCGCACAGAAAAATTACGACAATGTCGAATCCCAGCTCCGCGAACTCATGGTGCCGGCTCTCTCGGAAGAACGCGCCTCCTATAATGAGCTGATGAGTAAGATGTCTGCAGTCCGCTCTTCTCTGGAAAAGATTTCCAGGCTGAAGAACCTGATCGAGCGCCGCGCCGACATTGACGTGGAAGATGATGGCTCGGGTAGATCGAAGCAGGAGACTAAGACTCAGATTTCAAAATCCGTGCTGGATGAGTTTGCTCGTGAAATTCAACAAATACTGGAGGACTGGGACTATCCTGATGCATCGCGCGTCTTTTTTGATGAAGGCAAGAAGGATATCCAGATATCGGGCAAAGAGCGCGGCAGCACCGGGAAGGGTCTGCGCGCGATCACGCATGCGGCGTTCACAATTGGCCTCATGCAGTTTTGTCGCGAGCGGAATTTGCCGCATCCGGGCTTTGTCGTTCTGGATTCTCCATTGCTAGCCTATTGGAAACCCGAGGGCAAAGACGATGACTTGCGAGGGACTTCTCTGAAGCAGAATTTCTACCGCTACTTACTGGGTATGTCGAAAGACAACCAGGTAATCATTATTGAAAACGAGCATCCGCCTGCATTTGTAGAAGGGAGTGCCCCCGTCACCGTCTTCACTAAGAACCCATCCGACGGACGCTATGGATTTTTTCCGCTGAACTGACCGCAGCTAATCCTCGTAAAGGCCAGAGTGTGTCGACGCGCCGTCCTGCTACTTTTCAGGGGCGGAGAGTAACGCCGCAATCTTTGCTTCCCATGCCGCAAGCGCTTCCCGCATCTCTTCGAGGTAAGTGAACTGGTTGTAAATTGCGGCCACACCTGAGATTGTTCCTGATGAATGATTGAGCAAACGCTCAGTGACATGGGGTGGAACTTTGAGCGCGGCGAGATTGGTCGCGACCGTGCGGCGGATATCGTGCAGCACCCATGGTGGAAGCGGCAATGCCTTGTCGAGCAGCCACTTCGCCTTGCCCGAGCCATTCCAAAAATTCTCCTTGTCGCGACCAGGGAAGAGGAAGGTCGTCTCGGCAAGGTGAGGTACGCCGCCGATAATCTGCGCCGCCATGTCCCCGAGCGGGAACGAGTGCACGCGACCGTTCTTCGTCTCCGGCAACGTGATCGTTTTCTTCCCAGGATCGATGAAGCTCCATCGCAGCGACGCGATTTCGCTCCAGCGCTGTCCGGTGAGAATGAGGAGCCGCACGATCGTCCCAAACGGGTAGCCGTCAGCCGCGCGCCACACGGCGGCCAGTTCATTGTCGGAGAGGACGCGCTTGCGGGGGACATACTTTGCCGGCGGCTTCATGCGGTCGGTCGGCGCATGGGGGAGATAGCGAGGGACGCACCAGCGGAAGAAGGTGCGGATGGCGGTGAAGGCGTGTAGCGCTTCGCCGGGCGTCTTCACGAGTTTGTCGAGCACGCGCGCCACGTCGCCGTGCCCGATCGCGTCAATCCGCTTGCCCGCAAATGCGGAGCCAAAGTGCCTCTTTATGATCCGCTCGTTTTCTTTGCGCCACCGCGGGGAGAGCCCGACCCCATGCAATTCCAGGTAGCGCTCAAGCGCCTCATCGAAGGTGGGCGCAAGCGGTGCTGCTGTGGTGGGCGCGTTCACGGCGGAGAGAATCGCGAGCGCTTTCTTGCGCGCCTCGGCGAGAGGCATGTCGGGGTAGCGGCCGAGGACCTTGAGCTGCCGCGCGGCCCCGAACATGACGATCCAGCTCTTGGTCTGCGCGTTCACGCGGACGCCAAAACCAGGGGTTTTGAGGTCCCAAACTTTGAGCTGTTTGCCAGTCTCAGACTTGAGTGCCCGGACAGACAGATCTGTGAGCTGTTGACGCATTAGTCTCTTTCCAGTCTCCGAAATAACGCGCGTAGCAGGGAGACGCCATGAAAGATCATGCGACGTGACTGGCTGGAAGATCAACGAGATGCGGGAGACTGAGGAGCGGTATAAAACACAATGAAAACAGCTCGAAAGCGATTGGGAAGCTGTCGTTCTACCACTGAACTACGCCCGCGATTTGTTCTTTTTGGCCCGGTTTTTCTAGCGAAACTCCGGGGGGTTGGCAAGCCCGCCTGAAAAAGGCCGAAAGAGAACAGAGGGCGTTCAAACGTCATTTTCGACAACGAAAACACATCCAGAGTCACGACAAAGTCACGGCCCAACCCGACCGGGTTCGCTGGCTGTTCGTCTGTTTGTCAAGCTGAAAGACGGGCGCGTCCGCAGGTAGTCGTCGTCGCCGGCCTTCACCGCCATCTCCGAAGTTGCAAGCGTCGGCCCGCAGATGAAAGCGGTCCACGCGCCTATGCCGCTAGATGCGTGGTCACGCCTTCAATCTCGCCGGAAATCCTGATGATCTCTTCTGGCGGAAGCAGGGTGAAAGCGGTCGATAACGCATCCGCCGCTGTCGCCGTCGGCGCCGCGACCGCAACGGCGCGGGAGCGATGCGCGCAGGCGCCCGTGCCCGGGTCGAAGATGTGGTTGAAGCGTCCTGCTCGGTCGAAGACGAAGCCGCCGCCGGCAGAGGTCGCGACAGCCCGATCTTTGCAATCGATCCTTTTCCAGATTGCGCCGTCGGGCGCTTCGAGGCCAACCGACCACGGGGCGCCGTCGGGGCGGGCGCCGAGGGCGCGGATCTCTCCCATGTCCACCAGCGCGTTGGCGAGGCCCGCTTCCGCGAAGATCGAGGCGACCCTGTCTGTAACATAGCCCTGCGCAATGCCGTTGAGCGTCACCTGCGCGCCGCCCAACAGCACCACACGGTCGTCGGCGACGATCAGGTGATGGGCGCCCACACGCGCCCGGGCGGCCTCCCAATCGCCCTGCGACGGGCCGTTGGGGTCGGCGTCCGGCGTCGAGAAATGGCGGGAGAGCAGCGTGAAAAAGGGCTGCACGGTTGGATCGAAGGCCCCGCCCGTGAGCCGCGTATAGTCCTGCGCCGCTCTCAAAAGAGCCACGAAGTCGGGCGCCGGCGCTACAAGGGCGCCGGCGCGGTTCAGTTGGCGCAGCGCCGATTGCGGCTGATACAGGCTGAACAACCCTTCGAGCCGACGCGCCGCCGCGAGGGCCGCGTCGAGAGACGCTTTCGCGCGGCCTCGATCGGGATGATAGAGATCGATCGCACAGGGGGCGCCGAGCATCACGCCGCGCCAGCGGACCGCTTCCGGCGCGCTTCGAGCGGTAAGCGGTGAAAAGCCGAACGCGGCCGCCAGAATGACGATGGCCCGGCGACGTGTGAGAGGTGCAGCCATCGCCTTCTCCTTTTTTCAGATATCGCGGCGCTCGAGCAGCCGGATCGCTAGCCACAAGGGAACGAGAACCCAGGCGACGAGACCGGCGAGAAGCCAGTGAGGCGATGGCGACGCGTTGGCCGCGAGGCTGGACATGCCGGAGAAGCGCGCCGCGCCGGTCGCGTCGCCGATCGTGAGCAGGCGGTAAAGGTCGCAAGGATTGAGGAAGAGCAGCGCAGCGACGGCCGTCGCATCCAGATGCCGCCCCCGGTCGGCGACCAACAGACCAAGCAGCGCCATGTCGAACAGGATCGCGAAGAGGAGCCAAAGGCCGACGGCGATCGCGGCCGCCGTTGCGCGATCGCGCGCCCAGGCGCTGGCGACGTAGCCGAGCGCGACGAAGACGGCGCCGAGCAGGACGGAGAGCGCAATCATTGCCGCCAAGCTGCGCCAGCCATTCGCGTCGATCTCCGCGGCCGACGCCCAGAGCGCAGCCGCGGCAATTCCGAAGCCGGCGATGGTCGCGAGCGCCAGAAGAAACATGTGCCCGAGGAATTTGCCGACAATCGCCTCCCATCGCGCGACCGGAGTGGCGAGAACAAGCGCGAGCGTGCCACGCTCGGCCTCACCCGCAATGGCGTCATGCGAGACGACGAGCGCGATGAGCGGCAACAGCAGGATTGTGAGGCTGGACAAGCTCACAATCTCCACATCGAGGGGCGAAGCGTTCACCCCGCCGACCGGCGCCGAGCCCAGAAACCCAAGCGTCAACGCCAGCGCTGCGAGAAGCAGCGCCGCCGCCGCCGCCCATTTATTGCGAAAGCCCTCTAGAGCTTCCCTCGCGGCGATCGCAACGATACGCCTCATTCCCGCGTCTCCGACAGGGCGCTCCGCGCGAGAATATCGAGGTAAACGGCGTCGAGTGAGGGCTGAAGCGTTTCGATGTCCAGGACATTGTCGTTTTCCGCCAGCCGCCGCAGCAAGGCGAAGCGCTCCCCGGCGCCTGTCTCGATTTCGAAGACATTGCCGTCGAGGCGCCAGAATTTCTCCCGCCCTCCAAAATCGGGAAGGCCCGCTTCCCCATCCCGCACGAAGACGCGCAGCCGCGTCGGCAGATCGGCGGCCGCGCGCAGGGCTTCGACGCCGCCGTCGGCGAGCAGCTTGCCGTTTCGCATGACGAGAATTCGCTCGACCGCGCCTTCGAGCTCGGCGAGCGCATGCGACGAAATGAGCAGGGCGACGCCGGCCTCGCGCCGCTGGCGGAGAATGTCGAGCAGGAAGCGGCGCGCCTCTGGATCGAGACCGCTCGTCGGTTCGTCGAGCAGAAGCAGGCGTGGCGCGCCGAGCAACGCCTGCGCGAGGCCGAGGCGCTGACGCATGCCCTTGGAGTAACTCGCAACTCGCCGGTCGGCTGCGGCGTCGAGGCCGACGCGTCCGAGCAGTTCGCCGACCTGGCGCGACGGCGCCTGTTTGAGGCGGGCACAGAACCGCAGAGTCTCCCGGCCTGTGAGAGTCGCGCCGAAAGCGACGTTCTCCGGGAGATAGCCCATCAGAAGGCGCGCCTGAGGCGTGCGCAGCGGATCGGAGCCGAAAATGGCGAGGTGGCCTGCACCCGGCGCGAGGAGGCCGAGCATCATTTTCATCAGCGTGGTTTTTCCCGCCCCATTATGCCCGACGAGCGCCACGCTCTCACCGGGCGCAAGGCGAAAACTCACGTCGCTGACGGCGACGCGATCCGCGAAGCGCCGGCTGACGCGGGCGACATTCACAGCCGGCGGCGCGCTCATGAGCCCCCCTCCCCCTCTGAGGGACGCGGCGGCGGCGTCATCAACGGATAGCTGTCTACGACGCCGCCGGGAAACAGCGCCGGAAATTGCCGTTGCGCCCAGCGCAAAAGCGCCAGCGCGGGGCTCGCGAGAAGAAGCTTCGCCTGCGGCGCGCGCCACAGCGCCTGATCGACGACGTCATTGGGGCGATAGGCCTCATCCGCGAGACCATCCCCGTTGAGATCGAAAGCAGCAAGGTCGCTCCAGTAATTGCCGCGGCCGTCGAGAGACCATTCCAGCGCGCGCGTCCCCACATATTTGACCTGCGCGCGATTGCCCATGAAGGCGTTGCCGGCGATGACGTCGCCTTCCGAACCCGCCGTGAAATGAACGCCAACGTCGCAGCCCCGGAACCAATTGCCGATGAAGCGATTGCGATTGGCGTTGTAGATGAAGAGGCACTTTCCCGGACCGTGATCGGCGATGCCCGGGTATTCCTTTTCGAGCGCGGCATGTTCGGAATCGGGCGCGGCGGCGCCGCGCTGCTGGCCAGGCGCCAAGGGCCCGGCTTCGACGACGTTCTCCGCGACGCGGGAGCGATTGGCGAAGTTGAACATGAGCCCGTAGTCGCGATCGTGCAGAGAGCGGTTCCGTCGCACTTCGAGATTGTTCGAGAACATCAGCACGAAGCCGGCGTCATTGCCGATGGACAGATTGTCGTCGATCTCGCCATCATCGGCATACATGTAGTGGATGGCGTAGCGCAGCCCTTCGAAGCGGTTGCCAATGAACCTGTCGCGCTTGCTCGCGAGCACGAAGATCCCGTCGCGCCCACCCGTGACGCGGTTGCCCTCCACCGTGACGTCCGGCGCGTTCCACACGGAGACGCCATTGCCAGCCTCGTTGCGGCGCATGTGCGTCAGCCCGGCGATGTTGTTTCCTCGAACAACCGCGCCCGCGGCGCCATGCACATAGACGCCAAAAAGATTGCCCTCCAGCCGATTGCCGGTAACCGTCGCGCCCGCGGCCGTCTCCTCCAGAAAAATGGCCGAATCCATTGCAGCGCCGTCGCGCCCGGAGTTGCGGACGACAAGGTTCGAGATGGTTGCGTCAGGCGCAGAAACGCGCAGGACCGTACCCTGTTCGCCGCCATCCAGCACGGCGCCGGGCGCGCCCGCCAGCGTGATCGGCTGCGTCACGACGAAATTGCCCTGGCGCACACCCGCGCCGATCTCGATGCGGTCGCCGGGCGCGGCCTGATCGATGATCGACTGAAGAGGCGCCTCGGCCGGCGCGGGCAGCACTTTGCCGAACGCCCCCGTCGTCATGAGCAGGAGCAGCGCGGCCGCCACGTCGGCCGTCATTTCGGCGCGGCCGCCTTGGCCGGCGAGACCAGCATGCGCCCCTGCATCTCCATGTGCATCGCATGGCAGAACCAGGTGCAGTAATAGTAATAGACACCGGGCTTGTCCGCGACGAATGTCACGGACGCCGTGGCCTGCGGCGCCACCTCCATCTGAACATTGTAGTTCACGATGCAGAAGCCATGCGTGAGATCCTCCACATCGTCGATATTGGTGACATGCACGGTCACCTCGTCGCCTTCCGTCACCTCGAAGCTCGTGAGGCCGAAGACGGGCGCGGAGGAGGTCATATAGACGCGCACCTTCTTGCCGTCCCGGATCACCTTGGAGTCGCTCTCGAGCGTCACCCCGTCCTTCTTGGCCCGCGCCACCGCGTCGGCGAAGAAAGCGTCGTCGCGGGACCAGATCGATTTTGGATTGATCTTCGAGCGGTGCACGATGGTCGCGTCATGCGGCTCCGAGAAGCTCGGCCCATCGTGCACGAGAACCATCCGATCTCCGGAAATGTCGATGAGCTGATCGTTCTCGGGCTTGAGCGGACCGACGTTGAGGAAGCGGTCCTTCGAGAACTTGTTGAGCGAGATGAGCCACTTTCCGTCGGCGTCCTTGGTCTGCCCCATGGAGGAGTGGTTGTGGCCGGGCTGGTAATGAACGTCGATCTTCTGGATGATCGGGTCCACCTTCTCGCCCTTGTAGGCGCGGCGCGCCAGGTCGATGTTCCACTTGCAGACCTGACTGTCGAGGAAAAGCGTGGTGAAGGCGTTGCCGCGCCCGTCATAGGCCGTATGCAGCGGTCCAAGCCCCAGATGCGGCTCGGCCACCACGGTGTCGCGCGGCTTGATCTTGTCATTGAAGAGATCATCGAAGAGCCGCACGTCGAAGACGGTGACCGTCGGCGAGAGCTTGCCGTTGGCGACAGCGTGGATTCCGTCGGGGGCCGTATTCATGCCGTGCGGGCTGTTGGGGACGGGAACATAGCGGGTGTAGGGCGAGCCATGCCGCCCGTTGATGACGGGAACGCCGTTGATCTCCTTGTAGTCGCCCTTTCGCACGGCTTCCTCGATGCGCGGCAGATTGAAAATCACGACCCAGTCCTGATCCTTCGCCATCATCTCGGGGAGCGCCACGCCCTCTTCCGAATTGTAGCAGGTCGAGAAAGCGTATTTGCCCTGATAGTCGGCGTCGACATTATCGAGATTGCCATCGACCATCACCTGCCAGGCGATCTTCATCGTGTCGCCGTCTATGGCGGTGAACATAGCGGCGTATTTCTTCGGTTCGTCGAGCACGGCGCCGGTGTTGGGCACGGGCACGCGATATTCGCCATTACAGAACACGTACCCCGTGCGCGGATATTTCTGCACGCGCAGGCCATGCACGGTGTGCTGGTTCGGCAACTGGATGATGCGATCGCACCGCATCACGTCGAGACGGATGCGCGCAACGCGCGTGTTGGACTTGTCGTTCACGAAGAGATAGCGCCCGTCATAGGTGCCATCGGTGAAAGACGGGTGCGGATGGTGGAGATCGCCATTGTCGTAAATCCCCCCACGCGCGGCGAGATGCGGGCGGTATTCCGGCAGCACGCCTTCCTGGAGAATCTTGCGGCTTTCGTTGGTCAGGCCCCATCCTGTCGCGCTGTCGCGGTTGAAGACGGGAATGCGCATGAGTTCGCGCATGGACGGCAGGCCATAAATGCGCACCTCGCCTGTCTGCCCACTTGAGAAGAAGACATAATAATCGTCCAGCTGGCCGGGCGGCACTTCCGTCTTGTGCGCGGGGCCTTCCTTCCGAGGGCCGGTCGGCGGCGCGGGCGGCGTCTGGCTTTGCGCGAGCTGGCTCTCGGCGATGACGCCGCCCGCCGCGCCAGCGGCCAATGTTCCGATGACGCGACGCCGGCTCGGTTGATGGGGACGATCTTCATTCATCTTGTGCTCCGGAGAAGTCACTACGGCGATTTCACCGTCTCATCGAGGGCGAGGAGAGCGCCTCGCGCTTCTCGCGCTTGAGGCGCAACTGGATCATGTGCGGGCAACGCTGGTCGTCGAAATAGAGCTCCTGGCAGTGCATGCAATAGATGCATTCATTCACATTGATGTGCCCTTCCGGGTGGATCGACTGCACGGGACATTCGGCCGCACAGCGCTGGCAGGGCGACCCGCACTCCGGCCATCGCCGCAGCCATTCGAACATGCGAATGCGCCCCGGAATGGCCAGCGCGGCGCCGAGCGGACACAGATAGCGGCAGAAGAAGCGCTCGATGAACAGGCCCGCGACGAGAAGCGAGACGGCATAAAGCACGAAGGGCCAGCTTCGCATGAATTTCAGCACGATCGCCGTCTTGAAGGGCTCGACCTCGGCGAGCTGTTCGGCTGAGGCCAGCGAGGACAGCGACAGGCCGAAGAGGCCGACGAAGATGATGTATTTGATCGGCCACAATCGTTCGTGCAGCCCCCATGGCACGCGATATTGCGGCACTTTGAGTCGCTGTGCGGCGTGATTAGTCAGCTCCTGCAACGCGCCGAAGGGACACAGCCAGCCGCAAAACGGCCCGCGACCCCAGAACAGCAGGGCCACAGCCATGGCTGACCAGAGAATGAAGACGAGCGGCGCGGTGAGGAAATATGTCCAGTTGAAACCGGTGAGCAGCGCATTGCTGAAGGTCAGCACATTGACGACGGAGAGCTGCGCATTCGCCCACCAGCCGAGCCAGACCAGTGTGAAGATGAGGTAAGCGCCGCGAATGCGCGCGTACAGCGCCGGTCGCCGCACGAGATGGTTCTGGAAGAAGAAAATTCCCGTGAGCGCGACGAGGGCCGCGACAGTGATGGCGATCTCGCCGACATTGCCGCGCCACATGCGCTCCCAGAGCGGCGCGGCCTCGGGCGCCGGCGCCGGAGCCTGCGCCGCTTGCGGAACCGGCGCCTGACGCACGAGATATTTCTCGGGAAGCCTGTAGTTCAGGTCTTCGATGACGATGAATTTGTCCTCGCCCACGGCGCGCTGCACGAGCAATTGCAGCCGCCAGGGTTCGGTCGGGTCGAAGTCCGTTTCCGGCGACGCCACGAAAAGACCGATTTCGTTGAACCCCGGCGCGCCGTCGGCGGCGAGCGCACCGAGACGCTGGTGGTTCTTGTCGCGGAAGCGGAAGCCCGATCCGTGCTGCAATATCTCGAAGCGATCGAAGATTCCGCCACGCACATAGGCCGAGCCCTTGAAGGAATAGAGCCCGTTCGCCGCCACGAGTATGGCGCCCTGCCCCGGCCGCAGACGCTCCGCGAGGCGGCGGTATTCCTCCTCGCCGAGAAGGCTGCGGCCGATCGCCGGGACACTGACGAGCGCGGCGTAGAGATCGATGAAAACATCGTCCGGCGCGCCGGCTTCCGGCGCCGTGGCGGCCTTGGGATTGGCCTTGGCGAAGGCCTCATTGAGGGCGCCCACCGTCAGCCGCAGCTGCGCGACGGCGCCTTCCGCGAGAAGCGCGTTCCAGTCCAGCGTCTGCGTCACATCCGGATTGATTTTCGCGGGCGCCTTCTCGGCCGGCGCGGCGGTCTGTCCCTGCACGGCCGCGAGGCGTCCGCTGTGGATCAGCCGCGTCGCCGAACGGACGATGCTGTCGCCGATTACAAGAACCGTCACTGTCGCGCCGCTGACGATATCCACTTGCGGCGCGGTCGCGGCCCCGCTGGCGATCTTCGAAAGATCGGTTCCGATGAGCCGGTTGACGGCGGCGACGATGCGTTTCTCGGGGATGCCGACGAGAACGATCGGCTCCTTGTGCTCGACGAGCTGAAAGCCTGTCAGCACGCCGCCCGCGCCGAGGCCGACGAGAAGCCGGATCGGCTTTCCCGAGTAGCCCGTCGACTCGGCGAAATCCGTATTGAGATAGACATATCCGACGGTCTTGTCGCCGGAAAGCGCGGGGGCGATGGGCGGCTCGCCCGCGGGCGGTCCAAGCCGTTCTGCGCCCGGCACGAGAGTCGACAGATCGGCCCTGCCGAGATAGTCGCGCAGCGTCGTCGCACCCGCGGGAGCCGACGCCGCGATTAGGATAGCGGCGAGCATAAGAAGCCGGGCAAGCGGATTGCGGCGCAAACAGGCCTCCCGTGCTCTAGAATGTGAAGGGCTTGGATCGGGTGTCGCCGTCGATAGTTAGAAAGAGCGCGAGGGGAAGCGAGCCAGACTGTTTCCATGGCAGGAGGGGACATGTCCGTCTTTTCGTCACAAACGCCAGTCGGCATTGAAGATGTCTATAGTCTGGCCGCCTGCACGTCCGGCGAAGTTGCGCGCGCCTATGACGGCCTTGCGGCGGCGATGGGCGCCGATCGCGCCGCCACAGGCCAAGTTTTCCGCACCCTCGCGGATTGGGAGCGCTCGCGCATGCGGAGCCTTTCGGACCGCTGCGGCGACGCCCGACCCAAAAATGGCGCGCGAACCGCGCTATCCATAATAGGCGCCGAGGAGCGTCTAGAACTTGAAAGCTCGGCGCTGACCTCCCCTTTCCGCGCATTGTGCGCGGCGGTGAGCCATTGCGACCGCGCCTTCGTCGCCTGGGCCTATGTCGCCGCCGAGCTCGAGGACGCGCCCGCCCGCGCCGCCGCGGAAGAGCTAGCGCTGGATGCGCTCACGCGCGCCGGCGCGCTTCGCAAAGAGCGGCGCCTGGCCTGGCGGGCCGAGCGCGCGGGCATGGGGGAGCGCATGGCGGGGGGCGTAGCCGAGAAGGAACGGCTCCTACGCGCGGAAATGCGCAGTCTTCCGGCGCGACAGGCGCTTCGACCTGGCGCCCCCGTGCCGGGGCGACTGGCCCGTTATGCGGAAGAACTCGCTGACATCTACATCGACCGTGTGACGAAGGCGGAGAACGCCGCAGACGCAAGTCGTGCGCGGCGACGCGCGGCGCTTTCATTGCAACGCCTAAGCGCGTTACGCCGCGCGGCGCACGAAAAGACAGCATAAGAGACAGCCAATTAGGGCTCTGCCTGGCCAGCGGGTAGAGTCTCACGCGCCGACCCGCCTAATTTCTTCATAAGCAATTCCAAGTTCGGCGGAGGCGACATGGCGCCCATTCCCCGTTACCGCGCCCAGGGCGACGCCCCGTGGGCGATCTTTCTGTCCGCAGGCTTTCGCCCTTTCTTTCTCTCCGCCGCCTTGAACATCGAGCGGCTCGGGGAAAGCCTACCGCGGTCGTCCCGTCACACCGGCTCGCGCTCCGTTTCCGCCCTGACCTGCGGCAAGGTCACTCGTACGATCAGCCCGTGGGGCGCACGGTCGCGCATCTGCACCGAGCCTCCATGCCCCTCGACGAGCGAGCGGACAATGGAGAGGCCGAGGCCGAAGCCGCTTTTCTCGCCGACAGTGCGGCCCGACTGGCCGCGCACGAAGGGTTCGAACATGGTCTTCTTGACCGCATCGGGGATGCCCGGGCCGTCGTCGGCGACGTCGATTTCGAAGAAGCCGTCGGGCCCCTCCGCGACGTCGATCTCCACATGGTCGGCGTGATTGACGGCGTTCTCGACAAGATTGGTGAAGACCCGGTGCATCTCCGTGAGGGAGCCGCGCATCATGAGCGTCTTGTCGCAGGCGTAGTGCACCTTGTAACCGAGGTCGTTGAACTCGTCAGTCACCGTCTGGATCACGCTGCCAAGATCGATCATCGAATGGTCGCTGCGCTTGTCCTGCGTGCGCAGATATTCGAGATTCTTGCGCAGCATGGCGTCCATCAGATGGATGTCCTTCTGCATCTTTCGGCGCAGTTCCTCGTCGGCGATGAATTCCGTCCGCAGGCTCATGCGCGTGATGATCGTCTTCAGATCGTGACTGACCGCCGCGAGGATATGCGTGCGCTCCGCAATCATGTCGAGAATGCGCGTCTTCATGCCCCTCAAGGCGCGGGCGAGATCACGAATTTCGCGCGGCCCGCGCTCGATCAGCGGCGTTTTGAGACGGTCGCCGCTCGGAAAGGATTCAGCCCGTTTCGCAAGTTCGTCCAGCGGGGCGATGATGTAGTTCGACAGGAAGATCAAAATGATCGAGGCGCTGACGAAGAACAGGAAGCCAGCGCGCCCCCAGCGCGTCATGAAAAACGGATAGCGGGATTCCGGCTCCGAGAGCCAGCGCCACAACAATCGCGACGGCTTGCGGTGCTGAGCGACCGAAACGACCGCGTAGCCGCCTTTTTCCAGCGCCAGCGCCAGCGTGTCGTGCGTGTTGTGGAGCGGCGTCGTTGCGAAAGCCTTCTCGACCCCGACCAGATGAGCGTTGATGCGTCGGATCTCGGCGGCGAAAATCGGCTCGTCGGTTTGCAGCCCTACCGGCTTGTCGTCCCGAATGACAATGTTCGTATAGGGAGCGGAGAAATGGATCTTGTGGATCAGCGCGCCGCGATCCGTCGGCGCAACGGAATCTAGCGCAACCAGCACGCTGGTCAGAAAATCAGCCTCCGAAACATAATGCCTGCGGCCCTCCGCCTCCATCACATGCAGCATGACGATGATGCCGATCTGATAGACGACAATCGAACCAAGGATGAGAAGCGAGATCTGTCCGAGCAGATGATCGGGTCGCAAACGGCGGAAAAAATCCGACAGGATCATTTGTGCTAACTTTCAAGATTCTGCCGCGCGCATCATTGGACGCGAGACACCGCGCCGCTAGGCGACGCTTGCGAGGGCAGCCGCCAGCGCTTCCCGTAGCGCCGCGTCCTCCGCTTCGACCACGGACGCGTTTTGTGTCCAGACGATGACGCAGCGGATGGGCTTGGCGGGATAAAGCGGCGTCAGGGCGGCGCGGTAAAGCGCAAGCTGGCGGAGTTGCGCAGATCCGGGAACGTCGCGCGGGCGGCCGGTTTTGAAGTCGGCGATCAGAACCGCGTCCTCGGTCTCCGCGAGGCGGTCGATGCGACCTGAAATCGCAAGCCCATCCTTCAACGTCGCGACGACGTCCACCTCGGCCGCCGATTGCGACCCGAAGAGACACGAAAGTTTCGGGTCTTCAATGATGGCGAGGGCGCCGTCGACGACAGCCCGGCGCGCCTCCTCGCCGAGACCCGGCCCGCGCAATTCGAGAAAGCGCATGGCGGCGTCGAACCGGCGCCCGGGCGCGCAGCCGGGCAAGTGCTGAAGCAGCGCATGCGTCAGCCTGCCGACAAGGGCGCGCTCGGCGTCTCGGCGCGTCGGCGCGCTCCCGCCAATGGACGCGAGCGCGTCAGCGCCGGCCAACGCGCTCGACGGACGCAATGGCGGCGAAGCGGCGGTCTCCGGCGGCGCCGGCGTCATCGCATAGGCGGGGATGAGCGTTTCACCTTCGGCGGCGACGGCGCGAGAAAGGTCCTGTCGCCGGGGCGCGTCGCCGCGCCGCAGAATATAGCCCTCGGGATCGCCTGGATCAGAAAGTCTTTCGCAACCCGATTCCAGCGCCTCCACAACCATATTGTGCCAGCAGCCTTCGGCGGGCCCCTTCTCGCCATGGTAGCCGGAGATATAAAGCCGCTCCTCGGCCCGGGTCATCGCAACATAGAGCAGGCGGCGATGCTCTGCGCGCTCGGCGTCGCGATTGGCTTCGCGGGCGTCCATGACCGCGACGGGATCCTGGTCCTTGCCCCGCGCCCAGACAAGCGACAACTCCTCCGCTTCTCCGAGCGCAAAGAGCTTGGGATCGTGCTTTCCCGCCGGCGCGCCGCAAGTGTCGGGCAGGAAGACGATCTTCGCCTCGAGCCCCTTCGCGGCGTGCGCCGTCATCACGCGCACTGAATCGCCCGCAGCCTCCATATCGCGCTTGATCGAGAGATCGAGCGTCTCGACCATCGCCAGGAAGGCGACGAGAGAAGGCGACTGTTCACGTTCGAACGACATGGCGAGCCGCAGAAATTCGTCTATCGCGTCATTCGCCTCCGGACCCAGCCGCGCGACGAGCCGGCGGCGCCCGCCGCCGGGGCCGAGCGCTTTGCTGAAGAATTCAAAGGGCGCCATCGACGCCGCGTCCCCGCGCCAGGCGTCGATCCGCGCGGTCGCCGCGCGATCCCTTTCCTCGCCGCTTTGCGCGAGCGCTTCATAAAGGGAGCCCCGGCGGCGCGGCGCGAGACGAATGAGGTCGTCATCGTCGAAACTCATCAGCGGCGATTTGAGCACAGTCGCAAGAGTGAGATCATCTTCGACGAGAAGCGTCATGCGGCCGAGCGCGACGAGATCGTTCACGGCGATGTGGTTGGCGAGATCGAGCCGGTCAGCGCCGGCGACGGGCACGCCTGCCGTCTTCAGCGCGCGGATCAGCGCCTCGAAGAAAGCGCCGCGCTTGCGCACGACGATGAGGATGTCGCGCGGCTCGACGGGACGCATCTTTCCCTTGTCCTCGACGCATTCGCCGCTTTCGGGGTCGAGGAGATCGCGGATCTTCCCGGCGATATTCTGCGCCAGCCGCTCGGCCGGGTCGCTGGATTTCGCGTAATCCAGCGGCAGCCGCCAGTCCTCGGGCTCCTGCTTTTCGAGCGGGCCGATCGGCTTCCAGATCTCGACCAGGGCGGCAACGTGCTTCTTCGCGGCCTCATGCGCGAGCGGCGGCTTGTTTGGGTCCGGATCGCATGTCAGCCCAAGGCCGTTGTCGCCAAAATTGAAGACGTCGTCCACGGCCGAGAGGACGCCCGGCGCCGAGCGGAAGGATTCAACGAGGCGCACCGATTCGAAGCGTTGCTCGACAGTCAAAAAGGCTCGCTCGAACGCGCGACGCATTTCGTCGAACTTTTCCGGCGCGGCCCCCTGGAAGGAGAAGATAGACTGCTTGTCGTCACCCACGGCGAAGAAGCTGCGGCTGATGCGACGCGCGCCGACGCCCGCGCAAAATTCTTTCGCAATAGCGGTTAGAATGTCCCATTGCCGCGCGCTTGTGTCCTGCGCCTCGTCGAGCAGGATGTGATCGATCTGCGCGTCGAGCTTGTAGAGCACCCAGGACGGGTTCGAGCGATGAAGCAGGCGACGCGCGCAGTCGATGAGGTCGTCGTAATCGAGCAGGTTGCGATAGCGCTTGGCGCGCTCATATTCCGTGACGATCGCGTCGCCGAGCAGGGCCAGCGCAAGTGAGCGCTCGACGACCGCCGCCGCCTTGCGCTTGTCGATCAGCGCGGCGAGCCGGTCGCGCTCGGCCTCCATTCTGTCGAGAATGCCGGGGGCGCGCTTCTCCAAACCGGAAGTGACGATCTTCTGCTTGCCAGAGCCGCGCGGCTTTCCTTCATTCGTGTAGAAAACGGAGATGTAGGGGTCCACGCATTCGGAATCCGGCGCTAGCGTAATTGCTTCGTCCAAAGCCTTTGCGAGCTTCTGGTCGTTCGACGAACCCTGCCGCAAGATGCTCGCGAGATCGGGCCAAGTCGCGGCGTCGGCCATGATCTCGGCGTCTATGTCTGCGAGCGTCTCCTTGCCGCCGAGCCCGAGCCGTCGCCGCAGCCTGCGCGCATAATCGTCGCGCTCGAAGGCTTGCGCGAGCGCGGCGCGATGGGTCAGCAACTCGTCGCAAAGATCGTCGAAACCGCTGCTCGTCGTTTCCGCCGCAATAAGCTGCAAGGCGTCGTGCAACGGCCCCGGCGCGCGCATCGCCTCGACGATGGCGCGCGCCTTGGCGGACTGGAGCAATTCCGCGCGCGCCCTATCGTCCACGACCTGAAACCCCGCCGGGGCGTTGGCCTCGAAGGGGAAGATGTGCAGCAATTTCTCGCAGAAGGCGTGGATCGTCTGGATTTTGAGCCCGCCGGGCGTCTCGACCGCGCGGGCGAAGAGGCGCCGCGAGAAGTCGAGTTGGTCGCGGCCCGGCGTTCCCGCGCCGGTCTCTTCGATTTCCCTGATCAGCGCCACATCGTCGAGCAGCGCCCATTGCGCGAGCTTGTCGAAGACGCGAGTCGACATATTGGCCGCCGCAGCCTTGGTGAAGGTCAGACACAAAATTTGCGAGGGACGTACGCCCTGGAGCAGCAGGCGAAGCACGCGCTGCGTGAGCACATAGGTCTTGCCGGACCCCGCATGCGCCGACACCCAGGCCGACACATTCGGATCGGAAGCGCGCTGCTGGGCGCGGACGGTCATGGAGACAAAGGCGAGGTCGCTCATGCGCCCTCCCCGCCGCCGCGCGACCATTCCTTCACGCGCGCGAGATGGTCGTAATCGCCCTCATAGGCCACGAGCGCCACGAAGGGCCGCGACGGATAGGGCGTCTCGGGCTGACGGAATTGCGAGAGCATTTTGACGAGCTCCTCGCAATGCTTGCCGACGACATCGGCAAAAGGCGCGTCGAATTTCAACGGCTGGGTCTTGCCGCCATCCTTGAGGCCCACATAGGCCGCGCCCGCGACGCGATGCGCGCCGATCTCTTCGAATGCGCCCGCCTCCACCATCGCCGCTTCGAGCGTCAATTGCGGCGCGAAGCCGGCCTGCACCTGCTTCATCGTCGGCGGCTTGCCGGTCTTGTAGTCGAAGACGCGCGCTTCCTTGTCGGGCCCGACTTCGATGCGATCGGCCTTCGCGGTCAGCGTGAAGATCGACCCATCGCCGAGCGTCAGCGGCCAGGCGGCGGATTTCTCCATGTAAATCGCGCCGCGCTGCGCGCGCCGCTCATGTTCGAATTCGAGCGCGTGATCGAGGCCCGCGACGAGGCGCGGCCAGGCGAAGGTCTCGAACGCAGGATCGGCGAAGAACTCGGAAAGCCCGTCCCGCGCGATGGCCAGAAGCGCGTCGCGCGCGTCATGCGGCAAGGGGCCGCTCGGATGGCGCCTGACGAACTCCTCCAGCGCGGCGTGAATGGCGGTGCCAAGCTCTCGCGCGCCAATCTCGACGCCGAGCGATTCCAAAGGTCTCAGCCTCAAGATCTGTTCGGCGAAGATGGCGTAGGGGTCGCGGCGCAAGACCTCGATGCGCGTGACGCTCAGCCGCTGCGGGCGCAGATCGACCGGCGGACGGGGCGCCGGGCGCGGCAGCGTCACGTTTTCCGCAGCCTTCGGCCGGTCGAGCGCCATCGCAATGTCGAGCGACTTACGGCCCCGCGCGCGGCAGGCTTCAACGGCCTCGCCGGCAAGCGCTTCGAGGCGCGTGAGAAAACGCGATGCGACAGTCGGCGATCCGTCGCGCTTCGCGGCGCGGCTGAGCACGACATTCTTCGCGCCGATCGCCATCACGATGTCATGCGCGCTCTGGCCGATGCGGCGCTCGGGCGGCGAAAGCTTCAGTTGCGCGCGCATCGAGCGATTGAGAAAGGCGCCCGTTTCGGTCTGCGGCGGCCACACGCCCTCATCGAGACCCGCGAGCAGCATGAGGTCGGCCTCTATCAGTCGCGCTTCGAGCGGACCGAGAATTTTGAGGCGCGGATGGGCGCGGCGCGGGCCGCGCAATGTCGTCTCGAAGGCGATGCGATCGAAGAGCGCCGCATAGGATGAAGCGTTGAAGCCCGCTGGCGCGCTGGCGCGCGAGAGCCTGTCCAGAAGATCGAACAGCGCAAGCGGCTCTTCGCCGTCGTCCTCTTCCGCCCCTTGCGTCGCCGCTTCGAAAGCCACCCGATGCGCGAGCGCAAAGCTCCGCAGATCGTCAGCGCCCTCCAGGCCGCGAAACGGCGCGAAGGCGGCTTCGATCTCCTGCAGCAAGGCTTCGATGCTCGCCCATTGCGCCGGCTCGATGCGCCGCGCGGCGGGGTAAGCATGACCGTCCGCCGCATTTTTGCGCGCAATGGCGACCGTCGCGGCGTAGCTTGCGTCTTTTGGCGCCACGGCGCGCAGCACGCCGATCTCGAGCAGCGGCGCAAGCGCCTCGATCTCCTCACGCTTTCGCCCGAACAAGGCCAGCGGATGCGCGAGCAGCGCGGCGATGGCGACGGCGTCGAGCCCGTTCGCCCCGACAGCCGCGACATGACGCGCGAGCGCGCCGGCCGGCGTTGACGCGAGCGAAGCGCCGCCGGAGTCGTCGATGTCGATGGCGAAGCGGCGCAGTTCCGCGGCGACGCGGCGAGCGATATTTCGATCCGGCGTAACGAGCGCCGCCGTGCGACCCGGCGTCTCCAGCGCCTCGCGCAGAAACAGAGCGAGCGCGAGCGCCTCCATCTGCTCGTCCGGAGCCTCCAGCAAGGATACGCCCTCGAGCGCGTCGTGAAACGACTGGTGATGAGATGCGCCGAAATCGCGCCACGCCGCCGTCGCGGCCGCGGGAAGCATGGCTTGAGAGACGAGCCTGCGCCTTTGCGCGATCTTGTCGGGAAGGAGCGCCAGCTCGCGCACGTCGGCGCGCTCGATCTTCATGATGGCGAGCAGGCGCTTGAGCATGGTCTGCGGATGGGTGAAGGCCGGCTCGCTTTCCCCCTCCCCGACCTGCGACCAGGCCGCGTCGTCCATTTCCTGATCGAGACCCGGAAGCACAACCGCGCCATTCTCCAGCGCGGCGATGGCCGCGAGAAGCCGCGCGGTCGTCGGCTGCGCGCCGGTCGAGCCGATGGCGATGACGGGCGCGTGGTCCGTCGCGCTGGACAGGCGGGAGATCTGAGCCTCGACGAGGCGTTTCTGGCGCATGGACGCGTCGACGAGGCCGCGTTCTTCCAGAATTTCCGGCCATTGCTCCAGGGCGATGCGCAGGAAGGTCGTGGTGATCGACCAATACTGGTCGAAGGCGCTGTCGTCGATGGCGTTCTTCACGGCTTCCGCATCGACGCCCTCGATGATGAACTCGTCGATCAGCGCAGCGAGATCGGCGGCGAGCGCATAGGCGCCGGCGGGAGAGGCGGCGACGAGGAAGGGCTCGCTCTCGTCATAGACAAAGCGACCATCGTCTTCGGCCAAGACGATCGCGTTGCTGATCGCCTCCGACCATTTCACGACGAGTTGCGCAAGCAGAAGCCGGCGTTCGAGTTCTTCGATCTGCGGCCGCGCGGCTTCATCGAAGTCATGCCCCCAATCGCCGAAAAGCGCGGAGGTCTCGCGCTCGTCCAGTCCGCCGAGCGGAAGGATGCGGGGTAGGAACGTCGCGCCCTTGTCGAAAGCGCGCGCGAATTGCGCGGCGAGCGCGCGTCCGGCGCGTTGCGTCGGCACATAGATCGTCGCGCGCGCCAAATCGAGCGGCGGCGTCTCGCGCGAGAGCGACGGGGCGATCTTGCCCGCGAGAAATGCGTCGACAAACGTCTCGAGAAAGGGCGCGCCCGGCGCGATCGTGAACACGTTGCGCCTCACGAGTGTCACTCCTTCAGCGCGGCGATCGCTTTCTCTGCCTCTCCAATCGCGGCGACCGTTCCGACATGGAGCCAGAGCCCGCTGGAGACGATGCCGAACAGACGCCCCTTTTCAGCCGCGGAGAAAAGGAAGGGCGCGAGCTTGAAGACGTCCTGCGTCTCGTGCGCGAAAAGCTCGGGCTTGATGAGGCCGACGCCGGAATAGACGTAAGGCTTTGAGCCCGCGCGCCGGATGATGCGGCCCTCGGGCGACAGATCGAAGTCGCCGTCCCAGTCGACGCCGACACTCCCCTGCGTCGGCGAGAGCAGCAAGGCGGCGTCCATTTTCTCCGCGTCCCATGCTTGCGCGAGCGTGAGAAGGTTGGAGCGCGGCGCGCCGAACCAGAAGGCGTCGGTATTGCAGATGAAGAAGGGCGCGTCGCCGATGAGCGGCAGAACCTTCTTGATGCCGCCGCCCTGATCGAGAAGCAGATCGCGCTCGTCGGAAATGACGACGCGCGGCTCGGTGCGTGCGGCGAGATGCGTCTCGATCTGATCGGCGAGGTGATGAACATTCACGATCGCCGTTTCGACGCCGGCGCGCGCGAAGTCATCGAGCGCATAATCGATGAGCGTGCGGCCGGCGACCGAAACGAGCGGCTTCGGCGTTGTGTTGGTCAAGGGGCGCATTCGCGTGCCGAGACCCGCCGCGAACACCATGGCGGTCTTCGGCACGGAGGCCGCACGGTCAGCCGCCGTCGAACAGTCCGGGGAGATTGGCTTCATACCACGATTTTATCTCAGCCAGAGCCGGATGTCGCAAGCTCTTCTTTAAATAGGCTTCGACGCGCGGCATATGCGCGAGATATTGCGGCTTGCCGTCCCGCCGATTGAGCCGCGCGAAAATGCCGAGCACCTTTGTCGCGCGTTGCGCGGCGAGGGTCATATAAGCCTTGGCGAAGGACGCCATGTCGAAGGACTCGTCCGCGTCCTTGCGAAGCTTGGCGTAATGCGCCAGCAGTCTTAGCTCCAGATCGTTCGGCACGGTAACGCGCGCGTCCTGGCCGAGCGACGCCATGTCGTAGGCGGGATGCCCGAGGACGCAATCCTGAAAATCGATGATGCCGACGCGCCGAATTCCATCGCGATTTTCGAGCCAGATGAGGTTCGGCGAGTGATAGTCCCGCAGCGTCCAGGTCGGCGGCGCGCTGGCGATGTCAATCAGCGCCTGCCGCCATATGTTTGAAAAGACCGCGCGCGCGCCGGACGCGACGACCGCCTTCCTGTGCGGAACATACCATTCAAGCAGCAGGTCGACCTCGATGAGCAGCGCATCAAGATCGTAGGGCGGTATGTGATAGTTGCTGGCGCCGTCAATCGGCAGCGCGTCGGGGAGTCCCTGCGAATGAAGATGCGCGAGCGCTCCAGCGGCTTCGAGGTAACGCTCCGGGATGGGGCCATTTTCATCAACGACGCCTTCGCGGCCGAGATCCTCGACGATCAGCAGCCCAGCGTCGAGATCCTGCCCGTAAATTTCCGGTGCCGAGAGACCATGCGCCACGAGGCCATGAGCGATCGCGACGAACGGCTTCACATTCTCGGCGAGACGCGCGATGGCGCTGTAGGACTTGCCATAGCGGATCGGGGGGCCGTCGGGGCGCGGCGGCGAGATCATGAGGATCGCGCGCTGGCCGTTCGGCTTCACGAGGGTTTCATACGCGCGCGACGAGGCGTCGCCCATAAGGAAGCTGCGCCGCGCGTCGGCCCAGCCCTCGCGCCGCAACAGCTCGCGCAACGCCTTGAAGGATTTGAGCCGCGGCGCGAAGGCGCCATAGCCGGAGATCGTCACGCGCCGCGCATCGCGATTGTCCGCGTCGGCGAAGCTGAGCCGCACGTCGAGCCGATCCTGCGGCAAGACTTCGGGCGCGCGCTCGGCCCATTCGGCGAGCACGATCGCGTCCTCGACCGCCTCTTCCCAGCCGAGGCCGGAAAGCTCGGCGGCGGAACCGATGCGGTAGAAATCGGCATGGACGATCCGCGTGGCGCCGCCCTCGTAGATCTGCATCAGCGTGAAGGTCGGGCTCGGCGCTTCGACCGTCGGATCTTCGAGCAGGGTGCGGATCAATGCGCGAGCGAATGTCGTCTTTCCCGCGCCCAGATCCCCCGCGAGCGTCACAGTGTCGCCGTTCCTGAGCAGCGTGGCCAGATCAGCCGCAAGCGCGGCGGTCGCCGTCTCGTCCGCGACCTCGACGCGCCAGACGCATTTGCCCGCCGTTTCCTCGGTCATTAGGCGCTTCCTTCGCTCGCGGCCGTCAGCGTCAGATCCTTCGCCGCGCGGGCGGGGAAAACGCAGGTGACCGTTGTGCCTTCGCCGGGGGCGGAGTCAATGAAGACCTTGCCGCCATGCAGCTCCATGAAGGCGCGTACGATGGAAAGGCCAAGTCCAACGCCGCGATGGCGCGAACCCGCCGTGTGCGACTCGAAACGCTCGAAGACGCGCTCCAGCACATCGGGCGGAATGCCGCGGCCGCGATCCGTGACCTTGAAGACGATCTCGTCGTCGCGCCGCATGGCCGCGAGCGTGACGGTCTGGCCGGGGCTCGAAAAGCCGATGGCGTTGGAGAGAAGATTGAAGAGAATCTGCCGCACGCGCTTGGCGTCGCCCCGGAAGGCGCCGACATTGTCGAGCGCGACGATCTGAACGTCGATCGAATTTTCCGCGAGCCGATCCTGCACGCCTTCGATGGCGGCGCGCATCGTGGCCATGACGTCGACGTCCGAGAATTCCAGCTCCATCGCGTCTTCGTCGATCGTCGCGAGATCGAGAATGTCGTCGATGATAGCGAGCAGCGCTGCGGACGACTTGCTGACATAGCCCAGATATTCGTGCTGGCGCGGATTGAGCGGGCCCGTCGAGTCCTCGCCGAGCAGATGGACAAAACCGTTGATGTTGTTCAGCGGCGAGCGCAGCTCGTAACTGACGTGATGGATGAAGTCGTTGCGAAGCTTCTCCGCCGCCATCAACGCCTTGTTGCGGTCGGAGAGCGCGCGCTCGGCGTTCACGTCGGCGGTCACGTCCACGAAAGTCAGAAGCGCGGCGCCGTCGAGCAACGACTGCGCCGTGCAGTCGAGCACAACGCCGTCGCTGCGCTCGATGCGGCGCGTGAAGCCCTCGCGCATATCGTTGAAGCTCGTGACGAAGCCCTGCAACTGCGCCCAGGTCTCTTCGTCCTCATGCAGCGTCTTGCACTGCGCGACGATCGACTCGAAACGCGGCCTCTCGGTGAGCTCGTCCGGGTCGAGACGCCACATTCTAACGAAGGCGGGATTGCAGAAGCCCAGCCGGCCATCGGCGCCGAACACGGCCACGCCCTCGTGCAGGGTCTCCAGCGTCTCGCTTTGCGTGCGGTTCAATGCGTTGAAGCGGGTCGCGAGATCGACCGCTTCTGTCGTGTCGTCGTAGAGATAGGTGACGCCGCCTTGCGGATTGGGATGGGCGACGACGTCGACGATGCGCCCGTCCGGCAGATGCCAGGTGTGGCGCATCGGATCGTTCGAACGGTAGGCCTCGAACAGCCGCTCCTTCCAGGCCTTGTAATCGGACTCCGCCGGCAGGCGGCCATCGGCGCGGATGCGGTCGAGGATTTCGCCGTCGGTCGGCTTTTGATCGAGAAAGGCCGGCCCAAGCTGCCAGAGCTTGGCGTAGGCGTCGTTGTGATAGGCGAGACGGCGCGCGCGATCGAAAATGGCGACCGCCGTCGGCAATTGATCGAGCGTGCGCTTATGCGATTGCATCTGCTGCTCGAGATCGGCCCGGACGGTCTCGACCTCGTTGCGGTCGACGGCCATCGCGGCCGCCATTTCCGGCAAGGCGGTCTGCGTGACGTCGAGCATGTGGCGCGCGCCCGCGACGATGGCCGGCAGCCGGGCGCGCCAGACGGAACCCTTTGCGAGGGCCTGCGCGGCCTCGGCGCGCGCGGACTGATCGAGAAGCTCGAGCCTGCGAGAAATGGCGTCGGCGGCGTCCTTCGCTTCCACGGCCGAAGCATAGGCGCTGTTCACATAAGCGAGCTTGCCGCTGGCGTCCCGCACCCAGACGGGCGTCGGCGACACGTCCAGGAGCGCGTGAAGACCCGCAAGCTGGCGCTCCGCTTCGGCATGGCGCTCGCGCAGACCGATGAGCTCCAGCCGGTCGCCGGAAACTTCGCGAATGCGCAACACGGCGCTGCCGCCGACGGCCCGGCCCTCGGCGTCGAAGTGGCGCCCTGCGGCGCCCGCGAGAGGGAGACGGAAAGCCTCGCCATGCTGGCGCAGGCGATCGACGGCGGCCTCGAGAGCCTGAGCGTCCGCCGGCGTGAGCCATGTGCCGAAAGCCAGAATGCGGCGCGGCGCGGCGGCCGCCTCCAGCACGAGAAGCGTCGAGGCGCTGATGTCGGGCTCGCCATCCGGCCCAGTCCAGGCGATGAACGCCTGCGGCTCGCTGGAGAGGAAAATCCTGGCGCGATCGAATTTGGCGCGCACTTCTTCGAGATCGGCGACGAGCTCGGCTTCGCGGCGGCGCCACTGCTTGCGTTCATTGACATAGGTCAACGCAACAACCGCGGAAAAGAGCGCGAGCCCGCCGCTGAAAGCGAAGCCGACGACGTCGGAATCGATGGGAAGCTCCGCCGCGACGCCGAGGATTTCCGCGAAGGCGGGCGGAGAAAAGAGGGCGCCGCCAAGCGCGGCCGCGCCCAGCGCCAGCCGCGCGCGAAGGCGCCGCGCGCTGCGCGGCAAATCAACGCCGGAATGCTTTCGGCCGCATCGCATCATGAGCGAGACGTTTCCTTTCGCGCGCAAACCAGCTTAGGCCTCATACGGACCGGGCTCCAGAGGGACGATTTTGGGGTGCTCATCACAACAACGCCGCCAGGGCCACGCCGACGCGGCGCTCCTGCAAGGCCGCGCGCGGGACGCCCTCCGCCCCCAGGGCGGGGACGGGAACAAATCGGCTTGCGGCGGCGGGACCGCCCAGCTTCGCCGACGACGCTCGGTACGAATCGCCCCAATCTAGAACGCGTTCATCGAAAACGGAATCGTGTTTCTGATCGCGCGACATAAAAAACGGCCCCGCTCGAGGAAGGGGGCCGTAAAGTCGTATCTGGGAAAACGAAAGAAGCCGACGGGCGGGGCCAAAAACGGCCCCGCCCGCAGGAACGCCGCTCAGTAGCGGTAGTGCTCCGGCTTGAACGGGCCGCTCTTCGGCAGGTTGAGATATTTGGCCTGCTCGTCGGTCATCTGGGTGAGCTTCACGCCGATCTTGTCGAGATGAAGCGCCGCGACCTTCTCGTCCAGCTGCTTGGGCAGCGTGTAGACGCCGACCGGATACTGGCCCTGCTTCGTCCACAGCTCGATCTGCGCCAGCGTCTGGTTGGTGAAGGACGCCGACATGACGAAGGACGGATGGCCCGTCGCGCAGCCAAGGTTCACAGGCGGCCTCGGCGAGCAGGATGATGCGCTTGCCGTCGGCGAATTCGATCTCGTCGACCTGCGGCTTCACATTGTGCCACTTGAGGTTCTTCAGGCCAGCGACCTGGATCTCGTTGTCGAAGTGGCCGATGTTGCAGACGATGGCGCGGTCCTTCATGACGCGCATGTGATCGACGGTGATGACGTCCATGTTGCCCGTCGCCGTGCAGAAGATGTCGCCGCGCGGGGCGGCGTCTTCCATCGTCGTGACTTCATAGCCTTCCATCGACGCCTGCAGCGCGCAGATCGGGTCGATTTCGGTGACGAGCACGCGGCAGCCGGCGTTGCGCAGCGAAGCGGCCGAGCCCTTGCCCACGTCGCCGAAGCCGGCGATGACGGCGACCTTGCCGGCCATCATCACGTCGGTGGCGCGGCGGATGCCGTCGACCAGCGACTCGCGGCAGCCATAGAGATTGTCGAACTTCGACTTCGTCACCGAGTCGTTGACGTTGATCGCCGGCCAGAGGAGCTTGCCCTCCTTGTGCATCACGTAGAGACGATGCACGCCCGTAGTCGTCTCTTCGGTGACGCCCTTGATCGCCTCGGCGTTGCGCGTACCAGCCCGGATTGGCCTTCAGGCGCTTCTTGATCGAGGCGAAGAGGACTTCCTCTTCCTCATTGGTGGCCTTGTCGAGGAAAGCCGTGTCGCCGCCCTCGGCGCGCAGGCCGAGATGGATGAGGAGCGTGGCGTCGCCGCCGTCGTCGAGGATCATGTTCGGGCAGCCGCCGTCGCCCCATTCGAAGATCTTGTGGGTGTAGTCCCAGTAGTCCTCGAGGCTCTCGCCCTTGATGGCGAAGACCGGCGTGCCGGTGGCCGCGATGGCGGCGGCGGCGTGGTCCTGCGTCGAATAGATGTTGCAGGAGGCCCAGCGCACGTCCGCGCCCAGCGCCTTCAGCGTCTCGATGAGGACCGCGGTCTGGATCGTCATGTGCAGCGAGCCGGCGATGCGGGCGCCCTTGAGCGGCTGCGACGGGCCGTATTCGGCGCGCGTAGCCATAGGCCCGGCATCTCGGTCTCGGCGATGTTGAGTTCCTTGCGGCCCCAGTCGGCCAGCGAAATATCGGCGATGGCGTAATCGTTGAACCCGCCCGCGCGAAGCTCTGCAAATGGCTGGTATGCACTCAGAACCGCCACAACCCCGATCACGAGTTCTCCGACGCGACCGAGCCGCACGGCTCGGCCTTTCTGGTCGGAAAGGTTTCGGGGGTCCGCCAATCCGCCGAGGAAGGGGCGGAAGATCGGTGGATAATCGAAATCAGCGAATACGCCTTGGTCAATATTCCAGATGTTTGGAAGGCTTGGAGAAATCCAGTCCGTTACATGTCACTCGATGAGCTTGGAATTGACGTGAACAGCCTGCAATTCGAGCCAATACAAAAGCAAAATGGAGAAGCTGGGTGTGTCGCTGGATCGTCTTTACCGACCACTCTGGCAACCCCGGGTATGATGACGATCGCAGAAGCCAAAAAAGCATTGGCACTCACCTTCGGTGTAAGTCCGGATGCCGTTGAAATAACTATACGAGGATAATCAACGTATTTAGTATCACTCTAAAAAGGCGACATTAATGCAAGACGCTTGGACGATTATCACAAATATTTTCGCTTTCTTTGGCGGCAGTGTCGCCGCAACCGCAGGGATAGGTTTTTTTGCTAACTTCTTTGTAAATAAAGCCCTCGAAAGGCAGAAATCTAGCCTAAATCAAGAGCTAGAACGCTTCAAAAGCGAACTATCAAAGGAGGCAGAAAAACATAAGCTCTCGCTTAAAAAGGAAGAAATTATTTTCAATAAAGAAATAGAGGCTGCCAACGCATTCATGAAGTTACAGAGGAATACACGACCAACATTCTCTCACCCGAATATGGATTTCGACGAGGCTTGCACAGAAGTCGTAGAACATTTTCCAGAAATGGAAGCGAGGCTAGAAGTTTTTATGATTTCTCACGGCCCGTTTATATCGCCTCTGTCGCGTCAGCTCATCCAAGAATGCATATCCATTGCACGGGATAATAAATTCGCATCAATCGAAGAGGGTTCATGGCTAGAAGACGCCAAGAAGAACGCCGGCGAGTTGCTTCAGAAACTTCCTGTGATTGAGGACGGCCTTATAGCATCGCTGCGGAATTAATGCAGAGCCCGCCAAGCGTTCCGCTTGGCGGGCGGGCGAGTCTCGCGGCGTTCGAGCGCGCGCTCGTCTGACGTAAGTCGGACGGGAAAGAAGCGGTCCTGTCAGGGGGTCGTGCCCGGGAGCGAGGTACTCCGGCGGGGAAAGGTGCGCGTCATAAAGACCGTGTCCGGGACGCTTTGGCTCCGGTGCGCATTAAACAAACACATCTCGGCCGAACGGGGCCGGGGCGTTCCGGACTTCCCTCAATGCCTCGCGCTGGATTTCGGCGGCGGGAGGATTGGCGTTTGTTTTGAGGAATTGAGATGGCTGCATCGCCCCCCACCCCTGCCCCTCCCCGCCACTCCGTGGGGGAGGGAAATCACGGCGCCGTGCGGATCACGACCGAGCAGCCTCCACCGTCTCGGGAGGATGGCTCCCTCCCTCCCCCCGCGTGCGGCGGGGAGGGATCAAGGGTGGGGGGCGGCGACGTGATGTGGGCCTATGGCCCTCTACGCGGCCGTCCGCTTCCTCGGCGCCAGCGGATGTGCCGACGTGGAGGCGTGATTGTCCAGCCCGAACAACTCCGCGCTGCCTCCCGTCCGCTCATAGTCCTCGCAATAATGGTGCAGGAACTCCATCACCGTATGGTCGATGGTGGCGGTTTCGGAGAGGTCGAAGATCAGCGTCTTGCCCTTGGGAATAAGGGCCAGATCCTTCTTCAGGCCGAGGACATTCGCGAAGAAGGCCGCGCCCCCATGCGCACATGATAGACGCCCTCCTCCGTCTCTTCGATTTCGAGGCGCAGGCGCAGCACCTCGCTCCAGGGCACGCTGCGATAGAGATGGAAGGCGAGCTCCGCGAAGACGCCGATGGCGACGCCGATGAGCAGGTCCGTCGCGAGCACGCCGACGATGGTGATGCAGAAGACGCCGAGCTGGTCCCAGCCGATGGCGAGCGTCTTTTTGAAGACGCTCGGCGACGCCAGCCTGAAGCCCGTGAAGACCAGCAGCGCCGCGAGCGAGGCCAGCGGGATTTCGCGGATGAGCTTGGGGAACAGCGCCACGAAGATGAGCACGAAGAGGCCGTGGAAGAAATTCGACCAGCCCGTGCGCGCGCCATTGTTGCAGTTCGCGGAACTGCGAACGATCTCCGCGATCATCGGCAGTCCGCCGATGAAGCCGCAGACGATATTGCCTACGCCCACCGCCGCGAGGTCGCGGTTGAGGTCCGAGGTCCGCTTATAGGGGTCCAGCTTGTCGACGGCGGCGGCGCTGAGCAGCGTCTCGAGGCTGCCGACGAGGCAGATGGCGACGACCTGCTGCCAGAAGACGAGGGAGAAGATCGGCTTGAAATCCGGAAAGGCGAAGCCCGCCATGAAGTTTTGCGGGATCTCGACGAGGAATTTCGGGCCGATCGAATATTCCGTATGCGGCAGGACCGGCGCCTCGGGCATCAACAGATAGATGTGCTCGTCGTCGAGATCAAAATATTGGCCCAGCGCCATGCCGACCAGGACGACGATCAGCGGCGCGGGGATCATCTTCAGATAGCGGTTTTGAACGAGGGTCCACCCGATGAGGATGGCGAGGCCGACGAAGCCGATCGTCGCGACCTCGGGGTTCATCTCCCTGAGGCTCGCCGGGATCGCGCCAATCGTCTGGAACAGCGTGTCGGCGTCCGGCTTCACACCGAGCATGACGTGAAGCTGCTTCGCCATGATGATGATGCCGATGGCGGCGAGCATGCCGTGCACGGCGGAAGACGGGAAGAAGGCCGAGAGCTTGCCGGCGCGCATCACGCCCATAAGCGCCTGCAGGACGCTGGCGCAGACGATCGCCGCGAGCGTGTAGCGATAGCCGGCCATCGCGTCGCCTCCGCCCAGTTCCTGCACGGAGGCGAGCACAACGACGATGAGGCCGGCCGCCGGGCCGTTGATGGTGACGAAGGAGCCGTTGAAGCGCGACACGAGCACGCCGCCCACGATCGCCGTGATCAGGCCGGCCTGGGGCGGAAAGCCGGAAGCCATGGCGATGCCGAGACAGAGCGGCAGCGCGATGAGGAAGACGAGGAAACCGGCGAGAGCATCCTCGCGCCAGTTTTGCTTCAAGCCGGCGAGGCCGGTCAGCGGCAGGTCGGATTTGATCGTCGCGCTCGTCATATCGGCTGAATGATTCCTCCAGGGGCGGCTCGGGGCTTCGGACGCTTTGGCGCGGAAAGAGTGGATCTCGGCCGCCACCGTCACCTCGCTGTCTTAATCAATCGCCGGACCGAGAAGGCGCCTATTTGCAGGTCATGCCGCCTAAAAAATAGGCGAAAACCAGCGCCGATCCGATCCCCCGCCCGCTTGGCGGGCGCCTGGGGCAGCTACCCTTTCGTTCCACCCTGCTCTATAGCAAGGAGAACGCCATACCCTGCGGCAGGCCAATTCCCATGTTCGACGCGCTCAAATCCCTCATCGCCGAGCTCACCGGCGAGGCCGCCCAGCCAAGGCCTTTCGAGGCCGTCGATTACCAGCTCGCGGCCGCCGCCCTGCTGGTGCACATTGCGTCGATCGATGGCGATTTCGACGAAAGCGAGCGGGCGCGCATCCAGCAGCTCGTCGAAGCGCGCTTCGGTCTGGCGCCCGATGCGGCCCGCGCGCTGATCGACGACGCTTTCGAGAGCGAGCGCGAGGCCGTCGATCTCTACCGTTTCACAAGCGTCCTGAAGCGCCGCCTGGACGAGGACGGTCGCAAGCAGGTGATCGGCATGCTCTGGGACATGGCCCATGCCGACGGTTCCGTGCACGAGTTCGAGGAGAATGTCGTCTGGCGCGTCGCCGAGCTTCTCGGCGTCTCCACCCGCGAGCGCGTCGAGCTGCGCCGCGAAGTGCGCGAGAGCCTCGCGCAGCCGCTCGAAAATCCCTGGTATCGCCCCAAGGAGTGACCTTTCATGTCTGACGTTTCCAACGCCCGCCCGGCGGCAGTCGTCACCGGCGCGTCGGAGGGAATCGGCGCGGAGCTCGCCCGCGTCTTCGCCGAAAAGGGCCACGAGGTCGCGATCGTCGCACGGCGCGGCGATCGGCTCGCGGCGCTGGCCGACGAGATCGCCGCGAGCGGCAGGAGCCGCCCGACCGTGATCGAACTCGATCTTCTGGCCGACGGCGCGGTCGAGACGCTGGCCGCCCGCCTCGCCGAGGCCAGCCTCACGCCGCAATATCTCGTGAACAATGCGGGCTTCGGGCTCATCGGCGCGGCCGCGGAACTCGATCAGGCGGAGCAGCTCGCCATGATCGACCTCAATGTCCGGGCGCTGACCGCCTTGACCCTGCGATTCATCCCCGAGCTCTCGCAGACCAAGGGCGGCGTGATGAACGTCGCCTCCATCGCCTCCTTCATGCCGGGCCCGGGCTTCGCCGTCTATTACGCGACCAAGGCCTTCGTGCGCTCCTTCAGCGAGGCGATTTCCTATGAATTGAAGCCGGCCGGCGTGAAGGTCTCCTGCCTCTGCCCCGGCCCTGTCATCACGGGCTTCCAGGCGCGTGCGGGCATGAGCTTCGAGGGGCTGATGGGCGCGATGAAGCCGGCTCTGGTGCCGGCCGAAGAGGTCGCGCGGCAGGGCTATGACGGCCTGATGGCGGGCCAACGCGTCGTGGTGCCTGGGAGCGTCAACAAGCTCATGGTCTGGAGCGCGCGCCTGTCGCCCCGCGCGATTCTGCTGCCGCTGCTCGGCACAGCGCAGATGAAGCGGGCCTAGGCGTCGCCCAAAACAAAAAAGCGGGCCCCAGGGCCCGCTTTTTTCATGCGCGGATGAAACCGCTTATTCCTCGGCCGACTTGACCTTGAGGATCTGACGGCCGCGATACATGCCGGTCTTCAGGTCGACATGGTGCGGACGGCGCAGCTCGCCCGAGTCCTTGTCCTCGACATAGGTCGGCGCCTTGAGAGCGTCGGCGGAACGGCGGAAGCCCCGCTTCATCGGGGAGGTTTTTCTCTTCGGAACGGCCATTTTCTTGTCTCTCTAAACAGCGAAGGCCGCGCGGGTTCTTCGCGCGGCGGAAACTGGTGCGGGGCGTATACGCGAAAACGCGCCCGATGGCTACCCCTTCCCTCAACCCTTGTTAGGCGGATTGTCGATACCCGCTGGCGGGACCGGGGCGCCAGGCGCGCCGGCGGCCGGCGCGTCCTTCTCATAGGCGCCCTTTTCGGCGCCCTGGAGCATGGCCGGATCGTCCTCGATCAGCTTGTTGGCCGCGCGCTCGTCCATCACGGGCTTGGGCGCCGCCGCCACGGGATGCGCATGCATGCCGGTAGTCGACGCAAGCCAGCTCTTCCAGTGCTCGAAGCTGCCATTGAAGGTGTTCTGGTCCACCGCGCCGACAATGCCGGGCACGCGGCCGTCCGAGCGATACTGCCAGAACGTCCATTTGCGGTCGCCGTAACGGACCTTCGGGTGATATTTCGTCGAGCGGACCCAGATCGGATATTCCGACAGCGCGTCCGGCTGGAGAATCGCCTGATAGAAGTCGACCGAGGAGTAGATGATCGGCTTCTTGCCGTAGTGGCGCTCCATCGCCTCCAGCATGGCCCGCATGTCGCGGATGGCCTCTTCCCGGTAGAGCGTGCGCTTGCAGCTCTTGGATTCCGGCGTCGGCTCCACGTCCAGAACCGGGGGAAGCGCGTCGGGCTCGTTCGGCACGACGGAGGCGAAATTCGCGATCTCTTCGTGCGGTTGGCGGCACCAATAGACGAAGTGATAGGCGCCGCGCGGCACGCCCGCGGCCTTGGCGGCCGCCCAGTTATACTGGAATTTGGAATCGGCCTTGTCGCCGCCCTCGGTCGCCTTGATGAAGGCGAAGGCGACGCCCGATTCCTTCACCTGCTCCCAGTCGATGTCGCCCTGATATTTGGAGACGTCGATGCCGTGCACGGCGAATTCCGCGCTGCGGGTTGCGGGGAAGAGATGGAGCTCCGTCTCCGGCACCGCATAGGCGAGGAAACTGGGGTCCTTCTTCGCGTTCACCAGCGGCGCGCTGGTGGCGAAACGGGGACGCTTGGCGTAGCTGGGATCGTAGCTGCTGCCGCAGCCGGCAAGAGTCGCCGCGCTGGCCGCAACAACACAGGCGAGCGCGAGGGAACGCGACACAGAAATATTTAACGAGCGCATTTCGTCAAATTATCCCCACAGGCGGTAACGAAGCGTTAACGCGCCGCGCCGGGAAAGCAAGACGCTGCGATTCTTTTTGCGACCGGTTTGCAGCGGAAATGTGTTGGCGGCGGGGGATTCAGTCCCGCGCCGCCTGCCGGGACAGGCCGTGGTCGGCGGCGAGCGCGACGGCGCTCTTAGTCTGATGCGTTTTCGCGGGACCGCCGAAACTGGTGACGAAACCAAGCGCAAGAAAGCCGACCCAGAAAGCGAGCGGCACGAAACTCGATTGTGAAAACATTGGCTTGCCCCCATCCACCCAAGGCGCCCGCGGCCGGGAGCCGTCAGAACGAGGGCATGCTAGCACGCTTGCATACTAATTCAATAGACTAAACTATATTATCGACCAAGTATCAACAAATACAATACACTAGTTTAGATGGAACCATATGCTGGCGATGGTGAGGAACGCGCCATAGCCGACGACGTCGGTGATAGTCGTCACGAAAGGCCCCGAGGACACCGCAGGATCGAATTTGAAACGGTCGAAGACGAGCGGGACGATGATGCCGCCAAAGGCGCCGGCCACCAGATTCGTAAACATGGCGAGCGCCATGACCGGCATGAGCCCGACATTCTGAAACCAGTTGGCCGCGACAAGCCCGGTCACGAGACCAAAGGCCGCGCCATTGACGGCGCCGATGGCGAGTTCGCGAAAAATAATTTTCACGGCATTGCTGCGATTCAGTTCGCGCGTGGCGAGAGCGCGCACCGCGACCGTCATGGTCTGCGTCGCCGAATTGCCCCCCTGCCCCGCGACGATCGGGCCGAGCACGGCGAGCGCGACCATCTGCTCCAATTGCGACTGAAACGTCTTGAGCACGGTCGAGGTGATGAAGGCGGTCAGCATGTTGATGAAGAGCCAGGTGAAGCGGCTTTTCGCGATCCACCAGAAATCGTCGGTCAGCTCTTCTTCCGGGTTCACGCCGCCGAGCGCCTTGATCTCCTCGGAGGCCTGCTCCTGCATGACGTCGACGATGTCGTCGATGGTGAGCACGCCGACGAGGCGCTCGGATTCGTCGACGACCGGAACCGAGACGAGATTGTAGCGCTCGAAGAGGCGCGCCGCCTCGGCGCCGTCCTCGGTCGCCTTCACGCGGCGACGGTCTTCCTGCATGATCTCCTCGAGCCGCGCGCCGGGCTTGGCGCGCACCAGCGCGTCGAGAAAGACCGTGCCCAGCAGGTGATAGCCGGGATCGACGACGAAGACCTCGAAGAAATTATCCGGCAGAACGTCGCCATCCGTCTCGCGAAAGAAATCCAGCACGCGGCCCGCCGTCCAGAAAGGCGGCACGGCGATGAGCGTCGTCTGCATCAGACGGCCTGCGGAGTCGTCGGGATAATCCAGCGAGCGGCGCAGGACGATGCGGTCCTGCGCAGGCAGCGCCTCGAGAACCTCGGCCTGCTCCTCGGGCTCCAGCGTCTCCAGAATGGCGACGGCGTCGTCGCTTTCGAGATCACGCACGCCCTCGACCAGCGTCTCGACCGGCAGCTCTTCGAGAATATCTTCGCGGGTGGCTTCACCCACCTCCATGAGCGCGGTAAAATCGAAATCAGCGCCCATCAGCTCGACGAGGCGCGGGCGCGCTTCGTGGCTCAACTGTTCGAGAAGCGCGCCGAGATCGGCCTCGTGAAGATCGCCGACAAGTTCGTGGACTCGGGCCGAGTCGCCAAGGGCGACGGCCGCTTCGACCTCGAAGACGAAATCGGCGTCGAAACCGCCGCTCTCGTCGCGAAAGGACTCGGCGCCCGCCGCCGTTTCATCTTGGTCGAGTGGCATGCCGATTCCCGCTACAAGGCTTCAGGCTCCTTAACCCGCGCAAGCGCGGATGCAAACCGGCAAAACCCACATGACCCAATTTTCCCGCGTTCCGCTCTACGCCCTGCTTTCCCTCGCCTGCGCGGGGGCGCCCGCCCTCGCGCGCGATTGCGGGCCTGACGCGCTGGGCGTCTCGCGCACCGTGACAATCGGGCCGAGAGGGACCGCGGTGGGGCTGCAGAGCTATCCGCGCACGCTCGATCTCCAGGATCATGAAGTCGTGCTGACGTTTGACGACGGCCCGGCGGGCCCGACCGCGAAAGTGCTCGACGCGCTGGCGAAGGAATGCGCGCTGGCGACCTTCTTCGTCATCGGCGCCAACGCCGAAAGCGCCCCGGGCCTCGTGAAGCGCGCGGCCGATGAAGGCCACAGCATCGGCTATCATTCCTACAGCCACCCCGAGAAAACTCTCCGGTTGATGGAGGACGGCGCCGCCAAGGCCGACATCGAGAGGGGGATCAAGGCCGTCGACAAGGCCTCGGGCGGCAAGGCCGCGCCCTTCTTCCGCTTCCCGGGATTCGCCGACACGCCGTCGCTCGTCGCTTACCTCGAAAGCAAGGGCTTCACGATTTTCGGGTCGGATCTGTGGGCGTCAGACTGGTCGCCCATGTCGCCAAAGGGCGAGCTGGAGCTCGTGATGAAGCGGCTGGAGAAGGAGGGAAAGGGAATCGTGCTCTTCCACGATTCGAAGGCGCAGACGGCGGCGATGCTGCCGGATTTCCTGCGCGAGCTGAAGGCGCGCGGCTATAAGCTCGTCCACGTCGTTCAGGGAGAGGGCGAGACGCCGGTCGCGGCGGCCGGTCCCGGCTGGACCTCGACGACCGAGCCCATCATCGCCAAGACGCTCGGGGCCAAGCGCGCGGAGCCCGGGCACTCGCACGGCGACGCCGGGGGAGAGGATCACGCCCATCCCCCGGCGACCGATCAGTAATTAAGCCTCAGCCGTTCTCGCAGGCATAGAAGCCCTTGGCGCCCCAGCACGGCGCGTCCTTGTTCTTGTAGACCTTGCCGAGATTGCGGCCGCCGAGCGTCGCCGTCCAGACGCGCCCGCGATCATGGGCGAGCTCCAACGGCTTGCCGGGCAGATGGAAGATCACGCTTTCGCCAGCGTGATTGACCCGGCAGGCGCCGCTGTTCTGCACCTTGCCGGAGAGCTTGAGGTAGCATTTGGCCATCCGCCCGCCCGCATCGGCCTTGGAGTCGTCGGCGGCAGGCTTCGCGCCGGCGGGCGGCGGCTCCACCTTCGCGTCGTCGAGATTCGCGACCGCAGGGGCGGCCGGCGCCTGATAGGCGTTGGCTTCCGCCGGCGGCGCGGCGGTTTCCTGGACAGGCGGCGCCGCAAGCGCGGGGGCAACGTCCTGACTCGCGACGAGCTTTTCACGGATATCGGCGGAAGGGGGCGCGAGCGGCTCCGGCGCGCTCGCCGCTGTCGCCGGGGCCGCGCTATCGGTCATCGGGCGCGCGTCCAGATAGGGATTGGCTGCGGGCGCCTCGGGAACGGGCTCCGCCTGCTGGACGGGCGCGACCGGGGCCGGCGCCGCATTCACGGGAACAGGGGCCGGCGCCTCTTTGGGCGCGGCGGCCTCCCTAGCGGCGCTCGCGACCGTCGGCGCCTGCCTCGCGACGGCGGGCTTTTCAACTGGCCCGCCGAGCGGCGCGCCGGGGCTGAAGAGCGCCGAGCTGAGGACGACGGCGGCGCCGCCGACGATGGTGAAGGCGAGGGTCAGATGGACGACGCCCTCGATGCGGTCATAGGCGAAGCCCCACAGGGTCCCGTCGTCCCGACGGTCCTGGATCGCTCCCTGCTCGTCGTCGCCATAGCGACGGCGGTGATCGAAAAATACGCTCATACTCCTCACTCCGGGCAGGGGCTCGCAGCTACGAAGGCGCGCACAGGCGCAGCCCTTCAGGCGCCAACCGGCGCCATACGCCGCGAAACCGTTTATTGCCGGGTCTTTCCCCGGCGATCGCCCCCCAGGCGCGACGGGCGCGGGAGCCGCTCAAGGCTCTCTCGCTGCGCCTGTCCGACTTGCGATTTCGAATGGTAAATGTGGCCTTACCAAGTCCAGGCGCAAACCGAGCCCCTTGGCGGAAAAATATTTTTAAAAAACAGTCTGTTGAAGGCTTGGCCCGAGCAGAGCCGAAGACCGTCGCAGGTCAGTGCACAGGGATTATCCGTATTCCCGCCACAAGAACCGGCCTGTTGTCTTCCGGGTGCAGCCCCTCCAGTAGCACATCGTCAAAGACGCGTCCGATCGCTTCAATGGCCCTGTCGCTGTAGTTTGGGGAATTGGGGTCCGTGTCGAAATCGACCTCGACCACCAGCAGCTTGGGATCCGTCCTTTCGGCGCTGGTCCATTCGAACCAGGTGCGCGTTACTCCGTTGATCGCCTCGATGCGTTGGCGGATGGAGGTCTTTAGTTCCATCGGGCGAACTCCCTGCGCATTCCCCGCGGCCAGGCGTGGATTTCGGGCAGGTTTCGCCTAGGTCAAGGGTATTGCTGGTTCCGGACAGTCCCGGGAAAACCGGACGGCTGCGCGTGCTGGGGAGAGCCATGAAGGGGAAGGCCAACGCGGCTCTTCGTGGAATCCTCGCGCTGAAGAGCGCCTTAAAAGGCGCTTCAAGCCCGGAAGGCTTGGTGCGGTCGAGAGGACTCGAACCTCCACTGGTTGCCCAACTAGCACCTCAAGCTAGCGCGTCTACCAATTCCGCCACGACCGCAAGGGGCGCTCACCGCATAGCTGTGAAGCGCCGGCGCGCAGCCTGTAACAAATTGACCGGGCGATGACAAGGGCGCTTCGGAGAAACGCCCCCGCGGCGCCGAAAATGCTGTAGAGAAGCGCCATTGCCTTTGAAATTGGGAGGTTCTCTTGGCGATTTTCAAGCTTCCCCTCTCCGGCGACGTGCCTTTCAGCGTCGCGCCCTGGACAAATTTCGGCGCTGTCGGAAACCACTTTTCCTTCCTAAATGTAGAGGTTGGGCACTCGAGCGCGCCGGAGGTCGAGGCGAAGGTGCTGGAGAATGTCGGCAGCTACGGCAAGCAACTCGGCCGCATGGGCGACGCGCTGCGCGTCCTGCTCGACCATTTCGAACCGGAAAAGCCCCTGTCCCGCAAGGAAAAGAAGGCGATCCGCGCCCTCCAGGCCATGCTCGACGAGATCGACGACATCAAGCACGCCGAGGGCCGTGCGCCAGCCAAGGACGAATCAATCGTATGAGCGCCCCCTGCCCAGTGACCCGCGATTCGCTCGACCCCGTCCTCGCGTCGCCGGAGGGAACGCCCCCGGTCGAATGGCGCGTGAGCGGCGGGCTTGTGGATTATGAAGCGGCGGTCGCCGTCATGGAGGATCGCGTCGCGCGAATCGCGGCAGGCGACGCGCCCGAATGCGTCTGGCTGCTCGAGCACCCGCCGATCTACACGGCGGGCACGTCGGCGAAGGACGCCGACCTGCTCGATCCCCGCTTTCCCGTGCATCGTACGGGACGGGGCGGGCAGTTCACCTATCACGGCCCCGGCCAGCGCGTCGCGTATGTCATGCTCGACCTCGCGCGGCGCCGGCGCGATGCGCGCGCTTATGTCTGCGGCCTCGAATCTTGGCTCATCACGACGCTTGCCGATTTCGGCGTCGCGGGCGAACGCCGCGAGGCGCGCGTCGGCGTGTGGGTGAAGCGGCCCGACAAGCCGCGCGCGCGCAATGGCGAAACGGCTGAAGACAAGATCGCCGCAATCGGCGTGCGCCTGCGGCAATGGGTGAGCTTCCACGGAATAGCGCTGAACGTCGCGCCGGAGCTGTCGCATTTCTCCGGCATCACGCCCTGCGGCGTGCGCGAGGCGCATCTCGGCGTTACGAGTCTGAAGGATCTGGGCGTCGGCGCCAATATGGCGGATGTGGACGCGGCGCTGAAGCGGAATTTTGCATCCTTATTCGGACCCGTCGAATGCGCGTGACGCCGTTTTCTTCAAGCGGTTCCGCTTGTGCCTTCGCGCCTTCCGTCTCACCCGCACGGAACTGAAGGCGTGCGAGGATCTCGCCTTCGACCGTCAGAAGCCGTTGCGCCCGCATGAACCGTGACGGCTAGACCGTCTCCGCCGTCCGGAATCCCTGCACACCCGCAAGCTCGGCTTCATCGGCCGGCGCCTCGCGAAGATCATCCACCCGCGAGGCCGACGGCCCGCGCCGCGCCGCCTCGATGAACGCCGCGACCGCCGCCTCCGGCCCGGCGGCCAAAGCCTCGACCGAACCATCGGCGCGATTGCGCGTCCAGCCGTCGAGCGCGAGCGCATTCCCTTCGAAGAGCAGAAAATTGCGGAAGCCCACGCCCTGCACGCGCCCCGTAACGAAGAAACGAACGACGCGGCGGCTCATGCGGCAGGGACCGCAACATTGTCGATGAGACGCGTCGCCCCGAGCCGCGCGGCGGCGAGAATGCGAATCGGCCCTTCGTGACGGCGGGCGATTCGGGCGAGCGTCTCCGCGTGGCGCGCTTCGACATAATCGATTTCGAAACCCGCGCTCACGATGGCCTCGCGGGCCTCGCCCATCACATGACCGATAACCTCGCCCTCGGCGATGCGCCGCGCGGCGTCAGCGAGCGCGCGATGCAGCGCCGGCGCGCGGGCGCGGTCTTCGGCCGAGAGGTAGACATTGCGCGAGGACATCGCGAGCCCATCGCGATCGCGCAAAGTCGGCCCCGCGAGAATTTGAGTCGGAATGTCGAGATCGCGCGCCATGGTGCGGATGACGAGCAACTGCTGGTAGTCCTTCTCGCCGAACACAGCGATATCCGCCTGCGCCTGATTGAGCAGCTTCGCCACCACAGTAGCGACGCCTGCGAAATGCGTCGGGCGGAAATGATCTTCGAGATCGGCCTTCGCCGGGCCTTCGAGCGTCACCGTGGTGCAGAAGCCCGACGGATACATCTCCTCGACCGCCGGCGCGAAGACGAGGTCCGCGGCGACCGTCGCGAGTTTCTCGCAATCGGCCGCAAGCGTGCGCGGATAGCGCGAGAAATCTTCTCCCGGCGCAAATTGCGTGGGATTGACGAAGACAGTCGCGATCACCCGCTCGGCATGGCGGCGGGCCTCTTCGACGAGCGAAATATGCCCGGCATGCAGCGCGCCCATGGTGGGCACGAGCCCGATGCGCTCGCCCGCCTGACGCCGCGCCCGCACGAAGGCGCGCATTTCCTCCACCGTATGGACAACCGGGACATCGAAACTCATCCGCGCGGGCCTTTCTTCTGTTCCGCCGAGAGATAGGAGAGATAGCCGATATAGGCGGCCGGCAGCTCGAGCTTTTCCGCCGCGGCGACGATATCGGAGAGATAGCCGCGCCAGGCGGCGCCCTGATCCGGGGCGGCGCCGACATAGACCAGCGCCGGGGAAGCCCCGAAGGGCTCCTTGAGAACGGGGATCATCCGCTTGGCGTAAAGCCCCTGCCCCACCTGCTCATAACGGTCGAGCGCCTTTACGTCGACGACCGGGACATCCCACAAGGCGCCGTGGACGTTCGCCCGCGGGTCCGGGACCACGCTTGCGAAGCCGGACGGCATGACGACAAAACGCCACCGCGCCAGCCGCGCTCGCCCCAGCAGCCGCGAATGCGGGCAACGCCGCGCCATGGCGGTCGCGTCCATATTGGAGCCAAAAGCGAAGTGCAACGGCACGGTCGGAACCCTCTCGCGCAACGGCGCGACCGTGCTATATCACGGCCAAGGGAAGGGTGGCCGAGTGGTTTAAGGCAGCGGTCTTGAAAACCGCCGTGGGGGCAACTCCACCGTGGGTTCGAATCCCACCTCTTCCGCCAATTGCTCACTTAAGTATATGGTTTAGTTGAGAATATTTATTGGCATGCCTCGACAACCAACACTCCGCCCCACATTTTTCGTTGGACTACACTGGCCGCCACCGGCCCGAATTGAGCAACCCTCCGAACTGTCCCCCAGCTCGCAGAACTCCTAGCGAGACCCATAGGGCCGCGCTGCTTCGAGCGCCCCAGCGGGGAGGGTCTGGAGGGGATTCCCGGTATCGGCGAGACTACGGGAACGCGCGACAGCAAAAAGGGGATCGAGATCGCTGCCTGGGTCGCTCCCGAGGCGGCCTCTCAAACAAGATCAAACATTAACGCCACTTCGCGACCCGCTACGACAAGCCCGCAGGGAACTTCCTCGCCGCTCTCAAACTCGTCGCTGTGTGCGTCTGGTTATGCGGGAATGAGTCTACGTCCTAGTTCGACCGCTGGCGGTCACGCCATCACCTTAGCGCAAAACCCGCAGCAATCCCCAACAACTTAATCTTGCCCTCCTCGCATCTCCTAGACTAACGCGTCTCGTTCAGCCATACTTCGTTCTTTACTCTTCAAAGTTTATGGTGACAGATGTCCTCTCAAGAGAAAATTCTCACAACCGAAGACATTCTCAAGCACGAGCTCGAAACGATAAACAATCGCCGATCAAACGGGGATGTTTATTCGAGCTTGCATGACGCTTATCCACGGACAGCACTGTGCTTGTCAGGCGGCGGAATACGAAGCGCCGCCTTCGGCCTCGGTATTATACAGGCGTTGGCACAACACGGCCTACTCAAGAGATTTCATTATATTTCTACCGTCTCAGGAGGAGGCTATACAGGCGCATGGTTATTCTCTTGGCTCAAGCGAAAAGATAGCACAAACGTTTTGAACGGGTTAATATCTTCAGGCACAAAAGAGACCCCTGAAATTCGACATCTTAGAGAAAATACGAAATACCTAACTCCACGCGCCGGATTATTGTCGCCAGATACCTGGGCTATCGCCGTGATATTTTTTAGAAACATGCTATTAAATTGGCTGATATTTTTGCCAATGCTTCTATTTTTTCTTTCAATACCAAGGCTAATGCTTTACATTACAAAGGTAGAATTTACATGCTCGAATAGCCAGTGCTTTGGCTGCCAAATGCCACTGTTTTTCCCGGTGCCCATTTGGCCCGCACTTGTATTATATGGATTTTCTTTTTTATTTATGCTGACATCGTGATCTAAGCAGCAAATCTTCAACACAGGAAATAAGTCTTTTATTTATTTTTGCCTGATTCCAAAACTCGCATCTTGGGGAATTTTTGTTGTGTGGCTATGCGGGATTAAGCCATATCACGACTTCTCCTACTCTCATACGTTCAAATTGTATTTTTTCTACTTGGAAATTGTTTTTTGCATTTCGTGGATCATTGCCGCATTGCTGTTCTATAAGCGCGATATCGTTTCCAAAATCTTAGAAGGTGCCAAGCAGAAGTTCCCTCGTATTTTTAGCAAGCTACCAGCTGTTCAAACGGTTGATCGCTCCCCCTCAAGGCTCACTGACTGGCTCTGGGATTTTATTGCCTTCCTATTTTGGGGCGGATGCACTTCAGCAGTTTTGGCCTGGATCGACGTGGCAGGGCGTGGAAGCGTCAATCATTTAGAAAACGGCGCTGGCCGCGTGGCTCTTCTATCATTTGGAATTTTCCTGGCCGCAGTTGCCCATATCTGCGGTGAACTGGCATTCATAGGAATAACAAGCAGGCGGATAGGATCCGAGGATGACCGTGAATGGCTCGCTCGCAGTTCCGGCTATGTTCTCATGGCGTGCGTGCTGTGGACCGCACTTTCCTGCATTAGTTTGTATGTACCCGTGATTGGGCTAGAGCTTATGGAGAGCGCTCAAGGAAGCACAACCGCATCAGCAAGCCACGGAACTCCATCAGATGAGGATAAGCTGTTTTTCCTTATGCACGCCCTCCTTTTTGCAAGTCTGATTTTCGGAGCCGCATCGGCAATGCTTGGCCGAAGCTCGAAGACAGGCGCACTTGAATTCGATATTGATACTCCCTTAAGAAAAATTGCGGTATATTCAAGCGCCATCGGCTTCCTCGCGTCCATTCTTTCCGCACTGAGCATTTTGTTAGTTTATGTCACATTTAATGTTATAACAATGAACGAGGGAAGACTATTCCAATTTAGCGGGCCAGGCCGAATGTATTTAGACTTTCTATTTTCAGGGGATGCCGCGAACATAAATAAACTCCTTACAACCTTTGCTATCCTTGTGATTTTTATTTTTACTTTTGGCAGATTGATAAACGTAAACAGGTTTTCGTTACATGCCATGTATAGAAATAGACTTGTCCGAACTTTTTTAGGCGCCAGTAATTCTGCCGAAGATAGAAATTTATTCACGTGGTTTGATAACAACGACAACCTAAAAATGTGCGATTTACAACAAATTTCAGCTGGTGATTGGCATCCATACCTTGTCGTAAACGCCACACTGAATGAGGTCGCCACGTCAAATCTGGCTTGGCAAGAGAGAAAAGCCCAGTCCTTTGTGTTCACTCCATATCACTGCGGGGCAGACGCTATTAGATCTAAGGCCCTGCAGCCTTCTCAGCGGCCGACCTTTAAGACTGAGGGCGCCTATAGGTCGTCGAGACAGTATGGAGGGGGAGAAAAATCCCCAATCACTCTTGGTACGGCCATGGCTATCTCGGGCGCTGCGTTAAGTCCTAATATGGGTTACCATTCTTCGCCGCTAGTCACGCTCATCATGACCCTTTTCAATGTACGTTTAGGCTGGTGGCTAGGAAATCCAAACGATAACAAAACCTTCAAAAAAGAGGGACCGGATTCTGCCACCGGCCCTTTAATAGCTGAATTATTCGGCTGGACGCGAAACGACACCGGCTTCATACATCTATCGGACGGCGGTCATTTCGAAAATCTTGGCCTCTATGAAATGGTGAGGCGGAGATGTCATTTTATAATTGTTTCAGATGCCGGAGCAGACCCACTTTGCGAATTCGAGGATCTGGCAAACGCAACTAGGAAGATATACATCGATTTTGGTATTCCAATCATTTTCGAAGATTTATCAGCCATACGGCTGAGATCGAATTCCGCTGAGAAGGATAGCGGCCCGATATATGTGATGGGAACAATTGATTACAGGAGCGTAGACGGTTCGGATGCGAAAAATGGCAAAATAATATACATAAAACCTTCAGTGCACTGGAATGAGCCTTCTGATGTTGTGGGGTACGCTCTAGCGCACCTTGATTTTCCGCACGAGGGAACCGCGAACCAATGGTTTACTGAATCACAGTTTGAGAGCTATCGTTCGTTAGGCAGCCATATGATGAAATCGGTGATCGCATTGAGGTGCGGAGCAGAGACTGATATTTATCGCTTGTTTTAATTAGGGAGCAACGGCATTTGTTGCATTACTTTTTCCTGCCTTCGCAGTGCGTCCATAAACCGCCTAAGGAATTTGCAATATCAGGGTATGCCCTGATGCGACGTAACCGAGCCCCGCCGCCCCCATGTAACATCTGGGTTGACAGCGACTATTTGTGACACTGTAGGGTCAGGCCTAGACCCTGAGGTGACAAGCCATGGCCCGAATTGGTTACGCCCGCGTCAGCACGATTGATCAAGATCTCGACACCCAGCTTGCGAGGCTCAAAGCCGAAGGCTGCGGGGTTATTCGCTCCGAGAAGGCGTCGGGCGGCAGCCGGGAAGGCCGCCCCGAACTTATGACGATCATCGAGTTCCTGCGCCCGGGTGACGAACTAGTTGTCACCCGCCTTGACCGGCTGGGGCGCGACACCCGCGACGTACTCAATATCGTCCACGAGTGCGACCAGCGACAAGCCTATGTCACAGTTCTCGATCCTCACGTGACGACGCGAGGCGAAACCGGCCGGATCGTCATGACCGTCCTTGGCATGGTGGCCCAGTTGGAACGGCGCTTCATCAAGGCGCGCCAGCGCGAAGGAATCGAGAAGGCAAAAGCCGAGGGCGTCTACCGCGGAGGCAAACGGCGCATTGATCGGAAGCAGCTTCTGCATTTGGCCGGCGCTGGGCACGGGGCCGGCGCTATTGCAAAGGCGCTAGGGTGTTCGCGCATGCATGTGTATCGGGTCCTCGCCGAGGAGCGCTCAGAGTAGAACCCAGGCCGCCCATGATGAAGCCATTTCTTCGGGGAGAAGTTGATGAAAGAGGCATTCGAGCCGGTGCTTTATGATTGTGAGGCTTCTGATCTAGATGGATGCATAATTGAGGTCGCCTGGGCGTACGTCGACCCAAGCGATTTACACATCGAATCGCGATCTTTTCTCGTGCGACCGGTTCCGGAATGGGAAATCGAGGCAAACGGGGATGAAAGCGCCGAGGCGTTGCATGGGATTTCTTTCTTCGACCTTTACGCGAAAGGCGTTTCAGTCGAAGCGATAGCCAAATCCATGAATGATGCGCTCGCTGGGCGCGAGCTTTTTTCCGACAGTCCATTTGATGAGGCGTGGCTAGCGCAGCTTTTCGAAGCTGCGGGGAGCGACCCTTCAGTCACAATACGCAGAACGAGTGCCGATCGTTTGCTTGAACAAGCCGTCTTAGCGCACAAATTTGAAAGTCATCGATACCTCCATGCATTAAGCCAGGCCGAGCAAAATCGCCAACACCGCGCCCACGCCGACGCCCTCCAATGGGCCCGCCTATGGCGAATGGTCGTCCACAACCACTTATAGTCAAGCGCTCATAGTCTCACATCGCACCCTGAGTACAGCGCGAAGTCCGAAATGACCCAACGCAGACTAAAGAAGCTCCCTCAATATTTAAAGCTCACGCTCGCTGATATGGCCCGCGGCTCTCCGTGGAACATAGCGCCATTGGAAGTCCAGTTCGGTTCGTCGGTGAGATTGGTGAGGCTGACGTCGAGTTTCAGATTATCGTTTACGCTGTAGCCGAGCGTCGCGCCGAGCATTTGCTGGGGCGGGAGGATGAAGCCTTGCGTATTGGGCAAGGTCGCCTCGGCGCGGCTGGCGAAATAGTAGCTCAGGCCTAGCTCTAGGCCCTTTAGATCCCCGCTATCGAAACTGTAATTGGCCGAGAAATTATAGACCCGGCGCGGCGCGCCGAGGAGGTCGCTGCCAGCCTGGGAAGGGACGTTGTCGTCCTTCGAGACGACGGCGTGCAGGAAAGTCGCCGTCGCATTGACCTTGAGATTCGGGAGCGCCTCGCCGGAAAGATTGACCTCGATCCCATGGCTGTGCTGCTGACCGGTCACCAGCGAATAAAATCCCGACGGGTTTGCGGGGTTGGGAATCGCGACATTATCGCGCGTGATATCGAAGAGCCCCAGCTCAAAGGTCATCTTGTTGTCGAGGAAGCGCCGCCTCGCGCCGACCTCATATTGCGTATCCTGCTGAGGCGCCGGGGCCTCGCCGCCTTGTAGCCGCACCCCCGTGTTGGGAATGAGCGACTGGCCAAAGGCGAAGAAGAGCTCGTGGACGTCGTCCGGCCGGAAGAGAACTCCCGCGCGTGGATTGAAATAGCCCTGCGTTCCCTTGCTCAGACTCGCCGTGGGTTCCCCCGCAAGAGAACCAAAGGGATCGAAGACGCGCTCGCGCTGGGCCAGCACGTCATAGCGCCCGCCGATGAGGATGCGGACTTTATCGCTGATGTCGATAAGGTCTTGACCGTATACCGAGCGCCCGATCGCGCGAGCGAAGCCGTTCGACCAGTAGGCGTCGGAGTAATTGACACCCGTCTGATAGACGGGAAAAAAGATGTTGAGCGGCGCGGCGTCGAAACGGGAAATCGTGTTGGAATAGCCGTAGAAATAGTCCCATTGCTCAAGGCCGAGAAATACATTGTGAGCCAGAAAGCCGGTGTCGAACCTGCCATTTAACCGCAATTGCGCGCTGAAACTGCGGATCGCGTTGCGTGTGCGCGCCGGATTGCCGAAGACGATGGACCGGAATCCGTCATAGCCCCAGCCTGTGAACCAGCCCCAACGGCTGGCGTAGAGATATTCATCGACAATCGCCGAAAGTTTCCAATCCTTGTTGAACGCATGATCGTAGGTGAAGGTAAGATCGTCCGAAATCGGACTCTCATGTTCATTGGCAGGCTGCCCGGCGTAGAATTCGCGCGGGATATGGAAGAACACCGGATCAGCCGGCACGCCGTCTCGCCAGACTGAGCGCGCGCCGCTATGTTCGGCGCGCAGGGTCCACAGATCGCCATTGTCCGCCGTGAAGGCCAGCATTGGCGCGATGTCAACATCGCGGGCGCGCGCGAAGTTCACGAAACTTCCGACCGTCTGCGCCGCGCCAGTGAGCCGAAACAGCAGGCTCTTGTCGGCGTTGAGCGGCGCGTTGAGATCGATGGCGAACCGGTTCAGGCCGAAGGCGCCGCTTGTCGCGCGCGCTTCGGCGGAAGTCGACTGCGTCGGCGCCTTGCGGATGTAATTCGCCGCGCCGCCATAGCCGCCGAGTGCCTTACCGAACAACATGGCGCTCGGTCCCTTGTAGAACTCGACATGATCGACAGTGGTAAGATTCACGCCCTGCGCTGTGAAGCCATGGGCGGAGCCGTCGTATAGGGTGATACCCGAGGGAAAGCCGCGCATGACGAATTCCGGGGAGAAACCCGAATTCGCCGCCGGGGCGTTGACGAAGACGCCGCTTTGGTCTCGTCCGAGCGTCTGTGCGCGGGGCGGCTGGCCCGGCGTCGCCTCGCGGGCGGGCTCGCGCCTGGCGTCGGCTTGTTCGAGAGGGCGTTCAATCGGCCGTCGCCCCTTCGTCCGATCCCTTGCGTTACGAGCTCGGCTGTCCGGCGCCGCCTTCTCCTCTAGCCCGGTTTCCGGCGCCTCTTCGCCGACCGCCGGCGCCGAAAATGCGAGGAGAGCTACGAGAAGACAAATCCTCATGACGCCCTGGGGCGCGGCGCGCAACCACACGCGGCGACGGCCGGCCCTAGAGGATGGCGGCGATCCAGAAAGATCTGCGACAATGGGGCGATGAAACTGCGCTGACCCTGACCCGCCACTAGAAAGCGGCACAACACGCCGACCCCCGAGGCGTCGAAGATGTCAATCACGCTGAGCCGCGGCGCGGCGCGGCCTGTGACGCCCCGCATAGGCAGTTCGGCGAGCAACGCGGTCTTGGGATGACCGTAAGCTGGCAGGGCGCGACGCAGACGATCGATTTGCCGGCAAAGGCTTTGATGATCAAATTTCATGAGTCTCTCCTTGAAAAATCAAGTTCGTCAGATTGCCCCCGACGTGGGCGCGCGTGACCGCGCCCGTCGCTCCGCGTGAGTCCTTCGCGCCGCGCGCTTTTGCAGCCAGCGTATGACTCCAGTCACAAAGAGAAGCGGGCAGATCAGGCCGGTGATCATCACAAGAATGCGCCCGGTCCACCCAAAGGCTTGCCCGGAATGCAGCGGCCACTGCCATTGCATGAAGACGTCGCCGGCCGTGCCGGTTTGCGGATCCTTCACGCCAAGCGTTTCTCCGGAATACTGATCGACCAGCACGACACGCGTTCCAACAAAGCGGCTGACCTCGTCAACGCCTTTGCGAACGACTTGATAGACGCCGCGTTCGTCCTCCGGAAAGACGATCTCATCGAGCCTTCCTTGCGGATAGCGCGCGCGCGCATACGCCTCGGCCTCCTCGAAAGGCATACGCGCGCGCCCCCGCGGTTCCGACGATTTGATGAGGCCGCGCTCTGCGGCGCTCAGCGGTGCGACATGATCGACGACCCAGACGAATTGATCGTGCAGATTCATCGAGACGCCGGAGATGAGCACCGACAGCATGACGACGGCGGTATATAGGCCGCCGAGCTTGTGGAGGTCGTAATTCAGTCTTTCGCCACGCGCGCCGCGCTTGAGGGTGAAGGAGGAGACCCATTTACCTGGCGTCGGCCACCACAAATACAAACCGGACAAGACTGAGACGACGAGGAGGATGGCGGTGATCCCCACAACAACGCCAGGTTCGCCGAAAGAGTCGTAAAAGAGCAACGACCAGTGAAGCTGAAACAGGAAGGACATGAACGAGTGATGGAGAAAGCCGCTTTTCGACCAATAAATTTTATTGCCGAGTACTTTGGCTGTATAGGGATCGATGCACAGTCGCCACGTGTCGCGTTCCGGAACAGGTTCGTAATAGGCTTTGTAGCAGCCTCTCTCGTTGCGCGGAGCGCGAATCCCGCCCAGCTTGGCGCCCTGCGGGACGGCCGCCTCGAGCGACAGTCTGATGTCGCGAAGCGGCAGGAAGGCGACTTCGCCCTGTGGGGGCGCCTTTGAGACGAACATCGCCGGATCGAGGATTTCATCGATCTCCTGGTAAAAAACCATTATCGCGCCGGTGACGCCGATCACCGTCAGCATCGCGCCGGCGACGAGACCGATATAAAGATGAATATCCAGCCAAAATTTGCGGCGCGCTTTTAGGCGATCGCGCCGGTTGCGATTCAGATCGCCGGCGTCGCGCAGCTTCGGGTTGGGCGCAAAAAGCTTGTCGGACATCGCCGCCTCCGATATAAGGCCGCCGCCGTCAGGCGACGGCGCCAACTCATTTTCTGATCACCATTTGAAATTCGCCGACGCCATGAACGTCCTTGGCGCGCCGTAATAGGCGAAACCATAATTGTCGCTTCGTTCGAAGTAGCGTCGGTCGGTCAGGTTCTTGATGTTGAAGCGGAACACGACTTCGTGTCCGGCGATAGGAGTCCGATAGGCCGCCATCGTGTCGAACTTCACATAACCCGGCATATACCAGGCGTTGTCGTTGCTGCCGTATCGCTTATCCATCGCATAGACGCCGCCGCCAAACTCGAAGCCTTCGGGCAAACCAGGCGCCGTGTCCCATTTCGCCCAAATGTTCCCGACATTCGGCGCGGCACCGTTGTACCATTTGCCGACATTGCCGTTATTGTTGTCGTTGGTGATTTTGACCGAGTCGAATGTGTAGCTCCCGATCACGCTGAGATTTTCCGTGATCTGGCCCGAAATATCGAACTCGACGCCGCGGCTAACCACCTCGCCGACGGCGATGCTGAGGCCTGGATTGAATGGGTCCGGCTGAAGAACGTTTTTCTTTCGCAAGTCGAACAGCGCGAGAGTGGTCATGACCTTGCCATCGAACCAAGTGCGCTTGATTCCGGTCTCCCATTGAAGCGCCTGCTCCGGGGCGATGTGCGCTCCGTCCGCAGTCAGCGCTGCGTTATTCACGCCGGACGAACGAACATAGCTGCCGTAAACCGAGGTCTCCGGGTCAAGTTTGAACAGGAGACCGACTCTCGGCGAGATGGGCGTGTTGTCCTTGAATGTCTTGAGGGGGTATCCGGTACAAACCGGGAAGCAGTCTGCAAAGGTCGAGCCATATGTCTCGGGATAGGCTTCCTGGGCCTTGTCATATCTGCCGCCGACAAGAAGGTGAACGCGGTCGTCCCAAAACGAAATGTCATCCTGTGCGTAAACGCCGAAATCCTGCCACCGGCTGCGCCACAGCGTATTTCCGCGCGCCGAGTCCGCGAGGTAATGCAATAAGCCGGTGAAATAGCCGACGGGATGGGGCGCAAATACATTTATGGGCGCAATTGGCAGAGCGAATCCGTAGTCGCCGACCCAATCGTCCTGATATTTATACCAGTCCAGGCCGACGAGGATTTTGTGGTTGAGCGGTCCCGTGGCAAATTCGCCGGCGAGATCGAGATTTGTCGAGAGGATGCTACGCTTGAGCGGGTTCATGACGAAATTGCGCGTCAGATAGACGCCGTCGAAGCCGCCAAAATTACCCATGCCGTTCTGGTTCTCGTTAACGTCGACATAATGGAAGCGATTGGTAATTCGCCACTTGTCGTCGAAACGGTAGGTCCAGTTGTACCCGTAGAGCGTGCGGTGTACGACATAGGGAAAGTCGTTCCAAAGACCGGGGTCGCTGATCGAAAAATATCGCGGCAGATTGTAGGGTCTGTCGTTTACCCCAGGCAGCACGATAGGCTTACCGTTCTCGTCGAAAATCCGGTTGACCGGTATCGTGCCCGATCCGTCGGGTTGCGTCTGTTTCTTCTGATAGTGCTCGAAATCTACGTTGAATTCGAAATTATGGGTCGGCTTGAAAGTGAGGAACAGCGCCGCCGCGCCGTTGTCGCGGTGGTCGTAGTTGGTGAAGGAGTCGGCGTGGTCGTAGACTCCCATCAATCGCACGAGGACAGTCTTCGCAGGGTCGACAGCCCCGGTTATGTCCGCCACGGTGCGGGCAAGCCCCCAACTGCCGGCCTGTTGTTCTAGCGTAGCCTTGAATTCCTCCTGAGGCCGTTTCGTCACGACATTGACGAGGCCGCCTGGCTCGATTCGGCCATAGAGCATTGACGCCGGCCCCTTGATGATCTCAACCCGCTCCGTGAACGCGACCTCTTCCGAGCCGGCGATGCCCTCCATCTTCAGCGAGTTTCGGTAGGTCGCGCCATATCCGCTCTGGAAGCCTCGGATAAGATACTGATCGTAAAACGACCCGCTTTGCGCCTGAACGCCGGAGACGTTCTGCGTGGCCTCCACGATGCTAAGGATCTGCCTGTCCTGGATCACGTCTTTGGGTACGATCTGGATGTTTTGCGGCGTGTTGAGAATCTTGGCGTTGGTCTTCGTCGCCCCGAAGGATGTGGAGCGCGCATAGCCGGTTTCCTTTGTCGGATCGATCTCCGATGTCGCTGGTGCGGGCGCGCCGGGGTTCGAAGCCGTCGGGGCGGTCGTCGGCCCCGCGCCGGCGTGGCCAAAGCCGCCCCGGCTTACGGCGGGTTTGGCCCTCCCTCGCCCACCCCCGACATCGATGGTCGGCAGGGTTTGCTGCGCAAAGGCGGCGGTCGAGACGGCGAGAGTCAGCGCGCCGGCGGAAACGCCGCGCATAAAAGAAGTGCGGAACATGGTTAGGGGTCTCCTGCGGCGCGCCTAGCGTGCCGATCGTCCGGAATCTTGGCTGGATCGATTAGGAGAAAGTGGGCGGGGCCTGCGCGGACCAGGCGCTCCCCCATCCCGAAGGCCGCTTTGCTTGCCGGTCACGCGTCGTGGCCGGCGGGCGCGCGGTTGCCTCAACGCGCGCCAGTCCGTCCTTGATCAACTCCGGAAGACGCAAAGGGGGTGCGTCGGCGGCGGAGGCGATGCAGGCAACGCAACAGGAGAGAGCCCCCTGGCCTCCGCTGGGTTCGGGCTGATCAGGCAAAGCGTCGGCGCTGCACGGTACCTGATAGAGTTGGAAAGAGCCGCTGGGTGATATGCTCGCCTTGTGCGGGCGCCACGCTCCCGACCCCATTATCGCATGCGCAAGCGCCAGGAACGTCAGCAGGCTCGCGAAGAGGATACGGGCTTGCCCGCCCGCTCTTCTTGCTTTTCGCCCGCCCATCCACATCGTTTATCTCGCCCGGCTCTGACCGCGTCTTCGTGCCGCAAAGCCTTGGATAAAGAGGAAATGTCGCGAGAACCTCGCGGGACCGGCTCGGCAGAAAAGAGTCGGAGACTGTTGCGAAAACGCCACATTGAGCAGAGGCCCGGCCAAACGCGGCAGAGGAGGCTTGGCGCAACCGTCGCCTTCCCCCATTAATATGACGCGCCGCACGGCGTGATATCTGCTTGGGAGCGGCGCCCATGCGAATTTTACTGGTTGAAGATCATGAAAGCCTGGCGAGGCAAGTCGAGGAAAGACTCCGCCGCGCTGGATATTCGGTCGACGCTTTCGAACTGATCGAGGACGCGGCCCATGCGGTCGATCGCTTCGCCTACAGGCTAGCCCTGATCGATCGCCGTCTCCCAGACGGCGACGGCATCTCCCTTGTCCCACGCTTGCGTCAAAAGCACCCCGAGATCCGCATCCTCATGCTGACGGCGTTGGACGCTGTCGACGACCGCATCGAAGGGCTGGAGGCGGGCGCCGACGATTATCTGACCAAGCCGTTCAATCTCGACGAGATGGTCGCCCGAATTCGCGCGAATTTACGAAAGCGCGGTTCAGAGGCAACTCCACCGGCCCAGATCGGCGCACTCACCTTCGATCTCGATCAGCGCGTTGTTCGCGTCTCAGGAAACCAGGTTGTGTTTTCGAGGCGGGAGCTCATTCTCTTGGAAGCGCTCGTAAGGCGAGCAAACTGTGTCGTGTCCCGTGAAGTGCTTCACTCGGAACTCTATGGGTATGGCGAAGAAGTCCAGGATCATGCATTGACCTCGCTGGTCTCCAGGCTACGCGCTCGCCTCGATACGCTGGGAGCAGGCGCGGAAATCCGATCGGCCCGGGCGCTTGGCTACATCCTTCGGGAGGTCAAGAATTCGAAGGCGAGGGAATGACCCGAACCTCGCTCGCGCGGCGCACAGTCGGCTATTTGATCCTTGCGCAGGTCACGGCGTTCGTCCTGGCTTGGATCGTGGAACTGTTTCTCGGCCTTGCCGGCGTGGAGCAATTTACGCAATCATGGGACGAACTCGCGACGACGCGAACCACAGCCCTCGTCATCAACTCATTGCAGCGCGGCGATTCAGGCGAGATTCGCTTCGTACCGTCTCCGGACCTCATTGCTGAAGTGAAGCGGGTTCCCGAACTCAAATACGCTGCATTCGAATTCTGGACGAAGAAGGCGGTCGACGGCTCGTCGCCTGAATTGGTGGCGCTCCTCAGAAACGTGATCGAGGTGAATTCCTCCCATACGCATTTCGTCCTGCCCAGCGAGCGGCCCGGTCCCGCTAACGGCTTCATGGGGCCTCAGCGCACGCCCTTTGGACGCTTCCAAATCGCGACCTATCATCCAAAGTTTCGCTGGGACGACATATTCGTTTCGATGCGTGAAGATCTGCTCACCTATGCCGCGTATTTCATCTTGCCAGCACTCCTCTCGGGCGCGACCGCGTGGTTCGCCGTTCGGAAAGGCCTCCTGCCTTTAAGCCAGGCGGCGCGGCATGTTCAGCAAATCGACCTGGATCGATTGGACCAGCAGCTACTGCCGGTTGACGTGCCCATCGAGGTCAGTCCCTTTGTCGAAGCCGTCAATGAGGCGTTGATCCGTCTGGACGCATGGGCTGCGCGCCAGCGGCGTTTTACCGCTAACGCCGCGCATGAATTGCGGACGCCTCTCGCGGTCATGCGCGCTCGCCTCGAAAACGCGCAGGCCTCGGATCTCAAATCGGAATTGCTCGGCGACGCCAGCCAACTGCGGTCGATTGTAGAACAAATGCTGGTCGCCGCGCGATTGACGGACGGTCAGGCGCCAATTGATCAAAAGGTAGAAATCGTCAAGACGACAGGAACCGTCGTCTCGATGCTCATTCCTCTGGCCTTGGACCGAGAGCGATTCATCGACTTCGAGTCCCGCGTCGAGGCCGCGTTTGTGCTTGGCAATCAGCGCGCCATTGAATGTGTCCTCACAAATCTCATAGACAATGCGCTGCGCTCGGAACCGGCCAACGGCGCAATCATGGTTCGGGTCGAGGCGGGGCCGCTCATTTCGATCGTCGACCACGGCGACGGCGTTTCGCCGAGCCACCGGGAGATGGTCTTCGAACCATTCTGGCGGAAAAGCGAAGCTACTTCGGGCTCAGGCCTTGGCCTCGCCATCTCGAGAGAAATCATCGAGGCGCACAGTGGGCGCGTCTGGGTGGAGGAAACGCCGGGCGGAGGCGCGACTTTCAAGGTGAGCTTTCTCGGCGAGACGTGATCTTTTCTCGCCGCGCAAAATTTGTCGCTATCATATCGGCAACCAAACATGCCGATCGAGGAATTATTTAAGTTTCGTTCGGGCGTCGCCGCGAAGGATTCGCTTAGACTTCGCTTCGCCAGCAATCGCGCAATTTTGAATTGGGTAGATGGTTGTCCACATCACCAATCGGACAGCAAGGCGTTACGACCGCTTTTTGGCGCAAAGCAGAAGGCGCACGGTCGGTCTCATTTCCCTAGTGCGCTATGAGCGAATTCGAAGAACAGATCGGCATTGTAATTTACTACTTATAGTCACCCTTGCGCATATTAAATGCAATTCTCATATCGGTTCTACGATCTCAAACAGGAAAGGCACACAAGCCACTATGAGCGATAAATCCACCGACAAGCGTCTCAAATATGGTTTCGGCGAATTCAACCGGGGCGATGCGTGGCGTTACTACAATGTTCCGCTGGCGCGTATCCGCAGCGCCGCCCAAATGTTTGGCCAACGCCACGGCATGACGTTCCGGGTCCGGCAGAGCGCAAAAGCGGTGCTGGTGGAGCGGTTGGCGTAAAGACGTCCAGCCTTAGGGACCGCCAAAAAGCCCGGACCGTGCGTTCGGGCTTTTCGTTTTGTGCGCTTACGATAGACAAGTCTCCTGAGACAGAGCGCGATGAAGGTCTGCGAATGGCGCGATGCGACACCCTACGGGACGGTCCACGTAAAGCCTCTTCCGGACGATATGAGAATGACCGCACGACGGGCGCGGGCAAATCCGTGCTGCTCGCGCTCATGGCCTAGCAGTTCCGGCGCTACGAGCGCTCCCAGGTCTTCGCCTTCGACCTCGGTGGTTCGATCCGGGCCGCCGCGCTCGCCAAGGGCGGTGACTGGCACGACCTCGGCGGCGTGACGGACGGCGCAGATAATTCCGTTTCGCTCCAGCCGCTCGCCCGTATCCACGGCAGCTACGAACGCGCCTGGGCGGCCGGCTGGATCGTCGCGATCCTGACGCGCGAGGGCGTGCCCGTTACCCCGGAGGTGAAGGAGCATATCTGGACCGGGCTGATCTCGCTCGCCTCAGCCCCGATCGAGGAACGCACCATCACCGGCTTTGCGATCCTGCTCCAGTCGAACGACATCAAGCAGGGCACCGCATTGCTTCGCCAATCCCGGGACGGACGTGCTCGAAATGATGGACATTCACGCCAGCGACCGTTTCGCGACGACCTGGCTGGAAGGTTGACGCCTTCGGCGGCCCGCACGGCGCGATGTCCTCAGGCAGGCCGCTTCTCGCCTATAGAAGCCCTCAACCGCCTGTGAACTGAAACATCCATGCGTGGCCGAATTTGTCGACCAAATCGCCATACATGCCAAACGGCTGCTGGCTGAGCGGCTGCTTGACCGTCCCGCCGGCCGCCATCCTGGCGAAAACGGTTTCAATCTCCTCCTGGCTTTCGCAGACGACGCAGGTCGTCACGTTGTTGCCTGCCGAAACGCCATTCGGGCCGGCCATATCGGAGCCCATCACCGTGGCCGCGCCCGTGTTCAGCGCCGCATGCAGGATGAGGTCTTTCATCGCGGCCGGCATGGCTGGTTCCATCGGCGATCCCGCGATGGTGTTGAGCGTCAGTTCTCCGCCGAGACAGTCCTTGTAGAAAATCATGGCCGCGCGGCAATTGCCGTTGAATTTCAGATAGGGACTGATCTGTTTCATGAGATTCTCCTTGTCGTTTGGCGCGATCGTCGGCGCCGATTGGTCAACGGCTTGCGGTAGCGAGGGGGATCAGTGCGCGAATGCGGTCGTCGCGCAGGTAGAGCCCGCCCCACACGAAGAGGCCGAGATAGACGCCGAACAAAAGATGGGAGAAGAGCGGGGTTCCGGCCCGCAACTGGGTGACGACCGCGCCGCCGAGATACGCGGTCAAAAGAATGGCGCCGAGCACCGAGGTGCGGCGGTAGGCATAAAGCGCGGTACAGACGAGCAGCAGGCTACCAAGCCCCCTCGCGAAACCATCGCCTGTCGGGAAGCCGTATTCCAGCATCGAATCCGTTACCGCCTGGATCGGAACGAGCTTGATGCCGCCATCGAAGATCATGAACGCGATGGCAAGCCCACTCAGGACGTAGCCGGCGATACGGGACTTGCCACCCGTTGTCGGAATTACATCGTCGGACATACAGATTCTCCCATCTCGTCGCTATTTCTTGTTCAACCTAACGGGTCGATGCTGCTCGTTCTTCTGATCGTCGCGATCGGCAGGCTGGCGCGAAATGGATGCCGGGGCTGCCCTCATTGCTTGGCTCCCTCCTGCTTCGATCCTTTCAAAAGGGCGACGATCGCCATGGCATGGCCGTGACCAAGGCCGAACTCCTCCTTCAGCGCGGCGACGACGGCGCCTGCTTTCACACCGGGCGCCAGCCCTGTTGTCGTGGAGAAGCCCTTGTCTCGCCCCCATTGCCGGAACTGGCCTGGGTTCTTGCCGGTCTTGGCTTCGATATTGTCGAGATAGGCCTGAAAACTCACGATCTGGCTCCCCTCGCTCCTCGTCATCACCGCTTATGCGCAGGGCAAACGAGTATCCGGTCGGCCAGCCGATGTTTTGTATGAAAACGACAATTGCGGCTGCTCACGCAGGAGCCGCGCCGGCGTCATCCCGATAAAGTGTTTGACCGCGCGAGTGAGGTGCGCTTGATCGAAATAGCCAGCGTCGAAAGTCACATCGAGAACGGAGCTTCCTCCGATCAGCAGGGCTGCGGCATGGCGTGCCCGTTGGATCTGCTGATAGCTGCTGAACGTCATGCCGGTGGCACGGCGGAAGTGCCGCTGGACCGAACGTCGGCTCATCCAGTCGACATCGCCCTCAACAGCCGCGTCGGTCGCATGGCTGCGCGCGATGACGCCGGCGCGCGACAGTCGAGCAACGAAAACCTCAGCGTTATCATAGGTTGGAATCTCCCAGGCCATATCCGCAAGCCAGAAGCGGCTATCGGAAATTACGGGCAAATGAACGTCCTGATGATCAACCAGCGCCGCTGTAGAAATGCGCGGCAGATACGTCCCCAACCGGAAGCGAATGGCGAGCCACTCGCCGTTCGCCGGGCACTCGACGATCGATCCGCGCGAGACCGGACCTCGTAGAGTGACCGCTGAAAAGCCAGGCAACCGGGTTATGACGAGCTCGATGTTCCCCTCGGCCATCGAGAGGAATGGGCCGCCGGTCCTGCTCCGGCTTCGCCAGACCCGCTCGATCAAGGGCGAGTCTGATTCCCGATCGTCAAAATGTAGTACCAAGAGAGTATCCGAAAGCGTGCGTTCTACAGTCTTTGAATGTAGCCAAAACCGCGAAACCTGTCGAAACGAAAAGCTGCGTTTTAAATATTCCAAATTAATGCGTTCGGGGCAGCAACGATCGTTGGCGTTCCGGATGGGATCACCGCTCAGTCTCGACTAGCAAACCATGTTCATGGTGAACGCGCTGCTGCTGATCGTATTCGCAGTCGCATTTGGATTCGCAGCTTCGAGTCACAAGGACAGCCGCTATTGGGCCTCGCTGGTGGCGTCGAAGATTATCTTCGCCATTGCGTTCGTCATCTTATCGCGTCAGATCAACGGAACGCCCGAAGCCCTCCTGCTACCCAACGCTCTTCTGGTGATCGGCCTGGGCTTGCGATGGCAGGCCATCAGGATCTTCTTCGGGCCTCCCTCGTCCTACGCATGGTTCCTGGCGCTGACCTTCGTCATGGTCGGGGCGCTTTTGCTTTCGCCCCTCCTCGGCAAAGGCCTGATTTTTGGCCTGACCAACGCCATCATCGCGGCTCAGATCATCGCGATCATGGCGTCGCTTGGACTGGAGCGGGAGCGGCTTCCATCTCGATGAGGGCTTGTGTTTGCATATGGAGCCATCGCCGCCTCGTCGGCATTGCGCGTCATTCAGGGCTTGCTTCTCGATCGGGGAATGGACAGCCTGCTGCCGGCAGACATCTTCCTGGACCTCACTCTGCGCCTCAATAACCGCGCTGGCGACGGCAAGCTGGGGCTACATCGACCCTTTAATGCTCAAGTTGCTGCGAGGCCGGTGATGTAACTCGTCTCGATGATCAACTGCCCATCATGTGGCCATCAATCGGCTGAGACATGCCGACTGGCTCCTGCCAGTTCTTTTACGAATGCAGGGTCCACGGCGCGTTGCTTAAGCCAAAGGCTGGCGATTGTTGCGTCTTTTGTTCCTATGGCGACGTGCCGTGCCCACCAGTTCAGGAGGCCACCGAGCACGGACGCGCCGAGGGATGTTGCTCAGGCTTGGCCCGTAACAAGCAAGCTCCCTCGAGTCGGACCATAAGAAAGATATGGACACGCCGCGAGTTTGATCCAGAACATGACAAAAGGCGCGCAGCAGCACCAGGCACTCAAGCTTTCCTGACAAACTCCGATTTAAGATACATCGCTCCAATACCATCGATTTTACACGCGATATTGTGACCGTCCACAGCATCGTCGACCAACCGGATGTTCTTGACCTTGGTCCCGCTCTTAACAGTTGAGGAAGATCCTTTAACCTTCAGATCCTTGACTAAGGTGACTGCATCGCCTGTCGCCAGCGGATTGCCATTGGCATCGCGCACACCCACATCTTGCGCTGGACCTTCAAGCGTAGCCGCCGCTTCGCTCCATTCATGCGCGCATTCTGGACAAATCCACAAAGAGCCGTCCTGATAAGCATATTCCGAACCGCATTTTGGACACTTCATCTTTATCGATTTCCTGTGTCTTAGAGGGAGTTAGCGCTCTCCTACCCTATCTGCGGCGGAAACGGAACTGGCACCTCCAGCCGTCGCGTCTAAGCCGTGCGGGAATCTCCGAAACGGCATAGCTTGCCTATTGCGAGCTGAAGCCGTGCTGGCAGCGCCGCTATCGATTGGGGCCACGCCGCGCATCTCACGAATTACGGCAAACCAGAAATGTGCGAACTGGGTGCGTTGTCGGCCTCTGCAAGCGACACATGCGACGTGCTGGCTTCGGCGCTTCGTTTTTGCGACCAGGGAACAAGGGCTGATTATTGGCGACATGCGGCAACCTGACGCCGCCAGCGAGGCGGTTAGTACTCGTCCGCAAACATGATGGTTAGGACCCGCACCGTCTGAGCCGGGTCGGCGGGATCGTGCGAGCCATGCGCCATCTCGGGCGCGAAATAGTCGATTTTCCAGAAGAGCTTCTGGGCCTTGTGCTCAAAGGCTCCAAAGTCGTGCTCTCCATAAGGGTCATTGTCGGGCGTGAAAGCGTCGAAGCTCCTCGCCTTGCGAAGGATCGCCGCTTGGTCCGCCAAAGGCAGGCAGGCGACGCCTGCGGTCATCAGTAGATTGCCCCCGCCGCTTCCCTGACGCCGGAATGCGTCGTTGAGGCGGCGAATGCGATCGGCCTGCGGCTCATCAGCTAGGGTCGGCAAGGCGAGTCTCCCTCGTGGATCGGCCTGCGCGAGCGCGGCCGATTGCCTGTGTCAGGATTCGGGAACGGAGGATGGTGAGGTTGCTTGGCGAATAGCGCACGGCGGGTGTCACCGGCCGATTTGGGTAACTTCCACTCGGACGGTTTTCTCTTCGTCCGAACGCGTCACCAGGTAACGGACAGGGAGGGTAAAGGCCCCCTGACTAGACGAGCCAATGCTGCATTGGCACCAGGACCGATTTCCCATTTCGTTCAGGGTCGTGATTTCCCGCGCTTTGATTTCGCTCCCGAACATTTCGGTGACGAAAGGAAGCGCGCGAAGGCTGTTTTCAACCCGGGCGACGATGATCGGGTGGGTGCAACCGACTCTTTCTCTGCTGAGTGATGCGATCAAAATCGTGAGCAGCAGAACCCCGACGAACGCGAACAGAACTTTCTTGACGACGCCCATCTCAGGCCCTCGATGAAATGTTGTCTTGAGCGGTTGGGAAGGAGGCTCGGGCGCAAACGAAGCGCCCGAGCCACTGGCCTATTTCATGCCGTGCGGCAAAAGCCCGACCTGCGTGATCTTCCGCACAAACAGCGGTTCGTCGGGCCAAGCCAGCCACCTCAGTTTCAGCAGGTCGTCATGGGCCTCGGTGACGACCGCCTCGAACCAGCCTTCGTTCGGGCCGGTCGTCGCGAGCACGAGGCAGCCCGCCCCGATTCACCCCAGCCCTTGGCAGGCTTCGCCTCGGCCGCTTCGGGCAGCCCACCCCCGCCCCCGGCCCTTGAATGGCCCTCAGGCGGGCCTAGGCAGACCGGCTTGAAGGATCTCCCTCATTCGTTAGTTGCCTCCGTGAACGCATCGAGGAGAGACCATGATGTCACGCCCCCTCGCCTCCATAGCTTGTTGTGCAGGATTGACGCTTTTCACAGCCTCTGGCCTGGCCGCTCAATACGGCACCGCAGAGGAAGCAAAGGCGATGCTGCAGGAAGCAGTCGCCGCCTTGAAAACCAACAAGGCGAAAGCGCTGGAGATGTTCAACAAAGGCGAGGGCGGCTTTAGGGATCGCGATCTATATGTTTTTTGCGCAGATGCCTCGAATGGCGCTTTGACGGCTCATCCAACAATGAAGGGCGAGCACCTTCAGGATATCAAGGGTAAGAAAAGGTTCCCGCTTGGCCAAGAGATGATGCAGAAGGCGACAGAGGGGACAATTAGAGAGGTTACCTATTGGTGGCCGCGCCCTGGTGCAGAGACGCCGATGGAGAAGACCTCCTTCTACACAAAAGTGACCGGTCAGATTTGCGGCGTAGGGTACTACAAGGGATGAACGCCTTACTGCTCTGACCCTCGAGAGAAGCCTCAGACGAGGTCCAATGCAGTAGCGCGGCGCTTTGATCATTATCGCCCTCACCTACCCCCGGGTACAGCGCCTAACCGGCGGGGTTGTTTTTGAGGGGCAAGCGGTCGCAATCGGCAAAAGCCGGGCAATACCTGTTCTCGCAGGCCCACCGGTCATCGATGCGATTGCCATTGCAAATGTCCCAGGCCGACGCTGCGCAGAATCCCCAAAGCGCGTGTTGGACGAAGCGCGGAAAGAAGGCCGGGTTCGCCGGGTTGAACTCGCGCGCGTCGATACGCTCGGCCAGTCCCGATATGATCTCTGCGCAGCCGTTCGTCGCATAGCAGGCGGGTCCATAAGCGTGGTCGGAATTGAACCGCCGCAGCACCCCTGTCCGGTGCAGGAAGTTGTGAACGAGCGTGTCGATGGCGATCATGCTGGCGCCAGTGGTCGTCCACCGTTCGCGTTCGGGGTCGCCCACGAGCAGCAGGTCAGCCAGCATCATATTCCATAGCTTCGGCCCGACGCCGTCGATTTGGCGAAGCGGATCGAGCAAGGAAGCGTGCATAAGCGCAGCCCGCCCTGACACGCCGACACCCGGTTCAGCTGCCTCTAGCCGCGCGTCAATCCAACCAACGAAATCACCGTCGCAAACTTCTCGGATGAAAAGGAACAGGCTGTAGGCGGCGATGTTGAGCGCGCCTTTCCTGAGCGGATGCTTCGGTAGCGGGCAAAAAGGCAGAAGGCCCGGCTCGGCGCAGGTTTCGGCGTTCTTCCGATAGCCGCAGGAATCAAACGCCCAGTAGCAGCGTAGGCGATGGCAAATCGGGGGGACGCTTCAAGCTGTCTGCGATTTCGGCAAATCGGACGCCGCCGTTCCGGGCGTCGTAGTTCAAAGCAACCGCGTCGTTGATCCCCTGCAACGAGATCAGGGCTGCAAGCCAGTCGAAGATAGCTTTGGAATCTCGCAGCTTCGCAGCAGCCTGAACGCCTGCTCCGCGCAGACCTGCGGCGATCTCGTCGAGATAACTTCGGGGCGCGAGCCGCAGCGCGGGGCGCGTTACGCATAAGACAAATTGCCAATGATGCTGATCAGCGACCATTTCGAGGCCCGATATTGTTCGAGCCAGCGTGATGGCCCACCAACAATACGGGCCGTCAACCGTCCATAGCGGAGCAATGCAGGAGGTGACGCCTGCACTGCATGTGCTCGCCTACTCCATCGCTCAAAGGCGCCAATATCATCGCTTCGTGCGCAAAGATGCCCGATACGGCCTTAAAAGGTCGTCGGTAATTCTGCGGCAAACAACACTTCCTTCCCCGTCCCAAACAGAAGGTTGTTGAGGTAGTGATCCGACATGACCTTGCACATCCTAACCCGATCACCCGTTCGCATGTCGCGCTTCTTCTGATCGAACCGTTGAATAACTTCGCCGGTCTCCTGATTGACGCTCTCCCGACGAATAAGCCGATATTCCTTCAAAGGAGCCTTACAAATGTAAATTGCTTTCTCCACAGCGCTTGCGGACACGTCCGCCACATGCACAGCCTCTATGCCGGGCACAAATGAAGTGTGCCTGTTCCGCAGAGGTTTAAGCTGCGCGTCCAATTGCTTCCTCGTCCTGTTCCATACGGGAGAATGACTATGCCAGGAAACCATCCGGGCAGGATGGCCCGCGACATTGGCATTAGTATAGAGCGCAGCTTCGACGATGCTCAACGCATCACGGCTCTCAAGGGCACGCTTAGTCCACCGCCGCACTCTTTCTACGTCAAATCCGTTAGCCGCTTCGAGTTCGACCGCGAAATGCGCTGGGGCCACCGACACCATGAAAATTGGCGACTGCTGTGTAGCCGGGTCGAGCAAGTCGGCTGTCTGTTCGAGAACGGTCTTCACTAGCGCGATCCTCGAGTAAGCGTTGTTCGCGTGCATAAAAACAGCTGACCTTCGGTCAAGCTGTTGCTGCGTTTCCATATCGAGCGGCTGGTAGTTTGCTTTGTTGGCCTCCAGATAGAGGCTGATGGCGTCGTTTGCACTCATATGAGCGCGTACGAATGCTTCCAGCGACGTGATGGGGTGGCTCATGTGATATCTCGGCTTGAGGAAAGGGTTGTTTCGGCCTTTCACGCCAAGTCACCGTAGGTGACGGCCTGTGGGGCTTACTCGAGGGGTTTTACGCCCATGTTGAGGTGCTTGTGGGGGGTGAGGTGTATTATAAGCACCCCACCCAGGACAGTTTTGATAGTTCCTACGTTGGCGTCGTGACGAGTTTTGCATCCAAAATTGTGATGCGCGTGGTGTCGCCAACTGCGACGATTTTGACACTAAGGCGAGCAATGGAAGAGGCAGGCAGCGACTTGAATCTCGTCCCTCTCCCTTTCAGGGTAGCTTCAAGGAGAAGGGTCGAGTTTTTATTAGCAACCTCGCCGTGTTTCGCATCGCCTTTGTCCACCTCCTTACTGAGAGAATGCCTCTTTGGCGGTGTAGTTTCCCCCTTGCTCGTAACCTTCTCCTGATGTTTGGCGTGCTTCTGCGCAAGCGCTTCAATACCCCCAGCCTCTTCGATCGCATCAGCAATCTCTGCAGGTAGCACGCCTGTTTTCAGCAAGGGGCCAACTGCGCGGTACCACTTGCTCGCTCTTTTCTCGTTGAGCTTTCCGGGGCCCAATATCCATAAAAAGACGAAGCGCAATGCCTCATCGGGCTTTTTGGGCTTTGGCGTTCTGCTTCGATATTTCCGGATGCCCGAATTACAGAAACGTTCCCAGTGGCGTTCATTTTTCTCAAGGAAGGAAGCCACCGCGCAACCACGAGCAATCCAAGATCTTATAGCGCCACGATAACTTTCGTCACTCTTGCTCACTTCGTGTCTCAGGTCACCCATCACCCTCAACAAATTTGTTTTGACTGTGCTCTCGTTCGGTATCTCCGGTACGGTCGGGGCCGCGACCCGCGTCTGTATACGCATTTTCTCTTTAAGCGATTTTCGATTGGCGACAGTCTTTGGAAGACTGGGCTTCGCCGACTGTCCAGTGGCTTTCTTCTTTTTCGCTTGGGGCTTGATCATGGTGTCAGCCCTCCCCGCCGCTGATTTTGCCGGGATAGCCTCGTCCGACCAGACAGTGGTTTTCGGCCCAAGCTTCACTGGCCCCTGTTCGGCGGCCCTGCGAGAGGTCGGATGTTTTGAGGGGAATGGTGGTTCGCATATGATTTGCCCTGATTGCTAGATTCCTGCAAAGGTTCGCCATCGACCCCTTTCGGGGGCGTTATCGGAACGGTGTTTTGGGGTAGCTTGTTTATTGACCGCGCTTCGCGGTGATCATTCCGCCTTAGACGCGGACTCGCCGGTCGACCGCGACGCGTTGCATTGCTGACTCGCTAACGAAGCGACGAGTGCGCGAATGTCATTAACGTCCCACGCAGTCGAACGCGGGCCGATCTTGACGGGTTTCGGGAAGCGACCTGACCCGACGCCAGCCCACCAAGTCGACTTGCTCACCGGTATAGGCCCGTGCGGTGCCAAAATTTGCTTCAGTTTGACGAACCCGAAAGCGGGCAATCCATCTTCAGGCATCACAGCCTCCTCTTCAGCGACCATGCGGCGAAAATCGCACAAAGGCGGTCTTTGCTTAGAGGCGGGATTGGATCGGCTAGGTCGGGTTCAAACCGACCTACTTATCGGCGGCTTTCAGGTCTCGCTACTAAAGCATTTAGTCTAGCTTAGCTGCTTGTTGACTGCTCTGCGGAGCGATGCCGGAGCGACGAAGCGAATGCGGCACGCGGCGGCGAGTGATCAAGGAGGTCCGACCCCGTGACAATCTCCCTCGAAATTTGTCTGGCAGGCAGCGCCGCAGAGGCGAACTCGATCACGCCGTTTGACGATTTGCGGACCCTCGGTTCGTTAGGTTCCGTCGTCATACAGCTCGTAGTCAGCGATTGCGTCGAGGAGAGCTTGGTCGAATGCTCGCAGCTTTTTATCATCCACTGGAATGCAGTCGATATCGAGCGGCTTGTATTTGTATCCACAGCGCTGGAGGCTCGAAGCAATTTTGTTGTAGTGACTGAAAAACTCAATCATTTCCTCGCGCCGCGCGCTAATTCGCATTAGCTCAGCAAAACGCTCGCTTGGCCGAGGAAAAACATTGCTCATACCCCTCGTTATTTATGAGGTAAATGAATATCGCGCTTTCCTTGAACTGTGACCAGAGAAGCTTCGTTTGAGTGGGCTCGACGTCGACCTTCTTGCAGCGGCGTAGGATGCTTCGCGCCATCGTGCTCCCGCCGCCTCCCTTCGATTTATATTCGCCTAAGGAAAATACATAAGAAAACCATATCACTTGGCTCGCAACTCTGGATGCTTCTTTTGCCTTTGCCATCTCCTGTCCAAAGCACGCGTTGCTCATACCGAATAGCGACTTCGGCCCACACCCTTTCCTGTAGTATTCTATGAGGCGTAACATCCTCTGCGTCGAAGCTTGCCGCTCGGATTGCAATTTTGCAGTTGATCTCTTTTCGCTCAGATCCGACAGCAATGCGATTGCGGCTAGCGCGCGACCAGCCTCTAAAAGCAAAATCTTCTTCGGACCATATATCCAGCACTGAAGCTCCATTAGGGTCAATGCGGCAATATCGGGGTCGGCATTTTCGTCGAGCAATATTGCAGCCGCACTATTTAAGTCGAACATGGATCCCTCTGTAGGAATTTGGACCAATTTTCCATTAACTCACGGCGGCGTTCAAGGAGGTCGCCTCGGCGGTAAGCTGCTTCCACTTTGTTGTTAATGGTGTGCGCCAGCGCCATTTCGCATATTTCTCGCTGAAAATTTGTAGTCTCGGCGGCCCAATCCCTGAATGAGGACCGGAAGCCGTGAACGGTTACTGGTAAATTGAGCCTCCTCAGGGACATCAAGAAGACCATGTTCGACAAAGGCCGGGCATTAGATCGTCCCGGAAAATGAAATCGCTGCCTCCCCCAAGGAGCTTGGCTCGGTCGAGGATCGCCAACGCTCGCTTGCAAAGGGGAACTCGGTGCGCGCGCCCAGCCTTCATCCGGGTTTCCGGGATTGTCCAAAGTCGCTCAGACCTGTCTATCTCTGACCATTTCGTTCCCAAAACCTCGCTCGTTCGTGTGGCGGTCAGAATCAGAAACTCGAAGGCGAGCCGCGCGACCTCTCCCTGCCCCGAATCGTCTTGAAGGCACTGGATGAAGTTTGGAACCTCCGGAAAAGCCATCGCCGAATGGTGAGCGTCGCGGTCTCGCTGTTTTGGCAGCCCCTTTTCAATCCCTTCAACCGGATTGTCGCCAGTGCGATAGCCGGCCGCCTTCGCCCAGTTCAAAACCGTGCCAATCCTCTGCCTCACCCGTCGCGCAGTTTCGGGCTTTTCCAGCCAACTTCTCGCCCGCCTCGCGGATGATGCGGGAGAAGGCCTGATTTCCTCGGTGCAGGGCGAGCGCAAATCCTCATCGAGGAGCGCGCGTCCCCGCGCGTCGAGGCTCGCCCCTCGTCCGCAGCACGCCCTGCCGGTAGCGCTCCGTCCCGGCGTGAGGGTCGATGCGGCTGACCGTCAGATGCGCCATGGAGCCGCGCAGCGTCTCGGCGAGATGCGCGGCGGGGTCGGATGCCCGTGACGACGCCAATCGCCGTCACCTTGTCGCGAATGCCGGGCCCCCGGCTTCAGAAGGGCGGCAGAGGCGCGCGCCTTTCGGCGTCACGACGATCGGCCGGTTGATGAGGATCGGATGCGCGAGCATGAAATCGATCCCCAGAAGGCGTGGAAGCGGCCCGCGCCGTCCTTTGCGGATGTAAAAAGGCAAGGCTCTTGCAACTTCATTCGAGGTGATTTTCCGCGTGCGAAAAGGCTCGCCGCTTCGTGTCAATAGCAGCCTTTCAACGTGGGCGGCTTAGCGCCAAGCGGATAATCGACGCGGCTTGGCGCCTGAACTTCAGCGTCTCTCGGAAACAGTGAGATCAGCTCGCTACGAGCCTTCGATAAATTGCCGGCAACGCCGATGCCAGACGTGTCGCGTCGCCCATAATTGCGTAGCCGCCCCTGCCAAAGATCGCCGGAAAATAGTCCCGCGCCTTCATGTCGACGGTGATACCGAAGACGACGACACCCCCACGATGCGCCTCGAGAACAACCCGCCGCGCATCTTCGACCCCATAGCGACCTTCGTAGTGATCGACATCATTGGGCTTGCCGTCCGTCAGCACCAGCAGAAGGCGGTGCGCGTTCGGCCGCTCCTCGAGACGCATCAGCATATGGCGCATGGCGGCGCCGAGGCGCGTGTAATGCTGCGGCTTCAACGAGGCGACGCGCTTTGCGACACGAGGGCCGAACGCTTCATCGAAATCCTTCACGGCGTCAACGCGCACGTCCCTGCGCGTCTTTGAAGAGAAGGTGAAAATGCCGTGATCGTCGCCGCAGGCCGAAAGGCCATGCGCGAGCGTAAGCACCGCTTCCTTCTCGATATCGAGCACCCGGCGATTGGCGATCCAGCTGTCGGTCGAGAGCGATACATCGACCAGGAAGGCGACCGAAAGATCGCGCGCCGCCCGCCGCCGCGCGCAGTAAATGCGATCGGAACCGGCGCCGCTCGCGCGAAAATCGGCGCGCGCGCGCACCAGCGCTTCAAGATCGAGTTCCGCGCCATCGATCGCCCCGCGTTCGATGACGGGCCGCGGCCTCAGCGCCTCGAATTGGCGGCGCACACGGCTAATGCGCGCCTTCGCGGCGCCGTCGGGCCGCCAGTCTTCGCCCGTTTCGGGCGCAATGCCCGCGATAACGCGGCAATGCGCTTCGTGATAGGCGCGTTTTGCATAATCCCATTCGGGATAGGTGAATTCCCCCGAGAGGGCCGCGCCGCCCGCCTCCGGAGACGGCAGGTCGAGATCGACGCGAAGACGCGTCGAGGGGCGTTTCGAAATGGTCGAGAGGCCGATCTCCTCCGCGCCCTCCAGCGCTTTTTTTGCGCCCGCTTCGTCATCGTCATCGACGGCGCGGTTTATGTTGAGCGCCTCGATCAGCGTGAGCGCCTTTTCGAAGCGATTGAGGATGAGCGAGTCCCGGCGCTGTATCTGATCGTCGGCGCGTCTCCGCGCCTTGCGCACGCGTTCATCGCGCGACTCATCAGCCGCGCCCTGGGGCGCCGGCGCGCTTTCCGGCGTCGCGCTCTCGGCGACGCCATCATCCAGCGCCTCGCCCCATAGCGGCACGGGAAGGAAGGGACGATAATTTGCAGGCGCGGCAGGCAGGGCAAGATCGGCGTCGCCGCAGATGAACGCCCAGTATTTGCCCGGCTCCGTCTGCGCGCCGAGCAGCGCGCACACCGCCTGTTCGACAGCCAACTCTTCCGGCGGCAGGCGGCGCGCCGGACGCATGCGCAAAAGCTGGGCGCAAAGCTGCGCATGCATCGGCGCGAGGCCTGGATTGGCGGCGCGCGCAGCGCCGCTGGCGCGGCGCGCGGCGCGCAGAAACACGAGATCGCGCCGCAGTGGATCGGCGTCATTCGCGGTGAGCGGAAGATGCGAGAAGAAGGCGGCGAGCCAGAAATAGAGCGCGCGGTTGAGCGCGGGATCTTCGAAAGCCTCGATGCGCGCCGGCAGATAAAGCGCATTGCGATCGCGCCGCGCTGCGTCGATCTTTTCTTCACCGAGCGCAAGCTTGAGCCTCTGCGACAACCGATGGCGCGATGTCTGCGCGACCGCCGGCGCCACAGCAAGGCCCGCCGGCCCGCCGAGGCCGCGAAAGTAGACGGAGAGCGGCGCCTTCAGCGAAGCGAGATCGACGCCGGCTTGCGGAAAGCGCGGCATGGAGGCGGCGGCGCCGACAAGGCGATGCCAGGCGCGGCCGATTGTTTCCTCCGGCTCGAACAGATTCAGAAAGCCGGACATGCGCCTATCCCAATATCGCCCGCGCCACTTCGACAAGCCCCTTCTTCACATCGGGGTCATCCGTCAGCGGCTCGATGATGGCCGCCATCACTGCGTCCTCCAGCTTGACGCCAGCGGCCATCAGCGTGGCGCAATAGACGAGCAGCCGCGTAGAGCACCCTTCTTCGATATCGACGCCCTTGAGCGCGCGTAGCCGTCCGGCGAGCGTGACGAGCGGCTGGCAGCGCTCGCGCGGTAGCCCCGACTCCGTCGCGACGATATCGAGCTCCGCGGCGGGCGGCGGAAAGTCGAATTCGATGGCGATAAAGCGCTGGCGTGTGCTGGGCTTCAAGGACTTCAGCACATTCTGATAGCCGGGATTGTAGGAGGCGATCAGCATGAATTCCGGCGGCGCCTGCAGCGTTTCGCCCGTGCGGTCGAGCGGCAGAATGCGCCGGTGGTCCGTCAGCGGATGCAGCACGACGGTGACGTCCTTGCGCGCCTCCACCACCTCGTCGAGATAGCAGACGCCGCCATCGCGCACCGCACGCGTGAGCGGGCCGTCGACCCAGACCGTGTCGCCGCCGCGCAACAGATAACGCCCCGTGAGATCGGCGGCTGTGAGATCATCGTGACAGGGCACCGTATGCAGCGGCCGTCCGAGGCGCGCCGTCATATGCGCGACGAAGCGCGTCTTGCCGCAGCCCGTTGGCCCCTTGAGCAGCAGCGGCAACTGCCGCCGCCAGGCAAACTCGAACAGCTCGCACTCATTGCTGAGGGGCAGATAATAGGGAACGGCCTTAGCGTTCAGCAGGGCGGGCGAAGACATGTTCATTGCTTGTCCCTCTGGCAGAAGGGCCGCCCCTTTCGAGCCGGCCCTGTCGCTCCCTTATTCGGCCGGCGCGAGACGGGCGCGCGGGGCCGTTTCTTCGCGCGGCCGCATGACGATGGCGGCGATGAACATTACGGCGCCGATCGCGGTGACGACGCCGCCGATGAGGCGCATCCAGTAGAACAGCAGCAATTGCTGCTGCACTTCCATGAAGTCCATGCCCATCACATGTTCGAGATGCGTCTGCAGCACGCCGGCGAAGGTCAGCACGACGCTCATGAAGACGACGCCGCCCGACAGCGTCCAGAAGCTCCACATGTTGAGCAGCTGGTTATAGGGCGCCGTTCCGCGCAGAATCGGCATGGCGTAGCTGATCATGGCGAGATTGATCATGGCGTAGGCGCCGTAGAATGCGAGATGGCCATGCGCCGCCGTGACCTGCGTGCCATGCGTGTAGTAGTTCACGAAGGACAGCGTGTGCAGGAAGCCCCAGACGCCCGCGCCGAAGAAGGCCAGCACCGCACAGCCGAGCGACCACAGCAGCGCCGCCTTGTTCGGGTGATTCCGGCCGCCCTTCCACACCATCATGAATGCGAAGACCACCATGGCGAAGAAGGGTAGCGGCTCGAGCGCCGAGAAGATGCTGCCGATCCACTGCCAGTAGCCCGGCGTGCCGATCCAGTAATAGTGATGTCCGGTGCCCAAAATGCCGGTGAAGAGCGCCGTGCCGGCGATGATGTAGACCCACTTCTCGACGATCTCGCGATCGATTCCTGTGAGCTTGATCATCAGGAAGGCGAGAATGGCGGCGAGCACCAGCTCCCATACGCCCTCGACCCAGAGATGCACCACCCACCACCAGAACACCTTGTCGATGACGAGGTTGGCCGGCTGATAGAAAGCGAAGAGAAAAAAGACGGCGATGCCCCACAGCCCCAGCAGAAGGATGTTGGTGATGACCGTGCGCCGTCCCTTCAGCACCGTCATCGAAACGTTGAAGAGGAACATCAGCGCGACGATGACGATACCGACTTTCAGATACCAGGGCTGTTCGAGATAGGAGCGCCCGTCGTAATTTCCGAAGAGATAGCCGACGACGATCACCACCGCCGCGACAAGGAAGATCCAGAACTGAATCTTCGCCAGCATCGGGCTGTAGAGTTCATTTTCGGTCTCCTCCGGGATCAGGAAGAAGGCTGAACCGAAGAAGCCCATCAGCATCCACACAATGGCGGCGTTCGTGTGCACCATGCGGGCCACGCTGAACGGCAGAATGTCGACCGGGATCAGTGTCGGCGCGACATAGTTCACGGCGCCAAGCATGCCGAAGGCGATCTGCAAGGCGAAGACGAGCAGTGCTCCGTAGAAGTAGAGCTTTGCGACCTGTTGCGATTCATATTTCATGGCGTCGGCTCTTTCATGCGTCGGCTCCTGGCGGCGCGCGTGTTTCGGATGGATGCTGACGGGATTATTTCGGCCTTTTCGGCGGCCAGCCCTGCAGGTCGATCTCACTCGACCAGCGCATGAACTCGATCACATTGTCGAGATCCTGCTCGCTCAGCTTGAAGTTCGGCATCTGGTGACGGTCGGCGACGCCAGTCGGCTGGGCCTTGAACCAGGCTTTCAGCGCCTCACGGGCGCCGTTGGGGTCTTTGTCGCCCCCATATTTCGGCCAGACCGTCCCGACTTCCGGCGCATAGCGCGCGCCCTCGCCGTAAAGCGTATGGCAGTCGAAGCAGGCATGCTTTTCCCACACGCGCTTGCCCTGCGCAACCGCGTCGCTGATGGGGTGAGCAGCCTCGATCTCACGCGCAAACATGTAGCTTTGCGCGACGAGGGCGGCGAAAATGGCGAAGAAAAAGGCGGTCCCGCCATAGAAGACGTTACGAGCCGCCGTCTTCGTCAGAATCTCGGTCATATTCGGTCTCTCCTTGATTCCAGGTCTTTTAGCGGGACCGGGAGGACGCGAATTTGCGCTGGAACAAACAAATGGGCGATGTATATGCGGCGGAGGCGCGCAGCGCCGACCAGATAGGGTTGCGCAGATGTCGGCTGTTGATCGATCGCTTGTCGCGGGGCTATCCCTTTTTGCGGACATTCCTCCCGACGGGATCGATGACGCTTTGCGAGAAGCGCGCCCCTTGCGCTTCGCGAAAAATGCGGTTGTCTTTGAACAGGGTCAGGAAGCAGGAAGCTTTTTCCTGCTGCTTCATGGACGGGTGCGCGCCCATAAGCTCGCGCCGGCCGGCGAGCAGGTCGTGATCCGCTTTATCGCGCCGGGAGAATTGTTCGGCGTCGCCATGGCGATCGGCCAGAGCGCCTATCCCGCCACAGCGATCGCGGTCGTCGACAGCGTCGCGCTCGCTTGGCCAAGCAGCGCCTGGCAGGGACTGTTGGCGCGGCATCCGAGCCTCGGCGTGCAGACCATGCAGGCTCTCGGCGCGCGCCTGCAGGAGGCGCAGACGCGGCTTATGGAAATATCAACGCAAGAGGTCGAGCGACGGATCGCGCATGCGCTGCTGCGACTTTTGAAACAGGGCGGAAGGCGCACGCCGGAAGGCATTTTGGTCGATTTTCCGATCTCGCGCGAGGACATCGCGCAAATGACGGGGACGACCTTGCATACGGTCAGCCGCATTCTGAGCACATGGCAAGAGCGCGGCCTAATCGTTTCAGCCAGGCGGAAGGTGACTGTTCGCAATCCGGCGCAGTTGGCGCGGCTGGCCGATCCTGAAGGAGCTTCCTGAATCAGGCTTGTAAGGGCGTCCGCTCTGGGTCAGAAAACGGCGTGGTCTCCCCGCTCGGGCGCTTGGTCGCCGGCAAGCACCGATCTGTAAAAGTCGAAGAGCGTCTCCACGCCTGTCGACGGCGTGGCGGCCGAGTCATAGCGACCGTTTTCAGGGTTCAGCCAAAGCATGGATTCGGTCGCGTAATAGCGGCCGATCCGCGCGAGTTCAGCCTTTTCGGCAAGACGAGGCGCGATGCGGGCGGCGATGCCGAGGGCGCCGACAACGCCGTCGAGCAATACGAGCGGCACGCTGCGAAACAGAGGCGGGCGGCGCAGGAGCGCAAAAAGGAACTCTCCCTGCTGCCTTGGCGTGATCGCTTCCCCCGGGCCGCCGATGGGAAGCACCCGGTTCCAGCGACGCTCGTCCTCCAGACACTCGGCGAGATAGACGGCGAGATCGCTGTCGCTGATCGGTTTACAGGAGGTCAGCGTGCCGTCGCCGAAAATCAGGAAGGGCTTGCCGCGCTGCACACGCCCAATCTGTCCCGAGAGTGACTTGAAAAACGCCGTCGGCCTTACGATCGAATAGCTGACGCCTGACGCCATGAGCGCCCTTTCGAACGCGAGTTTGGCATGCTGAAATTCAAGGACGGGCTTTTGCACACAGATCGCGGAGAGCTGCACGAAATGGGAGACGCCCGCTTCCTGCGCTGCAGCAAGCAAATTTAAGTGCGCCTGATGGTCGATCGCCCAGGCGTCCTTCGGCGTCCCCGTTCGGGAGGCCATGCAGGATATGACGGCGTCGAACCGCTCGCCCCGAAATCCGTCTTTCACAAACGATGCGGGTTTCGAAACATCGACGAACCTCACGGCAGCGCCATCGAACAGTGACTTATTGCTCCCCGACGACGGGGACCAGAAACCGTCCGCGGCCGGGCGAATTAAGCAAACCACGCTATGTCCGCGGGTCAGGAGCGCGCGCAACGTCGCTCGGCCTATCGTTCCGGTGGCGCCAACCAGGCATACGCGCAATGATGAACTCCGCACCGTGTGGGCGATATCGGCCGCCGTTAACCGCTGCAGCGATTTACGTCCCTATGAGCGTAGGATTAGCAACCCAGAGAAAGTTTGCAACGGGTCACCGTCCACCGTCGTCAGATGTCTTCGAAGCGCCATGAGCGAACACCGCGTTGCGACTGGCACCATGCTCATCGTGGTTTCGCGGTTATGCAGTTTCCGCGCTCCACTCCGCGGCGCCTGCGTATGTCGCCTCATAGACGGCGGCGCCGATGGCCTCTCCAAGTTCGGTGTGGAGGCCCGCGCAGGTTGCGGCAGCGTCAATTTCCGGCGCCGCGACGATGATGCAATCCGTGCCCGTGCCGGTGATGGCCGGACCATCGCGCAGCTTGTTCGTATCCATGATGGCCGCCGTGCGCGCCTGCGTCGCGATGGAGACGGATTCGACGAAAGCGCCCTGGGAAAGCGCATGGGAGACGTGGACGAGCGTGTTGATCGTTCCCGCCACGCAGTCATGTGCCCCCCGCCGCTCGCCAACCTTTTCCCCATTGGTCAAGCCTACGGTGGTCACGCAGGTGACAATGGCGCAGCCCACTTGCGACTGAGCGACATGATGGCGAGCGATCTCTCTTGCAGTCATGAAGGCTGCCGCGTCGTCGAGCCCCTGCGCCGACAGCTTCGTGCGCACGAAGTCGAGAGGGTCGACATGCGGTCCGAGGTCCGCGTCACGCACTTCGAGCCAGACGACGTCTCGCGTCGTCGCGAAGCCGGGCTTGGTAAGCGACCATCCTAACATCCTTTGTTCGACCTCGAAGCGAACGGTGAGCATTGGATGACGCAGGTCGAGCCGGAAAGGCAATTTCATGTAATCACCAAGGTACAGAAAGCGAAGCGGCGGCTTTCAACCGCCGCTCCGTCAAAGATTCAGACGTGGCGCGGCGCGAACGCCGATGACGGCATGCGACCGATCACGGCGTTCGCCAGGACCGTCTTCAGCGCCCACAATCCACCGAAGGCGCAGGCGTTGATAAGGAAGATCCGCGCGACGGTCGCCGGCGCGAAGTCGTCGGCGCTCTGGTTGGTGACGAGATCGATGGCGATCAGCGCGCCCTCATAGACGACGAAAGCGGAAAGGAAGGCGACGAGGGCGGCGGCGGCGGCGGAGAAGCGCCGTGTCGCCAGTCCTGCGGCCGCGCAGGACAGGAAGGCGATGACACCGAGCGCGCCGCCCCATGCGAAGGTCTCGCTATCCATCGGATAATGCATGAAGGCGAAGCCCCATGCCTGATTGGCGAGCCACACGCCGCCGATCGCCCACAGCGCCGCGCGCCGGTCGAAGGACATGGCGGCGATTGCGGCGAAGGCGGCGAGCGGAACGGCGCAGGCGAAGCCCAGGGTGAACAGCACGCTCCCGACGGCGAGCGCGACGACGCCGGTTGCCGGACGCGAGAGGAAGGAAGGCAGGGATTCGGTCATGTTTGTCTCCTTGTTTGGACGACGGGGGAAAGTCCGGACCGGCGTCGCCGGCGCCGGGATCGGTTGTGATGTTCAGGCATGCACGAATAGACTGGCCGAGCGATCGAACGGATCAGGGTCGGTGAGGCCAAACCACCTCGCCCGGAGCCTGTCCCACAAAGCGAGGCGCGACCAGTCGGGTTCCTTGAGGATCTTGTCGGTCTGAGGATGGAGGAAGGGGTTCGGCAGAAGCACTGTGATCTGTTGCTCATTGGCGCCGTTGAAGAGCTGGACGCCCCACGACATCGGCACGCAGGAGCGACCGATGCGCCGGTAGATCTCCGCCCGCGACGTGCGCCGGTGGCGCGCGACCTCCGGCGACGTCGGTCGCGCGCGAGTTCCTTTGGTCTCGCCGATACAGATGTGGAAATGCGGAACGCCGAAGGCGACCGTCAGATAGCCGTCGAGCATGCCGATCCGGGTCGGCGCCCGATCGGCCTTCATCTCCCAGGCGGCGCCCTGGATAAGGATGCCGAAAGTGATCTCGCGCCAGTGGTTCTCGAAAAGATCGCGCAAAAGTTCCTCAAGGCTTGCCGTATCCGTCGGCAGCGAGAACACGTCGAGTGGCGTGGCGTCCGGTTCAATGATCCGCTTGGGAGCTATGTCGATGACTTGTGTCATGGCGATGCGCTTTCCTTTCTTCCGGGCCGGCGGCTCAGAACGACACCTTGATCGATCCGCGGAAAATCCGCGGGGCGCCGATCACGTTGAAATTGTAACTCGGCAGGTTCCATCCCACCTGAATCGGATTGGTGTTGGGCACGACGAAACCTCCGGGATGGAAGGCGTCAAACGCCTCCGGCCCTAGGCCGCCGGTGACGAAGTATGTCTTGTCGAAGAGATTGCTCACATTGAGCTGCGCGGTCACCTTGAACCTGTCGACGCTGAACTCATAGGCGCCGAAGACGCCGACCAGCCCGTAGCCAGGCGTCGACCGGCCATAGATGTAAGTGCCGTCGTTGACCGTATGAGAAAAGGGAAGGTAGCCGGTGTAATCGTAGCGCCCGCCCACCTTGAGTCCCTTCAATTCGCCGGTCCTGAATTCATAGCTGGTCGAGAGCGAGCCGACATTGCGCGGGACGAAGGGGATCGGCGCGCCCGCGGCCGGAACCCCGAGTGCCGCCGGATTGGTTTTGGTGGTGATCGCGTCGGTGTTGGCATAGGCGAGATTCACGTTCCAGCCGGGAAGCAACTCGCCCTGGATGTCGAGTTCAGGCCCTTGCGAACGACCTTCGCCGATCACCATGACATGGGTGATGTCGTTGGGGATCCCGATCGGAATGTTCGTCTTGACCAGGTGGTAATAGGCGGCGGTGGCCTGGAGTCTCCCGTCGAACAGGGACAGCTTGACGCCGCCTTCCACCTGCGTTCCGGCGCTCGGTGGCGTGGGGTCGTTCGTGTTCAGGACGAGCTTGCCGTTGTAGTTGGGGCTGTAGGATTCCGCGTAGTTCCCGTAAAGGCTGATCCATTCGAGCGGTCGCCACAGGAGCCCGACGCGCGGCGTGACGCGCTGATTGACGAGCTGCGCCCTGTTCGTGATCGTGTCGAAATTGCACGGGATCATCAGGCCGGCAAACGCGTTGTCCGAGAACGGTCCGCAGAACTTCGTGTTGTCCGAGGCTCCCGTTCTGCTGTTGATATATTGATAGCGCGCGCCGCCGAGGACGGTGACGCCGTAGGGCAGCTTGATCTGGTCTTGCAGATAGACGCCCAGATTATCGGCGTATTGCTCGGTCGCGTTGAAGGGATAAAAAACGGAGGCCGGCGTCGCGGGTTGTGGCGCGCCGAATAGAGTCGTCGAGCTGAAATTCAGCGCATTCAGGTTCTGGCTTCTGAAATTGTAGCGGTAATAATCCACGCCAGAGAGCAACGTGTGAGCGAAATGCTCGCCGGTGTAGAAGTGGCCGACGAGATTGGCGTTCGTCGCATATTCCGCCTGCCGGTTGTCAGTCGGGAAGGCGCCCCAGTTGAGCGTGACGTTGTTCGGCGAAGGAAAGGAGAAGCAGGACGTGCTTCCGGGCGTCAGGCAATCGGAGATGAAGCCGAAGCCGCCGTTGTTCGCCCAATCGTTGCGCAGCAACTGCATGAAAGCCGTCTGCTGGATCGACCAATCCTTGTTGAAGTCGTGATGCCAGGTGAACTCGGTGAAGTTCTGCTGTTGATTATAGGGAGACGCCGGCCCCCAGTTGAAACTGCGCCCGAGCCAAAGCGGATTGAACATGCCGAAATACGGCGTGAAATACATGTCCTGATTGAAGCTGTTTCGTTGGAACTGAGCCGACGCCCTCACCCAGGTGTTGGAATCGATGTTCCATCTCACCACTGGGTTGATCATGATGTTCCGATTGTAATCCAGCGCCCGGAACGATCCGTCGTTTTCATAGGACATGATGAAGCGCGCGAGCACATCCTTGTTCGGCGTCACCGGTCCCGTGGCGTCGAGCGTCGTGCGGAAGGCGGCGTAGCTGCCGAATTGCTGCTGCACGGAGAAGCCGGGCCGATCCAGCGGCTGCTTGGTGTTGAGGTTGACGATGCCGCCCGGCTCCACGGCGCCATAGAGAATGGCGGCGGGGCCTTTGAGAACCTCGATGCTCTCGACATTGGCCAACTGGATGGCGCTCGCGCCCGCGAAATTCAGGCCGAAGCTGTCGACGCGGAAACCGTCTCGGAAATAGCTTTGGGTCGGAAAGCCGCGGAGCAGGAGTTGAGTGAACACGTTGCCCACCGCCGCGTCGCCGCCGCCAGCGAAGGCGACGCCGCTGACGTTCTTCAACGCCTGATCGATCGTGATCGCCTGCTGGTCTTCGAGCATCTGGCGCGTGACCATTTTGGTCGTGACCGGCGTCTCCATGACCGGCGTATTGACCTTCGTGCCGAGCGACTGGATGGGCGCGGCGTAGGATTTGGGATCGTTGCAGACGCCTTTGGCGCAGATTTGCCCGTTATTGCCAGGGCCGATATCTGTCCCATTGTTTCCGACGGCTCTTACGCCGCCGTCGTCCGGGGCCGGTTGGCCGGCGGAAGGCGCGGCGGGGCGTTCGCCGGTCCTGCCGATCCTCGGCTTCGGCGCCGTCACATCGATCGTCGGAAGCATTTGCTGGCTGAAAGCCGGCGTCGAAAGTGCGGCGGACAGGACGCAGACCAGAATGGTCGCGCTCGAACGTGGAACGAGGCGCAACTCGCCTTTCTTGAGCGACGCGATGTGGGAATTCATGAGTCAGGGACTCGCAGCAACGTGGGCCGTCACTGCGAAAGGTCTCACCTGCCCGTTCGCGCCTATGGCGCCATGACAGTTTCGACCGCCTCGGTGCACCCCGCCCGACGCTCTCGCGCGTGACCACGAACGATGGCAGGTCTCCTGGCTCGCGGGTCGCCGCCTTGAGCCGCCTTCCCAGGGATGCCCCCAGTGGCTTTATGGCTCTAAGGCTCGCCGCTTACAGTTGCGGGGGCAGCCTCGGCATGACGCGGATGCGCGCACCGAGTTCCCTTTTGATCCCCGAAGGGAACCATCGCGCTCATAAAGCCGGGATTAATTGTCATGAGTCAAGCGGATTGACCCCGGAGGCTCGACGGGCCTCCCCAAGCATTGCATTTTGCACCAAGGCGGCGAACGGGCTGGACGTCGAACGCCACAACCGGTTCATCGCCACCTCTCGACTAGAGAAAAGGGGCTATCGTCGAGTAACGGACGAGCCGATCCTCTTCGAAGCTCCAGTCGACCAGAAAGATTGCGCTGCGCGGCGCCGTGAAACTGACAATGCGCTTGCCCCGGCTCGCGACGACGCTCTGGGCGATGGTGAAGTCGATATGCCGCTCCTGGCCGGTGCGGTTACAGACGAAGATCGGCAGCGACGTCGACGCGCTGACGGCTTCCCACTCGCCGTTCGGGCCGTGCAGGCCCGGCCTCCAGGCCGCGGATGACACCAGCGCCCGCGCGCCTTTGCGCGCCAATGCCTCGGCGATATTGGGCGTGTAGGCGTCCGCGCAGATCAGCATGCCGACCGGGCCGAAGCCATCGATGGGGACGGCGTCCATGTCCTGCCCCGGTGTGGACCAGGCTTCGGGGCCGACGCGCAGGGCGTTGATCTTCCGATGACGCCCGGCGATCTGCCCGGTCCGGTCGATCGCAATCATAGTGTTATGGAGTTTGTCGCCGACGCGCTCCGGAACGGAAAGAAAGATGGTCAGTCCGCGCTGGCGCGCGAGTTCCATTACACGTCGGACCCATGGATCCGGCTGCGGTTCGATCCAGTTGGAGCCTATGCGCTCGACGAACTCATATCCGGTCGTCACAAGCTCCGGCGTGAGGATCCATTCCGCGCCCGCGTCCGCCGCCGATCGTATCGCCGCGCCGACAAGTTGCCGGTTTTCTTCCACTGCGCCCGGCGCGGGCGACAAGTGAAGGAGCGCAATCCGCATCCTAAATATCCCTCAAAAGCGGCGCTACCCATGACGGCCGCTTTGCCCCAAGAGCGGTCTCGCTTATGTCGAGATGCCCGATCTTCACCCCGAGCAAGAAGCGGCCGCCATCCTCGCGGGCACGGAACCCTTCGGAATCGGCGATAAAATGGTCGAATCGGCGCGGGGCGCGCGCCGCCTCCTCGCCTGCGCGGTAGCCGCCCATTACCCGAACGAAAACAAAAAAACCAAAACCGCCTTGTTTCCGCCGAATCAGTTTCGTAGTCTGTAAATCAAGCTAGCGGAGACGCCGGATGTAAGCGCGGGGCGTTTTGCTTTTAGCCTGTTAATCGTTACGCAGCCACATGTAGCCGAGCGTGGCCGTGGCCACTGCGAAAACCAGAACAGCCAGTCCATATCCCGCCATGGCGCCCTCCTCGCGCTGATCCTTACGCCTGACAAAGAGGGCCGCCCCGCCTAGGGCGTAGGAGCGGCCCTCCTAACCGTCGGGCGTTCCCGGGAGCGTGACGTTTCGCCCGAGATTGTAAAAAGGGTGCGGGCAAGGCGGGCCGGCGACTACTCCGATTCCCGCCAATTTCCGTGCATTTCGCCACCGTAGATCGGACGGCCGACTCCTCGGGACCAGTCAATTGCATTTCCAAACCCACTGCCTCGAGTAATTGTCGTAGACGTAGCAATCCCAAAAGGAGGGGTCATCGGGCGACGACGGCCCGAAATCGCTGGGGCCGTAATAGCGCCAGACGCCATCCGGCCCGCGGACAAGCCCCGCGCCGCCGCGATACAAGCGGCTGCTCGGATAGCCGCCCCCCGTCAGCTCCACGCCGGCGAGCGCGGCGGTGGAATAAGAGCATCCGGCGGCAAACGCAAAAATGAGAGAGGCCCAGAGTCTCATCATCCGCCCAACTCCGCTGAACGCTCAAAATGACAGCGCCGGAAACATTCGACGCGATCAGGAGCAGCGTCCGGACGTGGCGCGATATATAAAATTTAAGTCGCGGCGCTAAGCATTACTAGCGGTCTCGGCATTAGAAACAGCTTATTTTGAAGCGTTATGGCAGTGAAATGGCAAGCGACGCAATGAAGAAAGCAAAGCCTGAAGCTGTCCGACGCCGTGAGCGCAAGGCGGAAGCGATAGAAAAATTGTGGTCGGTCATCTCCCTCGCGGATGACGAGGAGGCCAAAACTCTTGCCATGGCGGCGCTTGCGCGGTTGTTGGCTTTGGGGCGGGCGGCAAAGCGCTGGGATTGAGCCGCACTCTGCATGGTAGCGCGAGCGGCGCGCGCTACGGTAGGCGCGTATCGATGCAGCGAGCGCGCCGAAAAGCCACCAAGCCAATCCATTTGTGGAAACCCGGCAACGTCATCGTCAGGCGGGGGCCTCGCATCGGGCCTTCTTTCAAATTCATGCCGCCACGCCAGCGTCTGATCTTCGCGTGATCCCCCGGCCGCATTCATGCGGGGTTGCCGACATCAACCTCTGCAACACTTTCCCTGAGGCCGGGAGGGGAACGCGAGAGGGGATTGAACAATGCAGAGCGTCGAACTCAGAGACTATGCGAGGCAGATGCTTGAGTCTTTAGGCCCCAAGGCCATCGCCGAAGCAGCTCAAAAGGCGACCAAGCTGGAGGAAGCGGGAAAGCGAGAAGAAGCGGAAACCTGGCGCAGAATAGAAGCGACGCTGAAAGAGATGACCGGCCCGCATCAAAGCTGATGGGCGTAATTTTCTGAGCTTCGCGGGCTTGGCGTTGAGGGCCGGGCCCGTCGAGGGCTCTAGTTTCCTATACGCTTGAGGCCGTCCCTGCTTTCCTGCAATTGGGATTTACCGACAATGCATGTCTGTAGTCGGCGATAGCTTCCTGCTTCCGCCCCATGCCTCGGGGCGTGGTAAATCAGCGATTGCGAGCCACCCGCTATCGGCGGCGTTCTGGAAGTCTCGCCGAATATCTGTCGTACATCGGAGGCTGCGCTCCCACGACTCCTAGAATAGCGTCCAGCGCACCGATGGCTTAGCCGCTTGTGTTGGTGACATCCAAGCCAAAGTTTGAGGGCAGTCGCGCGCGAACAACGGCCCACGGACCGCTTCCAGTCGGTCCGCTGTTGACCGTGGCGGTAGGGATAGAAAATCGCCGCCGGCTATGCCGGCAGCATGATTACCTTCGTCTTGATCGGCGTCCGCGAATACAGGTCGAGCATGTCCTGGCTCAAGAGGCCGGTACACCCGCTCGTAATGCCGTTTCCGATCGTCTCGGGATCGCTGGTGCTGTAGATCGTGAAAACCGTGTAGGCGCCGTTCTTGTAGAGATAGAGGACGCGGGCGCCGAGCGGATTGTCCAGGCCTCCCGGCATGCCGCGGGCATATTGGCGCGCCTCCGGCTGGCGCGCGATCATCTCCTTGGGCGGCGTCCAGGTGGGCCATTCGGCTTTGCGGCCGACATAAACTTCGCCGCTCCACAGGAAGCCGGGGCGGCTGACATTGGCGCCGTAGCGGGTGGCCATTCCGTCGCCTTCGATGCGGTAAAGATAGTAGTTCTTCGGATCGATGATGATCGTCCCGGGCGCTTCCCTGGTCTCGTAGCGCACGAGCCGGCGAAAATATTTCGGATCGAGTTTACCGATATCGACCGCCGGGATCGGGAATTTCTCGTTGGGCACGGCTGCGTAAAACTTCGCCGCCTCGGCGCGGCCCATGTCGTCGGAGACGCAACCCGCGAGCCCGGCCGCGCCGAGACCGGCGGCTGAGCCGAGCAGAAACGACCGGCGGTTCAGACGCCCCGCCTGACGCCCGATCCGAACTGCCTCATTTCTCTCGCCGGCATCGGCAATTGCGTCGTCCGTCATCACGATTGTGGAGTTCCTCATGTCCTGTCGCCCGACCAGAATATACTCGGGCATAGCCTCGCGGAACGCCCTTGGCGAGCTGAAATTGTCAGCACTTGCTTTAGGGACTCTAAAGAACGTTGGCTTTTCCTGGCTTTCGGTCGACGACGCAGTCGTCCTCTCTGAGCAAGCCGACCTGTAAACGATCGCTGGAAGGCCGAGGCGACGCCCATGCTCCTCGCAATGAAGCGCTCGTCCTGTCGGCGGGCGTTGGCTAGGTATGGTCCGTTTTATTTTTATTGGCGCGCCCGGCACGATTCGAACGTGCGACCTTTGCCTTCGGAGGGCAACACTCTATCCAGCTGAGCTACGGGCGCTTAACGCGAGTCGACGCCCCCTCCTTCTACAGGAAGCCGGGCGCGCCTGCAATCTTCGCCTCCCCTTCGCGGCTTCACAAGCTCGTGCTATCCGGGCGGCCGTTTTCTGCGGGAGGCTCGAATGCTGGGTTTTGTCGAAGACTGGCTGGACCGTTTGCGGGCGCGCCGGGACCGGCTCATCGCCGACCCGAATTTCCAGCGCTGGTCGCTCGCCAATCCCCTCACCCGCCCCATCGCCCGGCGGCGGGCGCGGGCCGCGCTAGATCTCACCGCCGGCTTCGTCTATTCGCAGGTCCTCTTCGCCTGCGCGCGGCTCAAGCTGTTCGAGGCCCTCGCGGGCGGGCCGCTGACCGTCGCCGACATCGCCGCCCGCCTCGACCTGTCCGAGGAGGCGGCGCGGCGGCTCCTCGACGCGGCGGCCTCGCTCGACCTCGCGGAACGGCGCGCCGGCGGGCGCTACGGGCTCGGCCAGCTCGGTGCGGCTTTCTTAGGCAATCGGGCGGCGCTCTCGCTCGTCGAGCACCAGCCGGCGCTTTACAATGACCTCGCCGACCCCATGGCGCTGCTGCGCGGCGAGAAGCGGGCCGCGCTCGCCGATTACTGGCCCTATTCCGATCTCGAACAGCCCAAGGCGCTCGGGGCGGAACAGGTCGCGCCCTACAGCGCGCTGATGGCCGCCTCGCAGCCCATGGTCGCGCAGGAGGCGCTCGACGCCTATGACATGTCGCAGCACAAGCGGCTTATGGACGTTGGCGGCGGCGAGGGCGTGTTTCTCTGCGCCGCGTCCGAGCGCGCGAAGGATTTGCAGCTCATGCTCGTCGATCTACCGGCCGTGGCGGAGCGCGCGCGGGCGCGCTTCGAAGCGGCGGGCGTCACGGCGCGCGCGGAAATCCATGGGCGCGACTTTCTACGAGACGAACTGCCGAAAGGCGCGGACGTCGTCACGCTCATCCGCATCGTGCACGATCAGGACGATGCGCGCGCCTTGGCCTTGTTGAAGAACATTCGCCGCGCGGTGGAGCCCGGCGCGACGCTGCTCATTATCGAGGCCATGTCCGGCGTGAAGGGCGCCGAGCCGCTCGACGCCTATTACGGCTTCTACACGCTCGCCATGGGCCGCGGCGAGCCGCGCCGCGTGGAGGAGATCGAGGCGCTGCTGAGGCAGGCGGGATTTGGCGAGTTCAAATTGCTCGCCAATGCGTTGCCGACGCTGACGAGCATTTTGGTGTCGAAGGCGGTTTGAGGGCGCGATCAGATCACGCGCGCCCCCGCCGCCACGCGATCAATCCCGCGGTCGAACCATCCAGCCCGTCCGTCGACGCGCTCGCATTCTCCACGATCGGCGCCAGCCGGTTCGCAAGCTCCTTGCCGAGCTCGACGCCCCATTGATCGAAGGGATTGATGTCCCATATCACCGATTGAACGAAGACCTTGTGCTCATAGAGCGCGACGAGGCGGCCGAGCGTGCGCGGATCGAGGCGTTTGTAGAGAAACACGCTCGAGGGCCGGTCGCCGGAGAAGACCTTATGCGGCGCGAGGCGCTCGACTTCCGCCTCATCGAGCCCCTGCCCGCGCAATTGCGTCTTCGCCTCGTCCATCGTGCGGCCGCGCATGAACGCCTCCGCCTGCGCGAGGCAGTTGGAGAACAAAAGCGCGTGATGATGCGCGTCGGCGGCGGTCGGCTCGGCGGCGACGAGGAAGTCGATCGGCGTGACGTCCGTGCCCTGATGCAGAAGCTGGAAGAAGGCGTGCTGGCCGTTGGTGCCGGGTTCGCCGAAAATCACCGGCCCGGTCGCATGCGTCACAAGCCCGCCGTCGCGCGTCACAGACTTGCCGTTCGACTCCATGTCGAGCTGCTGCAAATAAGCGGGGAAGCGCGCGAGACGCTGGTCATAGGGAATGACGGCGTGCGCGCCGCGCTTCATCACATTGCGATGCCAGACGCCGAGCAGGCCCATCAGCACGGGAATGTTCTTGTCGAGCGGCGCGGAGCGGAAATGCTCGTCGATGTCGAAGCCGCCGCGCAGGAACTCCGTGAAATTCTCCGGCCCGACGGCGATGGCGAGCGCTAGCCCGATCGACGACCACATTGAATAACGCCCGCCGACCCAATCCCAGAAGCCGAAGACCCGCGACGCGTCGATGCCGAAGGCCGCGACCTTGTCGAGCTTGGTCGACACGGCGGCGAAGTGCTTCGACACGGCCGCTTCGCCGAGCGCGGCCACAAGACGCGCGCGGGCGCTCGCGGCGTTGGCCATCGTCTCCTGCGTGGTGAAGGTCTTGGACGACACGATGAAGAGCGTGCGCGCAAGATCAAGACCCGCAAGCGTGTCGGCGAGATCGGCGCCGTCGACATTGGAGACGAAATGCGCGCGCGGCCCTTCCCCGGCATAGGGCGACAAAGCGCGCGCGGCCATCGCCGGACCGAGGTCGGAGCCGCCAATGCCGATATTCACGACGTCCGTGAAGGTCAGGCCCGTCGCGCCCTTCGCCTCGCCGCTGCGGATGGCGCGCGCAAAGGCGTAGACCTTCTCGCGCTCCGCTTCGATCAACGCTCGCACATTCTCGCCGCCGACCATGAGCGGTCGCGTCGAGAGATCGCGCAGCGCCATATGCATGGCGGCGCGATTCTCGGTGTTGTTCACCGTCTCGCCGCCGAACAGCGCGTTGCGCCACGCCTCGAGCTTGCGCGCCTTGGCGAGCGCGACGAGGAGATCGATCGTCTCCCGCGTCGCCTTGTGCTTGGAGAAGTCGAAGAGAAAATTCTCGTCGAGCGCGACGCTGAAATTGGCGAACCGCGCCGCGTCCGCGGCGAAAAGATCGACGGTGCGCAGATTGCTCAGCGTGGGCGCATGCGTATCGAGCGCGAGAAAGGCGGCGGCGACGGTGTGGGACATGATGGCGCTCGTTATTGCAGTGCAGCGAATCGTCTGTCTGTCGACGTGAGAACTTATAGCCCGGCCGCCGATTTGAGGGCCAGACGGGCGGCGGGCCCGCCCGCGCGCATGATGAACGAGAATTCACTGGTTTATGACAGAAGGATGTGGGTTTCTTGAACAGTTGATGACGCATCTTTGACGGCAGGACGACGATGAACCCGATTCCCTTCCTAGACGTGCGCGACGGCGGTCCCGTGGCCCATGCCAGGGCGCGGGTCGACGCCGCTGCGGCCCTGCGCGACGCCTGCCTCGGCGCCATCGCGCCGCTCGGGCGCTACTGCCTGTCGCCGATCGACCGCATGGCCTCGAACTGGCTGAAGAAATCGGCTTCCGCCTATCGGGCCGAGCTTGAGCATGTCGTCTTGATCCTGGGATTTCCCGGCGCGATGACGCTCAACATGTCCTATCTCTTCGCCTGCACGACGCAGGCCTATGAGGGGCCTGACGGTCTGCCGCGCATTCGCCGCACGCTGGACTGGCCCTTCAAGGGCCTCGGCGAGGCCGTGGAAATGGCCTGGCAATCCGGGCCTGCCGGCGATTTCTACAACGCCACCTGGCCGGGCGCGGTCGGCGTACTCTCGGCCATGGCGCCGGGCCGTTTCTGCGCGGTCATCAACCAGGCGCCCATGCTTCGCCGCACGAAGGGCAGGCTCGGTTTCGCGGTCGATGCGGCGATCAATCTGCGCAACGCGCTGGCGCGCGAGGACGGCTGGCCGCCGGACCATTTGCTGCGCTACGCCTTCGAGACCTGCGAGTCCTTCGAGGACGCGGTGGCGCTCATCGCCCGCGAGCCGCTCGCGCGGCCGACGCTGTTCACGCTCGCAGGCGTCAAGCGCGGGGAGATCGCGCTGATCGAGCGCATGGAGCGGGAGGCGCGCATTTATCGCCGGCCCGTCATCGTCGCCAATGACTGGCAGGAGCCGCGGCACGGCTGGTGCGCCCGCATGAGTCAGGAAAACAACGACGCACGCGTTGCGCTGATGCAAACCATCGCGCCCGACGCGCCGCGCTTTTCCTGGGTGACGGAGCCTGTGCTCAATCGCCTCACGAGGCTCGCTGTCGAGATGAGTTCGAGCGGCGCCGGCGATTTCGTCGCGCGCGGCTATGAATGCGCCTCGCTCGTCAGAGGCGAGCCGCGCGCCGTAACGACCGATTTCCACCTACGGGCGGCGACGCCGACGGCGCTCGCGGCGTAAGCGAGACAGCCTCGGATTTTTCATATTAGGATGCCGAACGGCGCAGGTTCGTCCGGGCCGAGGACGGCTGCGCGTTTTTCGACGGCGGCGCTCGTTTCGAGGAATCCATGGCTGACGAATGTTGCTCAAAGGGCCTCACGAGACGACAATGGCTGAACGCCTCCGCGGGTCTCGGCCTGGCCGCGGGCGAGGCCGCCGCGGCTCCCCGCGTGAATATCCACGCCGCCGAGCCGCCCCCAGCCAGCGCCGACGAGGCGCTTTCCAGACTGAAGGCGGGCAATCGCCGCTTCATGGAAGGCCGCGCGAAACATACGCATGAGAATGCATCGTGGCGGCATATGCTGGTCGAGGGCCAAAGGCCCTTTGCGACCATTCTCGGATGCAGCGACTCCCGCGTTCCGCCCGAGTTGGTCTTCGACGTTGGGCTCGGCGAACTGTTCATCGCGAGGCTGGCGGGCAACATCATCGCCGAGGACGTCGTCGGCACGCTGCAATACGCCATCGCGCATCTCCATACGCCTCTCGTCGTCGTGCTCGGCCATGAGGGCTGCGGCGCGGTCACCGCCGCCGTGGACGACATGCTGCACGCCAATCACGAGCCCTCGCATATCGAAGCGCTGCTGCGCCTGATCGAGCCCGGCCTCGCCAAGGTCGATCTGAAGCAGGAGCGCGACGCCTTGCTGAAGGCGGCCGTCGAGGCCAATGTCCGCTGGTCCATGAAGCAGCTTGTCGCCGTGCCGGAGGGCGAGCGCGCGATCCGGGACGGGAAAGTGACGCTCGTCGGCGCCGTCTATGAGCTCGCCAGCGGGAACGTGCGGTTTCTATCGCGCTAGACTTTCGGGGCCGCCGCCCGTCTCAGCCGGTCGTTGATCGCCTCGCCGAGGCCCCGTTCGGGGATATGCGCGACGGCGACCTTGTCTGCGCCGCGCGCATCGAGTTCGCGCAAATAGGCGAAGAGATTGGCGGCAGCCTCGACCAGATCGCCCTTCGGCGAGAGGTCGAGCGCGATTGCGCCCGGCGCCGCGAGCGCCGTCAGGCGCCCGCCAAAATCGAGCGCCGCCTCCCCTGCCCCGACTTCATGCGCCTCGAGACGCAATCGGGCGTTCGGCGCGTAATGGGAAGCGGTCATGCCCGGCGCCATGATCTCGGCCCGCTCAGGCGCGGCGAGCCTGGCGCCCAGAACCTTCTCGATCTTCTCCCGCGCCACGGCGCCCGGCCGAAGCAGCGTCGGCTCGGCGTCGCAGAAGGAGACGATGGTCGATTCGAGCCCCGCCGTCGTGCGGCCGCCGTCGAGGATCATGTCCACCCGGCCCGATAAATCCTCCGCTACATGCGCCGCGGTCACCGGACTCACATGGCCGGAGCGATTGGCCGAGGGGGCCGCGACGGGCCGGCCCAGCGCCTCGATCAGCGCGCGCGCCACGGGATGGTCTGGAATACGCAGCGCGACGCTCGGCAGCCCCGCTCGCGCCAATTCGCAGACCGAGCCCCCCGGCGCAGCGGGCGCGACGATGGTCAGCGGCCCGGGCCAGAAAGCCTCGGCCAGTTTTATCGCCGCCTCCGGCAATTCCGCCTCGCGCCGCGCCGCCGCGATATTCGCGACATGGGCGATTAGCGGATTGAAGGAGGGCCGCCCCTTGGCGTCATAGATGCGCGCGACGGCCCAAGCGCTCGTTGCGTCGGCGCCCAGCCCATAGACCGTCTCGGTCGGGAAGGCGACGAGGCCGCCCTCCCGCAGAATCTCCGCCGCCCGCGCAATCGAGCCGCTATCGGCCGACGCCAGGATCGTCACCGCTCGCGACCGCGATAGGGCGGCGCGGGAATCGCGATATGCGCCGCGCGCAGCGCTTTCGACCATTGCTCGCGCAGGTCACGGAAATATTCGTCGCTTGCGTCGATGCGCGTCGAGACTTCGAGTTCCATGGCGTCCCGGCGCAGCAGCGCGATGTCGATGGGCAGCCCGACGGAGAGATTCGACTTGATCGTCGAATCCATGGAGATCAGGCCGATTTTCAGCGCGTCGTAAATGTCACTGTCGTAGTTCGCCGCGCGGTCGAGAATCGGCTTGCCGTATTTGTGCTCGCCGATCTGCAGATAGTTCGTATCCTGCGAGCATTCGATGCTGTTGCCTGCCGTGTAGATCATGAACAAGCGGGGTTCGCTGCCCTTGATCTGCCCGCCGAGCAGCAGGGTGATGTCGAAGCTGACGCCGTTGGTCTGGTCGGCGGGATCGAAGGCCTCGGCGCGCGCGCGCCGCACGGCGCGTCCGACGAGTTGCGCCGCCTTCAACATCGTCGGCGCCGTCATCGCGCTTTCGATTTCCTTGGTGTCGGGGTTCTCGAACCCCTCTTTCAGGAAATTGATCACGCCCTGCGTCACGGAGAGATTGCCCGCCGAGGCGAGCATCAGGACGCGCTCGCCCGGCTGCTCGAAAACATGCAGCTTGCGGAAGGTGGAGATATTGTCGAGGCCGGCATTGGTGCGCGTATCCGCGATCATCACCAAGCCGTCGCGCACCAGAATGCCGCAGCAATAGGTCATGCAGTCTCCCCGCCCGCCGCAACGCCTCCGGTCGCGAGCCGCCCTCGGTTTACAAGTTCCGGGCCAGAGGGCACAAGGGCCGAAAGCCACTCCAAAGGCAAGCCAGGATGCGCATCAACGGCCGCGACTACAGGACGATATGGCTCGGCGAGGACGCCGGCCAAGGGCGCAGCGTGGCGGTCATCGACCAGACCCGCCTGCCCCACTGTTTCGAGACGCGGACCCTCGCCAATAGCGACGAGGCCGCCCGCGCCATCAGCGACATGACCGTGCGCGGGGCGCCGCTCATCGGCGTCACGGGCGCCTATGGCCTCGCTTTGGCCGCGCAGGAGGATGCGAGCGACGCGGCGCTCGAAGCGGCCTACGCAAGGCTGCTCGCGACGCGCCCCACCGCCGTCAATCTGCGCTGGGCGCTCGACCGGGTGAAGGCGCTCCTCCTCGCGGCGCCCGCGGCCGACCGCCCCGCCCTCGCTTTCGCCGAGGCCGGGCGCATCGCCGAGGAAGACGTCGCCTGCTGCGCGGCCATTGGCGATCACGGCGCGGCGCTCATTTGCGCGGCGGCCGAGAAAAATCCCGGCCGGCCGGTGAATGTGCTCACCCATTGCAACGCGGGCTGGCTCGCGACCGTCGATTGGGGCACGGCGCTGGCGCCCATCTACAAGGCGGCGCGAGCGGGAATCGACCTCCATGTGTGGGTCGACGAGACGCGCCCGCGCAATCAGGGCGCCAGCCTCACGGCCTTCGAACTTTTGTCCGAGGGGATCAATCATACGGTGATCGCCGACAATGCCGGCGGGCATCTGATGCAGCACGGCATGGTCGATCTCTGCATCGTCGGCACGGACCGCACGACGCGCGCAGGCGACGTGTGCAACAAGATCGGCACCTATCTCAAGGCGCTCGCCGCCCATGCCAATGGCGTGCCTTTTTACGTCGCCCTGCCCAGCTCCACCATCGACTGGCGCATCGACGACGGCGTCGCCGACATCCCCATCGAGGAGCGCAGCGCGCGCGAAGTGACGCATATTTCCGGGCGCGCGCCCGACGGCGCCGTAACGGAAGTGCTGCTGACGCCCGAAGGCTCGCCCGCCCGCAACTGGGCGTTCGACGTGACGCCGGCGCGGTATGTTACGGGATTGATTACCGAACGCGGTGTTTGCGCCGCGACGGAGGCGGGGTTGCAGGAATTGTATCCCGATTTGGCGTTAGAAAGTCCGTGCGGCGATCGCCTTCCGGCCCGGTTGAAATAGTCCAGAGCCTGTTCGCTCGCCGCGAACGCCTCCGAGCTGGAGAACGTTCGCGGTTCGCTTCAATGGGAAAACCTGCCGTCTCCTATTCGAGAAGCGTGCAGGCATCCTCCACGGTGCCGACAATGCTCTTCAAGCCGGAAAAATTACCGGAGGCATCGAAAATCGATTCCATCCGACCGTTGACGTAAGAGAACAACGGCAAAGGGAATGTTTTTCCTTGAGGCGGCGGAGGAAAATACCATACCCAGGGTCCCGTCGTCGTCCAGAGCGTGGTTCCGTCCGGTTGCGGCGTGAATTTCGCGGGACCGGAAGCATTCAGATAAACTGATTTGCCCGTGTTGGCGTTTGTCGCTTTCACTGTCAGGCTCCCATTCATAGCCTGCAGCGTCGGCTGTCCTTGCTTGTTGTAAAAGGTGATCAGTTTTTGATTGTTGGAAGCCGGGTTCGTCCCCACCGGCGAAAAAGTGACAGGGAACGCGCATATCCAGTCGATCGTGAATGGCGCCGTGAATGGGCTTTCGACTTTCGTAGGCGGTACTGCGTGTGCGGGTTGCGTCGCACAGGAAAGTATCAAACCGGCGCCCAGGAACGTGCCGTTGACCATCCGCTTGGCCTGACCTCGAAATTTTTTCATGGCTCCCTCCACTCAATCTTCGAAAAAACTCGCGTATAAATTGCAAAACAGTTCTGCCTCTGAAGCAATTCGTCCTTTTGTCGCACTCGAACCCAGTCTAATCTCCCAATTTTAAAGCACAGTCTTCGCTTTATCGAGTTCAACCGTAAGTATAGACAGGAACATTCGCCTCTTGACGCTCACGGCCACGCTGTTGCGCTGCTGTTCGGCGACAACAGAAATGCCGCGTATCCGATGCCTGTCTTGGTCTCAAGCAGGGCCAGACGGAGTCGCCACCTTGACCCGCGGCCCGTAATTCCTGAACCGCTCCACCGTCCGCCAAATCTCATCGTCCGGCAGCACGACCGGCTCCCCCGCCGTCGCGGCCAAATAATAAACCTGCGCAAGCGCCTCCAGCTCCACCGCGCGCCACAGCGCCTTGCGCATGTCCTCGCCGGTGACGATGGCGCCGTGATTGGCGAGGAGCACAGCGTCGCGATCCTTCAGCCCCTCGACGACGAGCGCTGACAGTTCCGGCGTGCCATAAGAGGCGTAGCCGACGCAGGGCACGGTCGGACCGCCAAAGGCCGCGATCATGTAATGCACGGCGGGAATCTCCCGGCGCAGACAGGCGAGCGTCGTGGCGTAGGTGGAATGCATATGCGCGACCGCGTTGACGTCGAGCCGCGCGCGATAAACGTCGAGATGAAACCGCCATTCGCTCGACGGCGGGAGGGGCCCCTCGAACGCGCCGCTCTTTTCGTCGATCCGCATCCGCGCGATCATCTCGGGCGCGAGTTCGCGGGCCGGAACGCCGCTCGGCGTGACGAGCGCCGACTCGCCGAGCCGAAGCGAGAGATTCCCCGCCGAGCCGTGATTGAGCCCGAGCCGCTCCAGCTCCAGAGCCCCGGCCACAATGGCCGAGCGCGCCTCCGCCTCCGTCATCGCCACACCCCTTGCGCCGCGATATTGCCCGCCGGAAAGTTTGCTGTATAGGACATAGCGTCCCCGAGGCGACAGGGGCCGGTAGCTCAATGGTTAGAGCCGACCGCTCATAACGGTCTGGTTGGGGGTTCGAGTCCCTCCCGGCCTACCACCACAAATCACCGCCTCAGCTTAGGCCCATTGCTCGCCGCGAGCATTCGATTACCCTCCGACTCATCTGATGAGCGCTCGCAATGCGAGGCGCGCAGCGGCGGAGGCGACATGTATTGGGGCGGCGATTGGCTTTGGGGCCTGCCAGTCATCGTGCTGACGATCACACTCCATATCTGCGTTTTTGTTTTCGTTGAAAGAATGCTCGCTCGCAGCCTGAAGACAAGAGAACGTCATGCCGCCTATCGAATCGCGTCGATCACTCTTGTCGCCCTTATCGCCATTGCGCTGCACGCCTTCGAGGCGCTCATCTGGGCGGTTCTTTTCGTTTTCGTGAAGGCTCTGCCGGACCCCCGCGACGCCGTTCTCTACTCTCTCAGCTCGATAACGGCTTTCGGCCATGCGCCGCTTTTTCTCGACAAGCGCTGGCAATTGCTCGGCGCGATGGAGGCGATGAATGGCGTGATCCTATTTGGGCTCACGACCGCTTTTCTCTTCGCGGCGGTGCAGTTGGCGAGGCCGGATCGCAACGATTAAAGCTGTGACAATTGTCCAATTCGGGTTGCGACGCTTGAGTTTGGCCGTTAAGCCTCGGTTAAGCATTGATTTTGCCGGCCCGTCGAAATTGGACCCCCAATGCCTCCAGGATTATTTGCGCGATGCACCCGGCGCGACGTTTTACTTGGCGCGATGGGAGCGGCTCTCAGCGGATGCATGACCGGTCCGGATTTCGTGGCGCCCGAAGCGCCCGTGGCCGACAAGTGGCTCGAGTGGCGAAGCAAGAGCCTGAAGCCTTCGGAGTCGCCCGCGGATTGGTGGCGCGTCTTTCGTGATCCGGTTCTGAACCGCCTGATCGAAACCGCTTATTCTCAAAACCTTACCTTGCTGAGCGCCGGCACGAAGGTGCTGCAGGCGCGCGCCGAGCTCGGCGTCGTCATCGGCGAGTTCTATCCGCAGGCGCAGACAGCTTCGGCAGCGGTGAATTACGACCGCGCGAGCAATGCGACGCCGGCGTCGCAGGGCGGCAATTCGGCGAGCCTGGGGAATTTCTGGGCGGATCGATGGCTCGTGCAATCCTCGTGGGAGATCGATCTCTGGGGCAAATTCCGGCGCGGAATCGAATCGGCCGACGCCGCCTATCTCGGCTCGATCGCGCTCTACGACGATGTGCTCGTCACGTTGCTCGCCGACGTCGCCAACACCTATATCGGCATCCGCACGCTCGAGCGTCAGATCGTCATCGCGCGCGAGAACGTGGCGCGGCAGCGCGAATCCGTGCGAATCGCGCGAGCGCGCTTCGAAGGCGGCGCGTCCACGCTGCTCGACGTCCATCAGGCGCAAAACGTCCTGGCCTCGACAGAGGCGACGATTCCACGGCTCGGCATCCAGCTCCAGCACGGCTACAACGCGCTGCGCGTGCTGCTCGGCATGGCGCCCGAACCGCTCGGCTTCCTGCTCGCGCGCGGGACGGGGAAAATTCCCCTCGCGCCGCCGCGCGCGGCTGTGGGCATCCCCGCCGACCTCCTGCGGCGGCGGCCGGACATTCGAGTGGCGGAACTGCGCGCGGCCTCGCAAAGCGCGCTGATCGGCGTGGCGCAGGCGGAACTCTATCCCGCCATCAGCATCACAGGCGTCTTCGGGGGCCAGGCGAGCAATGTCGGCAGCCACAACCTCGCTCAGATGTTTCATCCGGTCGGGCGCATGTTTTCGATCGGCCCGTCCTTCAAGTGGAATTTGCTGAATTACGGGCAGATCACGAACCATGTGCGTCTCGAAGACGCGACGCTGCAGCAATATCTGATCGATTATCAAAATCAGGTTCTGAAGGCCCAGCAGGAAGTCGAGAACGGCGTCGCGACATTTCTCCTGTCGTCGTCCGAAGCCGCCTATCTGCGCAAGAGCGTAAAAGAGGCGGAAGGCGCGCTGGAGATTGCGACGCTCGAATACCAGCAGGGCACGCGCGACTTCACCACCGTCCTCACGGCTGAGCAGAATCTCCTCCAGGCGCAGAACAATCTCGCCGTGGCGACCGGCAATATCTCGACCGGTCTCGTCTCCCTCTACCGCGCGCTGGGCGGCGGCTGGCAGCTTCGCGAAGGCAAGCCCTTCGTCAACGCAGCGACCGTGCAGGAAATGCGCAACCGCACGAATTGGGGAAATCTTCTGCCCGAGGCGGCCCAACCCGGCCCGGAGACGCCTGTACTGCCATCCGCGCAGGACGTTGATTCGAGCATCAGGCTACCCGAATGGTGAGGCGAAGGAGCGCGGCCCGCTCATGAGCAAAAAGGCGTCGTGACATGTGGAAGGAATTCTTCTCGCCGAAACTCCTGCCAGGCGCGCTCGTAGCGGCCCTCATCGCGTTTCCGCAAGCAGGGCTCGCCGAATCCTTCTGGGGGAAGCTTTTCGGCGGCAAGGCCGAAAAGCCCGCCGCGATTGCAGGCGAAAATTCGCCGGGGGCTCAAAAAGCCCCGACGCAGGTCGCGGAGGCCGGCGCCCTTTCGATTCCCGTTGCGTCGCCCATCCGACAGAAAGTCACCGAATATATCGAGCTCACCGGCAACGCCGCCTCGACCAATACGGTGAATCTGATCGCGCGCGTCGAAGGCTATCTCGAAAAAATCCATTTCCAGGACGGCCAGATCGTCAAGAAGGGCGATTTGCTGTTCACGGTCCAGCAGGATCAATACAAGTCGCAACTCGTCCAGGCCGAAGCCCAGCTTCGCGCCCAGCAGGCGGCGCTCGCTTATGCGCGCATCGAGGTGGAGAGATATACCGGGCTGCGCCGCAAGGGCGCCGCCGCTCAGGTCGTCGTCGACAACTGGAATTTCCAGGCCAAGAAGGCGGAAGCGGAGGTCGCCTCCGCAAAAGCTCAGGTCGAGATCGCGCGCCTCAATGTCGATTATACCCAGGTGCGCGCCCCCTTCGACGGCCAGATGGGCAAGCATCAGATCGATCCCGGCAACACCGTGGGCGGCGCGGGCCAGCCAACGACTCTGGCCGAGATTATCCAGCTCGATCCGATTTACGTCGTCGCCAATCTGAGCGAGCAGGAAGTCCAGCGCGTGAGAAAGGCGCTCGGCGACCACCGGCTCACGCTCACGGAACTCCATGACGTTCCGATCGATGTGGGGCTCGAGGCGGGGCAGGATTATCCGTTCCACGGCCACATTCAGTATGTCGCCCCCGCGATCGACCCGAAGACGGGCACGATGCTGGTGCGCGGCCTGCTGGAGAATCCCAATCACCGGCTGCTTCCCGGCTACTTCGTCCGCATTCGCCTCCCCGCCGGCAAGGTGATCCCCAACGCGCTGCTCGTCCCCAATCGCGCCATTCAGACCGATCAGGGCGGGCGTTACGTCACCGTCGCCAATAAGGACGACCTGCTCGAGAAGCGCTATGTCGACATGGGCGATCTGCAAGGCGACATGCGGGTCATTCTTTCCGGCCTGAGCCCGGAGGACCGCGTCGTCGTCGCGGATCTGTGGCGCGCGACGCCGGGAACGAAGATTTCGCCGCGCCTGACGCCCGCGACGCCGTCCGACGAGGGCGACCGCCCATGATGTCGAAATTCTTCATCGAGCGTCCGGTCCTCGCCAACGTCATCGCGATTCTTCTCGTCGTCCTCGGCGCCGTCGCGCTGTTTGCTCTGCCGATTTCGCAATACCCGAACATCGTGCCGCCGACCGTGCAGGTGACGGCGCGCTATCCCGGCGCGAGCCCGCAGACGGTGATCGACACGGTCGCCCTGCCGATCGAGCTGCAGGTCAATGGCGTCGATGGCATGCTCTATATGCAGTCGACGAGCGCCTCCGACGGCACCTATTCGCTGACGGTCACCTTCAAGATCGGCATGAATCCCGATACGGCGCAGGTGCTGGTGCAGAACCGCGTCTCCAATGCGCTCGCCTCGCTGCCCGCGGCCGTTCAGGCGCAGGGCGTCACGGTCAACAAGAAATCGACCGCGATTTTGCAGATCGTGACGCTGACCTCGCCCCAGGGCACGCATGACGCGCTGTATTTGAGCAATTACGCGACGATCAATCTCGTCAACGAGCTTGCGCGCCTTCCCGGCGTCGGAAACGTCAATGTGTTCGGCTCCGGCAAATACGCCATGCGTATCTGGATGGATCCGGAGAAGCTCCATTCCTTCGGATTGCAGCCGTCCGACGTCGTCAAGGCCATCCAGCAACAGAGTCAGATCGTCGCCGCGGGACAGACCGGCATGCCGCCGGCGCCGGCGTCGCAGGACTTCCAATATACGATCGACATCCAGTCGAGGCTCGACGATCCGGGCGAGTTCGCCAACATCATCGTCAAGGCGCAGACGGCTCAGGGCGGCCGGCTCGTCCGCGTGAAGGATATCGGACGCATCGAGCTCGGCTCGCAGAACTATTCCCAGCAGACCTTTGTCGACGGCAAGCCGGCGGCGTTGATCGCCATCTACCAGACGCCGGACGCCAATTCGCTTCAGGTCGGCAAGGAAGTCGGCGCCAAGATGGACGAGCTCGCCAAGCGCTTTCCATCCGACCTCGTCTACGACATTCCCTATAACACGACCATCTTCGTGAAGGCGTCGATCGACGAGGTCTATCACACGCTTTACGAAGCGGGCTTCCTCGTCCTCGTCGTCATTCTCTTCTTCCTGCAGAATTTTCGGGCGACGCTCGTGCCCGCGACGACCGTGCCGATCACGATCATCGGCGCCTTCGCGGCCATGTATGGCCTCGGCTACACGGTCAATCTCTCGACGCTCTTCGGCATCGTTCTCGCCATCGGCATCGTCGTCGACGACGCCATCGTCATCACGGAAGCGGTCTCGGCCGACATCGAGAAAGGCATGTCCAGCCACGACGCGGCCATCAAGGCCATGTCGGAGCTCATGGGGCCCATCATCGGCATCACGCTCGTCTTGATGGCCGTGTTCCTGCCTGCGGCGTTCCTTCCGGGTCTGACCGGCAGGATGCTGGCGCAATTCGCCGTCGTGATCGCGGCGACGGCGCTCATCAGCGCCCTCAACGCCGCGACGCTGAAGCCGACGCAATGCGCCCTCTGGCTGCGTCCCGCCGTGCCGCCGGAAGAACGCAACGCCGTTTATCGCACCTTCAACGCCATCTACGATCCGCTCGAGCGCGCCTATACGCGGCTTGTCACCCGCCTCGTCGCGCGCAGCAAGACCGTCGTGCTCGTGGGCCTCGCCATCTCGATCATCGGCCTTGTCGGCGTCGCTCGGCTGCCGACCGCCTTCATCCCCAATGAGGATCAGGGCTACGCCATGACGGCGGTGCAGCTGCCCGAGGGCGCCGCGCTCGGGCGCACGATCAACGCCCTTCAGGAGGCCGGCAAGATCGCGCTCGCCACGCCGGGCGTCAAACACGTGATCACGATCGCAGGCATCTCGGTTCTCGACAATAGCGCGACGCTCGCCAACGCCGGCGTGAACTACGTGATGTTCGACGCCTGGGAGGAGCGCGAGAAGCATAAGGGCGAGGATCTCGTCTCGCTCGTCATGGGCCTCCAGAAGAAAATGGAGCAATTGCCGGAACGCGCCTTCATGCTCGTGCCGCCGCCCATTCAGGGCATCGGCAACGCCGGCGGCTTCCAGATGCAGCTCGAACTGCTCGGCGGCAGCTTCAGCTATCCGAGGCTCGCCGAAGGGGCCAACGGCGTCGTCGGCGCGGCAAAGGAGAGCCCCGTCGTGCAGCGCGTGCTGACCACGTTCCGCGAATCCGCGCCCCATGTCGAAATGACCGTCGACCGCGTGCAGGCGGAAACGCTCCGCGTCTCGGTTGGCGACGTCTTCTCGACGCTGACCTCCTATGTGGGCTCGAGCTACGTCAATCAGTTCGTGAAATATGGCCTGCCGCTTCAGGTCTATGTGCAGGCCGACTCGCGCTATCGCCTCCAGCCCGACGATCTCCTCGGCATGTATGTCCGCAGTCAGGACGGCAATATGGTGCCGCTCGGCACGCTTGCGCGCCTGTCGGAGACGAGCGCGCCGCCCTTGATCACGCTCTACAATCTTTATCCATCCGCCACGATCGTCGGCTCGCCCATGAGCGGATACAGCTCCGGTCAGGCGATGACGGAGATGGAGGCGCTCGCGCGAAAGCTCCTGCCGAAGGACATCGCCTTCGAGTGGAGCGCCATCTCTTACCAGGAGAAGATCACGGGCGATCTGCTCTATTGGGGCTTCGCGCTCTCGGTCCTGCTCGTCTATCTCGTGCTGGCGGGCCAATATGAGAGCTGGATTCTCCCGCTCGCGGTCATCGCCGCCGTGCCCCTCGCGCTCATCGGGCCGATGCTCACGCTGACGGCGCTCGGCGTCGACAACAATCTCTATGTGCAGATCGGCCTCATGCTGCTGATCGCCCTCTCCGCGAAGAACGGCATTCTCATTGTCGAAGTCGCGCGCGAACATCGCATCTTCGGCGGGAAACCGATCATGGAGGCAGCGATCGACGCGGCGCGCATCCGCTTCCGCCCCATTCTGATGACGTCCTTCGCCTTCATCCTCGGCGTCGTGCCATTGGCGATCGCGACCGGCGCCGGGGCGAATGCGCGCCGCTCGCTCGGCATCAGCGTGCTGACCGGCATGTTGTCCTCGACGCTTCTCGCCGTGGTTCTCGTGCCGGCGTTCTTCGTTGTGCTGCAGCAAATCGACGAAGCGCGGAAGGGTCGCAAAGAGCCGGCGAACGAACCTCCGGCCCCGGTGGAGCCCAGCCTGGTCGACTGAGCCGCCGGCGGTGCGAAACCCACGCCGGCGTCTTGGCGCCATCATCCGGCTGGCGGCGTGAAGCGATGGCGCCGCCCCACGAGCAGCGCAGTTCGGCTTGCGGCCGAACCAGCGGTACCGGGTTCGCGCGACGCTTTCCAAACTCTGAGGCTGCGGGACGGAGGGCGGTCGGAGGCGGACTGCGCTGCGTCCCAGAAGCTTACGAGAGGGAAGTCTTGATTTTACCGATGTCCTTCCAAAGGATTTCGGCCTCCCGCTGCAATAGGCGCAGGTCTGGATTTGCCGGCGCCAACCAAGCGTGCACCTGCTGGGCGAGATCGAGTCCGCGCGTCTCCCCCGGCGCCTGATGCCGCAGCTTCGCGTGGATCGCGCCGCGCGCCGTCTCCAGGGCCGCGGCGGGCGCGTCCACCAGAGCTGCAAGTCTGGCGAGTTGGCCCTCGCCCGCCGGCGAAAACCAGCGCTCGTAATGCAGAACGGCGTCGAGTTGCGGGCCGAGAAGCCGCAACACTTCGAGATAATGCTCAAGCCAAAGCATTTCGCCCATGGTCCGCGGCAGGCCGTCGCGCTTGGCGAGCGACGCCGCCACGGCGCCGGGGTCGCGGACGGACAACAGCCAGACCGGCGCGACGCCCACTTCGTCGAAAATCTCGCGCCACAAGGGAATGAAACGGGCTGTGCGCGGATCCTTGAAAGCCCAGGCGTCGCCGTTCGCCGCCAGTTCGTCGCTCACGATCCGCGTCAGCCGCTCACGGACCGCGCGGACATCGGGGCGCCTGAAAAAGGCCTCGTCGATCCCCGAGAAGCGCACCGCGTCCCATTGGACGCCGCTCAGGGCGAGCAATTCTTCATGGCAGGCGACAATCGCCTTGTGCTCGCGATAGCCATCGCTGTTGGCGAAATCCGCCGCGAAGAGCGGCCCGCCGAGACCCACGCCCAGTCCCTCCGCCACCTTGGCGCAAAGCGAGGTGCCGGCCCGGTGCATGCCAAGAACGACGACGACCTTCGGGCCAAAGAGCGGCCGCCGGGCATGTTCGATCAGCCGCCCGCTCGCGTCGGCGAGACGCCCGGCGAGACGCGCGGTCGCTTCACGGTTGTCGATCAACGCAGCCAGTCGCGTCGCCTCTTCGGCAAACCAGGTTTTGGCGGGAAAGCGCGAAGCGGCCTCGCGCAAAATATCGAGCGCTTCGCAAAGCCGGTTTTGCGCGCGCAGGAAGACCGCCACGCTGTAATAACCGTCCGAATCATCCGGGAATTCGGCGCGGACTTCCTCCGCGTAGGAAATCGCTGCATCGAGAGCGCCTTGCGCCCTTGCAGTCCAGGCAAGCTGCGTCTTCAACCAGGGCGCGCCGGGAAATCGGTCGCTCGCCACGCCCAAAATGGAGATCGCCTCCTCGATCCGCCCCAATTCCCGGACCGTCGCCGCGCCAATCTCGTAACCCGCCGCAAGGTCTGGATAATACGCGCGCAACGCGCCCGCGAGCCGATCCGCTTCGGCGAGATCGCCCCGCGAACGGGCAAGACGCGCGCGCTCGACGCTCACCCAGGCCTGGTCGGGAAAACGCTGCTCGCCCTCGTCCAAAATCGCGATCGCTTCGTCCCAACGCCCGAGGTTCCGGGCGCTTGCGGCGCCGACGCGGTAGCCTGTCTCGAGGTCGGGAAAATATTTGCGCAGGTCAGACGCGAAGAACGCCGCCTTCACCCATTCTTCTTGCTTTTCAGCCCGCTCCGCGGCTGCAACCAGCGTTTTGTCGAGCGCCTCGAATGCGCGTTCCTCGGCCAAGGGATCCATCTCGACCGGGAACGCCCCGGGCTCGACGCCGAAAGGCCTGGGCGTCGTCTCGACATAGGCCGGAGACAGCCAGCGTTCCAGGGGGAGCCCCGTCAGTTGCGCCGCCTGAAGGATGTCCTCCCTGTAAAGATCGGTGAGGGCGTCGCGCGTCGCGTCCGACATGGGGCCGACATCCCGCGTCTCAACCGGGACGATATATTCCTTCTCGACAGGGTCCGGAGGCGCGAGCCCAAGGAAATCGTGGACCCGCCGCATCACGCGGTCGGGCTCGCTCCACATCTCGTCGGTTTCGAGAAACAGCAGGCGCTCGCGCGGAAAGAGCTCGAGCAGCCTGGCGATCTGCCGGCCATAGAAGCCCCTCTCGACATAGGAATAGTGGAGATGCGCGCGATTACCCGTCTCATTCAGGCGGCGCCGCCCGATCTCCGAAATTGCGATTTCGAAGGGCAGAGACTCGTCACCCCGCTTCGTCTCCATCCGCCAGTGGGAATATGCGCGAAAGGCGGGGTGCCTCAGGCAAACGATGAGCTTGGCGTCGGCGTTATATCGCCGGAGCCGCTCAAGCGCGTTTGGCCAGTAAATATAGGCCGGCGTCGCCTCGCCCCGGATTGGAGGGGCGTCGGGCGCCCAGGAAAAATGGCGCGTCAAGTCATTGTAATCAGGATTGTCCCAGTCCCGCGCGTCGTCGTTGAAGAAATGGATTTCCTTCAAAGCAGGGATCTGGACCTGCGGCGCCCGCCGCAAATAGACGCTGAGCGCCGTCGTCCCAGCCTTCTGAGCGCCGACGATGAAAAAATTCAATCTTTGCACAATTGTACACTTTTAGGTCAGAAGGCCTCGTCGCCGCTGTTAATACGTCCATTCGGCGTTTGCAATTCGATTTGCGGAACGTGGTCGCCCGATTCTTGCTTTCCTCGCGCCCCGGGGGCTTAATCGCGCCAAAAAGGGTTGGCGATGTCCGAAGAGCTGAGCGTGCTGGTTTGCGGGATTGGCGAGGAAGCCTCGGCGGCGGCGCGGGCGCTGTTTGCCGAGGGCTACGCCGTGGCGCTCTACCGCTCCACGGCGCCGCTCATGCTGCGCCGGCGCATGTGCTTCGCGGACGCCTGGTATGACGGCTACGCCCTGCTCGACGGGATCGAAGCCCGGCGCGCCGACGTCAACGCCGAGTTCATGCTGGCGTTTCAGACGCGCGATTTCATCCCGCTCCTGCGCGGCAGCCTGGACGAAGCGATCGACCGCTGGCCCTGGCATGTGATCGTCATCGCCAGGGAGGACAAGGAGCCGGAGCCGACCGCGCTGCGCGACCTCGTCGAGCTGAGCATTGGTCTGGGCCGGGGTTTCACGCCCGGCGTGGATTGCGACCTCGCGGTCGACACGGAAGGGCACGATCCCGGCGCCATCCTTGGCCCCCACGAAAAACCGTCCGCCAGCCGGGCGCGGCCGATCGCGGCCGACCATACGCTCGCCTGCGCTCCCGCCGCTGGCCTTTTCCGGACGGATTTGTCGATCGGCGCAGTAGTCGAGGCGGGCGCAACTTTAGGCTTCGTCGGCGAAGCCGCCGTCGTGACCGCCGCAGCCGGCCGCGTCAGGGGGCTCGCCCGCAAGGAGCAGGCCGTGGTCGTCGGCTCGCCCCTCGCCGAGATCGCGCTGGATTCAGCCGCTTGCGTCGCCGGCGTCAGCAGCCGTAACAAGCTCGTCGCGCGTGGCGTCGCCTTCGCCATCGAGATGGAGAATGAGGGCATCGAGCCCTTCTCCTTCGCAAACTGGCGCTGAGTCGAAACTGTCGTCTTTCAAACAATGACGCAACAGAGCAATCGCGGCGTCGCAGGCTGGGTCGTCGCGATTTTCGCCTTCACCGCCCTCGCCGGGTTCTTCTGGCCGCGCATGGCGGGCCTCTTCTTCATGGGCCTGGCGTTCTTCGGCGTTCTCCATCTCGCCGTGCTCGTCTATGAGCAGATCGCGGAGCCGCAATTTCGGGACGACATGAGCCCGGAGGAGTTCGAGCATTATTGCGCGGCCCTGCTTCGCCAGGCGAAGTGGCGCGCGAACGTCACGCCCGCGAGCGGCGACCAGGGCGTCGACATCGTGGCCGAGAAGCGCGGCCTGCGCATCGTCGTCCAGTGCAAGATGTATTCAAAGCCCGTCGGCAACCGCGCCGTTCAGGAGATCGTCGCCGGCATCGCGCATGTCGACGCGCAGCGCGGCGTCGTGGTGACGACTGTCGGCTACACGCCCGCCGCCGAAGCGCTCGCGGCGTCGAACAATGTTCTTCTATTGCATCATTCGCAATTGCATCGCATCGACCGGTTGTTGGCGCGGGCGGCTACTTGACCGGAAAGGCGCGCGGGCGTTCAGTCGGGTCTCGGCATTTTGGAAAAATTGCTATGCTCAAACATTGCGTTCTGGCCGCCTTCGCGGGCCTTGCCGTCTGTGCGCTTCCCGCAGGCGCGGCCGCGCAGACGCTGCCGAACCAGCTCATCGGCGGGCAAGCTCAGCGCTCCTTGGGCGCATCCTGCTACGCCGACCGCGGCTTCGCGACGTTCCAGCGCAATTTCGCCTCGGCGCCCGCCGCCGGAACGAAAGCGGTGGTCTCTCTCCCGGAAGTCATCGTCAAAACCGCCACGCTGAATGTCGCCTATGACGTCAGCGGCCAGGCGGTTCTGAATTTTTCAACCGCGACCTCCGGCAACATCCGCTTCAAGCAACTCCCCAATGTCAATGACACGATCAAGAATCCCGCATTCAGCAATTATGCCGAGTCCTACAACGCGACGGCGAAGCAACTGACGGTCAGCTTCACAATCGGTTTTCCGAATTGCTCGCTTCCGATCGTCCTCATCCTCGACGCCGTGACCTGAAACAACTGAGTTGGGATATGAAGCAGACCACGCGGAAATCTCTGATCGCGCTCGCTGTTTCCGGCGGCGTCCTGGCGCAGACGACGACCGGGGCGCAAGCACAGTTGTTCTTGGGCGACGTCGCGACCTTCGCCTTTAATTTCTGCCCGCTGGGTTGGGCGGAAGCCAATGGGCAACTCCTGCCGATCGCGCAAAACGACGCGCTCTTCAATCTTCTCGGCACGCAATATGGCGGCGACGGCGTCACGACATTTGCGCTGCCAAACGCCAAAACCGCCGTGACGCTCACGACCGGCGCGACGCTTATCCAATGCGTCTCGCTGCAAGGCGTCTTTCCATCGCGCTTCTAGCGCGCGACAAGGAATGCGAAAATCATGCGCAAATATCTGACGGTCTTCCTTGTCCTCTCCGGCGCCGCCAGCTTCCCGGCGCCGCTCGCGCTGGGGCAGAGCGAGCCCTTTCTCGGACAAATCGCGACCTTCCCTTATAATTTCTGCCCGCGGGGCTGGGCGGCGACGGACGGCCAGCTGATGCCGATCAGTCAGAACACCGCGCTTTTTGCGCTGCTGGGCACGACCTATGGCGGCAACGGCCAGACAACCTTCGCGTTGCCGAACCTGAAAGCCAAGACGACCCTGACGACAGGCGCCGTCCTCGTCTCGTGCATCGCTCTGCAGGGAATCTTCCCCTCGCGGAATTAAAGTTGTTTCCAGCCAACCGCCCGAGCCCGCCTCGTGGAAAGTCGCGTCGGCCGCTCCATCTTCCAGCCGAAGGCCGGAGAGGAGAGCAGGATGCACCTGGGCGACGCGCAATATCTGCCGGTGGCTCCGCCGATCTTTTTTCTGCTCGCTGGCGCCCTCGCGCTTCTGGTGCTTCTCATCCAGCTTCGCATTCTGCAATACGCCTATACGCAGCTTGGCGTCAGCTCGCAGACCGCAGTTTTCCTGCTCATCGCGTCGCTGCTCGGCAGCTATGTGAATATTCCGATTGCGACGCTCGGGAGCGAGCCCTTCGTCAGCGAACGCGAGATCGTCTATTTCGGCATTCCCTATGTCGTTCCGCAATTGTCGCAGCCCGAGGTTGTCCTCGCCGTGAATGTCGGCGGCGCCGTGATCCCGACGCTGCTTTCTTTCTTCCTTCTGTCGAGAAACGCCCTCTGGCTGCGCGGCCTGATCGCGGCCGCCTGCGTCGCCGCGATCACCTACGCCTTCGCCGAGCCCGTGCGCGGCATCGGCATCGCCGTGCCGATTTTCGTCGGTCCGCTTGCGGCGACAATCATCGCCGCCGTCATTTCGTGGCGAAACCTCGCCCCCCTCGCCTATGCGGGCGGGAGTTTGGGCGTGCTCATCGGCGCCGACCTCATGAATTTCGACAAATTGCGGGGCCTCGGCACGCCGGTGCTCTCCATCGGCGGGGCCGGCACGTTCGACGGCATCTTCATGACCGGGGTTCTCTCCGTGCTGCTTGCGAGCCTGATCGGCGGGCGCGCGCAGAGAGCGGAAACTTACGGCGCATCGTGATAGGAAAGACGTAAGCCGAAAATCAAAGGGAAGCGCTTGCGTCTGCCGACCTACTTCATCTCCCATGGCGGCGGGCCCTGGCCCTGGCTCCCCGACTGGCGTCGCCGCTTCGTCAATCTCGAAGCGTCGCTCGCGCGCATGCCGGACGAGATCGGCGAAACGCCGCGAGCCGTGCTGGTGGTCTCCGGCCATTGGGAAGACGCGTCATTCGCCGCAATGTCGGCCCCGCGCCCGCCCATGGTCTATGACTATTTCGGCTTTCCGCCGGAGACCTACGAGATCGTCTACCCCGCCCCCGGCGCGCCGGAACTCGCCGCCCGCGCGGCGGCGCTGATCCGCGAGGCCGGCCTCCCGACGCGCCTCGACGAGACCCGCGGCTTCGATCACGGCGCCTTCGCGCCGCTGTTCGTCATCTATCCGGCGGCCGATGTCCCCGTCTTCCAGCTCTCGCTTCAGTCGGGCTATGATCCCGCCACCCATATGGCCGCAGGCCGAGCGCTCGCGCCCCTACGCGACGAGGGGATCCTCATCGTCGGGTCCGGGCTCAGCTACCACAATCTGCAGCGCTTCGGTCCGGCCGCGCGGGAGCCCTCCGAGGCCTTCGACCAATGGCTGGCGGAAGCCATGGCGGACGCGCCGGAGCGACGCCGGGAGAAGGTGATCGGCTGGGAGGCGGCGCCATATGCGCGCCTCTGTCATCCTAGAGAAGACCATCTCGCGCCGCTCTTCGTCGCCCTTGGCGCCGCCGAGGACGCGCCGGCGACGCGCGTCTATCATGACGCGGGCCTGTTCGGCGGCGTGACCGCATCGAGCTACCGCTTCGGCTAGAAGCGTCCGATCATGGATTTACGGTTGCACATGGGAAGCATTTCGCTCATTCGCCTCGCTGTCGCCGCTCTGGCTTTCGGCCCGCTCGTGACGCAAGCAGCGAGCCGGCCCCTTGCGCCCGCTGCAAGAACACCGAAAAAGACAGCAAATCCCCTGCTCCCCGGCAAGGCGATCGCACCGATAGAGGCGCCCGAAAAGACGCCCGCGACGGGTTGGAGCGGTTTCTATTTTGGCGTGAACGCCGGCGCCGCCAGAAGCGAAACCAATCGCTGACTTCTTGCTGATAGAGATTGCCGCCTGACTGCTTGGACTCGGAGGTTTCCGGCTTGCATATTCTCCTGCTGGGAGGCTCCAACGCCGGCGTGCGGGATGGTTGGGCCGCGCAGTTCGCTGAATTGGCGGCGGGGCATCGCGTCGACAACCGGTTTCTCGGCGCGGTGGGGTCGCTTTACGGGCTGATGGCGCTGATGAAGCTGGAGCGTGAAACAGCGCCTCTGCCCGATCTCATCGTCTTCGAATACTGCCTCAATGACATTCTGCTGCTCGAAGCCGGCGTTTTGCGGCCCGCGCTTATCGCCGACGCGCTCGAAGCGGTGACGGATTTCTGCGCGCGCAAGGGTGTCGGCCTCCTCTACCTCAATCTCGAGCCGCGCCCTCGCGACGGCCGCAAGCAGCAAAGAGCCATTGAGCGCATCAAGAAGCTCTACGAGACGGCCGCGCGTCGTCGAGGCGTCGCGGGCCTGTGGCTGCGCGACATCTTTCCAGAAGGTCTCGCGGCGTCGCACTTTCAGGATGAAAACCATCTTTCCACCGAGGCGGCGGGCCGCGTGACGCGCGCCCTGCTCACCCAGCTTCACGCTCGCGTCCCCGCGCCTGAGCCAAGACAGGAGCAGGCGCCGCGTTTCGATTATGTCGATGCGACGCAAACCTTCGTCCTCGGCCCCTGTGTTCTGCGCGATCTCTCGTCACGCGTCTTCGACGGGCCGTTTCTCGAGATCGCACGCGGGGGAACGAGCTTCTGGCCCGGCGAAGGCTCGCTGGTCGCCCTGATGCTGCAATCGACCGATGCGAGCGGCGTCTACAGCATCCGCGCGGCGGACCGCTCAGTGCGCAAGACGCCGCGCTCGCAGATGCAGGACATTGTGCGCAATCTCATGCTGCTGCATTATGTCGTGGGCGACCTTCCAGCGGACGGCGAAGTCGAAATCGCGATGCCGGAAAACGAAGACGACCTGATGCGCCTGCCGGCGAACAAGGGCGTGCTCGAAGCGCCCGCCCGCGCGCCGTTCGAAGCGCAGACGCTGGCCATTCACGGCGTCATCTTCTGGCGAGACGCATCCTTGCGCGCGCGCCTGCGCGATTTCGTCAGGAGATGTCTCTAAAAACCCCGTAGAGCCGCCTGCCGTCGCAGGATCAAGGACAGATCGACGCCGACCGGGCCATCCGAGCCGATGAGGGATGCGCCGTAGAGAATGGCATTGGCGTTCGTGACGGCGGCGGGCGTCGCGCCGTTGTTCTGCATGTCGTACATCGCCGAAAAACGCGCGATGAACGAGGAGAGCTTCTTTTCGTCCTTGAAGCCGTCGATATCCAGCTTGGCCTTCAACAAGCGCGCTTGCGTATCGACGGGTTGCGCCGAGGTTTTTGGCGAAATGTCGAGTGCGGTCTGAACGACCTCCAGCAGCTTCTTATCGGCGAGCACGCCGTAAATGCTGGTGAGTTGCGGCGCATGTTCGCGAAAATAGAGCGCGAGTTCGACGCCCGGATTCTGCCTGCCCTGCGCCGCCTGCATGGCCTGCTCGACAAATTTGCCCGTGACGGTTTCCGCGAGGCTCGCCGAGACGGCAGCCACGCCCTTGCCCGCATAGTCGAAGGCCCTGGCGAATGCGAGGATATTGGGATTGCGCAGCGTATTCGCCAGCGCATTGGGATTGTCGACGCCCTGTTCCAGGACCTTGCGCATCAGCCCGAGCGCGTAGCTCTTGTCTCCCAGCCCGAAGGCTTTCATGGCGTAGTTGAAGAGGCGCCTGTCCTTCAGGAGAGCGTCGACCGACGTCGCCTGCGAGATTTTCGCCCGAAAATAGGCTGTCTCCGCCGAGACGTCGGGCGCCTTTGCGGCGATGGCGCGCCATCTGGCGAGGTCGTTCGCGACCGAAAGATAAGAGCCGATCGTCGTCATCTGGCGCCCGGATAGCTGGAGCGCATTGCCTCTGGCCGATGCGCTCGAAGGAAGGGCAGGCTACATGCGAGCCGCCCCGAAGGCGCAACGATCCACGCGTCGACATTAAGGAGTTATTTCTTGCAGGACGCGGCGGGCTGGATTGTGAGTTCCTTCATGTCGCCCTTGAGGACGAAATCGCCGTAATCGAGCTTGAGCGCGCGTGAGACGCCGTTTTCGTAAAGGTCGAAAGACAGAATGTAGATCGGCTGACCGTCGCGCTTGCCCGGCTCGAAATAGGAGACGGCGACCCGCCAGCGCTTCACGCCCTTGAGCGCGTCGGCCTGCGCAGCCTTCTCGGTCGCAGGCGTCTCGATCGCCTTGCCGATGACCGTCAGCGTATCGAAAACCTTGTCGCCCTCGCCCGTGCCGTCATAGACGCGGGCCTCCAGAAGGGCCTCCTCCTTGCGCGCGGCCTCGACGATGTGGCGAAGATGCTCGCTCGGAAAAAGCGCTGGTCCGTCAATGTCGAGATGCGTGCGCTTGGGGCGCGACAGATCCACCGCAAGGCGCCCGTCCTTGGCCTTTTGCGCCTTACCGTCGACAGCCTCGGCGGAGGCGTTATCGACCTTCGTCTCGACCTTGAAGCGATAATTCGAAGCGTCCAGCGCTTCGAATGTCGCGGACAGCATGTCCGAGAGCTTCGTCGCGCCCTCGGCGGGCTGAAGCTCCGTGATCTGGCGGAAATTCTGGACATAGCCATCGCAGGAGGCGGAAAAGTCGAAGACGATGCGGCCCCGCGCCTGCGCCGGGGCCTTCGAGCCCGTGGCCTTGTCCAGCGTGAGTTCATAAACGGCGCGGTGGGAAGCCAGCGGCGGCGCCTCCGCCCTGGCCTGGGTCAGCGGAAGGCTCGCGACGAAAGCGACGGCGAAGAGCGCGCGCGTAAAAGTCATGAGACGGAATCACCTGGAAGGAGCTGCGCCGCCATTGCGTCGCGGGAGGGCTGAAATTAGGGTCAGCTCCGCACTGGGGCAAATGTTTTCTGCGCAGTCCGCGCCAAGGCCACGGGAATGCCCCAAGAGGGAAAATATATGTCCAATTCGACGAATGAGACGCCGGCGGCGCGGCTTGCGGCCCTTGGACTCGCTCTGCCGCAGGCGGCCGCCCCGGTCGCGAATTACGTGCCTTATGTTCGGACAGGCAATTTGCTTTTCGTCTCCGGCCAGCTTCCGGTCGGCCCCGGCGGCGTCGACGCGGCGCATAAGGGCAAGCTCGGCGCGGGCGTGTCGCTCGAGGATGGACAGGCGGCGGCGCGCCAGGCGGCGCTGAACGTGCTGGCGCAGGCGAACGCCGCAGTCGGCGATCTTGCAAGGCTCAAAGCCGTTCGCATCGGCGGCTATGTGAACTGCGCGCCCGATTTCGGACCAGTGCCGCAGGTGGTGAACGGAGCCTCCGATCTCTTCGCCGCCGTGCTCGGCGAGAACGGCAAGCATGCGCGCTTCGCCGTCGGCGTCGCGCAGCTTCCGCTGGACGCCGCCGTGGAGGTCGAGGGCATATTCGAGATTATCGATTGAACGAGCGCAGTCTCGATTGGCTGACGGCGCGGCCGATCGCGCATCGCGGCCTGCATGACGTCTCGCGCGGCGTCGTCGAAAACTCGATCGGCGCCGCCCATGCCGCCATCGCCGCGGGTTACGCCATCGAGTGCGACGTGCAGGCGACGCGCGACGGCGACCTCGTCGTTTTCCATGATGAGACGCTCGAAAGATTGACGCATATTCAAGGAAGGGTGGCGGATTTCGACGCCGCGACGCTCGCTGCGACCAGGCTGAAAGGCGCGGGCGAGACCATCCCGACATTCGACGCCTTTCTCGCCGCCATCGACGGAAGAACGCCGCTGGTCGTGGAGCTCAAGAGCAGTTTCGACGGCGACCTGAAGCCGGCGCGGCGCGTGGCCGAAACGCTCGCGCGCTATAACGGCCCCGTCGTCATCGAGAGCTTCGATCCCGCGCCCATCGCCTATTTGCGCGCGGAGGCGCAGGCGCTTGGCGTGGCGCATCTCCCGCTCGGCATGGTGGGCGAAGCGACCTACGACGATCCCTATTGGTCGATGCTGTCGCCCGCGCAGCGCAGCGAGATGACGCATTTCCTGCACTATCCGACGACGCGGCCCGATTTTCTATCGTGGAGCGTCGCCGATTTGCCGCACGCCATTCCCTTCCTCGCACGGGAGGGCCTGCGCATCCCCGTCACGGTCTGGACCGTGCGGGGCGCGGCGCAAGAAGCTGCCGCGAGACAATGGGCGGATCAGATCGTCTTCGAAGGCTTCGCGCCGTCTTGACGCTCACTCCGGCCGCATGATCTCCGTCATATTGAAGTCGGCGCGGCGAGGATCGGCGAAGTCGGTGAAGACGCGCACTCTCAGATTGCCGTTCGCCAAAGAGTTGATGCGAACCGTGCGCGTCGCGAAGCTCTGGCGATAGGTGAGCCGCAGTCCGTCGGCGGTCTGAAAGGCGCCGGTTCGCACGCCCCAGTCGCAGTCGGTTGGATGGCATTTGCCGAAGAGCCGCACGCTGTCCGGGGGCGAGCAGACGGGACGGCCGTTCTGGACCTGATCGCAGCAGCCAACGTCAACTTCCGCCCGCGTCAAGCCGCGCGTCGCGCCGTTGACGGAGACCCAATCGCCGCTCATGGGACTGGTCGCGCAAAGCGCAAAGGCGGCATTCGCTCCAGCAAGAAAAAAGGAGACGAAGGCGCCTGCCTTGATCGGAAAAGGAGAGACACGCATGGCCACGCTCCCAAAAAAATTTCGTTGAAAGCCAACAGCTTGACGCTAACACGCATGAAAAGCGGCGGCAAGGAAGCCTCGCCGCCGCGACTCGCATCAGGCGGGCACGAGATTCCCGTTCGCAGGCGCCCTGCCCTTCACATTTTTCAACTCGACATGGATGTTGTTGTCGCTCGCGGCTTTGATGAAGTCCTCGAGCGTCTCCATGATGTCCTGGTCCATGAAGCTCGCACGCGTGCCGTCGATGACGAGGAAACTGCCCTCCTCAACGCTTCCCAGAATGTCGCGAAGCGGCGCCTTGTGCAGGAACGAAACGTCCTTCTGCATCCGCAGGAGATAGTTCTTGCCGTCGCGCGTCAGCGTGAAAGCTGAATGATAATTGCCGCGCAGGACGAAGAAGAGTCCGCCAGCCATGCCGATCGCCATTCCGCGTAGTAGATCGGTCAGAAGAATGGCCGCGATGGTGATGGCGAATGGCGCAAACTGAGCGAAACCTCTTTCATATTGCTCCATGACGAGCTTCGGATGGGCGAGCTTGTAGCCGGTGACGAGCAGCACGGCCGCGAGGCAGGCCAGCGGGATCATGTTGAGCATCGTAGACAGGAACATCACCGACAGAACGAGCAGCGCGCCATGCACGAGGCTCGCGACCTTGGTATGTGCGCCGGCGTTGATATTGGCCGAACTGCGGACAATCGCCGCCGCGATGGGCAGACCGCCGATCATGCCGCTGATGAAATTGCCGAGCCCCTGCGCCTTCAGTTCCTGATTGGTCGGCGCCGTTCGCTTGAGAGGGTCGAGCTTGTCGACCGCCTCGATGCTCAGCAGCGTCTCCAGACTGCCCACGAGCGCGATCGTCACCGCCGTCACATAAAGATGGAAGTCGCTCAGCAGGCTGAAATCCGGGCGGTGTATTTCAGCGAAAAACTGCGTGGGACCCGCAATTTCCGGCAGCGCCACCAGATGCTGCGGCGCGATGGCGAACCAGGGGAGCACGGACTGGGCGACAATGTTGAAGAGAATGCCGAAAACCACCGCGACGAGCGGACCTGGCACGAGCGAAAGGATGCGATGCTCGCGGATTCGCTGGGTCTCCCAGAAAAGCAGGATTGCGAGCGACGCAAGCGCGACGACGGTGGCGCCGGGCGAGATCGACTGGAACGCAGAGCTCAGAAAGCTGAACTTCGTGTTGCTGTCGTCTTCGAGGAAAGAGAGATCGCTGTCCGCGTCGGCGTCGTAGCCGACCGCATGCGGCAGTTGTTTCATGATGAGCAGGAGGCCGATCGCCGCCAGCATGCCCTTGATGACCGCCGAGGGGAAGTAGGCGGCGATCACGCCCGCGCGAACAAAACCCAGCCCGATCTGGATGAGGCCGGAGAGCGTGACGGCGAGCAGCACGCCGTCAAACCCGAACCTGTCCACCGCGCCCGCGATGATCGTCAGGCTCGCAGCGGGGCCGGAGACGCTGAGCTGCGAGCCGCTGACGATCGACACGACAAGGCCCGCGACGATCCCGGCGATGATGCCCGAAAGAGGCGGCGCGCCGGAGGCGTGGGCGATGCCGAGGCTGAGCGGCAGGGCCACGAGGAACACGACCACGCCAGCGGGGACGTCGTGATCGAGATGGCGTATGTAATAATCGAGATGCTTGCGCAGCACGGCTGAAGTCTCCTGTTCAGTCGGTCCGTTTCGTTCTCTCGTCAAGCGGGGTCGACCAGTTGATAGACAGGATCGATCTTGCTGTCCGGCCCCAGGGTGATGAGTTGCTTCAGCAGGCCGTCGTCCAGCGCATAAACCCAGCCATGCACCATCGGCCGCTGCTCGTTCTTCCAAGCCGTTTGCACGATCGAGGTGTAGGAGAGATGGTTGACCTGCTCGATCACATTGAGCTCCACGAGCCGATTCGCCTTTTCGTCGAAGGAATTGACGCCGTCGAGCTCCTCGCGATGAAGACGGTAGACGTCCTTCACATGTAGCAGCCATTTGTTGAGCAGCGTGAAATCGGAACGCTGATTCGACAGTGCGGCCTTCACGCCACCACAGTTGTAATGACCACAGACGATGATGTGCTTCACCTTCAGCACTTGCACGGCATATTGCACGACGCTGAGACAGTTGAAGTCCGTCGCGATCACCTGATTGGCGATATTGCGGTGCGCAAAGATCAAGCCAGGCTCGGCGTTGACGATGATGTCCGCCGGGACGCGGCTGTCGGCGCAACCGATCCAGAGGAATTCGGGCTGCTGGCCCCGGGCGAGGCTTTCGAAATATTCGGGCTCCAGCCGCTTTTTCTCTTCTGCCCAGGCTTTATTCTCGAGGAGGAGCTTTTCGTAGCTTTTCATTTGAGCCCGCTGATTGGTCATTGGCGCGTTCACCGTCCCGATTTTGGGCGGGATCATAGCAGCCAGAGAGAAAAGTTTCTTCCCCGCCGCGGATGACGCGCCAGGGGCCGGCGACGCCCGTCGACGAAGGGATGCTTCGCCCTAAGCCCGAGGCGGAAGAAACGATTTCCGGGCCCGGCGCTCGGCGGCGGTGAGGCCGCGTCTTCGCCGGGCCCGGCGGGGGGTCTCAATCGCGCCGCGAGGGGGTGCATCCCTCGCGGCGCGCCTGCGAGCGGAACTCAGTTCGACTGCATTTCGGGCGCCCGCCAGAACTGGCCCGAGAGCAGGACGTCCTTGATCGTCATCCGGTCGCCATAGTGTTTGACCGCCAGCACGGGGATGGGAGAGCGGCGAATGACCTCCGACGCCACGCTGCCGAGCAGGATGGTGGCCGCCTTGCTGCGTCCACGGGTGGCGAGCACGATGAGATCGGCGCCCTCCTCTTCCGCCTGCCGCAGCACCGCATCGGCCGCGTGGCTGCTCTCGACATATTTCGGCGTGACGGCGACGCCATCCGTGTCGACCTTGCCGATGAACTTGCGGAAGACGCTTTCCTCCTCGCCGCGAACCAGGGCGTCATGCTCTTCGTAGCGCAGGACGTTCGGATCGAAATAGACGTGGAGCGCCGTCACGCGCGGAACGCGCGCAGCGCGGGCGACGGCGACCGCCTGCGCGATGGCGTCAGCCGACCGATCAGAGAAGTCGATGGGCGACAACACTTTCGAGATCGTCGAGCGGGCGCCCTCGGGGGCCATCCATACCGAGCAATGCGTGATCAAGGCGAGGCGCGTCGCGAGCGAGCGCTGGCCCGAACGAGTCTTGCGATGTCCCAGCAGGATCAGATCCGCATGCCTCGCCAGCGTGAAGCGCACCAGCGCGTCGAGGCGGCTGCCGTCGTCCACGGCCTCGAAGGTGACTTTGCGGTTGCGATTCGCCTTGGGGAACCAGGGCTCGACCCTCTCGGCCATGGCGCGCGTGACCTCGGGAGTCGGACGCCCGTGCGAAATATGCACGAAGTGCAGATCGCGGATCACGCCGATATCGGCGAGGTAAGCCGCATAGCTCAGAAGGTCCTGGTCCTCGTCGGAGAGCGCCAGAGGAATGGCGACATTGTTGAACACGCCCGGCCGATAGATTTCGGCGCCTTGCGTCGCCGTACCGGCGCCGGCGAGGACCGGCTTGCGAGCCTCCACGGGCTTATCTAGGAAGCGACGCGCGACGAAATAGAGGACCAGCGCCGACAGGACGCCCGTCAGAAAGTCCGTCATCGGAACCATCACCGCCGTGAAGACCATGAGGCCGGCATGGAAGCGATTATGGTTCAGGACTTCCTTGATCTCCGAGACCTTGATCATGTTGGAGGCGACCCAGAGCAGGATGCCGCCAATGCAGGCCATCGGGACCATTTCGAGATAGTCGGCGATGAAATAGGCGAGCGACAGCTTCAGGAAGCCCTTGAAATAGCCGGCGAGCGGCGTGATGGCGCCCGCCTTGATGCTGGTCGCGGTGCGCGCCAGCGCGCCGGTGCAGGGGAAGCCATTGACCATCGGCGTGATGACCTGCACCAGGCCCTGGCCCCAGAACTCCTTGTCGGGATTGAAGGGCGTGCCGCGATTGTCAGCCATACGGTCGGCCATCGACGAGCACAGAAGGCTCTCGACGCCCGACACGAAGACGATCGCGAGAACATAGTAGAAGATGTCGAACAGCACCCCGCCGCTCATCGCCGGCAGGACGGGCGGCGTGAACACGAAGAAGTTGTTCGGGATCGTGCCGTAGATGTCTCGCACCACGACGATGCCCTTATCGGACAAAACCGTCGCCGCCAGAGCCGTGCAGGCGGCGATGGCGAGCGCGGGAGCGGGGATGAAGATCGAGATGCGCAGGAGGATCTTCGTCAGGGCGAAAGTCATTAGCCCGAGCACGACCGCCCAAAGGTTGATCTTGTGGAGGTTGTCGACGAAGGTGGAGACAGTCGCCCCCAGGCCGCCCAGGAAGTTGGCGTTTTCGCCGATGAGTTCGCTGAAGTCGCGGATACCCAGCACGGATTCGATGTTGGACGCGGCGATGGCGACGGCGATGCCGGCGGTGAAGCCGACGACGATCGAATTCGGCACCAGCTTGGCGTATTTGCCCAATCCGAAAAGGCCCATGCCCATCAGAACCACGCCGGCTATGATGGAAACGAGCACCAGGAAGCCGTGCGCCTCCGAGAAGGTGCCGCCGCCCGCTTCGCCATATTTCTTCACAAGGCCGGCGATCACCGGGATGAAGGCCGCGGTCGGGCCGTAGACCTGGTACTTCGAGCCGCCGAAGGTGCGGCCGACCACGCAGGCCAGCGCGCCGGCGATGATGCCCTGCTCAGGGCGCAGGCCCATCGCCATGGAGAAGCCCATGGCCATCGGGATGGCGGTCAGCGCGACGATCAGGCCGGCGCTGAAATCACGATAGGTCGTCTGGACCCATGTCGCCGGCTTCAGATCTTCGAACCGGCTGTCCCACAGAGTCATGAAGAGTTTGAAGCGGCCGCGGATGGTGTCGGGCTGCGACGGTGATTGCGACGGTGGCCGCGGCACGGGCCGCGCCGGTGCGGAAATCTTCAGTTCAGCGACGTCCATTTAGCATCTCGCCTGTTTGAATTGGACTTTCCGAGCTTTCCGTCGGGGAACGCGGCGCGAATTCGACTGCCCGACCGAGGGGCGGCGCAGACAAAATCCATCCTGGCTTCCGCGGGGGCGTTCCCGTGGGCTCGAACGCGGGCAGCGAAAAAATGTTTCTGGAGTGTTTCGCTGCGACGCTCGTCTTACCCTAAAAAGCTCAAGCGGTCACAAGCTATCTGGCCTTCCGGCCCTCACAAATATCCATTTGGAGCAAAGTTCGTGGCGCCACCGTGACAGATTGCAAAGAATCCGACATTGCGCGGAAAAAAATGGACATAAAGCAGAAATGTTTTTTCAGCTGCTGCAAAGCTCTCGCCAGACCTGCGGCAGCGTTGCAATAACGTCGTCGGCGATCAGTCCGGGGCCGAACAGCTCCGCCGCCCGCGCATGCATCCAGGCGGCGCAGGAAGCGGCGAGAAATCCGTCCATCCTCTGCGCGAGGAGGCCGGCGACGATGCCGGTCAGGACGTCGCCCGACCCGGCGGTCGCAAGCCAGGGGCTGGCCCATGTCACAATGGACGCGCGGCCGTCTGGCGCCGCGACGACCGTGTCCGGCCCCTTGTAAAGAACCACGGCGCCGCTCACCCGCGCGGCGTCGCGGGCCTTGTCGAGCTTCGAGCGCAAGGCGCGGTCGCCATCGCATTCGGCGAAAAGTCGGGCGAATTCTCCAGCGTGCGGCGTCATCACCACCGGCCCGGGCGCCGCGCGCGTCGCGCGCCATAGCCGGAAGGGGTCGCTCTCGAAACTCGTCAGGGCGTCGGCGTCGAGCACGGCGGCGCGGCGATAGGCCTGCGGCGTCAGCGCGACCTCCACCTGCCGGCAGCTTTGTTCCGAAACGCCGAGGCCGGGACCGATCGCGACGGCGTTCTTGCGCTCGTCGGCGAGCACGACGGCGAGTCCCTCGGCCCCGTCGGCGGGACGCACCATGACGGAAGTGAGCGCGCTGGCGTTCACCGGCAGCGCGTCTCTGGGGCTCGCAAGCGTCACGAGCCCCGCCCCCGCGCGCAGGGCGGCGGCCGCGGAGAGCCGCGCAGCGCCGGTGAAAGAGGCCTCGCCCGAAACGACGAGCGCATGACCTCGCGTATATTTGTGGCCCTCGACCTTGGGGCGCGGCAGCGCGGGGAGCCACAGCTCCGGCGCATTGACGAAGGTCTTCACCTCCATCGACTCGAGCGTCGTCGGCCGGATGCCGATATGGGCGCAGGTGAGCTTGCCGCAGCGCGTGCGGCCGGGCAGCAGGAGATGGCCCGTCTTCACGCGAAAGAAGGTGACGGTTTCGTCCGCCTCGACCGCAGCGCCGCGAATTGCGCCGGTGGTTCCGTCGACGCCGCTTGGAATATCGACGCTGACGACGCTCTGCTTGGTTTCGCGCCGCCATTGATTGAGGCGATTGACCAGCGCCTGCGCGGCCGGATCGAGATCGCGCGCGAGGCCCGTGCCGAACAGCGCGTCTATGACGAGATCGACGCCGTGGAAGTCGCAGTCATGCGCGGAAATCAGCGTCCCAGTCCAGCCCGCCGCCGCGCGCGCCGCGTCCCCGCGAAGCTGATCGGGCGGGGTGAGCGAGGCGACGCGAACCTTGTAGCGCTGGGCCCTGAGCAGCCGCGCGGCCACATAACCGTCGCCGCCATTGTTTCCCGGTCCGCAAAGGACGAGCACGCGACGCCCGCTCGTGCGCTGCAGAATGCGGCTGACGACGCGGGCGAGGGCGACGGCGGCGTTTTCCATCAGCTCCATGCCGGGCACGCCGCTCTCGATCGTCATGCGATCGGCGCGGGCCATCTGGTCGGTGGTGAGGACTTCGAGCGGGAAAGGACTGAGCGGCATGGGCGCGATGGTGGCCGAAGGCGACGGCTGGCGCAATGGGCGGCGCCTATGATTGGCGCAGAAGCGCGTTTATTCGGCGCCGCATTCCGTCGCGCATTCGTTTCGGCTATGCATCGTCACATGCTGACAGCCATTCTCCTCGCTTACGACGCCCCGGCCCGGCCGCTGCGCCGGGACGCGATCACGCGCAGCCTCGCCTCGCTGGTCGAGGCCTGCGTTCAGGGCCTCGTGGCCGACGCCGTGCTCGTCGGCGCGCCGGGGAGCGGCCTGGAGAGAATCGCCGACGAAGCCGGCTGCATGCTCGTCGAGGCGATGCGCAAGGAAGAGGGCCTGACGCAGGCGCTCGACATTGCGCGCCAGGAGACGGCCTTGCTGCTGCTCGCCGGGAACGCCATCGAGCGCGGCTTTATCGAGGAAGTGGACGACGCCTTCGCCTATGGCGCAGCCGAACGCGCATTCGTCCTGCGCGCGGCGCCGTCGAGCCTCGTGACGCGACTCGCGCCGAATTTGGCCGAGCCGGTCGGGCTCATCGCGCGCAAGAACGCGCTACGCGCGGCGCAAAGCGGCGATCTGAAGAAGCTGGCGAAGCGCCTGCGCTGCGCAGAGTTGAAGAGCAGCGCGCGCCGGACGTTCTGATTTCGATACGGTGGGAAGCCGTCACGGCAAGGAGCGCAGCGACGAAGCAATCCAGAGTCGTATGACGCTCTGGATCGCTTCGCTACGCTCGTAATGACGGCCGTCAATCACCGATTGAAGGTATTGCAGTCGTCGATGCGGCCGCTCTTCAGGCCGCGCAGCAGCCATTCCGTACGCTGCGCCGAAGACCCGTGCGTGAAGCTGTCGGGTACGACATAGCCGCGCTGCGCTTTTTGCAGACGATCGTCGCCGATGGCCTGCGCGGAGGCGACGGCCTTCTCGATGTCGCCTTCTTCGAGGAAGCGGCTGCGGGCGTTACCGTTATTGGCCCAAACGCCGGCGAGGCAGTCGGCCATCAGCTCGACGCGGACCGACAGATTGTTCGCCTCGGCGCGGCTGCCGGCGCGGGCCTGCGCGCGCTGCACCTTGGGCAGGATGCCGAGCAGGTTCTCGATGTGATGTCCCATCTCGTGCGAAATCACATAGGCGTAGGCGAAATCGCCGCCGCCGCCGAAGCGCTGCTTCATGTCGCGGAAGAAGGACGTGTCGAGATAGATGCGCTGATCGAGCGGGCAGTAGAACGGCCCCATCGCCGATTGCGCCGCGCCGCAGCGGGATTGAGTCGCGCCGTCGAACAGGACAAGGCGCGGCGCCTTGAACTGGATGCCTTCCTGCTGCGGCAGAATCGCCGACCAGACCTCCTCGTTGGAGCCGAGCACCTTCGCCACGAACTGGCCCATCTGATCGGTCGGCTGCGTGGTCTCGCGCGGCCGGTCCTCGCGCACCACCTGTCCGCCGCCGCGCATCTTGCCGAGCATTTCCGCGCCGCCGATAAGCAAAGCGGGATTGATGCCGAGCGCGTAGCCGATGATGCCCAGAATCACCATTGTGCCGAGGCCGATGCCGCCGCCGCCCATGCTGGGACCGCCGCCGAACATGCCGCCGCCTTCTTCGCCGCGGCGGTCCTCGACGTTTTCGGACGTTTGTAGATCTTCCCACTTCATTTTGGCTGGCTCCGCTCGCGCCGTAGCTTGGCTTGATCTGCGATATTTAATCGACCTTGCACGCGAAGTGTAGGCGCCCGCACGCGGCCGGCGAACCGCCGCAACGGCGAAGCGACAAACCTCGCGCTTCCGGGACGTTAACAAAAGATTTACAAGCTAGGCCGTTCTGGCCCGGCTCCGGGCCGATCATGGGGCTGAAAACATGGTTTCAAAAGATAAAGCGTTACATTTAGTTCTGGCGCTCGCCTTCTTGCTGGCCGCGGCCGCTCCCGTCCGGGCGCAGGATGCGCAGGGCTCGATCTACGAGCCGCTCGTCGATCGCGACGCCAGGGGCTTCAAGGAAAAGAAATACGCCAAGGATCTCGCCTTCTGCCAGAATCGCGCGGCCCCGCAGGAAAGCGCCGCGCGCGCAGGCGCCGCTCAGGCGCAGGCGGGAGCCCAGCAGGCGGCGGCCGGGGCGGCCCTGGCCGCGGCGGGCAGCGTCGCGCGTTACATGCCAGTGCCCGGCCTCGGCGCGGCCAACGGCCTTTGGGCGGGCGGCAGCGCGGCGGACGTCGCCGGCAATATGGTGGGCGCTTCGGGCGCCGCGCAGGGCGCCCAGGGCGCGGCCACGGCGGAGATGGCGGCTTCCGACTACCGTCTGGTCATCGACCGCTGCCTGGAGCGCCGGGGCTACGTGCTTCTGCGCTGATGAAAGCGAGGGCGCGTTACGGCGCGCCCCATTCCTGCGGCCATTCCTGCCGCAGCCGCCCGCCGAGCCGCACGGGCGCGATCATGCTCGCGAGCCCGTCGCCGCCGACCTCCACCGCCACGCCGCACAAAGTTGCCTCGCCATTGGCCGGCTCGTAGCGAGAGCCCGGCGTCTTGCGGATGAAGCGGCGCAGGGGCTCTTCCTTTTCCATGCCGATGACGGAATCGTAATCGCCGGTCATCCCGGCGTCGGTGAGATAGGCCGTGCCGCCGGGCAGGATCTGTGCATCGGCGGTGGGGACATGGGTGTGCGTGCCGACGACAAGCGAGGCGCGGCCGTCGACGAAATGGCCCATAGCCATCTTTTCGCTGGAGGTTTCCGCATGCATGTCGACGACGACGGCGTCGCAGGCGACGCCCAGCGGACAGGCGCCAAGTTCCTTCTCCATCGCCGCGAAGGGATCGTCGATCGCGTCCATGAAGACCCGGCCCATCGGATTGACGACCAGCACCTGCTGGCCCCGCGCCGCGGTGAAGAGATTGGCTCCCCTGCCCGGCGTGCCGGGCGGATAGTTGATCGGCCGCAGGAGGCGCGGCTGTCGCTCGATGAAGACGAGCGTCTCGCGCTGGTCGAAGGCGTGATTTCCGAGAGTCACGCAATCGACGCCCGCGTTGACCATCTCCTCGCAAATGGCCTCCGTGATGCCGAAGCCCCCCGCGGAATTCTCGCCGTTGCAGACGATGAAATCGAGCGCCCATTTCTCGCGCAGGCGCGGGACGTAGCGGGTCACCGCCGCCCGGCCGGAGCGGCCGAGCACGTCGCCGATGAAGAGAATGCGCAGGGGTTGCTGAGTGGATAGAGAAGCGGACATTCGCCTTATTAGCGCGCGGCGCGGCCGGAAACAAAGCGGGTTGAGGGAAACGCCGAATTTTGAGCCTCGAGGCGACCCCGCTCTTTTTCATCTTGCGTGGCGCCGGCCGGCCCGGAAACATCCCAAGTTAACAGAGCTGTGGCCGCCAGGTCACAGTTGGTTTTGAAACGGCTTTGTTCATGCCCGTTCGCGTTGACTATGCAACTCCAACTGCGGTTTCTTCGCAGAGGGTGATTTGTTGATCACTTTTCGCAGCTCAAATCAGGGGCTATCCAATGAAGAAACTCGCTCTTTCGGTCGCCGCGCTTGCGGTGTCCGCTGGTGCCGCCCTCGCGGCCGACCTTCCCTCGCGCAAGGGCCCGCCGGTCCTTCCCCCGCCGCCCCCGCCGCCCCCGATGTGGACCGGCTTCTATGTCGGTCTGAACGCTGGTGGCACCTGGGCCAACAGCACGGCGATCACGACCGCCGCCGCTCCCTTCTTCGCCAATCCGGCGCTGGGAGGGTCCGAACCGTCCGCATTCCTGGCGGGGCTGTCCGCCAACTCGGTTGGCAACACGAACGCCAGCGGCTTCATCGGCGGCGGCCAGATCGGCTACAACTACCAGTTCTACAACAGCTTCGTTGTTGGCATTGAGGCCGACATCCAGGGCATCGCCGGAAGCTCGAATTCGTCGAATACGTTCGGCGCCGCGGGCGACGGCACGCGTTCCTACTTCACCTTCGGGCAGGTCCGCAGCAACCTCGACTATCTCGGCACGGTGCGCGGCCGCCTTGGCTGGCTCGCTATGCCGACCTTGCTGATCTACGGCACGGGCGGTCTCGCTTATGGCGGTGTGAGTCTCAACTCGGCCTATGTCTCGACGCGCGACCCGGTGGCCTTCACGCTCGTGCCTTTCTTCGGCGGCGCGGCCTTTTCCGATACGCGGGTAGGCTGGACGGCAGGCGGCGGCGTCGAATGGATGTTCATGCCGAACTGGTCCGCCAAGGTCGAGTATCTGTATTACGATCTCGGCACTGTCAGTACAAACTCGGCGGCGGTTCAGCTCAATGGCGCGGGCGTGCCATTCGTCGGCTACGCCGCCCAGACGTCGCATCGCTATGACGGCAACATTGTCCGCGCGGGCCTGAACTATCACTTCAACTGGGGCGCTCCGGCTCCGGTCGTCGCGAAGTACTAATCGGGACTCATCGTCTCAAATCAAGAAGCCCGGCCCGAACGGCCGGGCTTTTTCGTTGGTTGGACGAAGCCCAAGCTCCAAATGGCCTTCCTTCGCCCGCTGTTGACGGCCCAGCCTCGCCCCGCCCATATGAACGAATCGTTACAGGCGCGGGCGCCGAACATGCAAGATCGCTATTCAACCGAGCGCCTTGGTCTTATGTAACAGGATCCGTGAAACGAGCCTCCCGAGACATGTCCAAAGCTGACGCCAGCCCTCTCGCCCCGACGCGGCCAGACGCGCCGGCGCGGCCTTATGTCGTGTTCGAGGACGGACGCGAGGGCGGCCGGGCGTTGCTCTTCGACGAGCCGGAAGAGATCATCGTCGCGCGCGAGCCAAGCGAGGCCCGGGACGCCTTCGCCCGCATGGAGGCGGCGACAAAGCGCGGGCTCTACCTCGCCGGCTACGCCAGCTACGAACTCGGCTATGCGCTCGAGCCGAAATTCTGGGCCCAGACGACGCCGCGCGCGCGTACGCCGCTATTGCTTTTCGGCGCCTTCCAGGCGCCCAAGCCCTGGAACCTTCCCCCGGCGGAGGCCGCCGCGCCCTATATTCCGCTGACCCCGGCCTGGTCGGAAGCCGAATACGCCGAGCGTTTCCGGGCCTGTATCGACTATATCTTCGCGGGCGACGTCTATCAGATCAATCTGACCTTCCCGCTGTATGGCCGCTACGACGGCGACCCGCTCGCTCTCTATCGGGGCCTGCGCAAGCGCCAGCCCGTGGCCTATGGCGGCGTCGTGGCGCTTGGCGAGGAGACGGTCGTCTCGCTCTCGCCGGAGGTGTTTTTCGAGGCGCATGGTCGGCACATTCGCGCGCGGCCGATGAAGGGAACGGCGCAGCGGGGCGTGATGCCGACCGAGGACATGGCCCGGGCGCAATATCTCGTCGAGGACGAGAAGTCGCGCGCCGAGAATCTCATGATCGTCGATCTGCTGCGCAACGATCTCTCGCGGCTCGCGGAAGTCGGCTCGGTGAAGGTCACGGACCTTTTCACGATCCAGACCTATCCGACGCTGCACCAGATGACCTCGGGGATCGAGGCGCGGCTGCGGGACGACGTGACGCTCGCGGATCTTTTTACCGGCCTCTTCCCCTGCGGCTCCGTGACGGGCGCCCCGAAGATCCGCGCCATGGAGATCATCCGCGATCTCGAATGCGCGGCGCGCGGCGTTTATTGCGGCTCTCTCGGCCTCATCGCGCCTGACGGCGACATCCGCTTCAACGTCGCGATCCGCACGCTGACGCTCTTCCCCGACAACGAACTCGTCTGCAATGTCGGCTCGGCCGTCGTCGCCGATTCGCGCGCCGCTCAAGAGTACGAGGAATGTCTGATCAAAGCGCGCTTCCTGACCGGGACGAAGACTTCGGGCTGATCGAGACCCTGCTCTGGACCCGGGAGGAGGGCTACGCCCTGCTCCCCGAGCATCTCGCCCGCCTCGCCGCGTCGAGCGCGGCGCTGGGTTTTCGTCATGACGCCGGGAAGGTGAAGGCGGCGCTCGAAGGCGCTGTTTCACAATCTATCGCGAACGCTTCCCCCTCTCCCGCCGAGCGGCTGCGCGTTCGCCTCGTTCTCTCCCGCGACGGCGCAATTGACGTGACGAAGACGCCGATCGACCCCGTTCCGCCCGAAACCGTCTGGCGCGTCGCGCTCGCGGAGCGTCGATTCAACTCGTCCGATCCCCTGCTGCGTCACAAGACAACCCGGCGCGCCCTCTATGAGGACGAACTCGCGCGCGCCGTGCAGCGGCAAGGCGCAGATGAAGTATTGTTTCTTAACGAGCGTGGCGAGCTTTGCGAAAGCGCGCGCTGCAATCTCTTCGTTCCAGCGGAAGGAACCCTGCTGACGCCGCCGCTTTCCTGCGGATTGCTGGCCGGAACGCTGCGTGCGGCGCTGTTGCACCAAGGTCGCGCCAAAGAAAGGGTATTAGCTTTTGCTGATCTCACGCCCGACTTTTATCTCGGCAATTCGGTTCGGGGCCTCGTGCCGGCGCGGATGATCGGTTAGCCTCACCTTAACCACGCCGTCAACGTAGAGGATTTTTTTGGAAATTTACCTTTTGCTTTAACGCGCTCCTTAACCGGGCGCGACCAAAGCTAGGCCTGCAACTTCAGCGCGTGAGAATTCGACATGCACGCTTTGACGCAAATGGCCGCGGCGCATCCCTTCGCAGCCGCCTGGGTCGCCCTCGCCATCTGGCTTTGGATTGAAATCTACGCGCGCACGGGCGGCGGCCGGCGCCGCAGGGCCGCGCGTTTCCACATCAAGTCTGACCAGGCTTGAGCCGGTAGAAAATGTGCCGCCCGATCATGTCCATGCGCGTCAGCGCGCGGGCCCAGCGCGGTTTGACGTAGGTCGCGTGATAGTGGGTCGACCGGCCGACTTCCGTGAGATAGGTGCGGCCGTCCATCACCTCGTTTGCGATACGCACCGCCGTCGCCCATGACTCCTGCTCCGTGATGCGGAGCGACTTGCCCTCGCAGGCGAAGGAGAACTGGCAGGCCTTGTAGTGGCTGCGGTTCTGATAGACGACCCCGCAGATCGACGTCGGATAAAGTCCGCTCTGCACGCGATTGAGCACGACCTGCGCGACCGCCGCCTGCCCCGCCTCCGGCTCGCTGCGCGATTCGAAATAGACCGCCTCCGCGAGGCAACGCCGCTCGCGATCCATATTGTCGCGATCGATGAGCGCGGCGTAATCGGGCCGCGGGGCGCTCTTGTCGGGCGCGCCGAGGGCGAGCGTCGCGCGCGGGAAAGACGAGACTTCAATCGGGATCGCGTCGGGCTGCGCCGGCGTCGAGGAGCCGAGCGCGATGGCGCGCGACACTTGCGGCGTCGCGCCGTGCAGCGCGCGTTCTTCCAGCGCCTGATAGGTCGGTTCGCGCGACGGCTCGTTCGCCCGCGTCGTGGCGCTCGACGCGCTTTGCGACGGCGAGGCGACGGCTTTCGCCTTCTGCGTCTGCGTCGTCGTCAAAGCCTCGGCGCGCGCCTCTTCCGCCTCATAAATGGCCTCGTCGCCCGGCACGGAGCCACGCGGCGCGAGCGCTACGCTCGTGCGCGACGCGCTCCTGCCGTCAATTCGGAAGGTCAGGCGCGTGGGCTCTGCGAGGCCAAGGACGGACGGATTGATGACGCGGGTCTCGAAGCTCGGCCGCATCGCGACGATGGGATCGCCCTTATGCGTGCGGTCCACTTCCGGGAAGTGCTTCACGTCGGGCTTCAGTTCGACATGCGGCTCGCGCTCGTCGGGAATGGAGCGCAGATCGTCAGGCGCGCCGACCATCAGCCGCGCGCTTTGCACCAGCGCCCGGCTCTGGCCGGAAAGGCCGAGCTCGCCGGTGGCGATCTCGCCGAAGGACGCGAGCTGCAACGTGGCGGGAGCCGCCGTCGCGCGGGCGCGGGCGGTGAGCGGCGAGACGTTCCAGTCGCCGGTCGCATCCTGCCCCGCGCTCGCGGTGAAGGAGACGAGAACCCCGACGCCGAGCGCCCACGGAGCCATCACGCTGAGGACCCAAGGGGCCCTGACTCCAAAAACCGAACGCGCTTTCGACTGACGACGCATAAGCCTGCCTGGATCCCACGCTGACATTTGCGGGGCCGAGGCGGCTCCCGACTGCGACAATTTCGTGATTGTGATTATCAGCCCATTAGGCTTGCCGAACTGTTGCAGCGCCGGCGCTGCTGGCGTGCCAGAATGAGGCGCCCGCGCTGGTTGCGTGCGGCCGCGCACGGCGGCTCGCCGGCATTTGCAGTTCAGCTAGCCAGGATAAGCGCAGCAAACCAGGGGACAGACGATGGCGCGCAGCTTCATGAAAAATCTCACGCGCGATCTCGAGGCGCCGATCGAGACGCGTGGATTTGGCACGGGGTGGTTCGCTGGCTTTTTCGGCCTGCTCTTTTCCGGCGTGGCGCTCTGCTTCGTCGTGGCGACGCGATGGCCGGGGTTGTTCTCGACGCCGGAACTCGCTGCGACGGAAGGTAATCTCGTCTTCAACGTCGTGGTTCAGCTCCTGCTGGTCATCGGCTACGCTCTCGCTCTACTTTCCCTGATGCTGCGGCCGCGCAAGGCCATCGGTTTCTCGGCCCTCGTCGTCGCTTTGGCGGCGAGCCTCCTTGCGAGCTTCGATCCATCGCCCGCGCGCATGGGCGTCTTTTTCGGCGTCGATTTCTTCGCCGTGAATCTCATGGCGACGGGACTGATGTTTGCGCCGCTGGAACGGCTCTTCCCGCATCGGCGCGAACAACGTCTGTTTCGGGTCGAATGGCGCGAGGACCTTTTTTACTTCCTCGTCAGCTCGATGATGGTGCAGCTATTGACCTTCCTTGCGCTGGCGCCCTCGCAGGTCGTGAACGCGTCGACCGGCGCGCTCGCCCAGTTCCGCGCCGCGGTCGGAGCGCAGCCCTTCGCGCTGCAACTCATCGAGGCGATGTTCCTCACTGACCTTGTCCAATACTGGTTTCACCGCGCGTTCCACCGCATTCCGTTCCTCTGGGGCTTCCATGCGGTGCATCACTCGGCGCCGTCGATGGACTGGCTCGCCGGCGCGCGGATGCATTTCATCGAAATCGCCCTGCTGCGCGGCGTGACCGCCCTGCCCTTGCTGACGCTCGGCTTCTCGCCCGCGGCGATGCAGACCTATATCGGGCTCGTCTATGTCTATTCGTCGCTGGTGCACGCCAATCTGAAGGGCGATTTCAACCTGCTCGGCCAGTTCCTCGTGACGCCGCGCTTTCACCACTGGCATCACGGGCTGGAGGAGGAAGCGATCGACGTGAATTTCGCGATCCATTTCCCCTGGCTCGACCGGCTCTTCGGCACCTATCACTTCCCGCCGTCGCGCTGGCCGAATGCCTATGGCGTGCCGGAGAAGGTTCCGGAGGGGTACGGGGCGCAGTTCATGTATCCGTTTAGGCGGCGGGGTTAGGCCCCCTTCCCAACCCTCCCCCGCTATGCGGGAGAGGGGGCAGATTGTCGCCCTCATCGCGAATGCGGCTCGCGAGCGTTCCCTCTCCCGCGAAAGCGGGGGAGGGACAGGGAGGGGGCCTCACTCCCCCATCACATGCAGTGCGATCTCCCGCCGGTGCGGCCGGCGGCGGTGTTCGAAGAGATAGACCCCCTGCCATGTCCCCAAGGCCAGCGACCCGCCAATGATGGGAATAGAAAGTTGAACCTGCGTCAGCGCGGCCCGGATATGCGCCGGCATGTCGTCGGGGCCTTCGGTATCATGGGCGTAACCCGCCCCCTCTGGCGCGAGCCGCGCGAAGACAGCTTCCAGATCCTGCAAGACGGAGGGGTCGGCGTTCTCCTGAATGAGGAGCGAGGCCGAGGTGTGCCGGCAGAAGACGGTGAGCAGCCCCTCGCTCATCCGCTGGCCGCGCACGAAATCCGCAAGGGCCGCAGTGAATTCGTAGAAGCCCCGCCCGCCGGTTTCGATCCGAAGAATTCTCGTGCTCTGTCGCATGGCCGGAAATGTGCGCAGGCGAGCGGGAAAGTCCAGCGGAACCGGCTTTTCTTGCGCTTGTCGAATCCGCCTGCAACAGCTAAGCGCGGACCGAAACGTCAAGGAGCGACAATGTCCGACCTGATAGACGCCGCGACGACCTGGATCACTTCCGAGACTGGAAAGACCGTCGGCGCCGTGGCGCTCGCCGCGCTCGCCTGGGCGGAAGCCTCGGCGGTCGTCGGCGCCGCCTATTTCAAGCGCATGATTCCGCTGCGCATTACGGCCATGGTCGGCAACATGCTTGGGGTCACGCTCGGGCTCGCGACAGGCAACCTGCCGACCATCGCGAAACACGCCATCAATTTCCCCCTCAATTTTTCGCGCCTGCGCGAAATGCGACGCCTCATCGACAGCGTCCGCGAGGCCAACGCCAACGATCTGAACATCGAATGGCTGAAGCCCTTCATGCATCCCGAGAGCATCCGGGCGACGGACTTCGTCTTCAAGAGGGGCGACGCAGGAAACGAGGCGTATGTTCTCGTCGAAGGAAAAATCGAGATCGTCGAGCGGGGGGTCATACTGGAGCCGGGCGCGATCTTCGGCGAGATGGCGCTCTTTACGAAGTCCGGCAAGCGGACCGCGACCGCCAAGTGCCTGAGCGACGTGCGTCTTTTGACCATCACTTATGAGCAGTTCGAGCAGCTTTATTTCCAGAACCCAGAATTCGGGCTCTATCTGGTGCGGCTGATCGTTCGTCGCTTCGAGGCGAACCACATTAAGGAGGAGCTGGAGAGCTCCTGACATCCCTCGCGGAGGCCCCTGAAAAAATTGGGTGCGACCTCTTGTCGCGGATGACAGCCTGGCTAAATCCTGAAGGGCAGGCCCGCTGCGTTCGAGATTGCGACTTCGATGCAAGCGCAATCGCGGCGGGGCTTATCAGCATCAAGGAGGATTCTGATATGGCGATATCTGTCCACAGTGGCGAAGAAGTCAGCAAATCCGTCATCTGGATTTCAGCTTTCGCGGCGTTCGTCGTCGTCGCCCTCACCTGGGTGCCTGATTGGATCGCGCCGCAAGGCGAACAGGGCGCGCCCGAAGTCGGCCGCACGGTAAAAATGATTCAATGAATGCATATGCCCGCGCGCTCCCTGGCGCGCGGGCGTTTATCTTGCGTAACGCCGATTGCCGGCGTCGCTTAGGCCGTTCCTTCGGCTTTCTTCCCCAACGCCGCCTGCGCCGCCGCCAGCCTTGCGATCGGCACGCGGAAAGGCGAACAGGAAACGTAGTCCAGCCCGATCTTGTCGAAGAACGCCACTGACGCCGGGTCGCCGCCATGCTCGCCGCAAACGCCGAGCGCGATGTCCGGCTTCGCCTTGCGGGCGCGTTCGCAGCCGAGCGCGACGAGTTCGCCGACGCCTTCCTGATCGATCGACACGAAGGGGTCGTGCGGCAGCAGGCCCTTCTCGACATAGGCGTTGAGGAACGAGCCTGAGTCGTCGCGCGAGATGCCGAGCGTCGTCTGCGTCAGGTCGTTCGTGCCGAAGGAGAAGAAGTCAGCCGACGGCGCGATCTCCCCGGCCCGCAAAGCGGCGCGCGGCAGCTCGATCATCGTGCCAATATGGTAGCGCGGGCGGATGCCCGTCTCGTCCTCGACGAGTTTCGCCATGGCCTCGACGCGCGCATTCACGAGATCGAGTTCGGCGCGCGTGAAGACGAGCGGAGCCATGATCTCGATCTGCGCCGGTTCGCCCGTCGACAGGCTCGCCTCGATCGCCGCCTCGAAAATCGCGCGGGCCTGCATGTCGACGATCTCCGGGAACACAACGGCGAGACGCACGCCGCGGAAACCCAGCATCGGGTTGAACTCCGAAAGCTGCAACGCGCGGCGGCGCAGCTTCACGGGGTCCGCGCCCATGGCGCGCGCGACCGCCGCCATCTCCGAATCCGTGTGCGGCAGGAATTCGTGCAGCGGCGGATCGAGCAGGCGGATCGTGACAGGAAGGCCCGCCATGATCTCGAAGAGATGCCTGAAGTCCTCGCGCTGGATCGGCAAGAGCTTGGCGAGCGCCGTCTTGCGGCCTTCCGCGTCGTCGGCGAGGATCATCTCGCGCACGGCGACGATGCGCTCGCCCTCGAAGAACATATGCTCCGTGCGCGCAAGGCCGATGCCCTCGGCGCCGAAGCGGCGCGCGGCGCGCGCGTCCGACGGCGTCTCCGCGTTGGCGCGAACTTTCAGGCGGCGCACCTGATCGGCCCAGCCCATCAGCACGGCGAATTCGCCGGTGAGTTCGGGCCGCTGCATCTTCACTTCGCCCGCAATCACATGGCCGGCTGAGCCGTCGATCGTGATCTTGTCGCCCTTGACGAAACGCTTGCCGGCGACGGTGAAGCACTGCTCGTCGTAATCGATGCGCAGCGCGCCCGCGCCGGTGACGCAGGGCTTGCCCATGCCGCGCGCGACGACGGCCGCGTGAGACGTCATGCCGCCACGCGCGGTGAGAATGCCCTCGGCGGCGTGCATGCCGTGAATGTCCTCGGGGCTCGTTTCCGTGCGCACGAGAATGACCTTACGCCCCGAGGCCGCGAGCGTCTCCGCTTCTTCGGGATTGAACACGATCTCGCCGAAGGCGGCGCCGGGCGAAGCGGGCAGGCCGGTCACGAGAATGTCGCGCCGCGCGGCGGGGTCGATCGTCGGATGCAGCAATTGATCGAGCGAGGTCGGCTCGACGCGCAGCAGCGCCTCTTCGCGCGTGATGAGGCCTTCATTCGCCATGTCGACGGCGAGCTTCAGGGCCGCGCGCGCCGTGCGCTTGCCGCCGCGCGTCTGCAGCATCCAGAGTTTGCCGCGCTCGACGGTGAACTCCATGTCCTGCATGTCGCGGTAGTGGCGTTCGAGACTGTCGGCGATCTTCGTGAATTCGCTGAAGACCTTGGGCATGACGGCCTCGAGCGAAATCTTTTCGCCCGGGGAGGCGCGGCTCGCAATTTCCGTCAGGGGCTGCGGCGTGCGCAGGCCGGCGACGACGTCCTCGCCCTGCGCGTTCAGGAGATATTCGCCGTAAAGCTCCTTCACGCCGGTCGAGGGATTGCGCGTGAAGGCGACGCCGGTCGCGGAGGTCGCGCCCATATTGCCGAAAACCATGGCCTGCACGTTGACCGCCGTGCCCCACGCCTCGGGAATGTTGTGGAGATGGCGATAGACGACGGCGCGGTGGTTCATCCAGGAGGCGAAGACCGCCTTGATGGCGCCCCAGAGCTGCACGCGCGGGTCCTGCGGAAATTCAACGCCCGCATTCGCCTCGACAATGCCCTTGAACTGTTTGACCGCGGCGCGCCAGTCGTCGGCGCTCAGTTGCGTGTCGAGCGTGAGGCCCTTGGCCTCCTTCTGCTCCTCGAGCGCTTCCTCGAAGATGTGATGCTCGACGCCGAGCACGACGGAAGAATACATTTCGATGAAGCGGCGATAGCAGTCCCATGCGAAGCGGGGGTCGCCGGAATAGGCCGACAGCGCCTCCACGGTCTCGTCGTTGAGGCCGAGATTGAGCACGGTGTCCATCATGCCGGGCATCGAGGCCCGCGCCCCGGAGCGCACGGAGACGAGCAGCGGCCATTTGCCATCGTTGAAGGCGTGGCCGGCGACGCGGCCGATCTCCGCCATCGCGGCGTCGACCTGGGCCTCGAGATCCGCGGGCAAGCTGCGCGCATTGGCGTAAAAGTAAGCGCAGACCTCGGTCGTGATGGTGAAACCGGGCGGGACCGGCAGGCCCAGGGACGCCATTTCCGCGAGATTCGCGCCCTTGCCGCCGAGGAGGTCCCGCATTGCGGCCGAGCCTTCGGCCTTGCCTGCGCTGAAACTATAGACCCACTTGGTCATCGCTCTCGTCTTCCGTCAATGACGGTCTCACGCCGGGTCAAGCCCCGGCCGCCCGAACCCTGTTCGGCTTCGCGGGCGCACAATAGCAGATAGGCCTAAACAATTGTCGCGGCGAGAGCTGATTTTTCAGGCGGCTGCGGGCGTGGTCCGCTGGGCCTTCAACGACGGCGCGCGGCGACGGCTGCGACCCTCGCCGAGGAAGCTCCGCGCTGGGGCGTGGAAGCGCCGCTGAAATAATCGTCGACGCGCGCAAAGACGATCGCCTTGACCACGCAGGCGGCGGCCAGAACGACCGTGGAGCCGACGATCGCGGCGAAGAAAAGCGCGGAATAGGAAAAGGCGGCTTTGGGCGCCAGCAAAAGCCAGAGCGCGACGACGCCGGCGCCGCCGACCATTCCCACAAGCCCGTTGAGCCTGGGGCCGAGCCCCTTCTCGGCGAGCATTAGATGGGTGGCGAGGCCGAAAATCGTGGAATAGGCGAGCGCGGCGAGCGTAATTGCGGCGACGGCCGTTTCGCTCAGTCCGTGGGCCGTGGCGAAATCGGCGACGCCCCGCGCCAATGCCGGCCGGGCGGCGGGAGCCTGAGACGGGTCGGCGGGCGCGAACAGGAACCTGCTGAATTTGTCCCAAAAGAGAAGCGGCAGCAGGGTGACGAGCGACCAGAGAAAACGGTTCATGCAAATTCTCCGCGGCGGCAATAGGTTGGCGTCGGCGGCGCCTTTGCGCCCGTCCGAGTGACCCCCAAGGCTAGTAGGGGGCGCGTAAAGAATGCGTGGAGAAGGCTCATCGCCGCCCGGCGAGATTGCCGCAGGACGCCTTGCCGGCGCGCCGCCCGAGAACGTCCTCAGCCGTGCGCGGCCGCGGGCGCGGCTTTCTCGGGGAAGAAGGCGTCAACGCGCCGCTGCCCAGATCGTCCAGCTTGTCGACGAGCACATGCTTGAGTTCCGCGGCGAAAAGCAGGACGAGCCCGCCGCCCAGCGCGGCGGCGAAAACCATGGGCGCGACGCTGCTCTGGTAGGGATAGGGGGCCCAGACGCTCCAAGCCCAGGCGGCGGACAAGATGCCGGTGAGCAACAGCGAAGCGTTGCCGGATGCGCCGAAGCCCCTGCCCTTCAGCATCCCGTCGCAGAAGAACCCCAGCGCGGCGAGGAAAAGGCCGGCGACCAGCGTATAGACGACGAACTGGATCTCCGTGACGTTCTGAAAGTCGAGCCAATGCGCGAGGGAGAACAGCGGATCGCGCCGAAAGAGCGGGCGAAAATCTGCGTGGGAGCCGGGCGCAAGAAATCCCCGCACCCTGTTCCACGCCAGGAAGGATGCGATAAAAAACGGGATTGAAATAACCAGGTGCATCCGTGGACGACCCGCAATTGAAACGTCACATTCGGAATCTGATCACCTTTGCCTTAACCGAAGCTTGACGCAGGAAAAATGAGCAAGGACGAAGACGCCCCGCGCCCTCCCGCCTCCTTTGAGATCGGCCAGCCGCTCGATTTGCTCTCGGTCGCCGAGCTGGAGGCCCGGATCGAGGCGCTGCGGGAGGAGATCGCGCGCCTCGAAGCGGCGGTGACGTCCAAGCAGGCCGCCAGCGCCGCCGCCGAGGCGTTTTTCAAGAAGTAAGGGGCGCCCCTGCCCCCTCGGGGCCGCCGCCCGGCGCTTGACAGCGGCGAGGCCATTGCGCTTCTTGGCGCCCACGCGCCGGCCCTTCCGGCATTCCCCTACGTTTCAGACCGAAAGCGGCCCATGCATCGCTACCGTTCGCATAACTGCGGAGAGCCCAACGAGGCCCTCGCCGGCCAGAAAATCCGCCTCTCCGGCTGGTGCCACCGCATCCGCGACCATGGCGGCGTGCTCTTCATCGACCTGCGCGACCATTACGGCCTCACCCAATGCGTGGTGGACCCCGATTCGCCGGCTTTCGCCCAGGCCGAGAAGCTGCGTTCGGAATGGGTCGTCCGTCTCGACGGCGAGGTGCGCAAGCGCCCGGCCGGCACCGAGAACCCGGACATGCCGACGGGCATGGTGGAAATTTATGTCGGCGAGATCGAGGTGCTGGGCCCCGCGGGCGAACTGCCCATGCCGGTCTTCGGCGACGTGAACTATCCCGAGGACATTCGCCTCAAATACCGCTTCCTCGATCTGCGCCGCGAGAAGCTGCACGCCAACATCATGCTGCGCGGCCGCATCATCGACTCGATCCGCTCGCGCATGAAGGCCGGCGGCTTCTTCGAATTCCAGACGCCGATCCTCACCGCCTCATCGCCGGAAGGCGCGCGCGACTTCCTCGTTCCGTCGCGCCTCCATCCCGGCAAGTTCTACGCGCTGCCGCAGGCGCCGCAGCAGTTCAAGCAGCTTCTTGATGGTCGCGGGCTTCGACCGCTATTTCCAGATCGCGCCCTGCTTCCGCGACGAGGACGCGCGCGCTGACCGCTCGCCCGGCGAGTTCTATCAGCTCGACGTGGAGATGAGCTTCGTCACGCAGGAAGACGTGTTCGAGGCCATGGAGCCCGTGCTGCGCGGCGTCTTCGAGGAGTTCTCGAACGGCAAGCCCGTGACGCAGAAATTCCCGCGCATCCCCTTCCGCGAGGCCATGCTGAAATATGGCTCGGACAAGCCGGACCTGCGCAACCCGCTCATCATCGTCGATGTCTCGGAGGAGTTCGAGGGCGAGAGCGTTTCGTTCAAGGCCTTCAAGGGCAAGACCGTGCGCGCCATTCCCGCGCCGGGCGCGGCGACGCAGCCCCGCAGCTTCTTCGACAAGCTCAATGACTGGGCGCGCTCGGAAGGCGCGCCGGGCCTCGGCTACATCATCTTCGAGGAAGGAGACAGTCCGCTTGGAGACCTTGCAGATGACCCTGCCGCGTCGAAGGCTCATCTCTTCGTATCCAAGGTCGATATTTGGCAGATAAGTCCCGAACGGGCACATGAGATTGTGCGACTTGTTGGCAAAGGACCGATTGCGAAATTTGTCCCTAGCGAAGTGCTGTGGGCCATCGCCGCCAAGGCCGGCGTGAAGGCGGGCGACGCGGTGTTCTTCTCGGCCGGCGCCGAAACCCCGGCCGCGAAGCTCGCCGGCATGGCGCGCATTCGCATCGGCACGGAGCTCGGCCTTTCGAAGACCGACGTATTCGAATTCTGCTGGATCGTCGATTTCCCGATGTACGAGTGGAACGAGGACGACAAGAAGATCGACTTCTCGCACAACCCCTTCTCCATGCCTCAGGGCGGGATGGAGGCGCTGGAGACGAAGGATCCGCTCGACATCCTCGCCTATCAATACGACATCGTCTGCAACGGCGTGGAGCTCTCGTCGGGCGCGATCCGTAACCACCGCCCCGAGATCATGAAGAAGGCCTTCGAGATCGCGGGCTATGGCGAGGACGTGCTGATCGAGAAATTCGGCGGCATGTATCGCGCCTTCCAGTATGGCGCCCCGCCCCATGGCGGCATCGCGCCCGGCGTCGACCGCATCGTGATGCTGCTCGCGGAGGAGGAGAACCTTCGCGAGGTGACGCTCTTCCCGATGAACCAGCGCGCGGAAGACCTGCTGATGGGCGCGCCGGGCGAAGCGACGATGAAGCAGCTTCGCGAACTGCATATCCGGCTGAACCTGCCGGAGAAGAGCGCTTAAGCAGAAAGGCCCGCTTCGCGGGCCTTTTTCATTTCGCGCCAGCTTTCCACTTCTTCACGGCCTCGAGCGCGCTCTGAATATGCTTCGTCGCGCCGGAGTCGGAAACGGCCGACAGGATCTTCCCATCCGGCGAAATCACATAGGAAATGCGGCTCGCGAACATCGACCCGGCAAGCGGCAGATCGAAGGACGCGTCATAAGCCTTGATGACCTTGAAGCCCGGATCGGCGCCGACGGGGAACTTGTCGCGGCATTCCTTCGTCGAGAACTCCCGCTGCGTCTCGATCCCGTCGCCGGAGACGCCGATGACGGAGGCGTTCATCGCCGCGAACTGATCCATCGCCTCGGCGAATTCATGCGCCTCCTCGGTGCAGACGCTGGTGAAGGACTTTGGATAGAAATAGAGGACGACGGGGCCTTTCTTCAGCGCTTCCTTCAGAGAGAAGGTGAAGTCCTTGCCGCCCTGCGCCGCCTGAACGGAAAAATCCGGCGCCGCGTCGCCTTGTTTGAGCATCGCATAAGCGGCGGTTGCGTAGAGTGAGAAAGCGACGCTCGAAGCAAGGGCGATCAGGCGCACGGGCTTTAGCCTTTTCCGGAACAGACTGAAGCTGAAATAGAGGCGCAGGCGCTGCGTTCAAGCAACTTCAAGCGCCCTCTCTCCGTTTTCGCGGGGAGAGAACTATACGTGGATCACCCGCCCGAAGGCGTCGAGCACGCTCTCATGCATCGTCTCGGAGAGAGTCGGATGCGGGAAGATCGTGTGCATCAGCTCCTCTTCCGTCGTCTCCAGATTCATCGCGATGACGAAACCCTGGATGAGCTCCGTCGCCTCGGCGCCGACGAGATGCGCGCCGAGGAGCCGCCCCGTTTTCTTGTCGAAGATTGTCTTGACGAGACCCTCGGGCTCGCCGAGCGCGACGGCCTTGCCGTTGCCGAGATAGGGAAAGCGCCCGACGCGGATGTCGTAGCCCGCCGCCTTCGCCTTTTCTTCCGTCAGGCCGACCGACGCCACCTGAGGATGGCAATAGGTGCAGCCGGGCACGAGCGACTTGTCCAAGGGATGCGGGTTCAGCCCCGCAATCGCCTCGACACAGATGACGCCTTCATGTTCGGCCTTGTGCGCGAGCATCGGCCCGCCGGCGACGTCGCCGATGGCGTAGACGCCCGGCACATTGGTGCGCCCGAGACCATCCGTCTTGATGACGCCCCGCTCGATCGCGACGCCGAGCGTTTCAAGCCCGAGCTTCTCGACATTGGCGACGACGCCCGCCGCCGAGAGCACGCGCTCGACTTCCACCGTTTCGCCTGCGCCATCGGCGCCTTTCAACGTCGCGACGGCGCTGTCGGCCTTCATCTCCAGCGCCGTCACCGTCGTCGCGGTCTTGATGACGATGCCTTGCTTCTCGAAACTCTTGCGCGCGAGGGCCGCGATCTCCGAGTCTTCCGCGGGGAGGATCTGCGGCAGCGCCTCCACCAGCGTCATATCGACGCCAAAGGTCCGGAAGAACGAGGCGAACTCCACCCCGATGGCCCCGGCGCCGACAACGAGCAGGGATTTCGGAAAGCGCTCCGGCTTCAGGGCCTCGAAATAGGTCCAGATCAGCCGTCCGTCCGGCTCCAAACCGGGCAATGGACGCGGGCGGGCGCCCGTGGCGACGATGATGTGCTTCGCCTGATAGACGCCCTCGCCCAACGTGTTTCTCGGGGCAGGCAATTGCGGCGTGACAGGCGGCTTCGTCGGCGCGCCGACTTTCACTTCGCCTTGGCCCGCGAGCGTCGCCTCGCCCCAGATGACGTCGACCTTGTTCTTCTTGAGCAAAAAGCCGACGCCCGCATTGAGGCGTCCCGCCGCTTCGCGCGAGCGCGCGACGATGCGCGCGGCGTCGAAACCCGGCGCCGCGCCCGTGACGCCATAGCGCGCGCCATCTTTCGCCAGACGATAGACTTCGGCGGAGCGCAGCAGCGCCTTTGTGGGAATGCAGCCCCAATTGAGACAGATGCCGCCGAGATGTTCGCGCTCCACGACGGCCGTTTTCAGCCCGAGCTGCGCGGCGCGGATCGCCGCGACATAGCCCCCCGGCCCGCCCCCAACAACGACAAGGTCATAAGCATCCGCCATCGCAAAACTCTCCGGGCCGAAAACGCCAGGCCGCCCGCGCGTTGCTTCGCGACGCGAAGGGCAATCATCCGGGCGGATCAACATTTCGCATTTCTATGAAGCCAACGTAGCGCTGCGGCGCGCTTGCGGCGAGAGGCGACGAGAATACGCGCCGGCAAGTCATAACGTTTGCGTCGCGGGAATGGATTTCCAGCAAAAGACGTTGCGCCTGCGCCGGGTTGGCGACCGTTGGACCTCTATCGGCCTCCAAGGGCGAAGAACGGCCGGCCGGCGCAGGCGAGAGCGTGGGGGAATGCTGTCATCCTACACGCGTCGCGGCGGCGCGGCTGGGCGACGGACGGGAATGGGTCGAAGAACCGGCGCCGGACCCGGAAGCGAGTCTCGAACGGCTTCGAGCAGTTTGTTCAAAGCGGCGGCGACAGCGGCCCGCCTAGACTTGCCTTTCATCTGCCTTACTCCTGTCTTGCCTTCCTGCAGGAGCAACATCCGAAAGCGTTCATTTGATCCGAGAATTTTGGAATAAATCAAAAAAGCGCCCGCCGTCGCCAGCGAGCGCTTTTAGAACATCCAGCCTAATCAGCTAATTAGGCGGCCTGGGGCAGAGCCGACTTGGCCTGGGCCACGATGGCCGCGAAAGCCTCCGGCTGCTCGATGGCGAGCTGGGACAGGACCTTGCGGTCCACCTCGACGCCCGCCTTGGCGAGACCGTCGATGAAGCGCGAATAGGTCAGGCCGTGTTCGCGCACCGCGGCGTTGAGGCGCTGGATCCACAGGGCGCGGAAGGTGCGCTTCTTGGCCTTGCGGTCGCGCGTCGCATACTGCATCGAGCGATCGACGGCCGCCTTGGCGGTGCGGATCGTATTCTTGCGGCGGCCGTAGAAGCCCTTGGCGGCCTTGAGCGTTTTCTTGTGCTTGGCGTGGGACGTAACGCCCCGTTTGACGCGAGCCATGACGAAACTCCTTCAGAATTCTGCTGGTATTGCGGGGCGCTTAGCCGTTCGGCAGGAAGTATTTCTTGATGTTGTCGCCGTCGGTTTTGAACAGAACGTTCGTCCCGCGCAGGTTTCTGATCTGCTTGTTCGTGCGCTTGATCATGCCGTGGCGCTTGCCCTGCTGGGCGTAGACCACTTTACCGGTCCCGGTGATCTTGAAGCGCTTTTTCGCGCCGGATTTCGTCTTCAGCTTGGGCATTTTGCTCTCCTGGGCCTTGGCCCTGTTGATTCTTGACGCGCCGGACCCGACTGGCTCTTAAAGGCGCGCTTCGCGCGAGCGAAAAGAACCGCCACGGCAGCCCATCACTGGCCGGGCGGTTCAGGAGCGCGGCTTATGAGGCAAACCGGGAAAAATTGCAAGAGTGTTGGAAAGTCGCCGAAGGAGCGACATATTCAGCCGCGGTCGAGCCAAGTGGCGGCCAATTTATAGATAGTATCAGCAACGGGGCTAATTGCATGAACGTTCACGCGCCGCTTCCAGAGGGCGTCACGGCCGAATGCCCGGTCAACTCTCATAATGAGTGGGACCCTCTGGAGGAAATCATCGTTGGCCGCCTGGAGGGCTCGACAATCCCGTCGGACCACCCGGTCGTGACCTGCAACATTCCCGGCATGGCGGCGCGCGCCCAGGCTCTGGCGGCGGGTTTCAAATTCCCCAAATTCATGGTCGAGCCGGCGCAGGAGGAGCTCGACAATTTCATCAAGGTGCTGGAACAGCTCGGCGTCACAGTGACGCGGCCCGACCCCTTCCCGCACAAGGCGAAGTTCTCGACGCCCTACTGGTCGTCCCGCGGCTTCTGCAATTCGTGCCCGCGCGACTCGATGCTCGTCTTCGGCGACGAGATTCTCGAGACGCCCATGGCCTGGCCCTGCCGCTATTTCGAGACGCACAGCTACCGGCGCATTCTGAAGGACTATTTCCGCCGCGGCGCGCGATGGACCTCGGCGCCCAAGCCGCAACTGACCGACGAGCTCTTCGACCCCAATTTTACGCTGCCCGAAAAAGGCGAGCCGATCCGCTACATTCTCACCGAGTTCGAGCCGGTCTTCGACGCGGCCGATTTCTTCCGTTGCGGCCGGGACATTTTCGTCACGCGCTCCAACGTCACCAACGCCATGGGCGTCGACTGGCTGCGCCGCCATCTCGGGCCGGGCTACCGGATACACGAGATCAAGAGCCGCTGCCCCAATCCCATGCATATCGACACGACGATCCTGCCGCTGGGGCCGGGCCGCCTCCTCATCAATCCGGAATACATCAATCCGGACGAACTGCCGGACATCCTCAAGAAATGGGACATTCTCGTCGCGCCGGAGCCGACGCCCATCGACGACCGCATTCTCAAGATCACGTCCATGTGCGGCAAATGGCTGAGCATGAATATTCTGATGGTCGACGAGAAGCGCATGATCGTCGACCCGCACCACGTGAACATGATGCGGCAGGTCGAGAAGTGGGGGTACGAGCCCATTCCCGTGCCGTTCCTGCATTACGCGGCTTTCGGCGGCGCCTTCCATTGCGCGACGCTGGACGTGCGGCGGCGGGGAACGCTGGAGAGCTATTTCTAAACTCTGCGCGAAGCGGCGGCGCGAAGCCGCCGCTTCGGCTATTGCACCCCGCTTATTCTGAGCCCGACCATTCCAGCGACGATCAGCGCGAAGGACGCGAGGCGCAGCGGCGTCGCCGGCTCGTGGAAGAGAAGCACGCCGACGATCGCGACGGCGGCGATGCTGCCGCCGGTCCAGACCGCATAGGCCGTTCCGGCGGGGATCGTCTTCACCGCGAGGCCGAGGCAGCCCACGCTGGCGATCATGAAAAACAGCATGATGACCGTCGGCCAGAGGCGCGTGAATCCGTCGGCGTATTTCATGCCCACGAGCCAGCCAACTTCGCAGACGCTGCCGATCAACAGAATGATCCAGTCCATCAAATTCCCCTTCGATTGCCTTGAGCGCTTCTTGTCGCTTCGGGCGGCGCCGTCAAGCGACGGAGCCCGGGATCATTTGAACTTGGTCCCAGGCGCACGAGATAAGGGGAGGACGGTCGCCGCCGTGGGGCGGGGCCGAAGGAGCAGGCGATGAGAAAAATCAGCGGCGTCCATCCCGCGCCGGAGAGCGTTCATTGGGTCGGCGACGGCTTTCCCGTCCGCACCCTCTTCTCTCACCACGCGCAGGGGCGACGCGTCAGCCCCTTCCTGCTTTGCGACTATGTGGCTCCTTTCGACTTCGCGCCCACCGAGGCGCGGCGCGGCGTAGGTCAGCATCCGCATCGCGGCTTCGAGACCGTGACCATCGTCTATGACGGCGAAGTGGCGCATCGCGATTCGACCGGCGCGGGCGGGGTCATCGGTCCCGGCGACGTTCAGTGGATGACAGCGGGCGCCGGGGTGCTCCACGAGGAATATCACGCCGAGGCCTACGCCCGGCGTGGCGGGCGGTTTGAGATCGCGCAGCTATGGGTCAATCTGCCCGCGCGTCTGAAGATGACGCGGCCGCGCTACCAGACCTTGCGCGACGACGACATTCCACGCGTCGAACTGAATGACGATGTCGGGCTCGTGCGGGTGATTGCGGGCGAATTCGCCGGCTTCAGGGGACCGGCGCAGACGGCGACGCCGATGAACATATGGGATGTTCGCATCGACGACAGGAAGAACGCGACGTTCAATCTGCCAGAGGGTCACAATCTCGTCGTCGCCGTCCTCGACGGCCCGATCGTCGTCAATGGCGAAGGCCATGTGCGGGCGGGCGAGACAATCGTTTTCGAAGCCCATGGCGGCGCGGTCGCCTTCGCCGCGCAAGGCGACGCAAAGCTGCTGCTTCTGAGCGGCGAACCCATCGACGAGCCGGTCGCGCAGCAAGGCCCGTTCGTCATGAATAGCCCGGCCGAACTCAAGGAAGCGTTTGACGACTATCGCGCTGGCCGGTTCGGGACCATCGCGCCGCTGGAGACTTAAGCCAGCGAGGCGCCGCGCCGCTCCGGTTCGCGCGGCGCGAGGCGCAGCTCTTCGATTGTCGCGGCGAGCGCCGCGAAATCCACGGGCTTCGTCAAAAAGGCGTCGACGCCGGCGGCGCGGGCGGCGCGTTCGTCCTCCTCCTGAGCGCTGGCCGTTAGCGCGAGAATTGGCGTGCGCTCCGTTCTGGCGCGGGCTTCGGCCTCTCGAATGCGACGGGTCGCCTCACCTCCGTCGAGTTCGGGCATGAAGAGATCCATGACGATGACGTCGTAGGCTTGCGCTGCGGCCATGACGACGGCCTCGGCCCCGTTGCGCGCACGCGCGGCTTCCGCGCCGAGCTTGCCGAGATGGCGCATGAGAATGAGCGCGTTGATCTCATTGTCCTCCGCGACGAGCGCCTTCAGCCCGGCGAGTGACTGAACGGGCTCCGGCGGCGCGGCCCTGGGCGCATCGACCGCCGATTGGCGAAGCCCCTGCGAAAGGCGCGACACGAGCGAGGCGCTGCGGACGGGCTTGACCAGCCAGCCGTCGAAATCGCGCAGCGCCGCCTCGCCGAAAGCGCGCCTCTCCAGCGGCGAGAAGAGCAGGAAAAGCCGGCGCGCTCCGGCCGTGCGGGCCGCCGCCGCGAGAGTCGCGGCGCCCTCTGCCCCGAGCGCGCAATCGACGATGACGGCGTCGAACGCCCCGCGCTCCGCGAGCCGCGCCAGCGCCGTCCGCTCGCTCTCGGCCACCGCCGCCTGCGCGCCGGCCGAACGCAGGCTTTCAGCGAGATAAGGCGCCTCGAAGCGACTTGCGCCGACGACGAGCGCGCTCAATCCGGCAAGCGTCCTTCGCGCCGCCTGCGCATCCAACGGCGCCGGGAGCGTGAAAGAGAAAGTCGACCCCTTGTCGGAGGTTTCCGTCAGGCCCAGCGCGCCGCCCATCTGGGCGACAAGATGGCGCGAAATGGCGAGGCCGAGGCCCGTGCCGCCATGGCGCCGCGTGGCGGAGGCGTCGCCCTGCTCGAACTCTTCGAAGATCGCCTCGCGCGCCCTTTGCGGAACGCCGGGCCCGGTGTCGCGCACTTCGAAGCGGATCGTCTCGCCGTCTCGGGAAAGGCGCAGTCCCACGCCGCCCGTTTCGGTGAAGTTGACGGCGTTGCCGATGAGGTTGACGAGCACCTGCCGTAGCCGCGACGGATCGCCCTCGATCTCGCGCGGGACGTCAGGCGCGATGACGCTGGCGATCTCCAATCCTTTCGCGAAAGCGCGCGGGGCCAGCAATTCGACGACGCCCTCGACGAGCGGCGCGAGGGCGAAGATCTCGTGGCGCAATTCGAGCTTGCCGGCCTCGATCTTCGAGAAATCCAGAATGTCGTCGATGAGCTGGGCGAGCGAGCGGCTGGAATCGTTGATCGCCTCGACATAGCTCGCCTGCTCGGCGTCGAGCCGCGTCATGGCGAGAAGCTGCGCAAGACCCATCACGCCGTTGAGCGGCGTTCGGATTTCGTGACTCACGGTCGCGAGGAAGCGCGACTTGGCGAGGCTCGCCGCCTCCGCCTTGTCGCGCGCGTCGGCGGCCGCGCGAAGCTCCCAGATTTCGTCGCGCAGACGCTCCATCTCGGCTTCGACGTCGGCGGGCTTTTTTTGCAGACCTTTCCGGAGGGCGAAAAAAATCGCCGCCGCCAGCAGCAGGACCGCCAGCTGCGCGGCAATGAGGATCAAGGATTCCGAAGCGCTCATGAACAGGAACTCCGCACGCCAGCGAATAATAACCAAGAAAAATTGATAAAATTTTCCTCCGTCACCTCTCAATAAGCGAGCCAATCAGGCAACGATCTGCGGCGCTGAACATTATCAATCCGCGCGGGCTCGCGCCTGCTTTCTGGAAATGCTTTCAACCAAGAGGATTCATCATGTCGAGAGCCATTCGCATTCTTTATCGTGGCCTGAATGGCCATGTCCGCATGAATTTCAACTGGGATATCCAGCCCGCCATCAGCAAGAAGTCGGTCGTCGTCATGTCGGCGGCCGAAGCGAAGGTCGGCCAGGGGCTCTTTGGTCCCGAGGAAGAATCCAGCTTCCATCTCGGCGACGCCGCCATCAATGTTTCGCCTAACGGCGGCGTATGCTCCACGTAAATTGGCCGTCGCCGCTCGATGTTCTCGTCGATCTGGCGGTTCTCGGCCCTTACGAGCAATTCCACGCAGCTTAGGGGAACCAGGCGCCCAAGCCGCCTCACGCCGCGACGCGTCCCGCCGAAAGCCCGGCGCGATACGACAAGGCCTCGGCGAGATGCGGGCGCGTCACCTCTTCCGAGCCGTCGAGATCGGCGATGGTGCGGGCGAGCTTGAGCACGCGGTGGAAGCCGCGCGCGCTCAGCGCGAAACGATCCGAGGCCTCGCGAATCAGCGCCGTCCCCGGCCCGTCGAGCTTGGCCACGCGCTCGATCACCGCCGCCGGGGCGGCGGCGTTGGCGGCGACGGCGGGGAGCTCCAGCGCCTCGTAACGCTCGCGCTGCAAGGCGCGGGCGCGGGCGACGCGGGCGGCGACCTCCCGCGAGCCTTCGGCTGGCGGCGGCAGCACGAGGTCGGCCGCGGTGACGGCCGGCACTTCGATCTGCAAATCGAAACGGTCGAGCAGCGGGCCGGAGAGGCGCGACTGATATTGCGCGACGCAGCGCTCATTCGGCTGGCGCCGGCAGGCGTAGCCGGGATCGAGCGCGTGGCCGCAACGGCAGGGATTCATGGCCGCGACCAGTTGAAAGCGGGCCGGATAAACCGCGCGGTGATTGGCGCGCGAAACGGCGACCTCGCCGGTTTCGAGCGGCTGGCGCAGGCTGTCGAGCACCTGCGGCTGGAACTCCGGCAATTCGTCGAGAAACAGCACGCCGTTATGGGCAAGCGAAATCTCGCCCGGCCTGGCGTGCGTCCCTCCGCCGACCAGCGCAGGCATCGACGCGGAGTGGTGGGGCGCCCGAAACGGCCGGCGGTCGGTCAGCTCTCCCCCCGCGATCTGCCCCGCCACGGAATGGATCATCGAGACTTCGAGCAATTCGCGCGGCGTCAGCGGCGGCAGAATAGACGGCAACCGCGCCGCGAGCATGGACTTGCCCGCGCCGGGCGGGCCGCTCATCAAGAGATTGTGGCCGCCCGCCGCCGCAATCTCCAGCGCGCGCTTGGCGCTCTCCTGCCCCTTGATGTCGGCGAGGTCGGGGAGGTCTACGGCGCGGGCGCGCACGGCGGGCTCCGGCCGCGCGAGCGCCTGCGTTCCCTTGACGTGGTTGACGAGCTGGATGAGAGAGCGCGGCGCCAGCACCTCCATCTCGCGCGACGCCCAGGCGGCCTCGGGGCCGCATTCCTTCGGGCAAATGAGCCCCTGCCCGCGGGCGTTCGCGGCCATAGCCGCCGGGAGCACGCCAGTCACCGGCGTCAGCGTCCCGTCGAGGGCGAGTTCGCCGAGGACGACGAAGCCCTCCAGCGCATCCGAGGGAATCGCGCCGATCGCCGCCATCACGCCGAGCGCGATCGGAAGATCGTAATGGCTCCCTTCTTTCGGCATGTCGGCGGGCGCGAGATTGACGGTGATGCGCTTCGCGGGCAGCGCGAGGCCAGAAGCGATCAGAGCGGCGCGCACGCGTTCACGTGATTCGGCCACGGCCTTGTCGCCAAGGCCCACGACGTTGAACACCACCGATCCGGGGGAAATCTGCACCTGCACGTCGACGGGGCGCGCCTCCACGCCTTCGAACGCGACCGTCGCCACCCGAACCGCCATGCCAAACGCTCCAAATAAACGCAGCTTAAACTCAGCCATCGTAGCGGCGCGTGAATTCGCGCGCAAGAACATTATACGAACAGACAGCGCCCCGCGAGGCTGTGGTTGCCGCGGCGCCAAAATTGGTTAGGCTCGCGGCGTTTTGCAAAACGCCCCAGGAGGAGGCCGATGAAAAGATTTTCCCTAGCCGGCGCGGCGGCGCTCGCTATCGCCGCGGCAATACTTGGCGCGGCGCCGGCGCAGGCCGCCCGCTGCGGCAACGGCGCCGGCGGCTTCGAAGCCTGGAAGCAGGAATTCGCCGAAGAGGCGCGCGGCCGCGTCGGCTCCGCCGGCATCGACGCGCTGATGAACACGCACTACAATTCCGCGACCATCGGCGCCGACCGTGGTCAGAAGAGCTTCCATCTGTCGCTCGAAGGCTTCATGCAGAAGCGCGGCGCGAACGCCATCGTCGCCAAGGGGCGTCAGCTCAAGCGCTCCATGTCTGGCCTCTTCCAGTCCATCGAGAGCCGCTACGGCGTGCCGCCGGGACCGCTGCTGGCCATCTGGGGCATGGAGACGGGCTTCGGCGCCGTTCATGGCAATCAGCACGCCCTCTCGGCTGTCGCCACCCTCGCCTATGACTGCCGCCGCTCGGAATATTTCACCGACCAGCTTTATTCGGCGCTGGAGCTGATCGACCATGGCCGGCTGTCGCCGAACGCGCGCGGCTCTATGCATGGCGAGATCGGGCAGACGCAGTTCCTGCCCAAAAACATCCAGCAATATGGCGTCGGGAACCTCGACAACGCCCAGGCCGCGCTGATGTCCACGGCGAATTTCCTGCACGCCCATGGCTGGCAGGCTGGCGCGGGCTATCAGCCGGGCGAGCCGAATTTCGCGGCCATCCAGGCCTGGAACGCGGCCCAGGTGTATGAGCGCGCCATCGCGATCATCGGCCGTCAGATCGACGGCGGGGAATAAAACGAAACCGCCGCCCGAAAGGGCGGCGGTCCTCGAAAGGGCTGTAGAGAAAAGGCCCTACTCCGCGGCCGTCTTGTATTTGTCGATATCGTCGTCGTCGTCGCGCTTTGGCGCCGCGTCGTCCTTGGTTCCCTCGGACTCGCTCGACTCCCCGGTCTGTACAGCGGAGGCGGAGTCGTCGTCCGAATCTCCCACCGGCGGAATAGGCGGGGTCTTGAACGCCATCGCGGCAGTCGAAATCTGCGGCGGCGGATTACGCCGGCGATGCACCAGATAGATGACGAAGGCCGCGATCACGCCCAACGCCATCGTCAGATAGATCGGCAGATCGCGCATGAATGTGCGGTCCACCGAGAAGGGGAAACGCGACACCCAGTTTTCGCCGTGCTCGCCGGTCACGGTCACGATGCCGACAAAGTAGCCGCCCTCCTTGAAATTATGTTCGAAGTTGACCGTTCCGTTCGGATAGACCTTGGGCGGCTGGTACGCCACCGTCACAGCCTCGAGATTCTCGTTCTCCTTCGCCTCGCCGCCGACATCCCTGACAATGCGCAGCTCGATCTTCATGTCGCGAAGCTCTTGCTGCTCCGCATCGAGTACCATGATCATGGGTCCGGTGGAGGGAATGTCCTCGCAAAACTCGTTCTTGGAGGCCTCGGGCAGATAGCCCGTGAAGTTCATGATGTCCGGCCCGATGAAAAGGCGGCAGCGGCCTTCCGCCGCCCCGAGCCTGCCATGGGCCGCAGCCGGACTCGCCGTCAACGCCACGAAGGCGAGGCTGGCGGCGACGGCGAGGAGCTTCATGGGCTTCATGATTGCGGAAATCGAAGTCGAAGCATCGTCACTCATCTTCTCCTCCTGGTCTTCGTGCGCAAAGACACGCGACTGTCAGGAATTAGCAGTTGCGTCGCGCAAATTCCTCACCCTCCCGGAAGGCGGGCGACGCCGTTGGATCGATGTTATCGCATTCCTTTCCATGAGCAAGGGTGCGACAATCGGTCATCTATCCTGCTGTGCAACATAACCAACAGTCGGGCGCATGGCCCGCCGCCGGGCGGCGACCAGCGCCTTTATTCGGAGACGCAAGGGATAGCGGCCGCCTCGCCAGGGCGATTGTGCAGATGCGAAGAGCGCGCCGCCCGAGCACAAGTCCGAAAAGCGCCGGGGCGGGCGGGAACGCTCCTTTAAGCCTAGTATCACCTTAACAAGAGTTCATCCGCCGGCGTATTGCCTCGCAATACCGCCCAAGCCATATTGCTGGAAGCCATAATGGTTGAGGCCACGGGCGATGGCGGCAAGCCGCGCGCCGGCCTCGGAGATCGAGAGGATCGCTATGTCTCATTACGACCGCAACACGAGCTTCGGCTATGGCCGCGGGGCCGCCCGGTCGACCACGGCCGAGATCGACGAGGGCCTGCGCGCTTACATGCTCGGCGTCTATAATTACATGACGCTTGGCCTCGCCGTGACCGGCCTCGTCGCGCTGGGCGCCTTCATGCTGGCCGCGCCGCAATTCGTCGGCGGGAAGATCGTCGCCCTGTCGCCCTTCGGCACGATGATCTACACGACGCCCCTGCGTTACCTGATCATGTTCGCGCCGCTCGGTTTCGTCTTCTTCATCGGCGCGCGCGCCTCGACCATGTCGGCCGCCACGGCGCGCAACCTTTTCCTCGCCTTCTCGGCGTTGATGGGCCTGTCGATGTCGTGGATCCTGCTGGTCTTCACCGGCGTATCCGTCGCCCGCGTCTTCTTCATCACGGCGGCGGCCTTCGGCGGCCTGAGCCTCTATGGCTACATGACGAAACGCGACCTCTCGGCCTTCGGCTCCTTCCTGGTGATGGGCGTCTGGGGTCTCGTGATCGCCGGCGTCGTCAACCTGTTCCTGCAGTCGACCGGCCTTCAGTTCGCGCTGTCGATCCTGTCGGTCCTGATCTTCTCGGGCCTGACCGCCTGGGACACGCAGAACATCAAGGACATGTATTATGAAGGCGCGGGCCATGAGGCCGCCCAGAAGATGAGCGTGTTCGGCGCGCTGTCGCTCTATCTGGACTTCATCAACATGTTCCAGTCGCTGATGTTCCTGCTGGGCAACCAGCGTAGCGAATAAGCGGTTTTACGCCTGGAAAAGCCCCGCTTCGGCGGGGCTTTTTTGTCGCCCTACTCCGCGCCGACGATGCGCAGGCCCTTGTCCAGTACTCTCAGCACGCGGCCGAGATCGTGCCCGCGGCGCATGACGAGGCCGCCGGCGGCGATCACGGCGTAGGCTCCCTGCTTGCGGGCGAGTTCCGGGCTTTTTTCGATTCGATAAAGCGGCGCCTCGCTTGTGCGCCTGAAGACCGAGAAGACGGCTTTGGCCGGCGTAAAATCGAGGGCGTAATCGCGCCACTCCCCCGAAGCGACCTTTGCGCCATAGAGATTGAAGAGCTGATTCAGCTCGCGCCGGTCGAAGGAAACCTGCGGGCTTGCGCTGCTCTCTCCCCGCCCTGTCTGGCTATCGGCCTGTCCTGGTCTTGAGGAGCCGGCCACCACGGTCAGGGCGGGTCTGTATCGGCTGGGCTCTGTCGTCTCCGACTCCGCCATGCGCGTCATCTCCAACTTTCTGTCATGTTTGCGCGATGATGGCCTTAGGGCAAGCCTTCTCTCGCGCCGGCGCGACACAAAACGGCAGCGCGCTTCTTAACCTTAGCCTCTACAAGCAAAATTCACATTTTCGCCCCTATTGGGCCCCTTGCACGTCAAACGCGCAGGCCAATATCTGTCTTCATTGCCACGGCCGGCTTTCGCGCGCTTTTCCGGTTTTCGTCAGCCCCCCAGCCCCCCGGGATCGCGTGTTCGCAAGTCGATGAGGTCGTAGCGATGGACGGGTCGGCCGGGAGAAATCCCGAGCCGACCCTGTCTTTGCGGGGACAGCTTCTTCCACGATCCGCCAACCAGCCTTGCATTATGCGCGTCAATGACAAATTGAGGAGGCGCGGTCGCAAGACCGCCTCGTTTCCCTTTTTAATCAGGCGCTCCCGCAAGGGAGCGCGACCGCATTTGGAGACTCCATGACCCAAGACGCTGCTACCGCCGACGCGCCGCAACAATTCGGCTTCGAAGCGGATGTCGCGCAGCTCCTCGAATTGATGACGCACTCCGTCTATTCGGAGCGCGACGTCTTCCTGCGCGAGCTGATCTCCAACGCCGCAGACGCCTGCGAGAAACTTCGCTACGAATCGCTTTCTAACGAAAAGCTCGCCGCGCAGGCGGGCGCGCCCCTCGTCACGATCACGCTCGACAAGGAAAAGCGCCTGCTGACCGTCGCCGACAATGGCGTCGGCATGTCGCGCGACGAACTGATCAGCGCGCTCGGCGCGATCGCAAATTCGGGAACGCGCGCTTTCCTTGAAAAGCTCGGCAAGGAGAAGGAGGGCGAAGGCTCCTCGCTCATCGGCCGATTCGGCGTCGGCTTCTATTCCGTCTTCATGGTCGCCGACCTCGTCGAGGTTGCGACGCGCCGCGCCGGGGAAGGCGAAGCGTGGTTGTGGTCGTCCGAGGGCAAGGGAACCTATTCCATCGCCCCGCTCGATATCGAAGACGCGCCATTGGTCGGCGCGCGCGTGACGCTGCATCTCAACGCCGAGAGCGACGAGTTTCTGGAGCCCTGGCGCATCGAGAGCATCGTGCGCGAGCATTCCGGCGCCGTGTCGGTTCCGATCGACCTCGTCGAGGAGCCCGGCAAGGAGCCGCGCCGAATCGCGGACGGCATGGCGCTCTGGGCCAAGCCCAAATCCGAGATCACGCAAGAGCAGTATACGGATTTCTATCGCCAGCTTTCCGGCGGCTTCGATGAGCCGGCGCTGACGGCGCATTGGCGCGCCGAGGGTCGCACCGAATATACCGTGCTCGCCTTTGTGCCGAGCGCGCGGCCGTTCGATCTCTTCGAGCCTTCGCGCAAGAGCAAGTCGAAGCTCTATGTGCGCCGCGTGCTCATCTCGCGCGACGTCGAGTTGCTGCCGGCCTTTCTGCGTTTCGTGCGCCTCGTCGTCGACAGCGCCGACATTCCGCTCAACGTCTCGCGCGAGATGGTGCAGAAGAGCCCCGTCATCGCCTCGATCGGCAAGGCCGTCGCGACGCGCATTCTCGGCGATCTGAAGAAGCTCGCGGAGAACGAGCCGGAGAAGTTCGCGACCGTGTGGGAGAACTTCGGCGCCGTGCTGAAGGAGGGTCTGCACGAAGACCCGAGCCGCCGCGACGATCTCTTCGCCATCGCTCGCTTCGCTTCGACGAAATCGGACGGCAAGACGCGCACGCTGAAGGATTACGTCGCCGATCTGCGCGAGAATCAGACGGCGATCTATTACATCACGGGTGACGACGCGAAACGCCTCGCCGCGAGCCCGCAGGTCGAAGGCTTCCGCGCGCGCGGCGTCGAGGTTCTCCTGCTCGACGACGCGGTCGACGCCTTCTGGGTGACGAGCGCGCTGGGCTATGAAGGCAAGCCCTTCAAGTCCGTGACGCAGGGCGCCGCCGATATCGATCTCATTCCACTCGCGGAGGAGGCGAAGGACGAAGCGCAGCCTGCGGCCGACGTCGGCGATCTCGTCGCGGCGCTGAAGGAGACGCTTGCCGATTCGGTCGACGATGTGCGCGTCTCGACGCGCCTGACCGAAAGCGCCGCCTGTCTCGTCGCGTCCGATCAGGGCCTCGACCGCCAGCTCGCGCGCATTCTTGCCGAAAGCGGACAGAAAGGCCTCTTGGGCAAGCCGGTGCTCGAGATCAACGCCAAGCATCCAGCCGTCGCCGCGCTCGTGACGAGCCTGCGCGACAAGGGCCGCGATGGCGCGGCGGACGGCATGCATCTGTTGCTCGACCTCGCACGCGTCGCGGACGGCGAACAGCCGGTCGATCCGTCCGCCTTCGCGAAGCGACTTTCCGCCCTCCTCGCGAAAGGCGCGTAACCGCAAGTGAGCCGCGCCCCCGCAACCGCCCCTGCCCAGCCCGAGCATACGACCTCGCGCGCGCAGGCGATCGCCGAGGTCGCGGCCTATCTCGTCGCCAGCGGCGTCGCGCCGGAGGAAGCGCAGGACGACTCCCGCGCCTTGCTGCGCGCCGCCGCCGGATTGACGCGCCTGCAGCTCGCCATGTCGCCGCAGGCGCCGCTGGCAGAAAGCGAAGCAGACCGTCTGTCGCGCTACGCCGCGCGACGCGCCGCGCGCGAGCCCGTTTCGCGCATTCTTGGCGAACGCGGCTTCTGGACGCTCGACCTCGTCGTCGCGCCCAACGTGCTCGATCCGCGCGCCGACACCGAAGCGCTCGTCGAGACGACATTGGCGTTGATCGAGAAGCGCGACGCGCCGCTCGAGATTCTCGATCTTGGCTGCGGCTCGGGCGCGATTCTCTGCGCGCTGCTCAGCGAATTGCCGCGCGCGCGGGGCGTCGCCGTCGATCTCTCCGCGGACGCCTGCGCAGCGACCGCGGAGAATCTCTCGCGCTGCGGCTTCGCCACGCGCGCCCGCGTCGTTCGCGGCCGCTGGGGCGAGGCGCTTTCCGGCGGTTACGACGTCATCGTCTCGAACCCGCCCTATATTCGCGCGGGGGACATTCCCGCGCTCGATCCGGAAGTGCGGCTATACGATCCGGCGCTTGCGCTGGACGGTGGAGCCGACGGACTGGATTGCTACCGCGAGATTGTCGCGGACGCGCCAAGGTTGCTCAAACCGGACGGTCTTGTCGCTTTCGAGGTGGGGCATGACCAGGCGGTGAGCGTCGCCGCGCTCTTCGGCGACAAGGGGTTTGGCGTTGTCCGCGTGGGCCGCGACGCGGGCGGGCATGAGCGCGTCGTGGCGGCGCGCCCGGCGGCTGCTCGGTCGTGACATATTGAGCACAGTTTTTGGTTTTCGCTAACGCCGATGCAACGCCGCACTTGGCTCTGGGGGGTGCAGCCTCTATAGTTCGACCTATATCAGCTGAACGAAATCGAGATGGGGATCTCGAATGTCCGGGCCCGCCTCGCGAGCGGTCTCCCAGGAAGGGCCGGCAAAGGCTGGCGTGTAAGCTGCATGATCCCGGCGGAGTAAGGCCACGTCGATCGTCGCGGCGTGCATCCCTTTCAGATGCGCGACTGCCGAAGCCCGCCGCGTTCGCATGGAACGACCGTGAAGAAGGTCGGCTTTCGACGAACGCTTGTTGAGGATCTCGCAGCGGCAACCGGCAGGACTCGGAATTGAACGAGAGCGCGGCCAGGCGCTCTCACAAGCGATCGTTTTGAGCGCGCGGCGGCTGGCCGCAGGCCCGACGGTCTTTTTCGGCGGAACGGCGCGGCGTCGACCCGACCAGTTTGGCGTCATTGGCGCGCGCGGCGCGCGAAGCTTTCGGGGGAGTGGATGAGACCAGGACAGAACAAGCGCATGCGGGGGCGCAGCGGCCGCAAAGGGCCGAACCCGCTGACCCGCTCCTATGAGTCGAACGGTCCGGACGTGAAGATCCGCGGCACTGCGCAGCATATCGCCGAGAAATATCTGCAGCTCGCGCGCGACGCGCAGTCCTCCGGCGACACGATCATGGCCGAGAGCCTGCTGCAGCACGCCGAGCATTATTTCCGCCTGATCGCGGCCGCCCAGCAGGCGCAGCAGCAGGCGAACGGTTTTGGCCGCCCGCAGATGGAAGCGGAGGTCGACGTGGATGACGACGACGATTTCGCCGCCCTGCCCGACCGTTTCGCGCCGCTCTCCGAGCGCCTGCCGCAGCCGGTCTATCAGCAGCCGCAACAGCCGTTCATGCAGCAGCAGCCCCAGCCGCAACCGCATTTCGCGCAGCCCCAGCCCCAGCCGCAGCCCTATGAGGAGCGTCCGATCGGCGAGATGCGGGTCGACATGCGCGGCGAGCGGCCGGAGCGCGGGGATCGCCCCGAGCGCGGCGAGCGTCCGCCGCGTCCCGAGCGTCCGCCCTTCCGCGAGCGCAACGCCGAGGGGGGCGATCACCCTCGCCGCTTCGAGCGCAATCGCGACCGCCGCTTCCAGCGCCCCGCCCCCGAGGCGAGCGATGAACCGGCGGCGGGCCTGCCCTCCTTCATCACCGCGCCGCCGGCCCGTCCGGTCGTCGCCGAGGCGGAGGCGCCGGAGGCCGGTTTCTCCCCGGCGGCCGAGCGTCAGCCGGCCCGCGAGCATGAGGGCGTGAATTTCCACCTCTCCTCGCGCCGCCGCCGCCGTCCGGCCCGCGCGCAGGTCGAGGAAGGCGCCGGCGAAGCCCGCGAAGAGGCGCCCGCCCCGAGCGAGCTGCCTTTCGAGCCGGATCGCTTCTGATCGCTGAATGAGAATTTCGAGAGCCGCCCTTCGCCGGGCGGCTCTTTTCGTTTCAGGCCAGAGATATCGCGTCTCCGACGGCGATCCGCCCGCCCTTCTCGATGCGCGCGTAGACGCCGCAATCGATATGGCCGAAATTCATGCGCAGCGTCTGCACGACGTCCATGTCGCGCCTGCCGGTTCCCGGCTCCACGCCCGTCGCGGCGCAACGGTCCGTCATCTTCAGCACTTCGAGCGTCACGCCGCCGATCTTCAGCCTCTTCCCCGGCCAGTCCGCCTCCGCCCAAGCCTGCGCCCCCTCGACATAGAGATTGCCGCGAAAGCGCAGCGGATCGATTTTGGCGCCTTGCGCTTTCTCGATGGCGTCAACGCTGGCGAGATTGATGAGAGAGACGAAGCCGGATTTCGAATCGGTGAAGCGAAACCCGTTCGGCGCTTCGAGCAGTTTCACAGGGCCGCGAACTTCGGGCGCGCCGACGAAATCGCTCAGGAAACGCTCGATGGCCGCGCGGCCCTCCGCTTTGCGCAGATCGCCCATCGCGACCTCGCGCCCGCCCTGCGAGATGCTCAACACGCCGGACACCGCGTCATAGCGCGTCGCAAGTCCGGCCAGCGCGGCGTTCTTCATGAGCATGAGAAACTTGATCTTGGGCTGATGCTCGGGGGCGGCCGGGTCGAAGCCCGAGGGGCCGTTCTCCAGCGCGAAGAGCCGGTCGCAGGGGAAATAGCCGCCGGTGGGAAGCTCGGCCGAATCGAGCGGCTCCGGCGAGAGGCCCTTGACGGGATAGCGATAGAGTCTGGCGACGCGCATTCGGGGCTCCGGGATTGGTTCGGGCCTCAAGGCGGGAGGCGCTGGTTTTTGTCAAGCGTGCCGGCTCGCGGACGGCGCCCACATCACCGCGCCGCCCCCCACCCTTAATCCCTCCCCGCAAGGGGGGAGGGAGGCGGCTCACGATCGAGACGGATGATATTGCTCGATCGCGATCCCCAATGGCGCCGCATCCCTCCCTCCCCCCACGAAGTGGCGGGGAGGGGCAGGGGTGGGGGGCGATGCAGCAACAGCAAACTTCTCCAGCAAATCCCCCAACACAAAAATCCCGGTCGCCGAACCCCGGCTGGCAGATTTACTTCTCAGCCACGGCATAAACCACGCTCGTCGCAATCGCTTCGCACCCCCCGAGCCGCGCCAAATTCCTCTCGCGCACCCGCTTGAACGTCTCCGCGTCGAGCTGCGCGAGCGTCCCGCGATAGCCGCTCCCCATGGCGACCAGCCACCAATCCTCCGGCGACGCGATGGCGTGGCTCCCTTCTTCCGCGACGATCTCCGCTTCCGCGATCCCCGCCTGCCCGAGCATCTCGCGCAGGCCCGCGGGCGTCGAAATCCGCTCCCAGGGGTTGAAGCCTTTCACAAGGTCGGGGCGCTCCTCCTTGATGGCTTCCCAGAAGGCGCCGTTGGCGGGCTCGAAGAGGTCCGGCCCCCAGGTGGTGATGGCGAGGCGCCCGCCGGGGCGCAGCATGCGCCAGAGTTCTTTCGTCGCGGCGACCATGTCCGGCACGAAGAAGATGCCGAAGACGCAGATGAGGGCGTTGAAGCTCGCGTCGGGATAACCGAGCGCCAGCATGTCGCCCGTGCGGAAGTCGAGATTGGCGAGGCCCTTCTCGCGCGCCTTCGCCGCCCCGAGGGCGACGAGCCGCTCGGCGAGATCGACCGCGACGACCTTCCCATCCGGCCCGACGGCCTCGGCGGCGGGCAGAGCGGAGCCGCCGCTGCCGCAGCAGACGTCGAGGACGGCCTCGCCCGGCCGGAGCCCAAGGCGCTCGACCGTGCGGCGGCCGAAACGATGCCAGAAGGAGCTGACGGGGTGGTCGAAATAATCGGCCGCCGCGTTGTAGGCGGCGGCCGCCTTGGCTTTCGCGATTTCGAGTTCGTTCAACTTGAGTGCCCTGAGCTTTATCCCGCGCCGGTTCGCCGCACCCTACCCTGCCACGCTTGCGCGCCATACCCCCTTCAACTCCGGGGCGCCCTCCCCATATCGCCCATGAGGGTCGCCGAAAGGGACCGCAAATCCATGACGCTGGGCGCATCGCTCTTGATGAGGACGCGCCCCGAAGGTCGAGAGGGGAAAGAATGAATTTCGAGAAATATACCGAACGCGCGCGCGGATTCGTGCAGAGCGCGCAGAGCCTCGCCACCCGCGAAGGCCATCAGCAATTTACGCCCGAGCATATTCTCAAGGTGCTGCTCGACGACGAGCAGGGTCTCTCCGCCGGTCTGATCGACCGCGCGGGCGGGCGCTCGCGCGAGGCGCTGGCGAAGGTCGAAGCCGCGCTCGCCAAGCTCCCCAAGGTCGGCGGCGCCGGCGCCGGGCAGCTTTATCTCGCGCCCGCGACGGCGCGGCTTTTCGCCAATGCCGAGCAGATCGCGCAGAAGGCGGGCGATTCTTACGTCACCGTCGAGCGCCTGCTGCTGGCGCTCGCGATGGAGAAGGATACGGAGGCCGCGAAGATCCTGCGCGACGCGGGCGTGACGCCGCAGACGCTCAACGCCGCCATCGAGGATCTGCGCAAGGGCCGCACGGCCGACAGCGCTTCAACGCAGAGAACCAGTATGACGCGCTGAAGAAATATGCCCGCGATCTGACGGAAGCGGCGCGCGAAGGCAAGCTCGATCCGGTCATCGGCCGCGACGAAGAAATTCGCCGCACCGTGCAGGTGCTGTCGCGCCGCACGAAGAACAATCCCGTGCTGATCGGCGAACCCGGCGTCGGCAAGACGGCGATCGTCGAAGGCCTCGCCCTGCGCATCGTCAATGGCGACGTGCCGGAAAGCCTCGAAGACAAGAAGCTGCTTGCGCTCGACATGGGCGCGCTCATCGCCGGCGCGAAATATCGCGGCGAGTTCGAGGAGCGCCTGAAGGCCGTGCTGAATGAGGTCACGGCGGCGAAGGCAATGTCATCCTGTTCATCGACGAGATGCACACGCTCGTCGGCGCCGGCAAGGCGGACGGCGCGATGGACGCCGGCGAACCTGCTGAAGCCTGCGCTCGCGCGCGGCGAGCTGCATTGCGTCGGCGCGACCACGCTCGACGAATATCGCAAGCATGTCGAGAAGGACGCGGCGCTCGCCCGTCGCTTCCAGCCGGTCTTCGTCGACGAGCCGACGGTCGAGGACACGATCTCGATCCTGCGCGGGCTGAAAGAGAAATACGAGCTGCACCACGGCGTGCGCATCACCGATAGCGCGCTCGTCTCGGCGGCGACGCTGTCGAACCGCTACATCTCCGACCGCTTCCTGCCCGACAAGGCGATCGATCTTGTCGACGAGGCGGCGTCGCGCCTGCGCATGCAGATCGACTCGAAGCCCGAGGAGCTGGACGAACTCGATCGCGCATCATGCAGCTCAAGATCGAGCAGGAGGCCTTGAAGAAGGAGACCGATCAGGCGTCCAAGGATCGTCTCGCGAAACTCGAAGGCGAGCTGGCGGATCTCAAGGAGAAATCCGAGGCGCTGACCGCGCGCTGGCAGGCGGAGAAGGACAAGCTCGGCAGCGCAGAAGCTGAAGGAGCAGCTGGAGCATGCGCGCAACGAACTCGCCCAGGCGCAGCGCCGCGGCGAATATCAGCGCGCGGGCGAACTGACCTATGGCGTCATCCCGGACCTCGAAAAGAAGCTCAGCGACGTGGAGGCGGCCGAGGGCAAGGGCGCGCTCGTCGAGGAGGCCGTGACGCCGAACACATCGCGGCGGTCGTGTCGCGCTGGACGGGCGTGCCGGTCGACAAGATGCTCGAAGGCGAGCGCGAGAAGCTGCTGAAGATGGAAGACGAACTCGGCAAGCGCGTCGTCGGGCAGAAGGAGGCGGTGGATCGCGGTTTCGACCGCGGTGCGCCGCGCGCGCGCCGGCTTCAGGATCCGAACCGGCCGATCGGCTCGTTCATGTTCCTTGGCCCGACGGGCGTCGGCAAGACCGAGCTGACCAAGGCGCTCGCGAACTTCATCTTCGACGACGAGACGGCGATGGTGCGCATCGACATGTCGGAATACATGGAGAAGCACTCGGTCGCCCGCCTCATCGGCGCGCCTCCCGGCTATGTCGGCTATGAGGAAGGCGGCGCGCTGACGGAAGCGGTTCGTCGCCGGCCCTATCAGGTCGTGCTGTTCGACGAGATCGAGAAGGCGCATCCGGACGTCTTCAACGTGCTGCTGCAGGTGCTCGACGACGGTCGGCTGACCGACGGCCAGGGCCGCACGGTCGACTTCAAGAACACGCTGATCGTGCATGACGTCGAACATCGGCGCGCAGTACCTCGTCGAGCAGAAGGAAGGCGAAGAGACGGGCGGTACATGAAGAGGTCATGTCGGTGGTGCGCTCGCACTTCCGGCCGGAGTTCCTGAACCGCGTCGACGAGATCATCCTGTTCCACCGCCTGCAGCGCGCGAGGACATGGGCGCGATCGTCGATATCCAGGTCGAGCGCCTCCAGAAGCTGCTGGAGGATCGCAAGATCACCCTGCATCTGGATACGAAGGCGCGCGATTGGCTCGCCGCGAAGGGCTACGACCCGGCCTATGGCGCCCGTCCGCTGAAGCGCGTGGCGCGCGGCGCGCTCGAAGCGCGTCGTGGATGGGGCGACGGTGGAGATTTCCGCCGAAGGCACCATCGACGACCGACGCTCGCCGAACCGTCGGGAACGCGCTCGCTCCCCGAACGCGGGGAGAGGCGTTTTTTGTTCCAGGAGGCCGAGACTGTGAAGACATTGGCGTGGTTCACTCGCGCAGGCGTCGCTGTAGTCGCCTTCAGCGCAGAATTACCCGCCGCAACAGCGAATCTGACGCCGACATTCGCCGCGTTCGTCACAGCTGTATCGAGGGACTTGGTGAAAATGTTCGCAGGAAGCTCGAGGCTCATATTGACGACCCATCCCTCGGCCGCGCAGGGGCCGGGCGCATAGCCTTTTGGACAAAGTGTCTTTCGCTTGCCCGTCACATAATCGACGCCAGCCACCACCGCGGAAAGCGAGCCTGAGCCCGTGGCGTCGAGGACGCGGACCGGCACGATGGCCGCGCCCGCAGCGACGCCATAAATCGCGACGCCCGCGGCATTGGCCCAGCCGTTGGCGGCGATGGTGCCCGAAACATGCGTTCCGTGTCCGTTTTCATCGTCGGCATTTTTTCCCGCTATGGCCGAATAGGCGTTCGCCTCGTCGACGACGAGCGCAGGATGCTTATATTGCACGCCCGTATCGATGACCCAGGCTTTTGCATACGCCGTGGCAGGCTGCGAGCCGCCGACGCGCGTGACGCCCCAGGTCGACGCCGTCGTCCCGGCAACCGTCGCCGCCGTCGTCACGATTGCATCGCGCTCGAACGAGACGACATCTGGAAAGTTCTGGGGAACTTTCGCCGCTTCGACATCGCTGATCTCGGCGGCGAAGCCCTTCAGCGCGTTCTTGTAAACAAAAGCGATATTCGCATTGTGGCGGGCGGCGATCTGCGCGGCTTTGAACTCGACCAGATACGCTGGAACGTTGTCATTGAAAGTGAAGATAAATGTTTTCGAGGTGCGGGCGATCAGCGCCTCCGAGGGAGCCGCCTTGTGCGAAAAATCCGCCATCGCGGACGTGACGCCGACCGCTTGCGCTGCAAACAGGATCAGGTGGAATAACTTCTTCATATCGGGCTGCCCCCCGCGTAAGAATTGCCGCGGACATCCTATGGAGCCGGCGCCGCTTCAAACAGCTGAGCAGTTTGCCTTTTAGGCAAGACAGCTAATCGTTAGGGTAAACGCGGGTTGCGGGCGACGACTTGCGCAAGCGCCGAAAGGTTAAAGCTTCCGCAGCGCCACTTCCTCGATCTTGTGATCAGCGCCCTTCGTCAAAATCAGGCTTGCGCGCGGGCGCGTAGGGGCGATGTTGCTGCGCAGGTTTTCGAGATTGATGCGCGTCCAGATGTCCTTGGCGACACGCACCGTCTCTTTGTCGGAAAGATCGGCGTATTTGCGGAAATAGGAGCGCGGGTCCTTGAAGGCCGTCTCGCGCAGACGAAGGAAACGCTCGACATACCAGCGCTCCAACTGCTCTTCGCTCGCGTCGAGATAGACGGAGAAGTCGAAGAAGTCGGAGACGAAAGGAATGTCGCGCGGCTGGCGCGACGGCCGCGCGGCGAGGACGTTGACCCCCTCCACAATGAGAATGTCCGGGCCGTCGACGCAGGTCGTTTCGTTCGGCACCACGTCATAGACGAGATGCGAATAGACCGGCGCGCAGACATGACGCTGGCCCGCCTTCACGGCGGAGAGAAATCGCAGCAGCGCGCGATTGTCGTAGCTTTCGGGAAAACCCTTCTTCTCCATCAGGCCTTCGCGCTCGAGAACGGCGTTCGGGAGAAGAAAACCGTCGGTCGTGATGAGCTCGACTTTCGGCGTATTGGGCCAGCGCGAGAGCATCGCCTTGAGGATGCGCGCCGTCGTGGATTTGCCGACGGCGACGGACCCGCGACGCCGATGATGTAGGGCACCTTGCCGTCCTCGGCGTCCAGGAAGCGCTGCGTCGCCTTGAAGAGCCCCTGCGTCGCCGCGACGTAAAGCGCGAGCAGGCGCGAGAGCGGCAGATAGATTTCGATGACTTCTTCCAGCGAGATCGGGTCGCCCACGGATTTGAGGCGCGTCAGATCGTCGATGGTCAGCGTCAGCGGCGTATCGGCGCGAAGCGAGGCCCATTCGGCGCGCGTGAAACGGCGATAGGGGGAGATCAAGCCGTTTTCCTGTGCGCCGAAATCGCTCATTTCGGCGCTCCGCGCGACGCCTTCTCCGCAAGGCCGGATTGCGAGGTGCGGCGGCCGAGCTCGGCGATGACGTCTGTCAGCGCGACATCGCGGGCTTCAAGCAGCACCAGCAGATGATAAAGCACGTCCGCGGCTTCGCTGGTGAGGGCCTTGTTGTCGCCTTCCATCGCCGCGATGACGGCCTCGAACGCTTCCTCGCCGAACTTCTTCGAAATACGCGGCACGCCCGCATCGAAGAGCTGCTTGGTGTAGGAATTGGAGGCGCTGTCGCTGCGGCGCGATTTGATGAGCGCGGCGAGGTCGTCGAGGGTGAAGGTCATTGGCCCCCTCCCCAACCCTCCCCCGCTCTGCGGGAGAGGGAGCACAGCGCGGCCTTCATCGACAGCGTTAATCGCGAGCGTTCCCTCTCCCGCTTGCGGGGGAGGGACAGGGAGGGGGCGTGTCCCGTGGCAACACATTCAATCATCACGCCGCCTCCAAACCATCGAGCCGCATCGGCAGTCCCGCCGCCGCCATGTGCCGCTTCGCTTGCGGGATCGTATATTCGCCGAAGTGGAAAATCGATGCGGCCAGCACCGCCGTCGCATGGCCCTCGCGAATGCCGGCGACGAGGTGATCGAGATTGCCGACGCCGCCCGAGGCGATCACCGGCACGGTCACGGCGTCCGCCACGGCGCGCGTCAGCGCAATGTCGAAGCCGATCTTCGCGCCGTCTCGATCCATCGAGGTGAGCAGGATTTCGCCCGCGCCCAGCGCCGTCACTTCGCGCGCGTATTCCACCGCGTCGATGCCGGTGGGACGGCGGCCGCCATGGGTGAAGATTTCCCATTTGCCGGGGCCGACCTGCTTCGCGTCGATGGCGACGACGATGCATTGCGCGCCGAACTTCTCCGCCGCCTCGCGCACGAACTGCCGGTTTGACACGGCGGCCGTGTTGATCGACGCCTTGTCTGCGCCGGCGAGGAGCAGATTGCGAATGTCGTCCAGCGTCCGCACGCCGCCGCCGACGGTGAGCGGCATGAAGCAGGCTTCCGCCGTGCGCTGCACGACGTCGAGCAGGATGCCGCGATTTTCATGACTGGCGGTGATGTCGAGGAAGCAGAGTTCGTCGGCGCCGGCGGCGTCATAGGCGATGGCGCATTCGACCGGGTCGCCGGCGTCGCGCAGATCGACGAAATTGACGCCCTTGACGACGCGGCCTTCCTTCACGTCGAGGCAGGGAATGACGCGTGCTTTGAGCATCAGGCGACCTCACGCGTTATGCGAGTGGCCCGCAGGTCGCGAGTCAACGCCCGAGGCGGCCTCGTCCTTCGAGACGCGAGCTTCGCTCGCTCCTCAGGATGAGGCCTAAGCGTGCGACGCAGGTCAAAGGAGCCCCTCATGCTGAGGAGCTTGCGCAGCAAGCGTCTCGAAGCGCGAGGGGCGTCAACCACGATCTTGGCGGTTGGACTCATCACGCGCGCGCCTTCTTGATCAACGCCAGCGCTTCCGCCGGATCGAGCCGCCCGTCATAAAGCGCGCGGCCCGTAATGGCGCCGGCGAGCTTGGCGCAGTCCGGCTGCACGAGGCGCTCGATATCCGCGAGGGACGCGAGGCCGCCGGAGGCGATGACGGGGATCGTCAGCGCATTGGCGAGCGCGAGCGTCTGCTCGATGTTCAGGCCCGTCAGAATCCCGTCGCGCGCGATGTCGGTGTAGATGATGGCCGCGACGCCAGCATCCTCGAAGCTCTTGCCGAGATCGAGCGCCGACATGCGCGTCGTCTTCGCCCAACCGTCGACGGCGACCATGCCGTCCTTGGCGTCGATGCCGACCGCGACGCGGCCTGGATAAAGCCGCGCGGCCTCGCGCACGAAGGACGGGTCCTTCACCGCCGCCGTGCCGATGATGACGCGGGTGACGCCCTTGTCGAGCCAGCCGGAGAGCGTGCGCATGTCGCGAATGCCGCCCCCGAGCTGCACCGGAATGGTCAGCGCGCCGAGAATGGCCTCGACGGCCGCCGCGTTGCGCGGCGCGCCGGCGAAGGCGCCATCGAGATCGACCACATGCAGATATTCGAAGCCCTGGCGCTCGAAGGCGCGGGCCTGCTCGGCGGGATCGTCGTTGAAGACCGTGGCGCGGTCCATGTCGCCTTGCGCGAGACGGACGCACTGGCCTTCTTTCAGATCGATCGCGGGAAACAGAATCACGGGCGCCACCTCAGGAAATTGGCGATGAGCGCGAGGCCGAGCCTCTGGCTCTTTTCGGGATGGAACTGCACGCCGACGAGATTGTCGCGCGCGACGGACGCCGTGAGCGGCGCGCCGTAATCGGTCGTCGCGAGCACATGGGCGGGGTCCGCCGGCGTCAGATGATAGGAATGGACGAAATAGGCGTGCAGGCCCGTCTCGCCCGTCGGGATGCCGTCGAAAACCGGATGCGCGCGCGTCAGCGACAGCGTGTTCCAGCCCATATGCGGGATTTTGAGCGACGGGTCTTTCGGCTCGATCGCGACGACGTCGCCGCCGATCCAGTCCATGCCCGGCGTCTCGCCATGCTCAAGGCCGCGCGCGGCCAAGAGCTGCATGCCGACGCAAATGCCGAGGAACGGCCGGCCGCGCTGGATCGTCGCTTCCTGAAGCGCGTCATAGAGACCCGGCAGAGCGAGCAGACCTCCGCGGCAATCCGCGAAGGCGCCGACGCCCGGCAGCACGACGCGCTCGGCCTTACGCACCGCGTCGGGGTCGTTCGTGACATTGATGGCGCCGTCGAGACCCGCCTCGCGGGCGGCGCGCTCGAAGGCCTTCTGCGCCGAATGCAGATTGCCGGAACCGTAATCGATGACGACTGTCGTCAAGCGCCGCTCTCCGCGGGAAGCGTTTGGGGCGAGGATGCGCGCCGGCGGCCGAAATAGACCTCCTCGGCCTCCTCCACATTGTCGGCGATCACCACGTCCGTCTCCTCATAGCCGTGCCGACGCAAGGACCATGCAATGACGCGGTCGCCCTCGAAGCCGAGAATCAGGGCGGCGGCCAAACCGATGAAGGACGTCGCGTCCTTCGGCATCTTGAACACATAGCCCGCGGCGCCGATGGCGACGAGGAGCAGCGTCCAGCCAATGGCGGCGACCCAGGCGCGCTTCCAGAGCAGCCAGAAGGGGCCGAAGATGAAAGCCGGCCAGGAATAACCTTCGCGCAAGAACCTGATCTTCTCCGGCTCGGCCTCGCCGGCCGGCGGCAGATGAACGGTGAAAACGGCCATGGCCTCCCCTCCTCGTCTGGACGCTCGAGCCGACCGCCGATCAGGCGGTCAGCGTGCCCTTGGTGGAGGGCGCCTCGCCCTGAACGCGGCGCGGGTCGATCGCGACCGCTTTGCCGAAGGCGCGGGCGAAACCCTTGAAGGCGCTTTCGGCGATATGATGGCTGTTGACGCCTTTCAGACTGTCGATGTGCAGCCCGATCCGCGCCTGCACGGCGAAAGCCTGGAAGAATTCGCGCATCAGCTCGGTGTCGAACTCGCCGATTCGCTCGGCCGGGAAATTGACGTCGTAGACGAGGAAGGGCCGGCCCGAGACGTCGATAACGACGCGGGTCAGCGCCTCGTCGAGCGGAACATGGGCGTCGCCGTAGCGGGCGATTCCCTTGCGGTCGCCCAGCGCCTTGTCCACCGCCTGCCCGAGAGCGAGGCCGACATCCTCCACCGTGTGGTGGCCGTCAATGTGCAGGTCGCCCTTGGCGAGCACCGTCAGATCGAGCGGCGCGTGGCGGGCGATCTGGTCGAGCATATGGTCGAAAAAGCCGATGCCCGTCGAAATGTCGGATTTCCCCGCGCCGTCGAGGTCGACGACGACGGTGATCGCGGTTTCCTTGGTGTTGCGCTCGATTTTGGCGCTGCGCATCGAGAAAAGGCCTTCCGAAGGACACGGCCCGATCCAGCCGGGCGCGCGCCGCTTGTAGCAATTTCGTCGCAACCGCGCCACCCGTCTGGATGGCCCCTGCGGGCCGCTGGCCATTTGGCGGGCGCGCCGGATTCCGAGCGCGCGCCCTGGGCGAAAAACCGGTTCCCACTTTTTCGCGGCGCGTCCTATGATCGCGCCAAAGGTCCAGCGAATGGACCGTTTTCAGGGGGGATAATATGAGACCAGCGCTTCTTGCCCTGCCCGCGCTCCTGCTGGGCCTTTCGGCCGTCGCCGGGACCCCCGAGGAGGACTACGTGGCGGCCCGCGACGCGGCTATCGCCAAGATCAAGAAGATCGAGGAGAAGAAGCCCGACGCAGACGTGAGCAAGATCGACCAGAAGGCGCTGGCCGATCTGGAGAAGCGGCTTCAGGCCATTATAGGCGACCTCTCGGTCAAGCCCTACCCGGCCAAGGGGAAGATCGGCTTTGAGAGCCTCTCCGACAATGAGGTGGGCTCCGGCGGCCTCGACGGGCTGCGCTTCATGAACGGCGACGAGGGCCCGCAGGTCTATGTGACGACCGACGGGCTCACGACGAAATGGCTCGCCAGGGAAGATTGGTGGAAGGAAAAGCGCAAGGCGCCGCCCACGATCGACGAGGCGCTGGCGGACGACGATTTCATCACCGCCGCCGTCGGGGAGGATGCCGCGTTCAGCAAGACCGCCGCTTTGCCGATAACGAAGCCCGAGGGCGCGACCTTCGCCGCCGCCCTCGTCGGCGGCTGGGCGCAGGATATCGGCCCCAATCCCAATCAGGAAATCATCGTCGCCATCCGCAAGGACGGAAAGATCTACATCGCCGAAGAGCAGGCCAAAAAATTCAAGCCTGTCGCGGCCTGCGACGCGGTGTGGAAGGAATCGGAGAAGAAGGCCGACGCCCTCTTCAAGAAATATCAGGCGAGCGGCGCCAAGGACGAGAACGTCTTCAATTCCTATACCGCCGAACAGGAGAAGGGCGATCGCGACTATCGCGCCTGCATCGGCGAGCGCGCGCCGAAAGAGGCTTTCTTCCCCGAGCTTGTGAAGGAGGCGCAGGAAATCGCGGACAGGTTTGCCGGCAAGTGAGCGACGCCGGTTCGCCGGAGGCGGCCCGCCGACTTCCGGCGGGCCCGTCTATCAGCGGTTGCAGGTCCAGACCCAGCCCTGCGCGGCGTCCCAATCCCAGCAGACGCTGTGAACGTGGCGTCCTTCCTGCTCGCTCCAGTCCCGATGCGAATGACGCCAGTGGCCGCCGATATGCTGCATGGCGCTATGTTCACGGCGCTCTTCGCTTTGCGCCATCGCGGGCGCAGTCGTCGCCAGCATGGACGCTGCGATGAAGATGGAGATCTTACGCATGTCGCGTTTCCTTTATTCGCGGCGATATTCTTGGTTCGTGATCGCGCCGCGGCTCTGCAATTCAGAGTAGCGCCCCGCGCGGCTTCGTCCATGCCACGCCGTAACGCTCACGCTGGAGCGCCCCTCCCCTCCCCGCCCTTGCTCAAGCGGCGCCAAGCTCCTACATCCGCCTGACATATTTGCGGGAAGGCACGAATGGAAAGCGAACGCGAGAAGTCGCCCCTCATGCATGCGACGACCATCATTCTGGTGAAGAAACAGGGCGAAACCGTCATCGCCGGCGACGGGCAGGTCAGCCTCGGCCAGACGATCATGAAGGGCAACGCCAAGAAGGTGCGCCGGCTCGGCAAGGGAGAGGTCATTGCAGGCTTCGCCGGCGCCACCGCCGACGCCTTCACGCTTTTCGAGCGGCTGGAAACCAAGCTCGAGCAATATCCGGGGCAGCTCACCCGCGCCTGCGTGGAACTCGCCAAGGACTGGCGCATGGACCGCTATCTGCGCCGGCTGGAGGCGATGATGCTTGTCGCCGACAGGCAGGTTGGGCTCGTGCTGACAGGCTCGGGCGACGTGCTGGAGCCGGAAGCCTGGGAAGGCGGAGCGGTCGCGGCCATCGGGTCGGGCGGCAATTACGCGCTCGCCGCCGGCCGCGCGCTGATCGACACCGACGCGGACGCGGAGACCATCGCGCGCCGCGCCATGAACATCGCCGCCGACATCTGCGTCTATACGAACCACAACATCGTGGTGGAGAAAATCTAAATGGCCGACTTCTCTCCCCGCGAAATCGTCTCCGAACTTGACCGCTTCATCGTCGGGCAGCAGGACGCCAAGCGCGCGGTCGCCATTGCGCTGCGCAACCGCTGGCGCCGTCTGCAGCTCGAAGGGCAGATGCGCGAAGAGGTGATGCCCAAGAACATCCTCATGATCGGCCCGACGGGCTGCGGCAAAACCGAGATCGCGCGGCGTCTCGCGCGGCTTGCCAATGCGCCGTTCCTCAAGGTCGAAGCGACGAAATTCACCGAGGTCGGCTATGTCGGCCGCGACGTTGAACAGATCGTGCGCGATCTCATCGAGGTCGCGCTCGTCATGGTGAAGGAGCGCCGCCGCAAGGACGTGCAGGCGCGCGCCGAAAAGGCCGCCGAGGAACGCCTGCTCGACGCGCTGGTCGGCCCCGCCGCATCGCCCAATACCCGTGAGACCTTCCGCAAACGACTGCGCGACGGCGAACTGGAGGACAAGGAAGTCGAGGTCGAACTGCAGCAGTCAAGCGGCAACATGCCCATGTTCGAATTGCCGAACATGCCCGGCGGCGGCAGCGTCTCGGCCTTCTCGCTCGGCGACATTTTCGGCAAGATGCAGCGCGGCAAGCCGCGCAAGCTCACCGTGCAGGAAGCGCGCACGCCGCTGATCGCGGAAGAGAGCGACAAGCTCATCGACCAGGAGGCCAGCGTCCGTGAAGCGATCCATGAGGTCGAGAACAACGGCATCGTCTTCATCGACGAGATGGACAAGATCTGCGCGCGCGACGGCCGCGGCGGCGCCGACGTGTCGCGCGAGGGCGTTCAGCGCGACCTGCTGCCGCTGATCGAGGGCACCACCGTCGCGACGAAGCACGGGCCGGTGAAGACCGACCACATGCTCTTCATCGCCTCGGGCGCCTTCCACGTCGCGAAGCCCTCGGACCTGCTGCCCGAGCTGCAGGGCCGCCTGCCGATCCGCGTCGAGCTCGCCTCGCTGAACGAGGAAGATTTCCGCCGCATTCTCACCGAAACGGAAGCGTGCCTCACCAAGCAATATGTGGCGCTGATGGGCACGGAAGGCGTAACGCTGGAATTCGCGCCCTCGGCCATCGACGCGATCGCAAAGGTGGCTGTGGCGGTGAACACCTCCGTCGAAAATATCGGCGCGCGCCGCCTGCAGACGGTGATGGAGCGCGTCCTGGACGACATCAGCTTCACCGCCTCCGACCGCGCGGGCGAGACGATCGTCATCGACGGCGCCTTTGTCGAGAAGCATATTGGCGATCTGGCGAAAAACCGGGATTTGAGCCGGTTTATTCTGTAACAGGCAAGAGCCGTGACGAACCCGCTCTCTCCCGCTAATTTGAGGGAGTTATTTCAGAGGGGGATTGCATGGCTCTTGTCATCCAACAAAATCGCATGAAGTTAGCTCTGCTGGCGCTCGGCTCGCTTTTACTTGCCGCCACATGCCTCTGGGTAGGAACTTTGCCCTACGGTTAAGTCGGTTTGAAGGGTGAGTTCGCGGCTTATGTCGGCGTCCCGTTTTTCGGCGTCTGCGGCTTGTTTGCGTTGTATAAGCTGCGCGACAAACGACCGCTCCTCGTTGTGGACGAATACGGCATTCACGACAATTCGTCGGCGCTCGGCGTCGGCCTCATAAGATGGTCGCAGATAAATGGATTCAGCCGGGCCGAGGTCAACGGTCAAGGCATGTTGGCGATTCATGTTTCAGACCCGGAAACGTTGATCAGCGCTGCAAGCCCACTGAAACGGCCTGCGCTGCGGGCCAATCTTGCAATGTACGGGACCCCCGTATTTCTGTCGGAGTTCTTGCTTGGGCTGACGTCAGCTCAGTTACTCACCGCGATTAAACAGTACTGGAGGCCCGAAATGAGCGGCTCTCCCAAATAGGGGCCTCTTGCGCCGACGGCCCGGCATTGTCATAACCCCGGCCAAAGTTCCTCAACCTCGACGGCGCATCCCATGTCCACTTTCCCGCAGCGCGTCTTTTCCGGCGTGCAATCCACCGGCAATCTGCACCTCGGCAATTATCTCGGCGCCATCGTCAAATTCGTCGAATTGCAGAAGGCTTTCGAGTGCCTTTATTGCGTCGTCGACCTGCACGCCATCACCGTGCCGCAGGACCCGATCGAGCTGCGAAACAACACCCGCGAGATCGCGGCGGCCTTTCTCGCCTGCGGCATCGACCCCAAGCAGAACATTGTTTTCAACCAGAGCCAGGTGCCCGAGCACGCCGAGCTTGCCTGGGTTCTGAACTGCGTCGCCCGCATCGGCTGGCTGAACCGCATGACGCAGTTCAAGGACAAGGCCGGCAAGGACCGCGAGAACGCTTCCGTGGGCCTGCTCGACTATCCCGTGCTGATGGCGGCCGACATCCTCATTTATCGCGCGACTCACGTGCCGGTCGGCGACGACCAGAAGCAGCATCTGGAGCTGGCGCGCGACATTGCGCAGAAGTTCAACAACGACTTCGGCGCCTCGATCGAGCGCAACGGCTTCGGCGGCGCCTTCTTCCCCCTGCCCGAGCCGCTGATCTCCGGCCCGGCGACGCGCGTCATGAGCCTGCGCGACGGCACGAAGAAAATGTCGAAATCCGACGCCTCCGACTATTCGCGCATCAATCTCTCCGACGACGCGGACCAGATCGCGCAGAAGGTGAAGAAGGCGAAGACCGATCCCGAGCCCCTGCCCTCCGAGGAAAAGGGTCTCGAAGGACGCCCCGAGGCCGACAATCTCGTCGGCATATTCGCCGCGCTCTCCGGGCGCAGCAAGGCGGACATTCTCAACGAATTCGGCGGCTCGAATTTCTCGACCTTCAAGAACGCGCTCGTCGATCTTGCCGTCGCGAAGCTGTCCCCCATCACCGCCCAGATGCGCCGCATCCGCGCGGACGAAGGCTATATCGACCAGGTGCTGCGCGACGGCTCCGAACGCGCCCGGGCGATTGCGCGTGAGAACATGAACGCGGTGAAGGATATTGTGGGGTTCTTGAGGTAAGCGCTAATTGTTGTCTGCCGACAACATCATGTAGACGCCCCTCCTGCTTCGAGACGCTTGCTGTGCAAGCTCCCCAACACGAGGGGCTTCTTATTCCGCGAAGAGCACTCAGGCCTCATCCTGAGGAGCGAGCGAAGCTCGCGTCTCGAAGGACGAGGCCGCCTCGGTCGTCTGTCGCCAACCGGACCTTAGTTTTGGCGCCGCCGATCGCAGCAACTCAGCCGCGAAGCCCCTGCGGCTTCGCCCCGCCCGTCGCCCAGTCCAGAAGCTCGACCGTGTGAACGATCGGCACCGCCGTCCCGGCGCCGATCTGCACCATGCAGCCGAGATTGCCGGCGGCGATCACATCGGGCGCGACGCTCTCTATATTGGCGACCTTTCGCGCGCGAAGCTGGTCGGCCATCTCGGACTGAAGCAGGTTGTAGGTTCCCGCCGAGCCGCAACAGATGTGCCCCTCCGGCACGGCGACGACCTCGAAGCCCGCGCGCGCGAGGGCTTCGACCGGCTGGCGCGTGATTTTCTGGCCATGCTGGAGCGAGCAAGCGGAGTGGTAGGCGACCTTGAGGCGCGGGGCCGACCCCGATTGCAGATCGAGCTTCTCGATGATTTCGCTCACATCGCAGGTCAGCGTTGAAATGCGCGCGGCTTTTTCAGCAAGCGCCGAATCGTTGCGGAACATGAAGCCGTAATCCTTTACGCTCGTTCCGCAGCCCGAGGTGTTGACGACGATGTGGTCGAGCCCGCTTGACTCGATCTCCCGCGTCCAGGCTTCGATATTCCTGCGCGCGAAGGCGTGGGACTGGTCGACCTTGCCGAGATGATGCGGCAGCGCCCCGCAACAGCCCGCGCCTTCCGCCACCACGACCTCCACGCCATGCCGCGTCAGCAGTCGCACGGTCGCTTCGTTGATGCGCGTGTCCAGCACCGTCTGCGCGCAGCCGTTCAGCAAGGCGACGCGCATTTTGCGCTCGCCCTGCGCCGGAAAGACCTGCGGGCTATCCACATCAGAAGGCGCGGGCAACGTCTTGGGCGCGAGCGCGAAGAGCGCGCGCAGGCGGGGCGGCAGGAATCCGGCGAATGGAGCGACGAGTTTCGCAGCGCGCAACGCCACCCGGAACAGAGCCGGACGCGGCAGCACGAAGGCGAGCAAGCCGCGCAGCGCTTTGTCCGCGAAGGGGCGCTGATAGGTCTTCTCGATATGCGCCCGCGCGTGATCGACGAGATGCATGTAATGCACGCTCGACGGACAGGTCGTCATGCAAGAGAGGCAGGAGAGGCAGCGGTCAATGTGCCGCGCCGTGCGCGCATCGGCCGGACGCTCATTCTCCAGCATCTCCTTGATGAGATAGATGCGGCCGCGCGGGCTGTCGAGCTCGTCGCCGGTAAGCAGATAGGTCGGACAGGTCGCGGTGCAGAAGCCGCAATGGACGCAGGCGCGCAGGATCTTCTGCGATTGCGCCATGTCCGGATCGGCGAGCGCGGCGAGCGAGAAATGCGTCTGCATCAGAAGGCCTCGCGCATGCGGCCGCGCTCCAGAATATGAGCGGGATCGAAACTCTCCTTCACGCGCTTCGTGAGCGCGGCGAGCGGCGCGGGCTGCGGATGAAACACCTCCACGCGCGCCCGCACCTCGTCCGACGCGCGGATGAGCGTTGCGTGTCCGCCATGGGCGTCGATGGCGGCGCGGACAGCCGCCTCATGAGCATCCGCTTCGCTCTCGAGGCAGAGCCAGATCAGCCCCCCCGCCCAGTCGTAGAAATGCGCGAGGATTGGCGCGCCTGCGCGGCGCAGTTTTTCGATGACCTTATATCCGTCCGTCGGCGCGACGGAGATGCGCCAGACCTTGCCCGTCAGAGACGCGATCGGCGCCGCGTCGCGCAGCGAGGCCCAGAGCGCGACAGACTCTGCGTGCGGCAAGGTTTCGAAATGCGCGCCGGTTTCGCCAAGTTCGGCGATGAGCGCGTCGCGGCGCGTGGCGACGGAAATCTCAGGGCCTTCGAGACGCAGCAAGGCGGCGTTCTCGCCATAGCCGAGCGGTTCGCGCCCGGCCGGCAGCAGGGCGAGCGACGAGACTTCGTTTGACGTGCCGGAGGCGCGGCGCAGGGCCGCGAGGCTTTGCGCTTCGTCGAGGCCGAGAACCAACAGCGTCTGCTCGGTCTCGGCCTTGGGCAACACTTTCAGAGTCACCTCGGTCAGAAGCGCGAGCGTGCCATATGACCCGCAGACGAGCTTGGAGAGATCGTAGCCCGTGACGTTCTTCATCACGCGTCCGCCCGACTTCACGATCTCGCCGCGCCCCGTGACGCAGTGGAAGCCCAGGAGATGGTCGCGCGCGGCGCCGGCCTTGATGCGGCGCGGTCCGGATGCGTTCACGGCGATGACTCCGCCGATCGTGGCGCTTTTTATCGCGCCGCCGAGGAGCGGCGCGTAATCCATCGGCTCGAAGGCGAGCTGCTGATTGTGCGCATCGAGCAGCGTCTCGATTTCGCGCAAGGGCGTGCCGGCGCGCGCGGAAATAACAAGCTCCTCCGGCTCGTAAAGCGTGACGCCCGTAAGCGCGCGCGTCGACAATTCCTGCGGATGCGGCGCATGTCGGCCAAGCCGTTTCTTCGTGCCGGCGCCGACAATGGCGAAGGGCGTCTTGCGCGCATTGGCGCCTTCCAGCGCTTCGGCCGCGTCAGTGGCGTCGCGTATCTCGTGGGTGGCGGCGCTCATCAAAATCTCGGCAAATCGGGGAAAGGCGTCTTGCCGCCCGAGACATGCATCATGCCGAATTCGGCGCAGCGATGCAGCGTGGGGAAGACCTTGCCCGGATTGAGCCGGTTCATGGAGTCGAAGGCGCATTTGACGCGCATCTGCTGCTCCAGATCCGTCTCGTTGAACATCTCGCCCATCAGGTCGCGCTTTTCGACGCCGACGCCATGCTCGCCGGTGAGCACGCCGCCGACGGCGACGCAGAGGCGCAGGATGTCGAAGCCCACGCGCTCGGCGCGCTCCACGTCACCTTCAATGGACGCGTCGTAGAGGATCAACGGATGCAGATTGCCGTCGCCCGCATGGAAGACATTGGCGACTTGCAACCCCTCGCGTTTCGCGATCGCATCCATGCCTTCCAGCACCTCGGGGAGGCGCGCGCGCGGAATGGTGCCGTCCATGCAGAGATAGTCGGGCTTGATGCAGGAGACCGCCGGAAAAGCGTTCTTGCGGCCCGCCCAGAACTGCAGACGCTCGGCCTCGCTGTGCGAGACCTTGGTCGTCGTCGCGCCTTCCGCGCGGGCGATGTCCTCCACCACGCCGACGAGATGATCGACCTCCGCCTGCGTGCCGTCGAGCTCGACGATGACGATCGCCTCGGCGTCGAGCGGATAGCCGCAGGGCTGGAAGCGCTCGACCGCGTGGATGGTCTTCTTGTCCATCATCTCCATGCCGCCGGGAATGATCCCCCGCGCAATCACCGCGCCGACGAAGCGCGCGCCGGCCGTGACGCTGGGAAAGCCGACGAGAAGGCCGCGCGCCACGGCCGGCTTTTGCAGGATGCGGACAGTGACCTCCGTGACGACGCCGAGCAGGCCCTCGGAGCCGGTCATCAACCCCAGAACGTCGTAAGCTTCGCTGTCGAGATGCTTGCCGCCGAGCCGAATGACCTCGCCGCCCATCAGGACGACCTCGAGGCCAAGAATGTTATTTGTCGTCAGCCCGTATTTCAGGCAATGCACGCCGCCGGCGTTCTCCGCGACATTGCCGCCGATGGAGCAGGCGATCTGCGAGGACGGATCCGGCGCGTAATAGAAGCCCCTGCCCTCCACGGCCTTGGAAATGGCGAGGTTCTGGACGCCCGGCTGCACGCGCGCGCAGCGATTCTCGTAGTCGACCTCGAGGATGCGGTTGAACTTCGACATGCCAAGCAGAATGCCGTCTTCGAGCGGCATGGAGCCGCCGGAGAGCGACGTGCCGGCACCGCGCGGCACGATCTTGACGTTCATCTCGGCCGCAAGCGCGAGAATGGCGCTGACTTGCGGCACGGTCTCGGGGAGCGCAACAACGAGGGGCAGCGCGCGATACATGGTGAAGGCGTCACACTCATAGGCGCGCCGCGCCGTCTCGTCGACAATGAGATTGCCCGCCGGGAGGATGTCGCGCAGCCGCCCGATCAACTCCTCCCGCCGCGCGAGAATGTCCGGCTCCGGCGCGGGCATGGTGAGCATCGTTCTTGCGCCTCCCAGCGCTGACGGCGCACGTTGCGCTCGCCGTCCAGCCGTGGGAAGTCCCTCCCGGCCTCGCAAATTTTCCCTAGTCGAGGCGTGGAATGGGCGCAAGTCCGGCGTCGATCGCCAAGGAGAAACAATGAAAATGAAGTTCGTCCTCACGCTCGCCGACGCCAAGCGCGTCGCGGCGGCCGCCGCCCAGGAAGCGCAGCGGAACGGTTGGAGCGTGGTCATCGCGATCGTCGACGACGCCGGATTGCCCATCTATCTGGAGCGCCTCGACGGCGTGCAGCCGGCCTCCTGCGACATCGCCCAGGCGAAGGCTCGGTCCGCGGCGCTGTTCAAACGACCGACCAAGTCGCTGGAGGAAACCGTCGCCGGCGGCCGCGTGGCGCTGCTCAGCCTGCCCCATATCACGCCTGTGGAAGGCGGGTTGCCGCTCATCCACGAAGGCCAGGTCGTCGGCGCGATCGGCGTCTCCGGGGTGCAATCCTTCGAGGACGGCATGGTCGCCAAGGCTGGAGCCGACGCTCTCGCCGCCGGAATTTAAGGATCTATTTAGAATGCACGCAAAAGAACGGGGAAGCGTCATCCTGAGCGTAATGAAACGACCGTGAATGCGGTAGCTTAAACGTCGCCGCCGCCGAGAGCCCGCCGGGCGCGTCCCACGGACTCGGGCGGCAGCGACTCCGACGCGGCGAATTCGACAAGCATGGCTTCGTCGCCCGCCACATGATCGAGAACCGCAAGATGAAAGCCACGCTCGCCAAGCATGTCGCGCACGTCGCCCGCGTCGAGCCCGGTCAGGGCAAGGAAGCGCGCGACGCGCTCGTCGTCACTCGCCAGAAAGGCGAGCGCGCGCAAGGCGAGTTCGTCCGCAGGCGGCTCATCCGCCTTCGGACGATGAAAGTCATGCAATTCGCGACTGATTTTCATTAATATTCCCATGGTATCGATCAATGAAACGGCTCAGACTTTGATCCCCTTGCCGCTTCAAAGGCGCCGCGTTCCTAGAGTTGGCTCCATGAAAAAGACGGTCCTCATCGTAGAGGATAACGAACTCAATATGAAGCTCTTCAACGATCTGTTGGAGGCGAACGGCCACGCGACGCTTCGCACAAAGAGCGGCGTAGAGGCGATCTCGCTGGCGCGCGAGCATCGGCCTGACCTGATCCTTATGGATATCCAGTTGCCCGAGGTCAGCGGACTCGAAGTCACGCGCTGGCTGAAGGACGACGACGAGCTCAAGCACATCCCGGTCATCGCCATCACAGCTTTCGCCATGAAGGGCGACGAGGAAAAGATCCGCCAGGGCGGCTGCGAGGCCTACCTCTCGAAGCCGATCTCCGTGGCCAAATTCCTCGAGACGGTGAATTCTTTCCTTGCGGAAAAGAAGTAGGAGACGTCAGCAATATGACCGCACGCGTCCTGATCGTTGACGATCTGCTGCCAAACATCAAACTGCTGGAAGCGCGCCTTTCCGCCGAATATTTCGACGTCGTCTCCGCGACGAACGGCCCCGAAGCGCTGGAGCTGTGCCGCGACGGGAAATGCGACATCGTCCTGCTCGACGTGATGATGCCGGGCATGGACGGGTTCGAGGTCTGCACGCGCCTGAAAGCCGACCCGACGACGATGCACCTGCCGGTCGTCATGGTCACGGCGCTCGACCAGCCGGCCGACCGCGTGCGGGGCCTCGAATGCGGCGCCGACGACTTCCTCACCAAGCCCGTCGACGAGATGGCCCTCATCGCCCGCGTGCGGTCGCTGACGCGCCTCAAGATCATGCTCGACGAGTTGCGCGCCCGCGCCAACACATCCGCCAATCTCGGCCTCTCGTCGCGCGAGCCCAATGACGGCGAGCGCGGCCGCATCCTCCTCGTCGAGGATCGTCCCAGCTCGTCCGACCGCATCGTGGCCGGTCTGCGCGACTACCACAATATCGAGATCGAGAGCCATCCGCAGGAGGCGCTGTTCCGCGCGGCGGAGAACAATTACGAGCTCGTGATCGTGAGCCTGAACCTTACGGATTTCGACGGGCTGCGCTTGTGCAGCCAGTTACGCTCGCTCGAGCGGACCCGCTCTATTCCGATCCTGATTCTCGCCGATCTGGAAGACCGCCAGCGCGTTCTGCGCGGCCTCGATCTCGGCGTGAACGACTACATCATGCGCCCGATCGACAGGAACGAACTGGTCGCGCGCGTGCGCACGCAATTGCGCCGCAAGCGCTACACCGACAGCCTGCGAGACAATGTCCAGGCGGCGATCGAACTCGCCGTGGTCGATGCGCTCACCGGCCTCAACAACCGCCGCTTCCTCGAAACCCATCTCGCCAATGCGCTGGATCAGGCGGCGCACAAGGGTCGGCCCTTGTCGCTGATGATCCTCGACATCGACCACTTCAAATCGGTCAACGACACCTATGGCCACGATGCGGGCGACGAGGTGCTCAAGACCTTCGCCCAGCGAATCAAGCGCGTCCTGCGCGGCGCGGATCTGGTCTGCCGCCTCGGCGGCGAGGAATTCGTCGTGGTGATGCCGGACACGCCTCTCGAGGTCGCGGAGCGCGTGGCCGAGCGCGTGCGCGCCGCGGTCGAGTGGGAGAAGTTTCCCATCGACGCCAAAGCGACGCGCACCATTCCGATCACGACCTCGATCGGCCTCGCCGAACGCGGCGCCGACGCCAATGCGGACGCGCTGCTTCGCCGGGCCGATAAGGCGCTCTACGCCTCGAAATCCTCGGGGAGAAACCGCGTGACGGCGGCCGCCGCCTAGCTTGTGATCTTTTCAACATAAAATCGAAAGTCGGGCTTGCAGGCCGAGCCGGCCTGAACTATACACCGCCCGTCGACAGCGCGTCGGCCGAAGCCTCCCCCAAGAGGCCGGTAAAAAGGATGGGGCCATAGCTCAGTTGGGAGAGCGCTTCAATGGCATTGAAGAGGTCGTCGGTTCGATTCCGTCTGGCTCCACCAAAAAAAAAATCAAGAAGATAAAAGCCGGACAGGCCAGCGTTGCTTCGTAGGCGCGCCATGCGATCGCCACGGCAAGCGTCTTTGTTCCTAGCTATCCGATCTCCCCACATATAGAGCTAAAGACTGCTCAAGCCCGCGCTTGGAGCCGACGGCCAAAGGCGAAATCGGCGGCGCCCATCGCTCTTGCCGGCGCTTGCCGCGCAACTTTACTCGGGCTTTTGCGTTTCCTCTCTCATCACCCGCCGTGGCGATGGAGTTGAGTGCGCGCCAATGATCGAACACACGATCGCCCTTGCCGGCCTTGTCATAGGAACTGTGCTTATCCTGCGCGTGATGCTGGGCGCAGGACCGTAGCGGCCTTTTTCATGGCCTCCGCGCTCATATTGGACGGCCAGGCGGATGACGCTGGGCTGGAGCGTGGACCGTCGACATCTCGAACGAATATGAACCACGCCCTGGCTGCGGCGTGTCCCATCAATCCGCCTAATGGCGCGCAGATCGCGGCATCAGGATCGGGCGCGGACCGTTAACCATGTTTCAGAATAATTAACGCTCGAATTTTAGCTTAATCACATTTTAACCATGAGCGCGCCCGAGCTTGTTTGCGTCAAATACCTCCATGGGCAAGTTCGATGCGCGTAACACCATTGATTGCTTACGGCTACTCACTCGGTCCGGCTGTTCACGCAGGCGATCCTCTACCGCCATCGACAGTCATTGTTCGAGGGCGCACGCCGCCCGAGCAGGCCGCGATCGACCTTCAGTTGCGCGCCCTTTACGACGGCCTGTTGAGGCGGCCGGCGCCTTGCCGCCTCGTGGACCTCGTCCGCTCGCTTCCCGACGCCAAAGGCGCCCCCGAAAGTTCCGCCCCCGTCATGGATGGCCTTGATAACCAGAACCTTCAGGCTGTGCGGGCGTGTGTGGCCACGGCCCCGTGAAAAGTTGCAAGCATGCCAGGCAAGGGTCGACCTATGAAGCGGAGCGCAGAGTTGGCGATGTTGATCGGAGCCGTTCAACAGATGTTGAAGGAAAGGGAGCTCCCCGACGACGCCATAAATTGGATCATACAGGACATACCGCCCAGGCTGGCGTTTCTTGATGGACGTTTCCCGCCGGAGATCGTCCTGGGGACCGGATCAAGTCCCATTTTTGCGCGCGCGATGACGAAGGCTCTTCAGGAAATACTGAAGCTGGAAATCGAGCTTTATTACGAGAAACGCGGACCGAAGGCTGGGGTTGGATACCCGCCTTGAGCGCGCCCCCCCAGCCATCGCCGAGTGCGCATAGAACGGCGCATGTTTCATTCGACGCCGACGGGTAGCGCGGCGGACTTGCCTAGGAGCCGCTTTCTTATTTCCATCAGCTTCAACGAAAAATAGAGAACAACAACTTGTAATCGTAATTTACATGGGGAACAATCGCACAGTAATAAATCCGGGAAACTCATATGCAGCGCCAGTTCGACGTTTTCGTTTCCGAAGCTCCTGACTTGCTCGCGATTCACTGGGGGTGGGTTGTCGCACTGGGCGTCCTGATTGGCGCGCTCGGCATTCTCGCCATTGTTCGCGCGCGTGCGGCGACGGTCGTCGCTGTCGGTTTCCTTGGGGTCATACTGATCACCAGCGCGATCGCCATCTTCCTGTTCGCCATAGCGGCCGCGGGCTTCTGGACCGATTTCGCAATCCATCTTCTGTGGGCCGCCCTTGTCTTCGTCATCGGCGTCATGCTGTTGACCCGGCCCATGGTCGGCGCCGAAACGCTTGCCCTGCTGGCCGCCTTTTATTTCATCGTAGAGGGCATATTGATCCTCGGCTTCGCCTATGCCTCCCATATCGACAATTTCTGGATCTACGCGACCCAGGGCGTATTGGCGCTCATGCTTGGCGGCTTCCTCCTCTCTGGATGGCCGTTCACGGGCGCGTGGCTGATCGGCACGCTCCTTGGCGTGGACCTGCTGTTCAAGGGTTGGGGGCTTATCGCTCTCGGATTGGCGCTTCGCGCAATTTCCGAAGGAAGCTTGTTCTGACTGGAGCGCTCCGCGTCAGATTTTCTCTCCTCCCGGTTGCCGAAAGACAACCGACCTCCTCGACGCGATCGAAGGGAGAAAAATGCCAGCCGACGTCATCTCGGTAGATCTCGCGCTGCAGGGCGGCGGGGCTCATGGCGCATATACCTGGGGCGTTCTCGATCGGCTGCTGCAGGAGGAACGCCTCAAAATCGAGGGGATATCCGGGACGTCCGCCGGCGCCATGAACGCAGCCGTGCTGATCAGCGGCCACGCGAAGGCAGGCAGTTCGGGCGCGCGAGAGGCGCTGGAGTTTTTCTGGCGGCGGGTCTCGGAGGCAGGACGTCTCAGCCCCTTGCAGCGCAGCCCGATGGATATTTTGCTGGGACGCTGGACGCTCGACTCGTCGCCCGCCTTCATCGCAATGGACATGATGTCTCGCTTCGTGTCGCCCTACGACTTCGTGGCGACGAGCGGGAACCCGCTTCGACAAATTCTGGCCGACGTCGTGGACTTCGAGCTGCTGCCGGACGCGCCGATAAAAATTTTCGTCACGGCGACCAACGTTTCCACCGGACGCGCCCGCGTGTTTCGCAACCGCGACCTGACGCCCGACGCGATACTCGCCTCCGCTTGCCTGCCGACCTTCTTCCGGGCGATCGAAATCGATGGCGAGGAATATTGGGACGGCGGATATTCTGGCAATCCCACGATTACGCCGCTCGTGCGGGAATGCGAGTCGCAAGACACCATTCTCGTGCAGATCAATCCCGTGGAACGTAGGGAAAAGCCGCGTTCGGCGATGAGCATTTTGAACCGGCTGAACGAAGTGTCCTTCAACGCCGTTCTGCTGAAGGAACTCCGAATGATCGCGATGCTGCGTCAGGCGTCCGATCCGGGCTGTCGCGAGGGCGCGCGATGGGCGAACATGCGCATCCACCGTATTGCCTCGCAAATGATGACGGATCTCAACGCGTCGTCGAAACTCCTATCGGAATGGAATTTCCTTTGCATGCTGCGCGACGAAGGGCGCCGCTCGGCGGAAGCCTTTCTATCGACGCACGGAGACGATCTGGGGCGCCGATCGACGCTCGACCTGGACAACCTCCTTGAAGGGATATGACCGATGGGTCTCCTGGGCATATTGATCGCGCTTGCCGTTCTCATCTGGTTCGCCTACCGCGGCTGGAGCGTCTTGCTGCTGGCGCCGGCGGCCGCGCTCGTCGCGGCGCTCTTCTCCGGCGAGCCGCTGCTCGCGCACTGGACGGTCACATTCATGAACGGCGCCGCGCGTTTCATGGCGCAGTTCTTTCCGATCTTCCTGCTCGGCGCGCTCTTCGGCAAATTGATGGACGATAGCGGCTCGGTGACCGTCATCGCCAATTTCATGGCCGAGAAATTCGGCGCCCGGCGCGCCATTCTCTCGGTCGTCCTCGCAGGGGCCTTCGTGACATATGGCGGCGTTAGTCTTTTCGTCGCCTTTTTCGTTCTGGCGCCCATGGCGCAGGAATTGTTCCGCAAGGCCGGAACGCCCAGGCGCCTGGCTCCAGCGGCGATCGCGCTCGGAACGTCGACCTTCACCATGTCGGCGCTACCCGGGACGCCTGCGATTCAAAACGCGATTCCCATGCCGTTCTTCGGCACGACCGCCTTCGCCGCTCCCGGCCTCGGCGTCATCGCCTCGCTCATCATGCTCGGTTTCGGCATGTGGTGGCTCTTGCGCGCCGAAGCGTCGGCCCGCCGACGCGGCGAAGGCTTCGGCGACGACGCCGCGACGCCCGTGGACGTCACCGAGGATCAGGCCATTCGAGAGCGCGCAGCGATGGCGCGCGAGTTCGACCTTGCGGAACTCCCGCATGGCAAGCGCGCGGCAGGACCAAACATCGTCGTCGCATCGCTGCCCTTGATCGTCGTCGTCGCTGTCAATCTGCTGATGTCCCTGCGCATCATTCCGCGCATGGACGACTCGTTCCTCTCGGAAGAGCGCTGGGGTCCGACGACGCTCTCAGCCGTTGGCGGCGTGTGGTCGGTCATCATCGCACTCAGCGTGGCGATCGTCGCGCTGGTCCTCCTGAACCGGGAGCGCCTCGTCGCGTTTCGCGACAGTGTCGACGCCGGCGTTACAGCGTCCGTGCTGCCGCTCGTCAGCGTCGCGAGCCTCGTCGGCTTCGGCGCTGTCGTCGCCGCCATGCCGGCTTTCGCGACTGTTCGAAACTGGGTGCTCGGGATCGAGGGCGGCCCGCTCGTCTCGCTCGCGATCGCGACAAACATCCTCGCCTCTCTCACCGGCTCCGCGTCGGGCGGCTTGACGATCGCTCTCGACACGCTCGGCGAAACTTATCTGCGCCTTGCCGAAAAGCAGGGAATTGATCCAGCGCTGCTGCACCGTGTCGCCGTGATCGGCGCGGGAACGCTCGACAGCCTTCCGCACAACGGCGCGATCGTAACATTGCTCGCCATTTGCGGATGCAAGCACAGCGAAAGCTATCTGGATATCGTCGTCGTGGCCATCCTCGGCGCCATCATCGCGCTCGCAGCCGTCATCGCGCTCGGGGCGACGTTCGGGTCTTTCTGAGCAACCACGAATTCTTCAAACTACAGCCTGATCGCTCCGAAGTGCGGGAAACCTCGTCTCCACAATCCGCCGATTGCCGTCTATGTTCTGCGGAAGATCATCCCTTATGGCGCGTTCCACTTGCGCCCCGTGACAAGAGCACATTGATGGCCGACGACGAAGATTTGGAAACCGAAATCAAATGCGTCAAACTCGCCGCCGCGAAGCTTGAACTAAAGATCAAGGAAGAGGAGATCGCCAGAAGGCCGAGCTACCTGATCTCGCTTCTCGCGCAACCACCCGTGTTGGCCACACTTGTCGCAGGGCTGATAACCGCAGCCGGCGGCATGATAACGAAAATCTCCTCAGAACAGGCGGCTCAGATCGAGCAGGAAAAAACGAGGAACGCGGAACAGCTCGAAAATGCAAAAGCTCGCGACGCCCAAAAAATAGAACATATGAAATATGAGGGCGAGTTGATCATGCAAGCAATCAAGCCTGAAGACCCGAACAAGAAGGCGGAGAATATCGAATTCCTCGTGCAGAGCGGCCTGCTACAGGATCCGCCCCTCGAAGAAAAACTCAACAACTATCTGAAGGTCCACCCGCCGCATCATACGGCGCCAGCGGCGCCGCGCGCCCAACCGAAATAATCGCCCTTATCCGTAATTGGCGACGCCGGAAAAGACACAGGCGGTGCGTTTCCCGTGCGCTTTTTTCTCCAAGCGAGGTAAAAAAATCGCGCCGCCCCCACACTCATGCAGGGCGGCGCGATGCAAAAGGTTACTGAGCGGCCGGGGCGTCAGGGCGCGGCTGCGGCTTGCCGGTATGCCGAACGCGAGCCACGCGACGGTGACGGCGCGAGCCTCTCGTCGGGCTGCGCGGGCGCGACACGCGCGGCTGGTGACGGACGCCGGTGAACTGGCGCTCTACGGATTCCGCAGCCTCTGCATCGGACGCATCCAGTGCGACCACCGGGACGATCGTCGCAGCGGCGAAGAGCGCGGCGACGAACGAGCGGCGGGACATCTTGACGCTGTTTTCTTCATTGTCCATTTGTATTCTCCTCCCAATCAACTCAATAGCTTGAACAGTGCTAGCCCTGCACTTCTAGCATTGATATCCGTCGCTCGCAAATGTTCGCAGGCAGCGAGAAGACTGGACCGCGGGAGGCGCGCATGACGCAGAATATTGTAATTTCAATGACCTATCCCAATTTCTATTTTTTCACCTTTTGATCAGTTCTCCGCCAATACTTTGCGCCAGCTTTCGCCGGAGGTTTTGCGACATCGGCTTGTGGCTGCGCGACCTTTCCGGCAGCCAAAGGATCCGCTTGCGCGCCGGCGCCTGCGGATCCCTCCGCGTTCGATTGCGGCGGCGGCAATAGCTCCCCGACACGGGCGAGCAGGAACGAAAAAAACGGATTCGACGACATCCGGACCAGCGCTTCGAGCGGCACGACGAGCGCGCCCCGCTCGCCGCGCAATGGAAGCGCCCCCAGATGCACGCCGTAATCTTCGGCGCCATCTGGCTCGAGGCCGTACAGGGAATCGTTCAGCGGAAACGGCAGGGCGACATGCGAAAGCGAGTAAACCCCCTTCGGATAGCTGAGTCCGAGCGGGCGGATGCGCGCTGAAGACTCGCCGGTCTCTGTGACGCGCTCCTGCGCGTCATCTGTTCCTTCGCCGACATTTTCGACGATCGACAGCCTGAAGCGTCTGACCTGCGGCGGCGCGATATCAGAAAGCTTTTCGACAGAGGAGGCACGAAAGAGAGGCCCGAATTTCATGCTCCGATTTATGTCGAACAGCACCAGTTCCGAGCCGTTGGCGGGGATTTGATCGTAAAGTCCGGCGAGGATCGCGCGCGTGCTGACCGTGAAATCCAGCACGGATTGGAAAGTGAGGATCGGCGGGAGCGACGACAGCCGGCCTTCGCGCTGCAACCGCCCGATCTGCCTCTGCAACGCGTCTGTCAGCCGCCAGGATTGTCGCGCGCCGTTAACAGGGAAGGAGTTGTACTTGAACGGATTGAACTCCGGGAGAACGCTCAGCCAGGCGGCCTTTGCAAAAGCAGGCAGAATGGCCGGCAATCCGGCCAGGCCCGCAAAGCGCGCGAACGCGGTGATCCCCACCATCGGGGAGATCAGGATCAGACGGCTCGCTTGAGGAAGGCGCGTATCTTCGCTCGCGTCCAGCGCATATTTGAGCGCGAGCGATCCGCCATTCGAGAAACCGACGATTTGGAGAGGCGCGGGATCTGGAGCCAATCGACGGGCCTCGCGGACGGCCAGTCTTGTCGCCGCAAGCCAGAGGCTCCAATCGACATCCGCCAGTGCGGCCGGCGTCGTGCCATGGGCGGGAATGCGTATCGCGACGACGGCGAATCCCCGTTGCAAATAGAACTGCGCGAGATGGCGCAGGCTATAGGGCGAGTCCGTCAGTCCATGCAGCAGGACGACCGCGCCCACCGGCTTTGTTTGGGGCTCGAGCCGATACGAACGATTCCAGTTCTGAACGAAGTGATCCGGATTGACCGGACTTCCGTCAAAATATCGGTTGAAGGGAACGCGTTCCTCGACGGGGAGCTTGAGGCTTACGTTTTCCCGAACGGAGTCGAATATGCGGTTCTCGGCGTCGATGTATTTCGCCCAATCTCCCTGGTCGATCTCGTCGAGGGTGAGTTCCGTAGGCGCATAAGTGTGCCAAAGCTCCAGATCCGGTCCTCGCACCGATTTATATGCCCGGACTCCGATGAAAATGAACAGGGCAAGGGCGACCAGCCCGGCCGCCCATTTCATCGTTTTCAACCCCAAAGCCAGCATTTATTATCCTACCGCATCCAAGGGAAACGCCTTCGTGCGACTGCGCCATTGCCGATTGGTCATCAAGACCCCGAGCGCGTCCACGAAACCACGATTGGGTTCGCCTTCTCGATTTCGTCCGCATTGACACCATACGACGATATGAGGAACGCGCAATCGCCGCCCGCCGAGTGCGCTCCCGCATTCATCATGCGCCCTTATGTCATCGGCGTCGCGACTTAGACGGAAGCGGCCAGCGAATTGACAGCGCACGACGCCCCGATATGGTGACGGTTCATTTGGCCGACCTTTCATCGACGCGCTCAGCCGGCTGGCGAAAAAAGCATGCGCCGTGTGGGTCTGTAGCGGTCGGGTTTCAGGGGCTCAAGATCGTCATGAACAAAGGGCGGGGCGCGGAAACCGCGTGCATCATCATAGCGTTTCTGATTGTCCTGGCCGTATGCAAAGTCGCGCAGACCGTCATCGAGCCGGCGGCCTTCGCCATTTTCATCATCACGATCGTCTTGCCCGTCAAAAACGCGCTGCGGCCAAGGATCGGAAACGGGGCGGCAATCTCCATCACGCTCGTCGCGACCGCCTTGGTCCTTCTGGCGCTCCTATCCGTCATCGCATGGGAAGCGCGCGAAATTGTCGACTGGGTGAACAGGAATATCGATCGTATTCAGGACTCGCTTGTCGCGTCCACCTCATGGCTGGAGGCGCATGACATTTTCGTCCTGACGATGATCACGGACCAGTTCGATCCGGCCACGATCGTACGTATCCTTCAGGTCGCCGCCATGAAGGTGAACACCTTGCTCGCCTTCGCGCTGATCGTAATGATCTATGTCGTGCTGGGCCTCAATGAAGCCGGCGTCATTCGAGGGCGTATCGCAGCTTTGAAGAACGAGGAGGCAAGCAGCCATTTGCTAGCTGCGAGCGAACAGATCGGTCACAAATTTCGCACTTATATCGTCGTACGGACGGGCGCCAGCATCGCGACCGGTCTTTCCGTTTGGCTCCTTGCGCGCCTGATTGGCCTGGAGATGGCGGGGGCGTGCGGCATGCTGGCGTTTTCTCTCAATTACCTTCCGTATATCGGATCGTTCATCGTGACCGTGCTGCTGCCGCTGTTCGCTCTGGTGCATTTTGGGTCGATGGAGTCCGCCGCGCTCGTTCTGGTTGGCATGCTGTTCATTCAGGCGGTGATTGGCAGCTATCTGGAACCGGTGTTTTCAGGAGAGGCGTTGTCGATCTCACCGCCTCTCGTGCTCTTCTCAATCGTCTTGTGGACGTTCCTATGGGGCGCCCTCGGCGCTTTCCTCGGCGTTCCAATCGCGATCGCTTTTATAACTCTGCTCGCGGAATTTCCGTCGACGCGCAGCATTGCGGATATCCTTTCAGGAGGACGGATCGAAGCGAAAGCCTACGAAATTCAAAGACATTAAAGCATCGGGAGAAGCGCAAGCGGCGCCGTTTGGCTCCTGGTCTTCAGCCTGTCGTCCGTTTTGGATCGCTACCTGGCGCACGACGTGAGAGCCTGCCGACAACTTGGTGCGCAATCTTGACTCTTTTCGACCTTCGGCAGCTAATGAGCAGCCGTTTTTGATAAGCGGCTAACATCATGCCATGCATGAAAAGCGGAGGATTTCAATGCGCTTCGAGATTAAGAGCCTCTTGTCCATTGCAAGCTTCGGCGCCTTGCTTCTGGTCGCGCCGCCTTCGCACGCTGCGGCGCTATCGGGCGCTTCCAACCTCACCAGCGACGCACTGACATCTTCTCTCGTCCAGCAGGTCCACGCCGCTCCCGCGGGCGCGAAATGCATCAAATGGACCCGCAGGTGGAATACGCGACACGGCTTCGGTCATCGTCGCTGCGTTCAGTGGCGCTAAAGTAGCCGCAGCCAAGGCCCGCGCGCGATCGCCTTTTGGCGCGCGGGCAAACTACTCGACGCTCATCTCGTTCTTTACGAAAACGCTCCACGCGACCAGGACAATAACGGTGGCCGGAACGGCCAGGGCAACGCCCATCGTCCCGAACAGCGTGGCGAAAGCCAGCATAAAGAGCAGAAGAATCGCCGGCGGCACCATGAGCGACCGGCCCTGCAGATATGGCGTGATCAGATAACCTTCGACAAAGCTCGCGCCACCCACCGCAACGGCCGCCAATGTTGCGACGCCTACCCCATGCGGAAGCGCGACGAGCGCCGCGATCAGAAGCGCAACCATAGACCCGAAGTAAGGAATGAAGGCGAGGAGGCCGCTGGTCGTCGCGATCGCCATTGGCGCGGGGACGCTGAACAGCCACAGCAGAACCGCGGCAAAGACCGTGTTCATGACGACGACATAGAGTTGAATGACGAGCCACTTGCGCAATGTTGCGCCCGAGCGGCTGAGGAAATGGGTCATGGCGTCACGACGAGAAGCTGGCGTCAACGCCAGAACGCCCGCAGACGCGCTATCCGGATCGGCCGCCAGATAGGCGGAGCCGATGATAACGAAGATTCCCATACCCAGAAGGCTTCCGACGGCTCCAATGGCGTCGGTGAATTTGTTGGCGACGGGAGCGGCCGCCTGGGAAAAGTCGATGCTCATCAGTCTCTCGAGGAAATGCCCCCACGGGTGTTCTTCGATCGAGCGCTGGAGCAACGCGATGGCGGCCGGGATATCGAGGGCGACTTCGTCATATTGAGCCAGAAGCTGCCGCCCGAACAGCGATGAGAAAAAATAGATCGAGACGACGAGGCCGCCCCCAACGAGAAGAAGCGACAACCCCATAGGCGCGCTTGTGCGACGGGAGAGGAACTCCGCCGAGGCGCGCCACCCGATCGCGAGTAGAATGGTAACGAAAACGATCGGCAGCAAGTCGGCGAGGCGCCAAAGCGCCAGAGCGCCGCCAATGGTCGTCACGAGGATCAGGGAGAACGCGACTGCGCGCGCAATCCAATCGTCGTTACCTTCGTTCCGGGAATTATTCGCGCGACCCAAAAGATTGATTTTCATGACGTCGCCCAAGCCGGCGCGTGGGCGCAAGGGCGGCGATACGCTACGAGCGTCAACATTCAGCCCGCCGACGCCAAGGCGTCGCGCAAGGCTTTCTCCTTGCTGTCGTCCAGCGAAGTCTTGAGAACCGTCCCGCCCGTCCCTTTGACCGCCTCGAGGACTTTGTCTCCCGTCACTTTTCGGATCAGCAGAAACAAGGCCGCGTTCCCTGGCTTGAGCGACTCCGACAAATCCTTCATGAACTTGTCGTTGACGCCATAATCGGTCAAAGCGCCGCTGATCGCGCCGGAAGCGGCGCCCAATGCGACCCCCAGCAGCGGATTGAGGAATATCATTCCGATGAGCAGGCCCCACATGCCGCCGCCGGCGGCGCCTGCAGCCGTGGTGTTGAGCAACTGGTTGAGTTTGACGTTTCCATCCGGCTCTTTCACGGCGATCGCAGCGTCACCGAGCTCGATGAGATATTCCTTTTGGAGCTCGAAGAGCTTCTTGCGCATTTCCTCGGCCTTGGCCTCGGTCTCATAGACGATGACGACGAGATCGGACATCACATTCCCCCGTGCCGACGCGGGCGAAGGACGCCCCCTCAGCTCATATTCAAAGGCAGCCAGTGACGCTGCGACTTATTTCGCGCGCCGTGCGCAAATATTATTTCGGGACGAACCTCTGTCAGCGCCACGCGCAGACGCGCCGTCCTCTTCGCCACCAGCAAACGCGACGCACCGGTCGCCGTGCGCAGACGCGCCGCCCGCCGCGCCACCAGCACCGCACAGCCGTATCCTCGACAGGAAGACTCGGCAGAGCGTCGTCGGGAATGACGCCCATCACGGGCGCTGCCCCCGCATCCGTCGCAGTCAATGACACGCCCGCCGCGGCGACGAGCGCTCCTGCGAATAGACTTCTTAGAATTGTGCGACGATCCAGATCTGTCATGGTCCGCCTCCAGGATACTGACGCTTGCCTCTTGGCATTCTTTTCAGCCCCGCCAGTCTGGGACGCATGCGATCGCTTCTTATTGGGCCGCGCTGCGTCGTTGAGATTCAAGCGTGCCGAGCTTCCATGTCGCCTACATGACGGCCCCTTGTGACAACGACCGCTATGCTCAAATAGTCTCTCACCGATCTGCACCCGAGGCAACCGCGTTGTCGACCGCCTGCCTTACTTGTTCGAGCTGGTTGGAGTAAGCGCGTCTTACTTTGGGATCCACAACGGCGATCGGAGCGCTCAGCGCCAGTCCCGTGGCGCCAGCCACGCCCTGAGCCAATCCCATTGCGGCGCCGCCGAGCCGTTCTCCAACGCCCGCCTCCGCCTCGCCCGGCGAACCGCCATTGATGAGCTGCGCGCCCAGAAACCTGACCACGTCCGGGTTCTCCGCGAATTTGCTGTGCCGCGTTAAATCGCTGCTATCCACGTCTGTCAGATCGATGACCTCGATTCCCTTCTCCTCGATCCACGGCTTTTCCCGCGGGTCGGCGACTCCCAGGCGTTCGATATTGCCAGCGATGCTGCGCGAGAATTGCAACGCCCGATCCCGCCTCGATACAAACACGATGACGCGGGGATGCTTTTGCCCGAGACTTGCAAACTGCGTGCGGAACACGTCGACGTCTATGTCCGGGGAAGCAAGGATCACGTTCCGAATCTGCGCGGGAAGCCTGCCCCTTCGAATAGCCATCTGCCGCAGCGACTCCATGGTGAGCCAAGCGCCCATGGAATGCGCGAGCACCGTGATTTCGCCGACGGCGGGGTTGGCCGCCAATCGCGCCAGCAGCTTCTCGAGCGCGTCGCGCGACGCATTCGCGCTTTCCCGATCATAGCTATATTCGAACAGGCTGCCGCGAGAGGGCCAGCTGAACAGAACGGGCGCCGCCTCGGCGCCTGAATCGTGCGCGATCTGCGCCAAAGACATCAGCGCGCTTTCAAAGCGCGTGTTGAAGCCGTGGATGAAAACGAGCGCGCGGCGGCTTTTGCCCCCGTGCTTGCGAAGCCAGTCGTCAAATTGGGACTCACGCAAGGATTCGACGCCCAGGACCGCAAACTCCCTCGACGGATCTGGGGGCGTTTGCTGCGGCCATTGAACGCGCCCGACTTGACGGCTCCCGTCCGGCGGAATGGAAACGACAAAACTGGAAAGCGAGGCGCCCCCGCCCCGCTCCCCGGTGAACGCCACCCCATTGTCGGGCGAAGGGGAGCGCGTCGTCGCAACGAGGATGTCGAGACGCGTCGCGCCCGGGGCTTCAGCCGCGACCGGCTCCAGCACGCCGACCGGCGCCGCGCACCCGGCGAGCGAACCCGCAAGCACGCAGATGAACAGGAAGCGCAACATGCGGGGCCGCTCCGGTAGATCCAGCCAGTTCTCGACGTCAGGCCTCGTTTCTTTGCGGCCGCAGCGCGACGGCGAAAGCGCCGACCACCAGTACGATCAGGACCAGCAGCAGAGCCGATTGTTTGAGCCACGCCATGGCGGGAACGGTGAGCGCTAGAACAATGCCCAGGGTCGCAATCTCGGAAGAGACATGAACGCCCGCGACAAATGTCCCAAGCGCAAGCAACAGCATGAGGGCGAGACCCGTGGCGGGGCCATTGAGAAAGGTGTTCACGGACGGCAGCAGCAGGATGCCCATCGCGATCAGAAAGGCCAGCCAATGAAGGGACTGGGTAACGAGAATGCGTCTCCTTTCGGCCTTGTCGCTGGTCTTCCGCCAACCGATCGCGATGCAGGCGAGGCCGATCGCCAAACCCAGAAATTCCCAGTAGCCGTTCAGGGGCCGGCCGGACATGCTCGTGTAGCCCACGCCCGCGATCGCGAGGATGAGAACGATGAGGTAAGGCAATCTTGCGCGCAGCCAGGAGAGAGCGCCGCGGGATGAAGAGCTTGAATTGCCAACTGCATTTGTCATTGAATTTCCCCTGGTGATCGCCGGCCTCCGTCGCCGGCCATTATTTTTGTTGAAGCGCGAAGGAACGAGCCTTCAACCTAAGCTCAAAGCGCCCCGCATGTTCGCCAGACGTCTGTGACGATGTCCTTTCCGCTCTGATTGGCCTTCATTCGCGACCGTCATCGACGACGACGAGATCGCCTTCTGATAAAACGCCTTCGACAATTTCAACGTGACCTTCGTTCTCGACGCCCAGCCGAACTCGGACAGGCGAGGGAGAACCGTCCTGCAGCACCCATAGGAGAGACCAGCCGTCGGGAAGCGTTTCTTGCGCCGGCGCGCGAGCATTGCGTCTCCCGGCGTATGCGATTGCTTTTTTTGAGACCCGGAGGGTGCGATTTGATTCCGTCGCCGCCGGAGCGATGGAGAACACGGCGGGGAGTTCACCGGCAGCAACCGCCGCGCCGACCTCAGCCGTCGAGACAATCGTTCCTGCGACCGGCGCGGCGACATCGACGCGCGCCGAGCCTACTTCTGCGGCGGCAAGCGCGGCGCGCGCGCGCTCGGCCTCCGCGCGATCCACCGACGCGCGCTTTTTCGCCCGCTCGAGCGCGGCCTTTGCTTTGTCGAGAGCGGCGCGCGATCGGCCGCTTCGCTCTACGTCATCCCTGGCCTTCGCGAGACTCGCTGCGCTCGACTCTTCCCGCTGCTGCGCAGCTTTTTGTGCGGCCTTCAGACTTTCGACCGCCGGCGAAACCTCCGGAGGATCGATCCTCGCGCAGATCTGGCCAGTGGACACCACCGCTCCCTTCTCGCACAGGATGGAAGCGACGCGCCCGGCGCGTTGCGCGAATACTTCGCGCGGCGCTACGTCCCCGCGCGCCTCATGCTGATGAGCCCTCTCGACGGCCGCCGTGGCATATTGGGCGCCGTCCTGGCGCCAGAACATCCACACCTCACCGGCGACAAGACCAAGGACGGCCAGCGCGCCGAGCGCCGCCTGCCAGCGCCCGGGCAACTGCAAGGAGGGCCGAGCCCCTCTGCTTACGGCTGACGGATGAACGCCCGCGGCCGACGGCGCAGACGCGCCGGCCGCCGGCAAGAGAAATTTGCGGATAAAGAATTTCTCGGTCTCGACGACGAGAAAGAAGATCAGACCGCCCAGCAACAACCAGGGCCAGATTTCCGCGGGCACAGCTGCGGTTCCAAACAAGCTCTGGAACGGGCCCGCATAGGTGAAGAGCGCCTGCAGCAGGATCACGGCGCCGATCCCCATGGGCAAATAACGATTGCCGAGATGCGCGGAGATCGAAAGAGCGGAGTCCGTCTTGAAGCGGCTGTTGAGCAGATAGAAAATCTGACCGATGACGAGCGTATTGACGGCGACCGTGCGCGCGAGCTCGTCGGAAGCCTGCAACGACTTCATCCAGAAAAACGCCGCGAGCGTGAGAACGAGAAGCGCGACGCCGACAAAGACCACTCGCCAAATCGCGAAGCCGTCGAGAATGGGTCGCGACACGGCGCGCGGCCGGCGCAGCATGACGTCGAGTTCGTGCGGTTCGAAGGAAATGACAAGGCCCAGTGCGACGGACGTCACCATATTGACCCAAAGAATCTGCGGGGCCGTAATGGGCAGGATGAACCCCGCAACGATCGCGACGAGGATGACCAAAGCCTGCGCGACATTGGTCGGAAGCATGAAGAGCAGGGCTTTTTCGATGTTGTTGTAGACGGTGCGCCCTTCGCGCACGGCCGCCGTGATGGAGGCGAAATTGTCGTCGGCGAGCACCATGGCCGCCGCTTCCTTTGTCACCTCGGTGCCCTTGATTCCCATGGCGACGCCAATGTCGGCGCGCTTGAGCGCCGGCGCGTCGTTCACGCCATCGCCCGTCATCGCCACGACCTGGCCATTGGCCTGTATGGCTTTCACAAGGCGCAATTTGTGCTCGGGGCTGGCCCGCGCGAAGACGTCGACATTGCGCACGGCCTCCTGAAGCGCGCCGTCATTCATCTCCTCGATCTCGGCGCCAGACACGGCGGTTTTCCCGTCGCCGATGCCGAGCATTTTCGCGATCGCCGCAGCGGTGATCTTGTGGTCGCCGGTGATCATCGTGACGCGAATGCCGCCCTTGTGGCACTCCGCGACCGCCTCCACCGCTTCCTTGCGTGGAGGGTCCATGAGTCCCACGAGTCCGAGCAAAACCAGATTTTTCGGAAGATCGCCGGGCGTCAGGCTCTTTGCGCCAACCGCAGGATCAAGCAGCCAGGCGAGCGCAAGCACCCGTTCGCCCTGAGCGGCCAAACGATCGGCGGCCGCGAACCAGTCGTCACGCCGAAGCGGTTCAGCGCCGCCCTCCGCTTCCTGCCGGTCGCAATGCGCAAGAATGACCTCCGGCGCGCCTTTCACGACGAATAGGCGCCCGCCCCCTTGCTCCTCATGCAACGTCGCCATGAACTTGTGTTCGGACTCGAAGGGAATGGCGTCGATGCGACGCCAGCTCTCCCGCGCGTCGTTCCGATCGATCCCCATCTTGGCGGCGAAAGGATACAAAGCGGCTTCTGTCGGGTCGCCCTCGACTTTCCAGACGCCGTCCTGCAACCGCAGCTCAGCGTCGTTGCACAGATTGGACACGACGCCCATCGCCTTCAGCGCGGCGCCCGGCGTCGCTTCCCGCTCCCCGAGCAGGAACTGGCCTTCATTGGCATAGCCGTCGCCCGTGACGCGGTAATTGTGACCGGCGGTGACGGCGGAGGAAACCATCATTTCCATCAAGGTCAGCGTGCCGGTCTTGTCCGAGCAGATGCGCGACACGGAGCCGAGCGTCTCAACGGCCGGCAGGCGCCGAATGATAGCGTTTCGCTGCGCCATGCGCTGCACGCCGATCGCGAGCGTGATGGTGATGAGCGCAGGCAAGCCTTCGGGAATGACGGACACGGCGATTCCGACAACCGCCTGAAACGCTTCGACAAAAGGCAAGTCCCGCGCCCAACGGGCGTAGGCGAAGACCGCAACGCTGACGAAGCCGATGACTTTCGCGATCGTGTGTCCGAACTCTTCTATCTGACGCAGTAGAGGCGTTTCGAGCGCGTCGACGGAGGCGAGCATCTGATTGATGCGACCGAGCTCCGTCTGCGCGCCGGTCGCGACGACCACGCCCGCGGCGCGCCCGGAGACGACGAGCGTCCCGGAGAAAGCCATGTCCTCGCGATCGCCGACCGTCGCCTTCTCGGGAACGGGATCGATCGATTTGTCCGCGGGGACGGACTCTCCGGTGAGCGCAGCTTCGTCCGTGCGAAGGTTCTTGACGTCGATCAGTCTGAGGTCGGCGGGAATGCGGTCGCCGGACTCGAGTAGGACGACGTCGCCCGGGACAAGATCCTCGGCCGGCACGACGCGCGCTTCGCCGTCACGCAATGCGCGCGCATCCGCGGACAACATGTTGCGGATCGAATCCAGCGCCTTCTCGGCCTTGCCTTCCTGCACGAATCCGAGGATCGCGTTGATGACGACCACACCCGTAATGATCGAGGCGTCGAGCCACAGGCCGAGCATCAACTTGATGAAGCCGGCCGCCAGCAAGACGTATACGAGGATGTTGTCGAACTGCTGGAAGAACCGCATCCAGGGGCCGCGCTTGGCGCCCTCGGGAAGCCGGTTGGGTCCCAAGGCCCTCAACCGATTATCGGCCTCTTCTTGGGAGAGGCCCTTGTCCGCGTCGCTGTTCAGGCGCCGGACCGCCTCACCTGCGTCGAGAGAATGCCAACTGGCTTTGAATTCGTCCGGAAGATGACTCATCGCCGCGTTCTCCATCCGCGCGTAATCTTGACGGAGCGCCGTCTGCAAGTAAAGATATGAAAAATCGTGGGTTTGCCGTTGTGCTCAGCCTGTTGAATCTGAATTAACAAAAGGTTATGCGGGAACCCGCTGCAGGAACGGCTGATGGACGCTTCAGACTTTACGACGATCCTCGGCGGCCTTGGCTTGTTCCTGCTGGGCATTCACCATCTCACCGATGGATTGAAGGGGTTTGCTGGCGATTCCCTGCGTCGCGCTCTGCAAACGCTCGTGCGCGGTCGTTTGAGCGCGGTCCTGTTCGGCGCGGCGTTCACCGCGCTCATACAGTCTTCCAGCGCAACCGTTCTCACCGTCATCGGCTTCGTGAGCGCGGGTCTCATGAGCTTCTCGCAAGCGATCGGCGTGCTGATCGGCGCCACGTTTGGAACCACGACGACGCCCTGGATGGTCGCGTTCTTCGGCTTCCGCGTGCAGATCTCATCTTTTGCGATGCCTCTTGTTGGCGTCGGGGCCTTTCTTTGGCTGATTGCGAAGGGCCGGCTTCGCGCGGGCGGCGCGATCCTCGCGGGCTTCGGACTGATCTTCGTCGGGCTCGATTATCTCCAGCGCGGAATGGGAAACATAAGCTGGAACATCGACTCCTTCGTTGGGGACGGATGGTTCGCCTATTGGCTGCTGGCGGGTCTCGGCGTCGTCATGACCGTCGTCATGCAGAGTTCGAGCGCGGCGGCGGCCGCGACGCTCGTCGCCCTGCATGCAGGCAGCCTGAGTTTTCACCAGGCTTGCGCCATGATCGTCGGACAAAGCATCGGGACTGCCGCAACGAGCGCAGCTTTGGGCGCCGCTGGCGGCGGCGGCCTCGCCGTGCGGCGCGCGGCCCTGGCTCATATCATTTTCAGTCTGGCCGTCGGCCTGCTTGGCATGATCCTGCTCAAGCCGATCACAAACGCCGCAACATGGGCCGTTTCCTCTCTGGACGACTATGACGGCGTGTTGGCTCTTGCCGCTTTCAGCAGCCTTTTCAAGCTGATGGGCGTGGTCGTGTTTTTCCCTTGGCTGAATGCCTTCGCGCGGTTCATCGAAAGGCTCTCGGGCGCAGGCGCCGATACGGCCGTCGCGCGGCTCGAGCCGGCGCTCTCCGAAGCGGGAGGCGCGGTCGCCCTAGAGGCGGCCTGGCGCGCGACCCTGGAAGTCGCGCGCCGCGAAGTCGACACGGTCTCTCGTCGTCTTGCGGGAGAGAACGTCGCCGCGCCGCCTTCTGACGACGCCATCGCTCGGATCGATCGCTTCCTCGAGACGCTTTCCCTCGAAACGCTCGACCTCGGCGCCACTGAGGCGCGCCTCGTCCGCCTGTGCCACGCGGTCGATCATCTCAAGCGCCTGGATGAGCTTTCGAAAGCGGGAGTCGCGTTTCCCGCCGACTGGACGCCGCCTCCGAGCCTCTTGGCCGGCGCGACGGCCTTGAACGCGTGGCTGAGCGCCAGCGCAGACGCCTCACACGCCATTCCCGCCGACGTTTACGATCAAATCGCTTCAGCTTCCGCGCATCTCTCGGCAGATCGGAAGACCTCGCGCGAAAGTGTGCTTGAATCGGTGGCGATGCAACAGATGACCGTCTCGGCGGGCGATGGAAGACTTGAGGCGCTGCTCTCCCTCGATCGCGCCCTCTATCATTCGTGGCGGCTGATCGAGTCGATACGGATTGCCGCGCAAACTTAAGTCTCTCGCCTTTCTCGCCCCTCTCGCTGACCGCCAGAGACGAACCGACCGTCAGGCAGGTTCCTTGATCCCGAAAGAAAGGACATAGAGCGCCGGCGTGACGACGAGAGTGAGCACCGTCGCCACGAGCAATCCGCCCATCACGGCGAAGGCCATGGGGCCCCAGAAGACGGTCGGCGCGATCGGGATGAGGCCCAAGACAGTTGAAACCGCTGTCAGCACGATCGGCCGGAAACGCGAGGTCGTCGCGTCGACGACCGCCTGCCATTGATCGCTCTGCTGTCGTCTTTCGGTTTCGATCTGCTCGACAAGAATGACCGCATTTCGCGCGATCATGCCAAGTAGCGACAGAATGCCGAGAATGGCCACGAAGCCCAGCGGCTTCCCGAAGATCAGCAAGGCGGCGATGATTCCGATCAGGCCCATGGGCACAATGGCGAGGACGAGAAACATCCTGCTGAAGCTTTGAAGCTGAATCATCAGAAAGGTCGTCATCAGAAAGAGCATCAAGGGGACCCGGGCGAATACCGAGCCTTGCGATTTGGCGCTTTCCTCGACGGTGCCGCCCGTTTCGATCGTGTATTGAGCCGGTAAGCCGGCCTGCATCTCCTTGACGACCGTCGCAAGCGAAGCGACGGCTGTCTCCGCGGTCGCTCCGGCGGCGGGATCGGCCTGCACGGTCAGCGTCGGCAAGCGATCGCGTCGCCAAACGAGCGGATTCTCCTGCTCGAAATCGAATGTGGCGAATTGATTGAGGGGAACAACGCCGCCATTTGGGAGCGCGATCTGAAGAGACTGCAACGCTTCCAGCGACATGCGCTGTTCGTCGGTGGCGCGCGCGACGACGTCGACGAGATAGATGTCGTCGCGTACCTGCGTGATGGTCTGACCGGTTGCGACGCCCTGGAGAGCGTTCGCGAGAGCGCGCGAACTCAAGCCGAGGAGGCGCGCCTTGTCCTGATCGATCTTGACTCTCGCCGCGCGCGCAGGTTCGATCCAGTCGAAATTTATGCGCCGGACGGAAGCGTTTTCTCCCATTTTGGCGGCCAGAGCGAGGGAGATGGCGCGTACTTTTTCGACGTCCGGGCCGCTGACCCGATATTGAACCGGCCATCCGACAGGCGGCCCGAGTTCGAGGGGCGCGATACGGGTGACGAGCCCGGGAAAATCATCCGCAAAAAGAATCTCCAGCCTTTTTTGAAGACGATCGCGCGCAGCTACATCCTTTGCGACGACGACGTATTGCGAAAAGAAGTCATGCGCGAGTTGGACATTGAGCGGAAGGTAAAAGCGGATCGCGCCGCGTCCGACATAGGCGCTCCAGCTCGCGACGTCTGGATCGCCCTTCAAGATTTTGTCCAGGCGCTCGGCGATTTCCTGACTCGCGTTGATCGACGCGTTTTGCCGCAAGGAAAGATCGATCACGAGTTCCGGGCGGTCGGAAGCCGGAAAGAATTGTCGCGGCACCAGCGGCGACACGAGCAGCGCCAGAATGAAGCAGCCGAGCGTCGCCCCTATCGTCACCCAGCGCGCGCGCATCGCGGCGAGAAGCAGCTGGCGGAAGGCCTTTAAGACCCTCCCCTCCTCCATGGAAGCCGCTCCCTCGGGCTTCTTGAGCAGGAAGACGCCGATGAGCGGCGTAAACAGAACGGCGACGAACCACGAAACGATCAAGGCAATGGAGACGACCGCGAAGATCGAGAAGGTATATTCGCCGGCGGAGCTTTTCGCGAGGCCGATCGGCACGAAGCCGGCCGCGGAGACGAAGGAGCCGGTCAGCATCGCCATTGCGACGCTCGTATAGGCGTAACTCGCGGCGGTTTCCTTGTCGTCTCCGGCGGCGAGGCGCGACGTCATGACGTCGACCGTCGTCATGGCGTCGTCGACCAGGAGGCCGAGCGCAATGATCAACGCGCCGAGCGATATGCGCTGGAGATCGATGCCGACCATTTGCATGATTGGAAAGACAATGGCGAGCGTCAGCGGGATCGAAATCGCGACCACAGCGCCTGCGCGCATGCCCAGGCTCACGAAGCTGACCGCCATGATGATGGCGATCGCTTGCCAAAGCGACTCCATGAAGTCGCCGATTGCGTGTTCGACGATATGCGGCTGGTTGGCCACTAGCGTCGGCTCTATGCCGATCGGAAGTTCGGCTTTGATTTCCTTCATCGCTTTCGCGATGTTGGACCCGAGGGCGAGCACGTCTCCGCCGGGGCGCATGGCGATGGCGAGCCCGATCGCCGGCTTGCCGTTCACGCGAAACAGCGGCTGCGGCGGATCGACCGGCCCGCGCCGGATGGTGGCGATGTCCCGCAGACGGACGAGCCGCCCATTGGCGAGAATGGTCACGGCGAGGAGATCGTTCTCGTTTTCAAAGGCGCCGGAGACGCGCAGCGACAATTTCTCATCGCCGGTCTGAACCACCCCGGACGGCGTGACGGCGTTCTGCTCCTGAAGGATCGCGATCATCTGAGACCGGTCGATCCCCAGGCCGGCGAGTTGCCTGGTTGAAAACTCTACGAAAATCCTCTCGTCCTGCGCGCCGAGCACCTCGATCTTGGAGACGTCCGGGACGTTGAGCAGGCGCGTTCGCGTCGTTTCGACGTAGTCCCGCAATTCGCGCTGCGTGAATCCGTCCGCGGTAAAGCCGTAGATGATACCGTATGTGTCGCCAAAGTCGTCGTTGAACCCCGGACCGACCACTCCCGCAGGCAGCGTATGGCGAATGTCGCCGATATTCTTGCGCACCTGGTACCAGATGTCGGGAACGTCGGCGGGGGACGTCGCCCCTTTCAGATTGACGAAGATCACCGTCGAGCCCGGCCGCGTGTAACTGCGGATGAAATCGAGGTTGCGCGTCTCCTGCAATTTGCGTTCGAGACGTTCGGTGACCTGTTTCATGGTATCGTCGACGGTCGCGCCCGGCCAGGCGGCCTGCACGATCATCGTTCGAAAGGTGAAGTTCGGATCCTCGTCGCGCCCTAAACGCAGATACGCGTTCAACCCTGCAATCGTCACCGCGATCATGCAATAGATCATGAATGAGCGGTGCTGTAGCGCCCAGGCGGAGAGGTTCAGGCCGCTCATTGCTTCGAGCCCAGCAGCCGGACTTTTTGCCCCGGGTGCAGCGCCTGGACGCCTGCAGTCACGATAATGTCTTCCGGCTTGAGCCCCTCCGTGACAAAGACGGCGTCGCTGCTGAAGCGCGACACGCCGATCTTGTGCAGCGAAACCGCCATGGTTTTGGGATCGACCATCCAAACGGCGGGCGCGCCGTCCAACTCTGTCAAGGCGCTCGGCGGTATCGCGACGCCGGGCGACGGATCGAGACGAATGCTGCCCGTGATGCTGGCGCCCAGCCGCATCGCCGGCGGCGGCGACAGGATGGTGACGCGCGCTCGGAAGGTTTGCGTGTTGGGATCCGCGGCCGGATCGATTTGACGGACCCTGCCCGCCGCCGTGACGGTTGGGTCGTCGGTCAATGACAACGCGACCGGCGCGTCTCTGCGCGCGGCGTTCAGCACACGCGCGGGCACGTCGAACACCGCGTCCCATCCGCCTTGTCGCGCCAGACGAAAGATGAGCTGGCCCGCCTGAATGACTTCGCCCCTCTCGGCGCCGCGCGCGACGATTGTGCCGGCGTCGTCGGTCTTGAGTTCCGTATATCCAAGGCGATCCTGCGCGATCTTGAGCTGCGCCGTTGCGTCCTCTATATCCGACTGGGCGGTCTCCACGGCCGTTTGCGCTTGATCGAAGCGCGTTTTCGTCGTGTAGCGGCGCGCAAGAAGCGCTTGCTCACGAGCGAATATGTTACGCGCCTCGCGCAGACGGCCCTGCGCGGCCGTGAGACGCGCTTGTGCGGAACGAAGCGCATTCTGCTCGTTCTGCGGATCGAGCCGCGCAAGCAACTGGCCCGGCTTCACGACGTCGCCTGTCCCGACCAACCGCTCGATGATTCTCCCGCCGACGCGAAAGGACAGCGCAACTTCGTTCTCGGGCTGAATGCTGCCGGTCAGTTCGACGATCTCGCCGAATTTGCCTTTCGCGATCGTCTCAGCGCGAACGGGCCGCGGCGCGCTGGCCTCATCCTCCTCTCGTCCTCCGCAACCCGAGAGCGTCAGAAACGCAATCAACGCGCTAATTCCGACGCTTAGCACGACAATTGCGTTTGGAAGATCTCGAGCGCGACCCAATGGATACTTTCCGATCAATGCGAGGATCTGTACTTAAGGCGTAATCGGAAAAACGTCATCGGTCTGCAAGGATAGACAGCGCCGCTGAAGTTTTTTGTGGAAAAGCGCGGAATTCTCGCGTGGAAGCGTCTCTCCGCCGCCAAGTATCGATAAGACTTTTTCCGGGCTGTCGAAGACGAAAGAAGCGGCAGCTTTTATGCAGCATCGACACGATGAGCCGCGTTTGAACGTCCATCGGATAAACCGCGCGAGGGCGCAGGGCGCGCCTGCTACGAAGGAGGCCCGACGTTGAAGGCCTGTCGGTCGATAAAGCGTCGATGCTGGATTCCCGCGTCCATCGTCATCGCTGCGACCGGACTCGCAAGTTGCAATCTCGAATGGGAAAAGCCGGAATTAAGCGCGCCGCCGCCCGAGCGATTCAACGAAGCAAATCCTCAAACGGCGAAGCCAATTGCCTCCGGGCCGCATTTTGCGTCGAAACTTGGTTCCAAGGAACTGACCGGCCTCGTCGAAGTCGCATTACAGGACAATCTTGCGATCGCCGCCGCAGTGGCGCGCATCGATCAGGCGGACGCAGCGGCCCGCATCGCCAGTTCCGCGCTCTGGCCTTCGGTCGGCCTCGGCGCAACGGCGCAGCGCACGCAAGTCCCGGGAACGCGCGCGAGCCCGACGCCCAATTTCAATCCTGCGCAATCCTTCCTGCAAGCCGCGGGGCAGCGCCAGTCCGCGGCGCTCCTCGAAGACCAGGCGACATTCAGCGCGACCCGCACCAATCTCTTCGCCCTTGGGCTGAATGCAAGCTATGAAATCGACTTCTGGGGCAAGAACCAGGACGCATCGAACGCCGCGCGACTGATCGCCAACGCGTCGCGCTTCGAGCGGGACGTCGTGGAGATCGCAATCGCCTCCGCCGTCATGAACCAGTACCTTCAGGTTCTCGCGACTCAAGATCAACTCAGAATCGCCAGGGAAAACGTCAAGATCTCGGAGCGCGTGCTCGGCGCCATAACCACGCGGCTCGACAAGGGCGCCGCGACGATGCTGGACTACGGTCAGCAAGCGGCTGTCGTCGCGGGCCAAAAATCGGTTATCCCACAGTTTGAGCAGAGTCTGAGGCAAACGAAAGTCGTCCTGGCCGTGTTGCTGGGTCAAACGCCGGAAACGCTCCCAATAGAGGGCGGATCGCTCAACAGGCTGATTTTCCCGCGGCTGGATCCCGGCTTGCCCTCCGAAGTCCTTCTGCGCCGGCCCGACGTCGCGCAGGCCGAAGCATTGCTCGCGTCGCAGGAATTCTCCGTGCTGCGGGCGCGCGCGGCGTTTTTCCCGTCCGTGACGCTGAACGGGCAGTATGGTCTGCAAAGCATCGTTTTGAGCAACCTTCTCAGGCCCGAAGCCATCGCCTGGCAGATCGGATCGAACCTGGCCCAGCCTCTCTTCGACGGCTACAATCTCCAGGGGAGATATGAGCTTGAAAAAGGGCGCTATGCAGAGGCGGCGGCGAGCTATCGCCAGAGCATCCTGACGGCCCTTGGCGAAACGGAAAGCGCGCTCATCGCCAGGAAAGAGACCGCCAAATGGGTCAAGATCGCGGTTGAGGCCGTTGCGGCGTCGAAAATCGCGCTAGACGCGGCGCAGGCGCAACTCCTCGAAGGAACGATCGACGTCGTGACGCTGGCGACGGTTCAGGAAAGGTTCTTCAATTACGAATTCGACCTGACGCGAGCGCGTCTCGCCCATCTCCGATCGGCCGTCGGCCTATACCAGGCGCTCGGCGGAGGTTGGTCTCCCACGACGCGCAACGCCGAGATCGCACGCGCCAATGAAGCTTACGAAGCGAATAAGGGCCCATGGCCATGAAGAGCCCAGCCTGGCCCTATTGCGACCCAACCGCCTTGTTTCCCCATGGCGCCAAAATCTTGCGCGCCATCCGCGGCCCGCCGGGCGTTTTATCCGAGCCGATGCGCGCCAGCATCTTATCCTGAACCGATGTCGCCAACCTGGCGTCACCATCGACCGCAACCACCCCGAGATCGAGCGCGCGACGGGAGGACAGGCTCCCCTCGACGATCCCAGCAAGGACGAATTCGTTCGTCACGATTACCACGTCGCCGGGCGCAGGGCGCAGCGCATGCGCCTCGATCTCGTATCCGGCCGGTCCGGGGCGCAGCCGCGTCCATAGCTGGGAGTCGATCAACAGGATGGAAACAGGCGGGAGCCCATCGCGATCAGCCGTCGCCTCCAGCAGCTCCGCGAAGCGCTGCAGCCGCATCATCGCTCGCCAATAGCCTTTTTGGCCGGGTTCGATCGGCGCGAGGGCGGCCTTTCCGATGACGCCCGCCGCAACGGCGTCATTGATCGCGAAAGCCACGGGAAGCGATTTGGCGTGCTGCGCGCTGAACTGATCGCCAAGCAGCCCGTCGAACCCGCATGCGGAGGCCATTGGCGCCAGCGCCACGTGAAACGCGGCGACGGCGATACGCAAATTTATCGGCCGGCGTCGCCTCATGGTGTGACGATGTTGAACCAGAAGGGGAACCGGTCCAGCAAGCCGACGAATTCCACGAACGCCTCGCGTTTTCCCTCGACTTTCAGATCACCCGAGGCGATCGCCTGCTCCGGCGTCGTTTCGCCGAGCTGGATGCGGTCGAGGGTCGATTTCGTCAATGTCACCTTGGCGTCGGCGTCGGGCGCGGCGCGCTTGGCGTAGTTGAGCACGCCGTTTTCGACAGTGAGCGAATACGGCCGCTTGAGGTCCGTAAACTCGACGTTCAGCACGATCTTCTTACCTGCCGCTCTTTGCCCGTTCAGTCGAACGGCGAAGAAGTCGAAGGTCATTTCCGGCGGCATCGCCTTGATCGTGTCGGGGCTCGCCGAGTTGGCGCCGCCGGCAGTCGGCACGCCGTTTCGCAGTTCGAGCGCGCCCTGAAGATAGATCGAGCGCCACGTCCCGCCTTCCGCCTGATAACCCAACTGCTCATAGGCGTCGGCGAGCAGTTCCTTGGCTTCCTTGTTGGAAGGATCTGCAAAGACGACGTTCTTCACCGCCTCTGCGACCCAGCGATATTCGCCCTTGTCAAAATCTGCTTTGGCCTTGCTCAGCGCCGCGGCCGCGCCGCCCATATACTCGACGTATTTCTTCCCTGCCTCTTCCGGCGGCAATGCGTCGAGCGAGGAAGGATTGGCGTCGTACCAACCCATGTAGCGCTGGTAGACCGCGCGGCTGTTATGCTTGAGCGTGCCGTAATAGCCGCGGTTGGGCCAGAACTTCCCCAGCTCGTCGGGCATCTGGATCATGTTGGAGAGTTCGACGCCCGTATAGCCATGATTGAGCAGATTCACGGATTGGTCGTGCGTGTATTTATACAGATCACGCTGCTTCTTCAGGTAATCGACAATCTTTTCTTTCCCCCACATCGGCCAGTGGTGGCTCTGGAATTTGACGTGGGACTTGTCCCCGAAGAGGTTGATCGTCTCGTCCAGATACGCCGCCCATCTGAGCGGATCGCGCACTTGCGCGCCGCGCAGGGTCAGAATGTTGTGCATCGTATTGGTCGCGTTTTCCGCCATCCACATGGCGCGGAACTGCGGGAAATAAGTGTTCATTTCCGCCGGCGCTTCGGTGCCGGGCGTCATCTGAAAGACCATTTCGACGCCGTCGATCTTCACCTTCTCGCCGGTCTTCTTGATCTCTCGCGTCGGCAGGATGAGCGTCGGCGCGCCGACAGAATTCGTCTGCCCCAGGCCGACGCCGACGCTCCCTTGCGCATTTCTGGGCAGAAGCGCGCCGAACATGTAGACGGCCCGGCGGCTCATCGCGTTGCCGGCGATCACGTTTTCGCTGATCGCATGTTCGGTGAAGTCCTCGGGAGCAAGGATCTGGACCTTCTTCGCCTTCAGGTCCGCCTCGCTCACAATCCCGCGAACCCCGCCATAATGATCGACATGCGAGTGGCTATAAACCACCGCGCTGATCGGGCGCGGTCCGAGCGTCTGCGTGACGAGTTCGTAAGCGGCTTTCGCCGTTTCAGGCGAAATCAGCGGATCGAAAACGATCCACCCCTTCGCGCCCTGCACGAATGAGATGTTCGACAAATCGTAACCGCGGACCTGATAGATCCGGTCGGTCACCTTGAACAGGCCGTATTTCAAATTGAGCTGCGCGATCCGCCACAGGCTCGGATTGACCGTATCGGGCGCCTTCTTTTCGTCGTCGATGAAAGCTTTGTAGCTCTCCATGTCCCAGACGACGCGCCCGTTCGCATCCTTGATCGTCAACTTGTCCGGCTTCGCGATCAGGCCGCGCGCCGCATCTTCAAAGTCGGCCTTGTCAGCAAAGTTCAACGACTGAAGGACAGAGCGGTTGGCCGCCTTCGTCGCTTCCGTCGCCGGTTTGGGAGCTGTCTGCGCTTGAGCCGCGACGACTGCGTGCATGGCGATGATGACTGCTGCGATCCATTGCGCGTTTATCTTTCCAGGCTGCATCATCCGCCTCAGCAAAAACCTATCAAAGGGGAAACAGATAAGACAGTTTCCTGTTATGAGCTGTCAAGGCGCAGGCGATCGACGGGAATCAGCTCCAACCTTCAGATCAAAAGGCCAATTTCTTGGATTTTCACGATTTATCCGTCCGGCTTGCCCATCGGATTTTTTTGACGCTCGATATTTTCGAAAGCACAAGGAGATTTGCGCGTCGGCCTCCAACGAGGCGGCGGTCGCGAAACGGATATCGTCGGAGACATCGTTTCGCGACCGCTTTCTCACTCACGTCAGCGGCTCCATTTCCTGATGACGCCGCTGATCGTTTCCGTCGCCGCGGCGAGCAGCCAACCCGGCCCTCTTTGCTCCTGATCCGGTTGAGCGGACGGCGCCGGCTTCTTTGCGTTCTTTGATTTCCCCGCCTTCTCGGTAGCCGCCTTCGATTTCACGATCTTCAGAACGCGCGCCTTGGGCGCTTCTACGGCTTGGGCGACCGCCTCCACTGGCGCAAGGTCGGCTGGCTCGGTCTTGACGACCGTCGGCGGCGCAAGCGGTTCCGGCAAGGATTCGCCTTTAGCCAAGGGGAATGCATAATCCGGATCAGCTGGGTAATCGGCGGCGTCCGTCTGTGAACCAGCCCCCTGCGCTCGCTTGCGGTTCTGGGAGAAGACGCGACGCACTTCGCGTTCGAACTCCTCCGCCGAGAGTCCATCTTTGACGGCGGCCGCCTCCGCGTCTCCCGATACGGAAAGAGGCTCGAGCAGACCGGCTTCAATGGATCGTTGGCGATGCGTTGAGGCATGCACGCCTTCGAGCCCTCTTGCGATAGGGGTCTGCGTTCCGTTTTCGGCTCCCAAGCCGAACAGGAGGCACCAAATCACGCTGACGACCCAAAGGATGACAATGACCGCCAAGGTGCGATCAAAAGTCAGCATTGCGATGTGAGCCCTTCGGGCCGAGGCGCCCGACCCGCCCTGCCGCCTTCGCGCAGGCCGTGTCCCCCCGCCTAAGGAAAGGTCGACGAACCGCTCCGCCGCCTGTGCGCGACGCAAACCTCTTTCGAGATCCTCCAGCATCGCAATCAAGCGATGGTCACCCGCTTGAATACTAAAGCCGCTGTTTCCCGGCTGCATTTTCGCCACTCGCTGCTCAAGCGCCAATCGAGCGCCTACGCCTTCAAACCCACCAGCGAGCACAAGGTTAACATTCTCTTAATTAGAGTCTTCAAGAAAGGAATTTAAAGGTTAATGTCCCGCCATCACCTTGAAAATACTATGGCGCCTCTCGCAACATTGCGCGCGTTACGGCAAGGACGCAGCTATGCGAGGTCTGAGGGGGAACCCGTCTTGCAGCTTTGTGAAGGCCACGCCGCATCGATGTAGGACCGATTTAAATCACGCGGCAGCCTCGATGAGATCGATCCATCCATCTATGCAATAGCGCCAGTCGAAGTTCTGCGCGGATTCACGGATGTCGAGGCATTTCTTGACATATTCGCCGGGGCGGTCCCTGTAGTAGGAGAGCGTCTCCGCGCAGAAAGCCACGAATTTCTCCTGCTCGATCGGCGCGAGGATGGCGCCGCCTTCATAAGCCTTTCTCGGAATATGCCCCACCGGCGCGCCGATGACGAGGCGGCCCGCTGCGGCCGCTTCGATGGCGGGCAACGGGCCAGACTCGGTGAGCGAACTCACGAGCACGGCGTCCACGGAGCGGTAAAAATCCGGCATGTCGTGAAAGGACGTTTGCTCGCCGGTCCATCCCGCCACCTTGAACGGAAGATTGGCCCTTTTCGCCGCCGCCTCCGCGAGATTTCCGCGCTTCCATTCGACGCCGAAAGTCTCGACGGCGATCGATGAACCATAGCCGACGGCCTCCAGCCGCTCCGACGGTTCGCTGTAGAACTCGTCGTAATCGACGCCGATCTGCGCGATCACCGGCTCTCTTTTGACGCCCCGCGTCAGTGACGCGCAATAGAGAAACTCGCCGACGACCCCGTAGCTCGCAAAGCGCTCGAAAGCCTCCATGCCCATCGCCTCGACAAGCATGCGAATGTCGAACTCGGAATGGGAGATGGCGATGATCTTCTCAAAAGGCAGTCGGTATTCTTCGACGAGCGGGCGGACGCCGTCCAATGCGGTCATCACAAAATCGTAACTAGAGACGAGCTTCTCGAAATAATCCCAATGGCCAACCTGCCAGTCGAGAATATCGACCACGTAGCCGCGCTCATGCAGGCGTCGGGCCACATCGTAATACACCCTGCCATGCGACCATTTGGTGTATCCGTAAATCAACACCTTCCGCGCCTTTGCGTCGACCTTGCTCGCCGCTCTAATGCTCGGGTGAATGAGATAGCTCTTGACGCTTTTCACGTCGAACCGCGCATCCTTGCGCCAATCGCTGTCACCGGCTCCGGCGCCGCACCAACTCTCGGACGCGAGAAAAAGCTCCCAGGTGCTGCATGTCGAGGCGGAGAGGGAGACCTCGCCGCCAGGCACGGCGCAGAGGAAGCAGTCGCCTCCCCTCAACGCGATCAACCCGCGCTCGAGCCGGGTCAATTGCAGCTCCGCCGGTCCGGCGCCGTCCCGACCGATGGCGTAACACCGATCGGAACGGCAAAGCACGAAGGTGCGCTCGCCACGCGACTCGTGCATGAGTCGGCCTCGCGACGAAACTGTCGAAAAGCTCGGCTCTGCGACGAAATACAGATTCGCGGGACTGCTTTCCACGGGTCCGTGGCGCAATTGGCGTGAGATCGGATCGATATACAGCACGGTCCCAAAGGCCGTGAACAACCGCGCCCGCCGTTCCAGCATTGTCTCAGTCACGCGTGAACTCCAGTTATTGCGCGCTGCGCCTCGAACGTATCAAGGTTAGCCAGGAGACGCGCCCTCTGGTCGGGCGGCGCCAGTTCGAGCGCTTTGCGACCCAGATCCAGTGCGCGCTCCGGAACATTGAGGCGCCAGGCGGCCATGGCTGCGAGATCGTAAAGCCGGAACCCCCAACTATGTTCCTCGTCGAGATAGGTTCCCGTGCGCCGGGTCTTTTCGATCCCACTCGCGCAAGCCCAGAAGAGGTTCGTCCAGTCGCCCTGATTGTGAAGCTCTTCCGCGAGATCGAGCCAGATCTCGCGTCGATGCGGCGCCTCGAGCCGCGCGCGTTCCAACCAGTGCATGCGCCTCTCGCCTTCGTGGAGACGGGCGAGATAGCGCATCGCCTCCGACCGTTCGTCGGGCCAAGTGCTGCTGGGCAAAGCGAGATAGGTCTCGAACATCCTGGCCGCCTGCTCGGTCGAGCCGGCCCACGCATATTCCCGCCCAAGCCAGAAACAGATCTGCGCATCCTGTGGATCGTCCTTATGCGCCAGTTCCATCAAGGGCAGATATTGCTTGCGCGTCGACTTGCCGTGATCCTGCACGTGATACAGCACGATGTCCGGGCAATCTCGGGCGATCTCCCGCTCACCCGAAAAGGCGAGCGCCTCGTGCACCGGGCGCTTGAAGCGGTAATTCCAGCGGCTGTGAAAATTCTTCACGGAAAAGGAGCTGAGGATGTCGGAATCCTCCACGCGCGCCTTCGACGCTTTTTGGCACCACACCGCCGAGATTTCCGGCGTCCAGACCGACTCCAGATAGCCGCGCCAACCTGGGGAAAGATATTCGTCCATGTCCATCGTCAAACAGACGTCCACATCCGAAGGGATCAGCGCCATCACCGCGTTTCGCGCATCGTCGAAGCGCCAGGGGCGAATGGCGATGCTATGCACGGTGACGCCGGCGCGCGTCAGTCTCTCGACCGTATCGTCGGCGCTGCCGGTGTCGCCGACAATGCGGTAATCCGCGTCGACGGCCGAATTGGCCCAGCGCTCTGCATGCGCGCCCTCATTCAAGGCGATGCTGTAGACTGCGACTTTCACTGACGAACTCCCCGGCGTTTACGAATGAGATCGACATTTGTCGGCGGCCAATTTCTTCTTCTAAGGGACGAAGCCAGCGCCCCCACGCTTGCGAATGGCGACGAGACCGCCGAGCAGATTGGCGCGCGCCAATTCATAGTGGCTGTCGAAGAACAGGATCTCCTCAAAATCACGCGAAAGCTCGCCGACGCCCGCCGGATCGACGGACTTCGTCGAGTTGTAGCGCTGGATTTCGCGCAAGAGATCTTTGGTGGGCGTGACGCGCCGCCTGTCTTCGCCCGGCGGCTGCCAGTCGAGCGCAGCGATGAAATACCAGCCCCCCGGAGAAAGAAGCGGAAATAATTCGACGAGGCTCGTTTGTTGATCGAGCGAGGCATGTGTCCCATCGTCGACGATGACGTCGGTTGAGGCGGCGCCGAGCGTCCCCACAAGCTCCCGAAGCTGGCCGGCCTCGGAGGCGTCGCAGCGAAGCGACATGAATCGATCGTGGTTGAACTGGGCTCCGCCCTTTGCATCGACGCCGATGACATGGCTGAAAGGAAAATAGCGCAGCCACATTCCGATCGAGGATTCCTCGACCTGCCGCCCTTCGGGCAATCCCCGGCAGAGCCCGATTTCCACGATCCGCTTTACACTGAGCCGCCTGCCTGCAAGCAGACCTTCGAAGACGCGGGCGTAGAAATGCGCATTACCCGTGCGCCGGTTTTTGTCCGTTTCGAAACGGTCCGCAAGCGCCGTGAAGCTCGGAAAGTATTCCGTGGGCTTCGTAAGCTGCGATATCAGCGAGCGCCCTTCCCTTATGTGCTGGTTTGTCTTCGCATTCCATAGGTGGACGCCGAAGACGCGCTCGTCGTTCAGGAAAGCGCTGTTCTCCATGATCGACAGATCGAAGCGATCTGTTTCGGTCCAGTCGATCGAGTTGAAGAACATTGGACTGAAGACCCAGTCCCGCAATTCGGCGCCTTCCTTTGAGCAGACATAATCCGACAGCAGCTTCGGCCCGACATCTCCAAAGGCGCCAGAATGCGGCTCCTTTGCGAGCGAAACGGCGGCTTCATAGAGCGCCCGGATGTGGGGACTATATTTCTTCGCATAGATGACGTTGCCGCAGATGAAGTGCTCATTTGCAGCGCCGGCGCGCCATTGCAGATTGAAGAAATAATCGCCGCAGAAGGGGAAGGACCGAAGCAGAACGACGTCGGTGTCCATCCAAAGGCCGCCATGCTCGTAGAGCACGGCGTAGCGGAATATGTCGCTGAAATAGCGAATCTCCGAGCTGCCGAGAATGCGCTCGAACAGGCCGCGCGGGACGATGTCCTCTGCGGGTGCGGTTTGAACGCCGCATTCGCGCAGGAAGGCCAAGCGGTCGGGCGTGTATGTCCACACCTTCACCTGATGCCCCGCAGCGACCATCGACGTCGTCGCGGCGATCAGGCTGTCGTGGTTCGCGCTGTCGGAAAGCGCTTCGTAGAAGCAGTGTATCGGCGGCAGCGCCGAGAGGTCGCGGCGCTTCAGGTAGGGCGTGATATGGGCGTCGAAATTACGGGAGCTCTGGACCCTGTCGACGACGGAATCGGCGTCCTTCAGATAGGGAGCCAGCGAATGGATGATGTCCGCCGTGCTCGCGCCCGCTTCCGTTACAGCACGGGCGGGTCTTCTTGCAAGGCTCTGCGAACGCGCCTCGCGTCTGCGCGCGACGCCATCCTGGCTGCGTTTCATGCTCGCGCCGGACAGGATGAGATCGATCGACCGAAGGGCGTTTCGGATCTCGCTCGCATCGACGGAAGCCAACCAGCCGTCTCGCTCGGTCGTGCTGTAGGATATCAGCAGGCGCGACCCGTCGGGAGCCCAGGCCAAGCCTCCGACCCGCTCCGCTCCCCGTTCCTGGAAGAAAAACGGACGGCTGATTGCGCGTAACTCGTTATCTGCGTCGAGCCACACGAAGCGGCTTCGGAGGAGAGCCTGCGGCGCTTCATGCGCCTCGTGAATAAGGGTGAGCCAGCCACCGTCGAACTCGATCGCCTGCGCGCCGCCTGCAAAGCTTCTTGCGTCGATTCCGGGATTTGTCTCTGCAACAAGGCGGCCCTGCTCGTCGAGGATGCGAATGGGATCGCAGGAAGAGATGAAGCCAAGCGTCTCGCCCGCGACCTGCGGAATCCACACTGTGGAAGGGTGATCGGCTCCCGTTTCGAGGCTGCGCCAATCGCACAAGCGAAATGGCTCGACACCGCTCTCATCGATGCGCGCGATGACGTGTTTGTCTGAGCCCCGCCTTGCCGTGCAGTGCAATTCGCCGCGCAGCGCAAAGAGCCTAGCATCCGCCATCTCCCGTCCCAGCGGCGCCTCTTCGGGAATGCGCGCTTCGGCGGCGCCTTGCAACTGCAATTCTCTGTCGTAACGCGACAGGAAATAGCGAACCGACCCTTCTGCGTTCATGACGCCCTGAAGAACGAATGCGTCATCGCCGCGCACCGCGACGGAGGGGGTGAAAGCCTTTTGCGCATCCGAAGAAACGGAGGCGAGGCGCCGCGCCGAAAAGGACGGCGCGAAGGCGGTGAGCGGAAGGACGTAATATTGCAGATTGGAGTAAGCGAGCTGCGCGGGGCCGGGCGGCGTGTCCCGATTGAGCGCTAGCCATTCGCAGGCGACGAAGCCTCTTTCCTTTCGGGCGGGATCGCGCGCATAGTTCGCAGCGATCGAATATTCCTCTTTCAGTCCGAAGCAGTAGATCCACTCTTCGACAAAGAGCACGTCCTCGGCGGGGACCGGAATTTCGAGACCACGCTCGGCGAACATCGCGCTGACGTCGTTCCAACCCTTGATGCGGTAATAGCGCGCGAGGTCGTATAAGGGCTCCGCACGGGTCGGCCGCTGGTTGAAAGCGGTCAGTTCTTCCTTGACGAAGCCGCTCTCGTCTTGGATGTCGCGCAGGCATCTAGCGCGCTCCAGACGCGCGACATAGACTTCTTCATCCCATCCACCCAAAGCGATACGCTTGGCGTAGGCTTCGGCGGCCTCCTTCTTTTTCCCGGCGTCGCGATAAGATTGCGCAAGATAGAAATGATAGCGAATGTTTTTCGGATCGTCCTTCAGCCCCTGCTTCAGCAAGCGAATGTCGCGCTCGAATTTGTCGACGCGGTTGGAGCCGCAGGCATGGTCCATGTACCAGAGGCCCGATAATTGCGTCGAACCGCCGGGCACGTCGACATATTCATGCGTGACGCCGCGATACCAGGCGCCGACATCCCGGCGCACGATCCGCGTATTCCAGTAGAAAAGCCCGGACGACGTGCGCTGCACGAGCTGATAGCCAGGGCCTTCGAGACGCGAACGAAAATTGGGATCCTCGACAAGGAGCTCCATGTCGGCGTCGGTGAAAAGGATGTAATCGAAGGCGCGCTTGCTGTCATAAGCGCAACGCAGCCCTTCATTGCGCGCCTGTTCGAAATTCACGAATGGAAAGCTGTGCAATTCGCCCGGAACATTCTGCTGATCGAAAAAGGACCGGATGAAATCCTGCGTGCCGTCTGTGGAGCCGGTGTCGCCGATCACCCAGTAATCGATGTGATCCGCGACGGAGCGAAGACATCTTTCGAGATTCGCCATCTCGTTTTTCACGATCATCGACAGGCAAAGCTTCGTCATGTCGTTCGTCTTCCTCTCTGATGCGCGGGTCGAACCGGGGCGAAGAAAGGGACGTCTGAGCTAGGGCGGGCGCAAGGATCCACTCGAGCGTGTCGGGGCGGCGTTCATGGAAACAGCCCTTTATTCGCCTCATAAGCCGCGTTGGCGCTCGCGATTTCCGCATTGCGCGTCGTCGGCGACCAGCCGCCGCCAAGCGCCTGATAAAGGCTCGTGGCCGACTGAAAATAGGCGAGACGCGCAAGCGCGAGCAGATCCTGCGCCTCGAAAAGCGTCGTCTGCGTCGTCGACAGCGTGATGATGTCGATCGTGCCTTCCAGGAGACGCATCTCCGCCGCCGTAAGCGCGCGCTGCGCCGCGGATGCTGCGACTGCTTGCAGCCTCACCTGCCGTTCGGTCTCCTTCATTGCGATCAGGGCGTTTTCGACATCGGCCAACGCGGTCAGAATCTGCTTGCGATAGAGAGCGGCGAATTCGGCGTAGCGGCCTTTTTGCAGGTCGTATTGGCCCTGCAGAAAAAATCCGTCGAAAATCGGCTGCGTGAGACTGCCGGCGATCTGCCAGGCGATCGCCTCGGGACGCCCCAGATTTCGCAGCAAGGCGCTTTGAAGGCCATACTGTCCCGTGATCTGGATCGACGGGAAGAAGGCCGCCCGCGCCTGCAGAACGGAGAACTCCTGCGACGCAAGCTGCGCTTCGGCAAAAGCGACGTCGGGGCGGCGGAGAAGCACTTCAGAAGGCAAGCCCGGCGCGACGCGCGGATAGGTCAATCGCGTCAGCGACCCGCCCTGCACATTGACGCTCTCGGGCGTCCTTCCGATCAGAACCGCGAGCTGATTGCGCGTCTGGCGCACCGTCTGCTCCAGCGGCGGGATCGTAGCGCGCTCCCGCGCGACCACGGATTCCTGCTGGGCCGTGTCCAGCACGCTCGCCGTGCCAGCCTGAAAGCGCGCCTGGATCGCGCGGTTGACACGCTCGGCGATGGCGACGTTGTTGCGCGCGATCTGCAGACGGTCCTGCGCCGCGAGAAGCTGGAAATAGGCGTTGATGATGGAGGAGACGGTCGAGATCTCGACCGTGTCCCGATCGAAGCGGCTGGCGTTCGCCAGGATGCGCGCCGTATAGGACGCGTCCTCGTTCTTGCCCCAGAAGTCGATCTCGTAGCTTGCATTGAGGCCAAGCTGGAAGAAGCCGAAATGTCGGGAGGAAAAGCCCGAGGCGCCGCCGGGCTGGACGCTGTTCGTCGCCGGATTGAAGCCGGTGCTCGCGGAACCGATATTCGTGGTGGTTCCCGGCACGCGCGTCGTGCGGACGATGTCCTGCATGGACACGTTCGGCCAAAGCGCCGCGCTCGAGACGCGCGCCTGCGCATCGGCTTGCGTGATGCGCGCGACCGCGGCCGCGATGTCGAGATTGTCGCCGACCGAATCCTCGACGAGCCGGGTCAACTCCTTCGAACCGAACTTGACCGCAAAGTCCGGTCCTCGGCCGATGGGCGTCGAAGAGAGCAGTTTGCTTTCCCGGAATTTCTCCGGCGGCGGAATCGCGAGGTCCGGTTTATCCCAGGTGAGATCGCAGCCGGCCAAGGAAATAAAGCCAAACAACGGCAGCATGGCCGAGACGCCGCTACGTACGTAATTGGGCTTAGCCAATCCTGCCTCCGATAGACGGCCGAGCTTATATTAAAGCCGGACTGTCTTCTATTGAGTATTTTTACTTATTACAGCTTGGCTATTCCGCCACTTGTTTTCTATTTCCATTCTCACGTCACTACTGACAATGCAATACGAATTATTTAATCTTGACTTTATTGCGCAGGAAAGCCCTTCACGAACCGAGCGTCTCGAGTTCGATTTCCGCGTCTGAGACGCCCTGGGCCGCCGCGCGGCTCAGCCATTCGCGCGCCTCTCCCAGATCGCGCTCTCCGCCGACGCCCGCCATGAGGTACCGGCCGAGCATCAGCTGCGCCTGCCCGTGATTGAGTTGGGCGGCGGCGCGGAACCAGCGTCGCGCCATCGCGCGATCGGGTGGCTCGCCATGGCCGCCGCTGTAAAGCGCGGCCATTCCGAACATCGCGCCGCTATGTCCGCGCAGCGCCGCCTGCTCGAAAAGCGCTTTCGCTCCTGGAATGTCGACGTCGCCGCCAAGCCCCTTGATCAACAGTTCCGCAAGCGCCACCTGCGCCTCCGCGAGACCGGCCGTCGCCGCCTTCGTGATCCATTTGCGCGCGGCGGCGAAATCGCTGCCCATGCCGCGCCCTTCGGCGAGCATGAGACCATAGGCGTATTGCGCTTCAGGCACGCCTTCCGCCGCCCGGCGGAACCACAGCGCGGCGATCCGGTCGTCGCGCGCAAGCCCGACGCCCTTGGCGAAACAGATGCCGAGATTGAAGGCCGCGACGAGATCGCCGGACGCGGCGGCTTTCTCGAACCATGCCGGAATCGTTTCGGCCTCGCTCGCGGGGCCCTCGCCTTCGAGAACGAGATTGGCGAGTTCGATCTGGGCGCCCTGATCGCCGGCTTCTGCGGAGATCTTCAGCCATTTGGCCGCTTCGTCATGGTCGCGCGTCACGCCTGCGCCGACGAGATAGAGCGAACCGAGGGCGCGCGCGGCGCCCTTGTGACCGCCTTCGGCGGCCATGCGATACCAGCGGGCGCCCTCGACGTAATTTGGCGGCAGGCGGCCATTGCCGAGGCAAAGATTGCCGACGAGAAACGCGGCCTCGGCTTCGCCGCCGAGCCCAGCGCGCCGCAGCCAGGTCTCGGCCAGCACCGTGTCTTGCGCGACCACGCGGCCCTCCAGCAAGGCGAGACCCAACCAGTATTGCGCAGCGGCGACGCCCTTCTCGGCGGCGCTTCGATACAGCCGCCACGCCTCGTCGGAATCGAACGGTCCGCCGAGACCGCGCTCGTGCAGCGCTGCGAGGAGATAGATCGCGGTCGGCAGTTCGGCGGCGGCGGCGGCGCCCAAATGTTCCCTGACCACCGACCAATCTTCGTCGCCCGACGCGTCGCGCATGAGGGACAGAGCGTAGCCGAGATTCCCCTCGGGGCAGCCGGCCTCCGCAGACGCGCGATACCAGCGTCGCGCTTCCGTCATATTGCGAATCGGCTCCGGGGCGTTGGTGAGAACGTAAGCGAGCAACGCTTGCCCCTTCGCGCAACCGGCGGCGGCCGCGCGTTGCGCCCAGCTCAAGGCGGTTTCGTAATCGGGTTCGGCGGGCGCCTCGTCTTCGTCGAAGAAATCGTCGAGCTGCACGCCGTCGGCCGTCGCCAATTGCGCTTGGATGAGGCCGTTCAGGCAGAGCGCCGCCAGCAGTGATTGCGCTTCGACGAAGCCCCGCGACGCCGCGCGGGTCAGCCACCACGCGCCGTTCGCCCTGCTGCGCGGAACGCCCGCCCCTTCGAGATAGGATCGCGCGACCTGATATTCGGCCTCGGCGATACCCGCTTTGGCGGCTGCGGTGAACAACGGAAAGGACTGCAGATGCCTGCCCTTTTCGCTCAGTCTAAGGCCGCGCCGCAACGCGGCCTTTGGCGACACGGCGCCGACGAAATGATCAAGAAGCGTCATGGCGACAAAGCCCCATCGGAAGGTTGCGGATCACGTTTTACGGCTCGCGCATTCCCTCTTGCGCAACGGGCAGGACGAGGCCCGCGAGATATTGCAGGACGGTCCGCTTCCCCACCTTGATGTCGGCGGTGACGGGCATGCCCGGCATGACGTGAAAATCCGGCGGCACGCCATGCAACGCGACCTTTTCGATCTCGATGCGGCTGCGATAGAAGTGCTGTTGTTCGGACGACGACGGCAGCGGCGACGCGCCTGTGGGATTTCGCGCCTCCGTTTGCTGCGTGAAGCTGTCCGGACTGACGAACTGCACGTTGCCTTCCGCCACGCCGAACCGCGAGAAGGGGAAGGTGTCGAACTTGATGATCACCGGATCATGAGCATGCACATAGCCGCTGTCGCGTCCTGAGATATTGGTCTCGACCTCGAGTTTCGCGCTGACGGGCACGAGCGTGATGAGGCGTTCGCCGGACTGGAGGACCGAGCCGACGGAAACCTTTTCGACCGATTGCACGACGGCGTCGACGTCGCTGCGCAGATCGGTGAGCTGACTGCGCAGCTTCGCCTTGTTGTGCTCTTCGCGCGCATTGCTCGCGCGGCTCCGCGCCTCGGACAATTTCTGGGAGATTTCCGCCTGCCAGCCGCGCGTGAACGAGTCACGCTCGGCCGTGAGCGCGGCCTGCTCGCGCCGCGCGCCGTCGGCCGTCTGCAACGCGTTCGCGAGCGAGCGCTCCATTTCAGCCCGGTTGTCGGTCGCCATCCATGTTTCCATGCGGCTTCCATATTTCATCGCTTCGAGCTTCCTGCGCGCCTGCTCGATATTCTGCGCCACGCCGAGCCGCTGCCGGTATCCCGCGGCGTCCGCCTCGGAGCGAGCCACGACGGCTCCGGCTTCCGCGATCTTCTGCTTATAGTGCTCGAGCTTCGCGACGAACTCCGCCCGGCGGTGACTGTAGATTCCCGCCTGGAGCGCCCATCGCGGATCGAAGCCCGAATATTTGAACGGCTTCTCGTCCGCTTCCGCCTCGAGGCGCGCGACCTCGGCCTCGCCGCTCGCGACCTGCGCCGCCAGCGCCTTCGCGTCGGAGGCGGCGAATGTCGGATCGAGCCGCGCGAGCACGTCTCCCGCTTTGACGGTCTGCCCCTCATGCACCTTGATCGCCCGCACGATCGAGGTCTCCAGAGGCTGCACGACAACGGTCGACGTATGCGACACGACGACCCCGCGCGTGCTCACGACCTGATCTACCGGAATGACCGCCATCGCCCCGACGCCGGCGGCCACCATGCTGGCCACGATCCAGACGATGTTACGCGCGAGCGGCGGCGTCTCCGCATTGACGATGGCGGCTGACGGCCAGTGGAAGTCAAGCGGGATCGCAGACACGTCTTCCGGATCCGCGCGACGCAGAAGAGAGAGTTCTTTGCCCATGACGAAATCACCGTTTCAATGCACGCGCCCGTAGCGCCTGCCGCTAAAGTCAAACATTGGGAACCGGCGCCACGGCGAGATGCCTTGTATGCGGCTTCTCCATATGGCGATGCTGCTGCATCCAGAGCTGGCGATAGATCGCGCAGCGCTCCAGCAGCTCGTGATGCGCGCCGATGTCGGCTACGCCGCCCGCGTCCATCACGAGGATGCGATTGCATTGCGTCAGCGACGACAATCGATGCGTGACGATGATCATCGTGCGGCGCTGCGCGATCCGCAGGAGATTGTCGTTCACGGCGGCTTCGCTTTCCGGGTCCAGCGCGCTTGTCGCCTCGTCGAGGATGAGAAGCCGCGGGTCGTGGATCAGCGCGCGGGCGATGGCGAGGCGCTGGCATTGGCCGCCGGAAAGATTGGGCGAGCCTTCCTCGATATAGGTCTCGTAGCCAGCCGGCATGCGCTCGATGAACTCTTCCGCTCCCGCAAGACGCGCCGCGCGCACTGCGTCCGAGAATGTCAGGCCCGGCCGGCCAGCGATGATGTTGTCCCTGATCGAGCCGCGGAAAAGGAAATTGCTCTGCAGCACGACGCCGAAGCCCTGGCGCAGATGCCGCAGATCGATGTCGCGCAGGTCGTAGCCGTCGATCTTGACGAAGCCGTTGTAGTCGCGATTCAGCCCCTGCAGGAGGCGCGTGATCGTCGACTTGCCCGATCCGCTTCGTCCGACGACGCCGAGCATCGTTCCTTCCGGCACGGAAAAGCTCACGCGGTCGAGCGCGGGCGTCTTGCTGCCGGGATAGGTGAAACTCACGCCGTCGAAATGGATGGCGCCTCGCAATTTGGGACGAAGCCCCTTCACGCTCGCGCTCGTTTCCAAAGGACGGTTCAGAACGCTGCCGGCCTCGCCGATTGCGGCGTTGATCTCCTCATGTTCCTCGACGAGACGCGCAAGCCCCACGAGCGGCTGGGCGACGCGACCGCTGAGCATCATGAAGGCGAAGAGACTTCCGACGAGATAGCCGGAGGGATCGTTCATCGCCATATAGGCGCCGATCAGCATCACGCCGAGCGTCATGAGGCGCTCGATGGGCAGCACCAGAGTCTCCGGCCAGTTGGCGACCCGCGCGAATTCGAGCCGATGTTTGCCGGCCTCGGCGATGCGTTCGTCCCAAATCGCCTTGCGTTGCGGCTCCAGAGCCAGAGCCTTCACCGTCTTGATGCCGACGATCGTTTCGCCGAGGGCCGCGGCCTTCCAGCTCTCCGCCGCGGCGACGCGGCTGTAGAGCGTGCGCAACGGGCCGAGATAGGCGAAGATGATCAGGCTGATCGCCGCCGCGCAGCCGATGACGAAGCAGGCGAGGACGGCGTTGATATAAAAGAGAAAGGGCAGAAGGATACAGAGCGTGATGAGATCGAGGAAAGTCGCGAAGAGCTTTCCGGTCAGGAATTCGCGCACGCGATAGACCTGGCTGATCTGGTACATCATCTCGCCGGCGGGGTGGCGCTCGAAATAGTCGAGCGGCAGGCGTAGCAGCCGGTTGAAGATGTGCAGATTGAGCTTGGCGTCGAGTCGCGCGCCGATCACCGCCGTAATCGAGCGACGCGCATAGCCGAGCAACGTCTCGTACAGCACCGAGATCGCCATCAGCGTCGACAGCAGAATGAGCGTCGACAGGCTGTGGAACTGCAGCACCTTGTTCACTGTCGCCATGACGAGGAGCGGCGGGAAGACGGTCAGGATGCTGATCGTGATCGAGGCGAAGGCGATATCCCGCAACGACGCGCGCTCCTGCAGAACGAGATCCACGAGCCAGCGCAGATTGAACATCGCGTCGCTCTCGGATTCGCCCCTCGCCTTGCGCAGAAGGATCGCCTCGCCGCTCCATCCCGCCGACAGCCGCAATTCGTCGACCGCCACGGGATCGGCGCCCGGAGGCGAGGCCGGGTCTTTCAGATACGCCACTCGCTGCTCGGGATTCGTTCCGGTCAGCATCGCCGCGCCGCCGTCCTTCAACAGCAGCACGATTGGGCCTGCGTCGTGCAGCCGCATGAGATTGCGCCAGCGCAGCCGCGTCGCGCGCGCCCACATGCCCGCGTTCCTCGCCCAGAGCGCGAGAGCCTCCGCGGATGGCGGCGCGTCGTCGGCTTCCTTCACCAGCTCCTTGATGTCGAGCTCGCCGCCGTAATATTTCGCGACCTGAAGAAGCGCCGCAATGCGCGGATGGCGCGTGCGCGCGTCGGCCTCGTCTCTCTCGCCAGCGGGATCGAGGTCCTCCGGTTGCGTTTCCACGAGCGCGAGATTGCGAAAGAAGGTGAAGGCGTGGGCGTGCGCGTCGTCATGCGTCTCGGCTCCCCCCGCTCGCGCATGCCTCCTGATCGCCGCGGCCTCGACCTGGTTGATCGCCTCTTCGAGCGCCAAAGTCTCGCGCGTCGCCGCGTCCTCCTCCAACGACTTGCATTCTTCCAGCAGGGCGGCGCGGGCGCGGGCGTAGAGCACGCCTCTTGTCTCCGCCGTATTGCTCTCGAGACTTGCGACGGCTTGTGCAATCAACGGAAAATAGCCATTCATGATCGTTCCCCGGTCGCGATTAAGTGCGCGTTGCGATGTGGCGGCTTGGCGCCGTTCTTCTCAGCTCACGCCGAAGGCGTTTCGAAGCTGCGCCGGCAAACGTCCAGGAGCGCCGGTCTCCCTGCAGCTCTTTTCCCAAAGCGTCAGATATTCTTCGAGCGGCACGCCTGTCCGAGACGCCCAGCGGTTCGCGGCGCCAAGGTCGCAGACCAGCTTTTTGTCGCGATCGAACAGCGCGATGATTTCGAGCACGGCGAGGCCTTTGGGCGCAGCGAGCCCGCTTTCGAGAACCTTGCGATCGTTATGAAACCAGGCGGCCGCGTCCGCGGCCCGCTCTTTCGCGGCCTCGGCCCGATACATTTCGAGGAGTTTCTTGCGGTAATCCGCGATCGCCGCGCCGAAGGCCTCGTCGCCCTCGAAAGGCGGGCGTTCCGCCCAATTGCGCGCGAGCATGCCAAGTCCGCGTATCGAGAAGGCTTCGACGAGCGCTTCCTCCAGCCATTGCGAAGGAGGCCGTGGCCGCGCAGTCGCCTCCCAGCTGTTGCAAAGCACGTGGCCGAGCTCGTGACCCAGTTGATAGGCGAGCTTGCACCAGTCGCGCGGACCGACATCCAGGATGATCCAGGCGGCTTCGGGCTGATCCCCGTGAAGCCAGATGGCTGGCGAGCCTTGCTGATGATTGTCGACGATGATGCGGTCGGGCTGGCGATCGGAAACGAGTTGGACGCCTGTCAGACAGATTTCCCTGACGCGCGCGGCGACGCGGGCGGCGACTTCGGGAGAAGCTTCCGGCCACGAGCCCTTCATCTCTATCGGCGCCCGCGAAAGCGAGCCGTTTCGATTTGCGGTCATGTCGGCGAGAACGCGTCCCGGGCATAGGCCGAGCGCGGCTGCGAGTTTGAAGAAGGTCCGCCGATCCATTTGGGGCTCCGAGCCTGTTTTCCAGCGGTGCAGAAAAAGAGTGGGCGCCGGCTTCGAAAAGCCGGCGCCCTTTTTCGCCTTAGTGCTTAGGCGGCTTCGACGAGTCGTTCGCCATCAGATCCTTCAGATCCGGCTTGCGACCATCGAGGTGCCCAAGCGCCGCGCCGAGAGGCGTGGTCGGCGGTTGCTGCTGGCCGGAGCCATTGCTCGCGCCGGTCGGACCGACACTCGCCAACGGATCGGTGGCCGTCAGATCCGGGGCCGAGCTGTAGCCAGCCGCCCCCTTCTTCAAGGCGTCGCCGCTGGCGGCGTCGCCCTGGTTCGCTCCGTAGCCCTTCGGACCGCCGAACCGCGCGCTCAATCCCGTCGGAAGCAGGAACTTCGTCTGGGCGGAGTCGGCGCTCGGGAAGAGCCGATCCCCATTGAACCTCGCAGTGTAGCGATCGGCCGGTCCGCCGGAGCTGTCGGATCCGGTCGCGCCCGGTTGACCGTAGCCGGTATGGCCATGGCCGCCAGTCGCGCCGCCCGAGCCGCCGGTAGCGCCGGTGTAGCCGCCGGTGTGACCCGTGTGGCCATGGCGCCCGGTGTGGCCATGGTGGTGGCCGGTATGGCCATGTCCACCCGTGGCTCCCGTTGCGTCTGCGGCTCCTGTCGCGCCGGTGGCGGCCCTGGCTCCGGTGGCATCCGTTGCTCCGGTGGCGCCGGTGGCTCCAGTCGCTCCGGTGGCTCCGGTCGCTCCAGTCGTTCCCGTAGCTCCGGTGGCGCCGGTGGCTCCGGTCGCTCCAGTGGCTCCAGTCGCTCCAGTGGCTCCCGTCGCTCCCGTCGCTCCCGTAGCTCCGGTTGCGCCCGTAGCTCCCGTCGCTCCGGTCGCTCCGGTTGCGCCCGTCGCGCCAGTGGCGCCAGTCGCTCCGGTGGCACCCGTGGCGCCGGTCGCTCCAGTCGCTCCAGTCGCGCCGGTGGCTCCGGTGGCACCCGTGGCTCCCGTTGCCCCAGTCGCTCCGGTGGCTCCGGTCGCTCCAGTCGCTCCCGTTGCGCCAGTGGCTCCCGTTGCCCCAGTCGCTCCGGTTGCCCCCGTCGCTCCAGTGGCTCCGGTTGCGCCAGTCGCTCCCGTCGCTCCGGTGGCTCCAGTCGCTCCAGTGGCTCCCGTAGCTCCGGTGGCTCCAGTCGCTCCAGTCGCTCCGGTTGCGCCAGTCGCTCCAGTCGCGCCGGTGGCTCCGGTGGCACCCGTGGCTCCGGTCGCTCCAGTCGCTCCAGTCGCTCCGGTTGCGCCCGTTGCGCCAGTCGCTCCCGTCGCTCCGGTGGCTCCCGTTGCGCCCGTCGCTCCAGTGGCTCCAGTGGCCCCCGTCGCTCCAGTGGCTCCGGTTGCGCCAGTGGCTCCCGTGGCACCCGTGGCTCCCGTTGCCCCAGTCGCTCCGGTGGCGCCGGTCGCTCCAGTCGCTCCAGTCGCGCCAGTCGCTCCCGTTGCGCCAGTCGCTCCAGTGGCTCCGGTTGCGCCAGTGGCTCCCGTCGCTCCGGTGGCTCCCGTCGCGCCAGTCGCTCCCGTGGCTCCAGTCGCTCCCGTTGCGCCCGTCGCTCCAGTGGCTCCGGTTGCGCCAGTGGCTCCCGTCGCTCCGGTGGCGCCAGTCGCCCCAGTCGCTCCCGTGGCTCCAGTGGCTCCGGTTGCGCCAGTAGCTCCCGTCGCTCCGGTGGCGCCCGTTGCTCCAGTCGCGCCGGTGGCTCCCGTCGCTCCAGTCGCTCCAGTCGCGCCGGTGGCTCCAGTCGCTCCCGTAGCTCCCGTAGCTCCCGTAGCTCCCGTGGCTCCAGTCGCTCCAGTCGCTCCGGTGGCTCCCGTCGCGCCAGTGGCTCCGGTTGCGCCAGTAGCTCCCGTCGCTCCGGTGGCTCCGGTGGCTCCAGTCGCTCCGGTTGCGCCCGTCGCGCCAGTGGCGCCAGTCGCTCCGGTGGCACCCGTGGCGCCGGTCGCTCCAGTCGCTCCAGTCGCGCCGGTGGCTCCGGTGGCACCCGTGGCTCCCGTTGCCCCAGTCGCTCCGGTGGCTCCGGTCGCTCCAGTCGCTCCCGTTGCGCCAGTGGCTCCCGTTGCCCCAGTCGCTCCGGTTGCCCCCGTCGCTCCAGTGGCTCCGGTTGCGCCAGTCGCTCCCGTCGCTCCGGTTGCGCCCGTCGCTCCAGTCGCGCCGGTGGCTCCGGTGGCACCCGTGGCTCCGGTCGCTCCAGTCGCTCCAGTCGCGCCGGTGGCTCCAGTCGCTCCGGTGGCTCCCGTCGCGCCAGTGGCTCCAGTCGCTCCGGTGGCTCCCGTCGCGCCAGTGGCTCCAGTCGCTCCGGTTGCTCCCGTAGCTCCGGTCGCTCCAGTCGCTCCGGTTGCGCCCGTCGCTCCGGTGGCGCCGGTCGCGCCAGTCGCTCCCGTTGCGCCAGTCGCGCCCGTGGCTCCGGTCTCACCAGTTGCGCCGGTGGCTCCCGTCGCTCCAGTCGCTCCAGTCGCTCCCGTGGCTCCCGTAGCTCCCGTAGCTCCCGTTGCGCCAGTCGCTCCCGTAGCTCCCGTTGCGCCAGTCGCTCCCGTGGCTCCGGTCGCTCCAGTCGCTCCGGTTGCTCCGGTCTCACCGGTCGCTCCAGTTGCTCCGGTCGCTCCAGTGTCGCCCGTCGCCCCAGTCGCGCCCGTGGCTCCAGTCTCACCAGTTGCGCCGGTGGCTCCCGTCGCTCCGGTTGCGCCGGTCTCACCGGTCGCTCCAGTTGCTCCGGTCGCTCCAGTGTCGCCCGTCGCCCCAGTCGCGCCCGTGGCTCCAGTCTCACCAGTTGCGCCGGTGGCTCCCGTCGCTCCGGTTGCGCCGGTCTCACCGGTCGCTCCAGTTGCTCCGGTCGCTCCAGTGTCGCCCGTCGCCCCAGTCGCGCCCGTGGCTCCGGTCTCACCAGTTGCGCCGGTGGCTCCCGTCGCTCCGGTTGCGCCGGTCTCACCGGTCGCTCCAGTTGCTCCCGTCGCTCCGGTGGCGCCGGTCGCTCCAGTCGCTCCCGTGGCTCCGGTGTCGCCGGTGGCGCCTGTCGCTCCGGTCTCGCCGGTGGCGCCGGTCAATCCGGTCGCGCCCGTGGCTCCGGTCGCTCCTGTGTCGCCCGTCGCTCCGGTCGCCCCCGTGGCTCCGGTCTCACCAGTCGCGCCGGTCAAACCGGTCGCGCCCGTGGCTCCCGTCGCTCCTGTGTCGCCCGTCGCTCCGGTCGCCCCCGTGGCCCCGGTCTCACCAGTTGCGCCGGTCAAACCGGTCGCGCCCGTGGCTCCCGTCGCTCCTGTGTCGCCCGTCGCTCCGGTCGCCCCCGTGGCTCCGGTCTCACCAGTCGCGCCGGTCAAACCGGTCGCTCCGGTTGCTCCCGTCGCTCCGGTGTCGCCCGTCGCCCCAGTCGCTCCCGTGGCTCCGGTCTCACCAGTCGCGCCGGTCAAACCGGTCGCTCCGGTTGCTCCCGTCGCTCCGGTGTCGCCCGTCGCCCCAGTCGCTCCCGTGGCTCCGGTCTCACCAGTCGCGCCGGTCAAACCGGTCGCGCCCGTGGCTCCGGTCGCCCCCGTGGCGCCCGTTGCGCCCGGATCGCCTGTCGCGCCGGTCGCCCCCGTGGCTCCCGTTGCGCCAGTGTCGCCCGTTGCGCCCGTTGCGCCCGTCGCGCCAGTATCGCCCGTTGCGCCTGTAGCTCCGGTCACGCCCGTTGCGCCGGTCGCGCCTGTGTCGCCGGTTGGGCCGGTTGGACCTGCCGGGCCGGTCGCGCCGGTTGCTCCAATGGCCGACACGTTGAGGGTGTCGGCCGTTAGGGCGTGATTATCGTTCCCGTATACGACGATGCCGGACTCCGTCGGCGTGTCGCCATTCAACGCCGCCAGGTGCGTGTAATCGGAAGTCGACAGCGCCGGATCTCCGTCAGCGCCGGCGTCGACCACGCTGTCGGGGATGAAAACGATCGTGTTGAAAAAATTGTCGTTGTTGTTGACGCCGCCATTTTCAGTGAGGGGGAACCCACTCGCTGAAACCGCCGACCCCAGCAAATAGTACAAACCGGTGTCAGCGTTGTAGTAATATAAAAATACTTGTCCTCCCGGGTTAGCGTAATTTTGTGTTCCCTGGTTTGTGATGTTGACAAGTTCGCCCATTTTCAGCCTCCCTCATCAACGCCGCAAAAAGAAAAATCCGGATGCTCCGGATTTTTTGCCGTCCGGACGCGCCGACACTGCACTTGCGCCGCACGGAACGACTGTGACGTTCGGGAGCGGCTCCTCTTTCTTGAGGTCGTCGGTCACGAGAATGTCGCGGACGGAGCACCCGGCCGGCGCCGGGAACGTCACCCGGAATTCGCCTGGCTGGATGCCGGGGAGGCGCGCGGCCTGCTCTGCAGGAACGAGCGGAGCCGTGCTGAGAAGAACGCGCCCCTCTTTCGCGGCTTGATCTCTGCGCCAGACATAAACTGTCGTTGCGCCTTCGTTGGGGTCTACCCCAGAAACGCTCAAGTAATTCGGAACCATGTTCGGTTCTCCTGTACGAGGACATGCGTCGCCGGCCGCGGCCCCCAAGGAGCCGACGCAGCAACGGTTAGAAATTTGTTTTTATTTATTTTTATGGAGGACCGCGCCGCCCTGGCAGAGAGCAACTCGCCGCGACGACGAAATCGAAGCTCTCCCAACAAGCGACATGTATACTCAAGTTTGAAGAGAACGCGCAGAAGCCTTTTGCCAAGCTAACCTGTTTAGCAATACGCTTCCATGTTGATTTAACAATACGCATAGCACACCTCACGCTACACCACCGTCAATGATCTATTCTAAATCACTTCAATACAAGCATTAATGTCACGTATTTTGCACCGCAAAACGGGCCTATACATTATGATGACAGTCGGAAGCGAAAAGATATTTCCGAACCTAAAGTCGTAAGTACTAACCGACGGCCACGTTATACTTGCTCGGACTGTGCAATCGAGGGCGAGAAAATGCGCATCGGCCGTCGCAGCGCGCTTCGCTACGCGGCGTCCGTTCTTTTCGACACGGGAAGGGGATGACGCACGCCCACGCGCCCCAGCCATGAGGCCGGGGGATGCGCCCGCCATTGCGGGTGCGCTAGGCGATCGTAGAGCTAGTCGTCGCTCTGCTCGGCGAACTGGGCGATGCTCATGCCCGTCTGAAGCGCGGAAAGCCAGCGATGTCCGTAGGCTCTGTCCGGCTCGAGATGCGCGCCTTCCGCCCATTCGTTCCAGGCGTTGACGAAGAGCAGGCGCTCGCCGGGCGGCAGCTCGTAATGGAGACGGCGACATTTCGCTTCGACCGCCGCCTGAAAACGCTCGGGCGAAGGGTCGTAAAGGATCGTGCCTGTCTTCGGCTGTCGCGCCGTATTGTCCCAGGAAGGGAAAACGCAGGGGAAGCGCTTGTAGCCGACGCCATCCCTGTTACAGGAGTTAACGACGCTCCCCGCATAGTCGTAGAGGGCGCCGTCCCAATCCGGCCGCGTCTTCACGACGCCTTTCTTCACCGGCTCGGCGATGCCCTGCGGCGGAAATTCGACCGCGAAGTCGAACCCGATGTCTGCAGGGTTCAGCTTCTTCGACACCGCCTCCATGCTCTCGACATACATCAGCTGGACGCCCGCGAAGCCTGCTTTCTTGAAGCGCTTGCGGATCATCGCCGCGACGGATTTAACGTCCGGAATGAGCAGCGGGCGATAAACGCCGAAAAGCGGCATGCCCTTGAGAGTGAGATAGCGCCGGTCCTTCGCCGCGCGGATGGCGTCGTCGATCAGCGCGTTGAGCGTGTCTCTGTCGTATTTCTGTTCGAGAAGGATGCTCTTCTCGCCACCGTTCCAGTGCTTGGTCCAGTTCTCATTCGCCCAGCAATAGCAGAAACGGAAATCGATATCCGGGTTCTTCAGCAGATTGTCGATCGGCTTGGAGAGGATCGGCTCGCCGCCGAAATTGTAGTAATAAACGACGAAACCCTCGACGCCGTAAATGTTCGCCAGCGATTGCTGGTGCGCCATGGTCTCGGCGAGGCGCAGATCGTAGTAGCCCGTATCCGTCGGGATATGCGGCTGCACATGACCGGGATAGACCGGCTCCGCCTTCGAGACGTTCGTCCACTCGGTGAATCCCGCGCCCCACCAGAAATTGTTCTGCTCGATGGGATGGAATTGCGGCAGATAAAAAGCGAGGCAACGCACCTTGTTGAGGCTGGCGAGCGTCTCCTCCCATTTCGCCATGAGCGCCGCCTGGTTGCGCACGATGGAGACGTATTTCTTGCCCATCGTATATTTGTTGGTCGACGCGCTGAGGTGATGATAGAGCCGCGCCGCCGGTTCGTACACGATCTTCCAGCCATCGTGATGAAGGCGCAGCGATAGATCGGCGTCCTCGCAGTAAGCGGGCGCGTATCGCGTATCGTAGAGCGTGTCGCCAATGGCCGCCCGCCGCACCAGCAGGCAGGCGCCGGAAACATAGTCGACCTCGCGTGCGAAACTGTAGCGTGGGTCGGACGGGTCTTCGCCCACGCCAACGAGCTCAGACGTTCCATCCGCTTTGAGGACGCATCCCGCTTCCTGCAGGCGGCCGTTCGGATAGAGGACCATGGGGCCCGCCGCGCCGACCTTTGGATTTCGCTTCATCACCGCCATCAACGCGTCTAGCGAGCCGTCGACGAGCTGCGTGTCATTGTTGAGGAGCAGAAGGAAATCGGCGGAGCAGCGCTTATAGGCGCCGTTGCATCCGCGCAGATAATGCAGGTTCATCTCGTTGCGCGTGTAGACGAGACCTTTGATCTTCTTGAATTTCGCGCAGTTCTCGTCCTTCGAGCAGTCGTCGACGAGAATGATCCGGAACTTGACCTTATCGCTCGCCTTGTAGAGCGACCACAGGCATTCCACCGTCAGCTCGAACTCGTTGTAGAAGGGAATGATGATGTCGAGTTCGGGGCTCTTGTGCTCGGGGAAGCTCATTTCCGCGAGCGACGCTTCGTGGTCGATCGCAGGATAAGGCAGGCTCGGATTCTCTTCGAAGGCGCCGAGTCTCGCTTGATGGGCGGCCTTGATCCGGTGCTTGAGCTGCCAATAATTGCTGAGGATCGCGTTTGGGGATTCGGGCGCAGGGTGCAGATAAGGCTGCAATCCGACGCGGCGCTGTTGCCCGCCGTCGCTGATCGGCGACAAGCCTTCGATCTGGCCGAACATGATGAAATGTTTGAAAGGCGGGACGATGCTCGACTTTATGTCGTCGCGCTGCGAACGATAATGCTCGGGGTCGAACGCCTTCGACGGCGCAAGGCCGAAAGCGTCGCCTTCTTCGATGAAATGCTTTAGGCACGAGAAGGGATCGCCAGGCGCTCCCGCCGGCATCTGCTTCCTGTAATGCGAATAGTCGAAATAGGGACTCGGCTGGATCCCGCGCGCCGCGCCGCGCAGGAGATAATCCGCCAGAGCCGAGCCCGCGACTTCGCGCGCCTTGCTCAGATAATAATTGATGTTGAAATAAGGACTGGGGTTTCCAAGATTGAGTTCGAGAAAGGTCAAGAGCGCCTCTACGGGCCTCTCCGATGGAAATATGTCGCTGCGAACGCGCGAAATATAAGAGAGATCGATGAGGGGATGCGGAGATTTCTGCTCTTCGATCCCGTTCCTGAGGAAGTGATTCAACGCGCTCGATCCCGGTTCGAAAACCGGCGCCGAACGCAAGTAGAACTCCTCGTCGAAGAAAGGAATGAGCGCCTGACGGTCGGCAGCGCTGGCGAGTTCGTACACATCTATCAATTCGAGGCCGTAGAGCGGCGGGCGGCCGACGACAGCCTCGAAATGCTGCGCGTTGACAGCGTTCTTGCGGATCAGCAGCTCATAAAGATCCTGCAACTCATAGTCGTGATGACTCGCCAGACTCGCCATTCTCAGATTCCCAGAATCGCTTTCCGCCAGGCGTGAACGCTCGGCAAGGCGGCTTCATCCGGCGCGCGCCATTCGCGAAGGCCATGGCCGTAATAATGCTGCTCGGCGGAAGAAATCGTCCCGTCCTTGAGGGCGCTCGCGACGTCCTTGTAGAAGCCCAGATACCACTCTACGTCCAGCTCCTGGAAATTCGCGGCGCGTCCCTCGAAATAGCCCGCTTCCACATAGTGAGCCTTGGGGTCGGCGATCGACTTGTTGTCGACAGCCTTCTTGATGTCGGGATTCTTTTGGAGATAGGCCTCTTCGTCGAAACGGGAGCCTGCAACCGCGGCGCGCATGAGCATGAGGAACATTTCCCGGCTCATCGTCACCTTATCGGGAACCCCCTTATCGAGGCCAAGAGCATTGGCGATGAGCGAATAATTCGGAATCCACGCGCCTTTTTCATTCGCACTCACGGTAAGCTCCCAGGTTTGGCTAGCTGCTCTGAACTCGATACGCCTAGACGATGCGCAGGCCGGACATGACGATGCCCAGCCTTCGAATGTCGCCATCCGAAGCACGTTGCTGGCTTGTCGTCGAAATGAGGACGTCGATCTCATCTTTGTTGACGCGCGGGAGGGGGATCGTCGCAACGAGGCTCTCGCTCCGGCGCAGGCTCTTGCGCAGGAGCGCCGAGCCCTCACATGCAATGATGAGCGTATTTCCGTCGAAGATCTCCGCTTCGGGATTCCAGAAGGACGCTTCCAGCTCCCGGCCGCAATAGGCATTGGAGAAATTCAGTCGAAGATAGGTCGTCGTCCAGCGATCGGAATACCATTCGCCCGCCACGATCTTCCATGGATTAAGCTCAGGGCCTTCGATCACTGCAATGCCTCGTACATGCGCAAGCCGACGGCCCGGTTGGAGCAGGTCATTCGAACGGAACGCGCAGCCTTCGCCGCCAGATCGCGGCAGTAGACGCGATCGTTGAAAAGCCGGGATAACGCCTCGGACGCGGAGGCCAGGTCTGGATCGGCCCAGCGCTGGCCCTTCCACTCAGGATATTCTCCGTCCTGAACGTCCCGCATCTCGTGGGGCACCAGGATCGAATTGGCTTGCGTCATGAAATCGAGATTGCCCGACCAGGCCGTGCCAACGGCGATCGTGCCGAGGAACATCGCTTCCGCCAGGACTCGGCCAAATCCTTCCGCGCGATGCAAGGACATGAAGCAATCCGACGTGGCGATCAAGCTTTCAACTTCATGCGCCGTCATCGCGTGTGAAAAGAAAACGGCGTCAGGCAATTCCGTTGCAAGACGCTCCTTGAGGGAAACCAGTTCCTCGGAATTGTCGCCCTTTACTTTCAAGGCGAGCTGCGCGTCGCCATATGGATATTTATCCCTGAAGCGCAGGAAGGCGTCGATCGCGCCTCGCGGATTTTTCCGCGCGGGGAACGAGCTAAAATCCAGCATGGCGAGGACGACGAAGGCGGAGTCGCGCAAACCGAAGTAACGGCGGGACAGATAGGGCCGCGGAGTCACCTCCGCCGCCTGCCCGACGAACTTGCTCTCGACGCCAGAAGCGGCAAGGCTCTCCTGAACGAATTTCGAAATCGCCCAGACCTCATCGAATTTCTTGAGCTGAGGGACCCAGACGTCAGGATAAACCGGCAACTCCCAAGCCGGCAGAATGATGTTGCGCGCGGCCCCGAAATTGAAATCCTTGGCGCCGAGGTGACGCAAGACGGGCTCCACCTCGTCGCCGTTGATATGGAAGATGCGAACGTCGCCTCGCGAGATATTGATCTCGTGGGGAAGAACGAGGGATAGATGTTCCTGGTCGTCGCGCTCGGCGTAACGATAGACGTCGAGCACTTTCACATTGACGCCGAGACCGAGGAAAGCTTTTAGCGACGAGCGAAGATGCTGACCGACCCCGCTCTTCGCGAACGGATGGCCCAACAAGTCGATTTGCATATTGCCCGGCCCGAACGTGGAGAGTGCCTGGTAACTATTTGGGATAAAACCCAAATTCAGCGTTGCTGTTTTGTCTATCACGCTGCCGCCGCCACATCAAGGCTCGATAAGCGCGCTTCTTGTGATCACGGCGAAGGCAACTCGCTTATCGCTGCAGCAACGCGCCGGGGAGTTCGCAATGCGGCTGGCGATAACGCGCGTGAGTGAGATGTTTGCGGGCGCCTTCGCTATGCTCGGCCATGGCTTATGATTGCGCCGACACAGTCCCCGGCGTATGCCTGTGATTGTTCTATGATTGACGTGGCGAAGGACCACTACATGCATATGCCGAGCTACGCCGTCTTGATGGCGGAAATCAAAAAGAGCAACCCCGAGTTCGAGACGGCCGCGAGCGTCGTCGTCAGCAAGAACTTATTCGATCTTCTCCTCAAGATCGCTATTTCAGCCTCGGAATTTGATGAGCGCTTCTATCTCGAGCAAAATCCAGATGTGAGGGCGGCCATCGCCAAAGGCGTTCTCAAGACGGGCCGAGAACATTTCATCAATAAAGGTTTCAGTGAAGGTCGCCACGGAGCTGATCCGGTCGTGGACGAGAAATGGTATCTTGCTGCCTACCCGGACGTCGCCAAGGCGGTGAAAACCGGAAAAATCGGCTCTGCGAGCGAACATTACGCGATCACTGGTTGGCGCGAAGGCCGGGCCGCAAACGCGCAAACCGAAAAAGACGTCAAGTTCTGGCTCGCGATGCTGCAGCCCTAAGGGCGCCCGAGCTGTAATGAAATGCGCCGGCGCCGCTCTGAAAGCGACGCCGGTCCTGATAATCCTATTCAACCGCCGGGTCGAGAGTTCGAAATTTCCAGCGCTTTCCGCGCTGCCAATTCGGCGCCGTCGAGATTGCTGTTCTGGAACAGCAGCCCGGAAAGGTGATTGTGGGCGAGCGCGTCGTCGGGATCGGCTTCGACCGCTTTTTCCGCGAACTCAATCGCCAGATCAAGATTTTTGCGGCGCTGTTCGATGATGCTGAGCTGTCGAAAAAGACGCGCAGGATTTGTGGTCGTGCGCTCGAGCGCGCAACGCATGGCGGCTGCGGCAGCGTCCCACTCGGAAGCCTGCATCAACACGCCGCCAAGAATTGTATAGCCCTCGGCGTTCTCCGCATCCGCTTCGATCGCTTTCTTCGCCAGTTTGATTGCGGAGGTGGTCGATCCTTTATGTTTTTCTACGAGGCTCAACTGGCGCAGCGCGCGGCCGGGTTTGTCACGCGTAAGCTCCAGATGCCGTTTCGCCGCCCGCTCGGCTTCTTCAAGCTCGTTCTCCATCAATTTGATGGCGCAGAGCTGATCGAGGGCGAACACGTCATTTTCATCCACCTCCAACGCCTGCGTGATCCAATGCAACGCTCCCTTGGAATTTTGCCGCGCCCGTTCGATCGAACCTAGCAGGCGCAACACCGGACCCCGGTCGTCTGGCGTTAGTTCGAGCGCTTTCAGGCTCGCTCTTTCAGCTTCGAACAGATTTCCGCTCTTCACGAGATTGAGCGAGAGCTCCAGATGAGGGCGCCACTCATGCGGCTCGGCCTCGACCGATTTTTGAAGGAGCGCAACCGCGGCAGCGAAATCGCCCATGCGATTTTTGACCGTCGCCGCCAGACGAAGAATTGGCGCAGGGCGGTCGGGCGACAAGCCCAACGCCTGATCGCAAGCGGCTCCGGCGGCATCCAGGTCGCCTGATTGCAACAGGAACGACGCGAGTTGGACCACCGGCCCGGCGTCCATCGGCGCGACCTTTATTGCGTCGCGAACTTTTTCGATTGCCTGGGCAAGGTTCCCGCGCGCGCGCTCGAGATTCGCCTGGTGCCTAAGGCATGAGGCGACTGCGGCGTCATTCTCCGCAAGTTCCATTCCCTTGGCGAGAGCGGCTTCGGCTTCTTCCAGTTCTTCCCTGAGTATGTGAACGCCCGCGAGCTGCACATGACAGGCGCAGTCGGTCGCATCGTTGGACACGGCCTGCTGAGCCCAATCCAGAGCTGCGTCATAATTGCCTCGCTGCACCTCAATCGCGCTGACGCGTCGCATGATGGGGGCGACGTTGACTTGCTTCGTCGCGAGGGCGTGCCTGATCGCCTGCTGCGCTTCGGCGGATTCGATGGCGAGGCGAACATCTGGGCTAAGCCGCCTCGTCCCGCCCAGATGCTCATACGCCTCAGGATCGCTCAATCCCAACCGCTCGGCGATGCGTCGACGCAACATGGGCAGGAGCGCGCTATAATCATCGGCAATGAGGCTAAGGGCTTCCGGCGATTGCACCTTGGAGATCTCTTCGGGCGTCCAGCCAAGCGCCTTTTTCGACAAGCCATAAGCAATCGCGCGTCCGGCGCTTCGCATGGTCGCCCATTCGGCCAAGTCGCGCGCCGCGATTCGACAAAGGTCGGGATCGGGCGCATGGGCGAAATCCTGCTCGAGTTGCGCGGCGAGCGATTGGATTGCCGAATAGGTCAGGTTGATAAATAGCTGATGGGTCGCGGGATAATAGCGCGCGACGCGGCCTTCCAGATTTCGCTCCGCTATTTGCTCCGGCGTATTCAGCGCAATGATTTCTGGCGATTTCTCGAAGCGCACTTTAGGCTGCGCTCGTTCCCCGGACTCCCCCTTCTTTTCCGCAGCCTTCGTTCCACGGATGTTCGAGGTCGAGCGGGAGATCGCGCGAACGCCGAGCTGTTCCAAGAGTTCGGCCAGTTCGCTCTCGACTTCCTGCGTGAGATCTACCTGGGCAGGGCCGAACGTCTTGATGAGTTCCTTTAGCCATTGCGGCATCGCGTCGCGAACGATCGGCGCGAAATCGTTCAAAAACACCTGGCGCTGGTCGCCGCTGCGGAAGCGCAGAAACTGGCGATAAACTTCGGGGAGAACGCCAAAATCATTCGGGAGTTCGACCAGCACGCTGAAATGCGCCGCGCCGAAGGGAAAACCAAAGTTGGGCGCATCCATGAGCCAGTCTTGCTCTGCGCGCCGTCCATAAATTTCGTCGTGATAGACGATTGCGCCAGAGCCCGCGAAATCCTTGTTGACAGATGCGTTCGCCGAAAACCCGAAATGCACGATGATGCCGTGCGCCGCCAGCACGCTTTCCCAGCGGTCGAATTTCTTCGTCTGGGCCGCGATAGGCGTGAAAACCCTCCAGACTCCGTCTAGATCGGCGACAAAAAGCTTGATTGCCGACGGGAGGCGGAAGAAGCGCTGCGAAAGCTGCGCCTCCAACCAATCCTCGGGCACGGACGGGTCGTCGTCGTAAGGCTGAAGACGCGTATCCTGATCGGGCCTATTGCCGAGAAGCTGGACTTCCGTCCAATCGCGCCTGCGGTCATATTCATTGACCGACTGGGTGACGTCCGCCACTTCATACGCAGTCCCGTCTCTGTGCCGTCCGGCCGCGAGACGGCCATAAACGCCATCGCGCTCGCCGAGCGTTATCTCACTGACGACGCCATCCAGGCACGAGCGATATCGGAGTCCATGTCGATTGGACGGCAGCGCGGCGACTTTGGCGCCCATCCCGAAATTCCCGTCGAGACTGTTCGTCTTCCGAAGCGAAGAGGCGAGATCGCAAATGTCGTGCAAGTTCTGCGCCGACATTCCGGGCCCTGTATTCCAGACACGGAGTTTCCGGACGCCATCCACAAGCTTGTGACCAATGCGCACTTCCCGCGCGTGTTCCGACGCCAGCGCAGCCGCCTCCAAGGCGTTCTTCACCAGCTCCCGCAACATCATCGTCTTTGGGCAACGCTCGATCGTGCTTGCGACTAGGAAATCCTTGTTCGAGATGCCAATGCTGCTCATCACAGCACGGGTCGCCAGTTCAGCGCCGCCTTTTGAATCTCTCATCGGGTAGAATCCTTCAACTACGTTGCGTTTCGCTTTCGAACTCAGGCCTCGACCCTTCCACTCAACGCGCGCACATTCTACGTAAATCGGCGCAAGTGATTATTCTGGCTGCTATTTTTATAGACCACCCGATTCATGTCAAATCATGTTCGGCATCGCTTTCGCACGCGAAGGCCGTAGGCGCCTCGTTCCAGCCGAATGAAGGCTTGGAAACCAACATTGTCGATTGCGCTGCGCCCCGATAAAATCGCAAAGGGCTTCGCGTCACTTTTTTTCTCGCCATCGCATTTCGAAAAGGACGGGGCGCAGCATGCGCTGCGCCCATTCAGTGACGTTCTGAAAGCTCCTAGCCACGCCGAGGGCTGACACTACCCTTTTTAGTTAAGATGACCGCGTCCTGATGCTGTGCGAAGCATGGAATGATGTCCGCCACCACCATATGATTGGACCATTTCTCGCGAACGAAGTCGTGCGTGTGCGCAATCAATCTATAATATCCTGGGCGAGCGTCATCGACCCCAACGCTAAGAGCCCCGAAATCAAAAAATCCTTTTTCGCGATATTCTCTCAAAAACTGCGCAGCGCCGTCCAACTGCTTGTTTTTCGTGATGTAAACCCCGGTCTCACCACAGACTGTTACAATCGCAAACCCGCCTGGGCGTAAAATGCGGTTCAATTCGTCCAACCATTTGAACTGGTCATCGTAAGTCAAATGGGTGAAGACAGAGTGTCCGTAGATAACATCGAAGCTGCTATCCGAAAACGGCAGCGGTGGATCATAGTCTGAGTTGTAGACTTCCTGGCAGATATTTTTTTTCGCCCAAGCGATATTGACTGGGTCGATATCACATCCGCTAACGCTTTTGGCGCCGTGTTCTACAAGATGGCGCAGGATGCGGCCACAACCGACACCCCAGTCTAGGACATCCACATCAATTACTGACTTCCCCAATCTCGCACGAGAGACATCATCGAGCTTCTTGAACCAAGTGCCACCCTCAAGAAGAAAACTCGGCACGCCCATATTCCCCGCAACACGATAGATGTTGTCTTTATCCGGGAAAGGGAGTCGATTCTTTGATATCCAAGAGTATTTCGGGCTGCGATATCGCCCGCTATCCGCAACGATCTCGAACGTCAGGCTCTGCCCGTCCTTCTCTTCGAAGGGAAACTTGATAAGCTTTTCGAAATAAACCTTTTCCATCGGGAACGCTGAATTGATTGCATCATAATGCCTGCATGACGACTGTTCGGCCTCACTGATCGGGAGCACGGAATCGTCTCCGATATGAAGCACCGGAGCGATCAGAGCGCTACTGCACTTTGGAGCTATTAAGACAGCCGACACAATCGTCTCACCATTCCTCGCCGCAAAAAGCTTCACGACGAAATAGGGAACTTTTAAGAGCGCAATTGGATCATCGAATTTTTCGCGCATTCTGTAATCCTCGACTCAGGCTGATTGTGCTCACTAGCATTTTGGAGACGGATCGAAGCAAGGAACTTTAGGTAGCCTTGCTCAGTAACCAGAGGCTAGTTCGGTCATAGGGCTATTTCAGCTTGTTAGGCTTCTTGATTACGAATTGGGAGGAAATCCAGCCGGGATCGGTGACGGAATCGTCCGTCATGACCTCGACCGGGACACATCCAGCCTCACACGCGACCTCAAAGACTGCATCCATGGGAAGACAGTGCATCTCGATTTTTCCGTCATCCTCACGCCCGAGATAGCCGTCGATCTGGAATTGGTAGCCGGTCGCGAAGGTCGGAACCTGAAAAACGGCGACGCCGCCCGGGTTCAATCCCTCGAATGCTCGCTGCAAAATCGCCCGGATCACCGGCGGCGGATTGTGTTGCAGCACGATGCGGCTGTACCAGAGGTCGTAATTGCAGTTCTTCATGCCGAAGTCGGGAAACTTGGCAAGATTGAACACGACGTTTTTCGCGCCGTTGCCCTCAACGTGCTCCTTGGCCAGAAGCATATGCGACTGAGAGATGTCGATGGCGATCACTTCCGCGAATTCTTGCGCGAGGAAGTTGGTCACGCGCCCGACGCCGCAACCAAACTCTAGGACCGAGCGCAAACGCTTCGCGTCAACGCCAATCCTCGAGAGGGTGGCGAGCAACACCGCCAAATCGCTTCCGCCGCTTGCATAGAAAGAATCCCGGAACGCGTCGATATTGGCCGGGCGGAATTGATCCGAAGAGAGAACAGACCAATGCGGCATGCTTTTGCCGAGCTCCGTCCATGTGCGCGCGACGCGCTCCGAAAGCTTCTTGGCTTGAGCGTTATCGATCTTCGCTTCGACGATAGGCGACGCCGCGCTGCTGACATCCCGAATGTGGGCGCCGCTTCTGTGACGGTATTCCTCAGACGACAGAAACGTCTTTCGGAGCTGCGCCGTGGTCAGTCCCCTGAACATCGTGGCTGCTTCGGAGTTTTCGGGTTCTCTGTCGAGAAACAGGCGGTAGGACCAGGTCACCGCGTCATCTGAATTGGGTGTAGCCGATTGGGCGTTGTCACTCATCCTGGTAACTCCCACATAAAATTTTCCAGCGCCTCTCTGAGCGTCGCGTACGCCTCTGATTCCGCCGCGCTATGATTCATACAGCGCGGAGACTGGGGGCCGAGGCGCAGAATGTGACGAAGCCTAGATGCGCGCCTTTCGTCGTCGGCGCAGGAGGGTTCTGCATGGCGCGGTCCAGCGACTGTCAATGACAACGCTACACAACCCGCCACTGGCCGCAGCCATATCGACCCGGGCGCTGACAGGAGAAGGGCGCAAACGCCATCCACCACTCGTCCGTCGCGGTCGGATGCAACCATTTCGGGCAAAGCCGATCGGCGGGAGAAGATTGGATCGCGCATGCCCGCTATCTGCCCAACCCACTGATTTTCCGAGCGCCTTTTAGGGTGGTAGACTACAGGCCGCCATTCGTCAAGCCAAAGGCCGACGCGTGGACGATCTAACCCTTTGCCCGTCGCATCGAATTCTACGCGCCGGGCTTTTTGAGAATGTATACTTCCGTCATCGGCCCCATGATCGCCCGCGCCCGCGAATGCCAACGACGCACTTCGATATCGAAGTTCGTGTGCTGCGAAATGAGCCTGGGCAAATCATACCCGTAGCGCCAGGTGACGAGGGCGCCTTCCTCGTTCTGCGGATTGCCGTGATATTCCGGCTCACCGACAATCCGGAGCCCGTTGGCCTCTTGAAAGGCCACCTGCTCGCTGCGATGCCGGTCTGGATAAGTGGGGGCCGTGAAGAGACAAACGCCGCCAGGCTTCAGCGTCCGCTCGATTTCCTGAAGCGCAGCGAAGGGCTGGAAGACGTGCTCCAACACGTCAAGATGGATAACGACATCGAAGGTCCCATCGCCGAATGTCTGGCGCTCAAGATCTTCGTTCCGCAGGCCTTCAACCTCTTGTCCGAAGGCCCTGCCCGGAAAAAACCCCGACATGACATAGCCCGGGCAGTTTCGTTGCAGCCAGAGGCTGAGACCCATCGGCGCCGGAGACGATTCGTGGATCGACTTCTTTGAGATCTGATCCCGCGGAATAAGCGAAAACAGCACGTCGGCGAGCGCGCGATGGCGCGGGATGCAGATGCTGTATTCGCACTCAGGCGACCTAAGATTGGCCCTGCTAGACCAGTAATCGTCGGGGCTGATGAATTTGCGCTGACGATCACAAATAGGGCACCGCGCGTTCAACTCGAATTCCATCGCATCCACTTTTCTTTGGGTTTATACTAGGCGCGCCGCACGATGCCGGCGAACCTTCGATTGCTCGTTAGCGGCGCGTCTTCTAGCTCATCTCTCGCCGAGCGCCTGTCCATCGGAGATATCGCCGAGTTTGCCGCGCCCCGGTCTCGGCCCCTCGACATGGACGTTTCGGACATCGGGATCGACGCGGATCGAGAAGCGATGGTTGCCCGACGCGATTTTGTTGTTGGAGATGGTGACGTCCTCAGAATGATTGGTCACCTTGATCGCGTCGTCTGGAATAGAGGACTGATCGACGTCTTTGATAATGTTGTTCTCGACAAAAATGTTCTTCGTCCGGCCCTGGAACTGCGATCCGACGCGGATAGCTTCCCGTGACACATTAGAGATCGAGTTACCACGTACGTTAACATTCAACGCGTCGGATATGAGAATGCCGTGATAAACAGAGACGCCGTCGATCGAATTGCCCTCGACCGTTATTTCTTGGACATCCCCATAGACGGGGGCGGCCCGATCTCCGTTCCATAATCCCCCGACGAAAATGCCGGTTAGCCGCGTGTGGGAAATCTTATTGCCTATCACCTTTCCATCATATGACGTCGCCGACTTATAGGCAGTACTGATTCCGTTGACGACGACGCCACCGTCGGCGACGTCGTTCCCGTCGCAAACATTGTGCTCGATTTCGAAACGGCTGCTGCCGTCCCAAACGCCATAGCAAGCGCTTCGTTCGCCGATGGCGTAACTGTCCTTTATCGTGAAATCGTGGGAGTTGATGAACGCCACTCCGATCTGCACGTCATTGTTCGACGCGCCAGTGAGCCGCAAACGTTCAACAACGACATTCGCAGCTTTGTAAAACGCGATGAGATAGAGGCGACGGCCGCCCCCTGTCCCCGCCCCGCCGTCGAGAGAGAGGTCGTGGATTCGAATGTTTCCGTTGCCGTTTTCCCAATCGGCGTTTGCGAAGACGCCGCCGGGATCGCCGCGCGGCTGAGGAAAATTCAGGCGGCTCCAGTTCGCGTTGCCTCGAAAATTCCGATCCGTGCGGATGACCGAACATTCTCCCATCCCCGATATTTCCATATTCGAAGGAAGAGGGATTGTGCCGGAGATCAGGTAGACTCCACAGGGAAAAACGACCTTCGCCGGCGCGGACGCGATCGCCATGAGAATCCCTTCGGTGCTGTCCGTTTCGCCGGTTGGGTCGACGCTGGCGAATTGGGTGACATCCAAAGTCGGTCGAGACGAAGGAACGGTCGATTTCGCGAGACTCGTAGCCGGGCCCGGCGAGCCGCAACACAGAACAGCCGACGCGACCACAGCCGCATGACGGATACGTTGGAAAAATGACGTATCGATTGCTGTCATCGACATCTGCTCGTTCTTTGCCCGGAAGATGAACTCGACCTGGTTCCTCAGCCGCCTTTGGGCTGCGCTTCAAAATGGCGCTTTAGCGCGCCGAAAAGGTCGATCATCTTGTCGCATACGGCGACGGGGTCGTGCCCCTGGCGTTGCGGCTTCGCTTCCCGCACCAGTTTGCGTGGGTCCTCCAACTCGTCCAGGATCCAGTCGCTTTCGTCGGAACGAGCAACCATATCGTCGGCATATTTTTCCTCGATCTGGAAGCCGATCCTCTCTCTGTGATTTTGCGTCAAATTCCACATGATCTTATCTATTTCCGGCGTCCACTTGTCCTTCAGAAACATGTTTATAATAGAGATCGTCAGCATGTCGTGCGACGCGTTGCTGAACTTTGCCTGCCTGACGTCGATGACGAGCGCGGCTCGAAAAAACCCTTGAATCAAGTCGGAGGAGATCTCGTCGTAAAGAACAATTTTTCCGCTCGACGAGAAATGCGCTTTCCAAGCATTGTACGAATCTCTCGGCGAAAAATGGAATTTGCGGAGGTATTCGTTCTCTGTGACCTGGGGTCCATGCGTGAGGTTGTGCTTCAATTGGGACAAAAGGAAATCCCTCCTGTTCCGCACGACAAAGACGAACTCTTTCGCTTCGAAATACTCGTCACAAATACTGGAAAGCAAAATGACGTGCTTATCCTTCAGCGTGCAAAGATCCTCGCCAGAAAGAAAAACGATGTTCGCGCCTTGCGCCTCAGCGTCCATACGGACCTTGTCGAACGCCGCGCGGATTTCCTCCACCGCGCCGCGTCCCAACAACCGGGCGAGATGCGAATGCTGGCGTGGAAATTGTTCGAACAATCCGACGGGGTAGTGAATATTGGCTTGCAGAAGCGCCGATTTGTTTTCGCAACAAAAGTCCTGAATGGAAGTGGAGCCGGCCTTGTGACTGCCGGTATGAATGACGATTTTCGCGAGCTTATTATGCAACCCCATCTCCCTCCCAGCGGCGGACGCCCAAACGCTCGCCCTTGCATCACCCACCAATACCCGACCCTATTCGCTCGTCGGCATGGCGCATACGAAGCGCCCTGTTTGAAACTTGCCGACTGGCAACAGGGAAATTTACGCGCTCGCCCCACTATCTCGCATCCAGATACCTCTCAATGAACTGGGCCAGATCGAGCGGATCGCGTCCTACCGTATGGAGATGAATCTCCGGCTGCTCCGGCGGCTCATAGGGAGAGGAGATCCCCGTGAAGTTCTGAATTTGGCCGGCCTTCGCGCGCTTGTACAATCCCTTCGGATCGCGCCGGGCGCATTCCTCGATCGGCGTGTCCACGAAGACTTCTATGAACTCTCCCTCCGGCAGCATCTCGCGCGCCATTTGCCGTTCCGAGCGGAAAGGCGAGATGAAGGAGACGAGCACGATCAGGCCCGCCTCGTTCATCAGCTTCGCGACCTCCGCGACCCGGCGGATGTTCTCGACGCGGTCGGCGTCGGTAAATCCGAGATCGCGATTGAGACCGTGGCGCACATTGTCGCCGTCCAGCAGGAAAGTGTGCTTGCCCTTGGCGTGCAAAATCTTTTCAACGAGATTGGCGACCGTCGATTTGCCGGACCCCGATAGCCCGGTGAACCACAGCACCACCGGCGACTGGTGCTTCTGTGCGGCGCGCGCGGCCTTATCGATCTCCAGCGCCTGCCAATGCACGTTCTGGGCGCGGCGCAGCGGAAAGTCGATCATCCCGGCGCCGACGGTCGCGTTGGAAAAGCGGTCGATCAGCACGAAATTGCCGGTCGTGCGATTCTCCGCGTAACTGTCGAAAGCGATGGGGTGCTGCGTCGAGAGATTGCAGACGCCGACCTCATTCATCGAGAGCGTCTTGGCGGCTTCGTGAGAAAAGCTGTTCACGTCCACGCTGTATTTCAGCGCGGTCACCGTGGCGCCGACGCTTTCTGTTTCGGTCCGCAGAATATAGGAGCGGCCGGGGATCAAATCCTCGTGATCGAACCAGACGAGATGCGCTTGCAATTGGTCTGCGACATGCGGACGCGCCGCCGGGTCGACGAGCAGATTGCCGCGCGCGAGCTCGATTTCATCCTTGAGAACAAGCGTGACCGCCTGCCCCGCGGCGGCCTGGAGAAGGTCGCCATCATAGGTGACGATGCGCGCGACGGTGGTTTGCTGTCCGGATTTCGCGGCCGTGACCTTGTCGCCGACCGCGATCCGTCCGGATGCGATCTGGCCTGCATAGCCGCGGAAGTCGAGATTGGGTCGGTTGACGAGTTGGACCGGAAACCGAAACGGCTTGGCGAGCTCATCACTATCGACGGGGACCGTTTCGAGATGGCCGAGCAGCGTGGGACCGTCGAACCAGGGCATGCGCCCGGATCGGAAGGTCACATTGTCGCCGTGGCGCGCGGAGATCGGAATCGGCGTGATCGACTTGAAACCGAGCGTCGCCGCGAATTCCATATATTCCTGGACGATGGTCTCGAAGGTCTCCCGGCTGAAATCGACCAGGTCGATCTTGTTGACCGCCAGCACGATGCGCCGGATGCCGAGAAGGGACGCGATGAAACTGTGCCGCCTTGTCTGCTTGAGCACGCCCTGGCGGCTGTCGACCAGCACCACGGCGAGGTCGGCCGTTGACGCGCCCGTGGCCATATTGCGCGTATATTCCTCATGTCCCGGCGTGTCGGCGACGATGAATTTGCGCTTGGGCGTTGCGAAGAAGCGGTAGGCCACATCGATTGTGATCCCCTGCTCCCGCTCTGCCTCAAGCCCATCGACCAGCAGGGCGAAGTCGAGATCGGCGCCGGCCGTTCCGTATTTCGCGCTGTCGCTCTGGAGCGCGGCGAGCTGGTCTTCGAATATGAGCTTGGTGTCGTAAAGCAGACGGCCGATCAGCGTCGATTTGCCGTCGTCGACGGAACCGCAGGTCAGGAAACGTAGCAGCGCCTTGTTTTCCTGCTCGGCCAAATAGCGGTCGAGGTCTCCGTCAGCGTCGGAGATGGGATTCGCCGCCATCAGAAATACCCCTCGCGCTTCTTTTTCTCCATCGATCCCGCTTCATCCCGGTCGATGAGCCTGCCTTGCCGCTCCGACTGGCGCACTGTCAGCATTTCCCTCACGATGTCCTGCACGGTCGCCGCTTCGGATTCGACGGCGCCGGTCAACGGGTAACATCCCAGGGTGCGAAAACGGACGCGCCGTTCCTCGACCTTCTCGCCCTCGTAGATCGGCATGCGCGCGTCATCGACCATGATCAACATGCCGTCCCGCGCGACAACGGGCCGCATGGCCGAGAGATAAAGGGGCACGATCGGAATCTGATGCTTGAGGATGTATTGCCAGACATCGAGCTCGGTCCAGTTCGATAGCGGAAAAACGCGAATGGATTCGCCCTTGTTGATTCGCGTGTTGTAGGTTTTCCACATTTCCGGCCGCTGGGATTTGGGCTCCCAGGCGTGCTGCGCGTTGCGGAAGGAGAAGATGCGTTCCTTGGCGCGCGATTTCTCCTCGTCGCGCCGCGCCCCCCCGAATGCGGCGTCGAAACCGTATTTGTCGAGCGCCTGCCGCAGCGCGACGGTCTTCATAATATGCGTATGCGTATTGGAGCCGTGCGTGACCGGGCTGATCTTTTCCCGAAGGCCGTCCTCATTGACATGCACCAGAAGGTCGACGCCGAGTTCAGCGGCCAGCTGGTCGCGAAACGCAATCATTTCGCGGAACTTCCACGTCGTGTCGACATGGAGCAGCGGGAAAGGCGGCTTCGCCGGATAGAACGCCTTCATCGCGAGATGAAGCATCACCGAGGAATCCTTCCCGATCGAGTAAAGCATGACCGGATTGGCGAAGGCGGCCGCCACTTCGCGAAAGATGTGGATCGATTCGGCTTCCAGGCGCTCGAGATGCGTGACCATGTGTGAAACGGCGGCTCCGGCTTCCGATTAAAATATTGACCCACCAGCGCTTTTTAGAAAAGGTCGCGTGCTGCGTCAAACAAATCAATCGATGCGACGGATAAATCGGCGCCTGCGCCGCAACATGTGGCGAGGCGCCCGCGCGGGCGGCGGCGTGCGCACAAAGAAGCATCGTCTCGCGGCGGCCAATCGGGCTCCCGCTCCGCGCGCGACGGGGCGACGCCCGATCAAAAAAAGTTTGCAATTTTAAGGCGTTGTTGACGCTATAATCCGGTCTCGCCAATATGCCGCCCGCCGTTCGACTTATCCCCTTCGGGTTTGTTGCGCTGCGGCGGATGGAGTTCGAGAAGGCAGATGACGCGACTGGCCGGGAATATCGAGCATTTCGATTGTGATCACCTCATTGGATGGGTGATCGATCTCGACAGGCCCGACGAACCGGTCCTCCTCGAACTTGTCGACGAAACGGGGTCGGTCCTGACCCGTCTCCTCGCAGACCATCCGCGCGACGACCTCAAGACCATCGGACACTCGTCGAATCACGGCTTCGAAGCCTGGTTCAGCGACACTGTCTTTCCCTACTCGCGTCAGATCGTTTCGATTCGTACTGTGAAGGGCGAAGACCTCCCGGGCTCGCCGGTCTTGCTGCGCAAGAAGAATCCCGCCTTCGACGAGAGCGTCCTGAACTGGCTGCATCGGACTATCCAAGGCGAGATCGCCAACGCCGGATCCGCGAAGGATTTGTATCCCGCGCTCGGCGCGGTTCTCGGACTGCTGAACGAAGTCGCCGAGGCGCGCCGCCGTTTCGACGACGCCGCGACGAGCGCGTCGCTGCCGAACAATAAGTTTTTCGGAAAATTCGCGGATATCGTGCAGGCCGCGCGGACCGATTATCCGGAGCTCGCCCTGGCGACGAGTCGAGCGCCGGTCGTCTCCATCATCGTTCCGGTCTACAACGGGTTCGACTTCACCTATCGTTGCCTCGCATCCTTCGCGCGGGCCGAGATCAGGACGCGCTACGAGTTGATCGTCGTCGATGACGGATCGCTCGACGAGACGCTCCTCGCGCCGCTTCTTTTCAAAGGCGCGAAGATCGTCCGCAACGACGAGAATCTCGGTTTTGTCGGCTCCTGCAACAAGGGCGCGCGCGCCGCCCAGGGCAAGTTCCTCCTCTTCCTGAACAACGATACCGAGTTGACGGAAAACGCCGTCGACGCGCTGGTCGAAACCTTCGAGATGGACGACCGTATCGGCGTCGCGGGCGCCAAGCTGCTTTTTCCGAACGGCAAGCTTCAGGAGGCCGGCGGCATCGTCTGGCGACTCGGCGACGCATGGAATTTCGGACGCGGGAAAGACCCGGAGGCGCCGCAATACAGCTATCTGCGTGACGCGGATTACGTCAGCGGCGCCGCCCTCATGATCGAAAAGGCCCTTTTCGACGAACTCGACGGCTTCGACGCGCATTATTCGCCCGCCTATTACGAGGATGCGGATCTCTGCTTCCGCGCGCGCCAGAAGGGGAAGCGCGTCGTCGTTCAGCCGCTCTCGCAAGTCGTGCATTTCGAGGGCGCGACCTCCGGGACGAGCACCGCGTCGGGCGCGAAACGCTATCAGGCCGTCAACCACCACAAATTCCGCGCCCGCTGGCGCGACGTCCTCGCGTCTCATCGGCTCAACGGCGAACAGCCCGAACTGGAATGCGAACGGCATGTCACGCGCCGCGCGCTCTTCATCGACAATACGGCGCTCACGCCCGACGAAGACGCGGGCTCGCTCGCCGCGCTGGAGCATATTCGCGGCCTCCAGCGTCTTGGCTATAAGGTCACTTTTGCGCCCTCCGATAATATGTCGCGGATCGAGCCTCATACGAGCCGCTTGCAGGCGATGGGCGTCGAGTGTTTGTACCTGCCCTATGTCGGGTCGGTGGAAGAGGCGCTGCGTCAGGCGATCGCGCCTTTCGACGTCGTCTATTTGCACCGATATTCCAACGCCTCGAAATATATCGGGATGGTCCGCCGCTATCATCCCAAAGCGCAAATCGTCTTCAGCGTCTGCGACCTGCATTATCTGCGCCTGCAGAGAGAAGCCGCCGTGACGAAATTGCCCGAAATCCTGCGCGAGGCGGAGGAAATGCGGCGGCTTGAGCTCGCCGCGATCAATCAATCGGATTCAGTCCTCGTCTATTCATTCGCCGAGGCCGATATTCTGAGGCAGGAGAAGGTTTCGGCTCGCATCGGGGTCGCGCCATGGGAAGTGACGGTCAATCCGACCAAGGTCGACGTCGCCGAACGGCTCGGGATCGCCTTCGTCGGCGGCTATGGCCACCCCCCGAATGTCGACGCCGCGAAAGTGCTGGCGCTCGATCTGATGCCGCTCGTGCGCGCCAGAGAGCCCAAGATTGTCTGCCAACTCGTCGGCAGCAACATGCCGAGCGAAATTGCGGATCTTGCCGGCCCCGACATCCGAGCCGTCGGGAAGATCGAGCAGCTCGATACCCTCTTCGAGCAGGTGCGCATCACCGTCGCGCCGCTGCGCTACGGGGCGGGCGTCAAGGGCAAGGTGCTGTACAGCCTCGCCGCCGGCGTTCCCTGCGTGATGACGCCGATCGCGGCCGAAGGGCTGCCGCTGACGGACGAACTACAATATCTCGTCGCCGACAGCCTCGAGGAACAGGCCGACAAGATCGTGCGCCTGCACAACGACATCGCCTTCCATAAGGACGTGGCGAAGGCGGGCCTCGATTTCATCTCGCGCTTCTTTTCGCGCGACACCGTCGACGGCGCGCTGCGTCGGCTCCTCGCAGCCAAAGCCGCGGCCTGAATCGGCTCAGACGAGCATGTCCCTGCCCGCCTTGGACGCCGAGGACTGGCCCGTCAGAATCATGGCGACGCGCAGTTCGTCGCCGATGAGGCGCAGCATGTTCTCGACGCCGGCCTGCCCCTGCGCCGCTAGCGCATAGGCCATTGCGCGGCCGAGAAGCACGCCGCGCGCGCCGAGCGCCAGCATGCGCAGAACGTCGAGACCAGAGCGGACGCCGGAGTCCGCAAGGACGACGAGATCCGACCCCACCGCGTCGGCGATGGCGGGCAAGGCTTTGGCTGTCGAGGGGACGCCGTCGAGCTGGCGGCCGCCATGGTTCGAGACGACGATCCCGTCGGCGCCGAAGCGGACGGCGTCGCGCGCGTCGGCCGGATCGAGAATACCCTTGATGACGAGATCGCCCTTCCAGAAGTCGCGAACCCATTCGATGTCCGACCAGCCAATGGAAGGGTCCATATTCGCCGAGAGCCAGCCAATATAGTCGACGAGGCTGACAGCCTTGCCGAGATAGGCGGAGATGTTTCCAAGATCGTGCGGGCGGCCCCTCACGCCGACGTCATAGGCCCAGCCGGGCTTCGCCATCGCCTGCAGGATGCGGCGCCGCCTCGCATAGGGGCCCGACATGCCGGAATGCGCGTCACGATAGCGGGCGCCGGGCGTCGGCAGGTCGACGGTGAAGACGAGCGTGCGGACGCCCGCCGCCTGCGCGCGCTCCAGAACATGCCGCATGAAGCCGCGGTCTTTCAGCACGTAAAGCTGAAACCAGATGGTCTGCGGGCTCTGCGAAGCGACTTCCTCGATCGAGCAGACCGAGACGGTGGACAGGGTGAAAGGAACGCCCATCCTCGCCGCGGCGGCGGCGGCCTGAACCTCGCCGCGACGGGCGAACATGCCGGTGAGGCCGACAGGGCCGAGGATAACGGGCATCGCCGCGGACTGGCCGAAGAACTGCGCGGACATGTCGAGGCCGGCGAGGCCTCTCAGCACGCGCTGCCGAAGCCGGATCGCCGAGAGGTCGGCCGCATTGGCGCGCAGCGTCTCCTCGCCATAAGCGCCCCCGTCGATATAGTCGAAGAGAAAACGCGGCAGCTTACGCTTCGCCGCCTCGCGGTAATCCGCGATGGAGGAAATGATCATCGACGCCCCCGGCCCTTCCGCCGCGGGCATAGCATGGATTTCCGTTCGCAAAAGAGAAAAGCCCGGCCTTCGCCGGGCTTTCCCTCGCGTCGAGCGATGAGGCCCTTTCGCCCGATTGCGGAGCGCCGCGCCAGCATAGGGTCAGCGCTCCGGAAGTTTCGCCGAGCGGCCGAACGGGCGCTATTGTGGTAACTACGCAACCCTCGCGGACAAGCGAAAGGGCGAGCGTCTTTATCGCTCGCAAGCCGTTCATAAAAAGCGCGTTTTCACCCCGAAACAATCCGTAAACCGTCCGGCGAAGTCATGACGAAAGCGTCGAGGGCCGCCTGCTGCCCTTCAGCTTGCCCGTGCGGTATGCTCCCACGCGCCCGATGATCGGGCCGGAATTCGTCGCGCGTTTTCAAAGCGCGGCGGGAAGCACAAAAGGAAACCTCGCGATGATCACGAGACCTCTGATCGGAGCCGCCGCCTTTGGCGTCTTCATGGCCCTGCCGCTCGCCTTTGACGGCGCGCAGGCGGCGATGCCGGTTCCCGCGCCACAAACGGAACAGGGCATGGTCGTCCAGGTCTGGGGCGGCTGCGGCCCCTATGGCCATCGCGGGCCCTGGGGCGGCTGCCGCGCAGGCGGCCAATGGGGCGGCGGCTACTACCGTCCCTATTACGCCCGCCCCGTCTACGGCCCGCGGCCCTATTACGGCCCGCGCTACTGGGGTCCGCGCCGTTACTGGTGACGGATTCGCGCGGCAGGACGGGCTCCTGCCGCGCCCTCCCTTGTCTCAACAAACATCCGCAACGCTACTTAAGTAATTACCGAGATATTGCCTGAGCGAAGTTTAAGAAGTCAGATTCATACCTGAAACGAAAAGGCTTATCTTATAGCCAAGCCATAGCCCAAAGCTTAAATTTGTCTTGCAAACAAAATAAGTGTAGAGAAAAATAACGTGCGTTCTTAACCGCGTTGCGTATGCGTTTGCGTAGGGGGTAACCATGATTGGAAACGCTCAAGACGAGATCTTAGCGCGAGACGAAATTTTTTCGGCCGCGCATCTCTCGGGCGCTTTTTCACCGTCCGTCGTCATCATCGAATCTCGCGCGCTGATCCGCGAATGCTTGGCATTGTGCCTCCAGGAAAAGTTGGGGCTTCCCGTCCTTACTTATGCCGACGTCAACGCCTGGGGACAGGACCCGGCGGGCGCGTCAGCCTGCGTGATCATCCTCAGCGGCGACAGGCAGATCGAGAGCGAGCAGTCGGAGCTTGTTCAGGAGTTGTCGCACTGGGAAAAGGAAGTTCCGGTCGTCGTCTTTTCGGATAATGAAAGCCGTGCGCACATCACGAGCAGCCTTCGCTCGGGCGCCAAGGGCTATATCCCCAGCGATACGCCGCTCGAGGTCGTCGCGCGCGCCATCAAGCTGGTTCTGGTGGGCGGCGTCTTCGTGCCGCCAAATGTGCTCCTGGAGACGCAGGGGCGTTCTGAGCCCGAGCCGCCGCCCTGCGAGACGAAGCTCGACTTCACCGCGCGGGAGAACGACGTCGTCGGGGCGCTGCTGAAGGGCAAGTCGAACAAGGTGATCGCCTACGAGCTCGCAATGAGCGAAAGCAGCGTGAAGGTGCATATCCGCAACGTCATGCGCAAGCTGCAGGTGCGCAATCGCACGGAGGCCGTGATCAGGATCGCGGAGATCGTGCGGGGGAATTCGGACGCGCGCCCGGCAGCAGCCGCCTATTCAGCGTAACCGCCATGAACGAGGCGAGATAGGCCGCGGCGTCATCGACGCCGCGGTTTTTGGCGTTTCCGCTAATGTCCCAGCAGCGGCAATGCCGCCGCGGGCGCGAAATGGTAATTGACGCCGAGCCGCGCCATCTCGCCGCTGAGGCGGGTCGCGCTGTTGAGCAGGGTCGTGTTGGTGAAGGCGGCGAGGTTGGGGACGTTGGTGACGAGCGACGTCGCGAGCGCGCCCGAGCCGAATTGCACGTGGCCAAGATCGTAGTGCAAATATTCGGCCTTGAGGCTCATCGCCGGCGTGAATTTCCACTCGACGCCGCCGCCGACCGTCCAGCCGACGCGCGCGGTCGAGAGCGCGCTGATCGAGCTCATGGACCTCAGGCCGATCCCGCCGCCGTCCGTGAGACTTGCGACCTGGTTCTGAATCGTGGCGCCGCCATAGGCGAAACCGCCCGTGCCATAGAGCAGAATCGAGGGCGTGAGGAGATAGCCGCCGCGCGCGCGCAGCGTTCCGAACCAGTCGAGCGTCTTTTCGATCTGCGCTGACGCCGCCATGTTCGTGAGCGGGACTCCCGCAATCGCGCCGGTCGCGGCGCCGGCATAGCCGCCACGACCGCTCATCGCCGCGCCCTGAAGGTCCGCCTCGACGCCAGCGACATAGTTGTCGACGAGATAGTTGTAGCCGGCCTGGCCGCCGCCAAAGGCGCCGTTGGCGGGCGCGTGGGCGACGCCGGTGGCGCTGACCGCCGTGGCGAGGCCGATCGTGCCGCGCAGCTCGCCGTCCAGGCCCGTTTGCGCGGGCGTCGCTACGGTCGAGACGCTCGACGCCGTGTCCCAGCCATAGCCTGCGTTGAGGCCCGCATAGAAGCCCGAGCCGAAGGCGCTGGGTTGCACGAGCGAGGCGGTCTCGAAGCCGGACTGGCCGAAATGATAGTTGAGGCCGACGCGCGCAATATCGCCCCGGAACTGCGTGCGCGCGGAGGGAGCGAGGACGTTGCTAAGGGCGCCTCCCGCCAGAAGCGTCGCCAAAGGCGTCAGGGCGTAGGACGCGCTTCCCAGGTCGTAATGAAGATATTCCGCCTTCACGCTGGCGTTGGGCGCGAACATCCATTCGAGACCCCCGCCGATCGTCCAGCCCGTACGGAAGCCGGAATAGCTTCCCGTCGAATTGGAGGCCTGGAGAGCGAAGCCAAATCCGGCGTCGCCCCAGTTCTGGCGGATGAAGGTCGACGCCCGCGTTTCGCCATAGGCGAAGCCGGCAGTGCCATAACCGAGCAGGGTCGGTGAAATGAGATAGCCGAGACGCCCGCGCGCCGTTCCCAGCCAATCCACGTTTTTCGTGTGATTGACCGTCGTAATCACGACATGCTCGGTGAAGCCGTCCCAGGCGTCGGTTCCGTTGAAGAGCCCATGCCGGGTCCGCGCGTTCGAGCCCTGCAAATCCGCCTCGAAGCCTGCGACGAAACGATCGGCCTGAAAGTTGTAGCCGATCTGCGCGCCGCCGGTGGAGCCGCCCCCCGCCGCCATCGATCTTCCGCTCATACCGGCGGCCGAGGCGAGCCAGAACGGCGGATAAAGCGATAGCGCCCCATTGAGCGTCAGGAAATCGTCGATCCCGGTCGCGACCGGAACGCCCGCCGTCGCGATCTCGGGCCGCGGATCCCACGTATATCCGGCGTTGAGGCCCGCATAGGCGCCTTGCCAGAGCGCCGGCGCGGCCGATGGCGGCGGGCCCTTCTTCAGCACGCCCGTCACCGAGGCCGGCGCCGCGTCCGGCGCGAGGGGATTGCCCGCATAGCGCATGTTGAATGCGACATTGGTGCGATAGCCGGATTCGCGGAAAGGTATGTTCGAGAAATCGCGGCCGAATTCGAGGGCGAGCGACTCGCCCCATGGCGAGCCGGTGAAATTCGTATCGGTCCTGACGCCGCCACCGAAGGTCGACGCCCAGAGCTGGCGGTGGAAACCCACAGGAACGTTTTCATGCACGCCGCTGCCCCAGGCGCCGAAGATGTAAGGCGCGATGAGGTGGTTGTAGTCCAGGATCTCAAGCGTGACGGGCCGCATCAGCTCGCCGCGCGCGGTGACGCCGCGATCGACGTTGAGCGTGCCCGACGCAAAACCTGAAACGGCCTCGGATCCGTCGAGCAGGAAGTTCTCCGGCAACATCAAGGGCTGGCCAAAGCTCGTCTGATAGCGGCCGATCGCGGAGAAAATGAATTCTTCAGGCAGGCCGATATCGAGGCGGGCCTTGAGGTTCAGGCGGTGGAAAGTCGGGCTCGCGCCGACGCGGGACAGCGGCGGACCGAAAATCTGATCGATGCTGTCGGCGCGCCCGCCGAGCCCGTTGCTGTAGAGAACGAGACCGGAGAAGGTCGTGTTCTCGAGCCAGGGAAGCTTGTATTTCGCATCCGACGAGAGCCGGATCACGCTGTAGCGGTCCCGACTGATGTCGTTGCCGTATATGGCTCCCTGCAACAGCGGATCGGCGAACAGGACCGGATAGGGCAGAAAACTGTTCCGGTTCGTGATGTATTCGTAGGCCGCCTGCGTCCGGAGCGTCAGGTCGTTGGTCAGAAAGACGGGATAGGCGATTCGCGCATAGGCGCGCTGGAAGCGTCCGGTCACGCGCTCGCCGGCATTGAGCAGGTCCGGAGACGTGGCGGAGAACAAAGGCGTGGCGCGCGAATGCGCGTTGAGATAGCCAACGCCAGCCATGAGACCGTCGGCGCCGATCGGCACGGCGACGTCCATACTGTAAGCCTGGCTCTTGGCGGTCCCGTCGAAATAACGGTCGAAATCCGGGCTCGACGAAACGGCGCCGGCAAATTGCTCGCCGTAACCCAAAGCGTTGTTGAGCGCGAAGGAGTGTGCGAACTCCCACGTGCCGAACTGCTTTGGCAGCCGGTTGGTGACCGCCGTCGACGACGCCACGCGGTTCTCGACGACGCCGAGCGCCAGAACCCAACCATCCTGGCTCGAGCCGGCATTGGTGGCCGCCTGGCCGCTGACGCCGGAGAGGGTCCCGACGAGCATCGTGCGGCGCTGGAATTCGGCCGCCGTCAAATGCCGCTGGCCGACAAGCGGCTGGAGCCGCTCGCGAACCAACTCCTGGGTGTTCTCCGCGACGCCGGAAATTTCCAGCTTCTCGATGAAGCCGTCCGAAACCGAAAGGCGCACATCGCCATTGGCGAAATCCGGTCTGGGGGCCGTAATCAGCGCAAGCGGATACGCCTTCGCGTAAGCCGCCTGCAATTCGCCGACCGCCAGATAAATTTCGGCGAGACTGAGCCGCTTGCCCTGAAGCTTCTGGGCGAGCGTGGCGTTCTGTTCGGCAAGCTCTGGAAAGGCGCCTGCGATCGTCACGCTTCTGACGGTCACATATTTCTTCTCCGCGCCAGCTGGCGCTTCAAGCCCGCGACGGCCGCGCGCCACGCTCACCGCAACGTCGCGCTGCTGCGGAAGCTTGGCCGCGGGCGCGAGCACAGTGGGGTTGAAGGCCTGCGCCTGCGCGAGAGATGCGGGAAAACCGACGCCGGCAGCGCAGGCGGCGAGAATGCAGGCGCCGCCCTTGAGCCCATTGGGCCTCGCAATATTTTTCTGCCAAGTCACCGTTACCACCTGATTTAGCTGCAATTTTTTGAACGGTAATGCACGGTCGGCGGAGAGCGCCAGCGCTGAAAAGCGCTTTCCACTAGCAGAGAAGCAACAGATCTGGCGGTGCGGTAATTTTGCAACACTAAATATACGTATTTACGCGTATAAATACGTAAGATTACGTACGGAATAACTTTAGCTGAGCTTTGGCGCGGATCGCCAGTTCAACGCTGCCTCGCGTACCGTGCGCATCGCCGTAACCGCCATTCCCTTTTCGGCTAGCGCGTCTTGGCAAAACCGTGTTCTAAATGAGCCGAAATGGCGCCTATCTCTTTCTATTTGTTGAACTAAGTTTCTTGTCGAAGCTTGCAAGTAAAGCTTCGGCGGCGGACTGCTTATTTTTCAGCGGGAAGTCGCATCATGGAGGATTTACTCATGAAAAAGCTGCTTATTGTCCCGGCCATCCTCGTCATGTCCGCCAGCTTCGCCTCCGCTGGCTCCTATTACACCGTGCCGAGCTTCAATATCGGCAATGTGAGCGCCAGCGCGAACGTTTCCCAGCTCATCACGCAGAATCACGGCTGGAACAATTACGCGAGCCAGAACGCGCAGGTCGTCCAGAACTCCCCGACGTTTTCCGGGTACGGCCCCGTGAAGGTGAGACTCGGCAACGCCACGGCGAGCGCCAATGTCTACCAGACCATCACGCAGACCTACGGCAAGTACAATACGGCTCTTCAGAACGCTACGGTCATCCAGAACTCGCCGACCTGGTCGCCGGCTCCCTGACCGGGCGAGAGATGATTTCATGACGCGCTAGAAAACAGGCGGCCGCGGCGACGCCTCGCTGCGGCCGTAGGCGCGCATTTGATAAATGGACTTGCCATACACGGACCCCGCGCTTTGGAGGATCAGCGCTCGAAGCGCTCGGCGTCCTGACAATGGAGTAGTCGGATGAAAAGAACGTCGAATTCAACGCTACTCTGCTTCTGCCTTGCGGTCGCGGGACTGGCGGCAAATCCGGCTTACGCTGGAAGCTATATCTATAACTACCAGACGCCTTTGATCAGCGTCACGACCGGCCTTCAAATGGGTCGTTCGGCGAGCATCGGAGCGGTGCAGACCAGCGCCACGAACGTGTTCGCGGTGACGCAGATCGGTCAGTCATTGAACGCTGCGGTCTTCCAATTCGGCATTCACAACATAGCCAACGTCGTTCAAATCACGCCGGCGTCGCCCTTCATCGGTTATTAGGCGCGATCCCGGAGCCGACAAGGCGAGGCAAACGCATGAAACCGACCTCGATCCTTTATTGCATGAGCATGGTCGCCATGACGCAGCAGTCGCACGCAACCGGCGTCTCGGTCGTCTCTGACTCGGACGGGAGCCACAGTTCCGCGACGATCGTTCAGACGACGCCGGGCGAGAAGTCGCCGGCCTTCGACATCGAATCCGGCCCCGGCTACGTCATCGTGAGACAACGAGGCGCGAACAGCCGCGCCGTCATCATCCAGGGCACAGGCGTTCGTCAGGAGAAGTGACGCCGCGCCCTGCCGCATGGAGGTCGCGGGCGCGGGCCCCCGGACCGCGCTCCGCGCCCGCCATTGGCAAAAGGCCTTCGAGCGGGCAATGTCGCCTCTTCTCGCGCCGGCCGGCGGCGCCTTGGAGGAGTAGAGTCGATGCCGCGAATGTTCGTCGGGATTTCTTGCGCATTGGCGTTCGCCACGTCGGCTGCCTGCTCCGCCGCTGCGCAGACGATCGATCTCTCTTCGTCCAAGGTGGTGGACCTGAGCCACCCTTACGACGCCAATACGATCTATTGGCCGACGGAGCCGACGGGCTTTCAACTCAAGCAGGAGCACAAGGGCCTCACCAAGGGCGGCTTTTTTTATTATTCGAACGCCTTCTGCTCGCCCGAGCATGGCGGCACGCATATCGACGCGCCGATGCATTTCGCGGAGAGCCGCTGGACCAATTCCGACATTCCGATCGATCGTCTCATCCGCCCCGCCGTCGTCATCGACGTGACCGAGAAGGCGGCGAAGAACGCGGACTATGCGCTCGCGCCCGACGACATCACGGCGTGGGAGGAAAAGAATGGGCGCATCCCCGACGGCGCCATCGTTCTATTGCGCACGGGCTGGAGCGCGCGCTGGCCGGATCGCAAGGCCTATCTCGGCGACGACGCGCCCGGGAAGGTCGACAATCTGCATTTTCCGTCTTACGGACCCGAGGCGGCCGCGTTCCTCGTCGCAGAACGACATGTCTCGCTGATCGGCGTCGATACGGCGAGCGTCGATATCGGGCCCTCGCATGAATTTCTCGTCCATCGCACCATTGGCGCGGCGAACGTGCCGGGGCTCGAAAATCTGATGAATCTCGATCAGCTCCCCGAGACGGGCGCGCTCGTCATCGCCATGCCGATGAAGATCGCGCAAGGCTCCGGCGCGCCCGCGCGCGTCATTGCCTTTGCGCCGCGCTGAGGGCCTCGGCGGCGTGGAAATCGTCCAGCACCGATTTGATCGGGTGCGGCTCGACAAAGACCTGGCCCGTGAAAGGATGATCGTAGGACACGATGACGAAAAGCCCCAGGAAGACGATCGACGCCAGACCGCCCGTCATCGTCACCTGCGATTTCAAGTTTTCGAGCCCGAAGAAAAAGGTGAAGGCGATCGTCAGCACCGCGCCGAAAACGAGCATCAGCCATAGCGCCGACGGCACGACGCCCATCGCATGATGCAGGCGTCCGCGCCGCGCCTCCGTTATGGCGGCGAGCTCCGACATGATCTCGACGCCCACGGCCTGACGCTTGGTTTCGCCGAACTGTATCGCCGCCGAGTAGAGCCGGTCGAGGGCTCTGGCCGCTTTCTGTCCCTCCTGCTCCACCGCCATTTTCGGCCAGTCGTCCTCGAGCGCCGCGGTCAGGTAATTGTCGAGCGCCGCGCGCATCGAGCGCGCACTGGGTTCGTCGACCGCCGAGATGCGATAGAGCGTCGCCGCCGCGCCGGCCTCCTTGAGGACGAGCGCTTCCGCCTCGTTGAACTTGTCCCACACGGCGACGATCGCGAATGCGAGGATGACGGCGTAAATCACGCCGACGGTCGCGAATTTGAACCCGGCGATCTCGTTGTTCTTCACGAGCACGGAAAGCGGATAGCGTTTTCTGACAATGATCGGCCCGAGCATCGCGAGCGCGGTGGGGACGACGACGGTGAAGAAGGCGCCGAGCCACAAGGGCAACGCGCATAGGAAGAGCAGCAAATCTTTTCCCCCGGATTGCGGCGATTCGCGCCTTCAAAGCGCGAACGGAGCGAATTCAGGCTGAGCCGAAGCCGCCTGTCAAACGGGAAAAGAGATGGCCGCAGGAAGTTTACGGTTAATTAATTCTTTTCAATTTTCCTTGAATCCGCGCGAGTTTCGATTTCCGCCTCCGACGGAAACCCTCGCGACGCGAGGCGCCCATGAACCTTCTCGAACTCGGTTCCCTGCTCAGCCCGAGCGACGCCGGCGGCGCCCGTAGCGCCAAGCCCCGCAAGGCCTATGACGACCGCGCCGGAGCCGCTGTGCTTCGACGCGCCGGAAAGAGCGCCCCGACGGCGGCGCTGCGCGGCGATCAGGGCTCGGCCCTGCTCGCCGCCCGCCGCAAGACCGAGACAGAAGACCGCCTCGGCCGTCAATTGCGGGATTTCTATCAAAAGATGCTGCGCGAGCCGGTTCCGGAGAGGCTCGTCGAGCTCGTCCAATCGCTCGACGAAAAAGACCGCTGATCCTCGAGCCCCCTCAGCGCACGACGACGCGGGTTCCCTTCGAGACGCGCCGATAAAGGTCGATCACGTCGGCGTTGAGCATGCGGATGCAGCCCGACGACACGGCCTGGCCGATCGTATCCGGCTCATTTGTGCCGTGGATGCGGAACATCGTGTCCTTATTGCCCCGGAAGAGATAAAGCGCGCGGGCGCCGAGTGGATTCTCGATCCCGCCTTCCATATGGTTCGGCAGGTCGGGGCGCCGCAGCAGCATTTCTTTGGGCGGCGTCCAGCCCGGCCAATAGGCCTTGCGCCCCACCTGCGCCTCGCCCTTCCACAGGAAGCCCTCGCCGCCGACGCCCACGCCATATTCATAGGCCCGACCCCCGCCCATCGAGAGGTAGAGCTTGCGCGCCTTGGTGTCGATCGTGATCGTCCCTGCCGGCCGGCCCGTCGGATCGTCCACGACTTCGCGCGTCGCGACGCTGGGGTCGATCTGGTCGTCGTAATCGAGCGGCGTCGAATAGGCGGGATCCGCGTCGGGCGGCAGGGAGGCGAGCCGCGTTGGACGGCGCGCGCCCGGCCCGGCCCGGCCCGGAGCCCGCTCCTCTGGACCATAGTCCCCGTAATCCTGCTCCTGCGGCGAAACGCTCCTGCCCCGCCGCGCGCGCGTCGGCCTGTCGAAGTCGCCGTAAGGATCGGCTTCGTAGGGGTCCGCCAGCCCGCGGTCATAGGCGTAGGGATCGCCCGGCTCGGGCGCATAGTAATTCTGTCCGGTCGCTGCTTTCTGTCCTGCAACCAAGGACACGGAAACAGCGAGGAGAAGGAGGTGGTTTCGTCTACGCAAGGTTTGAACCCGTCATCTAGCCCCGTCCGCTCTTTTGGGCCGCAAAGGCGGCAAAAAGGCGGAAAGGCGCCTGAAGGGATCCGATGCACGCATCGATTGCCGACCTGACAAATTCCAATCGAGACAAATGTAGGCGCCGGGGAAATAGGATTTTACGTTTTATAGATCAATGATCTAACAGATGCGCAATCATCTGAGAGCGGTGCATTCAGAGAACTTTGCAACCAGAGCCTGCACGGCTCGCGGCCATAGAGATTTTTCTTGAAGATCGATCTTATACACCTGTCACTCGCCGTATTCGTCGCTTACTTGGCTGCGCCTGTCGCGCCCACGCAGGCGGCCGGTTTCGACGACGCGGCCATTCTCGCCCGATCCGGGCCTGTCTCGATCGGCGGCATGCTGCAGGGCAGCCCTGTCTGGGAAAACTGGCGGAGCCGCTTCGTCACCGCTGGCGGCCGCGTCGTCGACACGGGCAACGGCGCCTTCAGCCATAGCGAGGGCCAGGGCTACGGCATGCTGCTCGCGACGGCCGCGGGCGACCGCGCGACCTTCGACCAGATCCTGACCTGGACGACGCTCAATCTCCACATCCGCAGGGACAATCTCGCGGCCTGGCGCTGGACCGGGCAATCGCGCGCCAAGCAGGACCCGCACAACGCCACCGACGGCGACATCCTGATCGCCTGGGCGCTCGCGGAAGCGGCCGATTACTGGAACGATCCGGGCTATCTCAGCGCGGCGCAGGCGATGACGAGAGACATCACGTCGAAGCTCGTGAAGTCGACCCGCGCCTTCGGCGCCGTGCTCATGCCCGCCGCCGAGGGCTTCGGCCCCAGGGAGCGGCCGGACGGGCCGGTGGTCAATCTCTCCTACTGGGTGTTTCCCGCGTTCTACCGCCTCGCCCAGATCGACCCGACCTTCGACTGGAACGCCGTGATGCAAAGCGGCCTCGACCTGATCGGCCGCGCGCAGTTCGGCAAGGCGAAGCTGCCCAGCGACTGGCTGTCGCTCGCGAAATCGACCGTGGCGCCGGCGCAGGGCTTCGACGAACGTTTCGGTTACGACGCGCTGCGCATTCCGCTTTACCTCTACTGGGCCGATGCGGTGACGGCCGACCGCCTGCGGGTTTTCGACGCGGCGTGGTCGCAAGGGGCCGCGATCGTGCCCCACCAGGGCGCTGGCGAGAACCTCGCCGAGCCGGGCTATCAAGCCATCGCCGCGCTCCTGCGCTGCAGTTGCCAGGGGACGCGCTACCCGGCGAGCTTCTATCGCTTCTCGGAAAGCCAGAACTATTACCCGGCGACTTTACATATTCTTTCGCTCATCGCCGCGACCATGCGCGGCGGCCCCTGCCTCGACGGGCGTGAAATGAGCCAGATTCTGGCGCATAATTGGCAGCCCCGAATCGGCTCGCTCGAAAGGATCGAAACCGGCCTGGAGGCCCCGGCGTATGTGCGGACGCCGCCAGAGGCAGACATAACGACGCCGCCCGCCCCGAAAGCCGGCCGCGCTACCTCATCGAAGAAACGCACTGCCGCCGCGGAGGCTGGAGACATGCCGCAAGACGCCGATATCTTCTCCTACCTGCGTGTGATTGCAGGCTCGTTCACCGTCCTCGCCGGCCTGTATTACTTACTGAGCCGCGCCGACCAGGAGCCCGAGGAAGATCCGACCGAGGCGCAGACCCGCGCCCCGTGGAAGCCGGCCCCGGGCCAGTACGACGTCGTGCCGCGCACGCTTCCGCAGAATCCGTTCACGTCGTCGAACCGCGTCGACGTTCTCGCGGATGAGATCGAAGCGGCCGCCGCGGCCTCCGTGCGGCTCAGCCGCACCGTCGGCCTCATCTATTTCGAATTTCCCGCTCTGGCGGCGTTCGAGGCCGAGAATGACGCGGAAGGCGCCGACCATCTCATCGCCTCGCTCGCGCAGGATTTCCGTCGCGCGCTTCGCGAGACGGACCATGTCGCGATCCTCAATCGTAGGCAGATCCTCGTCTCGATCTGCCTTCTCGCCGGCCGGAAAGATCTCGAGACGGTGGCGTCGCGTCTCACCGCGGCGGCGCGGCGGCGCGATCTTATCGACGAAGGCGCGCCGTCCCTGCCCGCCGGCCTCGCCATCTATCCGCTCGACGGCTATAGCGGCCTCGAACTCATCGAGTCGGCGAGACGTCATTATCGGGAGCTGAGGCCCGAGATTCCGGGGCCGGAGGACCACGCCGAGGCTTTCGTGACGACGCCGACGCACCAGCCGCAGCACCATACGCGCAAGCGGTCGAGGCGCCGCCCCTCCCGCAACAAGGCGCAGACGCCGCAACCGGTCGCCTGACGCGCCGCTGAAAACAGAGATCGCCCGCATGGAGACATGCGGGCGAATGTTTTTCACGCGGCGGTTTTTCAGAAAGAGGCGGCTCTTTTCCTTGAAAGAAAATATCAACCACGGCGGCAGGCGGCTTGAGACGGGCTCTTCCGCGCAGCGCTTCTCTGCGCGTCAAAATCATCAAAAGGCGCGCTTTTGGACTGCGACAATCAGCGCAGCCTGAGGAACCTGGTCCCGCGCAATTTTATCCATCGGCGGCAGCAAAGCTTATGGGGTGCGTCGACATTGTCGCCGCCGAGGAGGTTCTCAGACCATGTTGAACTTTGCGACTTTCAGCGACGCGACGCGCAAGGCCCTCGCATCCTATCTCGGCTCCCGAACGATGCGCGACATTGTCGTCGCCTATCTCATCGTTCTCGGCGCGCTCGTCTTCGCGATATGCGACGCGCAGGCGCTGGCGCCCAAGACGACCATCCACACTTTCCAAGGCGGGATCGACGGCGGCTTCACAATGTGAACTCGAAGTTCTGGACCGAGGCGTTCTCTACGCCTTCGCCGACGACGCGGACGGCTCGGACGCTATGGCGTCGTGAGGAAGAGCGGCTCGGCTGGCTACGGCGCCTTGTTCAAGCTGAAACCCGACGAGGACAATCAGCCCTGGACCAAGCGGACGGGTAAGCGCCTCTTCGAAAAACTAAAATACGCGAAGGGCCGGGACCAACCTCCCGGCCCTTCTTTTTGAGTTCTCGCGCCTATTCTTCCTTCCGCCCGCGCTTGCCTTGGCCGCCTTTGGCGATAGCTCATGCATCAATGCGACGGTAGGGAGAGCGGAATGCGCGCGCGCCTCTTTGGTTCGATCTGCTTCGCCTTTGCATTCGTCTTTGCGCAGGGTTTGGCGGGCGCCGAAGAGACGCAGAAACCCTCGCCCGCGCCCCAAAGCGGCGAGACCAAAAGCGGCGAGACGCTGAGCGAAAAACTCGATCGCCAGAAGGGGGTCCTGAAGCCAAAACCCGGCGTCGACCCCCAGGCCGAGATACCGCCTCCGGCGCGAAACCCCGACTCCATGCCGGTCATCCGGCCCCCCAAAACGCCGGGGACGGAAGCGAAGTAATCGAGCGGCGCGGGGCGAGGATCGTGACCACATATCTCTATGGAGACAGGGGATCGACGCAAGCCGTCGCCGCATGGAAAGCGGCGGAGGCGACGGGCCTTGCGATCGACCAGGCGATCGTTCGCCTTCCGCTTCGAAAGCCGGCGCGCCTGCGTATCCAAGACAACCTGTCGCCGGGCGACATGCTCGTGGTGGACGAACTGGGCGCGCTTGGCGAGGACTATCAGGAAATCGTCGACGCCGTGCGCGAACTTATGCGGCGCAAGGTTTCGCTGCGCTCGATCGAAGACAATCTGATTTTCAACGGGCTCATCGACAGCGCGGCCGAACAGGCGTCGCGCGACGCGCTCATCGCCTATGTCGCCGCGACGACGATCGACAGGAATGCGGCGCGGCGGGCGGCGCGGACGCGCGCGGCGCTCCTTGTCGAAAAACCGGCGGAGCAATGGGAGGGAAAGGCCGGCCGCCTGCAGTTTCGCGTCATCGCCGGTCAGCTCGCCGCATTCGCCGCGGCGGTTTATCTGCTCGGTTTCCTCGGGCCAGGGCATCGTCGCGACCCGCCCGATGTTCGCTCCGAAACATTTCTGGCGGAGCGGAACCGCGCCCTGAGCGCGCCGCCCGCACTGCAGGAGACAACCGAGGAAAGCGCCGGCGCGCGCCATCTGCAATCGCATTCCGACGCTTACGCGGCCATGATCGCCGCCGCCGACGAGAACAAGAAGAACGCAAAGGCGCTGGGCTTGTCGCCGCAGCAGCAGCGGCTCGCCTATGAGACGGTCGTCAACTGGCGGTCGGCGCGGATTGGAAACGCCGACTTCAAGCCTGAGATCGGCGCGACGGTGCCGCGCCGCGCGCGCCTCGCGATCTTCCCGCGCAGATTGGTCGCGCAGGCGCCGGGGCTGCGCGATTACCGCTTCGTCGTGCGCGACCAACGCGTCGCCGTCGTCGATCCCGCGACGCGACAGGTGGTCGGTCTGCTGACCGACTAGCCGCCAATCCGGCTATTTCACTGTAAAACCCTGCTCGACGAAGAGCGCCTTCGCCGGCTTGCTCTTGAGGAAAGCGAGGAGCTTGCCGGCGCCGTCGCCCGTCGCGGCTGACGTGGCGGCGATCGGATAGACGATCGGCGGATGCGAATTCGCCGGGAAGGAGGCGACGATCTTTACCTTGGGCTCCGATTTCGCGTCGGTGAGATAAACGACGCCAAGCGGCGCCTCTTCGCGCGCGACGAACATGAGCGCCGCGCGGACATTGTCCGTGAAAGCGAAATGCAGTTCGACCGTCGACCACAGATCGAGCTTCTCGAGCGCCGCCTTGGCGTATTTGCCCACGGGCACGGAAGCGGGATCGCCCGTCGTGACTTTGCCCGCGCCGATCGCCGCCGAGAAAGCCTCCCTGGTGAAAGCGAGCTTGTCGAGCTTCGCGGTTCTCGGCGCGACGACGACGAGGGCGTTGCCGAGGAGATCGGCGCGTGTGTCGGCTTTGATGAGGCTCTTCCCCGCGAGATAATCCATCGACGCCTCGTCGGCGGCGAAGAAGACATCCGCCGGCGCGCCCGATTCGATCTGCTTGGCGAGGGCCATGGAGCCCGCATAGCTGATCTTCAGCTCGATCCCGGTCTTCGCCTTGAAGGCCGTCGCCGCCGCGTCGAGCGCGTTTTTGAGGCTCGCGGCCGCAAAGACCGTCACCGTCGGCGCCCCCGCCTGAGTCGGCGCGGCGGGCGCCGGCGCCTCGGCGCGAAGGGCAGACGCTGCGAAGGCGAGCGCGAGAGCCAAGGCAATCCCAGAAAATCTCAACATGGCGAACGTCCTGGTTGGCGTCGGCGCCCTGCGCCGCTGGGGCTGGAGCCATGTGCTTCAGCTTGTCTTCTTATGCTTATTTTATTGCCTGGACCGAGTCATGCGTAAATTTCACACAGCATGACCTAGATTTTCATCATCTAGCGGGACGTATGCCCGTAATTCAGGGCGCTAGGACGCGCGCCCCGCCTTCCTTCATGTGCGAATCCATGCGAATTTTCCGGAAAGCCGGAGAGGGGATGGATGTCCGACTATTTCACCACGCGCGAACTGGCGGCCCTGCTGCGGGTGAAGGAGCGCAAGATCTACGATCTCGTCTCCGGCAAGGCCCTGCCGGTGCGGCGCGTGACGGGCAAGCTCCTGTTTCCGAAAAAGGAGATCGAGGATTGGATCGCCGCGAGCCATGACGGCGGCGCCCAGCCGGCGAAAGCGGCGGAGACCGGCCCCCTGCCCCTCATCATGGCGGGCGGCCACGATCCGCTGCTCGATTGGGCGCTGCGGGAGTCCCGCTGCGGCATCGCCGCGCTGCTCGACGGCGCACTGGACGGGCTTGCGCGGTTCGGGCAGCGCGGCTGCCTCGCCGCGGGCCTGCACATCCCCGACGAAACGGCGACCCAATGGAACGTCGCCGCCGTGAAGCGCGAATTCGGACAGGAGCCCGTCGTGCTGATCGAATGGGCGAAGCGCACGCGCGGCCTGATGTATCGGCCGACGGAAAAGCGCCGGATCGCGAAGCTCGCGGATGTCGGCAAGCTGCGCTTTCAATCGCGCCAGCCGGAGGCCGGCAGCGAACTGGTGCTTTCGACCCTCCTCGCGAAGGAAGGGCTCGGCAAAGCCGACCTCGAGATCGTCGACGCGGTCGAGCGCACGGAGACGGATCTCGCAATGGCGATCGCCGCCGGCCGGGCCGATGTGGGGCTGGGGATCGAAGCTGTGGCGCGGCAATTCGGCCTCGCTTTCACGCCGCTCGTTGTCGAGCGCTTCGACCTTCTGGTCTGGCGGAAAAGCTATTTCGATCCGCCTTTTCAGAGCTTTACGAAATTCTGCGCTGGCGACGCCTTCAGGTCGCGGGCGCAGACGATGGGCGGCTATGACTGCATCCATCAGGGGGCCGTGCATTTCAACGGCGCATAAGCGTCTTTCTAAGTAGTTTCACGAGTTGAGAGGGGATCAAAAGCGCGGCAGTCTGTATGGAACCTAGTCCTCAGAGTGCAAGAAGATGTTGAGCGTTGAACAACTTAGCGCCGTTTCAGGATTGCGCGTCGGCGCCTTGGTGCTGGGCGTCAGCCCGTCGCCCAAGCATCGGGTGCTTCTATCCTCCTACCTGCTCAATTTGTGGCGAGGCCCCGAGGCTGTGCGCGAGATGCTCGTCGCCGACTACCGCTCGGCGATAGAGATCGGAGCCCCCGCGCGCGCCGCGGATCTGTTGCTGGTGCTGCGTCAGTTCCTCGACGATTTCCCCGAGGCCTGCCTCGCCGCGGGCGGCTGCCTTCGTCACCAGTGACGCGAATGTCCACGATCACCCGAAAAGAACTCGCGGACGCGATCCGCGAACGCCTTCCCGACCTCACGCAACCGGAAGCGATGCGTTTGTTCAACGAGGCGTTGGAAGAAATCGCCGCAGCCGCCGCCTCGGGCGAAAATGTGAAGCTGTCTGGCTTCGGCTCCTTTCTGGTTCGCGCCAAGCGGGAGCGCGTCGGCCGCAACCCGAAGACCCGTGAGGAAGCGAGAATTTCCCCACGCCGGGTAATGACTTTCCATCCGTCGCTGCTGCTGCGGGCGGCAGTCAACCGGCCAAAGTCGCACGGGCCAGACGACGACCAGCCCTTCCACGATGGCGAGCGTCCAGAACCGGCGCCGGCCGACGCGTTAGCTTCGGAATAGCAGCCGCCAATTGCGCAGTTTCGATTTGTCAAAATCAATCATTCGTTTCGGAGGCGCGGTCCTGGCCGTTGTCGTCGCGACTGCATTGAGGCTTTGGTTCAGCGGCTTTCTCAGCGAGCACCCCTTCATTCCATTCTTTTTAGCCGTCCTGCTGGTCATCGCGTTCGCCGGCGCAGGTCCGGGCGTCGTGGCGACCATGCTTTCCGCAGCGATCGCCGCATACGCCTTCATGCAGCCGGTCGGCACGCTCTCAATCGCCGCGCAGGAAGATTACCTCCGCCTGCTGATTTTTGTCGGCATGGGCGTGTCGCTGAGCCTTGGAGCGGACTGGATGCGTCGTCGACGCGACGCGGAGCTCGAAGCCGCGACGGCGCGGGCGCAGCAGGCGGCCATCGACGCGCTGACGCGTTCCGAAAACGCCCTGAAAGACGCCGACCGGCGCAAGGACGAGTTCCTCGCCACGCTTGCGCACGAATTGCGAAATCCCCTGGCCGCCATGCGCAGCGCGACCTATGCGCTCGAACATGAATTGCCCGAGGAAACGCAGGAAAAGCGGCGCGCGCTCGCGATCATCGATCGGCAGCTCAATCAGCTCATCCGTCTGGTTGACGACCTCCTGGAGGTGTCTCGCATCACGACTGGAAATATCGCGCTCAAGAAAGAGCGCGTCGATCTGGTGGACGTGTTGCGTAGCGCCGCGGAGTCGGCGCAGCCGATGATCGCCCGAGGCGCCCACGCCTTCGAAATCGACGTGCCGGCGGCCCCGATCATTCTCGACGGCGACTCCACCCGTCTGGCGCAGGTTTTCACCAATCTCCTCAACAACGCCGCCAAATACACCGATCCCGGCGGGACGATCCGCCTCAGCGCCGAACGGTGCAAGGACGAGGCGGTCGTGACGGTCCGCGACAACGGCATCGGCATTCCACCTGAAATGCTGGGCGACATCTTCGACTTCTTCAGCCAGGTCGACCGCCGGGACAGGCGCGCTCAAAGCGGCCTCGGCATCGGACTAGGGCTCGTGAAAAAACTCGTCGAGCTCCATCAGGGGACCGTCGAAGCCGAAAGCGGAGGCGCGGGAAGCGGCAGCGCGTTCATTGTTCATCTGCCCCTCGCCGAGGCGCGGGCCCAGCGATGACGCGCGCAAGCCCCTGATTTTCAATGCTTCCCGCGTTCCCCTGCGGGAGGATACTTAAATTTAACCTTTAATTTTCAACTTACGGCTATCCATTTTTAAACAAGACTGTTCAGGCCATGTCAGAGGCAACTTCGGATGAGCGGCACGGCGGCGAGGCGGCGACTCTTCCGTTCGCCGACCGGCTGTTTTGGCTTTCGCTCGTCATCATGGTTTTCGGCGGGGGGACGTGGCGAGTGTTGCAGCTCGGACTTGAGCAGGCCGACACCCCGCGCGTTGCGACCAGTCGCCCGCAGCGCGGGTTTTCGATCGATCCCATGCCCACGGCGTCGATCAATACCCAGCGCGCGAAGCGGTCAGGCGCGCCGATCTCGATGAAACAAAAGCCGAAAGCGCCCGCGCCCGTCGCCAGCCAGCCCCGGTGAGTCGGGCCAGGGACGCGCGACCCGTCAGAACCGCAGAAAGCCGAAAAATCCCTTTTTCTTCTTGAGCCTTCGCGCTTCGGCCTCCTCGAGCCGCACAGCCTTCCTCAACTCAAGGAGCTTTTCGTCCGGAATCGAGAAGTCGATGGCGGCGAGGCCCAGACTCTTGCGCGCCTCTTCGTATTTTTGCTGCGCATAATCCGCCATCGTCTTGGTCGCCATTTCAGTCTCCATGAAACAAAGGGGCGCAACCTCGCGCCCGCGCCGGGTCGAAAACCTAAAGGTCCGGCTGTGCGAAGGGCAAGCTGGACAGTTTGGTGCGCGCTGTGAAGAAAATCTTCGCTAACGCGTTGCCGGCATTCAGCGAGGCGGGCAGTCCGCATGGCCCTCGTCAGGAACGAGGCGAAGCTCGGTAAGGGTTATCGAGAATCTTCCCGAAGTCGTCAGGGTGAATGGCGATGCGATGCGGGAGAGATCCGCGCCCGCGCTTCGAAAGCAGGAGAGTTTGATCCTCTCAATGCGCCATTCATCCTTGGGCGAAGGCGCGAATAATTTCGAGGCGTCGATGGCGCCGCCGCATTGCGGGCCGCAGGAAACGCTCAGGAGCACCGGGTTGGCGGCCGCGGCCTCGACCCGGTAGCGAACCACCAGCGCCATGTCGCCATTGGCCTGCCGCGTGAGATCGACGACCGGCCCCGTCACGGCGAATGCGCCATCGCCTGACCAGTCGAGACGGCGCCCATTCTCCTGCGCGCCGGCGTCGATCGTCGTTTGGGCGACCGCGCCGCTCAACTGGAAGCGCCACGGCGCCTGTTCGCGGCCATTGAGGAAATAGCGTTCGAGGTTGCGGGCCTCTCTTCGCGCGCCGGGGTCTTCCGAGAGCAGTGCAAGTTCGGCCGGCTGCGCATAGCTGAGCCCATAGCCATAGGCGAACTGGGGCGCGTAATTTCCCTCCGATTGGTGGCCCGGAACGCGGTCAGCGCGACTGGGCCAGGAGAAGGAGAGCCTGCCGCGAAAATCATGGCGCGCACGGCCGTCCTTGTCGCCGATCAGCACATCGGCTACGCCGGCGCCTTCGCTCCCCGGAAGCCACGCCGCAACAAAGGCGTCGGACGCGTTGATATGCGGATTAGTCCAGAGCGGCCGGCCCGAGAGGAAGATGGCGACGACGGGGACGCCCTTCGCCTTCAGCTTGCGCAGCAACGCGAGGTTCGGCCCCCCGCCCGCTTCGAATTCGAGGGTGTCGATATCGCCCTGAAACTCTGCGTAAGGGGATTCCCCGAAGATGACGAAGGCCGCGTCGGGGCGCGCCCTGAATTCTCCGTCGGCCGAGAGTTCCGCCGAGCCTCCGCCTGCTTCGAGCGCCGCCCTCAGGCCGGTATAGATCGACTGGCCGTTTGGGAAATCCGCATTCGCATTGCCGAGGCCCTGCCAATTCAGCGTCCACCCGCCGGATTGCTTGCCGATGTTATCGGCGCCGTCCCCCGTCACGATGACATGCGCGGAACTGCGCAGGGGGAGAGTTGCGCCATTGTTCTTCAGGAGAACGAGCGACTCTCTGACGGCGCGCCGGGCGATGGCGCGGTGCGCGGCCGCGCCGAGATTTTCGAATTGTCCGGCGAGCGGCGAGAAGCCGTCCGACGCGCCGAAGACGAGCTTCGCGCGCAAGATCCGGCGGACGGCATCATCGAGCCTTTCCATCGGAATCCGGCCGTCGCGCGCCGCCGCGAGCGTGTTCTCGAAGAGACCCTTCCAACTGTCGGGCGCCATGAAGAGATCGACGCCGGCGTTCAGCGCCCGCGGGCAATCGGTCGGAGTGCACCCCGCAAGCTGGCCATGCGCGTTCCAGTCTCCGACGACGAAGCCCTCGAACCCCATGCGCCCTTTCAGGACATCGGCCAGAAGCGTTTTGTTGCCGCTATGCTTGACCCCGTTCCAGCTCGAAAACGAGGCCATGACGGAGAGCGCGCCCGACTCGATCGCGGGCGGATAGCCGGCGTTGTGCAACCGAATGAGCTCGTGCTCGGAGATGCGCGCGTCGCCTTGATCGACGCCGCCCTCGGTCGCGCCGTCGCCGAGAAAATGTTTCGCCGTTGCGAGAATATGGCCGGCCTGCATCGATTGGCCCGCCGCCAGCTCGCCCTGGAGGCCAAGCGCCATCGGCCCGGCATAGCGCGCGACGATCTCCGGCTCTTCCGAATAGCCTTCATATGTGCGGCCCCAATGGATGTCGCGCGGGATCGCGAGCGTCGGCGCGAAGGTCCAATTGAATCCGGTCGCCGCGACCTCCTTCGCGGTCGCTTCGCCGATGAGCCTGATCAATTCCGGATCGCGCGCCGCACCGAGCCCGATGTTATGAGGAAAAACCGTCGCGCCCACGATCTTGCTGTGGCCATGGACCGCGTCGACGCCAAAGAGGAGCGGGATCGGAACATGCCCTGCCCGCGCTTCCATCGCGACGTCCTGATAAGCCTTCACGAGCGCGAGCCAGGCAGCCGGTTCCGCATGCGTGTTGCGGCCCGGCGCGGAGTTGCCGCCGGCGAGCAGGGCGCCGAGCGGATAGCGCCGCAGCTCTTCGGGCCGGATCGCGGACACATCGGCCTGAATGGTCTGGCCGACTTTCTCCTCGAGAGTCATGGAGGCGATGAGACTCGCGATCTTCGTCTCTCGCGCCGCGTCGATGAATGCGCCGGGGCTTGCCGTCTTGGGCCAAAGCTCGGGATGCGCCGTTCCCGCCTCCTCGGCGAAAGCAGGAAGCGCTGCGTCCAACAGCATGAAGATTGCGAGCGCCAGTCCCCGCCGTCCGCCTCGACGGAGCAGCCGCGGCATCATTCCGCTCCCGCCAGCGAGGGCGCAATATCGCGGCCCCGTATAGGTTCGCGCGCGGCGGCGAAGGCGAAGCCCGCAATGATCACATAGGAAATCATCGGCGCCAGAAACGCGAAGCGCAGACCAATCGTGTCGGCGAGAAATCCCGTCGCCAGCGGAAGGATGGCGCCTCCGATGATCGCGGCGCAGAGAAGCGCGGACGTCTGCGCCGTGGACGCGGTCGAGCGCTCCAACGTGAGCGTGAAGATCGTCGGAAACATGATGCTGTTGTGCAAGCCGATCAGCAGCGCGGCGATGGCCGCGACGATCCCGTGCGACTGCGTGACGAAGAAGCAGAGCGTCGCCGCGCCGACAGCCGCCAAACCCAGAATGCGCGACGCGGCGAAGCGCGCGAGCATTATGGATCCCGCGAAGCGGCCGATCATCGCTCCGAGCCAGTAAAGCATCAGGAGCTTTCCGGCCGTTTCGAGCGAAACGTCGAGCACGTTCTTTTGATGCAGGAAATTGATCATGAGGCTGCCGACGGAAACCTCCGCGCCGACATAGAGAAAAATAGCCAAAGCGCCAAAGCGCGCCCAGGGCGAGGCCAGCGCGCCTGCCAGCGAAGGACGACACGCGAGCGTCGATTCCGGCGCTTGCGACCCCAGCGCCTCTCGCGTCGCGAGGGCGAGGATGGTCAAGCCGATGATCAGGACCGCGATGACGAGGAAGGAGGCGTTGATGCCCTGCAGGGTTTCCTGCCGTCCGGCCGCCGACGCCGTGTCCGAGAAGACGCCGCCCCGCAACATGATCATCGTGCCGAAATAGGGCCCGATCACCGTGCCAAGCGAGTTGAAAGCCTGAGAGAGCGTCAGACGCAAATGCGCATGCTCCGGCCGCCCGAGGCTGGCGGCGAGCGGATTGATCGTGACCTGAAGAATGGTCAAGCCGCTCGCGATGACAAAGAGCGCGACGAGCACCAGCCAATAGGCTTCCATTCCCGTCGCGAGCGGCATGACGAGAGAGCCGGCGGCGGTGATCGCCAGCGCGGCGAAGGCCGCCCTTCCATAGCCGACGCTCGCAACGATCCGTCCTGCGGGCAGCGACACGAGTCCGTAGGCGAGGAAGAAGGTGAACTGAGTCAGCATCGACTGCGTAAAATTGAGCTGAAACACCGCCTTTACGCTGGGGATCAGCGGATCGATCACCGAAGTGATGAAACCCATCGCGAAGAACAGGGTCGTGACGACGGCGAAGGAGCGCTGGCTGCGTTGCGGCTCGCTCATGAAGCGATCTCCATTTTCACGCGATGCGATCGCCCAAGAGAGGCCAAAGACTTCAAGAAATAGTAACCGCGCCGAGCGCCCCGCAGGCATGGATGAACCTCCCGATCCTCTTGCCTCTCCGGACACCGGCGCGGCTTCGGCGCCCGCGCGCGCGGGACCGACAATGCCCCGACGAAAATCGGTTGCAAAATGAGACGACCGGTCATACAGTGCCGCCATGAGCCGCCGCGATCCGAACGAACTCCGCAACGCCCTGTTGGAAAAGGGCGTCGCCCTGCTCATGGAGCAAGGATATCACGGCACGGGCATTCAGGAGCTGGTGCAGAGCGTCGGCGTGCCGAAAGGCTCCTTTTACAATTACTTCCCCAGTAAGGAAGCCTTCAGCGCCGAGGTGGTCAAGCACTATATCGACCCATTCATCAAGCAGCTCGATCACCATCTCCAACGCAAGGACGTGAGCGCGGACGTTGCGTTGCGCGCTTATTTCGACGAGCTCATCGAAGAGACGGAGCGCAGGGATTTCAAGGGCGGCTGCCTTCTCGGAAACCTCATGGGCGAGATCGGCGACACCAGCGAACTCGCGCAGACATCCTTGCGCAGCGCAGTTCATCGTTATCGCGACAAGCTGCGCGAAGGGCTTGCGCGCGGACAGCGCGAGGGAAACTTTCGCAAGGACATGGATGCCAAAGACATGGCTGATTTCCTCGTTAATATGTGGCAAGGCGCGCTTCTGCGCGTGAAGATCGAACGGTCCGTGCGTCCCCTCACGCAGTTCTGCGACATGTTGCTGAACGGCTACTTCCGGGCATGAGCTTTTTTTGCCCGGCAATAAGACGACCGGTCATTTTAAGACGCGCCCTAGATAAACTGTTGGAGAAAAACATGCCGAAATTCATCGTCGAGCGTGAAATCCCGGGCGCGGGGCGAATGTCCGCGGCCGATCTGCAAGGGGTCTCCCGCAAATCCTGCTCGGTTCTTCGCGATCTCGGGCCGGTCGTGCAGTGGGTCGAGAGCTTCGTCACCGACGACAAGATCTACTGCGTCTACATCGCGCCCAGCGCGGATCTCATCCGCAAGCATGCGGAACTCGGCGGCTTCCCCGCCAATCGCATCAGCGAAGTCAAGTCGATCATCGATCCCGCCACGGCATAGGCGGATCGGCGCAAGAGGGAGGAAGAAATGAAAGCTGTTGAGATCCGCCGCCGCGCATTTCGGCGCGCCGCATTTGGCTCGTGCCTGTCAATCACGATTCTGGCGCTTTCCGCGACGGCGCCCGCGCGAGCCGACGAAACCTGCAACTCGCCCTTCATGACGGGTCTCATCAAGGGGCAGGAGCAATTTCTGCATGTCTGGACCCTCGGCGAGAAAGGCGTCGGCGACGAGTCGGACAAGCTCGTAACGATCGACGTCGTTCCCAACTCTTCGACTTACGGGAAAGTCATCAACACGATTTCCGTCGGCGGGCGCGGCGAGGCCCATCACATGGGCTTCACCGACGACCGCAAATATCTTTGGGCCGGTCGCCTCGACGACAGCAAGATTTTCATCTTCGACGTCGGCTCCGATCCCTCGAAGCCGAAACTGGTCAAGATGATCGACAATCTCGCCGAGAGCACGGGCTATGTCGGCCCGCATACCTTCTACGCCTTGCCTGGACGCATGCTGGTGCAGGCGTTGTCGAACAAGAAGGATCATGGTGGCGTGACCGGCCTGATCATTTACAACAATGCGGGCGATCTCGTGTCCACGACGCCTATGCCGCTCGACAATGGGGGCGATGGCTATGGCTACGACATCGCCATCAACCCCGGCCAGAACCGCATGCTCACGTCGAGCTTCACCGGCTGGACCAATTACATGATGGATATGTCCCAGCTCATCCAGGACAGCTCCGCGATGAAGAACTTCGGCAACACGATGGTTCTTTGGGACCTGAAGGCGATGAAGCCAGAAAAGGTCTTCTCGGTCCCCGGCGCCCCGCTCGAAATTCGCTGGGCGCTGAAGCCCGGCGCCGATTGGGCGATCACCGCCGGCGCGCTCACCTCCAAGCTTTATCTCATCAAGCAGGACGAGAACCATCAGTGGCAGGCGAAGCCTGTCGCCGATATTGGCGATCCTGCGAAAATCCCTCTCCCCGTCGACATCTCGATCTCGTCTGACGCATCGTCGCTTTGGGTGAATACCTTCATGGACGGCACGACGCGGCTCTTCGACCTCTCCAATCCCGACGCGCCGAAGCAGGTCTATTCAAAGAAAATTGGCGCGCAGGTGAACATGGTCTCGCAAAGCTGGGACGGAAAGCGCGTCTATTTCACGACCTCTCTGCTCGCCAATTGGGACAAGAAGGGCGCCGACAACGAGCAGTTCCTGAAAGGCTACTCCTGGGACGGCAAGGAGCTGAAGGAAGACTTCGTCGTCGACTTCCACAAGGAAGGACTCGGGCGCGCGCATCACATGAAATTCACCGCGCGGACGCAGAAGGCCGGACTGTGACCTGCCCTCGCAACATAACGAAGGGCGTTCGCGCGCCCTTCGTTCTTGCCGCGGCGCTCGTCTGGCTTTCGGCGGCCACCAATTCGCGCTGCGCCGAAGCCGTCGCCCCGGCGGTTGCGAATTTGCCGGCGGCGGGCAGTTACGTTCTGCAACGCATTCAGCGCGTCCCGGACGCGCAATTGCTCGACGCGGACGGCAAGCCAGCCGCGCTTTCCTCATATGTGAGCGGCGCGGTGACGGCGCTCGGTTTCTTCTACGGCCATTGCGAAGACGCCGCCGGTTGCCCCGTCGCATGGTCGACTTTCGAAGCGGCCCGGAAGGCCGCCGCGTCGGACCCCCTCCTTGAAGGTCGGTTGCGATTGCTCTTCGTCAGTCTGGACCCGGCGCGCGATACGCCAGCCGTTCTGCGCCTTCTCGGGGCCGCCGAACAGGACGGCCGCGCCCCGCCATGGCTTTTCCTCACGGGCGCGTCCGAGCAGGACATCACGCCGCTGCTGCATGCCATGGGACAGGATACAGGCTACGAAGTCGATCGCGCAGGCCGGCGAACCGGCGTGATCAATCACATGTTGAAAGTGTTCCTGATCGACCCGCAAGGTTGGGTTCGGGAAATCTACAGCACGGCTTTTCTCACGCCTGAAAATCTCTTGAACGATGCGCGCACGCTCGCCCTCGCCTTTCCCGGCGCGCGCAACATGCCGAAGGAGCGGTGACATGCCCGGCAAGCGACGCTGGCTTTTCCTCGCTCCCTTGTTGAGCCTCTCTGCATGCGCCGCCGTGGCGAAAGAAGCGCCGCGACCTCTCGGCCTGCCGCCTGTTCCCGCGAACATCGCCGGTGCGGTCGAGATGCAGAAATTGGGCGAAAGGCTCTTCTTCGACCGCAGCCTCTCCGCCAATGGCACGCTGTCCTGCGCAATGTGCCATATCCCCGCGCAAGGTTTCGCCTCCAATCAAAGCGCGCTGTCGATTGGAATGGAAGGCCGCATGCTGCGTCGCAACGCGCCTTCCCTGTACAATGTCGTCTTCAAGCAGTTTCTCTTCCATGACGGACGCGAGACCGATCTCGCCGCGCAGGTCTGGGGGCCTCTGCTCGCCGCCGACGAAATGGGAAACGCCGGAATCGGTCCGCTCCTTAAGCGACTGCGCGAGAACCCTTCCTACGGCCCGTCTTTCGATACCGCATTTCCCGGTGAAGGCGTTTCGATGAGCACGCTGGGCCGGGCGATCGCAGCCTATGAAGCAACATTGCTGCGCGGCGACAGCCGGTTCGATCGCGCCTTTTTCGGCGACGAAAAAGACGCGCTGACGGCGCAAGAATGGCGCGGCTTCGAGATCTTCTCATCGAAAGGCGGCTGCGCCGCGTGTCACACGATCGAAAAGGACGACGCCCTCTTTACCGATCAATCCTTCCACAACACCGGCGTCGCATTTTCGAGGCGACAAGCGTCCGGATATATCAAGGTCGAATTGGCGCCTGGCGTCGTCAAGAATGTGAACCTCTCTGCGACGGGCCTCGGCGAACCGCCATCACGGAGTGATGTGGGCCGTTCCGAGATCACGAACGATTCGGCCGATCGCTGGGCCTATGCGACGCCGATGTTGCGGGGCGTGAAAGAGAGCTGGCCTTATATGCATGATGGCAGTTTGACGACGCTGGAACAGGTCGTCGAATTTTACGATCGCGGCGGCGGCGCCAATCCAAACCTCGATCCGAAAATCAAGCCGCTCGGCCTCACGCCAGAAGAGAAAGACGCGCTGGTCGCTTTTCTCAAAGCGCTTTAGCGCGGCGAGGACAGCCGACGGCAGCCGGGATCATTCCTGCACGAGCAGATTACGGTAAGGCGTTTCCTCGAATCTCAAAGGCAGAGACGAGGAGCCGACATATATGTAATAGGCTCCGGGGCTTCGGATTGGCAGTTCCGCTTCGTAGAGACCTGCTTCGACTTCGTGGGACGGCGCCTCGGCGCGGGACAGCCCCGGAGCGGCGTAATAGAGGACCCGCACGTCCGTCAGCCCGGTTTTCAACTCTCCGGACAGTGGGTCTTTCAAACGAAAGCGCCAATGCACGACGTCCCCCGGCGTGGCGCGCGCCGGAACGTCGAGATATTCGATCGCAGCGGCGTGGACAGTTCTTATGCGCGAGGGGCTGGGACCCGCTCTCACATGAAAACATTCGTTCACGCGGGGCGCGCCGAGCATGAAACCGACATCGTAATCGCCTGCCGCCGGGATTTTGGCGCGACCCGTATAAACGCCCGGCGCCGTCTCCTTCAGGCCATGGTCGATTACGTCGACGGCGGCGACCTCATGCCCGGGATTTCGGAAGCTTCCCGAGGGCGCCAGCATGCCCTCCATGTAATAGTAGATCAGATTGTCTGCGGGATTGGCCACGACCATCGCCGCTTCGCCCACCGCCGGCGATATTGAGGCGCCGAGGCCGAGACCGGCGACGCTTCCGGGCGCGAGGGCGCCCGCCGCGAAGGCGCTGGTCTCGGCCGCTGAACCCTCGCCGAGATGCGAGAGCGGAATCATGCCGACATTCTCGCTGTCGAGCGCGCGGACATAGGCGAATGCCTGCGAGAAAGCGATCTGATAGGGCCGCGCCGCGACGGCGACCTCCCGAACGAGCCTGTTCGTGGAAATCTCGATGACATGCACGAGATTTTCTTTGCTGTTCAACACGAGCGCCCAACGACCGTCCGGCGTGATCCCAACAGGGCCCAAGCCCGGCTTTGCGCGGATCCTCGAGACGATGGCGGGTTGATCGCCCTGAATGACGCTGACGACGCCGCTGACGCCGTCAGCCACATAGACGGCCTGCGCCATCTTCGAAGAAGCGAGCGCGATCGGCGCCGGGCCCGTGGCGATATCCTTGATCCTTTGCAAAGACGCAATGTCGATGACGGAAACATCGCCTCTTTCACGATTGCTGACAAAAGCGAAACGATCGTCATGCGAGAATGCAAGTTCGTGATGGCCTTTTCCTGTCGAGAAGCGCGCGACGATTTTCATCGTCGTCGGATCGATCACCGTCACGCCGCCACTGTCAGACGTCTCGCCGTCATTTCCGATCCACAGATATCGACCGCTCGCCTGCAAAGCGATACGCGTCGGCCTTGTCCCTGCGTCGACCAGAGCACCGACTTTGAAGCTCTCCGCATCGATCACCGCGATCTGGCCAGATTCCGGCAGCGTCACATATAGCCGCCGGCTGTCGGGCGACTTCGCCCAATCGGCAGGCGGCTTCGGTAGCTGGATCGTCGCGAGCAGATTCGTCTTGCCCGCAAAACCGACCAGCGGATCGATGATGGAGAGGCTGGCGTCGCGGTTGAAGGCGACGATGTAATAGGCGCTGAGATCGACGGTGGGACGGTCCCCGGCGGCGCCCCTGAGGATTTTTTCCATCTTTCTCTTGCAATTTGAACTGGCGCGCTCACTTCGCTCGACAGCGCCCGTGTCCAGCCAGGCTCCAGGCGCCAACCCCTTCATCGGCTGCTGGGACGTTGCGTCGCGGATGCTGAAGCGCAATTGCGCCTCCTCGCCTTCGACGAGGTCTCTCTTTGAGTCCCGCCCTGTCGCCGTGAACTCGATGATCAAGCCTTTGCGTTCGACGCGATCCGGCGTTTCGACGGGGGCGCCTTGCATCTGCGGCGTCGTCGCCGCAGCGATTTTCTCATCTGCGACCGCCGGCAACGCGATGGCCGTCGCGAGAATGTGCGCCGCGATCCGAAATCGCGCATTTCCCAGAAATTTGCTCATCGAGAGTGAAGACCTCTCATATTCAGTTCGCGCCGCTCAATCGACGCGGAGGACGCCCCACAAGCCACCGAGATTCCCGAAGGCGGCCTGATCCTTGTAAAGGTAATCTCCCTTCACGCCATTCGCGCCGCCTGCATGCGGGACAAGAATGTCGAAATGTCCGGCGGGCAACACGGAGTCCTGGCCGCCGAAATACATGGACAGGGGATTCTTCCCGAGCGCGCGCGAGCCGACCTCGAAAGGCGGCAGAGTCGGAAAGAAGCCTGTTTGCCGGCAAACATCCGGCAGTCCCAGATAGCTCGACTTCGGGCAATTATACGGCGCCCGCTGCCAGACATGGCCGTGCAGATTGAACACCGTGCCGCGCGCCGAACCGGTCGGCTCGATGACATGCATGCGGATTTCCTGACCGGCATGCGCCGTCAACACCGGCACGGCGGGCGCGCCGCTGACGCAGGGCGGCGACGTGTTCGGATATCCGCAATCCGGCCGCGGCGCATCGGGGTTTTCCTCGTTGTCGCGCATCTTCCAGATGAGACTTTCGCTGTAGGCCTCGTGCGCGTTCGGGACATGGGCGAAGCTCGTCACGACGCCCGGCGCGGTCTGGCCGCCGGTGAAAGGAAGAACCGGCGGCAGGCCAAAGCGGAACCAGAGCGGCTCGGATCCGTAATTGATCGCCATGGCGCCGCCATCTTCCGTGTCCTCGCTGATGACGCCCTCCGCCGCGACGCCTTCGACAGGCAGGCCGTCGCCATAAACTTGAGTCAGCCCCTTCTGAATGACGGCGACGAGATCGCGGAATGTGCGGCCGTCTTTGGTCGTGACCGTCGTCGAGAGGCGCGTGTCGCGTTTCTGGACGCCTCCCTGATGATCGTCGACCTGATCCAGAACGCAGCCGGAAGACGCGTTCTCGCTGTCGTCACAGGCGCTGTCGTTCCAACTCGCATCCTTCGGGAGGATCACCAGAGCGCCCACGAGACCCTTCTGGCCCTGCTTGATCGCATCGGCCGGCATCAGCGACACGCCGCCGAACTCGATCGGCGTATGTTTCACCTTATAGGCGCGCGCCTCGCCTTCCTTGAGCGGCGCGTGCGGTTCGAGGCTGACTTCGCCGGCATACCATTGGTAATGGATCTTCCTCTTCTTCCTTGGATCGACCACCGTCATTTCATCGTCGTTGACGCCGACGGCGACGCCGTTGTCCTGGGTCATGTCGAAGGCGACGAGTCCCGGATGCAGACCGACGACGTTCGACGTGCGCACATTGTTGGCGTTGAAGACGGATCCGTTGGGTTCGTCCGGATGGCTTGGGATGACGGGCGCGAGCGTGCGGTATGTCATCATGTCCGGCGCGCCGTCCTTGTCGACCCAATTATAGAGATCGACTTCGATGCAATCCCCCGCCGCCGCCCGCAAGACGAGCGGCTCCACAGGCGCCGACTGTTTGATCCGGAGATTCGCGGCCGCGCAGCTTTCGCCAATCTTTTCGGGATCGAGCCTGCCGTTCTTCGAGCAGACCGCCGGCGCGTTCGGTCGCAATTCGAGATCCCTCAACCGGACATACAGGATCGCCGTCGGATCGTGCAGCACGCCGTCGAGATGCGGCAGAGTCTTTCTCTCGGGAGCGCCATCGGTCGGATCGGCCGGGATGACGACGCTCTGGATTGCGGTCTTGCGCGGATTATAGACGAGCGTCCCCTTCAGCTTCATCGAACCCGGTTCGGTCTTCGGCAACTTGTAAGACGTCCAGGCGCCCGCCGGCAGAGTTGCGCCGACGGCGTTGTCCAAGACGTCATTCGCGAGGACGGCGGCGACAGCGTAACGCCGGAGGGGGTCGCCCGCCGGGCACACTTTGCCGCCCTCGTCGAATTGCGCCGCCGAGTGAGACGCATACGGATTGTTCGGCAGGGGCGCGAGGCTTCTGTGCCACTTTCCATAAGCCCGGATCAGGCCCCACATGCCGTTCCAGTAGCCCTCCGTGCTTGCGTCGACCGAATAAAGATAGTCCGCTCTCTTGCGCGCACGCGTTTCCTCCTCATCGAGCGTGTCGTCGAGCCGGACAATTTCTTCGACAGAGCGACCCTGCGCCAGCATCGCCGTCTCCAGACTGTCCTTTTCTTCCTTCGCCTTGTCGAATCCGCGAGCCATCGCCTCCTTCGAGGCGGTGGAGGGGATGATCGCGGCGCCGAAGGTGAATTGTTCCGAGATGCCGGCCTGCTGGCTGTTGCGCCAGCCGGAATTCGCGTCGTAACCGTATCCCGAGCCGCCTTGCAGCCATTTCAGACCATGCAGGGTGACGTTGTGCGTTTCCTCATCGCCGCCGGCCTGCACCTTCAAACGAATTCGGTCGCCATAATAAGCGCGGATGAGCGGCGTAAACGGATCGGCTTTCTTTGCGATCGACTTCGCCGCGCCCACCCCGCTGTCATGTTGGGGTTTGCACGGCTCCGCAAGCTTTGGCTCTCCCGGCTTGGGCTGCAGCACGTTCGGAAAACAGGTTTCGCCGATGCGATCGCCGCCGCGCGGCTGGTCGTCGAGCACGCGCCGCCGCCCGTTGGCGTCCTCCTTGCCGAATGTGGCGCTTTTTACCCTGTAGCCGCGCTCGGCGGGATCGTTGTGATCATCGACATGGCGGTGCTTTGTGAATGTCTGCAGCGCAAAGGCGAGGTCGCCCGCCGCGCCATTGGCCTGCGCGCCTGTCGAGGTGTCCTGAATGCGAAGGCCGACCGGTTCGTTGCGATAATTCACGACCATCGTCCCCGGATCGTCAGCCGTGATGGCCTCCGGGCACGGGCGCGGAATCTCGGAACCTCCGCCCGCGTCCGGCGGACAATGCTCGGCATAGGTCGCGAGCGTATTGCCCTGATCGAGGGAGGCGTTTTCATAGTTCTTCACCGGGGGATTGATGGCGTATTTGTAGCTCTCTTCATCCGGCGCGTAGGGATCCTCGATCTTCTGTCCGAGGATTTTCTCCGCAGGCGCCAGCTTCGGCGTTGCAACGGCGAAGGCGAGGCTGGTTTCGGCGCGACCATTCTTCTCGGTGGTTACTTCGATTTCGTGTCGCCCCTCGATCGCGCCGTTCTGATCGGCGCCAATATATTTCCCCGGCAAATAGGCGTGCTGGAAATCGCTATATTCGAGGTAGAACTCGCGATAGCTGTCGTCCTCTCCGTCCCCGTCTATGTCCGGAGTCGCCGCTCCCTTTCCGACGACGTAGCCCGGCGCCTTGCCGGTTTTGATCATGGCTTGCCAGCTCGTCGGGCCGCCATCCTTGCGCCTGGCGGCGTCGTAGAGCAGTTCGTCGGTTTCGTTATGCGTCCAGAGCGAGCCTGCCGGTTCGACGAGCACGGTCGCATAGAGCCCAACCTGCTGATGGGTCGACGGGCCGAAATGATCATGCGTGAAAATGATGCCGAGCCCGCGATGCAGGCCTTCGGCGTTGACGACCGGGTCAAAGAACCAACGTTGCAACGTCGTCCGCGCGCCGGCCCAATATTGGGTGCGAGGCGCGTCGGCAGGGTATTGTTCCTGGAAGAAGGGGTGGATAGCCGGCTCCAACTCGCGTTTGAACAGCGTCTGCGCGACGACCGGCGACGCTTTGTCCTTCAGCTTGGAGGTCAGATAGATCGGCTTGTCTTCGACATCCTTTATAATCGGCTGGTTGTTGTGCTTCTTGAGATAGAAATTGAACGCGTTGATCGCGTCGATGCGCTCGCGCACCGTGCCCGGCGACAGCGTGCCGTCCTCGTAATTCCAGCCATTTCCCGACCCGTCTGTCGTGGTCAGGTCCCATTTCGGCAGATGGATATGCTGTCCGATGATGTCCGTGGTCGTTTCGACTTCGAAGTCGTCGAGCTTGTAAACCTCCGGCACCAGATTGGTATGCAGGAACAAGGTGCAGTCGAAGGTATTGCTCCGCATCACGAGCGGCTCGGGCGCCTTCTCCTTGGATATCACGGGGATCACATCGTTCCAAAGCGCGACGATGCGCTCCTGCGGGAAATGCCAGCCCGCCTTGTTCAGCACGGCGTCGAACTGAATGTCCGCGCCCTTGTAGACGCGGGGCGCATCGGAGGTGAAGGGCGAACTGCCGGTCGTCGTCAATCCGCCATGTCCATCGAAGAATTGACCGAGAACGCCTTTGTTCATCGTTACGCCCCGGTCGTCGACACAGGGGTTGTGAAACGGCGCGCCGGCCACGGGACCGCCCGACCCATTCGTCACGAACGGCTTCTGCGTGGGCGCGCCATTGAGATGGGCCGCCCAGCTCGGATGCTGCCGTTTGGCGTGGAACGCCATTGCAACGCGCTCCAGGTCGGTGCCGTCTTCAGGAAACCAGAACGGCTTCGCGATCTTTACGCGCTTTGTGAGATTGAGCCGGGTCTCGTTCGAGACGAAATAATGGCTCTGGCGAGGATCCCGGTGGTCCGGAGCCGCGTTTTTGTTTTCGTCCATATCCTGTTGTGTTGGCTGGGCCGTCTCTGCAATCGCCGCGCCGTCGAGCGTGTGGCGCGGCAACCCGCCGTCCCATCCGCCCCCGCGCCAGATCGCATCCGGCTGGTCGGCGCTGGCTTCCGACGGATCCTTGATCGGCATCATGTCGAGAGGCGGCGTCGGCGGTCTTTGGCCGACCGAATGCTCGACTCCCGCGATCCAGAATGGAAAACCTGGATTTTTGAGGCCTTCTGGATTGAGGGGCGTTCCGAGCGGCGTCGTCGCTGTTGTTTCCTTCAAGGACGGATCCTTGTCGGCGCGATCGACCTTCGCGACGCTGCCGGCGGCCACGAGATGCGCGGGCTCTTTCGAATTTTCGCCAGGGTCGAAATAATGCTGCGGGACCTTCTGATCCTTGGCGACCACGGTCACGCGGCCCGGCATGGGCGCCATGGCTTTGCCGGGCAACGGCACGACGGCCGGGATTGGCGTGCCCGCCGCGATTTCCCCATCCGGCAGCGCGCGCGCATGCGTCTTGCCCTCGGCGTCGAGCTTCAGCGGCAAGCCGTCCTGCAGGCCGAATATCTTGGCATGAAAACCGTCCGGACCGCCGCTCGCCTGTAGCGGCGTGCCGGCTTCCAGCACATCGTGGACTCGCCACAGCTCCCACATTCCCTGGGCGAAGTGAGGATAGAGATGGCAGTGGAAGATGGCGTCGCCAGCGCTCTTGTTGCGATTGCCAGAGCCCCCGAAATTGATTTCGTAAGTGTAGCCCGATCCCGGGCCGATCGCCTGGGCGTCGAGATAATTGGCGTTGTCGTCGTTTGGATTATACAGCCATTGATGATTGTGCAGATGAAAGATGTGATGCTCCTTCCCGGTGTGCAGGTTCCGGAACTTCACATGGTCGTTGATATAGCTGTGATGCACGTTTGATGGATCGTCCGGGTAATAGGCTTTGGTCGCCTTCGGCCCCTGCGCGCCGCAATTGTGCGGAACGGTCGGGTCTCCATTCTCCTTCGCCTCCGGCCAACAATTCTCCATGCCGAAATTCGCAGGGATGTCGACGACCATTGCGGGGTCGCCGACCGCGTGCGACGTCAAAAAAAACTCCTCGGCGGCGCAATCGAGGCAATCATGCATCGGGCCGACATGAAGACGGTTCGCGATGATTTCCGAACCAATGCCGCCCGAGCCGTAATTGACGAGAAAGACGTCGCCGACCGCCTTCAATGTATGCGCGAGCGGATTGCGGCGGTTCATGCCCTCCGGGTCGATGATCGGCGCATACCATTTCTCGAAGGCGTTCTGCTTCGACATTTCGTCGTGGAAGACGACCGTGAATTCGCGGAAGGGTTCGAGACGGTCCGGCAGGCTGGGATTGTTGCGGCCCACCTTCTCGAGCGGATAGGGACATTTGTCCCATTTGTTCGCCGGTTGGGCCGGCGGCAGGGTTTCTCCCTGCTGCAGGGGTTTGGGGCAACGGCTCGTCCAGCTCCCATCGTCGTCGGGCCCAGCAATGATCGCGTTGAGATCGCCATGAACGAGTTCGACGGCGTCTTGCCCCTGCGTACGCTTCACCATATCGAGGATCGGCTGACCGGATTTCCCTTCCGATTTCCAGGGGTCCTTTTCCGGGTAGACAGCTTCGTAATCCACGATCGGCTGCCCGGCCGGCGTATGACGCATCTGACCGGCGCCGCCGACATGGTTTGCGTCCGTCGAAGCGGCGAGCCGGATCTCTTCATCGGTCACCTGACTGCGATAGAAACGCGCCTCAGGGGGTTCGACATTCACGGCCGCAAACAGGCCATTGGCGCTGTTGCCGGACGTGGCGTCGCCGCCAAAAGTTGCGCCATGGCTCGTGACGAGGAAGGTTCCTTCATGTTCGGCGAAAAGATGGTACGTGGCCGTCTGGCCCGGCGCGAGGAGGGAATTGGGATTGGCGCCCACCATCGAGGAGTCGTCGCGGATGTTGTCTCGCAGTTGCATGCCTTGCACATGAAAGCCGACCATCCGGTCGGCGACCTGATCGTCGACGACTTGCCACTTGCCGTCCTGCTTGATCAGTCCGAAGGGCTTTACCGGCTGCGGCGCGCCCGTCTTGTCGGGCGCCGTTGGCGTGTCCGCGCGCGGCGGCGCAAAGGGCGCCGAATGATGCGGGTTGGCTGTGCTGGTAAGCAGATTGGTGAGCGTCACGTCCAGGCAGTCGCCCGCCGCGACGCGAAGCGTCAATGGGCGCGGTCGCTTGTCGGGGCGCAGGAACACATGGCCCGGCCGGGCGGCGCCTCCCATCGTGAGCGGACGAGGCTGGGGGCTGTCGTCGACGACGTCGCGTTTGAGCGCGAACACCATTCCGTTGATGTTCTGTGCGCCAAGCCGATTGAACATCAGCGGCTGGTCTATCGCGACAACGTCCGCCCTGACAGTGCGTTCGCATTTGATCTCTGCGCGGGCGCCGCTGCAACCGATCAGCGCCAGAGCCATTGCGATCCACTGGCCGGAAAAATTTGATTTCATGCGCAACATCGATTCGATCGCCATGACGCGCTCCCAAAAATTAAACAAAAACGCGCATACCAGGAAACAGCCTAAGCTAACGCGGAGACGCGCCGTTCGTTCCCTTCACGCAACGATTCCCATTCTCATACGCTCGCATCGCTCATTCTGGCGCCATGAACTCGCTCACTTGCAGGAATCGTTTTCGCGCCAGATCGACTTCGACGACATGAGCGCCGCGAACGCCGACGCGTTGGCGCGGCCCGAAGTCGATACGATGGATGACGCCAGCGTTAAAATCCTGGATGCTTTCGATCGCTGCGCTGAAGCGCGGTCGGCTCAGCCGCCTGCCGGCGTTTTTCAGTCCTAGCGCGAAAACTTGCGCCGCCGCATAAGCAAGCCCTTGCGAGGCGACGGAATGAGGCTTCAGCCCATATTTTTCTCGCAACGCCGCAAAACCGGCATCCTGCAAGACGTCATCGGGTGAGATCGCCGCCGCGAAAAAAAGCTTGCCGGCGAAGCCACGGCTCGCCTCGAAGAGAGCCGGGGCGATCGAAGCGCCCGAGAAAAGCAGCCTTGGATGAAAGTTCAAGGCCTGGGCAGCGTCTATGAAACGCGCAAACGCCAGACGATCGCCGAGAAAATATACCGTATCGCACGCCCCGTCCTTCAGCGCCGCCACGCTGGTCTCCGCGTCAAACGCCTCCGCGGAATAGAAGCGCTCGATGGGCGCGGGCAATCCTCGCTTCAGGCTTTGCTCGGTCACGGCCCGGCGCGCTTCATCAGCGGCGCCGTCGACAGGAAAGAGAATGGCGGCCCGTGACGCGCCCTCCCTGGATCTCGCGACAAAGTCGACAAGGATGCGCATTTGCGCCGAGGGGCTCGGCAGGAGGTAGAAGCCGCTGCGCCGGAGCGTTTCCGACGAAGCCTCGGCCCCGACGAGCGGCGCGTGAGCGCGCTCGGCGGCTTCAAAGATGTCCGCTGCGCCCGACAGCGCCAGCACGGCGAAAATTGAGCGGTCCTGCAACAATGCGTCGAGACGCGCCGCTGCGTCCTGCGGTCGATCATTATTCTCGAGATACGACGCGTCGATCCGTCTGTTATATACGCCGCCCCTTGCGTTGATTTCAGAGAACGCGGCCACGAGAGCGTCTTTGACCGCTCCCTGCGTTGGAACAATCGCCGCGACATGGATGGCGTCCGACGTAACGCCGGGCGCCTGGTCTATCTCTATCGCCTTCAAATAGGCGACAAGGGCGTCTAGTTGGCCCTGCGATAGCTTATAGCGCGGCATGACCGGATCGAGGCGATTGCCGGCAGGATCCAAACCGCGCAACACGGCCTGCGCGACGTCGTCTTCGGAAAATGGCGGACGCGCGCGTCCATTGAGATAAGCCTTGCCCAACGGGTTCGACAATTCGCTCCAACTGATGTCGGGCGGATTGATCTTCCCCTCAGGGCGCCCCGCGCCGTCTTCTCCATGACAGGAGGCGCAAGGCGCGAGGCGCGCAGGCGCAGACTCCGCGCCGAGAATAACCTCCGGCGCGGGGCCCTCCTGTTGCGCGCCATGCATGTAGAGTTCCTTGCCGCGCGCCTCCAACTCGCTGAGCGGCGCGGCGGCGACCGGCGAGGTCAGCAACCCGACGCATGATGCGATGCGCATGAGTTGCGACGCCCGTCCGATGATCATTTCGTCGTCCCGCGCGCGGCGAACATGCGCGTCACTTCCGCCTCTATCTGCGCCGGCGTCGCCTGAACATTGATCTGAGTCCAGTGGCCGTTTTTTGTGTCGCCAATCAATGTCGCCGGCGGATGCGCGGTGAAATTGTCGTCGCTCACGCCCAGACCTCGCAGTACGCTGCGCACATCCATGGCCTTCCCCGTCAGCCATAGCCAATTCGATCCAGGCTCGAATTGATCGGCGAATTCCCGCAACCGCTGCGGCGTATCGGTCTGCGGATCAAGCGTCAGCGTGATCAGCCGCACATCGTCTTCCATATGCGCGCCCAGGCGATCCTGCGCGAGTTTGAACGTCGCCGATGCGAGCGGGCAGAGCGTTTGGCAGGATGTAAAGACGAAATTGACGACGACAATTCGGTCCCCGACCGCATCCCTCGGAAAAGCGACGTCTCGACCATTCTTGTCGACGAGGGTCGCGTCGATCAATCTTATGTCGGAGATCGTCGCGTCTGTCTGGTCGAGCGTTTCGCCGTGCGAAGCATCCACAAAAGCGATCGCCGACATCGTCAGGAACGCAGGCATCGCGAAGAGGCGAGTTTGGCTTGCGCAAATGTTTTCGAATGCGCGGAAGATCGCGCGAGCAATAGACCACATCCAGCAAACTCGCGTTTAATCCAAAAAAGGCGCGAATGGACGAACGCAAGAACGCTAGCGCGATTGTCGCCGCTTGCCAACTGCCTTCTTGCGCTTCTTAAAAAGCGCAACGCGGTTGAATGCGCGGTCAAGTTGAAAGCGCGGTGATGAATGGAACCAAACTCCCGATTGAGCATTTACGCAATTGCGCAATTTGCTCGGACGAAGCGCATAGCTTTTCGTCGGCGTTTGATTTGTTTTCGATTTTCTCTGTAAGCGCATTGCTGGGAGTTTTTGGGATGCATTCGACCGACTTTTGGAATCGACACCGGGCGATCATGGGAAGGCGGATTGCGCAATTGCGGCGGCGGTCGGCAATTGTCGGCGTTGCGGCCGTCGCGCTCACAAGCGGCGTTCGCGACGCCGATGCGCGCAAGGGCGGCGCGCAACCGCCGCCGCCGCCGACCATCAGCGGCTTCCTGCCAAAAGCGGGTCCCGTCTTGCCGGCCTTTCCGCCGCTATTCGGACCCACGGGATTCTCCATCCTCGGCTTCATCGAAAAGGCGACGGTCGCCGGGGGTTGCCCACAGCCGCCCGGCTCGACGGCCGGCGGCTCCGTGACGGTCAATGGCGTCGCGATCACGGTTCCTTCGAATATGATCGTGCAGTTCCCCGCCGCGACTTTGAAATGGGCGGATGCGGTCTGCCCGAGCGACGCGGGGCTGTCGCCGATTGGACTGGACGGCTCGGGCGGCTCCGGCGGCGCCGCGACGCTCTATCCGTCGACGGAGTTGCGCGTCGAAGGCAATATTGTCGGCGCCGCAGGGGTGCCAGCGGGCGTCCGCGCTCCGCATGTCGCCGCGCTGATATACGCCTCACAGCAATCGTTGAACGCCGGCAGCGGCTACATTTCGTTTATCGACTACGCTGACGGCTCGATATATGTCAGCACGACAGGCGGCGAGGCGCGGCTCGTGATCAATGATCCGAAGGGCCGTTTCGGACGCAAGCAGACGTCGCTCGACGCGCGCTTCGCCGTCGATGATGAAAATCCGACGATTAGAGCGGAGACAGGCTATCCGATGTGTGTGCCACGCGCCGCGCCGCCATCGGCCGGCGGCGCCGAGACGGACCCGCTCTGCCCGCAGAAAAATCGACCCATGGCGTCAGCGACGGCGCCTTGCCGAAACTTTCTGGCCGCAGGCGTTGCGCTGCCCGGTCTGCCCGCCGATCTCCCCCCGACTCCGAACGGCCGCTTCTGCACATCCTTTGTGATGAAAGCCGAAGGCGGCATGCCGGGGACGGCGACGCTCGCCCCGCAGCATAAGCGCGCCGCGTCCGATCCGGATCCGCGGCAGCAGGCCCCCTTCGAAGTCGGCGATTTCATCACATGGACCGGCACGCTCGTGCGCGACGCCAGCAAGCCGCCGCCAGCGACGCCCCGAGCCAAGCCGTCGACCAACCTCATCTGGGCCAACAGCGTCGTCGCCAATATCGGCATCTATACGCAACCCAAGACGCTTCCCGCCTACCTCGCCATCGGCGAGTTTCGCGTGGGCGTCGATCCGCGCCCGGACGGCGCGCCCGACGGCGTCGCGCCGATCGAGACGACAAACCGCTTCGGCTTCGAGGCGTTCACGACGGACGTGACGTCCATTGTCGACGCCTATTTCACTGACCTCAACCCGGGAGGCGCAGGAGCCGCGCAATCCTATCGCTGGATCACGGTCGAGGGCGTGACGAATACGCTCGCCGATCAGCTCGCCGGAGAGACTCCTTTTGGGACGAGCGCGCAGCCCTTCGGCGGCGGAATCCACACGCAGTTCACGGAGGCCGTGCCGGGACGCGCGCGCGTCAGCCAGAACAAGGTTCCCGCCATCGACCCCACGCTCGGCGCCTGTCCGCCCGAGGCAGGGAGTCGGGCCTGCGCGGTGACGCAATCGCCAACGCGTTACATTCGCGCCGTTCTGCGTTCGCTCTGCGCGCCGACGTCGGCCGGCGGCGCCGGAACGCCCGCCGGCAATCCCGGCAATCTGGACGGCGGCGCGTTCTTCGACATCAACGGGACACGCCCGCCCCTGTCAGGCGCCGCCGCCGGCGACGGAAGCTGCCTGCAGAGCGCCGGCTTCGCCAATGGTCTCTTCACCGGCCAATATTCCGCTCCGACCACGGAGTTCATCTTCGCCGAGCCCACGGTTCCGGGCACGTCCGTCCCAAACAATCTTTGGCAATTGGACTTTCTGGCGCATGGCGAAGAAGGCGTGAACGGCAATTCCACGGCCGCGCCGTCGCCAAGGCCGTGGTGACGGCAAGGCGCCAAGGAGAAGCCCGCATTGTGGCTTCTGCCCCGCTAGGGGGATAAAACGCCTTTGAAGATCAGGCGATCACGGCGAGGCGAACCGCGCCGCCATGCGTGAATGGACCGAGGGGATTACTGATCTACGCGACCTACGATGAGGCATTTCACAGAGCTAAGCGTTCTTACTTCCTTGTCCGCGGTCACTGCTTTTGAGACTGAGTTAATCGAACTTACATGCAGGATATAACCGCGATACGTAAAATCCGCGGTCGGGACCAATTTCGAGGCATCCGTTATTGATCGAAAGTAGACGAGGCCGTTCTCTTCGCCGACCGTGTCCGCTCCAGCGACCCCTACCTTCTCATCAGACTGATATATTCCGTCAGGGTCTTTCCCCTGGGACAGAAATCCAGTTTTCCGGTCTTCTTTGATGAAGCTGGCGCCCAGGGTTCCCATCGGGCCAGGGGCGAAAAGATAGCCGACGATGACGGCAGCGAAGATCAAGACAGGATATTTGTAACTTCCAGTCATCGACCCCTCCGAATCAGCAACGATTATCATTCAAAATATGAATAAAATGGCAATATTAATAATTAGTTTGCAAAGAACGCGCGATTACTGTCAAGACTAGGCTTTCAATCTCTAGCCAGGCCGGCGGACAGAACGAGATACGCGGCGTGCACGACCCGGAAACATTTGCGGAGTCGTTCTTCGCGACATGAAGACTATCAGCAAAGCTGCACAACATCACGAAAACGGGCCCGATTCTCATTACCCCGATTTTCGCGGCGCAGCCCTGAATTTGCGTTTCCAGGAGGCAGCCGTCGCAAGGCTCGCCCCGCAATCAACCGACATATAGGGGGAATCCCGCCTCGGCTGTTGGCTGTGCGAGACACATGAGGTCAGGGGGATTGCTGGCTGACGACGCGGTCCTCCTCGAACCCGTCTCGAAGTGCAAATGGAAAATAGCAGGGATTTTTTGGTAAAGTCAGGCCATTCTGGGCGAAATGCCGTCCCCCAAGGGCATAAAAATCAACGCCTTGTTTGGGAATTCCCTAACATCGGAACAGGGAAAGTCTTCAAGGAAACAAAGATTCACATGCTGGCTTCCCGCCTGTAACAGGGAGGGTGGCGGCTACACGATGCGACGCGCCGGCCATTCCAACGCCCGTCAGTTGATTATTCTGGGCGCTTGCCTTTCTTGCCAGAGACCCCGGCTTGATGACGCGAGAGGGCGGGAGCAAACTGCGCTTGAGGCGCACCAGTGCAACAAAACGCTTGAGAATCCCCCTTAAGGACGCAGCGCGTGAATCCGACCGATGAATTTAGAAAGCTGATTTCGCTTTTTCCCCAAGGCGACGAGCTCTTCGGAGCCGTCAAGCACACCCCAGCGTTGCTGACTCCAGAACCTTACAAGCGGCTTTTGGTTCACGATCGTCACATGACGGTTACGATGGAGGAGTTCCACCGGTCGCCGGTCATCGTAGAGGTCCTCAATCGGAAGTTGGACGGGAATATATACAGCCGCACAATCCTTCTGAAACGGAGCGATGATGGAACCGTGGTTCAGTTCGCGGTTATGAGGTTCGACTTGGATATGGTGCTTCCGGCGGTTCGCGATGAGATTCTGAGCGAGCAGACGCCACTGGGACGGATACTGATAAACTACAATGTGTTTCGTTTTGTGGATCTTGGCGCGATTTTTCGGGTCACGGTCGGTCCCGCATTTGCCCGATTGTGCGGCTGCTCCATAGGCGAGGTGACCTATGGACGATTAGCGACGATCTTCTGCAACCAGCATCCTGCGGTCGACCTCTTCGAAGCTGCCGCACCTATAGAATGTTGAGCGAGAGTCGATCTCATAACCGCGCTAGGTTGTGTTCCGCGCCAGCGGCAAGGGCGGCGCATTCCTTAAGGGCGCGAAATTGCCGCATGCTTTTGTCGCAGGGACGTTGCGGGAGATCTAATCGTTGTTGCAAAGTGAGCACGGTCGGATGCGGGACACGGAGCCCTTCATGATCGAAACCGAGGCAATCGACCCAAGTGGCATAGCGATTGATTGCCCCCATTGCCGCAGATTGCTCCTCACTGTGTGTTCGCATGGGCCTAAAAATGCCTTCGACCGCTATCTTTATACCGACGACGATACCGTCCCGATTGAGTTGGCCCCCCGACAGCCAATATTTGGGTGGGATATCGAAGTGCGGCTTGGCGCATGCCCTTATTGTGCTGGCGCTTATTTCGGGATTACCGCCAGGTTCATCGACGGGATACCCGACGATGACGTAATCGATGTCTTTTTCCGCCGGAATGGCGATCGTGGCGAGGAAAATAACTTTATCGGGCGGCGCAGCGAAGAAACATGGATCGTATCGCGCTTCGAGACCCCCGTTGGCCCGATGCTCGAACATCAATTTGGGCCCTTTGCCGCAACCTTTGGCGGTCGGCTCTGGCCGAATGGCGTTGCCGATTGTGGTATCGGAGGCCCGTCGGACCTCGCGAGACATTTTTTGCTTTCGCAGTGGGATGAGCTGCGCGCCATGCCAAAGGCCGTAGGGCGGGGAACGGCTAACTGAAAAAACTTGGTATCTGGTCGACTCTGGCGCGCGCGGGTCGATTATCCGACGCTCAAAGCCAAGGTGGTCGAGTTGGCCAATCGCTGGAGCGCCAATCGTATCCTGATCGAGGAGGCGGGCACAGCGATCACTTTAATCGCGGAGCTGCAATACGAGGTTTGCGGGCTCATCGGCGTCAAGCCGGAGCGCGACAAGATATCCCGCCTGTCGGTCGCCTCCGCAAAGTTCGAAGCCTGGCAGGTCTATTTGCCCGAACGCGCCTCATGGCTGCCGGAGCTCGAGGCCGAATTATTCGCCTTCCCCGGCAGCCGCTTTGGCGACCAGTGCGACTCCATCAGCCAGGCGCTCAACGACGACGGATCCAACTCGCTCGCCATTTTCCTGAAGGCCTACGGGAGGACATAAAAAAATTCGTCGCAGGTACTGCCAAGCAAGACGCGCTCGCCATTTAACTCAAGGCTTATAGCAGGAGCTAAATAAGACGGGTCGTCGCTTCCAAACTAGGCGAGAAGCTGTTCAGTTCCAGATTGCCAGCGTGAGGCTGTCGCAGACGCAATTCGAGAGCTTCCTCAGCGAACAGCGGCTTGATTTTCGCGGGACCGCTACCGGTTGGATGAGTACGAGTTGCTGAAGTAGGCGGAGGCAGTATCGCTGTGAGCGGAGCACGACGACGCCGGCATTCATGGTCCAATGAATCACGCCAAGAATTAGTTGCGCCGAATAAAGCGCGCCGGGGTGGCCAGCGCCGCGCGTGAGCCTAACGATTGCCGCGTTTCTGGTCGACGGGACAATAATTGATCTTCCAAGGAAGCGCATCGAACGCCGGCTCATAGCCGCGATCGCGGTATTCGTGCTCGGAAATTGAGAGGGTAAACAAGGCCGAGGTAACGCTTGGCCGAAATTGGCTTGATCACCAAGCCGGCAGATCACACAATAATCACAAGAGCAAGCGGCTTTGATGTGCGCCGGGATCGAGAGGCAAGAATGGGGCTGCCGAGTCACGGCCTGCGCTACGCCAGCATCCACAAGGATGCGGCCTCGCTCGCGACGGCCCCCAATCTCGCCGATTACGACGCCGCGCGCGCGCAATTTTGCTGGGAGACGGCGCGCGCAAAATTGACGGGTCTTCCCAATGCCGGCGGGTTGAACATCGCCTTCGAAGCCGTCGATCGCCATGCAGGCGGCGACAGGAAAGACAAGATTGCAATAAGATGGATCGGCAAGTCAGGCGAACGTCGGGACTATTCCTACGCCGATCTCGCGCAATCAACGAACGGCTTCGCCAACGTCCTGCGGTCGCTGGGCGCCGGGCCGGGAGACGCGGTCTTCGTTCTGCTCGGGCGCATTCCCGAACTCTACATCGCCATTCTGGGCGCACTGAAGGCCAAATGCGTGGTTTCGCCATTGTTCTCGGCCTTCGGGCCGGAACCGATCGCCACGCGCATGGAGATCGGCGAGGCGCGCGTCATCGTCACCACGCAGGCGCTCTATCGGCGCAAGATCGAGGCCTTGCGTCCGCGTCTCCCCAAACTCGAACACGTCATTCTCGTCGACGCCGAGACGGGCGGAGAGATCGTGCTCTCTTGGCAAGGCCTGATGCGCGGGGCGTCGACCGTTTTCGAGATACCCCCCACCGATCCGGAAGACGTCGCGCTCCTGCATTTCACCAGCGGGACGACCGGGCGGCCGAAGGGCGTCCTGCATGTTCACGACGCCGTGGTGACGCATTACGCGACCGGCTTCTTCGCGCTCGATCTGCATGAGGACGATCGCTTCTGGTGCACGGCGGACCCGGGATGGGTGACGGGCATGAGCTATGGCGTCATTGCGCCGCTCGTGCATGGCGTAACGAATATCGTCGTCGAGGCCGAATTCGACGCACAAAGCTGGTATGGCGTTCTCGCGGAAGAAAAGGTCACCGTCTGGTATACGGCCCCCACCGCCATCCGCATGATGATGAAAGTGGGCGAGGAGGCGGTTCGAGGTTTCGACCTCTCGTCTCTGCGCTTCGCGGCCAGCGTCGGCGAGCCGCTCAATCCGGAAGCCGTCGTCTGGGGCGTGCAGGCTTTGGGTCTCCCCTTTCACGACAATTGGTGGCAGACGGAAACGGGCGGCATCATGATCGGAAATTTCGCGGTCATGGACATCAAGCCCGGCTCCATGGGGCGCCCGCTGCCGGGGGTCGAGGCGCGCATCGCCTTGCGCAAGCCGGACGGAAGCGTCGACATCGTCGATACGCCGGAGAAGGAGGGCGAGCTCGCGCTCAGGCGCGGCTGGCCTTCCATGATGCGCGGCTATCTTCATGAAGAAGAGCGCTACCGTAAATGTTTTGTCGGCGACTGGTATCTCACCGGAGATCTCGCCCGCATCGACGCTGACGGCTATTTCTGGTTTGTCGGCCGCGCCGACGACGTGATCAAATCGTCCGGCCATCTGATCGGCCCGTTTGAGGTCGAAAGCGTCCTGATGGAGCATGAAGCCGTGGCCGAAGCGGCCGTCATCGGCAAGCCGGACGCGGTCGCGGGCGAGATCGTCAAGGCGTTCGTCGCCTTGAAGCAAGGCGTCGCGGCGGATGAAGCTTTGCGCAAGGACCTCCTGGGACATGCGCGCAAACGTCTCGGCGCCGCCGTCGCGCCGAAGGAGATCGAGTTTCGCGTCAATCTGCCAAAGACGCGCAGCGGCAAGATCATGCGACGCTTGCTCAAGGCGCGCGAATTGGGCCTGCCGGAGGGCGACCTGTCGACACTGGAGAGCGATGAGAGATGAAGCAAAAGGTGCATCTCGATCATGCGCATCTCTTGCGTCTCCTCAAGGCGATGATCCGCATCCGCCGTTTCGAGGCCAAATGCGTGGAGCTCTATCAGGCGCAGAAAATCCTGGGGTTCCTGCATCTCTACGATGGCGAGGAGGCGGTGTCGGTCGGGGTCATGGAGGCGCTGAAGGCGGAAGATTCCGTCATCGCCACCTATCGCGAACATGGTCAGGCTCTTGCCCGCGGCGTCGACGCCGGCTGCCTGATGGCCGAGATGATGGGCAAGCTCAACGGATGCTGCCGCGGGCGCGGCGGCTCGATGCATTTTTTCGACCGGGCCCATCGCTTCTACGGCGGCAACGCCATCGTCGGCGGCGGACTGCCGCTGGCGCTGGGCGTCGCGCTCGCCGACAAATTATCGAAGCGGACGGCCGTTACCGCCTGCTTCTTCGGCGAAGGCGCCGTGGACGAGGGTGAATTCCACGAGACGCTCAATCTCGCGAAGCTTTGGCGGCTGCCCATTCTGTTTGTCTGCGAAAACAATCTCTATTCGATGGGCACGGCCGTCGAGCGCGCCGAGGCGGACACGGATTTCGTGCACAAGGCCAGCGGCTACGGGATCGAGGGGGAACGGGTCGACGGCATGGACGTCGTCGCCGTCGAGAGCGCGGCGCGGCAGGCCGTGGAAAGAGTTCGCGCCGGCAGCGATCCCTATTTCCTAGAATGCCGCACCTACCGCTTTCGGGCGCATTCGATGTTCGATGCGCAACTCTATCGCTCGAAGGAAGAGGTGGAGGCCTGGCGAAAGAAAGGCCCGATCCTGCGCTTTCAGGGCTGGCTCGAAAGCAATCATCTGATCAGGCCGGAAGAGGTCGAAGCGATCGAGTCGAAAATCGAGGCCGAGATCGCCGCGGCCGTCGCCTTCGCCGAAGCGGGCGCGCTCGAGTCCGTCGCGGAGGTGGAGCGTTTCGTGACAATGGCGGAGATTCCCTCTTGAGCGAGTCCCCTCCCCTCCCCCTCACTTACCGCGAAGCCTGCAAACAGGCGCTGCGTCAGGCGCTTCTGGAAGACCCCCGCGTCTTTCTCATAGGCGAGGACATCGGCCGTTACGGCGGCTGCTATGCGGTGACGAAGGGGCTTCTTGAAGAATTCGGCGACGAGAGGATCAGGGACGCGCCGCTTTCGGAAAGCGCCTTCGTCGGCGCCGGCATCGGCGCGGCGATGACGGGGATGCGGCCCATTGTCGAGATCATGACCGTCAATTTCAGCCTTCTGGCGCTAGATCAGATCGTCAACAACGCCGTGACGATCCCCTATATGTCTGGGGGCCAATTCGCGGTCCCCCTCGTGATCCGCATGGCGACGGGCGGCGGGCGCCGGGTGGCCGCGCAGCATTCGCACAGTCTGGAGGGATGGTATGCGCATATTCCCGGCTTGCGCGTGCTGACCCCAGCGACGATTGATGATGCGCGCTACATGCTCCTCGCCGCGCTCGCGGAACCCAATCCGACGCTCATTTTCGAGCATGTGATGCTTTACAATATGGAAGGCGTTCTGACGCCCGGCGTGACGTCCGTCGACATCGACCATGCCGCGATCCGCCGCCCGGGGCGCGACGTCAGTCTCGTGACTTACGGCGGCGGCCTCTTCAAGACGCTCGAAGCCGCGGAGACGCTGGCGAAGGAGGGCATCGACGCAGAAGTGCTCGACCTGCGCACGCTGCGGCCGCTCGATACAGACGCGATCATCGCATCGGTGAGCAAGACGAGGCGCTGCGTCATCATCGACGAAGCCTGGCGCAGCGGCTCCATTTCGGCGGAAATCGGCATGCGTATCGCCGAAGGGGCCTTCTATGAACTGGACGCGCCACTCAGGCGGGTGTGCGGGCGCGAAGTCCCCATGCCCTACGCCGCGCATCTCGAAGACGCCTGCCTGCCGCAGCGAGACGCCATCGTCGCCGCCGCGCGCGATCTCGTGCGGCTGACATGAGCGACTTCAAAATGCCCGCGCTCGGCGCCGACATGGCGGCCGGCACGCTCGTCGAATGGCATGTGAAGCAGGGCGATCGCGTGAAGTCGGGCGACGTGATCGCCGTCGTCGAGACGCAGAAGGGCGCAATTGAAGTCGAAGTCTTCGTTGAGGGCGTCGTCTCGAACATCCTGGTTCCCGTCGGCGCGCGCGTTCCGGTCGGAACGGTCCTCGCGCGGATCGACGGACCGGCGGGCGAGACCGCGCAGCCCGCCGCGGCGGCCGCGCGACCGCCGACGCCGCAAGTCGCCGCGACGCCGATTCCCGTCGCGAAGCCAGTGACCGCGCCAGGCGCGCGCCTGAAGATTACGCCTGTCGCCCGCCGTCGCGCGACCGAGCTGAGCATCGACGTGACGGCGCTGCGCGGCACGGGTGTCGATGGGGCGATCCGGCTTGCGGATGTAGAGGCGGCGGCGCCCGCCGTTCCAACCGGAGCGCCGTCGATCAGGCGCGGCGTCGATCTGTCGGAAATGCGCAAGGCCATCGCCGCCGCAATGAGCCGTTCGAAGCGTGAAATCCCGCACTATTATTTGAGCGAAACGGTGGACCTTCACGCCGCTTTGTCCTGGCTCGAGACCTTCAACCGCGACCGGGAGCCGCTTGCGCGCATCCTGCCGGCCGTGCTTTTTCTGAAGGCTGCCGCCCTCGCGTTGCGCGCGCAGCCGAAACTGAACGGGTTTTATGAGAGCGGGGCCTTCGTCCCGGTGAGCGAGATTCACATCGGCTGGGCCGTGGCGCTCCGCGGCGGCGGACTGGTGGCGCCGGCGATCAGGGACACGGACAAGAAATCGCTCGCAGAACTCATGTCGTCGATGCGCGATCTGGTCGAACGCGCTAGGCGGGGCGGGCTGCGGGCGTCGGAGCTTACGTCTTCGACAATAACCGTGACGAGCGTCGGCGATCGCGGCGCGGAGACAGTGACAGGCATTATCTACCCGCCCCAGGTGGCGATCATCGGCTTTGGGCGCGTTGTCACGCGCCCCTTCGTCTTCGATGGAGGGATCGCGCCTCGTCCCCTCGTGACGGTGAGCCTCGCCGCCGATCATCGCGTGACCGACGGACATCTTGGCGGACTCTATCTCGCCGAAGTCGCGCGTCTTTTGCAGGAGCCCGAAAAATTGTGACAAACGATGAAATACGATCGCTTCTTCTCCAACTGATCTGCGACATCGCGCCGGAGGCCGATCCGACGTCCATCGCCGAAGACGAGGACATCCGCGAGGCCTTCGACCTCGACTCCATGGATTTCGCCAATCTGGTGGTCGCGATACACAAGCGCACAGGGGTGAGTATTCCCGAGCTCGATTACCGGAAGCTTTTCACGCTCGGTGGCGCAATCACCTATGTCGGGGAGGCGCTCGCCCAGTCGGGTTCGGGCGGTTGAAGCGCGCCCATGCTCATCGTGATCGACATCGGCGGAACGAAAACGCGCATCGGTCGCGCCGATGAACCAGATGCGCTCGCCTCTGTCGAGGTTTTCCACACTTTGCATAACTATCGGGAGGGGCTCCACGCGGTGGTCGATGCGGTGAAAAGAATTGCGGGCGGAAAGCCGCGCGGCGTCGCGGTGGGCGCGCCGGGCGTTCTATCGCTAGACAAACGTCGGATCGTCAATGCGCCCAATCTCCCCGACTGGAACGGGGCCGCTCTCGCCGACGATCTGGAAGCGGCGCTCGGCGCGCCCGTAATCCTGGAAAACGACACGGCTTTGGTCGGTCTCGGCGAGGCGGCAGTCGGGGCTGGAAAGGGAGCCGCGATCGTGGCCTATGTGACAATCTCAACGGGGGTCAATGGTGCGCGCATCGTCGACGGCGCGCTCGACCGCGCGGCGTTCGGATTTGAGATCGGCGAGCAGTTCATGGGCTGCGACGCGAAGGCCCGCACGCTGGAGGAGCTTGTTTCAGGCCGGGCGATCGAAGCTCGCTTCGGCACGTTGCCCGCCTCGCTCGGCAAGGACCATCCGGTGTGGGAAGAGTTGGCCGAGATTGTCGCGATTGGACTCCACAATGCGATTGCTTACTGGTCTCCCCACCGACTTGTCCTCGGCGGATCCATGATGCGAGACGTGGGCATTCGTCTCGATCGCGTCGAAGCTCGCCTTGCGGCGCTCAAACGCAAAAATCCGGTCCTGCCCGAACTACGGCGGGCGTCTCTCAACGACCTCGGTGGGCTGTGGGGTGGGCTTGTTCGTTTGCGCGAACTCTCAGACTGAATTCGGCGAGAGGCCCACAGCGCCGGCGTTTCCAGAGTGAAGACTCAGGCCGATGAGGCGGTCGAAGAAATCGTATTTATGCTCCACGCCGCTGATCGCGAGGATGGACGTCCGCGGCAACTCCTTCCGCAAGGCGTCGAACAGCGCGCGGCGCGACTGCGGGGGTAATGTGTCGATCGCCGTGTCGATCACCACCCAGCGTGGCTTGTGAAGCAGGAGCCTCGCGAAAGCTAAACCCTGCTGCTCCGGATCGCTCAGCTCCTTTTCCCATTGCGCCGTCGTGTCGAGCGTCGGAATAAGGTGTGCGATCCCCATGCTCGTCAAGGCCGCGCGGTAATCTTCGTCCCTGAATGTGTCGGGCGCATAGGGATAAGCGAGGATGTCGCGCAGGGAGCCGCCCGGAAGATAGGGATGCTTCGGCATGAACATGAGGCCCTCGGCAGAGAGTTCGACACGGCCGGTGCCCCAGGGCCATAGGCCCGCCAGGGCGCGGAAGAGACTAGTCTTCCCTGAACTTGGTCCCCCGACGATCACGACGCGCTCTCCCGGCCCGATTTCGAGTCTTCGCTCGCTCAGACTGCTCGGCCCGGGCGGAAGCAGCACCCTGAGGTCGTCGAGAACGATGCGATCCTTCGCCTCCGTGATCTCAATGCGCCGAGCGTCTCGTTCCACCAGATCGATCTGGATCAGGGCCCTCCGAAATTCGCTGACGCGCAGAAGTGTGGCCTTCCAGTCGGCGATCAGATTCGCATTGTCGACGAACCAGCGCAGCGACTGCTGGACCTGCGTGAAAGCGCCGACCGCCATAAGCAAACCGCCAAATGTCAGATTTCCGGCGAAATAGGCAGGCGCCGCGATGATAACGGGCGCGACTATTGTGAACCATCCGTAGCCCGCCGTCACCCAGGCGAGCCGCGTCGTCGCACTGACGAGTCGCCGCATGACCTCGAGGAGTCGATCGAACTCCATGTTCAGACGGTCGCGCTCCTGCGCTTCGCCGCGATAGACGGCGATGCCGTCGCAATTCTGGTTCACGCGTCCAAGCGAGAAACGCACGTCAGATTCGCGCGCGTAATGCTCGGCGTTGAGGTCGACGAGAGGCTTACCCAGGCGCCAGCTCGCGAGCGAGGCCAGACCGGCGTAGAGCAGAGCGGACCACACCATATAGCCCGGAACGACAAAGCTCGCCCCCTCGAAAGTAAAGCTGACGCCAGCAGAAAGCGACCAGAGCACGCCGATGAAGCTGACCAGCAGCAGCGTCGCCTGAAACAGCCCGACGCCGAGATCGGTGGAGAGTTCGGTGAAACGCCGGGCGTCCTCGTGAATGCGCTGATCTGGATTGACGCCGATCGGTCCTGCATTGGCGATTAAGAAGGCGCGGCGAGGCGCGAGCCACTGCTGAAAGAGATCTCGTGTGAGGATCTCCCGCAGTTTGAGTTTCATCATCAAATTCAGCCAAGTTTGGCTGACATTGAGTACTAGCAGCGTTCCGGCGATGATCCCGTAGACGCCGAGCTGAAAGCCGAAAGCAGGAATGTCTCTTCGGTTGATAGCGTCGTAAAATGGCTCGTTCCACGCATTGAGCCGGATTTGCGCATAGGCTGTCGCGCCAATTACCGTGACGAGTCCCGCGATGAGCCACAGAAGCCTGCCCCCTTCCCCAGATGCGCGCGCCATCCGCCAGAGCGTCCCTAGCTGCAGAAAGATCCTGCTTTGGTTCGCCACTGTCTTGTCGACGGCCGGACCGGGGCCGCCTGTCTGCTGCGTCATGGTCGTCTCGTCCATATTGTAATGCCGACTAGCCGTTGGAGACTTTGCAACCGTCACATCATCGCAGCGGAGGGGTCGCGGCGGCAACGAGAAAATCCCCGACCCGAGCTGCGCGCGTCGCCGGCGAGGCGGAGATGGGGTATATTTTTCCGGCCACAAAAACCGGCCGAGTTGCACGATGGACAGGGTCAATTCGCTTTTATCGAAGATGACCATTCGAGAGAAAGTCGGTCAGCTCAACCTAGTGACTGCTGGACAGGTCGTGACCGGCCCTTCAGGATCCGGCGACGTCATAGAGAATATCCGCGCCGGCAATGTCGGCGGCGTTTTCAACCTCTGGGGGCGCGAGGCCGTGCGGGCCATGCAGAAGGCCGCGCTCAAAGAGAGCCGACTCGGCGTGCCGCTTTTTTTCGGGCTCGACGTGCTGCACGGTTTCGAGACGATCTTTCCAGTTCCGCTCGCGGAGGCCGGAGCCTTCGATCCCCACCTTTGGGAGGAAACCGCGCGCGCCGCCGCCGAGGAGGCCGCCAGCGGAGGAATCGACCTGACCTTTGCGCCAATGCTCGATGTCTGCCGCGACCCGCGATGGGGACGCATCGTCGAGGGGCCCGGCGAAGACCCGCTTGTCGCGGCTAAATTCGCGCAATCGAAGATCCGCGGCTTTCAGGGCGCCGGGCTGTCGAGCAGGGCCGCGGTCGGCGCGACCGCCAAGCATTTTTGCGGGGGAGGCGCGGCTCAGGCCGGACGGGATTATGCGGCCATCGACATGTCCGACCGGGAGCTTCACGAAACCTACCTGCCGCCTTTCCGTGCGGCCGTCGCGGCGGGCTGCGCAGCGATAATGCCCGCCTTCAACAGTCTCGCGGGGATTCCGCTGACGGCGCACGCCGCGCTGCTCACCGGCTGGTTGCGGATAAAACACGGTTTCAGCGGGGTCGTCATCAGCGATTACACCGCGATCGCCGAACTTATACAGCACGGCCTAGCGGCCGATGAAGTCGAGGCGGCTGCACTGGCCCTGAAGGCGGGCGTCGACATGGATATGGTGAGTGGATGTTATCTGCACCTGCCAGAAGCCCTGTCGCGCGGCCTTGTCGATGAAGCCCAAATAGACGCCGCCGCGCGCAGAGTTCTCGAGCTCAAGGAAAAGCTAGGTCTACTCGACGATCCCTATGTAAGGCTCCGTTCCGCGGGCTCTGCTCGAAAGACATGGGGAGAACTGGCGCGGAACGCCGCGCGACGGTCGATTATCCTCTTGACGAACCGGGGCGTGCTGCCGTTCGACCCGAACATCCGACGTCTTGCGATCGTGGGTCCCCTTGCGGACGCCCGCGCCGATATGTTGGGTCCCTGGTCGGCCGCGGGCGATCCGGCAAAGGTCGTCACGACGCTTGAAGCGTTGCGGGCCGCCTGGACGCATGGCGAACTGCTGCATCACCAAGGCGTTGACGTCGATGGCAAAGACGCGAGCGGAATTGGCGCCGCGCGGGCCTTGTGCGCATCGGCCGACGTCATCGTGCTGTGCCTCGGGGAATCAGCCGCGATGAGCGGCGAAGCCGCCAGCCGCGCCAGGCTCGACCTGCCGGGTCGTCAGCGCGAGCTCGCCCAGGCGATAATGGACGTCGGGCCTCCTGTCGTCCTGGTTGTGTCGGCGGGACGCCCGCTGATGATTTCCGATCTGATCGAGCCGGCGGCGGCCGTCTTGGCGAGCTGGCAGCCCGGCGAAGCGGCCGGCGACGCCATCGCTGACATATTGCTTGGGCGCTTCAATCCGGGCGGTCGCCTTCCTGTCACCTGGCCGCGCCACGTGGGCCAAATTCCAATTCATTATGCACAGCGATCGTCTGGCCGGCCGCCGCAGTCGACGGATTTCTTCACGAGCAAATATCTGGATTTGCCAAACGATCCACTTTTCCATTTCGGGCACGGCCTGTCCTTCGCCAGAGTCAGCCTGAACTATCTGCGCGCCACGCCGGAAGAACTGGATGAGGATGCGCCCGTCAAAATAGAGGTCGAGGCCACGAATGACGGGGAGGTCGCCACTGAGGAGACGATCTTCCTCTTCCTTCACGACGTCGTCGCCAGCGTGGCGCGTCCAATGATCGAATTGAAGGAATGGACCAAGGTTGCGCTCGGGCCTGGCGAAACCCGCACTGTTTCTTTCCTGCTTGACCGCGACCATTTCCGGTTTCTCGGCAAAACGCTCGAGCCTGTCATCGAAGCCGGCGACTTTGAAGTGATGGTTGGCGTCAGCGCCGATCGCAAATCGGCGTTAAGGGTCAGGGTACGGCTGCGAGGCGCCCTATCCGCAGGTCATCCTTCGGAGGGGATCAACTTCACTCAAGGATAAGCCCTTCGTTGGGGCGAAGCTCCACAACTGCGCCGGCGCCCTCCCCGCGACGATCTGCGTGAGTCGACAGCGAAATTTTCGCGGCTTCAAGACCGAGGCCTGCGACGCGATGCGGCGTGTCAGAGAAATTAAGCAAGATCACGATCCTCTCCTCGCCCAAGGTGCGTTCGTAGGAGAGGATGTCTCCGTCAGACTCCATGGGGCGCCAAGCCCCCTGTTCGATCGCTTGATGATTGCGTCTGTAGTGCAACAGCTCCCTGACGAGCAGCAGTATCGAGCCTTTGTCCCCGCGCATGACGGAGACATTGCGCTTTGCATGGTCCGGCGACAGAGGAAGCCAGGGCTCCCTGCTGGAAAAACCAGCAAAGGGACCTTCATCCCATTGCATCGGCGTTCGCGAGGGATCGCGTCCGACATCGGAACCCGACTCGCGAAGCGCCCATGTATCCCTCATTCTGTCGGGAGGAACGGGAACGCGCCCGAGACCGATCTCGTCGCCGTAATAGAGCGTGGGCGTTCCGCGAAGCGTCAAGACCAACATCGCCGCGATCCGTGCCTGCGCCTCGCCAAGGCGCGCGGCGACGCGCGGCCGGTCGTGGTTGCTCAGCACCCAGTTTGGCCAGGCGCCTTCCGGCAAGGCCGCTTCATACTTCTCGATCAGATTGCGAATTTCGAGGGCCGACCAGCGCGCGTCGAGCAGCTGGAAATTGAAAGGAAGATGCAATCCTCCAAGACCCTCGCCATAATAACGGACAAGCCTGTCGATGGGCAGATACAGCTCGCCAATGAGCAGGCGATCGCCCCCGAATTCTTCAACGACCTTCCGCAGGCTGGCGATGACCGCCTGCACTTCCGGTTGATCCGACGAATAGGTTTGGGTTAGCCGCTGAATGTCGGGCCCTCGCCCGTCATAGTGAGGATTAGGCGGATTATTTCGAAAAAAGGCGTCCTTGACGAGATGCGACGCCACGTCGATACGAAAACCGTCAACGCCCCGCTTTAGCCAGAAGCGAAGCACGTCGTGCATTGCATTGCGAACCTTGGGGTTCCGCCAGTTGAGGTCGGGCTGCTCTTCGAGAAAGGCGTGATAATAATATTGTTGCGTTTCTTCGTCGAAAGTCCAGCCGCTGCCGCCGAAATGACTGACCCAATTGTTCGGCGGCCCGCCACTGGAAGCCGGATCGCGCCAAATATACCAGTCCCTCTTGGGGTCGTCCCGGGATCGGCGGCTTGAAAGAAACCAGGGATGCAGATTTGACGTGTGGTTTGGAACGAAATCGAGGATGATTTTTAGTCCGCTCGCATGCGCTTCCTTCAGCAGAGCGTCGAAAGATTCCATCGATCCAAATAGAGGGTCCACTGCGCAGTAATCGGAAACGTCGTAGCCAAAGTCTTTCATTGGCGATTTGTAAAAGGGCGAGAGCCACAGCGCGTCGACGCCGAGCCAGATGAGATAGTCGAGGCGATTGCGGATGCCATTGAGATCGCCGACCCCATCATTGTCCGAGTCCTGAAAAGAGCGCGGGTAGATTTGGTAGATCACCCCGGTTTTCCACCAGACTCTAGGCATCATCGACCTTCCCCGTGCAATCTGCCCCAAACTCGAGCGAGACCCGTATCTGTGCCCGGTTCCGGCGAGACATCTCCTTTGTGCAAAACCTCCCAGAATGTGGAGCCGGGGGCAACTTGTAAAAAGCAAATACTCCGGTTCAAGCGACTGCGTCACGCCGTTTCTCGAGACGAATGGTTGCGCGTATACTTGTTGCGTTGGCGCAAACGCGGCAATGAAGAAGAAGGAGGTCCTCCCATGTGGGGCGAGGCGATACGAGACTCCTGCGGGCCCAAAAGGCCCAAGCGGCCCGACGCCTATTCCGAAGGAGAAGACGAGGCTCCGAAGCTTATTGAAACGGAAATGGTCGATGTGGAGCGGGAGGTTCCAGAGACTGGGAATGAGCCCATCGAACAGGTCGAAACCGACGAAACCGAGCCGCCGACCTTCGAGGAATGAAGGAGCCGCGCGCCAGCTTGCTTCAGCGTTCGGGACATGGTGGCCAGTTTCGTGATCGACGCTTCTCACGGCAACGACGGCGGCAATATTCCGCCCCGGGGGATGCGCGTCTTTCTCGGCGTGAAGATAGCCCCCGACATCGCGGATCAACTGGTTGGGCTGGCGAAAGAGTTACGGCAGGAAAACGCTAAGATCGTCGCGTCTGCGGATCTTCATCTCACGCTCGTTCCCCCTTGGCGGGAGACGTGGATTTCCGAAGCGATCGAGAAAATTCGCCTCGTCGCCTCCAGCTTCAGCCCGTTCGTGCTCGAGTTTCGGCATCTGAATTATGGGCCCGTGCTGAAACGGCCTCGACTATTGTGGGTGGAATGCGCGGCGTCTGATGACATCACGGCTGTGCGAGGCGCACTCCTTCGCTTATTCGATCAAAGCGACGGCCGGCCATTTCTGCCGCATGTCACGCTTGCCCGTCTTCGCGGAGACGGCGCAGCTATCGCCCGCCGGCGCCCGATCGACAGAAATTTGTCCTTCACCCAGCAAGTAATATCCGTCGAGCTATTCCAATCTCCGCCTCCCGGCGCGACGGGCTACCAAATTCTCGCGTCCGCGCCGCTTAAGCAAGCTAACCCTCCCGCGTCGCCGCGGACCGAGGAAGACGGCTGATCCGACGTGATCGGGCATTGTCCATCCATTCGCGAGGGATATCCTGTTGGCTCACGGACAGAAGTTCTCTGGTGGTGGCTAAAGCCAGGGATACGCCCGTGGCCTCGCCGGCCAGCGGATCATTCAGGATCGAGATGCATGCGCTCCTCTATCAAGCTGTTCCTTAGCGGGGATGTAATGACGGGACGTGGCGTCGACCAGATTTTGCCGCACCCGTGCGATCCGCGCATTTACGAGGAGTGCATGGCTTCTGCGGATGGCTATGTGAAACTCGCGGAAGAAGCCCATGGCGCCATCCCGAGATCGGCGCCGTTTTCCTATATTTGGGGCGATGCGCTTCAGGAACTCGAGCGCGCCAAGCCTGACCTGCGCATCATCAATCTCGAAACAAGCGTCACCCGAAAGGAAAGCTATTTTCCGAAGGGCATCAATTACAGAATGAGCCCCGAAAACGCCGGCTGCCTGATTTCGGCCGGCGTGGACTGCTGCGTGCTGGCGAACAACCATGTCCTGGATTGGGGCCGTGGGGGGTTGCTCGACACGCTCAAGATTCTCGAAGCCCTGAAAATTAAGGCGGCAGGGGCTGGACGGTGTCTGGCGGAGGCTTGGACGCCGGCTGCTTTCAATATCTCGGACAAAGGGCGCCTCTTGGTTTTTTCCTGTGCCTGCGTCTCCAGTGGGGCGCCGAGGAGTTGGGCTGCGACTACCGACAGCCCCGGCATTGCGCTGTTGTCGGCCTTGTCGAAAGCGAATGTCTTGCGCATTGCCGATGAAGTTTCGCGGTCCGTCAACGCTGGTGATATCGTCGTGCTGTCCCTTCATTGCGGAGCGAACTGGGGCTACGAGGTCTCAGACGAAGACAGATGCTTTGCTCACCAATTGCTCGACGCGGCGCCGATTTCCATCCTGCATTGTCATTCCTCGCATCATCCGAAAGGAATAGAGGTCTATCGCGAGCGGCTCATCCTTTATGGCTGCGGCGACCTTCTGAACGATTACGAAGGCATCTCAGGCTATGAGGAGTACAGGGGCGATTTGGCGCTGATGTATTTTGCCGAAGTCGAGGCGGGGAGCGGCGACCTTCTCGCTCTTGAGATGACGCCTCTGCAAGTTAGACGGTTCCGTCTGAGCCAACCATCCCCGGAGGATGTCGCCTGGCTGCAACGCAGGCTTGACCAAGAAAGCCGCAAGCTGGGCGCGCGGGTCTTACCGATCTCTGGCGGGCGGCTCGCGCTTTCCTGGCGGAGCCAAACGATCTAACGCGTTTCTATGGGTGCGCGCCGCCTACGGTAGAAATTCGCTGACCTTCGCGAGCTTGCGGGGCAGATATTCGTCGATCACATAGTTCAGCCCCCATTTGGCGAGCGCCTGCTGCTCGGCGCGAACGCCCATCTCCAGCAACTGCTTGATCGCGGCGCTCCATTGAGGATGGGCGATGATGAAGGGGTCGTTTCCCAACGCGTCCTTCGCGCGCTTGATATCCACGGGCGTCAGCGGATGTGTTGCGTCCTGGAGGCCAAAATCGATGATGTCCTGGGGCGATACGCCCAGAAATCTCGCGCGCGGCACGCAAAGGAACCGGTTGAGGTGAGCGGCGTTCCCTGACCCCGCCTTCAGCGTCCGGTAGATATTGGTGAAGCCGTAGGGGTCGCAGTCAACGAAGCAATAGACCGGCAGGTCATGCTTGTCGGACAAGAGACGAATGAAGCGCCGGGTCGCGCGGGTCGGCACCCCTCCCATCTCGACGATGATGCATTGGGCGCTCTCCCAGAACCGATGATTGTTGAGGCGCTGGAACATGCCGCCGGTTTCGATGGCGAGAATGAAGCGCGCATCCGTTCTGAAGTTTAACTGCTCGGCCGAACGCGGTATGCTGTAGGCGCCGCTCCCGAGTTTGGCGCAATCGATCTCGATCGTTTCCCCGGTCAGGACGTTTCGATCGATCACGACGAGCCGCCCCGCTACTGAACCGCCGTGCGCCTCGGGATAAAATCTGAGGTTCTCGCGTGACAGGCTCTGTCGCGAGGCGATGGCCTCTATGTCGTCCATGATGGCGTCCGACTCGGCCTGTTCGTCGAAACGGCAGTCACCCCAGTTCTTGCTGATGTAATAGGCTTCGCGTTTCGTGGCGAAGTCGTTGCTCTTCACCATTGCGCGGGACGCCGCCATCAATCTCAGCATTTGGGCAAAGGAGCGCGCGGTGTTCACCGTCAGCGCGCGGACCTTTTCCATCGCCCCAAGCTCAAGATAGCCTGCGGCTCTGTCATAAGTCACATTTTCGAGTCCCCGCGTCGGCATGCGGATTTTTGGCAGATCGCCGCTCTCGATCGCAGCCCGGACTTGATTGGCGATCGACTCGATGAGCGCGATCGTCAGCCTGTCCTGATCGCTCTGCGGGGTGTTGGCGTCCCTTTTCATGAGGCGGGCCTTCTAGCGGCGCGGATCGCATGCAGCGCGTCATCGAGCCTCGTCACAATCGCGTCGCGCGCGTTGTCGTCGAGCTCAAGTATCTCCTGAAGGGCGACGCCGATATGGGCCAGGTATTTCTCAATGTAGGATCGCCGCTCGTACTCGAGCTGCATGTTGCGCTCGTGCTGCAGATAATGAGCGAGGCGCCGAGCGCATAGTTGCAAGCCCAGTTTGATCTCACGGACGAGTTCCGGATATGGTTCGATGGCTTCCTTGGCCTCTGAGGTGTAAGGAACCCAGACCGAAGCGACATGAACCAGGATCGCCATCGGGGCGATGGGCAGGGCGCCCTTAGGCTGATGCAGGCCATAGGCGCGCCAATTGGTCTGCAGGACTGATTTGGTGATGGCGCAGCTCGACTGCTGATAGAGCAGAGGCACGCGGTTGGCGAAGCGCAGGAGCCGGACCGGCTCATCCCTGCGCGCGATGAGATGCTGCGCCGGGTCTTCGGGCTGCTTTTTCCGCATGCGGCCGGAAGCGTCGACGTCGATCTCCGCTTCGCCGGGACGGGCGAAGGCGATTGCGACTTCCACCTGAAAGGGATTGCCACGGTAGCTCGCTGGCGGGCGCGTGGCAGCTGTATAGAAATGAGCCGGCAGTTCCTTTCGCAGCCCTTCGAGCAGCTGTTCCTCGCCGATGGGGACGAGACAATCCGGGCGAGGCTTTTGCACGCGCGCTTTTTGCAGGGCGCGATGCAGAGCGCTCGCCTGCGCATGCGCGATATGCGCCGGATAGGAGCGTTCGCTCAAAGGCTTGCCGGCGAGCTTGACGATCTCGCGCGCGGTCGTTTCGCCGACGCAAGAAAATTCGTCGGCGAGGAACTGCACAAGCGAACGGCTTTTCGCCCCGCTCAGCATCTGAATGAGCCGTCCGAGTTCGACGCCGCCTGGATGCGGCTTGATCTCTTTCGGGCGCGGCGGCAACTCTTCGCAGGAGCGGGCGAAGGTAAGCTCCTTGCCGCGTGGGCCTTTGTAAGTGATCGACACATGCGGATTGGCGATGGCGGTCAGCTTGAGATAGGCTTCCACCGAATGGGGGCCACCCTGATTGACGCCCTCCATCTCCATCTCGACCCGGGTGCCGTGCGGGCGGCTCCAGGCGATCCGTTTCCTTTTATGAATATCCGGACGGTTGTTGGCCGTGTCGATCGAAACGTAAAGTTCGGAGGCCAGCGGCTCGCCTTCAATGCGGCTGATGATGTGCAGCGGCTTGCCGACCGTAAGCTGCCCATACATGCCCGCCGCCGAAATGCCCATGCCCTGCTGACCGCGCGACTGGCTGAGCTTATGGAATTTCGAGCCGTAGAGCAGCTTGCCGAAAATGCGCGCGATCTGACCTTCGACAATGCCTGGGCCGTTGTCCTCGACAGCGACGCGTGACCGCTCGAAACGACCACGGACCTCCACCGTGATTTCTGGTAGCACGCCCGCTTCCTCGCAGGCGTCGAGCGCGTTGTCGACCGCCTCCTTGACGGCCGTGACCAGAGCCTTGGCTGGCGTGTCGAAGCCCAGCAGATGGCGGTTTTTGAGAAAGAACTCCGAAACGGAGATTTCCCTTTGCCGCCCGGCCATCTCAAGGGCGGTTGCGGCCGTCGCTTGTCGGTCTGACATGTCTCACGCGGATTGACGAGCGTCGCATGCGCCTGCCCGAAACCAAGCCTAGCCGGTGGCTACGCAATGTAAAGATCCTGCAAAAAATCTCGCAAGGCCACGGCTGTGCGTTTATTATCCCAGATGCGCTCGCCCGCGCGAGGACAGAATGCCGGTTCAAAACGCTGAAATCGCCGCCATGTTCGATCAGGCGGCGGAGCTTCTGGAGATCAAGGGCGACAACCCGTTCCGGATCAGGGCCTATCGCCGCGCCGCGCGCGCAATCGAGAGCCTACCGACCAGCGCCCCATCGCCTTTTCTTGTGCGTTGCTTGGCTGACGCTTTCGTGTGGCAATCAACCGCAGGTCCAAGGTTCGATGCTGAACTTAATATTCATCCCTTAACGGAAGCCGCCAATCGCTGCCCACCTAAAGGCGCGAGCCATGAGCAAGTCGGGTAACGCCAGCCGGGGAGAGCGTTTGATCCGCTTGTTCGCGACCTGATCAACTCAGCGGATTTGACAATGCGAAGGCATGTCTTGATCGAGCCCCATGACTTGTCGGGGGTTTTATACCTTCCTCCAAATCCATCGGCTTTGGTAATATTCGCTCATGGCAGCGGTTCGTCTCGGCTAAGCCCGCGAAATGTCTTTGTCGCCGAAAAGCTCGTTGATCGTGGGCTCGCCTGCCTCCTTTTCGATCTGCTCACGCCAGAGGAAGCGGAAGATCGGCGAAATGTATTCGATATCCCGTTGCTCGCCGAGAGAGTAGGCGACGCGTTACGCTGGGTTCCAGGCCAAGAACGACTCGCGCATTTGCCTATCTGCCTGTTTGGCGCAAGTACGGGCGCTGCGGCGGCTCTGGTTGCAGCATGCGAGGCGACGACAGAAATCGCCGCGGTCGTCTCGCGGGGCGGACGCCCTGATCTCGCCGGAGACGTGCTGAGACGGCTTAAGGCGCCGAGCCTGTTGATTGTCGGGGGATGGGATGAGGACGTCCTCACTCTCAACCGGAAAGCGCTCGCAATGTTCCAGTGCGAAGCCCGCCTCGAGATCGTGGCTGGGGCGACCCACCTGTTCGAAGAGCCCGGGACACTGGAGGAGGTCGTAACCTTGGCGGGCGACTGGTTTTTACGTCACGTGACCCAAAGTCCACGCTAGTTTCTTTACTACGGCGCCGGTGGCTCGGACACCAAATTCAAGCGCAGCGCCACCCTCGGCGCGACCGCAAACCCAACACTCCCCTCACGTCGAATAGCCAGATTTTCTCGGACACGCGTCAGGACGGGCAGCAATGAGCGTCAAGCCTCCGAATTATGCCGCGATTTGCGAATGGGAGCATTTCCCGCACGACGCCGACTTGGGCATTAGAGGATTCGGCGCGACGCCAGCGGCCGCCTTCGAGCAAGCTGCCAACGCACTGATGGCGGCGATCACCGATTTGACGCAGGTCAGGACAGCCAAAACGATTGATATCAGTTGCAGCGCTCCGACGCTCGATATTCTGTTCCTCGATTGGCTCAACGCTCTAATCTACGAGATGGCGGAGCGGCGTATGATTTTCGGAGCCTTCGAGGTTCAGATTGAGAATGGACGCCTTAACGGCCGGGCGCATGGAGAGCTGATTTCCCGCGAGCGCCATGCTCCCGCGGTAGAAGTTAAAGGAGCGACCTTCACGGAACTTGCCGTGACGGAGGATCAACCGGGGCGATGGCGCGCGCAATGCGTCGTCGACGTTTGAAAGGCTCGGACGCTGATGGACCTCTCGCGGCTGAAAAAAATCTCTGAAGTCGAATGGCGCATTCCCGCGCGCGGCGAAATGCGCGTGCCTGGCGTGATCTTCGCCACAGAAGGGCTCGTTTCCGAAATGGACGACAAGGTCTTCGAGCAGGTCGCCAATGTCGCGAAGTTGCCGGGGATCGTGCGGGCGTCATACGCCATGCCTGACGCGCATTGGGGTTACGGCTTTCCGATTGGCGGCGTCGCAGCCTTCGATCCGAGGGCGGGTGGCGTCGTTTCTGCGGGCGGGGTCGGTTTCGACGTTTCCTGCGGGGTCAGGACCCACCTCACCGGCCTTAGGGGCGAGCAGATCCTTTCCATACAGGAAGATCTCGCAACCGCGCTTTTCGAGCACGTGCCGACCGGCCTCGGCGCGGAGGGCGACATCTCCCTCGACGAAATCGATATGGTCGCCATGCTGAGGGGTGGGGCGAGTTGGGCTGTCGATAACGGACTCGGGCGACGGGAAGATCTCGACCGGATCGAGGAGGGCGGCCATGTAGCGGGAGCCGATCCGGCTCTGGTGTCGGAATTCGCACGGAAGCGACAAAGGCGTGAAATGGGCACGCTCGGCTCGGGGAACCACTACCTCGAAGTGCAGGAAGTGGTCGAGATTTTTGACCCTGCAATCGCCGCAGGATTTGGCCTCAAGCTGGGCGAATGCGTTGTCACGATCCATTGTGGCTCACGGGGGCTCGGGCATCAGATCGGCACAGAGTTCCTGCGCGAGATGGCGATCTCGGCCGAGACTCTTGGCGTCGAGCTGCCGGATCGCGAATTGGCCTGCGCGCCCATCGGGTCGGACCTCGGCCAACGCTATCTTGGCGCGATGCGCGCAGCGATCAATTGCGCCCTCGCCAACCGCGAAATCATCGGCCATCTTGTCAGACAGGTTTTCGCGCGTTTCTTCCTCCATGCAGAATTGCCTTTGATGTTTGACGTTTCTCACAACACCTGCAAGGCGGAAATGCATGAGGTCGATGGCGAAATGCGAGAGCTTTATGTTCATCGCAAAGGCGCGACCCGCGCTTTTGGGCCCGGACACGGAAATCTGCCCGAGATGATACGTCCCTTCGGCCAGCCGGTCCTCATCGGCGGAAGCATGGGGACGGGGTCCTTTGTTCTCGCTGGAATGACAACGAGCGAAGATCGCGCCTTTTCATCCGCCTGTCACGGCGCCGGCCGGCGGATGAGCCGGCACGCAGCTACCCGGAACTGGAGCGGCCGGCAGGTGGTCGACGAGCTTCGCGCGCGGGGGATTGTCGTGAAGAGCCCGTCGATGAGAGGCGTCGCAGAGGAGGCGCCCGGCGCCTATAAGGATGTTCGCGCCGTCGTGGATTCCGCCGAGAGTTCGGGCCTCGCCAGGAAGGTCGCGTTTCTGAAGCCACTCATCTGCGTCAAAGGATAGGGCAATTCTGTGGCCATGGTGGCTTGGAGAATTAGGGGCCATGTCTAAACACGCTTCTTTTCGAATGACGGCTAATGATTGCGTCGCGGATCCGAAAGTGGTTGGCAGATCGCGCAGCGTTAGCCCTTAACCCTCCCACCAGGAAGAAGTTGGCGCATTCCTTTGGCGTGATCCCCTCGAGCAAGGCGCCGATCTTGTTCCACAAGGCGTCGACGCTTCGTTCAGAGGCAGCGCCTGAGCGGCCGATCCTCATTCGCCAACTGCAGACGAACAATAAATGCGCTGCCGCGTGCAACGCCGTCGCTGTGAGCCTCCACATATCCCCCGTGAAGTTCGACCAATTGCTTCACCAACCCGAGCCCAATGCCGAGGCCGCCTTGCGCCCGCGCACCTCTGCGGTCTTCCTGGGCAAAGAGGTCGAAGACGCGAGGTAACATCTTAGGTGAAATGCCAATGCCATTGTCGCGGACAGTGATTATTGCTTGGTCCCCCGACCGTTCGGCGGCCAGGTTGATCGCGCCGCCGGGATCCGTATATTTGGCTGCGTTTCCGAGGAGATTGGCGAAAACCTGGGCGAGGCGCACGGGGTCGCCGCTAAGAAAAAGCGGTGCGGCTGGGATTCGCATCGTGAATGCGTGACCGCCTCGCTCAATCGCCGGCTGCCGGCTGGGCGGTCTCCACTGCATGCCGCAGGACGTCCGTCAAATCGACGTGCTCAATCTTAAGCTGAATTTTTCCGGCGCGAATTCGTGATGCATCCAAGAGGTCGTCGACTAGACGGACCAAATGAGCGAGCTGTCGTTCGACGATTGCGAGCGCGTCCAACTCTCGTTGCTCCTTCGTCACTTTTGAAGCTGCGTGCACAAGTGCAAAGGTTGCGTTGTGCGCAGCAGCCAGTGGGTTCCGAAGCTCATGCGCGAGCGTGGCCATATATTCGTATTTGCGCTGATCGGCATCCAATAATTTTGCGGTCGCTTCGCGCAGCCTTTCCTCCATCTCCACGCGTTCGGTGATGTCGATGGCCACGCCGCCAACGCCTTTTGCAGAGCCTTCCTCATCCGGGATGGGGAACTTGCTCACGAGAGAATGATGAATAACGCCGTTCTCATGCCTAAGCGTCTCGATGGCGGTGACGCCCCCTTCGTTAAAAGAGGGCCTTTTTGTCGTTCAACCTGAACTGGGCAGCAGTGCCTTCATCGAAAATCTCCTCGTCGGTTTTGCCATACAATTCTTCGGGTGTTTTTTGAAATGCGCGCACGGCAGCATCGTTTGCGTAAAAATAGCGACCGCGCGTGTCCTTGATCCATGCCAGACCCGGCAGATGACGCATGAAACTGGCGAATCGTTTCTCGCTTTCACGTAGTTCGCGCGCCCGCGATGCCGCGAGCTTTACCTCCGCGTCGATTGCTGTCTGGTGCGCCCGCCTTGTCGCTTGTGGCTGGCGAGCGGCCAGGCGACCTATTGCGCCCACCCGAGGATGCGCTGCAGGAATGGATCGTCTCGCTGCGCGTAAACCGCTCTGGCGTCCGTCACGACCATCCAACGCTGGTTCAGACGTCTCAGTCCATCAAGCCTCACAAACCCTCAGGACCCAGAGGATCAGGCCCCCTGACGTTCGCGTCTGCGCCATCTTGCCGAAGCCGTTGCCATTGCCGCACGCGGTCTCTGGCCTGCTCCCAGCGTTCTTCTTGTGTAGGCTCAATCTCCAGGAGCTTTTGCAGCCGCCTAATTTCACCGGAGAGCACAACGCCTTGCGCGGGCTCCATCACGTCCCCGTATTCGCACTGGACGGCTAACAACACTCGCAACCACGACTCCCGCATCTTGCGCAGCGCGTCCTCTTCGACCCGGCGCATCCCGCCTCGGCCAAAAAACACATCCAGTTGAGAGATCGTTGTGCCGCCGCTCCCCGCACTGTCCATTCGACGCTCCGGCGCTCACGACAATTTACTAAAGAGCGACCGATCTTGCGGAGCGTTTGCAAAAAAAGTGTTATGACTTGTGCTGATAGGTCCCATGCGCCCCTCCGGTGAGGAGGGCCCTCTTTCGGGCTGCCCGTCGGCGGGGTGGCGAACGTAAAGGACAGCACTAAGAGCGGCCGCCCGCCCTTCGCCAACTTTACCCCTCAGTTTCGCGACTGCGAAAGCCGAGGAGGGAGCCCGCTCAGACGGTGCATGGACGAGGAATCTAACTCGGCCCAGCACCAAAAGAGGGAATAGACGGCTCGCCCTATAGGGCGCCCTGGGCAAGCCGTCGATTTCCCCTAAAAAACGACCTAAAACGCCGATCAGCCTACGGACGCGGCCTGTCACAACCAAGCTGAGCCGCGCGCTGAGATCAACGTTCACAAGCGCTTGTTGCTGAAATGCAACTTTACGGTGTCGCCGCTGTTGAGGCCAGCTAGTGAGGCCGCCCGTTCGGACGTCGGCTATCTCATCACCGGCGGCTTCTTCTTGTCGAGCGGACTAGAAACGCTACCTACGCCTCCACCTCTCCGGCCCCCATGCTCCGGCGGGTGTTCAGCAGGGGAGGCTTTTGAGAGGTCGAGAAGGCCGCTTGGCTACACCCGCGCTGAGCGGCCTTCGTCGATCCTTGAGGAAGCAGGACCATGGCTTATTCGATCAAGCACGGCACAGACCAAAACGCCACTTCCGAGCGCCGGGAAACAGCGACAGCGTGCCTTGAAAGAGTCAGGGAACTCCAGTCTCAGCGAGAGCCGGAGATCAAAGTTTACGACCGCGGTGGGACTGAAATAACGATCATCGAGCTCGAAAGGCTTTCCGGAAAGGAATTGATCTAACGCTCAGAAAGTGGCGGCTATGTCGCTCTCCTGTTGGCCGGCCTTCCGTGATGGGCGAACATTCGCGACAGGCAGCGTCAGGTGAAGGATCTACGCAGCGCCGATGTCGCGCTCGAGGAAACTTTGGCCAAAGCGAAGGAGCAAAGCGAGCGCCGGTGAAGCTGCTAAAGGTGCGTATGGACGGGAAGTGACCGCCTAACGATACCTAACAATTCTTCGATAGCTTCCACTGGAGCCGGTTTCACTAGGTGCACGTCAAAGCCTGCCTCCTGCGTCCGGCGGCGGTCCTCGGGCTCACCCCAACCAGTGAGGGCAATAAGCATAAACGGATGACTATGCGCGCTCTCGCGAATGCAGCTGGCCGCTTCGTAGCCGTTCATGCCCGGCATACCGATGTCTACGAAGATGAGATCAGGCTTAAAAGCTTCGACAGCTGCAATTCCCGACGGGCCATCATAGGCGACTTGGAAAGCGGCTCCCATGCTTTTCAATAATAGTCCAAAACTGTCGCCAACATCGTGATCGTCGTCGATAACGAGCGCTCTGATATCTCGATTGCGCCCGGCACTGTCTGGCAGTGCCCCTGAGGCGCTTTCATGAGACGCCGTTGCCGCTTCTTTGCTGATGGGCAACCAAACCAAGAACTCGCTACCACACCCAACCCCTGCGCTACGCGCCTCGATGCGGCCGCCATGGATTTCGACCAGCTTCCGTACAAGGGCAAGGCCAATGCCGAGTCCGTCTTGTGCAACGCCCGGAGGCCGCGCTGCTTGCGCAAAGATATCGAAAACATGCGGAAGCATGGCCGGGGCTATGCCCACGCCATTATCGCGGACGCTCAGCACAGCTTCATTACCATCGGCGCCGGTCTCGACCGCAATCATCCCGCCAGGCGGTGTATATTTAACGGCATTGTTGATGAGGTTGGCCGCGATCTGGACGAGGCGCACAGGGTCGCCGAAAACCAGCGATGACCCGCTGCGGTTATCCATGGTGACCCGATGCCCCTTTTGATCAATTTGCGATTTACACGTTTCCAGCGCATCCCGAAGGACTGCGTCCAGAGAGACTCGCGTTTTGCGCAGATCAATTTTGCCTTCCTTGATGCGCGATATTTCAAGAAGGTCGTCAACAAGCCGAACAAGGTGAGCCGTTTGGCGCTGAATCATGTCGAGCAAGGCCGCGTCACGTTCGTCGGAATTGTTCCTTTTCTTGAGGATTTGCGCCGCGTTGTGAATGGGGGTGAGCGGATTGCGGAGCTCATGCGCAAGCGTAGCGATAAACTCGTCCTTGAGCCTGTCCGATTCACGAAGGGCCGCGTCGGACTGTGCGTGCTCGATTATGTCGGCCGCTTGGCGAGCGAGGAGGTCGAGAAGGCAAAGAGTGTGGTCGTCTGGATGGCCCGGCCTCCGATAATGCGTCGAGAAGATTCCGACTACTTTTCCCGACCGGCTAACCAAGGGCGTCGATTGCACGGAGCGCACGCCGGCTTTGCGCTGGATGTCTAAAGCTTGCGCGCCGACGAATATCGAATCTCGCTCAACGTCTTCGACAATGACCCGTTCTTTTCGTTCCAGAGCAGTGCCGCAAGCGCCTTTGCCTTTGGCGACGGCATCCCAATATTCGATCCACCAGGGCGGAAAGCCGCGATGAGCGACGATACGTAGGTCGCCGGTTACCGGATCGAGCAGTTGGATGTTTCCAAAATCCGCCCCGCCAATTGCAATTGCCGCATCCACAATCTCTAAGAGAACAGGTTCCAATCCGCCATCTTGCCCAGATAATGTGCCGAGCCTTTGCAAGCGCGTCATCGCATCGAGGTCGCGCGCCAAGTGTTCCTCGGCGCGTTTGCGCTCGGTAATGTCCATACCTCCGAGGAGCAGGTGTTCTAGCTTGCCCTCCTCGTCACGTATGGCTGTGACCGTATTGATCGCATGCCGCAACTCCCCATCCCGCGTTCGATAAGCGGTTTCGCCGCGCGACGGGCCTGATCGCCCTGTGGCCTCCTTGAACTGACGCCGCCACTGCGCGCGCATCTCCGGCAAGTCTCGCCACCAGGCCCCATCTAAGAACGGCTTGCCAATGACCTCTGCGGGTTGGATCCCCGTCCCACGGAATACAGAGTCGCTAATCTCGACAATATTTTCGTCCGGGCTCAGGAGAGCGCTATATTCGAATTGGTGATCGAAGATGGCGTGGAAACGCCGTTCGCTTGCGCGCAGCGCCGTCTCCGCGAGCTTCACCTCAGTAATATCGCGGCTTACCGTCGCAAGTCCGGTCGGCTTGCCGCTCTCGTCCGAGAGGAAGAAGACGTCATAGGTCATCCAGATCGCGGCCCCCGTCTTGAAATGACGGAAGCGAATCTCAGTCTGAGCGCGGCCCTCCTTCATGACGCGCGGGAAAAACTCATGGAGGACGAAATCCTGGTCTTCGGGAAAGAAATATTCTGCAACTGGAATCTGCGAGAAATCCAGATCGTCCAGCCCGACAAGCTCGCGACCGGCATGGTTCACGTAGAACGGATTGTAATCAAGATCACACATGCCGATGAACAACGGGCTATTGTCCGCCAGCATTTTAAAATGCGAGCTATCGCGCATCCACCGATCCCCGAAACCCGCGCTACTCTATTGTGAAAATCGGATACGAAAAAGCGTGGCGTTTGAATGATCTGCTCTAGGTCCTGCGTCTAAAACGAGTGGTCGCGGCCACCGGAAGAAATGGCAGGGAATCATCTGAGCTTCCTTTCAGAAGCCGTGAATCACGCCGCTGCGCTCTTGCCAACGGGTTTATGGGTCCGGGCCCTAGGGTGGCTCCACCTCCTCTTTGCGGCCGTAGGCGGGGCGGCGCCGCTCCAGGGAGCGCGTCAGGAGCGCTTTCAGCGCTGCGTCTTCGGCTCGGCTGAGGGAAGCCATCACGGCTATGCACGGTTTCCCTTGAAACACGGATCAGCCCTTCGCGCTGAAGCCATTCCTGCAACTGGGTTGCGTCTGTGTTTGTGATCGGCCGCGGGAGTTGGTCGCCTATCTGAGGATCCCCGACCTACGGGATCGGCGCAAGGAGGATCGGCGCGCGTCAGTGTTGAAATATTGGGCATACCAAGCTTCGCGTTCGCGAGATTTGGAACCGGGGCGCCACGTTGATCAGATGCGCGCCGGTTTACTGCTTAAAAAGAACGACGCACGCGCCCGTTTTGATTAAGTAGGGAAGAATTAAAGAGAGTTTCCTATGGTGCGCCCGTCGGTTTAGGATGGGCGCGTGCAGAAAATGACTTTGCAACCACCGTGTTCTTCGTTCGATAACTATGAGCCCCTCTTCACGCAGGCCGAGCGACGCCGGTTCCAGCGTGTCCAGATCGACCTCTCTGGACGGTACATGCTTGAATCAAAAGATGAACATCATTGCCGAACCGTGGATATATCGCCTGGAGGCATGAAAATAATCAGCGCCGTTCAGCCGCGAATTGAGGAAAGGGTGGTCATTTACATTGACGCATTGGGACGCTTTGCGGGAAATGTTGTCCGCATCCATTCGGACGGCTTCTCCATGACGATCCAAACGTCCCTCAAAAGGCGGGAAATGCTCGCCGATAAACTCACGTGGTTCGCCAATCGCATAACGCTTAATTTGGATGACCAGCGACGCCATGAGCGCTTCGAACCATTTCAAAAGTTCGCGATCCTAAGGTTTGCTGACGGGAACGAGCACATCGTAAAAATCCGAGATCTTTCGGCCTCTGGCGTAAGCGCTAAATTATCTCGTCTTCCGAAGGTCGGCGAGCAAGTTATGATCGGACGAGCGCCAGCGGTCGTCGTACGTCAATTTGACGGAGGTTTTGCCGCCGAGTTCCTCACGCCGTTCGCGGTCGGTGAAATCGACGAGACGACACGCCTTTGAACCAAGCAAACCATGGGCTATGGGCTAGTGGCCAAGGCCAGAAGGTCAATGCGGATTTTCCCCAATAGGCGCACAAGCGACCGGGTGGTAGCGTGCTTGCAGAGTCGTTTGCTTGTTCGGGGCGCTTTTCAGGGGAGTCGACAGCCCGCCAAAGCCTGGCGGGTTGTCTTTGCGCTACGCCCTTCCGGCCACTCGAACGCGGCTGTGATGGCGGGTGAAAAGGCGAGGCTAGCGTTGATGGCTGAGAACGAAACGGGCCGCCTGGCCAGAGGCGACCCGTTCCGCGCTGACGATTTCGACGCTTGGGGACGTCAGCTCATATGCGCCGATAATCTGTTCCCGCTATCTGTAGATCAAGCGTAGCGGCAAGCGCGCTCGGCCGACGCTGTTACAAATTCTCCCATGACGATGCTACCAACACAGCTCTCCGCGCGCGGGGACCAATCGGCTGTTGGAACGTCGGAGTGTGGACATGAGCTTCCTCGTCCAATTTTTGAGCGATGCAGAGCGGAGCGCGAAACCCCGCATTGTTCGAACCGTCAACTTCGAGGCTGAAGACCTTTACTCGGTTGTTTCTCGAATACGGACCATCCTATCAACCAGAGGCTATGAGCCGTCGGTCAACGCGTTCCAAGTCCTTGCGAGCGAGGGGCGGGTCGTCCACTACGAACACCGAGATGAAAGCGACGTGAGTGATCTGGACTCCAAAATTGGCTCACTTGGGGCACGGAAAGGCAATAACGGCGCGCAAGGGTCCATCCTTACGGAGGCGGCGTTTGTCGAGACCATCTTAGGGTGAGTACAAAGCAAGGGTAGAGGCAATGGAGGCACTTCATGTTGCCATGATGAAAGGTATGTTGCGCCGTCGGTCCGAGGACGTGTGCACATACCGGGCCTGTTGGTCGAGGGCGCGCTTGATGTCTTAGTCGGCCATCCCGGCGCAGGCGAGCCCTATTCCAAGTCGGAAGAACCCGTTACTTAGCGTCAGCGCGGGCGGAAGATTAAATTTTTTGTCAACGCCGATGTTTCGAATCGACTGGGCAATAATCAATCTTCAAAGGCAACTCGTCGAAATCCGGCTCGTAACCCCGCTCGCGATATTCCTGTTCGGTGATCTCGATCCCGACCCTTCCGATTTCAATGAATGCGGTGCTTGGGCCGCCCTTTTCACCGGGCGTCCGATAGCGCCCTTGCGGTTGCTCTGTCACGGTTGCGCCTCCCTCGCCGCGTGCTATCCCCTAAGCCCAGTGCGGATATATTTTTCCAGAGTTCACAGCGTCTGTCTCGCATCGCCACACGTCCGCGACTTTAAATTGAGCGATTTCGTTCCCCCGCACGTCGAGAATCAACGCATCGAGGTCGGTATCCTGTAGCGCTTTTAGGCTCGGTATCTCGACTCCGGAGAAATGGCGAACTGTGCGGCGAAGGGCGCGTGGGCCAATCTCTTCCACATGCCCACGGCGGCTGGCGGGCCGCCCTCGCTTTTACCGTTCGTCACTCGTCTCCACCGCCGTCGATCCAACCCCTAGCGATCTCTATTTCTTCGATCCGATCCGCGACGGTTCGAAGGACCTGAGCCCTCTGTCGCAGTTCCCCAACTTGTTGTGGCGTCAGCTTGTTTTTGGATTTTTGTCTAGACTGGATCATAATTCCATAATTACTGGCGGCATGTAGCAGGACATTCTTGAGCTCGTCGGCTAAATCCTGATCGAGCTCTATCTCGATCTTATGCGTCTCTTCGCCCATTTTCGTTTCTCGGCTCGAATTCGGCATTCGGCATTTCTCCCGCGCCGGTAGCCATGCGTCAACTCTTTAGAATTCTCGGTAGTGTCTCAGTTTGAGTTTTAATGGCGCTAACGCGCCTCGCCCGCCCCCAATCTGCCGTGCTATGCTTGGTGGGAAGCAAGGAGGGTGACCAATGTCGAGTAGTTTATTGAAGGGATGGGATATCTGGCTTGAAGCGGGCGGCCGCTTTCGCAAGCTGACAGTTGCGGTAAACGACCTAGATGAAGCTCAAAACCTAGCGCTCGCAAGAGCGCCTGACGCCAAGATTGCTTATGTGACGGAACTGCCTCACGAAATTATGAGTCACTTACAAGCTAGGGCCGGGCAGATCGCGGAATGGGTATCTGTTGACCCAAAATCGCCTATCGAGCCGCCAAATGTCAGGAAGTGAGGGGATACACCAGAAATGACGCACCGATAATCACTTCGAGTGCTTTTTCCGTCGAAGACAACTACCCCGTCCAAAACATCATGACAGCCTCGAAATCGTAATCCGATTAACATTGAACCGCCGCACAAGATCGGCCTGCGTCGCAATGCCTTCGGCGAGCGCTGCAAGGGCCTCGTTGAACGAACGGAACCCGGCCCCGGCCTCCCCCACGGCGTCGGGAATGTTCAGGAGGTCGCGAGTCGAGCGAGCGAGCCGGTCGAGGCGAGTGACGAGCTCGCCGAGCGCCTTGATGGCGCCCGCCAGTTCGCGGCGGTCGCTCTTCGCGCCACTGGCCGATCAAGTTTTGGGTTTGCGACCGCGTTTTGCAAGCCCCACTTGGCGCGATACTCCTCCGGCGCCCTTCCCAACGTCGCCAAATGCCGCCGTAGCGATTTGAACTTCTTCCGGTCGTCCAGACAGACGAGGTGATCCGGCGTGACCGATTTTTTAATCGGCACGGCGGGCGTCCGCTTCTCGCTCGCCGAAGTTGTCGGAGCGCCACTGATAAGGCCGCGCAGGGCCGCGCCCAGCCCCGGTAGATCCATCACGGGGAGAGAATTATGCGATACGAAGGCCGCCACAATCTCTGCAGCAAGCTCCGTCGAATTCAGACTTTCGGCGCCGTCAATCTCAGACATCTCCGAGCGCCCCGTAGCAAGCGACCGGGTGAGATTGATAAGCGTCAATTTTTATTACGTCTAGGCGTGCCGCAGAATCTCATGAAGAACCGAAGGGCCTCTATCGTAACTCCTCCATACGTTCAATTAGCTCCAGAGGAGATGCACGCCGCCACGGAGAGGAGCTCGTGATGCTTTCCTCATGCACGTCCTTCGCCGGTGTGCTTTGGGCGACATCCCGGCAGGTCCGTTATGGGTCTGCAAGATTTTCCCGTAGCTCATCCCACTTCCGCACTTTCTGATTCCATTGGTGAGCGCGCTGGGACTCTCTTCTTCCGATGAAGCGAGGCGCTCCTCCAAGCCGACGCCAAAGGGCTCATCGCGGAAGGAAGAACCCGCTCGCCGCGTCGGCCGGCGCTCCAGCATCCGGACGGGAGGGAGACGATGAAGCACGTCGCTCCCAGACGCCAGCGCTGCGCCATCTACACCCGCAAGTCGACCGAGCATAATCTCGATCTCGCCTTCAATTCCCTCGACGCCCAGAGAGAGGCCTGCGAGGCCTATGTCAAAAGCCAGGCGCATGAAGGCTAGACGCCGCTTCGCGATCGTTTCGACGATGGCGGCCTGTCGGGGGCTTCGCTCGATCCGCCGGCGCTGCAAAGCCTGATGGATCTTGTGCGGGCGCGGCAGGTCGACGTCATCGTCGTCTACAAGGTCGACCGCCTGACCCGGTCCCTTGCCGATTTTGCCAAGCTCGTCGAACTCTTCGACGAATACGACGTCTCCTTCGTCTCGGTCACACAGTCCTTCAACACCACGTCCAGCATGGGGCGGCTGACCCTCAACGTCCTTCTCTCCTTCGCCCAGTTCGAACGTGAGGTGATCGGGGAGCGTGTGAGGGACAAGATCGCCGCCTCCAAGCGAAAGGGCATCTGGGTTGGCGGCCCCGTGCCGCTTGGCTATCGCAGCGTCGACAAGAAGCTCGAGATCGTTCCCGAGGAAGCGGCGCTCGTGAGAAAGATCTTCATGGATTACCTGCATCTGGGCTCGATCGCGACATTAGCGGCCTCGTTGCGGGCGGAGGGGCTTCGACCGAAGCCAAAGAAATCATCCGCCAACTCCCCCGCCCCACAATTTGGCGTCGGGGCGCTGTTCTATTTGTTGAAGAACCGCATCCATGTTGGCGAGATCGCCTATCGCGGTGAAACCTTTAAGGGCGAGCAGCCAGCGATCCTCGACCGTGAGACTTTCGACGCAGTTCAGCAGAAATTGAAGGAACAATCCATTGGGCGCAACGCGGTGCGCCAGGCGTCGCCGTCGCTCCTCGCGGGGAAGATTTTCGACGACCGCGGGAATCCAATGTCGCCGGCCCATGCCAACAAAAAGGGCGTCCGCTACCGTTACTACGTATCGCAGGCTCTCTTGCAGGGAAGAAAGTTAGACGCCGGCTCCGTCCCGAGGGTCTCTGCGCCGGATGTCGAGACTCTTGTGATGGCGGCCCTGCGTCGTGAGCATTCTGAAAGCGAGACAAGGGTCCGGGAGGCGGATCGCGATCTTGTGGATAGATTGCTCAATCGAGCCGTCGTCAATCGGCAGAGCATCTCGATCTATCTTCGGCCCGAAACAAGAGTCGAGAACGGGGAGAGTCAGGAAGAGGGAAACCCCATCACGAGCCCCTTCATGCCCGCGCTTCCCGTGCGGAAAGGTGTCGTGCATCGGCCACCCGATGCCGGCGCCCTGAGTGACGAGGCTCGGACGGCCCTCCTCGCAGCCATCGCCCGCGCCAAAGCCTGGATCGCCGAAATCCAGCGCGATCCAAGTCTCGGCTTCTCAGACATTGCGGCCCGCGAAGGGCTCGGCGCGGCTTATCTGCGACGGCTTGCGGCGCTCGCTTATCTTTCTCCCCCCCCCCTCGTCGAGGCGATCGCCGAGGGGAGTGGCGGCGCTGATCTCACCCCAACAAAATTGCTGGGCGACCTGCCGCTGAACTGGGCGGAGCAGGAAGAGCGCTACCTCTCGGCCTGAAGTCGAATCCCAGATACGAACAGGGATCGACAGAGAATCGGTGCGCCCGCGCGCCCCCTTCCGGACTGGCGCAACCGTCCTCCAACAGCCTCTGTCGGACCGGTCTCCGCCGCTCGCGAACCCCGTCTCCCCGCCCCCGACCTCGAAAGAAACGAAAATTGGAAATTCCGGGTTGGAGATCGCGGGTCCAAACTCCCGCGAAAGACCGCGTCCCGGGCGGTCTGCGATTTTCCCGCGCGCAAAAGCCCGCGGAATGCGGGGGTTTTACGTCGACTCGGCCAAGTCTCTGGAATCGGAGTGTGTTTGGCTGGGGGACCTGGATTCGAACCAAGATTAACGGAGTCAGAGTCCAAACTTTCGACCCCAACGCAACCTTGTGAAACATTGCAGAGCCGTGAAACACCTGGAAAACATGGGTTTTATCTTCGAGCAAACCCAACCAAACCCAATTGAACCCCGCGCCATTTGGTGACATGATGGTGACACGGCGGGCTCAAAAGGGGAGTCCGCTAATCCCGTGTCACAAATCTAGATTGTCGGACTCGCCCGTGAAGCTCTCGCAAAAAGCCGTCAATGGAGTCACGCCGGGGCCGCGCCGCTTCCTGTGGGACGACGCCCTGCCCGGCTTCGGCCTTCGCGTGACCGAAGGCGCGGTGGCCTACATCGTCGATTTTCGCATCGGGTCAAAGCGCCGCCGCGTGGCTCTCGGCGCGACCAGTATCCTCACCTATGACGAAGCATTCCACCGCGCGCGCGCCATCATGGTCGCCGCGAGGGAAGGCCGCGACCTAACCATCGGCGACAGGACAGACCAGCCGACGTTTGGCGAGATGTGGCGGGAGATGATTGACGAGATTGACCGCCCTCGCCTCTCAGAGCGCACCATCACCGACTATGAGGACAGGGCAAACCGCCTGATCCTACCGAAGCTCGGCAAGAAGCTCGTCGGCGATGTGACGCCGGCCGACGTTGATAAGATCGTCGCCGCGACGACCGGAGCGCGAAACAAAGCCTACGTCGTCGCGCTGATCCGAAAGACCATCAACGCGGCCATTCGGGCGCGTCACCTTCCAGCATCGCACCATAATCCTGCGGCGGATATTGCGATCAAGAGGCCCCCGCGCCGCGCGCGAGCGCTGGAACATGACGAACTCGCCGCGTTCGGACGCGCCCTCACTGAGCTTGAGATCGAAGGCGCGGTGACGCCATGGGCCGCCAATCTCTTCCGCCTATCGCTCATCTGCGGCTTGCGACCGGGCGAAGTGCGCACGCTAACTTGGGCGCGCGTCAATATTCCGCGCCGAAAGATGCTTGTCATTGGCAAGACCGGCGAGCGGGAGATCGACCTAACCGACGCGGCGATCAAAGTCCTGAGCGCAACGCCGCGCGTCCAGGGCAACGAATATGTCTTCGTTGGGAGGCGTGTTGGCCAGCCGCTCGCGACCGTCCAGAAGGCGCTAAAGGCGGCTCAAGAGCGCGCGGGCGTCGAACACTTTCGACCATACGATCTTCGCCACAGCGCCGCGACCGGCGCCCTCGCAAGCGGCGCCGACGTGCGAGCCGTCCAAGCGCTCCTAGGGCATGCCGATTTGACGACCACGGCGGGCTATCTTCACGCCAGCGACAAGCGCCGCAAGGCCGCTGCTGAAAGCGCCGCGAGCTTTGGCAAGGCGGTGCTCGATGGGCAATGACACGGATCTCCGCGACCTTTTCATTGAACTCACCTGGTCACGCGCTCTCAATTCTCGAATGCCAGATGAAGCGCGGGCCAGAATCGCCGAGCTATTACGAGGCGACCCTGAGATTCCTCGCGTCATACGCGATGCGCTGGCCGATATATTCGACGACAAGGCCCAGAGTTTATACGTAGCGGAACTAAAAAGACGACCCGGGCGGCCAAGGAAGCAAAAAGTCGACGCGGGGACAATTTGGGATTTTGTTGACGAGCGCACGTCACTCGGACGAAAGGCGGAGGCGGCCGTCGCCGACGCAATGGCGCATTGGGGGATAAGCCGTTCTACGGTCGAGGCGGCGCGCGCCAAGGTGAACCAGGTGTTGGCCGCAAGGCCAGAACTCGCGCAAAAATATGATGAAAGCAGGTGCGAGCGACAAATCAAGCATGTCATAGACCGTTGGGGCCTGAGCCGCATCGACGTTTATTTAGCTATCACAACGAAAGAAGCGCCCAAGAGCCGCGACCCAGAACTCGAATGGCTCTTAGGCCAAATCAAAATGTCCAAAAAAATGCTCTGATTTGTTTGGACCGCTATTTTGATGAAACGGCCTGAGACGTGTTTAATGTGACTAGCACCCAACGAAACCAAAGGGTGCTAGATGGATACCGCGCTCGCACTAATCCAGAACGATGATCCCCTGATCGATACCGCGCGCCTCGCGGCTGAAACGGGGACGACGATTGAATTTTGGGAGGCGCTTCGCACAAAAGGCGGCGGCCCCGATTTTATTAAGGTTGGCCGACTCGTTCGATATCGCCGCTCCGCGGTCGACGCCTGGTTCGAACGCAGAACCGTCCGGTCGACAACCCAAGCGCGCGCTCTGCGCAAAGTCGGGGAGGCCGCGTAACAGATGGCCCCCGAAAAACTGAACCCGCCGGCGGGGGGCGCTCGGCGGGCTCTGGAATGCATCGCTGTGTCGGCGAATGTTCCTGAGCATATAACCGCCCTCCCCTCTCTGCAACAACTTCGCGTTCGTGTCCTCGCGCGCCGCTTCGGTCTCACGCCGGAGATTGCGGCAGCCGTCGCGGAAATCGCCTTCGAGACAAGGGAGGCGCGGCTATGAGCGCGCCCTTCGCGACGATGAAGCCGGCGCCTGGCGCCGAAACAATCGCCCCGGAACTGCTCCGTGATTATCTCGCCGAGCTCTTCGACGTGGCCGCCAACTACGCCAGCGCCGCGAGTCTTGCCGCGCTCCGCGGCGCCGACACGACCGCCGCCGCGCATTTTGAGCAGCTGGTAATCGTCGGCCGGGAAATCCGCCGCGCGCTTGCTCTCCTTCAGAAAGAGGCCCGCTAATGGCGGAAAATAGCTTCAACCCAAATTGGTCCGAAGAGCAGAAAAACGCCTGGGCTGCGGAAGCCGCACGCTCCTATCGCGAAAAGGCCAAGGGCGGCGCTAACAACGAAGAGAAGACGGCAAGCACTCAAGACGAACACATCGTCATTGAAGCGCCGCGACCCATTCGAACGGCGCAGAAGCCGCGCATTCTGGTCGACGCCGTCAATCCCGACATGACCGTCGAGCAGTTGCGCGACATCTTTGCTGAGAGCGGCGAGTTTTTCGACCGAGGCGCGCCTGTGCGCATTGTGCACGACAAGACGCAAGGCGGCGCCGTCGCAGTCAAAATGGACGCCGACGCAATCGTCCTGACCGCGCACAAGCTCGCGCGTCCGTATGCCATCAAGGCGAAGGAAGGCGACCGAGTAGAAGTTGACGCCCGTCTGCCAAAGTCCGTGGCTAGCATGTATCTCAGCGCGTCCGGCGACTGGAATCTCGACGTTCTAAACGGCATCGCGTCTGCGCCTCTGCTTGCGGAAGACGGCTCAATTCGCTGCGCCAGTGGATACGACCGCGATAGCGGATTCTGGCTCGAAAACGTTCCCGATGTCGCGACTTTGGTTCCTGCCCGCCCCACGGCTCAAGATGCGCAGGCGGCGTTGCGTAGGATCAGGATCTCCTTCCGCACGTTTTGCTTTGCCGACGCGGAGACGACCCGGAGCGGCGCGACCGGGTTGGAGATTGTCGATATAGGAACGGCGCCCTTCATGGACGAGAGCACCTTCCTGACTGCGCTTCTGACCGCTGTTTGTCGGCCTTCCATGCCGCTTGCGCCTGGCGTGCTGTTCACCGCGGCGGAGACGAGCGGTGCGGGAACCGGAAAGGGAAAGCTCGCTCGCTGCATCTCCGCTATTGCCTTCGGACGGCAGCCGGCAGCGGTGACGGCGGGCTCCGGCATTGAGGAGCTGGAAAAGCGACTCTCGGCCAAGCTCATCGAAAGCGCACCGTCCATCCTCGTCGACAATGTGAATGGCGCCGCCCTCAAGTCCGACTTGCTCGCCTCCGCCATTACTGAGCGTCCAGCTGAAATTCGTATTCTCGGGCGGACAGAGATGGCGAAGCTGAACGCCTCCGCCTTCCTGACGATAACGGGGAATGGCCTGCGGGTTTCAGAAGACCTTGCGCGCCGTTTCATCGAGGTCCGCTTCGACGCGAGGACCGAGGCCCCTGAGACGCGTCCGTTTAGAGGCGACATCGTCAAGGAGATTACAGACCGCCGCGCCGAACTGCTCGCCGATTGTCTGACAATCTGGCGATGGGGACGACAGACCGAGTTGAAGGCAGGACGGGCGCTCGGCGGCTTTGATGCTTGGGCTCGCTGGTGCAGGGACCCGCTACTCGCTCTCGGATGCAAGGACGCAGTCGAACGTGTTGCGGAAGCCAAGGCCAATGACCCGAGGCGACAGCGAACGGCGGAAATCTTCAGCGCTTGGTGGGCCGCGCATCGCGACGGCGTTGTCCCAGTGAAGGACCTAGACCGATCAGTCCTATGCGTCATCGACCCCCAGGAGAAAGGCCGTCAGTTCGTCGCGCGCGCCGTCAGCAGCTTGGCCGGTACACGGCTCGCCGGATTTGTCATGTCGAAGCAGGAAGCGGCCGGCAAATGGAATGCCGCAACCTACCAGCTGAAAAATTCCGGTGGGCAGGCCGCGCATAGGACTCATAGGACACATCCGGCCGGACTTGAGCCTATGACCCCTATGAGTCCTATGACTGACGACCAGCCGAAAAAAACTGACGCGATTATCGGGGAAATCGAGGTTGAGCTATGAGCGCCGCCCGTCTCCTGAAGCAGGCGCGCGAGGCTGGCCTCACCATTGGCGTCTCGGAAAGCGGGCGGCTTAAATGCCGCGGCCCGGCGCATGAAGTGGAGCGATTCAAGCCTGTCTTGGTCGAGAACCGCGACGCGCTGGTCGAGGCCCTCGTCGCCGAGTGCGCCTACAACCCCGCGGCCCTCCAGCAGGCGGCCGACCAGAGGAACGCCGACGCCATCCGCGCGCGGCTCACCGACCGCTTCTGCGCGTGTGGCCGGATCGCCCCGACCGCGTGGCGATGCGACGGGCGCGAGTTATGGCGATGCGATGACTGCAGGGCGCCGCAATGAGCGCCATCGTCCTCTACTCCCCCTTCGTCGCCAGATGTGGGCGCTACACCGTCTCCTTCAGCCTGACCCCGGACGGGCGGATTGCAGAGGCGTGGCTCCCGCGCCCGCCCGTGAGACTCACGCCCGCGGAACTTGCCGCCTACCGGCGCGCCCGCACAGCGTTCGAGACGGCGACGACGCAGCCGGGGGCGGCCACATGACCGGGCGCGGGGTGATGGCCGGGGGGGGGAGGGTCGAATCTTCAGGGGGTGGAGCTATCGACCTGACGCGCGACCTCCGTTCGCACCGAAACCGATTTTGAAACTAAAAGTTTGGTTCATCCCCTTCGGGGATGAAAAGCGATGAAATCGGCCTCCCGAATGCGCCGCCTTCGCGCTCGAAGGGCAGCCGGCCGGCGGATAGTCCGCGCCGAAGTCGACGAGCTCGCCCTCGAAGCGACGCTGATTGAGCTCGGTCATTTGGATCCTCTCCGCGCCGACGATGTGCAGGCGATTGAGCGGGCGCTAAGCGCGCTCCTCGCCAAAATTTGCGCCGCCTATGTCCCGTGACGCGTCACGCCGCGCGATTCCCGAACGTGCAACTCTTCGTCGAGACACGCATTCGGAAGGACTTACGGAATTGAGCCGCGAAGCCATCGACAAACTCTTGGGCGCGCGCCGCCCGGATTATTCCGGGACCATCGCGAAGGCCGCCTACCTCGCCGCCGCGCGCGCCGCCGCGCTATACGACCGCGCCGCGAAGGTGGAAAAAACCGACCCCGCCGCAACCCGGCTTCTCGACCCGCACGCCGTCCTGAAAGCCGACGCGACCGTGGGCATGATTGCCGACCACGGCGCGCTGACGCAGGCCGCAGTCGGCGCCTATGTCGCGTCGCTCGCGCCGATCTCAGCCGGCGCGCGGCTTATCGAGGCGGGCCAGCGCGTGAACCTGAAGCCGTTCTCGACCATCTCCTATCCCCGCCTTGCCGACACGCCGACTGCGGTCGCGTGGGTTGGGGAGGGCGCGCCGATTCCAGTCGGCTCTCTCGACCTCGATGGCGACGCGCTCGGGCCGATGCGCAAGGCCGGCGTCAGCCTCGTGACCTCGCGTGAGTTGCTGAAAGCCTCCAATGGCGCCAGCGTCCTTGACCTAGTGCTACGTGAGCGCGCCGCCGCGACAATCGACGCGGCGATTTTCAGCGACGCGGAAGGCGACGACATTATCCACCCCGGCCTGCTTTTCGGCGCGGCGAGCGTGTCGAGTTGTGGCGACCCCGTGACCGACGTGGAGGCGCTGATTGCCGGCCTCGCCGATGCAGGCGGAACAGGCGGGGCGATGATTGCCTGCAACCCGCGCGAGGCCGCGACGCTTCGCGTCCGTCTCCCGCAATTGTCCTATCCGGTTCTCGAAACGAAGGCGCTCGCGGCTGGAACTGTGGTTGCAATTGACCCGGCGAGCTTCGCGTCATCGTTCGGCGAAATTGACATTCAGGCGAGCGAATCCGCGACGCTGCACATGGCTGACGACCCGGCGGAAATCGTCTCCGGGACTGGCCCGGCGACGGCGGACCCGGTTCGCTCGGCATGGCAGACGGCCTGCGTTTCGTTGCGCCTGCTCATCGATATGAGCTTCATCTCGCGCGGCAATCGCGTTGCGAAAATGGAGGGCGTTTCGTGGCTCTAACCGACTCGACCGACGACGACCGCGCCGCGCGCGTCGAGCGCGCCCTCGAACGCGCCGCCGAGGTGTTGCAGCGTGTTGACGCGGCGCTCCAGGAGCCGCGCCCCGACCCGGCCGAGGCTGACCGTCGCTGGCGCGAATACGAAGCCGGCCGGCGCGCGCGAGACGATGAGCGGGCGTGGGAGCAGTCGCTCGAACGCAGCCGGGCGCCATCTCCGCAACCCGCGCCGGCGGCGCCCGGGCAGTATCTCAGTGTCGCGGCGGCCGACGCGCGTCAGGACGCGATGATCGAGGCAATCGCAAGGGTCACAAAGAAAGAGCGCGAGGAATCGCAGGGGCGACTCGCCGCGCTGGAAATTCGCCTCACCGCTTTGGAGCAAGGGGCGCCAAAGCCGGCGGCGCATTATCTCACGCTCGAGAGCTTCGAAACCATAATGGGCGAGTACATCCAGCAGGCTGTACCAAACGAACGCACGCTGTGGCGCGAGCGCGTCGCCGAACTCGAAATCAAAATCGCTGCACCCGAACAAGGATTAATCAATGCCACAAAATAACCGTGACGACCTCATCCGCCGATGCATCGTCTCGGGCATGGACGAGGCGTCGGCCGTGGAATTTGCCGAAGACTTAATCGAAGCCGACCGCAGCGAGGCCGACAGGATCTACTTGAGGCTGATGGCCGAAGCCGAGAAGGCGCTCCGCACGATCCGTGCAGGCCTTGGCGGCTAGGGGCAGGGGGGGAGTGCAAAAAGCTCCAGGCAAGGAGCTATCGACCTGACGCGGGGCCTTCTCTCACTAAATCGTGAGGTTCTGAACGATTCATCGCGTCCCACCGGACGGTTACTTGTGGGCAAATCGGTGCTTGCTGGACCGTGTTGTGAGAGTCCAAATTCTGAGATAGCCTGTTGTGGCTGGGTTTGAGATGAACGCTCAAGCGGGGAGCCAAACGGCGAACCAGAGAGTGCCTGTGGTAGACGCGGGTATGTCCAGTGCGTACTTCGGAGTGGCAACAACTGCGCGTTGTGCCGTCTCGTGCGAGGCAAAGGCCTTCCTAATGCGGGAGCAGCCCAAGGGGCTGCTGCACATCCGATTCACCATGACGTGGACGGATGTGAGAAATGCGCACGATTCAAAAACTACGATATAACCTCGCCTGCGAGCAGGGATGGCTTTGCTATTATTGCGGCTTTCCGATGTGGTCGGGGAGCGCGGACGCATTTGCGTCGAGATATTCGATCTCGGTTAGCATCGCCAAGAGGTTTCAATGCACTGTGGAACACCTCGCCCCTCGGAGTGAAGGCGGCAAAAATAGACGGATAAATCTCGCGGCGGCGTGCAAATATTGTAACGCTGCGCGTCATAAATCGGCGCGGGTTCGGCCTCCTCAAATTTATCGAGAGCATGTCGAAAAAAGATTGGCAGCAGGGAAGTGGCACCCAACCGAATGTCGAAAGTTGATTGAGAAAGCCCGCGCGGATGTTGTCCCGCGGGGCCGGCTCAGTCTCCAGCTATAATGCGCTGCTATTCAATGCACATAGTCACGCTGCCCGCGCCGCGCGCCATGCGACCGCGACACGGCTCGGGCTGCGATGGCTCTTGGCGCCTGTAGGCCGGCGCCGGAGCGGCGGATATCACGCCGCTTCTGCCGCCCCACGAAATCACAGCATCACGCAGGCCGGGCTTGCCATGGAAATAGAATGCAGTCCCGTAGACATCCGCCTGGCATTGCGGCCCGGTCAGAACTGAACTGCAGGCTTTGATCGCCCGGCGGAGCGTCTCCTTGTCGAGACCCGTCGAGTCGATCATGAACGACCCGCCATTGGTGCTGCATTGCAGGAACGACGTGGACGCGGTGACGATGCGGCAGTCTGAAACCGCCACGCGCTTATCAATGAGATCGGCACCATCGACGAGGAAATCGGTTGCGGACAAGTGCCGCTGGACCGGTTGAGCGACGGCGGGAAATGCCGCTAGTGCGCCTAGAACGAGCAAAAATCGCATATAGCCTCCTCGCAATCACACCTTTCATTATCTTCCTACCGACACGTCCGAGGATGGCGAGGATTCCCATAAATCCAATTTAGCGAGACGGTGACATATGCCCCATCCCGCTCGCCCGATACTGGGACCAGTCTGGTCGCACGTCCTCCGGCCGAGCGCCACAAGCCGAACAGCGCAGCCGGCGGCGCAGCGCGGGAACCTCAATCGAGCCTGGCAGCGACGACACGTCGACCGACTCCCGCCGGCCGCAGGCGCAAGATACGTCGACCGCGCGCATCCCTAGGCTGCGCATGTTGGCAAGATCCATGGCGGGGCCGGTGTAGCGGGATGGCATTTTGAGGCACACTCATCACCTTGATTCTCGCCGTTCAGAGGTCGTCGATTTGTCCAATTACCCCATGCAGACCCAAGTTATTGATGTGACCAGCTGGGCTAAGCACGAGGAGTTTCCCGTATTCCCTGTTGGATCGAAGCCCAAAAAGATGTTGCTTTGTCCGTCCAGACCGACGGAAAACTGCCTCATTCCAGGCCACTCTTACTTGTTTAAAATCGGCGTAGGTCGATTTCAGCAACAAGCGTGGTCTGAAGTTATTGCTTACAGAATCGGCATCTTATTGGGCCTTCCTGTCCCGCCCTGTTTTATTGCCGAGGACAAGAATTCTCAGGAGATAGGCGCACTGATCGAATTTTTTTACGGTCATCCTGGGGATTCCGCACCTACTAGGTTCATTCACGCGTCAGAGTTTATGACACGAATCCTGGTGGACAAAAAGAAGGGCCGCCCCCATCGGCTACCTCTCAATTTGACGGTTAGTCGCGCGCTGTGCGGGGCTCCTGCACAAGATTGGTGGGCGAAGGCTGTTGTTTTCGACGCACTCATTGGGAACACAGACCGCCACCCTGAAAACTGGGGATTTTTGTTTCGTCACCCTGGACGCGGAAAGGTCGAAACAGCCTTAGCGCCTTTATTCGACAATGGTACAAGCCTGGCCTATGAGGTAGCTGAGGCAAAGCTGATCTCTCAAGCCATGCCCGAAAATGTTGAAGCGTATATTCAGCGGGGGAAACATCACTGTGGATGGCAAAAAGACGGACCCTTGGGGCATTTTGAATTGTGCCGCGAATTCTTAAAATCCTCGCCGAAATTAGCGATAGAGATGCGAGAAATACTGCAATTCGACCTCGAGGACGTTAAATCCATCTTGGAGGAATGTGTCGCGTATGACACTGGCATTAAATTCTCTAGAGAGCGAGCGGCGCTCGTTTTCTCGCTGGTCAAGGCGAGGAAAGCGGCTCTGGTGAACTTGCTGGAAGGCTGAGATGGCGAACCTTATTCGGCACTTTTGTGAACCAGAGCGGCTCTATCTGGCCTGGCAAGCGCCAGACGGGGTCGGAACAAGATTTCGTTGGGCTGTAGCGGTTATCGCGCCGGCAGACGATGGAATTCGCCTTCGTTATCTAACGGGGGCGGAGTTCGAGGCAGCAAACCAGGGACGGAATTATTCGGAAATACTCAGCTTGGGCTACCAAGGCTACCCAGCGTTCAATCCTCGACGTCCCGAGCACTCCGAGGGGGTCATTGAAGCGTTTTTGCGACGCCTCCCGCCCCGCAATCGGCCTGATTATGCGACCTATCAGAAGCAATTCTGCCTTGATCCGCAAGCGCAGCTGTCGGATCTTGCGATGCTTGCGGCAACCGAGGCAAAACTCCCAAGCGACGGATTCTCTTTGGTCGACCCTTTGGAGCCGAGCATCGCTGAATGCGACCTTATGCTGGAGGTGGCCGGATTTCGCTATTACAAAAAGGACCTCGATTTCCCCATCGCAGTGGGGCAGCGTGTCCAACTCAGACACGAACCCACAAACGAAAAGGATCCAAACGCGATAGCGTTGCTGATCGAGTCACACACGATCGGCTACATAAACCGGTTACAGACGTCGACCTTCTTGAAATGGATAGACCAGAGATCGGTTACCGCGGAGATCGAACGGCTGAACGGATCTCAAAACAAGCCGCGAGCATTTATATTTGTGCGGGTTCGCCCGCGACAGGATAGGTTCGAGGCGGCTTGAAGAGCCTCGTTCAAAAGCCAAAAATCAAAACGCCCCGCCGTTTCGTCCACGGCGGGGCGGTTTTCTTTCCAAGATCAACGCAACCTTCAGCCCTGCTTTCCAAAATGTGACGTTTTCAATCGCCTCGATCAGACGCGCGCGCCAGCGACCGTTACAGCGGCCCTCACATGCGGCTAGCGCGCTAGCTGATCGAGGCCGCCAAACAGGCCTTGGGCCGCCGCTCTGGATGATGGCCGGCTCTAGGCGCGGTCCCGGCAAATCGGGGCCGCGCGAGGGTTTGACAAATTGTCGAAGGCTCACCCGCCGACCGGTGACACCGTGGTGACACGAAAGGCGCCCCGTCGTGACACGGTTTGAAAGATCGCTGATTTTTCTGGAAAAATAGTGGCTGGGGGACCTGGATTCGAACCAAGATTAACGGAGTCAGAGTCCGCTGTTCTACCGTTGAACTATCCCCCAACGGGCCGGCGGCGCGTCGCCGTAGCGGGACGTGATCTAGAGAGAGCGAGGCGCGCTGTCAACCGCCTCTTGCAGGCGAGCAGGGATGGCCCCAGGGATCTCGCGGCAAGGCGTCGCTGCCGCCATGCGCCACTTGCGGGCGGGTCCGCAATCCTGCATTTAAGACGTTTACGCGAATGTGGTCGCGCGAGCGGCGAAAAGCGGCGGATATCGCGGGAGCAGGAACTTGGCAGGGACCGATCGGCCTCCTCATGCGGGGCCAGGTCTGGAGGCGGCGGAAGCCGGCGGCGCGGCGCGCGCGCAGGCCGCCGTAACGGCTGTAGCGGCGGGCTCGGCCGGGCACGCCGCCTATGGAAACGGCCACACCTACGCCGCGCTCGATCTCGGCACCAATAATTGCCGCCTGCTCATCGCCCGGCCGGAGCGACGCGCGCGCCGGCGCAATTCCGATTTCCTGCGCATCGTCGACGCCTTCTCGCGAATCGTGCGCCTCGGCGAAGGACTGGGCCGCGCGGGCCGCATCAGCGAGGCGGCCATCGAGCGCACCATCGCGGCGCTGGAAGTCTGCCGCGACAAGATGGAGGCGCGCGGCGTCACCCGCGCCCGTCTCGTCGCGACGCAAGCCTGCCGCGGCGCCGCCAATGGCGAGGAATTCGTCGAGCGCGTCCGCGAGCGCACCGGGCTGGAGCTCGAAGTCATCGACCGCGAGACGGAGGCGCGCTTCGCCGCGCGCGGCTGCGGCTCTCTGGCCGATCCGCAGGCCGCCAGCGTGCTGCTTTTCGACATTGGCGGGGGCTCGACGGAGCTCGTCTGGCTCACGCGCTCGCCCGCCTCGGGCGAGGCCCGCGACCTCCATAGCTGGACCTCGCTCGAACTCGGCGTCGTGACGCTGGCCGAGCATTTCGGCGGCCGCGTCGTGGACGCGAAGACCTTCGCAGCGATGAAGCAATATGCGCTCGACGCGCTGGAGGCCTTTGTGCAGGAGACGGCGGAAGTCCGCCGCTGCTCGCGCTTTCACCTTCTTGGCACCTCCGGCACGGTGACGACGCTCGCCGGCGTGCATCTCGGTCTCGAGCGCTATGACCGCTGGCGGGTGGACGGGCTGTGGATGTCCGACGCCGAGGCGACGAAGGCGATCGAGCGGCTGCGCGACATGGATTTCGAGGCGCGCGTCGCCAATGGCTGCATCGGCCCGCAGCGCGCCGACCTCGTTCTCGCCGGCTGCGCGATTTTCGAGGCGATTCGCGAGATGTTCCCGGCCGCCCGCACCCGCATCGCCGATCGCGGCCTGCGCGAGGGGATGCTTCTGGAGTTGATGGAGGCCGACGGCGCGCTCCACGGGCTCTAGGGCGGCTTTCCGCTCGACGGCCGGGGCCTCAGCCGTCAAGATGCGGGGGTGTGATTCGTCAAGATTTTGACGCCCCGATTTCGAGCGCCCGCCCGCATGACCGACGAACTGAACGAACCTCTTGGACGAGAGCCCAGGCGTCCGGCTGCGGACGCGGCGTCTTCGCCCCGCCGGCCTGTCGTCGCAGTCGCCGGCGCGCTCGTCGCGGCGGGGGCGATCGCGCTTTATCTCGCCCCGAAGGACCCGTTCGGCGGCGAGCCCTACGCCGTCGCGAAGATCGAGCCGGCCAAGCCGCCGGAGCCCGCCTCCGCGCCGCCGCCGCAACAGCAGCAGACCGTCGCCGCGGCCGAGCCGGTCCTGCCCGGCAATGAGTTGGGGATAAGCGAGATCGAGCAGCTTTCAGGCGTGAAAGTCACGCGCCATGGCGGCGAGGGCTCGACGGCCCGCATCATCCGCATCGATCCGCCTTCGGGCGTGAAGCTCGCCCCCGCCCCTGACCGCCGCGTGGTCGAGAAGGGTCGCTACGGCCTGCTGCCGCGCATCGGCGCCGACGGCGCGCGGCCGATGGACGTCTATTCCCGCCCCTTCGTCACCGGCCCGACGATCAAGCCCGGCGCGCCGCGCCTCGCGCTCGTTGTCGGCGGGCTGGGGCTCAACGCGCAATATTCGCTCGACGCGATCGAACAGCTCCCCGAGGGCGTGACGCTCGCCTTCGCGCCCTACGGGACCGATCTCGACCGCCTCGTCGCGCAGGCGCGCACGCGCGGGCACGAGGCTTTGCTGCAGGCGCCGATGGAGCCTTTCGACTATCCGCAGAACAATCCGGGGCCACACACCCTCGTCACGGGCGCGCAGGACGGCGGCGCCGACGATATGCAATGGCTGATGAGCCGTTTCGCGGGTTATGCCGGGGTGATGAACCATCTCGGCGGGCGCTTCATGGCGGATGAAAACGCGCTTTACGGCGCCTTGAGCGAGATCGCCCAGCGCGGGCTATTCTTCCTCGACGACGGCGCCTCGCCGCAATCCCTTGCGGGCAAGCTGGCGCCCAAACTGTCCCTGCCCAATGGCAAGGTCGACGTGATCCTCGACCAGCGCGCGACGCCGCAATCCATCGACGCGGCGCTCGCCCAGCTCGAAACGCTGGCGCGCGACAAGGGCGCGGCGATCGGCTTCGCCAACGCGACGCCCGCGACCGTCGCGCGCATTGCGCGTTACGCGCGCGATCTGGAGCGGCGCGGCATCGCGCTCGCGCCCGTCTCCGCGACGCTCGCGCCGCGCGGCGCCTCTTCGGCAGATGCGGGGCGCGGCCAATGACCCCGCCCGACAGCCGTTACCGCCCCTGCGTGGGGGTTACCCTCATCAATGCGCAGGGCCTCGTCTTCGTCGGCCACCGCAAGGGAAAAGGCGCCTTCGATCAGGTCGCCGAACCGTTTCTCTGGCAGATGCCGCAAGGCGGCATCGACGAGGGCGAGACGCCATTTCAGGCGGCTTTGCGCGAATTGCACGAAGAGACGAACGTCACGAGCGTCGAGTTCGTCGCCGAGGCGCCGCTCTGGCTCTCCTACGACCTGCCGCCCGACGCCAACAAGCGCTGGAGCGGCAAATATATCGGCCAGACGCAGCGCTGGTTCGCCCTGCGCTTTCTGGGCAGCGACAGCGAGATCGACATTCACGCGCCGGGCGGCGGCAAGCACAAGCCGGAATTCGACGACTGGCGCTGGGAGAAGCTTTCGAAGCTTCCCGATCTGATCGTGCCGTTCAAGCGACAGGTCTATCTGGAGGTGGTGGGGGCTTTTAGGGAGTTCGCAGCGGAATAGTCGGCGCGCGCTTTCATCTTCATGAGAGTCGTCAGGGCGCTGACCAATCGGGCTGACGCCCCTCGTGCTTCGAGACGCCTGCTGCGCAGGCTCCTCAGCATGAAGGGCTTCTTCTTCTGCGCAGAACACTTAGGCCTCATGCTGGAGACCTTTGCACGAAACGTTTCGGCGTGATTCACTCCCGGCAGAGCGGGAGGATGATCATGCCGAAGCGCCGGGTGGGCCAGCTTGATTTTGTCGATGGGTTGGTTGCCCAGCGCCCTCAATCCCGGCCTTCGGCTCTGATGGAGATCGCGCGCCTCGTCGATTGGGCGCCCTTCGAGAAGCTGCTCGGGGCGATTCCGGTCGCGGCGAGGGGCGAGCCCTCCTATCCGGCGCTCGTCATGTTCAAGGCGCTGCTCCTTCAGCGATGGCATGGCCTTTCCGATCCGGAAATGGAGACGGCGCTGGCGGATCGCCTGAGCTTCATGGCTTTCGCCGGCCTCGCGCTCGGCGATCCGACGCCGGATCATTCGACCATCTGGCGTTTCCGCGAGAAGCTTGGGAGCCATGATCTGCTCGACCCGTTGCTGGCGGAGGCCAATCGCCAGATCGAGGCGGCGGGGCTCATGGTCAAGCAAGGCACGCTGATCGACGCGACGCTGGTGACGAGCGCCGCCAGACGCCCGCGCATGGATGAAGGAAAGACAAGTTCGACCGACAAGGAGGCGCGGTTCGGCACGACCAATGAGCGCGGCCGTTTCGCCTTCAGCTACAAGATGCATGTGGCGGTCGACGCCGGCTCCGGCCTCGTGCGCGACATGAGGCTGACGCCGGCCAATGTGCAGGACGTCTCGGTCGCGCCGCAACTTCTCGATCAGGCGGCGGGGACCGTCTATGCGGATCGCGGCTATGACAGCGACGGACTGCGGTCGGAGCTTGCGCGGCGGGAACTGGGCGACGGCCTCATGCGCCGCAAGCGCGGCCGGCCCCTGACGGAAGCGGACGTCGCGCGCAATCATGAGCTGTCGCTGGTTCGCCGCGCGGTCGAAAGCCTATTCGGCACGATGAAGCGAACTTATCGGCTCGGCCGCATGCGCGCCTTTTCGCAATTACGCAACGCCGCCGATCTCACGCTCTTCTGCCTCGCCTTCAATCTACGTCGCTGGCGCGTCCTCGCGGCGCAGTGAAGGCAAGGCGGACGCCCCGGGGAGCGTCCGCCCAGCGCTGGCCTGTCCAGGCGAAGCATCCCCGCCGCCCAAACCGACAGATCCAACAGCGGCCCACGGGCCGTTAAACCCGTCTCGCGCAAGACACCCGCTTCCGTGCAAAGGTCTCCAGCCTGAGGAGCGAGCGAAGCTCGCGTCTCGAAGGACGAGGCCGCCTCGGAGGTTTGTCAAAAATCTGAGGGGCGGCGCGCCCCATTTATCCGCAGTCGCCAAACGTCCCCTATCTTTGCCGCGCCTCGTCACTTGCAGGGGCGTCGCCTGGGTCGGCGGCGCCAGCGGGGCCGGTCAAGCAGGGAGCGGCGACCCTCGCTCCAGCGGATTTCGGCGTCGCTCGCCGGGCTTCTCCATCGTGCGGAGGCTTGAAAGCTGGGCGGAATTGAACGGGGCGCGATTACCGAAAGGGAAAGCGTCCGCGACCGGCGGCGGCGCATAAGAAACCTTGCGACGCGCCCGGTTTGCGTAAGGCAAATCGGGAAAGAAGCGGCTGTCGTCAGGCGGTCGCGCTGGAAGGGGGAAACGCATTTGCGCAGATCCCGGCCGGAAAGGCGCCTCGCGAATAAAGACCGCGGCCGGGACGCTTCGTCGTCGTGCGCATTTATTTTCCACGCACTCGGCCGAACGGGGCCGGGGCGTCCCGGCCTCCTGTTGCAACCCGCGCCGGGATTTGGCGGCGGGCGCTTTCGCGCGCTCTCACGCCCCCCGCACCAGCCTTGCCGCGAAAAATCCGTCTATCCCCGCAAGGCGCGCGTCTTCGTTCGGCCAATAGCTCGGCAGCGTGCGAAGATCCCCGTCCTTGTTGATGAACTCGGCCGGCACGCCGTCGGCGGCCGTCACCGGCTCGCGGCGGAAGTCGGGGTTGCGGCGCAGGAAGGCGGCGATTTGCTGCTCGCCTTCCTCGGGTTCGAGCGAGCAGGTGCAATAGACGACGCGGCCGCCGGCTTTCGTCAGCAGCGCGGCGCGGGCGAGCATTTTGGATTGCAGCGCGGCAAGCGTTTCGATGTCGCCGGGCTTCTTTGTCCAGGGCACGTCGGGGTGGCGCCGCGCGGTGCCGGTGGCGGAGCACGGCGCGTCGATGAGAATGGCGTCGAAGGGCTGCGCCTGATAGCCGGTGGCGTCGCCGACCGCGATGTCGGCGCGAAGATCGAGCCGCGAGAGATTGGCGGCGAGGAGCTTCAGGCGCTCGGCGGAACGGTCAAGCGCGACGACATGGGCGCGGGTGAGCGCGAGCTGCGCGGTCTTGCCGCCGGGCGCCGCGCACATGTCGAGCACGCGCTCGTCGGGCTTCGTCGCGAGAAGCCGCGCGGGCAGCGCGGCGGCGGCGTCCTGCACCCACCACTCGCCGTCGCGATAGCCGGCAAGCTCCGTAATCGGCGCGCGGGACCGGAGGCGAACGGAGCCCGTCGGCAGCACGACGCCGTCGAGCTTCTCGGCCCAGTCTTCCGGATCGGATTTCACCGAGACGTCGAGCGGCGGCTCCTGCATATGCATGGCGACGATGGCGCGCGCGGCGTCGTCGCCATATGCCTTGCGCCAGCGCTGGGCGAGCCAGGGCGGCGCGTCATATTCGCCGCCGGCGGCGATCTCCAGAAATTCATCTCGGCGCCGCGCGAGATTGCGCAGGACGCCGTTCACCATGCCCGAATAGGCGCCGGTCTTGGGTTCGAGCTTCGTCGCGCGCACGGCGAGGTCGATCGCCGCGTGGTCGGCGGCGTCGAGAAAGAGAAGCTGCGCGGCGGCCGCTATGAGCGTGTATTCGAGCCGCCCGGCCTGACGCGGCAGGCCCTTTTCGAGGAGTTCGCCCAGAACGTGGCGGATGACGCCGAGGCGGCGCAGCGACACGGTGGCGATGGAGCGGGTCAATGCGACGTCGCGCGGATCGAGGCCCGTGAGACGGTTGGGAACGGCCTGCGGCGAGAAGCATTCGTCCAGCCGATGGCCGCCCTGCACCACGTCGCCGATGATGGCGGCGGCGGCGAGACGGGCGGGCAGACCGGGTATCTTGGCGGCTTCGGCCTCGCGCGCCGCCTCGGCGGGCACAAAGCCTTGCCGGGTGGACTGCCGCGCTGGTTTCGACCGCCCGGGGAATGATCTACTATCGCTCAAACGGCCGTCTCCACAGGTCCCCAGCTTGATGCGAATCATATCACAAGGGGGCGCGCGGCGGCGAGAAAGTCAGGCGTCGACCATGTCCGAAACCACAAGAGAAAGCGGCGACGCCAAGCGCCGCCCCAAGCCGCTAAAAACACAGCGCAATTTGTCGCCGGAAGCGCAGCGGGCCCTCGCCGAGGCGCAAGCGCGGCGGAAAGCGGCGACAGCGCCGACTCAGCCTGATGAACGCGGCGGACGCGGCGGGCTCGACCCGGCGCGCTATGGCGACTGGGAAGTGAAAGGGCTCGCGAGCGACTTTTAGAGCCAAGGCGGATCTGGGTCCGCCATTGCGAGCGCAGCGAAGCAATCCAGGAGTCGGATGAGGCTCTGGATTGCTTCGTCGCTGGCGCTCATCGCCATGACGGAGAGCCTTACCCGACGCCCTGCGCCCGCAGAAAGGCGACCATCCGGCCCCAGGCGTCATGCGCGTCCTTCTCGCGATAGCTCGGCCGGTAGTCCGCGAAAAAGCCATGCGGGGCCTTGTCGTAGATGATGATGTCCGCAGGCGCGCCGGCGGCGTCGAGCTTGTCCTTCATCGTCAGGATGAGGTCGTAGGGAATGCTCGGATCGTCGCCGCCATAAAGGCCGAGCGTCTGAACCTTGATCTCGCCCGCGACGTCGATCGGCCAGCGCGGCTGCTCTTTCGTGCGCGCGCCGTCGAGGCGGCCGTACCACGGCACGCAGGCGGCGAGGCGCGGATTATGCGCGGCGTAGAGCCAGGCGATGCGCCCGCCCCAGCAGAAGCCGGTGATCGCCGCATGCGACGCGTCGCCGCCCTTGCCCTCCGCCCAGGCCAGCGCCTCGTCGAAGGCGGTCATGGTTTCAGCGTCCGGAACCTTTGCGACGATGGCGCGGATCGCATCGATGTCCGGCGCGGTCATGGGGTCGCCGTGGCGGATGAGAAAATCGGGCGCGATGGCGAAGACGCCGATTTTCGCGAAGCGGCGCACAATGTCGCGAATATGCTCGTGCAGTCCAAAAATTTCCTGCGCCACCAGAACCACGGGCAAATTGTGGCCGTGGTGGGGTCGCGCATAATAGGCGGGCGCGCCGCAAGGCAACGTCGCGAGCCCCGTCTCCAGTCCCTCCGCGTCCGTGCGGATGACGTGGATCGACACCTCCCCCGCCGCGGCCGCGAAGCCCTTGTCATTCTTGTCCTGCGTCAACGTCGCCCCCTCCCGCTTTTTATCTCGCACAGGTTGCGCGCCTCGGCGCGGGACCGCAAGCGCCGTAAACCGTCTTTTCGCGCCGCAAAACTTGGCCTTCTCATCCGGGATAAAAGGGCGTATATCGCGGCGCCATTTGCGGGAGGGACGCCCTTTCGCGCAGGAGGGCTGCGTTCGTGTTTGCCCGGAAGGTCGTGGTCGAGCCAGCTCCCTCCCCTCGCGCGCCGGTTTGCGCGCATCCCCAATTTTCCACAAGGATCCCTTCATGACGCAGCAAACGAGCGCGGAGCAAAAAACCGCGCCGGTCCGTGAGCAGGGGTCCGAGGGTCACGGGCACGAGCATGGTCACGGCAAGAGCGGCCTTCTCGGCCTCGTCATCGGCTCGATCGGCGTCGTTTACGGCGACATCGGCACGAGCCCGCTTTACGCGCTGCGTGAGTCGCTCGCCCATCAGGTGCAGGCGGACCAGCTGACGGAAGAAGGCGTCATCGGCTCGATCTCCCTGCTGATCTTCGCGTTGATCTTCACCGTGACGATCAAATACATCTTCTTCGTCATGCGCGCCGACAACCGCGGCGAAGGCGGCATCCTCTCGCTGATGGCGTTGGCGCAGACCGCGCTCGGGCGGCAGACGAAGATCGCGTTTCTGCTGGGCGTCGGCGGCGCGGCGCTCTTTGCGGGCGAAGCGATGATCACGCCGGCGATCTCGGTGCTCTCCGCCATCGAGGGCCTGGAGCTTGTCACCCATCGCTTCAGCGAATTCGTGATCCCGATCACGATCTTCATTCTCGTGACGCTGTTCTGGGTGCAGAGCCACGGCACGGCGCGCGTCGCGGCCCTCTTCGGGCCGATCATGATCGTCTTCTTCCTCACGATGGGCGTGCTCGGCGCGTCGCATATCGCCGATGCGCCGGAAGTGCTTCGCGCCTTCAATCCGCGCTACGGCGTCGAGTTCCTGCTCACGCATGGCTGGCTCGGCTTCACCGTGCTCGGCTCCGTCTTTCTGGCGGTGACCGGCGTCGAGGCGCTCTATGCGGATATGGGCCATTTCGGCCGCTTCCCGATCCAGCTCGCCTGGCTCGGATTCGTTCTGCCCGCGCTGCTCCTCAACTATCTCGGCCAGGGGGCGCTCGTCCTGTCGCATCCGGAGGCGGTCGGCAATCCCTTTTTCCTGATGGCGCCGGACTGGCTGCTGCTGCCCCTCGTCATCCTTTCGACCATGGCGACGACCATCGCCGCGCAGGCGGTTATCACCGGCGCCTTTTCGCTCTCGCGTCAGGCCATCCAGCTCGGCCTGCTGCCGCGTCTCGAAATCACGCACACTTCGGCGATGCTCGAAGGGCAGATCTATATCGGCCGCATCAACCGGCTGCTTCTCGTCGGCGTGCTGCTGCTCGTCGTCGCCTTCAAGAGCTCCTCTGCGCTTGCCTCCGCCTATGGCATCGCCGTGACCGGCACGATGGTGCTGTCGACGTCGCTGCTCTTCATCGTCGCCTGGCGCAAATGGGGCTGGCCGCTCTGGCTCGCCATTCTCTTTGCGGCGTCCTTCCTGGTCGTCGAGTTCACCTTCCTCGCGGCGAACATGCTCAAGATCGTCGAGGGCGGCTGGGTGCCGCTCGTGCTCGGCGGCTGCGTGATGCTCGTTATGTGGACCTGGGTGCGCGGCACGCGGCTCCTCACCGAGAAGACGCATCGCGACTCGATTCCAATCATGGAGCTGATCGAGATGCTCCAGAAATCGAAGCCGACGCGCGTCCCCGGCACCGCCGTCTTCCTGACCAACGACCCCAACGTCACGCCCACCGCCTTGATGCACAATCTCAAGCACAACAAGGTGCTGCACGAGCGCGTGCTGATCATCTGCGTGCGGACCGAGAACCGCCCCCGCGTCGCGCCGGAAAAACGATTCGAACTCACCCGATTGTCCGACGACTTCTCGAGCGCCGTCCTGCATTACGGCTTCATGGAGAGCCCGCGCGTGCCGGCGGCGCTCGTCCTGATGCGCAAGGCGGGCTTCAAATACGACATCATGACCACGAGCTTCTTCCTCGGCCGTCGCACGGTGAAGGAAAGCCCCGCGTCCGAAATGCCGCCCTGGCAGGACAAGCTCTATGTGGCGCTCACCAAACAGGCCGCGAACGCCACGGACTTCTTCTCCATTCCATCCGACCGCGTGGTCGAACTCGGCGCGCAGGTCACGATTTAATCGCTCTCATTTTTTGGAGCCGGTTCAATGACAAAGCACGCGCCAGTCGACGCCGGAAACATTTCGGAAACAAATGGGGATCATGCCAAGCACTCGACGCCGGCGCTCATCCTCGGCTCGATCGGCGTCGTCTATGGCGACATCGGCACGAGCCCGCTCTACGCCCTGCGCGAATCCCTCTCGCACAGCGTGAAAGCGGACGCGCTGACGGAAGACGCCGTCATCGGCGCGATCTCGCTTCTCATCCTCGCGCTCATCGTCACCGTCACGCTGAAATATGTCGTCTTCCTCATGCGCGCGGACAATCGCGGCGAGGGCGGCACGCTTTCATTGATGGCGCTGGCCGAATCTTCGGTCGGCGGCCGCTCTCTTGCGATCTTTCTTCTCGGCGTCGCGGGAGCGGCGCTTTTTTCTGGCGACGCCATCATCACGCCGGCCATCTCGGTCCTCTCGGCGGTGGAGGGCCTCGAACTCGTCGCGCATGGCCTGAGCGACTACATCATGCCGATCGCGCTGACGATCCTCATCACCCTCTTCTGGGTGCAGAGCCACGGCACGGCGCGCGTCGCCGCTTTCTTCGGCCCCATCATGGTCGTCTTCTTTGCGATCATCGGCGGTCTCGGCGCCTTGCATATCGGCGACGCGCCGCAGGTGCTCTGGGCCTTCGACCCGCGTCAGGGACTTTCGTTCCTCTTGAACAATGGCTGGCTCGGCATCGCCATTCTCGGCTCGGTCTTTCTCGGCGTGACGGGCGCGGAGGCGCTCTATGCCGATATGGGCCATTTCGGGCGCTTTCCGATCCAGGCCGCCTGGATCGGCTTCGTGCTGCCGGCGCTGCTGCTCAATTATCTCGGCCAGGGCGCGCTGATCCTGTCGCGGCCCGAGGCCATCGACAATCCCTTCTTCCTGCTGGCGCCGGACTGGGCGCTGCTGCCCCTCGTCCTGCTCTCCACCGTGGCGACCGTCATCGCCAGCCAGGCGGTCATCACCGGCGCCTTTTCGATCGTGCGGCAGGCGATCCAGCTCGGCCTGCTGCCGCGCCTCGAAATCACCCACACTTCCGAGAAGCAAGAGGGGCAGATCTATATTGCGCGGGTCAATCGCCTGCTGTTGCTTGGCGTGCTGCTGCTCGTCATCGCCTTCCGCAGCTCGTCGGCGCTCGCCTCCGCCTATGGCATCGCGGTCACGGGCACCATGGTGGTGACGACGGCCCTCGCCTTCATCGTCGTGCGCTATGACTGGAAGTGGCCGCTCTGGCTTTGCGTCCTCGTCATCGCCTCCTTCCTCACAGTCGATCTCGCCTTCCTCGCCGCCAATCTCACAAAGGTCGTCGATGGCGGCTGGGTCCCGCTGGCGCTCGGCGGATGCTCCATGATCGTGATGTGGACCTGGGTGCGGGGCACGCGGCTGCTCAAGGAAAAGACCCATCGCGACTCGATCCCGATCATGGAGCTCATTCCCATGCTCGAGAAATCGAAGCCGATGCGCGCGCCCGGCACCGCCGTGTTCCTGACCAACGACCCGAATGTCGCGCCCACCGCGTTGATGCACAACATCAAGCACAACAAGGTGCTGCACGAGCGCGTGCTGATCCTCTATGTGAGAACCGAAAACTGCCCGCGCGTCGAGCCGGCAATGCGCTTCGAGCTGACGAAGCTGGCGGACGGCTTCGACCTCGCCGTCCTGCATTACGGCTTCATGGAGAGCCCGCGCGTGCCCGCGGCGCTCGTCTTGATGCGCAAGGCCGGCTACAGATACGACATCATGACCACGAGCTTCTTCCTCGGCCGCCGCGTCGTGAAGGAAAGCCCGGCGTCCGAAATGCCGCCCTGGCAGGACAAGCTCTATGTGGCCCTCACCAAGCAGGCCGCGAATGCGACGGACTTCTTCGCGATTCCGTCCGACCGGGTCGTGGAGCTGGGGGCGCAGGTGACGATCTGACCCGGCTGACGATCCGCCCCCTCGGACGGCGCTCTGCGACGCCAGAGGGGGTGGACGGGAGGCGGGCCAGGGACTAAGCCTGCGGTCGAAAACGGGCGGGAGAACCGCCGAACCGGAAAGACCTGAAATTCTGATGTCCACCCGTATCGACGACCGTTTCGCCGCCCTCAAGGCCGAGGGCCGGGCCGCCCTCGTGACCTTCGTGATGGCCGGCGATCCCGACCCCGAGACCTCGCTCGCCATCGTCAAGGGCCTGCCTGCGGCGGGCGCCGACGTGATCGAACTCGGCATGCCCTTCACCGATCCCATGGCCGACGGCCCGGCGATCCAGGCGGCGGGCCTGCGCGCCCTCAAGGCCGGCATGACGCTGAAGAAAACCCTGAAGCTCGTGGCCGACTTTAGGGCCGGCGACAACGCCACGCCTATCGTGCTGATGGGCTACTACAATCCGATCTATGTCTATGGCGTCGACAGGTTCCTCGCCGACGCCGGGGGTGCCGGCGTCGATGGCCTGATCGTCGTCGATCTTCCCCCCGAGGAGGATCAGGAGCTCTGCATCCCGGCGCGCGACGCGGGGCTGAACTTCATCCGCCTCGCCACCCCGACCACCGACGACAAGCGCCTGCCCAAGGTCCTCGAAAACACCTCCGGCTTCGTCTATTATGTCTCCTTGACGGGCATTACGGGCGCGGCGCTGGCGGACTATGCCGGCGTGAGCGCGGCCGTGAAGCGAATCAAGGGGCACACCGGCCTGCCGATCGCGGTGGGCTTCGGCGTGAAGAACGCCGACAACGCCGCCGAGATCGCACGCAACGCCGACGGCGTGGTCGTCGGCTCGGCGCTGGTGGACGCTTTGAAAGGGTCTCTCGGCGCGGAGAACAAGGCGACCGAGAAGAGCGTCGAGGCTGTGACGTCGCTCGTCGCCAGCATCTCGGCGGGCGTGCGCGCCGCGCGCGCCGCGACGGCCCCCGCCAAAAATGGCGGCGCATTTTCCTGGCTCACGAGGCTTTGGGCATGAACTGGTATTCGAACGTCGTCCCGCCGAAGATCAAAGCCCTCATCAAGCGCGAGGCGCCGGAAAATCTTTGGGTGAAATGCCCCGACAGCGGCCAGCTCGTCTTCCACAAGGACATCGAGGCCAATCTCTTCGTCGTGCCGAGCTCGGGCTATCACATGCGTTGCCCGGTCGACGTGCGCCTGACGAGCCTGTTCGACAATGGCGAACTGGAGTTGCTGCCGACGCCGGAGGCGCCGGTCGATCCGCTGAAGTTCCGCGACATCAAGCGCTATGTCGACAAGCTGAAGGAATATCGCGTCAAGACCGGCGCGCAGGACGCGGTGACGCTCGCCACGGGCAAACTGGACGGCTCGCAGGTGACGGTCGCCGTGCAGGACTTCGAGTTCCTCGGCGGCTCACTGGGCATGGCGGCGGGCGAGGCCATCGTCGCTGGCGCGGAGCATGCGCTCGCCAAACGCACGCCCTTCATCATCTTCACGGCTTCCGGCGGCGCGCGCATGCAGGAAGGCATGTTCTCGCTCATGCAGATGCCGCGCACGACCATCGCCGTGCAGCGCCTGCGCGACGCGCGCCTGCCCTATATCGTCGTGCTCACCAATCCGACGACGGGCGGCGTCACGGCCTCCTACGCCATGCTCGGCGACATTCAGATCGCGGAGCCCGGCGCGCATTATCGGCTTCGCCGGCGCGCGCGTGATCGAGCAGACCATTCGCGAGAAGCTCCCCGAGGGCTTCCAGCGCGCGGAATATCTGCGCGACCATGGCATGGTCGACATGGTCGTGCCGCGTCAGGAAATGCGCGAGACTCTCGCGCGCCTGTGCGGCCTCCTGACCAAGTCCCCGCCGCGCCGCGCCGCCTGATCTTTCGAGAAAGGCGCGGCCGCCATGGATCAGCATGACGCGATCCTGTCGCGACTGCTCACGCTCCACCCCAAGAAGATCGACCTGTCGCTCGGCCGCACCGAGCGGCTGCTGGAGGCGCTCGGCCGTCCGGACCTGCGCCTGCCGCCGACGATCCATGTCGCCGGCACCAACGGCAAGGGCTCGACCATCGCCTTCCTGCGCGCCATGCTCGAGGCGGCGGGCAAGAGGGTGCATGTCTACACCTCGCCCCATCTGATCCGTTTCAACGAGCGCATAAGGCTCGGCGCGGAAGGCGGCGGCAAGCTTGTGGACGACGAACGCCTCAACGCGATTCTGGAGCGCTGCGAGGAGGCCAATGGCGGCCAGCCCATCACCTTCTTCGAGGTGACGACAGCGGCCGCCTTCTCGCTTTTCGCCGACAATCCCGCCGACTGGCTGCTGCTCGAAACCGGCCTCGGCGGTCGCTACGATTCGACCAACGTCATCAAGAACCCCAAGGCGACGATCATCACCTCCGTGTCGCTGGACCACATGGAGTTTCTTGGCGACACGGTCGAGAAGATCGCATTCGAGAAGGCGGGCATCTTCAAGCGCGGCGCCCCGGCGATCATCGGCTTCCAGTCGGAGGCGGCCGAAAAGGTTCTGGAGCGCGAAGCCCGCCGGGTCGGCGCGCCGCTTTCCGTCGCGGGCCAGGATTTCCATGTGCGGGAGGAAAATGGCCGCCTCGTCTTCGAGGACGAGCGCGGGCTGCTGGACCTGCCCCTGCCCCGACTGCCCGGCCGCCACCAGCACCAGAACGCCGCCAACGCCATCGCGGCCTTGCGCGCCGTCGCCCCGGAGATTCCAACGAGCGCCATCGAGGCGGGCCTGACCCGCGCCGAATGGCCCGCCCGCCTCCAGCGCCTGCTGCGCGGCCATATCGTCGACGCCGCCCCGGCGGGCGCCGAGGTCTGGCTCGACGGCGGCCATAATGAAGACGGCGGCCGCGTGCTGGCCGAAGCCATGGCCGAATTCCACGATCGTTCGCCCCGCCCGCTGGCGTTGATCTGCGGCGCTCAGACGACGAAGGACGTGCGCGCGCTGCTCAAGCATTTCGCCGGCCTCGCCCGCGAGGTGGTCGCCGTGCCGGTCGAGGGCGAGCACAAGAGCTGGCCGCCGGAGGAAGTGGCGACGCTCGCGAAGGCGGAAGGCATCCCATCCACCGCCGCCGCCAACAGCGTCGAAGAGGCGCTGCAAATCCTCTCCGCGCGCGCCTTCGACCAGCCGCCGCGGGTGCTGATCGCCGGTTCGCTCTATCTCGCGGCGGCCGTGCTGTCGGCGAACGGGTCGCAGATCGAGTAGCGCCGCGCTCAATTCACAGAAGCGACAAGAGCGTATAAGGAGGGTCCGCATCGCAGGCGGACGCTCCCTTCTCCCGCAAGCGGGAGAAGGGGTCGCCGGCTATTTTCTTGGGAGCCCGAATAAATGACCCTGATGTTGGCCAGCGTTCTGTCGCGCGAAGAGGCGGAGATCGCCCTCGCCTATGGGGCCGACATCGTCGACTGCAAGGACCCGGCCCGAGGCGCGCTCGGCGCGCTGCCCCTCGCCAAGGTCGCCGAGATCGTCGCCGCCGTGAACGGCCGCCGGCCGGTCAGCGCCGTGGTGGATCTGCCCCATGACGTGGCCCAGGCGCGCCGCGCCTTCGAGGAGGCGATCAAGACCGGCGTCGAATATGTCAAATTCGCCCTGCCGCTGACGCCGGACGCCGATGAAATGGTCGCAGCGCTCGCGCCCCTCGCGGAGCGGGTCAAGCTCGTCGGCGTGCTCTTCGCCGATCTGCGGCCGGATTTCGCGCGCCTGCCCGCTCTGGCCAAGGCCGGTTTCCACGGCGCCATGCTGGACACGGCGCATAAGGAGAATGGCCGCCTCATCGACATCATGACCGTCGGCGCCCTCTCGGAATTCACCGAGCGCTGCCGCGAGCTGCGGCTCGCCGCGGGCCTCGCCGGCGCGCTGGAGCCGCCGGACGTGCCGCGCCTTCTCGTCACCGGCGCCGACGTCATCGGCTTTCGAGGCGCGCTTTGCGCCCATGGCGACCGCAAGGGCGCGCTCTCGGCGCCCGCCGTCGCGCTCATCCGCGACCTCATCCCGACGCGGCGCGACGTCGTGGAGGAGATGGCCGCCGAATGGTCGCTCATCGCGCGCGGCTTCATCGAGCCGCCGGGCGCGAACGACACGGACTGCGTCTTCCTGCACGATTATATCGTGCCGATGGAAGTCGGCGCCTACGCCCATGAATACGGCCATACGCAGCGCGTGCGCTTCAATGTCGACGCCGAAGTGAGCCGCATCGAAGTCTCTGACGACATGCGCGCGGTTTTTTCCTACGACGTCATCATGGACGCGATCAAAATGATCCTCTCGGGCGGCCATATCGCCATGGTGGAGACGATCGCGGAGCGTCTAGCGGAAAGCGTGCTGCTGCATGAACGCGTGCGCTCGGTGACGGTGCAGGTCGAAAAGCTCGACGTCGCGCCGGGCGCCGTGGGCGTGAAGATCCGCCGGGAGCGCCATGAGGGCGCCCGCCGTTCGACCCCGAGCTGACGCGATGACGCGGGCGCCTCTCCTCGTCGTCAAGATCGGCGGTTCGCTCCACGACTCGCCCAATCTCGCGCGCTGGATCGAGGCGCTGAAGCGCTGGCCGCATCGCCTGACGCTGGTGGGCGGCGGCGGCCCCTTCGCCGATGCGGTCCGCGCCGCGCAGCCGAAATTGCGCTACTCCGACGAGACAGCCCACGCCATGGCCGTGCTCGCCATGGAGCAATATGCGCTGGCGCTTTCCGAACTTTACGGTCTCGACCTCGCCGCGACGCCCGAGGAAATCGAGGTCATCCATGCGGCGGGCCGCATCGCGCTGTGGCGCGCCTCGAATATGGTCTGCGCCGCGCGCGACATCGTCCCCGGCTGGGAGGTGACCTCAGACAGCCTCGCGGCCTGGCTCGCGCGCCAGACCCGCGCCGACGCATTGCTGATGATCAAGAGCGTCGATATCGGCGCCGATTCTGCTTCTGCGAGCCTCGCCTCGGCCGGCATTGTCGATCCGGCCTTTCCTGATTATGTCGGCGGAACGCCCGTCTACGTCGCCGGTCCACGCGCGCTTCCCGATGCGGGCGCGCGTCTCGCCAGCGGCGCCCTGCCCGGCGCGCCTGTCGTCTCCCCAACACAGAAGATCGCTTCATGACAAAAAAGAAAGACGTCGTCACGCCGCGCTGGGGATGGGCGCTCACCGGCTCCGGCCATTTCTTTACCGAATGCCTGGAGATGATCCGCTCGCTCGACCATTGCGACCTCTTCGTCAGCAAGGCGGCGGCGGAGGTCGTGCGGATGTACAAGCACGATCTCAACCTGCCGGACACGATCCGCATCTTCAAGGACACGACCGCGAGCGCGGCGCCGGTCGGCGGCTTCTATTACAATGTCTATCACACGCTCGTCGTGGCGCCGGCGACTTCCAACACCGTGGCCAAGGCCGTCGTCGGCATCTCCGACAATCTCGCGACCAACGTCTTCGCCCAGGCCGGCAAATGCCGCGTTCCGACAATCGTCTTCGCCTGCGACACCGCGCCGGAGCTCGAGACCCGCGCGCCCAAGGGCATGGTGATGGTCTATCCGCGCCGCATCGACCTCGAGAACACCGACAAGCTCAAATCCTTCGAGGCGACGCAGGTGGTGGAGAGCCTCGCCGCTCTCGTGGAGGCGGTGGAGCGCCGCAAGCGGGAGCTGGCGGAGCACGCGTGATCGACACCGCTTCACACACTCCCCTGGAGCGCTTTCCGCTGGAGTGGAAACTGGTTCGGCGCGAGAAAGCGCGTCGAAACAAAAAGCTGGAGCCACGATCCGATGCAATCGGATCGGAAACGGCTCTGGAGGGGGAGCGTGGGCGCGAAGCGCCGGGGCGGGGTAAAGCCGCTATCTCACATTCGATTGCGACCTCCGCCCGCAGGAAAGCACAGTCATGACCGAGCGCCTCCTCTTCCTCACCGGCCATCTGGCCTATCCGCGACTCGAGCGGATGGTCGCGGGCTTTGGCGAGGCGGCGCAGGGCTGGCGCGTTCACGATATCGGCGTGAAGGTCGCGGCGCTCATGACGCAGGAGATCATCCAGCGCCGCCTGCCGCGCCCGCTCGAGGCCGACCGCGTCATTTTACCGGGTCGCTGCCGCGCCGATCTCGACGCGCTGACGACGGATTTCGGCGTGCCCTTCGAGCGCGGGCCGGAGGAGGTCGCGGACCTTCCCGCATATCTGGGCCGCGGCCGGACGAAGCCGGATCTCTCGCGCTACGACATGCGCATCTTCGCCGAGATCGTCGACGCCTCGAAGATGAGCGTCGAGGAAGTCGTCGCCAAGGCGCTTGAGCTTGCGCGCACCGGCGCCGACGTCATTGATCTTGGCTGCCTGCCCGACACGCCCTTCGATCATATGGAGGAGACGATCGCGGCGCTGAAGGCGCGGGGGCTGAAGGTCTCTGTTGATTCCGCCAATGTCGCCGAGCTGACGCGCGCCGCGAAGGCGGGCGCAGATCATCTGCTCAGCCTCGACGAAGAAACGCTCTCTATTCTGCCCGACAACTCGCCGCTCGTGCCGATCCTCGTGCCGCGCCCGCATGGCGATCTCGACTCGCTGCAACGCGCCGCGCACATCGCCCGCAAGCGCGGCATCGACTTCATTCTCGATCCAATCCTCGACCCTATTCACTTCGGTTTCGCGGCCTCGATCGCGCGCTATGTGGAAATACGCGCGCGCGAGCCAGAGGCCGAGATCATGATGGGCACGGGCAATCTCACCGAGCTTACCGATGCGGATTCGGGAGGCGTCACGGCGGCGATGCTGGGCATCTGCTCGGAGCTGAACATTCGCCATCTCCTCACCGTGCAGGTGAGTCCGCATACACGGCGCACGCTGCAGGAGCACGATGCGGCGCGTCGCCTGATGTACGCCGCGCGCGCCGACCGCGCTTTGCCGAAGGGCTATAGCGACGCGCTGCTGCAGGTGCATGACAGGCGGCCTTACGCTACGACGCCCGAGGAGATCGCCGAGCTCGCGCGCGAGTTGCGCGATTCGAATTTCCGCATCGACGTCACACGCGACGGCGTACACATTTTCGCCAAGCATTTTCATTGCGTCGAGCAGGACGCGATGTCCCTTTTTCCGCATCTCAATGTGGAGCATGACGGCGCGCACGCCTTCTATCTCGGGGCGGAGCTGATGAAGGCGGAGCTCGCCTACAAGCTCGGCAAGCGCTACCGGCAGGACGAGCCGCTCGACTTTGGCGCGGCCACGGACAACAACGAAGAAGACGCGACCCGCTTCAAGGAAATGGGCCACACCATGCGCAAGGCGGGCGAGGGAAAAGGCAATGCCTCTGATTCATGAATGCGTCCTCACGACGCTCTCGCCCGAAGGCCGCCCGCATATCGCGCCGCTCGGGCTCATCGACGACGGCGACTACTGGATCGCCGCGCCGTTCCGTCCGTCGAAGACGCTCTTCAATCTCGAACACAACAAAAAGCTCACGGCCAGCTTCACCGACGACGCGCGCGTCTTTGCGGGCCTCGTCGTGGGCAAGCGCAGCTTTCCTTTGACCGACATCGAAGGCTGGCCCGCGCCGCGCCTCTCCTGCGCCCTCGCCCATGCGGAACTGGAGATCGCGCGCGTCGATGAAGACGAGGTTCGTCCGCGCTTCTTCTGCAAGGTGAAGCATACGGAATCGCATCGGCCCTTCCTCGGCATGAACCGCGCGCGCGCCGCCGTGCTGGAGGCGGCGATTCTCGCGACGCGTCTCAATATGCTGTCGCGCGAGAAGATCGACAGCGAGATCGCCTATCTCAAGATCGCCATCGACAAGACGGCCGGCCCCGCGGAACGCGAGGCGTGGGACATGGTGATGGAGAAGATCGCCGCGCATAGAGGCGCGGCGTAATCAGGCCCGCGAGCCGCGCCCGAGGAAAAACGCGCCCGCGAGCAAGCCGAGGCTGGCGATCACGGCGCCGGCGCGTAGCTGCGCCGGATCGACCGCCAAGATGCTGTTCTGCGCCCGCGCTGCAAAGCGCCCGCGCGCCCCATGGTCGCGATCGTCGGGCCCGCGCAATTCGTCGGGATCGCCGGGCAGCACGGGGTCGTTGGAAAGCTGCGCCTCATAGGCGTTGTGCGCGAGATAGCGGTCGAGAAAGCGCGGCGCAACGAATTGGCCGACGATCGACTGAACGGTCGGCGCCCCGAGCCACAATTCGCGCGGCGCGCGCGGCGCCTGCGCGGCCCCCACGATCGCATCCGCCACAGCCTCGGGCTCGTACACCGTTCCGATCGGCTGGTGACGATGCGTGAAATGCATGTGCGACCAGTCGAATTGCGGCGTGTTGACGCCGGGCAGCTGCACCATGGTCAGCCGGATGCCGCTTCTGTCGTGCAGAAGCTCGGCGCGAAGCGAATCGGTGAACCCCCGAATGGCGAATTTCGCCGCGCAGTAAGCGGATTGCAGCGGGATGGCGCGATAGGCGAGCGCAGAGCCGATCTGGATGATATGACCCTCGTCCCGGGCTCGCATGTGGCGCAGCGCCGCGAGCGTGCCGTGAACGACGCCGAGATACGTCACTTCCGTGACGCGCCTGAACTCTTCGGGCGTGATCCTGTCCACGGGTCCAACGACCGTCTCCATAGCGTCGTTGACCCAGACATTGATGCGGCCCCAACGCGCAACGACAGCTTCGGCGGCGGCGAAGACGTCGTCAGGCTTGGCGACGTCGGCGATAAGCTCGAAAGGCTGGCCGCCCGCATTCGCCACGTCGCGATAGGCGCCCTCCAACCCCTCCGGGCTGCGCGCCAGCAGGGCGACGCGGTATCCGCGCCGCGCAAAGGCGGCGGCGACGGCGCGGCCGACGCCGGCGGAAGCGCCGGTGACGACGGCGACAGGGGCTTCGTCATGTATGTCCATTCGGCGCTCCCTTTCGCGAATTACATCGGAGCGCGCGGGCCGCGGGCAACCTGAACGGCAATCGAATGACTACCCCGAACTCGCCTGTGCCTCCGTCCGCTCCGCCTCGATCGGCCGCACGGCGACGCCCAATTCTCCGGCCCCATAGGGCGCGAGCGGCACGGTGAGGCAGACGCTCTGCGCGGGCAGCACTTCACGCCAGTCCTTGATGAGCTGCTTATAGGCCTTACCGACGGCGCGCGGCTTGCGATCGAGATCGTAAAGGCCGACCGGCCAAACCCTGCCGCGGGCCTCGCGCAGTTCGATGTCCCAATCGATCTGGTCTGTGAGCGAATACCAGGTGAAGCCGACAATGGGCATGCCGCTGTTTCTGACGCGCAGGACGTTCGCCCACTCCTTGCGCAGCCATCGCACGGCCTCATCGCCGCTCGGCCCTTCGCATGTATTGGTTTCGGTGTGCATCACCGGAAGGCGGTAGCGCTCGTAATATTGGCGCGTAATCTCGTTATAGCCGAAAATCTCGCCCGAAGAGGACGTCTTGCCTTCCTCTGTCACATTATGCTCGTTGCGCCCGTAATAATCGTTTCCCATGATGCAGTGGCTCTTCAGATGCTCGCGCATGAAGAAGTCGTATTCTTCGAGGGTCATGCCGTTATCCATCAGGAAACGGAACATTTCCGAATTGACGCGCCAACCGTAATTGAGGTCGAGCGACAGAAACCGCCTTTCGTTGAGCAGCTCCGCCGGACCGAGCGCCCGCGGATTTTCCGCGTGGAAATACTCGGTCGATTCGCTTTGAACGAAGATCGCGTCGGGACGCACGGCGAGGATCGCGTACATCGCGAGAACATTGGCCTTCACGATGTGCTTGAGCGCGGCGACGAAGCCCCGGTCCGTCGTCAGCTGCTCGTTCCACCACCCATAGGCGGCCGAGAAGGTCGCGCAGACATACATCTCGTTAACGGGCGTATAGAGTTGCACGAACGGATAGCGGATCGCGAAGTCTCTCGCATAACCCGCGAAGAGCTCCGGAAAATCCGGGTTCTGGAAATCTCCGATCCAGTCCGGCACGCCGAAATGACAGAGATCGGCGATGGGGAAGATTCCGCGCGCGTGCAGGTCGCTGAAAGCGAGGTCGGAGAATTCCCAGTCATAGCGGCCGGGCCCCAGCCATGTCCTGTGCAGCGGCACGCCGTAGCGCAGCTTGTTCACCCCCAGATCTTCGACGAGGTCGAAATCCTCGCGCCAACGCCGGTAATGGCCGCAAAGCTCCATCTCGTCGATGCGCTTGCGCCCATGCGCGATTTTGGGACTGCTGTTTTCTATGCCTGTGCTGAACATGAAATAAGTCATTGCGCGCTCCTCGCCGCCCGCCGATCAGCAGTTAGCTAGAGCGCGCTCCGCAAGGCTGCGCAGCGTTCGGGATAAACTGCCTTTCAGCCGACGTGACGCTCGAGGCTCAAATATCCCCAAGGGCCGGCGAAGCCGGGACCGCCGGCCCGCCGCCAGCCGCGCGCCGTCAGCGCCCCAGCAACATAGCGATTGAACCAGCCATGGCCGACAAGCGCCGCGGGACCCGATTGACTGGCCTCGATCAGCCGTTCGGCGCAAGCGGCGGCGCGGCTGCGAAGGTCGCCGCGCGCGCTTGCGAGGGCGGGGCTGAATTCGCCGCGGGCGCGCGCCAGTCCGAGCCAGACGATGGCCGGCAGGCGCAGCGTCGCCCTGGGCGCACTCGGCGGCGCTTCCCGGAATTCCAATGAAACGACATTTGGCTCAAGACGAAGCCGCGCCAGCGTCTCGACAACACGCGGCGCATTGCTCGCAAAGACCGTCGAGATGTCGGCTACCTGCCTGAAAAGTTCTTCAGGCGGTGTCGCAGCCTCGACAAGGCCCGATGATTCGTAGGCGGCGATATACGCCTGAAAGTCCTCGAACGACAAAAGCCCCGACGCCTTCAAAGCGACGGGGCCGTGCCGGACCAGAACGATCTTGCGCAATCAGGCGGTCGCGCCAGCCTGCTTCTTCTCGATCTCGCGCTTGAGGGCGCGGGCGCCCTGCGACAGTTCCTCGTCATGCGCCTTGGCCAGGAAGGCGTCGAGGCCGCCGCGATGCTCGACCGAACGGAGCGCCGCCGCCGAGATGCGCAGGCGCACCGAGCGGGCCAGCGCCTCGGAGGCGAGCGTCACATTGACGAGATTGGGCAGGAAACGCGTGCGCGTCTTGCGATTGGAGTGGCTGACGAGATTGCCCGTCTGCACGCCCTTGCCGGTCAGCTCGCAACGCCGGGACATGGAACTTCCTTTCGAACCGTTTTAGACAATCCATGCGCCGGGAGGGGCCTTTGAGCCCACAGCCGTCAGCGGATGGGTGGAAACGACAGCAAAGGCCCGCCGCTCTCGCGCCGAGCCCTGATCGCGCGCCTTATAAGTCCAAGCCTGCCGAGCGTCAACCGGGCGAAGGCGGGAAAGGCCCGGGGAAAGCCCCTGCTGCGGCGTATTCGCCTCTGGACATTGGCCACATTCTGGGCTCTAAGCCTCATCGTCGCTCCGGGCGGGGCCCGGCGCCCTGCGCGCCATTCTTCATGCCCGGAATCATCGAAAATTGACAGAGCCGGAGCCTGTCCTCCCGCCGCGCCCGCCGTTCGGCGCCGGGCCAGAACGACAAAGGTTAGGGATTTTCCAATGGCCAAAGCAATCCTGCATATGCTCAGCACGTTGAAGCATATGAGCCCCTTCGACGTGAACATGGCCCTCGACGCCGGCTACGACGCCGCGATTCCCTACACCAACGTCACGCTCGACGAAGTCACCGCGCTCGTCCAGGACGCGATGTTCTCCCGCGCCCCCTCCGCCGCTCTGAAGACCGGCATCTTCTTCGCCGGCCGCGACGCGGTGCTCGCGCTCGACATGCTCGAAGCCGCCCAGAAGGCGCTGCTGAAGCCTTTCGAAGTGTCGCTCTTCGCCGATCCCTACGGCTCCTTCACCACCGCCGGCGCGATGGTCGCCTGCACCGAGAAGGTGCTGAAGGAAAAGAAGCAGCGCGAGCTCAAGGGCGCCAAGATCGTCATTTACGGCGCAACGGGCGTCGTGGGCTATTCCTCCGCGGTGATCGCCGCGCTGGAAGGCGCGGAAGTCACCATTGTCGGCTATTCGGGCCTCGATCGCGTCGCCAAGCAGGCTGACGAAATGTCGAAGCGCTTCAACATCAAGGTGAAGCCGGCTGACGGCAGCTCGCAGGAAATGGTGCGCAGCCTGCTTCTCGATCACGAGATCGCGTTGTGCTGCGCCCGCGCCGGCGTGCAGGTGCTCTCCAAGGCCGATCTCAACGCCGCCAAGAACCTGCTCATCGCCGCCGACGTCAACGCCGTTCCGCCGCTCGGCGTCGAGGGCTGCGGCCTGCACGACAATGGCGTCGTGATCTCCGATCACGGCGCGCTCGGCATCGGCGCGCTGGCGATCGGCAACGTCAAATACGGTACGGAATCGGGCCTCTTCAAGCAGATGGTCGAATCCGACAAGCCGCTCTGCCTCGATTTCCGTCACGCTTTCGCCCTGGCGCGCAAGCTGGTTTGAGTTAAATCGCGTGGGCCAGGTCGATCGCCGGAGCGATAGTCTTGGCAAAGTCACGCGAAACTGATTGAGTGCGCGCCGCGGAAGGCCCGCGGCGCTTCTCAAGGCCGGCGCAATTATGCGCACGGCGCTTTCCCCAAACGCCCGCCGCTGCGGCGGGGCGTAGGTTTCTTCGAAAGGAAACGCACATGGCGAAGATCAACAAGATGCTCGTCGGCGAGTCGCTCGTCGGCGAAGGCAACGAAGTCGCTCACATCGACCTCATCATGGGTCCGCGCGGTTCGGCCGCCGAGCTCGCTTTCGCGAACGCGCTCGTCAACAACAAGGACGGCTTCACGACCCTTCTCGCGGTCGTCGCCCCGAACCTGCTCTGCAAGCCCAACACGATCCTGTTCAACAAGGTCACGATCAAGGGCGCCAAGCAGGCCGTCCAGATGTTCGGCCCGGCCCAGCACGGCGTCGCCAAGGCCGTCGCCGACTCGGTCGCCGAGGGCGTGATTCCGGTCGACGAAGCTGACGACCTCTTCATCTCGGTCGGCGTGTTCATTCACTGGGACGCCAACGACGACAAGAAGATCCAGGACTACAACTACCAGGCCACGAAGGAAGCCATCGCCCGCGCCGTCGCCGGCGAGCCGAAGGCTTCGGAAGTCGTCGCCAAGCGCAACGACGCCAAGCACCCCTTCGCTCCGAACTAAGGTTCGGGCCTGGGCCAAGATTTGAAGGGGGGCCTTGCGGCTCCCCTTTTTCTTTTCGAGAAGAGCATGACCGCAACCATCGGCTGGGACATTGGCGGCGCGCATGTGAAGGCGGCCCGCGCCGAGAACGGGCGCATCGTCGCGGTGACGCAGCGCGCCTGCGCGCCGCATCTGGGCCTCGCGCATCTCGAAGCGCCGATCCGCGAGACCCTCGCCGAACTCGGCCCCGCCGCGCGTCATCGCGTCACCATGACGGCCGAATTGTCAGACGCCTTCGAGGATCGCTCCGCAGGCGTCGTTTCGGTCGCGGCCATCGCCGCGCGCGAGATCGGCGCGGGCGATCTTCTTTTTTACGCGGGCGCGCGCGGCTTCATCCTTCGCAGCTCGGTCGCCGATGCGGCGGAAGCCGTCGCCTCCGCCAATTGGCGCGCCAGCGCCGAGCTTGTCACGCAGCATTGCAGCGACGCGCTGTTCATCGACATGGGCTCGACGACGACGGACCTCGTCCCGATCAGCAATGGCCGCGTCGACGCGCAGGGCGCGACCGACGCCGAACGACTTGCCTGCGGCGAACTTGCCTATGCTGGCTTTTCGCGCGGCGCCCCGCAAGCCTATGCGCGCCTTGCGCCTGTCGGCGGCCAATGGACGCCGCTCGTCAACGAGGCCTTCGCGTCGATGGCTGACGTAAGGCGCGCGCTTGGCGACCTGCAAGAGGGAGATAGCGCGGCCGATCTGTCGCCGACGGCGGATGGAAGGCCGAAAACCGTCGCGGCGTCGCGCGCGCGCCTGGCGCGAGTCGTCGGGCGCGACGGGGCCGAGTTCTCAGACGCTCAGGCTTTTTCTCTCGCCGCATATTTCGCCCGCGCGCAAATGCGCGTCATCGAAGATCAGATCGCATTGCTCGCCTCTCGCAATGCGATTGCGCCCGACGCGTCTTTCATCGGCGCCGGGGTTGGTCGCGCTGTTGCCGAGCGACTCGCGCAGAGGCAGGGCCGCAGCTATCGCGACTTTGCCGCTTTCATCGTTGCTGCATCGGACGAGTTGCGCGTCGCCGCTGCAAATTGCGCGCCGGCCACGGCATTGGCGCTGTTGGCGCTCTAACGCTCGCGCCCCCATCCGGCGCGTCGCGCCACCTTCCCCCGCTTTGCGGGAGAAGGGGTGTTGCGCTGTCCGGGCCCGTGTCCGAGGTTCAATGAACCGGCAATTTGTTCCCTCTCCCGCGAAGCGGGGGAGGGTTGGGGAGGGGGCGATCCCCTACCCCCGCACGTCCGGCGGCGTCGCCTCGTCGCCCAGCAACTTCAGAGCTTCGTCGATCCCCATCTGCGTCTGCTGCTGCGAGCCCAGACGGCGCATGGAAATCGTGCGCTCCGCCGCCTCCTTCTTGCCCGCGACGAGAAGCACCGGAACCTTGGCGAGCGAGTGTTCGCGCACCTTGTAGGTGATCTTCTCGTTGCGCGCGTCGACGTCGACATTCATGCCGAGCTTGCGCGCCGTCGCCGCCACTTCATAGGCGTAGTCGTCCGCCTCCTGCGTGATCGTGCAGATGACGATCTGCAACGGCGAGAGCCACAGCGGCAGATGGCCGGCGTAATGCTCGATCAGATGCCGGTGAAGCGCTCGAGCGAGCCGAACATGGCGCGATGCACCATGACCGGCGTCTTCTTCTCCGCTGTCGGCGTCGATGTAGAACGCACCGAAACGCGGCCGGCAGATTGAAGTCGACCTGCGTCGTGCCGCATTGCCATTCGCGGCCGATGGCGTCGCGCAGCACGTATTCGAGCTTCGGCCCGTAGAACGCGCCTTCGCCTTCCTGGATGCTCGTCTTGAGACCGCGCTTGCCGAGTTCTTCCAGCACGCGCCCAAGCGCCGCTTCCGCCTTGTCCCATGCTCGTCCGAGCCCACGCGCTTTTCCGGCCGCGTCGAGAGCTTCACCACGACGTCGTCGAAGCCGAAGTCGCGATAGATCGTCAGGATGAGATCGTTGATCTTCAGCGCCTCTTCCATGATCTGGTCTTCGGAGCAGAAGATATGCGCGTCGTCCTGCGTGAAGGCGCGCACGCGCATCATGCCGTGCAGCGCGCCGGAAGGCTCGTAGCGATGAACGACGCCGAACTCGGCGATCTTCACCGGCAGATCGCGATAGGACTTCAGGCCGTTCTTGAAGATCTGCACATGGCCGGGGCAGTTCATCGGCTTGATCGCGAAGACGCGCTCGTCCTCCGTCTTGGTGACGAACATGTTCTCGCGATAGGTCTGCCAATGGCCCGACGTCTCCCACAGGGCGCGGTCGAGCACCTGCGGCGTGTTGACTTCCGTATAGCCCGCCGCCTTCTGCTTGCGGCGCATGTAGGCGATCAGCGTCTGGAAAGCGTCCAGCCCTTGGGATGCCAGAAGATCGCGCCCGGCCCTTCTTCCTGGAAATGGAAGAGATCCATCTCGCGCCCGAGGCGGCGATGGTCGCGGCGCTCGGCTTCCTCCAGCCGGTGCAGATAGGCGTCGAGATCCTCCTGCGTCGCCCAGGCCGTGCCGTAGATGCGCGAGAGCATCGGCTTCGTCGAATCGCCGCGCCAATAGGCGCCGGCGACCTTCATCAGCTTGAACGCCGTGCCGACCTTGCCGACCGACGGCAGATGCGGGCCGCGGCAGAGATCGAGCCAGTCGCCCTGCTTGTAGACGGAGAGCGGTTCGTCCGACTTGATGCTGTCGATCAGCTCGCCCTTGAAGGTCTCGCCCTTGGCGATGAACCATGTCTTGGCGTGGTCGCGGTCCCACTCTTCGCGCACGATCGGCGCGTCGCGCGCGATGATCTCCTTCATCTTCTTCTCGATGACCGGCAGGTCCTCGAGCGTGAAGGGCTCGGCGCGATGGAAATCGTAATAAAAGCCATTTTCGATCACGGGGCCGATCGTCACCTGCGTGCCGGGATAAAGCTCCTGCACGGCTTCGGCCAGCACATGGGCCGCGTCGTGGCGGATCAGTTCCAGCGCGCGCGGATCGTCGCGCGAGACGAACTCGATCTTCGCGTCCTTTTTGACGGGCTTCATGAGATCGACGAGCTCGCCGTCGAGCGTCATGGCGACAGTGCGCTTGGCGAGAGAGGGTGAGATGCTCTTGGCGATGTCGAAGCCCGTGACGCCGGGCTCGAACTGACGGGAAGCCCCGTCGGGGAACGTAACCGCAACCATATCGTCGCTCCTGTCGCGCTCAATCGCCGGGACAGGCTCCGTGGCTTAGGGAGCTTGCACGCCCATTGCAGAACGCGCGCGGGGCGCGGATATTTCCCAAAGGCATTTTTGAATAGGTGACATGCACAGATGAAGACGCCTGGACGCCTCGCCTTTTTATGCGCCTCCCTGCTATTCGCCGCCGACCTCCGCGCCGAGCCCGGCCGCTCGGTCGTTCCGATGACGCTGACGCAGGCGGATTTCGGCGGCGGCCGAATCTATCTGCCCATGCGCTTTGGAAACATGATGGGGACGATGCGGCTCGATACGGGCGCCTCCACGACGCGCGTCGCCCTGGCGCCCTGGAACAGGGATCTCGCCGTCATCGGGCAGAGCGACTCCACGGGGGCGTCCGGGCGGACGGTCCGCTGCGACGATGTCGAGGCGAAGAATGTCGAGATCAAAGCCGCTCAGGGAAACGGGATCGCCCGCGCCAAATACGAGGTCGCGCGCTGCGCGGCGAATGACGGCGACGATCTCCTCGGCCTCGATTTCTTCAAGGGCGCGCGCTTTTCGCTTGATTTCACGAAGCGCGAAATGACCTTTTTCGGCGACCCGCCGGTTCATCCGACGCCGTTCCGGTTGATCGGCCCGGAGCAGAAGCTCGTCGGCCTCGCGGTGAAACTAGGCAATACGACCGTCGTCGGGCTCTTCGACACGGGCGCGGAAATCTCCGCCGTGGACCAGAAATTCGTCGACAGCCACAAGGGCCTCTTCACGCTCGTTAAGCGCAAGGGCAAGGCGAGCGAGGCCGGCGGCGCGGCGTTCACGTCGAAGATCTACAGCGTCAAATCGCTCGATCTGGGCGGGGGCCGGGTTCTCAAGGGCGTTTATGCGCTCGCCTATGATTTCGGCGTGTTGCGGGAGGCGCTGGGGCCTCAGACGCCCTTCATTCTCGGCTATAATTTCATCAGCCGGCTGAACTGGACGCTGGATTTGACCCAGCCGAAGGCCCCGGTCTGGGAGGCGCGGGCGAAATAGGCTTTACCTTGCCGGGGGGAGACGTGCCATAAGGGCGCCCAATCCCTTCCCTCCGGCTCTCCCAAAGACATGATCCGCGTCGAAAACGTCAGCAAGCAGAACGGCTCCCAGATCCTTTACATCGAGGCCTCCGCGTCGCTCCTCAAGGGCGAGAAGGTGGGGCTCGTCGGCCCGAACGGCGCCGGCAAATCCACGCTCTTTCGCATGATGGTCGGGCGGGAGCTGCCCGACGAAGGGCAGGTCTCCGTCGATCGCGGCGTGACCATCGGCTATTTCGACCAGGATGTCGGGGAAATGTCGGGCCGCAGCGCCGTGACCGAGGTCATGGACGGCGCCGGACCGGTGAGCGAGGTGGCGGCCGAGCTTAAAGAGCTGGAGGCCGCCATGGCGGACCCCGACCAGGACGACATGGACGCGATCATCGAGCGCTATGGCGAGGTGCAGGGCCGCTTCGAGGAGCTCGACGGCTATGCGCTCGAGGGCCGCGCGCGGGAAGTGCTCGCGGGGCTGAACTTCACGCAGGAGATGATGGACGGCGACGTCGGCGCGCTCTCCGGCGGCTGGAAGATGCGCGTCGCGCTCGCCCGCATTCTCCTCATGCGCCCCGATGTCATGCTGCTCGACGAACCGAGCAACCATCTCGACATTGAAAGCCTCATCTGGCTCGAAGCGTTCCTGAAAGGCTATGAAGGCGCGTTGCTCATGACCTCGCATGACCGCGAGTTCATGAACCGCATCGTCTCCAAGATCATCGAGATCGACGGCGGCTCGCTCACGACCTATTCGGGCGATTACGAATTCTACGAAGCGCAACGCGCGCAAAACGAGAAGCAGATGCAGGCGCAATATGAGCGCCAGCAGGCGATGCTCGCCAAGGAGATCAAATTCATCGAGCGCTTCAAGGCGCGCGCCTCGCATGCCGCGCAGGTGCAGAGCCGCGTGAAGAAACTCGACAAGATCGAGAAGGTGGAGCCGCCGCGCCGCCGCCAGACCATCCTTTTCGAGTTCCGTCCGGCCCCGCGTTCGGGCGACGACGTTGCGACGCTCAAGAGCATTCACAAGAGCTATGGCAGCCGCACCATCTATGAGGGCCTCGATTTCGCCGTGCGCCGCAGGGAGCGCTGGTGCGTGATGGGCGTCAACGGCGCCGGAAAGTCGACGCTGCTGAAGCTCGTCGCCGGCTCCGCGCAGCCCGATGACGGCGCGGTGAATATCGGCGCGAGCGTCAAGATGGGCTATTTCGCGCAGCACGCCATGGACCTGCTGGACGGCGACCGCACGGTGTTCGAGACGCTGGAGGACGCGTTCCCGCAGGCGGGGCAAGGCTCGCTGCGCACGCTCGCGGGCTGCTTCGGCTTCTCGGGAGACGACGCCGAGAAGAAGTGCCGCGTGCTGTCGGGCGGCGAGAAGGCGCGGCTCGTCATGGCGAAGATGCTCTACGATCCGCCGAACTTCCTCGTGCTCGACGAACCGACGAACCATCTCGACCTCGCAACGAAGGAAATGCTCATTACGGCGCTCGGCAATTACGAGGGCGCCATGCTCTTCGTCTCGCATGATCGCCGATTCCTTGCGGCGCTTTCCAATCGCGTGCTGGAGCTGACGCCTGAAGGCGTCCACAAATATGAAGGCGGCTACACGGAATATGTCGCCCGCACCGGCCATGAGGCGCCCGGCCTGCACGGGTGAGCGGGTTAGAGGCGAGCGCTCTCCCCCGCCTTGCCGCCCTCGTGGATCACGAGGTTAGGCGGCCCGGGAGCGTCGGCATGGCGCAGCGTCGGCATTCGCAGTTCGCTTGCGTGAACGATGCGCATCGAGCGAAGAGCCAGGGCGGGCGCCCGTCTTCGCCCGAGCCATGCGGGGTCCTGCGCCGGCGTCAGGGCGCCCAGCATCAGCGCATGCGTCTTTCCAAAGTGACGCAGCGGCAGCAGCAATAATTCCATGTCGAGCGCGGCGCTTTCATGCGCGTCGATATGCGCGCCCGCGACGAGCGGCTCGACTCCGTCCAGGACGGCCGCGATCGCGGAGGAGACCCGGCGGCGATCCTCGGCCTCCCACAGATCGAGGAAGGACCGGCCCTTCTGTTCCGACAGCCAGTAGGCGTTGATCCGCGTGCCGCACATTCTGAACGGGAATTGCCGCAGCCTGTCGATCTGAATGGTGAAGACGTCAGCGAGCAGATGGCGGATCGCCAAAAGGTCGATGTCATTATGTTCCGGCGCAAGACGGGCGCCCTTCAGCCGGCTCCAATAAGAGTAAAGTTCGCGCGTGATCGGCTGCTTCATTCGTGCTCCTGCCCGAGCGAAACCAGGGGCCCGCGCGTCTTCGGCGCATGGTCGCAATGGTTATCAAAGGGTTATCCCGATGCGCGAAGGAGTAAAGTAAACTCCTCATCAGAGGATTAGCAGGATGGTTAAAATTGTTTCCTTCCCGCGAAATTGCGGAGAATAAAAACATTGATTTCCAGCAGCGAATCAGGGGGATGCAGAGCGCGTCGAGGCGTCGGCTCGAGCCGGTCCGCCTTCCAACCTGTCGCTGAGTGAACGAGGCTCGTTAATCTACCCGGACGGCGCAGAAGATGTCGTGCAGCAGGGCGATCATGCGCTTAACCCGGTCATCCGCGAGCGAGTAATAAATGGTCCGGGATTCCCGGCGCGTCTTCACCAGCGCATCCTGCCGCAGTCGCGCAAGATGCTGGGAGAGCGACGACTGGCTGAGCCCAACGGCCTTCTGCAACTGCGTGACGCAGGCTTCGCCCTCGAGCAATTCGCAGAGGATCATCAATCTGTGCGCATTGGCGAGCGCCTTGAGAAATTGTTCGGCCTCTTCCGCCTTGGGAATCAGCGCCTGCAACGATGCGTCTGCGAGCTTGATCGGCGCCGGCCCGCGGCGTGAACGGCCGGCAGTCATGAGAATTTGCGGGCCGACTTCCGGAGGCAATGAACGCATTCCTTTTGCATTTGCTCGCAAGCTCTCTGCGGGCGACGCTTGCGTTCTATCGCGCCGCCACCCTTTAGTCAACTATATCTATAGAATATTGGATTTCGCGCCGGGGCGCTCTTTTCCAGCGCCGGCGCGGACTGCGCCTGCCGCTCCGTCAGCTCCCCACGCCAGAGGGCCGCATAGGCGCCGGCTTGCGCAAGAAGCTGCTCGTGGGCGCCGCGCTCCACGATGCGGCCCGCATCCATCATGAAAATGCGGTCGCAATCAACGACCGAATGCAGCCGGTGCGTGACGAGCACGATCGTGCGGCGGCGTTTCAACCGATGCAGCGTCTCGACGAGCATCTGCTCATTCTGCGGATCGAGCGCGCTCGTCGGCTCGTCGAGAATGAGGAAAGGCGCCGCGCTGAGAAGGGCGCGCGCAATAGCGATGCGCTGGCGCTGTCCGCCGGAGAGATTTGCGCCGCCTTCGCTGAGGATCGTGTCGTAGCGCTTGGGCAGGTCGTCCACGAAATCCGCGGCGCCCGCAAGCGTCGCCGCCGCTTCGATCTCCTCGCGCGAGGCTGAGGGACGCCCATAAGCGATGTTCTCGGCCACGCTCGTGGGCAGCATGAGATTATCCTGCGTCACGAAAGCGAAATGGGCGCGTAGATCGGCGAGCCTCACGTCCCGCGCATCGACGCCGTCGAGCCGCACGGCGCCGCGTGAGGGATCGTGAAAACGCAACATGAGCTTGAGGAGCGAGCTCTTGCCCGTGCCGCTCGGCCCGACGAAGGCTATCATCTCGCCGGGCGCAATCGTCGCCGTGACATCCGACAAAACAAGACGGCCCGGCTCATAGCCAAAGGACACATGATCGAAAACGAGACGGCGCGGGCGCGGCGCGAGGGGACGCGCATTTGGCTTGTCCGCGATCGCTTCGGGCGCGTCCAGCACGAAGAACACGCGGCGTGCGGCGGCCTCGAAGGTACGGATCTTCGAGAAGAACTCGGCGAGCCATTTCAACGGATCCCAGAGCTTGCGCAAATAGTCCATGAAGACGATGAGCGCGCCGACGGTCATGCCGTCGGGAACGGGCGCCAGAAACTGGTCGCGATAAACGAGCCAGCCGCCATAGCCGAGGATGAAGGCGGAGCCGATGGAAAGGATCGTGTCGCGCGCGAGGGGATAGAGCTGCTCCTGCCAATTGAGGCGCAGCACGGCCTTCACGCTGCGCGACACGGCCTCGTCGAAACGTTGAAACTCGCAAGGCTCGCGCCGGAACGCCTGCGAGAGCGGCACGCGCGTCATCGCCTGCTGGATATGCGCGGTGAGCTCGGCGTCGATCTGCTTCGACTCGAGCGCGCGTTGATGAATGCGCAGCCCGAAGCGCCAATTGCTCCACAATATGAGCGGCGCGACGGCGAAGGCCGCGACCGTAAGCCCGACATTGCGAGAGAGCATGATTGCGGTCATCACGGTAAGCGTCACCGACGCGACAGAGGTGCCGATGGTGATGTCGACGATGCCCCACGGCCCGAAAGCGTCGGTGGTGAGGCGATAAAGGGAATCGCCTAGTGGCCGCGACTGGTGATAGGCGAGATCCAGTCGCTGCAGCTTGCCAAAGAGATTCGCGCGCACGCGCGTCGTGCCCCAGGCGCTCAGATAGGCGTTGATCATCATGCGCGCCATCCACGCCGCGTAGCCGACGACCTGGAAGGCCAGGCCGATGAGCACGAGGCCCATGATTTGCCCCGGCTTGTCCGGCGGCAGCACGGCCAGGAAATAATGATGCAGCCAGCCGGTCCTCGGCTCGTGCGTGAGAACGGTGTCGACGAGAATGGCGAGCGGCCATGCTTCGAGAAGGCCCACCGCGACGGAAACGCCAATCAGCGCGACAAGCGTCGCGATCCAGCGCCAATCAGCCGAGAAATAATAAAAGGCTCGCTCATAGACCGTACGCAGCGCACCGGCGCGGAGTCGATTACGATCGAGCCGCGCATCCGTGGGGCTCATGCCCTTTCAACGCATGGGAGACGAAAAAGGTCGCGGCCAAGAGCGCGCCAAACATGCTGGCCGCGGGAGAAAAAACACCACTGGCGAAAGCGTCGCGCGCCTCTTTGCGGGATGAACGCCCGGTTACGTATTCGTACTTACTTCCCATGCTCAGCGGGCAACCGATCTAGCGCTGATCTTCGATGGTTTGGCGAGTGCGACCGGCGTTTCAGCAGCTGAAGCGCCGGCGCCGCGACACCCAGAAGGAAGGCTGCTCGGCTTGGACAAAGCGCTGGCCGGCAAGCAGCCATCGAGGACCGGAACATGCGCTCGGGCGTTCGTTTCGGCAGGGGACAAGAGAACCGGCCCCGAACTTCCAGCGCAGTTTGTAACGGGAGGTCACAATGGCCCGCCAGCATGGCACAGAACAGGAAAAAGGCACGCAGAAGCCCAAAGGCACGATGACGGTGCAGGAAGCCGGCAAGATGGGCGGCGAGATCCGCAAGGAAGAGCTCGGCCCGGAAGGCTATTCCGAGATCGGGAAGATGGGCGGCGAGGTCCGCAAGGAGCAGCTCGGCCACGAGGGCTATTCCGAGATGGGCAAGAAGGGCGGCGAAGCGCGCAAGGAGCAGCTCGGCCCGGAAGGCTATTCCGAGATGGGCAAGATGGGCGGCGAAGCGCGCAAGGAGCAGCTCGGCCCGGAAGGCTATTCGGAGCTCGGCCATAAGGGCGGCCAGCGCGTGAAGCAGCTTATCGAAGAAGGCAAGCGCGCCGAGGGCGGCGGCGAAGGCTCCAAGATGAGCGAGGACGAAGAGAGCGAAGGCGGCGAGAGCCGCGGACGCAGCAAGCCGCGCCACTGACAGCTCCTCGCATGAAAGGAGGCAAACATGGCGCAGAAACAAACCGAGCAGGAAAAGCCGCCGGCGCGGCCGGGGCAGATGACCGTCGAGGAAGCGGGACGGCTCGGCGGCCATAAGGGCGGCCAGCGCGTGAAGCAGCTTGTCGAAGAAGGCAAGCGCGCCGAGCGGGCGGATGGCGGCGAAGAAATCGAAAATGCCAACGACGAAGAAGAAGAGGACGGCGAGGCCTGATTGAGCTTCGTCGCGAAAGGTAAGAAACGATGCCACAGAAACAGACAGGATCGCAGGGCGGCAAATCGGGCGCGAAAGGGCCGATGACCGTCAAGGAAGCCGGCAAGATGGGCGGCGAAATCCGTAAGGAAGAGCTGGGTCCCGAGGGCTATTCCGAGCTCGGCCACAAGGGCGGGCAGCGCGTGAAGGAGCTCATCGAGGAAGGCAAGCGCGCCGAGAGCGGCGGCTCTTCCGGCAAGGGCAAGAAGCACTAGAGCGGAGGATCGCATGCCTCGGACGACCGAAAACACGGGCGAGGGACGCGGCAGCGGCCATAAGGGCCCTGCAAAGGGCTTCGCCTTCGGCGTCGCCTCGGTGACGCAGGCGCTGCACGGGACGAGCTTCCCGATCTCGAAAGAGGACCTGATCCGCCAGCACGGCAAGGAGGAGGTCAACTGGACGAAGGACAGTTCCGAAAGTCTGGGCGACATTCTCCGCGACGTGGACAAGGACGAGTTCCTCTCCGTCGCCGACGTCGCTTCGGCCGTTTCCGAAGCGCATCGCGAAGAGGCGAGCGACGACGACGAAGAGTGAATCGTCGCTAAAAGACCGTCGACCAGAGGGGGGTCGGCGGGGCTTCGATACAGTCCTGATGTCTTAGGGGAGGAAAAGCCGCTATTCTGGCCGCCAAATTGCGTGAAAACGCGACGACCAGGAAAGAACTCTCATGTCGAACCCGCTGACGGCGCCTTGGACGGCGCCTTTTGGACTGCCCCCCTTCGGCGAGATCAAGCCCGAACATTTTCGCCCCGCCTTCCAAACAGCGCTGGCGCGGCACCGGACCGAAATCGACGCCATCGCGCAAAACCCCGCCGAACCGGATTTCGCGAACACGATCGAGGCGCTCGAACGCGCCGGGAGCCTCCTGACCGACGTGGGCTCGGTTTTCTGGAACCTGACCGCCACCGACACCAATCCCGAGATGCAGGATATCGAGCGCGACATGGCCGCCGCGCTCTCGCGCCATTCCAGCGAAATTTCCATGAACCCTGTGCTGTTTCGCCGGGTCGAAACGCTTTACGCGAAACGCGACAGTCTCGGTCTCGCCCCGGAGCAAGCCCGCGTTCTGGAGCTCACCTACAAGAATTTCGTCCGCGCCGGCGCGAAGCTGAACGAGACGGACAAGGCGCGCATGACGGAGATATTGGAGCGGCTCGCCGGCCTCTCCACGCGCTTCTCGCAGAACGTTCTCGCGGACGAATCCTCCTGGCTTCTGCTTCTGGACGAGAGCGATCTCGACGGGCTTTCGGCAGACTTCCGCGCGGCGGCCGCGCGCGTCGCCGCCGAGCGCGGCTCGCCCGGCAAATACGCCGTGACGCTCGCGCGATCGAGCGCGGAGATTTTTCTTCAGAGCTCCGAACGGCGCGATCTGCGCGAGATCGTTTTCAGGGCCTGGGCGAGCCGGGGCGAGAATGGCGGCGATACCGACAATCGCGCGATCATTCGTGAAATCCTGTCTCTGCGCGAAGAGCGCGCACGGCTTCTCGGCTTCGAAACCTTCGCCGATTACAAGCTGGACGACACGATGGCGAAGACGCCGGGCGCCGTACGCGATCTTCTCGATCGCGTCTGGACGCCGGCGCTGGCGCGCGCCGCCGAAGAGCGCGCGCATATCCAGGCGATGGTCGAGAAGGAAGGCGCTAATTTCACCGTCGCCGCACATGACTGGCGTTATTACGCCGAGCGCGTGCGCAAGAACCTTTACGATCTCGATCAGGCTTCGCTGCGCCCCTACTTCCAGCTCGAAAAGATCATGGCGGCGGCCTTCGACGTCGCCGGGAAGCTCTTCGGCCTGCGTTTCGTCGAGCAGAAGGGCCTGAAGCTCTATCACCCCGACGTGCGCGCCTTCGAGGTTCTCGACACCGACGGAAGACATGTCGCGCTGTTTCTCGCCGATTATTTCGCGCGGCCGTCGAAGCGCAGCGGCGCCTGGATGTCGGATTTCCGATCGCAGCAAAAGCTCGATGGCGAGGTGCGTCCGATCATCGTCAATGTGATGAACTTCACCAAGGGAGCCGACGGCGCGCCGGCCTTGCTGAGCCTCGACGACGCACGCACGCTCTTCCATGAGTTTGGTCACGGACTGCATGGGATGCTCTCGGACGTGACCTATCCGCTCGTTGCGGGAACCAATGTTGCGCGCGATTTCGTGGAGCTGCCTTCGCAGCTATATGAACATTGGCTATTGGAGCCGGTCGTGTTGCGGGAATATGCGCTGCACGCCGAAACGGGCGCCCCCATGCCCGACGACCTTCTCGAGCGCATCGTCGCCTCGCGCCATTTCAACCAGGGCTTCGCGACAGTCGAATTCTGCGCCTCGGCCTATGTCGATCTGGACGTTCACGACCGCAGCGCGGCCAGCGTCGACGCCAGCGCCTTTGAGGCGGAAGCGCTGTCGCGTCTCGCCATGCCGCAGGAAATTGTGATGCGGCACCGGCTCCCGCATTTCAGCCACATCTTCTCCGGCGACGGCTACTCCGCCGGCTATTACAGCTATCTGTGGGCCGAGGTGCTGGACGCCGACGCCTTCGAGGCCTTCAAGGAGAAGGGCGATCCCTTCGCGCCCGACGTGGCGACGCGGCTCAAGGATTTTATCTACGCAGCGGGCGGCGCGCGGGATGCGGCAGAGGCGTATGCGGCTTTTCGCGGCAGAATGCCGACGGTCGAACCCCTGCTGCGCCAGCGGGGCTTTGCGCCTGCGCAAGCCTGACGCCCAAACGCCATCTCTCGCGCGCGTCGCGAGAGATGGCGGCGGCCTCATGGCAAAGAAGCGCAGGCGTGCGAGATGTTCGAGTATCCGAGCTGGACCACATATTCGGACGAGGTCAATGGGATCGAAAACTGAGTCCCGTTGCAGATGTCGCCAATTTCACTCCCCCCGGCGTTGACGAAGCCGTTGGAAATATCTGGATTGGTGACGGCCCCGAAGAGGTCGTGCCCGAGAATGCGCAGCGTCGCATCCTGGATCACGCTGTGCCCAGAGCGCGAGACGAAGTAGTTCGAGCACTCATTGACAGCCTGATACGGCTCGACAGTGTAAATCACATGGCCCAAATCGGGGAAGTCGATGGCGCCATGATAGCCGCAGAACACAAATGTGCTCGTGTTGCCCGGAGAGTAGCACTTGCTGTCATCGGGAGCGTCGAAGCATGTCGCCTGGCCGTTCGGCAGGAGGATATGAAAGATTTTGTCGTACCCCCCTGTGAGGCTCCCCGCCACCATGGCTGCATGGAGGGAGGAAGTCAGGTCACTCTCGTAAAGGATGGGCGCGGCCGGCGTCGTGACGTTGAAAGGCGCGATGGGCGCAACGGGATAACGGCCATTGGCGGTCGAGCCAGTATATTGGTCCAGAATGTGAATGAAATCGCTGGCGTTGAGGTCGGCAAGCGAGGCGGCGGGTCCCGGCGTTCCCCAGCAATCCCCGGCGGCGCAATTGACGAAGACCAGATATTGTGTGGCGCTCTGAATGAAGGGCCCCCCTGACGTCGCCAGATCGGCTTTGAAGGGAGATGGCGTCCCCAGATTTTGCGTCAGCCTCCCGAGGAGCGCCAACGAACCGACTGTGCGGGCCGAGGGCGGATAGGCCTTCATTTTCTCATGGGTCGGAAAGAAATGCGCGCCGTAATTTGTGGCTGTTTGCGCGGCTTGCCGGTCGCTCTCACTGACCGCCACCGGCGCACAGGACGCTGCGACGCTCCAGAAAACTGCCGCCGCGGCGATAATTCTAGTTGCAATTTTCAGAGCCATTGGCGTGTCTCGCTCCGCGGGTTTCCTCGAATGTCCGATGCGCTCGGCTGATCCAACTCGAATGGGTTTCTCACTGGCGACTTGCCGTGAAAATATTCCAGAAAGAATCGGCGGAGTTGCCCTTCAGGTAGTTTGTGGAAGTGGAGTAAAACTGAAACCAATCGCCATAGACGCCGCCGATGGATACGGAGCGATCCAGGAACATGACGGCGCCGCCGCCGACGCCATCGCCGAGCGCGCCGAATCCGCCGGCGTAGTTCTGATTCGCCGTCGTTTGGCTGACGACCACCCGCGTCATGCCCGTCGACCGGTTGACGGCGTCCGACACGGACATGACGCCGTAGTTCCCGTTGGAACTGGCGTCGCTGCCGTACATCGTCATGTCGACGCCAAACGGAGCAGACGTCGCATTCATGCCGACGACATGGATGCCGATGAGCGCATTGTTCTGCGCCACGACCTGACTGAAATTCGCCTTCACGACGGCGGCGCTCGCGGGATTGACGAGAATCCCGAACTGCGCGTTGTTCGAGGCGCTGGATTTCAGAACGGCGAGCTTGACCGTGCCTGCGGTGGGCTGGACGACGACGCCGGTCCTCGCGAAGTTGCCGATGCGGCAGTTCACGATGTCGAGCGAGGCGCCGCTGTTGAACAACACCCCGTAGTGACCCGTCCTGACGCCGTCGATGGACAGGCCACGGAGGTGAACGGCGTCGTTAGCGCCGGCGTTGATCGTGATGGCGGCGCCGCCTGCCGCGCCCTGCTGGACGCTCGCCGTCCCGGCGCCGTCATTGACGATGCTGACAGCCATCGTGATCGTCACCGGCGCGAAGCCGGCGGGATCGAGAACGTCGATCTCCCCCCCGGGAGCGACGATATTGTTGTCCAGCACGTATTTGATCTGACGACACGGGGATGTGGGCGCGCCACACCCTGCCCCGTCGGCGCCCTTGCTCGAAACCCATGCGCGGCTAAGCGCGGCTTCGGCAAGGCCGGGAAAGGCGAAGGACAGCGCAACGGCCCCCGCCGCCGAGGCGATTCTGAATGCTTTCAGATGGCTCATGACGACCTCTCGAAGCGCGGCAAACAGGCGGCTTTTCGGGTTGGAGCGACAGGGATTCGCGGGAACCGGATTATTGAGCCGGGTCAGCCGTGAGCCCCGCCGTCGCCGAGTTGTTCGCGCTGAGACTGTTGTCGCCGAGCGAATAGGCGGTTCCGCCCGTTATGTTCACGCCGATCGCGTTGCCGGCGGCGACGGAGTGGCTCAAGCGCAGAACGCTATTGGCGCCGACGTTAAAGCCGGCTCCGACATTGCCGCTTGCGATGGATCTCGTCGCAACGAGAGTCGCGAGGGATTGACCAGCCCCCGACAACACGGCAAAGCCCGCTCCGCCATTGTTGGACGCGTTTGAATCCGCAACGGTGATCATGACGCCCGCTGAAGAGGCTGCGGCGCTGCCGTCGAGCGAAAATGCGTTCGCGCCGTTATTGATCAAGGTCGAACGCAAGACCGAGCCGATCAAGGCGCCGCCCGGCGACAGCTTGACGCCCGACGCGGCGATATCCGAAACGAGGCTGTCGATGAGGTTGAACTTCACCGCGGCGTTGGTCGTGACGTTGACGCCTGCCGTCGTGAAATGCCGGATGACGCAATTGACGACGTCGAGCGAGGCGCCGGACGTAAAGCTCACGCCATTGGCGGCGACTCCGAGTCCTTCAATGCTCAATCCACGCAGCATGATCGGCGCGTTCGCGGGAGCCGTGATCGTGATGGCGTTGCCGCCCGGGCTGCTTTGCTGAATGCTCGCCGTGCCGACGCCGTCATTCACGATGCTCAAGGCCGTGGCGATCGTGAAAGGGGCGAAGCCGGTGGGATCGAGAATGTTGATTTCGCCGCCGGCCGCGACGATGCCGTTTGTGATGGCGTAATTTATCTGGCGACAAGGAGAAACCAGCGCGCCGCAACTGGGCTGATCGAGGCCTTTACCGGACACCCAAACGCGATTTAACGCCGCCTCGGCTGGAGTCCCGCCAAATGCGAGCGAGAGGGAGACGCCCGCGAGAAGGGAAGGCCATTTTAGCTTCATCATGTCGCCCGCTCCAAGCAAAGAGCTGAAAATTCGTGCAGCAATCGACCGCTCGAGTGACGGCCTCAAGGCCAATTCGTAGCAAACAACTTTTCTAATTGGCAACACCAGAAGCGATTTAACGTAAAAGTTACCCGCTTCATTTCTTCATGCCTTTGAGATAAATGGCAAAATCACATCGACAGAGCTCGCTATACTTAAGTTGCAGCTCGTTTCACAGGAGAGTCTTCTCGATGAAAATAGCTATTCGAATTTTCGCCTGCGCACTTTTCCCCCATATCGCCGCAGCCGCGGAGATATCGGCGCATCGCTTTGATGAGTTGAAAATGAATTGCGACACCTGTCACGGCGTGGGCGGCGTTTCGGTCGTACCTGACCAGACGCCGTCGATCGCCGGCAAGAGCGAGCGCCTTCTCGTCGCCCAGCTAAAGGCGTTTCGCGCGGGCAAGCGGCGTCACGACACGATGGGATTTATGGGCGGCACGATGTCCGACGAAGAAATTGCGGCGATCGCACGCTATTACGCGCGATCGAAGCGCTGACCTTTCTCGTCCTGCAAGAGAAGCTCGAGGCGATTGCCCCCGGCGCCGTGCGCGAGCATCTGCCCAACGCGCTCCGCGATCGCCTCCGCCGCACTGAGCGGCGGCGTTCCCTGTTCGTAGATGTTGGAGATCACCGAATATTCATATCGGCTGACCGCGTTACGCGACCCTGTCTCTTCGTCCTGAACGCGAAGGGCGAGATAGGCGGACATGCTGCGCGACGAGATGGCGTCGCCGCCCGGTCGCTCGCCGATGAGCGTCACGATGATTTTGGATCCAGTCGCCTCGCCCACGGATTCGGCGAGCTTCACGCGCCCATTGGGCGCCAGGAGCGGCGTCGCGACGCGCAGGCCGCGTTGCGACAGCAAGTCCAGCAGCGCAGGCAGCAGTTGCGGAATATTGTGATGGATCGCCTCTGCGCTCAGCCCATCCGAGACAAGGATGCGCACATCGGCGCCGTCCGGCTTCAGCTCGCTTAGCGACTCGAGATCGAGAAGCGCGCCGAGCTCCGGCGCCGCGAGATGCTCGGCCTTCGTCGCCGCGCGCGTGCGAACGGTCCGCAGCGGCGCCGGCCCGAGCTTGTGCGGCGACAGTTCGGCGTAGATCGCTTCGCGCGCCAACGCCAGATTGGCGCGCGTCCTTCGTGACACGGCGTTGGCGGGACGCGGCCCTGCATTCTCCCAGCCATGGGCGATCGGCAGCTTGCCGCACAGCTCCCCGAGTTCCGCGTCGGATTCGCAAAAGATGCGCGGGTTCCCCCAATTCGCTCCGCGTCTCAAGCGTCCGGCGCAATCCCGTTCGAAAATCCCCCGCGCAATCGCCCAGTCGGTAAACTCCGGCGCCGGCTCGCGCGCGAAAATTTCGCGCAGCGTCTGATCGTCATGTCCGGACGTGTCGAAATAGGCGAGCATGCGGTCGACGCCGAGATAGACGTCCATGAAATAATTGGCGCCCGCCGCCGTCAGCAATTGCGCGGCGATCTGCTGGCCCTCGGGCGTGATCTCGGAATGCAGCGTGTAACAAGGCGCCATGCCCATCGGCAGGCCCATGAGCTTGCCCATGAAATGATCCTGAAGATTCGACAGGATCATTTCCATATTGCTGCGATGCGTCTCCGGCCCGATGAAGCCCGTGACATTGTTGACCATGAAGGGATCGTAGCGGCGCGCCAGCGCATAGCAGAGCGCTTCCGTCGTCGTCATGTCGATGCCGTTATGCTTGCCGTAGCTCAGTTCGCTGCCCTGGCCGGTTTCAAAATACATGAATTGCCCGGCTGTCTCGCGCAGCGGGCCGCGCTCGGCCATGATGCGATAAGCGCGGTCGAGCAGTTCCACATCGCAGTCGAACTCTTCGCCGAGCGTTCGCTGCGTGCCCGCGAGGCTCTGAAACATGATTTCGACCGGCGCGCCATGCTCGAGACAGGCGAGCTGCGTGCGGATGTGCGAGAGAACGCAAATCTGCGTCGGCGCGCCTGTGCGCCGGCGCAACGCATCGATATGACGCAAAAGCGTCGTCGTGTTCTCGATCGTGTCGAGCGCCGGGTTGATCCCGATGAGCGCATCCCCGGCGCCGAGGCTCAAGCCGGTGTAAACCAGCAGCGTCACCGCCGAGAGATCGTCCGTCGGATGGTTTGGTTGCAGCCGAGACGAGAGCGTTCCCGGCAAGCCGACCGTCGTGCGGGCGGTCGCCGCGCGCGCGAGCTTGCGGCTTGCAAGGATGAGCTCGTGCACATCCATGATCTTCGCGATCGCCGCGACCGTCACGGCCGTCAGTCCGCGCGCAAAGCTCGAGACCTCGTCCCCCGAGCGATCGAGGATTAAATCCTTCGCCGCCCCAAGCGTCAGATGCGCGTGCTTCTCGAAGATGTCGCGGTCAATGTCATAGCTCACGCGCATGACGTCATCCACGCGGCCATCGTCATCGACGAGCGGCGTGTCGTAAACTTCCTGAAGCGTCAGATCGGAAAGGATGGCGCGGGCCGCTTCCCGCTCGACCTCGCTTTTGGCGGCGAGGCGCGCCAGCCGGTCACCGGCCTTGTCGATATCCGCCGCGCCGAGCAGACGCTTGAGCCCGACGAATTCGAAGCGCCTGTCGAAAAGCGAGATCTCGTAAAGCCGATCCGGCTTCGGCGCCGGCGTCAGAATCTCCGAGAGTCGCCTGAGCGCCGCCATGTCGATCCCCTCCGAACAACTGAGCCATTGTAAGATAGGTGCGCCGCTCGCGTTTGGAAAACCGCTAGGCGGCGGCCGTCGAAAAGCCGCGCCGGGCCGTTGCGGCCGGCAGTATCGCCTTTTCCCTCAGCAGCACTTCGAATGCGTCGCTCAAGGCCAGGCCGCCCCAGTCGTCGCCCTTATCCTTTCCGCGCGTCCAGTAGATATCCCAAGCGTTGAACCAACCATTCGCCTCCAGGGCGTCGGACATCATTTCCGGCGTGAAAACGAAGCCCTCATGCATTTGCCGCTCCCATGCCTGACGCGGAAAAAGATCGACGCCCCGCTGGTCGTCACCTGCTTAATTAGGCGGGGAAGCGGCCGGCGCAGCGCTCAGCGCGCGAAGAAGCAGCTCGAAGCGGGTTCGCGTCAGAATGCGCTTCGCATGATCGCCAGACCGGCGAAAGCGGCGCTGATTGCGCCCAGCGCGGAGGCGAGAACGTAGGCGCAAGCGGCAAGCGTCTCCCCTCTTTCATAGAAAAGGACGACGTCGAGCGAGAAGGTCGAAAAAGTCGTAAATCCCCCCAGAAATCCAGTGGTGAGAAAAAGCCGCCAGTGCTGCGACGCATGTCCGGCGAAGGCGAAATAGCCAACGACCATGCCCATCATCAAAGAGCCTGCGACGTTGATGGACATGGTGACAAGCGGCGACATGAGTCCAAGGCGCATCCCGACGACGCCCAGGCCGTGACGCGCGGCCGCGCCGATCCCCCCTCCCACGAAAACAATGAGGAAATTCATCAAGGATAGGCTCGCCTGTCTTGCCGTCGCCGGCGCTTCGCGCCTTCTATAGACTGGCGCGGCCCGATATCCTGACGAGGCCGGGGCCATGCCTTCTCGTTTTCAAGGTGACGATATGATTCGGGGTAAGACCGCGCTGGTGACGGGTTCCACGAGCGGGATCGGCCTTGCCGTCCTGCAGGCTCTCGCCGCGCAGGGCGCGAATGTCGCGATGAACGGCTCGCGCCCGGCCGAGGAGGCAGAGGAAGCGCGTAGGCGGATCGAGGCCGACTATAGCGTCGAGGCGCTCTACTTCCCGGCGGATATGAGTTCCCCTTTGGAAATCGCGCAAATGATTGCGCGCGCCGAACAGGCATTCGGCTCCGTCGATATCCTCGTCAACAATGCTGGCGTGCAATTCGTGGCGCCGATCGAGGATTTCCCCGTCGAGAAGTGGGATCAGATCATCGCCGTCAATTTGTCGTCCGCGTTCCACGCCATCCGCGCGGTCGCGCCGGGGATGAAGAGCCGCAAATGGGGGCGCATCATCAACATCGCCTCGGCCCACGCGCTTGTCGCATCTCCCTTCAAATCCGCCTATGTCGCGGCGAAACACGGCGTTGCGGGGCTGACCAAGGCCGTCGCGCTCGAAATGGCCCAGGACGGCGTGACGGCGAACGCCATCGCGCCCGGCTATGTATGGACGCCGCTCGTCGAGCGGCAAATTCCGGGCACGATGCGCGCCCGCGACATGACACGGGAGCAGGTCATCGAAGAGGTGCTGCTCAAGGCGCAGCCGACGCGGGAGTTCGTGACGGTCGAACAGGTCGCGGCGCTCGCCGTCTTTCTCGCATCGGACGATGCGCGCGGAATCACGGGGGCCATTCTGTCGATGGATGGCGGCTGGACGGCGCAGTGACCACTGAACAAGCGCGCACCACCAGCCGTAGAGACTTCCGACAGAGCGCGAGCGATAGCAAAACGTCAATCTGACCGGCGCCGCAACTATATCGACCTGAATCTCAACTATTAATCAAGCCAAAATGCAAGAGTATTCAGTATACATGCAATTTTTCTTACGCATTATTTGAATTTACCAGCAACCTTTCCTCGGGAAGGAGCGTTAACCTTGGCGAGCGGCATAACCAATGGCGTCGTAACAAACATTTGCGTGCTTTAGCTCGGGAGCAATCGCCATGCGGGGTTTCCACGACTGTGGCCGTCGGTTCGACCCTGAGTGTTTCATGCCCCCCGACACCTATCTCCAAAGCTGAACGGGGCGCCGCCGATCATCGGCGGCGCCCTTCGGCTTTCGTGCGTCGCGCGCCAAGAAAACGACAAGCCTCTTTTCGATGACGATGCTCGCAATCCTCATTGCCTGAATTTTTGGAGATGGAAACGCCTCAACCCTGCCAGACCAAAGATGCGTCGAAACCAGAAGCCTCGAGGGGAAGAGCCATGACAGAAGACATGCATCCCGGCCCAACGAGAATGCGCGCGAACGCTTATGCGAAATCAGCGGCGCTTCATTTGATGTCAGCCTTCGCTTTCACGCTTGCCTTCTTCAGTCCCGCCTTGGCGAAGCCGCCGACAGTTACACTCACCGCCAGCCCGACCCGCATCTCCTACGGGGACGTATCAACGTTGAATTGGAGTTCGACGAACGCAAAATCATGCACCGGCTCCGGATTTGAAACAAGTTTGCGCACCTCAGGGAGCCAATCGGTGACGCCCTGGCTTACGACCACCTACGCCGTTACATGCACCGGCAGCGGCTCGGCGACGGCGAGCGTGCAGGTTACGGTCTCGGGGTCGCCGACGGCTTTGCTTTCCGTCAAGCCGACGATCATCAATGCAGGCGCTTCGACGCTTGCGTGGAATTCATCGAACGCCTCGAGCTGCACGGGCGCGGGGTTCGATTTTTCGGGCGCATTGGGATCCACGAATGTGTCGTTATCGGCGACAACCACTTATGGCGTGACCTGCAGCGGAAGGACGATCGCTTCCGCCACCGCGACCGTAACGCCGGATCAAATCGCTTTTTCCGACACATTTGCAGGCCCACCCGCGAGCACGGAATGCGTCAGCGACGGCGCCGCCCTTACGCCCAACTGGCGGTCCGTCTTCAACGGCTTCGGCTGCAACCAGATAGCGGCGTCCGACGCTTCGAATTTGTTCGACGGGCCGGCGCCTTCGATCACGCCGAAAACGTCGACGAAGCGCGGCGAGACCCATAGCGGATTGATCGTAGGGCCCACCGGGCCGACCGTGCCGACGGGCGGAAACTTTACGCTCGAAGCCTCCACGCAAACCATAAGGCAGCTCCGCAGCACCCCGAACGCCTGGGAGGTTGCGTGGTTGCTGTGGGACTATGGCGACAACACGCATTTCTACTATTTCATCGGCAAGCCGACTGGCTGGGAGCTTGGGAAAGAAGACCTCGCTTACGCCGGGAACCAGAGATTTCTGGCGACTGGGACGACGCCCAAGTTCCCGATCGGACAGCGATACGTCGTCACGGTCAAACAGGCCGCGACAGCTTCGGCGACGGCGCTTTCGATATGGGTCAACGGGGCGCCCCTCGCCAACCCGACGACAGGCGCGTTCCCGACTTTTGTCGATACGGAGCGACCCTATTCCGGCGGCTATGTCGGCTTATACGCAGAGGACGCGCACGCCTATTTTCCGTCGGTCGTCGTGACGACCCCTTCGGCGAACTAATCGAGAGGAGCGTCGAGCCGGCTTCAATGCGGGCGGCAGATGAGGCTGGTCGTCCGCTCAATGGCGCAGGCCAACTCCGCAGGGAAACGCCTACGGACGCAGTCTCTCATGCTTTTGGCTTGAATGGCGCGCCCGAAAGGATTCGAACCTCTGACCCCCAGATTCGTAGTCTGGTGCTCTATCCAGCTGAGCTACGGGCGCCCGTCTCGCGCTTCGCAGCCCTTCTTGGGGCCGCCGCGTCGCGACATGCGTCCGTTTAGCGACAAGCGGAGCGAATGGCAAGAGCTCTTATCTAAACAGGCGAAATTTGCCGGCCTGCGGCTTGCACAGCCTGTGTGAGCCTTTAATTAGGAACTGTCACACAGGATTTGCGATGGAAACTTTCGTCTCGAATGGCGTCGAGATTGCCTATTCGGATTTCGAGCCCCTCAGCGAAGACCGGCAGGAGCCGATCGTCCTCGTCCACGGCTTCGCCTCCACCCATGCGGTGAACTGGATGTTCACCCAGTGGGTGAAGACGCTGACCGAAGACGGGCGCCGGGTTGTCGTGCTCGACAATCGCGGGCACGGCCGCTCCCAGAAGCTCTACGATCCCGCCCAATACGCGCTCGACCTCATGGCGGGCGACGTTGCCAATCTGATGGATCACCTCTCCATCGCCCGCGCCGACGTCATGGGCTACTCCCTCGGGGCGCGAATCGCCACCGTGCTGACCCTCGCCAAACCCGACCGGGTCCGTTCGCTGATTCTGGGCGGCATCGGCCAGTATCTCGTCCAGGAGGCGGGCCTGCCGAGCGGCCTCGCCGAGGCCATGGAGGCCGAACGGATCGAAGACATCGACAATTCAATGCTCAAGATATTCCGTGGCTTCGCCGAATCGACCCGCAGCGACCTCGCGGCCCTCGCCGCCTGCGTTCGAGGCGCGCGCAAGGCGCTCGATCCCGCCCTTCTCGCCAACATTACCTGCCCGGTACTCATCTGCGTCGGCACGCGCGACGATGTCGCGGGCGATCCCTCACCGCTCGAACCGCTCTTCCCGAACGTGCGCCTCGTCGATATCCCCGGCCGCGACCACAACCGCGCCGTCGGCGACCGGATCTACAAGCAGGCCGCGCTCGAATTCCTGGCGGCGCGCCCGTGATGCGCGGGCGTGGCCGAGGCGCTATATAGCGTCTTCAGGAGGAGCCCATGGCCGCCGAAACGCGGGAGCAAGCCGCGACCGTCATTGAATTCGACCCGCTTCTGGCCCGGCTGCGGCTGGAGGCCGAGGACGTGCTGCGCCGCGAGCCCGAGCTCGGCGGCTTCATCTATCCGGCCATCATGGCGCAGGAAAGCGTGGCGGGCGTCGTCGCCCATCGCGTCGCCCAGCGCCTCGACCGCCCGGAGGCGCCTTACGCCGCGATTCGGCAGGCCTTCGACGCCTGCCTCGCGCGCGAGCCGGGGCTGATCGAGGCGTTCCGCGCCGACCTTCTGGCGGTTCTGGAGCGCGATCCCGCCTGCACGCGGGTTCTGGAGCCGGCCCTATACTTCAAGGGCTTCCACGCGCTGCAGACCTACAGGCTCGCGCACTGGCTGTGGAAGAACGGCCGCAGCGACTTCGCTCTGACGCTGCAGAGCCTGTCCTCGCAGATTTTCCAGACCGACATCCATCCGGCCGCGAAAATCGGCAAGGGCGTCTTCATCGACCACGCAACCGGCGTCGTCATCGGCGCGACCAGCGTTATCGAGGACGACGTCTCCATGCTGCATGGCGTGACGCTCGGCGGCACGGGCAAGTCGCGCGGCGACCGCCATCCAAAGGTTCGGCGAGGCGTGCTGATCGGCGCCGGCGCCAAGGTGCTGGGCAATATCGAGATCGGCCGCTGCGCCATGATCGCGGCGGGCTCCGTGGTGCTCGATTCGGTTCCGGCCAACAAGACCGTGGCGGGCGTCCCGGCCCGGATCGTCGGCGACGCAAAATGCGCCGAGCCGGCCCTCGCCATGGACCAGATGCTCGCTGTATTAGATGCGGGAACGCATACGAGGACGGGGTTGTAAGGTGAAGAAACTGCTTCTTGGCGCGGCGCTGCTCATGGGCGCCGCGGGTCTTTCGTCGTCCGCGCAGGCCGCCGGCTGGCATTATTACGATCCCGAATGCCCTGTCGCGCTCGGCGAGAAGTCGATGAAGTTCGTGGCCATGCAGCCCAAGAAGAACATCGACCGCGAATGCGTGACGCTGCCCGACACCGGCCCCTCCGTCATCGTGCTCGACGCCGGCGACAGCGAACTGCGCGACATGAAATGGGACATTCGCGTGCTGAAGGCCAAGGGGCCCGAGGCGCAGCCCGACCCGGACGCCGACGTCGTCGCGAAGCTGCCGGTGCAGAAATTCCCCAACGGAATGGTCAATTTCGACCACAACTTCAAAGAGCCCGGCTATTACGTGCTCTACGCCAAGCTCTCGAGCGACAATGGCGCGAAGAGCTATGAGGGACGCCACCCCTTCTCCGTTGGTCTTATGACTGACGAGGAATTCTACCTCTATATCGGCTTCGGCATTTTCGCGCTCGTCGCCGGCGGCGTGGCTTTCACGATGTGGCGGCAGGGGAAGCTGTTCTTCAAGATTCCGGATTTTTCGAAGCCGAGCTGATTGACGGAGAACGGCGGCGTCGAGATGTCGACGCCGCCCGAAAAATTTTCGTCCGTCGTCCCGCGACATAACCTCCCCGTCGCCAAAAGCCTTTTCGTTTCTCGCGGCCTGCGCGCCGGGAGCAAGGGCGTTTTATTGCTAACCTTACGCTAACGCCCACACACATAAGCTGCCGCTATTCGTCCAGATTTATTGGAACGCCGCTTATGTTTTTGACGCATGCCGAGCTTGTGGAATATTCGCCCATTCTCGCCACCATCGCCTGCACCTCGATCGGCGTGTGGCTGCTCATGACCGACCGCACCAGCCTGTCCTATTGGTTTTTCGGTTTCGCCGTAATCATCGGCCGCGTCATGGAATATATGAACATGGCGCATCAGGCGCAGACGGCGACAGCGTTGCGGTCGGTCTTTCGTTTCTAGGAGATGCGCGCCCCAAAGCGCGCCCCCTACGTCACCCGAAAGAATTATTCTTCGGGAACCCCCGCGGCGGCAGCCTTCCCGCTTCCGCCCGGTGGCCCATCCATTCGCTCAGCTCCGCCGCCCCGACGTTGAAGACGCGCCCCGCCGAATCCGTCCAGCTCAGCCCGTCGGCGAGCGCGAACACCTTCGCGTCCGCGACGCCGCCATCCTTGTAGCGCTGCATCCGCACGCCCTTGCCGCGCGCCATGCGCGGGGCTTCCTCCAGCGGGAAGACGAGGAGTTTGCGGTTGTCGCCGATGATGGCGACGTGATCGCCCTCGGCCTTCGTGACAACCTTCAGTTTCGCGGGCGGCTCGACGGTGATTACCGCGCGGCCCTTCTTGGTCGACGACAGAAGGTCGTCCTGCGCGACGACGAAGCCGCGCGCGTCGTCGCCGATGAGCAGCAGCGAGGCGCCGCCCGTATGCGGCAGCACGCGGGCGATGTCGGCGCCTTCGTCGATATCGGCGTAAAGCCGGATCGGCTCGCCATGGCCGCGCCCGCCCGGCAGTTTCGAGGCGTCGAGCGTGAAGGCCTTGCCGTTCGTCGCCAGCACGAGAATCTTCGTCGTCGTCTGCGCGAAGAAGCTCGTGTCCAGCGCGTCGTCGCCCTTGAACTGCAAGGTCGACAGATCCTGCACATGGCCCTTGAGCGCGCGGATCCAGCCCTTCTTCGACACGACGACGGTGATCGGCTCGCGCTCGATCATCGCCTCCGCGAGATCGAGGTCGACCGCAGCCGGCGCGTCCTCGAAAGTCGTGCGGCGTTTGCCGACCGGCGTCTGCGGGCCGTAGAGCTTTTTCAGATCGCGGACCTGCGCCGCGATCGTCTTCCACTGCTTGCCGTCGTCTTCGAGAAGGCTCTCGATCTCGGCGCGTTCATTGGTGAGGTCGCCCAGCTCGCGGCGCAGCTCCATCTCTTCGAGCTTGCGCAAAGAGCGCAGGCGCGTGTCGAGAATGTAATCGACCTGCAAGTCGGTCAGCTTGAACGCCTTTTTCAGCTCGCCCTTCGCGTCGTCCTCCTCGCGGATGATGCGGATCACCTCGTCGAGATTGAGGAAGACGATGATCATGCCTTCCAATTGTTCGATGCGCCGCAGGATCGCCGCGAGGCGGTGCCGCGAGCGGCGCACAAGCACGTTGCGGCGATGATCGAGCCACTGGCGCAACGCCTCGTCGAGCGAGACGACGCGCGGCGTCACGCCATCGACCAGCACGTTCATGTTCAGGCTGAAGCGCGTCTCCAGCTCGGAGAATTTGAAGAGCGTCTCCATCATCAAGGCCGGATCGACATTGCGCGCGCGCGGCTCCAAGACGATGCGCACATCCTCGGCCGACTCGTCGCGCACGTCCGTGACGAGCGGCAGCTTGCGCTCGGAAATGAGCTCGGCGAGCTTCTCGATGAGGCGCGACTTCTGCACGCCATAGGGAATCTCGGTGACGACCGCCACCCAGCCGCCACGCGGCAGCTCTTCCTTCGTCCAGCGCGCGCGCACGCGGAAGGAGCCGCGTCCCGTGCGATAGGCTTCGACGATCTCCTCGCGCTTGTCGACGATGATGCCGCCGGTCGGAAAATCGGGCCCCTGCACAAAGGTGAGCAATTGCTCGCTCGTCGCGGAGCGATGCGAGATGAGATAGAGCGCCGCGTCGCAAAGCTCTGCGAGATTGTGCGGCGGGATCGACGTCGCCATGCCCACGGCGATGCCCTGCGCGCCATTGGCGAGCATATTCGGCAAAGCCGAGGGAAGGACGATCGGCTCCTTCTCCTCGCCGGAATAATTCGGCTTGAAGTCGATCGCGTCCTCGTCGATGCCTTCGAGAAGCCCGCGCGCGACCGCCGTCATGCGCGCTTCGGTGTAGCGATAGGCTGCGGCGGAGTCGCCGTCGATATTGCCGAAATTCCCCTGCCCGTCGACGAGCGGATAGCGTGACGAGAAATCCTGCGCGAGGCGCACCAGCGCGTCATAGATCGCCTGGTCGCCATGCGGATGATAGGAGCCCATCACGTCGCCGACGATCTTCGCGCATTTCTTGAAGGGCGCGCCGGGATCGAGCCGCAGGACATGCATGCCATAGAGAATGCGCCGATGCACGGGCTTCAATCCGTCGCGCACGTCGGGCAGCGCGCGGTCCGTGATGGTCGAGAGTGCGTAGCGCAAATAGCGTTCTTCGAGCGCCTCGCGCAAATCGACGGGCGTCACGACGCTCTCGCCGCCGCCATCCTTGCCCTTGCCCGTTGGACCGCCCTTCTGCGCCATCAACTCGTTCCTGTTTGTTCCGCCGCTTTTGTCCTATTGGCGCACGGGCCCGCACGCAAGCGCCCAGCAAAACGGCAATTGCGCGGCGAACGAGCGCTAAAACCAACCCGCAACCGGATTTTCATTTTTAGCCGTCAATGTTGCAAAATTGAGCTTGCGACGCATGGCCGCCCTTCATAGAAAGGTAACGACAGCGATGCGCCGCTTCGCTTCCCCGCCGGCGCTTTCCTCTTACATTTCTGTGGTTTCCGCACCATGACGTCCATCCCCAGAGTATTCGCGGTTTTTGGCGTGGCGCTCATCGCTGCGGGCGCCGCCCAAGCGGTCGAGAGCGTCGAACTGATCGCCAGTGATTCGGGCCGCTTTCAGCGCCGACATCAGGCCCCGGCGCAGGAAGAAGCGCGCAACGCCGACAATGCGATGCAGGCCATGTGCCGCGAGATCCTCGTCGACACGGATGAGGGCTATGGCGTCACGAGCCGCGAATCGCGCGTGATCTGCGACGATCTCCGGTGATCAACTGACAATCGCGCTGATATAAAGCTCCCGCGACGCCGGCATGGCCGCGCCGCGCGGGGAGAAGACATCGCGCGCGAGAAAATAGCCCGTCAGCCGAAAAGCGTCGGCCACCTCCTCGGGCGAAGCGAGTTCCACATCCTCCTGCAGCAGTCGCGGAAAAGGCAGCAGTCGCTCGCGCCAGGGCGCCGCCGCGACGCGGTTCACGGCGCGGCCGGATTTTGGCGAGACGTAAGCCAGATCCTCTCGCGTGCCGGTGAGGGCGCAACGCTCCAGATCGAGTCCGAAGCCCAGCGCGCCGAGTAGCGCCAGCTCGAAACGCGCCATCATCGGGGCCGCGCCTTCCGCGCCGAGCGCGACCGCGATGGCGTCCGCCGCTTCGAACAATTCCTCCTGCGGATCGCGCTCCGGCAAAAGCCGCAGCAGCGCGGCGAGGGTCGCGACGCCGTGCAGCGCCGCGCCGCGATCGAGATAACGCGCCGCGCGCGACACAAGGGGCTCGACCGCGAAGGCGCCCATGTGATCCTCAAGCCGCGCCCGCCACGTCGCCGCCACGAGATTGCCCGGTTGCAATACAGGCCGCAGCGCCTTCGACCGCCCGCCCCGCACGACGCCGAGGTGGCGGCCATGGGCGCGCGTCATCAACTCCAGAATGACGGACGTCTCGCCGTGCCTTCTGGCGCCGATGACGAGACCTTCGTCCTGCCATTCCATGGCGTCTCTTTCAGCACTGACAATCTAATCCCCCTCCCCCTTGCGAGGAGGGGCTAGGGGGGTGGGAGTCACAATCTCGATCGCCTGTGCGGCTCTCCCCCACCCTGCCCTCCCCGCAAGGGGGAGGGATGGTCGCGGCGCTGGCGAGTCGACTTACTGCTCCGAAAGCTTCATCTCGGGGCTATATTCCACGCCCTCGACCTCTTTCGTCACGGCCTGCCCGCAGATCACGCGCCCCTGCGCGGAATCGAATGTCAGCGTCGGGCCGCCATAGAGCGTCCAACCCTTGCTCAGGGCCTCGGTGACGCGATGGCAGAAGGTCGCGTCGTCGGGGCCGGTGAGATAGCGGTAGACGGTCAGTCTTTTCCTGGACATGCGAACCTCGCGAATCGAAAGCGGCTAGAGCTTACTCGCCCTTCGGGTAATCGAGCCGCATCTCGCGATAGCGCTCGGGGTCTTCGGCCCAGTTCTCGCGCACCTTCACGAAAAGGAAGAGATGCACCTTCTGCTCGGCGGCCTCCGCGATCTCGCGCCGCGCCGCCGCGCCGATCGCCTTGATGGTCTTGCCGCCCTCGCCGATCACGATCTTCTTCTGGCCGTCGCGCGCGACATAGATCGTCTGCTCGATGCGAGCCGAACCGTCCTTCTGGTTGGTCCAGCTATCCGTCTCGACGGTGGATTGATAAGGCAATTCGTCATGCAGCCGCTCATAGATCTGCTCGCGCGTGATCTCGGCGGCCAGCAGGCGCAGCGGCGCGTCCGAGAGCTGGTCTTCGGGATAAAGCCACGGCCCCGGCTTCATGCGCTTGCCCAAAGCATGCAGCAGGTCGGACACGCCGTCGCCGGTCAGCGCCGAGACCATGAAGGTCTCCTCGAACTTGGCGCGCTCATTGAGCTTCGCCGTCAGCCCCAGCAGCTTTTCGCGCGCCACGACGTCGACCTTGTTCAGCACGAGAACCTTGGGCGCCTTCGTCTCCTCAAGCTGCTTGAGGATCGCCTCCACCTCCTCGTCGAGCCCCTTGCGGGCGTCGACAAGCAAGGCGATGACGTCGGCGTCCGCCGCGCCGGAGAGCGCGCTCGCCACCATCGCCCGGTCGAGCTTGCGCTTCGGCTTGAAAATGCCGGGCGTGTCGACCAGGATGACCTGCGCCGGCCCGTCGATGGCGATGCCGCGCACCATCGCGCGCGTCGTCTGCGCCTTGCGCGAGACGATCGAGACTTTCGCGCCGACAAGCTGATTGAGCAGCGTCGACTTGCCAGCGTTGGGCGCGCCGACGAGAGCTGCGAAGCCGCAGCTTGTTTCTTGGTCCATGTCGCTTTCGTCGGTCAATAGGTGTTCCTGTTTCCGCACGTTACGGACTAAAGCGCCGCAAACGAACCGCCGCCCCCTCTCCCCGCCTGCGGGGAGAGGGCCGGGGTGAGGGGCGGGCCGCAACGAGCGCCTGCCACCCGCCCGAGAGCGGCGAAGCAATCCAGAGCTCTGAATTGCTCGCACTGACGAACGCCGCCATAGACTGCCTCGCCCCTCACCCTAACCCTCTCCCCGTTTCACGGGGAGAGGGAACTGGCGTCACTCCGTCACCCCTTCGCGCGCCATAAAAGCGGCAGCCGCCGCCTGCTCCGCCACGCGCTTCGAGCTTCCCGCCCCGGTCGCCGGCTCGAAACCCTCGACCTCCACCGCCAGCTCGAAAGACGGCGCGTGGTCGGGGCCGCTTCTCGTCACCATGCGATAGCGCGGCGGGGAGAGGCGACGGGCTTGCGCCCATTCCTGCAACGCCGTCTTGGCGTCGCGAAGGCTCCGCCCCGCTTCGTGCATCTTGGGGCCGAAAGCCTCCCGCACGATGCGCTCGGCCGCCGTCGCGCCGCCATCGAGGAACACGGCGCCGATGATCGCCTCGCAAATGTCGCCGAGAATCGCGCGCTTCTTGCGCCCGCCCGTCTGCGCCTCGCCCTCGCCGAGACGGATATGGGGGCCGACGCCCCACAGTTCGGCGACTTCCGCGCAGGTCTCCTTGCGCACCAGCGCGGCAAGGCGGCGCGAGAGTTCGCCCTCGCTGTCGCCGGGAAACGTCCCGTAGATCATGTGCGCGACGGCGAGGCCGAGCACGCGGTCGCCGAGAAACTCCAGCCGCTCGTAGGAATCCGGCCGCTGCGTCGCGGCGCTGACATGGGTCAGCGCCCAGCGCAGCAGGGCCTTGTCTTTGAAGTCGTGCCCGATGCGCGCCTCGAGCGCCGCGAGATCAGGCTTCGTCCGCGCCATTCACGCTCGCTCAATGCGCCGGCTTGAACAGGCGGTCCCAGCGCACCGACCAGGGCCAGCGCCAGAAGGCGAGCGCGGATTCGTCCTTCTTCACGGAGAAGAAGATGATCTCGGCGCGGCCGACGAGATTGACGAAGGGCACATAGCCGACGCCGCCGAGATCCGGCGCGATGCGCGAATCCGTCGAGTTGTCGCGATTGTCGCCCATCATGAAGTAATGATCCGGCGGCACGACGAAGAGATCCGTATTGTCGTGGATGAAGTGATCGCCGTCGATCTCGATGATCGTGTGCTCGACGCCCGGATGGTTGTCGTCGCCCGGCAGCGTCTCCTTGTAGGTCGCGACCGGCACCTCGTCGCCATTGCGATTTTCCGTGAGCGCCTTGGCGATCGGCTCGCGCGGCACGACGACGCCGTTGATGTAGAGACGCCCCTCGATCATCTGGATGCGGTCGCCCGGCAGGCCGATCACGCGCTTGATGTAATCCGTCTCATTGTCGCGCGGCAGCTTGAAGACGACGACGTCGCCGCGCTTGGGCGGCGAGGCGAGAACGCGGCCCGAAAAGACGTTGGGGCCGAAGGGCATGGAATAGTTGGAATAGCCATAGGCGTATTTCGAAACGAAGACGTAGTCGCCGATGAGCAGCGTCGGGATCATGGACCCCGAGGGAATGTTGAACGGCTGAAACAGCAGCGTGCGGATAACGAGCGCGATGGCCAGCGCCTGGATGATGACCTTGATGGTCTCCAGAACCCCGCCTTCATCCTGTTTCTGGGCCACCGGGACGTTCCTGCTCAAGCCGTGCGCTCCTTGACATTTGGGGGCCAGCCGCCCCTCGATCCCGCTTAGCACGCCATCGAGGCGATGAGAACTGCGGCGGGGAACCGGTTGGGCCGCATTTTGAGCGGGGCCCGCCCCCTCAGGGGCAGGATGAGACCCGCCCCTCGTCCATCGCCTTGCGCATCTGGCGGATGGCCTCGGAGAGGCCGACAAAGACCGCCTCTCCGATCAGGAAGTGCCCGATATTGAGCTCCACGACCTGCGGCAGCGCCGCGACCTGCCGGGCCGTGTCGTAGTCGAGCCCGTGGCCCGCATGAACTTCAAGCCCGCCCTCGACGGCATAGGCGGCGGCCTTCCTGACGCGTTCGAACTCCCGCCCGGCCAGCGCCGCCTCGCCCACCTCGACGGCGTGGCACCAGGCGCCCGTATGCAGCTCGACGACCGGCGCCTTGATCGAGACGGCGGCGTCGATCGCTTCCGTCGAGGGCTCGATGAAGAGCGACACCCTGATCCCCCCCCGCGCGAGCTGATCGACATAAGGCGCGAGATAGTCGTGGCCGCCGACGACGTCGAGCCCGCCCTCGGTCGTGCGCTCGGTGCGCTTTTCCGGCACGAGGCAGACGGCGTGCGGCGCGGTCGCGAGCGCGATGTCGAGCATCTGGCCCGTGGCGGCCATCTCGAAATTCAGCGGCTTCGTGATTGACGCCTTCAGCCGCGCCATGTCTGCGTCGGTGATGTGACGGCGATCCTCGCGCAGATGCGCGGTGATGCCGTCCGCGCCGGCGTCGATTGCGAGCAACGCCGCCCGGACCGGATCCGGACGCGGCCCGCCGCGGGCGTTGCGGATGGTGGCGACGTGGTCGACATTGACGCCGAGGCGTAGAGGTTTGATGGTCATGCGCTTTCATAGCAAGGCGGCGGCGGACTTGTCATTGGCCCGCGTTCCGCGCACCGCTTCGCCAAGAGACATTGTCACGGACAACGCTGCGCGCGACTGGTTCAAAAACGCAACGTCACCGAAAGGAATCCGCCATGGGCTTCAAGATCGATTACAAGGTCGCCATTATCATCCTGGGCGTCGCCATGTTCGTCGGCGCTATGATTCCCTACGCTTACCAGCCGCGCTGCCAGCCGGGCGAAGCCGATTGCAGGCTGGAGCGGCCCTACTAGAGAGCGTCGCCGAGCGGCGGGGCCAAGCGTGGAGAACGCCCCGCCTTCGGAAGCAAGGGGGCGTGCGCGACTGCCTGGGGATGTTAACCTCGATAGTTCATTATTAACTCTCTATTAATTTGAATTTCCAAGTCGGTCTGCGAACTCTTTCCGGCATTTTCGGATGGAGAAGGATAAATGACAAAGATTAGCAGGCTGGCTTTTCTGGCCTTTCTAACCACAGACGCGTCGGCCGCCATCGCGGCGGACACGAATTGCAGCGCGGCGTCGCCCATCGCCGCGGGCGCCACCGTTCCCGGCCGCCTCGTGGTCCCAGACGGACAGACTTGCGACATCACCGGCGTCTCGGTGATCGGCAATCTGGTCGTCGGAAAGCAGGCGACCCTGAAGTTTCGCGGCGGAACCGTCGCAGGCAATGTCGAAGCGACCGATTGCGCCGAGGTTCTGTTGAGGGGCGAGGCGGCGCCTCTGCTGGTGCGCGGCGACGTTCAGATCCGCGGCTGCACCGGCAAGCTCGATTACGGCAGCCTCTGGGTGGCGGGCTTCATCGACGGCACGTCTGGCCGCGCCCTGATCGCGGGCGACGTCGAATGCGTCGGCAACGCGGCGCTCTGCGCCGTCTACAAGGTCGATGTCGGCGGCAATATCCGCGTCGACAGAAATATCGCCAATGGCGCGCCTTCCCAGAACAATGTGTCGGCGCTGATGACGAGCAATCTCGTCGGCAAGAAGCTCGAATGCGTCGGCAACAGCCCGAATCCGATCACTTACGGGACAAATGTCGCGACGAGCGGAAAAATCGGCCAGTGCGGGGCGGCGGGCTTCTAGAACGCGTTCAGGAACGAGTGGGGCGCAGGATCAGCCGATCATGCGCTCCACCTTGCTTACCAGCGGGCTCGCGCGCAGCTTCGTCAGCACGCCGGTCAGGTGCTTCAGATCCGCGACTTCCAGGTCGAAGGTCATCTCGCGGAAGTCCGGGGAATGGGCCTTGAAGCTGATATTGTCGATATTGGCGCCCGTCTCGCCGATCAGCGTCGCAAGCGCGCCGAGCGAGCCAGGTTCGTTCAGCACCGTCGCGACGATGCGCGCCGGGAAATAGGCGCGCGCTTCCGGATCGATATCCCAGCGCACGTCCAGCCAGCGCTCGGGCTGATCGTCGAAGGCGGTCAGCGAAGGCGACTGGATCGGATAGATGGTGATGCCTTCGCCCGGCGTGATGATGCCCACGATGCGGTCGCCCGGCACGGCACCGCCTTCCGGCGCGAAGCGCACCGGCGCGTCGCCGCGCAGGCCGCGAATGGGGATGGCGCCCGCGTCGCCCTCGGCGCCCGGCGCCTTGAAGACGACATTGGCGTTGGCCTTCACGCCGAACCAGCCCGGTTCGCCCGGCGCCGGCGGCGTCTGCGCGGTCTTTCGATCCTCGGTGAAGTCCGGATAGACCGCCTTTACGACGTCGCCGGAATAAATCTCCCCGCGCCCCACCGCCGCCAGCACATCGTCTATGGAATGGCGCGCGAGGCGCGTCAGCGCGCCCTTGAGCCGATCGTCCGAATAGGGCCGCCCAGCACGCTCGAAGGCGCGTTCGACGATCTGCCGGCCGAGCCCCGCATATTGCTGGCGCACGGCCTCGCGCGTCGCGCGGCGAATGCTGGCGCGCGCCTTGCCGGTGACGACGGCCGCCTCCCACGCCGCCGGCGGCACATGGCCGTCGGCGCGGATGATCTCGACCTCGTCGCCATTCTGCAATTGCGACAGCACCGGCGCGACGCGGCCGTTGATCTTGGCGCCGACCGCCGAGTCGCCGAGCTTGGTGTGAACCGCATAGGCGAAATCGATCGGGGTGCCGCCGCGCGGCAGGGCGATAAGCGCGCCCTTGGGCGTGAAGCAGAAGACCTGGTCCTGGAAGAGTTCGAGCCGCGTATGCTCGAGAAACTCTTCCGGATGGCTGTCGCCATGCGCGAGCAGCTCCAGCGTCTCCTGTAGCCAGCGAAAGGCGCGGCTTTCCTTGGCGAGCTCCTCGCGCCCCTCATCGCCGGTCGCGTCCTTGTAGAGGGCGTGGGCGGCGATGCCGAAGCGGGCGATCTCATGCATTTCCGCCGTGCGGATCTGCAACTCGACGCGCTGATGGCCGGGGCCGATTACGGTCGTATGAATCGAGCGGTAATCGTTCTGCTTGGGCGTTGAAATGTAGTCCTTGAATCGCCCCGGCACGCTTGGCCATTTCGTGTGCACGATGCCGAGCGCGCGATAGCAGTCCTCGACCGTGCCGACGATGATGCGGAAGCCGAAAATGTCCGAAAGCTGCTCGAAGGAGATGGATTTGCGCTCCATCTTTCGCCACACCGAATAGGCCGTCTTCTGCCGGCCTGTGACCGCCGCCTCGATGCCCCGCTCCACGAATTCCTTGGCGAGTTCGTCCTCAATGCGCTTGATGATGCGGCCATTCTTGGTGCGCAATTCGTGCAGGCGCTGCTCGATCGCCTGATGCGCCTCGGGCGACAGATGGCGGAAGGCGAGGCCTTCGAGCTCCTCGCGCAGGCGCTGCATGCCGATGCGGCCCGCGAGCGGCGCGTAGATGTCGAGCGTCTCCTGCGAGATGCGCGCGCGCTTGTCGAGCGGGACATGATGCAGCGTGCGCATATTGTGCAGGCGGTCGGCGAGTTTGACGAGCAGAACGCGCACGTCCTCGGCCACCGCGAGCAGCAGCTTGCGGAAATTCTCGCCCTGGCGCGCCTGCTTGGAGACGAGGTCGAGCTTCTCGATCTTGGTGAGGCCGTCGACGAGCTTGCCGATCTGGCAGCCGAAGAGACGGTCGATCTCCTCGCGCGTCGTCTCCGTGTCTTCGATCGTGTCGTGCAGCACGGCCGCGACGATCGTCGCGTCGTCGAGCTTTAAATCCGTGAGGATCGCCGCGACTTCGAGCGGATGGGAGAAATAGGGATCGCCCGAGGCGCGCGTTTGCTGGCCATGCGCCTTCATGGCGTAGACATAGGCGCGGTTCAGCAAATCCTCGTCGACGTTCGGATTATATTTCCGAACCCGCTCGACGAGTTCGTATTGACGCATCATGCGCGAAAGCCAGGGCGAAACGGCGCGGCCCGCGCGCCGCCGGCGCAACTAGAACGCCCGACGGACTTCGCTCGCCGCTAGAGAACGGATGTCGAGCATAGCGCAGCTTTACCGCCGCCTCCAGCAAAAGGCGGCGGAATTTGGAAAGCTTTTACTCGCCGTCCTCTTCCACCTCGGCAGGCGGAACCAGGCCCTCGAGGCCACGCAGCAGGTCCTCTTCCGTCATGCGGTCGAACTGCTGGTCGCTGTCGAAATCGCCGCCGACGGCGGGCGTCAGGGCCGGAGCGGCTTCCGCCTCCGGCTCGTCGACCTCGACATGGCGCTGGAGCGAATGGATGAAGTCTTCCGACAGATCCTCGGGGGAGAGCTGGGTCTCGGCGATCTCGCGCAGCGCGACGACCGGATTTTTATCGCGGTCACGATCGACGAGGATCGGCTGGCCGGAAGAAATGAGGCGCGCCCGATGAGCGGCGAGCAGAACGAGATCGAAACGGTTCTCGATCTTGTCGATGCAATCTTCGACGGTGACGCGCGCCATCTCTAACGGCTCCTGATTGAAGAGGGAAGCCCGGGCAACTACACTAAAATTGTTCGTCAATCAATGGCGCGCCGCTGGTTTTCCAACAGCTCAGCTTGCGAACGCCCATTTTGGGATTAACTTTCGCCAAAACAGGCAATGTTTTATGCATGAAACCCTTGGGACGGACTTGACCTCGCGGCTTATAGGCGCAATTTATCGGTATGACGCTCCGGCGTCCAGCTTTCGACAAGGCGCTTTTGCCATCTTTCAACAGTCGCAGCGGCGTAGTCGAATAGTAGCCGTGTTCAAAATTTAAAATTGATTTTGAAACGCAGCTTGGAGCCGAGCAGGTAGCAACGCAGTTGTGGTCAGCGATCGTAGCCATGAGCCGTCAGAAGGCTAAGCAAGGCAGCGCTATAGAAACGTCACCACATACAACCCGAACGCGAGAATAAAATGGCAGATATCGAACGAATTGCGTTATTCATTGACGGCGCAAATCTTTACGCGACCGCCAAGTCGCTGGGATTCGATATTGACTACAAACGTCTGCTTCGCGAATTCCAGGGCAAGGGCCGTCTCATCCGCGCCTTCTACTATACAGCGCTGATCGAAGACCAGGAATACTCTTCCATCCGCCCCCTGATCGATTGGCTGGACTACAACGGCTACGCCGTCGTGACGAAACCCACCAAGGAATTCGTCGACTCGCTCGGCCGCCGCAAGGTCAAAGGCAATATGGACATCGAGCTCGCGGTCGACGCGATGGAAATGGCCGAACACATCGACCACATGGTTCTCTTCTCGGGCGACGGCGACTTCCGCTCTCTGGTCGAGGCCGTGCAGCGCAAGGGCGTGCGCGTCTCGGTGATCTCCACGATCACGACGCAGCCGCCGATGATCGCCGACGAACTGCGCCGTCAGGCGGACGAATTCATCGACCTCATCCATCTCGTCGGCAAGATCGGCCGCGATCCGGGCGAGCGCGCCGAGCGTATGCAGCGCTATCAGGAACGCCGTCCGCCGATGCCGGCGCCTGCGCCGGCCGGCCATGAGGAAGACGAGGAGTAATATCCTCGCTTTGCCTTTCCATAAGCCGGCGCGGGCCTTCATGTCGATCGATTTTCCTTGGCGCACAAACAAAAAGCCCGGCTCGCCGGGCTTTTTTGGCGATGCATGTTTCGCTGGAGAGCCAAGAGCTGGCTCACCCCTTGTCGCGCATGAGCCGGCCCTTTTCGCGGCTCCAGTCGCGCTTCTTCTCGACCTCGCGCTTGTCGTGGATCTTCTTGCCCTTGCCGAGCGCGATTGTAAGTTTCGCGCGGCCCTTCTCGTTGAAATAGAGCTTCAGGGGCACGATGGTCATGCCCTCGCGCTCCACCGCCTGCGAAAGCTTGGCGAGTTCGCGCGTCTTCAGCAGCAGCTTGCGCGGCCGCTTGGGCTCGTGATTGAAACGATTGCCCGCGAGATATTCGGGAATATTGGCGTTGACGAGCCACGCCTCGCCATGCCGGTCGACATGGGCGTAGCTCTCGGCGATCGTCGCCTTGCCGGTGCGCAGCGACTTCACCTCGGTGCCGGTGAGCGCCAATCCCGCCTCGAAGGTCTCGCCGATTTCGTAGTGGTAGCGCGCCTTGCGGTTGTCGGCGACGACCTTGAAGTTCGGCTCCTGTTTTGCGGCCACGGACTACCTTCAGCCCGGCAAAACGCCGGCGTGAATCATGGCCGCACGGATACGGTCCTTCGTCGGCTGCGTCGAGGGCACGAGCGGCAGCCGCACTTCCTCACGCACCTTGCCGAGCAGCGAAAGTCCGTATTTCGCGCCCGTCACGCCCGCCTCGAGGAAGGCCGCGACATGCAGCGGCACGAGCTTGTCCTGGATCGCCAGCGCCTTGGCGTAATCGCCGGAAAGGCAGGCGTTCTGCAGATCGGCGCATAGACGCGGCGCGATGTTGGAGACGACGGAGATGCAGCCATGCGCGCCCGCAGCCATGCAGGAAAGCGCCGTGATGTCGTCGCCCGAGAGCTGGATGAATTCCGGACCCATCGCTTCGCGCTGCAGCGAGATGCGGCCGATATTTCCGGTCGCGTCCTTCACGCCCACGATGTTCTTGAGCTCGGAGAGGCGCTTCATCGTGTCGACGCTCATGTCGATCACCGAGCGCGGCGGGATGTTGTAGATGACGATCGGAATCGAGACGGCGTCGTTGATCGCCTTGAAATGCTGATAAAGCCCCTCCTGATTGGGCTTGTTGTAATAGGGCGTGACGACGAGCAGGCCGTCGGCGCCGGCGCGCTCGGCGTGGCCGGCGATGGCGATGGCCTCGCGCGTATTGTTGGAGCCGGCGCCGGCAATGACCGGCACGCGCCCCTTGGCGGCGCGGACGGTCTCGGTGATGACGCGGCCATGCTCCTCATGGGAAAGCGTGGGGCTCTCGCCCGTCGTGCCGACCGGCACGAGCCCATGCGTGCCCTGCTCGATCTGCCAGTCGATGAGCGCGCGCAGCGCCTCGAAATCGACCTCGCCACTGGCGAAAGGCGTGACCAGAGCGGTGATCGACCCGTGAAAAATCGGCTTTGTGCTCATAGAATCAGGAACTTCCCCGCGCCTCACAGCCGCCGTATTCGCGCCCGTATTATGGAAGCGTCCTTCATAGCCGCTGGGCGCTTGCTAGAAAAGCCCCACCTAGAGCGCGTGTCGAAAAAGAGCGTAGCCGCCAAGCCTGTGCGCCGGCGTCTGTCGGCCTCGCTTGGTTGACGATTCGTAAATGAATAGAGAGCAGCTTCTGCGCAACGACGGAACAAAGCCGATGATGTTGCCTCCACGCATTTCGATCCGCCTCAAGGTCCTGGCCACGGCCACGGCCATTGCGCTCGTCGCGCCCGCCTTCACGGGCTTTGGCACGGTGGGCGACCTCGACGCCGGCAAGTCTGGCGATACGGCGCGCTGGGTCCCGCATGTGCCCTTCAGCCTCGGCGCCTGGCGCGTGCGCGTCGGCAATCTGGAAGAGGGCGTGCGCGGCTTCGTGACCGGCGAGCCGCCACATACGGAAGCCGCCCATCCGCCTCAGGCCGGGCTTTTCGGGCCCGACGACGCGGCCGTTTCGCCGCTCGCCAATTACGCGCCTCCGGACGGCTGGCTGCGCGGCCCAACCAGCGCCCCGCTCGACGCCAGCAAGTTGCTGGGCGACGATTCCGAAGCTTTCTATCAGGCGCTCGCCGCCTTCAAGGCCGCCGACTTCGCGGCGGGCGACGCCGCGTCCGCCAAACTCAAGTCGAGCGAAGCGCATACGGCCGCGCACTGGGCGGGCTTGAAGCTGCACTCGCATGAGGCGGGATTCAAGCGGATCACGGCCTTTCTGGAGGCGCATCCCGACTGGCCGGCCGCCGACTGGCTGCGCCGGCGCGCCGAGGAGGCGCTGGTCAGCGAGCATCAGCCGGACAAGGTCGTGAAGGCCTGGTTCGAGAATGCGCCGCCCGCGACGCCCTACGGCAAATACGCCATCGCAAAGGCGCTGGCGCGCGAGGGCGATTTCGACACCGCCGCCTTCTATGCGCGCGACGCATGGCGCGAGGACGATCTCCCGCAGGCATTCGAAACGCAGTTCCTGAAGGAGCTGGGCGAGCTTCTCGCCCCGGCGGATCACAAATACCGCGCTGACCGGCTTCTTTACGCCGGGAAGAACGGGCCGGCGCTGCGCGCGGCCGAACTCGCGGGCAAGGACGTGGTTCTTTTGGCCCGCGCCCGCGCCGCGGCCAATGCCGGCGGCGCCGGCGACAAGCTGTTTGCTTCCGTTCCGCCTGCCTTGCAGAACGATCCGGGCCTCCTCTTCTCGCGCGTGCGGATCGCGAACAACGCCAAGAAATTCGCCGAGGCCGGCGCGCTGCTGCGCAAGGCGCCGACCGATCCCGCCAGGGTGATCGACGGCGACGCCTGGTGGGCGGAGCGTCGGCAGGCCTCGCGCAAGCTGCTCGATCTCGGCGACGCGGACACGGCCTATGTCGTCGCCGCGCAGCACAACGCCCGCTCGACCAGCAACAAGGTCGAGGCCGAATTCCAGGCGGGCTGGATCGCGCTGCGCTTCCTCGACGATCCGACGCGCGCCTCGCGCCATTTCGCGGCGCTCGATCAGGCCGCCGAGACGCCGTTGCAGAGGTCGCGCGCGCTCTATTGGCGCGGCCGCGCCGCCGAGGCTTTCCGCACGGCGGAAGACGACGCCCGCGCTCGCGATTTCTACCGGCAGGCCGCCGCGCATTCGACGACCTTCTATGGCCAGCTCGCCAGCGCAAAACTCGGCGCCGAGGACCGGCCGCTGCGCCCCGCCCCCGCGACGGCGAAGGCGGAGGAACGTCACGAGGCGGTGAAGGTGGTCGAGCTGCTGCTCGCGACCGGCGACAAGGAAGTGGCGGCGCCGCTCGCCCTCGACGCGGCGAAGAACATGACCGATGCGAAGCAGGTCGCGGCGCTGGGCGAAGTCATCTCGAGCCAGCACGACGCCAAGCTCTCTCTCGTCTTCGGCAAGAGCGCGTCCTATCGCGGCGTTCCGCTCGACGACGTGGCCTTCCCCTCTTACGGCATTCCAGATTTCGAGGCGCTGCCGCACTCGGCGTCGCGCTCGGTGGTCTACGCCATCGCGCGTCAGGAAAGCGCCTTCGATCCGAAGGCCGTTTCCTCGGCCGGCGCGATGGGACTGATGCAGATGATCGCCTCGACGGCGCGCCACACCGCCTATCAGCATGGCGTCGCCTTCGACCTCTCGCGCATGATCAGCGAGCCGTCCTTCAACGCCAAGCTCGGCGCGGCGCATCTCGGCATTCTGCTCGGCGAATATAAGGGCGCGTATCTCCTCACCTTCGCGGCCTATAACGCCGGCGGCGGGCGCGTGAAGCAGTGGATCGACGCCTATGGCGATCCGCGCAAGCCCAATGTCGATCCGATCGATTGGGTCGAACGCATCCCGATCACCGAGACGCGCAATTACGTGCAGCGCGTGATGGAGAATTTCGTCGTCTATCGCGCGAAATTCGGCGACACGGACACGCGCGCGCCGCAAATCGAAATGGCGCATGCGGGGTTGTGAGAGAGCCCTAAATCCCCAGGCGGCCTCGTCCTTCGAGACGCGAGCTTCGCTCGCTCCTCAGGATGAGGCCTAAGCGTTTCACATAGGAAGAAGAAGCCCCTCATGCTGAGGAGCCTGCGAAGCAGGCGTCTCAAAGCACGAGGGGCGTTATCCGCAGCGTTCAAAAATAAGCGCTACAGCCCCTTCCCCAACCGCCCCGCCAGATCCGTCACGAACTGCCAGGCGACGCGACCCGAGCGGGCGCCGCGCGTCATGGCCCATTCCAGCGCCTGGGCGCGAATGTCCGCCTCCGGCGCGTCCAGCCCGAAATGGCGCGCATAGCCGAAGACCATGGCGAGGTAATCGTCCTGGCTGCAATTGTGGAAACCGATCCACAGGCCGAAACGGTCGGAGAGCGAGACCTTCTCCTCCACCGCCTCCTTGCCGTGAATGGCGCCGGCGCTTTCGTTCTCGATCATGTCGCGCGGCATGAGATGGCGGCGGTTGGAGGTCGCGTAGAACAGCACGTTCTCCGGCCGCCCCTCGACGCCGCCCTCCAGCGCGGTTTTGAGCGCCTTGTAGCTCGTCTCCGGCCCGTCGAAGGAGAGATCGTCGCAGAAGACGATGAACTGGTAGGGCTGTCCCGAAAGGGCGCCGAGAAGATCGGGGAGAGCCTCGATGTCCTCCCGGTGGATTTCGACGAGCTTAAGGCGCCCCTCCCCGGCCAGCGCGCCATGCACGGCCTTGACGAGCGAGGACTTTCCCATGCCCCGCGCGCCCCAGAGCAGCGCGTTGTTGGCGGGCAGGCCCCTGGCGAAGCGCGCCGTGTTGGAAAAAAGGATGTCGCGCTGGAGGTTTATGCCTTCCAGCAGCGAGAGATCGACGCGGTTCACCTTCGGGACCGGGTGAAAGACCGTCCCCGCCGCACGCCAGACGAAAGCCTCGGCGGCCGAGAAATCCGGGGCCGGCGGCGCAGGCGGCGCAAGACGCTCCAGCGCTTCGGCGATGCGGGAGAGATGGGCGGCGATATCTTTCTTGGACATTCCCGGTTCCTTGACCGCTGGGGCTGCTTTGCGGGCATAGCCGGATTATACGGGAGCGAAAAGGCCGCATCAGACGGCCATGCGCTGGGCCGACGCATTCCCTCTCCCCGCCTGCGGGGAGAGGGTTAGGGTGAGGGGCGAGCGGCATCGACGAATGACGTCGCCATCGCTTGTCAGACGCAAGCGGCGACCATTGTCATGATGGCCCGCCCCTCACCCCGGCCCTCTCCCCGCACGCGGGGAGAGGGGGCTTTGGCTTCAGCGGCGCACCGGGAAGGGACACGCCTTTGACGCTCGACGCCGCCGCCCTCATCGAGAGGGCGAAAATCATCATCGCCCCCGCCGACGCCGACAAGGCCCGGACGGCCCTCGACCGCGTGCTCGAGAAGGATTCGACCGGCGCCCTCGGCGCCTTCCTCGGCGAACATCCCAAGGCGCGCGATCTCCTCTTCGGCGCCTTCGGCTCCTCGCCCTATCTCACCGACCTCGCCGCCAAGAACCCTGCGCGCCTCGCCGCGGGGCTCGCGGCAGATCCGCGAGCGCGAGTCGAGGCGCTGATCGACGAGACGAACGCCATCGAAACGGACGACGAAGCCGACCTCATGCGTCGCCTGCGTCTCGTCAAGCAGGAGGCCGCGCTCGTCATCGCGCTCGCCGACCTCTCGAAAGCATGGGAGACGTTGCAGGCGACGGAAGCCCTCACCCGCATCGCCGACGCGACGCTCTCCGCCGCCATCCGTTTCACGTTGCGCCAGGCGCAGCACGCGGGCAAGCTCGAACTCGCCGACCAGCGCGATCCCGAGCGCGGCTCGGGCTGGATCTTTCTCGGCATGGGCAAGGGCGGCGCCTATGAGCTGAATTATTCCTCGGACATCGACCTCATCGTGTTCTTCGACCGCGCACGAGCCCGTGTTGTCGACCGACTGGAAGACGTCGATCTGTTCGTGAAGCTGACGAAACGCATCGTGAAGATCATGAGCGACCGCACGCCCGACGGCTATGTGTTTCGCACCGATCTGCGCCTGCGTCCCGATCCCGGCGCGACGCCCATCGCCATCCCGCTCGAAGCGGCGCTCTCCTACTATGAAAGCATGGGGCAGAACTGGGAGCGCGCGGCCTATATCAAGGCGCGTCCCGTCGCTGGCGACATTTATGCGGGCGAGGAATTTCTGAAGGAGCTCGCACCCTTCGTCTGGCGCAAATATTTCGACTTCGCGGCCATCGCCGACGTGCATTCCATCAAGCGGCAGATTCACGCGCACAAAGGACATGGCAAGATCGCCGTCATCGGCCACAACATCAAATTGGGGCGCGGCGGCATTCGCGAGATCGAATTCTTCACGCAGACGCAGCAGCTCATCACCGGCGGGCGCGACAAGCGGCTGCGCGGCCGCGCGACGCTGCCCATGCTCGACCAGCTCGTCGAAAGCGGCTGGGTTCAAAAGCAAACGCGCGACGATCTCACCGAGGCCTATCTCTTCCTGCGCGACGTCGAGCATCGCATCCAGATGGTCGCGGACGAGCAGAAGCATACGCTCCCCGACACGAAGGAAGGCGTCGAGAACATCGCCCGCATGATGGGCTTTGCGGATTACGACGCTTTCGCCGAGGCGCTGCTGAAGCGGCTCGACATCGTGCAGAGTCATTACGCCGAGCTTTTCGAAAGCGCGCCGGAGCTTTCCTCCACTGGCGGCAATCTCGTCTTCACCGGCGACGACGACGATCCGGGCACGATCGAGACGCTCGCCAAGATGGGCTACAAGGACCCGAAGATGGTCACCGCGACGATCCGCGGCTGGCATTTCGGCCGCTACGCCGCGACGCGCTCCACGGTCGCGCGCGAGCGCCTCACCGAGTTGACGCCGATCCTGCTCGAAGCGCTCGCCGCGACGGAAAACGCCGATCAGGCCTTCCTCGCCTTCGACAAGCTCATTCAAAGATTGCCGGCGGGCGTGCAGCTCTTCTCGCTGCTCGTTTCGCAGCCGCGCCTGCTCAACCTCATCGCCGCCATCACCGGCGCGGCGCCGAAGCTCTCCGCTACCGTCTCGAAGCGTCCGCATGTGCTGGCGGCGCTGATGGAGCCGGCGTTCTTCACGACAATGCCGACTGACGACGATCTGCGCGAGCGTCTCGCCGCATTGTTCGCGGAGGCTCGCTCTTACGAAGACGTGCTCGACGCCGCGCGCATCTTTGGGCAGGAGCAGAAATTCCTCATTGGCGTGCGCGTGCTCACCGGCTCCGTCTCCGTCGCCGAAGCCGGTTTCGCCTATACGCGCCTCGCGGAGACGCTTATCTCCATGCTCTTCGAGGAAGTTCGCAAGGAGTTTGAGAGAGGCCATGGCCGCATCGAAGGCGGCGCGGCCGCCATCGTCGCCATGGGCAAGCTCGGCGGCCGCGAGATGACCGCCGCCTCCGATCTCGACCTCATGCTGCTCTACGACGCCGATCCGCTGGCGGAGTCGGTCGAGGGCGAGCGCTCGATTTCAACGCCGCAATATTACGCGCGCCTCACCCAGCGCTTCATCACCGCGCTCTCGGCGCCGACCGCCGAAGGCCTGCTTTATGAGACGGATTTCCGCCTGCGGCCTTCCGGCAACAAGGGGCCCATCGCGTCGAGCCTGAAATCCTTCGAACTCTACCAGGCGGACGAGGCCTGGACGTGGGAGCATATGGCTTTGACGCGCGCCCGCGTGCTTGCGGGGCCGGCCGACTTCACGGCCCGCGTCGAGCAGGCGATTCAGGACGCCCTGATGCTGCCGCGCAGCGCCGAAAAGCTGAAGACGGACGTTCTCGCCATGCGCCGCCTCATCGAGAAGGAGAAGGGCTCCACAAATCCCTGGGAGGTCAAGCAGGTCGCCGGCGGGCTCATCGACGTCGAGTTTCTCACCCAATATCTCATGCTGCTTCATGGCGGCGACCGGCCCGAGATATTTTCACAGACGACGCCGGAGGCCCTGCGGAAACTTCGCGAGGCCGGGCTTCTCGACGCCGGCGCGGCCGAGGCGCTGCTGAACGCTTACAGTCTTTATCAAGGGCTTACCCAGCTCCTGCGGCTCGCTATCGACGGCGCCTTCCGTCCGAAGGACGCACCGCGCGGCCTCGCCGAGCTGCTGCTGCGCGTCGGCGACTCGCCCGATCTCTCGCATCTCGAGGCGCTGCTGACCGAGACCGAAAAAAAGACCCGCGAGGTCTTCGTGCGGCTCGTCGGACCCGTCAAAGGCGCGGAATTATCGGGCGGCAGGGAGTTGTCAGGAGGCGCGCCGCCGGCATAGATACGCCCCATTCGTCACGCAGGAACCATTCGCACCGGCCGTGGCGGCGGTTTTCCGGGGCGGTTTGCCTCTATTTCTGGAGCATATCATGTCTAGCAAGAATGCGCGTTCCATGACCCGCGCCGCACTCGGGACGATCGGCCTCGTCGCCCTGATGGCGGCCGCTTTCCCCGCGCAGGCGAAAGTTCTCGCCAAGGTGAACGGCGTCGAGATCACGGACGAGGACGTCAAGCTCGCCATGGACGATCTGGGCCCGGGCATTCCGCGCCAGCTCGAGGGCAAGGCGCGCGACAGCTACATTCTCGATTTCCTTATCGACGAGCAGCTCGTCGTGCAGAAGGCGCAGGCCGACAAGCTCGCCGAAACGCCGGACTTCGCCAAGAAGATGGCCTATCTGCGCGACAAGGCGCTGATGGAGACGCTGCTCGGCAACGTCGCCAAGGAGGCCGCGACCGACGCCGCCATCAAGGCGACCTATGACGAGGCCGCGAAGAACCAGAAGCCCGAGACGGAATATCACGCGCACCACATTCTCGTGCCGACCGAGGACGAGGCCAAGAAGGCGCTGGCCCGCGTGAAGGGCGGCGAGGACTTCTCAAAGGTGGCCGGCGAAGTGTCCAAGGATCCGGGCTCCAAGGGCGGCGATCTCGGCTGGTTCACCAAGGACCGCATGGTGCCGGAATTCGGCGAGGCGGCGTCCAAGATGAAGCCGGGCGAGCTGTCCGAGCCGGTCAAGACCCAGTTCGGCTGGCACATCATCAAGCTCGACGAGACGCGCCCGAAGACCTTCCCGCCGCTCGATCAGGTGAAGGAGCAGGTCGCGCGCTACGTGGTGCAGAAGGCCCAGAGCGAACTGGTCATGAAGCTGCGCGACGGCGCCAAGATCGAGCGCACCGACCAGCCGGCCGACGCGAAGGCCGCGCCGGCCCCGGCCGGCAAGCCCGCCGAGAAGAAGTAAACCGCGCTTCGATCGAGTCGACGCCCCTCGTGCTTCGAGACGCCTGCCGCGCAGGCGCCTCGGCATGAGGGGCTTCTGCTTTTTGGGTGAAACAGCTGGGCCTCATCCCGCGGGCGAAGCTCGCGTCTCGAAGGACGAGGCCGCCTCGGAGGTTTGCCGGCAAACGCCGTCGCGCCCAAAGCCGGTCCTCGGCATCGCTCTGGCGCGCAGACGCTTGACGCCGCAGCGCAGCAAGGCCAAACCCGGCGCAGTCCATCCCTGCTCCGGTGATTCCGATGGCCCATGACGCCCCCCTCTCCCCGCTCGCGCCGAAAACCACTCCCGAGATCGCGCCGCTCGACGGCCTGCGCTTCGCCGCCGGCGCCGCCGGCATCCGCTATGCCGGCCGCACGGACGTGATGCTCGCCATAATGGACGAAGGCGCGACGGTCGCGGGCGTCTTCACCAAATCCAAATGCCCCTCGGCGCCGGTCGACTGGTGCCGCGCCAAGCTCAAGGGCGGCAAGGCGAAGGCGCTGCTGGTCAATTCCGGCAACGCCAACGCCTTCACCGGCAAGACCGGCGCGGAACAGGTGAAGTTCTCCGCCAAGCTCGCCGCCGCCGCGACCGGCGCGCGCGAGAACCAGGTCTTCCTCGCCTCGACGGGCGTCATCGGCGAACCGCTCGACGCCTCGAAGTTCGACGGCGTGCTGGACAAGCTCGCCAAGGAGGCCCGCGCCGACCGGTGGCAGGAAGCCGCGCGCGCCATCATGACGACCGACACCTTCCCCAAGCTCGCGACCCGCACGGCGACGATCGGCGGCGTGGAGGTGACGATCAGCGGCATGGCGAAGGGCGCGGGCATGATCGCGCCGGACATGGCGACCATGCTCTCCTTCGTCTTCACAGACGCGCCCATCGCCGCCGAGGCGCTGCAAACGATGCTCTCGAAATCGGTGCAGCGTTCCTTCAACGCGATCACGGTCGACAGCGACACCTCGACCTCCGACACGCTGCTGCTCTTCGCGACGGGCGCCGCCAAGAAGCGCGGCGCGCCGAAGATCGAGAAGGCGAGCGACCGGCGCCTTGCGGATTTCAAGCGCGCGCTCGATGAGGTGCTGCTCGATCTCGCGCATCAGGTCGTGAAGGACGGCGAAGGCGCGCGCAAATTCGTCGAAGTGTCGGTGACAGGCGCCGACAGCGCCAAGGCCGCCAAGAAGATCGCGCTTTCCATCGCCAATTCGCCGCTGGTGAAAACCGCCATCGCCGGCGAGGACGCCAATTGGGGCCGCATCGTCATGGCGGTGGGCAAGGCGGGCGAGCGCGCCGACCGCGACAAGCTCGCCATCTGGTTCGGCGGGGTGCGCGTCGCCTTCAAAGGCCTGCGCGATCCCGCCTATGACGAGCGCGAAGTCTCGGAGATCATGAAGCGGCAGGAGATCGTCATCAATGTCGATCTCGGCCTCGGCGCCGGCGCCGCGACGGTGTGGACCTGCGATCTGACGAAGGAATATGTCGCGATCAACGGAGATTACCGGAGCTGATTTCGCGCGCGGCCCCCTCCCTGTCCCTCCCCCGCAAGCGGGAGAGGGGACGCTCGCGATCAACGGCGCCGATGAAGGCCACGCCCTACTCCCTCTCCCGCGAAGCGGGGGAGGGCTGGGGAGGGGGCGCTCATCAAGGCTCTTTACCGCGACCATGCTGCGGACCCACGTAAAGCCGCCCGCAACAACGCTGATTTCAAACGCCTTGCCTTCCGCCGCCCAAGCTGGAACTCTGCCGTAATTGCAGATGTCGCCTGGAGCGTTGCGCGTATGTATTTGCTGCGTCTTGTCCCGTTTCTCCTTCCCCTCCCCCTGCTCTCCTGCAACTCCGCGCCCCCCGCGCCGCAACTGCGCTTCGACGCGGCGGAAGCCGCCTATCTCGACAAGCCGGGCAAGACCGCGATCCACGGGCAGGCGTTCCTCCCCGACAGAACCGGCGGCATGAATGTGCGCTATGCCTCGGGCGAGACGGTGCGCCTCATTCCCGATACGAGCTATGCGCGAGCGCGGCTCGATTATTATTTCCACGGCGCCAAATTCGCGCCTGCGACGTCGATCCCGAAAAACGATCCAGACCCCGATTATGTCGCCCACACCCGCACGGCGAAAGCCGGCCCGACGGGTCGCTTTACTTTCGAGAACGTGCCGCCCGGACGCTACTATGTCTCGACGCAGGTGATCTGGAAGCCCGACAACGCCTTTCGCCAGGAAGGCGGGCTGATATATGAGGAGGTCACCGTCACCGGCGCGGAAGAAAAACCCGTCGAGGTCATCGTCTCCGGCAAATAAGGGTCTGCATGAAGCTCCTCCTCGTCGTCGCCTGCGCGCTTGTCGACGCCGACAATCGCGTGCTCATCGCGCAGCGCCCTGAGGGCAAGCAGCTTGCCGGCTTATGGGAGTTTCCCGGCGGAAAGCTCGATCCCGGCGAGCGGCCGGAGGACGCGCTCATTCGCGAACTCGCCGAGGAGCTGTCGATCTCCGTAAAGGCCCCTTGCCTCGCGCCGCTGACTTTCGCGAGCCACGCCTATGAGGAATTCCATCTCCTCATGCCGCTCTACGTCTGCCGCAAATGGGAGGGCTTCGTGCATCCGGCGGAGGGACAGGCGGTGAAATGGGTGCGGGCGCGCGATCTGCGCAATTACGACATGCCGCCCGCCGACGCGCCGCTCATTGCGCCGCTTGTCGATCTGCTTGGATAATCGTCGCGCATCCTAATCCCGCATCATCGCGAAACTTGCGGGAATGGAGAGCGTCCAGATCAACCCGTCGGGCGGAAAGCTCAGGGTCGCCTCGCCGTCGAGCGCAAGAGCGACCAGCTTTTTCACGACCTTGTGGCCGAAGCCTTCGCGGGGCGGCATGGCGAGCGCCGGCCCGCCGATCTCGCGCCACTCGATGTTGAGGCGATCATTGTCGAACCCCCATTTCAGCGAGATGCTGCCCTCGGGGCGCGACAGCGCGCCATAGCTCAACGCGTTCGTTGCAAGCTCGTGCAAGGCGAGGCCGATATTCTGGGCCGCCTCCGGCTTCAGCATGATCTTCGGCCCGTCGATCGCCGCACGTTCGCCGAGGCTGTCCTTCGAGATATCCAGGCAATAGGCCATTTGCGCCCGCACGAGATCGTGCATGGCGGCGCCGCGCCAGTCCTGTGAAACGAGGAGGTCATGCGCCATGGACAATGCCTGCAGGCGCGCGCTGAATTTGCGCTGGAATTCCTCCACAGATGGGGAGCCGGCCGCCGTCTGGCGCGACATGGCCTGCACGACGGCGAGGAGATTCTTCGAGCGATGCACCAGCTCGCGCAAGAGGACGCGCACATGCTGCTCGCGCATCTTGCGCTCGGTGATGTCGCGCGCCGTGCCGAGAATGCGAACGGCGCGACCCTCCTCGAAGAAAGTGCGGCCGCGGATCGAGACCCAGCGCTCGATCTTGTCGCTCACGCCGATGACGCGATACTCGATCTCGTAATCCCCCTCGAAGCCGGGATCGAGCGCGAGGCCGACGGCCTCCTTGCTGCGCCGCCGATCCTGCGGATGAATGGCGTTACGAAAGACGTCGAAGCCAGGCTCGATATGGTCGGGCAGACCCCATAATTGCCGCACGCGCGCGTCGAGATGCACTTCGCCGGTGACGAGGTTCCAATCCCACACGCCGGTGCGTCCCGCGTCGAGCGCGAGTTGCATGCGCTCGAGCGCATAGGCTTGATCCTTGATCGCATCGCACCCGGAAGGCGCGGCGCGCGCCTCGCCGGCGTCGGAAAGAGTGTCCGTATCGCTCACGCATCACCTGTATCTGGGGCGGGTGCATTATAGAGCGAGACCGCCGCGCGCGCGAGCGCTTCGGCGACGTCTTCGCCCCCTTCCCAGTTTTGCGGAAGAGGGAGCAGCGCGTGGCCTTTATCAACGCCGCGGATCGCGAGCGTTCCCTCTCCCGCTTGTGGAGAAGGGACGAGGAGAGGGCCTAACGGCAATGAGGATCAAATATCCAGCAGATCCGTCGCGAACGCCGCCTTCTCCTGAATGAAGGCGAAGCGCGCCTCGGGCTTGTTGCCCATCAAGCGCTCGACGCAATCGGCGACGTCGTCGCGCTCCTCGCCTGCGAGAACGACCTTGAGCAGCGTGCGCTTGCCCGGGTCCATGGTCGTCTCCTTGAGCTGCGCCGCGCTCATCTCGCCGAGGCCCTTGAAGCGGTTGACCTCGACCTTGCCCTTGCCGGTGAGCACGGTTTTGATCAGCTCCTCGCGATGGTCTTCGTCGCGCGCATAGACGGTCTTCGGCCCCTGCGTGAGCTTGTAGAGCGGCGGCTGCGCCAGATAGAGATGGCCCTTCTCGATGAGCCGCGGCATTTGCCGATAGAAGAAGGTGATGAGCAGCGACGCGATATGCGCGCCGTCCACGTCGGCGTCCGTCATGACGATCACTTTTTCGTAGCGCAGTTCCTCGTCGCGATAATGCGAGCCCAATCCGCAACCAAGCGCCTGCGTGAGATCGGCGAGCTGCTGATTGGCGAGAAGCTTGTCCTTCGTCGCTGAGGCGACGTTGAGAATCTTGCCGCGCAGGGGCAGCACCGCCTGCGTCGCGCGGTTGCGCGCCTCCTTCGCGGAGCCGCCGGCCGAGTCGCCTTCGACGATGAAGAGCTCCGAGCCCTGCGCCGAATTGTTGGTGCAGTCGACCAGCTTGCCCGGCAGGCGCAATTTGCGCGTCGCCGTCTTGCGGGCGACATCCTTTTCCGCCTTGCGGCGCATGCGCTCTTCGGCGCGCGACACGGCGAAATCGATGAGCTTGTTCGCCTGCGTCGGCGCGGCCGCGAGCCAGTGATCGAAGGCGTCGCGCACCGTCTGCTCGACGATGCGCGAACCTTCGACGCTCATCAGGCGGTTCTTGGTCTGACCCTGAAATTGCGGATCATGGATGAAGACGGAGATCATCGCCGCCGCCGATCCCATCAGATCGTCGGCGGTCACGTCCTTGAAGCGCTTCGACTGATTAGTGCGGTCGGCGTGGTCCTTCAGGCCCTTCATCAGCGCGAGGCGGAAACCCGCTTCATGCGTGCCGCCATCCGGCGTCCAGACCGTGTTGCAGTAGGAATTGATGAAGCCGTCATCCTCCGCGAACCAGGCGATCGCCCATTCAAGCGAGCCATGGCCGCCTTCGCGCGTCACCTTGCCGGCGAAGGGCTGGTCGGTGACGAGCTCCTTACCGTGCGTTTCGCGCGCGAGATAATCCTTCAGGCCGCCGGGAAAGCACAGCACCGTCTCGGCCGGAATGTCGGAGCCGGGTTCGATCAGCGACGGATCGCAACGCCAGCGGATTTCGACGCCGCCATAGAGATAGGCCTTGGAGCGCGCCATGCGGAAGAGCCGCGCCGGCTTCCAGTGCGCGCTTTGATCGAAGATCTGCGCATCCGGCTTGAAGCGCACGCGCGTCCCGCGACGATTGTGGATCTTGCCGACATTCTGGAGCTTGCCGAGCGGCAGGCCGCGCGAAAACTCCATGCGGTAGAGCTGCTGGTCGCGCGCGACCTCGACCTCCACCTTCTCGGAAAGGGCGTTCACGACCGAGACGCCGACGCCGTGCAGGCCGCCCGAGGTCTGATAGGCGCCGCTGTCGAATTTTCCGCCCGCATGCAGGACCGTCATGACGACTTCGAGCGCCGACTTGTCCTTCATCTTGGGATGCGGGCCGACGGGAATGCCGCGGCCATTGTCGGTCACGGTCAGCCAACCGCCCGGCTCCACCGTCACCTCGATGAAGGTCGCATGGCCGGCCACGGCCTCGTCCATCGAGTTGTCGAGCACTTCCGCGAAGAGGTGGTGCAGCGCGGTCTCGTCCGTGCCGCCGATATACATGCCGGGGCGCCGGCGGACCGGCTCCAGCCCCTCCAGCACCTCGATCGAGCCGGCGTCATATTCGGCGGGCGTTGTTTTTGCTGCGGGTTTGGGCGCGGGCGCCTTGCGCGGCGCGCCGCCGAAAAGGTCGGGTTTCGTGGCCATGGCCCCGATATTAGCGCGATTCGAGCGCCCGTGCGCGAGGCTTCAGCCGAAGGCCGGGAAAACCGGGGAAAGCGTGGGAATCAGGCCCTTTTCGCCGCCGTGAGCCGCTCCGCGCCCGCCTCGATGATCTCCCGGAAGGCGGAAAGCGGCTTGGGCTGGCTGATCAGATAGCCCTGGATTTCGTTGCACCCGAAGCTGTGCAGCATTCGCAGCTGGGAGCACGTCTCGATGCCCTCGGCCGTCGTCTTGACGCCCAGCTCGCGCGCCAGCCCGATGATGGCGCGAATGATCGAGGCCGTCTCGCGTCGAATGTCCACCTCCTGCACGAAGGAACGATCGATCTTGATCCGATCCACCGGAAAGGCGCGAAGATGGGAAAGCGCGGAATAGCCCGTGCCGAAATCGTCGAGGGCGATGGAGACGCCGAGCTGGCGCAGATGGGTCAGGCAGGCATGCGTGGCCGCGTTTTCGAGCAGAAGCACGGATTCGGTGATTTCCAGCTCCAGGCGCGACGGATCGATGTTGCAGGCGCCGATCGTGGAGGCGACGTCGAGCGCAAAGCCCGGCTTGACGAGCTGCGTCGGAGAGAGATTCACGGCGACGCGCATATGCGCCGGCAGCGTGGCGCCCAGGAGGCAGGCCTCCCGCAGCACCCACTCGCCGATTTCGCAAATGAGCCCCGCCTTTTCAGCAACAGGAAGAAACGCCGGCGGACTCAACATCCCGTGACCCGGTCGGCGCCAGCGCAAGAGCGCCTCGAAGCCGGAGACTTCAAGGGCGGCGAGATCAACGATCGGCTGAAAATATAGCTCGAACTCGTTGCGCGCGAGCGCCTGTTCGAGCTCCCGCTCCATCTGCCAGCGCGAGGCGATCCGGGCCTCCATCCGGGCATCGAAGAAGCTGATTCCCCTGCCGACGGCGGCCTTCGCTTCATAGAGGGCGAGGTCGGCCTTTTTCATGAGCTGCGCGAGGTCGAAGCCGTCCTGCGGGGCGCGCGCAATGCCGATGCTCGCGCCCACCGACGCCGTGGTCTCGGCGAGCGGAACCGGCTCGGCCACCGCCCTTGCCAGCCGCTGCGCGAGCTCCTCGATCGCCGAGACGCTGGCGGCCGGATATTGGAGAACGACGAATTCATCGCCGCCGATGCGCGCGAGAAATTCACCTGCCCTGAGCGCCGCCCGCAGCCGCTGCGTCACGATCCTGAGCAGGTTGTCGCCAGCCTCATGGCCGAGCGTGTCGTTGACGCTCTTGAAATCGTCCAGGTCGATCCAGTGAATGGCGACCCCATTCCCGTCTTGCGCCGCGTCGGCCAGGGCGTCGCGCGCGTGCTGTTCGAAGGACGCGCGATTGGCCGCGCCGGTAAGCGGATCGAAATAAGCGAGGCGCTGAATGCTCTCTTTCCGCTCCTTCTGCTCCATGGCGATGGCGCAGAGATTGACGCAGGCCTGCACGATGGTGCGCTCCAGGGCGTTCGGCCCCCGGCAGGTCCGGTAATAGAAGGCGAATGTCCCGATCACCCGCCCGTCGGCGGCGTAGATCGGCGACGACCAGCAGGCGCGTAGGCCAAGCGGCAAAGCGAGATCTTTATAGGCCGCCCAGAGCGGGTCGGTCTCGATGTCGCAGACTTCCACGGGCTCGCGCAGATAGGCCGCAGTTCCGCAGGAGCCGACCTGCGGGCCAACCGCGAGGCCTTCGATCGCGTCGCAGAAACTCTTGGGCAGGCCCGGCCCCGCCAGCGGATGCAGATGGCCTTGGGCGTCGACGAAGAGAATGGAGCAGACGACGTCGGGCGCGAGGCGCTCCGCTTGCAGACAGAGCCGGTTCATGACGAGTTTAACCGGCAGGTCGCGTGCGACGCCCTCGAGCACGTCATGCTGCAGGGCGCGCAATCCCAGCATTGTCGGCTTTTCACAGCCCGCGCAGTTCAAATCAGACATGCTCGCCCGCAAAAACTCGATACCAACGCCACACGCGGATCGGGTCGCCTGTCCAGCCAAAAGGCGCGCCCCGGCCGATTTTCCAGCCCCCGCGGCGGCGAACCGCCCGGCGCCGTCATTCAATCAACCTACGTTCTAGCTCACCCGAGAATGCACGCGAAAGCTTAAGAAAATTCCACTTAAGACGCGGAGTTAGCTCGTGAAATGCCGGATCGCGGGCGATCGGGCGGATCCGGTTTACCCGGCCGCAAGCAGAACCGATCTAGCGTTCGACATCGTTCTTCCCGTTTTGGAGCGCTCATGCCCCCGCTGACCGTCGTCATCTGCGTCGACCACGCCTATGTGAGCGGCGGGCAATCCAAGGTTGCGATCGAAAGCGCGCTCGGGCTCAGGGCGGCCGGCGCGCGCGTCGTGTTCTTCGCGGCCTGCGGCCCCGTTGACGAGCGTCTGGGACCAGCGGGCGTCGAGGTCGTCTGCCTCGGCCAGCCCGACATACTCGGCAACCCGTCGCGGCTCGCCGCCGCGCGGCAAGGCGTCTGGAACGCGCAGGCCGAAAAGCTTCTCGAAGAGACGCTGGGTCATCTTTCCTACGATCGCACCATCGTTCATGTGCATGGCTGGGCGAAGGCGTTGTCGCCTTCCATCGCAAAGCCCATACAGGCGGCCGGCCTTCCGGCCGTCTACACGATGCACGAATATTTCCTGCATTGCCCGAATGGCGGCTTCTACAATTTCCCGAAAGGCGACGTCTGCGCGCTGAAGCCAATGTCCATGGCGTGCTGGGGGACGAATTGCGACTCGCGCAACTATCCCTTCAAGCTGTGGCGCAACGCCCGCATGTTCGTCGCGCAGCATGTCGCGCATCTGGCGGAGACGTTTTCGGACATCGTCCTCCTCTCCGATCTGCAGGAGAAAGTGCTTGCGACCTGCCTGCCGAAAGGCGCCGCGATCCATCGCGTGACGAACCCCGTCGAAGCCGAGCCGCTCGGCCCCAAGGCGGACCCGCGCAGCGGCGATTTTCTTTTCGTCGGGCGCCTCTCGGCGGAGAAGGGCGCCTTCCTCTTTGCGGAGGCTGCGCGCCGCGCGGGCGTGACGCCCGTCTTTGTCGGCGACGGGCCCATTGCAGGCGAGTTGCAAGCGCGCTTCCCGCAGGCGCGGCTCCTGGGGTGGAAATCGCCGCGAGAGGCGCGCGAGGCCATGCGCGCCGCGCGCGCCCTCGTCTTCCCGTCCCTTTGGTACGAGACCTTTGGCCTCACAGCGCTCGAAGCCAAGGCCATGGGCACCCCGGCCATCGTCGCCGATGGCTGCGCCGCGCGCGAAGCGATCGAGGACGGCGTCACGGGCCTCTGGTTCAGGAGCGGCGACGCCGACTCGCTCGCCTCCGCGATCCGCGAATTGAACAACGACGCGGTGATCACGCAGATGGCCAAGGCCGCCTACGACGCTTATTGGGCCGCGCCCGCGACGCGCGAACGCCATGTCGGCGAAACGCTCGCCGTCTACGAGGCGATGCTTGCGCGACGCGCCGCCGCCTGACGGGAAATCTTCCCGCAATCGACGCGGCGCCTTTCCTGCGCTAAACCAACGGCGAAAATCGCAGGAAAGACGATGAAACGCCCCTTCGCCCTCTTCGCCGCCGCCCTCCTCCTCGCCACGCCCGCCAGCGCCGAAAAGCTGCGCCTCGCCTTGCAGAAGACGGGCACGACCGGCTGGGAAATGGCGGTCGTGAAGGCTTTCGGCCTCGACAAGGAGGCCGGGCTCGAACTGGAAGTGACGGAGCTCGCCTCGCCCGAGGCCGGCAAGATCGCCATTCAGGGCGGGAGCGCCGACATCATCGTCTCCGACTGGCTGTGGGTCGCGCGCGAGCGGGCTCAGGGCGCGAAGCTCACGCTCTACCCCTATTCCACCGGCGTCGGCGCGGTGATGACCAAGGACGCGTCGATCAAGACCGTGAAGGACCTCGCGGGCAAGAAGCTCGGCGTCGCGGGCGGACCGCTCGACAAGAGCTGGCTGCTGCTGAAGGCCTATGCGCTCAAGCGGGGCGTCGATCTCGAAAAGAGCGCGACCATCCTCTACGGCGCGCCGCCGCTCATCGCCGAAAAGGCGTTGCAGGGTGAGATCGACGCGGCGCTGGAGTTCTGGAATTTCGCCGCCGATCTCGAAGGCAAGGGTTTTGCGCGCGCCATAGAGATTGCGGAAGTCGAGAAGACGCTCGGCGCCAAGGGCGACGTCGTCGTGACCGGCTATGTTTTCGACGACGGCTTCGCGGCGAAGAACAAGGATGCGCTGTCGCGCTTCTTCGCCATGACCGGCAAGGCGAAAGCGCTCATCTCCACCGACGACAAGGCCTGGGCCGCCGCCGCGCAGCGTCTCGGCCAAAAGGACGCCGCGACGCTCGACATCTACCGCAAGCGCTATGTCGCCGGCGTTCCCAAGCGCACGATCGCGCAGGAAGAAGCGGACGCCGCGGTTCTCTACAAGACGCTCGCCGAGATTGGCGGCGAGAAGCTCGTCGGCCCCGGCAAGACGCTGGATCCTGGAACCTTCTACAAGGGCGGCGAGGCCGCGAAACGGTGATCAGACTTGTGCGCGAAGAGTTGGTCCGCGAAGGGTTGATCCGTCTCGTCTCTCTCGCGGCGCTCTTCGCCGTCTGGCAGGCCGCCGCGTGGTTTTCCGATCCGCGACGCCTGCCGGGACCGGCCCTCGTCTTCGAGGCGATCATCGAGGAAGCCCGCAGCGGCGCGCTCTTCTCCAATCTCGCCATCACGCTCGCGCGCGTCGTCGCCTCCTTTGCGCTCGCCATGAGTCTGGGCGCGGCGATCGGCTATTTCATGGGCCGCAACAGGCTCGCCGACCGCCTGCTCGATCCCTGGCTCGTCTTCCTGCTCAATCTCCCCGCCCTCGTCGTCATCGTGCTGGCTTATGTCTGGGCGGGACTGACGGAGGCGGCGGCCATCGGCGCCGTCGCGCTCAACAAGCTGCCCAACGCCGTCGTCACGATCCGCGAAGGCGCCCGCGCGCTCGATCACGACCTCGACGAAATGGCGCAAGCCTTCCGCTTTTCGCGGGCGGCGCGCCTGCGGCATGTCATCCTCCCACAGCTTGCGCCCTATTTCGCCGCCGCGACGCGCGCGGGGCTGTCGCTCGTCTGGAAGATCGTGCTCGTCGTGGAGCTGCTCGGCCGCTCCAACGGCGTCGGCTTCGAGATCAACATGGCCTTTCAGCAGTTCGACATGAAGCTGCTTTTCGCCTACGCCCTCCCCTTCGTCGCCCTCATGCTCGGCGTCGAGACATTTCTGGTGCAGCCCCTTGAACGACACGTCGCCCGCTGGCGGCGCGGCGCCCCTCGACGTCGCGATCGCGCATAAGGACCATCATCGCGCCGACGGGCGGCCTTTGCGCGCGCTCGAAGATTTGCGCCTGGCGCTGCCTTTCGGACAGGCCGGCGCCGTGGTCGGCCCTTCCGGCTGCGGCAAGACGACTCTGCTGCGCTTGATCGCAGGGCTCGACCGCGAATATACGGGCCATATACATCTCCCCGCGCATGGTCGGCTCGGCATGGTCTTTCAGGAGCCGCGCCTTTTGCCCTGGCGCAGCGTCGCCGACAATATCCGCATCGCCGCGCCGGAGGCGACCGAGGAAGAGATCGCCGCGCTTCTCGCGCAATTGTCGCTCGCCGAACATGCGACGCATTTCCCCGGCGAATTGTCGCTCGGCCTCGCGCGCCGCGTTTCGCTCGCCCGCGCGCTCGCCGCCAAGCCCGATCTGCTTTTGCTCGACGAGCCGCTCGTCTCGCTCGACGCGGCGCTCGCGCGCGATCTGCGCGACCGCATCGCCACGCTCATAGACGAGAAGCGCATCACAACGCTGATCGTGACGCATGATCTCTCGGAAGCGATCGCCCTTGCGGATCGCATCTTCCTGCTCTCGCCCCGCCCCGCCCATGTCGTCGAGACGCTCGACATCGCGACGCCGCGCAGCAAGCTGACGCAGGACGTCGCGCAGACGCTGGAGGCGCAGGCGCGCGCGGCGCTCGCCGCCGCGCGTCAGTAATGGTGGTGATGCAGTCGTTCGACGCCCGTCATCAAGCCCAGCACGCTTGCGAGACTGTCCGGCACGATCTGTTCGGCATGGCCGACGCGCTCCGCGCGGAAGGCGTCCATGCGCATGGGGCCGAAGCAGTCCATGTCGAAAAGGCCATTGCCGCGCGCGGTGATCACGACCGAGCGCACGCCGCGCGGGTTGGGATGATTGAGTCGAAGGCTGACATGCGAATGGTCGTCGGCGGCGACGCGGGCGCCCAGCTCTTTCAGCCCGGCTTCGCCACCGAGATGCTGCACGACTTCGTGACATAGCCCGTCATAGGTCGTCATTTTACCCACCATCGATCCATGCCGAAGGCGGCTTCTGACTAAGAGCCGCAACTGGTCCGGCATGGTTGACGATGGCGCCCGCTTCCAAATTTTTCGTTGCAAAATTGTCGGGGGAAGACGCTCACCAGTCGATTTCGTTGCCCCGATAATCGACATAGCGGCGCGTGCCGGAAAGCGTGAGCCCTTCCGCGACGCGGATGATTCCCTCGACGCTTTCCTCCACCGACAGCGTCGCATTCGGACCGCCCATATCGGTGCGCACCCAGCCGGGATGCATGGCGACGACGGCGACGCCTTCCGGCCGAAGATCGTCGGCGAGGCATTGAGTGAACTTGTTCAGCGCGGCTTTCGACGCGCGATAGCCGGCGTTGAACGTGCCCTCCAGGGTCATGGAGCCGAGCACGCTCGACATCATCACGATGCGCGGATTTGCACTCTGCTTCACAAGCGGCAGGAAGGCCTGCGCGACGCGCAGCGGCCCGAGCGTGTTGACGTTGAAGAGGTCGAGCACGCCGTCGAAATCCATGTCGAGCGCATTCTGGCGCTCCGGCCCATAGGCGCCGGCGTTTGCGATCAGCACGTCGACGGGCTCCGTCACCGAGGCGGCGGCGGCGCGGATCTGGGCCTCGTCGCGCGTGTCGAAGACGAGAACGCGCCCCTTGCCGCCGAGCGCGGTTTGAAGCGCGGCGCGGCCCGCTTCGCTGCGCACGCTCGCCGTCACGCGTTCGCCGCGCAATGCGAGCTGGCGCGCCAGCTCCAATCCAATGCCCCGGCTCGCGCCGGCGATCAGCCAATGCGACATGGAAAAACTCTCCCTGATCCCGTTCGGCCTCACATATAGCGCGGCGCCTTGCCTTTGGCTCTTGCAATGCTAGCGTTGGCCGGCAAAGCGAGGACGCGGATGACGGCGCAAGAAATCGTTAGCGGCGAGGCCTGTTATTTCGACGGCTATGCCGAGAAGCGCCGTTCGGTCGCGATCGTTTTCGGCCCCGCTCTGGAAATCGTGGAAAACGGCGCCCTTCTCGCGGCCTGGCCTTATGCCGAGGTCCGGCGCCTGCCGCCGCCGGGCGGCGTGATGCGGCTCAAGGCGCTCGGCGCCGCGAAAGGGGCCTGGCTCGAAATCGACGATCCGGCGACCCAGGCCGAGGTCGAGCGCCATTGCCCGCTGCTCGGCGGCGAGAGGGCGCCGCCAGATAAGGAAGGCCGCAAGAGGCTCGCCTATGGACTCGCCGCCGCCGTCATGTTCGGCGCCTTTCTGTGGAGCGGCGTGCCCCGCATGGCGGGCATCATCGCGCCCGTCATCCCGGTCGAATGGGAAAAGAAGCTCGGCGACAGCGCCGACGAAGAGGTGCGCAAGACCTTTTCCGGCAAGGCCTGCGCCGCGCCTGAAGGCGCCGCGGCCCTGAAGAAGCTCAGCCAGAAATTGCAGGAGGCCGCGCATTTGCGGCTTCCTGCGACGATCGAGGCGATCGAGTCGAAGACGCCCAACGCCTTCGCGCTTCCCGGCGGCAAGGTCTATCTCCTGTCCGGCCTTCTCGACAAAGCCGCGAGCCAGGACGAGATCGCAGGCGTGCTGGCCCATGAGCTCGGCCATCTGGAGCATCGCGACCATCTGCGCCGCATCATCGCGACCGGCGGCGCCGCGCTGCTGGTCGGGCTCGTCTTCGGCGACGTCAGCGGCGGTTCGGCCATGATCATCATCGGCAATTCGCTTCTCAACGCCGCCCATTCCCGCGAAAACGAAAGCGAAGCCGACGCTTTCGCCGCCCAGACCATGGCGGCGCTGGGCCGGCCGGCCAAGCCGATGGGCAAGCTGCTGGTGCGGATCACGGGCGAAGACGATGGCGGCCCGTTGAGCATCTTGCAGGATCACCCGCTGAGCGAGGACCGCCTGGCGCGGCTTGCGAAAGCGAGCAAGGGCGAAACGGCCCCGCCGCTGTTGAGCGATGAAGAGTGGAAGGCGCTGAAGGGGATTTGCGGCTAGACGCGGGCTTGCGGGAGACCTAAGCCGGCGCCTTCAAGCGCGCCTGCCGATCGGATAGGCTGGCCTGGTTCACATGCGGTGGAGATGATGAGCAACGACGCGCCCGATCCGTTCGGACAGACCAATGCGCAGGGCGATCTCTTCGCCGGCGAAGGCTCGGCCGCAACGCCCCGGCAGTTGGATACGTCCAAACTCCGCCGCCGCCTTCAGGCGATGCTGGCGGAAACGAACGCCGGGAAAAACGCCGCCGAGCATACGCCCGCCGCCGACCCTGCTTCCCATACCTCCCCCGCGCCGCGGGAGAGAGGGTAGATCCTGGCTTTCGCGAGGATCGCCTCTCTCGCAAAGCGAGGGAGAGGCGCTCGCCTTAAACCGCCGCCGCCGCGTGCTCCATCTTCGCAACGCCCGACTTCACCGCGGCCTGCACCTTTTCGAAGGCGCGGACCTCGATCTGGCGGACGCGCTCGCGGGAGACGCCGAATTCCTCGGACAGCTGCTCCAGCGTCACCGGATCGTCGGCGAGGCGGCGCGCCTCGAAGATGCGGCGCTCGCGGGGATTGAGCACGTCGAGCGCGCCCCGAAGGGCCGTGAGGCGATTATTGTTCTCCTCCTGCGCGACGAGAAGGCGCTCCTGGTCGTCGCTGTCGTCGACGAGCCAGTCCTGCCACTCGCCTTCGCCTTCTTCGCGCAGCGGCGCGTTGAGCGAGGCGTCCCCGCTCATGCGGCGGTTCATCTCGATCACGTCCTGCTGCGAGACGCCGAGGCGCGTCGCGATCTTCTCGACGTTCTCGGGCTTGAGATCGCCCTCCTCATAGGCGGAGATGCGGCTCTTGGCCTTGCGCAGATTGAAGAACAGCTTCTTCTGGCTCGCCGTCGTGCCCATTTTCACGAGCGACCAGGAGCGCAGGATATATTCTTGAATCGAGGCGCGGATCCACCACATCGCATAGGTAGCGAGACGGAAGCCGCGGTCGGGCTCGAAGCGCTTGACGGCCTGCATCAGGCCGACATTGCCCTCCGAGATGATTTCGCCGATCGGGAGGCCGTAGCCGCGATAGCCCATCGCGATCTTCGCGACGAGGCGCAGATGCGAGGTCACGAGTTCCTGAGCCGCCTTCGGGTCTTCGTGCTCGCGCCAGCGTTTGGCGAGCATATATTCCTGCTGGGGCTCCAGCATGGGGAAACGACGAATTTCGGCGAGGTAGTGGGAAAGCCCGCCTTCCGCGACGATGGGCAAGGAATTCGCCATATTGCGTCCCTCCTGGCGGGCTCCCGGGCGACGGCAAGCCCGCAATGGTCGATCGCGCACTCGCCGATCGCAACAAGGAGATTATAGGCCGGAAAGCCTTTCCGGGAAAATGACCCGCGCGTGACAAGTCGCTAAAGTCGGGATTAAGATTCTGTAATAATCGGCTGGCGGAAGCTGTGCGGGCGGTCCGGCTGACAAGGCTGCGCCGCCGGCGACGCTCCGGGTTTGGCGCGATTTGCGCGGGGCGCCCGCGAGTTAGGATTTCATTTACTCATCGTGCCGAGCACGCCGCGCAAGATCTCCTTCGCGATGCGCGTGCCGGCTTCGCGCGCCGCGCTCTGCACCGCCGAACGCATGGCGGCTTCCGCCGGGGAGAGGCGCTTGCCTTTGGCGGACCCGAACAGCGTGCCGAGCACGCCGCCAATGACGCCGCCGAGCATGCCCCCCGCCCCGCTTTTTCCGGGGCCGCCGCCCTGCAAGGTTTCGAAAGCGGATTGGCGATCGACGGCCTGATCGTATTTGCCGGCGAATTTGCTGTCCGCGATCACCGCCGCGCGCTCCTCCGGCGTCACCGGTCCGACGCGCGCGGCGGGCGGCGCGATGAGGACGCGGTCGACGATTTCCGGCGCGCCCTTCTCGCCGAGCATGGAGACGAGCGCCTCGCCCACGGCGAGATGCATGATCGCGTCCGTCGTGTCGAAAGAGGGGTTCTTGCTGAACGTCTCGGCGGCGGCGCGCACAGCCTTCTGATCGCGCGGCGTGAAGGCGCGCAGCGCGTGCTGGATGCGGTTGCCGAGCTGGCCCAGCACCGTGTCCGGCACGTCGAGGGGATTTTGCGTGACAAAGTAAACGCCGACGCCCTTCGAGCGAATGAGGCGCACGACCTGCTCGATCGCCGAGAGCAGCGCCTTCGGAGCGTCCTCGAAGAGGAGATGCGCTTCGTCGAAAAAGAAGACGAGTTTGGGTTTGTCGACATCGCCGACTTCGGGAAGCGTCTCGAACAGTTCAGAGAGCATCCACAGAAGGAACGTCGCATAAAGCTTCGGCGAGCGCATCAGCTTTTCGGCTGCGAGAATGTTGACGACGCCGCGCCCGTCGCGATCGGTGCGGATGAAATCCCCGATGTCGAGCGCCGGCTCGCCAAAGAATTTGTCGCCGCCCTGCGTCTCCAGCACGAGAAGCTGGCGCTGGATGGCGCCGACGCTGGCGGGTGCGATATTGCCGTATTTGACCTTGAATTCGGCGGCGTGCTCGGCGACATGCGTCAGCGCCGCGCGCAGATCCTTCAGGTCGAGCAGCAAAAGCCCCTGTTCGTCCGCGACCTTGAAGACGATGTTGAGCACGCCTTCCTGCGTGTCGTTGAGTTCGAGAAGGCGCGAAATCAGCAGCGGGCCCATCTCTGACACCGTCGCGCGCACCATGTGGCCCTGCTCGCCGAAAACGTCCCAGAAGACGACCGGGAAACGATCAGGTTCGTAGCGAAGGCCAATTTCTTCCGCGCGCTTGACGAAAGGAGGCTTGGCGTCGCCCGGCTGCGACAGGCCGGCGAGATCGCCCTTCACGTCTGCGAGGAAAACAGCCGTCCCCGCATTGGAGAAGCCTTCCGCAAGAAGTTGCAAAGACACGGTCTTGCCCCCTCCGGTCGCGCCGGAGATCAGGCCGTGGCGATTGCCGAGCGACAGCGTCAGATAGCGATAGGCGCGCGCCCCGTCATGCGTCGCGCCGACAAGGATCGTTCCGGGGACCGCGTTCGGGCTTTCGGTCTTCGTCTCGCTCATCTGCTCTCGGCTCGCGCGCTTTGGTCGGAATCAGGGAATTAAGCAAAGCTACATCATTCCGGGAGGCGCCGCACGCCACGCGAGCCGCAGGCGCCCCGAACCCGCCTTGGCGAATTCGACGGACCGGGCTAAGTTCCCGGCCGGGAGAAGCGTATGAGGGCAGTACTAGCGATCGTCGGCATGGTGGCCCTGGGAGCGGGCGTCAGCGTCGCGGCCACGACGCCTTCGAAGCCGCTCAAGCTTGCGAGCGCCGTGAATTTGGAGAACAAACGCCCCGTCGCGCTGCTCAATTTCGAGATCGTGTCGCCGGCGCGGGACAAGACGCCGGAGATTGTCGTCGGCAAGCTCGACAAGCCCCTCGCCGCGGGCGCAAGCGCAAGCCTTCCGCTTTCGGGCGTCGAGGGATGCGCCTATCAGGCGCGCTGGGCCTTCGAGGACTTCACGGACGCCGGCGATGTCGACCTGTGCGGCAACGCCCGTATCATTCTCGTCGATTAGCCTCAAAAAAAAGCGCAACGAAGACGCGGTTGAAAACGCGCAAAAACAACAAGCAGGAAACGCAGCATGTCCAGAGGGTCGGTGAAAGGCAACGGCAGAGCGGCTCGGCGCGGCGAGAAAAACGCCCCCAAAGGCCCAGCGGCGTCGAAGCCGTTGCTCATCGGCGCCGGCGTGGTTTTCGCGGCGATCTTCGGCGTCTTCGTCGCGATGACGAGCGGCACGCCGCCCGCGCCGCCGGCTTCGGCGATCGGCGGCCCGTTCCAGCTCACATCGCAAACCGGCCAGCAGGTGAGCGAGAAAGACCTCCTCGGCAAACCGTTTCTCATTTTCTTCGGCTACACGCATTGCCCCGACGTGTGCCACACGACGCTCTTTGAAATGTCCGAGATCATGCGCGCGCTGGGGCCCGACGCGAAGGTCGGCGGGCTTTTCGTGACGGTCGATCCCGAGCGCGACACGCCGGAGGTCCTGAAAGACTATCTCGCCAGCTTCGACTCTCGCATCATCGGCGTCACCGGACCGCGCGCCCAGCTCGAGCCGATGCTGCGCAGCTACCGCATCTATGCGAAGCGCGCGCCCGGCAAGGAAGAAGATTACGCCGTCGATCACACGACCGTCGTCTATCTCATGGACAAGAACGGCCGCTTCGTCACGTCCTTCAATGTCGGCCGCAAACCGGAAGAAGCGGCGAAGGAGCTCGCGCGCTATCTGTAAGGCCAAGCGAGTCGCCGTGGGACGCGATGATTTGCGCAAACGTAGGCAAGCGATTTTTTTTCGGTGCTTGCGTTTTTCGAACTCGCGCGGCGCGGCGCCTTTCGCTAGCATGTGCGCATGCTTCGACTCCTGCGTGACGGACCCGGCCGCAACGGATCGCCCCTCATCGCTCTCGAGCACGCCGGCGAGACGATCGTCGTCGCCTTGCGCCGCGCGACCACCGCGCGGCGTTTTACTCTGCGCGTTCGATTCGCCGCGCGCGACGCCGTTCTCACCATGCCGAGCCGCGCCTCGTTGCGCGACGCGCGCGCCTTCGCCGAAAGTCACGCCGCCTGGATCGCCGCGCGACTCAATCGCCTCCCGGCGACCATTCCCTTCGCGCATGGCTCGGTCGTTCCTCTGCGCGGCGTCGACCATGCGCTGATTCATCTACCCGACCGGCGGGGCACGGTCTGGGTCGAAGAACGCGACGATCCGGAAACGCGCTTTGCGCTGTGCGTCGCGGGCCATGCCGAGCATGTGCATCGGCGCGTGCAGGATCATTTCAAGCGCGAGGCGCGGCGCGATCTCGAAAGCGCGGTCGCGCGCCACACCGCCGCGCTCGGTCTGCCGCCGCGCGGCGTCGGCCTGCGCGATCCGGTGAGCCGCTGGGGCTCCTGCTCCTCTTCGGGCTCGCTAAATTTTTCATGGCGTTTGATCATGGCGCCCGGCTTCGTTCTGGATTATCTAGCGGCGCATGAGGTGGCGCACCTCGTCCATCTCGACCATTCGCCGCGATTCTGGTCGCTGGCGCGTCGTCTGTGCCCGGACACCGATCGCGCCGAAAGCTGGCTCTCGGCGCATGGCGCGCATCTTCATAAATACGGAGCCAAGGGATGACGCTCGATCGCCGGCGTCTGATCGCCGCAGCAGCTCTGCTTCCCTTCGCCGGGAATGCGCGGGCGGAAAATGCGCAGACAGGAGCGAGGACCGGCAAGCGTCTTCTGGTTCTGGATTTCGAAATCATCGACACGTCGCAGGAGCCGACGGACCAGCGCGCGGACCATGCACGGCGTCTTGCCGCAGCGCGCGACGCGATTTCCTCGGGCCTCGCCGCGCGCGGAACCTATGATATCGTCGACCGCAACTTGATCCAGGGCGATCTCGACCGCATCGAGGCGCAGACCTTCTTGCGCAGCTGCAATTGCGTCGCGGATCTCGGCCGAAAGGCCGGGGCCGATCTCGTCATGACCGGGCTCGTCAACAAGGTCAGCACGCTCATTCTGAGCATGGGCGTCTCGATCACACGCGCATCGTCCGGCGAGCTTGTCTTTCATCAAGGCTTTGATTTTCGCGGCGATAACGACAATTCCTACGCGCGCGCCGCGAAGTTCTTCACCGAGCGCATCGCGCGCGATCCCGCGACCTGACGAATTGCAAGGCGACAAGATGAGCGAGACCAAGAGCGATAAAGCCGCGCCGCCCTGGACCGCCGTCTTTTCCCGCCCGCGCGGAGCGCTGCTCGCGGAGCTCATCAAGCGCGCGCAGGCCCTGCCCCCGATCCGCATGGGCGTCGTCCACCCTTGTGATCGCCCCTCGCTCGAAGGGGCGCTGGCGGCGCGCGACAAGGGGCTGATCGTGCCGACCCTCATCGGCCCCTGCAAGAAGATGGAGGCCGCCGCGCGCGAGGCCGGAGTGTCGCTGGAAGACGTCGACATCGTCGAGGCGCCCCACAGCCACGCCGCGGCGGATCAGGCCGTCGAGCTGGTGCGACGGGGCAAGCTACACGCGATCATGAAGGGGGCGCTGCACACGGACGAGCTGATGGCCGCCGTGGTGCGCGAGGGCACGGGCCTGCGCACCGACCGGCGCATCAGCCATGTCTTCGTCATCGACGCGCCGACCTACCACAAGCTGCTCTTCGTCACCGACGCGGCGATCAACATCGCGCCGACGCTCGACGTCAAGCGCGACATCGTGCGCAACGCCGCCGACCTCGCCCACGCGATCGGCATCGAACGGCCGAAGGTCGCGATTCTCTCGGCCGTCGAAACCGTCGAGGCCAAGATTCCCTCCACCGTGGAGGCCGCGGCGCTCTGCAAGATGGCCGATCGCGGCCAGATCGCGGGCGCGCTGCTCGACGGGCCGCTCGCTTTCGACAACGCCATCTCGCGCGAGGCCGCCGACGCCAAGCATATCGTTTCCGATGTCGCCGGCGACCCCGACATTCTCGTCGCCCCCGACCTAGAATCCGGCAACATCCTCGCCAAGCAGCTCGTCTTCCTCGCGGGGGCCGATACGGCCGGCGTCGTCCTCGGCGCCCGCGTCCCCATCGTGCTGACCAGCCGGGCCGACGATGTCGGCTCCCGGGTCGCCTCCTCGGCCCTGGCCCAGCTTTTCACGCACCGCAAGCGCGAGACGGCCTAGCCGCCTCGACAAGAGCCCCCCGCGCGTGGCAGAACCGCCGCCGAACGACAGATTTCCCGGAAGGGGCGGCTCCGTTTCGCCCTCCTGCTTCGAGATGGCTCCTGCGGAGCCTCCTCAGCATGAGGGCGCAGGCGGCGCCCTTACGTTTCCTCATCCCGAGGAGCCCGCAACGCGGGCGTCTCGAAGGACGAGGAAACGTCCACATCAGAAGCCGACATGACCGACATCGCGAAACTCGAAGAAGACACGCTGCGCCAGATCAACGAGGCCGCCGACGAGCCGGCGCTGGAGGCGGTGCGACTCGCCGCTCTGGGCAAGAAAGGCGCGATTTCGGCCCTGCTCTCGACGCTCGGCAAAATGTCCCCTGAGGAGCGCAAGACCGAAGGCGCGAAGATCAACGCGCTCAAGGACAAGGCGACCGAGGCCCTCGCCGCCCGCCGCGCCGAGTTGGCCGAGGCGGCGCTGGAGTCGCGGCTCAAGGCCGAGACGCTCGACGTGACGCTCCCCGCCGCAACGAGCCCGCTGGAGCGCGGCCGCATTCACCCGATCTCGCAGGTGATGGACGAGCTGTCGGTGATCTTCGCCGACATGGGCTTCGCCGTGGCGGAAGGGCCCGACATCGAGAGCGACGACTACAATTTCACGAAGCTGAACTTCCCCGAGGGCCATCCGGCCCGCGAGATGCAGGACACGTTCTTCCTCGCCCCGGAAGCCGGCGAGAAGAAGCTGCTGCGCACGCATACCAGCCCGGTGCAGGTCCGCACCATGCTGACGCAAAAGCCGCCGATCCGCGTGATCTGCCCCGGCCGCGTCTATCGCTGCGACTTCGACCAGACGCATACGCCGATGTTCCATCAGGTTGAGGGACTCGTCATCGACCAGTCGACCCATATGGGCCATCTCAAATGGGTGCTCGAGGAGTTCCTGAAGAGCTTCTTCGAGGTGAAGGGCGTGAAGCTGCGCATGCGCCCTTCCTTCTTCCCCTTCACCGAGCCGTCGATGGAAGTCGACGTGCAGTGCCGGCGCCAGGGCGGCGAAATCCGCTTCGGCGAGGGCGAGGACTGGATGGAGATCCTCGGCTGCGGCATGGTGCACCCGAATGTGCTGCGCAATTGCGGGCATGATCCCGACATCTATCAGGGCTTCGCCTTCGGCGTCGGCATCGACCGCCTCGCCATGCTGAAATACGGCATGTCGGACCTGCGCGCCTTCTTCGACGCCGACACGCGCTGGCTGGAGCATTACGGATTCAGGCCGCTGGATTTCCCGACGCTTGCGGGCGGGTTGAGCAGTTGAACGCAAGTAACGGAACGCAGCAATGGCATGGGTTCAAAGCGTCGAACGCAGAGAAGGCAAGGGTCGCCTCCAGCCTTCCCAGGTCGTCGCGTTTGTGAAGGTCTTCGATGCAGAAGACAGCACGCCGGTCGTTCAGATCGACACGCTTGGCTCTGAAGAACGCAAGAATCCCGGCAAGCAAAGCCAAACGCTTCAATTTGGAAAAGAGTCCGCGAAGCAGCTCTTCGACATCCTGAAGCAGACCTACAATTTTTAGAAGACGGGCATGAAACTCACCCTCTCCTGGCTCAAAGAGCATCTCGACACATCCGCCACGCTCGCCGAGATCGTCGAGACGCTCACGCGCATCGGCCTCGAAGTCGAATATGTGCATGATCCCGCCGCGCAGCTCAAAGACTTCAAGATCGCACAGATTGTCGAGGCGACGCAGCATCCCAACGCCGATCGCCTGCGCGTCTGCAAGGTCGATACGGGCGCGGGCGAACTCGTGCAGGTCGTCTGCGGCGCGCCCAATGCGCGCACAGGCCTCAAGAGCGTCTTCTCGGCGCCGGGCACTTACATTCCCGGCAAGAAGATCACGCTGGGCAAGGGCAATATTCGTGGCGTCGATTCGCTCGGCATGATGTGCTCCTTCGAGGAGCTGGAGCTCGCGACGGAAAGCGACGGCATCATCGAATTGCCCGAAGACGCGCCGATCGGCGCGGTTTACGCGCAATGGGCCGGGCTGGACGATCCGGTCATCGAGATCAATCTCACGCCGAACCGCCCCGACGCTGCGGGCGTCTACGGCGTCGCGCGCGATCTTGCGGCGGCGGGCCTCGGCGTTCTCAAGACGAAAGACATTCTCCCCGTCGAGGGCAAATTCCCCTGCCCCGTCGGCGTGACGCTGGATTTCCCGGAAGGCGAGAAACATCTCGCGCCCTTCTTTGGCCTGCGCCTCGTGCGCGGCGTGACGAACCGTCCGAGCCCCGACTGGCTGCAGAAGCGCCTGCGCGAAATCGGCCTGCGCCCCATCAACGCGCTCGTCGACATCACCAATTATCTCACCTTCGACCGCGCCCGCCCGCTCCACGTCTTCGACGCCAAAAAGGTGAAGGGCGCTCTCGTCGTGCGCAAGGCGAAGAAGGGCGAGACGCTGCTCGCTCTCGACGGCAAGACGCATGAGCTCGATGACGCCATGGTCGTCATCTGCGACGACAATGGCGTCGAATCCATCGCGGGCGTGATGGGCGGCGAGGTGTCGGGCTGCAACGACGACACGACCGACGTGCTGATCGAGACGGCGCTCTGGGACCCGCAGAACATCGCCCATACGGGCCGCAAGCTCGGAATCGTCACCGACGCTCGCTACCGCTTCGAGCGCGGCGTCGACCCCGCCTTCGCGCTGCCCGGCGGCGAGTTTGCGACGCAGCTCGTCATGGAGCTTTGCGGCGGCGAGGCGTCCGAATGGGTGATCGCCGGCGCCGTTCCGCGCGAGACGAAGGTCGTCGACTTCCCCTGGTCCGAGACGCAGCGCCTCGCGGGCGTCGACGTTTCGCAGGCCGACGCGACGGCCATTCTGGAACGCCTCGGCTTCACGGTCGAAAAGAACGGCGAGGACCGCGCCAAGATCGCTGCGCCGAGCTGGCGCCCCGACATTGAAGGCAAGGCCGATATTGTCGAGGAGATCGTCCGCATTCTCGGCGTCGATAACGTGCCCTCGACGCCCCTGCCCCGCACTGAGGGCGTCGCGCCCGCCGTCCTCACCGTCATGCAGAAGCGCGCCCGCAACGCCCGCCGCGCGCTCGCCGCGCAGGGGCTCGTCGAGGCCGTGACCTGGTCCTTCATTTCGACCGAGGAGGCGGAAGCCTTTGGCGGCGGCGCGGCGGGATTGAAGCTCGCCAACCCGATCGCCGCCGAATTGTCCGACATGCGCCCGAGCCTGCTGCCCGGCCTCGTCGCCGCGGCGGGACGCAACGCCGCGCGGGGCCTCGGTGATCAGGACCTCTTCGAAGTCGGCCAGATCTTCCTCGACCCGAGCGAGAAGGGCCAGCGCCTTTCCGCGGCCGGCATTCGCCGTGGCCTCGCCGGCGCCGGCCGCCATTGGTCGGCGCAGGCCCAACGCGCCGGCGCCTTCGACGCCAAGGCGGACGCGATGGCGCTGCTCGGCGCGCTCGGCGTCGCGACGGGCGGGTTGCAGGTCGTCCCGGGTGGACCGTCCTGGTTCCATCCGGGCCGTTCGGCCACGCTGCAATTCGGCCCCAAGGCCGTCATCGGCTATTTTGGCGAATTGCATCCGCGCGCACTGAAGGCGCTCGACGTGGAGGGGCCCATCGCGGCCTTCGAGATCGTGCTCGATAATCTCCCGGCGCCCAAGGCGAAGCCCACCAAGATCAAGCCGAAGCTGGAGCTCTCCGACCTCCAGCCGCTCTCCCGCGATTTCGCCTTCATCCTCGATCGCGCGGCGAACGCCGGCGATCTTGTCAAGGCCGTCGCGGGCGCCGACAAGGCGCTGATCACGAATGTCAGCGTCTTCGATATCTATGAGGGCGTCGGCGTGCCGGAGGGCAAGAAGTCCGTCGGCGTCGCCGTGACCTTGCAGCCGCGCGAGAAGACGCTCACCGACGCCGAAATCGAAGCCGTGGCCACGAAGATCGTCGCGGAGGCGGAGAAGAAGACCGGAGCGACGCTGCGGTGAGGCGCGGTCTTCTTACGCTCGCGCTTTTCGTTGCGACGCCCGCTTTCGCCGGCCCGCGCTCAATCGACGATTGCGAGGCGATCAAGGAAGCGAACGCCTATAATCTCTGCCTCGCTTCCTTCGGCCCGATGCGCGGCCAGCATGGCGCGAGCTATCCCGGCGTCGCCAGCGAGGGCCAGAAGGGCGGCGGCGCGAAGAACCGCGCGTCCGCATCCGCCGGCGCCCGCCACGCGACAGCCTCGGGCGGCTATGGCGGGGCCGTGTCCCATACAAGCGGCGGGCGGGTGCGGATGGAGTTCACGCCAGGGCGGCGGTGACGCGCGAAAAAGTCCGGTGGATGGTTCGCGCTGAAAACGAGCGATAAACCCCGAATTTACCTCTTGGCAAACGGGCGCGGCCCCATTAAATAGGCCGTTCCGGGGCTGGCTTTTGGAATCTCCCGCCCCGATTTCAGATTTGGAGCTTCCGCCTGAACCTAGGCTTTGTCAACGGCTTAGGATGATGGCGGTGGATAGGCCGGCGGACCCGGGGGTTATGCCTCGCGTCCCGTCCGGCCATGTCCTGTCCGAGACTGCCGGCGCGCGCGAGGGGTTTTCCACAATCCCGAACGGCTCAATCGGCTGAGGGCGACATGAGAAATCTGTCGTCCGAAACCGGCCTGCACAGACGGGGAAACCGGAATTTTTTGGCCGGCGGCGCAAGCCGACGTCCTTCGAATTTGGTTCACGCCCCTTCAACCAGAGCCTTCGCCCTCGGGCGGGGAGCGCTGGGGACAGGATCTACGGCGCCGCCTGCTTCCGCGGGCGGCATGTCGCAACCGGCGGGTTTTCCCGCCTGTTAGAAGAGAGCAACCGTGGATAGAGCGGAGAAAAAAGAAGCCGTTGCGGCGCTCAACCAGACCTTCTCGAAGGCTGGCGCGATCGTCGTTGCGCACTACTCCGGCTTGACGGTCGCCCAGATGCAGGCCCTGCGCAAGCGGGCTCGCGCAGCGGCGCCACCGTTCAGGTCGCCAAGAACCGCCTCGCCAAGATCGCTCTCGAATGGCACGAGCGTCGCCGATCGGCCCCTTGCTCAAGGGACCGACCCTGATCGCCTATTCGGACGATCCGGTGGCGGCGCCGAAGGTCGCCGTGGCTTTCGCCAAGGAACACGACAAGTTCGTGATCCTGGGCGGAGCGCTGGGCGCGACGCTGCTGAACGCCGACGGCGTCAAGTCGCTTGCGACGATGCCGTCTCTCGACGAACTGCGCGCCAAGATCGTCGGCCTCATCAACGCCCCGCGACCAAGATCGCCCAGCTCTCGACCGCGCCTGCCGCCAAGCTCGCGCGCGTGTTCGGCGCTTACGCCAAGAAAGACGCGGCCTAAGAGGCACGCCTACAAAACTGAACCAAATTCAAAGGACGCTACAAAATGGCTAATCTCGAAAAGATCGTCGAAGACCTCTCGACCCTCACCGTGCTCGAGGCGGCTGAGCTCGCGAAGCTCCTCGAAGAGAAGTGGGGCGTTTCGGCCGCGGCCGCCGTCGCCGTCGCCGCCGCTCCGGCCGCTGGCGCCGCCGCTGCGGCTCCGGCCGAAGAGAAGACCGAGTTCAACGTGATCCTGGCTTCGGCCGGCGACAAGAAGATCGAAGTCATCAAGGAAGTCCGCGCCATCACCGGCCTCGGCCTGAAGGAAGCCAAGGACCTCGTCGAGGGCGCGCCGAAGCCGATCAAGGAAGGCGCTTCCAAGGAAGAGGCCGAGAAGATCAAGGCGACCCTCGAGAAGGTCGGCGCCAAGGTCGAGCTCAAGTAATTCGGCTCGCCGTCGCTTAGCGACGGCCTCCCGCCGGGAGAGGTCCCGGCTCAGGCCGGGGCCGCGCGAAATTCCGCGCAAGCGGCGCTATTCCGTCAGAATCGCAATGGTTCAAAACGGGCTATCCTCGGGTTCGCGAACCGGCGGCCCTTAAACAAGAGAGGTTCGAGGACGACATGGCTCAGCGTCGCGCGCAAGTTCACCGATATCGCAAGCGCACCAGCCGCAAACGCCTTCGCAAATTCGGTCACATCCGGGAAGCCGCGGAGATGCCCAATCTGATCGAAGTGCAGAAGGCCTCCTACGATCAATTCCTGCTTGTCGACGAGCCCAAGGGCGGCCGCCCCGAAGAGGGCCTGCAGTCCGTCTTCAAATCCGTCTTCCCGATTTCCGATTTCTCCGGCGTCGCGCTGGAATTCGTCCGCTACGAGTTCGAGCAGCCGAAATACGACGTCGACGAGTGCCGCAGCGCGGCATGACCTTCGCCGCGCCGCTCAAGGTGACGCTGCGCCTCATCGTGTTTGATGTCGATCCGGAGACGCAGGCCAAGTCGGTCAAGGACATCAAGGAGCAGGACGTCTACATGGGCGACATGCCGCTTCATGACGTCGAACGGCACCTTCATCGTCAACGGCACCGAGCGCGTCATCGTCTCGCAGATGCACCGTTCGCCGGGCGTCTTCTTCGACCACGACAAGGGCAAGAGCCATTCTTCCGGCAAGCTGCTGTTCGCCGCCCGCATCATTCCCTATCGCGGCTCCTGGCTCGACATCGAATTCGACGCCAAGGACATCGTCTATGCGCGCATCGACCGCCGCCGCAAGATTCCGGTGACGTCGCTGCTCTTCGCGCTCGGCCTCGACGGCGAAGAGATCCTCTCGACCTTCTACAAGACCATCCCCTACACGGCCGATGGCGAAAACTGGCGCATGCCCTTCGACGCCGAGCGCATGAAGGGCGTGAAGGCCGTCGCCGACATGATCGACGCCGACACGGGACGAGGTCATTCTCGCGCGCCAAGAAGCTCGCCGTGCGCGCGGCGCGCCAGCTCGCCGAAAGGGCGTGAAGGCGATCCGCGTCGCCGCCGAAGACCTCTACGGCCAGTATCTCGCCAGGACCTCTTCGATCCGTCGACCGGCGAGATCTTCGCCGAAGCGGGCGACGAGATCACCGCGAAGACGCTGCCGCTGCTGCTCGAAAAGGGCTTCGACGAGCTGCCGATCCTCGACATCGACCACATCAATGTCGGTCCCTACATCCGCAACACGCTGCGGTCGACAAGAACTCGAACCGCGCGGAAGCGCTGTTCGACATCTACCGCGTCATGCGCCCCGGCGAGCCGCCGACCATCGACACGGCGGAAGCCATGTTCCATTCGCTGTTCTTCGACGCCGAGCGTTACGACCTCTCGGCGGTCGGCCGCGTGAAGATGAACATGCGCCTCGATCTCGACGCGCCCGACACGATGCGCGTGCTGCGCCGCGAGGACATCCTCGCCGTCGTGAAGGCGCTCGTCGACCTGCGCGACGGCAAGCGGCGAGATCGACGACATCGACCATCTCGGCAACCGCCGCGTCCGCTCGGTCGGCGAGCTGATGGAAAATCAGTATCGCGTCGGTCTGCTGCGCATGGAGCGCGCCATCAAGGAGCGCATGTCCTCGGTCGACATCGACACGGTGATGCCGCAGGACCTGATCAACGCCAAGCCGGCAGCCGCGGCGGTGCGCGAGTTCTTCGGCTCGTCGCAGCTCTCGCAGTTCATGGACCAGACCAACCCGCTCTCCGAGATCACCCACAAGCGCCGTCTCTCGGCGCTTGGGTCCGGGCGGTCTCACGCGCGAGCGCGCCGGCTTCGAGGTGCGCGACGTGCACCCGACGCATTACGGCCGCATCTGCCCGATCGAGACGCCGGAAGGTCCGAACATCGGCCTCATCAACTCGCTCGCGACCTTCGCGCGCGTGAACAAATACGGCTTCATCGAAAGCCCCTATCGCCGCGTGCGCGACGGCAAGGTGACGAACGAGGTCGCCTATCTCTCCGCCATGGAAGAGGCGAAGTATCACGTCGCCCAGGCCAATGCGCCGATCGACGCCGACGGCAATCTGACGGAAGACCTCGTGCTCTGCCGTCATGCCGGCGATGTGATGCTTGTCCCGCGCGAAAAAGTCGACGCGATGGACGTGTCGCCCAAGCAGCTCGTCTCGGTCGCCGCGGCGCTCATCCCGTTCCTCGAGAACGACGACGCCAACCGCGCGCTGATGGGCTCGAACATGCAGCGTCAGGCCGTGCCGCTGGTCAAGGCGGACGCGCCGCTCGTCGGCACCGGCATGGAAGAACGCGTCGCGCCGGACTCCGGCGCTGCGATCGCGGCGCGCCGCACCGGCGTCGTCGACCAGATCGACGCGACCCGTATCGTTATCCGCGCGACGGAAGAGCTCGATCCGGCCAAGCCGGGCGTCGACATCTATCGCCTGATGAAGTTCCAGCGCTCGAACCAGTCGACCTGCATCAACCAGAAGCCGCTCGTCCGCGTCGGCGACCTGGTCAAGAAGGGCGACATCATCGCCGACGGCCCCTCGACGATCTCGGCGATCTCGCGCTCGGCCGCAACGTGCTCGTCGCCTTCATGCCGTGGAACGGCTACAACTTCGAAGACTCGATCCTCCTGAACGAGCGCATCGTGAAGGAAGACGTGTTCACCTCGATTCACATCGACGAATTCGAGGTGATGGCGCGCGACACCAAGCTCGGCCCCGAGGAAATCACGCGCGATATTCCGAACGTCTCGGAAGAGACGCTGAAGAACCTCGACGAAGCGGGCATCGTCTACATCGGCGCCGAAGTGCAGGCGGGCGACATTCTCGTCGGCAAGATCACGCCGAAGGGCGAAAGCCCGATGACGCCGGAAGAAAAGCTTCTGCGCGCCATCTTCGGCGAGAAAGGCCTCCGACGTGCGCGACACCTCGCTGCGCGTGCCGCCGGGCGTTCAGGGCACGATCGTCGAAGTGCGCGTCTTCAACCGCCACGGCGTCGAGAAGGACGAGCGCGCGCAGGCGATCGAGCGCGAAGAGATCGAGCGTCTCGCCAAGGACCGCGACGACGAGCTCGCGATCCTCGACCGCAACGTCTACGCGCGTCTCGCCGAGATGCTCATCGGCAAGAAGGCGATTGCCGGCCCGAAGAGCTTCAAGAAGGATCAGACGCTCACCCAGGCGATCCTCGACGAATATCCCCGCTCGCAGTGGTGGACCTTCGTCATCGAGGACGACGAGCTGATGGCCGCCATCGAAGCCGTCCGCAAGCAGTACGACGAGTCGAAGAAGGGCCTCGAAACGCGCTTCCTCGATAAGGTCGAGAAGCTCCAGCGCGGCGACGAGCTGCCGCCCGGCGTGATGAAGATGGTCAAGGTCTTCGTCGCGGTGAAGCGCAAGATCCAGCCGGGCGACAAGATGGCCGGCCGTCACGGCAACAAGGGCGTCGTCTCGCGCATCGTGCCGCAGGAAGACATGCCCTTCCTCGAGGACGGCACGCCCGTCGACATCGTGCTGAACCCGCTCGGCGTGCCGAGCCGCGCATGAACGTCGGCCAGATTCTCGAGACGCATCTGGCTGGGCCTGCGCTGGCCTCGGCAAGCAGGTCGGCGGGGCCGTCGACGCCTATCTGAAGTCAAAGGACGCATCGATCCTGCGCGACGCGCTGACCGACGTCTATGGCAAGGACGAGGAGATCGACAAGCTCGACGACGGCCTGCTGCTGGAGACGACGAAGGATCTGCGCCGCGGCGTGCCGATCGCGACGCCCGTCTTCGACGGCGCGCGCGAGAAGGACATCGTCGACATGCTGTCCAAGGCGGGCCACGACCCGTCGGGCCAGGTGACGCTCTTCGACGGCCGCACGGGCGAGCCTTCGATCGCAAGGTGACCGTCGGCTACATCTACATGCTGAAGCTGCACCATCTGTCGACGACAAGATCCATGCGCGCTCGATCGGTCCGTACTCGCTCGTCACCCAGCAGCCGCTGGGCGGCAAGGCGCAGTTCGGCGGCCAGCGTTTCGGCGAAATGGAGGTCTGGGCGCTCGAAGCCTACGGCGCCGCCTACACGCTGCAGGAAATGCTGACCGTGAAGTCCGACGACGTCGCCGGCCGCACCAAGGTCTATGAAGCGATCGTCGCGGCGACGACACATTCGAGGCCGGCATTCCGGAGAGCTTCAACGTGCTCATCAAGGAAATGCGGTCGCTGGCGCTCAACGTCGAGCTGACCAACGCGAGCTGCCGCAGATCGAAGCCGAGAACGATCAGCCGGAGACACCGGAAGCGCCGCAAGCGCAATTCCGCCCGAACGGGTCGTGACCCTCACAAAAAACGCCTCGAAGAGGATCTCCGCCCCTCGGAAGCGGGAGATGCAAATGGCGGCAACGACTTTTCGACCGGCTAAGGGAGTTCCAAATCGGGACGCGCGCGCCGCGCCGCGTCCAGGAGAAGACCATGAATCAGCAAGAGGTCATGAATCTCTTCAATCCGGTCGTGGCGACGCAGGCCTTCGACCAGATTCAGATTTCGATCGCGAGCCCGGAGAAGATCCTCTCCTGGTCCTTCGGCGAGATCAAAAAGCCCGAGACGATCAACTACCGCACCTTCAAGCCGGAGCGCGACGGCCTGTTCTGCGCGCGCATCTTCGGGCCGATCAAGGACTATGAGTGCTTGTGCGGCAAGTACAAGCGCATGAAATACAAGGGCGTCATCTGCGAGAAGTGCGGCGTCGAAGTCACGCTCGCGCGCGTTCGCCGCGACGCATGGGCCACATCTCGCTCGCCGCGCCCGTCGCGCACATCTGGTTCCTGAAGTCGCTGCCGTCGCGCATCGGCCTTCTGCTCGACATGACGCTGAAGGATCTCGAGCGCATTCTCTATTTCGAGTCCTACATCGTCATCGATCCGGGCCTCACGCCGCTCAAGGAGCGTCAGCTCCTGTCCGAAGAGGAATATCTGACGGCCAGGACGAATATGGCCAGGACACTTCACCGCCATGATCGGCGCCGAGGCGATCCGCCGCCTGCTCGAGTCGATGGACCTCGAGAGCATCGCCGAGCCTCTGCGCCAGGAGATCGCCGAGGCGACGACCGAGCTGAAGCCCAAGAAGCTCGCCAAGCGCCTGAAGATCATCGAGGCCTTCATCCAATCGGGCAACAAGCCGGAATGGATGATCCTGAAAGAGATCCCGGTCATCCCGCCGGATCTGCGTCCGCTCGTGCCGCTCGACGGCGGCCGCTTCGCGACCTCGGATTTCAACGATCTCTACCGCCGCGTCATCAACCGCAACAACCGCCTGAAGCGGCTGATCGAGCTGCGCGCGCCGGACATCATCATCCGCAACGAAAAGCGCATGCTGCAGGAGGCCGTCGACGCGCTGTTCGACAACGGCCGCCGCGGCCGCGTCATCACGGGCGCCAACAAGCGTCCGCTGAAGTCGCTCGCCGACATGCTGAAGGGCAAGCAGGGCCGCTTCCGCCAGAACCTGCTCGGCAAGCGCGTCGACTATTCCGGCCGCTCGGTCATCGTCGTCGGCCCGGAGCTCAAGCTGCATCAATGCGGCCTGCCCAAGAAGATGGCGCTCGAGCTCTTCAAGCCCTTCATCTATTCGCGCGTCTCGACGCGAAGGGCTATTCGGCGACCGTGAAGCAAGCGAAGAAGCTCGTCGAAAGGAGAAGCCCGAGGTTTGGGACATCCTCGACGAGGTCATTCGCGAGCATCCGGTGCTGCTGAACCGCGCCCCGACGCTGCATCGTCTCGGCATCCAGGCCTTCGAGCCGGTGCTGATCGAGGGCAAGGCGATCCAGCTTCATCCGCTCGTCTGCGCGGCCTTCAACGCCGACTTCGACGGCGACCAGATGGCCGTGCACGTGCCGCTGTCGCTCGAAGCGCAGCTCGAAGCGCGCGTCTGATGATGTCGACGAACAACATCCTGCATCCGGCCAATGGTCAGCCGATCATCGTGCCGTCGCAGGACATCGTGCTCGGCCTCTACTATCTGACGCTGATCGTGACGGCGAGCCGGGCCAGGGCATGTGCTTCGCCAATCAGGGCGAAATCGAGCACGCGCTCGCGGCCAAGGCGATCACGCTGCACGCCAAGGTCAAGGGCCGCGGCTGGACCTATGACGCGAACGGCGAGCGCGTGGCGAAGATCTTCGACACGACGCCCGGCCGCATGATCCTCGGCCAGCTCCTGCCCAAGCATCCGAAGATCCCCTTCGACGTCGTCAACAAGCTGATGACGAAGAAGGAAATCTCGAACATGATCGACACCGTCTACCGCAACTGCGGTCAGAAGGAGACGGTGATCTTCTGCGACCGCATCATGGCGCTCGGCTTCCGCGAAGCCTTCAAGGCCGGCATCTCGTTCGGCAAGGACGACATGGTCGTTCCGGAGACGAAGGAGAAGATCGTCGCCGAGACGCGCGCCGCGGCGAAGGAATACGAGCAGCAGTACAACGACGGCCTGATCACCCAGGGCGAGAAGTACAACAAGGTCGTCGACGCCTGGATGAAGTGCACGGACAAGCTCGCCGAGGAGATGATGGTCGCATCTCGTCGGTGAAGAAGGACGAGCACGGCCGCGATCAAGCCGATCAACTCGATCTACATGATGTCGCATTCGGCGCGCGCGGCTCGCCGCGCAGATGAAGCAGCTCGCGGCGATGCGCGGCCTGATGACCAAGCCCTCGGGCGAGATCATCGAGAGCCCGATCATCTCGAACTTCAAGGAAGGCCTCTCGGTTCTCGAATACTTCAACTCCACGCACGGCGCCCGCAAGGGTCTCGCCGACACGGCGTTGAAGACCGCGAACTCGGCTACCTCACCCGCCGTCTCGTCGACGTTGCGCAGGACTCGATCATCTCGTCCACGGATTGCGGCTCGACCGAACGGCATCCGCATGCGCGCGATCATCGACGCCGGCCAGGTCGTCGCCTCGCTCGCGACGCGCATTCTCGGCCGCACCGCGGCAGAGGACTGAAGCGCGCCGGACGGCAGGTGATCGTCCTGCGGCGAGATGATCCAGGAGATGGCACACTCGAGCCGATCAACGCCGCCGGCATTCAGGAGGTGAAGATCCGCTCGGTCCTGACCTGCGAGGCCAAGAACGGCGTCTGCGCGAAGTGCTACGGTCGCGACCTCGCGCGCGGCACGCCGGTCAACATGGGTGAGGCCGTCGGCGTCATCGCCGCGCAGTCGATCGGCGAGCCGGGCACGCAGCTCACCATGCGCACCTTCCACATCGGCGGCGCGGCGCAGCTTGCTGACCAGTCCTTCTTCGAGTCGAACTTCGAGGGCACGGTGCACATCCGCAACCGGCATCTGGCCCGCAACTCGGACGGCGATCTGATCGTGATGGCGCGCAACGTCGCCATCGTGATCCTCGGCCCGAACGGCGAAGAACGCGCGGTGAACCGTATCCAATACGGCGCGCGCTGAAGGTCGACGAGGGCGATACGGTCAAGCGCGGCCAGCGCCTCGCGGAGTGGGATCCCTACACCCGTCCGATCATCAGCGAGATCGACGGCGTCGTCGGCTTCGAGGATCTGGTCGAAGGCCAGTCGATGTCGGAGACGGTGGACGAGTCGACCGGCATCGCCAAGCGCATGGTCATGGACTGGCGGCTCAACCTGCGTTCGGCGAGCCTCAAGCCGTCGATCGTCATCAAGGGCGCGGACGGCAAGATCGGCAAGCTGCAGCGCGGCGGCGACGCCCGCTATCTCCTGCCCGTCGACTCCATCATCGCGGTCGAGCCCGGCGGCACGGTGAAGGCCGGCGACATTCTCGCGCGTATCTCGGTGGAAAGCGCCAAGACCCGCGACATCACCGGCGGTCTGCCGCGCGTTGCGGAACTCTTCGAGGCCCGGCGTCCGAAGGATCACGCGATCATCGCGGAAATCTCCGGCACCGTGCAGTTCGGCAAGGACTACAAGAACAAGCAGCGCTCTCGATCATTCCGAGCGAGGAAGGCGCTGAGCCCGTCGAATATCTGATCCCGAAGGGCAAGCACATCCACCTTCAGGACGGCGACGTCGTCGAGAAGGGCGATTACATCGTCGACGGCAATCCGGCGCCGCACGACATTCTGGCGATCAAGGGCGTCGAGGAGCTTGCGGCTTCCTCGTCAACGAGATCCAGGAGGTCTATCGTCTGCAGGGCGTGAACATCAACGACAAGCACATCGAGGTGATCGTCCGTCAGATGCTGCAGAAGGTCGACATCGTCGATCCGGGCGACACCGGCTTCCTCGAAGGGCGAGCAGGTCGACAAGCTCGAGCTCGAAGAGGCGAACGAAAAGGCGCTCGAGAACGGCGGCAAGCCCGCGCATGGCACGCCGGTGCTGCTCGGCATCACCAAGGCCTCGCTGCAGACGCGGTCCTTCTTCTCGGCGGCGTCCTTCCAGGAGACGACGCGCGTCCTCACCGAGGCCGCCGTCAACGGCAAGATCGACCCGCTGGTGGGCCTCAAGGAGAACGTCATCGTCGGCCGTCTGATCCCGGCCGGCACCGGCGCCGCCATGGCGAAGTTCCGCGGCATCGCGACCGGTCGCGACGACCTCATCATCGAGCAGCGCGCCGAGACGCCCGAACCCGCCCCGGCCCTGCCGCCGGCGGAGTGAGGCAAGCGACACGAAAAAGAAGGGCCGCCCAAAAGGCGGCCCTTTTTTCATTTGTTCCGGCCGAAGCGTTATTTCGCCGCGTTTTCGGCGGCGATCGCTTCCTGCGCGCGCCGGATCAAAGCTTCTTCGTTCGCCTTGTAATAGCGCCACCCCGCGATGAACCCCATCGCGCCGATCACCAGGCCCGCGATCCCGACAGGTCCCTTCACCTTCTCGATTTCCGACCCGAGCATATAGGCGCCATAGCCGTAGAGATGCGCCCAGACGAGCGCGCCGGTCGCGTTGAAGAAAAAGAAAGTCAGCGGAGCAAGCCGGTTCATCCCGGCCAGAAAAGCCGCAAGCATGCGCAGCAGCGCGATGAAGCGGCCGATGAAGACGACATAGCCGCCCCAGTGGCGGAAGAAATATTGCCCGATCTGTATTTTCTCCGGCGTGACGCCGATGCGCGGCCCGAAGCGCGCGAGCAGCGGCGCGCCCAGTTCGCGCCCAACCCAATAACCGGCGTTGTCGCCGAGGATCGCCCCCGCCGCCGCGGCGAGAACGACGCCTTCGATCGCCAATTCATGCGAATGACCGGCGTAAATCGAGGCGGCGACGAGGATGGTTTCACCCGGCAGCGGCACGCCAGCGCTTTCAAGCATCACGATCCCGCCGACCGCCCAATAGCCGTAGTGCTGGAGAAGCGTGGTCAAATGCGTTGAATCGAACATTGCGGCGGTCCCTGTGGCGATCGAGTCGACCGACCCTAGCGACGAGGCTCAAACGCGGCAAACGCATCACCTTCAGATTTGCGTCGAAAGCGCCTAAATAGTCGACGTGACAACCATCCTTTCAGAGCTGCAAAGGCTCCCCGCGCGCGCCGTCCGCGCCTTGATCCTGCTCTATCGCGTGACCTTCTCAGCTTTCGCCGGAAGAAGCTGCCGCTATGCGCCAACCTGCTCCGAATATGCCGACGAGGCGATCAGCCGCCACGGCCTCTGGGCGGGCGGGTGGATGGGCTTCGCGCGCATCTGCCGCTGCCGGCCAGGCGGCGGCGAGGGATTTGATCCCGTGCCGCAGACGCTGAATCCGCGGGCGAGCGCGCTGACGCCGTGGCGATATGCGCGTTGGCGCGGGCCGTTCAGCTGTGAGGAGGTCGAGGACGAACGCTAGGGCGCCGACCCGCCAGTGCAAGCGAAGCGAAGCAAACCAGGGGCTGCGCGCGGCTCCGGATTGCGTCGTGGCTTCGCGCTCCTTGCAATGAGGGCGTGAGCGTTACGACTTCGACATCAACTCCAGCGCCAGCCCATAAATCCGCGTGCGCGACGCCTCGGGCAATGTCCGCAGCACTTCGAGATAGGTCTGGCCGGCGGCGCACATTTTCGCGTCGTCGAGCGGCGGATCGGGCATCTTGCCGTCGAGCAGCGCGTCGATTTCGGCCTTGCCTAGGCCACGCGCCTGAAGCGCCGTCTCCAGCGTCTTGAAATCCGCTTCGTTGGGCTGGGCGCGGGCGATGTTCTTCGCCTGCCCGCTGACCATGGCGTCGAGGCTCGCCGTCGACATGTCGGCGACGAGCGGGCGCTGCGCGGCGGCGAAGCGCTGAAAGTCGAGATTGGTCGCGCCGTAAAGAAAGGCGACGCACATCTTCTTGTCCTCGCGCGCGACGGCCTGCAACACCTCGAGCTGCTTGGCGAAGACGCGCGACATGGCGTCGGGCTCGGCCTTGGCGGCCAGCGCCCCGCGCGATTGCCGCAGCCGGCGCACCGCCTCCGAGAGATAGTAGTCGACGCTCTGCTCCAGCTTGGTGTCGGAGAGACGCGTTGCGAACTCGTCGAGCGCGGATTCGTAATCCTGCGTGAAGGTCTCGCGCAGCCGCGCGAAAAAGCGCGCATATTCCGGCGTCTGCGCGATCGCGGTCTCGACCATCTGGCGCGCTGTTCCCTTGTCGATCGGACCCGACAGGGCAGCCAGCGGGCCGCCGCCGGGCTTGGGGGGAACGAGGGCCATCATCAGCAAGCCGACGCCGAGGCAGATCGCGACGACGGCCGCGGCGGCGAGGGCCAAAACTCTCTCAATCAGCATGGGAATGCCTTTGCGCGGCGAAACCGACGCCGAGAATTTATGCCATAGCATGGCGCGCTGGAAAGAGCGCTCACGCGCCCGGCTTAACGAGACGCGCCAGCCGCGTTTTCTCGGCGCGATGCGCGACGAGCAACGCGATATGGCGGTTGAGATCGTAGGTCCAATGACCGCCGCGGGCGCGCTCGGCGCGCAAGGCCCGCTCGATCTCGCGCAGCACGGCGCGCGCGGCCTCCGGCGTTTCGCTGAGAATGGTGTCGCGCGAGAGCCGATGGAAGCGCGACAACGCGTCAAGACGGTCATAACCGGCAAGGCCCGCGTCGAGCGCGGCGTTGAGCGCCGGGCGCGCGCCCGCCTTGAGGCGCTCGAAAGCGCGGGTCTTCATTCGCTCGCAGGCGCCGGCCTCGGCGGGCCAACGGCGGGGTGTCGAGAAATTGGGCGTAACGGGCATGGGCTGGGCCTCCTTCGCGGGAAGGATGGCGGCGTCTGCATGGCTGGGGATAGAATTTTTTCCGCTTGAATAGGATTTTTTTCCGCACTAGCCTTTGCGGGTCACTCAAGCAGAGGCGCGAATGTCACTTCAATGCATTGACCCCAAGCCCTTTCCCATTGCCGGCCTCAGCGCCGCGGCCGCGGCGGCCGCGCTGGGCGTTCCCGCCGCGGCGCTCGCGGCGCGCTCCCGCTGCCGGGCGCCCGTCGCCCGGGCGCGGCAACTCGCGGTCTATCTCCACCATGTCGCGCTCGGCGCGAGCCTCTCGGCCTGCGCGCGCGCCTTCGGCCGCGACCGCGCTACGGTCCGCCACGCCTGCGCGGTGATCGAGGATATGCGCGACGATCCGCGCATCGACTGTTGGGCCGCGCGGCTGGAGCAGGCGCTCGCCGCGCAATGCGACATGATTTTCCGGCTCATCCGGACGCTCGAGGGAGCGGCGCGATGACCAAGAGCCTCCGGAAGACCGAAAGCGAGATGAGCCGTGCGCTTCGCCGCCTGCTCGAGGCGCTGAGCGAGGCCGGCGCCTGCGCCGCGCCGAGCGATCTCGAAGACGATGCGATCGTCGTCCTCGCGCCCCGCAACGGCGTCACCGTCGTGCGGGCGCGCCTGCCCGCGGCGGCGGGCGAGGCGGCGCTGTCACAGGGGCTGGTGGCGCGCGAGGGCGCCAGCCGTCGCCTGCAGATCGCGGAGGCGGGCCGCGCCTATCTGCGCCGCGCGGCTTCAGGCGGCGAGCCGGCGCTCGACCCCTTCCGCGCGCAGCACGGCGCCTTCGAGAAGCGGGCCCCGGAAAAGGGCGCGCGGCCGGCCCTGATCAACGAAGCGGAGAGCCCCCTCGCCTGGCTCGCGCGCCGCAAGGGCCCGGACGGCAAACCCTTCCTGGCGCCGGCGCAGATCGAGGCGGGCGAGCGTTTTCGCCGCGACGTCGAGCAGGCGCAAATCCTCCAGCGCGTCACCGCCAATTGGGAGGCGTCCATCGCCGCTTCGCGCCGCGGCTCGGACGCCGGGGTCGGCGTGACCGAAATCGCCATGGACGCCCGCAAGCGCCTCGCGCGCGCCTATGACGCCGTCGGGCCGGACCTTGCCGGGCTGCTCACCGACGTCTGCGGCTATCTGAAGGGGTTGGAGGTCGTCGAAAGCGAACGCGGCTGGCCGGCCCGATCAGGCAAGGTGGTGCTTAAAATCGCGCTGGATCGGCTGGCGCGGCATTACGGCATCGCCAGCCAGGCGACCGGCCCCGCGCGGGCGAAGGGGCTGCTGCATTGGGGCGCGGAGGATTACCGGCCGAGTTTGTGAAGGATGCGGGGCCGGGTTTGACCGGCCCCCGCGGTCTACCCCATACGCAACGCCCGTGCGCCCATGCGCCATTGGGTAATGGCGCCTGGCGCCGAGCGCGGCGCAGATCCCGTCATAGAAACGCGTGGCGCGGTCCAGATCGTTCGCTCCGACAAGAACGAAGCCGATCATGTCCGCCCGCCGCTCACGCGAGCGCGTCCCGAGCTTCCCTCTTGATCCGCTCCACCATCGACCGCAGCCCGTTGGCGCGTTGCGGCGTCAGATGCGCGGCGAGCCCGAGTTGCTCGAAGAGCGGCGCCGCGTCGGTCTCGACGATCTCCTGCGCGCGGCGGCCGGAATAGAGCGCCAGCACCAGAGCGACGAGGCCGCGCACGATATGGGCGTCGCTGTCGCCGCGGAAGGTGAGCACGGGCGCGCCGGCCGCGTCCTGACCCCGCGTCGTCTCCAGCCACACCTGGCTGGCGCAGCCGCGCACCTTGTTTTCGTCCGTATAGGCGGCCTGGGGCAGCGGCTCCAGCGTGCGGCCGAGCTCGATCAGATAGCGGTAGCGATCCTCCCACTCGTCCAGGAGCTCGAAATTGCCGATGATTTCGTCGATGGCCATCGCCTTCCCCTTTTCCAGCATTCTAACCCAGATGGCGGGTTGCAGGCGAGCGATCAAACCTCGCCCCGCCCTTCCCATGCCTTGCGCGAGCGCTTAAGTTTGCCGGCATCGGGGCGACGGTCGCGCCCTTACGATTTCACGGAGAGTCATATGAGCCTCTTGTCCCGCTGGCGCGTCCTCGCTGTCGCGATCGTCGCCGCCCTGTCGCTTTCGGGCTGCGGCTACAATACGATTCCGACGCTCGAGGAAAACGCCAAAGCCAAGTGGGCGGAGGTGCAATCCCAATACCAGCGGCGCGCCGATCTCATTCCCAACCTTGTCGCCACCGTGCAGGGCTACGCCAAGCAGGAGAAGGACGTGCTGACCTCCGTCGTCGAGGCGCGCGCCAAGGCGACCTCGGTGCATGTCGACGCCTCGACCGTCACCGATCCTGAGAAGATGAAGCAGTTCCAGGACGCGCAGGCGCAGCTCACCGGCGCGCTCGGGCGATTGCTGGCGGTGACGGAGGCCTATCCGGACCTGAAGGCCAACCAGAACTTCCTCGCGCTCCAGTCGCAGCTCGAAGGCACCGAGAACCGCATCAACGTCTCGCGGCGCGATTACATCAATGCGGTGCGCGAGTTCAACACCTCGCTGCGCACCTTCCCGACGCTACTTTGGGCCAAGACCTTCTTCTCCGGGACGCAGCCCATGGCCGAGTTCACCGCCAGCGAATCCGCCCAGCAGGCGCCGCAGGTGAAGTTCTAAATGACGAGCGAGCGCCCGCAGGAGGAGCTTTGCGCGCTTTGCGCCGAAAGCGACGCCATGTGGGCGCATATGCGACAGGAGGCGGAGGACGCCCTCCGCCTCGATCCGACGCTGGCGCCGCTCTTCATCGGCGAACTGCTCAACCGCCACAGCCTCGAAGAGGCGGTGATCCATCGCGTCAGCGGGAGGCTCGGCGCCTCGGCCATGGACGCCGCCTCGATCGCCGACGCCTTTCTCGACGCGCTGGCGAGCGAGCCTGAAATCGGCGAGGCCTTCCGCGCCGACGCCGCCGCCTTTGTCGAGCGCGACCCCGCCTGCCGGCGGCTGATGGAGCCCCTGCTCTATTTCAAGGGCTATCACGCCATCCAGGCCTCGCGCCTCGCCCATGCCCTGTGGCGCAAGGGCAAGCGCGACTTCGCCTTCTACATTCAGAGCCGCGCCTCCGACGCGCTCGCCGCCGATATTCATCCGGCGGCGCGCTTCGGCAAGGGGATTTTCCTCGACCACGCCACGGGCTTCGTCGTCGGCGAGACGGCGGTGGTGGAGGACGAAGTCTCCATCCTCCATGGCGTGACGCTGGGCGGCACCGGCAAGGTCGCGGGCGATCGTCACCCCAAGGTGCGGCGCGGCGTGATGATCGGCGCCGGGACGAAGATCCTCGGCAATATCGAGATCGGCGCCTGTGCGCGCATCGCGGCGGGGTCGGTCGTTCTGCACGCCGTGCCGCCACATTCGGTCGTCGCCGGCGTTCCCGCCAAGGTCGTAGGAGTCGAACTGACATCCGAACCCGCCCGCGACATGGATCAGATCCTGCGCGGGCTGGCTTATGACTCGTTCGACTATGTGATCTGAGCCCGGGCGGCCTCAGGGATGAAGCGGGACGGCGTGGTCCAGCGACAGTATCACTGTTTTTCCGGGGGCTTTGTCATCCTTCAGCCGCTTGGCGGGCGGAGTCGTGGGGTTGTCCGGATAGGACTTCCCGTCGAAACGCAATTCAGCTTCGTAGCCTACCGGAATTCCGCCGCCACCAACCGAAACGGCGAGGTTTCGCCAGCCTTTGGAACTTGAACGTAACACGCGAACGGGCGGCTGCGTGATGGATATGTCTGTTACGGTTTTCCAGCTTTCGCCCTTTTGCTGCAGGATGATCGTGTCGCAGCCGCCGCTGCCGCACCATTCCCCGCCAAGCATGTAGACGATCGCTTCGGGCGTCCCGTCGCCATCGAGGTCTTCGAACGCCGCGACATAACGCGCCTGCTTGTCGTCACCGAGCGTTTGAAGATATTTTTTGAGAGAAGCGGACGACGACGCGTCGCTGTTCTTGGATGATTGGGCCGCTGCGATACCGCCGCCGGCGAAAGAGTAGCAAAGCAAAAGCGCGATCAAATTGCCCCAACGGCTTTTAGCGCTGCGTTTGGTTTCAAAGTTGCGCATTATTCATCGCCCTCCAGCATTCGATAATCAAACGATAGCCTGTAGAGTCCGGCGTTTCATTGCGCCCGCGCACATCGGCGCGCAACGCGTGAGACGCTTCATGCGCAATGGCAATGCTGCGCGGCGCGAATTATTCGGGAAAGTCCACGATCTCGAGGTCGAGCGGCAATTGCGCCTTGTGCGGGCCCGACCGCAACCCGGGATCAAGTTTTACCGGAGCGCCAGTTTCGAAGCTCCGGTCGTTATCGGCGCTCAAACGTCCCTCGCTAGCGAAGGTCGAGAATTCGTAGGGAATTCCGTTCGACGCAAATGGAGAGGGGCCGTCCATGATATGGAAGTGGAGGTGTGGCGCGTCGGAATTGCCGGTGTTGCCCAAATAGCCGATGACGTCGCCCGCTTTCACCCGCTCGCCGCGCTTGACCGCGACCGTTCCGGTCTTCAGATGCGCGAAAAATGCGTAACGCCCGCCGCCGATATCGATCACGACGTCATTGCCGCCCGCATTGTCGAAGCGCGTCGGATCGCGGGGCTTGGTGGGAATCCGCTCGGGCGCGCCGTCGCTTGTCTCGATCACCGTTCCATTGGCGACCGAATAGACCGGCGCCCCATAGGCGGCATAGCTTTCGTTCCGATCGACCGCCCCCGAAAACAGCCGGCGGTCGCCGTCGAGCCGCATGAAGTCGATCGCGAAGCGCTCGGGGATTTTGGGCGCGCCGTTGAACGCCATGACCGCGCCGCGATGCTGAAGATTGGCGCAGCAGCCATTGAAGGCGACCCAGCCCCGCCCCCGGAGCGGCGGGTCAACGACGACGGGCTTGCCGGAATCGACGGCGATCTTAGCGGTTTCGAAGTTGGCGAGGGCCGGAACGCCGGATTTGGGATCGAGCGGAACAAGCGTATCCTTGTCCTTCCCCATGAAACGGCTGACGGCGATACGATGCTTGATCGCCTTCGGAAGCGGGCCGCGTTTGGGCGCGGTAGCGTCGAGGAATGCGTAAGCCGATCCGCCCGGCCGCAGCGTAACGCCAGGCAGCTTGCCGTTCATGCGTAAAATCGCAGCGAGCGCGTCTCCCCTCCATTCGCCGAGCGAGGCCCCGGTCGCCGCGTCGATCGCGCGGATTTCGTCGATCTGGACATGGAGGTCGGTTTCATTGACGAGCAAGAGTTCGTAGACGAGATGCCTGCGCTCGTCCGTCGCCTCGACCGGGCGCGGCGCAATGACAGGCTCGACGACGAGCGCCGTGAAATCGAGCGCCTCCCCGCGCGTCGCGTCTGGCCCAGCGGCGGCCGGCGACGCCGAGCAAATGGCGGCGGCAAAGGCCGTTACTCCAAGAAATCTGACCATTTGCCCCTCCTGCAATCACTATCTTGAAAGATCTTTCAGGGGTCCGCGCTAGCGCCCCGTAAATCTCGGCGCCCGCTTCTCCAGAAACGCCCCCCGCCCTTCCATGTAATCCGCGCTGTCGAAACAATCCTTCGCCAGCGCCTCGCACGCCTCCAGCGTCGGGGCTCCCGGCAATTGCGCGGCGGCGCGGATGGCGGCCTTGGCGGCGCGCAGGGTCAGCGGCGCGTTGGCGGCGATGGTCGCGGCGAGATCGTCGACGCCGCCCTCGAAACTCTCCTGCTCGAAGAGGCGCGACAGGTAGCCGATCTCAAGCGCTTCCGTCGCGCTGAGGCGGCGGCCGGTGAAGAAGAGCTCCATCGCCCGCTGCGCGCCGACGGCGGCGACGACGAAGCGCATGGCGGAGGGCGGATAGCCGACGCCGAGCCGCCCCGCCGGAATGCCGAAGACCGCCCCCTCCTGCGCGACGCGCAGGTCGCAGGCGGAGGCGATGCCCATGCCCCCGCCCATGCAGAAGCCGCAGATGGCGGCGATGGTGGGCTTGGAGCAGGCGGAGATCGCCTCGAAGGCCTCGACATTCGCCTGCTCATAGGCGCGCCCGCCTTCGCTCGTCGCGCGCACCGTCGAAAACTCCGAAATATCGGCTCCCGAACAGAAAGGCAGGCCTGCCGCGCCGGACACAACGACGACCCGCGCTTCGGGCTCGGCGTCGATCGCGGCGAAGAGCGGCGGCAGCGCCCGCCACATGTCGAGGTCGAAGGCGTTGCGCTTGGCGCCATTGTCGATGAGGAGCCGCGCGACGCCATTGGCGAGTTCCACGCGGAGCTTGGGCGAGGGGGAAGAAGTGTTCATGAGATCGTAGTTACAGAAGTCGGGCGTCGACGAAAAGCGGCGCATCGCCCGCGCTCGAGCCGGCGCGCCGGCGCTGCGACGTCTCGCCACATGGCTGACGGCCTTTCGCGACCTCATGCCACAGCATCTCCAGACCGCATCTACGGCATGGTGGCCGCTGCAACTCCGGCGAGCAGGGAGAGGTCATGTCGATCGGAACGGATAAGCTGGCTTCGCCCGGCGTGCTGAGAATGACGCTGGCCTTCGCCGTCTTCGTCCACCATACGACCACGTTCAATCTCGGCCTCGCGGCCGTGCTGATCTTCTTCGTGCTCAGCGGCTATTGGGTCGCGACCATGTGGACGCACACCTATTCGAAGACGAACGGGGCCTATCTCACGTTCCTCGTCTCGCGCTTCTGGCGCATCGTTCCCGTCTTCGCGCTGTGTTCGGGCATCGCCTGGGCGCTGCTGTTCTGGCGCGGCGCGGCTCCCGAGGATGTGGGCGGAATTTCGCGCCAGATCTTCTCGAACATCATGATCCTCGGCTACAACTCCCTGCCCTATCAGGCGAATGTGCCAGGCTGGTCGCTGGACATGGAGCTGCAGTTCTACCTCATCGCGCCGCTCTTCATCTTCCTCGTCGCGCGCAATCTCTATGTTCTCGTGGCCTGCATGGCGCTGTCGGTTATGTCGCAGGCGCTCGGCGGCGCGACGACGGTTGCGCCCTTCCTGCTGTTTTTCGGCCTGGGCGTGGCGGCGGCGAGCCACAAGATGATTCCGAGCCGCGCTCTGGCCTATCGCTCGCTTTATGCGACGCTTGCTCTTCTGTTTCTGTGCGGCATGATCTTCGTGAAGGATCTCGCGCTCGGCGAGACGCAGGGGCCTGTGCACGCTTTCGGCTCCACGATGAACCTCCTCATCGCCGTGCTGATGACGCCCTGGGCGATCTACACCACGCAGCAGAAGACTGGCTCGACCGACCGCATGGTCGGCGACATGTCCTACATCTTCTACCTGCTGCACTGGTCGGTGATCCGCGCCATGGGAACCGGCGAAGGCGACTACGCCCACCGTTTCCTGATCTGCTCGGAAGCGCTCGTCGTCACCCTCGCCGCGTCCTGGCTGATCTGGTCGATCTTTGATCAGCCCATAAGCAAGATGCGGGCGGCCTGGGTGGCCAGCCGGCGTAGCGTGCGTCAACCGATCATGGCGACGGCGGCCGCCTAAAGCCGCCGCTTGGCCGCGATGCGCCAAAACTGCTAAGGAGACGCCCGGGCGCCGCCGCTGTGGCGACGCCGTAGGTCAGCAGGGCCGTCGCTTTGATTTCGCAAGGTTTCGCAATCCTGCTGCCGCATCTGCGGCGGGCCTTTTTCGTCCTCTTCGTCACGACCGGACTGACGCTGCTGACGCTAAAGCGCACGGACGAGCCTTCGGTCGCCTGCTCCGAGGTGAATGCCGGGCCCGACGCCTATCGCGTGCTCGTCATCGGCGAATCCTGGGCCTCCGAAGGGAAGGTCTTTCCCGAACTGCCGAGAGCCGTTTCGGTGCGGCTCGGCGGCAAGGGCGTCGCCGCCTGCAGCGTCGGCTTCAACGGCCGCAATTCGCGCCTGCTCTATACGGAGCTCCGCGAGAAATATCCCCGCTACAAGCTCTATTCGCTCTTCGAGGGAAAGACGCCGCACAAGGTCGTCATCATGAACGGCGTCAATGACGAGATCCAGCATGTCGGCGCCGGGGCCTATGTCGAATATACGAAAAAGCTCGTCGATTATTTCTCGGACGTCGAAGACGTCGAAGTCATCGCCATTCCGCGCGTCAACGAACGCTGGTTCAAGCCGCCGAACCTCTTCAGCCGCATGAAGCGCAACATTCTGCGATGCGTCTATGACGGTTGCAGTTTTCAGGTGAACGACGTCTACCGCGTGGCGCTGTGGCGCGACTATCCCGATATGAACGTCATGGAGTTCGACAACTTCATCGATAAATTCGAGGGCCACGAGGAATATTACAAATTCGACGGCGTTCATCTGACCGACGAGTGGCTGCACAAATACGGAAAGTTCATCGGCTCGGCCATGTCGCTTTCCGCGAAAGTGACTGCCCGCAAATAGGCTGCGTCCTGCTATAAGCCCCGCATGGATCTCCTCTCCCGCCTTCTCCATCGCGACGGGCTGATGCTCGTCATCGACAAGCCGGCGGGCGTCCCCGTGCATCGCGGCCCCAAGGGCGGCCCGAGCCTCGAGGACGCCTTCGACCAGCTCCGCTTCGGCCTGCCTCGCGCCCCGGCGCTGGCGCATCGGCTCGACAAGGACACGTCCGGCTGCCTCGTTCTCGGCCGCCACCGCAAGGCGCTGGAGCGGCTCGGCAAGCTGTTCAAGTCGGGCCGCATCTCCAAGACTTACTGGGCCGTCGTGGAAGGCGGCCCCGAGGCGGAAGAAGGCGAGATCGATCTCGCGCTTGGCCGCCTCGACGCGGCGCGCGGATGGTGGATGCAGCCGGACCCGATGGGCCTGCCCTCGCGCACGAGCTGGCGCGTGCTCGGCCGCTCGCCCGACGCCGCGCTGACCTTTATCGAGTTCACGCCCCATACCGGCCGCACGCATCAGATCCGCGTCCATTCCCAAGCCATGGGCTGGCCGATACTGGGCGACCCCGTCTACGGCTCCGGGCGTCGCGAGGGGTCTCCGCCGCTGCATCTCCATGCGCGGGCCATCGCGATCCCAATGCAGGAGAGCAAGGGGCCGGTCAGCGTCGAAGCGCCAGCGCCGGCGCATATGCGCGAGGCCATGGCGGCCTGTGGCTGGCGGGAAGACGGGAATGTGGCGCAGGATTTGCCAAAAGCCCCTGAAGCGCTCAAATTAGCAGACTGAATCCACGGAGAAACTCAAGTGGCGCCCAAAACTGCGCCCGTCATGGACGCGCCTGAACGCTCCGCCGCCAGCGGCGGCTTCGCGCTCGACCGGGCTGAACTCGACAAGCTTGCCAGCCGCGCGCTGGAAGCCGCCAAGCGCGGCGGCGCGAGCTATGCCGACATTCGGCTGGGCGAGACGCTGCGGGAATATTCCTACGCCAAGGACGACCGGCTGGAGCATTTCGACGAGCGCTCCACGCGCGGCTTCGGCCTGCGCGTCCTGCTCGACGGCTCCTGGGGCTTCTATGGGGCCCGCCGCCTCGACGCAGCGAGCGTCGCCGAGGGCGTCGCCCGCGCGCTGGAAAACGCTCGCGCCGTGCAGCCGATCCAGGGTCGGCCCATTGCGCTCGAACAGCTCCCCGCGCATGAGGCCGAGTGGATCATGCCGATGGGCGTCGATCCCTTCTCCATTCCAACGCGCGACAAGGCCGACCTGCTGCTGGCCATCTCCGCGGCGGCGCGCGACAACGGCGCCGATTTTTGCTCCGCGTCGCTTTCGCTCGCGCGCGAGGAACGTCTTTTCGCCAACAGCTTCGGCGCCCGCATCTGGCAGACGCGCACGCGCGTGCATCCGAGCTTCACCGCGACCGCGATCGACCGCGCCGCCGGCCGCATGGCCGCACGCGACAGCCTCACCCCCGCGCGCGGCGCCGGTTGGGAATATGTGACCGGCGCAGGACTGCTCGAAGAAGCGGCGCTCGCCGGAAGGCAGGCGCGCGAAAAGCTCGGCGCCAAGCCGGTTATCGCCGGCGATTACGACCTCATCATCGACCCGACCAATCTCTGGCTCACCATTCACGAGACGGTCGGCCATTCCACCGAACTCGACCGCGTGCTCGGCTGGGAAGCGAATTTCGCCGGCACGAGCTTCGTGAAGCCCGACATGCTCGGCAATCTGCGCTTCGGCTCGGAGCTGATGACTATCGTCGCCGACCGCTCGCAGCCCGGCGCGCTCTCGACCATCGGCTTCGACGACGACGGCGCCCCGGCGGCCTCGGCGGAGTTCAAGATCGTCGACAAGGGCGTGTTCACGAACTTCCAGATGGCGCTGGGACAGGCGCATTATATCGGCCTCTCAGCCTCCAACGGCTGCGCCTATGCCGACAGCCCGACCTCCTTCCCGATCCAGCGCATGCCCAACATCTCGCTCGCGCCGAACCCTTCGACATGTTCACTGGACGATCTCGTTGGCGGCATAGAGAACGGCATATACGTCGTCGGCGCCGGAAGCTGGAGCATCGACCAGCAGCGCGACAACTTCCAGTTTGGCGGACAGCTCTTCTACGAGATCAAGAACGGCAAGCTCGGCGAGATGCTGCGCGACGTCGCCTATCAGGGCCGCACGATTCCGTTCTGGAATTCGCTCGACGGGCTTGGCGACGCCACGACCTATCATCTCGACGGCACCTTCACCTGCGGCAAGGCCGAGCCCGTGCAGGTCGCGCCCGTCTCGCATGGCGCGCCGCTTGCGCGATTCCGCGAGGTGCGCGTGCTGAACACGAGCGGCGGCGCCTGAGCGACATGTTCCTCTCATCCGACGACGCGAAGTCCATCGCCGAAAAAATCCTCGCGCGCTCGCAGGCCGACGCCTGCGTCGTGAAAATCGACGGCGGCGAGGATTACAGCCTGCGTTTCGCGCGCGGCGGCGCGACGACGAATATCGCCACCTCCGAAGCGACGGTGCGCATCTCCTCCCATGTCGGCGGCCGCGTCGGCTCGGTGACGACGGCGAGCCTCGACGAAGCCACGCTCGACGCGGCGCGCGCGCGTTCCGAAGAAATCGCGCGCATGCTGCCGGTCGATCCTGATTATGTCGCACCACTCGGCCCGCAGACATACGACGCCTCCGCGCGCTATGACGACAACGCCGCTTCGCTGAAGCTCGATGCGCTCGCGGCGCAGGCGGCGCGCGTGATCGAGGAAGGCGCGCGCAGAAACGTCGACACGTTCGGCTGCGCGTCGAGTGCGCGGCGCTTCGATGCGCTGGCGACGAGCAACGGCCTCTTCGCCTATGAGCGCCGCAGCGAGATCGACCTTTCCGCCACGGCGCGCAACAAGAGCGACACATGGTCCGGCTGGGCGGGCGCGCATGAATTTTTCGGCGCGCGTCTCGACGCCAGCGCCATCGCCGAGCGCGCCTGCGCGAAAGCCGCCTACGATGTCGAGCCCGTCGATCTCGAACCCGGCGATTACACGGTCGTGCTCGAACCCGTCGCCGTGGCGGAGCTCGCCTTCTGGGTGATGAGCGCCATGGACGCCCGCGCGGCGGATGAAGGCCGCAGCTTCTATGCGCGGCCGGGCGGCGGCACGATGGTTGGAGAGAAGCTTTTCGACGACAAGCTGACCATCCGCATCGACCCCGCCGATCCGCTCGCGCCCGAAGGCGGCGTCGGCTGGGAGGGCGTGCCGCATCGCGCCCGCGCCTTCATCGACAAGGGCGTGGTCTCGACGCTCTACCGCTCACGCACATGGGCGCAGAAGACGAGCGCAGAGCCCATCCCCTTCGCGCGCAATTTCATCATCGAGGGCGGCGACGCCTCGCTCGACGACATGATCCGCTCCGTGAAGCGCGGCGTGCTGGTGACGCGCATCTGGTACGAAAACATGGTGGAGCCACGGAGCCTGCTGCTCACCGGCCTCACCCGCGACGGAAACTTTCTGATCGAAAATGGCCGCGTGACGGCGCCGGTGCGCAATATGCGCTTCAATCAGCGGCTGGGCGAGCTTTTCGCCAAGATCGTCGCCCTCGGCAAGACCGAGCGCGTCTGGCGCGCGGTCGGCGGCGGCGCGCCTGCGGCGCCTCCCATGCTGGCGGAAAAGTTCCACTTCTCGTCCAAATCCAGCGGCATCTAGCCGCGCGAATTCGTGTATGCTGCGCGTGCTTTTCTCGGAGCGCGCAGTCCATGCTGGTTCGGCTCGTTATCGCCTTCTTGACTCTATTCGCGGCGCTGCCCGCTCTTGCCCTCGACAAGGTGACCTTCGCGACGAATTGGCGCGCGCAGGCCGAGCATGGCGGCTTCTATCAGGCCGTCGTCGACGGCACCTACGCCCGCTACGGACTCGATGTGACGATCCAGCAGGGCGGCCCGCAGATCAACGCTCGCCTGTTGCTTGCCGCCGGTCGCGTCGATTTCGCCATGGGCGCGAACACGATCCAGATGTTCGAGTCCGTGCAGCAAAACGTGCCGATCGTTACGGTGGCGAGCATGTTCCAGATCGAGCCGGCGATCTTCATGTCGCATCCCGGCGAAGGGCTCGACCGCTTCGAGGATTTGCCGAAAGCGACCGTCTTCATCGCGAGCGACTTCCGCGCCTCCGTCTGGCAATGGCTGAAACAGGCTTACGGTTTCAGGGACGAGAAGGCGAAGCCATACGGCTTCAACGCGGCGCCTTTCCTCGCCGACAAAAAATCTGTGCAGGAAGGCATTCTGACCTCCGAGCCCTACGCCATCGAGCAGAAAGGCGGCTTCAAGCCGAACGTTTTCCTGCTCGCCGATTACGGCTATGACAGCTACTCGACCACCATCGAAACGCGCGCCGAGACCATCGAGAAGAAACCCGATCTCGTGCAGCGCTTCGTCGACGCCTCCATCATCGGCTGGCACAATTACGTCTATGGCGACAACGCCGCCGCCAATGCGGCGATCAAGCGCGACAATCCGGAGATGACGGACGGGCAAATCGCCTTCTCCCTCGCGAAAATGAAAGAGCGCGGCATTGTGGATTCCGGCGACGCGCAGACGCTGGGCGTCGGCGTCATGACCGACGCGCGCATGAAGAGCTTTTTCGACAAGATGGCGAAGGCGGGCGTCGTTCCGGCGGGCCTCGATTTCCGGAAGGGCTACACGCTCCAGTTCATCGGGAAGAAGGTGGGCATGGAGTTGCGGAGGTGATTGGCGCAGCGCCCCCTCCCCACCCCTCCCCCGCTCTGCGGGAGAGGGAGCAGGCTGTCAGTTTCATCGAGAATGCGGATCGTGAGCGTCCCCTCTCCCGCGGAGCGGGGGAGGGACAGGGAGGGGGCGTTTGCAAAGGCGGCAAGAGGCGGCGCATATGAGCCACGCGCTCCTTTCCCTCCACGCCGTCTCGAAAACCTTCCCAAACGGCGTCACCGCCCTCACAGGCCTCGACCTCGACGTGCGCGAAGGCGAGACGCTCACCCTTCTCGGCCCGTCGGGCTGCGGCAAGTCCACCGTGCTGCGGCTCATCGCCGGGCTCGCCAGGCCCACAGTCGGCGCGATCACATGGGCCAACCCGATGGCGCGCAAGAATCTCGGCGTCGTGTTTCAGGATCCGACGTTGCTTCCCTGGGCCAACGTCTTCGACAATGTCTGGCTGCCGCTGCGCCTTGCGGGCGTCAGCCGCGCCACGGCTGAGCCGCGTATCAAGGAGGCGCTCGCGCGCGTCGGCCTCTCGGACTTCGCGAACGCCCTCCCCCGCGAACTCTCCGGCGGGATGAAGATGCGTTGCGCCATCGCCCGCGCGCTCGTCACCAATCCGTCGCTCATTCTCATGGACGAACCCTTCGCCGCGCTCGACGAGGTGACGCGCTTCAAGCTCAATGACGATCTCGTCGCTCTGAAGCGCGATCTTCGCGCCACCATCGTCTTCGTCACGCATTCGATCTATGAAAGCGCCTTCCTCTCGACGCGCATCGTCGTCATGTCGAAGCCGCGCGGCCGCATTGTCGAGGAGATCGACATCGACCCCGCCCTTGTGCGCGACGCCGAGTTCCGCATGAGCTCCACCTTCTCGGACATCTGCCGCCGCGCCTCCCGCGCGCTGCGCGAGGCGACGGGAGAAGCCGCGTGACCAAGCTGCGCGACATTGCGATCCCGCTCATCGTCTTCGCTGCGGCCCTCGGCTTTTGGGAATGGATCGTCGCCTGGAAAGCCATCCCGCCTTACGTGCTGCCGGCGCCGAGCGCGATCCTCGCCAAGCTGGTCGAAGATCGCGAGCTTCTCTTCTCGTCGCTTCTCGTCACGCTCGGCGTGACGCTCAAGGCGCTGCTTATCGCCACCGTCTGCGGCGTCGCGCTGGCTCTGCTGCTTGCGCAATCAAAATGGCTGGAGCGGGCGCTGCTGCCTTTTGCGATCGTTCTGCAAGTGACGCCGATCATCGCCATCGCGCCGCTGCTGCTCGTCTATATGCAGCCTGAAAACGCGGTGCTGGTCTGCGCCTTCCTCGTCGCCTTCTTTCCGATCCTGTCGAACACGGCGCTGGGGCTCGCTTCGGTCGATCACGCCCTGCGCGATCTCTTCGACCTCTATCGCGCCTCGGCGTGGCAAAAGCTGATCTATCTGCGCCTGCCGGCGGCGCTGCCGCAATTTCTCACGGGGCTTCGCATCGGCGGCGGCCTCGCGCTCATCGGCGCGATTGTCGCGGAACTCGCAGCGGGCGCCTCGGGCCAAGGAACCGGTCTCGCCTATCGCATCGTGGAGGCAGGTTTTCGTCTCGACATTGCGCGCATGTTCGCGGCGCTGGCGCTTATTTCGGCGACGGGGCTTGCAATCTATGGCGCGCTCGCGGCGCTGTCGCATTACCTGCTGCGCGGCTGGCATGAGAGCGCGCGGGAGAGGGGGGAGTAAGCCCCCTCCCTGTCCCTCCCCCGCTTCGCGGGAGAGGGGACGCTCGCGATCCACATTTTCGATGAAATTGACTGTCTGCTCCCTCTCCCGCGAAGCGGGGGAGGGTTGGGGAGGGGGTCGCCGCCGTTACTGCCCCGCCTCGCCGCCCACCTCATCGAGATGATACACATCATCCCGGAAATGCACGGTCCCATCCGCCGACGCCCAGCCCGTCATGTAGACCCACACCACCGGCACCGGTTTGGCGAGCTTCACCTCTTCGCGCTCGGCGCTCGCGATCTTGGCGTTGATCTGCTCCTTCGAGACCGTCGGCCCGCTCGCGCCGTCGAGGATCCACGCCGCGAGATCGACGACGCCCTGCACGCGCACGCAGCCATGCGAGAGGAAGCGATAGTCGTTGGCGAAGAGGTTCCGCGACGGCGTGTCGTGCATATAGACGGAATGCGAATTGGGCATCGAAATGCGGATCGAGCCCAGCGAATTGCCCGCGCCCGAGTCCTGGCGCAGCGTGTAATTCACCGCCTTCTCGCTCGACCAGTTGATCGAGCGCGGATCGATCTCCTCCCCCTTGTTGTTGAGCACGCGAATGCGCTGGCGCGTGAGGTAGGAGGAGTCCTTCAGCATCTTCGGCGCGATTTCGTTCTTGATGATCGACGTCGGCACCGTCCATGTGGGATTGATGTTCACCGCGACGACCTTCGCCTGCACTTCCGGCGAATGATGCTCGGGATCGCCGACAATGGCGACATAGCGGCGCACGACGCGGTCGTTCTCCACCGCATCGACGGCGGTGGAAGGGATGTTGACGACAATGTAGCGATCGCCGAAAGGGAAATCGAGGCCGGCGAGGCGCTGCGCGCTGGAGGCGAGCTGGCGGAAGCGGACATTGGCCGGAACGTCGAGCGCTTTCAGCGTGGCGCCCGCGACGACGCCCGTCTGCTTTAAGCCCATGCGGAACTGGAAGCGCTTCACGGCGGCCGTCAGCTCATTGTCCCACGTCTGCTTGCGCGTGTCGGACAGCGCATCGTCCTCCGCCGCGAGACGCCGACGCAGCGCCACGACCGCCGGTCCCTTCGAGCCCGGTTTCAGCGAAACGCCGACCGTCGGCCAGCCGCCGAGATCGACGATCTGCGCATAGCGCTCTGAGGCCTTCGACGTCGTGAAGAACGTCTCGGGCTGCAGGACCGGCGTCGGATCGTCGGAGAGCGCCGTCTCGCGCGGCGGCGCGGGCGGTTTGGGCTTGGGTTTGGGCTTCGGCGCGGGGGCGCTGGCGTCGGCGGCCGGAACCGGGGAATCCGCAGGAGCCGGCGCAGGCGCCGAGGGAGCTGCGGGCGCAGCGGGCGCCGGAGCCGCCGATGCTGGCGCAGGGGACGGCGCGGGCGGCGGCGGCGCATTTTGCGCCAGCAAGGGGTCGCCTCCCGTCAGCGCAATCGCGATCAGTCCCGCGCCGACGAAACGCGCCTTCTTCATCATTCCACCGTTCGCCATTTTGAACCGTTTCCGAGGCGCCCGCCGCATCGTCGGGACGCATACATATTTTGTCCCGCTTTTCGACCGCGTTGCGACGAGGGTCAACTCAATTTGAGCGATTTGTGCGCGCAATTGCGGGCGTCACGCAACCTAACTCCAATTGCGGGCGAGGCTATTTTGTGGTTCGCTACGTAAAAAATATTCGTGATTCATTGGGAGACCGCCATGTTGAAACAAAGTGGGATTATAGCGTCGACGCTCGTCTGGCTCGGCGCCTCTTCGCTGATCGCGCTCACCGCGCCGGCTGCCGCGCAAGTCAAATTCTCCGACCAGGGATGGTCCGCGTCGGATCGCAACGCCTATTACAGCCAGGATCAGGGGGCGCGCATCGTTCCCCTGAAATGGATAAAGGCGCTGAAGCGGAACGACGGAACGAGCTTTCTCGCCGACGGCTTTGGCCGATACGGCTATCTGGAGAATCCGCAAAGCCCGACGCCGGGCCTCCCGGTCGGATTCCTCGCCGCAAATTATGACGGACAACCCTATCTGAGCATGACCTGCTCGGCCTGCCATACGCGGCAGATCGAGATCGATGGAGCGCCGCTTCGCATCGACGGCGGCCCGGCCCTCGTCGATTTCCAGGGCCTCTTCGACGAAATGGACGCGTCCTTCAACAAAGTGGCGACGGACGACGCGGCCTTCGCGGACTTCGCCAAGGGCGTGCTCGGCGCAGGGGCGTCGCAAGCCGCGAAAGACAAATTGAAGCAGGACTTCAAAACCTGGTTCGAACCCTTCCACACGATCTTTCAGGCCGCGCTGCACCCGGCGGCTCCTCAGCGTCCGCTGGGTCTGCATTGGGGACCAGGGCGCGCCGACGCTGTTTCGATGATCTTCAACCGCGTCGCGGGCCTCGACATCGGCGACAGCGCCAATCGCATCATTCCCGGCAATATACAGGCCGCCGATGCGCCGGTGCGTTATCCCTTCGTGTGGAACGCGGCGCGACAACACAAAACCCAGTGGCCGGGATTCGCGGATAATGGCGACGACATTCTCGGACTTGCCCGCAATGCGGGAGAGGTCTTCGGCGTCTTCGGCGTGTTCAAGCCGAGGCGCGTTCCGATCATCGGCGTGAAATATACGGACGATCTGTCGCTCAATTTTCCTGGCCTCATGAAGCTCGAGGACCTGATCAAGAAGCTTCAGCCGCCGAAATGGCCCGGCAAGCTCGATCAGGACCTCGTGAAAGAGGGCGACGAAATCTTCGATTGGCCTCAGGAGAAGGGCGGCTGCGGGCCGAACTGTCACGAGGTGAACACGAACGTGAACCCGCCGCGGGCCTGCGCCAAGCCGGGGGACACCTGGGCGACGCCCATTCAAGCCGTCCAGACAGACGGGGCCGAATACGCCGTGCTCACGCGCGAGGCGGATACCGGCGTGCTGCAAGGAGAGCTGATCCCCCTGCCCCCGTTCGGCAAGCTCAAAAATCGCGACGCGATTTTCAACATACTGGCGACGTCGGTATTTCAGTCGATCGGCCAGTCGGCGATCAGGAACCCGCTTCTGTTTCGCCCGATCATAGAGGAGTGCGTCCGAAATCGCGCCGGCGACCCCGAGGTGGTGGAAGTCCTGAAGCTGAACTTCATCGATGTCGTGAAGAAGACGCTCGAGGGCATCTATCGGCGCCCGGAAGATCTGCCGAAGGAGCCGAAATACGAGTCCCGCGTCATGAAGGGGATCTGGGCCACGGCCCCCTATCTCCACAATGGCTCAGTGCCGACCCTCGCCGATCTCCTGAAATGGGCTTCAAATGCGGCATCGTCGGCTGCCGAACGTCGGCAAATCGACCCTCTTCAATGCGCTGACCCAAACGGCGGCGGCGCAGGCCGCCAACTATCCCTTCTGCACCATCGAGCCGAACGTCGGCGAGGTCGCGGTGCCCGATCCGCGCCTCGACAAATTGTGCGAGATCGCAGGTTCGAAGCAGATCATCCCGACGCGCTCACCTTCGTCGATATCGCCGGTCTCGTGCGCGGCGCCTCCAAAGGCGAAGGCCTCGGCAACCAGTTCCTGGCCAATATCCGCGAATGCGACGCCATCGCCCATGTCGTGCGCTGCTTCGAGGATGGCGACGTGACCCATGTCGAGGGCGGCGTCGATCCGATCCGCGACATCGAGACGATCGAGACCGAGCTGATGCTCGCCGATCTCGAAAGCCTCGAAAAGCGCGTCGCGCAGCTCGAGAAGAAGGCCAAGGGCGGCGACAAGGAGGCCAAGGAGCAGGTCGACCTCATGAACCGCTGCCTCGCGCTGCTGCGCGAGGGCAAGCCCGCGCGCATGGCGCAGGTCTCGGAAGACGAGCGCAAGACCTTCGAGGGGCTGGGCCTGCTGTCGTCGAAGCCGGTCCTCTACGTCTGCAACGTCGAGGAAGCTTCGGCGGCCAACGGCAATGCCTTTTCGAAGCAGGTCGAAGCAGCGCGCCAAGCGAAGAACGCGGCGGCGTCGTGGTCATCGGCCAAGATCGAGAGCGAGATCGCGGTGATGCCGGTCGAGGAGCAGAAGGATTTTCTGGAGGCGTGGGCCTCGACGAACCTGGCCTCAACCGCGTCATCCGCGCCGGCTACGAGCTGCTGCGACTCATCACCTACTTCACCGTCGGCCCCAAGGAAGCGCGCGCCTGGACGATCGAAAAAGGCACCCGCGCCCCGGCGGCGCAAGCGGCCACACGGATTTCGGGTCATCCACCGAAACCATCGACTTCGAAAAAGGCTTCATTCGCGCCGAAACCATCGCGCGACGCCGGCCGGCTAAGGCTGGAGGGCAAGGAATATGTGGTCGCCGACGGCGACGTGATGCATTTCAGGTTCAACACCTGACGCATTGACGGACCGAGGCCGCAGGCGAATATTGCTCTCCAGGAGCTGCGCCAGATGACCGCCTATACCCTCCAACTGCCCGATGAGACCCTCAGTAAGCTCGACCTGCTGGCAAAGAAGCTCGACCGTTCGCCAGCTTCAGTGGTTGCTCAGGCGATTGGCGTCCCGCGTCGTCGCGCGGATCAGTTCCGCGACTGCGGCGCTTGCCGACTATCCGGAGATGGGCCGCGCCGGGCGCGTGAAAGGCACGCGTGAACTCCCGCTCGCGGAACTGCCGTATATCGTCGCCTATCGGGTGAAGGCGCGTCATATCGAAATTCTGACGATCATCCACACCGCTCAAAAATGGCCGGATGATTTCTAGATTTTCGCTCCACTCACCCCTTCGACAGATTATCGATCCGCTTGTTCAGCTCATCCAGCTGCCGCTTCAGCTCCGCCACGTCGCCGCCCTCCTTGGCGGCGGGCGCAACGCCCTCATGCTCATCGAGCGACGGGCCGGTGGTGGCCGAGACGCCCTCGGCCGGAAGCCCGAAGGGGTTGAACATGGTGAGCGCCTGACGGAACACGGCCATGTTCTTGCGGGCCTGCTCCTCCATCGCCTGGAAGGCGGCGCGGGTGGGCTCGGCGAAGGGACCGGCCGGCAGGGCCGAGGTGAACTGGTCGCGGAACTTCTGCTGCTCCTTGGTGAGCTTGTCGATCGAGAACTCCAGATAGCTCGGCACCAGCATCTGCATCGAGTCGCCATAGAAGCGGATGAGCTGGCGCAGGAAGGCGATCGGCAGGAGGCTCTGGCCGTCCTTGCCCTCCTGCTCGAAGATGATCTGGGTGAGCACCGGGCGGGTGATGTCCTCCCCGGACTTGGCGTCGCAGACCACGAAATCCTCTCCCCGCTTCACCATGGCGGCGAGGTCTTCGAGGGTCACGTAAGTGCTTGTTCCCGTGTCGTACAGACGACGATTGGCGTATTTCTTGATGGTGGTCGGTTTCTTTTCGGTCGCCATACGCCTGACAGTGCTCCCCTCGCCGTCCGGGCAGCCTAAAAAAAGGTCAAGCCCAGCCGATTGACGATAAGCGCATTTTGGCGCCTGCGGCAATATTTTCCTCGTAAGAGCCTTTCGCTTCCGCTCAATTCCGTGCAAAACGGGCCGTCGCTTGCGATATCGTGATCGTTTCCGCGGCGCGCACCGCCGTCGGATCGTTCAACGGAGCCTTTGCCACGGTTCCGGCCCACGAGCTCGGCGCCGCTGCTGTCAAGGCCGCCCTCCAGCGCGCCAAGGTGCCGGCAGGCGACGTTTCCGAAGTGATCCTCGGCCAGGTCCTGACGGCGGCCCAGGGCCAGAACCCGGCCCGCCAGGCCTCCGTCGGCGCGGCGTTCCGGTCGAGCTCCACGCCTTCGGCGTCAATCAGGTCTGCGGCTCGGGCCTGCGCGCCGTGGCGCTCGGCCCAGCAGATCCAGGCCGGCGACGCGTCAAGATCGTCGTCGCGGGCGGCCAGGAAAGCATGTCGCTCTCGACCCACGCCGCCCACATGCGCGCCGGCACCAAGATGGGCGACATGAAGTTCGTCGACACGATGATCATGACGGCCTCTGGGACGCCTTCAACAACTACCACATGGGCATCACCGCCGAGAACGTCGCGCGCCAGTGGCAGATCACGCGCGAAGAGCAGGACGCCTTCGCCGTCGCCTCGCAGAACAAGGCCGAGGCCGCACAGAAGGCCGGCAAGTTCAAGGACGAGATCGTCCCCTTCACCATCAAGACCCGGAAGGGCGACGTACCGTCGTCGACAGCGACGAATACGTCAAGCACGGCGTCACGCTGGAAGGCGTTTCAAGCTGCGTCCCGCCTTCGACCAAGGAAGGCACGGTGACCGCGGCGAACGCCTCCGGCATCAACGACGGCGCCGCCGTCGTCGTGCTGATGAGCGCTGAGGAAGCCAAGAAGCGCGGGCTCAAGCCGCTTGCCCGCATCGCCTCCTGGGCGACGCCGGCGTCGATCCCGTCCATCATGGGCACCGGTCCGATTTCGGCATCGCGCAAGGCGCTTGAGAAGGCTGGCTGGAAGGTCGGCGATCTCGACCTGATCGAGGCCAACGAGGCGTTTGCGGCGCAGGCGATCGCGGTCAACAAGGACCTTGGCTGGGACACCGCCAAGGTCAACGTCAACGGCGGCGCCATCGCTATCGGCCATCCGATCGGCGCGTCGGGCGCCCGCATCCTGAACACGCTCGTCTACGAGATGCAGCGCCGCGACGCCAAGAAGGGCTTGGCAACGCTTTGCATCGGCGGCGGCATGGGCATCGCGCTGTGCATCGCTCGCGACTGAGCCTGATCAAATCCATCGCGCAGCCGCTTGTGTTAGAGCGGCTGCGCTATCGTCCCCACCCCCAACACAAAAAATCCAGGGAGAGACTACCATGGCACGGGTTGCCCTCGTCACCGGCGGCACGCGCGGCATCGGCGACGCGATTTCAATCGCTCTGAAGAACAGCGGGCTACAACGTCGCCGCGACCTATGCCGGCAATGACGAGGCCGCCAACAAGTTCAAGGCCGAGACCGGCATCCCCGTCTTCAAGTTCGACGTCGGCAACTACGAAGCGACGGAAAAAGCTGTCGCCCAGATCGCGAAAGACGTCGGCCCGATCGACGTGCTCGTGAACAACGCCGGCATCACGCGCGACGTCATGTTCCACAAGATGACGAAGCAGCAGTGGGACGAGGTTATCGGCACCAATCTGAACGGTCTCTTCAACGTCACGCGCCAGGTCATCAACGGCATGCGCGACCGCGGCTTCGGCCGCATCATCAACATCTCGTCCATCAACGGCCAGAAGGGCCAGGGGTCAGGTGAACTATTCGGCATCCAAGGCCGGCGACATCGGCTTCGTGAAGGCGCTGGCGCAGGAAGGTGCCCGCGCCGGTATCACCGTCAATGTCATCTGTCCGGGTTATATCGCAACCGAGATGGTCAAGGCGGTACCGCAGGATGTGTTGGAGAAGAGCATCCTCCCGCAGATCCCCGTTGGCCGCTTGGGTGAGCCGAACGAGATCGCGCGCTGCGTCGTGTTCCTTGCGTCCGACGATGCCGGATTCATCACCGGTTCCACGTTGACCCTTCGGCCTGCTCGACGCCATGACATTGATCGTCATAGCGTCGCTCGCCATCGCCATGCCCGCCAGCCCCGCCGGGCTCGGCATTTTCGAGGCGGGGATCGTCTCCTATCTGACGACGATGTACGACGTCCAGAAGGAGAAAGCGATCTCCACGGCGCTCGCCTATCATTTGTCGATAACCGCGCCGCACACGATCATCGTCATCCTCTTTCTGGGATCGATCCTCTTGCGACAGTTGAAGGCGCGCTGGGGTTCATAGCGCGCAAACGATGCGTGCGCCGACGCACGGAATCGAAGGCCGGGATTTTCTAAAAACGCGCTCAAGGAAATTCGAACACCGAGCGCAAAAATGAAACGCCCTGCTTCCCAGAAAACCGCTTCCGTCATCCTCGGCGCCGTCGCCATGATCGGCGCGGCAGCCCTGCCGCAGATGGCGGAAGCCCGCGCCTTCGTGCACTACCATTCCGATCTGACGCCGGGCTCCATCCTGGTGAGCGAACATGAGCGTCGGCTTTATCTGATCGTCGATCAGGACGACGCCATCGAATATAAGGTGGCCGTGCCGAAGGCCGGCAAGGAATGGTCGGGCGTCGTGCAGATCAACGCCAAATATGTCGCGCCCGACTGGACGCCCCCGGAAGACGTGAAACACGACCATCCGGATCTGCCCGACGTGATCCCCGGCGGCGCGCCGAACAATCCGATGGGCGCCCGCGCCATGACGCTCAGTGAGGGCCAGGTCGCCATTCACGGCACGACGCAGAAGATGCGCGCCTCCATCGGCTCTGCCGCCTCCTATGGCTGCATCCGCATGCTGAACGAGGACATTGTCGACCTCTATGACCGCGTGGCGGTGGGCGCGACGGTCGTGGTGACGCCGTAAGAAGGCTGCGGAAAGCGTCAACCATGGCCGGGGACGCCCTCTCGACAGGCCCGGTCATTTCGTCTAGAACATCGTTCATGAATGACGTTCAAGACTGGAGCGTTTCATGTCCCGCAGCATTCCCCTGTCGCTCAAGCTGGCCTTCACCGCCTTCATGGCGGTCCTGATCCCGGTTTACTGGGCCAATTACGGACCCACGAATTTCCTTTATTTCTGCGACATGGCGCTGCTGCTGACGCTTCTCGGCGTCTGGCTGGAAAACCCGCTCCTCGTCTCCATGCCGACCGTCGGCATCCTCGCGCCACAAATTCTCTGGGTCGCGGATTTCGGCCTCAATCTCGGAGGCGTCCGCCTCACGGGCATGACCGATTACATGTTCAACGAGGCGTCGCCGCTTCTGCTGCGCGGCCTGTCGCTCTTCCACGGCTGGCTGCCCTTCCTGCTCGTCTATCTCGTCTGGCGGCTGGGCTATGACCGCCGCGCCTTCGCCTCATGGACGGCGCTGGCCTGGGGCCTGATGCTCGTCTCCTACTTTTTCCTGCCCGGCCCGCGCCCCGACGCTGGCCTCACGCCCGTCAATGTCGATTACGTCTTCGGGCCGAGCGAGGCCGCGCCGCAGACTTGGATGCCCGGATGGGCGTGGCTGACGCTGCTGATGGTCGGCCTCCCGCTGGCGCTGTTCGCGCCCGTCCATGTCGCGATGAACAAATGGCGCGGCGCCGGGGCGTAATTTAAGCCCGGCCCCTGCGCTTCTGCATCAGACAAGCGGTCTCGCTTCCGATCGCCACTCTTTTCGCGCAGCGCGAATTGACCGCCTCCTGCCGCGCTTGCGACGCGGTGAAGGAAAGGCCGCGCGCGCTGTCGGCGCTGGAGAAAAAGCTCATCGACGTCGCGGCGACCACGACTGTCAAAAGAATAAACATGCGCATTTGTCGCTCCGGCAATGTCGCGGCTCGAAAGCCGCGGGGGGTCATCGTGCGACGATCGCAAAATCCGAGACATGGCGCTGTGACCGTGCGCACATTGACGGAAGGCATAAAGGGGCATATACATCTTTCATGGCCGATCTCGATCCCGCCGCCGTCAGAGCCTGTGCGCAGAACTGCGCCGCCGCCCATGTGCGGCGCGCGAGCCGCGCGGTGACGAAGCTCTATGGGCAGTTCATGGCGGCGACCGGGCTCGAGCCCACGCAATATTCCCTGCTCGTCGCCTGCTCCCTGACCGGCGGCGCGACGGTCAGCAAGCTGGCGGAAGCTTTCGTCATGGATCGCAGCGCGCTGGCCCGCAATCTCGCCATTATGGAAAAGCGGGGGCTTGTGAAAGTGAAGCCCGGCGAGGACCGACGCACCCGCAAGGTGACTCTGACGCCCTTCGGCGCGGCGACCCTCGCCAACGCCATGCCGCATTGGCGCGAGGCGCAGAGCGCGGTCGAGACGCAATTCGGCGCGGAACGCCTGCAAGAGCTTTTGTTTGAACTGCAGGCGCTGATGAAGGCCGTCGCAAAGGCTGAAGAAAAAGAATGATTCGACGTCGCACGCCCAAAAAGGGGTATATGCCATGATTGCACTTGCGAGCGCTGTTTCCCCGCAACTGGACGAACAAGGCCTCCGCGAAATCGCCTTTGCCGCTGGGGCGGACGACGTCGGATTCGTCGCCCTGGACGATCCGGCGCTCGACGATCAGCGCGCCGACATTCTCGCCGCGTTCCCTTTCACGCGCATGCTCGTCTCTTTCGTGGTGAAGATGAACCGCGAGAATATTCGCCCCCCTGCGCGTTCCCTCGCCAATCTCGAATTCCATCACGCCAATGACGACTGCGACTCGGTTGCGCACAGGATCGTCAGGGCGCTCGAAGCGCGCGGCGTACGTGCGGGTTATCCGCCGGTCGGCTTTCCGATGGAGGCCGATAATTGGCCGGGCAAAATGTGGGTGATCTCGCACAAGCCGGTCGCCGTGGCCGCGGGACTGGGCCGCATGGGAATCCACCGCAACGTCATCCATCCGAAATTCGGCAATTTCATCCTTTTGGGCACGGTCGCGATCGATCTCGACGTGGGGCGCAGCAGCGCGCCGCTCGATTTCAACCCTTGTCTCGAATGCAAGCTCTGCGTCGCGGCCTGCCCCACCGGCGCCATCGCGCCCGACGGCCATTTCGATTTCGCGGCCTGCTACACGCATAATTACCGGGAATTCATGGGCGGGTTTTCCGATTTCGTGGAGACGATCGCGGACGCGAAGGACGCGCGCGGCTACCGCGAAAAGGTCAGCGATTCAGAGTCGATCTCGATGTGGCAGAGCCTGGCTTTCGGCCCGAACTACAAGGCCGCCTATTGCATGGCGGTCTGCCCCGCCGGCGAAGACGTGATCGGCGCCTATGCGAAGGACAAGAAGACCTTCCTGCGCGCCATCGTCGATCCGCTGCAAAAGAAGGAAGAGACGATCTACGTCTCCAGGGGCTCTGACGCCGAGGCTTATGTCCGACGCCGTTTTCCGCACAAGCGGATCAGGCATGTCGGCTCCGTCCTGCGGCCCACCAATGTCGACAATTTCCTCGGCGCGCTGCGCAATATTTTCCAGCGCAACCAATCCGAGGGCCTGAACGCCGTCTATCACTTCACCTTCACCGGCGCGCGTCGACGGCAGGCGACGGTGGTCATCGCGAACAAAAAGCTCGCCGTGCAGGAGGGGCTCGTCGGAAAGGCCGATCTCGCCGTCACGGCGGACGGCGAGACCTGGATCCGCTTTCTGCGCAAGGAGGCGAGCCTGCCCTTCGCGCTTTTGAGCCGCCGCATCAAACTGCGCGGCGACCCGAGGCTGCTGCTCGCCTTCGGCAGGTGCTTCCCGGCGTGACTAGCCTGCGAGCCGCGCCGGCTCCTTCGCATGGGCCGCGACGATGTCGCGCGCCTGCTTGCCGACGACTTCCGCGAGATGGTCGAAGCGCGCCTGGAAGAAACCGGCGCCCGCCGTCGCGGAGCGCAGCTCGACGATGAGATTGTCCATCTCCGCTTCGGGGATCAGCGCCTCGAGCTTGTCCCAGCCGTCCCAGCCCTCGCGCGGGCCGAAGCCCATGATCTGCCCGCGCCGCCCGGAGACGAGCCCCGTCGCGCGCGACATCGCGTCGCTCGGCACGAAGATGTCCACAGCGAGAACCGGCTCCAGCAGGATCGGCTCCGCCTTGCCCAGCGCCTCGCTCATGCCGATGCGGGCCGCGGTTCGAAACGCCATGTCGGAGGAGTCGACCGTGTGATACGACCCGTCGGTCAGCACGGCCTCGACATCCACCACCGGAAAACCGAGCGGCCCATGCATCATCGCGTCCTGGCAGCCCGCTTCGACCGACGAGAAATATTGCCGGGGCACCGCGCCGCCGTGGACGCGCTCGGCGAAGGCGAAGCCCTCCCCGCGCCCGCGCGGCGCAACCTCCAGCACCACGTCGCCAAACTGGCCATGACCGCCCGACTGCTTCTTGTGGCGGCCCCGCACCGTCACCTTGTGGCGGATCGTCTCGCGATAGGCGACCGTCGGCTTTGACACCTCGACCGCGACGCCGAAGCGCGATTGCAGCCGCTCCAGCGCGACGCGCAAATGCATCTCGCCCTGCCCGTAAAGCTTGATCTGGGACATCTCCTGATCATGCACGAAGACGAGCGAAGGGTCTTCGTCGACGAGCTTCGCCATCGCCGCGGCGAGGCGCATCTCGTCCTTGCGGTCCTTCACGGCGAGGGCCAGCGCATGCACGGGATCGGGGATCGGCGCGCGGGTGACGAGCTTGGCGCCGTCCGCCTTGCCGTCCGCAACCACCGCGTCGCCCGTATGCGCATGTTCGAGACGTCCGAGCGCGACGACGTCGCCTTCCTTCGCCTCGCTCGCCTTCGAGATATTGGCGCCCATCAGGCGCGACAGCCCGGAGACGCGATCCTCGCCATGCGCCGAGACAACCGTCTGCCCGTCAGCGATGGCGCCGCGAAGGACGCGCGCGACGGAGAGTTTCCCGCCATGCGACGTGTGGATGGTACGCAGTACGCGGGCAATGGGCGGCCCGCTTTCGGCAACTCCCAGCCGCGCGCGCGTGTCGGCGATTCCCGGCGCTTCGTGACGCAACGCCTTTAAGAGCCGCGTGACGCCCGCGCCGCGCTCCGCCGAACCGATGAAGACCGGCGCGACGAGGCCCCCGCGAAGTTCCTTCGTCAGATCGTCGAAAACCTGATCGCGCGGCGGCTCGATGTCGGAGATCAGTTCCTCCATCAGTGCGTCGTCGTAATCGGCAAGGCGCTCCAGCATGGAATAGCGCGCTTCCTTTTCGAGCGCCGCTTCGCCTTGCGGAATCTCGATCACCTCGGAGGGCGCGTGTTCGCGATAGACATAGGCGCGCTCCAGCGCGAGGTCGATGAAGCCGACCGCGACGCCGTTGTTCCAGATCGGGATCTGCCGCAGCAGAAGCGGCGTGCGCGAGGCGGGCTGAAGGATCGACAAGGCGGCCCGCATGTCGATCGTGGCCGCGTCTATCTTGTTGAGAAAGAGAAGATGAGGAACGCCGAGCTCCTCGAGCTGGCGCAAAGTCAGTTGCAGCGCGGGGATCTTGCGCTCGTCCGCCTCGCAGACGACGATCGCCGCGTCGACGGCGGGAAGGATGTTCTTCGCCTCATGCGAAAATTCGACCGAACCGGGAAGATCGATAAACGTGTAGCGATCGCCGATGTAATCGACGGTCGCGACATTCGCCTCGACGCTCATCTTGTGCGCCCGCGCCTCGGGGCTGGCGTCGCCGACGCTGGCGCCCTCACCGACGGAGCCCTGCTTCGGAATGGCGCCCGCATGGGCGAGGATCGCTTCGAGGAGCGTGGTTTTGCCGCATTGGAAGGGACCGGCCAGCGCGATCAGGCGCGGACCGCGCGCTCTCGCTTCGTGGGAGAAGGTCGTGTCGCCCATTCTAACCTCCCTATGTAGCGAAGCCTCGTTTACGGGCTCCGTTGCGTCATGCTCCCACCATGTCCTGCTTCACGCAAGAATAAACCATGCCGCGCCGCCGAGCCCTGAAGTCAGGCCCACGAAAGGCTGAGCGCATCCGTCCAAGGCTTCCCCGCTTGGGCAAAGCAGGCTAGAAGCGCAATCAACTTTCGCAGGAGCCAGAGAGAATGCGTCCCAGCAAGCGCGCGCCAGACGAGATGCGCCCGGTGAGTTTCGAGCGCGGAGTCGCCCGCTACGCCGAAGGCTCGTGTCTCGTTAAATTCGGAAACACGCACGTATTGTGCGCCGCAACTTTGGAAGACAAGCCGCCGCCGTGGCTGCGCGGCCAGGGACGCGGCTGGGTGACGGCCGAATATTCCATGCTGCCCCGCGCGACGCACACCCGCACGCGCCGCGAATCCTCGGCCGGCAAGCTTTCGGGCCGCACGCAGGAAATTCAGCGCCTCATCGGCCGCTCGCTGCGCGCCGTGACCAACCTGCCCGCGATCGGCGAGCGCCAGATCGTGCTCGATTGCGACGTGATCCAGGCCGATGGCGGCACGCGCACGGCCTCCATCACCGGCGCCTGGATCGCCCTGCGCGACTGCTTCGAATGGATGCGCTCGCGCTCCATCATCAAGGAAAACCCGCTGCGCGATCATGTGGCGGCGGTTTCCTGCGGCATCTTCAACGGATCGCCGGTGATCGACCTCGATTACGCCGAGGACTCGACCGCGCAGACCGACGCCAATTTCGTGATGACGGGTTCAGGCGGGCTCGTCGAGATTCAGGCGACGGCCGAAGTCGCGGTGTTTTCGCCCGACGAACTCTCCGCCATGCTGGCGATGGCGCAGAAGGGCGTGACGGATCTCGTTGCGCTGCAAAAGGCGGCGTTGGGTTAGTCACGAACCATCGACGCGATCCCTTCCCTCCCCCTTGCGGGGAGGGTCAGCGCGGGGGGCGCCGCCAAGGCGATCGAGATTGGCGTTCGTGATTGTCGACCCCCCGCCCCTAACCCCTCCCCGCAAGGGGGAGAGGAAACAAACCGCCGCCCTCACAAAGCTTCAGGCTCACGCGAAAAGGCCCGCCTTCGGCATGACCCACCGCAAGATTCACGGCAAGCTCGTTATCGCGACGCACAATCCCGGCAAGCTCTGGGAGCTGCAACAGCTCCTCGCGCCGCACGGCGTCGACGCCGTTTCGGCGGGCGACCTTGGCCTGCCGGAGCCGGAAGAGACCGAGACGACCTTCGCCGGCAACGCCCTGCTGAAGGCCCGTTCCGCCGCGATCGCCGCGAAGCTTCCCGCCTTCGCCGACGATTCGGGGCTTTGCGTCGACGCGCTTGACGGCGCGCCGGGCATTTATTCCGCGCGTTGGGCGGGCGAGAACCGGGATTTCAAGGCGGCCTGCGAACTCGTGCGCCAGCGGCTCGAAGAGCGCGGCGCGACGCCGCCCTTCCGCGCCAACTTCACCTGCGCGCTCGCCGTGGTCTGGCCCGACGGTCATACGGAAGAGTTCGAGGGACGCGTCGACGGCGCGCTCGTCTTCCCGCCCAAGGGCGACAAGGGCTTCGGCTATGATCCGATCTTCAAGCCCGACGAACTCGACAAGACCTTCGGCGAGATGATGTCCGCGGAAAAGCACGCGCTGCCGGGCGACGGCTCGCGCGCGCTGGCCCATTCCGGGCGGCGCCGCCGCTTGAAGGTCTTTCTCTTGGCGCGGGCCTATGCGTTACTATCTTCGGACAAATGAGAGGCGCGACAACGCGCTCCGTCGAGGAAACCCGAAGGAAGCCGCCCATGACCAAGCACGAGACATTCGCCGCCGCGAAGCCGCCCTTCAAGGCGCGCTACGGCAATTTCATCAATGGCGCATGGGCCGACGCGAAATCCGGGCGCACCTTCGACAACATCTCGCCTGTCACTGGCCTGAAGGTCTGCGAGATCGCCCGCTCCGACAAGGACGACATCGACGCCGCGCTCGACGCCGCGCATGCGGCCAAGGATGCCTGGGGCAAGGCCAGCACGACCGAGCGCGCGCGCATCCTCAACAAGATCGCCGACCGCATGGAGGAGAATCTCGCGCTCCTCGCGACCGCCGAGACCTGGGACAATGGCAAGCCGATCCGCGAGACGATGGCCGCGGACATCCCGCTCGCCATCGACCATTTCCGCTATTTCGCCGGCGCGGTCCGCGCGCAGGAAGGCGGCATCTCCGAGATCGACCACGACACCGTCGCCTATCACTTCCACGAGCCGCTCGGCGTCGTCGGCCAGATCATTCCATGGAACTTCCCGCTGTTGATGGCGGCGTGGAAGCTCGCCCCGCGACTCGCGGCCGGCAATTGCGTCGTGCTGAAGCCCGCGGAGCAGACGCCGGCAAGCATTCTCGTCTGGGCGGAGGTCGTCGGCGACCTGCTCCCGAAGGGCGTGCTCAACATCGTCAACGGCTTCGGCCTCGAGGCCGGCAAGCCGCTCGCCTCGTCGAACCGGATCGCCAAGATCGCCTTCACCGGCGAGACGACGACCGGCCGCCTCATCATGCAATATGCGTCGCAGAACATCATCCCGTGACGCTCGAACTCGGCGGCAAGTCGCCCAACATCTTCTTCGAAGACGTTGCGCGCGAGGACGACGACTATCTCGACAAGGCCGTCGAAGGCTTCGTGATGTTCGCGCTCAATCAGGGCGAGGTCTGCACCTGCCCGAGCCGCGCGCTGGTGCATGAGAAGATCTACGACCGCTTCATGGAGCGCGCGCTCAAACGCGTCGCCGCGATCAAGCAGGGCAATCCGCTCGACCCCGAAACCATGATCGGCGCGCAGGCCTCCTCCGAGCAGCTCGAAAAGATCCTCAGCTATATCGACATCGGCAAGCAGGAGGGCGCCAAGGTGCTGGCCGGCGGCGAGCGCAACACGCTCGAAGGCGACCTCGCCGGCGGCTTCTACGTGAAGCCGACCGTGCTTCAGGGCCACAACCGCATGCGCGTCTTCCAGGAGGAAATCTTCGGCCCTGTCGTGTCGGTGACGACCTTCAAGGACGACGAGGAAGCGCTTCATATCGCCAATGACACGCTCTATGGCCTCGGCGCCGGCGTGTGGAGCCGCGACGTCAATCGCTGTTACCGGTTCGGCCGCGCGATTCAGGCCGGCCGCGTCTGGACGAACTGCTACCACGCCTATCCAGCCCATGCGGCCTTCGGCGGCTACAAGCAGTCCGGCATCGGGCGCGAGAACCACAAGATGATGCTCGACCATTATCAGCAGACGAAGAACATGCTGGTGAGCTACAGCCCGAAAAAGCTGGGGTTCTTTTGAGGCCCCCTCCCCGACCCTCCCCCGCTAAAGCGGGAGAGGGAGCAGATCGGGGCCTTCATCCGCATGCGGATCGTGAGCGTCCCCTCTCCCGCGACAGCGGGGGAGGGGAAGCACACCCAGCTCATCATCGACGTCGTCCCCGGCCAGGGCGGCATGTTCTCGCTCGACAATGGCACGGGAAGCCGATTCCTCACGCGCTCGCGGCTTTTTTCAGATGCGGAGCTGGCGTTGCTCGCCTCATAAGCCGGTGCTGCGAAACGGGAATTTTGCAGCGTTGACGCAGGTGGGGAATTGCTTAACGTCCCGCTCACGCCTCGGCAGAAGGAGAGCTGGACATGTTGCAGGATTTCAAGAATTTCGCGCTTCGCGGGAATGTCGTCGACCTCGCCGTCGGCGTCATCATCGGCGCCGCCTTCGGCAGGATCATCGACTCGCTCGTCACCGACGTCATCATGCCGATGATCGGCGCCATCACTGGCGGGCTCGACTTTTCCAACTATTTCGTCCCCCTCTCCAAGGCCGCCCATACGGACATGACCTATGAGGAAGCCAAGAAGGTCGGCGCCGTCATTGGCTACGGCCAGTTCATCACCGTCGCCGTCAACTTCATCATCATCGCCTTCGTGCTCTTCCTCGTCATCCAGGCTTTCGAGCGCATGAAGAAGAAGCCCGCGGAAGCCCCCGCCGCGCCGCCGGAGCCGACCAAAACGGAAGTTCTCCTGACCGAAATCCGCGACGCGCTGCGCAGCCGTCCGTAACGAAGCAAGGGGGCGCATGACGGCGCCCCCTTTTTGTCATCGTCTTGCTTGCTCCTGCGCGCTATTGTCGTCCTCACATGAGGAGGCGCGGATGACGACGACGCATCTTGCTGAAGGACAGGCCGGGCGCGTCACGCGGCAAAAGGCCGACGCGATCCGCTACAGTGTCCAGACATGCAGCCTCGGCCTCGCGCTGGTCGCGACGAGCGACAAGGGCGTCTGCTCACTCTGGTTTGGCGACGATCCGTATCAGTTGCGCGACGAATTGCGCGCGCGCTTCCGAAACGCCGCGCTGATCGAAGCGAATGACGACCGCGACAATCTGATGGGCGCCGCACTGGCGTTGATCGAGGCGCCAGCCTCCCCAATCTCCTTTCCCATCGACGCGCGCGGCACGCCGTTCCAGCGACGCGTCTGGGAGGCGCTGCGCGCCGTCCCGCCGGGCAAGACGGCAAGCTACGCCGACATCGCGAGAGCCATAGGGGCGCCGACGGCGACGCGCGCGGTGGCGGGCGCCTGCGCCGCCAACCCCGTCGCCATCGCCATCCCCTGCCATCGCATTCTGCGCAGCGACGGCGCGCTCTCCGGCTATCGCGGCGGCGTCGAGCGCAAGCGCGCTTTGCTTGCGCGAGAAGGCGTCTCCGTTCCCGACTGACCGCTTCCAGCCCGACACAAGCGCCGCGCCCTAGCGTCGCTTCATCGGGTCATGCGAGGCGGACAATGGAGCCGGTCTATCTCTTCAATCTCATCGACCAGCAGAAAAGCTGGTTGTCGATGCGACAATCTCTCGTCGCTCAAAACATCGCCAATGCGGATACGCCGGGCTACAAGGCGCAGGACCTGATGCCCTTTTCGCGCGTCATGGAGCGCAGCGCGCTCGACATGGCCGGCGCGGATCCGCTGCATATGCGCCCCTCCCCCACCGAAACCCTCGCCGCCGCCATGCGGCCGACAGAGGGCTGGGAGACCAGCCATTCCGGCAACAGCGTTTCCCCCGAGCTGGAGATGATCAAGGCGGGCGAAGTGCGCGGCGCCTTCACGCTCGACACAAATCTCATGCGCGCCTTCCACGGCATGTGGATGTCGGCGGTGCGCACATGATCGATCCGCTCGACGCGTCGATGAAGGTCGCGGGCGCGGGTCTCGCCGCGCAATCGGCGCGCCTGCGCGTCGTTTCCGAGAACATGGCGAATGCGCAATCGACGGGGAAGACGCCCGGCGCCGATCCTTATGCGCGCAAGACCATTTCCTTCGTCAACGAACTCGATCGCGCCAGCGGAACGCGCCTCGTGCGCGTCAACGCCATCGGCGTCGATCCGACGCCCTTCGCGATCGAGCGCGATCCCGGCAACCCCGCCGCGGACGCCAATGGCGACGTGAAACGTCCCAACGTCAATCTGCTCGTCGAAATGGGCGACATGCGCGAAGCCAATCGCGCCTATGAAGCCGATTTGCAAATCATGAAGCAGACGCGCGACCTCCTCTCCATGACCGTCGATCTCCTGAAAGGCGCCTGATGCTCCCGCTCGCTCCCATCGCCGTCAACGCCATCGGCCCGCTCGCCGAAACAGCCATTACGTCCGCCCCCCGCCTCGCCGCCGGCGCCGAGGCCGCCGCCGCATCCTTCGGCGACATCCTCCAGCAATTCGTCGGCCAGACCGTCGCGTCGGTGAAAAGCGGCGAAGCCGCGTCCATCGCCGGGATCGAAGGCAAAGCCTCCGTTCAGAACGTGGTGAGCGCGGTCATGCAGGCCGAGCGCGACCTGCACACGGCCATCGCCCTGCGCGACAAGGCTGTCGCCGCCTATCAGGAAATCAGCCGCATGGCGATTTGAGGAGCGTTCGTCGTGAGAGCACTCGCCATCGCTGCGACCGGCATGAGCGCGCAGCAGCAGAATATCGAAGTCATCGCGCATAACATCGCCAACATCAACACGACCGGGTTCAAACGCGCGCGCGCCGAGTTCACCGACCTTCTCTATCAGACGGAGCGCGTCCAGGGCGTCTCCAATCGCGGCCGCGACGCGACCGTGCCGCAGGGCGCGCAATTCGGCCTCGGCGTACGCACCGCCGCCGTGCGCAGTCTGCAACAGCAGGGCGCGATGGCCAACACCGGCAACAGCTATGATCTGAGCCTCAACGGACATGGCTGGTTTCAGATCCTCGGGCCGGACAATGAAACGCTCTACACGCGCGCCGGCTCCTTCAGCACCAACGCCAATGGCCAGCTTGTCACGGTCGACGGCTACCAACTGAGCCCGACCATCACCGTGCCGAACAATACGCTGAACGTGACGGTGAGCCAGACCGGCGTCGTTTCCGCGATCGTCGCCGGCCAAACGCAGCCGCAGCAGCTCGGGCAGCTCACCATCGCGACCTTCCCCAACGATGCGGGTCTCGAAGCGCTTGGGGGCAATCTGTTTCGCCAGACATTCGCTTCCGGCCAGCCCGTCGTCGGCGTGCCGGGCGATCCCGGCTTCGGCGTCGTGCATCAGGGCTATCTCGAAAGCTCCAATGTCGATCCGGTGAAGGAACTCGTCAGCCTCATCGCCGCGCAGCGCGCCTTCGAGCTCAATTCCAAGGTCATCCAGGCGGCGGACGAAATGGCCGGCACAGTCTCGAAAGGCATCAGATGAGCCGGCTTCGATACTTGCTCGCGGCAACCGTCGCCGCCGCGACGCCCGCGGTCGCGCAAGAGAAACTGCCTGTCGCGCGGATCACGATTTATCCAGGGGACGTCATCGCCGAATCGATGCTCGACGAACGCGCCTATGGGCTCGCGCCGGGCTCGGAGCCGCTCTATGCGCGCGCGCGCGAAACTCTCATCGGCAAGATGGCGCGTCGCACGCTGCTCCCCGGCCAACCGATCCCCACCATCGCGATCGACAATCCGCGCATCATAAATGTGGGCGCGCAGATCAAGATTGTCTTCGCGGAAGACGGGCTTCAGATTGTCGCTTATGGGATCGCCCAGCAGGCTGGCGCGATCGGCGATCTCATCCGCGTGCGCAACCAGGACAGCGGCCTCTTCATTTCCGGGCGCATTCAAAACGACGGCTCCGTCCGCGTCGGTGAGGGTTGATGAAGCGCCGCGCCATTCTCTGCGTCGTCCTGCTCCTTGCGTCTCCCGCTCGCGCCGGCGATCTTTCCCTTTCGTCTCCCGCCCGCGCCGGCGTCCGCATCAAGGACATCACGGCGCCCATCGGGCCGCGCGACTATCAGCTTGTCGGCTACGGGCTTGTGATCGGCCTGCAGGGCACGGGCGACACGCTTCGCAACGCGCCCTTCACCGAACAGTCGACCTCCGCTTTGCTCGACCGCATGGGCGTCAACGTTCGCCCCAACAACAGCATGCGCACGCGCAACGTCGCGGCGGTGATGGTGACGGCCGCCCTGCCGCCATTCGCAAGCTGGGGCTCGACCATCGACGTCACCGTCTCCTCCATGGGCGACGCCACCTCGCTCATGGGCGGCACGCTGGTGCTGACCTCGCTCAGCGGTCTCGACGGCGCCGTTTACGCCGTCGCGCAGGGGCCGATCGCCGTTTCCGGCTTTGCGGCGCAGGGCCAGAACGAAACGCTCACCCATGGCGTCGCGACGGTCGGCCGCATTCCCAACGGCGCGACGATCGAGCGCGAGCCGCCGCGCCCGAGCGTCTCCAATGACGGCCAGCTTGTCCTGCAATTGCGAAACCCGGATTACACGACATCGGTGCACATCGCCGACGCCGTCAACAAATTCTCGCGCCAACGCTATCGCGCGGCGCTCGCGCATGAGCGGGACGACCGCAGCGTTCTCCTGTCGCTCCCCAAGGGCGCGCATGCGACGCGCCTTCTTGCAGAGATTGGCGAATTGCGCGTCGCCGTCGAGACGCCGGCCCGCGTCGTCATCGACGAGCGCACCGGCACGGTCGTCATCGGAGCCGACGTGCAGATCTCGCCCGTCGCCGTCACCCATGGCGGCCTCACCGTGCGCATCACCGAGACGCCAGAAGTCTCGCAGCCCGCGCCCTTCTCCAATGGCCGCACGGCGGTCACGACGCAGACGACCATTTCGGCCGCCGAGCAGACCGGACAGGTCGCCATGCTCGCCGGGCCGACATTGAAGCAGCTCGTCAAGGGCCTGAACCAGATCGGCCTCAAGCCAACGGGCATCATCTCCATTCTTCAGGCGATCAAGAGCGCCGGCGCATTGCAGGCGGATCTCATCATTCAATAACCGCGCCGGGGCGAGAGCCTGTCCAGGAAATGGATGAGCTCCGCTACGGGCCGGTAGAAATCCTGCGGGATCATCTTGTCGACTTCCACGAAGTCGAACATGGCGGGCGAGCTCCTTGCGCTCGAGCACGGGAATGTCGTTCGCCTCGGCGATCTCCCTGATCTTCAGCGCCACGAGATCCTTGCCTTTCGCCAATACGAGCGGCGCGCCGCCCTCGTCCCGAACGTAACGCAGGGCGATGGCGTAATGCGTCGGGTTGGCGATGACGAAACTCGCCTTCGGCACCGACGCGATCATGCGCCGACGAGAACGGTCCATGGCGAGCGAACGCATTCGCGCCTTCACCATCGGATCGCCTTCCGCCTGCTTGAATTCGTCTTTCAATTCCTGACGGCTCATGCGCAGATCGCGCCGCCACTTGAATTTCGCCCAGGCGAAATCGGCGGCCGCGACAACCACAAGAGACAGCGCCACGACGCTCACAAGATGGATGAGCAGCCGCAGGGTCAGGGACGGAAGCGCTCGCGGCTCTACGCGCATCGCGTCGATATAGGCGGCGCGATCGCTTTGGACGACGATCACGACAGCGACGCCGACGACGCAGATCTTGACCGACGCCTTCACGAGCTCGACGACGCCCGCAATTCCGAAGAGTCTTTTCCAACCAGCAAGCGGCGAAACGCGGGAAAAATCGGGCGCGATGCGATCGACGACAAAACGCGGAACGCCCTGGATGAAAGAGGCCGTGACGCCCGCGAGCATCAGCGCAAGGAGCATGGGCGACGCAAAGCGCGCCATTTCCAACGTCACGACCTGACCATACCGAAAGGCGTCCGAGTCGGCGGGCATTCGCAGCGAGCCGGAGTTGGCGAGAAGCAGCCCCAGCGACTCGGTGAAGCGCGGCCCGCCCGACTCGACGAGAAAGGCGAGACAAGCCAGCAGCGCGAAGACGCCGAGCGCTGTCGCGATGTCGCGCGAGACGGGCGTTCGCCCCTGCTCGACCGTGTCGGATATTTTTTTCTCTGTCGCCTCTTCCGTTTTGGATTCGGCGTCTTCCGCTTCGGACACGTCGCCTCTCTTACGCCTCGGGCGCGTCCTGGGTCAGTTCGATCAAACCCTGGCTCGCCAGACGCAGGACGAGATTGGCGAGCTCGCGTTGCGCCGCAAGCACTTCCTTCCGAGGCGGCTCGGTCGGCGATGCGAGCTCGGCCTCCACCATGCGGCGCGTGCGCGCGGAAAGACACGGCAACACGGCTTCGCGCATCGCGACATCCGAGCCCCGCAGCGCGAGGATCACGCGATCCGTCGGCGCCTGATCGAAGATGAGCATGCGCGCGCGCTCGCCGAGGCCCACAATATCCTCGAAGGAGAAGAGCAAGGCCTTGAGCTGCTCCGCCAAAATGGGCTCCGCCTCCGAAAGCCCGAAGAGGATTTCATTGATCTGATCGCGCTCGAGCTGATTGACGATCCCCGCCACCTTGGCGCTCACCTCGGAGGTCGAGGGCGCGTTGGTGGTCGCAAATAGCGCGGCCTGCAACGCCTCTTCTATCAGACGCAGGATGGTTTCGGCGGTCGGCTTCGAAATCAGCATGCGTCGCATCGCCTGCGCCCGCAAGGTTGCGGGCAACTCCGCAAGCACCCGCGCGGCGCCCGCCGGGTCGACGCGCCCGAGCACGATGGCGATCGTCTGGGGGTGCTCCGCGGAAAGATACTCGGCGAGCATCTTGTCCGGCAGCGCGGCGACGCGGCGCCACAGAAACCTGTTCGAGCTGCCGCGAACGTCCGACATGATGTCTGCGACTTCCTCGTCGGGAAGCACGCTCGCGATCAGGTCTTCCGCAAGCGCGGGCCCCCCCACGAGATCGGGCTCGCTGTTGCGAATATCCTCGACGAGGCCGGCGCAAATCTCCTCCAGCGCCGCCTTCGGCACGGAGCCCAGATTGGCCGCGAGGCGCGCGACCTTTCTCAATTCCTTCTGATCGAAGTGCTTCAGCACCCGGCTCGACGCGTCACGATCGAGAGCGAGCAGCACCGCCGCAACCTTTTCGGCGCCGCGGAGCGGTCCGCGCCTTTCCTGCAGGGGATGATCGGTCATGAGTCGCGTCGCGCCGATCAGCTCACGCGTTCGTGCTGGGTTTCGCAAATCTCGGTCAGGGAAACCCCGAAGCGCGCGCCGTCCTCCTCGACGACCACCACCTCTCCCCTCGCGATGGTACGGCCGTTGACGACGACGTCGACCGGATCGCCCACGCGATGATCGAGCGGCACGACGGCGCCGCGGCCAAGTTTCAAGAGACTGGAAACCGGCAGCGTCGCCGAACCCACCACGACCTGCAAGACGACGGGGATGCGCAGGATGGAGTCGATGCGCCGCGCCTGAATTTGCGCGTCGTCCTGCGGCCTCGCTGCGCTTTCCGACGCGCGACGCGACGGGGCGCCGCCCTGATCAATCTCGACATTGGTCATCGCCGACATATCCCTTCAAACGCCCAGAATGTTTTCGATGTAGGATTCGCGCTCGTCCGAAAATTCCTCGAGGCGCACAGTGTATTTCCCGTCCTTCTGGCCGAGCGTGCACCAGAAGAGCGTGCGCCCTTCGGAGACGACGCGTATCGGGCTGGTCGGCGCGATCGGCAGTCGCAGCACGTCTCCGACCTCCAGCCGCGCGATGTCGCCCAGCGTGAAGCCGCGCGCTTCGAGCTTCACCTCCGCCGTCACTTCCGTGCGGACGATATTGTCGTAGAGATCGACCGACCATTTTTCATCGGTCGCCTGGCCGTCGGCGTCGGGCAGCCGCGCAAGCGCGCTGCGGAACGGATCAAGCGCCGTGCGCGGAAGGGCGAGGAAGGCGAGCCCCGCATGTTCACGATACTGCAAGCCCATGCGAATGAGCACGGCTACAGCGGCTTTGGGTCCGAGCGAAAAGAACCCGGCCTCCTCGGCGCCCCAATCGCGCTCGAACGAAACCGTCGCGAGCGTCGCGAGCGCGCCCGAAAGAGCGTCGAAGAGCTTCTGGGCGGCGAAGCCGAGAATCGAATCCTCGATGCGCGTGAGCGGGCGCTCGGCGACCGGCTCGACAATGCCCGAACCCAACAGAAGCTCGAAAGCGAGGCTCCTAAAGCCTTCATCGACCGCCAGGGCGGCGCGGGCGTCGAGGCCGACGCCTCGAAAGACCAGAGTCTTTCCCGCGCCCCCGTAGCTGTCCGTCAGATCTCCGACACGCAGGGCCTCCAGACTGTCGATCGAAAGAACGGCTCCTTCGGCATATTCGCCGAGGAAGCGCGAGAAAGCGGCGGCCGTCTCTTCGACGAGGAGCGCCAGCCCCGGCATTCGGTCAAGCGTCGCCTCGCCAATGAGTACGAGCGGCTCCCCGGCGCCGCCGCTCGACGGTTCCCGCTTCGTCATGCAGCCTCCGCCATGGCGGCGCCGCCGTTCAGCGTTTCGTTTTCGACTTCGTCGATCGTCGGGCGGTCATGCGCGGGGATCGACTTGCGTCCATGTTCGACGGCGACTTGCGGCAGGGCCCCGTTCATGAAGGCGAGCAGCGTCTGCTTGATGATGAGGAAGACGTGACATTCCTTGCTGCGCGCGACCTTCACCTTGTAAGCGAGCGGCGTCATGATGCCGTAGGAGACGAAGATGCCTGCAAAGGTGCCGACCATCGCCGCGCCGATCAGACCGCCGAGCAATTCGGGCGATTGATCCAGCGCGCCCATCGCCTTGATGACGCCGAGCACCGCCGCCACGATGCCGAGCGCCGGCAGGCCGTCGCCGATCGCCGTCAACGCCTGATAGGGCTTCAACTTATCGTGCTTGATCGCGGAGATTTCCTCGTCCATGAGATTCTCGATCTCAAATGTTTTCACATTTCCGATGATGTAGAGGCGGCAATAGTCGCAGATGAAGGTCGTTATTTCCGCGTTCTTGAGAACGTTCGGAAAGGCCGCGAACAGCGCCGACTCGCCCGGCTGGTCGATATGGGCCTCTACTTCCGTGCGCGACTTGCTCCGCAATTCCCGCATGAGAACATGCAGCAACCCGAGAATGTCGAGATAATCGCGTCGCTTCGGCGTCTTCTCCATCACCGCCTGCACGATGGCCTTGCCGGTGTCCTTTATGACCTTGGTCGGATTGGCGACGATGAACGTCCCGAGGGCAGAGCCCATGATGATCACGAACTCCCAGGGCTGCCATAGGACAATCAAATGTCCGCCGAGCGCGGCGAAGCCGCCAAGCATGCAGCCCATGGTCACGACAAGACCGATGACGAAGCTCATTTCATCACGCTGATTTGATATTAAGGACAAGCTCTGGATAAGTTATGGGACTTACCCGAGCCTGATCAGCGGCTTCATCGCCGGCAGAACGCATCGGCCTCGCGCGTCCAGGCGCCGAAGCCGCTGGAGACCATATTGCGGATGACGGCGCAAACATAAGCGCGCTGCGCCGGCGGATTGCCCGGGCCTGCATGGTAGCGCGCGACTGCGGCGGTCCAGGATCCTTCGCTTCTTCTCAGCGACTTCAGAAAGCGGGCGGCGTAGTCGACATTGCGCGCCGGATCCAGCATCTCCTCGACTGAAACGAATTGACGTCCGTGCCAGCGATAATTGATCTGCATGCAGCCCATGTCGATCAGTCTCTCCCCCCGGCGCCTTGCGGCGTCAAAGGTCGCGAGCGCTTCTTCGCGCGTCGCGTTGAAGGCCGGTCGCCCGTGGACGTTCATGGCATAGGCGTGGAGCGCCCCTCGCTGGCCTGTCTCGGTGAGGGCGACAGCATAGAGAACCGCCACGGGCACCGCGTTCTCCCTGGACGAACGCGTCATCTCCGCCTCGCAGATATTCTCGTCGGCGAGCGACGCGCCGCTACAGAACGAGGCCGAGAGGCACGAAAGAAGAAGGAGGCTCGTCGCGCGGCGCCATCGCACGCTTGCTCGCATGCCGTCTCTCCTGCTGGTTCGAGCCGTCGTCATTCGCAAAACCCCGCTCCAAATTTCCCCTGCTCTCGGCCGACGCGTCCGGCGTGGTCGTAGATTGCGGCGCAGCCAGGACGCGCACCTCATAGGCGTCGAGGGTCAATCCCCTGTCGCCGATCGTCGCGGAGAGCGCCTCGCGCGCTTCCATAAGAGCCGGAGCAGCGGCCGACTGAGCGTCCATGCGAATCTCGATACGGGACTGCGTGATCTTCATACGCACGGAGATCGGCCCCATGGCGGCAGGCTCGACGTCGAATTTGAGGATCTTCAGAGCCTCCTGGCGAGCCGGAGCGGGAGAGACGACTTGACGCGCAGCCCCGCTGCGGGCGTCTCCTGGCTGCGAGATCACTTCCGTCACGGCGCGATCCAGGGCGATCGGCAGATGCACGGCAAGCTCGTTGATATGAATCCTAGGCGCGCCGCCTTGCATCTCTTGCGACGACAAGGACGCCGTGAGCGCGGCGGGTTGCAGTTTATCCTGCGTATCGATTCGGACATCCGTCGCAGTCCCCGAATCCGTAGCGTCCAGAGCCGAAAGCTCTGGCCCGCCGGTTTCGGAAACCGGCGGAAGAGACGATGCGTTGGCGGCGGTTATGCCGCCAATGGCGACGCAACTCGGATCCTTCGACGCGTCATGGGGACGTCGCATGACAAGTTCGTCCCGGGCAGTCGGCGCTGCGCCACGAATTGCAGCCGCGACTTCCTCAAGAGAGACAGCGACTGATTCCTTCGATCGACCAATCGAGCCGGGCTCCGGATGGATGGCGACATGCGGCGCCTGCTCCGGCGCCATCGATGCGACGGCGTAGGGGAAAAGACAGGGAGGGAGCGCAACGCTTATCCCCGTTGGGCTCGACGGCAGGGGTTCGGGCGCGTACGGCGGCGGATCGAGCGTGCGCCCCGATGAATCTCTCGCATCGTCCTCGATGCGCTTGATCGTCTGCGCGAAGCCGTCGCCGGCATTCGCGGAGCTGACGCTTCCGTCCCCTTGCAAGGCGGCGCCGCGCAAGCACTGTAAGATTCCCAACCCTTGCTCCAAATGCGTCATCGGCGGTTTGCCCTTTTCAGCAGTTCATCGGTCTGCGCGAGCGCTTTGCGCACATTGTCCTCCACGTCGTATGTGTCGTCATTCGGCGCTTCTCCTGCCTCCGAAACAGGCGAATCGGCGGCGAGCGCCTTCTCAAGTTTCGCTCCGACGCTCGCCGCGAGCTTGACGACACCTGCGTCTTCGCTTGTGAGACCCGTTAAATCGAGACCTCGGAGAGCGGCGGCGCCTTGATCGTCGCGAAGCACGGAGAGCACGGCGCGATAGGCGGCCAAACGCTTGCCTTGCGGCGGGTCCAGAACGATTTTCTCGACCTTTTTGAGAGCGGCGTCGGCTTCGCCGAAATTGCCCTCGAGAAGCGAACGGCGCGACAGCGCGAGATAGAAGTCCAGCCGCTCGGCGTGCGGCGCCTTTGCCAGAACAAGGTCGACGCGCGACGGGGGCAAGGCCGTAGCTGCAAGCGCGATATTTGGGAAAAGCTCCCAGAAATGACGCGCGAAAGGCGACGATGCATATTTCGTAGCGTAACGGATCGCGAGCAGTCCGATCTTCTCTTCGTCGCGGACGGGATCGAGCGCTGAGATTTCGCGGCGCAGAGCCGCCTCTTCCACGAGCGATCCCGGCATCAGGAGACGCGCAAGATCCAGGAGCGCGATGGCGCGCGAATTGTCCGTTCCGACAAGCGCCCCGCCCTGCACGAGGGCGAGATGACCGCCGAGCACCGCGGGATACGCCCTCGCGTCGAAGGCCATCAATGCGTCTCGCGCGCGCGGATCCCCGTCGGCGTAGAGCAGGCTCGCGGAAAGGAGCGGCGAGAGCGCTTCATTGAAACGCTTGTCTTTCGCAAGGCTGCGCAAGCCGCCCGACGCGCCGCCGCACAGCAGATAAATGATCGCCGCGCGCGCATGACGCTCTTCCATCCAGCTCGCGTCGTCGCCGCCCCCGATCTCTTTTTCGATCAAATCGAACTGCCGCGCAGCCTGATCGCGCGCCGGCAGATCGCCCGCCACCATTCGGTTCTGCATGGCGTTGAGATCACGCACGAGATCGGCGAGCGGCTGCGCGTGCGCTTCAACGCAGCCCAGAAGCGCGAACAGGACAAGAACCGCGATGGCCCGCGTCATTTCTCCACTCCGCGCAGGAGAATTTCTATGCGCCTGTTGACCGGCGCGAGCGGGTCCTTGGGCGCCTTCAGGCGGCGGTCCGCGAAACCGACGATCTTGCCGATGCGCGACGCAGGCAGACCGCCACGAATGAGCATGTAATTCACGACCGTCGCGCGATCGCTGGAGAGCCGCCAATTATCGTAGCTTTTGGTGGCGTAGGATCGTCCGTCCGTATGACCGCGCAGCTCGACCTCTCCGCCGCGCGAGGCGAGCGTTTTACCAATCTGGCCGATAATGCGGACGAGTTGCGGCTTGGGCTCGATGGACCCGACCGCAAACATCGAGAAATTTGCGTCGTCGGTCAGGCTGATGAGGAGCCCCTCCTCGCTCTGCTTCACCTCAACCTTCGGCGCCCGCGCCTCTCCCGCAGCGATGCGCTCGATCTCGGTTTGCAGCGTCGCGGCGACGGATGCGGTCTCGCTCGCCTTCGACGACGGCGACGATGCAGCCATCGGCGTGCGATCGAAGGGATCGCGCGGCTTTGATTGGTTCGGAGGCGCCAGAGGGCTTTCTTTCGCCGCGATTTCATCCAGTGTCTTGAGCGGCTCGCTGTGGAGCGCCGCCTCCTTGTCCTTCGACTTCTCGTTCGACGGTCCGTCAGACGCTTCGTTCGTCGGCGTCGCGCTTCTTCCTTCGCCTTGCGCCGGATCGCGAAGGCCCCGATGTGCGGAGGTCGTGTTCACCAGCTGAACAGGGTTGAAATATTGAACGATCGCCGCCTTGGTCTCTTTCGACGACGAGTTGATGAGCCACATCACAAGGAAGAAGGCCATCATCGCCGTCATGAAGTCGGCGAAAGCAAGCTTCCAGACGCCGCCGTGATGTTCTTCCTCGTCGTCGTTACGCTTGCGTCGAATGATGGTTGGCGTCTCGTCGGTCATAGTCGCGCCTCCTCATTCAAGCCGAGAAGGTCTCTCCATTCGGAGAGGCGCGTTTCAATTTTGAGAGGAGATAGATCGACGCTCACATCGACATCATGCGACTCCACGACATTGATCGCCGCGTCCACGCCCAGCGCAAGACCCACTTTCTCGATGAGATCCACAGGGCCCGACAGACGGAGAACAGGATCCCGCGTGTCGCCGATCGCCTGGCGAACGGCCTGTATGAGTTCATCGAGCGCCTTTTTTTCAAATGACGCAGCCAGAAAGGGCGTCAGCACACGCGCCACATCGGCGCGCAGCTCGATAAAAGCGGCCTCCAGCGCCTGAAGAAATCCCTGGCGCAACACTTCGGACTCGGCGCGCGTCCATTCTTCGCGCATGCGAATGAGGCTCTGCTCATGCGCTTCATGCTGCGCTTGCAGGCGCCGGGCGAAGTCCGCTTCGAGGTCGCGCCGGATCGTCTCCACCTCGGCGAGAGAGAGACGCGGCTCTTCCAGCTCGACTTGCGACCCGCCATGAGTCTCGTCGTGCATTTCGAGAACGGGCGGCTCCGCAACATCGAAGCGCTGTAGATAGCTCGATATGTGATGGATCATCATGGCGGCGCTCAGGATTGCATCCACTGCTTCATGATCGCCGCAGCCTGGGCGTCGTCTCTTTCGATCAACTGCTCGAGCCGCGTCCGCGCGCTCTCCTTCGCATTGTCCACGACATTGCCGAGAAGACCCTGGCCGGCGCCAGCAAGCAGCGGCGGCGTGACAACGTCATTCGGCGGCGAGCCGAGCGCAAGTTGCTCCTCGGCGATCAAGGGCGGCGGCTCCCGCCTTTCCGGCGTCGACTCGGCAAGGAGCGCGTTTCGTATCGGCGCGAGCCCGAAGATCACGACGAGCGCGGCGATGGCGACAGCCGTGAGAGCGTTCAGAGTCGAGCCGAGATGACTGCCGAGCATCGCGGCGAGACCAGGGCTTTCGACCGGGCTCATTTCATGCTCGTTGAACATGAAGTCCACGGCCGTCACCTTGAGCGTGTCGCCACGCTCCTTTTTCAAACCGGCGGCGGAGAAGACGAGCTGCTCGATTTCCTTGATCTGCCGGTCGACGGCTTCGGGCTTTGGCGGCTCCTTGTTGGGTTCCGAAAAGGCCGAGCGATTGAGGAGAACCGCGACGGAAAGATGCTCGATATTGTAGCCGCCGCTCACAGTGGTGACAGTCTTGGACGAAAGCTCGAAATTGGTGAGCTCCTCGCTTTTCTTGCTCTCGTCGGTCGACTGCTTGCCCTCTGCGGCGCCGGCGCTGTTCTGCGGAATGTTGCGCTCGACGCTGGTCGTCTGGGCGCCGCCGCTATTTTGCGATTGCGCGCTTTCCTTCACCGTCCGGATCGAGCGCTCGACTCTCGAATCCGGATCGAAGATGGTCTCGTTCGTCTGCCGTCGATCGGTGTTGACGCGCGCGCGCACGCTCACCTGGAAATTGGGCAGGCGCAGATAGGGCGTCAGCGTTCGCCTTATATTGTCCTGTATGTCCTTCGCGATGCTCTTTTCGAGCGTCAGCGTTTTCACGGGCACGGCGTCGCTCGCTTCGCCGTCGGCGGATGACAGGATCATGCCGTCGGTGTTGAGCACGGTCACCTGATCGACTGTCATCCCGGGAAGCGACGAGGCGACGAGATGACGAATGGCCTGCGCCGCGCTGGAATCGTCGGGCCCTTCCGTGCGGATGATCACCGAGGCGGAAGGCGGCTGCTTTGCGCGACGGAAGGAGCCTTCGTCCGGCATGACAATGTGTACGCGCGCGGCCTTCACGCCGCGAATGAGCTGGATCGTGCGGGCAAGCTCGCCCTCCAGCGCGCGCACCCGCGTGACTTCCTGCATGAAGGATGTGAGACCGAGCGCGCCCACCTTATCGAAAAGCTCGTAGCCGGCGTTGGCGCTCTGCGGCAGTCCGCGCTCGGCGAGCAGCATGCGCGCCTGCGCCGTCTGCCCATAGGGCACGGAGACGGCGTTTCCTTCGGGATTGACGTCGAAGGGAATGCCCGATGATTTCAGCGCGGCGCCGATGCGACTCACATCCTCGCGTTCGAGACCGGCGTAAAGCACCTCGAAAGCAGGGCGCGAGAGATAGAAGGCCGCGACGGACACGACGCCGACGACCAGCGCGAACGTCAGGCCGAGCGCGGCGAGCTTTCTTGCGCCGAGCGCCTTGAGCTTGTCGATGAGAAGCGTGATGCGATTCATGACGAGTTGCGAAAGGTCCCTGGTGGCTCCTTCGCCGACACTCGTCCCCTCGGCTTGCGCGAGCGTTGCGCCCTGCGGCCAAGCCATTTCTTAACAAAAGGTTAACCTGCATCGCGCGCATAGCGGGGGAGCCGCGCCGTTGCCGGCGCGACCCTCGGAGCAATCCGCGATTGAGGATTACTGGAACAGCTTCAGAATGATCTGCGCGTTCTGGTTCGCGATGGAGAGCGACTGAACGCCGAGCTGCTGCTGGGTCTGCAGCGCCTGCAGGCGCGTCGACGCCTCGTTCATGTCGGCGTCCACAAGCGACGAAACGCCCGTCGTCAGCGCTTCATTCATCGTCTTGATGAACTCGTTCTGCTGCTTCACGCGCGTCGACGTCGCGCCGATCTCGGCGGCGTATGTCGTAAGATCGGCGATCGCCTTGTCCGCGTTCGAGAGCGTGTCTGCAATGGTCGCAACTGCGAGATCGCCGGCGACCAGCGCGGTGAAATCCGTCGCGGCGCCCGAGCCGGCGGCCTGGGCGTTGTCGAGAATTCCGGCGCCGGCGTTGGTGAGATCGCGGACGGTGAGGTCGATCGTGCCGACCACCGACGCCGCGGCGCCGCTGCCATTATTATAGGACGCGATGAATTTCAGCGGGCTCGTCTGCGTGCCGTCGGTGAGGTTGAGGCCGGTGAACGTCGCGGAGGAGACGACGCTCTTGAGCTGCTCGCCAAGCTGCTTCAGGCTGGTGAGGATCTTGGCCTGATCGGCGCCCGGCTGCTGGGCCTGCACGACCGCGTCCTTGATATCGTTCATCACCGAGATGGCGCTCTTCACCGCGGCGGTGGCGACGTTCAGGACGGATTGCGCGCCCGCAAGCGAGTCGCTGATCGTGGACAGCGCGCCCTTGTCCGATTTCATCGCTTCCGCGATCGACCAGGTGGAGGCGTTGTCCGCTGCGGACGAAATCTTGAGGCCGGTGGAGATCTCCTTCTGCGTCGTGTTGAGCGACGACTGCGTCATGCGCAGCGACTGGAGAGCGGTGATGGCTGAAGCGTTGACGAGAATGCTAGACATGGTTCGTCGATCCCTTGTGACTGAGAACTTGTAAGGGACATACCGGTGTTGCGCCGGTTCGACGGAATTGGCGTCATGCCGCGGGCGTTGCGCCCGTCCGAAGCTCGTCGGCTGACATCGAAATGATGCGTTCTGGCCTGCCGACCTCGCGACCTTACATGAAGTCGCGACGTTGCGAAGGACATTGCCGGAACGCGCTTAATGAAGGATTAAATCTGCGCCTTCAGGCGGCGGCGCCGCAGCACTTTTTATATTTCTTGCCGGAACCGCAGGGGCACGGATCGTTTCGGCCGGGCTGCTTGCCCTTCACGATCGGCTCGTTCTTGCGATTGGCTTCTTCCTGGAAATACCAGCGGCCGTCGATCTTGTTGAACAGGGAGCGCTCGCGATGGTCGTAACGCTGGCCCTCATTCATGAAGCTCGCGACGAATTCGACATAGCCGCTGTCGTCGCTCTCCCGGCCCTCTTCGGTCGCGAGAATTTCGAGGCCGAGCCATTGCGACTGCTTCGCCCAATGCGTGATCGCCTTGCGGTCGAAATCATGGCGCGTGTCCGGGGCGAGCGTATTCTCCAGATAATCGATGTCGCCACGCACGAAAGCCGTGTAGCGCGAGCGCATCAGGGCTTCGGCCGTCGGCGGCGCCTTGCCCTCTTCGAGGTAAGGCTTGCAGCAATCGGCGTAGTCGCGCTTCTCGGCGTCGGTCGCGCGGCAGGGACAGACTGCGTCGGTCATGTTCAGCTCGTTCGTTCTATTGCGGACAGGATGCCGATCCCTAGGCGACGGCGGGGATCGCGTCCATCAAATTTGCGCGGATGCGAAAAAGCGGCCCGGCTGTCGCCGGCGCCGCTTTTCGTGCGTCTTCATGAAGGCGCGTTACGCGGCGCCCTTCGCCTTTTCGGTTTCGAGGAGCTTGATCGCTTCGATCGACACGGGATCGAGGCCGGCGCCGCCATGCTTCACATGCTCGATGATGGCGTCGCGCATGTGAGGCTCCCAGAACTTGCGCAGATGCTCCGCCATGCCGGACGGGCCGCCGACCGTCTGGGCGCCCCAGAAGGCGCCGATTTGATTGGCCATTTTCACGAGCTTCTCAACTGAATCATGCGACATGTGCGGAAACCTGTTCGAGGATGCGTCCTGGATGGGTGAAGACTTCGAAGTCGCGGCCCCGCATCACGGCCACGAGCGTCATACCGCATTTTTCGGCGCTGCGAACCGCCAAGGCGGTCGGCGCCGACACAGCGGCGATGATCGGCGCGCCGATACGGGCGGCCTTTTGGACGAGCTCGACGGAAACGCGACTCGTCATCAACACGACCCCCTGCGAGGCCGGAAGACCTTGCCGCGCCAAGGCGCCGGCGAGCTTGTCGAGCGCATTGTGTCGGCCAACGTCCTCGCGGACGAGACACCTGCACCGCCGTCACCTTGTATTCGGGGCAGTTGGTCGCCCAGTCGGAATTTTCCGTGGTGATGACGTTGGCGCCGGTCACGGGGTGATGGAAGGTCGTGTAAACGACGCCTTGCGCGACGCGGTCGGTGATCTTCGCGCAGCGTCGTCTCGCCGGCGCGGCTCTGCACGCGCACCCAGTCGCCGTCGCGATGCCGCGCACCTCGGCGTCGTGCGGATGGATCTCGAGGATATCCTCGGGATGCCAGCGGCTGTTCTCGGTGCGGCGGGTCTGCGCGCCGACGTTGTATTGCGAGAGGATGCGACCCGTCGTCAGCAGCAGCGGGAAGCGCGGTCCGGTGCGCTCGTCCGTCGGGACATATTCGGTGATGACGAACTTGCCCTTGCCGCGCGCGAATTCGTCGATGTGCATGATCGGCATGCCTTCCGGCTGCTCGTCGTTGCACGGCCATTGGACGGAGCCCAACTCGTCGAGCCGGTCGAACGAAACGCCCGCGAAGTCGGCGTCAGCGCGCGATCTCGTCCATGATCTCGCTGGCGAATTGTAGTCCAGTCGCAGCCCATCGCCTTGGCGAGAAGCTGGGTGACTTCCCAGTCGGCATAGCCGTTCTTCGGCGACATCACCTTGCGCACGCGCTGAACGCGGCGCTCGGCGTTGGTGAAGGTGCCGTCCTTCTCGAGGAAGGTCGCGCCCGGCAGGAAGACATGGGCGTAGTTCGCCGTCTCGTTCCAGGAAGAGATCCTGAACGATGACGATGTCCATCGCCGCCAGCGCGCGCGAGACATGCTTGGTGTTCGGGATCGGACTGGAGAATGTCCTCGCCCTGGACATAGAGGCCCTTGAAGGTGCCGTCGATCGCCGCATCGAACATGTTCGGGGATGCGCAGGCCCGGGCTCGGGATCGAGCTCGACGCCCCACTCCTTCTCGAAGCCTTACGGACTTCGGCGTTCGAGATGTGGCGGTAGCCGGGGAACTCGTGCGGGAACGAGCCCATGTCGCAGGAGCCCTGGACATTGTTCTGGCCGCGCAGCGGGTTCACGCCGACGCCGCGGCCGAGATTGCCGGTCGCCATGGCGAGATTGGCGATGCCATGACGGTCGTCGAACCCTGGCTGTGCTCGGTGACGCCGAGGCCGTAGTAGATCGCCGCGTTGCCGCCGGTGGCGTAGAGACGCGCGGCCGCGCGCACCATCTGTGCCGGAACGCCGGTGAGGTGTTCGGTCGCCTCGGGGCTGTTGCGTTCCTCGGCGACGAAGGCCGCCCAGTCCTGATATTCGTCCCAGTTGCAGCGCGCGCACGAAGGTCTCGTTGACGAGGCCTTCGGTCACGATGACATGCGCGAGCGCGGTCACGATGGCGACGTTGGTGCCGGGCTTGAGCGGCAGGTGATAAGTCGGCTCGATGTGCGGCGAGCGCACGAGTCGATGCGGCGCGGATCGATGACGATCAGCTTGGCGCCCTCACGCAGCCGCTTCTTCATGCGCGAGCCGAAGACCGGATGCGCGTCGGTCGGGTTGGCGCCGATGACGAGAATGACGTCGGCGTCGTCGACCGAGTCGAAGTCCTGCGTGCCGGCCGAGGTGCCGAAGGCCTGGGCGAGGCCATAGCCGGTCGGCGAATGGCAACGCGCGCGCAAGTGTCGATGTTGTTGTTGCCGAAGCCCGCGCGGACGAGCTTCTGGACGAGATAGCTCTCCTCGTTCGTGCAGCGCGACGAGGTGATGCCGCCGACCGAGATCCTTGCCGTATTTCTCCTGAGTGCCTTGAGGCGCTTCGCGGCGTAAGCGATCGCCTCCTCCCAGGAGACGGCGCCAGGGATCGGTGATCTTCTCGCGGATCATCGGCGTCAGCACACGATCCTTGTGATGGCGTAGCCATAGGCGAAGCGGCCCTTGATGCAGCTATGGCCATGATTGGCCTTGCCGTCCTTCCACGGAACCATGCGGACGACTTCCTCGCCGCGCATTTCCGCCTTGAAGGTGCAGCCGACGCCGCAATAGGCGCAGGTGGTGACCGCCGAATGCTCCGGCTGGCCGATCTCGATCACCGGACTTCTCGATGAGCGTCGCGGTCGGGCAGGCCTGCACGCAGGCGCCGCAGGAGACGCATTCGGAAGCCATGAAGCTTCGTCCATGCCGGGCGAGACGCGCGAGGCGAAACCGCGGCCGGAGATCGTCAGCGCGAAGGTGCCCTGCACCTCCTCGCAGGCGCGCACGCAGCGGTTGCAGACGATGCACTTCGACGGATCGTAGGTGAAATAGGGGTTCGACTCGTCCTTCGGCTTCCAGTCGAAATTCGCTTCGCCATTGTTGCGCGCGAAGACGTGGTTCGCGCCGTCATAGCCATAACGGACTTCGCGCAGACCGACCGCGCCGGCCATGTCCTGCAGCTCGCAGTCGCCATTGGCGCGCAGGTCAGGCAGTCGAGCGGATGGTCGGAGATGTAGAGCTCCATCACGCCGCGGCGGATGGCGGCGAGGCGCGGCGTCTGCGTCTTGACCGACATGCCCGGGCGCGACCGGCGTGGTGCAGGATGCCGGCGTGCCGCCGCGGCCTTCGATCTCGACGAGGCAGAGGCGGCAGGAGCCGAAGGCCTTGATGCTGTCGGTCGCGCAGAGCTTCGGGATCTCGGTGCCGATCTGCATCGCCGCGCGCATGATCGACGTGCCTTCCGGCACCGTGACCCTTGCCGTCAATGGTCAGGGTGACCATGTTCTCGGACTGTGGGCGCGGCGTGCCGTAAATCGATCTCTTTGATGAGGCTCATCGGCGTCATGGCGTCCTCTTGCTGATCCTCAAATTCTACTCTGCGGCGTCTGCAAGAAATTTATTCGGCGACGGCTTGTGGAAGTCCTCCGGGAAGCCGCGCAGTGCACTCATGACGGGGAAGGGCGCGAAGCCCCCCATCGCGCACAGCGAGCCAAACTTCATGGTGTTGCACAGATCCTTCAAGCAGCGCTAAATTCTTGTCGCGTTCCACGCCGTCGATAATGCGGTCGATCACTTCGACGCCGCGCGTCGAGCCGATCCGGCAGGGCGTGCACTTGCCGCAACTTTCGATCGCGCAGAACTCCATGCCGAAAACGCGCCATCTTTAGCAACATATCGACAGTGTCGTCGAACACGACAAGGCCGCCATGGCCGATCAGCGCGTCGCGCTTGGCGAAATCCTCGTAGTCAAAGATGAGGTCGAAGTCCTTGACCGGGACATAGGCGCCGAGCGGACCGCCGACCTGAACGGCGCGCACGGGACGGCCGGAATGCGTGCCGCCGCCGATCTCGTTGATGATCTCGCCGAGCGTCATGCCGAAGTCGATTTCGAACAGGCCGCCATATTTGACGTTGCCGGCGATCTGCAGCGGCATGGTGCCGCGCGAGCGGCCGACGCCGTAGTCGGCGTAGAACTGCGCGCCCTTGGCGATGATCATCGGGACGTCGCGATCGAGAGATCACGTTGTTGATGATGGTTGGCTTGCCGAACAGGCCGTCGATGCGCCGGGATCGGCGGCTTGGCGCGCACGATGCCGCGCTTGCCCTCGAGCTTTCGAGCAGCGAGGTCTCCTCGCCGCAGACATAGGCGCCGGCGCCCATGCGCAGTTCGATCGAAGGAGTATTTCGTTCCCTGGATGTTGTCGCCGAGCCAATTGGCTTCGCGCGCCTCTCGATCGCTTCGGCCGAAGCACACCTTTTCGGCGACCGGATATTCGGCGCGCAGATAGACATAGCCTTTCGAGGCGCCGACGGCGTAGCCGCGATGATCATGCCTTCGATCAGCGCGAAGGGATCGCCCTCCATGATCATGCGGTCGGCGAAAGTGCCGCTGTCGCCTTCGTCGGCGTTGACGACGACATATTTCTCGATCCGCCGGCGCGCAATCGGCGACCGTCTTCCACTTGATGCCGGTCGGGAAGCCCGCGCCGCCGCGGCCGCGCAGGCCCGACGTCGTCACTTCTTCGACGACGGCGGCGGAGCCGACCTCGAAGGCGCGCTTCAGACCCTTGTAGCGCCGTCAGGGCATAATCGATGGAGAGCGGATCGGTGATGCCGCAGCGCACGAAGGTGACGCGGTTCTGACGCTTCATCCAGGGATGCTCGTCGACGACGCCGATGTTCAGCGCATGCGCGCCCCCCGTCAGGAAGCCGGCGTCGAACAGCGACGCGACGTCCTTTGCCGCCACATTGCCGTAACCGATCCGACCCTGTGGGGTCTGGACCTCGACGAGCGGCTCCAGCCAGAGCATTCCGCGCGAGCCGTTGCGCACGATCTGGACGTCGAGGCCGCGCGCCGAGGCTTCCTTGGCGATCGCCGCGGCGACCTTGTCCGCGCCCCATCGCCACGGCGGCCATGTCGAGCGGGATGTAAATCTTGGTCATTTGCCCTTCGCCTCCTCGACAATATCGTCGAGCGTCGCGGCGTCGACCATTCCAATCGGCTCGCCGTCAAAGAGCGCCGACGGGCTGTGGGCGCAGAGCCGAGGCAATAGACCGCCTCGATCGTCAGCGCGCCGTCCGGCGTCGTGTGATGCCAATCCGTCTTGTGGCGGGCCAGGAATTCGTCGGCGATCTTCTCCGACCCCATCGATTGGCACGATTCGGCGCGGCAGATCTTCAGCACATGTCGTCCGTGCGGGGCGCTGCGAAAGTCGTGATAGAAGGTGACGACGCCGTGCATCTCGGCGCGGCTGATGTTGAGCGCCTGCGCGATTTCCTTCACGGCCGCCTCTGGGACGCAGCCGAACTCCGCCTGAAGCGCATGCAGTATGGGCAGTGCAGGACCTTCGAGACCCATATGGGCCGCAATAATCTCCCGCGCCCGCTCGTCGCTATATGGAGCAGCGCCAGCCATTTCTTCCCTCGCGTTTGACCGTGAGCCAAGACAGCGCGCGGCGCGGTTCTTCTATTTTGATTAGTTGAAAGATGAGATTGCCGTAATTTCAGGTTCCAATCAATGGCCGGGAACCATAGAACGATAGAAACAGCCCAGAATGCCGCTTTCAGCCAGCGACTTTGCCTCTGCAACGAGCGCGCCAACCAGCGGAATCACCGGGTCGCGCTGCGGCGCGACGAGGCCGATCTCGTGCACGGCCTCCGGCTCGACGATCGGAATGGAGCGCAGGGGCGATTCGGTTCCCCATGTTTTTGCGAGTTTTTCCGGCAGGATCGTCGCCCAGCGGCCGGATTTGACGTGATCGAAAAGCAGAATGGCCGAGTTCGATTCGAGCACGGTCTGCGGGGGCTTGCCGGCTTCTCGCATCAACTGGTCGACGATGCGGCGATTTTGCATGTCCGGCGTCAGAAGACATAGCGATCGGCGCGCGACCTCGGCCCAGGTGACGCGCTCGCGGTCGCCCAGCGGATTTCCCTCGACGGTCAGCAAACGATAGCGTTCTTTCCACAGCGGCACGCTGCGCACGCGCCGAGCGGCTCGTTGTCGAGATAGGTGATCCCGGCGTCGATCTCGAGATTGTCGAGCATGGCCAGAATGTCGACCGAGGCCGCGCTGATGACCTTGACGCGGACGCCCGGGTGCTTGTCGAGGAACGGCGCGATGAGGGACGAGACGGCTCCGAGCGCGGTCGGGATGACGGCGATCTTGAGCTGGCCGGAGAGCCCGTCGCGCAGGGTGCGCACTTCCTGCCGCATGGCGCGCGCGTCGCCCACGATGCGTTTGGCCCATTCCAGCACGCGCTCGCCCTCGGCGGTGAGGCCGTGGAAGCGCGACGAGCGATTGACCAGAAGCACGCCGAGCGAATCCTCGAGCTGCTTGATGCCGGCGGAAAGCGTGGGCTGGGTCACCCCGCAAACCTCCGCGGCGCGCGAAAGCTCTGCTCTCCCGCGAGCGCGATGAAGAACTCCAGCTTGTCGATCACGCTCGAGACGTTTCGGCGCGCAGGCGGCCCTTCGCGCGCGGCCTTGAAAAGGCATAGCATCTGGGCCCGCGCGGCCGCAAACTTAAAAAGCGCTCGAAGGCGCGACGGCTTTCAGGCGATCGCGGAGGCGAAAAGCGGTTGTGATTCATCGATGAATCACGCAAGACAGCCGCCGCCCCGGTTCAACGACGCGGCGCATCCCGCCGATTTGCATTTCTGGCTACGCTTGAGGCAGGTCTGGCGCAGGCCACAATTTGCCCATATTTGAACCGTTTCCGGATGGTCAGTATGCTTTTTGCAACCGCCATTCGCCGACCTGAGAGACATTTGCCAATGACGACGATGAAGCGACTTGTCCGTCTCGGCGCATTCGCGTCATGCCTCGCCTCGGCGCTCGGCGCCACGGTCGCGCAAGCGACGCCCTCCCTCGTCATCGACGTGGCCTCGGGCGCGGTGCTGGAGCAGGATCAGGCCACGGCCTCCTGGTATCCCGCCTCGCTCACAAAGCTGATGACGGCCTATGTCGCGCTCGAAGCCGTCAAGGCCGGCCGCCTGACCATGGACACGCCGCTGATGGTGTCGCCGCGCGCGACCCGCATGGCGCCCTCGAAAATGGGCTTCCGCGTCGGCCAGGAAGTCACGCTGCAAAACGCGCTCATCATGCTGATGGTGAAATCCGCGAACGACATCGCCGTCACCATCGCCGAGGGCGTTTCGGGCTCGATCGAAGCCTTCGCCGATGAGATGAACAACGCCTCGGCGGCTTGGCATGACCCAGTCGGTCTGGGTCAATCCCAACGGGCTGCCCGACGATCGCCAGGTCTCCTCGGCCCGCGACCTGGCGATCCTCGGCCGCGCTGCTGGTTGATTTTCCCGAATCCGCCGACCTCTACCACATCGGCGCTTTTCGCATCGGCCGGCGGATCATGCCGACGCACAACGGTCTGCTGAAGCAATATCCCGGCGCCGACGGCATGAAGACCGGCTTCACCTGCCCCGCCGGCTATAATCTGGTGGCCTCGGCGACGCGCGGCTCGAAGCGTCTCATCACGGTCGTGCTCGGCGCGCCAAGCGGCGCGGCCCGCACCTTGCGCACGGCGGCGCTGTTCGACCGCGCCTTCCAGACCGGCGGCGCGCAGGGCTCGCTCGCTTCGCTGCCCAGCAGCGGCCCGACGGCCGCGCCGGACATGCGCGACCAGCGCGACAAGATCTGCGTGCGCCACGGCAAGTTCATGAACGAGGTCGAGGACATGTCGATCCCCGTCGGCTCAGCGCCGACCGGCATTCCGCTGCTGGACACGATGGGCGCCGGCCAGCAATCGATCAGCGTGAAGGACATCGCTCGCCTGCCGCGCCCGCAGTTCCAGCCGGTGCAGGTCTATGCGGGCCGCGCGCCCGGCTATACGGGCCCCGTGGCCCGCGCCCGGGCGGCTGGCGCGCCGATCGGCGAGCAGACCGCCGTGGGCGCGGATGAGCCCGCGGGCGGACCTCGCCGATCAGCGCGCCGCGCGGCGAGCATGCGCAAGGGCAAGCGCGCCAAGCGCGGCGCGGCCGCAGCGGCTCTCGCGACGCCCGCCCCGGTGGACAACATCGATGCGGAGGAGCCGCATGGAAAGTCCGGCAAGCATAAGGCGAAGGGCAAGGCGGCCGCGCATCACGACCGGGGCCAAGGCGACAAGACAAGCGCTGAAAGCGCGGCGACGACGCCGCCGCGACGAAAGCGACCGCCAAGCCGGTCGCCGAAAAGCCGAAGGCCCCCGCCAAGACGCAGCGGCCGCCAGCAAGCCGCAGCAGGTCAAGACCCAGTGAGCGACGCCTTCTCGATGGCGGCCCGCCGGCCGCCGCCGCCCATTCCGCTGACGGTCCTCACCGGCTTTCTTGGGGCCGGCAAGACGACGCTGCTCAATCAACTGCTCGCCATCGAGCGAATTTGCCGACACGCTGGTCCTCATCAACGAATTCGGCGAGATCGGGCTCGACCATCTCTTCATCGAGAAGATCGACGGCGACATGATCGTGATGAGCTCGGGCTGCGTCTGCTGCACGATTCGCGGCGAACTCGTCGCGCGCGCTCGAAGATGCGCTGCGCCAGCGCGACAATGGCCGCATCAAGCCGTTCCGCCGCGTCGTGCTGGAGACGACGGGCCTCGCGGACCCTGCGCCGATCCTCCATGCGATCATGAACCACCCCTATCTCGTCATGCGTTTCCGGCTCGACGGGGTGGTGACGGTGATCGACGCCGTGAATGGCGAGGCGACGCTCGACGCGCATGAGGAGGCGGTGAAGCAGGCGGCCGTCGCCGACCGCCTCGTCGTCACCAAGACCGATCTGCCCGAGGGCGCGGCGAAGGTCGCGGGCCTGAAGGCGCGGCTCGCGGCGCTCAATCCCGGCGCGCGCATCCTGGAAGGCGCCGAGGCGACGCCATCGGCGCTGCTCGATTGCGGCCTTTACGACCCGGCGACCAAGACCGCTCGCGTGCGCGACTGGTTGAACGCCGAGGCGGTCGAAAAGGCCAATCCGCGCGGCCATGGCCACGAGCACGACCACCACCATGATCATGGTCACGACCATCATCACGATCATGGTCATGACCACCACCATCACGACGTCAACCGGCACGACGCGCATATCCAGGCCTTCTGCCTGACGGACGACACGCCCTTCACGCCGCCCTCTTTCGACATTTTCATCGACCTGCTGCGCCACACCCACGGCCCGCGCCTCTTGCGCGTAAAGGGCGTCGTCGCGCTGTCGGACGATCCCGAGCGGCCGGTGGTCATCCATGGCGTGCAGCACGTCTTCCATCCGCCGCACCGCCTCGACGCCTGGCCGGACGCCGACCGCCGCACGCGCATCGTCTTCATCCTGAAGGATCTCGACCGGCGCTTCGTGGAGGAGCTTTACGCGGCGCTGGTGCACATGCCGGCGGTGGACACGCCCGACGCCGAGGCGTTGACGAATAATCCGCTGGCGCCGGCAAGGGGCGGGTTGCTGGGCTGACCCCCTCCCCACCCCTCCCCCGCGTCGCAGGAGAGGGAGCAGGTTACGGCCCTCGTTGACATTGCTGATCGCGAGCGTCCCCCTCCCGTGAAACGGGGGAGGGACAGGGAGGGGGCGTTGCGCCATACTGCCAAGATGCAGTTTGCGCCCCCTCTGGACCGTGTCTCGAACGCCGCCCGCCGCGCCGGCGCCTTTCTCCTCGATCTCGTCTATCCCCCCTCCTGCCTCGTCTGCCGCAAGGCGGTCGCCGAACATGGGGCGCTTTGCGCGGAATGCTGGGGGGAGATCGCCTTCATCGAGCGGCCCTTTTGCGAGCGGCTCGGCACGCCTTTCGCGCAGGACCTCGACCAGCCCGGCCTCATCTCGCCGGAGGCCGCCGCCAATCCGCCCGTCTTCCGGCGCGCGCGGGCGGTCGCGCGCTATGACAGCGACAAGGCGCGCTCGCTCGCGCATCGGCTGAAATATCACGACCGGCTGGAGCTCGCGGGCCCGATGGGCCGCTGGATGGCGCGGGCGGGGGCGGACATTCTGGCAGAGGCCGACCTCCTCGTCCCCATCCCGCTCCACCGCCTGCGGCTCGCCGCGCGGCGCTTCAACCAGTCCGCCGAGCTGGCGCGCGTCGTCTCGCGCGAATGCGGCGCGCCGGTCGACGCTCAGGCGCTGTTGCGCGTGAAGGCGACCGCCCCGCAAGTGGGGCTCTCCCGCGCCCAGCGCGCGGTCAATCTCTCGGGCGCCTTCCGGATCGATCCCGAGCGCGCCGCGCGGCTCGACGGCCGCAACGTCGTTCTGGTGGACGACGTCCTCACCACCGGCGCCACCGCGAACGCCGCCGCGCGCGCTTTGCTCAAAGCGGGAGCGGCGCAGGTGGATCTGCTCGTCTTCGCCCGGGCCGTGACAAGCGCGTGACGGACAGCGTATAAGCGCCGCAACGAAACAGTCGATTCAGGTGGCGACCGTATGGCGCGAATCGAAATCTACACCACGCCGACCTGCCCCTATTGCATCGCAGCCAAGAAGCTGTTGACCGACAAGGGCGCGGCCTTCGAGGAAGTCAGCGTCGCGGGCGACCCCGCGGGTCGCGCCGCCATGAGCGCGCGCGCCGGCGGCCGCACGACCGTCCCGCAGATTTTCATCGACGGACAGCACATTGGCGGCTGCGACGATCTCTATGCGCTGGACGGCAAGGGCGGACTCGACCCTTTGCTCGCCGCGGAGGCCTGAGGATGATCCACTACTCGCTGGTTTGCGAAGACGGGCATAATTTCGACGGCTGGTTTCGCGATAGCGACTCCTTCGAGCGCCAATGCGCGCAGGGCCAGATTGCCTGCCCTATCTGCGCCTCCACGAGCGTCTCGCGCGGCGTGATGGCGCCGCATGTCGCGCGCTCCGGCCGCGAAGAAGACGCAGACCGTTTGCGCAGCATGATCCGCGAATTGCGCGAGAAGGTCGTCGCCGGCACGGAAGACGTCGGCGACCGCTTCCCTGAAGAGGCCCGGGCCATAGAGGAAGGCGACGCCGACCGGCGGCCCATTCGCGGTCGCGCGACCTTCGAAGAGGCGAAGGCGCTGCTCGAAGACGGGATCGAAATCCTGCCGATCCCCGGCCTGCCGAACGACGGGAACTAGGCTCTAGTCCTTCGGCGGGTCGAAGCGCTCGCATGTCACGCCGGCGAGGCGCTCCCTTGCGCGGGTCTGCTCGGACGGGCGTCTGGCGAAGGCGCGCACGAGCACGAAGCCGCGCTTCGTCGGCGCCGTGATCCGCACCTCCTGCGGCGGCGCCTCGTCGCTTGCGCCTTGAAGCGCGTCCATCTGGCGCGCGTCGCCGATCACCACGTCGATCTTTCCCTTGATGGCCGCGCGGTCGGTGATGGCGTGGAAGACGCGGCCGGCGCGCGCATGGAAAGAGAGCGCAAGATAATCCTCGCCATCCGCATTGGACGTAACGCGCAGCATGCCCTGCGTGAGATCGAAGACGCAAACCGCTTCGGCGAAGGCGGGATCCTCGAAAGGCAACGCCTCGGCGCCGGGCGCCATGGGCGGCAGCAAGGCGAGCTTGTTGGCGGGCGCCGCGCCCACAGCCGCGACAACGCGCGCATAGGCGTCGCGCGGCGCCACCGTCGGCATCAGCAGCACCGACACGATATGAACGATCCCAGCGACGAGCAGCGTCGCCGCCGCCCAGGGGAGATAATCGAAATAGCGGTCGGGGAGCGTCAGTCGCACTTTTGTTTCACGATCTTTGGAAAGCTTTGGGGATCGGGATGCGCGTCCGTGTCGAGCGGCGTGTCGTAGAGGCGCAGCATGACGACGAAGCGGCGCGCCTCGCCCGGCGACAGCCAATTGCCGGCGCGGGCGTTGCGGGCGACGGCGATCTCAAAAGCCCCGCCCTCGCGCCGCAGCACGTCGACGGAGGAAAAGCCGTATCGGCCTGTCGGATTGTCGATGAGCGCGCCCGCCGGCGTCGCGAGCGACAGCGTCCAGAAGCGCGCCGTGGGCAGCGGATCGACGATGCGATATTCGCAGGCGCCGTCGAGCGGCGCGCCGTCGGAATCGTCGCTGGCGATGAAGGCGAGACCCTGATCGCGGCCGAGCGGCGCCTCGCCGGAGCGCGCGACGACGGCGCGTGCGTAAGGATCGATCTCGGCGCCGCCGACGGACGGCCACGCCGTCCAGGGGCCCGCGCGCAGCGGATTGAAGCCGTAGCCCGAATTCAGCGAAAGGAATGTCGCGAGCAGGCCGAGCGCCAGCCCGCCGAGCATGGCCGAACCCGCGCGCAAATATTTGGCGTAAGGGAGAGTCACGCTGCGATTCCCCTACTCGATCGCGCCGATGGTGGGAAAGGCGTTGCGATCGGGCCGCTGCGCAATTGTTGCCGGCGCGACGATGGAGCTCTGCCTGCCGGCGCCGCTCGCCTTCGCCTTCTTCTCGATGGACTCCAGCGCCTGCACCGCGCCCTTGGAGAGCGTCGCCGGACGCTGCGGCGCGCCGAGTTCGAGCGGCGGCGCGCCGTTCGTCGCGGCGGCGACGTCGGGCTTGGCCTCGGGCTTCAGGCCGACGATCGGCTTCAGCGGAATGCCTTGATGCGCATAGGCCATCACGTCATGCCAGGTGCCCGCCGGCAGCGTGCCGCCGGTCATGTTGTTCATGGGCTCGTTGTCGTCGTTGCCGTACCATACGCAGCCGCCCATCGTGCCGGAATAGCCGCAGAACCAGGCGTCCTTGTAGCCGTTGGTCGTGCCCGTCTTGCCGATGACGTCGATGCCGGGCCCGAGCTGCGCGCGCTTGCCGGTGCCTTCCTCGACGACCTTCTTCATCATGCCGGCGAGATCGACGACCTTCTCGTAAGGCAGCACCTGCTGCTGCGGCGGCGCGTCGCGATCGTGGCGATAGAGCAGATCGCCCTGGCGGTTGCGGATCTCGACCGCCGCGTAAGGGGTCGTGCGCTTCCCGCCGTTCACGAAGGCGGCGTAGGCGGCGGAATGTTCGAGCAGGATCACGCTGCTCTGGCCGACCGGCAGCGACGGCGTGTCTTCGAGCGGCGTCGAGATGCCCAGCTTGCGGCACGTCTCGATGATCTTGGCGCGGCCGATGCGCGAGTCGCCATTGCCGATCGCCTGCGAAAGCTGAATGGCGACCGTGTTGAGCGATTTCGCCAGCGCCATGGCGAGCGGCATGGAGCCCGCATAGCCGCCGCTGTAATTGTGGACGCAATAATTTCCGATGCAGGTCGGGCGGTCGGTGACGATGGTGGTGGGCTTGAATCTGCCGGTCATCAGCGCCGTCAGATAGACATAAGGCTTGAAAGACGAGCCCGGCTGGCGCGAGCCTTCCGTCGCGCGGTTATACTGGCTCTCGCCATAGTCGCGACCGCCGACGACCGTGCGCACGGCCCCGTCCGGCTCCATCACCACCATGGCCGACTGCTTGACGTGGAAGGAGCGGCCCTGCTCGCGCAGGTTTTTCTCGATCACTTCCTCGGCCCGCTTCTGCACGTTCGAATCGAGCGCCGTGCGCACGGTCAGGACGCGGTTGTCGCCGAGCTTGCCGGCGGAAGCGAGCTTGCGGATCTCGCCATAGGCGAAGTCGAGATACCAGTCCGGGCTCTCCTCGCGCTGGCGGTCGACCGGCGTGGCGGGACTGCGCTGCGCGGCGACGATCTGGCTCTCGCTCATGAAGCCGGCGTCGACGAGATTGTTGAGCACGTCATTGGCGCGCGCGCGGGCGGCGGGCAGATTATTGTGGGGCGCGTATTTCGTCGGCGCCTTGAAGAGGCCCGCGAGCATGGCCGCTTCCGCGAGCGTGACGTCTTTCACCGACTTACCGAAATAAAACTCCGCCGCGGCCTGAATGCCGAATGCGCCGCCGCCCATATAGACGCGATCGAGATAGAGCTTGAGGATTTCGCGCTTGGTGAGGTGATGCTCCAGCCACAAGGCGAGAAAGGCCTCGTTGATCTTGCGCGTGATGGTGCGCTCGTTCGAGAGGAACAGATTCTTGGCGAGCTGCTGGGTGATGGACGAGCCGCCCTGCACGACGCCCGAAGAGCGCGCATTGACGGTGAGCGCGCGCGCCGTGCCGATGACGTCGATGCCGAAATGCTCGTAGAAGCGACGGTCCTCCGTCGCGAGCACGGCCTTGATCAGATAATCGGGATATTCCTCGAGCGGCACGGCGTCGTCATGCTTGATGCCGCGCTGGCCGACTTCATTGCCGTAGCGGTCGAGAAAAGTGACGGCGAGATCCGTCTGCTTCAGCCAGTCGCCTTCGCTCGTCATCTGGAAGGCCGAGCCCGCCAGCGCCATCAGGACGATGAGCCCGCCAAGGCCGAGCGTGAGGCCCTCGCAGGCGACTTCCACCGCGACCCAGGCGAAGCCCGAGACGTGGAAGCGCTCCATGAAGGTGGAGAAATCCTCGTAAAGCTCGCGCGAACGCCGCTGGCTGTCGAAGACGCTCGAATCGATGAGCGCGTCGGTCGACAGCAGAATGCGCCTGATGCGCTTGACGAAAGGCGAGGACCAGAAACGCTCGAACAAGGCTCGAAAACTCCCCGGCCGGCGAGGACAACCCCGGCGCGTGACGTTAGCACTTTTTAAACCATCTTGACGACGCCCGCCGCGACCCTCATTGCGGTTATGGTTTCCGTCGGGCGGCGGCGGGCCGTGGCGGAAGAGATATGGCGAACGAAAAAGGCGGAAAAGGCGCGGACCTTCCTTTCTGGGAGAAGCCGCTCTCGGAACTCACCCGCGCGCAATGGGAGAAGCTTTGCGACGGCTGCGGCCGCTGCTGTCTGGTCAAGCTCGAGGACGAGGATACGGGGCGCGTCTATCACACCAGCGTCTCCTGCAAGATGCTCGATCACGAGTCCTGCCTTTGCAGCGACTACAAGAACCGCCGCGACCATGTGCCGGACTGCGTGCGGCTGACGCTTACGAAGCTGCAGGAGATCGACTGGCTGCCGCCGACCTGCGCCTATGTGTTGCGTAATGAAGGCAAGCCCCTGCCGCCCTGGCATCCGCTGATTTCGGGCGACCCCGAAAGCGTGCATCGCGCCGGCGTCTCCGTGCGCGGCAAGGTCGAGGTCAGCGAGGCGGAGATCGACGAGGAGGATACGGTCGACTACATCCGCGTCTGGCCGAAGCGCTGGCCGAAGAAGGCGCGCTACTAGGTGAAAATGGCGAACCGTTCCGACAACGGCGTAGAGCGCGAATTCGCCACATCCGTCCAGCCCCAGGGAAATGCCATCCGATACTCCTGCCGGGTGTCAGATTCCCCATGAAAAGCTTGGGAAAGTTTCAAGTCCCTTGCGTGGGCGCCCTCTATGAAAGGGGCGTGACCGCGTAACGGGAGACAATCCGCCCGTTAACGATAAACTCATGAGACAAAACAGTTTTTTCCTGTATAGTCCAAGGCGTTCCTGAAAAATTTTTTGGAGTCTGCAAATGGTCTCGAAGCTCGCTCCCCTTCCCGTTTCGGCCCTCCTCCCCGCCACGCCGACGAACTGGCCCGTCTATCAGAATACGTTCAAGAACATCGATCGGCTCGGACGGTGGACGGGCGGGGTGACCCCGATTCCCAATCCCCGGACCTTCGCGGGCGGTCCTTCCCCTTATTTTGAAAGCGTCAGGCCGCACAGCCTTGGCGGCGGCGCCTCGCCGCCGACGATCTATGTCGTCGCGCATGGCTGGGCGCCGGGCTATCGCGAGGCCGTGCTCGCGCAGGACGGCCATATGCTCTGGTGGGGACCGAAGTCTTCGGTCGCCGGCGTCTGGGCGTCGGCATGGGCCTGGTCCGGCGTCGACGCGACGGAAGCGCCTCTCGAGGTGAACCCCACGGGGATGCTTCAAAGCATCATGGCCTTCGATCCGAACGCCATCGCGCTCGCCTATTCCTGGATCGACGATTCCGCAACCGACAGCCCATCGCCGGACGTGCTCAATCTCCTGGAGGTCTATCGCTCAGAAGCCTATACGCACATCAACGGCCTGCGCCTCGCAAATGCGCTGGAGGACGCGATCGACCCCTCATTCTGGCGCAATGGCGGGACGCTTCGGCTCATCGGCCATTCGCATGGATCGAAGGTCGTCAGCGTCGCCGCGACGACGCTGCAGCAACGCGGCCGCAAGGTCGCGCATCTGACCATTCTCGACGCGCCGGAAAGCGAGACCACGCTCGAGGTCAACGCCGCCAATCTCCTCGGCTTCTACCTCAACGCAATGCAGATCGCGGACCCCACCGGCGGGGCGGGCGCCTTTGTGGACAATTACGCGTCCTATTTCGGCGTCGGCTATGACGGCGCGCCCGGCGTCGGCAATGTCGTGGAGGTCGCGCTCGACGCCGGCGAAGTTTACAGCGTCGTCGAGATTGGCGAACAGCACACCTACGCCGCGGCCTGGTATGGCGGCGCCGCGGCCGGCGGCGCTGGTCAGGGCGAGGGCCCGCTGGGCTTCGCCTGGCCGCCGGCGCCGGCGGACCTCAAGCCCGCCCTCAACCAATATTGGGCTGACGGCCCGAGCGAAGCGGCGCAATGGAGCCTCGATCCCGGCGTCTCGCTCAAAAGCGTCTTCACCTACGGAACCGAGCCACTGACCGTGACGACGATCGCAACCGAGGGCAATGTGCAGGGCGCCCCCTCGGCGGTCCTGCAATTCGGCCCCGGCGCGACGCCGCAGGAATTTGCGATTTTTCAGGGAAGTTATTGGAGCCAGCTGGGCGACGAAGCCTATGGGCTCGCCGTCGATGTCGATTGGAGCGATCCGCAGCCGGGCGATTACCTCGTCTTCACGGTCGAATCGCCGGTCTCTGGCGAGCAAAAAGTCGTCTGCGTGCTCGACGGCCAGTCGCAACCGGCCGGCGCCACCTCGATCGCCATCGCCTCCGCCGTATGGAGCGAAATCTTCCCGCTGCCAATCTATGTGTTTTTCTACTCCTCGGGCAGCGTGGCGACCGTCTCGAACTTCCGCCTCGTGACGGTGGCATCCGACGACGGCGCGCTGCTGTCGCGCCGTTTGGCCGAGGCGCAGAAGCGGAGGAAGCGCATGGCGCTCGAATTGAACCGGCGCGAAACGGCGTCCTGAGCGCCGCCCTGCCCCAGCGCTTCGGGCGCGCCCTCGCGTCGAGCAATGGTTCGGGAAAGCGCCGCCTTTGGGATTGCAAAGGGCCTCTTGGGGCTTTCAAAGCGCCCCTTGGGGCTTTCCCAGCCCGCGCGAAGGCTCTAAACACGGCGCAAAGATTTCTCGAACCCCGAGACGGAGCCGATGGCGCGCCAGTTCATCTACCATATGCAGGGCCTCACCAAGACCTATCCGGGCGGCAAGAAGGTCCTCGACAACATCCACCTCTCCTTCTACCCGGACGCCAAGATCGGCGTGCTCGGCGTCAACGGCGCGGGTAAGTCGACCCTGCTGCGCATCATGGCCGGCATCGACAAGGATTTCACGGGCGAGGGCTTCGTCGCCGAAGGCGCGCGCGTCGGCTATCTGCCGCAGGAGCCGCATCTGGACCCGGCGCTGAACGTGCGCGAAAACGTCATGCTCGGCGTCGCGGAGAAGAAGGCCATTCTCGACCGCTACAACGATCTCGCCATGAATTACTCGGACGAGACCGCCGACGAGATGACCAGGCTGCAGGACGAGATCGAGGCCAAGGGCCTGTGGGATCTCGACAGCCAGGTCGATCAGGCCATGGACGCGCTGGGCTGCCCGCCCGACGACGCCGACGTCACCAAGCTCTCGGGCGGCGAGCGCCGCCGCGTGGCGCTGTGCAAGCTGCTGCTCGAACAGCCCGAGATGCTCCTGCTCGACGAGCCCACCAACCATCTCGACGCGGAGACGGTGAACTGGCTCGAGGGCCATTTGCGCAACTATCCGGGCGCGATCCTCATCGTCACCCACGACCGCTACTTCCTCGACAATGTCACGGGCTGGATTCTGGAACTTGATCGCGGCCGCGGCATTCCCTACGAGGGCAATTACACGAGCTGGCTGAAGCAGAAGCAGAAGCGGCTCATGCAGGAGGCCTCCGAGGACAAGGCCCGCCAGCGCGCGCTCGAAGCCGAAAGCGAGTGGATCGCGGCGTCGCCCAAGGCCCGTCAGGCCAAGAGCAAGGCCCGCATCCAGCGCTATGAGGAGCTCGTCGCCAAGCAGAACGACAAGGCGCCGACCACCGCGCAGATCATCATTCCGGTGGCGGAGCGTCTCGGCCAGAACGTCATCGACTTCGAGCACATCTCCAAGGCGTTCGGCGACAAGCTGCTGATCGACGATCTCTCCTTCAAACTGCCGCCCGGCGGCATTGTCGGCGTGATCGGCCCCAACGGCGCCGGCAAGACGACTCTGTTCCGCATGATCACCGGCCAGGAGAAGCCCGACGGCGGCACGATCGAGGTCGGCGAGAGCGTGCAGCTCGGCTATGTCGACCAGTCGCGCGACGCGCTGAACGCCAACAAGACGGTCTGGGAAGAGATTTCCGAAGGCAATGAGGTGATCTATCTGGGCAAGCGCGAGATCAACTCACGCGCCTATTGCTCCGCCTTCAACTTCAAGGGCGCGGATCAGCAGAAGAAGGTCGGCCAGCTCTCGGGCGGAGAGCGCAACCGCGTTCATCTCGCCAAGATGCTCAAGAGCGGCGCCAACGTCCTGCTGCTCGACGAACCGACCAACGATCTCGACGTCGACACGCTGCGCGCGCTGGAAGAGGCGCTCGCCGATTTCGCCGGCTGCGCCGTCATCATCTCGCACGATCGCTTCTTCCTCGACCGCATCGCGACGCATATCCTCGCCTATGAAGGGGACTCGCATGTCGAATGGTTCGAAGGGAACTTCGCCGATTACGAGGAAGACAAGAAGCGGCGGCTCGGCGTCGACAGCGTCATTCCGCACCGTCTGAAATACAAGAAGTTCACGCGCTGATTGACGCTTGAGGGCCCCCTCCCCAACTCTCCCCCGCTTCGCGGGAGAGGGAGCAGGCGTGGGCCTTCATTGGCAATGCGGATCGCGAGCGTCCCCTCTCCCGCGAAGCGGGGGAGGGACAGGGAGGGGGCTTCGGCCCCGAACGAGACGGTCGCTTAGGTCAGCCGCATTTATTTTGATGGCGTGTCATTCACTGGAGGGCGCATCCCTCGCCTTAACGCGGCGCCCGCCCGAAGGCCTTCCTGAGCTCCCCCTTCGCCGCCTCCAGCACGTCGCGGCGCGCTTGCGGCAGATCGCGTCCGGCGCGATTGATGTAGAAGGTCAGCATGGACATCGCCGAACGGTAGGGCGTGGATTTGCGCCGGTCGCTCGCCTCCGCCGAGCGTTTGAGCGAGGCCGCGATTTTCGTCGGATCGTCGAAAGTGAACACGCCCGGCTCCAGGTCGAGCGCGTTGCTGTGGCGCGTCACCTCCTGCGACCATTGCGTTCGCGCCGTCATCGGGACCGCCTCCCGTCGTCGAAGAGCTAATGCGCGCGCCGGAAACGAAAAGACCCGGCCGCTTGAGGGCGGCCGGGTCGTCGATCCTGAAAAGCGCCTTGAAACTGCCCCTCAGACTTGCCCCTGAAATCACTGCATCGAACACAGGGACAGTGACGCTTTTTTAACGTCGGGTCAGTGCGCTGGCGCACAGCGCAGGCGCACGCCCAAGGGCGCGACAGTTCGCGCGCCTGCCACGATTTCGCCATCTCCCCATGGCGACTTACGGTGAAGTGATTTCGTCGGGGCGGTTTGAGGGGAAGGGTTAACAATGAAATCAACCGCTTGCGCCATAAGCCTGGCGGCGCTCGCCCTCGCTGGCTGCGCACAAACCGGCTCTCCCGTGGCGTCCGCGCCCGAATCCTATGTCAACGAGCCGCGTCCGGAGGACGCTGTCCACGGAAAAGACGCGCTTCACGCTCGCATCGCCCATTATGCGCGCCTCTACGACATCCCGGAGTCGCTGATCCATCGTTCCGTGCGGCGCGAGAGCAATTACAACCCGGCCGCCCGCAACGGCCCCTATTGGGGCCTGATGCAGATCCGGCACGATACGGCCCGGGGCATGGGCTATAAGGGTTCGGCGAGCGGCCTGCTCGACGCCGAGACAAATCTCACCTACGCCGTGCCCTATCTCGCCAACGCCTACAAACTCTCGGGCGGCAATGAGGCCCGCGCCATTCAGCTCTACGCCGGCGGCTATTATTACGAGGCGAAGCGCCGCGGCATGCTCGGCCTGCTCCACAAGGAAGCGCTGAACACGCAGTAATCCGTTTCGGAAAATGCTGAAGCCGCTCGCGGCGCGCGAGCGGCTGTTTTATTTCGCCGAGCCCGGCATGAAGGTCGAGCGCACGCGGCCTCCCTGCGAGGCGCCGCCCTGGATGCTCGCGACGCCGCTCGTGACGTCGTAAACGAGCCGATCGCCCTTCACGATATTGTCGCCCTGAGTCAGCGTCACATTGCCCGTCAGCCAGACCTTGTTGTCGGCCTTGTCGTAGACGCCGCGATCGCCCGTGCCGATCTGGTCCTTGGAGACGAGCGTCACCGGACCGTCCGCCTCGATATGCTTCACGCGGTCATTGCTGGTCGCGCCCGCCGAGGCGGCGGCGCCCTTCCCTTCCAGAAAGATTGTGATCCGCGTCGCTTTAAGCGTCGACGGTCCGTTCGTCACGATGACGCTGCCGGAATAAACGAGCTTCTGCTCCTGGTCGAAATAATCGAGCTTGCCGGCGTCGATATTTAGCGGGTCCTTCGCGGTCGCCCCCGGCAGAATGCCGCCCGAGCGCCCCGCCTTGGCGAGAGCGGGCGCGGCGCTGGCGAGGAGGAGAGCGGCGAGGAGAGCGTAGGTCTTCTGGCGTGTCATTCTTTTCTCACTGCGCCGCGCGCAAGGCGTCCTGTTTGGCGTCCTGCTTGCCGCCGTCCGGCTGCTTTACCGCGTTCTGAGCGGCCTCGTCCTCGCCGTAAAGCACGGAATGGACATTGCCGCCGAAAGTGGCCCGGCGCTCCTTTTGCGAAAATTCCACGCCGTCCGCAACGACCTCGCCGCCCTCGATCTTGAGAGTGACTTTCTTGTCGGAGGTCATCACGCTCGCCTTGAAATCCATGACGGCGGAATCCATGCGCATGTCGAAATTCTTGCCGTCGGAGACGGTGACGCCGCCGGTCATCGTCCCGCGATCGTTCTTGGTGCTGTAATTCGCCTTGGCGGCCGTCAGCACGATCGGGTTCACCCCCTCCGTCTCGACGCGCACGTCGAGGCCGTCGAGATCGAAGACGTCGGGCGTCGAAATGTCCTGCACGCCGACGCGGGCGCGGATTTCGTAAGGCTTCCCGTCCTTGCGGTAACCGACGAGCTTCGGCGTCTCGATGACGATGCGCGTGCCCTTCAGCGCCACGCGCGAAAGATTGAGGTCGATCGGCAGGAAGCGCAGCGAACTCGCGGCGAGGCCGATCCCCACCAGCGCCACCGTGCCGCCGACGCCCCAGAAGATCCAGCGGCGCAGCCGCGTCACGCGCGCCGTGTGACGCAGGGCGTCGGGAAAGGCGCTCTCGCGACGCGCCGTGAGCGCGGCGAGCCGGTCACGGCCGCCGCCTGGCGGCTGACCGCCGGCGCGGGGCTTCGGTTGCTCGGGAGTGGCGGCGCTGCCGTCTGTCATGTTGCGATTATCGGGCCGCGGCGTGGCGAATTCGGGGCCGTTCACACTTTATTCGTGTGAAAAGATGTCGGTCTCCGGCCAGCCGGCGAGATCGAGTTGCGCCCGCGCGGGCAGGAAGTCGAAACAGGCCTGGGCGAGCGCGGTCCGCCCCTCGCGCGCGAGCATGACGTCGAGCTTCTCCTTGAGCTGGTGCAGGTAAAGCACGTCCGAGGCGGCGTAATTCTGCTGGGCGTCGGAGAGGGTCGCGGCGCCCCAGTCGGAGGATTGCTGCTGCTTGGAGATTTCCACGCCCGCGAGTTCCCGCACGAGATCCTTCAGCCCATGGCGGTCCGTATAGGTGCGGGTGAGCTTGGACGCGATCTTGGTGCAATAGACCGGTGCCGGAACGAAGCCGAAAGTCTTGGCGAGGATCGCCAGGTCGAAGCGGGCGAAGTGGAATAGTTTCAGTATGTTCGGGTCCGCGAGCAGCTTCTCCAGATTGGGCGCGCGCGTCTGGCCCTTGGCGATCTGCACCAGCTCCGCGTCGCCATTGCCGAAGGAGAGCTGCACGAGGCACAGCCGGTCCCGATGGGGGTTGAGGCCGAGCGTTTCCGTGTCGATGGCGACGATGTTCGAAAGGGCGGCCTCCGACGGGAGGTCGCCCTGATGCAGTCTGATGGTCATGACATCCGATTCGTTAGGACATGCCTTCCGCCATTCTAGCCGAAATGCGGAAGGCTTGTCGAAGAGGCGCCTATTTCTTCCGAGATCCGCGGGCTGCGGCGCCGTTGAGGAAGGGGCGCTCGCCCTCCTGAAGCCGGTCGCCGACGAAGCGCGCCCAGCCGATCAGCAATTCGCAGACCGAGGCGGTGATCGCCGCGTAACGGAAGTTCTTGTTGGCCGCCAGCGCCCTCAGGGACAGGCCGAGATAATGGGCCTCCACCAGCGCCTGTTCGAGCCTCGCGTTGTCGTTCTCCGGCTCGCCGCCATTCTCGGCTTCGTCGATTTCAGTCATTCATGAAACTCCCAACCCGGCGTCCGAGAAATGCGACGCGCGTTTCGACGAAGGCGAGATTGTCGTAGGCTCGGCAGGACGGCAGGCACGTGCTAGGCGTTAACATGTGACCGTAACGTCGTCCTTTCCGAGGAGCGTTGAATTTTAATGAGTTCTGTTGCGACCGACTCCGAGATGAAGCTCGCCGTTCTGGAGGAGCTGCACCGCGCCTTCGACAGCGGGCTGGACGGCGCCAGCGAACGGCAGCGCGGCCTGCTCTCCTATCTCGTGACGGAGGAGCTCGAGGGTCGCGGCGAGCGGATCAAGGCCTATTCCGTCGCAACGGAAGTCTTTGGCCGCCCGAAGGATTTCGACCCGCAGACGGACAGCATCGTGCGCGTCGAGGTGGGGCGGCTGCGCCAGGCGTTGGAGCGCTATTATTTGACCGAAGGCAAGGAAGCCTCGATCGTCATCTCGATCCCGAAGGGCCAGTACCGCCCCGTTTTCACGCGCGCCGAGGCCCCCGCCGAGCCCGCTACGATCGTCGAAATCCCTGCGCCGAAGCGCAAGCTCGGCTTGGCTGCGTTGTTCACAGGATTAACCTTTGCTTGCGCCGTTGCGGGAGTCGCGGCCTGGAAATTCACGGTTTCGACGCCCCCCGCAACACAGGCCGCATCCGGGGCGCGCAGTCCCATCGTCGCCATCGCCCCGTTCGAGTTTCATTCGGACAAGGAGGGGCAGGATTTCGTCGCGGGCGGCCTCCAGGCGGACCTCGCCGACACGCTTTCCGATTATCAGTGGCTGACGGTCATTCCTCTGAACGAGGAGACCGGCGCCGGCGCGCCGCAGGATGGCGCGAAGCCCGACTACATCGTCCGCGCCTCGCTGCGGCTGATCGGCGATCAGGTGAAGGCGACGGTGCTGCTGCTCGACGCCCGCTCGGGCGCGGCGCGCTGGACGAACCGCTACGAGATGCGCCTCTCCGCCGGGGACGTCATGGCGATGCAGCGCGATCTCGTGGCCAGGATCGGCCGGGACGTCGGCAATCCTTTCGGCATCGTCGCCGACATCGCCCGCGCCCAGGAAGACACGGTCCAGGCCGCCAGCGACGAGGCGCTCTCCTGCCAGCTACGCGCCTTCCATTACTGGAAGACCTTCAAGTCGCTGGATTACGCCCCGGCCTGGCGCTGCTTCGCCGCCGCCGAGGCGCGCGGGCCTCTCGACGCGCAGACGCTCGCCATCGGCGCCCTGCTCTCGCTCGATCCGCTCAATTTCCGGCTGACCGACCGCACGCTCGCGGAAGCGCGGGCTCAGGCGATCGTCATGGCGGGGCGCGCGGCGCAAATGAACGAGACGGACTTCCTCACCCGCGTCGCCAGTTACGCGAGCGCGCTGTGCGGCGGCGACCTCGAGACATTCCGCCTCCAGGCCAGGGAGACGATCGAGCGTTTTCCCAATAACCCTCTCGGTTTGGCGGATGTCGGGGCGCGGTTCATTCTGGGCTCGGGCGATTACGCCGAAGGGATCGCCCTGATTCAGAAAGCGCGCGCCATCGCCGCGGATCTCACCCCGGTCGACACGATCGCCGTGGCCGTGGAGGCCCTGCGCAGCGGCGTTTATGAAGACCGCCCCAGATTGCGCCGGGCGGCGTCGCACACCGATTCGGCGATCGTGCTGGTCGTCGAGCTGGCGCTGGCGGCCGCGAGGGGCGATCATGAGCGTGTGGCGACCGTCCGCCGCCGACTGGCCGAGATCGGTTTTCCCGACCAGAAAAATATCGGCGAGGCGCTCGACTCGACTTGCTGGTCGCAAAATGTCCGCGACCTCGTGAAATCAAAGGTGACGCTGGCTTTTAACGAAGCGCGCGCCCAATAGAGCGAATCCCGCCGCCCGCCTATTGCCTCCGGGGCCGGGCGCGTCCACTCTCGCTGCAGCGCAGCGCAAAATGAGACCTTCCGTGGCCGACGAGTTGCCCCCCTTCAGCAGCGGCGAACGCCGCTTCAACGCCCTCTTCATCGAAATGTCGATCCGGCTCTTCGTGATCGGCTTCCTCGCCTACTGGACCTTCGTGATCATCGCGCCGTTCGGGGCGATGATCGTCTGGAGCGTCGTCGTCGCCGTCGCGCTCTACCCGCTGCTCGACAGGCTCGCAGCGCTGCTGGGCGGGCGGGCGACCATTGCGGCCGTCCTCATCACCGTCGCCGCCCTGGCCCTCGTCATCGGTCCGATGACCTGGATGGGCCTCGGCTTCGTCGATCCGGTGAAGGGCGTCATCGCCGGCTTTGAAAACGGCGACATCACCATCCCGCCGCCCCCCGCCAATGTGAAGGACTGGCCGCTGATCGGGGCGCAGATCTATTCCTATTGGGAGCTCGCCTCCACCAATCTGCGCAGCGCGCTGACGCAGATCCTGCCGCAGCTCAAGCCCGTGGGGGAATATCTGCTCGGCATGGTGCGCAACGCCGGCGTCGGGACGCTGAAATTCCTGCTCTCGGTGATCCTCTCCGGCTTCCTGCTCGCCTATGCGCAGCAGCTCCTCGTCGGCATGCGGGCGCTGGCGCGCCGGATCGATCCGAGCAATGGCGAGAAATATCTCAACCTCTCGGGCGCCACGATCAACGCCGTCTCGCGCGGCGTGATGGGCCTTTCGATCATGCAGGCGGTGATCGGCGGCGTGGGCATGTATCTCGCCGAGGTCCCCGGCGCGAATCTCCTGACCATCGCCATCCTGGTCCTGGGCATCGTCCAGATCGGGCCGCTGCTGGTCGTCGCTCCGGTCGTCTTCTGGGCCTGGACGACCCTCTCGACGCCCGCCGCCATCGGGCTGACGATCTGCATGCTGACCGTGAATTACATGGACAACGTACTGAAACCATTCATCTTCGCGCATGGCCTCTCAACGCCGATCCCGGTGATCTTCATCGGCGTGATCGGGGGCGTGCTGGCGCATGGCGTCGCTGGCCTCTTCGTCGGTCCGGTCGTGCTCGCCGTCGTCTGGGAGCTGGCGACCGCCTGGATCGCCGACGAAATGACGGAGAAGGCCGAGGTTGAGGCGGCCGAGAAGGAGGCGCTCGAGCAGATTGCGCCGCCCGTGGAGCCCCTTACCATCCCCGCAGAGCGTTGAGCACTTTGAGGCTCGCGCGGCCGTTGCGGGGCAGGCCGACGCGGCCCTGATAGTCGGCGATGGCTTCCTTGCTCTTGGTCCCGATCACGCCGTCGGGATCGCCGACGTCATAGCCGGCACGGATCAGCAGCGACTGTAGCTCGCGGCGCTCGGCGCGGGAGAGCCCCGGATCATCCGTTGGCCAGGGCGTCTGGATGCCCGGACGCCCGCGCAGGCGGTCCGACAGCACGCAGATGGCGAGCGCATAGGACTCGGCGGCGTTGTAAGCGTAGATGGCGTCGAAATTCTTGGTCACGAGGAAAGCCGGGCCGTTCTTGCCCGCCGGCAGCATCAGACCCGCCGAGCCGCCCCCGAGCCCGCCGCCGTCGAGCCGCGTGATCCCGAGCGACTCCCAATGCGACATGGGCTGTTTGCGCGTGCGGCCGGAGGGGCCGTTATAGCCCTCGGGCAGCCGCACTTCGAAACCCCAGGTCTCGCCGGAGCGCCAGCCGCTCTTGCGCAGATAATTCGCCGTCGAGCCGAGCGAGTCCGCGGCGGAGCTTGCAATATTGCGCCGCCCGTCGCCGTCGAGATCGACCGCCGTGCCGAGGAAGGTCGAGGGCATGAACTGCGTATGGCCGAAGGCGCCGGCCCAGGAGCCCAGCATTTCGTCCCTGGCGACGTCGCCGCTGTCGAGGATCTTCAGCGCGGCGATGAACTCCTTGCGCCAATAGTCGTTGCGGCGCGGGGCCTCGCAGGCGAGCGTTGCGAGCGACTGCGGGACATAGCGCTTGCCGAAGCTCTTGCCGAAATCGCTTTCGACGCCCCAGACGGCGACCACGGTCGCGGGATCGACGCCGTAATGCGACTGCGCCGCATGCAGCGCGCTCCCATATTTGTGCATCATCGCGCGCCCTTCCTCGACGCGCTCCTCGTCGACGAGGCCGGCGACGTAGTCCCAGACGGGCGTCGTGAATTCGGGCTGCTTGTCCATGAAGGACACGGCGTCGTTCGGCTCCATGCCGTCCGTCGCCGCGGCGATGGTCTGCTGGCTCACGCCCGCCCCCGCCGCTGCATGACGCAGGCCGCCGAGGCAGGAGGACCAATCCGCATGAGCGGGATTTGCGAGGAGGAGAAGCGCGGCCGCAGCCAGCGCGAACTGATTCGCCTTCATTCCGGGAGGGTAGCGCAGAAAGGCCCCTTTTTCAGTAAAGGAAGGCCAAGAGCTGAAACATCCGACAAAGGCGCAAAAAAGGCGCTCCCGCGGGCGCGCCCGCAGGAACGTCGTTAAAATCGGGAGGAATCACACCGGGCGGTTGGCGTTGCGATTACGCACGGGCCCCATGCGCTCGACGCCCTGCGCATAGCTGATGACGTCGAACTTCGCGTTGAAGCCCAGCGCCGCGTCGGCGACGGCGTCGGTCTTGCCGGCGGTCGACAGTTTCTTCAGGTCGCCCTTGTCGAGATAGAGCAGTTCGAGAAGCTCGTTATAGACCGTCGCCTCGTCGATCGGCAGGACGTTGAAGGTGACGCCATCGATCTCGACCTCATATTTCGAGAGCAAGTCGATATTGTTGCAGAAGATGAAATACTTCCCGTCCGGCGAGAAGAGGCCCTTCGTCACATTGGCGAGATCCGTCAGCCATTCGAAGGAATGAAGGTAACAGGCGAAGAACGGAATTGTCGGTTCTCCGACATTCGCGATCGCAATCACCTGATCGACGGAACGCTCCGGCGGACGCTTCTCGTCGGCGAGCGTCTCCTGGAAGATGAGCGCCAATTCGCCACGAAATCCAAAGCGTCCGGGCTTTTCCGTCGGGCCCTTGAGCACCGCGTTGAGGAGGCGGCCCTGCTCTTCGAGCGTCTTGAAGGCGGTGTCGGCAATGCTGGTCATGTGGTCACTCTTCGCCGTTTGGAATTGGATCGGCGAAAATCGAGCAACCGACATGCCATCGTGAAAAAGACAATGCGCCGGCCGCCTGTGGCGGACCGACGCATGTGATTTTTCCGGGGGAGGCTTACTGGCAGATGCGGCGTGGTTGCGAGCCGATTTCGACGCCATATTCGTCGAAGATCGGACGGCGCTCGACCCAGCAATGCGGCGGGGGCGGCGGCGGGGGCGCGTAATAGACCGGCGGCGGGGCCGGCTGGGCAAGTGCGCCGCCGGCGATGGCGCCGAGCGCGAAGCCGCCAATGCCGGCCGCGATGGCCGGCCCGGCCGAATCGGCCTGCGCGGGCGCGGCCGAGAGCGTCAGGGCCCCGATCGCCGAAGCGGCGAGGATCGTGGCGAGGATTTTTCTCATCTCAACTCTCCAGAAGGGCGATGCGGCGGGTGAAAGCCTCACGACATCGGGACGTTAACCGTCAGAGAGTCGATGAAGCGTAAATGAACGGCGAAAACTTGACGCGCCCGCCGCTCACAAGGGTCAGATCGCAGAGAGTTTCGCTTTCTGCATCGCCTTGGCGCCGGAGCCCGCCGAAGGCTTGCCGGCGTTCATCGCGGGATCCTTGAGGTTTTCCCAGCCGCCCTTGGGCGGGAGAACGTCATTGGCCTCGCGACGCGGCTCCCTGGGCTTGAAGCCCGCCGCAAGAGACTTCGCCGTCGAGAGATCCTTGGTGTCGAGCCGCGCCGCGACCTCGTCCCGCTTCTTGGCGGCGTCGGCGTCGCCCTGATCGGCGGCGGCGGCGAACCAGAGATAGGACTGGGTCATGCTCTGCGTGACGCCGAGACCGCGGGCGTAGAGGATCGCCAGATTGTACTGGCTGTCGCGCACGCCATACTCGGCGGCCTTGCGGAACCATTCGGACGCCGCCGCATAATCCGGCTTGCCGCCGTCGCCGCCTTCAGCGAGCAGCACGGCGAGATTGTGCATGGCGCGGGCGTTCCCGGCGTCGGCCGCCGACTGGTAATATTTCTTCGCGCGGCTGTAGTCGCGCTCGACGCCGACGCCCTTCTCGTAGAACGAGCCGAGGCGATATTGCGCGGGCGCGAGGCCCTGCGCCGCCGCCTTCTCGAACCATTGCGCCGCCGTCTTGGCGTCGCGCGCGACGCCGCGGCCGTCGGCGAAGCGCACGGCGAGTTCGTATTGGGCAGCCGAGTCGCCCTGCTGGGCGAGCGACTTGATGACGCCGATGGCGTCGGGGGCCGACAGCGGATTGAGGCCGCCGATCGAACCGACGGGCATGGTGTCGACCGGCGCGTTGTCGGTGCGCGGCGCGATCATGCGCGGCGGCGACGCGCCGACGCCGCCGGGGCTCATCATGCCGGGCGCCGTGCGCGGCGCTTCGGGGGCGAGGGACGGCGGGCGGACGATGCGCACCGGCTCGGCCGGCGCGGAGGAAACCGGCGGCGTCGGCTGGGCCGGCGTCGCTGCGACCGGCGCGGGCGCAGGGGCGGCAGGCGTCGCCGCCGGCGCTGCGGCGCGAGCGGGAGCCGCCGGGGCGGGCGCGGCTTCCTTCGGCGCGGCCTCGGGGGCGTCGGCCGTCGCGGCCGGAGCGGCGTCCGTATCCGCTGGCGCGGCTTCGGTGACCTGATGGTCCTGGTGCTCGGCGCCGCGGCCCTGCAAGGCCATGCGCGTCATGCCGAAGGCGCCGGCGAGCAGAACCACGCCGGCGAGGCCCAGCAGCAGCGGCCGCTTGCGGTCTTCGAGCGTGGAGGCGAGGCTGGCCGCCGGCTTGCGCGCGCCGGCGGCGTCGGAACGGGGGGCGTTCCGGCGGGCCTGCTGCGCCTTCTCGGCGGCTTCGGCGTCCATGGCCGCCTGCTGGGCGGCGCGGCGCGCGGCGGCGATGAAGTCCGTCTGCACCGCGTCATTGCGCGGCGCCTCGGCGGCGGGCGCGAAGCCCGGCTCGCGGCGCTGCGGGCGCGGCCCGCCCGGCGGCACGAGGAAATCGACCAGATCGTCGTCGCCGTCCGCAGCGACCGGGGGCGCGCGGCGCGGCTCGACGGCGGGCTCGGGCGCGCGCAGGGCCTGCGGCGCGTCATCGATGCGGCGCGCGAGCGCGGGCTCGACGGCCGAGACAGCCGGGGCGGCGACTGCGGCGCTGCGGATTTCGGTCAGCTCGTCCTCGAACACGGCGAGACGGTCGACGACGCGCTCCAGTGTCTCGTGCACGGCGAGCAGCGTCTCATGGGTGCGCTGGCCGCTCTCGTCCTGGATATTGCGAATGTCGATGAGCTCGCGCTCCAGCGCCTCGCGCAGCGCGCCGGGGACCGGGTTCGCCTGACGGAGAATGTCCTGCGTCGCGCGGCGCACGGCTTCTTCGGCCGCGAGCGTCGTCGCCGCCTTCGTCTCCTCCATCTGCGAAACGAGCGCGGCGATGCGGGACTCGACGCCCGCGAGCGCGGCGCCGTTCTGATCGTTGCGGTCGAGCCGCTGCGAGAGCGCGCCGATCTGCGCCTCCAGCGCCCGCAGCGCCTCGGAGTCGGCGCGCGGATCGAGCGCCTGATTCATGCGCGCCGCGAGCTGCTCGACGAGAGCGGCGAGATCGTTCTGCCGCGCCTCGACGCGGTAGCCTTCATCGGCGCGCTGCGACAGCGCGGCCTGCATTCTTTCGAGCCGCGTCGCGATGTCTTCGAGCTGCGGATGATGCTGCGGCTCGGCGAGCATGGCGCCGAGGCGGGAATTGGCGCTCGCGTCTTCAAGGCGGTCGACCTTGTAGAAGAGCGCCTCGAGCTGGTTCTGGATTGCGCCGAGATCGGGCGCCTTCGATGGGGCGGCCAGCGCGGCTTCGACCTTCTGGTCGAGCCCGCGCACGATCTCCTCTATGAAACGGACGTCCGAAGCGGGAGCCGCGGCGGCGCCCTGGTCGAGACGCTGCGCGAGCGTCTCGCGCACGAAATCGATGCGCTGGGCGAGTTCCGCGAACTGGCGGTCGGCGACCGGCCGCTGCAGCATGGCCTCGATGCGCGCGATCGAGTCCGCGGCGATTGGATCGTTGATGCGGTTTTCGAGCCGCTCGATCTTGCGACCGATCTCCTCGACGCCCGGCGTCGGATCGGAGAGGCGTGTCTCCAGCCGCTCGATCTTGCGGCCGATTTCCTCGAAGCCCGGATTGTGCGGACGGTCGTCGAGCGCGGAGTCGATCTTGAGGGCGAGGCTGGCGATGAGCTGTTCGAGCGAGGCGGTGTCGACGGGCTTCTGCGCGACGGCGCTGTCCTCGATGCGGCGCGACAGCGTGCGCCCGAGTTCGTCGATGCGCTCGCCGAGCTCGTCGAAGCGCTTGGCCCCGGCGCTTAGAACGGCCTCGTCCAGCTTCGTCGCGACCTGCTCCAGACGGCGGTTGAACGTGTCGATGCCCGCGTTGGTTTCGGCGGCGACGATGGTCCGAATGGAGCGGGCCAGCTCGCCCATGTCGAGCGCCGCGGCGGCCTTGGCGGCGCCGACGCCCGCATGGGCGAGCGCGTCGACGCGCTGGGTGAGATCGAAGAGGCGCGTCTCGATCTTTTCGATCGGCAGCGGGCGGGAGGCGAGCGCAGAGAGTTGCTCGCGGATTTCCCGCGTCTGCGCCGAAAGCTGCCGGATGGCCGCGGCGTCGGCGGCGCTGGGCTGCTGCATGGCGTCGAGGCGACGGCCGATGGTCTGCACGTCGGCGTGCAGATTGCGGACGATCGGGCTTGGATCGAGGTCGCGAATGACGGCGCGGAGTTCTCCGGCGATGCGCTCGGCGGGGGCGAGGAGATCGTCGGAAACGCCGCGATGGCGCTGCATGTCGACGCGATGGGCGAGATCCCGCAGGGCCGTCTCGATGGCCGCGACAGAGGCGCGCGGGGCGAGATCGCCGATGGCGCGGGACATGTCTTCGACCTCGCGGCGCAGGCCCTCGATCTGGCGCATGACGACCATCTGCTGGTCGGCGCGCTCGCCGGCGTCCTGACGCACGGTGTCGAGCTGCTGCGTGAGCGTATCCAGCGACGCGTGGAGCGCGGCGAAACGCTGGGCCGGCGGCTGGCCCTCCCAAAGATCCGGCGCCGGGACCGCAAGGGCGGGCGAAACGGGCGCGGGGGTGTCGTCGAGCGCGCGCTGGCGCTGGGTGATTTCTGCGATGGCGTCGACGAGCGGACGGCGCGTCAGCGGCTCGGCGCGGCGCAGGCCCTGCTCCAGCGCGGCCGGGCTCGGTCCCGCAAGGTCGACGCTCGGCGCCGGGACGACGGGCGCGGCTTTCGGGGCGCGCGCGTCGCCGTCGAGGCGGCTGGCGATTTCCGAGAGGCGGCGATCGAGGCTCGACAGCGCCTGTTCGAAATCGGGGCCGCGCTCGCTGGTGGACAGGCGGTCGAGGCGCGACTCGAGGCGCGCGAGGGCGGTGCGGATCGGCTTCACGGCGCCGCTCGCCGCGGGCTGCTCGGCGAGGCGGGATTCGATGCGGCCGAGACGTTCGGCGAGAAAGGCGAGGCCCTCCTCCGCCGTCTCGCGGCGGCGCTGGCCGTCTTCCAAAAGGCCGGCGAGATTGTCGAGCGCGCGCGCCGTATGGCGCTCGCTTTGCTCGGCGCGCTGGGCGAAGGCGGCGACGGCGCGCTTGACGGCGTCGCCTTCGCCGCGGCGCTGGCCGCGTTTGATGAGATCGGCGAGATTTTCGAAGGCGCGGGCGGTGTGGCGCTCGCTCTCGGCCACGCGGCGCTCCACGATGGCGGCGGCGTCGGCGACGATCGCCTTGGGATCGACGCGGGCTTCGTCGCGCCAGCGGCGACGGCCGGGCTCGGGCTCGCGGCGCTGGCGGGCGGGCTCGGCGCGCGCCTCGACGTCGCGCTTCTCGGCGTCGCGCCGGCTGCGCGGCGCGCGCTCGAGATCCTCGTCCTCGTCGTCGAAACGGTCGTCGCGCTCGCGGCGGGCGGCGGCGCGCATGTCGTCGGCGTCGTCGCGCCAGCGGCGCGGCTGGCGGTAATCCTCTTCCTCGCGGCGCGGGTTTTCGCGCCCCCCCGCAGGCCGCGCGAGGCGGCGCGCCACGGCGTCGAGACGGTCGTCGTCCTCGCGCTCGACCTCTTCCTCTTCGCGATCGAAGTCCCGGATCGCATCGTCGAGCCAATCGCCGAGGCTTTTCCCGGACCGGCGCGCCTCCGAGCGGGCGGATTCGCGCATCTCTTGATCGTTACCCCGGGATTTGCGGGAGAGAGCCTTGGTCATGTCTGTGTCCGGCGGATCCGACTTGCGGATAGCTCGAGAGAAACTGGGGGAACCGACTCTGGGACCGCGCGAATCGCGCTATACTCCGGGAGCCTTGGCGCCCTTGACGCGACTTTCCGTCAATCAAGGTAAATAACAGGTTAAGTTTCGAGTTTAGTGAACGCCTTTCATTCACGATTTGGCGAAATCCGACGCTACTCTGGCGAATCGTTTCGCTCGAAGGAGAACATTGATCGCAACGACCCTTCAAGGTCGTTTTGAGCCGCGTTCACGCCCCTATTGCGCCGACTCGCGCCCCTCTCTACCTAAGACGCGAAGGACGCCGCTCCTGCCCGCCTCTCGAAGCGGGCGCGATTTCATGGAGACCTCGATGCCGAGCTACAGAGCGCCTGTCGACGACACGCTGTTCCTCCTCAACGACGTGTTGCAATTGCAGCGCTTCGGCAATCTGAAGGGCTTCGCCGACATCTCCCCCGACGTGACCGCTCAGATTCTCCTCGAGGCCGGCAAGGTCTGCGAGGAGGCGCTCGCGCCGCTCAACCAGTCCGGCGACGCAAATGGCTGCAAACGCAACGCCGACGCCTCCGTCACCGCGCCGGCCGGCTTCAAGGCGGCCTATCAGGCCTATGCCGGCGGCGGCTGGATCAGCCTGCCCGTGCCCGAGGAATATGGCGGCCAGGGCCTGCCCTATACGCTCTCCATGGCGATGAACGAATTCGCCTCCTCCGCCAACATGGCCTTCGCCATGTATCCGGGCCTGACGCAGGGGGCGCTGGCGGCGCTGCTGACTCACGGCTCCGAGGAGCAAAAGCAGCTTTACGTGCCGAAGATGGCCGAAGGCCGCTGGACGGGCACGATGAACCTCACCGAGCCGCAATGCGGCACGGATCTCGGCCTCCTCACCACGAAAGCCGTTCCGCGCGGGGACGGGACCTATTCCATCACCGGCCAGAAGATCTTCATCTCGGCCGGCGAGCACGACCTCGCCGAGAACATCGTGCATCTCGTGCTGGCCCGCATCGAGGGCGCGCCCGCGGGCGTGAAGGGCATCTCGCTCTTCATCGTGCCGAAGATCGTTCCCAAACCCGACGGTTCGCTCGGCGCGCGCAACGCCGTCTCCTGCGGCTCCATCGAAGAGAAGATGGGCATCCACGGCAACGCGACCTGCGTGATGAACTACGACGGCGCGCAGGGCTTCCTGATCGGCGAGGAGAATCGCGGCCTCAACGCCATGTTCGTGATGATGAACGAGGCGCGGCTCGGCGTCGCGGTCCAGGGCCTCGCGCAATCCGAGGTCGCCTATCAGAACGCGGTGGCCTACGCCAAGGACCGCCTGCAGGGCCGCGCGCTCACGGGGCCGAAATATCCTGAGAAGAAGGCCGATCCGATCATCGTGCATCCGGACATTCGCCGGATGCTGCTCGAGATCAGGGCCTTCAACGAGGCGGCGCGCGGCCTCGCGCTCGCCGCCGCGCTCGACAGCGACATCGCGCATCGCTCGGACGACCCGGCGGCGCGGCAGGCGGCGGAGGATCGGCTCGGCCTGATGACGCCCGTGCTGAAGGGCATGTTCACCGATCTCGGCTTCGACAACGCCGTGAAGGCGCAGCAGGTCTTTGGCGGCCACGGCTATATTCGCGAATGGGGCATGGAGCAGTTCGTGCGCGACGCCCGCATCGCGATGATCTATGAGGGCGCCAACGGCATTCAGGCGCTCGACCTCGTCGGCCGCAAGCTGCCGCGCGAAGGCGGCCGCGCCATCATGGCCTTCTTCAAGGAAGGCGCGGAACTGCTGGGCGGCCACAGCGCCAACGAGGCGATGAAGCCATTCGTCGCGCCGGCCCAAGCGGCGCTCGCCGACCTTCAGAAAGCCTCGATGTGGCTCATGCAGAACGCCATGGCGAAGCCCGACAACGCCGGCGCCGCGTCCTATGACTATATGCATCTCCTGGGTCGCGTCGCGCTCGCCTTGATGTGGGTGAAGATCGCGGCCGCGGCTCTGGAGAAGAAGACGCGCGAACCGGAGACGGCGGCGCTGATGGACGCCAAGCTGACGACCGCGCGTTTCTACATGGAGCGCATGCTGCCCGAAACCGGCCTGCGCCTCGCACGCATCGTCACCGGCGCCGACACGATGATGTCGCTTGCGCCGGAGATGTTCTAGCGCCCTCACCCTACCCCGCCATGCGGGGCCGTCCTCTCCCGCGAACGGGCGAGGGAAAAGACGAAAACACGAGGAAACGTCATGGCCGAAGCCTTTATTTACGACGCCGTCCGCACGCCGCGCGGCCGCGGCAAGCCGGACGGTTCGCTGCATGAGGTCTCCTCGCTCGGCCTCGCCAATACGGCGCTGACCGCCATTCGCGAGCGCAACAATCTCAAGGGCCCGGAAGTCGACGACGTCATTCTCGGCTGCGTCGATCCCGTCGGCGAAGCGGGGGGCGACATTGCGCGCGCTTCCGCCATCGCCTCGGGCTATTCGTACAAAGTGCCCGGCGTGCAGATCAACCGCTTCTGCGCCTCCGGCCTCGACGCGGTGAATTTCGCGGCGGCCGAGATCATGTCGGGCCAGCACGAACTCGCCATCGGCGGCGGCGTCGAGAGCATGAGCCGCGTCGGCATCGGCGCCTCGGGCGGCGCCTGGCCGGTGGACCCGACCATCGCTATCCCCTCCTATTTCATGCCGCAGGGCGTCTCCGCCGATCTCATCGCGACGAAATACGGCTTCTCGCGCGACGATGTGGACGCGTTCGCGGTGGAGTCGCAGAAGCGCGCCTCGCAGGCGTGGGCGGAGGGCCGCTTCAAGAAATCGGTCGTGCCCGTGAAGGACGTGAACGACATCACGATCCTCGACCGCGACGAGCATGTGCGGCCCGACACCAACATGCAGGCGCTGGCGAGCCTGAAGCCTTCCTTCGCCTTCTTCGCCGAGCAGGGCGGCTTCGACGCGGTGGCGATCCAGGCCTATCCGGCGATCGAGAAACTGAACCACGTGCATCACGCCGGCAATTCGTCGGGCATCGTGGACGGCGCGGCGGCCGTGCTCGTCGGCTCGAAGGAAGCGGGCGAGAAACTGGGCCTGAAACCCCGCGCCCGCATCCGCGCCTTCGCCAATATCGGCTCCGAGCCCGCCATCATGCTGACCGGCCCGGTGGACGTGACGAAGAAGGTGCTCGCCCGCTCCGGCATGTCGATCTCGGACATCGACCTCTTCGAAGTGAACGAGGCTTTCGCGGCGGTCGTGCTGCGCTATCTCCAGGCCTTCGACCTCGATCCCGCCAAGGTGAACGTCAATGGCGGCGCCATCGCCATGGGCCATCCGCTCGGCGCGACGGGCGCGATGCTCGTGGGCATCGCGGTGGACGAATTGGAGCGCAGCGGCAAATCGACCGCGCTCGTGACGCTCTGCATCGGCGCCGGCATGGGCACGGCGACGATTATCGAACGGGTGTGATTCAGGCCCCCTCCCCACCCCTCCCCCGCAAGCGGGAGAGGGAGCACGGCGCCGCCTTCATCGAGACTGTCGATCGCGAGCGTCCCCTCTCCCGCAAAGCGGGGGAGGGTCAGGGAGGGGGAGAGACAAACAATTCGGGAGCGAAACAATGAACCTCGCCAATTTCCGCTACGAGACCGGCGCCGACGGCGTTGCGCTCCTCACCTGGGACATGCCCGGTCGTTCGATGAACGTCATCAACCCGGAGGTGATGAGCGAGCTCGAACAGGCAATCGACACGATCGTCGCCGACGCGAACGTCAAGGGATGCGTCATCGCGTCGGGCAAAAACGCGTTTTCCGGCGGCGCAGATCTCACCATGCTTCAGCAGGGCGCGGCGCAATACGCCAAGGCGCTCAAGGAACAGGGCGAGGAAGCGGCGAACAAGATGTTCTTCGAGAATTCGCGCAAACTCTCGCTGCTCTATCGCAAGCTGGAAACCTGCGGAAAGCCCTTCGCCGTCGCGATCAACGGCGTGTGCCTCGGGGGCGCCTTCGAGCTCGCTCTCGCCTGCCATTACCGCGTGATGGCCGATGACGAGAAGACGAAGGTCGGCCTGCCGGAGATCAAGGTCGGCCTGTTCCCCGGCGCCGGCGGCACGACGCGCGTCTCGCGCATCATGCAGACGGGCGACGCGCTGCAGTTCCTCTTCCGCGGCGATCAGGTGAAGCCCAAAGCCGCGCTCGGCGCGAGGCTGGTGCACGAGATCGCGCCGAAGGCCGAGATCGTCGACCGCGCCCGCGCGTGGATCGTGAATGGCGGCAAGGCGCAGGCGCCGTGGGACACGAAGGATTTCAAGAACCCGTCCGGCAAGGTCTTCTCGCCGACCGGCATGATGATCTGGCCCGCGGCCAACGCCATCCTGCGCCGCGAGACCTACAACAACTACCCCGCCGCCCGCGCGATCCTGCATTCGGTCTATGAGGGCCTGCAATTGCCGATGGATCAGGCGCTCACCGTCGAGTCGCGCTGGTTCGCCTTTATTCTGCGTTCGAAGGAAGCCGCGGCCATGATCCGCTCGCTCTTCCTCTCGAAAAACGAGCTGGAGAAAGGCGCGCATCGTCCGACGGAGATCCCGCCCACGAACCTCAAGAAGATCGGCATTCTCGGCGCCGGCTTCATGGGCGCGGGCGTCGGCTATGTATCGGCGCTGAACGGGCTCGACGTCGTGCTGATCGACCGCGATCAGGAAAGCGCCGACAAGGGCAAGGCGGTGATCGACAAGCTCATCTCCGGCTCCGTCGCCAAGGGCCGCGCGACCGCCGCCGACAAGGACGCGCTGATGGCGCGCATCAACGCGACGCCGGACTATGCGGCGCTTGCGGGCTGCGATCTCGTGCTGGAAGCCGTGTTCGAAGACCGCGCGGTGAAGGCCGACGTGACGAAACGCGCGCAGGCGGTTGTCGGCGGCGACGTGATTTTCGCCTCCAACACCTCGACGCTGCCCATCACCTCGCTCGCCGAGACGGCGCAGGTTCCCGAGAATTTCATCGGAATCCACTTCTTCTCGCCGGTCGAAAAGATGCTGCTGGTCGAAGTCATCATGGGCGAAAAGACCGGCGACCGCGCGCTCGCCACCGCGCTCGACTTCATCCGCATCATCAAGAAGACGCCGATCGTCGTGAACGACACGCGCGGCTTCTACGCCAATCGCTGCGTGCTGAACTTCGTGCGCGAAGGCCAGATCATGCTGACCGAAGGCGTGCCGGCGGCGATGATCGAGAATGTTGCGAAGATGGCGGGCATGCCGGTGGGACCGCTGTCGCTCAACGACGAAGTCGCGCTCGATCTCGGCTGGAAAATCCTGCAAGCGACGAAGAAAGACATTGGCGACGCGGCGATCGATCCGCGCCAGGAGCGCGTGCTCGGCTACATGGTCGAGAAACAAGGCCGCTTCGGCCGCAAGAACGGCAAGGGCTTCTACGACTATCCTCCGACGGCAAGAAGAGCCTCTGGCCGGGCCTATCGGCGCTCGCGGAGGCGCAGCTCGATCCCGATACGCTGGATGTGAAGGAGCTGGAGCAGCGTCTTCTCGTCATCCAGGCGGTCGAGGCGGCGCGCACCATCGCCGAGGGCGTCGTCACCGATCCGCGCGAGGCGGATGTCGGCTCGATCCTCGGCTTCGGCTTCGCGCCCTTCACCGGCGGAACGCTGAGCTATATCGACGGCATGGGGACGAAGGCCTTCGTCGCGCTGTGCGACGCGCTCGCCGCCAAACACGGCCCGCGCTTCGAGCCGCCGCAATTGCTGCGCGACATGGCGGCGAAGGGCGAGACCTTCTATGGGCGCTTCCTGCCGCAGAAGAAGGCGGCCTAGGCCCTTAAGCGCTTATCTCCAGGAGCAAAGCCCGCAAGGAAACTTGCGAGCCCAGAACGCCGAAAGAGCAGGGCCGACGCCCCCTCGCGCTTCGAGACGCCTGCTGCGATCTCGGGCTTGCCCGAGATCGCCCTTTAAGCGCTCAAATCGGGCAAGCCCCACCCGGCAAGCTAGAATCTCATTGGACGACGGCGCTAGCTGTGGCTTGGCTTCCTTCAAGGACGGCGCCCCGCCAAAGACCCCATGACATCCCCCTTGACGGCCGCTAAAAGACCTATGTGGCGTGGGGTCCGACTCGCGCTCTCGGACCCATTTGATGCCTTTCTTCGTGCTGCCCTTCCCTGTCATCGATCCGGTCGCCGTCAATCTCGGCCCACTGCCGCTACGCTGGTATGCGCTCGCCTATATTGGCGGATTCATCCTTGGCTGGGTTGGCCTGCGTTTCCTCGTCGGGAAGGATGAGTTCTGGGCGCAGACCCAGCCGCGCCCGACGCAAGAGGGCGTCGACGATCTTCTCGTCAACGCGGCGCTGGGCGTCATCATCGGCGGGCGGCTCGGCCATGTGCTGATCTACGACCCCAGCTTCTACCTCGCCCATCCGCTGGAAATCCTGCAGACATGGAAAGGCGGCATGGCCTTTCACGGCGGGCTGATCGGCGCGCTTGTCGGCATGTGGCTCTTTGCGCGCAGCCGCGCTTTGCCTTTTCTCACCATCGCCGATCTTTGCGCGGCCGTGGCGCCGGTCGGGCTTTTCTTCGGAAGGCTCGCCAATTTCATCAAGCCGGAAATGTGGGGCCGCCCGACCGACGTTTCCTGGGCGATGGTCTTTCCGCCGGCCGGGTCCGATCCTCGTCATCCGAGCCAGCTCTATGAAGCGGGACTCGAAGGCGTTGCGCTTTTCCTCCTTCTCGCCTTCGCCGTAAAGAGCGGCGCCCTGAAGCGCCCCGGCCTCGTGACGGGGCTTTTCGGGATCGGCTATGGCGCCGCGCGCATCTTCTGCGAATTCTTCCGCGAGCCGGACCCCGTGCAGGAGGCGCTGCCGGGCGGCCTCACAATGGGCATGGTTCTTTCCCTGCCGCTCGTCCTCATCGGCGCGGCGATCCTCCTTCTCTCCCTGCGCCGCCGGAGCGCGCCCGCATGAATCCGCTCAAACAGGAAATCGCAGCGACCATCGCCCATGACGGGCCGATGACGCTGGAACATTACATGGCCCTTTGCCTCGGCCATCCGCGTTACGGCTATTACATGACGCGCGATCCTTTCGGCGCGGCGGGCGACTTCGTCACCGCGCCGGAGATCAGCCAGATGTTCGGCGAGCTCATCGGCGTCTGGGCGAGCGAAGCGTGGCGCATGGCCGGTTCGCCCTCGCCAGCGCAACTCATCGAGCTCGGGCCCGGACGCGGCACGCTGATGTCGGACGTTCTCCGCGTCTCGCGCATCTCGCCCGCCTTTCTGGACGCAATCAGCGTGCATCTCGTCGAGACGAGCCCGACGCTGCGCGCCATTCAGCAGCAGACCCTCGCTAATTCAGGCAAGCCGGTGAGCTGGAACGCGGATGTGAACGACACGCCGCCCGGCCCCGCCTTCATTCTCGCCAACGAGTTTTTCGACGCGCTGCCCGTGCGTCACTACGTGAAGACGATTCCCGGCTGGCGGGAGCGGCTCGTCGGCCTCGCCCCGTCGGGCGAACTGGCTTTTGGCCTCTCGGAACATGTCGAAACGTCGCTGAACGTCCCGGCGCGGGAGGGCTCCATCATCGAGGTGAGCGCCATCGCGCAGCGGATCATGAGCGAGATCGCCGCGCGGCTGGTGCGAGAGGGCGGCGCGCTGCTGCTGATCGATTACGGCTACACGGAAACGTCGCTCGGCGACAGCCTGCAGGCCATCGCGAAGCACGCTTATGTCGATCCGCTGGCCGCGCCCGGCGAAGCTGATCTCACGGCCCATGTCGACTTCGCCGCGCTCGCGCGCGCGGCGAGGGCCGCTGGCGCCAAGGTGATGGGCCCCGTGACGCAGGCGCATTTCCTGGTGCAGCTCGGTATCGAACGTCGCGCGCAGGCGCTCGTGAACCGTGCGACCGAAGAACAGGCCCAGGCCATCGCCGACGCTTTCGACCGTCTCACCGGCACGCAGGACCCGCGCCGTCATATGGGCGCATTGTTCAAGGTTATGGCCGTGACGCATCCCGACATGCCGGACATGCCGGGGTTTATCGTGTGAGCAGCCCCCTCTCCTCCTGAACGGGGGGAGGGAACAAGCAGGACCAACATGACCACCCCCCCCGCCCTCACCGCGCGCAATCTCGACCTGCCCGGCGTACGCCACGCCTTCTTCACCCGCGAGGGCGGCGTGTCGGAGGGCGTCTATGGCTCGCTCAATGGCGGCGTCGGATCGAAGGACGCGCCCGAGCGGGTCGCGCAAAACCGCTCGCGCATGGCGACGCGCGTCGGCGTCGCCCCCGAACGGCTTCTGGTGCCGTTTCAAATTCACTCGGCCGACGCGCTCACCGTGAGCGAACCCTGGGCGCCCGAAGAGCGCCCGCGCTGCGACGGGCTCGTGACGCGAGAAGCGTCGCTGGCGCTGGGCGTCACCGGGGCGGATTGCGGCATGCTGCTCTTCGCCGACGCCAAGGCGGGCGTCATCGGCGCCTGCCACGCCGGCTGGAAAGGCGCCTTCACCGGCATGATCGAGGCGACGGTCGCCGCCATGGAGGCGCAGGGCGCGCGCCGGGCGGACATCCACATCGCGCTGGGGCCCGCGATCGGCCCCGAGAGCTATGAAGTGGGGCCGGAATTCTCAACCCGTTTCATCGAGGAAGACGCCGGTTACGCGCGCTTCTTTGCGCCCTCGCCGCGCGCGGGGCATTCGATGTTCGATCTTCAGGGCTTCATCGCCATGCGCGTCGGCCGGCTCGAGATCGCCTCCTTCGAGGCGCTGGGCGTCGACACCTATGCGGACGAGGCGCGCTGCTTCAGTTATCGCCGCAGCGTTCACCGGCAGGAGCCGGATTACGGGCGGCTCGTGTCGGCCATTGCGCTGGAGGGGTGAGCCCCTCCCCAGCCCTCCCCCGCTTCGCGGGAGAGGGAGTTACATTGTCGCCTTCATCAAGAATTCTGGATCGCGAGCGTCCCCTCTCCCGCAAAGCGGGGGAGGGACAGGGAGGGGGCAAGTCCGCCCCTACTTCGTCGCGTAAGTAAACAGCATCGAATGCGGGAGCCCGCGCGGCGGCGGCGGGAAGGGCGCGGCGGTGCGGACGGCGGCGAGCGCGGCGGCGTCGAGGTCGGGCAGACCGCTCGACTTGTAGACCGCCTGATGGGTGAGATTGCCCATCTCGTCGATATAGAAAGCGACCACCCCCTTCGACGACATCTGCATCTCGCGCACGCGCGGCGGTATGCGCATATGCGGCATGATGAGGCCGTAGAGGATGGAGAGGTAGGTCGTCTTCGCCTGCCCGCCGCCGACAGGCGAGGGCTTGGGCGGCGCCGCGAGCTTGAAGTCCGGCAGCGGCGCGAGCGCAGCCACCTGATCAGCGATCGAATTGGCGTCGCCTTTCTTCGCGGGCTTCGAATCCTCGGTCTTGGGCTTGTCGGTGGGCGTGGGGGCTTTTTCCGCGCGCTCGATGATCTCGGCGTCGGGCTTGTCCTCCACTTCCTTCTGCTCGGCCGCCTCGGGCGGCTTTTCGCCGTCGGCGTCGTCCGGGGCGTCCTTGAGGCCCTGCGGCTTTTCGTCCTTCGGCGCGAATTTCTCCGGCTCGTTGCGCTTGGTCTTGGCCTGATCGGCCTCCTCCGGCGCGTTCACCTCGCTCTTCGACTTGCTCTCGGCCTTGGGCGCGTCGAAGGCAGGCTTCTCGATCTCCGTCGGCGGGGGCGGAGGCGGCGGGGGTTTCTGCTGCTGTTTCTCTTCCGGCGGCGGAGGCTCCGGCGGTTTCGGCTCCTCCTTCTTCTCCTCCGGCGGCGGCTCGGGCGGCGGCGGCTCGGTGATCACCTCGACCGGAATTTCCTCCGGCGGCGGGACGAAGGCGTTGCGCTTGTCTTCCCACAGGAGGAAAGCCAGCAGCGCGAGATGCAGCAGCAGGCCGAGCAGAACGAAGGCCAGGAATCGCGGACGCGGCGCGCCGCCGCCCGGGCGCGGCTCGAACAGCCGGTCCATGGCGACCGCGGCGAGCAACGCGCCACGCGGCTTTTGTCTGACCGTTTCGTTCATCTCGATGGGGGAACCCGTCCGCGAGCCGGGGCAACCTGCGTGCCAATCACAGGGGCGAAATCACGGGGGAATTTGCCACATGCGCCGCCCCCTTCGCAAACCTTCTGGCGTTTTTTGGGGCAAGGCGCTCCCAAGAGCCGCAATGTCGCCTTATGCCGCAGGGTTTTTCGCCCGTCCAGCCATTATATGAGGCAGAGCTAATAAAAGGGCGCGGCCCTGCCGCGCAAAGGGGAGAATCAATGCGCAGCAGCTTCGGTCTCACGCGGCGCGGCTTTCTGCTTTCGTCTGCGGCGGCCCTCGCATCGCCTTCTTTCGCCTTTGGGAAAACGCAGCCGCGCGCGGCGTCCGAGAGCTTCAACCCGGACGTCGACATCGAGCTTGTCTGCAAGCGCGATTCGGTCGCCATCCTCGACGGCGCGCAAACCTCGGTCTGGCGCTATGCGGGCAATCTGCTCAAGGGACCGGCCAATACGCTGACCAATCTGCCGGGGAGCTATCTCGGTCCATTGATGCGCTTCGCAAAGGGCCAGAAGATCCGCATCCGCCTTCGCAATGATCTGCCCGAGCAGACCATCACCCATTGGCACGGCCTGCATGTGCCGATGGAGGCCGACGGCCATCCCATGGCCGCGATCGATCCCGGCGAGACCTATGTCTACGAATTCGAGATGCGCAATCGCGCCGGCCTGAATTTCTACCATCCGCATACGCATGAGGCGACGGCCACGCAGGTCTATCACGGCCTCGCCGGCGGCATCATCGTGGAGGACGAGGAAGAGCGCGCGCTCGGCCTGCCCTCGGGGGAATACGAAATCCCGATCGTGCTGCAGGACCGCAGCTTCGACGACAACAACCAGCTCGCCTATTGGGGCGGCATGCATCGCGACATGTTCGGCTTCTATGGCGAGCGCATTCTCGTCAACGGGCGGCCGGATTACCATCTGGAGGTCGCGAGCCGCGCCTACCGGCTGCGCGTCGTGAACGGCTCCAACGCCCGCATCTACAAGCTGCGCTGGGACGACGGAACGCCGCTCACCGTCATCGGCGTCGATGGCGGGCTTTTGGAGAAGCCCGAGACGCGGCCCTATGTGATGCTCGCGCCGGGCGAGCGGCTCGATCTCTGGGCGGATTTCTCCGGCCGCAAGGCGGGCTCGAAGCTCGTCATGCGCAGCGGAGAATTCGAGGGCCTCGTGCCGCCGATGGCGCAGCGCATGGGCGGCGACGGGCTGATCGTCGGCGACGACTATCCGCTCTTCAGCGTGACGGTGACGCGTGAGATGAGCGACAGCCCGAAGCTTCCCGAGAAGCTCTCGACCATCAGGCATTACCGGATGGAAGACATCGCCAATCGCGACAAGCCGCGCCCCATTGCGCTTTCGATGGGCCATATGGAAGTCGCAATCAACGGCCGCACCTACCATGACGACCTGCTCGACATCGAGCGCGCGCCCGTCGACACGGTGCAGCTCTTCGAGATTTTCCACGAACATGGCGGCGGCATGGGCGGCATGGGAATGGGGCGCATGGGCGGCATGGGGATGGGCGGAATGGGCCCCGGCATGATGCGCGGCGGCATGATGGGCGGCATGGGCGGTGGAATGGGGATGATGGGCATGATGAACATGGCCCATCCGGTCCATCTGCACGGTCAGCAGTTCGAGATATTGAGCCGCAGCTACAATGGCGACGACCCCGACGCTTACGCGACGATCCGCGAGGGGCTGATCGACAGCGGCCTGAAGGACACGGTGCTCGTCACCCATGGCGAGCTCATCCGCATCGCCAAGCCTTTCGGCGATTTCAAAGGGCGCTTCATGTATCACTGCCACAACCTCGAACATGAGGACATGGGCATGATGCGGGAGTTCTCTGTGGAGTGAGCGCGCCTCGCGCGCCTATTCTTCCGCGTCCGTGAAGAGGATGACCTCGTCGGGAAGCCCGATGGTCGCGCTCTTTTCCAGATTGAGTCCCGCGACGCGGGCGAGTCCCGCTTCGGCTTCGAGCAGCACGACGGCTTCATCCGGCATGCGCTGGAGTTTCTCGATCAGTTCGGCGACGGTCATGGGCTTCTCGCTTTTCAAGCGCGAAGCAAGCGCCGAGCCATTCGGCGTCGGCGCCCCTATGACCGGCTTATGTGAGCGCCGTCAGATATTGCAGGCGTAGCTGAGCTCGCTCTTGCTGATCTGATCGGCCACCCAGGCGACGCCCTTGCCGCGGTTCGCTTCGATGAAGGCGGACGCCTTGCTGAGCTGATCGTCGGAGAGCGACATATTGCACATGCGCGCGACCTGGCGGCCGATCTCCGCCTTGCGCGCGACGGGCGTCGGGCGGGAAAGAACGGCGCCGACGGCGTCGGCGGCGGGCGACCTCGCAAAGGCCGGCATGGCCGTCATCAAAAGCGCACAGCACGCGAAAACGCGGGTCTTGGTCATGTCTGTCCTTTTGGTTTGCGGACGCGGCGCGACGCGCCGGCAAGTCCATTTCGCCGCGGCGGGGAAAAATCATCCGCAAGGCGGCCGCCTCATTTAAGCGGCCTTCATTGTGACGACTTTAGGGCCAGCGCCGTGCGGTCTGCGATAAAGCCAAAATGACAAGCGATTGTGATCCGGTTGTTTCGAATTGTCGCGAACGGCCAAGCTGACAAAAATAAGAGGCCCCGCATCCGAATGCGGGGCCCCTAATCGTCGGTGCGTATGTCAGTGCTGCATGCCGCCCGAGCCGCCATGGCTCATGCCGCCCATACCGCCCATCATTCCACCCATGCCGCCCATGCCGCCGCCGCCCATGGACATGCCGACCTTCATGAAGTGCGTCATGGTTTCGCTCGCGATCTTCTTCTGCTCGTCGGAGAGCGCGGTGAAGAGCGGCTCGATCGCGGCCTTCTGGGCGCGCACAATGTCGAGATGATCGGTCATGTGCTTTTCCATCATGTCGAGCTTGCTCAGCACCGGCGGCTTTGCGTGATCCACGCGCTCTTCCGTCGCGCCGCATTTTGCCTGCGCCTTCTGCGCCGCGGCGCGCCAGGCGTCAGCGAAATTGTTCCAGGCCGAAGTCTGCTGGTCGGTGAGTTTCAGCTCGGCCTTCAGATAAGCGAGGCGCCCTTCGAGATGTTCGGTGAAGCCGCACATCATGTGCTGCATCATGCCGCCCATTCCGCCGCCCTTGTCGCCGCCATGCGACATGCCGCCCATGCCGCCGCCGCCCGAGCCGCCATGGTTCATGCCGCCGCCCATCATGCCGCCCATCATGCCGCCCATGTCGCCGCCCGAACCGCCGCCGTGATGGCCCGCATGTTCATCGGCCTTCGGCGCCGCCGAAGGCGCGTCGGGCTTCGCGGCCTCGGCGGCCGGGGCCGATTGCGCCTTGCCGGGATCGGCCCATTGCGCGGCGCCGGCGCCATGCGCGGAATGGTCCATTTTGCTGTGGTCCATCTTGCTGTGGTCCATCTCGGGAGCCGGCTCCGCCCGTGCGAGAACCAGACTGGACGCCAACGCAAGCGCCGCAATGCTCGTCGTAGTGAAGATGGCCCGCGCGATCATGTTTATCTCCCTTGAAATTCTTGATTCGCTGCTTTGGCGATTTACATCGCCAAAGCAGCTTTCGTCCGCAACATTGTCACAGAAACCGGTCCGAAGCATCCCGCCAATTGTCGCGCGTCAAACGGAGCCACAGCACGTCAACGTTTCGCCGTCGCCATGCGTGCGCCGCACAATCAAGGCTGCCGCACGATGCTTCTCGCGGGCGGGTTACGCTGCGGCGACAGGTCGCGGCAGCCGCAATGGGCAATGCAAAATCGCCGCGTTAGGCGACTTTTTTCTCGGCGATCTCCACAAGCGCGCGCATGATGCGGCGCGTCCCGGCGAGACGCTGCTTCATCGACTCGAATTCACGGATGAAGACAATGCGCATGTCGGGCCGCACCTTCGCGGAGACGCCCTGCTCCGCCACGTAGCGAACCAATCCCGCGGGGTTGGCGAAATGATTGTCGCGGAAGGAGATGATGACGCCCTTCGGGCCGGTGTCGACCTTCTCGACATGGGCGCGGCGGCACATGGCCTTGATCGCGACGATCTCGAAAAGCTGCTCGACCTCCGGCGGAATGGGACCGAAGCGGTCGATCATCTCCGCGGCGAAGGCCTCGATGTCCTGATCGGTCTCCAGCGTCGAAAGACGACGATAGAGCTGCAGGCGCAGCGTGAGATCGGGGATGTAATCCTCCGGGATCGTGACCGGCGCGCCGATGGCGATGGTCGGCGACCAGACCTCCTCCTGCGGCTCCTCGACGCCTGCTTTCAGCAGCGTGATCGCGTCGGAGAGCATCTGCTGATAAAGTTCGTAGCCGACTTCCTTGATGTGGCCCGACTGCTCGTCGCCGAGCAGATTGCCGGCGCCGCGAATGTCGAGATCGTGGCTGGCGAGCTGGAAGCCTGCGCCCAGCGTGTCGAGCGATTGCAGCACTTCGAGACGCTTTTGCGCCTGCGGCGTGATGGTGCGATTGGCGGGCGTCGTGAAGAGCGCATAGGCGCGTGTCTTGGAGCGGCCGACGCGGCCGCGCAACTGATAGAGCTGCGCAAGGCCGAACATGTCGGCGCGCCAGACGATCAGCGTGTTGGCGTTCGGAATGTCGAGGCCGGACTCGACAATCGTCGTCGAGAGCAGAATGTCGAATTTGCCGTCATAGAAGGCGGACATCTTCTCTTCGAGATCGGTCGGCGACATCTGCCCATGCGCGACGACGAATTTCGCTTCGGGCAGATTTTCGCGCAGGAAGGCGGCCGCTTCGTCGAGATCCTCGATGCGCGGGCAGACGAAGAAGGCCTGGCCGCCGCGATAGCGCTCGCGTAGCAGCGCCTCGCGCACGATGAGCGGATCGAAGGGCGAGATGAAGCTGCGCACGGCCAGGCGATCGACCGGCGGCGTCGTGATGAGCGAGAGTTCGCGCACGCCCGTCATGGCGAGTTGCAGCGTGCGCGGAATGGGCGTCGCCGAGAGCGTCAGCACATGCACTTCGGCGCGCAGTTCTTTCAGGCGCTCCTTGTGGCCGACGCCGAAATGCTGCTCCTCGTCGATGATGACGAGGCCGAGATCCTTGAAGCTGACGCCCTTGCCGAGAATGGCGTGCGTGCCGCAAATGATGTCGACCGTGCCATCCGTCAGGCCCTTCTTCGTTTCGCGCGTCTCCGCCGTCCCGACCATGCGCGAGAGGCGGCCAATCTTGATCGGCAAGCCGGCGAAGCGTTCGCTGAAGGTCTTGAAATGCTGGCGCGCGAGAAGCGTCGTCGGCGCGACGACCGCCACCTGCTTGCCGTTGATCGCGGCGGCAAAGGCGGCGCGCAGCGCGACCTCCGTCTTGCCGAAACCGACGTCGCCGCAGACGAGGCGGTCCATCGGCCGCCCGGCAGCGAGATCGTCGAGCACGGCGTCGATCGCGAAGAGCTGATCTTCCGTCTCGTCGTAAGGGAAGCGCGCGCAGAATTCGTCGTAGAGGCCTTCAGGCGGCGTGAGCTTCGGGGCCGCGCGAAGCTGGCGCTGCGCGGCGATGGCGATGAGGCCCTTCGCCATTTCGCGGATGCGATTCTTCATCCGCGCCTTGCGCGCCTGCCAGCTCGTGCCGCCCATGCGGTCGAGCTGCGCGTCGGCGTCTTCGCCGCCATAGCGGCTCAGCAGCTCGAAATTCTCGACCGGCACGAAAAGCTTCTGGCTGTCCGCGTAATGCACTTCGATATAGTCGCGGCGCACGCCGCCGCTGTCGAGCGTCGTCAGGCCGACGAAGCGGCCGATGCCGTAGTCCACATGCACGACGAGATCGCCCGCCGTGAGCGCGGCGACTTCGCCGAGGAGATTTTCGGTCGGCTTGCGCTTACGCCGGCGGCGCACGAGACGGTCGCCGAGAATGTCCTGCTCGCCCACCAGCGCATAAGCGTCGGTCTCGAAGCCATGTTCCACGCCGAGCACGGCGAGCGTCGCGGCGCCCTGCCCTTTCGCCAGCGCCATCGGCAAGGAATTGACGAGCGAAAAATCCTTGAGCCCGTGTTCCTGCAACACATGGCCGAGACGCTCGCAGGAGCCGTCGGACCAGCCGGCGACGATCACGGTTTTGCCCTGCCCGCGCAGCGCCTGCACATGGTCGACCGCCGCCTGGAAGACGTTCGTCTCCGGCTCGTTGCGCTCCGGCGCGAAGTCGCGGCCCGGACGCGCGCCGCAATCGACGGCGTCGGCGCGCTCCGAGGCGAAAGGCGAGAAATGCGCCGCGCCGCGCTCTTCGAGAGCATCACGCCATTCCTCGCGCGTGAGGTATAGCGCGCCCGGCTCCAGCGGCTTGTAGTTCGAGCCCGCGGGATCGAGGTCGTAGACCTCCTTGCGCGCGTCGTAGTAGTCGGCGATCTGCTTGATGCGCTCGCTCGCCGCATCCTCGACCAGCGCGTCGAGCATCAGCGGCGCCTCGCCAAGATAGTCGAAGAGCGTGTCCATGCGCTCATAGAAGAGCGGCAGCCAGTGCTCCATTCCGTGATGGCGCCGGCCCTCGCTCACCGCCTCATAGAGCGCGTCGCCGCGCGTCTGCCCGCCGAACTTCGCCGCGTAATTCTGGCGGAAGCGCCGCATCGTGTCGGATGTCAGCCGCAATTCGCTCATCGGCGTGAGATCGAGCGCGCGGAGCTGTCCCGTGGCGCGCTGCGTCTCGGGATCGAAGCTGCGGATGGATTCGAGCGTATCGCCGAAGAAGTCGAGGCGGATAGGCGCCGGCAGGCCGGGCGGGAAGAGGTCGATCAGACCGCCCCGCTGGGCGTATTCGCCGGTCTCGCGCACCGTGCTGGCGCGCAGAAAGCCGTTAGCCTCCAGCCACAGCGCCAGTTCGTCGAGCTTCACCACATTGCCGGGAGCCGCCGAAAAGCTTTCGGCGGCGACCATCTTTTTGGGCGGCACGCGCTGGAGCAGGCAGTCGGCCGTCGTCGTCACGACGCGCGGGCGCTCGGCGGAGGAGCTGGCGCGGGCGAGGCGGGACAGCGCCGTCATCCGCCGCGCGACGACATTGGCGTGGGGCGAGACCCGATCATAGGGCTGACAGTCCCAGCCGGGCACGTCGAGAATCTCGACATCGGGATTGGCGAAGCGCAGCGCCTCGCGGAACTGGGCCGAGCGCGCGCCGTCGCGCGCGACGTGAACGAAGACGGCCGGGCGCCCCTCCGCCTCCCGCGCCAAAGCGCGGGCGAGATCGGCGCAGAGGAAGGCGTCGAACCCTTCCGGCGCCTGGGCGAAGAGCAGCTTCTCGCCCTTGGCGAGGCGCGCACGCGCATTTTCGAGCGCGCTGGCCGCGCCCTTCATCTTCACGGCCGCCTTGCTCAATGAATGGGTCCGTCGTGGGTGTGGAAAGCGATGATCGCTTTAAGTAGGGCCGTGTCGCGCTCGGGCGGGGGGGCCGCGCCGCCCGCGAGCCAACTCAGGAGCTCGGCGTCGGGGAGGTCGAGCAGCGCCTCCATCTCGTCGAGCTCGGCCTCGCTCAGCGCGTCGATCCGGGCGTCGACGAACCCCCCGACGAGGATGTCCAGCTCGCGCATGCCCCGGCGCCACGCCCGAATTTTGATCCGGCGGCGGCGGATGTCGCTTTCGCTGAGGCCGGACGCCTCGGCCTGTGGATGTTGGGGCATGGAGTGAATCGCTTCAAATGCGGAGCCCGAGAATTCGCGCCCCGCCCTTGGGCTGGATTATCGCAGCGGGACCCGAAAGAAAAGCGCGGTAACGCGGGCGTCGCACAAAGGCGCTTGACTTACAAATCCGGGCGCCCTATCCCGCAGTCCTCGCGCGAACAACGCGCCGCGCGGGGGAGTAGCTCAGTTGGTTAGAGCGCCGGCCTGTCACGCCGGAGGTCGCGGGTTCGAGCCCCGTCTCTCTCGCCACGAAATCAGCAAGTTAGCTAGCCATTCCCAAATGATGTTCCGGCGATTTTTCGGAACGCATTACGAAAAATCATGCTTGTTTCCTCCCTCCGCGCGCGCAAGCGCGCGCGGGTTTCTGGAGACGACGATCATGGTGGCATTCGCCCTTTGATCCGCGCCCATTGGCGTCTATTTTTGGTTGTTCGATTGGCCGACCCACAAGGACCGTGGCGCGGATGTGGGGCTCAGGCTGACGGACACGATGAGCGCGACGAACATGCATATCCCCAACAGGAGCGTAAACTGTTCTTTTCTTGCCATTTTTTTAATCCAAAAGGCTTCCAGCAGCGAAACAGTGCGGAAACACAGCGTCTTATGACCGCTCTCTTCCTGATGTAGATTGCGCAGACCGTCAAACGGGATTGCGAAGCGCGGGCAACATGATGGATGACATTTTAAAACAAATGCTTAGCGAAAAGGGGTTGCAGGATGACGCTGTTGACTGGGTTATACAAGACATAACCCCAAGGCTATCCTTCCTTGATGGAAACCTGTCATCTGAGGTTTTCGCCTATCCGCCCGGGATGAGCTCGCTTTACGCGCGTGCAATCAGAAGCGCTTTTCAAGAATTGCTGGGTTTAGAAGTAGAACTCTACTACGAAAAATCTCGATACGAAAACGACAATGGACAAGCGCTCGATCAGGCTCCCCAATAAAGCGGATCTCGCGAAAGCTCGAAGGCGTAGGCGATGCGCGCGGCGCGGAGCGCGTAGATCGCTTTCTTGATATCGTCGCGGACACCTAACCGCAGGGCGCGGGACAGCGCGCCGCGGGCGAGGATGATTTCCGAATATGCGAGAGCCACAGGCGAAAGGTCTCGATCGAAATCGTTATACACTTCAAAATCTCTTATATGGGCCAATATGTCCGGCAGCCGCAAAGAGCTGCGTTCCAGAGAACAATAAAGACAATTCGCGCTTTTAGGATTTCCCGCGTGTGTTTCAACGGCTTCCCCAAAACGGAACTGTTTACGCCTCCGACGGGCGACAGACTCCGCCGGAAAAGGAGGAGTCTAAGGTGCTTCTCAACGATGCTTCAGCGCGCTCCGGTGTGTGGCTTCCATTATAATGCAAAAAATTCGATTATGGATTACGCCCTTTTCGGCAAGGAGCGTCTGCAATTCCTCTTTGAAAAGTCCGCGCATCCTGCCGCCAGGCTCCCAATCTCGAATGCTGACGCGTCGATCGCCCTCGAGCGCAATTGCGGATAAATCCGCCATGAGATCGGGGCAGCAGGTCTCGGTGTAGAGCGCCAGCGCCGCGAGTTTCGTCGCCTTCGCCTCGGGCGCATCCTCCTCGGCGAAAACGTCTGGTGGCCAGAAGGCCGCGAATAGCGCCACAAACGCAGTGATCGAAGCCTGTGCGACATATGACGCATTTTCCGTTTTCATTTACATAAACTCCAACAAAAACAACCATTAAAGCTTAGTCGAGATCGAAAAGGACTCCATACGTAACTCTACCTAATCGCTGACTTTTTTGATCAATTCGAGGACTTCACCGCCTTGTAAAAACGCCCGCTGCAGCGAGGGCCCTTCGGCCGCGCATATCCCGAGGCTGCGAGGTCGGCGGTCTATGGGGGCGGCATAAGCCGTGCGCGCTGCCGACCGGCAATCTATCTGCTCGAGATCGGGCCCTCAGAAATGCTTCGTCGGCCGAGACGCTGAAGAGCGACCGATGTCTCGCCGCGAATAGCCACGCTTGCGTTAATCGCAATTATGCATTCTAGCTTAGCTGTTTGGGTTTGATCGGAGCAGCGCAGATGGACGACGCCAGGAAGAGCAAACGCGGCTTCGCCTCCATCTCTCCCGAGAAGCGCCGGGAGATCTCAGCGAAGGGCGGCAAGAGCGTGCCGCCCGAGAAGCGCAGCTTTTCGCGGGATTCTGCGTTGGCGTCCGCGGCGGGCAAGAAGGGCGGTCATTCGGTGAACCCGGCCAATAGATCGTTTTCCAAAGACCCAGCGCTCGCGTCCGAAGCCGGCGCGAAGGGTGGGAAGGCCTCGCACCAGAGCCCGCGAAGATACAAAGGCTAAGGGCGGCTCTCCTGCGATAGAATTTTCAAATACCGTATTTGCCCGGATGAGCCGAATTGTCGCATTGCGGAAACTTTCGGGAAATGAGAAACCTGAGCCGCTAGCAACGGCCATGCTATCCCGAAGCAAGCTTCCGGCGTCGACTCATGGGGCCGAGGCGCGAAATTGCCTCCGGGGTAGTCATGTTGGCGTGCATGCGCTCGGAGTTGCGGCCCTCGAGCGGGGTCCATGTTTCCGTGATCAAAGAATTCGCAAGGGAAACGTCAGGATTCTCCCGTGCGAAATCTACATAGAAATCCCGCCGGAACTGCTCGATAGAAGTGGCCCCTTCCGTATCGAAAATACGGCGAAAGAGCCTCTTCCCGCCAAGCTCTACTGCTATTTCAACCACCATGGCCGTCCCCCCTCACTTAGCTGTAAGCGGGAGCTCTCAGTCTCTCAGCCGTCGACGCCTGCGGCCTTCAGGCTGCCGACGATGCTTTGAGGATAGGGCTCTCTGGCGAATAGACGAGCCTTTGTCGTAATTTAAGCAGGCAGGTTGCGTCGCTGGAAGCCAGTCGCTTGCTCGGCGCGACTGACTAAGTCAGCGCTTGCGAAGCCGTCCGCGTTTCCGCGCTTCGTCCACTTTTCTCACGGTTTCCAAGTCAACCGGCGCGTATGTCTTCTGCAGATTCGCGCTGCTCGCAAAATCATTCGCGAGCTTCGTCCCGATCTCCTCGGCCCCTGCCCCGCCGCGCAGCGCCTCGACGGCGCCGCTGCGACGAAAGTCGGCGAGCGTACGTCGCTCGCTCGGCCCGAACGCCAGCGCGCGGACTGACCGAAAATCATCGCCCAACGTGTCCTTGCTGTAGGGGCGGCCGGAGCGGTTCCGGAAGATCGGCGCCGTCGGCGCGATCGCTGCGCCGAGCCCTTCGAGATAGGCGTCGAGAATGCGGCTCGCAGGGCGCGAGAGCGTCGCGATCGCCGAGCGGCCCGTCTTGGCGCGGGAGACGTCGAAAACGTCTCCCTGGCCGTCTCTGGCGCGCTGTGCGGGCGTCAGGCCGCGCGCGTCGACTGGCGAGAGGCTCGAATCCCAGGCGACGGCGATGACGGCGGCGAGTCCGCGGTAACCCGCTCGCCACGCCGTCTTGACCAGGCGGCGCGCCTCCGCGTGCGTCCAGAGCGCCTGGCGCCGCGCAGGTTCGAGGTTTCGCACGCCAAGCGACGGATCGGCGTGCCGCTCGCAATAGCCCAGGGCGGCGGCGACCCGCCACAGCGCGCGCCAGATCTTGACGACGCGATGCGCCTCGCGGCGCGAGACCTTGCGCTCGACGCGAAGGCGGAAGGCCGAAATCATTTCCAGCGTCACGGCCGCCGGCGGCATGGGACCAAAAATCGGACCGATATGCGCCCAGGCGCGATCCCATTCCTCGCGCGTGCGGTCGGCCTTGAGCGACCATTCTCCTGTTGCGCGGTAGCGGCGGAACGCCTCGTCGAGAGAGCCGCGCGGCGCGAGCGGCATGGACGGCTTCGCGCGGGCTTTCGCCTTGATGGCCTGCCATTCCTTGTTGCGCGCCTGGGCCTTGCGCCAGGCTTCGGGGCCGTCCGGCCCGCAGGCGAGCGCCTCGAGCCCCGCCGCGCGCATTTCCCGCGTCGGCTGCCAAAAGCCATTGCCGCGCACGACGCGGTAGTATGGGACTCTAATCCTGACCATCGCGCTCCTCCGGCCCGTAGAGCTCGTTGAGCCGCGCAAAGACGCCCGCGGCTTCGACCATCTCTGGCTTCAACAGACTCTCGGAAGCCGTCGTCGTCAAGATCGTCGCACCGTCGCCGTCGAGGCGCACGCCGGCGATCGCTATACCGGCGTGAGCCATGGCTTTGAGCGCGCGGGCGAGATCGTGCTGACGGAAGGGAGCGCGGGCGCTCATGGGCGGGGCTCCGGAAAGCCGTTATGCTCGACGCCGTCGAGAAGGCGGCCGGCGCGGGCACGGCCGACGCGAATCATGAGCATTGCTTGTTTCCCGCCCTGAAAAGCGCCGTGCGCCTCGACGGCGACGAAGCGATTGGCGTCGTCGTGCAAGACGCATTGTGGGAAGCGTCGGCGGCGCGCGGCTTCTGGAAAAGTTTTCAGCGCGGGGTGATAGGCCGCGTCAATCTCGTCTTCGCTCATTTCGCAAACGGGCTTCCATTCGCCCCATTGCTTGAAGAAAAACGGAACGCCCGCCGCCGCGCATTGACCGCGCAGGCTGCGCGCCCATGCGGGGTGCATCGGGCGCGCGTTCGGGCCGCTCTCGCCGCCGCAGATGACCCAATCGAGACGCGGGCCGTCATTGTCGTAGTCGCCGGCGCGCGAAAGCGTTTCACCGGTCAACGCCTTCACGTGCATTTGCCCATTGGCGAATGGCAGATTGCCCAACTCGACCGGGCCGAGCATTGGCTCGACGCTCACGAAACGCGCGGCCGCCGGCGTAGCGAGCAAGTCGGGAATGCGCTCGTCGGCGCGCTTCTGGTCTTCGGCCGTCACGCCGCACCAGACATTAGCGGGCGGCCACCGGTGCAGGGTTATGTCGTCTGGCAAATCTACGTCGCCAATGCTTTTGATCGGCCAGTGATCGTCAGAAATAGCGCTTTTTGGGACTCTCCCCGCAATGATGAGATCGAGAATCGCGCGGGCGATACGATGCGGCCTGCGCGGATCGCTCATATAGGCTCGCATGCGCGCTGGGCACTTCGTCAGCACTTGGAGCGTATGCCAGCTCGCCAGCGCCATAACCGCGAAGATGCGGTCGAGCCATTCGTCTTTCACGCCCTCATGAAAGAGATCGCCATGCGCGGCGACGAAGATTCGACGCGGGCGCTCCCACTGGAGCGGCTGCAAAAGCCATTCCTCGTTGAACCGGACCTCACCCGTCCAGACCGGGCCCGTCTTCGTCTCGCGCGTCAAGCCGGCACGGGAAGGATGATTGCGAAGCCGAGTGCCTGCGAGCCGCATCGCATAACAATTCGTGCAAGCGGGGGAAACGATCGAGCAGCCCGTCACGATCTGCCAGGTTGCGTCCGTCCATTCGATCGACGATCTCTCGCTCATGGGCTCACGCCCTCCCCTTCCGTTTGAGTTTCACGCGTCTGGGCCCGCTAGCGCTTCGACCGGTTGAAGAGAAAGATGACCATGGCGCGCCAGCGCGGGATTTTCTTGGACATGGCGAGCTGGATGATAGACGGCTCCAACGCGCCGCTGCTGCGCGACGCCCTAAAGATTGCGCCGAGCTCGGTTACGGCGAAGGTTCCCTTGTATTCCTTGCCATGCAGCAGCTCCTCGGCCGCCTTGATGTCGTCGGCGGCGATCGGGGCGCATTCCCCGATGACGAGAGCCTCGAGCGCCTGTCGCGCGCCCATGGCGCCACGACGCGCGACGAGCGTGCGGATGGTCGAAATCGCCGTGGTTGCGCCGATCTCATAGACGCCGTCCTTGGATCCGCATGGCAGCAGGGTCACGCCCGCCCGCTTGCAGACCTGCTCGATGGTGAGCGCGTCCTCGTCGCCAGCGGCGACGGCTGCGTGGTGGATCTGGATGGGCGTCACCGCCACGCGGTCGCGATTATGGCCGACAAAGGCCCGCGCCCGGCTTTCCGTATCCTTCGCGCCGATGATCATGACCGGAATCTTGTCGATCCCGCCATGCGTCGCCGCGGCGATCGCCGTATGCTGGCCGTCGACAATGTGCCACGCGCCGTCGACATTGACGACGATCGGCGGCTTGAAACGCGCCCAATCCCATTTCGCGACGATCTTCGCGATGAGGCGCCGGCTGCGCTCAGAAAGGCCGCGCTGATAATCCTCGTCGACACAGAGCTCCACCGGCGACAGCATGCCGAAGGCGGGCGCCGACTCGACGATCGGCGCACGATCGACCGGGCCGATATCGAGCGGGCGGATCGGGCGCAGATAGGTCACTGCCGCCTCCACATCAGATGAGCGTCGAGCCGCTGCTGCGCCTTGCTCATGACTGGACCTGCTCGAATGCGTTGGTCGCCGCGCAATAGCGCCAGTCGCCCGTGTCAACGAAAGTATAGAAGGCCGCGCGGTAAGTCTCCGGGTCGGCGCCGGCGTCGCGTAGCGATTCGACCATCTCGGCAACGTCGATCGCCACCGTCTCGACGTTCCAGCCGTCGAGGACGCAACACTGTTCGGCTTCCTTCGGCGGATCCTGGGAAAGAGAGTATCCGTCGGGACGCAGATGCAGATCGATGACGCCGTAATCGTCGCAGCGCTGGAAGCGCACCAGGTCGCCATCCTTCAATTCGCGCGGCTCGCGATCGTCGTCCGGAGCGGCGATGCAGGCGCGTCCGCCGATCGTTTCGATCCACGCCGTGGGATGATCGCGGCCCGGCGGCATGACTTCGTCGAGGAAATGCTCGGGCCACCATTTCTGTCCAATCGGTTGCATGCGCTTCTCCTCAGAGCGGAATGTCGTCGTCGAGCTGATCGGCGAGGCGTTGCGGCTTTTCGCCCATGGCCATGCGCGGGTCGTCATATTGCTTCGGGCGCGACGACGTCTGGCCGTAGCTTTCCGGATCGGGGCCGGCGCGTTGGGCGTTGTCGAGGAGGCAGATTTCGCCCTGATAGGCCTTCAGAACGATCTCCGTCACTTTGCGCTGATTGCCATCCTTGTCCGTGTATTCGCGCGTGCAGAGCATGCCCTCCACGTAAACCCGGCTGCCCTTTTTGAGATATTGCTCGGCGATCTTGCCGAGCCCCTCGTTGAAGATGACGACATTGTGCCATTCGGTGCGCTGCTTGCGCTCGCCGCTGTTCTTGTCCCGCCAGGTTTCGTCGGTCGCGACCGAGAAGGTGACGACATTGCCGCCGCTCGGCATGGTGCGGATATCGGGATCGCGACCGAGGCGACCGACGAGAATGACCTTGTTGACGCTGCCAGCCATGGGCTACTCCGCCGCCTGCGCCGCGCCGGACTCGGCGAGCGCGATGTTGAGGTAATGCACGCCGTTCTTGACGCGCTTCTTCTCGATCCCGAGCGTGGCGACGGCGGAGCCGAATTCGGCTAGCGTCATCGGCGGACGATTGCGCATTTCGGAAAAAGTGACGAAGGCGGCGTACAGGGTCGCGGCTTTGGTTTTGCCGACATCGTCCTTTTCACCGCCCCGTGCACAGCACAGTTCGATAAAGGTCAGGACGCGCGCTTCCGCCGTCGCCCGCTCTTCGACTTCGCAGCCGTCGACGATTTCATCCACCAGAACGCCGCGCGGCCTGGTAGTCTCGTCTGCTTCGATCGCGTCGCGCATGGCTTCCGCTGTTGAGCGTGCGTCCGGCGCCGGCGCCGCCGCTTCGCGCTCCTCTGGCGAACGAACCGCGTCGTCGAGAATCGCCGGCAGCCAGAAGCGGTCTTTCGCGAGCAGCGCGGCGCGTTTGACCAGCTCCGGCTTTTTCAGCTTGCCGGCCTCGGCCGCCGCCGCCTCGCCGTCGATCGCGCGAATGGCGTCGACCGCAATGTCGCGCGGGCTGGCCTTGAAGAAAGCCTCCTGATCGAACGATTCGCAGAGCGCGCCGCGGATGTCGCTTTGCCGAGAGGCGACGGCGAGCATGACCTGCGCCTGGTCGAAGAGATTGGCGCGCGCGAGGCGGAAGGCGTGGCTCATGATTTCGGCGAATGCGACGGGGATGAGCGCGGGATCCGCGTCCGCCTCGGCGCAGCGCGCCAGCGCCTGCTCGAAACGCTTATGCGCGATCTCAGCGAGCAGCTCGCTCTTGAGATCGGCGCCGCGGATCGGCACGCCCGACAGCTCCATCGCCTCGCGGCCATAGCTGCAAGCCATGGCCGCGACGGCGTAGATCATGGCGAGGCGCGGATTGCGCGCGACGACCGCGCCGAGCGCCGCTTCGGCGGTCTCGTCGAGGACGGCCTTGAGAGATTTCCCGATCGGCTCGGAGGCTGGCAGGCCTGCGGCCGCAGGCGCGGCGCCGAAGGACGCCGAGCCGCTCGGCGCGCGCGCCGGCGCTTCCTCTTCGTGTTCGCTCCTGATCTCGGGCGCGCATTTGCTGACGCCGCGCTCGACGACGACCGCTCCTTCCGAATCCACGAAGAGACAGACGCCGAGCTGCGCGCGATCCTCCTGCGAAAAGGCGCGCAGGATGGCCCGTGTTTCGATGTCGAGGCGTTCCTTGTCGAGGCGTTCCTGCTCCGCGTCGTCGGCCGGCTCGGTCGCGTCGATCTCATTGAGCCGCGCTTCTTCTTCCTCGGTGAGGTCTTGCCGCTGTGCGGAATAGCCGACGTTCGCGAGGTCGGTCGTCACGAAGCCCCAGCCTTCCTCGGCGCAGATTTGTTCGCCGAGCGCCTCCAGCTTCTCGCGCGCCAGGCGGTCGAGCAGAGCGGGGTCGAGCAGAGCGGGGTCGAGCAGAGCGGGGTCGAGCAGCCAGCTATCCTCTTCGAAGAGCTGTTCGTCGACGCGGCCGCCGGCGGCGACATAGGCGTCGAGGCCGACGAAGATCGCATCGCCATCGTCGGCGCGGACGGCGTTCTCGCCGCGCAACTCCCTGCGGATGCTTTCGGCGGAGAAATATCGCAGGTCCGGTTCTTCGAGAATCGCGTCCTGCGTCTCGTGACTTTCGCTGGCGGAGAAAGCCTGCGCGACTTCCGCGACGATGCGGCCCGTGCGCCAGGCCTCGCGCACTTTCGACGAGAGGCGCGCCAGGCGAAGGCGCTCTTTCACGAAACGCACGCTCTTGCCCGTCTTGCGCGCGATCGCGGTCTCGTCCAGATGGAAGCGATCGCGCAGCTCGACGAAGCGCTCGAACTCGTCGACCGGATGCAGATCGCGCCGCTGGACGAAGCTGATCAGCGAGGCCTCGAAAGCCTCTTCGTCCGTCCCTTCGAAGAAAGCGACCGGGATCCCGAAATTGCGGGGAAGCGCGTCGTTCTCCGCGAGGCGGCGCAGCGCCATCAGCCTGCGCCCGCCATTGAGTACGCGCGTCTCGCCGTCTTCGTTGCGCACGAGAAGCGGCTCGGTGACGCCCATCTCCATGATGCTGCCGATGAGCTCGTCGATATCCTCGGCCGCGTGGCTTTGGCGCGCATTGAACCGGGAGAGTCCGGCAATGTCGGAAAGATTCAATGTGGTCATGACGCCTCCTTCAGCGCCGCCGGGCGCTCCTGAGAAAGTCCGGCGCAAAGATCGCGAACGGCCGCGCAGCGAAACGCGTCGAGCGCGGCGCGCTTGCCGCGCGGGCCGGTGGGTTGAAACACGGCAAGGCGCAGGATCGCGGCCTTCAGGCCATCGCTGTCGCCGATCTCGCGGCACACGCGGCCGTCATAGGCGTCGCGCCAGAGATCCTTTGCGGAAAGGTCCGGCGCGCTCGTCATTGGCCGAGCCTCCAGGCAAACTCGACGGCGCGCGCAAGCAGGAAAGATGCGAGCAGGCCGCCGAGCGTTCCGGCGAGGAAGGCGCGGGCTTCGCGGCGCAGCGCGTCCTGGCGCGCATCGAAGAAATTGGCGGCGCGGGCGTTGTCGTTTTCCGGGCCCGACGATTGCCCGACAGGTTCGACCTGCGCCGCCGGCGCGTCGCGACGCTCGGCGCGCACCATTCGCGCGATCGAAATCGAGACGTCGGCGGCGCGGGCGGCGTCGTCATAATGGGCGGCGACGATGTCGGAGGGCCAGCCGAGCGCGGCGAGCGATTCCGGCGACGGCGCCTCCCCAAGCGCGTCGAGCGTCTCGAGATCGTCCGACATGCGCAGGATGATGAGGGGCGCAAAGACCATTTCCTCCCGCCCGTAAGGCCATTTGGCCGAGGCGGCGACTTCGTGAAGATAAGCGAGCTGCGTCACGGACGCCTCCTAGACGAGAAACCAGAGAAGCGCGGCCTCCGCCGAGATGGCGAGGAGGCCGGTCGAGAGCAGCGCCAAGGCGGCGTAACCGGCTGCGGCGCGCTCGACGTCGGTTAGGCGGCGCCGGGCTTCGCAGCCCGCGACGATCTGTTCGGCGAGCCAGTCGATCCGCTCGAAACAGTCGTCTCTCATGACGTCCTCGATCACGTCGCCGACGAAGCGAAAAGCCGCCGAGACTTGTGCAATCGTCACGTGAGCAAAGGCCGGCAGGCGCCGGGTCAGGCTTTCAAAAGGCATGCGGGCTTTCCTATGCGGCGAGAGGAATGGAATTCGCGTCGAATGAGCTGGCGAGCGCGATCTGCCGGTGAGCGAACTCCCACGCGTCAAACATCGCCCTGGCCCATGTGATCGCTTTGCCCTTCATGCGCGCCTTCGCGAAACGGGCGCGCGCATCGGCGAAAATCTTCTTGCGGTCGAATGTTCCGTCTGCGCGGATCAGCGGGCGCGTGATCTGGCGGAAGGCCCTGGGGGAGAATGGCGCGCGCTTCATGCGTTTTCCCCGTGAATTTCGCGGGCGGCTTCCACAGCGCGGCGGGCGACGCGCGATTTGATCTCATCGCCTCGCCAACCCGGCGCGACGACTGACGCGAATTGTTCATGCCCATACGCGCCACGCGTCTGCTCGAGAATTTCAGCCAGCGTGTAGCTGTCCTTGAGTTCGCCCTTCGACTTCATAAACTCGCGCGTTCCGAACTGGCAGGCTCCAGTAACTATGCGGTAGACGAACGCCCAGTCCTGCGGGCTCTTCACGGTATCGAGCGGGATGCTTCGATATTGCTCGACGTTGCGATCTCCGCCCTTGAACGCGAGTTCTTCAATCGCCTCGCGGATCGTGTCGCCGTGTGCGTTTTCGCCCCCGCGCGATGCCACAAAAAACGCCTCTCCGACGCATTGTCCGTTCTCAAAATGCGATTTCCGGCAGTGTCGGACTTCGACGCCATCCATCTCCTTTTTCGACAGAACGACGCATCCGATTCCGTCGAAGATCGCGAAAGATTGCTCGCCGATATCACCTTCGAACAGGATTTCTTCGGCCGTCAGATTATCCGGCAGCGCCGTGATCTGCGTGCCTTCGAGGTTGAGGAAGCCGCCGACGTGGAGTCCCTCGGGCAGCGCCGTGATCTGCGTGCCACGGAGGTCGAGGAAGCCGCCGACGTGGAGGCCCTCGGGCAGCGCCGTGATCTGCGTGCCACGGAGGTCGAGGGAGCCGCCGACGTGGAGGCCTTCGGGCAGCGCCGTGATCTGCGTGCCACGAAGGTAGAGGTAGCCGCCGACGTGGAGGCCCTCGGGCAGCGCCGTGATCTGCGTGCCTTCGAGGTTGAGGAAGCCGCCGACGTGGAGTCCCTCGGGCAGCGCCGTGATCTGCGTGCCACGGAGGTCGAGGAAGCCGCCGACGTGGAGGCCCTCGGGCAGCGCCGTGATCTGCGTGCCTTCGAGGTTGAGGAAGCCGCCGACGTGGAGGCCTTCGGGCAGCGCCGTGATCTGCGTGCCACGAAGGTCGAGGTAGCCGCCGACGTGGAGGCCCTCGGGCAGCGCCGTGATCTGCGTGCCTTCGAGGTCGAGGAAGCCGCCGACGTGGAGGCCCTCGGGCAGCGGCGTGATCTGCGTGCCTCTGAGGTCGAGGGAGCCGCCGACGTGGAGGCCCTCGGGCAGCGCCGTGATCTGCGTGTCACGGAAACCGAGGGAGCCGCCGACGTGGAGCGCGCCATCTGCGGCGATGACGTAATCGATTTTATGGCTATCGAGCCAATGAGTATCGAGTTTCAAGCAAACCTCCCCTGCGGCTCGGGTGGCCGCTGTGTGGTATGGGGAGGATATTCCCCATTTTGGGGATTTATGTCAACCCCATTTTGGGGATTTTTGTCGACATGGCCTATGAGCGGCCCTAAAAACAAAAAGCCCGGCGCGGGGCCGGGATCGTTTTGGCCGCGATAGGCTGGCCTATTTCCAGTAGTGAGGAACGATGATCGAAGCTATCGCCGTCGCGGCCGATACAATAGCAATTATTATTGCGATCAATGCCTTGGTGTCAGCGCGCTCCGCCGCGGCGGCCTGTCGTTCCGCCGCGGAGGAAGCGCGCTCGGCGGCGGAGGAAGCGCGCTCCGCTTCCTTGGCTGCGGCCCACGCCGCATCCTTAGCGGAGCGCGCAATTTCTAATTGTTCGGCTGCAATGTCTGCTGCGGCGCGTTCCCGCGCCTCATCGATTCCCCTCAACCAACGAAGAGCGGACGTATGAGCGTGCTCTGGATATTTCTTGATGGCTACGTCTGCGCGAACTTTTAGCTCTCCCCAGCGCTCGAACTGCTTAAATAACTTTTCGTCACCTTCTTCCATGCCGAGCCTCTCTCACTCGATGCAGAGCGTCACGCTGCCGGCGCCGCGGGCGGAGCGGTTCAAATCACTCGATAATGATTTGCAGATTTCTCTTCGCCGGCTGGCGCTGCTTTGCCGGCGAGGTAGCGGCAGCGGCAGGAGGCCTGACCTGAGATGGCTCTGGCGGCGCAGGGTCGGTGGGCGGCGGGGACCCATCGGCCCATGAAGCAGCCGGCGCAGGCGCCGACACGGGCACGGCGGTATGCGTCACAACTTCGCGTTCCGGCTTGCGGTCCTTGCCGCTCATAAGCATTCCCAGCGCAATCATAGAGGCGAAAACTGCAAGCACCCACACACCAGCTTTGGAGCCGCCTTGAGTCTTTCGGTCCCCAAGCTGGTTTTCTATGGCGGGGTCGTTCGGGACAATTCCTGGTGTGCCTTGAAGCTGCACGATGATCTGTTGCGGCGTGGTGTTCAACGCCGGGATAAGCGCGAGAACGATCACAGCGATGAAGGAAAAGAAAAACCCGAGGAAAAACCACCCGATTCCGGATCGCCCTCGGTTTGCTGCGACGATCCCGCAAACGAGGCCCCAAACAACTCCCCAAACGAGAGTCCAGCCGAGAATAACAACCATGACGCCGCTCTCCTCACGAGCCGATCATCAGCGGGTTAATCCGAATTGGGATTTTGAAACAAGTCTATCATTTTGGAACATGGCGTTCATGTTGGCACCAAGCCCGCTGCCATTCCACATATACATGACCGTCGTGTATCCAGCGACGCTTGACCTCGATATTTCTTCGCCGTCGCAGCCGAGCTTGCTGACGGCACTCCGGTAGCTATCTCCCTCGCGGAGCGAGGAATATCCGTCCGCAGTGACCGCACAAGCTGTAGCGGGCGTGACGAATGCGGTGAGCGCAAATAAAATTGAAACTCGCAAAAACATTTCGGCTCCCTTCTGAATACTGGGTCACATCGCAAATTTTCCATTTAACCTGCGCCACTGGCTACCGCGGACGACAGTAACTACCTCGGATGCCCAATCGATCTGCACATTTTCAATCGGCCCTGCATTGTGGCTTTCCAGCGTGTAGCCCCTGCCAGACCGCCTGACCCTCTTGAGGAACCTACGCCCGTCTGCCGTCTTAATGGCAGCCTCGGCACCGGGAGCTAACGATTCCGGCGCGACGCCCGCCGCAGAGCAGATCACAATGTCTCCCGCGTCATAGCGCGGCCACATTGAGTTCCCCTCTACCTCAAACCCTATCATTCCGTCCGGGAGAGGAAGATCCGACTGAATCTCATATAGCCCGCCTTCCGCAACCTGCTCGAAATCCGGTTCGATTTCCGCGCCGGCTCCAATCTTCCCCATGACCGGGATTGCATCCGGGATATCTTGGAAGACTTCCGACTCTCTGACCCCAAAAGCCTTTGCCGCGCGAGAAATATAGTCGGCGGTTAGCCTGCGATCTCCATCCTCAAGCTTAACATAGCCACCCTTTGAAAGCCCCATCGCAGCAGCTGCTTGTGGCTGCGTTAGCTTCGCTGCTTTTCTCAAACTTTTCAGATTGTTCCCCATAACGGGGATTTTTCCACTATTCACCGCGGGACGCGCGCCCCATTGTGGGGAATTTTCTAGTTGACGATCATCCCCATTTTGGGGATTATACCCGCCAATTGGAAAGGGGCCCATGAAACTCCTCGACTATCTCAAAGAGAAACAGATTTCTGACGCCAGTTTCGGCGCGCAGTTCGATCCGCCTGTGTCTGAGGGGGCGGTGCGCAAGTGGAAATACGGTGAGCGCACGCCTCGTCTTTCCGAGTTGGTTCGCATCGAGGATTTGACCGGCGGCGTCGTTGCGGCGCGTGACTTCCTCCCCGTCGAAGAGCAATCCGCCCGCTCCCCTTTCCCTGCGGAGGCCCAATGACGCCCTCCGTCGAAACGGCAGCGCCCGTGAAGGAGCCCTATCTGCGCTTCTCCGGGATCGTGTCCGTCCATGACGAGGATTGCGAGATCGTCGTCGTCTTCCGCGACGCGCAGGGCGAGGCGACGCCTGTCACCTTCCCCAAGGCGGATGTCGGTTTCCTCCTCGAATGTTTCGACCGGATTTACGGGACGCAATCATGACGGAAGCAAACACGCGGCTCCGGTCAGCGGATGGCTACATCGTCGCCGAGTGGTATGGCGCGACGCGCCATCCGGTGAGCGGCGCACCGACGCTCCATCTCCAAACGCCCGGCGGCATAGCGCGTTACAGGCTATCCGAAGCTTGCGCGCGCAATATTGTCGAAGCGGGCGAAGAGATCTGGCTTCAGCCGATGCGAAATCGTCCCCAGGCCGAGAGCTCGTTCGGAACGCCGCAAGTCGATGGATCGCGGCCCGATGCCGGCCAAAATGTGTGTCCGCCAACCAAATCGTCGAGCGCGGCTTCCGGAGAATGGTATGAGCCGAGCAACTCGCCATCGAGTGAGATCTCCCAGCGACCCCATTTCGGCCTGATCTCAAAGACGCCGCAGCGGCTTTCATATCTCCAGAAAATCATGGGCTTTTTCCATAATCGGCGTGCGAAATGGCCGAGTATGGCGCGTCCGGACTCGGGCGTCAAAGCCAGTTCCGTCGATCGGACAGTTCCTTCCGAGCAGCTCGTTGAATGCGACGATGGGCTTTGCTGGCGGCGTCTTACCATAGAACGCGTCGCCGTCTGCAACCGTAATGACGGCGATAAGCTGCTGCAGGCGCTCGTGGGCGGCACGCTGATCTTCGAACGCGCGCTGAAGCGCGACGAAGCCGCGCATCTGGCGCGGCTGCTCAAATCCGACTGACGGGCGGAGGGTCGAGAACGCGGGCTTGCCGGCCCGCGCGCTTAATGGAGGGATATGCGCTTTCGCAGTTAGCGGACCGCAGGAAGCGCGAGGGTTGAAGCGAGTTTTGGTGACCGTTCCCATGCCGCGAGGATGGCATGGGAGGTTTTGCAAGTGTGCAAAAAGCTTTTGCAGATGGGGAAAGAAATGAGCGCAGCTTCCTTCGTTGAACACGCGAGCCTCCTCGCGGGGAAAATGGTGGCGCGCGAAAGTCGCGGCCCCGGCGACACGGATAACGCCATGCGGCGTTTGGAACATAGCCACGGGATTCCCTATGCCGTTCTTTGGGCGCTCCGATACAGAAAGCCTAAATCCATCGCCGTCGAGGTCTATGCCGCGATCGTCTGCGCCTATGACCGACATTGCGACGAGCAAGCGAAAATCTTCTCGGCCGAACGGGGCGACGCCCATCCGCAAAGTTGGCTTGCTCAGGCTTTTGTGCGCGCGGCTGATGCTCTGGCTGGCGAGGAAGGCGGACAATGAGCGGCGCTCTCAGCCGACGCGCGACGCGTAGACCGCACGCGCCGACTTCAGGGCGCCTCAGCAGCGTCTCGGCCTTTCGCGACATGAAGAACGGACAGATGGACGGTTCGATCGTCATCGCCGTCGACGCCGACAAATTGCAACGCGTGCGGATCCATGGCGACGATCTCGACGCGCTCGTCGAAGCGATCGACGTCATCCGCAAGCGTCTGCGGCCCGACGCGGCCGCCTGAATTCGCGCCCCTGGGCGCAACGCTATCCCGCCCCGGCCGCTCCCGCCGGGACCTCGAGCCCGGCGCCGCTCCGGGCGGGACAAAGGCGGCGGCCCGCGCGCTCTCCCCGACGCGCGGCGCTAGGCGAGCGGTCGGTTGGCCAGCGTCCGGCCGCTCGCCTCAATTTTTCTCAACGGAGCCACGCGATGGATTGGTCCGATGCCGATGTCTACACGCTGCGGAAGATGGCGGCCGACCGCCACAGCGCGAGCGAGATCGCGACGGCCATCGGCGGCGGACTCACCCGCAATGCGGTGATCGGAAAGGCGCATCGTCTGGGGATTTCGCTCAGCGACGTGAGCGGATCACGTGGACCGCGCGAGCCGCGGCGCGTCCCGTCGCCACAAGCGGGGGCCGCGCCGCGAAAGGATGACGGCCCCCCGCGCGCCGTCCCTCGGCCGCGGGGGACGACGGCGCCGCGCAAACCGAAGAATGTCGCGGAGACAGCGCCGCCTGTGGCGGAAACGCACGCCATGCGCCTCGCGCGCGCCGAAGAGCTGCGCATTGGCTTCGAGGCGATCGCCGCGCCGGAGCGGCCAGCCGTTCCGCTCGTCGATCTGAAATTCGGCCAGTGCCGCTATCCGCTCGGCGATCCGCGCCACGAGGATTTCGGCTTTTGCGGCGCGCATGCGGGGCGCAAGCCCTATTGCCCGACGCATACCGCGCGTTGTTACGACGGAAAGGCGTCCCGATGAGCGACGCCCATATTTCAACCATCATCGAACGCTGCGCCTCTCTGTCGCGGGACGCGGGATTCGTCGTCGTGATCGATCTTTCCGCCGTCGCGGCGGCGGATGAGGGCGTTTCGATCTTTCCGCGCAGACTCGCAGGGCAGACGCTCACGCCCGCCGACGTCGCGATCCTGCAGGCGCTGCTGGCGCGCCACACGCTCGGCCGCGCCGGGCTCCTCGCGGCGACGCACGATCCGCGCAAGGGCGACGACGATCGCTCGGCGAAGATGGCGGACGTTCGCATCTCGCTCCTGCGCAAGAAGCTGCGCGCGGCCGGCATATCGATCGAAACCGTGCATGGCGTCGGCTGGCGGCTGTCGCCTGAACAGAAGGCGCGACTGCGCGCGGCGATCGAAGAGGCGCTGGCGTCATGACGGCCGGCGATCTCTTTTCCGCCGCGCCGGCGCCCGCGCGCAAGGAAGCGCCGGCCGAGCCGGACAAGGCGCGGCGCAGCGCGAGCCCGCGGGTCTGCGCCTGGTGCGGCGGCTTCGCACCCTTCGGCAAGGGCGATGTGCGGCGGATGGAAACGATCGTGTGGGCTTGCCGTAAGCATCGGAAAAACCTTGGCTGAGACGAGCGACATTGTAGAGCGGCTGAGGGCCGCAGGCGGCGCGGAATGCCTTGCGGCGGCGGACGAAATCGAGCGGCTACGCCGGCGACGCGACGATCTGCCGTTGCGGCGCGACGGCGAGACCTTCGAGACCTGGTTCGAGGGCCAGCTCTTTCGCGTGACCATCGGTCGCTTCGCGGATGCGCGCCTCGCGGAAATTTTCATCGGGGCCGTGAAAACCACGACGCTGTTCGACCATCTCGCGCGCGACACAGGGCTGCTGCTCTCGCTCGCCCTGCAGCACGGCGCGACAGCGCAACGTCTGGCGCAGACGGTGTCGCGCGACAGTGAGGGGCGGCCGCAGGGGCTGGCCGGCCATGTTCTCGATGCGATCGATGGAGGGCGAAATGGCGTGGTCTGAGGCGGCGCGGCGGAAACTTTCGGCGCGAATGAGAGAGAAGTTCTCCGATCCAGACGATCACGCGGCGCATATGCGCAGTCTCCAGCACGAGATGGGAATGCCAGGATGAGCGCCGATCGGGACGCCGCCTGGCGCGAATGGATCGAAGAAGCGCGGCGCGTGAAGGTCGCGGCTTTTTGCGCGACGCGCGGGATCCGGCTGCGGCCCGGCGACGCAGGACAGCCCTGCCCGGCCTGCGGCGGGCGCGACCGCTTCGCTGTGAATATTCGCAAGAATGTGTGGAACTGCCGCGTCTCCGGCGAAAAGGGCGACGCCATTGCGCTGGCGCGGCACATGGACGGGACGGATTTCGTCGCCGCCTGCGAGGAGGTGACGGGCCGTCCGCCGCCGGGCCGCGATTCCAGCGAGACGGCGGAAGCGCGCGCGGAACGCGAGGCGCGGCTCGTTAGGCTCGAAGAAGAACGCATCGCCGAAGAGGCGCGACAGATGCGCGTCCAGGCGGATTATCGCGAGGCGGAGCGACGGCGCGCCTGGGGCTTTTGGGCGCGCGCCCTGCCGATCGGCGGGACGCCGGCCGAAGCCTATCTCGAAAAGCGGCGCATTCGGCCGCATCCGACGTCGCGGCTGCGCTATGCGCCAGAGATGGAGCTCTGGAACGAATCTAAGAGTTGCGTCGCGCGGCGCGGGCCGGCGCTGCTCGCCGCGATCGAAGGCGTCGACGGGCGTTTTACCGGCGTGCACGTGACCTGGATCGACCTGGGCACGGAGAAGGGCAAGGCCGAGACAATCGATCCCGAGACCGGAACGCCGCTGCCGGCGAAGAAGGTGCGGGGCTCGATCAAGGGCGGCTCGATCCGCCTCGTTTCGGCGCCCGGCAATGCGCCGCGGCGCTGGTTTCTGGGCGAAGGGATCGAGACGGTGCTGTCGGTCTATTGGGCGCTTGTCGAGGCGGGGTCGCCACTCGTCGAGGGCGCGGAGTTTCGCACGGGCGTCGATCTCGACAATCTCTGCGGCAAGGCGGCCGGTCGCGTGAAACATCCGACGAAGACTTTCACGGATGCGCGCGGAAGGGTGCGTGCGGTGCGCGTGCGCGACGATGCGCCCGTTGCGCCGGAAGGCGACTGGAAGGTGATCTACATTCCTCCAAGCGTCGAGGAATTGATCCTGCTCGGCGACGGCGACAGCGATCCCTTCACAACCCGGCTCGGTTTGCTGCGCGGCGCGAAGCGATTTTCGCGCGAATATCCCGCTCTCACGGTCAAACTGGCGATGAGCCGCGAGGGCGTGGATTTCAGCGATATGCGCATGGAGGCGGCCGCCGCGTGAGCGACAAGGACGAAATCGTCAAGGCGGTCGAGGGCGCGGAAGTTCTCGTTTTTCCAGGCGGGCGCCTCGCGATCGCGCGCGGGGCCGCTGAAGATGGGGCGGGCGGCGAGGCTGGCGGCGCAGGATCGCCAGACGACTCCGGCGGAGACGGCGCGCCGCCGGACGATGACGCGCCGCCGCCGGATGACGATGGCGGCGGGGAAGACGTGATCGACGTCATCAACCGCGAATATTCGTTCGTGCTGATGGGCTCGCGCGCGGTGATCATGCGCGAAATGCCGGACGCGCCGATAGAGGATCGCACGCGCGTTCTGTCGCTCGAAGCGTTCAAGGCCTATTTTCAAAATCAGGGCAGCCTCGTCGCTCGCCGCGAAAGGCAGGATGACGGCGAATATCGCACCATTCGCAGCTTTCGCAGGCATGCGCCCTACTGGCTCGCGCATAAGCGCCGGCGCACCTATGACGGGATCGAATTCTTCCCGGATGTCGCCAATGCGCCGGGAACGCCCGGTTATTTCAATTTGTGGCGGGGCTTCTCCGTCTCGCCGGACGTCACGACGCCGGCAAAAGATCGCTGGCTGAAATATCTAACCTTCCAGGATCATTTGAAGGCGAATATTTGCGATATGAACCCCGAGGTCTATCGCTGGGTCTGGCACTGGTTTGCGCATCTCGTGCAACGTCCGCGCGAGCGGATCGGGACCGCGATCGTGCTGCGCGGCAAGATGGGCACGGGCAAGACGATTGTCGGCGACGTGATAGGGTCGCTCTTCGCCTCGCATTACTTCCTAGTCGACGATCCGCGCTACCTCGTAGGCCAGTTCAACGCCCACATGGCGAGCTGCCTGCTGCTGCAGGTCGACGAAGGTTTCTGGGCCGGCGACAAGGCGGCGGAAGGGCGGCTCAAGGGGCTGGTGACCGCGCCGAAGCAGATGATCGAGTCGAAAGGCGTCGATCCCATCCGCCTCGACAATTTCGTGCGGCTGCTCTTCTCCTCGAATGAAAGCTGGGTCGTGCCGGCGGGGATGGACGAACGGCGCTTCGCAGTTTTCGACGTCGCGGACCATTGGAAAGAAAATCACGGGCAGTTCGCGCAGCTTTACGCCGAGATGAATGCGGGCGGGCGCGAGGCGCTGCTCGCCGATCTTCTCGCCGTCGACCTCGACGCGCCCGATGCGCCGAATATTCGCGTGATCCCGAAAACCGGGGCGCTGCTCGAACAGAAGATCCGCTCGCTGGATCCAATCGCGGGTTGGTGGTTGGGGCGGCTCGTCGACGGGTCGCAGACGCATCGGTCCTATGGTTGGCGGGATCGCGTTCCCACGTCGGCGATCTTTCATGATTATCTTCGAACCGTCGATAAACTCGGCGTCCGGCGAAAGTCGTCAGAGATCGAATTCGGGCTGCATATACGGCGGTTTTTGCCCGGCTTGAAGCGAATAAAGTCTGTTGAAGAGATAGAGGTATCAGACGAACTGTCCGGCGCGACAACTATCATAAACAAGCGCGTCTGGTGTCTCGAGTTCCCGAGCCTTCAGGAATGCCGGTCCGCCTTTGAAGAGGCGCTTAGGCAGGAATTTGACTGGGGGGAACCTCCAAACAGCGACGGTGAAGGGAATGCCTCATGAGTAAAGCGGATAATTCAATCGATGAATGGTGGCTGCGCCGCCTGCAGGCAGGCGCACAGACGAGCGGCGCAGCTCGATGGGAACCATTCGTCCCGTCTCAAGAATTGCTCGATGACTGCCTCTGCGCTCTGGGAATGGCGAGCGCGAACCGAAGATCCGTCACCACCGAATTTGGCATTCGAATGAGAGTAATCGCACCCTCGATCTTACGCGTGCGAAGGACAATCGGCCTTTCGGATGCTCGTCGGGTCTGGGGCTTTGCCTTTCCAGAGTTGATCGTCTGCCGGCGTGATTTCGAGAAGGCCACCGCGCGCAGACACACGTGGCTGGACGTATGCGAGGAGAGACCCAACCACAGCGGTTAAAAAAGCCCCATGTGCCCCATGTTTGGGTTCAACATGGGGCGCGCTAACATACTGTTTTATAGAACGTTGCCCCATGTGCCCCATGTGCCCCATGTTTTTCTCGCGCGCGCATGCAGCTGCAAGCTGGTGAGAAGGGGGTAGAGCTCGATGTCCGAGCGCAAAAAAACATGGGGCACATGGGGCACATGGGGCAACCGACGTAATATCAATTATTTATTGTGCCCCATGTTTAAAAGAAACATGGGGCACATGGGCGCTAATGAGCGGGAAAAAGCCGATGGCGTGGCATGTGATCGAATGCATCGAGGGAAAGGACAAAGAAGCGTATGGGAGGTTAGCGGCGCTCGGCTTTGAGGTTTGGCGGCCGACGCTCAAAAAGCGCGAGTCTACGCGTTGGCAGGGAAAGCCGCTCGAGAAGCGCCAGCGCAAACCCTGTTATGTTCCGATCTTCGGCCGCTATCTGTTTATCCAAGTCGATATGAGCGACGCGATATTCGGCGCGGTCCTCGAGCAACCGGGCGTTTATTCCTGGCTCTGCTATGCGGGATCGGATGATCCAGCGACCGTCCCCGACGAATGGATTGCGCATTATAAGCAATTCAAGCCTGAGTGCGTCGACGTCATGCCGACGCTCGCCGCTGGCGACAAGGTCGGCATTACGCAAGGGCCGTTCGCCGGTTTGCAAGGCGTCGTCAATCGCGTTGACAAGCGCGGAGTTGTCTGCGTTCAATTGGACATCTTCGGCAGACCGACGCCTTTGATTCTCCCGGTCGGTCACGTCGAGCTTGTGGAGCAGGGCCACCGGCCTCCGATCGAGCGCGACGTTGAGCAACGCCAGCGTAAGCGGGCGTAAGTGCGAAGCTATCCCCACATCAAGATCCCTGAGCACGCGACTCCACAGCCGCGTGCCACCTTGTTGGAGCATCCCATGCAGGCTGAATCCGACGCCGCAAAGCAGGCGCAGACCTCCTTCATCGCCAGCGCCCTCTCTATGGCCAAAGACTTCAAGGCCATGCGCGACGCGTATGTGACGATGAAAGATGAAAGGGACGCGGCGATCGCATCTCGGGACACAGCGCTCGCTGACGCGCAGATCGCGCGCGCCGCATTCGTCGAGATGACCGCGGAGGCAGAGGCGGCCGGGCAGCAGCTCGCGGGTTAGAATAATTGCCGCGGCCCAAACGCACACGCTTTTGGGTCCTCCCCAGCCCGAACTATTGCGGTGGAGGCGGGGCCCGGGGGCGGGGGCGTGATTGGATTTTTGAACAGGGTTGACGAAAGCGTGTGATGGGCATGCACGGGGCGGTTGACGATCAGGACTGGGTTTCCGTTTCCGAGATTGCCGATCGCTATAAATGCACGCGTCAGAATGTCTCGAAGCGTGTGAAGGGTTTCCGCGAAGCCAACCGCTTGCAGGTTAAAGGGGCTGGGCGCGGGCTTCGCGTGCATCTTCCGTCATACGCGGCGCTCGTCGCTGAAACTCACGATCCCGCGCAGGATCTGCGCAATCGCAACGTGAAGCGACCCGCAGATGATGAGCCGGCGGCCCCTAATGAAAAGAAACACGCCGGCCAACCACATTTCAACGACGCTGCAGCGCGCGAGAAAAGCGCGAAGGCCGAACTCGCCGAGCTGCAACTGGCGCAGAAGCGCAGCGAGCTCGTCCCGGTTCGCGAGATCGAACGCGCGGCCGTCGAGACAGGAACGTCGATCGCGCAGATCGTAAATGCGCTGAAGGCTCAATCCGGCAAGCTCTACGCCGCGTCGAAAGGCGGCGAAGAAGCTCTGCACATCGAACTCCTCGGCATCGCCAACGCGATGCTCGGTTCAATCGCCGAAAGCATGGCGAAGCTCGCCGCGCGCGGCGCTACGGAAGCGGACTAGCAGCAACTCATGTCGACCCGCTACGCCAACGCGCTGGCCATCATCGCCGGCGCGATCGCGGCCGCCGTTACGCCGCCCTCGACGCTGACGCCCTCCCAGGCGGCGGCCAAGAGTCTCGTCGTGGTCGAAGGCCCGCGCGCCGGACAGCTCTGGGACCCCGCGCAGGCTCCCTATATCTGCGCGATCATCGACACGGTGTTCTGCGGCCCGCATACCAAGGGAACCGTCCGTAAGTCGGCGCAGACCGGCTTCACGCAGGGCTTGATTGCGATCGAGCACTGGATTGCGACCGAGTCCCCCGCCCGCACGTTGCACGTCCTGCCGACGACGGGCCTCGCCCAGGCCTATAACCGCGAAAAGTTGCAGCCCTCGATCGAAGCGACGCCCGCCATGCGCCGCAAGGTGCTCGACATGTCGAAGCGCGCGTCGCTCGGCTCGTCGGCGCTCTACAAGTCGTTCCCGGGCGGATCCATCGCCATCACCGGCGCCAATTCCGCCGCCGAACTGCAGGCGCGCACGATCAAATACGCGCTTTGCGACGAAATCGACCAGTGGCCGCGCGATCTCGACAAACAGGGTTCGCCAATGGCCATGGTCGACGCCCGCCAGATCAGCTTTCATGCCACGCGCGATTATCGCAAGCTGCAGGGCGGCACGCCGACAATGAAGGGCGCGTCGCTCGTAGACGCCGAATTCGAGGCCGGAGACCAACGATATCAGCGCCTGCCCTGCCCGCATTGCGGCGAGCGCATCCGCCTCGTCTTCGGGGGCTTTGCGGACGAACCCGGCGGCGTCGGCCTGCGGTTCAACCGCACGCATCCCGCCGACGCTCACTATGTCGCCCAGTGCTGCGGCTCGCGCATCGAGCATTGGCAGAAGCGCGGCATGATCGCATCGGCGATGGATCTGCCGGATTACGGCTTCGTCGCCGAAAAACCGGAGCCCGGGCGTCATCCGTCCTGGCATATCGACGCGATCGCGTCGAATTTCACGACCTGGGACAAGATCGCAGATACCTTCATCGCGGCCGGCGATGATCCACAAAAGCAAAAGAGCTTCTATAATCACTGGCTCGGCCTCGCTTACGAGGAAAAGTCCGATACGCCGGATTGGGAGCCGCTGTTCAAGCGCCGCGAATCCTACGCCGAGCGCGCCATTCCGGCCGATGCACTGCTCGTCACCATGGGCGTCGACGTGCAGAAGCGCGGCCTCTATGTCGAAATCGTCGGTTGGACCCCCGATAAACGCAGCTACACGCTTTTTGCGTCATACGTCGCCGCCGGAACGCCGGAAAAGCCCGGCGAGACGGCGGACCCGGATGATCCCTGCTGGCGCCGTCTGACGGAGCTGCACGAGTCGCCGCTGCCGGACGCCTTCGGCGGCAAGCGCCGCATCGACGCGACTGGCGTCGACTGCCGATACAACGCCCCGGTCGTTTATGATTGGGAGCGTCGCAATCATGGCGCTTACGCCATCCGCACGGAAGAAGGCTGGGGCCGCGCGCCGCTCTCCGCGCCGCAATATGTCGATTTCGACTGGCGCGGAAAGCGCATTCGCAAAGGCGTGCAGCAGTGGATTTCGGGCTCCTATAACCTCAAATCCCGCTTCTACGCCTATCTGAACCGCGAAACTTTCATCGACGACGGAGAAATGCGCACGCCCTCCGGCTTCTGCCACTTCGGGACATTCCTCGAGGAAGGTTATTTCCGGCAGATCACGGCTGAATATGTCGGGCAGGACAAGGCCGGAAAGCGCATCTGGAAAACGGCCTATCCGGACAATCACTGGCTCGATTGCCGCGTTTTGTCGATGGCGCTCGCTTTCGGGGCGCCGGTCTTCGACATCGGCAACCGGCCCGAAAGCTTCTGGCGCGAGCTCGCCTTCGAGCGCGGCGGCGCCGCGGCTATCGCGCCCCTGCTGCGCGCCGCAGATCCCGTCCGGGCCGCGGAATCGCCGGCGGCAGATGGTGCGGGCGCTTCATCCCTAGCGGAAGCGACCGCAGACGCCGCGCCGCCGGCTGGTGGTTGGGCCTTCGAGGGGGACTCCTGGATATGACGCCGGACCAGATCGACGCGACGATCGGCAAGCTTGAAACCGCGCTCGCCAGCGGCGTGCTCACCGTCGAATATGACGGCCGTCGCACGACCTTTTCATCCGCCGCCGATCTCATCAAGTCGCTCGATTACTTCAAGCGGTTGAAAGCCGGAGTTCCCTCAACGGGCCCGGCGCCAGCCAGCGCCGATCGCGGGTCTTACGCAGCGTTTTCGCGCGACTGACAAACATCAAAGTTTCTCCTGTGCCAGGGGGATTAACGCGACACGGGCTTCATCGGCTCCGGCGTCGCATCGCGACCCTGTGCGTTACAGGCCTGGCAGGCCGGACGCCGATGGAGGTTGAGGCATGAAAGCAAGACTTGCCAATTCTGTTCTCAAGCACACGGAAGAAGAATGCGCACAGTCCGGCCTTACCGAGCTGCGCCGTGCGCTCATTCTTCCCTGGGAGCATTTGACGGAAGGGCACAAGAATCACGTAACCCCACCGCACGCTTGCATCGCTGATATTCTTGCGCCGGAAGCAATCAATGACTTCGCCAAGCCGTTCATCGTGTCCGAAGAAGTCGCAGAAGTCATAAGCGCGATGGCTGGCGCCGATGGCGAGCACATTGATATCGCTGCTGAGCGTGCGGCGCTTCCGACAGATTTCGGATATCTAGAATTTCGCCGGGCAGGCATCGATGGGACTTGCGCGGCCTTGTGGCGAAGGATCGATGGAGAGAAGTTTGCGGTTCTGTTTTATTTAATGTGTGACGAGCCGGGGCCCGGAGCAAGTGTCTCCGAGATAATAGAAAAAGATATCGCGAGTGGCGTAATTCCCGCAGAAAAGGTCTCCGCAGCGCGGAAAATGAGTCGTCTTTACGATGAACGGGGGATCGTTAGTTGTCACTCAAAATACTTCGGAACGCTCAAATGGGACGGGAAGATTCAGCTATCTGACCTTTGTGTTGATGAGCGGGTCGCATATCGAGGCGCTTGTCAATTTGTGTGGTTCTTTACGCTCTTCTGCGCATTTATGATGACGCCGCGCGCTTGCGAGACAAAAATTGCAGGCCCATCGCGCCTTGCGCGGAGCATCGCTGCGAAGCGGCAGCTTCCAATTCTGTCGTTCAACGAAGTGAGTTTTGCGCCAGATCGGCCATCGCGTTCGAAAAAAGTCCGCGAAGCAGAGCGGCCGGGCGTCCGTCTGCATGATGTTATCGCACACTGGCGCCGGATTGTCCGCGAGGGCAAGGAAGGGCTCGTCTTTGTGAGGGCACATACGCGTGGGAACGCCCGTAAGGGCGTCGTCCTCAAACAACGCAAGCTGGCTGCTTGATGCCCTACGCGCCCTCCTTCCTCGATCGCGTGTTTCTCGCCGTCGCGCCGCAAGCCGGCCTAGCGCGGCTGCAAGCGCGTATGCAGGCTGCGATGATGCTCGACGCCGCACGGGCCTACGACGGGGCCTCGCGGGATCGGCGGCTTTCGGGCTGGCGCGCTTCGGCGGCGGGCCCCCGGGCGGAAGGCGACTCAGGGCGCGAATTGCTGCGCTACCGGGCGCGCGATCTTTACCAGAACAATCAGGCCGTCCGCGCTGCGACGTTGCAATTTCAGGGACAGACGGTCGGCTCCGGGGTCACGCCGCGCGCAGTCGGCGCCAACAAGAGTTTGCGCAAAAAGGCAAACGAAGCCTGGAAGCGATTCGTCGACACATGCGACCCCGAGGGACAGCAGGACTATTACGGCCTGCTGTCGACGACCGTTTCGTCCATGTTTATCGACGGCGAAGCGCTGCATCTGTGGCTCGACGACGGGCGCGGCAACAAATGGAGCCAAATCCGCCTGCTCGAGGCCGATCATCTTGATGAAACGCGCGCGCTGCTCGTGAAAGCCGCGAATGCGCGCGTCATCAACGGAATCGAATTCGACGAATGGGGCCGCCGCCTCGCCTATTATCTGCACGAGACGCATCCCGGAGAAAGCGACATCGTGCGCCTGTCGAGCAAGACCAAGCGCATCGTCGCGGCCGACGTGGATCATTTCTTCCACATCGCGCGCCCGGGCCAGATTCGCGGCGTTTCCTGGCTTGCGCCGTCCATCGTGTCGCTGCGCGGCCTCGACGACGTGACCGAGGCGATGATCTGGCGCAAGCGCATCGAGGCATGTCTCGGTCTCGTTGTGCGCACGCCCGACACGCAAGGAGCCGCGCCCGTCGTCGGCGCGCAAAGGATGGATGACAAGGGCCGTCGCGAAGAAACGATGGCGCCCGGGAAGATCCTGCGCCTCGGCCCCGGAGAGGAAGTCACCGCCTTCGAGCCGTCGAGCAGCGGCGACACGATCGAATTCATGCGCTCGCGCCTCTACGCCTTCTGCGCGACGACTGGAATCGCCTACCACGAGGTCACGGGCGACGCTTCCCAAGCCAATTATTCCAGCATGCGCGCTGCGAAGGTCGCAGGCTATGTGCTGATGGACATGGTGCAATGGCTGGTCCTGGCGCCGCGCGTGAAGGCCGCCTGGCGGCGCGTGATGTGGCGCGAGACGACGTTGAGCGGCGTCGATCTGCGCAACGTGTCTTGCGAATTGTCCATGCCGGTGCGGCCCTGGGTCGACCCGCTGAAAGACATCATGGCGAAAGTGCTGGAGATCCGCGCGGGTCTTCAGGCGCAGCCCGACGCGCTGGCCGAGCGCGGCATAAATTGGGAAGATTTCGTCGCCGAAATGCAGGAATGGCTCAAAGTCGTCGACAAGGCCGAGCTGATCTTCGACACAGACCCGCGCCGCGTAAACGACAAGGGCGCGCTGCAATCCGCCGTCACGGCGCAGGGCGCGGCTGTCGCTGCTGAACGCCAGCAGCAAGACCCGCTGACAACCTGAAGGCACAAGCATGGATAAGACGTTGACCGCGCCGCAGGGTGTTGCGACGGGCCAGACCTTTGCGCGCGACATCGGCCCCGGCAATTTCGGCGTTCCGGTCGCGGCCACTGTTGTGCCGGGCAGCTATGACGCGGAAGCGCGCACGGTCGAGGGCGTCTTTGCAGCCGGCTCCGCCTGGCCGCGGCTCGGTTTTATCGAGACCCTTCAGATTTCCCCCGAGGCGATCGATCTTTCTCGCGTCGTCAAGGGGCAGGTGAAGCTGCTCGACGTTCACAACACGACGTCGATCACCAAAGCGCTCGGTTCTGTCGAGGCGGCGTGGGTTGAGAATGGCGAGCTGGTCGGGCGCGTGCGCTTCCACGACACGCCTCAGGGCAGAGAAGCTGAGGGCCAGGTCGCGCGCGGCGAGATCACCGGCTTTTCCATTGGCTATGTCGTCAATCAGTGGAGTTTCGTCTCGCGTGACGAGATGGGCGCCGAAACATGGCGCGCCGAAAAGTGGACCCTGCTCGAAGTCACGCTCTGCACGGTTCCCATTGATGACGCTGCGATGGTCCGGGCCGTCGCCGATGTCGATACACAGCCCCGGAATACCCCCCAAGAGGACCAGATGACCGAAACCGCCCAGCCGGCGGCCGCTGCGGCGGCCGAATCCCCCAACAATAGCGTCGCCGCGACCGAAACCCGCGCTGTTTCCGCCAACGCATCGGCGCCGCCCGCGCCTGTGACGCCGTCGGCCGAGGTCGAGACGCGCGCCGCGCCGGCGCTTAACGCCGGCGACGTAATGCTCATTCTCGACATCGCCTCCGATCTCGGCCAGGCGCCGCTCGCGCGCAGCATGATCGAGCGCGGCGCGACCAAGGAAGCGATCCTGCAGTCGATTCGCGACGCCCGCGCCGCCGCCGGCAATCCCGGCGCGACGATTGGCGGGCCCCGCGCGCAGATCGGCCGCGACGAGACGGAAACCCGTCGCCGCGCGATCGAAGATGCGCTGGCGATTCAGCTTGGCGAGCGCGCCGAGCCGAATGAGCCGGCGCGCGGCTTCATGCGCAATCGCACGCTGGTCGAATTCGCGGCGGATTCGGTCAACCACTCCGGCCGCCTCTCCGGCTTCGGCGAGCGCGAAGACGTGCTGCGTCGCGCTATGCTGACGACGAGCGATTTCCCGATCCTGCTCGAAAATGCGCTCAACCGCGCGCTGCGCGCGCGCTATGTCGTCGCCGCGCCGACCTACCGCGCGATTGCGCAGCAGCGCACCTATACCGACTTCCGCGACCACATCACCGTCCGCGACGGCGACTTCCCGCAGCTCAAGGAAGTCAAGGAAACCGGCGAGATCCAGGCGGGCAATTTCTCCGAGTCGAAGGAGAAAACCGCCGTCAAGGCATACGCCGTTCTCGTGCCCTTCTCGCGCCAGCTCCTGATCAACGACAATCTCGGCGCCATTCAGCGCGTTCTGAATTCGCGTGGCGAGGCGGTCGCTCGCTTTGAGGAGGAGACCTTCTACGCGATGATGCTTTCGGCGACGGGCGCCGGCCCGACGCTGAACGAAACCAGCCGCGCCGTCTTCAACACGACCGACAAGACGCTCGCCGCCTCCGGCGGGGCGATCGACAACACGACGCTGGGCGCCGGCCGCGCGGCCATGCGCAAACGCAAGACCATGGACGGCACCTATATCAACGTCTCTCCGTCCATCCTGCTCGTCGGTCCCGACAAGGAGACGGAGGCGCAGAGCGTGCTGTCGCCGCTCTACGCCGCGCAGGCCTCGAACGTGCCGCTGTTCAGCAATTTGCTGAGCCTGCAGGTCACGCCGCAGATCACGGGCAACGCCTGGTATCTGTTCGCCGATCCGATGCAGGGCGCCAACTTCGAATGGGGGCTGCTCGAAGGCTATGCGGCGCCGCGCATGCGTATCGACGAGCCGTTCGGCCGTCAGGGCATGTCGGTCTCGCTCGAGCACGACTTCGGTTGCGGCGCGATCGACTTCCGCTTCGGCTATCGCAACGCCGGCGGCTAAGCCGGGCGCTCCTGAGCGCGCCGCCTGACGCGGCGCGCTTCTCCTCCCACCTCGAAAGCAAGACCAATGGCCAAAAATTTCGTTCAGTGCGGCGACACGCTGGAGCTCGCCGCCCCCTATGACCGCAACTCCGGTGAGGGCGCACTCATCGGCGCGCTTTTTGGCGTCGCCATGGTCGACGTGCTCAATGGCGTTTCCGCCAATTTTGCGCTCGAAGGCGTCTTCACGCTCGCCAAGGCGACGGGCGCAGCGTGGACTGTCGGCGCGGCGATCTATTGGGACGACAGCGCCAAGAACTGCACCACGACGTCTGCGGGCAACACGCGCATCGGCGTGGCTACCGCGGCGGCCGGTTCCGGCGACACGACCGGAAACGTCCGCCTCATCGGCGCCGGCGTCAATGATGTCGGAACGCCGCTGACCGCGACCGCCACCAAGGCTGCCGGCGGATCCAACGTCGCTGAGGTCACGATCACCGTGAAGGATGCGGCGGGCAATGCGGTCGCCGCGGTTCACAATCTCGACGTTTGGCTCTCTGACGACGCCGATGGCGAGGGGCTGACCGGCACAACGGCATCTGGAACCGTCCAGGCTAAATCGGCCTCCGGCACGGTCCTGAGCGCCATGGTCGCCAAGAAGGCGCTCCGGGTCCAGACCCTTAAGACGGGCGTCTTCGTGCTGGAAATCACCGACACCGCCAAGACCGCATTCAAGGTCGCGGTTTCGATTAACGGCAAGACGGCGGTTGTCGCGACGCTCGCGACGGGCAATTACGGCTAAGCGGCGAGAGCGCAATGACGATAGATTTCGAGGCCCTCGCCCTAGGCCCGATCTACGACGTGATGAGCGTCTCGGCGTCCTTTGCTTTGGCGAAGGGCGCTGGGTCATTCACGCTGCCGGCGATCGACATGACGGCTGGCCTCGAAATCACCCTTGGCAGCGTGGACATTCCGACGATTCAGCCCGTCGCCATGATCCGCGCCGCCGACCTCGCCGCGCAATCGAAACGCCCCGATCAGCTTCTCGGTGCGACCGTCTCTCTCTCCGGAAAGAGCTGGCGCATCGAGAGCTATAAGCCAAAGCCCGGTCCGGCCGGCGAGGCGCACGGCGAATACGCCCTCATTCTGGTGCAGATCTGATGCGTGACAGGCGCGAGGAAATCCTCGAAAGACTTACCGAAATCGCCGGTTGCCTGGTGGGCGGAAGCGCGGTCTTTCGTAACCGAGAGGAAATCCCGGAAGCGCCGCGCCCCGCCATCCTCATCAACGACGGCGACGAGAGTGTCGAGGAGCCAGAAGGCCCGCCGCGCCGGCGTCGGAACGACGTCGTGTCGATGATTCCGGACATCACGATCTTCGCGCAAGGGGCGACGTCTGTGGACCTCGCCAAGGCGCGCGCGGATCTGCGCCGTCGCCTCGTCGCCGCCGTGCTCTCGGATAGCGATCTCAACGAAATCACCGGCGCCAATGGCGACGTTCGGTACACCGGCTGCGGCACGCGCGACGTGATGGGCCGCAACATGATGGGACAGGCCGGCGTCGCCTTCACTTTCACCTACCCGCTGCTGCTCAGCGAAGTCGAGCTTTAACCGCCAAGAACGGAGCCTTTCGAGATGGCGTCTTCAACTGACAATCTGCAGATCCTCAAGGGCGTCGTGTCCGTTCGCCGGTTCACGAAGCTACCTGTCGCTTGGGCCGCCGAGACGGATTTTGCTACCGGCGACTACGTTTACATGCCGACGAGCAAAAATCTCTACAAGGCCACAACCGGCGGAACTTCAGCGGCCTCTCCGGGGACCGGCCCCTCTGGGACGACGTCTTCGATCACTGACGGCACGGTGACCTGGGCCTATGTGCCCTGGGTTGATGTTGGCAATGTGCCTAAGTTTGAATTCACGCCGGAGGTTGAAAAGGACGAGCATTTTACCTCGCGCGCCGGCATCAAGGTGCGCGATAAGACCGTCATTCTCAGCAAGAAAGGGTCGCTCGCTATCACCTTTGAAGAAGGAACGATGGAGAACATGGAGATCGCGCTACTCGGAACGCTCTCCGGATCTTCTCCAAACCGCGAAATCGAAATTTTCGATGCAGCGGAAATTACCTGCCAGGTGAAATGCGAGGGAACCAACGATGTTGGCCCTCGGCGCAGTGCCTTTTTCGGCCACGTCGCCTTTCAGCCTGACAGCGCCGTCCCTTTCATCTCAGATTCGTGGGCGCAATATGATCTGAAGGGCGAGGTCAATCTCGACGGTCTCGGTTCCTTCGGCAAGTTCAGTGAGGCTGCGTGATGGCCAGTCTTCTCGATATCGCGCCGATCGAAAATGTGGTGTGCAGCGTCACCGTGCGAGGCCGGGAGCTCGAGACCCCCGGCCTCGGCATTGGCGCTATCGCCGCGCTCGTTGCGCGCTTTCCCGTGCTGCAAAGCATCTTCAGCCAGCAAGAAGGCTATGAGAAGAGTCTCGATATCGCCCGCCTTGGCCCCGAGGTTGCATCGGCGATCATTGCGTCGGGAACCGGGCGCCATTTCTCGGCAGAACATGAAGAGGCCGCGAAGCGTCTTCTCCCGGATGAGCAGTTGCGCGTTCTTACCGCGATCTGGAAGGCGACGGCGCCGAACGGCCCCCGCCCTTTAGCCGAGGCGCTCGTCGAGGCGGGCCTCTTCGACGCGGAGCTGATCAACATCGTGGACCGCTTGCTGGCCGCGATCGATGGCGCGCGGAAAACCTCGTCGGACTCGCAGAGCTTGTCGAGTTCCTGATTTTCGCCGGCCACCCGCCCGAGTCCGTTTGGCGCTATACGCCGCGCCAGGCGGCTGCATTCGCTTCGCTGGCCCATAGGCGCATGAGGCGGGAAGCCGCCATCGATTTGAGCGTTGCGCGCCAAGCCTACCACAGCCCGCCTGACGTCGTGAAGAAGACGCTAAAGGAGATGACGGAAGGAGATGGCTTCTAGCGTTGTCGTCACGGGCTTAAGCAGAGATCAGGTCCGCCGAGTCTTTGACGGCATGCTCGACAACATGGCGCAGGCGGCGAGCGCCGCTGTCTCGGACGCAGGCGTTATCGTCAAAAAGCGCGGCCGAGCAGCCATCGCGGCGGGCGGCTTCTCAAAGCGTTGGCAGAACGCCTTGCGGGTAGAGGCTTATCCGAAGGGCAGAGCCTCGCTGCGCGCGGCGGCGTTCATGTATCACAAGATACCCTACGCCGGGATTTTCCAGACAGGCGGAACGATCTCAGGCAAGCCAATCATGTGGCTGCCGATCCCTGGAGGTCCTGCGGCGAAGAACTTCGGCGGCCGGAAAATGACGCCGCAGAAGTGGGCCAAGAAAAGCAAGAGTCTCGGAGACCTGATCTATGTGAAGGGGAAGAAGCATCCTCTTTTGATCCGCGTCCCGCCGAAAAAGAAAAAGCGCGGGCGCTTCGCCAAGATGTTCCCAGGCGGGAAGGGGCAGCGACAGCCGGCCATCAAGGGCGTCGATTACGTGCCTGTGTTTTTTGGCGTCACCACGGTCCAGATGCGGAAGCGCTTTGACGTCATGGAGGCTCCGGCGGCGGGGCGCGCGGCGCTGCCAGGCCTGTTTGCGAAACATCTGAGGAGAACTTCGGCTAATGGGAAATGACCTAACAGCGCGCATCTCACTCATTGGCGGCGAAGAAGTGAAGCGCGCGTTCCGCGATCTGGCGAAAGTGGGAGAAGACTTTACGCAGAAGCTGAAGAGCGCCGACTTCACGCCGATGAACGAGCTCGAGCGCTCGCTTCGTCGCGCGGAGTTCGGAGCCAAGAGCGTCAGCAGCGAAATCGGAAAGATTGGCGGGACCGCTCGAATCATGGCCGGCCTTTTTGGCCGGAACGCATCCGCCGGCTTCGACTCGACTCGAGCCGCTTCAACCAATCTCGGGAACAGCATCGGCCTCACCAAAATGCAGGCCCAAGCGCTCGTTTATACCTTCAACGACGTGACAGCCTCACTCGCCTCCGGCGCGTCGATCATGACGATCGCCATCCAACAGGGCGGGCAACTTAGCCAGGCGTTCGGCGGCGTGCGCGGGACATTCTCCACCCTTTTGCCGATGCTGGCGCGCTTCGCCCCCTTGCTCTTGCCGCTTGCCGCCGGCGCGGCGGCGGCCGGAGCCGTCAAACTTGCGCTCAGCGCCGGTGAGGCGGCGCGCGAGCTGCAGAAGGCGGCGGACGCAGCGGGGCTGACCACCGACCAATACCAAAAGCTGAAGCAGGCAGCGACCGCGGCAGGGCTCGATCAGGAAGGCGTCGTCGCTGCCGTCGGCAACATGGCCAAGGCGGCAAACCAGACCTCAGACCAGATCGGCGGCGGACTCATCGCCTCGCTATTCAACGCTGGGAATGGCGTCATCGGCCTTTCAAAAACCGTCGAAGACGGCGTGACGAAGGTGAGGCTCTATGGCCGCGAGCTAAAGGGGACAGAAGGCCTCGCGGCTGCGCTCGGCGTCAAATTCACGGACGCCTCCGGAAACGCCCGCGACGCGACCGAGAACACGCGTAATTTGGCAAAGGCGCTAGCGGCCATCAAGGATCCAGCCTTGCAGCTCCGCGCAGCGACAGAAGGTGGCGTCGCCGCGCTGCTGCCGAAGATCAGGCAGGGCCCGGCGGCCGTGGACGCCTATTTCAACGATGTTGCGCGGCAGACGCCGCAGATCTCAGGCGCCGATATCACCCAGGCCCAGACGCAGGCCGAGAACATGGGGAAGATCGCCTCGACGTTTGAGACGCTGTCGGGCCGTATCCAGGGGGCTCTCTTGCCGATCGGCACGACGGCAAGCCAGGTCATGCTCGACGTCGTCAACGCCTTCAGGGGCGACAATGTGGAGACGCCGTGGATTGCGAGCATCGTCAGTGGCATTGGCGCGATCGCCGATGTAGCGAGCAAAGCTGCGGATGTAGTCCGGGCCCTGGTGACCGCCCTGCAAGAGGCTGCGCGCGTATCCTTTAGCGGAGGGGCTAAGATCCACGACCTGACCGGCGGCAGCGGCAATAGCGGCTATGCCGGCGGCGGCCATGTCCGCGGCGCCGGAACCGGGACGAGCGACAGCATCCTTTCATGGCTCTCCAACGGCGAATACGTCATCAAGGCAGCCGCCGTGAGCAAGTTCGGCGTCGGCCTGTTTCATGACCTGAATAATCTCCGCGCGCCGAAATTCGCGCTCGGCGGCCTTGTCGGCGACTTAAGCGCGGTGCGCTTTCAGGCGCCGGACTTCTCCATGCCGCTCCCCGCTTTCGAGGATGGCGGGCTGTTCGCCGCCGCTGCGAGCGTTGGGCCTTCAGGGGGCGCCGTGAGGACGGGCGATATCGTCATCAACGGGGAGCGGGCGGGGCCATTCACTGGCGGCGACGACGCCTTCGAACAGCTGTCCCGCATCGCTCAGCGCCAGCGCATCACGAGGATCTGATGTCAGAGCTCCCCGCCGAAGGGACGATCCTCGTCGTCGCGCTGAGCGGTCAGCAGATCCTCACGCCATGGTCGGCGCGGGGCGTGACCGAGACGCTGACGCCGATCGAGCAGAACATACCCCCGCGTCGCAACGTCAACGGCGCTCTGCGAGACATCTCTTTCGCCGCGTTCCAGAAATATCGCATCGAACTGACCTGCAAGGACGTCAACGCCCCTGCCCTCGACGGGGTCTGGCGCGGGCAATCGCTGCTGATCTCCTGCGTCCATGAACTTTCCTTCCGCACGGCCGGCGGCTCGCCGGCGCGGCCGGTCGTCTCGGGCAGCACGCGCGTCGAGGGCGATTTCACCTACTACCGCCCGCAGATTCTCGCCAAGGTCATGGATTTCAGCCTCGGGAAAGACGAGTGGCCGGCCGATGTCTCCTGGCGCATGATCCTGGACGAGGTCTGACGTGGCGGGTCCTGGAACAGGCGGGCCGTTCTACGCGGCGCTGACTGACGAAGACGACAATGTCTTCGGGTCGGAGCATTACCGCTGGGACACCGATATCTTCCGCTTCGCTCTCAGGCAGTCGGAAGGCGAGGCGGCGCTGCTCGAGATCGAGGTCGTCAATCCTTGGATCGATGCGCCGTCGTTCAAATACATCGCGCCTGGCCAGCATTATTGGCTCTATCTCGCCTATTGGGACGGGTCTGCGGTCGTCCCGCTGTTCTTCGGGCGCCTTGTCGGCCATCCGGAGAATATCGACGATTTTTTCGTCACGTTGCAATTCGTCGGCCGCTCGTCGAGGTGGAAGGTCGACCAACTCGTGCTCGCCGAGTCGCTTAAGAGCGGCTCGTATTTCGACCCGGTGTTTGTCGACGCCGCGCATCGCAACGATCCGCAGGCCGTGATCGACGCGCGGCCGGTCGCCTATCACATCGACCCCGTGGCTCATGCGGTGACGGTCTCTCATCTTCTCACGGGAGAGGATGGGGTTCTCGAGCTCGGCGAGGACGACGTGCTGTGGGGCGCGCGTCCGCGCCTGACGCAGCCGCCGCTCGACGCCGTGGCGGCCGAAGCGGAAGCTGTCTGGTCGCAGATCGATTCCGGCGGCTCTGTTTTCGTCGGCGCCTGGGCAATCAATTCCTACAGCGGGAAGTCTCTGATCTCGGATTGGCCGAAGGCCGGCGCCTCTCTCGGCGGCGGTTGGTTCGTTCAGGCGTCGTGGGCGCTGGATTATTACGACATCGACGGCGGCGGCACAGTTCAGAGCTCCGGCGGCTTCACCGATCAATCGCCGCGCCATAATGACGGCGACGCGATATCCGGGTCAGGCTCGTCTGCGGTTCCGCGTACGCGCGCCCCGTGCATAACCTTTGTCATCAAGGAGGAAGGAAAGGGCGGGATCATCGGCGAGGATTACGCCGACCCTTCCGCCAATTGGAGCGCGACGGTCGGACACATCCCGATGTATCGCGTCGATTGCGGCCTTTATCTGCAATATCAGGCCGAGCGTCGCCGCAGCGAGCGCGTCTCTTTCTCTCTTGCCGCCGACTTGCAGCCCGTTCTCTCCGACGCCGGGCGCACGCCTGAAGTCGAGACGATCAGCCTGTCGAGCGTGGATCTCTCCAAGCCGATGTGGGAGCCAAAGCCGCGCGCGCTGCTGTCCGGCGCCGTCGCGCGTGGCCAGGTGGCGCTTCCGACCAACCCGCCGATTGGCGGTTCGAGCGCCTATCAGATCTGCATCTCGCCTGGAACGCTGGACAGCGTCGAGCCGGCCTATGGAGACGAAGCAGACCTCACCACGGCTGACGGAACAGCGACGTTCGCCTTTCTCGGCGACAGCCTTCCGGAAATCGGCGAGTGGGCCGCCGACACATATGTCTCGCGCGGAACGGTCATAGCGCCCGTCCCGGCGCTGTCGATCATGCGCTCCGCGCTCTTCCCTGCCGCCCGCGTGCGCACCTCGGGGCCGAGCGTATCCCAGGGGCAGATCATCCGGGACGACCGCACGGGGTCGTTTCAATACTGCCTCGCCAGCGGGCAACTGTCGCATTTCTCCTGGCCGAACTTCTCGCCCTTCTACGGCGTGCCGACGCTGGATGGATCGGCGATCTTTGTTTCTCTCGGCATGCAAGCGCCGGGCGGCGCATTCCACATCTGCACGCAGGCGGGAACGACCGGCGCGGCCGTTCCGCCGCCTTTCTCGACGACGGCCGGGGAGCCCGTGGCCGATGGCGGCGTGGTGTGGGTTTCGCTCGGCGCGGGCGGGCCGTCGCTCTCCATCCCGGCGGGCGGCTATCCGGGCCGCGTCACGGCGCGCAACTGGTTTTCGACGCCGCGCGGTCTGCTGTCGCTCGAATATGTTCTCAACAAGTCGTCACGGTTGCTCATCGAGCGCGCGCGCTGCGTCGAGACGACGCTCGTGTGCCCCTTCCATGTCGCGCCGCTCGTGAGCCTGCGTAAGAACGCGACTGCTCCGGCGCCGACGCTGCCGGGCCATCAGGTGACGGGAAAGATCATCTCCTATGAGATGACCGGCGACGGGCAGAGCGGCGAGTTCCTGGTGAACATGACGCTGGCTTCGTCGATCGGCAACGGCGGGTCAGAGAGCGCCGAGGACGGCGTCGGCGTCTATGCCGAGCCGGGGGTATTCGCGCCTGGCGTGCAGTCGACGGCAGGCGGCGTCGTGACGATCGACGACGCTGTCGGCTACACGCCCCCTTCCCCGGCCCCGAATGACGACGGGCTGACCTTCCCACTCACGGCAGGGCAGGCTGTCGCGCGGGCGCAATGGATCGGGAGCGCGGCCCTTCAAGCAAGCGCCTTGCGGGCGTCGCTTCGCTATATCATCGCGGCAGCAAACCCGACGCCGCCGTTGAATGTCGACGGCATGTCGATCCCCGAATTCGACAGCAACCGTTTTATCGCCTCTCGCGGCCCATCGACGGTCGACGCCGCTCTCTCGGGGCTCGCGATAAAATTTGCGCTCGATCTGCGGCCGGTCACGGAACAGAGCTTCACGACCTCCTACCGCGTCCAGACGACAAATCTGCGCGTCCCTAAGATGATCGACATCGCCGCATGAGAACCGGGATCGAACGCATCGTCCAGCCGTTCCAGCGGCCCGACTATGCGCCGCCGCGCCTGACGACGGGAGCCGCGCTGACGAAGAGCAACGGATTAATCCGCCACGAGTGGGGCGGGAATGCGCAAGGGGCGCTTCTCACCGCCACCTACCAGTCGCAAACGCAATTTTATGTGAAGCACAAGCAGAAAGAGGAAACGGCGTAATGGCGGTCGAAGCCTCGCGCACGACGTCGGTTCGGCGCATCAAGAACCCGGACGACTCGTCCGTCTATGTCGATTTGAAAGTGATCGACAAGATCACCTTCTACGATGGCAGAAATCGTGGGCAAGAGACCGAATATGAGTTCCGCAACGATCCGGCTTCGGGGCGCGTGGTTTCGACGCACAGCATCGACGGGGACGGCGGTCAGCTCGACGTCGAGGTCATTGAGCGGCTCATCACCTACAACGGCCGCGACCGCGGACAGGCGACGGACTGGTCTTTCTTCTCTCCCGGCACATTCCCGCCTGTGCATCTCGAATATGAAGACATCAAGGTCTACGCAGACGAAGGGACAAACGAAGACGTATGGATCAAGGTTCGCCGCGTCAAAGTGGCGAAGTGGTATAACGGCCGCGACCGCGGGCAGGAGATGGAGCTACGCCTTGATTGGGCCGGCCATGACGATTACACCGGCCTTACGCCGCTCATCACCGAATACGACGGAACGAGCATCAACCCGCCATGGCGTCTCGACCCATTCCAGCAGATTATCGACGTCAGCTGGGAGGCGAAGTATCTGGCGGTTTTCTATTCCGGCAATCGCATCGCAGCGATCCCCATGTCGAAGCTCTCGACGGACCCGACGCCGACCTATGACGAAGAGTCCAATGGAAGTTGGGGGAGCGACAAGCTCAAAACCATGCAGGCGAAGCTGCAAAGTGGCTTCTGTGTCGCGTTCTGCCCGTTGAAGGTCGAAGACGTTGACGACGGCATGGGCGGCACAATTGCGACGCCTTCCGCCGAAACGAACCACCAGTTTACAGTCGTCTCGAAGACGAGCGCGCTAAAGTCGTTCGCCGCCAGCAGTCTCGACAAGGCGGCGCAGCCGATATTCAACGGAGCGAGCGGAACCTATTACACGGCATGGGACGTGTTCAGCGCGGATGCGACGAGCGTGTCGCTCTCGTCGACGGACTTCGCTCCGAATAATGAGCCATATGCTATAAGCCATTCAGGGACTTACTACTACACGCTGGAAGCGCAAGATGCTATCGGCATTGAGGGATTCTTGCTAAATGCCTGCGACGACTCGGATATTTCCTATTATTCCGGCGTCGTCCCGGCGGTTTCCGCGTCTGTCTCGTCTTTAAAATCTTCAAACGCAATATTCACATTTTACACGACAAAGACGACTTTCGGCGGCGGAGGATCGAATTTCAGCCGCCCCGGAAGTGGGTCGACGAGCGCCGATGTGCCGTGGCTGTTCTATAGCCGCTCAGGCGGGCTCGATAGCCTCGCAATCGAGATGAAGACGCTTTCGATTTCTGCCGCTGTCTTCGACGATACGCCGCCGCTGATCCCGGCTGACACGGCGACGGGGTCATTCCTCGGCAAGTCGTTCACAGTGACAAACCCGCAAGAGCATTACTTCGGCGTCCTAAACTTCCCGTTCGCGAAGTCGGAGTCGTCTCGCTACCTGATCTCCGGCGTCGGCTCCGCTGGCTTTTCAGCCGTCGACTTCATCACGCCCTACGGGACGCTCTCCGGCGTCACGGTCAGCGGCAACCCAATCTCCGGCCTCAAGTCGTGGCTGCAGATTTCGAACGGCTCGCACGACATTCAGGGATTTGTCGTCGGGTCGACGGCGCATGCGTATCTCGACGGGGCGTCGTGGGCGCCGACCGGCATCGCGCTCGCTGACATCCAGACGATGATTATGGATATGCCGCTTTCGCGCATCCAAGAACTCGCGCCTCCCCCGCCTCCTTAAGGACATCCAATGTCTCTTCTCGACGACATCGCCTGGCGCACAGAGGATGTGCGCTGGCCGGCGCCGACCGGCGCGCCGATCACCGCGGAACAATATGACGGCAATAATTACGCGCTTGCAGACGCCATCATGGCTCTGCAAGCCGCGCTCGCCGACGGTCCGCTCAGCATCGTTTCGATCGAGCAAACCTCGCCGACGGAAGCCGTCATCACCTTCTCCGACGCGTCGACGGTCACGCTGATCCTGCCGACTAGCCGGCCTGGATATTCTGAAGTCGCCGCGACGACAAAGACGCTGGCGCTCATTGACAGCTGGAAATTCCTGGACTGCACGCATACGAGCGGAGTCGCAGTCACAGTGCCTGCAAATGCCGACGTTCCGTTCGATATTGGCGAGCAGATCACGTTCCTGCATAGCGGCGGGGCGATCTCCTTCGCGGGCGCCGCCGGCGTCACAATCACCGCGCCGGCGGGCCGCGCCAAGGCGACGGCGCGCAAAGGCGCGTGGGTAGGGCTCGAAAAGACCGGGACGAATATTTGGAAGCTCTTCGGAGACCTCGACCGGGCGACGCGGGCGCTTGCGACGAGCGGCGCGATCTCGCTGGACCCGGCGCTTGGCGACGCGACGATCACGCCGGCCGGCGACGCGACGATCAATGCGACTTCCGTGCTGAAAGACGAATTCACCATCATCGTCACGACGAGCGGAACGACGTCGCGAGACATCACCTTCGGCACGAATTTCAAATCCCAAGGCGTCCTCTCGACTGGCACGACGACCGCCAAGGAATTCGTCGTCCGCTTCATCGGAGACGGGACGACCTATCGCGAAATCTCGCGCACCGCCGCGATGTAAGGAAGGCACGATGGCCTGCACCAACCCAACAACGGTCGCGCGTTACGACATTGAGATTGTCGCCGGGAATTCGAAGACGATCCCCATCACGTTCTACGAAGATGCGGCGAAGGTAAATCCACTCGACCTCACCGGCTCCACGATCATCTTCCGCGCGGTTTGGGACGGGGGCTCACTGAGCAAATCGTCCCCTTCAAGCGGGATCACGATTTCAGACCCGACGACCGGCGCAATCTCAATCGCCCTGACGGTCGCGAATTCACGCGCGCTACCGGAGGGCAAGGTTGCCAAATACGAGATTGAGCGCCGCATCGGCGGGGCGGAGACGACGCTGTTGCTCGGCTATCTCAATGTCGTGAATTGGGGGGCGAACGACGATGCCTGATGTGATCGAAATCACCGTCGCCGCGCCCGCCGCCGTTATCGAAGTCACGACGGGCGTTCAAGGTCCTGCCGGCGCGACGGGGGCGGCTGGGCCGGCTGGCGATATTGGGCCCGCTGGCCCAACGGGGCCCGCTGGCGCGACAGGCCCGGCGGGCTCGACCGGAGCGACAGGCCCAGCAGGCGCGAATGGCGTCGGCGTCCCGATTGGCGGGACGACCGGGCAAGTCCTCGTGAAGGCCAGCGCCGCAGATCACGACACGGCATGGGTCGACCAGACCGGCGGCGGCGTCACCGACCACGGCGCCCTCACCGGGCTCTCCGACGACGACCACACGCAATACCACACCGACGCGCGCGGCGATGCGCGCTATTCGGCTCTCGGGCATGGCCACGCCATCTCGGATGTCACCGGCCTGCAAACCGCGCTGGATAACAAGATCGACGACTCGCAGGCGTCGGCGTTCGGCCTGTCGCTTCTCGACGACACAGACGCCGCGACCGCGCGAACGACGCTCGGCCTTGGAACGGCGGCGACGCAGGCTTCCACCGCCTTCGCCGCGGCGTCGCACACCCATTCCGCAGGCGACGTGTTGGGGCTCGCGGCGGTCGCGACCTCTGGCGCCTATTCCGACCTCACCGGGGTGCCATCTCTCGGCGACGCGGCGGCGAAAAACACCGGGACGACGACAGGCACTGTCGCCGCCGGCGATGACAGCCGCATCACGGGCGCCGCGCAGAAGTCGGCTAACCTTTCCGATCTCGCCAGCGCGTCAACGGCGCGGACGAATTTGGGGCTCGGCGCACTTGCGACGAAGGGCGCGGCTGACCTCTCGACGGGCGACGTTACGGGCAATCTCCCTGTCGCGAACCTCAACGGCGGCACAAGCGCAAGTTCTTCGACGTTCTGGCGCGGGGATGGGACGTGGGCGACGCCGAGCGGGGGAGGCAGTGGCGACCTTTACGCATGGGCCCGCCTCCAAAGCGACTATACGCTGACGAGTCAGACGGCGGCGCAGAAGCTTTTCAACGTCAGCACAAACGGAGAGATTACCCTCGAAACCGGCATATACGAGTTTGAGTGCTATTTCTCTCTTAACAGCATGTCGACATCTAGCGGCGCATTCGGGTTTGCCTTTGGTGGCGCGGCTACATTTACATTTGCATTTGATACAATTGCAGCAAAAGTCGCAAATCAAGCGACGGCAACCGGAACATTTTATGCGACGCAATACAATGTCGCAGCTAATACTGCCATAGTAGCGGCGAGCACGTCGGCCGTTGGCTACGCGAGAATTCGAGGGACGATCAATGTCACATCCCAGGGGACAGTCATCCCGCAAGTTTCGCTTGGCGTTGCGGCTGCGGCGGTCGTGAAGGCCGGGTCATATATCATCATTCGAAAACTTGGCGCGGCTGACGCGGCAAGCGGCGGGACGTGGACCTAATGACGGCGCCAACCTCCATCGACCGCGACCTGCAGGCCGCCCTCGCCGCCTTCTCAGCCGCCGAGAGCGCCGACGATCTGGACCGCGCCTATGTCGACCTCATCCCGCCGCTTGAGCCCTATCTCGATGACGAGACGCTCAGATCCGTGACGCTGGCGTTCAACATCCGCAAGCGCATTCTCCACAACGGCGCCGTCGAATGAAGGCCCCGCGCCGGTTCCGCGCCCTATTCCCGCTCGCGCTGGCGTGGTGGCTGCTTGCGCTCGTCTCTGGTCTCAGGAGGCTGTGATAGCTGAAACGCTGTGGATGGTCGTTCTCGGCGCGTCTCTTGAAGCCGGGGCGCTGTCGCTTTGGATCGTGCGGGACGCGTTCGCGTATGCGCGGCGGCCGGCGTTCAAGTGGGCGGATTGGCGCAAGCGGAAGATGTGAGAGCGACGCGGTATCCCTGGATCACTCGCGGGGACACGCTCACAGTAATGAGGCGCTTCCACCGGCTCCGCTCCCACTTACATCGATCTACCACCAACAACAGGAACACGCCATGGCGTTCTGCATCGCTGCGGCCTTCGCCGCCGGCTGGATTGCGCGCGACGTGATCGGGCTCGCCCGGGTCATGTTCGGGGATCGGACCGGGAATAGTGGACGATGCGGGAAACATTGGACGGAGGAGTGAAGGCGAGCGCCTCTACCATTTTCGCCATGCGAGCAGACCTAACCGCTCGCATCTGGAATCGAACCAGAACCTGCAAAAGCAGCTCTCGCCTTCACCAGCAATTTTTACCACTAAACACAGAAGGTCTCAACCATGCAGATGAGCGCACAAGGTCGCGCGCTGTTGATCCAGCGCGAGGGCTTCAAGACGAAGGTATACAAGGATTCAGTTGGCGTGCTTACGATCGGCGTCGGCCACACGTCGGCGGCGGGCCCTCCGTTCGTCACGCCCGGAATGGTCATCGGCAAGGCCGAAGTCGACGCCATCCTGACCCGCGACCTTCGCAAGTTCGAGTCGGCTGTCGTCAACGCCGTGACTGTGCCAATGACGCAGGGGCAGTTCGACGCGCTCGTCTCGCTTTGCTTCAACATCGGGACGGGCGGATTCCGCAATTCGACCGTTGTCCGCCGTCTCAACGCAGGCAACTACCGCGGCGCCGGCGACGCCTTTCTGATGTGGAACAAGCCACCGGAAATCACAGGCCGTCGTAAAGGCGAGCGCGCGCAGTTCCTCGCAGCGACCGAGGTTGGCCAGACCGGCGCTCCCGTGCGCTTCATCGCGGCCGACGATCTCCATGAAGACGAAGGGGTCTCTGTCGACTATCTCCGCGCCTCCGGCTCCCGCACGGTGACGCTGGCCGACAAGATCAAGAACGGCGCTGCGACGATTGGCGTGGGCGACGCGATGAGCGCGGCGGCGCAAGCCAAGGATTATGCCCAGCAGGCGCGTGATCTTGCGCAAGGGTGGGACGCTGGCGCGCCGACTATCGAGTTGCTCAAGACCTATGCTCCGCTCTTCATCGCGCTCGGCGTCACGGTCACAATCGCCGCGCTCGTCTTCATCGCCTGGCGCGCCGCGTCGCGGATCCAGGCCGCGCGGGTTGAGGACGCTGTGTTCGCGGCCGGCGGAGGCGAGGCCTAATGCCCGCCATCCTCCTCACCTTTCTCCGCGACTTCGCCGCCTCCCGCATCGGCCAAATCATAATCGCGTTCGCGGTCGCGTGGCTCTGGTCCGGCCACCGCGCCGATGAGCGCTGCGCCGAGCGTGAGGCAGCAGCCATCGCCGCAGCCCAGCAGGCCGTCATCGTTGAGCGCGCCCGCGAGGCCAAGGCAACCGATGAGCTCCGCGCCAAGGACCGCCTAAACATCCATATGGCCAACGCGCACGCCGACGCCATGCAGGCGGAGATCGATCGCTTGAATTCCGCCATCGCGAAGAAAGGCCCCGTCCATGAAGCCCGCAAAGCCGATGATTGCCGCATTGACCGCGCTCGCGTGCGCCGCGTGCAACAGATCGACAAGGCCGGAAATCGTTAAGCCGATTCTGCCACCCATGGCGGAAGCCTGCCGCAAGGCGCCGCTGCCGGACGCGACGGAAGGCAAGCATCTCGAAATCTTCGCGTTGGAAAACCGCCGCGCGGCGCACATGGCCAATCGCGCGGTTGGAGACTGCCAGGCGTTTTATGCCGACGTGCGGCGGGAGTTCGGAGAGTGAGACGAGGCGCGCGGGTACGGCAGCGCCCGGCGCGCCTCTAGCCGCTCGAACAGGAAGGGTGTTGAGCGGCTGCCGACCATAATGCTCAACGATCTTAAAACGTGGTTAGGGGATGCAGCGGCATGCCGAATATGCAGCAACATTTTTCCAACGCGGCGCAGGCGCTGACGACGCCGATCGCTGAAACCATCGGCGCCGGCGTCGCCGGCGGCGTTGCGGCTGGGACGTACTGGCGCGATATGTTCCACCAAGGCGCAGGACTCGCCGCCGACGCGGGTTACTACCTCGCCGCGTTCTGGGTGCTCGTGCAGATCGTCGCCAAAATCTACGTGACATGGTGGCGACGGCCGCCGCGCTGCGCGCCGCTGGAGTAGCGCCCTGCCTCAACCAATGTAGCCCGGCTGGCTCCGCCACGCCGGGCTTTTTGTTGTTTCGTCCCCTGCGCCGGTCTCATCGTTCCCGGGCCCGCCGGCGAGTTCATAAATGGGCGCGAGCGAAAGGCCCTCGGACGGGCTCCAATCATCCGGCTGGACGGGGGATTCGTTCGGCCCGAAAGACGTTCGTCGTCACCTCAATTCCATTACGAATCCGCGCGCGGAAGTTATTGATATCGCGTAGGCGAACATGCTCCGTTACAAATCATAGGCCGCTGATTTTTCTTTTATATCTTCGGCCTGTCACGCCGGAGGTCGCGGGTTCGAGCCCCGTCTCTCTCGCCATCTTCCAAATCACGCAATCGGATATGGTCGCCTTCCGCTCGGAAACGCGCGCCTGCTCGCTCACGCGAAATCAAACGGCGCACAGCCTCGCCGTGGCGGACGCGCTTCCTGAAGTCGTCGAGGGGATGCGACGGCATTCCCAACGGCGATAAAACGCGTCCCGCCACGGCGAGCGCGTTTGAAGCCATTCAGCGTAAGCCGCCTATGCGCGATCGGCGCGACGGAGGCGCGCTCCGTCGCGTCGGCGCTGCAAGGCTACACCAGCGACGTCGGAGCGACGAACGTGTAGCCGAGATTTTTCAGACCGGTGACCACGGCCTGAAGGTAGCTGATGTCCAGATCGGAGTGATACTGGAACGCCGCTACGCCGTCGCGCACCGCCAGGAGTCGCGCCGCATCGTCGATAATGTCCTGCGGAAGACGGGCGGCGTAGCCGAGATACGCCACAGGCTCGATTGAGCCGAGCGTGTCGGGCAGCACCTTGCCGCCATAGATGTCTTTCACCTTGTACGGGAAATACTGGCCGGCCATTTTCGAATAGTCGATCAGCCTGTAGTCGAAGGAGCCGCCCGACTTCGCCGCCAATATGCCCGGGTAATATAGCGCTCTTTCAGCGCGCGCAGCGAATTTTTGAGACGCGGCGTTCAGCGTCGTGGTCGTGCCGAGATAGTGCGGCGTCGTGAAAAGCGTCGGCAAGGTGATCCGCGGATCCAGCGCGATATCGTTCAGCGCGCTCGTCATGCGACCCGAAACCCAGGTGTTGACGTTATTCTGATGGTCCTGGATGTCCTGTGGCAGAGGTCCCGCATAGGTGAACGTGGAGGCGCCCGCATTCCAGATGAGACGGAAGAACTCGCAATCATCCGCCGAGACGCCCGTTTCCGGGTTAAGCGCTTCGGACACATAATTGATGTTGTAATATTGGTGCGTCCATCCGTGCAGGATCGGCACCCCGCCCTTGCCTTGGAAGTAGACGATCGCGTCGCGGAAGCCCGCCATGGCGGGATTGTTGAACCTGATGTCCTGCGGCTGACCGTTATTGTAGAAGCCAAACGGGTCGCGATAGCGCGGGATGATGTGATAGCCGAAGGGCACGCCCTGCGATTGCAGCCAATCCGCGACCTGCCGGAGCTTGACGGGATCGGACTGGAAGTCGTTGTCCTCGAGACGCAGGATCGCTTTCTTCCCACCCGGCGCTTCCGTAGCGCCCAACGCGTCGAACAGCAGATCGCAGAAGATGAGGTATCGATCGCCTTCCGTGAGATAAACGAGCGGGTTCTCGCCGATATAGGTGAGGTTCAGCGAACGCACCGCCCAAGGGAAGGTCGTGTTGTCGGCGCGTACGCAGTTCGCCAGCACCGTGACGCTCGGATCGAGCGTCGCGTAGGTCATGATGCCGTCGGGGTTCTGGTTGTAGCGCTTGAAACTGACGTTCTTGTAGGTGACCGCGCCGACCGACGAGGGCGGCGTCTCGAAGCCGGCCCAGGCAATCTTGTAGGTCGAATTGATCGACGGCAGGCGCCAGATGTTGTCGTGGATCCAGACGACGTTGACGTTCTGGTATGTCGGAACATCGGCGAGGAACGGAGTCGTGCCGTTCGCAAGGCTGGTCTCGTCATAGGTCGAGCCCACATAGACGACCGCCTTGTAGTTCGCCATCATGCCTGCTGTATATTGACTGACCGGCATCAGCGTATAGCCGCCAAAATGGCTGGCGAGATTGGCGACCATGATGCCGTAGAGTTCGCCGAGCCAACCCCACTGTCCCGTGGTGTCGAACAGAACGAGCGTCAGCGGCCGCTGCGGCAGCACCGGCGCGAATCTGGAGGACGCAATTTTGGTGGTTTCTTCATCAAGGGAAAGCGCGGGGATCGTGAAAGCCGCGGTCTGGATCAACCCCTCGTCGGCGTCGGTCGCCCCCGCGAATTCGATCTCGTCGTCCGGCTCGAGCAATGCGCCCTTGCCTTTGAGCTTCTTGTCGTCCTTTTCGAGACCGTCGCCGTTGATCAATCGCGGAACCTGATGAACAGGTTTCGTCTGCGCTCCGCCCTGCGGCTTGAAAAACGGATTGGACGGATCCTTGGGGATCATATCGTCCGGCGCGCCCCGCCTCTTGCTCCGCCTCGAAGGAACGGGCTGCAGCGACTGCGCCAGAAGGTCCGAGGGGAGCGATGATTGCGCTAACCCTGCCGCCACCCCGAGGAGCAATTGACGACGACGGATTTTGAACTGAGAACTCATATCACCGCTCCAAAAACACAGTTTCCGCCACCAAGAGCGAGCTAACTATTAAAACCTATATGCAGATGAAGGGACAATCCAGAAATTTAATTTTCTGTTTACAGTTAGTGATGATTTTTATCTGGGAATCAAAGAGATAAAGCCATAACCGTCGATTGCATAACTTGCGAAAGCCTGAGCTTTACTATTAGACTGCGCAGTCGCTCTCAAGCAATAACGGTCGCCTTCCAAGTGCGACCGGCGCGACGAAGGGGGTCTTCGTCGCGCCGGCGCTGCAAGACTACAGCGACGTCGGTGCGACGAATGTGTAGCCGAGATTTTTCAGGCCGGTGACGACGGTCTGAAGGTAGCTGATGTCCAGATAGGAGTGGTACTGGAACGCCGCTACGCCGTCGCGCACCGCCTTGATCCTGGCGGCGTCCGCGATAATGTCCTCCGGCAACCGGGCGGCATAGCCGAGATAAGCCGTCGGTTCGATCGAGCCGAGCGTGTCCGGAAGCACCTTGCCGCCATAGATATCCCTCACCGTGTAAGGGAAATACTGGCCGGCGAGTTTGGTGTAGTCGATCTTCGTGTAGTCGAAAGGAGACGCCGCCTTCGCCGCCAATGTGCCGCCGAAATAGAGCGCTCTTTCCGCGCGCGCAGCGAACCTCACCGACGAGGCCATCATCGTGGTGGCGGTGCCGAGATAGTGCGGCGTCGTGAAAAGCGTCGGCGTGTTCGCCGTGACCTTCGCCGCCGTCAGCCCGTCGTTGGTGAACGCCGTGGTGATTTCATTCAGTGCGCTCGTCATGCGCCCGGCCACCCAGGTGTTGACCTTGTTCCGGTGGTTCGCGAGATCCTCGGGCAGCGGTCCCGCATAGGTGAATGTGCTGGTACTTGCGTTCCAGATGAGGCGAAAGAACTCGCAGTCGTCCGCCGAGACGCCCGTTTCCGGGTTCAGCATATAAGGCAGACCATTCGGGTCATTGGCGGTGTTGTAATATTGGTGCGTCCACCCATGCAGGATGGGCACGCCGCCCTTGCCTTGCAAATAGACCAGGGCATTGCGGAACGCCCTCTGACTCCTGTTGGTGAATGCGATATTTTGAGCCGCGCCGTTATTGTAGAAACCGAGCGGGTCGCGATAACGCGGGACGATGTGATAGCCGAACGGCACGCCCTGCGATTGCAACCAATCCGCCACCTGCCGGAGCTTGGTAGGCTCGGACTGGAAGTCGTTGTCCTCGAGACGCAGGATGGCGCGCGGCCCCGTTGCAACCGGCGTGGCGCCAAGCGCATCGAACAAGAGATCGCAGAAAATCAGGTAGCGGTCGCCCTCCGTGAGATAGACGAGCGGATTTTCGCCAATATAGGTGAGGTTCTTGGAGCGCACCGCCCAAGGGAACTCGGTAAGGTCCTTGCGCACGCAGTTCGCAAGCGCCGTCACGCCGGCGCCCAGAGCGCCAAAGGTCATGATGCCGTCTGCGTTTTGGTCGTATCTCTTGAAACTGACGCCCTTGTATTTGACGGCGTCGACCACCCTCATCGGGCTCGTCGGCGACGGATACTCGTAGAACGTCAACGGGATGTTGTAGGTCGCGGAGAGCGACGGCAACAGCCAAATATTGTGGGCGATCCATACGACATTGACTGTTTGATTATTTGGTATGTCCGTGAGGAACGGACTCGTCGCAAGACCCGTCTCTTCATATGTCGATCCGACATAGACCACCGCCTTGTAACTGGCCATCTTGCCTGCGGTGTATTGATTGACCGGCATAAGCGTGTAGGAGCCGAAATGGCTCGCGAGATTGGCGATCATGATGCCGTAGAGTTCGCCCAGCCACCCCCATGCCCCCGAGGTGTCGAAGAGCACGAGCGTCCCCGAGGGCGCCGCTACCTGCACGGTTTCGATGTTCTCGTCATCCAGCGAAAGCGCAGGGATCGTGAAAGCGGCGGTCTGGATCAGCCCTTCGTCGGCGTCGGTCGCCGCTGCAAATTCGATCTTCGCTTCGGGCTCCGATTCAGGCTCGAGCAACGCGCCTTTGTCTTTGCGCTTCTTGTCTTCCTTTTCGAGCCCCTCGCCGTCGATCGATCGCGGAACCTCTACAGGTTTCGTCCGCCGTCCGCCCTGCGGCCTGAAAAACGGATTGGACGGATCCTTCGGGATCATATCGTCCTGCGCGCCCCGCCTCTTGCCCAACCTCGGCGTAACGGGCTCCAGTTGCTCTGCCAAAATGTTCGACGGGACCGCGGATTGCGCTAATCCCGCCGCCACGCCGAGGAGCAATTGACGACGACGGATTTTGAACTCGGAACTCATATCGCTGCTCCATTAAAACACAGTACCGCCATTAACTAATAGTTAACTATTAAAACCTATACGCGGTTCAAGCCACAATCCAGAAATAAATTCTCGAATTTATCCGTGATAAATTTGACTTTTTGAATCAAAGAGATAAACGCTCAAATCGATATGGTTAACGTGTAAAGCATCGCACCCTACCGCCAAGCTTTCGCATAGAAATTGCCCCAATAGTTACTTTCTGGCGCCTCAATTCCGCTGCTCCAACCTTGTTTTCATTCCGGATTCTTCGACGTCAGGCCGACAGCGGCGAATAAAAGCCAGCCATTCTCGCCGGGGCCCTTGCGCGGCCCCTGCGCCGCATCTGACGCGCACTGCAAGCGTCTCGAGGTCGTTCAAACAATTCATATTATGAACCGTCATTGGAGACGCCCGGGCAACAGTATGCCGGCGCGTGACCAATCGGGGCGGACGCCTGTCAATAAGCGAGCGGGACGAGTTTCCGGGCGGGGAAAGAGGCTCAAGCGGCGAGGCGAGACCGGGCGATCAGAGCGATCCTAAGAGCTCCTGGAGCGCTTCGAAGCCAGCGGGCTTCGTAAGCTGGCGATCGAACCCCGCCGCACGGGCGCGGTCGTTGACCTGCTCCTGCCCCCATCCGGTCAGGGCGACGAGTTGCACGCCGGCGCCTTCGGGCAGCGCACGGATGCGGCGCGCAGTTTCGTAGCCGTCCATGCTGGGCATGCCGAGGTCGAGAAAGACAAGGTCCGGCTTGAACGAAACGAGCGCTTCGATACCCGCTGCGCCGCTATAGGCGACCTGCACCGTGGCGCCGAAGGTTTCCAGGAACATGACGAGGCTGTCCGCGACGTCGTGGTCGTCGTCGATCACGAGAATTCGGCGATTGGCTGACGTCTGGTTCGAGGCCGTCGCCGGCATGGTTTCCTCCCTCGATACATCCGGCGGCGTCGGCAGGCGAACAATGAAGGCGCTGCCGCGACCAAGTCCTTCGCTCTGCGCCTCGACGGCGCCTCCGTGCAGTTCCAGCAGGCTTTTGACCAGGGCCAGCCCTATGCCGAGTCCGCCCTGGGCGCGACCAAGCGTCCTGTCGACCTGCGTGAAAAGGTCGAAGACGCGCGGCGCCATTTCGGCGGGAATGCCCACGCCGCTGTCCCGCACGGTGACGACCGCCTCCCCGGCGCGCCGCTCCACCATAAGCCCGATGTCTCCGCCATGTTCCGTGTATTTCGCGGCGTTATTCAGGAGATTCGTGAAGACCTGAGCCAGACGCACGGGATCGCCGTCGACCGTGACGGGCTCGGGCGGCATCGCGACATGCAAACGATGGTGGGCCTGATCGATCGTCGGCTGCGCGGTCTCGATGGCGTGACGCAAGACCTCGCCAAGATCGACCCGCTGCTTTCTGAGTTCGATCTTGCCGCGGGTGATCCGAGACACTTCCATCAGATCGTCGACGAGTCGGATCAGATGGTCGACCTGCCGGTCGACCATCGCAAGCAAGGTGAGGTCCCGCGCCGATTTCATCGTCGCGGCGGCGTCATGACGCAGCACATGGACGGCGTTGCGGATCGGAGCGAGGGGGTTGCGCAACTCGTGAGCCAGCGTCGCGAGGAATTCATCCTTGCGACGATCGGCCGCTCTCAAAGCGTCTTCGACGCGTCTGCGTTGAGTGATGTCGCGACTGACGGTCGCAAATCCGAGGGGCTCGTCACGCTCGTCTCGCAGAACGAAGACATTGTAGAGCATCCACAGCGCTTCGCCGGTGACGAAATGGCGAAAGCGGATCTCCATATTGGCGTGTCCGTCGCGCCTGACGCGTTCGAAGAACGCGTCGACCGACGGACGATCTTCCTCGAAGAAAAAGTCGCCCACAAGAACCTTGGGCGCCTGCGCTCTCTCAAGCCCGACAAGCGCGGCTCCCGCGGGATTGACGTAAAGCGGCACGAAATCCATATCGCAAATGCCGATGAACTCGAGGCTCTGCTCGGCGAGCGAGACGAATTTCTGCCGCTCGGCCTCAGCGCGCTTGCGCGCCGTGATGTCCTGCGCCGTCCCGACGATGCGGATCGCGCGACCATTCTCGAAAAACACAGCGCCCGTCGCGGCGACCCAGCGCTCCACGCCGTCGGCGCGTCCCACCACGCGGCATTCGACGAAGACGTTGCCCTGCCCCGTTGGATCGAGCGCCCTGTGGATCGCACGCGCCACGCGCTCCCGGTCGCCGGGATGAACGCCGCGCAGGAAATCTGCGTAACCGATGGGTGCGCCGGCTGGCAGGCCCCACAGCATGCGCAGGCGATCGTCCCAGATCATCTCCATGTTTTCGAGATTGGCTTCGTAAATGCCGATATTGCCGGAATTCAGGGCCAACTGCAGTCTGAATTCGCTTTCGCGCAAGGCCGCCACGGCGCGCGCGCGTTCAGCCGAAGACCAGATGCGCTCGGCGACTTCGCGCACCAGCTCGATGTCGAGCGCTCGCCATGCGCGCGGCGTCGCGTTGTGGGCGCAAAGCGTGCCCACCCATTGCCCCTGTTTGCTCAGAATGACGCTCGCCAGCGCGGTGATTTGGCCGGCCTTGAACCTCTCCCGTTCGGCCTCGGTGAAGCCTTCCTCGGCGAAAACGTCATCAATCGCGACGGTCTCGCCGCGTCGATAAGAGTCGATGAGCTTTGCGCCGAGATCGGCGACTGGCATTCGAACCATGAAGGGGTCCACGCCCTGCGCGTAACCTTCACGAACGATGAATTCCTCGCCCTCGATGTCGGCGTAGGAGACGCGATTGACGCCAAGATGTTCGCCGAGCAGGCGGCAGGCGGCCGCCTGGATCTCGTGAGGATTGACGATCTGGCGCAGCGCGTCGGTCAGCCTTAACAGGAAAGCCTGCCGCTCCTCGCTATCGCGCAGCGCCGCTTCGGCCCGTTTGCGCGCGTCGACATCGATATTCATGCCGGTCCATTTCAGGACCTCGCCGTCGGGACTGAGGAGCGGCGTGCCGCGCACATTGGTCCAGCGCCAACCGTCATCCCTGATCTTGAGCCGATACTCGGTGTCGAAAAGGGACTTGGACGCGACGGCCCTGCGCCATTCGCGCGCGGCGTGCGCCCGGTCGTCGGGATGCACGGCGCCGAGCCAGCCCCAGCCCAGAAATTCCTCGAGCGTCTGCCCCGTATAAGCCCGCCACGACGGGCTGTCCGAGACCACGACGCCTTCGGGGTCTGTCTCCCACACGGCCTGCGCATAGGCTTCCACCAGGCTGCGGAAGCGCGCCTCGCTTTCGCGCAGCGCGTCCTCCGCACGCTTTGGCTTCGTGATGTCCATGAAGGCGCCGACCGCGCCGCGCGGATTGCCGCCTTCGTCATAGAGCGGCATGGCCTTGGCGAAGACGCTGACGAGTTCCCCGTCCTCCCGGCGAACGTCAAAGACGTCTCCCGCGACCGCCTCGCCCCTGACGGCGCGCTGCATGGGCATTTCGCCGGCCGTCAGGACGCGCCCGCCCTTCAGCACCTGAAATGCGGGAGCGTTCGCGGCCGTCTTGGACAGCTCCCCGCCGGGCGCGACGCCGAATATCTGCTCATTTGCGCGATTGCCGCGGATGCTGAGGCCCTGCGGGTCGAGGGCGATCGACAGGCCGATGGGCGCCGTATCCAGCAGGGCCTGAAGCTCCGCCGAACGGCGGCGCTCCTGCTGTTCGCTCTCCCGTAGCGCCTGCTCTGCGCGCTTGCGCTCGGTCGTCTCCTCGACCACCGCGCCGACGCCGATAATCTCGCCATTCTTGTCGAGAACCGGATACCAGCCGGTGTTCCAGCAGCGGGGAACGCCAGGCGCTGCGGGCGTTTCGCCGGCGAACTCCGCATTGAGAACGGGTTTTCTCGTCTCCAGCAGCTGGTGGGCGATTTCCTTGACGCGGGCGGCGAGCGCGGGAACGGTCTCGAAGACGCTGCGGCCGATATGGGCCTCGACGGGCAGGCCGTTCATCTCGGCGAGACGCTGATTGACGCGCAGATAGCGAAGATCGAGATCCAGCAGACAAAGACCGATCGGCGCGTTCTGGTAGATCCATTCCAGTTCGTCACGCTGGGAGAGAAGCTCCGCAGGGCTTTCCGGAGATCCGCGCCCGGCGGCCCCGGCCCGGCGCTCGGGGGAGCGGCCGGAAGGCCCCGCAACGCCTCTGATGAGCAGCGTCCCGCCGAAGTCCCCGGGAAGCGCGCGCGCCTCCAGCGAGGCCCAGCGCCCGTCCCGATCCCCATCAGAAGCCTCGCAGGAGAAGGAGTCCTTCTCGCCGCAAACGACCGCTTCGATCCCATCGAGCAAACGACGCGCAAACGGATCGTTCGCGGCGCTTTCGCGCATGGCGTCTAGAAAGTTTGTCCCGAGGTCGATGCGTTCGCCATCCGCGGCCCAGTGCGAATTGACGGCGACGACGACGCCGGTATCGCCCAGCACGGCGGCCGGTTGAGGCAGGACGTCGAGGATCGCGCCCCAAAAGGCCACCACTTTACTTTCGAGTCTGCGGAACCCGCCTTCAATTCTCAATCTTTAGCCCTCAAACGACACTCACGCCGCCGTCTTTCCGCCCCGATCGAAATACGCCGTGCGTCACGTCATCAATAGCATAGTGCGACGCATGAACTCTTGATTTTTGTTTCAGATCAGCACGGCTACGGGTTTTTCCCTAATTTCTTTACGGCATGGGATCACTTACTCAGAATAGTACAGACGAAGGCTCGGGCGTTTTTTCAACATAACCCTTGCCTTTGAGCCTCGAAACCGTTTAGCCCTGAGCTGGAATGCGCTATCGGGAAACAAGTTCCGCTTCACCGGCACGGCGAAATCTCTCATGGGCCCGCTTTCGTCTCGACCGTTACGACAATGCGCCGAGGGCGCAGGGCGTTTGGTTGCGCGGGTTTATGCGGCGCCCTTGCCGCTGCGCCTGTCCATCGCAGGCTTGGCCGTGGCAATAGCCGCGGCGCCACGGCTGGCGCTATCCCCACCCCTCGCGCAGGAGACCGCCGACGCAGCCGGCTATCTCGCTGTCGGCGTCACCGGACTGCTTGGCGGGTTCGTCCCCGGGGCGTGCGCGGCGCTCGGGACCGTGCTTGCGACGCATATTCTTTCCGCGCCCATCGTCGTGGCCAGCAAGGCTTCCTCGGCGCTCTTTTTGGGAAATTCGGCTTTGCTGCTCGCCCTCGAGGAAGCCTATCATCGCCTGCGCCCGCGCGTCTCCGCCGCGCCGCAGTCCCGCGCGCCGGCGTCCGAGCAACTTGCGAGCGTCGCCCTGGCGACGCCGGGCGTGGTCGGAACCTTCTATGTCGACCCGAACGGGCGCGTCGCCTATCGCTATGTGTCGCCCAAGGCGCGGACGGTGTTCGGCCTCGATCCCGAGGACATTTGCGCCGACGCCGGCGTCTTCTTCAAACGGCTGGGGCGGGAGCATCTCGACGCTCTCAATGAGGGCCTCTTCCGCTCCGCGCGCGACCTCTCCATGTGGGTTGTCGAATTTCCGTTCGATCATCCGGAAAAAGGCCCGATCTGGATGGAGGCGCAGGCGGCGCCCGTGCGCGAAGATTCGGGCCTCGTGGTGTGGCACGGCTACGCCTCCGACGTCACGGCGCGCAAACGCGTGGAGCTGTCCCTCGAGGAGACGGCGGCGCGGCTGCAGGCGACGATCGACGCGGCGCAGGACGCCGTCCTCACGATGGATGCGGACGGGCGGATACAGACGGTCAATCGCTCGGGCGTCCTCATGTTCGGCCGCTCGGCCGACGAGATCGCCGGCAGACGCGTGGAAGAGCTGCTGGGCGCCGACAAAGAGGCCCGGAACGGCGACGGGCGCGCAGGGGAGAGGCGCGAGTTTCAGGGCCGCCGCAGGAGCGGCGAGCTTTTCCCCGCCGAGATGACCATTTCAGAAACCCTCTTCGAAAATCGAAGCCTGCGCGTCGCTTTCATCAAAGACTTGACCGAGCGGCGCAAAATCGAGCTTCAGATCGAAGAGCTTCATCGCAGCCGTCTCGACGCCATGGGCGGCATGGCCGCGGCGCTCGCGCATGAGATCAACCAGCCGCTGGCGGCCAACGCGACCTATTTGCGCGTGGCGCAGCGCCTGCTCGAAAAATCGGGAGTCGCGGACGAAGCGCTCTTCGACATACTGGAAAAGGCGACGGCGCAGACGTTGCGCGCCGGACGGATCGTGACGAGCCTGAAAAACCTTGTGTGCGGGGGCGAGCCGGACAAGACCCTGCTCGGCGTCCATGAGGTTATTCACGAAGCAGCCGCCGGCGCAGGCGGAGATTGCGAGCGCGCGGGCGTCAGGATCGAACTGAAATGCGAAGCCGCAAGCGACAGGGTCGTGGCGGATCGATCGCAATTGCGGCAGGCCATCGCCAACCTCATCCGTAACGCAACCGAAGCCATGCAATCGGCGCAGCGGCGCGAGCTCATTATCGCCACGACAAATCCCGGGGACGACACAATTGTCGTCGACGTTATTGACTCGGGCTGTGGACTGCCTGAATCCTCGGACGCGGGCTGTTTCGAGCCCTTTCGGACGACGAAGCCAAAAGGACTGGGAGTGGGCTTGTCAATATCAAGGTCTATTATCGAAGCTCACTACGGTCGCATATGGGCGACGCCCAACGCCGAAGGCGGCGCCGTTTTCAGCTTCTCGCTTCCACTGCTAGCTTCGGACGTTGATGCATGACAGATCATCGTGTGGTTCACGTCATCGACGACGATGCGGCTGTTCGCGACGCGGTTGGGCTGTTGCTCAGCACCGAGGGCTTCAAGGTTCATACCTACGCCTCTGCGCTCGCCTTCCTCAAAGCCTGCGCCGCGCAGCACGAAGGCTGCGTCGTCACCGACGTGCGCATGCCGGAGATGAATGGCATCGAGCTGATCGCCAAGATGAAGGAAGCGCGCATAACGACGCCTGTCATCGTGCTGACGGCGCATGCCGACGTTCCGCTCGCGGTGGAAGCGATGAAGCTTGGGGCCATCGACCTGCTGGAGAAACCCTTTGAGGACGCGGCCCTGCTCGCGGCCATCGACGCCGCGCTCGAGCGCCGCAATGCGGAAGAAAGCCGCTCGCGCGAATCCGTCGTGATCAAGAGCCGGCTAGCGAGTCTGACGCGACGCGAAAACGAAATCCTCTCCGGCCTGCTGAAGGGCCTTTCCAACAAGGTCATCGCCCATGACCTCGGCATCAGCATCCGCACGGCGGAAGTGCATCGCGCCAACATCATGGCGAAGATGCGCGCAGGAAATCTCGCCGAGCTCGTGAAGATGGCGCTCGCGGCGAACGGACCGACCGGCGAACCCGAATAGCGAGAAGGTTTACGCGACCTGGAAGCGTCGGAACATTCTTGCTTCCCTGCCGGTTCATCCTCCGCCCGACGATTCCCCCAAGGAAGCGCGGGCGTTTTTCTTCCCGCAGGATGACGGAGAGCCGATCATGCGCGCGCGCCCTCTCGCCCTCGTCACGGGCGCTTCGACCGGCATCGGCTATGAATTCGCCAAGCTCTGCGCCGAACGCGGCTACGATCTCATCATCGCCGCCGACGAAGCGGAAATTCTTCATGTCGCAGAAGAATTGCGCGGCGGGGACCTGCGCGTGTGGGAGCTTCGCTGCGATCTCTCGACGATGGCCGGCGTCGAAGCCTTGTATGGGCTCGCGCGGCGTCTCACGCGCCCCATCGACATTCTCATCGCCAATGCAGGGCGCGGACTGGGCGGCGCGTTCCTTGAACAGGACTACGCCGAGATCCGCCGCGTCATCGACACCAATGTGACCGGCACGGTCTATCTGACCCAGCTTGTCGGGCGCGACATGCGTTCGCGCGGCGCGGGACGGATCCTCGTCGTCGGCTCGATCGCCGGCTACATACCGGGCTCCTTTCAGGCCGTTTATCACGGCACGAAAGCCTTTCTCGACAATTTCGCGGCCGCGCTCGCCGATGAGCTGGAAGGCTCGGGCGTCACGGTGACATGCCTGATGCCGGGCGTCACCGACACCGAATTCTTCCGCCGCGCCGGCATGCTCGACACGCAAGCGGGCCGCTCGGCGAAGGACGATCCGGCGGAAGTGGCGCGGCAGGGATTCGAGGCGCTCTTGGAAGGCCGGCGCGAGATCGTCACCGGATGGCGCAACAAGCTCCTCAGCATGACGGCGCAGCTGACGCCCGCGTGGCTGCTTGCATGGAGCAACCGCCAGCTCTCGGCGCCAGACGGCCGAGGCAAGTCGCATTAGGAGCGCGCGATGAATGTGAGCGGCGAACGCAGCAAGGCGATCTGGAGCGCGGTCGATTTTTCGGCGCCAATGCTGGAGACGAAAATCACGACGGAAGTCGCGGTGATCGGATCTGGCATCGCCGGTCTCTCCGTGGCCTATGAGCTTGCAAAGGCCGGGAAAAATGTCGTGGTCGTCGATCGTGGCCCGATCGGCGGCGGGATGACGGCGCGCACGACGGCGCATCTTTCCTCCTATTGCGACGACGGGTTCCGCGAGCTGATCGACATGCGGGGCCTGGACATTGCAAGAGGCTGGCAGGAAAGCCAGGCCGCCGCGATCGCCCGCATCGAGGCGAACGTACAGGCGCTGGCCGCCGATTGCGATTTCAGGCGGCTCGACGCCTTTCTCTTTCTCGCGCAAGGCTCGGACCCCGCCATTATCGACCGCGAGCTCGTCGCAAGCGCGCAGGTCGGCATGATCGCGCTCCGCCATGGCGGCGTGCCTTTCGCCGGATACGAGACGGCGCCGACGCTGCAATTTCCGCAACAGGCGACCTTCCATCCAACGAAATATCTTTCAGCCCTCGCAAAGGCGATCAGGAACGCAGGCGGACGGTTCTTCGCCAACAGCATCGTTGTGTCAGTGGAGGAAAAGAACAAGCTCGTTACGATCAAGACCGCAAACGGCGAAGAAATAGAAGCGAGCGCGGCGGTTGTCGCAACAAATGCGCCCATCACCGACCGGATCGCCATCAGCAGCAAGCAGGCGCCCTACCGGACCTACGCCGTCGCCTTCGAAATCGCGCGCGGCAGCCTGCCCGACGCGCTCTACTGGGACACGCTCGATCCCTATCATTATGTGCGGCTGCAAAGAGGCGAAGCCGAGAGCGACATGCTCATCGTCGGCGGCGAGGACCATAAAACCGGAGAAGCCAATGACGGCCAGACGCGCATCCTCTCGCTGTCGCGATGGATGCGCGAGCTTTTCCCTGCCCTCGGACAGGAAATCGCGCGCTGGTCCGGTCAGGTGCTGGAGCCTGTCGATTATGTCGGTTTCATTGGCCGCAATCCGGGAGACGATCACATTTATGTCGCCACAGGCGACTCCGGTCAGGGCATGACGCACGGCGCCGCCGCGGGACTCGTCATTTCGGACCTTATTCTCAAAGGCGACAGCCCGTGGCGTCAGGTTTACGACCCGAGCCGAAAGCCCGTGAAGGCGCTGGGTGAATTCGTGAAGGAAAATGCGACCGCCGTCAAAAGCTTCGTCGAATATCTCGCGCCCGGTGAGCTTTCGTCTCTCGACGAGCTGAAAGCCGGCGAAGGCGCGATCGTACGAGACGGCTTCTACAAGATTGCCGCCTATCGGGACGAGACGGGCGCGCTCATGAAGCGCTCCGCCGCCTGCACGCATGTCGGCTGCCACGTCCGGTGGAACAGCTTCGAGAGGTGTTGGGATTGCCCCTGTCACGGGTCGCAGTTTGCTCCCGACGGAGAGGCGCTGAACGCGCCTGCCTTTTCAGCGCTCGGCGAAGCGGAGAACTGAGAGGGATCCCAACATGCCTGTCGATCCCACCGCCGCGATCCTGATGTATTTCCTCATGCCTGTCTGGTTGATGGTGGGCGTCGCGGACTGGCTCTGCCACAAGGCGACGCATATCGAGCGAACATCCGGCGCGAACGAGACCGTGCTTCATTTGATGATGTTCGCGGAGATCGGACTTCCGCTTCTCGCCGCAATCTTTCTCGACGTGAACGCGCTCATTATCGGCTTCATGATCGTGATGTTCCTGCTGCACGAAGCGACGGCGATGTGGGATGTCGATTACGCCGTCGCCCGACGTCGCGTGACGCCGCTCGAACAGCATGTGCACAGCTTTCTTGAAATGATCCCCTTGATGGCGCTGCTGCTGATCATTGCGCGCCACTGGCCGCAATTCCTCGCGTTGTTCGGCGCGGGCGAGGAGACCGCACGGTTGGATCTTGCCCGAAAGACCCCATCCCTTTCCCCGACCTATATCGTCGCTGTTCTCGCCGCCGCCAGCGTCGTCGCCCTTCTATATGTCGAGGAACTCTTCCGCTGCCTGCGCGCGAAGCGCCGCGTCGCCTTCGCTATGCCAAAGGCGAGCGGATGACGATCGAAGCGGCGCATCGCGCAGCGATAGAAGAGGAAGCGGCCGATCTCGCCGGGCTCGCGGAGGGGCTCCACAGACAAACCGGCTCGCGAGACTTCGATCGACTAATCGCGGAGTTCGACCGCATCCCCCAGGAGGCGAGGAGCGCGCGCGCGGCTGAAGAAGCCTTGGAAGCCGGGGCCCTCACGCTGCGGCGGCGATGGCTCGATCTCGCTGACGCCGAGACGCACAAAAGCTACCGCTCCCCCTCGGCCGAACAGACCGTCAAGACGCCGACGCGCTTCTTCGAGAATTTCGGCTATGAACGCGAGTTGCAGCCGACTGCGCTCGAAACGCGTTGTGCGGCATTCTTCGGATCGCTCCCGAAGGGGTGGCGCGCGGACCACATTCTCTTCTCCAGCGGACAGGCGGCGATGGCGGCGTCGCTGCATCTCGCCGAACGGCTCGCCCCGGCGGCGACCAAGCGCCCGATGAATGTCATTCATGCGGGCGCGTATTTCGAGACGTCGGAACTCCTCTCCATGCTGGCGGCGCGCTTTCACACAATGGCGACCGGCCATGCCGCCCTCTCCACGCCTTGGACGGGCGCCGATATCATCCTGATCGAGCCGATCTTTTACGAAGGACGCTTTGCAAGGATCCCCACATCAGAGATCGGAAGGCGTCTCGATGGCGGCGGGGCGACCATCCTTATCTTTGACGATACGCTGACGGGAGGCGCGGTGGATGTTGAACAGGATCTCTCGGCGCTGGAGGATATTGAAACCCGCGCGGTGATCCGGATCGCCTCCGGCTTGAAGCTGCTTCAGGGCGGCCTGGAGCTGGCGAATGTGGGCATTGTCAGCCTCTATGAGCGTCGCGAGAACAACGCCAACGCAGCCATGAGAAGGCTTCGCGCCCTGCTTGGACTAGGCCTGCGCTTTGCAGACGTCGCGGGCCTCGAAGCGCCATGGTTCCTCAACCGGGATTATACGCGCCGCTACAGCGAAGCCGTCTTCGCGCACAACCAGGCGCTAGCGACGGCGCTCACCGCCCATTCGCGCTCTTTCGAGTGCGTTTCGCACCCCTCCGTCGACTCCGCCGCCGGGGTTGCTCCCTTCTGCATCATGCGCCTCTCATCGTCCAAACTTAGCGATTACGAGGCGCTGTCGCAACGCATCCGGCAGGAAACCGAGCGACGGAAAATCATCTTCGACCGCGGTGGAAGCTTCGGCTTTCGAGGGCATCGCTACGATGTCGTCTCGCCTGCAAATGCGCCGCCCTTCCTGCGCGTTGCGATGGGACGACGCGACGGATGGTCGCTCCGCGGCGTCGTCGACCTTCTTCAGGAAATATAGAGGCTTCAGGCGTTGCCCGACTGACCAAGGTCCGCGCCCGTGCGCGGATCTGACAGAGGGTTGGACATCGTGCGCGCGGCAAAGCTCGACAAATCGCTCTGTTCCGAGCTCGTCAGCCCCACGCTGGCGTCGCCATCCCCGCCATCGACCGGGATGCCGCCGACGACGTCGTCCATCCGGCGCCACTGATCGCCGCTGTTCCAGGGGCCCTCCGTATCGCCCTCGCCTTGCGACGTGTTGACGTAAAGATTGGCGTATTCGGGAATGCCCTGAAGTTTGCCGGGCGGGAAATTCGCCTCGATCGAGTAGAGCGCCTTCTCGAAAGACTTCTGATGCGCGATCTCGCGTGTCATCAGAAAGCCAAGCGCCTCTTTCACGCCCGGATCGTCAGTGACGTTGATAAGCCGTTCATAGACGATCTTCGCCCGCGCCTCCGCGGCGATGTTGGAGCGCAGATCGCAAACAGGGTCTCCGATCGTGTCGATATAGGCTGCGGTCCATGGCACGCCGGAGGAATTGGTCAGCGACGGTCCGCCCCCGTATAGAATGGCTTGGGTGTGGCTGTCGCCGCCCTGCGTGAGCGAACGATAAAGATCCGCTTCCGTCTGGTTAGCTTCGGCGAGTTCGCCCTTCACGCCCTTGTTCAGCATCGCGACGATGCTGCCGATCACTTCGAGATGGCTCAGCTCTTCGGTCGCAATGTCCAGGAGCATGTCCTTGCGGCCCGGATCATCCTCCGCGAGCGCCTGCGTGAAATAACGCATCGCCGCCGCGAGTTCGCCTTGCGGTCCCCCGAACTGCTCCAGCATCAGGCTTGCAAGGACAGGGTTGGGCTCAGAGACGCGGACCGTGTATTGCAGCTTCTTGTTGTGCGTGAACATCATGAACTCCCGTCGGAAGCGTTCCTCGCGAAACGCCTGCCGACGGTGAGGGTTCCCGTTCGTTCACTCCGCAGCGACCGACGGGTTGAAATCCCCCTCGGTAGAACAGGGAACTTCTTGATTGATGCGGCGGAATGTCGACAGCGCCTGCCCCACGACCTGGTCCATGTTGTAATAGCGATAGGTCGCGAGGCGGCCGACAAACCAGACGTCCTTCTGCGCGAGCGCAAGCCTCTCATACCGCTTGTAAAGCTCCATATTCTCGGCGCGTGGCACCGGATAATAGGGATCGCCGTCGTCACAAGGGTATTCGAAGGTCAGGCTGGTTCTGTCGTGCTGCTGGCCGGTCAAATGCTTATATTCCGTGACCCGCGTATAGGCTTGCGTCTGCGGGTAGTTGACGACGGCGACCGGCTGATGGCGCCGCTCGTTCACGGTGACATGCTCGAACCTCAATGACCGGTAAGGCAGCCTCCCGAAGCGGAACTGGAAGAACTCGTCGATCGGCCCCGTATAGATCAGACGCCGAAATGGGATCCGACCGCGCACTTCGTCGAAGCTCGTCTGCAACATGATCTTTATGTTTGGATGGCCGAGCATCCGCTCGAACATGCGCGTATAGCCGCCCTCCGGCATGAATTGATAGGCGTCGTTGAAGTAGCGGTCGTCGCGATTGGTGCGCGTCGGCACGCGCGCAGTGACGGATTTGTCGAGCGCCGACGGCTCCACGCCCCATTGCTTCTTCGTGTAGCCGCGAAAGAACTTTTCGTACAACTCGCGGCCGACGGCGCTCACCACCACATCCTCGGAGGTCCGAATCTCCGCCGGCCTCTCCGCGCGCGCCGCGAACCACGCCGCGAGTCCCTCCGAATCCAGATTCAAGCCAAAGAGACGGTTGACCGTGTCCAGATTGATCGGGATGGGGAGAAGCATCCCGTCCACTTCCGCAAGCACGCGATGCTCGTAGGGCCGCCAGCGCGTGAAATTCGACAGATAGTCGAAGATCGGCTTTGCGTTTGTGTGAAAGATATGCGGCCCGTATTGATGAATGAGGAGACCAGCCTCATCGTAGCGGTCGTACGCGTTCCCCGAAATGTGCGGTCGCCTGTCGATGACGAGCACGCTTTCTCCACGCTGCGACGCGATGCGTTCGGCCAGCACGCTTCCCGCAAAGCCGGCCCCGACGATAAGCCAATCAAACACGGCGCGCCTCCGCGTTCACGTTGCGAGGCGGAACGAATGCGTCGAGATGCTGTCTCATCCCCGCCCAGGTGTCGTCCCAGGACATTGCGGAGAGGAATTCGTCCACCGATCGGAGCCAGCGCATGCGAGGCCGTTTCAGCAAGTACTCGATGCGGTCGACGAACGCTTCTCCAGTCGACGCAATTTCGACCAGTCCCATCGCGCCGTAAGGATGGACGACATCGTTGATCGGCGTGGAAACGACGGGCACGCCGGCGGCGAGGAATTCAGGCGTTTTCGTCGGGCTGATGAAACGCGTCGCCTCATTGATTGCGAAGGGCATGAAGCCGACGTCCCAGCCTGCAAGATATTGCGGCAGCGCCGCGTAATCCTTGCACCCGAGCCAGTGGATATTGGCGGCGCGCGGAAGCTTCGCCGGATCAATCTTGGCGGTCGGCCCGATCATCATCAGATGCCAGTTCGGCCGAAGCGCCGCGATTTCGGCGACGATGCGCGTATTCATACGCTCGTCGATGACGCCGAAAAAGCCGATGCGCGGATGCGGGGAGCCCGCCTGGTCGGCCGGTCCGCTCAACGAGAACCGCGCCTTGCGGAAATGCGCGACGTCGACGCTGCTAGGGAAGACGTGGATATTGTCGTGACGATCCAGCTTCGCCTCGTAGAGCGAACGGCCGCCGACATAGACGACGTCACAACGCGACAGCAGTCGGCGCTCCCATTCGACAATGCCGTCGGGCGCAGCGGCGAAAGCCGAAAGCTCGTCCATATTGTCGTAGACGCAACGATCAGGCTCCAACTCGCTCGTGAATTGGAGGGCCATCGGCGTGTAATACCAGGCGATCAGACGCTTGGGCTGCACCTTGGCGAGGAGGCCATCGAGCATGCCACGCAACGCCGCGTTGGTCGCCTGCGCGGAAAGATGCCTTGGGAGCAGCGGCGTAACAACCGAAACGCCCGACTTGTCCGTCTCGATGCGAAGGAATGGCGGGCCGTCAAAATGCTCGGGCTCTTCGAAATACCAGGTTTTGAATTCCCGCGCGGCCCGGCTCATCAAATGCTGCGGTCTCTGGAAAACAAAACGCCATCGAAGATGTGAAAAGCAGAAAAGATGCGTCGAATCGTTCGAATAGTTGCAGCCGGCACGCGCCATGTGATCCCTCCCGGCGCGGCGATTTTCGCTCGCGCCCTAATTCCAAAGACTTGTTGATTGTCCCTGGACGTAACGGGATTCTAAGCGCCTTTGTTCCAGCGTCGCCGTTGTCGGGCTTGCGCGTCTGCGCGTCGTATGCGCGCGCGTTACGCCGCGCGCGCGAGATCGGACATGACAGCCGCGAGGAAGCGCCCTGCTTCGCCACCGGAAACGACCCGGTGATCGAAGGTGAGGCTGAGCGGCAAGACGGCGCCGATGCGCATTTCACCATTAAGTGCGACGACTTCGCTTCGGATGCGCCCCGCGCCCAGGATGGCGACGGTCGGCGGCAGCACGACCGGCGCCGCATAGCGACCGGCGATGGTGCCGAAATTCGAGAGCGTGATCGTCGCGCCGCGCAACTCTTCTGGCGGAATTTTTCTCGCGGCCACATCGGCGCGCATCCTATTCAGGCCATCGCGCAGATCCGATGCGCTGCGCGAGCCAACATCTCTAAGAACTGGCACGAACAGCCCGTCCTGCGTATCGACCGCAATTCCGAGATCAATTCTATGTAGTAGTCGCCGCGACAGCGTAGCGCTCTCGAACCAGCAATTCAGCGCGGGCTCGGCTTCGCAGCCCTTGACCAAAGCACGAACCAAACGGATGGTGACGTCGGCCCCAGGCTCCCAGACGTCGATCCGCGCATCGTCCATAATCGTAGCCGGCGCCACTTCCGCCTGAGCGAAGGCCATATTTTGCGCCATCGCGCGTCTGAATCCACGCAACGGCTCTGCCGGCTCGACTTCGCTCAGAATGCGCGCGACGCGCTGAACGTCTTCCGCGGTGATCGCGCCGTCAGGCCCGGAGGGCGTGACGATGCCCAGATCCACGTTCAGCTTGCGCGCCAGCGCGCGGACGGCGGGAATGACCCGGGCAGGCGCGCCGGCGCGCCCGATCGTCGTGACGTCCCGCATGACGTTTGCGCTCGTCTCCACGACGCCGACCACGGTGCCCGCATCTTCTTCCTGGGCGCCCTCGAATTCGACGAGCGGCGCGCCGACTCGCACGATATCGCGCGGCGCGGCGAAAAGGCGCTCGATGCGCCCGGCGCGCGGAGAAGGAATCTCGACGACCGCTTTCGCCGTTTCGACTGCAAGCAGCGGTTGGTCGACGGCGACTTCATCGCCGGGCTTCACTCGCCATTCGACAAGCTCGGCTTCTTGCAGGCCTTCGCCAAGGTCGGGCAACCGAAACGTCTTCATGATCCCTCCATGACCTCGCGAACGGCGTCGACAATACGGTCGACGCTCGGGATGAATTGCCGTTCCAATCGATAAAGGGGAACCACCACGTCGTAGCCGGCGACGCGCTTGACGGGCGCCTGGAGAGAATACAGAGCGCGCTCTGCGATTTCCGCGGCGATTTCCGCGCCGAAACCCGCCATGCGCGTCGCTTCGTGCACGATCACGCAACGTCCCGTCTTCTCAACGGAGCGCAGGATCGTTTCTGAATCCAGCGGCTTGAGCGTGGCGACATCTATGACTTCGGCGTCGATCCCCTGCTCCGCCAAAACGTCCGCAGCCGCTTCGGCCTCCCTGACCATGGCGCCCCATGAGACCATGGTCACATCGGCTCCTTCGCGCGAGAGGAAGCACGCGTCGAGCGGCAGCGCTTCGCCGTCATCCGCGACTTCCTGCTTGAAGAGGCGATAGAGTCGCGTCGGCTCGAGAAACACAACTGGATCCGGGTCGCGCATCGCAGCGAGAAGCAAGCCATAGGCCCGCGCCGGCGACGAGGGGATGACGACCCGCAGGCCCGGCACATGCGCAAAAAGCGCCTCGGGACTTTCCGAGTGATGTTCGGGCGCGTGGATGCCGGCGCCGTAAGGCGAGCGCAACACCATCGGGCATGTCAGACGCCCGCGCGTGCGGTTTCGCAATCGCGAAGCATGATTGATCATCTGGTCGAGCGTCGGATAGATGAACCCGGTGAACTGAATCTCGGCCACCGGCTTCAGGCCCATCGCGGCCATGCCGACGGCGACGCCGGCGATGCCGCCCTCGGCGAGCGGCGTGTCGAGAACGCGCTCGCGACCGAAACGCGCCTGCAAGCCGTTCGTCGCGCGAAAGACGCCGCCATTCATTCCGATGTCTTCGCCAAGGAGGAGCACGCTTTCGTCCCGCGCCATCTCGGTGGCGAGCGCGGCGTTGACGGCTTCGACGAGGTTCAGCTCAGCCATGACCGTTTGCCTTGTTCGAATAACGACGCGCGCAATCGCGCTGCTCTACGAGAGAGGTTGGCAGGGTCTCATAGAGATAGTCGAACATGGCGTCGCTGCTTTGCGCTGGCGTTCCGAGATAAGCGGTCACGGCGTTTTCCACCTCTTCCCCGCATTGCTTGAGCAGCGCCGCCTCCTTGTCCTTCGACCAAAGGCCTTTCTCGATCAGGTAAGCGCGAAGGCGTGCAATGGGCTCCCGCGTCCATTCGCGCCGAACGACGTCCGGATCGCGGTAGCGCGTCGCGTCGTCTGCGGTCGTGTGGTCGCCGAGACGGTAGGTCAGCGCCTCGATGAGCGTCGGCCCCTCGCCCGCACGCGCCTTGGCGACGGCGCGGCGCGCAATGTCATAAACCGCGGCGACGTCGTTGCCGTCGACCTGCCGGCATTCGACGCCCGCCGCAACGCCCTTCTGCGCCAGCGTCTGTGCGGCGCTCTCGAGCGATCTCGGCGTAGAAATCGCCCATCCATTATTGTTGATCAGGATCACGACGGGCGCGTTCCAGACGCCGGCCATGTTCAGCGCTTCGTAGAAGGCCCCGTTCGCCGTGCCGCCATCGCCGACGAATGTGACGGCGACGCGCTCTTCCCTACGCACCTTGAAGGCGTAGGCCGCGCCGACCGCATGCGCGATCTGCGTTGCGACGGGGACGCAATTGGGAAAATCCTGGCGGGGCGCCTGGAAATCGCTCCCCCGCTCGTCGCCGCCCCAATAGAGCAGGCATTCCGTCATGCTCATCCCGCGAATGAACTGGGCGCCGTGATCACGATAGGAGGGCACGAGCACGTCGCGCGTCTCCATGGCTGAGGCGACGCCGACGCCGACAGCTTCCTGCCCCAACGCCGAAGCGAAGGTGCCGAGCTGGCCTGTTCTCTGCAAAGCGATGGCTTTGCCGTCGAAGACCCGTGTGCGCGTCATGGCGCGATAAAGGGTCTCCAGCGTCTCGTCGTCGACCGGCAGGGCCCCTCCAAGGGGGACGCCCTCCGGCGACAGATAGCGAAGGAGATCGATTTGCGGGTCGATGCTGGTGTGAAGGCCCATGGCGACGCTCGCGCTGGAGAGGCTTAGCGGTCTCGATGCAGTCAGCAGTTAGCGCGAGGGCGCGGGAAGTCACGCAGGCGGCGCCAAAATTGGCGCGGACCCGCTTGCGACTCGCGCGCATGGCGCGCTGCTTGGACGGGTCTTGAAAGCCCGGCCAGGCGTCCAACCTTTGTTGCATGGCGAGTGACTCTTTTACGGACCCTTTCGCCTTAGGCGACGAAATCGGCCCTTCCAAAATCATCTATTTGCGCACGCCCTCAGTGGGCCTTCGCGCCATCGTCGTCATCGACAATGTCGCCGCGGGGCCCGCGATCGGCGGAACGCGAATGGCCCCCGATGTGAGCGCGCGCGAATGCTTCCGGCTCGCCCGCGCCATGACGCTGAAAAACGCCGCCTGCGGCCTGCGGCACGGCGGCGCGAAATCGGTGATCTTCGCAGACCCGACAATGCCGCGGCCCGAGAAGGAGCAACTGATCCGGGCCTTCGCGACCGCGATCGCGCCGCTGACCGAATATATCCCGGGTCCAGATATGGGCACGGATGAAACGGCGATGGGGTGGATCCACGACGAGATCGGCCGGGCCGTTGGTCTACCCGCCGAGATCGGCGGCATACCGCTCGACGTCATCGGCGCGACAGGTTTTGGCGTCGCCATCTCCGCCGAGGTCGCGGCGCCCTTTGCAGGCTTGTCGCTCAACGGGGCGCGAATCGTCGTGCAAGGCTTTGGCGCGGTCGGCGAGCACGCAGCGCGCTTTCTCGAAAGGCGCGGCGCGCGCCTTGTCGGCGTCGCGGATATTGGCGGCGCCGTCGTCAATCCCGAAGGGCTGGACATAGAGGCGCTGTCGCAACTGAAACGGCAGGGAAAGAGCGTCTCGGACTATCGCGGCGGCCGCGTCATCGCCAATGACTCGCTGGTTGCAACGCCCTGCGACATATGGATACCCGCTGCGCGGCCAGACGCCATTCGCGCCGACAATGTGGATCGACTTGAGTGTCGACTCGTCGTGCAAGGCGCCAATGTTCCGGCGACGCGGGAGGCCGAAAAAATCATGTTCCAGCGCGGCATCGTCAGCGTGCCGGACTTCATCGCAAATGCGGGCGGAGTCGTTTCGGCCGCAGTCGAGTATAGCGGCGGCGCGCGGTCGACAGCCTTCGCGATGATCGAGGAAAAGGTTGGCGGAAACACGCTGCTGACGCTCGAACGCGCGCGAGAGATGGGCGTTCCTCCGGTCGAGGCGGCGTCCGCCCTCGCGATCGACCGGCTCCGCAAGATGATGGAGCTGCGGCGCTGGCGCTAGCCGCTTAACGAAGACGCTCGATTGCAATGGCGGTGGCTTCGCCTCCGCCGATGCAGAGCGCGGCAATGCCTCTCTTGAGGCCATGGCGCTCCAAAGCCGCTAGTAAAGTCACGATGATCCGGGCGCCCGACGCGCCGATGGGATGGCCGAGCGCGCATGCGCCGCCATGGACATTCACCTTGTCGCGCGGAAGACCGAGATCCTGCATCGCCGCCATGACGACGACGGCGAAGGCTTCGTTGATCTCGAAGAGATCGATATCTTTCAGGGACCAGTCGAGCTTCTCGACCAGCTTCCTGACCGCGGCGATCGGCGCGGTCGGGAAGGCGGCTGGCGCGCCCGCATGAGTCGCATGCCCGACAATCGCTGCGCGCGGCGTCAGCCCTTCGCTTTCGGCGTAGCGCGCCGTCGTCAGAGCGAGCGCCGCGGCGCCGTCGGAGATCGCGCTGGAATTCGCCGCCGTGAGCGTTCCATCTTCGCGAAAAGCCGCCCGCAGCCTGGGGATCGCGTCAGGATCCGCCTTGAGCGGCAATTCGTCATGGACGAGCCCCTCTGGCAAAATCTCCGCGTCGAAGAACCCTTCCTTCATTGCGTGCTGGGCGCGCGCGAGCGAAGAGAGCGCGTATTCGTCCTGCATGGCGCGCGTGAATTGATAAGCGGACGCGCAATCCTCCGCGAAAGAGCCCATCAGACGGCCCTTTTCATAGGCGTCCTCGAGCCCGTCGAGAAACATATGGTCGAGAACGCGGCGATGGCCCATGCGGAAGCCAGAACGCGCCCGCTCCAGGAGATAGGGAGCATTGCTCATACTCTCCATGCCGCCCGCGATGATCACGCGCGCGCTCTCAGCGCGCAAGCGATCATGCGCATCCATTACGGCTTTCATGCCCGAGCCGCACATCTTGTTGATCGTGACGCAGGGCGTCTCCTCGCTCAAGCCTGCGCCAAGGGCCGCCTGCCGCGCCGGAGCCTGTCCAAGTCCCGCCGTGAGAACGCAGCCCATCGCACATTCGTCGACGCCTTCTTTCGAGAGGCCGGCGCGCGAGACCGCCGCCGCTACCGCCCGCGCCCCGAGCATTGGCGACGGAACATCCTTCAACGCGCCAAGAAAGGCGCCGATCGGGGTGCGCGCTGCGCCGACAATGACCACGGGATCGTGCATGACGCGCCTCTTCGAAATCTCAAGCGACTTCCTGTTACGTGGCGCATCCCGGAGGAGAAGGAAGAGGCGCTAGGGAGCGCTCGGAAAGCGCGGTTCCGGCGAGCCGTCGCCTGCAAGTATCTTCGCGACCGCAGCCTCACTCACCTCTTCAAGCGCAGCGGGGCGCCACTGTGGAGATCGATCCTTATCGACGATCGCCGCGCGAATGCCCTCTTGAAGATCATGCGTCCCGAGGAGACCGCAAGCCGCGCGAAATTCCTTGATGAGGCACGCCTCAAGATTTTCGGCTCTCATCGCCTGCTTCAACAGCGCATGCGTCACCTTGAGGCTCGTCGGCGATTTGCCGCGGATCTCCCTGGCGGCGCTGTCAGCAAAGCTTGTCCCCAAAGACTCGAGCGCCTCGAGAATGTCCTCGACTTGATCCTTCGACATGACGCGATCCAGCGTTTCCGCGTTTTTCGCCAATTCCCCGATCTCTGCCTGGCCCGCGGATTCCCGCAGGAGAGCATTCGCTTCGGAAGAGTCCCTGATGGTTGTCAAGCGTCGGATAACCCCCTCGAGCTTTTGCGACTCGACGAAGACATCGGCCAGCCCGACATGAAGCGCGTCGGCGGCGGAGATCGTCGCGCCCGACAATGCGAGATAAACGCCTGCGCCGCCGGCCCGCGTCAGCAGCCATGTGCCGCCCACATCAGGGACGAAGCCGATGCCGGTTTCCGGCATGGCGAGGCGCGTGCGCTCCGTCACGATTCGGCAATTTCCGTGCGCGGAAACGCCGACGCCGCCGCCCATCACCAGCCCGTCCATGACGACCACATAAGGCTTTCCGTAGCGGGCGATCATGGCGTTGAGTTCGTATTCCTCACGCCAGAAATCCCTGTAGTAATCTTTGTCGCCGTCGCGGAGGTCGTAAAGCCTGCGTATATCGCCGCCCGCGCAGAGCCCACGCTCGCCTTCGCCGGTGACGAGGACCGCAAAGATGTTCGCGTCCGACGCAAAGTCGACGAGCGCCCGCCTAAACCCCCGAACCATGTGGAGCGTCAGGCTATTGAGCGCCTTTGGCCGATTCAGCCGAATGCGGCCGACCCGGCCTTCTCGCGAAACAAGGATCTCCGCCTGCGCCATCATAAATCCTTCAACAAATCCCGCGCGACGATCACGCGCATGATTTCGTTCGTTCCTTCTAGGATGCGATGCACCCGCAAATCACGCAACAGTTTCTCGACGCCGTAGTCGGAGAGATAGCCGTATCCGCCGAAGATTTGCACGGCGCTATCGACGACTGCGAAGCCCGTGTCGGTGGCGACGCGTTTCGCCATAGCGCAGAGGCGCGTCGCATCCGCGTCCTTCACATCGAGGGCGGCCGCGGCGCGCCAAAGCAGAGCCCGCGCCGCCTCGAGATCCGTCGCCATGTCCGCGAGTTTGAATTGAAGCGTTTGAAAGTCGGCGATGGCGCGCCCAAAGGCTTTGCGCTCATGTGCATAGACGGTCGCCTTTTCCAGAGCGCTTTGGGCGCCGCCGAGCGAACAGGCGCCGATATTGAGGCGTCCGCCATCGAGAGCGGCCATCGCCATGCGAAAGCCTTCTCCCTCTGCGCCAAGGCGGTTCTCAACCGAAACCCTGCAGTCGTCGAAGGCCACGGTCCGCGTCGGCTGCGCGTTCCAACCCATTTTTCGCTCATTGACGCCGAAGCTCAATCCGGCGGCGTCGCCTTCGACGAGGAATGCCGAGATTCCAGTCGACCCCGCATCGCCCGTTCGGGCCATCACGATGTAGAGATGCTTATCGCCGCCCGCGCCGGCGCCGGAGATGAATTGCTTCTGGCCCGTGAGGACATAAGCGTCGCCGTGCCGGACTGCCCACGTGCGCAAAGCCGCCGCATCGGAGCCGCAGCCTGGTTCCGTCAGGCAGTAGCTCGTCAGCGTCTCCATGGTCGCCAGACTTGGCATGTAGCGACGGCGCTGCTCGTCCGAGCCATAAGCGTCGATCATCCAGCCGCACATGTTATGAATCGAAAGATAGGCGGCGACCGCCGGGCAGCCCGTCGCGAGCGCTTCGAAAATCAGCGCCGCGTCGACGCGTGAAAGCCCGGCCCCGCCCGCCTCCTCGCGAACATAGATCGCCGCCATCCCCAGCGCCGCGGCAGCGCGGAATGTTTCAACAGGGAAAACCTTGTTCGCGTCCCAATCCAGCGCGAAAGGCTCAATCTTCTCGGCCGCGAAGCCCAGCGCCATGTCCCGAATGGCGCGCTGCTCTTCGCTCAGGCCGCTCAGAGAATATAGAGGCAAGGCTCGTCTCCTGTCTCTCAACAAAACTTCCGTTTTGTGCGGAACGCCCGCGCCACGCGCGATTCGGGCGAACGCCCAAGACGCTCGCAAATGAAAGCGCCCGCATCGAGCAGTCGGTCGAGATCGACGCCCGTATCGGCGCCCGAGTCATGGAGCATATAGACAACGTCCTCCGTCGCGACGTTGCCGGTCGCGCCCGGGGCATAGGGGCAGCCGCCAAGCCCCGCGACCGAACTGTCGAAGGTCGATACGCCCAGTTCGAGGCAGGCGAAAATATTTGCAAGCGCCTGCCCGTAGGTGTCGTGGAAATGACCAGCGAGCCGCTCGATCGGCACATCGCGGGCGACGGCTTCGACAAGCCTGCGCGCGGCGAAGGGCGTTCCAACGCCGATCGTATCGCCGAGCGAGACTTCGTAGCAGCCCAGCCTATGCAGCTCTCTTGCGATGGCGACCACGCGCGCCGTGTCGACGTTTCCCTCGAACGGACAGCCCAGGACGCAGGAAATATAGCCACGAATGGCGACGCCGTGGGTTTTGGCTATTGGCGCAAGCGACCCGATCCTCTCCAGACTTTCCTCGATCCTGCAATTGAGATTCCTGAGGGAGAAGCTTTCGGAGGCCGCGGTGAGAACCGCGACTTCTCGCACGCCGGCGGCGAGCGCGGCCTCCAGCCCTATGATATTCGGCGTCAAAACACATAGCCGCGCGTCGCAGCTCGGAGCGATTGCCGCGAGCACCTCGGCCGTTCCCTTCATCTGCGGAACGGCGCGAGGCGGCACAAAGCTTCCGGCCTCGATCGTCTTCAGGCCCGCCCGCGCGAGAAGCTCGATCAGTCGCGCACGGGTGTCGATCGAAAGAAGGGCCGGCTCATTCTGAAGACCGTCTCTAGGGCCGACCTCTACGAGTCGGATGCGCTCAGGCAACGTCATCGGCGGACCGCCAGGCGAGCAGTTCCTCGCCCTCCCGCACCGATTGCCCCTCTCCGCAATAGACCTCCTTCACCACACCCTCGTGCGGCGCGTTGATCGGGATTTCCATTTTCATGGCCTCCAGCAGAATGAGCGGCGCGCCCTTTTCAATGTGATCGCCGCGCTTGACGAGAACCTTCGCGACGCGCGCCGGCAACGGAGCCATGAAAGGGCGTTCGCGCTCGACAGGTTTCGGCGGCGGCGCGAGCGTCTCGATCCATTCCAGAAAGTAATTGCGACCATCCACGATCACCACCCAGCCCGAAGGCAGAGTGGCGACCGCGACTTCCTTACGCCTGCCCTCGACAAAAAGCGCGAGGCGCTCGCCAACATGCTTCGCCGTGACCAAGAGAGCCCCCTGCGGGGTCGTCATCCGAAAGCTATCCGCATCGATCAAGACAATGTCGCATTCTAGCAGCCGACCGTCGTAGCGGAACGCGACCTTTTGCCTGTCTTCACCGTAAAGACGCCAGGCGTCGGCGACGGCCCAGGGAGAATATGGATCGCTGCACGCGATCGATGCGCTCTCCCGCGCACGCCAACCCGCCGCGGCTGCGGCAAGCAGAAGCGTTTCGTCCGCGGGAAGCGGCTGCAGAGCATTCGCCACGTCCTGCGCGAGGCTCGTATCCGCATGCCCGTCGAGAAACGCGTCGTTTCGTAGCAGCGCGCGCAAAAAGTCGAGATTGGACGCGACGCCGACAATTGCAATCGCGTCGAGCGCCCTCGCAAGCAAGCGGACAGCCCCGTCTCTTTCCTCGTCCCAAGCGACGACTTTGGCGAGGAGAGAATCATAATGGGACGAGATCGCGTCCCCCTCCTTCACGCCGATCTCAACGCGCAGTCTCTCGCTCTCGGCTGGCAGCCTGAGATGCGCGATGGCGCCCGAGGAAGGCCGGAAATCTTGCGCTGGATCTTCGGCGCAAAGTCGCGCCTCGATCGCCCAACCTCGAGACCCGATTTCATCCTGCCGCTTCGGCAGCGACTCTCCGGATGCGACGCGAAACTGCCATTCGACGAGATCCATCCCCGAAATCATTTCGGTGACCGGATGCTCCACCTGCAGACGCGCATTCACTTCGAGAAAGTAAAAAGAGAGGCCGTCCAGGAGGAACTCTGCGGTCCCCGCGCCGACATAGGCTGAAGCGCGCGCGATGCGCCTCGTCGCGTTCCAAAGCGCGGCGCGCATCTCATTGGCGACGCCGGGCCCCGGGCTTTCTTCTATCACCTTTTGGTGGCGTCTTTGCAGGGAACAGTCGCGTTCGGCGAAAGTTGCGACGTTGCCGTGAGCGTCCGCGACGAACTGGATCTCGACGTGCCTCGGCCTCTCGACGAATTTTTCGAGGAGCAAACGCCCGTCTCCAAAAGCGAGCGCTGCCTCCCGCGCAGCGCTCTCCATCGCGCCAGACAGCTCGTCTTCGGTTTGAACGACGCGCATGCCCCGACCGCCGCCGCCGGCAGACGCCTTGATGACGACAGGGTAGCCGATCTCGCGCGCAACCGAAGCAAAAAGGCGCGCATCCTGCCCATCGCCATGAAAGCCGGGAAGCGTCGGCACGCCAATCTCGTTCATCAGCCGCTTGGCCGCCGCCTTGTCCCCGACGGCTTGCATCGTCCTAGGCGACGGCCCGATGAAAACGATTCCAGCTTGCGCGCAGCGTTCCGAGAAAGCCGCCGATTCGGCGAGAAACCCGTAACCCGGATGAATTACGTCGGCCCCAGTGTGTCGCGCGACTTCGATGATTTTCTCGGCGCACAGGTAGCTGTCCCGCGCCGGCGCGGGACCTAATCGCCAGGCTTCGTCCGCCATCTCCACATGAAGCGCATCGGCGTCCGGGTCGGAAAAGACCGCGACGGACGCAACGCCCATGCGGCGCGCCGTCCTGATAACGCGGCAGGCGATTTCTCCCCGGTTCGCGATCAGGACTTTTCGGAACATGCTAGACGCTCCGCGGAGCGCGCCAGATCGGCGCGCGCTTTTCCAGAAAGCCGCTCAGACCCTCGACCCCTTCCGGCGATGAGCGGCGCTCAGCGAGAAGCCTTGCAGTCTCCCTTGATAGCGAAGCGTCGGGAATGCGGTCCTGACATATGCGGACCAATTGTTTGACAGCCGCCTGCGCGCCGGGCGCGCCGAGAAGGAGCGCTTCGACGATCCGGTCTCGCGCAGCGATCAGGCCATCTTCACGGGCGACCTCATGCACGAGTCCGACATGAAAGGCGCAGTCCGCGCCGACGATTTCCGCCGACAGCGCCAGGGCGCGCATGGCGCGAGCGCCGATGGCGCGCAGAACATAAGGGCCGACCACCGCCGGAATCAGGCCGAGGCGCACTTCGCTGAGACAGAATTTCGCGCTCTTCGCGGCAAGGGAGATGTCGCAACAGGCGACGAGCCCCACGCCGCCCCCGAAGGCCACCCCCTGAACCAGCGCGACTGTCGGCTTGGAGAGTTGGTCCAATGCGCCGAACATCTCTTCAAGGGCGAGCGCATCCTTTTCATTTTCCTGCGGCGACGCCTCTGCTGCGCTTTTCATCCATTCGATGTCGCCGCCCGCGCAGAAATTCTCGCCGGCCCCGCTGAGCACGACGACGCGGGCATCGGGATCCGCATCGATCCGGCGCAGGGCGCCGCCGAGATGCGCGACAAGCGACGGGTCGAGCGCATTGCGGCGCTGGGGGCGGTTCAGGATCAGCGTGACCACGCCTCTGTCGTCCATCGTTTCGACAAGTTCCATGCGGCCTCACATTCGAAAAAGACCGAAACGCGTCTGTTCGATAGGCGCGTTGAGACTTGCGGAAATGGCGAGCGCAAGGACGCGCCTCGTATCGGCGGGATCGATGACGCCGTCGTCCCACAGCCGCGCGCTGGCGTAGAGCGCATCGCTTTGGCTCTCATATTGCGCGCGAATCGTCCTGGAGTAAGCGCTCTCCTCTTCGACAGTCCAAAGCTCCCCGCGCGCTTCGCTGGCTCCGCGCTTCACACGGGTCAGCACATTGGCCGCCTGCTCGCCGCCCATCACGCCGATCCGCGCATTGGGCCACATCCACAGGAATCGGGGAGAATAAGCCCGACCGCACATCGCGTAATTGCCGGCGCCGAAACTGCCGCCGATGATGACCGTGAATTTCGGCACGGCGGCGCTCGCGACGGCGGCCACCATCTTGGCGCCCTCCTTGGCGACGCCCTGCGCTTCGTATTTTCTTCCCACCATGAACCCTGTCGTGTTCTGCAGGAAGACGAGCGGCGTCCCGCGTTGCGCGCAAAGTTCGATGAAATGTGCGGCTTTCAAGGCGCTTTCGGGAAAGATGATGCCATTGTTGGCGACGATCCCGACCTCGTAGCCCCAGATGCGCGCGAAGCCCGTCAACAGCGTCGGTCCATACAGAGCGCGAAACTCGTCGAAGCGACTATCGTCGACAATGCGCGCGATGACCTCCCGCGCATCGAACTGCTTGCGGGCGTCGTTCGGCACGACCCCGTATAGCTCCTGCGCGTCGTATCTCGGCTCCACGGCCGCTTCGGCCGCTCGTTTATTGCCCGGCGGCAGATGGCTGACAATCGCGCGCGCAAGCGCGAGGGCGTGCGCGTCATTCTCTGCGAGATGATCCGTCACGCCGGATTGCCGGCAATGAACGTCAGCGCCGCCGAGATCGTTTGCGGAGACGACTTCGCCAGTCGCCGCCTCGACGAGCGGCGGACCGGCGAGAAAAATCGTTCCCTGATTGCGCACGATGATCGTCTCGTCGGACATGGCCGGGACATAGGCGCCCCCGGCGGTGCAGGAACCCATGACCACGGCGATCTGCGACACGCCCTCGGCCGACATCCGCGCCTGATTGTAAAAGATGCGGCCGAAATGATCACGATCGGGGAAGACGTCTTCCTGCGTCGGGAGATTGGCGCCGCCGGAGTCGACGAGATAGACGCAGGGCAATCTGTTCTGCGCCGCGATTTCCTGCGCGCGCAGATGTTTTTTCACCGTCATCGGGAAATAGGCGCCGCCTTTCACCGTCGCGTCATTGGCGACGATCATGCATTCGCGACCTTTGATCCGGCCGACGCCCGCGACGACGCCGGCGCAGGCCAGCTTGCCGTCATACATGCCGTAAGCGGCGTAATGCCCGATTTCGAGAAAGGGCGAAAACGGATCGACAAGCGCGGCGATGCGTTCGCGCGCCAGCATCTTTCCGCGCCCGGTATGACGCGCCTGCGCCTCGGCGCCGCCTCCCTTGCAGATGAGCGAAGAGATGTCTCGGAGCTTTTCCACACGCGCGGTCATGGCGTCGCGGTTTTCGGCGAACTCCGCCAAGCGTCGATCAATCGATGTCTCGACGATCGCCATTGAAACCCTCACGCGCATCGTCAGCGCGTCTCTTGAAAAAGCTCGCGCCCAATGAGCATGCGCCTGATCTCGCTCGTCCCCGCGCCGATTTCGTAGAGCTTCGCGTCGCGCAGCAGACGTCCCGCCGGATAATCATTCGTATAACCGTTGCCTCCAAGACACTGGATGGCTTCGAGCGCCATCCAGGTCGCGCGCTCGGATGCGAAGAGGATTGCCGATGCGGCGTCCTTGCGCGTGGAACGGCCAAGATCGCAGGCCTTGGCGACGGCATAAACATAGGCCCGCGTGGCGCCGAGCGCCGTGTACATATCCGCGAGCTTCCCCTGCATCAGTTCGAACTCGCCGATCGGGCGGCCGAACTGCTTGCGGTCGTGAACATAGGGAAGAACGAGATCCATGCAGGCGCGCATGATGCCAACAGGGCCGCCAGACAGAACCGCGCGCTCATAATCGAGGCCGCTCATCAGCACCGCGACGCCGCCCTCCGGCCCACCGAGGACATTCTCGGCCGGCACGATACAGTCGTCGAAAACGAGTTCGCTCGTATTGGAGCCGCGCATGCCAAGCTTGTCCAGCTTCACGCCGGCATCAAATCCCGGGAAGCGCTTCTCCACGATAAAGGCGGTAATGCCATGCGCGCCCGCCGATGGCTCTGTCTTGGCGTAGACGATCAGCACATCCGCGTCGGGGCCGTTCGTCACCCACATTTTTCGTCCGTTGAGGACGTAGCCGTCGCCACGTTTCTCCGCACGCAGGCACATGCCGGTCACGTCGGAGCCTGCGCCAGGTTCCGACATAGCGAGGGCGCCGACATATTCGCCCGTGATCAGCCCGGGAAGATAGCGGCGCTTCTGCTCGTCGGAGCCGTTGCGATGAATCTGATTAACGCAGAGATTCGAATGCGCGCCGTATGAGAGGCCGATGGAGGCCGATGCGCGGCTGATCTCCTCCATGACGATGACATGCTCGAGATAGCCGAGCCCCGCCCCGCCATAGTCTTCAGAGACCGTGACCCCAAGGACCCCAAGCTGTCCCATCTTGCGCCAGAGATCGTCAGGAAACGCGTTCTGCGCGTCGATCCTGGTCGCGCGCGGAGCTATTTCCCTCGTCGCGAAGGTCTCGACTTCGTGACGCAGCATTTGCGTCGTGTCACCGAGATCGAAATCCATGACCGGCGTAAAGTGGCGCATTGCGCCTTACTCCTGACTGCCAGACGGCGGCATAGCGGCTATATTTACCGGCGCGCGGGGGTTTCAAGGCGCCGGCGCCGTTGCCTCCGCATCCGGTTGCTTGAATGGATGCGCGGCGACGAAGGCCGGATGCGCGGCGCAAATGGCCGAGACGCTTCGAATTTTTGGAAAAGGCTCGAGAGGAACGCCGAAGCGCTCGGCGCTGAAGACTTGCGGCGCGAGACAGATGTCGGCGATGGTCGGCGCGCTTCCAAAGCAGAATGGCGCAGGTTCGATCGTCGCTTCGATCGCCTCCAGACCGGAGGCGATCCAGTGTCGCCGCCATCCGGCGATTCTGTCCTCGTCGAGCTTCAGCTCGTCGCGCATAAAGTCGGCGACCCGCAGATTGGCGAGCGGGTGAATGTCACAGGCGATGGCGAGCGCAACGGCGCGCGCGCGGGCGGCGAGCAGAGCGTCTGAGGGCGCGAGCCTCGGGTCGGGATGAATCGCGTCGACATAGTCGATGATCGCGAGCGATTGAGTCAGCACGCTACCGTCGTCGAGCTCGAGCGCAGGCACAAGCTGTTGGGGGTTTTTCCGCCGATATGCCGGCGTCTTCTGCGCGCCGTCCCGCAGATGCACGAAGCGCCGCTCGACGACGAGCCCCTTCAGCGCGAGCGCGATCCGCACGCGATAGGCCGCCGAAGACCGCCAGTAATCATAGAGGATCATGAGAAACCCCCCGAAAGGATGGTCGCCAAAGTTTCAGATAGGGCTTCACCCGCCGGGCCGCCGCCATATTTTCAGGAGGAGCAACCGCGCTAGAGGCAAAAGGCGATGACGGCGCTCTCCATGGAAAGGCCTCCTGTCGTCTCAAATGACAACCCGATGGGCACGGACGGGTTCGAATTCGTGGAATTCGCCCATCCAGATCCCGCGCAGCTCGCGGCCCTGTTCGAGACGATGGGCTTCGTGGCCGTCGCCCGGCATCGGTCGAAAGACGTGACGCTCTATCGGCAGGGTGACATCAACTACGTGCTCAACAACGAGCCCGACAGCTTCGCCGCAGCCTTCGCGCGCGAGCATGGGCCTTCCGTCTGCGCCATGGGATTCCGCGTCGTCGACGCCGGACTCGCGCTCAGCCGGGCGTCGCTGCTCGGGGCGAATATCGTCTCGCACAGGCCGGGGCCGATGGAGCTGCATATTCCCGCGCTCGAAGGCGTCGGCGGCGCGCTGATCTATCTTGTCGACCGTTATGGCGACAAAGGCTCGATCTGGGACATCGACTTCCGCTGGACGGACGCCCCCGATCCGAGGCCCGACGGCGTGGGGCTCATCGCCATCGACCACCTCACTCACAATGTCCGCCGCGGACGCATGGACGCGCTCGCGGACTGGTATGCGCGGCTCTTCCACTTCCGGCAGATTCGCTATTTCGACATCGAAGGGCGTTTCACCGGCCTGCATTCGCGCGCCATGGCGAGCCCCTGCGGCAAGATCCGCATTCCCATCAATGAAAGCGCCGACGAAACGAGCCAGATCGAGGAATTTCTCGACGCCTATAATGGCGAGGGCGTGCAGCACATCGCCTGCGCCTGCCGGGACATTTACGACACGGTCGAGCGATTGAGACGCAACGGCCTCGACTTCATGCCGGCGCCGCCAGATACATATTACGAGGCGGTGGAGGCGCGCCTTCCGGGCAACGGGGAGTCGATCCCCCGGCTGAAGGAGCTTGGCGTTCTCATAGACGGCTCGAGCGCGCCAGAGGCCCAGCCTCGCCTGCTCTTGCAAATCTTCTCGAAGACGGTCGTCGGCCCGATCTTCTTCGAGTTCATCCAGCGCAAGGGCGACGAGGGATTCGGCGAAGGGAATTTCCAGGCGCTTTTCGAATCCATCGAGGAGGACCAGTTGCGGCGCGGCGTTCTGAAGCCGGAGACCGACGCATGAATTATATGACCGGCTTCGGCAACGAATTCGCGACCGAAGCCATGCCAGGCGCGTTGCCGGAAGGACGCAACTCGCCGCAGCGCGGTCCTTACGGCCTCTACGCCGAGCAGATCTCAGGCTCCGCCTTCACCGCGCCGCCGCCCGCGAACAGGCGCTCCTGGCTTTACCGCATTCGCCCAAGCGTCCTGCATGCGCGCCGATTTACGCCTCTCGATCTCCCTTATTGGAAGACGGCGCCGTATCACGTTCCCGAAGCGCCGCTCGGCCAGTTGCGCTGGGGGCCGACACCGATCCCGAATGAAAAACTGACTTTCATCGAGGGCGTCCGCACCATGACATGCAGCGGCGACGCGGAGGCCCGCACTGGCATGGCCGCGGGCGTCTTTGTCGTCACGACGGACATGGTCGACGACTATTTCTACGATGCGGATGGCGAACTTCTCCTTCTTCCGCAGAAAGGCGCCCTGCTCATCGACACGGAGTTCGGGCGCATCGACGTTTCGCCCGGCGAAATCTGCCTCCTCCCGCGCGGGGTGAAATTTCGCATCGCGTTAAGGGACGGCCCGGCGCGCGGCTATTTTTGTGAAAACTACGGCGCGCCTCTCACCCTGCCCTATCGCGGCGTCATCGGCGCAAACGGCCTCGCCGCGCCGCGTGATTTTCTCACCCCCGTCGCGGCCTATGAGGACGTCGAACGCCGGGGCCGGCTCACCGTGAAATGGGGCGGGCGTTTCTTCGCCTGCGATATCGGCCATTCGCCGCTCGACGTCGTCGCCTGGCATGGCAATTACGCCCCCTACAAATACGACCTGCGCAAATTTGCGCCGATGGGCGCGCTGCTCTTCGATCATCCCGATCCGTCGATCTTCTGCGTGCTCACCTCGCCCTCCGCGCAGCCCGGCGTTGGCGATGTGGATTTCGTGATTTTCCCGGAGCGCTGGCAGGTCGCGGAGGACACGTTCCGCCCGCCCTGGTTCCACATGAATGTCATGAGCGAGTTCATGGGGCTGATTTTCGGCGCCTATGACGCCAAGCCCGAGGGCTTCGCGCCCGGCGGCATGTCCTTGCACAACGCCATGCTGCCGCACGGGCCGGACGCCGCCGCCTTCGCCGCCGCGACGCGCGCCGAGCTGAGGCCCTCGAAACTCGAAAATACGCTCGCCTTCATGTTCGAGACCCGCTTGCCGCAGCATCCGACCGACTACGCGCTGTCCTTGGATACGTTGCAACCAGACTATGCCGATTGCTGGTCCGGCCTGCCCAAACTTTTCACCTCGAAGCCGTGAGGCGCATATGAAGCTTGCTTCTCTCAAGGGCGGACGCGACGGACGCCTCGTCGTCGTGTCGCGCGACCTCACGCACGCCACCCACGCCGACGACATCGCGCCGACGCTTCAGTTCGCGCTCGACAATTGGGAGAGAGTCGCGCCGAAACTGGCGACGCTCGCGGATCGAGTCGATAGAGAGACGACGACTGTCTTCCGCTTTCGCGAACATGACTGCGCCTCGCCTTTGCCGCGCGCTTTCCAGTGGGCGGACGGTTCGGCCTATGTGAACCATGTCGAGCTTGTGCGCCGCGCGCGCGGCGCGGACATGCCCGAAAGCTTCTGGACCGATCCGCTGATCTATCAGGGCGGCTCGGACGCCTTTCTCGGGCCGCGCGACGCCATCCCGCTAGGCGATGAAAAATATGGGCTCGATCTCGAAGGCGAGGTCGCCGTCATAACGGACGACGTTCCGATCGGCGTGACGGCGGAAGCGGCGCGGCGCCACATTCGGCTCGTCATGCTCGTCAATGACGTCACATTGCGCAGCCTCGTGCAGGGGGAGATGTCGAAGGGCTTCGGCTTTTACCAGTCAAAGCCCTCCTCGGCCTTCTCCCCCGTCGCCGTTACGCCGGACGAACTTGGCGACGCCTGGGACGGCGCGAAGCTGTCGCTGCCTCTCCTCACCTCGATCAACGGCGCGGCTCTCGGCCATCCCAATGCCGGCGTGGATATGACCTTCGACTTCGGTCAGCTCATCGCGCATGCGGCGCGGACGCGGCCATTGTCGGCGGGAACGATCATCGGTTCGGGAACGGTCTCGAATCGCGCCGCCGATGGCGGGCCGGGGCTGCCCGTCGCGAAAGGCGGCGTCGGCTATTCCTGCATCGCCGAGCAGCGCACGGTGGAAGCGCTGCTCACCGGCGCGCCCGTCACGCCCTTCCTGAAAGCGGGCGACGTGGTGCGGATCGAGATGCTCGACAAGAACCGCCACACCATCTTCGGCGCCATCGAACAAAGCGTCGAGAGCCGCTGACTCAAGCGGCCGCGCCCTTGCTGTCAAAGTAATGATGATCGCCCCTGGTGATCACCCTGTCGCCCGCGACGATCTCATGCGCCTCTATGTCGGGCTCCAGAAGGAGCGCATCGTAAAGGTCGCCGAAATCCCGGTAACATTCGTCCAGCAATTGCTCGAAACTGTCGACGACGAAATAGCTCTGCTGATAGTCGCTGATGATGTATTTCGTGCGCATGACGCGCATGAGGTCGAAAGCGATGCGGTTGGGCGAAGAATCCTCCAGCGAAAACACCGTCTCTCCCGGCGAGGAGAGAATGCCCGCGCCGAAGATGCGCAGGCCTTGCGGCGTGCGGATCAGGCCGAACTCCACCGTATACCAATAGAGCCGCGCCAGATTGTGTAGCTGGCCGCGCTGCAGGGCGCGCGCGCCGCCCTTCCCATAGGCTTCGAGAAAGCGAGCATAGACCGGATCGGCCAGCAGCGGGACGTGACCGAAGACATCGTGAAAGACATCGGGTTCTGAAAGGTAATCGAGTTCGCGCTCCGGCCGGATGAAGGCCCCGGCCGGGAAGCGGCGATTGGCGAGATGGTCGAAGAAAGCGTCGTCGGGGATGAGCCCGGCGACGGGCACGACGCGCCAGCCGGTCAACGCGCCAAGCCTGTCGCTCAGCTCCTGGAAATCTGGAATCCCCGCGCGCGACAATTCGAGCTTTTGCTTCGCGGCGAGAAAGGCGTCGCAGGCGCGCCCGGGCAGGAGCTTGGCCTGGCGCGCAAAGAGCCGGTTCCAGCGATCGTGCTCTTCCATTGTGTAGGACGCCCAGTTCTGGTCGATCGTCCAATCGTCCCTGCGCGGCGCTTGGGCGTAGCGGTTCTTTTCTTCCGGTGCTGCGGTCATGGCGGCCCTCGCTGCTGCGAATTTATTTATGTCGAGTCCAACGCGCTTGAAGTGTTCGACAGACGCCCGCGGGCCTATGCGTTGCCGCCATGCGCCCTAACTCCATGCATATGTCCAGCCTTGCGCATTTCATCGACGGGCGACGCGTTGCGGGAAATAGCGGCCGCGTCGGCGATGTTTTCGATCCTGCGACCGGCGCCGTCGCGGCGCGGGTCGCACTGGCGTCTCGAACGGAAGTTCGCGACGCCGTCGAAAGCGCGAAGCGCGCGCAGCCCGCATGGGCGTCCGTCAACCCGCAGCGCCGCGCGCGCGTGCTGATCAAGTTTCTTGAGCTTGTCGGGCGCGAGCAGGAGCAGCTGGCCGAATTGCTGTCCAGCGAACATGGCAAGACCGTCGCCGACGCGCGCGGCGACATCCAGCGCGGACTCGAAGTCGTCGAGTTCTGCGCCGGCGCGCCGCATCTTCTCAAAGGCGGCTACACGGACGCGGCGGGGCCCGGCATAGATCTCTATTCAATGCGCCAGCCGCTCGGCGTCGCGGCGGGGATCACGCCGTTCAATTTCCCGGCGATGATCCCGATGTGGATGTTCGCGCCCGCCATCGCCTGCGGCAACGCCTTCATTCTCAAGCCCTCGGAGCGCGATCCGAGCGTGCCGCTGCGCCTCGCCGAATTGATGATGGAAGCCGGCCTGCCGGCTGGCGCGCTCAACGTCGTCAATGGCGACCGCGAGGCGGTCGACGCGCTGCTCGACGACGCCGACGTGAAGGCCGTCGCCTTTGTCGGCTCGTCGCAAATCGCCGAATATGTCTATGCGCGCGCCTGCGCGGCCGGAAAGCGCGCGCAATGTTTCGGCGCGGCGAAGAACCATATGGTCGTGATGCCCGACGCCGACATGGACGGCGCCGCCGACGCGCTCATCGGCGCCGGTTATGGCTCGGCGGGCGAACGTTGCATGGCGATCTCCGTCGCCGTACCTGTCGGAGAAGAAGCGGCGCAAGCGTTGCTGACCCGTCTCGTCCCGCGCGTCGAAAGCCTCAAGATCGGGCTGCCTGCCGATGCGAGCGCCGATCTCGGTCCGCTCGTCACGAAGGCGCATCTCGACCGGGTGAAGGACTATGTCGCGCTCGGCGTCGACGAAGGCGCGAAACTTGTCGTCGACGGACGCGACTTCAAGATGCAGGGCTATGAAGACGGGTTCTTCATGGGCGGCTGTCTCTTCGACGAGGTGACGCCGCGAATGCGCATCTACAGGGAAGAGATTTTCGGTCCCGTGCTCTCCGTGGTTCGCGCGCGCAATTATGAAGACGCGCTTTCGCTCGTCAGCGAACACGAATATGGCAACGGCGCGGCGATCTTCACGCGCGACGGCGGCGCGGCGCGCGACTTCGCGTCTCGCGCGCAGGTCGGCATGATCGGCGTCAACGTGCCGATCCCGACGCCTCTCGCCTACTACACTTTCGGCGGCTGGAAGCGGTCGGCCTTTGGCGATCTCAACCAGCATGGCGAAGACGCCTTCCGGTTTTACACGAAGACGAAAACCGTCACGTCGCGCTGGCCGGGCGGGGTGCGCGAAGGCGCGAGCTTCGTCATGCCCACAATGTCATGATCGCGGAGCAAGCCATGGGCCGCATCGCCTTTATCGGTCTTGGCGCCATGGGCTTGCCGATGGCGCGCAATCTCGCCGCCGCGAATTTACGCCCTTCTTGCTTCGACGCGGCCGAGGCGGCGCGCGAAAGGGCGGCGAGTTGCGGCCTCGACGTCGCTTCGTCCCTCGAAGAGGCTGCGGCGGGCGCCGATACGGTCGTGACGATGCTGCAAAATGGCGAGCAGGTTCTCGCCGTCTGGCGCGCATTGCTGCCGCTCATGCCGCAAGGCGCGCTCTTCATCGACTGCTCCACCATCGACATCGCACAGGCGCGCGACGCCCACGCGCTCGCGAGCTATGCCGGCGCGCGGGCGGTCGACGCGCCGGTTTCGGGCGGCGTCGCGGGGGCGGAAGCCGGAAGCCTCACCTTCATGTGCGGCGGGACCTCGGAAGCATTCGCGGCCGCGACGCCCATTCTGGAAAAGATGGGCGCGCGTCTCTTTCACTGCGGCGACCCCGGCCTCGGTCAGGCGACCAAGCTGTGCAACAATCTGATGCTGGGCGTGACGATGATCGCCACGGCGGAAGCCTTCGCGCTCGCGGAGCGGATCGGTCTGCCGGCGCAGAAGCTTTTCGAGGTCGCCGCCGCGTCTTCCGGTCAATCCTGGTCGCTGACGACCTATTGTCCGGTCGCCGGGCTCGCGCCGGCCTCGCCTGCAAACAGGGACTACGCGACCGGTTTCGCGACGCGGCTGATGCTGAAGGATCTGAGGCTTGCGGAGAGCGCCGCGGCCAGGGCCGGCGCCGTGACGCCGCTCGGCGCAGCTGCGGCGCAGCTTTACGCGCTTTATGAAGCCCAGGGCGGCGGTGGGCGGGACTTTTCCGGCGTCATAGAGATGCTCGCCGGAAAAGTCTGAGCGGCGGGCGGGGCCTTTCAGGCCCGCGCCCGCAAATGCCTCAGCGCTTCTTCTTCTTGCCGCTGGTGGTCTTTTCGGCGACCGGCGCGGCGAGGCCCATCTCGGCGCGGCAGTCGTCGGTGAGCGAGGCGGCGGCGGCCCTCAGGCAGCCCTCGATCGCGACAACATCCGGAATCTGCGCCTGGCAGAAACGCTTGGCGTCATCCTCGCAGGCCTCGCGCTGGGCTTGCGTCCCCTGGGCGAAGGCCGGCGCGGCCACGATCAGCGACAGCAGAGCCGAAAGCCGGATAAAGTTGCGCATTCACACGTCCCTTCTTGAAGTTCGTTTCCTGCGGACGCAGGCTGTGCGGACCATAGCGGCCCGCATTGGCCAACAGATCGATGGCCCTCCTCGCGCCCCGCTCCTGAATCGCGCTGCGGCCTTAGCCAGCCGCGGGGTGCGATCGTCGGTCGGTTCGGGGCGCGCCTCTTGCGAAATAGGGTTCCCACTTTTTCGCGGCGCGCTCTAGGCCGGAACGGCGTTCCAGCCACTTCTCCACAGGCAAGTTTCCCCACGCCGGCGCCCCGGCAAAAAAAGAGCCGCTGTCGGCCAGCGGCCCAAGTTCAGGGAGGAATGCCCAAGGAGAGCACGCGATGATTGGAGGCGCGGGCTGTGGCGAAACTGTGTTCGCGAGCCTCGAGCGGCTGCGAAGGTCTGGACCCTGTGGCAAAAACGCAACAGTTTCAATGCGGCGGGGTGGTAGCCTACCGCCCCTTGCTGCCCTCGATCGTCCGCAATTCTGCGGTGGACGGCGCCTTGATGCTGGCGTTCAGCTTGCGCAGCATGGTGAGGCACAGCTCCTTCACCGCCTCGTCCTGAACCGTGTCGGTCAGGCGGGCCACATGATAGAAGGCCATGGCGCGCTGGGAAACGAGGTCTTCGTAGCTGAAGGGATCGGACAGGCCGTCCATATCGTCGTCGATATTGTCAGTCATGGATCCGCCTTCCCAATTTATGGGCCTCATATTGGGCTTCCCGCCCGAAAATTAAAGATGGGGCCCGGCAAGGAGCCGCGCCGCCGGGGGCTTGGCGGCCAATATGGTTAAGACGTCGCCTCGCGCCCCCGCCGCGCCATAGACGGCCTGCCGCGCGGCCTCGTGCGGAGCAAGGGCGTAGAAGAAATACGACCCCACCGCCGCCGCCGTCGCGACGACGATCGTGCCGACGAGAGAACTCCGCAGCCGCGGGGAGCTCTTCGCGGCCGGACTGCCGAGCGCCAGCAGCGCAACGATGCCGACGAAAGCGCTCATAACCGCCATGAGGAACAGCGACTCGACGGCGACGATCATCAGGGCCTCCAGCGCAGGACAGGGGCGGCGCGCCTCTCCATCTCGTAACGCGGGGGCGAGAAAGAAGGTCCGGCGGCGATCAGGAGATGCGCCGGCGCTTGTCGGGCGCGGCGCCATCTGGTTCGGGAGCGGGCGGGTTTGGACCTTGCGGGCGATTGAACTGCAGAATCGTATTGACGAGATCGGCATAGACGCCGCTCGCCCTGACCGCCTGGTCGAAGAAGTCCTGATAGGGCAGCCGCGCGGGCGCGGGATCGGCGTGCGCCGCCCTCGCAGGCTCAATCTCGCGCAGCCTCGCGGCGATCGAGCCCCAGAGCTTCGTCATCTCCCGCGCCGCGGCGCCTCTCGGATTGAGCTCCACGACGCCAAGGCCAAGGCGCACCGCCTCCTGATAGTCGACGCGCGTCGACACCATCGGCGCCAGCAGCGCGCCCATTTCCTGCAGCGCCTGCGCGCCACGCTCGACGCGGGCGTTCTGCTGCGCGGGCGGGCACTGGTTGAGAAGAAAGGCGAAGGGCTTGCCGGACGCCTTCACCTTGGCGAGCGTCGCCTCGCTCGCCCAGAGGTCGAGCGTATTGGGCCGCGCCGGGATCACGCAAAGATCGGCGGCGCGGATCGCGGCGTCCGCCTGCGGAGTGTCGCTCGCGGGCGTATCGACGATCACGAGCGACACGCCCTCGCTTTCGAGCTGCGCCACCGCGCGCGCGAGCTTTTCGGCCGGCATGCGCTCGGCCGGAATGTCGAGCGTCTTGCGGGCGCGCGACCATTTCACCAGCGATTGAAGCGGGTCGAGATCGCAGACGAAAACGCGCTCGCCCGCCTTGTGCGCGGCGACGGCGACATTGGAGGCGAGCGTGCTTTTGCCCGCCCCGCCCTTCTGCGTGACAAATGAGACGATTTGCATGTGTCGAGACGTCCCGCGAGCCTGCCTCGGGGGTGAACGCGAACGCGACGATACGCGAAAAGAAACGCTTACGCTGGATGAGCGCGGGCGAGGGCCCGCGACGCCCCCGTCCACAATCAGAAGTTTCGGGACGTTACTATCAAGAACCGGCGCGAGAAAGCGATTTTGCCAGTCACAATGCGGAAATAGGCGACGGCGAGGCGGAAAAACGCCGACCGCGCATTGTGCAAGCGACCTCCGAGGCGCTATCGAACCTGCGCGGAGCCGATCGAGGCCCGCGCAGCAGGAGGATTGGAATGAGCGACGTCGTCGTCAGGGACAGCAACGGGGCGGAATTGAAGGACGGCGACTCCGTCACGCTGATCAAGGACCTGAAGGTCAAGGGCTCCTCCATCGTCCTCAAGCGCGGAACGCTGATCAAGAACATCCGCCTGACCGACGATCCGGCGGAGATCGATTGCAAGGCCGAGAAGGTCAAGGACCTCGTCCTTCGCACCGAATTCGTGAAGAAGGCCTGAGGCTCGCGCCTCACGCTTTCAAACCCCTCCAGCCGCCGAGCGGATGCAAATGAGCGACGCCCTTTCGGATCACGCTACTCGTCTCGAAGCTCTGGAAGCGCTCGTCATGCATCAGGAGAGATTGATCGCCGAGCTTAACGACGTGGTCACGTCGCAGTGGCGGAAGATCGACTTGCTGGAGAGGCAAGTGGCGCAATTGCGGGAGGAAATCCAGAATATCGGCCCCGCCCGCGACGCGCCCGAACCGCCGCCGCCGCATTATTAAGGGTTGCTCGGCGCCATTACCGGTTGCGGCGCGTTTGGCGGTCGCGGCGGAGAATTTGGCGCGGAATTGAAGACGGGCTGAGGCGGCGCGGGGCCTCTCGGCCGGTTGTCGGCGATCACCTCAGGCCCGTTGGCGCGCAGGACGATGATGCGCAAGCGCGCATGATCGTAGAAGATCGCGAACTGGAAGTCCTTGAGCAGTTGCTGGGCGACGTATTCGGGCGAGCCATGATAATTGCCCGAAACGACCCGCTCGCCGAGACGGCCGTTGCTCCACTCTACTTGCGCTCCGAGATTTTCCGATAATAGTTGCCGGAGCGGTTTACCGCCGCTTGCGTCCAGGCTGATTTCGGCGACGTCCACTTTCGTGGTCTGCGCGTCTCTCTCCACGACGATCGGACGCTGGGCCTTTGTCCCGGCGCTTCTCGCCACATGATGGCGTTTCAAATGAGCGCCGCGGTGGCCTGAAGAATGACAAGGTCTCGCGAGAGCCATATCCGGCGAAATCATCGCGAGAATCACGCTCGTGGCGATCGTATATTTCATTGGGAAATATAAGAGGGTTAATATTGTCCTAAATGTGATGTTTTCCACATTGTTAAGCGCTCATGGGATTGCTTCTTTATATCAATACCTTCAACAGGCGGCCTTGACGTCGAGTTAGCAGGCGAATTGCGAAGCGCTGCATGGAACAAAGCAATAGCCGCCACGTTCCAGCTTTTCTTGGCCAAATAAAGCGGGCCTGTCAGTTGAGGAGTGCGGCGCGCCAAGCTCAATCGGCGCAACCGCCGTCGCGGATCGCCTTGCGAAACTTGTCGGTTACCGCGACGCCCAGTCGTCTTGCGTTTCGAACGGTCCGCCGCATTGAAGCCTGGATGCGACAACTTCGTCGATTGGAATCCTCTGCTCCGCCGAGTCGCCCCCCACAACGAAATAACACGACGTTGGATCGTCTCTTGGCGCGCAACTTTTGTCATCCTGGAATAAATGCGCCGCAGTCGCAATGAGGTCGGCCTTACAAATGACGTTGGCCGTCGCGTAGGCGTGCGGACAGTCAATTCTTCCCGTGGCCCCGAACTCCCAGCGCACCCGCTCGAGAGTCATTCCGTTTCCGGCGGCATACCGCTCTTCGGTGCGGCGATCCAAGTCTTCGACTACCGCCGCCCTCGCTTTCTTGGCCTGTGCTTCGGATGTCGTGAGCAGAGCGAGGAGGAGGTAAAAAATAATCATGACGGACTCGGAGGGATGCGCGTCGAACGACCCTCGATCCTCAAAGCGCCTTGTTAAAGATACGTTAGGCCGCGGGCCGCCCGAATGCCGCACCTTGAGCCGGCCGCTCGGTCGCGACCCCCACGGTCGCTACGAGCGAGGAGGATTTGCGCGTCTATCTCACGGCGAGAGCAGAGACGAAGGCGCATTACGCGGTTCTGGTTTAACGTCGAACCTCTCGACTCCCCGGCGAGTCGATCAGTTGATGTCCTCGACTATCGAAATCTCCACCTTGAGGATTTTATCGCGCTCCTGCGCCGCCTCGATTAGGTCAGTGAGGTCCTCCGGCCGGCTAAACGAGTAACTGACGCCGCGACCACCGTCTTTCGAGTTGTAAATTACGTTTGCCATCCACTTTATGGCGCTCACGCAGGTCTCATGCTCGTAATGGCGCTCCATAATGAGGCCCTCTCTCAAATCGGCTCTCTGGCCAATCTCAAGCGAAAAATCGACTGATGGCCGAAATGAGACGAAATTCCAATCTTGTAAGGGCTTTGGTAACTATGACCCGCCGAAGCCCCACAAACATTCTATTCCCGAGAAGCCCGTTAACCTAAACCTGCACCCTACGTACAAACACCAAGTTGTTGTGGCCGCGAATAGACAGATAGTCCTAATTGAATGAAAGGGCTCTACGACAATCGTACGATTGCGTAACCGATGGAGTTTTGCATTGCCAAAATGCTCAACCTGCGTCGGGAGATGTTACGACGACCAACAGAATTTTCGACCCGCAGGCCGATATTGCCGCCTTCTGGAGAGCTATTTGGTGAGCTTGCACAGAGGAATGGCGCACGTGCAGGAGATGATTGGTCACGACTTGCATGGTATGCAGGAACTAGGCGCTAGTAAATACGCTCTCGATTTGCAAATCGTTTTCGAATGTTTTCAGAGTGAGTTTCCCACGATGGGAAGCGACTCTCGGCCAGCCAGCACAGTGGCGACTGAGGAGAGCGGCGGACCGCCCTCCACTTTCCTCTCAGGCTCTATGCCGCCTTCGCACGCTCCGTCTCCGAAGACTCCATCGCACTGAGATAGAGGTCAAGCAACGACTCTTGCTCGTCGCGCTCGTCCTTATCCTGTTTGCGAAGGCGGATGATTTCCTTGAGCACCTTCACATCGAAACCTTCACCTTTGGCCTCCGCGAAGATTTCCTTCTTGCCTTCATTGAGCGCCTTGATCTCTTCCTCGATATGCTCGACGCGCTCAATGAGCGAGCGGATGCGGTCGCCTGCGATTCCTACCGTGTCAGTCATGCGTGGGGCTCCCTGATTGACGCGGTGTAGGGCCCGCAGGGTAACCGAGGGGTTAATGACCTTCGCGCAACTCACACCATTGTGTCGCAGCTTGCGACAGTTTGCGCACTAAGCCCTCAATGTTCATGCGCCACGATGGCGTCCAGTATTTTTTGATTGTGATCGTCGGTGAAATCCACGAGCGCCGGTCCGCCGTCACGCTCCCCCTTCGTCGGCATCCTCGTCAGTTCCCATAATCTTTCTACATCCAAGGGAACCTCTCGAATCTTGGCGTTGAGTTCAGGTCCGAGAATACCACCGGCGTAACGAGCGACGTTCAGTTGCGCCCACCGCACCATCTTGAGCGAGGCATGGGCGGCCTCAATGGCGTCTTCCAGTTGATCGAGGGCCGAGCCGAGTTTCATATCTTGGTCAACTGTCAGTCTCGCCATTTTGTAACCCATCCTCTCTAGCTATCGGTCACTTCCCCGCGCCTTGCAGTAGACGGAGCGCGCTCCGTGTCTCACCGTCTTAAGACCGTGATGTTTTCTTGTATCGCGTCCTTCGCCCAAGGCGCCCCATTTTCAAACGGCGGAAGGAAAAACCACCCGCCCCGCTCCTCTCCAATCGCCCTATAGTGTCCGCGAGTCGTCAAGAGGGCGGTCAATACACAGACAATTCCAAGGATACCTTGAGAAAACCCACGATCATGAAAAGCGCGCCGCAACCCGCTCCGAGACCGCCGACCGTTTTCGCACCGAGATTTCCGACCCGCAACGCCTCAGAAGGTCGGCGAGGGTTTGCTCATTCGCCGGGCGCTTGATCGCAACCCACTCGCCGAGGTCGATGCGCCGATCTTGTTCTCAGGCCCACCGGAGAGCGACTTCTCTAAGCCGGAACGTTTTGGCGAGGGCGGGGAACCCCTCGCGCCTGATCTGCGCCTGCCATTTTTCGCCACGCTTGCGTAAGGACGCCATCGTCCGCTCCGTCGTTGTGACGAGGGCGTGACAAACTGAGGATCGAGGAAACTGACCGTCCGACGAGGCAGGGAAAAGCCCAGTGATTTCAGGCTTTTCAATGGTGGGCGATGCAGGGATTGAACCTGCGACCCCTCCCGTGTGAAGGGAGTGCTCTCCCGCTGAGCTAATCGCCCGTCGCGTCAAAAACGCGGAACGCCCTCCCTGTAAGAGAGGCGGAGGCGTTCCGTCAAGTGCGTGCGAAGGCCGAAGGCGGGAGAATCGCCTCTGCCGCCGCCCAGAGCTCGTCGAAATGCGAGATCACCCGGTCCGGGGACAGCTTGGCCACCGGAATATCGGTATAGCCGAAATCGACCGCCACCACGGGCGCGCCGGCGTTCTTGGCCGTGTCGATGTCGGTCTTGGAGTCTCCCACCATCACGGCCCGGCGGGGGTCGCCGCCTGCCGCCTCGATGGTCAGCTCCAGGGTGCGCGGGTCCGGCTTGTGCATTGGGAAGGTCCCCCGCCCGCAAATGGCGGCGAAGCGGTCGGCGGCCTCGAGCTTCTCCAGCAGCAGCCGGGCGAGCGGCTCCGGCTTGTTGGTGCAGACCGCGAGCCTGAAGCCTGCGTCGGCGAAGCGGTCCAGGGCCGCGAGCGCGCCGGGAAAGAGGATGCTTTCATCGGCGATATGGGCCTCGTAATGGGCCAGAAAGTCCCGCACCAGCGGGTCGACGCGCTCGGGCGGCGGCGGGGCGCCGTCGATCGCGAAGCCGCGCTCGATCAGCGCCCTGGCCCCGGCCCCGACGAGGCTCCGCGCGGCGGAGGGCGCGACCGTGGGCAGGCCCTCGCGGGCCAGCAGCACATTTAGCGTCGCGATGAGGTCGCGGGCGGTGTCCGCCAAAGTGCCGTCGAGATCGAAAACGAGAATGGGCGCGCGCTGGGTCATGGCGGCGGAGGTAAAGGCCGCGCCCGGCGAGATCAAGCGGCGCGGGGTCGGAGGGGGCGAAAATTCGCTTATGACGCCCGCGCCGCGTGTAGACTGCCCCGACCGATTCGCAACAGGAGTGGCAAGATGCGTCTTTCGCAGTTTTCCCGTGGGCCCCGCTTCCTGTCCCTTGCCGCCGCCCTTCTCTTCGCCGGCGCCGCCGACGCCGCCGGCAATTACGAGTTTCTCGCCGCGCCGCAGACCGACCTCAACCGCGTCTTCCGACTCGACAAGGCGAATGGCGAAGTCGGCGCCTGCCAATACGGCCTGAAGGAGGGCTCCTCCATTGGCGTGACGCTGTGCTATCCGCCGGGCGAAGGGGCCAAGGCCGGCACCTTCAGCGAATACGCCCTCGTCGCCTCGCGCCACACGGGCGAAGGCGGCGTCTTCCGCGTCGATCTGCGCTCGGGCATGATGTCGATCTGCTTCGTGCTCAACGAAAGCTCGGTCGTCTGCACCCCGCAGGCAAAATAGCAGGCAAAAGAAGAGAACGGATTTGACGACGCCTCCTTCCGCCGACGCCATGAAACGCGCCGCCGCCGCGGCCGCGCTCGAATCCGTCGCCCACGGCATGCGGCTCGGGCTGGGCACCGGCTCCACCGCCGCGCATTTCGTCGACCTTCTCGGCGCGCGGGTGCGCGGCGGACTTGAGGTGATCGGCGTGCCGACCTCGGAGCGCACGCGCGCGCAGGCGGAGGGACTGGGCATAAAGCTCTCGACGCTCGACGAAACGCCGGAGCTCGATCTCACCATCGACGGCGCCGACGAGTTCGACGCCGCGCTGCGCCTCATCAAGGGCGGCGGCGGCGCGCTACTGCGCGAGAAGATCGTCGCGGCGGCCTCCAAGCGCATGTTCGTCATCGCCGACGCAACGAAAGAGGTTGCAACGCTCGGCGCCTTTCCGCTGCCGGTCGAGATCGACCGCTTCGGCGCGCGCTCGACGCAAATCCACATTGAGCGCGTTGCGCGCGGGCTCGGTCTCGAAGGCCCGATCACGCTGCGCATGGCGGCGCCGGACGCGCCCTATGTGACCGATGGCGGCCATTACATCTATGACTGCGCCTTCGGCGCGATCGGCGATCCCGACACGCTGGCGCAAAGATTGGAGGCCATTCCCGGCGTCGTGGATCACGGCCTCTTCATCGGCCTCGCCACCGCGATCTTCGTCGCGGGCGCGACGGGCGTGCGCATCATCGGCGACGTGACGGGCGGCGCGCTATGAGCGGATACGACTACGACCTCATCGTCATCGGCGCGGGCTCGGGCGGCGTGCGCGCCGCGCGCATCGCGGCGAACCATGGCGCAAAGGTCGCCATCGCCGAGGAGTTTCGCGTCGGCGGCACCTGCGTCATTCGCGGCTGCGTGCCGAAAAAGCTCTATGTGCTGGCGAGCCGCTTCAAGGATGAGTTCGAAGACGCAAAAGGCTTCGGCTGGCATGCCGGCGAGACCTCCTTCGAGTGGCCTGCGCTCGTTTCCGCCAAGGAAAAAGAGATCACGCGCCTCTCGGGGCTTTATGAGCAGACGCTCGCCAATAACAAGGTCGAACTCATTCGCGCCCGCGCGACCATCGCGGGGCCGAACGCCGTGCATTTCTCCGATGGCCGCACGGCGAGCGCGCGTTACATTCTCATCGCGACGGGCGGCGCGCCGGTGCTGGCGCCGCATATTCCCGGTCTTGAATGGGCGCTGTCGTCGAACGAAATCTTCGACCTGCCGACTTTCCCGCAGCGGCTGCTGATCGTCGGCGGCGGCTATATCGCGGTTGAATTCGCCAGCGTCTTCGCGCGGCTCGGCGCGCAGACCTATCTCTCATATCGCGCCGATCTTCCCTTGCGCGGCTTCGACGAGGATTTGCGCAAGCGCGTCGCCGAGGCGCTGACCAATGCGGGCGTCGCGCATCATGCCGGCGCATTGCCGACGCGCATCGACAAAAGCGCGAAAGGCTACTCGGTCTCCATGAGCGACGGCGAGACGCGCGAGGCCGACGCCGTGCTGGTCGCAACCGGCCGCCGGCCGCTCACGCACAATCTCGGACTGGAGCGCGCGGGCGTCGCGACGCTCGAAAATGGCGCGATCATCGTCGACGCCCATTCGCGCACCAACGTCCCGTCGATCTACGCCGTGGGCGACGTCACCGACCGCATCAATCTCACGCCCGTCGCCATCCGCGAAGGCCACGCCTTCGCCGACAGCGTGTTCGGCAATCTGCCCACTCAGGTCGATTACGACTGCGTGCCGAGCGCCGTCTTCACCACGCCGGAGATCGGCACGGTGGGCCTGACCGAAGAGGCCGCGAAGGAGAAATATGGCGCGCTCGATATTTACGAAACGAGCTTCCGCCCGATGAAGGCGACGCTTTCGGGCCGCAACGAGCGCACTTTCATGAAGCTTATTGTCGACGGCGCAAGCGAGCGCGTCGTCGGCGCGCACATCTTTGGCCCCGAAGCCGGCGAGATGGCGCAGCTCGTCGCGATCCCCATGCGCATGGGGGCTTTGAAGCGAGACTTCGACGCAACGATGGCGGTGCATCCCACAGCGGCGGAAGAGCTGGTGACGATGCGGTCCCCATCGCGGAAAATCAGGCCCGAGGCTTGAAAAGGCCAAACAATGCCGGGCGCCCGAAAGCGCCCCGCGACGACAGCCTTACCGGCCGCCGTGATAGTCGAGCGCATGGCAGGCGCGCGCGCTCGCCGCGGCGGGCTATTCGACGAAGGCCGTAACAGGCTCGTTACGAGTCGCCATCAGGGATCAGCTCACGCTGTTCGGATTTAGCCTCAACGCGCGGCGACACCCCTCGATACCCTGCCGCCCTTCCCTCGGACCCCCAGGCCAGTCTGGCGAACGCATTGTCCAGCGCTTTCCGCACAACGCCTGTCTTCGCCTCTGTGAGGCGCGAGAACGCATAGGCGCTCACAACCGCCGTCGCAGCCACGGCGAGCGCAACGGCATAATTCGCGCCCGTCGCAAGCTGCATCGCCCAGTCGCGCCCCACGAAATGTCCGACGGCCGCGCGCGCGAAGATCACGATGGGCATGTGGATCGCGTAAAGGGAGAAGGAGAAATCCGCGAGCGGCGCGTGCAACTTCCAGCGCAGGGCCGAAAAGCCTTCCTGCGGCGCGTCGCGGAAGGCGAGCAGCAGATTGGCGAAGAGAAGCGCGGCGGAGAGGTCGGCGGCCCCGCTGGCGAAGGGATGCGCCGCCAGAAGCGACCCGCGAATAACGAGGCGGATGACGGCGATCGCCGCCGCGAACAAGGCAAGGGAAAGCCAGCGCGAGCGGATGAGCGGGCGCGGCGCGCGCGTGGCGAAAGCGCCGATCGCCCAGAGGACGAAGCCGAAGGCGAACCAGTTGCCGGGCCCGGAGAGCGCCGCGACCAGAGCGGCGCCGAGCGCGAAGCCGCCGGCCCGCGTTGCGAGCCCATATCGCCGCGCGAAAGGCAGCGTCAGCAGCGGGAAGGCGATGTAGTACCAGAACTCGCAGGCCAGCGACCAGAGCGGGCCATTCGTGCCGAAATGCGGAAAGACGAGGCTCTGGAGATTGAGAACATGTTGGTCACATGAAGCATCAGCACGGCGAGCGCGCCCATCCAGCGCGCGGCCTCGATCAGCTGCGAAAGCAAGAAGGGCATCGGCCTCCGGTCGAATTTCGGGCTGCGCGCGCGCTGGCCGACGTGGAAGCGCGTCTTTTTCCTCTATAAGCGCCTCTCGCGCCGAAGCCGCCGCGCCGGCAATCGCCCGTTTGTTTTTTCGCCGGTGAGGCGCGCGAGCTGAAGAAGCAACTGGCCGCGATTGCCGGCGCGCCGGCAAGGCTTTCCTGCTCCAGGGCGGCGACTGCGCCGAGAGCTTCGTCGAGCACCGCGCGGACAACATCCGCGATTTCTTCCGCGTCTTCCTGCAGATGGCCGTCGTGCTGACCTACGCGGCCGGCTCGCCCGTCGACGAAGGTCGGCCGCATCGCCGGCCAGTTCGCCAAGCCGCGCTCCTCGCCGGTCGAGAAGAAGAACGGTCGAACTGCCGAGCTATCGCGGCGACATCATCAACGACATCGACTTCACGAGCAGCGCGCGTTCCCGATCCGCAGCGCCAGCTCGAAGCCTATCGCCAGTCGGCGGCGACGCTGAACCTGATCCGCGCCTTCGCGACCGGCGGCTATGCCAATCTCGAACGTGCATCGCTGGATGCTGGGCTTCGTGAAGAACAGCCCGCAAGGCCACCGCTACCAGGAACTCGCCGACCAGATCTCCGAAACGCTCGAACTTCATGCGCGCCATCGGCCTCGATCCCGAGCATCATCCCGAGCTGCGCGGCACGGATTTCTACACCTCGCACGAAGCGCTGCTGCTGCAATACGAGCAGGCGCTGACCCGCATCGACCAGCGGCGATTGGTACGCGACGAGCGGCCACATGCTCTGGATCGGCGATCGCACACGCCAGGAGAACGGCGCGCATGTCGAGTTCATGCGCGGCATCCGCAACCCGATCGGCCTGAAATGCGGCCCGTCGCTCGACGCCCGATGGCCTGATGCGCCTGATCGACGCGCTGAACCCGAAGGACGAGCCGGGCCGCCTCACGCTGATCTGCCGCTTCGGCGCACGACAAGATCGAGACCCATTTGCCGGCGCTGGTTCGCGCGGTGGCGCGCGAAGGCCGCAACGTCGTTTGGTCGTGCGATCCGATGCACGGCAACACGATCAGCGCGGCGTCAATGGCTACAAGACGCGGCCCTTCGACCGTATCATGAAGGAGAGCCTGTCGTTCTTCGAGGTCCACCGCGCAGAAGGCACGCACGCCGGCGGCATCCATCTCGAGATGACCGGCAAGAACGTCACCGAATGCACCGGTGGCGCCACCGCGATTTCCGAGGACAGGATCTTCCGCGACCGCTTATCACACGCACTGCGATCCGCGCCTCAACGCCGAGCAGGCGATCGAGGTGGCGTTCCTGGTGGCGGAGCGAAGCACGAGGGGCGTCAGCACGGGTTTGCCAGCAGATCTGATCCTTCACGGGCTCGGCGATTGTGTCGCAGCCTGTCACCCCGCCGTATCTTCGACTTCACGCACTGTCATCGCGTTGCCGTGCCAGACGAAATCATCGAAGAGCAGCGCATCGACGAACATCACCGGCAGCATGAGATCGCGCATGACCAGCGCGAAAGGCATGCGCCAATCCAGCGCGAAGCCGCAGATGCGGGCGAGCCAGATTTCGCCGAGATGGAGCGAAAACATCACCGACGCAGCCGCCAGCAGGGTCACGCCGGCGCTGCCGCCGAACTCCAGCGCCGCATAGGCGCCGAGCACCACGGCGACGAAACTGCCATTCATGAATTCCGGCGTATAATGCGCAGGGAAGGTCACGCGGCGCAGTCGCGCCCAGCGCACATGGCGGGAATAGACCTCATGCGCCGAGCGCGAGCCGAGCGGCTGCTCGAAGGGCATGTCGACGAGGCGCACGGTCATGCCCGCGGCCCGGATCACCTTGGTCGAGGCGGCGTCCTCGGCGATCTCGGAGGCGAGCGCGCGGATGCCGCCGGCGCGGTCGAGAACCTCGCGCCGCCACATCATGTTCTTGCCCTGCGCGAAGCCGACGCCGATCGCCTCGGCGCCATATTGCCAGCGCGCCTGGAAGGTGTTGAGAACGGCGCATTCCACATGCGCCCAGAAACCCTTGGGCCGCGAGCCGATCGGCATGGACACGGTCATGGCCGTGTCGGGCTCGAAGGCGGCGAGCATGGTCTGAACGTAATCGCGCGGCGGGAGGGCGTTGGAGTCGGCGAGGATGACGTAGTCGTAGCGCGCCGCCTCCCAGCCCTTCACGCAGTTGTTCAGCTTCGGATTGGCGCTGACATAGTCGTCGCCGACGAGAAGCCGCGCGTCGTGCTGCGGATATTCGGCGATCACGCGCTGGGCGAGCGGGATGATCGGATCATGCGGCGACTGAACGCAGAAGATGATCTCGTAATGCGGATAGTCGAGCTCGAAGGTCGCGCGCAGCGTCTCTTCGCTGAAGGTCTCGACGCCGCGCAGGGGGCGCACGATGCTGACCCAGGGGGCGTCGGCCGGGACCGGCAGATTGCGTTCGCGGGCCCGGCATTTGCGGCCCATGAGCCACATGCTGGCGAAGTTCATGACGAGGATGAAGGCGCACCAGCCGGCGCAGATATAGGCGATTATCATCAGGCGTCGGACTCAGGCGTCGAGACGGGCGGGTTGGCGGCGCAGGCGCAGGCTGGCCTCCGTCTGGCGGTCGCGGCGCGCGACGCCGGGCCGGGGCCAATTCAATATTCCGACTGACAAGGACGCCGGCTCTTGGCAAAAGGGTTGCGGCGCGACAATCTTTTCCCGTTGCGCGTTTTGCGAAAACTCCTGACGAAGCTTCCTCATGACCTCTCCGATCGTTCGTTTCGCGCCGTCGCCGACAGGCCGTATCCATATCGGCAATGCGCGGGTCGCGTTGTTCAATTATCTATTCTCTGCAACGCACCATGGACGATTCATACTGCGGTTCGATGACACCGATTTCGCCCGGTCCACCGAGGAATTCGCGCGGGGGATCGAGGTCGATCTCGCCTGGCTCGGCATCGTCCCGCACGAGACCTTTCGGCAGTCGCAGCGCGTCGCGCTCTATGAGGCGGCGGCGAAGAAGCTGCGCGAGGCGGGCCGTCTCTACCCCTGCTACGAGACGCCGGAGGAGCTGGAGAAGCGCCGCAAGATGCAGCAGGCGCGCGGCCTGCCCCCCGTCTACGACCGCGCGGCGCTGAAGCTCTCGGACGCCGACCGCGCCAGATTTGAAGCCGAGGGGCGCCGCCCGCATTGGCGCTTCATGCTGGAGCCGGGCGTCGTCGAATGGAACGACCTTATCCGCGGCCCCGCGCATATCGACTGCGCGGCGCTCTCGGACCCGGTGCTTATCCGCGAGGACGGGAGCTTCCTCTACACATTGCCCTCCGTCGCCGACGACATCGACATGCGGATCACCCATGTCATTCGCGGCGAGGACCATGTGACGAATACGGCCGTGCAGTTGCAGCTCTTTGCGGCGCTTGCGCCGCAGGCGACGCCGCCCGTCTTCGCGCATCACAATCTGCTGATCGGCGCGAGCGGCGAAGGCCTCTCGAAGCGAACGGGCTCTCTCTCCATCGCCTCGCTGCGCGACGAAGGCTATGAGGCCATGGCGGTCGCGGCGCTCGCAACGCTCACTGGCTCGTCGGACAATGTGCATGCGGTGCGTTCGCTGGACGAGCTCGGCGCGAGCTTCGATCTTGCGCATGTCTCGCGGAACCCGGCGCGCTTCGACCCCGAAGATCTCTCGACGCTCACCCATCGTACGCTGGCGCTTCTCGAATTCGAGGATGTGCGCGAGCGCCTCGCCGCGCTCGACGTCGTCGGCCACAAGGCCGAGCCGCTATGGCGCGCGGCGCGCGGCAATCTCTGGACCTTCGACGACATTCTGAAATGGTGGCGCGTCATCGAGGGCGAGATCGAGGCCGTGCATGAAGACCCGGCTTTTCTCGAGGAAGCCGCGCAGCTCCTGCCACAAGAGCCGTGGGACGAAACGAGCTGGGCCGCCTGGACGAGCGATCTCAAGACCGCGACGGGCCGCAAGGGCAAGACGCTCTTCCACCCGCTGCGCCTCGCGCTCACCGGCGAGCAGAGCGGGCCGGAACTCGCCGCGCTGCTGCCCTTGATCGGCCGCGCGAAGGCGCTGGCGCGGCTGTCCGCCTAGCAATTCGAGAACCGCGCCCCGCGCCGGCGCTGCTGTGCGTCGGCGCGGGGCTGCCTCGCCAACTCACCGGTGCAGCACCGCCACGCCGAAGAGATAGGGGTGCAGCAGGAGGAACGCGGCGAAAACCGCCGTGCCCGCGCCGAGCGCGATGGCGTCGCCCTTCGTGAAGGCGTCGAGACGCGGCGCGCCCTCGTCGCCGCGGCGCTTCACCGCGATGCGGTCATAGACGCCGAAGGCTAGAAAAGACCCGAAAAGGACCATGCCGCCAAGATCGCCATTGGCGAGAAGATGCGCGGCGGCCCAGCTCTTGATGGCGACCAGCGTCGGGTGGCGGAGCAACCCGCGTATGCGCGAGGGCGGCGCGCGGCGGCTGGCGAGGGCGACGAAGGCGAACCAGACGAGCGGCATGGCGACGTGGCGCGCCCAGCTTGGCGGATCCCAGATCTGGACGATCCCCTCGGCCCGGTAGCGCGAGAAGCCCCAGATGATCAGCAAGAGGCCGGCAAGGGCGACGACGGAATAGACGCGCTTGTACGTCTCGGCGCCATAAGTCTCGATGACCTTCGCGCGGGCGCCGCGCATTGTTGAAAAGACATGCGCGCCGAGGAAAAGCGCGATGCCGAGAATGAGAATGAGCATGCTAGGGGGCTCCAATCAACGCCGGGGACGGCGCACAGTCTATAACACGGCTGTTCGATCGCCGACGCGCCAAGCGTTAAAAACAGCGCACCTGCGCCTCGGCCTGCGCGCGCCGCAGCGTCTCCAGCACGTCGCGCGCGGCGCCCGTATTGCGCATCATGCCGCCGATCTGGCCGGCCTGCTGGCTGAGACTCGCGACCGTCTCGGCAGCCACGTAGTCGTCATACCGGATAATGCTCGCGATCACGTCGATGGAGCAGGAGCACTGATCCAGCGACAGGCGCGTATCGCCATTGGCTTTCATGCAGCCGAAGACGTAATCAGCGCGCGCAGAGGTTGGATAGTCGTTGATCTCGGCGGCGCGTGCGGGGGCGGCCGCGAAGGACGAGGCGAGCGACATCGCAAGCGGCGCCGCGAAGAGCGCCCTGGCGACAGGAGATCGGCGGCGCATCGGGTTTCCTTTTTTCCAGTGAGGTTTGCCGGCATTTTACAGCCTCGGCCGCGGCGGGTGAACAGGTCCCCCTTGATCTCCCGCGACCGCGCCTCACAATTTATGAAGATGTGCGCCCCTGCGCGTCCCGAGGCGCCGCGCGAAGGGAGGAACGAATGCTCAGTTGTCGCAACTTCGCCCTCGCCCTTGGCGTCGGCATCGCGCTTGGCCTCGCCGGCGTCGCGTCCCCCGCGTCGGCTCGCGGCGCGATTCACAAGGTCGAGGGCTCCTGCCTGCTGAAGGTCGGCCCCGACCTCATGTATTTTTCCGGGTACCAGCCTTCCATCTCACACCGGAAATTCTGCGAGGACGTACCGACGACCGGCGAGACGATCTTCACGCTCGACTACGCGCAGTCGGAAATGCGCGAGATGAAGGCCGATTTGCGCATCATCCGCGACGTCGGCGGCGATACGCCGGAAAATCTGCAGGCGGCTACGGTCGCCTATCTGCCGCCCCGGATTTATCCGGGCGGCACACTCAGCCTGGAGCATGTCTTCCCCGAAACGGGCGATTTCATCGGCATCGTCACTGTCGCCGGGCCGCATGGGGAGCGATGGGAGTCGCGCTTCCCCTTCTCGGTCGGACGCCTCTACTCGCCCCGCACGCCCTATTACCTCATGGCGACCGCCGCCGCGCTCGCGCTTCTGGCGATGCTATGGGGCAAGGAAGAGCCCCGCAGGCGCGCGCAATGAAGCCGCGCCATAACCCGACGCGCGTCATTTGCGCGTCATCTTGGCCGCCTAAACCATGGGCGGACTTACCGGCGCGAAAGGCCGGATAGGTTCAAGAGCGCCGGGCCGGAGGTACGCCCGGCGTTTTTTTTTGCGATCTGACGAGAATCTCGCTGCATGCGAAGCAAAAAAGATTTGTTTTTTAAGGGCTTGCGCCGGACCGCCGGAATCGATCATTGTGTCGCTTGGTGGGGATGCAAGCGTGAGCGTCCTCGGAGGGGACGATGAGCGGTTCGGTCTGGCGCTTTGCAGGGTTCGAATACAGCCCGCAATCGGGTTTATGGAGAGACGGCGCTCAACTTCACCTGGGCCCGCAGGCGCGACAACTCCTCGAACTCCTTCTGGAGTCTAGGGGGGGCGTCGTGTCCAAGGCCGAGATCGCGGCGAGGCTCTGGCCCGACCGGCCGCCGTCGGACGACTCGATCGATCGCTGCGCTTATCTTTTACGCAAGCCGCTGCGCGAGGCGGGTTACGGCGATCTGATCGCCACGGCTTACGGGCGCGGTCTGTCCCTGCGGGCGACGATCGATTTTCTCGACCCAGACGGCGTCGGCGCGCCTGCGACCGACAGGAGGGTGGACGGCCGCACCCTCGATCTTTGGCAGACAGCCTATGAACTCGCGGGCAAGCGCACGCGCGACGGCTATGAGAGGGCGCATTCCGCCATCGCCGCCGCCGGCGAACTCGACCCTTCGTCCCCGGCCGTCTGGTCGCTCTCTGCGGACATCGCCGCTGGGCGCGCCATACGCGGTCATTTGTGTCCAGCCGAAGCGGCGGCGATGATCGAGCGGGACGCCGGGCGCGCCCTCGCCCTGGCGCCCGGATTCACGGCGGCTCTGGCGGTTCTCGGCTGGGCGCAGGCGGCGCTGATGGGACGTACGGAAGACGGGCTCGCCTTGATGGATCGCGCCGTCGGTGAGGATCCGACGTACAGCAAGGTCCGCGCCTATCGCGGCTGGGTCCTGGCGCGCCTCGACCGGTTGCAAGAGGCGATCGACGACACGGAAGCAGGCTTGCGGCTCTCGCCGCACGATCAGGGCCTGCTTATCCAGCGCGCATGGCTGGAGCTCTGTATGGGCAATATCGCGGAAAGCGTCGAACTCGCGCATAAGGGCCTGTTCCTCCGCCCGGACGGGGGATGGCTACGGGGCGTCGCCGCCATTGCGGCCAGCCTGTCCGGCGACCATGCGGCGGCGGAGGAGGCTGCGCGCCAAGGGCTCGAACTGGTGCCAGAGGACCCCGCCCTTTTTGCGGTGCTGGCCGCCGTGCTGGCGAGGGCGGGACGAAACGGCGAGGCCGCCGACATGCTCTCTGCGGCGCGAGGCGACGGGGGGGGGTGCGCCGCGCCCAGCCTGTTCACGGCCGCCGCCCTGCTCGCGATGGACCAGCCCGAGGCGGCGCTGGGCGAGATTTCGCGCGGCCGGGATGCGGGGTGTCCCTGGTTCGCCTTCGCGCCCCATGACCCGCGTCTCGCCCCGCTGCGCGACGAGATCCGCCGTCTGGCCGCAACGGAGGCCAGCTCCCCTCTCGGCGGTTGAAATTGCCGGGCCGTGGCCTTATTGCCGCGTGAGGAACGCGGCGCCGCCGCCGGCAATTGGGGAAGTTCGCATATGATCGGTCGTCTCAATCACGTCGCCATCGCCGTCGAGAGCGTGGAAAAAGCGTCGGCGGTCTATCGCGGCGCCCTGGGCGCGAGAGTGTCCGAGCCCGAGACGGTCGCCGAACATGGCGTGACGGTGGTGTTCGTGGAGCTTCCGAACACCAAGATCGAGCTGCTCGAGCCCTATGGCGAGAATTCGCCCATCGCCGGCTTCGTCGCCAAGAACCCGTCGGGCGGCATCCATCATGTCTGCTACGAGGTCGAGGACATCCTCGCCGCGCGCGACCAGCTCAAGTCCTCGGGCGCGCGCGTGCTCGGCGACGGCGAGCCGAAGATCGGCGCCCATGGCAAGCCGGTGCTGTTCCTGCACCCGAAGGATTTCTGCGGCACGCTGGTCGAACTCGAACAGGCGTGACGCCCATGCCCTTCACGCTCCCGCTCGCTCTGGCGATCTACGTGACGATCTGGTGGATCGTCCTGTTCGCCGTGCTGCCGCTGGGCGTTCGCTCGGCGGAGGAGGCGGGCGAGGAGCAGCCGGAGGGCTCCGACCCCGGCGCGCCGGTCGCGCCGCAGCTGTTGAAAAAGGCCGCCATCACGACGGTCATCGCCGCCATCGTCTTCGTTTTCGTTGCGATTGGGGCGAATTACGTGGCGGTGTAAGCGATAAACCCGCACCCGCCGCCTCGCCGGGGTTGACCGGCCGGACTGCGCCCGGTAGTTGAACGCAAGCCGCGACTGCGGCGACGGCAGGCGGACCGACCCGCCCGCTCGCGCTGCTTCGAAAAAGGCGGCGCAGGATTGGAACGAGCGCGTAGCTCAGTCGGTAGAGCATCTGACTTTTAATCAGGGGGTCCTGGGTTCGAGTCCCAGCGCGCTCACCAAACAAAATCAAGAATAACATAGAGACGTGGTAACACGGGGCCGAGCGCTCGCCGTCCAGGCCGCTGTTATGCCAATCAAGCTGGGTGCGTTCCTTTCAGCCCACCCCGCGAAACGCGACTTCGCGCTCGATAACCTCGATACAAGCGCGAACCGCGTCGCTGATGCCCCACTCGGCCGCGCTGCAGTCATCCAGGAAAGGGGCCGCAAACCGCAATAAGGCCAGGGCGCCGGCGACGGTCTGGGGGCGTGTGGCGAACAGCGCTCTCTCACATTCGCAAAGCCGGTAACAGGCCTCCTCCTGCTCCCGGCGCGCGAATTCATAGGCTGCGAGATCCTGGCCCAGATACAATTCTTCGGCCCTGTCGGTCGCTTGTGCGTGCAAGCCCCTGAGCGTCTCCCGCTCCGAAAATGCGTCGAAGATGATTTCGCGCTGCGCCGGCATTGCCCCTCTCCCTCTCTTAAGTTGCATTTTAGCCTTCAGCGCAACTCGCATGCCGAGGCTTGAGGGAGGAAAAAGCAACGCTTGGCGGAAAACTGGACCGTCGCCGTTATTTTCAGCAGAATTGCCGCATTCCAGCGCCGCTGGCGTCGCGCTGGGGCAAGCCCCATCTATTGGAACTCACGATGGAATTCGCCGTCATATCGCCCAACATGGCGGGTCAGATAATTACAACCCGTCGCGCGGCATGGCGATTCTGTTTCACCAAGAAACAGAAGAGGTCAAGCTACATCGCCGCCTCGGGCTTCACCGGCGAAAAGGGAGCATCCATGCGCTTGGCCGACAACACGTCGACAGAGGCTGGCTTAGCCTTTGCGCAATAGTAGCGCCGGGACGGTCATTTCTCGATAGATCCATATGTTGCGATCTTTGCACAAATATTGAGCGGCCAATGGCGACCCTGGATTCCCCCTCCCGCGAAATATTCACGACCGAGCCGGACGAAGCCGTCATTGCGGGGCCAGGCTGGGACATTCGCGCCTATCGGCTGAGGAGGGGAAGTTTCGGTTTTTTGAGACGCGCGCGTCAGATCGCGCCTGGGCTGTCTTTGGAAGAGAGCCATTTGCGTTCCGGCGGACTGCGCATCGAAGGCGCACTGCGGGCGCGCCGGCTGCAGATCGGATTTTTTGAGAGCGAGGAGTTTCGGCTTCTCGGCAGCCCCTTCTACAGCGGCGTCATGTGCGTGGCCTATTCGGGCAGCTTCTGGGAGACCGTCGCCAATCTGCCGGGGTCCGGCCTGACGGTCAATTTCGCCGAGAGCATGTTGGAGCGCGTTGTCCCGCTGCGGACCGCGCCGCTGCTGCTGGCGCGTCTGAACGGGCCACTTGGCGCTTCCTCCGCGCTGCTGCCCTTGAACGCCGCCGGGCTTGCCTTGGAACGCAAGGCTCGGGCGCTCATGAACGAGGAGGCGCCCGAGGGTCTGGAAGAAAGGGCTGCGGCGGCGCAGGAGCTCATCGACCTCGGCGTCGCCCTCGTCGACACTCTCCTGTGCGAACCGGAGTCGACAATCGGGCCGCCGGCGCGTCACGAGCTGGCGGTCGCCGTCGAAAGGATGTTGTGGAAGAGCCCGCAGGCGGACGGCTACCCGCTAACGTCGCTCGAAGACGCCGCCGCGCGTCTCGGCGTCTCGCGCCGCACGATCCAGCTCGCTCTGCAGGAGCATTTTGGGATCGGCTTCGTCGCGCTCAAGCGCGCCATCCGCCTTCAGCAGGCCCGCGCCGCTTTGCGCAGCCTGCCGCGCAAGCAGGTGCTCGACATTGCGCATGCGCATGGGTTCCATCACTTCGGCCGCTTTGCACGTTACTACCGGGAGATGTTCGGCCATCTGCCTTCAGCCGAAACCGCCGGCCCCTGATCCGTAAGGCGAGGGCCAAGCGCCAGAATTTGCGCAATCTGGCTAACGCCCCCTCGGGAAACCGCCCTACCCTGCGCTTTTGGCGCATTGGGAGGCCGAGCGATGGATACGCCGGACCAGAAGGGTAATGAAAACGGTAGCTGCACGCGTCAGGACCTCGCCGAGGCGGTCCAACGCGCTTGCCCCACCCTCTCCCGCAGCGCAGGACACGCCCTCGTCCAGCAATGTCTCGACGAGATCGCTCAGGCCCTGGCCGCCGGCGAAGAGGTCGTCTTGTCGCGTTTCGGAAAATTCCTCGTGCGGGAAAAACGGCGGCGAACCGGCCGCAATCCTAAAACCGGCGGCGCAGCGTCGATCCCGGCGCACAAGGCGCTCGTCTTCAAGCCCTCGGCGAAGATGCGCGCGGCGGTAGCCGGAGGGATAATGGAGGAGAATGGCGAGCGCCCGTCCCGCCGCCCCGCAGAGAAGCTGGCAATGCAAGGCGCCGCGAGCGCCGCCGACTCCTGAACAAAGACGGCTTGATGCGCGACGTCGTCGGGGGCCGGAAAGGCCCGCGAGCCTCCCGGTGACTGCTTTCTCAGGAAACCACGAAATCCGCCAGCGTCTCGCCCCACTCGACGGCGCTCGGAGTCTCGCCGGACTCCTTGCGCTTAACGCCAGCTGCGGGCGTCCCGATATAGACGAAACCGACGATTTGCGACCCTTGCGGAAGGCCGAGCGCGGCGGCGACGCCCGGATCATAGGCCGGCGCTCCGGTGCGCCAGATGGCGCCAAGACCCATCGCATGCGCGGCGAGCAAGATGTTCTGCGTCGCGGCGCCCGCGGCGAGCATCTGCTCGATCTGTGGAACTTTCGGATGCGGTTTGGGCGTGGCGGCGACGACGAGGATCGCAGGCGCACGCAACGGCTTTTGCCGCTCGCGGCTCAACGCTTCCGGCGCGGCGCCGGGCTCGCTCGACAGCAAGGCGTCAGCCAGAATGTCCCCGAAGCGACGGCGCGCCTCGCCACGGACGATCAGAAACCGCCAGGGCCGCAGCCGCGCGTGATCGGGCGCGCGCCACGCCGCGCGCAAAAGGGCCGCCCATTGGGCGTCGGTAGGCCCGGGCTCCGCGAGCGCGGAGACGCTCGACCGCGTTTCGATGGCTTCGAGGGCGTCCATGTTCTCCTCCTATGCGCTTTGGCGCGCCGGTCTTACCGTCGCAGGCGGAACGTCACAAATCCTCATTAGTGCTCGCAAGACGCGCATCGCGCGTGAATTGCGCGCAAACTCCCAGGCGTGTTTTGCTCCGGGCAAGCATTATGATAGGTTTCGCGGAGTCAATTGATTCAGTAGGTTCCCCAATCTTCGTTTTTCCGTGGTTGATCGTCGCCTCGCGACAGATCCGTCACAATCGGCCGATAGAAGCCGGATCTTCGGAAAGCCGAATTTCGAGCCAGCTCTCAACTCTTCGGAATGGTCGTGACAAACACCGAGACAGCCGCCCCGCATTCGCCCGAGATTACAGAAGTCGGCAACCACGATCAGAAAATCATCGTCAGAGTCAGGCCCGTCGGAGGGACGCAATTTTACGATCTCGTGGAGAGAGAGGTGGGCGGCGCGCTCGCTTATGTCTCCATCGGCCCGGATCCGCAGATGATCCTCAGCCAGCCGGGAAGCGACGAGCATCTGCAGCTTCCTAAGGGCAAGTACCGTTTCTTTTTCCAGGCGCGAATCACCAAGGGACGCATCTACCGCCCGCGCCTCTATCTGAATATGGGCGACGGCTTCTCGGAAGCGGAACATCTCTGCGTGTTTCTCCGTCAGGTCGCGCCGGATGTCTGGTGCGGCGACATTCATGCAGGCCGCCAGATCCACACGATCCGTTTCGACCCTTCCGAAGCGCAAGTCCGCTTCACCCTTATCCGCCTGGCGATCGAGGATTGGGGCGCCGATCGTTTGTCGCTGAGCGAGGGCCTGTACAAGTCGCTGCGCGCGTCCTATCGATCGCTTCCGCGTTTCCTGACGAAGCGCGGGCCGATACCCGCCGTGGCGCAAGCGACGGCTGGCGCCCTCTTCGGCGGCGCGCGCCAGTCCGTCAAGGACCGCGAGATCGCGCAGGCGGTTTCCATCACCGTCGCCGAGGGACCGCCCGGCGCGATGCTCAGGAGCCTGGAGAATAATCAGGACCTCTACGCCGACCAGTATCGCGAAGCCTTGTCGACGTCCTTGGGGGGGCGCGATCCGAACTTCGCGCCTCTCCCGATTACAAAGACGACCGTCGCGCCCGACGACGCGCAGGTCATCGCGTTCTACCTCCCGCAATTCCATCCCTTCCCCGAAAACGACGAATGGTGGGGGCGCGGCTTTACCGAGTGGACGAACGTCGCCAAGGCGGTTCCGCACTTCAAGGGACATTATCAGCCGCGCCTGCCAGGCGAACTCGGCTATTACGACCTTCGCCTGCCGGAGGTGCTGGCGCGGCAGTTCGAGCTCGCGCGACAGTTCGGCGTTCAGGGCTTCTGCTTCCATTATTACTGGTTCGCTGGAAAGCGCCTGCTCGAACGGCCGATCGAGACGCTGCTCGCGAGCAAGGACGAGAGTCTGAATTTTCCCTTTTGCCTGTGCTGGGCGAACGAAAACTGGACGCGGCGGTGGGATGGCGCCGAGCATGAAATCCTGATGAAGCAGGACCACTCCACCGAGGACCATGAACGGGTCTTCGACGATCTCCTGCGCTATCTCAAGGACCCGCGCTATATCCGCGTCGACGGCAAGCCCGTGATCGTCGTCTACCGGCCGCTCATCATCGAGAACATCAAGGAGATGGGCGAGATCTGGCGGCGAAAGGCCGCCAAGGCCGGCCTGCCGGGCGTCTATCTTGTCGCCACGACCGCGTTCGGGTTTTCCGACCCCGCCTCGATCGGCTTCGACGCGCTTGTCCAATTCCCGCCGCACGCCGTCGCCGTGCCCGAAATCACGGCCGACCTCGAACTGCTCAATCCGGATTTTTCAGGCCGCGTCTACGATTATCGCGAAACCGTCGACGCCTATCTCGACATTCTCGATGCAACGCAGGAAAAGCCGCGCGACAAGGCGTTCTTTCCGGGCGTCATGACCTCCTGGGACAATGTCGCGCGCAAGCAAAGCCGGGGGCACGTCTTCCACTATGCGTCGCCTAAGGAGTTCCATCGCTGGCTTTCCGGCGCTGCGCGTTTCACCCGCGATTACAATGCGCCTTCCGAGCGTCTCGTCTTCGTGAACGCCTGGAACGAATGGGGCGAAGGCACCTATCTCGAGCCGGATCGCAAATTCGGCTACGCCTATCTGTGGTCCGTCGCGGCCTCGCGCGAACCCGCCCTGCCCCACCGCAAGGAGCTCGAAGCCGTCGCGGCGGAGGTCGCCAAAACCAAGCCGACCTCGGACACCGCGATTTACGCGCATATCTTCTATTCGGACATTCTCGACGAGCTGGCCGATGCGATTTCCGCGGCGCGCAAGAGCCGGAAAATCGACGCCATCGTCGCCATCCCCGAGACCTGGAGCGCGAAAGCGGCGTCGCACCTCGTCGAACTCATCCAGCCCACGAGGCTCGTAATCGTGAAGAATCGCGGCCGCGACGTGCTGCCCTTCCTCGAATCTCTACGGGCGACACGGGATCTCGGCTACGAATATGGCTGCAAGGTCCACGCGAAGAAGTCGCTGCATCTTTCGACGGGCGGTCGCTGGCGCAAGGGGTTGATCGCCGGCCTCGTCAACGAAGAGGCGATCAGTTCGGTCTTCGAAGCCTTCGAGAGCGACCCGCAAATCGGCCTCGCCGCGCCTCAGGAGGCCTTCATGCCGGCTACGGCACCGGATGTCATCAAAGACAACAGGGCGAATATGGAGGCGCTGCTCGAACTTGCGGGCAAGCCCGGCGAGCCGCTTCGGGACTTCGTCGCGGGAACGATGTTCTGGTTCCGGGTCGCGCCCTTCCATGACATCGCGGCCATGAATGTCGGCGAAGCTGAATTCGGTCCGGAACTCGGCGCGATCGACGGCACGCTCGCGCACGCATTCGAGCGCACGTTCACGACTCTTCTCGCGATCCAGGGCTACAAGAGCCACCCCTACGCCAATAGCGGGGACGCGGCGGCGCCCTACTGACGGAAAGAAAGCAAAAGGCGACACGGAAAATGCTTCCCAACGGCAAGACCCTTTTCAAACTCGACGACGACCAGCAATGGCTCGACCTCATGATCCGGAGCGTCACCGAGCCGACCATCGACGGCGTCGAGATGCCGCGCTTTCCGCATCCCGACCTGCAACGGAAGCTCGTCGGCTCGGCGGACGCCCTCGCGCTGCAGGAAGCGTTCAAATTCTATAAATACGTGAAAGCCTATTCCGAGGCTCTCGCCATGCCGCTCCATCCGAAAACGCAGGCGCTCGACTTCGGCTGCGGCTGGGGCCGCTACACGCGCATGCTCTGGAACGACATCGACGCGGATTCGCTCCACGGCGTCGACGTCGAACCCGAGACGCTCGCCGTCTGCAAGGGCGTGGGCACGCCCGGCAATTTCTTCAAGATCGACCCGCACGGCCCCCTGCCTTTCGAGGACAACAAGTTCGATCTCATCATCGCCTATTCCGTCTTCAGCCATTTGCCCAAAAAGGTGGCGGACTATTGGATGGGCGAATTGAATCGCGTGGCGCGTTCGGGCTGCGTGATCGCCTATACGACCGAACCCCGCCGCTTCCTCGACTTCATCATCGAGATTCCGAACCCGCCCGAAACGTCCTGGCATGCGGGACTTGCGAGATTCAAGGATCTGATTCCCAAGCTCTATCAAGACTTCGACGCCAAGAAATTCTGCTACATCCCCACCTCGGGCGGCGCGGGGCTCGACTCGGACGTCTATGGCGACGCCGTCATTCCCGAAAGCTACATCAAGGAAGCATGGGGGAAATATTTCCAGTGCTTCGCCTATGTGGACGATCCGAACCAGTTCTGGCAGGCCGTCGTCATCGGCCAGAAACCCTGACGCTTTCCGACTCTCTCGGGCGCGCGCCAGGAGCGGGCCCGAGAAAGTCGATCAGCCTCGAAAGCTGGGACAGGCGTTTTTCCTGCAGGCCGGTTGAATGTTATCCATCGGTCTTTTAAAGAGAAATTTGCGATTTACGGTCGAGAGGTTCTGATGCGCGTGCTGATTACTGGCGGAGCGGGATTTATTGGCTCGGCGGTTGCGCGTCGTTTTATCGCGGAGTCGTCAGATGAGATCCTTGTTTTCGACAAGCTGACCTATGCGGGCAATCTGGATTCGCTTGCGCCGATTGCGCAGAGTCCGCGTTACAGCTTCCGGCAGGCGGATATTTGCGACCGGGCGGCGGTGGCGAAGGCGCTTTGCGATTTTCAGCCGGACGTCCTGATGCATCTTGCGGCCGAGAGCCATGTCGATCGCTCGATCGACGGCCCGGCCGCCTTCATCGAGACGAATGTCGTCGGCACCTTCACGCTTCTCGACGCCGCGCTCGAATATTGGCGCGCGCTGCCGAAGGAGAGGGCCGCGAAATTTCGCTTCCAGCATATTTCGACCGACGAGGTTTTCGGCACGCTCGGCGAGGACGGGCTTTTTCGCGAGGATACGCCTTATGCGCCGAACTCGCCCTATTCGGCGTCGAAGGCCGGGTCCGACCATCTCGTGCGCGCCTGGCGCGAGACCTACGGCCTTCCGACCGTCGTGACCAACTGTTCGAACAATTACGGCCCCTACCATTTCCCGAGAAGCTGATCCCCTGATGATCCTCAACGCGCTCGAGGGAAAGCCGCTGCCCGTTTATGGGCGCGGCGAGAACGTGCGCGACTGGCTCTTCGTCGACGATCATGCCGCGGCGCTGATGCTCGTCGCGCGCGAGGCGTCGTCGGCGAAACATATAATGTCGGCGGCCGCAACGAGAAGAAGAACATCGACGTCGTTCATACGATCTGCGATATTTTGGATGAAATCCTTCCGTCCGGCGGCTCCTCGGCAATCTCATCACTTTCGTCACCGATCGTCCTGGTCATGATCTGCGCTATGCGATCGATTGCTCGAAGATCGAGCGCGAGCTTGGGCTGGCGCGCGCAGGAGACGTTCGAGACGGGTCTGCGCAAGACGGTGCGGTGGTATCTCGACAACGCCGCCTGGTGGGGCGCGATACGCTCCGGAAAATATCGCGGCGAAAGCGCCTGGGCGCATCGCCTGAGGCGCTTCGCCCGAACGGATGCGCGGCGGGACGTTCGCGCTAAAACGAATTTGCTGCGCCTTCCTGTCGGAAAACCGCTTCGCACTTTTCCTCGACGCGCGCCAGGATCAACACGCAGATTGAGATCGCAGGTTCCATGATCGTTGAGGATACACATCCCCGCCGTGAAGATCGTCACGCCGAAGAAGCATGGCGACGCGCGCGGCTTCTTCTCCGAGGTCTACAAGGCGTCCGACTGGAAGAACGCCGGGCTCGACTACACCTTCGTCCAGGACAATCATTCGCTCTCGGCCGCGATCGGCGTGATGCGCGGCCTTCACTTCCAGACCGCGCCTTTCGCGCAGGACAAGCTCGTGCGCGTCTGCGCGGAAGAATTCTCGACGTCGCCGTCGATATTCGCCGTTCATCGCCGACGTTCGGAAAGCATGTCGCGCTGGAGCTATCCGCCGAGAATTGGCGGCAATTGCTCGTTCCGATCGGCTTCGCGCATGGCTTCATCACCCTGGAGCCGGATACGGAAGTTCTCTACAAGGTCACGGCGCTCTATTCCGCGCCGAACGATCGCGGACCTCGCCTTCGACGATCCGGATCTCGGCATCGACTGGCCGATGCCCGATCTCTGACGTTCAAGCGAATGCGCGCGAAGGACAAGCGCTGGCCGCGCCTGCGCGATCTGGTCGACGATGTTCGAGTGACGACGATGCGGATCGCCGTCACCGGGAAGCAGGGACAGGTGGTGTCGTCGCTCGTCGAGCGCGGCGCCGGCAGGGCGGAGATCGTCGCCATCGGCCGGCCGGAGCTCGATCTTTCGGATCCGGCGGGCGTCGCGCGGGCTCTGGAGGCGCTGCGGCCCGACGTCATCGTCAACGCCGCCGCCTACACGGCTGTCGACAAGGCCGAGAGCGACGAGGAGGCCGCGCGCCGCGTCAACGCCGACGGCGCGGGCGCTGTGGCCGAAGCGGCGGCGCGACGCTGAACGCCGCTCATTCACATCTCCACTGACTACGTCTTCGACGGCCAGCTGGACCGGCCCTATCGCGAGGACGATCCGACGGGGCCGACGGGCGCCTATGGGCGCACCAAGCTCGAAGGCGAGCGGCGCGTCGCGGCGGCCTGCGACAATCACGCGATCCTGCGCACGGCCTGGGTCTACAGCCCCTTCGGCGCGAACTTCGTGAAGACCATGCTGCGTCTCGGCGAAACGCGCGCCGAACTCGGCGTCGTCGCCGATCAGCGCGGCAATCCGACCTTTGCGCTCGACATCGCCGACGGCGTCTTGGCCGTCGCCGAACGCATGGCGAAAGACCCCTCGCGCGAGCTGCGCGGCGTCTTTCACATGACGGGCGCGACGCAGGCGAGCTGGGCGGACTTCGCCGAAGAGATCTTCGCGCTCGCGCAGAAACATGGCCGCGCGCCGGTCGCGGTGAAGCGCATCGCGACAGCCGATTATCCGACGCCGGCGAAACGCCCGGCGAATTCGCGTCTCGACACTTCCCGGCTGCGCCAGCTTTACGGCGTCGCCCTGCCAGACTGGCGTCCGTCCCTCGCCCATTGCGTCGAGCGGCTGCTCGGTCATTCCTGAAGGAAAAGATATGCGCGGGATCGTTCTCGCCGGGGGTTCCGGCACCAGACTGCATCCGATGACGCTGGCGGCCTCGAAGCAGCTGCTGCCGGTCTATGACAAGCCGATGGTCTATTATCCGCTCTCCGCGCTCATGCTGGCGGGCGCGCGCGAGATCCTGATCATCTCGACGCCGGACGACCTGCCTGCCTTCAAGCGCCTGCTCGGCTCCGGCGCGCAATGGGGCGTCTCCATCTCTACGCCGAGCAGCCGCGCCCGGACGGCCTCGCGCAGGCCTATATCATCGGCGCGCCTTTCGTCGAAGGGCACAACTCCGCCCTGGTGCTCGGCGACAACATCTTCTACGGCCACGGCCTCGTCGCTTGCTGAGCGATGCGGCGCGCGCCGATGGCGCGACGGTCTTCGCCTATCACGTCAAGGACCCCGACCGTTACGGCGTGGTGGAGTTCGACTGGGACGGACGCGCCGTCTCGCTCGAGGAGAAGCCGGCCCGGCCGAAATCCAACTGGGCGGTGACGGGCCTCTACTTCTACGACACGAAGGCGCCGGAATACGCCGCCGCGCTGAAGCCCTCGCCGCGCGGCGAACTCGAGATCACCGATCTCAACCGAATCTATCTCGAGGCGGGCAAGCTCAACGTCGAGCGATTGGGCCGCGGCTTCGCCTGGCTCGATACGGGCACGCCCGCCTCGCTGCTCGAGGCCGCGCAATATGTGCAGGCCATCGAACAGCGCCAGGGACAGCGCGTCGCCTGCCTCGAGGAAATCGCCTTCACCCAGGGCTGGATCGACGCCAACGCCATGCAGGAAGCCGCAAAACGCCTCGCCAAAAGCGGATATGGAGACTACCTCCTCCAGGTCGTCAAAGACGCTGATACGCCAAAGCCGAAACGGTCATAGCGGCGGGAGGCCGACCGCGCCGGGAGCCGCGTCCTGAATTCGGCCGTTTTGCGTGACGTAAAGACAGGCGACTCCCAATCTCAAACCCGGAGCCGTCTATGGAACCGCTGCTCGTTATCGCGTCGCTGCACCTTGCCGGACACGCGTGGGACCTGGGCGACGCCTTGACATGCGCCGCCATCCCCTGCGCAAGCGCGCCCCTGGTTCTGAAAGCGAAAACGAACGCCCCAAGCCTGCCGCCGGCGCGGAAGGAAACCGTAAGAGCGCCCTTCAACCAGGAAGCCGAGATCCGCATCGAGCCCGTTGGGTCCTATTACATCTCCCGGCGGGACCGGCGGGGCTTTACGCTTGTCATCGAGAAGCCTTCGCCCGGGGCCAGCTTTCTCTACAACGTCGCAGGCGGCTAGGCGGGACGGCGGCTCCTACGCTTCTTTGCGGCCGACGACGACCGCACGATGGATCGGCGGGCGCGCCGAGTCGTAGCGCAGGAAATTGAAGAGCGGCCAGCAATGTTCGTGAAGCCATTGGCGCGGGATGACGGCGTCGCCATAGACTTCCGCCGCGCGCGCGCCTCTCGGCGGCAGGTAAACATAATCGCCGGCCACGGCGCTGGCGCGCATGGCGTCGATTTCCTCGGCATATTCCGACAATCGTTGCGCGCGCGCGCTATCCGCCGGGTCGGCCGCATCGAAAAAACTCTCGTCTTCGACGGCCATCGCCACGACGCCGCGTTTCTTGCAGACGCGGCTCATTTCGCAAAGAAGCGCATAAGCGAGGCTCTCCGGCAGATGGGCGAAGACCGAGCCGGCGACGATGACGTCGAAAGAGTCGTTCGGGAAAGGCAGCGCCGCGCCGGGCTGCATCTGGGTGAACCAACCCGGGACGCCGAGATAGCTGCACATGGCGATGGCGTCGGGGTTCGCATCGACGCCGTGAATGTTTTCCGCCGCAACGTCCCGAGCGAAAAGGCGGGTAAGGGCGCCCCACCCGCAGCCGACGTCGAGCACGGTGGAATGGGCCGTCAGCGGACTGCCGAAAGCGCGGCAATAGCCTTCGGCGTAAATCCATAGGGCGTGCGCCCGGACGATCGCCTCCCTATCGACGTCGCCGTTATCGTCGCCCTGTCGGGAAGGGTGCGGAAAACGTGGGAAATCCTCTCCATCGATAACAGGCTCTTCGACGCTCCGCGTCAGGATCCGCAGCCACTCGTCATTGGACACATGACCGAATTTTTCGGTGATCGACATTAGATGTCCCTGAGATTTGGCCCAAACGCCACGCGCGCAAACTGCGAACCTTGCGGCAACGGCTAAGCCATTTGACGGGCCCGAAGCTCTAACTTTTTGAAAAACCGACTTTTTTTACCCGGGCGACAAAACCGCGCCGCCGCCCTGTCTCGAATCGCACACGTCACTATTTCCAAATCCACGCGCACCCACAAGGCGCGCATCGGTCGCCCCATTGGGAAGCCCCAGCGCCCCGCCATCGTAACGACTCAAAATTGCGGTCTTTCGGGGGGCGACGCCGAAGGCCACGCCTGGCGCGAATCACACGAACAACGAATCGAGGGCTCCTCTCCATGCAAAGCATTTCTCTCGGCCGCCCCGCCAAAAAGGCCTTTCTCGCAGCCGCCGCCCTGACGGCGGCGATCTCGCTCACCGGCTGCTATACGCCCGGCGAGCGGGCCGTCGGCGGCGGCATCATCGGCGGTCTCGGCGGCGCGGGCATTGGCGCGCTGGCCTCCGGCGGCATGGCTGGCCCGACCCTGGCGGCCGCGGCGGTCGGCGCCGCCGGCGGCGCCCTCGTCGGCGCGGCGACCGCGCCGCAGCCCCGCTACTATCGCCGCCCGCGCTACTATTACTGAGGCATGGCGGCCCGGCGCTCACAGCGCCGGGCGCATCAGCTATATTTGAAGCTCGCGAACATGCCCGCCTGCGCGTGATAGAGCAGATGGCAATGAAAGGCCCAATGGCCTGGATTGTCGGCGTCGAAAGCCACGACGACGCGCTTGCCCGGCGGGACCAGCACGGTGTCCCGCAGCGCGCCGTCGAAGCGCCTGCCGTCGATGTCGACGACCTGAAAGCGATGCCCGTGCAAGTGCATGGGATGAGACATCATCGTGCGGTTCGTCATCGCCAGTTCGACGCGCTCCCCTGACTTCAGCGCGATAGGCGGCGTCTTCTCGTCCCACACGACATTGTTGATCGACCACACATAGCTCGCCATGTCGCCGGTCAGGTCGATCGGCACGACGCGATCCGCCTTCCTCGCGGCAAGCGGCGCGGCCGCCCGCAATTGCTCTTCGAGCGATAGATCCAGCGCGGCCGAGGCCGCCTCGGCTTTGTCCGGCAGGCGGGAGATATGGGCGCGCGGCGGCGCGAGGATGAGGCCGGTCCGCCTCGCCTCGCCCTCGAGCACGAAGAATACGGCGATCGCGCCCCCGCCTTTCGGCGTTTCGACGAGAAGGTCGAGCCGCTGCCCGACCGCAATGGGAAAGCGGCTTCCCGCGACTGGCGCGACGTCCTGCCCGTCCACGGCGACGAGCTTCGCTGCGTTCTCCCCGAGATCGACATGGAAGGCGCTCATGGCCGCGCTATTGATGACGCGCAGCAGCACCCGGCCGCCATTTTCGATCTGCACGACCTGAGGATCGGCGAGCGTGCGCTCGTTTGCGAGAAAGGCGTCGTAATCAACGTCGTTGAGATCCGGCTTCGCCATCGGCGTCGGCATGCCCGCCATCTCCCCCATATCGGAATGCCGCGTGGCGGCGTGACCCATTGCGGCGTGATCCATGGCGGCGTGATCCATGGCCATGCCCCCCATGTCATGTCCCATGCCCGTGGCATGGCCGGGAGCCCGCCCGCCCGTGAGCGCGGCGTAAATCTCCTGCGGCGACCTGAAGCTGAAATCGGCGAGCATGACGACGACTTCCTGCCAATCGGCGTAACGCTTCGGATCGCGCACGATCAGCGGCGCGGCCAGGAGAAGCTGCTCCTGGAAGCCGTAATGCGCATGCATGAAATAAGTCCCGCCGAAGGGCAGCGGGAAATCGTATTCCGCGGAACCGCCGGGCGGGATGGCGGGACCGGAAAGCCCCGGCACGCCATCCTGAGCCGAGGGCGGGGTGAGGCCATGCCAATGCAGGAGACTGGAGTCGGCAAGCTCGTTCTCGACGCGCACGCGAAAGCGCGATCCCCTATCCGCCACGACGCCCCCGACGCCGTCGCTGCGCCCGATGGCGTAGACCGACGCCGCCTTGCCGTTCACCTCGATCGCGCGCCGCTGCAGCTTCAGGATTGTCGGCTCAGGCTCCGCCGCAAGAGAAAGGTTGGGCGCGGCTGCGAGGGCAGCGGAATTCAAAAGAAAGGCGCGTCGCGAGAGCATGAGGGCTCCTGTTGATTGACGCGCCATCATGATCGACGCCGACAGTATCGCCAAGATAAAGATCGCTTAACCAGCGCGCGCGCCGCAGCGGGCCCCGTAGATTGGCTGATCGCCACGCTTCGGCTATGGAAACCGGCAGAATCGCCTTGTCCGGAGCCCTTCCCGATGAACGAGCCCGCCGCCGTCCGCTTTTTCCATGTGTGGGACACCTACGCCAAGGTCGTCGCCGCAAACTACATGTACCATCAGGAGATCGGCCAGGCCATCAAGGCGGCCTTGCGCGCGCGCTTCGGCGGGCGCGCGTTCACTGTGCTCGATCTCGGATGCGGGGACGCGGCGACCTTCGCGCCGCTGCTCGAAGGCTTCGACGTGAAAAACTATCTTGGCGCCGATCTCTCCGAAGCGGCGCTCGCGCTCGCGAGGCAAAATCTCTCCGGCCTCGCCTGCCCCGTCGTTCTGACACAGGCGGATCTCATGAGCGAGCTCGAAAGCGCCGAGCCGCATGACCTCATCTATGTCAGTTTCGCGCTGCATCATCTGACGACGGCGCAAAAGGCCGAGTTCTTTCGCGTCGCGGCGCAAAAACTTGCGCCCGGCGGCCTGCTGCTGGTCGCCGACGTCGTTCGCGAGGAAGGGCAAAACCTCCCCGATTATCTCGAGGGCTACACCAATTATCTCACCGAGGTCATGGTCACGCTCGAACCGTCCGAGCGTGAAGCGATCCGCGAACACATCACCGGCTTCGACCTGCCCGAACCCTGTTCCGTGCTGCAGAAGCAGGCTGAGGATCGGGGACTGCGCATGCTCGACGTGGCGGCGCCGCATAAATGGCACCGCCTGCTCGCCTTTGCGAAAGCTTGAGCTACGCCGATTCCTCAAACGCCAGTCTCGCCCCCATCGTGACTGGCGCCCTTCTGTCTTATCGCTCCTCATATTGAAATCAGTTCGCGCTTGCTCAGGTACCTCTTATCGGAACGCGCAACATGCCGATGTCGCGTTCGTGAGGAGAGGCCCTGCCTATGGCGAACACCGACGTCTTCGCTGACTTTGTTCAATTTTACAAAGAGCGCCAAGCGAGCGAGATGTCGCTCCAGAACTATCTCGAACATTGCCGCGACAATCCCCAAGCCTATGCCAGCGCCGCCGAACGGATACTCGACGCCATCGGCGAGCCTCAGCTTGTCGACACGTCGAGAGACCCGAGGCTCGGCCGCATCTTCATGAACCGGACGATCCGCGTCTATCCGGCCTTCGCGGAATTCTACGGCATGGAAGAGACGATCGAGCGCATCGTGAGCTTCTTCCGCCATGCGGCGCAGGGGCTCGAGGAGCGCAAGCAAATCCTTTATCTGCTGGGTCCGGTCGGCGGCGGCAAGTCGTCGCTCGCCGAGCGTCTCAAGGCGCTGATGGAGATCAACCCGATCTATGTCCTGAAGGCGGGAAACGAGCTGAGCCCCGTCTTCGAGAGCCCGCTCTGCCTTTTCAATTCCGAAGAAGCGGGGTCAGTGCTCGAAGAGCGCTATGGCATACCGCGCCGGCGCCTCCACGTCATCATGAGCCCCTGGTGCCTCAAGCGCCTCGACGAATTCAACGGCGACATCACGCGCTTCACCGTGGCGAAGATCATGCCGTCGCGCCTGCGCCAGATCGCCATCGCCAAGACGGAGCCCGGGGACGAGAACAATCAGGACATCTCCTCGCTCGTCGGCAAGGTGGACATTCGCAAGCTCGAAGCCCATGCGCAGGCGGACCCGGACGCCTACAACTATTCCGGCGGTCTGAACCGCGCCAATCAGGGGCTTCTCGAATTCGTCGAGATGTTCAAGGCGCCGATCAAGATGCTGCATCCGCTGCTCACGGCGACGCAGGAAGGCAACTATATCGGCACCGAGAATATCGGCGCCATTCCCTTCGCCGGCGTCGTGCTCGCCCATTCGAACGAAGCCGAGTGGCAGACCTTCAAATCCAACCGCAACAACGAAGCCTTCATCGACCGCATCTACGTGATCAAGGTTCCATACTGCCTTCGCGTAACCGAAGAGCAGCGGATCTACGAGAAGCTGCTGCGGGAATCCGAGCTGGCGGAAGCGAGCTGCGCGCCCAACACGCTCGAAATGCTGGCGCGCTTCATCGTGCTGTCGCGCCTGAGCCCGCACGAGAATTCAAATCTCTTCTCCAAGATGCGCGTCTATGACGGCGAAAGTCTGCGCGAGGTGGATCCGCGGGCGCGCAGCATCCTCGAATATCGCGAGGCCGCGGGCGTCGACGAGGGCATGACGGGTCTTTCCACCCGTTTCGCCTTCAAGGTGCTCGCCGCAACCTTCAACCACGACACCGTCGAAGTCGCTGCGGACCCGGTTCATCTGATGTACGTGCTCGAGCAATCGTTGCGCCGCGAGCAACTGCCGGCGGAAACCGAGAAGCGCTACATCGAATTCATCAAGGCCGAGCTCGCGCCGCGCTATGCGGAGTTCATCGGGAAGGAAATTCAAAAAGCCTATCTCGAATCCTATCAGGACTATGGCCAGAACCTCTTCGACCGCTACATCGATTATGCGGATGCATGGATAGAGGACCAGGACTTCAAGGATCCCGACACTGGACAGATGTTGGATCGGGAACTGTTGAATCAGGAATTGACGAAGGTCGAAAAACCTGCCGGAATCGCCAATCCCAAGGATTTCCGCAACGAGGTGGTGAAGTTCGCCCTGCGGTGGCGCGCCTCCAACAAGGGGCGCAACCCCTCCTGGGCGAGCTACGAAAAGATCCGCGACGTCATTGAAAAACGAATGTTCTCGCAGGTCGAAGACCTTCTGCCTGTCATTAGTTTCGGAACCAAGAAAGACACGGAAACAGAAGGCAAGCATACCGAGTTCGTCAACCGGATGGTCGCGCGCGGCTATACGGAGCGACAGGTCCGCCGTCTGGTCGAATGGTACATGCGTGTGAAGCAGGCAGGCTGACGCTGGGGCTGCGGCGCGCGCGCAAGGATAGCGAAGGAAGAAATGCGCATCGTCGATCGCCGGCTCAATCCGGGGGGTAAAAGCTTCTCAAATCGCCAGCGCTTCCTTCGCCGCGTCCGGGACACGGTGGAGCGCGCGGTCCGTGAGGCGAGCCGCGAGCGCGCCATCGAGGATCTCGAGAACGAACAGGAGGTCACGGTTCCCGCCGACGGCGCCCGTGAACCGCTGTTCAGGCACATGCCGGGCGAACGGCGCGACTTCGTGCTGCCGGGCAATCGCGACTTCGTCGAGGGCGATCTCATCGACCGCCCGACGGGCGCGGAAGGACCCGGCGGATCGGAGCCGGGCCGCGGCCACGGACAGGAGGACACGTTCAGATTCGTGCTGACGCGCGAGGAGTTTCTGAGCATCTTCCTCGACGATCTGGAGCTTCCCGATTTCGCCAAACGGGGCCTCGTCGACACGCAAAAGCTCGGCTCGCGGCGCGCCGGCTATTCCACGAGCGGCACGCCCGCCAATCTCTCTCTCGGCCGTACGATGCGAATGTCGCTCGCGCGCCGGATCGCCATGGGCCGCCCGCAACGTCGCGCCGTGGAGCAGCTCGAGGAGGAATTCGCCGGCGCCAAGGGAAGCGAGGCGGCCGAGCTTCTGGACGAAGTCTTGCGCACGCGGGCGCGGCGCATGCGCATACCTTTCCTCGATCCCGTCGATCTGCGCTATCGCCGCTTCGAGCGCTTCCCCAAGCCCGTGGCGCAGGCGGTGATGTTCTGCCTGATGGACGTCTCGGGCTCGATGACGGAGCATATGAAGGATCTCGCCAAGCGCTTCTTCATGCTGCTGCATGTCTTCCTCACGCGCCGATATCAGCGCGTCGAAATCGTGTTCATCCGGCACACGGACGAGGCGCAGGAAGTGGATGAGGAGACGTTCTTCCGCTCCGCCGAAACCGGCGGCACGATCGTGTCTTCGGCGCTCATCGAGATGGATCGCATCATCGCCGACCGCTACGATCCGGCAAGCTGGAACATCTACGGCGCCCAGGCCTCCGACGGCGACAACATGATGAGCGACAATGATCGCACGCGGGCGCTGCTGCAGGACAAGATCCTGCCGCTCTGCCAGTATTTCGCCTATCTCGAAGTCGCCAACACGAACGAGACTCATTCGCTGTCCTATGTCGGCGGCAGTTCGCTGTGGAACGCCTATGCGCCGCTCGCGGCGACGGCGCAGAATTTCCAGATGCGGCGCGTGTCCCGGCGGGATCACATCTATCCGGTGTTCCGAGAGCTCTTCCGCCGCCGTGACGGCGCCAGCGCAGAGGAAGCGACGACATGAGCGCGCTTCTCTTCGAAGGAAAGGATTGGAGCTTCGAGACGCTCCAGAACATCTACGAGGCCGTCGAGACGGCAGCGAAGGACGAGCTCGGGCTCAACACCTTTCCGAACCAGATCGAGGTCATCACCGCCGAGCAGATGCTCGACGCCTATTCCTCGACGGGCATGCCCCTGCTCTACCGGCACTGGTCCTTCGGCAAGCGCTTCGCGCAATTCGAAGGCGTCTATCGCGCAGGGCTTCAGGGCCTCGCCTATGAGATCGTCATCAACGCGAACCCCTGCATCAGCTATGTGATGGAGGAAAACAGCGCGACCATGCAGGCGCTGGTGATCGCGCACGCTGCTTTCGGCCATAATCACTTCTTCAAGAACAACTACCAGTTCCGTCAATGGACCGATCCGGGCGGCATTCTCGATTATCTCTCCTACGCGAAAAACTACATTGCGAGCTGCGAGGAGCGCTATGGCGAAGCCGAAGTCGAGCGTTTGCTCGACGCCGCTCATGCGCTGGCGCCGCAGGGCGTCGACCGCTATCCGCGCAAGCGGCCGATGAGCCTTCTCGACGAGGAAATGCGCGACCGGGCGCGGCGAGACGAGAGCGAGCGGCTTTATAACGATCTCTGGCGAACCGTCCCGAAGCCCGGGGAGGCGGCGAAAAAGGTCATCGACCATCAGCGCGCCCTGCTGCGGCTGCCGCAGGAAAACATTCTCTACTTCTTCGAGAAGACCGCGCCAAAGCTTGCGTCCTGGCAGCGCGAGGTGCTGCGCATCGTGCGCCTCATCGCACAATATTTCTATCCACAGCAGCAGACGAAGGTGATGAACGAGGGCTGCGCCACCTATTGCCATTACCGCATCATGAACTCCCTGCATGAAAGCGGGCGCATCAGCGACGGCAGCTTCCTCGAATTTCTGACATCCCACACCAACGCGATCCGCCAAGCCACCGCGCATGATCCCTCCTATGGCGGCGTGAACCCTTACGCGCTGGGCTTCGACATGATGACCGACATTGCGCGCATCGTCCGCGATCCGACGGAGGAGGACCGGCAATGGTTCCCCGACATCGCGGGCGCCGGCGATGAGATGGCGGTGCTCAGGGATGTCTGGGCGAATTATCGCGACGACAGCTTCATCGCGCAGTTTCTCAGCCCGCATCTCATCCGCAAATGGCGACTCTTCCATATTGTCGACGAGGCGGACGCGCCGAAGCTCAGGGTCGAGTCGATCCATAATGAGCGCGGCTATCACGATCTGCGCCGCAGCCTCGCCAGCGATTACGAGGTCGGCCGCAACACGCCGGACATCCAGGTCGTCGACGTCGATCTCGCAGGGACGCGCCGCCTCGTGCTGCACCACCGCGTCTTCGCGGGGAAGATTCTGGACGTGGTCGACGCGGCGCTGGTGCTGCGCCATCTCACGACGCTCTGGGGTTATGAAGTGGTGCTGGAAGAGGTCGACGCGACGACGAATGAGGTGCTAAAGGCGCATATGGCGTCGCCCGACTCGTAGGGCCCGCCCCTACGAGGAACCATGTCGACCTTCAGCGCCGAATTGCCCGCCGATCTTTGGCCGCGCTGGATCGCGCGTTCCGCCGCGCTGCTCAACTCGCATCGCGACCTTACCGGGCGCGAACTCATCGCGCGGGGCGGAAGCGCCGAAGAAGAGGCCGAGCGCCTCCTCGCCGCGCCTTTCGTCGTCGTGTCGCATGGGACCGAAGCCGACCCTGTGCTCAATTACGGCAACCGGGTCGCCCTGGCGCTGTGGGAGATGAGCGCCGAACAACTTCTCGCCACCCCTTCGCGCCTTACCGCCGAGCCCATGCTCAGGGAAGAGCGCGAAAGGCTTCTGGAGCAGGCCGCGCGCGACGGCTTCTTCATGGGCTACGAAGGCGTGCGCATCAGCGCGACAGGCCGGCGCTTCAGAATCTCCAACGCCACCGTCTGGAACGTCACGGACGCAGCCGGCCGCCCGGCGGGCCAGGCCGCGACCTTCGCACGCTGGACCTTTCTCTAGCCGCTCAGCAGCGCATCGACCCAGGCGGGAACGACGTCGCTCGCGGCGCCGTAGCGTTTCTCGTCGAAGACGGCGGCGTTGTCCGAGGGCTCGAGATTGATCTCGCAGGTGTGCGCGCCGCGAGCCCGAGCCTCCGACACGAAACCCGCCGCCGGATAAACCGAGCCCGACGTGCCGATTGAAACGAAATGCGTCGCCTCGGCGAGCGCGGCGAAAATCTCGTCCATGAAAAGCGGCGTTTCTCCGAACCAGACGACATGAGGCCGCAGAGTTCCCTCGCGTCCGCAGGACGGGCAGACGCTTTCGGTCGAGAGATCGTCCCGCTGCGCGTGGATAGCCCCACAGGCCGCGCACCGCGCCTTCAACAGCTCGCCATGCATATGCACGACAGCGTCCGCGCCGCCGCGTTCGTGAAGATCGTCGATGTTCTGCGTGACCAGCGTCATCGCGCCGCCTCGGCCCGGCAGCTCCCTTTGCAGTCGCGCCAGGGCGGAATGAGCCGCGTTGGGCGCGGCGGAAAGAAGGTTGCGGCGCCGGAAATTGTAGAATTCATGCACGGCCGCCGGATCGCGCGCAAAGGCCTCGGGCGTCGCGAGCTTCATGGGGTCGAAGCGCGCCCACAGACCTGTTCCCGATTTGTCGCGGAAGGTCCCGAGGCCGCTTTCGGCGGAGACGCCTGCGCCGGTAAGCACGAAAATCTTCATCCCGGTGACCATCTTTGCTCCTTCTGGATCGACGCAAAGGTAATGCGGCCGGCCTGCCGCGGCCACGGAACAAATCATGATCATCGTCTTCCGCCGCGGCGAAGTTGAGCGCGGCGCAAAAATGCGCAGTATGGGGCCGAGTTCCCGATCACGCTCTTTTAGGAGACGAAAAGAATGATGTCGCGTCGATTGATGATCCTGACGTTGAGCATGGGCCTCGGCCTCGGCGCCCTCGCGCGCCCGGCCTATGCCGACCCGAATTATCTGGAGCAGGCGATTTCGGACACGAAGGAAGCCATCGCCGCCGGCAACCAGATGGAAGCGGCCTCATTCGTCGAGCATATCGACGACGCCTACGACCATGCGCGCAGCGCCGTGTGGCAGACGCCCGTCGATCCTATCCGCAAGGGCATCAAATATCTGCGCAAGGCGGCGAAGCTGGCCAGGGGCACGAGCATGGACAAGCGCATCGCCAAGGCGACCGAGCAGGCGCAATTGGCGCTGGAGCAGTTCCAGTCCGTAAAATAAGGCGCGGCGGGCGCGCTCGCGCCCGCCTCCTACCTGCCGTCGCAGGCGGAAAGCGGCATCGGCTCCAGCCGATAGACCTTGTCGTCGCTGACGGTTTTCCTGTCAGGCCCGCAATAGGGCTCGAGCGGGGCGCCCATATTGGGGTTGCCGAGCATCACGAAATCCTTCTCGCCGCGACGCAGATAGATGGTGCGCGAAAAATCGCCGCTGCAATCGGCGACCTTGGAATTCTCGCGCTGCTGCGGCGTGCAGTCGCCTTTCTTCGGGTCGCAGAACTCCGCCGTGCACTCCCACTGGTCCTCATAGGGCGTGCAGCTATAGGACATGGTCTGCGGCTTGCCGTTCTTTCGCGTCGTCGCCGAAACGGCGACGCTCGCGCCGTCGGGCCAATCCGGCAAAAGATTTTTCGCGCGGTCCCCCTCAATGGCCTTCATCGTGCGCGAGACGCGTATCGAGGCAGTCACCTGCTGTCGATGCGAGGCGAGATGCTCGGGCGAATAATCCCGTCCATAGCAGAAGGGCGCGTCGGGCTTGAGGCGCTCGCGGAGCGGCGCTCCCAGCCGCGCATACGGCGGATTGGTCTTGTTCGCCTCGGCGACGCAGTCCTCGATAGGTCTTTGTTCGAGCCGGAAGCTGCGGTCGTCGGCGCCAAGCTTGAGCTTCGTCTGTTCCGCTTCTTCGGCTTCGGCGTCCATGAGCAACCCCCACTCGACGCCGTCGAGCACGAGATGCGTTCCGTCGTCGGAGCGGATCGCGCCGATGTGCCTGTCGCATTCGCCGCCACAACTGAGCGCGGCTTTGGCGCCGGTCGACTCGTCCCTGCTGCACCAGCCGGAAACATTCTCGGGCTGCTTCATCCCGCGCAGAGTGACGAGCGCGGCGACATGGGTCGAGTTGTTCTCCGGGTCCTGCCCATCGCCCGCCGCATGTTTGGCGGGGCTCTCCTCGCTGTGGCGCAGATTGGGGTCCTCCCAATAGGTGGAGACCTTGTTCTTGCCGATCATGAAGAAAAAACGCTCCACTTTCTGTTGCGGATGCGCCTTCAAATGCGCTGCGTCATAGACGCGGGCGAAACAGAGCTTGCCCTGGTCGGCGATCATCTTCTCGATGGGCGCGGGCGCCGCCGATACGGCGAGAGGCGCAAGAGCGACGCTCGCCGCGAAAACCGATAAAGGAAATCTCAAGGCGCCCTCCCCTGCTTCTTCGCCCTCTCGGACTATGCCATATTTTTGGAAAGATGCAGGAGGGGAGCGAGATGAACAGACGCGGCATGTTCCACGGGGCCCTGGCGGCGGCGGCCGGCTTGTTCGGCGCCAAGGCGGCGGCGGAAGAGGCGAAGGCGCCCATGAAGGTCGTCTATCACCTCTCGGACTTCGAGAAGGCCGATTTCGTCCTGCACAATATGCGCGTGCATTACGAGAACGCCGGCGGGCCGGTGACATTGGCGCTCGTCGTTCACGGTCCGGCCGTCCGCGCCTTCCGGCGCGACGGCTCCGGCGTCACGCAGGAGCGTCTCGCCGGGCTCCTCAAACGCGGCATGTCTCCTTACGTCTGCGCCGTCGCGCTGCGCGGCCAGAACATGGAGGAGAAGGACCTCGCCTCTGGCTTTCTGATCACGGAAGCGGGAACCGTGCGCCTCGCGGAGTTGCAGCGCGACGGCTATCTCTACATCCGCCCGTGATCGGCCCCGCTCAAAACGGCTCGATCACATCCGCCATGTTTGGGATCATGCGCACCTTGTAGCGTGCGTCTTCACAGATGATCTTCCAGACCGCCTCGCCCGGCCGCGACGCCTTGACGTCGCGCGTCGCGCTCTGCGGCGCGTCGCATTTATAGCCTTGCAGGCGCACATGCGCGGCGATGATGTCCCTGGGCGTTTCCTGCGCCGTCGCCGTTTCCACGACGCCGAACGACAGGAGGACGAAGAGCGTCCGCGAGAAATTGCGGGTCATGACCATACCTTGTGAATCTCGACAGGGAAGAATCGCCGGAAAGCCGCGCAGGGGCAAGAGGCCGTCTCAACGCTCGCCAGCCGCGCTCCCCGACCGCGCTTCCTCCGCCGGCCATAGAATGAGCGAGACGAGCAGCAGCACCGTCAGTCCCATCATGATGCCGGCGAAGCGATCGAGGCCGGGCCAGATGCTCGCCGGCGGGCCGAAGCCCTGCACGAGCGTCATGATGAAGGCGAGGCTCATCTGGGTGCCGACATAGCCGATCCCGCGCGCGCTCGACTGGATATGCGTCGCGATCCAGACGCCGGCCGCAAGCGCGATCAACCAGGGGAGAAAAAAGGTCAGCGGGATCATGAGACAGAAGAGCGCCGCCGCGCCGCCGATGACGCAGCCCGCCATGCGATGCAGCGCGCGGGTGACGACGACGGTGAGAAGGATCGACGGCTGCACGCCCAGCACCGGCGCCGCTGCGACGACAATCGCCGTCACGCCCATCTGCGCGCCGAGCGCGGGGAGTTCCAGCAACGACCAGACCAGCGGAATCAGCATGACGCTGATTCCGCTGCGCAGCGCATGCAGAAGGGCAGGAAATCCTGCGTCGAACATGCTTGCGAAACCGGGCGGCGGGGCGCTTGATTCCTGCGGCGCGCCGTCGCCGGCGAGCACGAAGGCGACCATCATCGCGACGAGCGTGCCGATCGTCACTTCCGCCGTGCGATAGACCGCCACATGCAGCGTCGCGAGCGGGTCCTGCAACGACATCAACACAATCATGTCGGCCGTCACCGCCGCCAGAAGCCACGCGTAGCCATTGCGTTCGAGTTCGAAGCCCAGCACGCCGATCGTCGTGAAGACGAGCAGGAACAGGTAGCAGGCGAGATGGTCGTAAGCGATCCAGCGCATGGCGAAGAAGGCGATGAGCGCGCCGACGATGGTGCCGGCGATGCGTTGCAAGCCCTTGCGAAACGATGCGACGCTCGTCGCCTGGCTCACCATGAAGCCGCTGATGCCCGCCCACCACGCATTGTCGAGCCTCAGCGCGAGCGCCACGATGGTGGACAGCACGACGGAGAGGGTCGCGATCAGGCAGGCCCGCCCGCGGGGGCCGCTCCAGCTCAACTCGCCAAGGTCGTCGAAAAACGCCGAGAGGACGCCTTGAGACGGCGTGGCTTCTACCATGGGAAAATCACGGTGCGCGCATCCGCGCCCATATAGAGCTTCAGATCGGGGGGCGGATCGACGAGCGTTATGGTGACGGGAAAACGCCGCTGCAGGCGGATCCAGTCCGTCGTCGGCTCGACATAAGGGAGCAGCTTTTCGGGCCCCTGATGGCGGCTGATGCCGCGCGCGACGCCCTCGATCCACGCGCGCCGCCAATGCCAGGGATGCGAATCGAGCCAGACCCAGGCCGGTTTGCCCTCCTCGATCAGTCTGAGGTCCGACTGGAGATAATTGGCGATGATGCGCCAGCCTTCCGCGTCGATGATGCCGACGAGCGGCGCATAGGCCGGGGCCGTATCGCCGACGCGCACGGTGAGATTGTTGATCGTGCCGGGACGCGGGGCGACGAGCTCAGTCTGCGACAGCCGCCACTCCGCTGTGGCGAGCGCGGCTTCCGCCTTGGCGAGCGCCGCCTTGTGCATGTTGAGCGCGGACATTCGCTGCGCGACGAGCGATTGCGCCTGGGCGACGCCCGCGGCTGCGCGGTTCTCGCGGTCCGTGGCGGCGTCGACATCTTCTGGGGAGACGAAATCCCCTTTGCCCAGCGCGACGCGGCGCTGCTGCGCGCCTTTGGCGAATGTAAGCGCGGAGCTTTTCGAGGCGACGGCGTCCTGCGCGCCTTTGATCGCGTCCTGATCGGCGGCGAGCTGGGCGCGCGCCTCATCGACCGCGTGCTTCTTCTCGTTCACGTCGAGCTGGAAGGGAACCGGATCGATCGAAACCAACGGATCGCCGATCTTCACTTCCTGATTGTCGACCACGTGAACGCCGACAATCCGCCCCGTCACCTCGGGCGCGACCGACACATTATAGGAACGCACATAGGCGTCGTCCGTATAGACAACGAGGGTCGTCAGCGCCTCGTAGAACAGAAACGCCCCGAAAAGCCCGCCCAGAACGGCGAAAATCCGTCTCCGCTGACCCACGCCCCCTCCTGCCCGCTCAGTCCCAAAGCCTCCAAGGACCTGGCTACGGCGATGGTAAAGGCTGAAGCGGACATTGTCGATTTAAGGCAAGGGTTCGAAGCAACCAAAGATCGGAGGTGGCGCCGCAAGAGGGATTCGCCCCCATCATTACCAATTTCATACAGAACCGTTTTCTATCTTGTCCCGATCCCGGCAATCTTACGATTTTATAAAAAATCAACCGCCTAGACCCTCCCTCTCGACCAACCTCGCGGCTGCGCTTGAAGGAGTCAGGCGAAACCAAATGATGGAACAGGAGCGCCGATGATCCTCCGGCGCCGCGACGCAGCTCGAAGCCGCGCCGCGCGAGTCGGTAAGTTTGCGCGTCTCAGATTTCAGCGGACGTGTAGCTCGTGACTTCCATGCCGACGCACACTTCGACGATCACCGGGCTCGACCAAATCATGATTATTTCCTCCTGAATCGGGCCTGTGGCCACCACATAACATAGCGCTCAACCGTGGCTCATTCAGCCAGAAAATCCGCCAACGGCGCATGCCAAAAATTCCTGAGATCAGGCCGCAGCCCGCTTGGGCGTCTACCCGCTACTCAGCTCCTCTTCGTCGCGAATTGGGAGCGAGACGATCACTCGAGTGCCATCTCCCGCGCGGCGCTCAACCTTCATCGCGCCGCCAAGCGCCTGCACACGCTCGCGCATGCCGAGCAGACCCATTCCAGAACGATGCTCTTCCGCAATTCCGATCCCATTGTCCTCGATCAGCAGAGTCAGTGTCGGAACCTCTTCCACTTCGTCGTTTCCCGCTTCGCTGAGCTTATCCCACCCGAACGTCACCGAAACCTGAGCCCAATTCGCCTTTGCGTGTCGGAAGACGTTGGTTACGCTCTCCTGAACGACTCGATAGGCCGTAAAGGCGGTGGTTTCGTCAAGGGACGACAAATCATGAGGCGACACCAGGCGCAGTTCGACCTCAGGATGGCCGAGCGCCCAGGAGGCGAAGAGGCTCTTGAGCGCCGACTCAAGCCCGAGTTCAGCTAGACCCTTCGGCCGCAAGCGCTCAAGCAGGCCCCGAAATAAAGACTGAAGCGCTTCGCTGGCGCGGTCCACGATCGCGCCGATTTGCCGGAGCCGTTCAGGATCGGATGGCGTATGCGCGACTGCTTCTTGCAGCGAGGCCGCCGCCGCGCGGATTGAAAAGAGGCAAGGCCCCGCCTCGTCGTGCAGATCCCGCGCGATCTCCTTGCGCTCACTGTCCTGAATCTCGATGAGTTCGTTAACGAGATCGCGGTTCTCCTGCCGCACGCGGTCGAGCGTCGTCGCCAGCGAGTTTAGTGCGCTAGAAATATTCCGGAATTCCAACGCGCCGCGAGGCGCGATCCGGATTCCGGTCTTCCCCGCCTCCAGATCGGCGAGACCAGCCTGCAATGCGCTGAATGGCGTGAGGGACAATCGCACTAGAAGGAGCACGAGAACAATGATCGCAAGCGTCACGACGAGGCTGATTGACGCCAGCCACGTCATGTCGGACCAGATCTCCTCCAATTCGTCGAGCGGATTGGAAAGGATCAAGACGTTGCCGTAGTCACTCTCTTGAGCCCGGATGGGCACAAGTATGGCTCGCGGGGACGGAACGTCGACCAGTCTGACGAACCATGCCGGCGGATCGGCGTCCTTGATGTGATCAGCCGCTGACCAAACAGGCGGCGCTTCGCCCCGTTCGAGTATCTTGATGTCGACATGGCGCAAGCTGCCAAGATTGGCGAAAAGTCTACGGAGAGCCGGCGTAGGGTTCGCGCTATCGGGAATACTTGCAATCGTTGACAGGACAAATTCCCGAACAAGTCGGAGATTACTTCCCGCTTCGGCGCGAACGCGTGGCCCGGCATGCATCATTTGAATGGCCAGATTGATCAAGAGGGTGGCAAGGAGCACCACGCCAATCAGCCAGCTCAGACCCGCCTTCAGAGAAATCATCGCCCGTCGCCTGGAAAGAATGGCCGCAAAGCCACAAGGTCATTGACACCGCGCACGGTTTTCACAACAAAGATCGAAGTCCACAACAAGAAAAAATCGTCATGCGCGTTCTGATCGTCGACGACCATCCGATGGTGATCGAGGGCTGCCGGGGCATGCTCTCCGGGCAGACGGACATAGAAGTTTCCGAAGCTCACAACGCTGACGAGGCGCTCGAAAAATACGCTTCGACCGCGCCGGACGTTATCGTTCTCGACATCAACCTTCCTGGCGTCTCCGGTTTCGAATTGCTGCGTCTGCTGTTGAAGCGCAATCCCAACGCAAAAATCATCGTATTCACGATGAATGACGATCCGGTCTTCGCGGCGCGCGCGATTGAACGCGGCGCGCGGGGCTATCTCGCGAAAAGCGAGGACCCCAAGGTTTTTATCAAGGCGATCCGATCCGTCGGCGCGGGTGAACGCTACCTCTCGAGCAATCTCGCGCTCAAACTCGCCTTTGCCGATCAGAGCCTAAAGAAAAATCCGCTCGACGCCCTCAACAATCGCGAGATCGAAATCCTGCGCAATCTCGCCAATGGCAAGGATATGACGGAGATCGCGCATATTCTGAAAGTCTCCTACAAGACGGTCGCGAACAACTGCATCCTGCTGAAGCGCAAGCTCGGCGCGCGGTCGAAGGCGGATCTTTTGCGCATCGCTGTCGAGAACAAGGTCGCGATGAGGCTGGTCTGAAGACCTCACCCTATCTGAATTGCTTTTGCGCTTTGTAGCGCTCGGCCAGTACTGCCAACGCCTCTTCTCGCGTGCCGCCTTTGTGGCGCAAATTATAATAATGCTGGCAAAGCTCGCCATAAGTCTGCGTCTGTCCTGCGGCCTTCGCGACGTCGGCGAGTTCACGTAAAATACCGGCGTAGTCCTCCGCAGCCCCGTCTTCAGCGAGCATCTTGCCAATCTGGGCCGTTCTGTTGGCGAGCATGCGGTGGGACTCCAGGAAATGGGCGCGCGCCGCCACGATCGCCTCGCGCATCTTGCCCACGGCCGCATCGGTCGCCGCAAGCTCGCGGCCGGCTTCCCGGCTGGCGAGCCAAAGTGCGGGATCGACCTGCTCGTTGGCGCGCAACCACATCTCGCTGCTCTTCTCCGCCTGCGTCTCGATCACGTCGTTCACTTCGCTTGCGCCCTCCTCCTTGCCGCAAGCGGCGCAGATGAGGCACATGGCGAGAGCGGCCTCTGCTTTCGAGACGCGAAGCAGTCTCACTCTATTTGCCTTCGAGCTTCTTCTTCAGGCCCTCGAGCCCATTATGGAGATACGCCGCCATTGCCGTGCGCGCTGCGTCGTCATTCAGATTGTCCGGCGGCTCATTGCTGGTGTCGCCGCGATAGAGGCGACCATACCATTTCACCTGACTGCCGCCGTCCGGCGTCGGGTCGACAGAAAAGGAAAGTGAATACGAGCTCGCCGGCAGCGCATCGAGATTGGGATCGGACATTCGCCAACCGAGCTTGTGCGCCGCCCCGTCATATTCGTCGAGCCCCTCTTTCAGCACCCCGCCCTTTTTGAGCGTCACCTCACGCTCGGCGCCCGCCGCGTCGCCCCCCGAGGCCTTCACCGACTGGACGTCGGGATGCCACGCGGCCAGCCCGTCGAACTTTCCGGCCACAGCCCACACGGCCTTCGGATCGGCGGCGATGACGATCGTCTCATCGACCTTGATCGGCGTCGGTCCATGCGCAAAAGCCGGCGTCCCGAACAGGAAAGCCAGCAGTGACAGCGCTTTTATCATTTGAAACTCCCTCATTGTCATTTCGAGGCGGAACGCGTGGAGCGCCCTTTACGCGCGAAGCGGTCCGAAAGGGGCCTCACTGAATAGGCCGCGAGCAGGCAAGCGGCCGACAAGCCCCCGAGATAGGGTCGTAAATCGAGCGCTCCGTCGCGAGCGCGCTCGGTCGCGACGCCCCGATAGGCCTCCGGAAGGCTCGCTTTGTCGTCGAGATGGAAATAGCCGAGGCCGGTCCTTTCGGAGAGCGAGCGAAGATATTCCTCCTTCACCGAGGAGAGATGCTCCACGCCGACGGCCGCCGTCGCGCCGAAAGGCGCATTGCGCTCGTTGAAGCCCTCTCGTCGCTCCGCGCCTTTGGGCGGGAGTCCGAAGCGGCTTTCATGCGGCACATCTTCGATTGCTACAAAGCCGACCTCACGGCCCCTGTCGTCGAATTTCGGGATCGGCGAGAGTTCATAGCCGCCCGTACCGACAATCAGCCCGCGCGTCTCGCCGGCTCTTCCGTCGAACACGGGACCGCCCGAGGCGGGTAGCGGCGGCGCCTCCTGGCCATCGGTAAAGAAGAGGAGATCGGCCCTCAACTCACGCGCCATATCCACGGCTCGAAACAGTCCGGCGGAAATGCGGCTGTCGCCCTCCCACGCCATGCGCCAATCGATCGCCGCGATCGCCGCTTCCAGCGGCGAGAATTCCGCGCAAGCGTCGATTGGCTCGAAGAGCAGGAACGGGCGCCGCTCGGTGAAGACGCCGAGCGCCACGCGCGAGGGGCAAGGCAGCGCGACAATCAAATCCCGTAGCGCGGCCTTGGCCTTTTCGAGCCGGCTGATCGGCTTCCCGCCCGCCGCATAGTCGCGAACATTCATGCTTCCCGTGATGTCGATGATTGCAAGAATGTCGTAACCCGGGCGCGTCACCCGCATTGTGGGCGCGCCAAAGGTCGCGACGAGCAAGGCCGTCGCCAAGGCCAGCAGGATCAGGCGAGGATCACGCAGGTCGGGACACATCACGGCAGGCCTTTCGGCTTGCCTGGAATGTCAGTCCAGAGCTTCTTGGGGTCGGCGCTGAGTTCGTCGCCGCTCTTTCTTTCGAAATCCGGGAAATCGCGCACGAGCCGCGCCGCGACGTCCATATTGAACTTCGCGTCCCAAAATTCGGGGTCGAGCTTGAGCGCGCGGCGATATTCGTGTTTCGAGAGATTGACGAAGGGCCCGGCGGCTTCGAGCTCGGATTTCTCGATATGCTCCAGAGCGGCGCGAAGTAGTGCGTTCGCGACGAGATAATGAGCGCGCGCGCGCGATGGCTCGTCCCCGCTACGATCCAACGCCTCGAGGAAGGCGCGCGCCTGATCGAGACGATCGCGCTTCGCCAGATAAGCGATGCGCGCGAAAAGCGCCTCGGGCGGCGCTTCCATATCGATGGGAATGTCCCGCCCGGCGCGGAGCGCCTCGATAGCATCATTCGTCGCAACGGCGCGCCGCCACGCGACGCCTTCGAGGAGCGCGGCAAGGGCAAAGCCGGATGCGGCGGCGGCGAGAAGAAGAGAGCGCTGCGTGCGCCAGAAATGGAAAAATGCTTTGCGAAGACGCGCGATCATGATGCGCCTCTCGAGGGTGAGAGGCGGACCTCCGCCAGCTTCGCGAAGATAAGCAGGCAGGACGCAAACAGCGCCGCGGCGAAGAACACGCCGCCGAGATCACGGCGCGGCAACTTCTCGAAATAGCGGATGGGCTGGCGTTCGAGCCGGTCGATCTGCCCGAGCGCATCCTCGGTCGCCTTCGCGCCTTCCGCTTCGAAGGCGCGATAGGGCACGCCAAGAGATTTGAAATAAAGATCGAGATGCCGTTCCGGCGCCGCTTGCGGAGATTCGGATTCGCCATCCGGGGCCGCGGAAATTCCCCGGCTTCCTTCGGTGCGCAGGAACAGCCAATAGAGATTGACGCGGGTCCTTCTGAAGTCGGCGCGCAAATCGTCCTGAATTTTCGGATCGATCACGCCGGCGCCGTCGGAGATGAGCAGAATGGCGCGCGAATGTTCGGCGTCGCTCGCGCGAAACATCGAAAGCGCCATTGCGAGACCGCGCGCAATATTGGTGTAGTCGAGCCCCGGGCGATCCATGGCGTCGATCGCCGCCCTTGTCGCGTCGAGGCGATCCGAAAGGGGCGTCACCAGCATGGGCGACGTCGAGAAGGCCGCGACGCCGACAAGATCGCGTCGACGTCTGTCGACGAAGGCCTTTAGGATGCGCTTGGCCGCGGACGCCTTGGATTCTTCGCCGCCGGAGGGGCTCCGTCCCGCGAAGGTCTCGTTCATGCTGCCGCTTCGGTCGATCAGCATCACGATTTGCGCGCCCTCGGCGAGGCGTTCGACCTCCGCTCCCGGGAAAGACGGCCCGGCCGCTCCCATGAGGCTTGCGAGCAGCGCCGCCGCGCCGAGAAATTTGAGCGTCACGCCGACAACTTCCGAAAGGCTATCTTCCGGCGCGCAATTTAGAGACGGGACGGTGGAGTTTCGCAAAGCGGATCGCAGCAAGGGTACGACGGCGACTGGCGCAAGTAACAGCAGTCCCGGATGATCGAAGCCGGGGAGCGTCATTGCGCGCGTTCCTGCCGGGCGAGCGCTCTCGCGAAGTCCAGCAACTCCGCAAATCCGTAACGGTCGGTCTTGCCCTCCGAGAAAAATTCGCTGCGCGAGGCGGCAAAGAAGCGGTCGAAGGATGGCCGCAACGACACGAATTCTGGCCGCTGCGCCAAAAATATGCTGACGTCTTCTCCGAGCAGCGTTCCTCCATTGGCGCGATCGATTGCTCGATGCATGCTTTGCATGGCCCCCGGGAGGTCATCGTGTCCATCATGCGCCTTCGCGGCGAGTTCACGCGCGAGCGCATTAAAAATGCGTTCCCGTCTTCGCTGGAATGGCGGCCAGGCGCGATCCCGCGCGACGACGCCGAACGCCAGAAGGGAAAGCGCTCCAAAGGCGATCGCGAGGCGCTCCGGTTGCGTCTCACTGGCCAAGACCATCGGCGAATCCGGGCGCAGGTAGTCTTCCGGGCGTTCCTGTTTTGCGGGGACGATTTCGCGCAAGGGCGCGACGCCGACGCTCCATGCGGGCACCTGGACGGTCTCGTCCCCAAAACGCAGTTCGAAACCAGGAATTTCGATATTGCGCACATCGAGTGCGACGTAGAAATTCTGATAGATGAGATCGAGGCGCCAGCGCTTCTCGAAACCGACCGTGTTCGCGTGAATGTCGACGGCTCTGAGATCCAGAGAAGCGCTCAAGGGACCGGGGCGCGGCAGCGAGGCGGAGACGAGAGTCGCATTCACCGATGTCGCGATGTCGACGCGCGCGTGGATGATATCGCCGACGAAATAGCCGAAGGGCCGCGCAGAATGGATCGTCACCCGCGCGTCGTCGGCTTGCGCGGGAAACGCCCAGGCCAGCGAAAGGATGATGAGCAAGCCGACACGCATGACGCGCCTCACGCCGCCATCAGGCGTGAACTGAGGGATAGCGGGTCGAAGCGATCCTCGATGAAGATCGGCGGACGCGCGCGCCCAGCCGTCAGCCGGATCAACTCCTCCCGGCGCTCCGCCTCAGCTTCTATCCACTTATCGCGCAGGGCCGGACGCATCACCATCAGGCGCCGGCGGGCGGTCTCTGGATCTTGTAGTTTGAGAAGTCCCCAGCGCGGCGGATCGAGTTCGACGGAGTCGACGAGAGCCACAGGTAAAACGTCGTGAATAGCCAGCGAACCGAAGACGCGATGGACCAAACGCGAGGGCCAGCGAAAATCGGAAATCAGAAGCACGAGCTTACGCCCGGCGCCGAGATGCGTCGCTGCGTCGACCAAGCCTTCAGCGTGGGCGCTCGCGGGCCGTACGCTCTGCAATCGCTCGACGGCGCGCATCGCCGCGCTTCTCGAACGCGTCGCCAATAGAAACAGTTCGTCGCACAGGCCGGCGCCGCCCGCGATGAGGCCGAAGCGGTCGCCGATCCGCGTCGCCGAAAAGGCGAGCGCCGCGCAAATATCGCAGGCTACGGCGAAACGATCGACAGCCCCGACGAAGCCCATGGACGCCGACAGGTCGATAATCGCATAGATCTCGATCGCGCTTCTCTGCTCAAAGCGCCGGACATGCGTCTCCCCAAAGGGATCGCGCAAGGTGGCTCGCAGATCGATGTGCCTCGCGTCTGGATAGCGCAGGAACGGAGCCTGATCGCGGAACACGCCAAAGCCACCGACTTCGCTCGATACATGCGCGCCGGCGTGATTGGACCGGAAGCGTCCACGCGGTCGATACAGTATGTCGGCGGGCGTCTTCATGGGACCGGCGTCGCGTCCAAGACCGCGTGGCAAAGCTGTCTCACCGGCTCGTCGCCCCGTAGCGCATGAATGGGATCGACAAAGATGCGATGCCCCATGACCTCGAAAAAGACGTCTTTGACATCGTCGGGAGTCATGTAATCCCGGCCTGCGAGCCAGGCGCGCACCCGCGCCGCGCGCGCCAGCGTGGCGAGCCCGCGCGGGCTGGCTCCCCCTTTGACAAGCGTAGAGACGTCGACATCCGGGAGCGATATGCCGACTGAAGCGGGTTGCGTAAGGCCCTGCCACAGGTTGAGAACGTAGCTCTCCAGGGTCGCGCTCGCATTCACCGTTTCCTGGATTCGCCGCGCCACGTCCCCGATCTCGCGGTAATCCACCGTGCCCGGCGCAACGCGCTCGAGCAAAGCGTCGACATCCTGGAAGGCGGGGTCGAAGACCAGTCTGCGCCTTGCTTCTCGATCCGCCGGCGCGGCCATGGAGATCTCCATGAAAAACCGGTCGCGCGCGGCGGCGGGGAGGTCGAAGGTCTCTTCGCGCTCGACCATATTGCGGTCAGCGAAGACCTGGAGATAGGGAAAGCGATACAGCCGATTGAACGCCGTAACGCTTCTTTCCGCCATCAGACGCAGGAGCAGCGAATGCACCTGCGGGCGCGCGCGATTGATCTCGTTGAAGAAGAAGACGGGCAGCGTCTCGGCGAGGCGAAGAAGTTCGGAGGGGTCGACGCGGGGACGGCCATCGTCGCCGAGATAGGCGTGATAGAGAATGTCGCTCGGCATCATGTCGACCGTGCCCTCGACACGGGCGAAATCGCCGCCCAGGGCGCGAGAGACCGCACGAAGCAACGTCGTCTTGCCGACGCCGACATCGCCTTCGATCATGACATGGCCGCGTGCGAAGACGCCGATGGTGACGAGACGGATGACACGGTCTTGGCCGACGACCGCCTTTCGGATTTCCTGCTCGAAGGCGATCGCGCGTTCCCGCCATTCGGCGAGTTCAGGCTCGGATTTGGAGACCTCGTTCAAGGCGCGACCTATGCTATCGACAAAAGGCGGCCACGATCTCGGGAACGGACTCGATGCGCTGTTGTTGGATAACATCGATTCCAGATCGTGGCCGCTTCATATTCACCGCGTTGCCGCGCGGCGAAACCTTACTGAGCGAGCTTGCTCACGTCATATTCCCACTTGCCGGTCTTCTTGAAGTTTTCGACCCGCTTCTTGTTACGCTCTTCCATTGCCTGGACCGACGCGCCCTGCTTGGCGAGCTCCTTGGGATCGTGCTTGGGGTCGTATTTCGAGCCCTCGACTTTGTCCGGGAAGCCGGGCTTGGGCTCCCAGCAATTGCCGGGCGCCTTGCACTTGGTGCCGTCATAGGCGAGAGCGCCGCCGGCGGTGAACATGAAGCCGACGGCGAGAGCCGCGGCGAAATGCAACTTACGCATCCCTAGTTCCTCCATTGTGCGAGGCCTGGGCCTCTTTGTTTGCGCCTCCGACCGATGGGGGCGGAACTTCCTTGGTCGAACTTATTTCTTGGCCTGACACTTGCCCGGCGGGTTGTCCGGCAGAGTCTCATGACCGGCGTAGGGCTTGAAAGCCTTGCGCTGATCATCCGACAGCCACGACGCCTTTTCCGGCGCTTCCTTGAAGAGATGGCGAATCCAGGCCATCACCTTCAGCATCTCATCCAACTGGAGATTCTGGTACTGAGGACCCATCGACGCCTGCGCGCCCCCATAAATCGTCGAGAACAGACCTTCGTCTGTCTCGTTCTGCGGATAGGTCCAATAGGCGTCATTGAGGCCGGGCCCGATCTTGCCTTCGCCGAGATGGCCATGACAGCCAGAGCAGGCGGAGAGGAAGATCTGCTCGCCCTGTTTCAGGCAGCTCACATCCTCATTGTAGGGATTCTTGCCCGTGGTCATGAATTCCTTGACGGCCGCCGTGTCCTTGCCTTCCGGCAGCGCGTCATTGAAATTCAGAACCTCGCCCGTAATGGTGTTGCGGAAGGTGATCGCCGTCTGCGCGATTGCGGAAACCGCCACGAAAGCCCCAACCGCGGCGACAACGATACGGGTCGCCTTTGTCTTCTGGTTCAACACTTCTTGCTTCCTATCCGGTAGTCGTCGCAAATTATGGGGTGACGGGGAGAAGGGGCACGCCCTCCGTCTTGAGGATTTCCTCGATCTTCGGCTTCGCGGCGACAAGCGCCGCATCCACCGCGGCCAGCAAGGCCTTGTCGTCACGACGAACGGCGACAGACTGATCGAAGCGCTGTGGCACCTTTTCGCCATTGCTCTTCGCCGCATCGTCTTCGATCAACGTCATCCGCAGCGGAACGGCCGAGCCCTTCACGTAGCGGGCGACATCCGGCGCGAATCCGACGGCGATTTCCGCCGCGCCGTTCACGACCTCGCCGACCATGCGGCTCGGATCAATCTGCGTATATTGATTGCGCGCCGATCTGAAATTCACCAGCGAGTAGAGATAGGCCATGTTGTCTTCATAGACGCCCATGTCCTTCATCAGCACTTCGCCGGGAGAGCCGAAGGCGACCACGATGTGGCCGAGCTTCTTGAGCCGCCCATCATTCCACGATTTGACGTCGAGATCGCGATCCGCCCGGCTCACAAAGACGTAGCCGGTGCGATAATAGGGCTTCGACGTTGCGACGCGGGAATCGCCCGTGTCGAGGCCAACGATCACGTCGCAGAGATTCTTGTCGAGATAGTCGCGCACGAGATAAATCGCCGGCTTCTCGGACCAGACGAATTGTGGCTTGCGCTTCATGGCGTCCGCGAGCGCTACGCCGATCTTGTTTTCGAGGCCCGAGCCGTCTTCGAGCGACAAAGGCGGCTGATTTTTCGCGGCGCAGATCCGCAGCACGTTCGGATCAGCGGCCGGCGCCGGTGTGGCGGCAGGAGCGGCATTGCCGACGGCGTCGCCGGAAACGCCGAGAGATGCAGCGCTCGCATTGGCGTTTCCGAAGAGCGCCAAAGCAGCGACGCCAAACCAGAGAGAGGAGCGCACACGCAACATCGCAGCTTTTCTTTCGCTATTATTGTTGTTTGGCGTCGCCCGGACGCGCGCGAGCGCATCCGAGCATCGTCTCACAGTCGCTTTCTCGAGCGGGGGGAGATCAGTTCGGCTTGTATTCGCCGAGGTTCACGTCGTCGTACGGACCCTGGCCGTTGAGCGAGAACACCATCACGCCGCCGCCCATCTGCGTGTAGTTGGCGAGCTGCTTGAAGGCGCCGACCGCGCCGAGACCGGCGGTCGGATCCTGGAGGTCGAACACGAGACCAACGCCCGGCCAGCCGCCGACACCGTACAGGATGGCGACATATTCGACGCCCTTGTGCTGGTAGACGATCGGATGGCCGATCACGCCCGACGGCAGCTTGAACTTCCAGAGAAGCTCGCCGGTGTCGCTGTTGGCGCGCCTTGATGAAGCCATCGAGCGTTCCGTAGAACACCACGTTGCCGGCGGTCGCGGCGGTGCCGCCCCAGACCGCGAAGCGCTCCATCTTCTCCCATTTGAACTGGCCGGTGATGGCGTTGTAGGCCTTGATCTGACCGAGACCCACCCTTCTGGCGATCGCCCTTTCGGACCCGGATACATGTTCAGGGTCGCGCCGACGAAGAACTGACCCGCGCGGTAGGGCAGCATGAAGGGCTCCCAGTCCATGCAGATGTGGTTCACGCCGAGGAAGAACAGCTCCTTCGTGGGATCGTAGGAGTCGAGGCCCTGATTGTGATAGCCCATTGCCGACGGGCAGATGTCCTTGGCCAGATGGTCCATGCGCGTGCCATATTCGGGATCGCGCACCGGCAGGCCCGACTTCAGGTCGACTTCTTGAACACGTTGACCGTGTCGTCGATCTTGTCGGCGGAGATCAGCGTGCCGTCGGTGCGATCGAGCGTATAGACGATGCCGTTGCGATCGGGATGCGTCAGCAGCTTGCGCAGCTTGCCGTCCTTGTCCTTCTGCTCGGAGAGCATCATGAAGTTGATGCCGGCGAAGTCCCACTCGTCGTGCGGCGTCTTCTGGTAGCCGAACTTCGCCGCGCCGGTCTCGAGGTCGCGGCCCCAAATGGTCATGGTCCACTTGTTGTCGCCGGGACGCATCGTCTCGTTCCACGGCGCCGGGTTGCCCGAGCCGTAGTAGACGAGGTTCACAGCCGGATCATAGGCGAACCAGCCCCAGTTGGTGCCGCCGCCGATCTTCCAGGCGTCGCCTTCCCAGGTCGAGGTGCCGAGGCCCTTCTGACCGTAGTGCGGATTGGCCTTGTTGAAATCGTCGCCGATCAGAACGTCGGAATCCGGGCCCGTCGCATAGGCGCGCCACTTCTGCTCGCCGGTGCGACGTCATACGCTGTCATGTAGCCGCGCACGCCCAGTTCAGCGCCCGAGGAACCGACGAGCACGATATCCTTGTAGACATGCGGCGCGACGGTCAGGTCGAACCGACCTTGAAGTCGGAGTTTTCGACCTTCCAGAATTCCTGCCCGTCTCGGCGTTGAGCGCGACGACATTGCCGTCGAGCAGCGTCTTGATGATCAGCGACGGCGTCTTGCCGTCGCCGGCCCAATAGGCGAGGCCGCGGTTCACGATGTCGCAGCAGGCGACCGCGCGCGCGGCGGCGTTCTGCTTCGGGCTTGTGCTGCCAGAGAATGCGGGTCGGATCGTCGAGATCGAGCGCAAAGGTGTTGTTGGGGAAGGATGTATGAACAAACATCTTGCCGTCGACGACGAGCGGCGAGCCTTCGTGGCCGCTGAGCAGACCGGTCGAGAACGACCAGGCAACCTTGAGATTCTTGACGTTCTCGGCGTTGATCTGGGTCAGCGTGCTGTAGTGGTTGGCGCTGTAGTTCTTGCCCTGCATCACCCAGTTGTCTTCGCTCTTGGTCAGAGCTTCGAGCTTGTCCTCGGCCCGGGCCGGTCGAAGGGGTTGCACATCACGGACGACTGGGCGTTGCTGCGCCTCATTCAGCCGACTCCGGACAATGTCAAACCGCAGCCGATCCCCGACGCCAGCGGCATTCTGACGGGAGCGGATATGAAAGTGACGATGGTGTCGCCTGCGGGACACTCCAACACGCATCTTCCCGCGACAGTGGAGTCCTGTGCGATCCACCGAATCGACGAGCTCACGGAGGGCCATGTCCGACGGGCGCGCCATGATTGCAATGACGGCTATGGCGGTTCGGGGTCCGGACTATTTTTAGAAGACGGGCGTCTGATCGCGCTGCACAGCGCGTCACTCGACATGAATTGGACGCGTCCCTTCGACATCGAAACACATTACGGCTCCGCCATTCTCTTCGAGGGCGATCTTGCAAAGGCGATTCGAGAAGCCGTTCAGAAGCCGCGCTGACTATTCCTTGGGCGGGAGCGTTCGCAGATAGGAGATGAGGGCGTCGAGGTCTTCGGGTGAAATCTTTGCGAAATGCGCCTTGGCGAGGGTCGACATGGGCGGCTTGAGAGCCGCGCCCTTGCGCGAGACGCCCTGCGTGATCGCACGCTTGAGTTCGTCATCCGACCAGGCGCCGACGCCTTTATCGGGATGCGCCGTGATATTCGAAGCGACGGCGACGCCCGCCGCCATTCGGAAGATCTTGCCGCCGGCCCCAAGCCCGTTGACAAAATCGGGCGCGTCGTCGACCTCGGCGCTGTGGCAGGCGAGGCAGCGGGCGATCGACGCGATATATAGACCCCGCTTGATCCTGTCGGAGAGCGCCGCTTCGTCGAACGCCGCTTCCGCCCCGGGCGCGGGATGGGGAGTCCAAGCGCCATTGCGTTGCGGCTGCGCGGCAGGTTGGGCCTTCACCGCAGGCTGCGCTCGCAGGAAGGCGATGATTGCCCTGCGATCGGCGTTCGTCAGCGCGCGGTAGGAATCGGCAGGCATGGCGGGCGCGAGTTGTCCGTCGCGGCCGAGGCCGGCGACAATGGCTGCGCTGAGCGCTTCGTCGCTCCACCCGCCGACGCCCGTCTCCTTGTCGGGCGAGATATTGGAACCGCGCGCGACATAATCTTTGCCGGTGAATGTCTGTGCGCCGCCGGAAAAGCGCGCGGAAAGGTTGTAGCCGTCGGGGCCGCGCGGCGTGTGACAATTGTCGCAGGCCGCCAGCGCCTCCACGAGATATTGCCCGCGCGACAGATCGGCCGCCACGGAAGCGCCGACGGCAAGGATGTTGGCTCCCGTACAAATTACTGCAAGAGCAAATGCTCGAATGACCATGTCGGCGACCTCGATAACACGCGATGACGTTGCAGTCCGCCTTCCTAATCGAGCGTCGAAGCGCCGTCTGCTTCTAGCTTCTCGTCGGCTTCGGGAAAGAACGGCACGCAAGCTGGGAGCTACCGCGTCAGCGTCAGATTGGAGCCGTCGAGAACAGCGTAGTCGAAGCGCGCGCCTGTGACGATTGCGCCGGTGAAGCTCGCGGAGGTCAGCACGGCATGGGTGAGATTGGCGCGCGTCAGATCCGCGCCGTCGAAAATCGCCTCCGCAAGTTCCGCGCGCACGGGAACCATTCCCTGATTGGCGGGGTCAGCCCCAAGATCCGCGTCGATGAGTTTCGCCTTGGTGAATTTCACGCCGCGCCCACCGCCAATGATCCTTGCGCGCGTCATATCCGCGCCCGAGAAGTCGGCGCCGTCGAGCAGCGCCGCATAGAGCGTCGCGCCACGTAGATCCGCGTCGGAAAAGTCTGCGTTCTGGACGTCGCTGCGCGTGAAATTCGCCGAAGCCAAATGGGCTCCCCTCAACTTGGCGCCCGCAAGTTTGGATGAAAAGAAATCGGCCCCGTGCAGATCGAGACCGGAAAGGTCGGCGCCGGATAGATCCAGATTGGAGAGATCGACGGCGGCGCCCTTGTTCTGCGCCAAACGCTGCTCGATCTCGGCGCGCGTCAGCTCGGAGGCGAGACACGGCTTGTCCACCAAGCAGAGAACGCAGGCCAAAATGACGGATAGCCCCAGCGGAAACGACATCAGTCTCCTCGTTGAGAACGATCAGAGAAGCAGAATTGATATTCGCTGCGGACGCGGCCAGCACAATGGGAGAGTTTCACCCGTCGAAGGGAAAAATCGGAAATCACCTTTACATCGCCTCGACGAGATCGCTATGCGGAAAGTCAATTTCACGCTCAACGCTCAGGCAGAGATCATGACGATCGCACCTTCTTGCATACGCGTCCTTGCGGCCGCTATTGCACTCGTCGGAATGGCCCTCCCGCGGGAATCGATATTGGCGGATTCTTTGCCGTCAGAGCTGCCAAGAAGAGCGCCGGGTCTATGGAGAATCACGACCGTTTCCCCCGATGTCGGCATGCAAACGCATGAGGTCTGCATCGCTGAAGGAGACAGCATCATCGGACCTCAGCCGGAAGACTGCGCTCAACCATCGGTCGCGCGCACGGGAGATCAGGTGATTGTGACGATCGAATGCGGCGCTGGCGACAAACGCAGTGTCGAGAGCCTCCTCATCACGGGAGATTTCAAGTCCTGGTATCGCGCGCAATCCAAGATAAGCTCGAGTATCATACACTCCGGCTTTTCGATCGACGCTAAATTTGTCAGAACTTGTTCGCCTTGACAGGAAGCGGAACGCTAACTCGCACTTGCGCCTTGCTCCGGTTATCCGAGTAGATGTGGTTGGTGAGGATTGTGTGAGCGCCGCGCCACGCCAGAAGTCTATCCCCTCTATTCGCTCTCGCATCGGGGCTTTCAGCTCCCTCTCAGCCGCTACCACGCACAGCTCGGCCGTAGGCTGAATTCAGCACTCAGCCCGCAGCCGGAGCGATGAGCCAGGATGCGTCCGGATGCTTTCCTCACAAGCCTCATTGGGCTGGTGAAACCTGGAACAGCGCCTCCCCGGACTTTGCCTCCCTGCTTGGCTCGAGACGGCTTTCGACGACCGTCCCGCCGCTCGGCGCCGCCACTGGCGCGCCCTTCTCGAGCGTCGCGCGCATCGCCTCCTCGCGCCGGGCCGTCTCTGCGTGGGCTCGCGTCAGACGGGCCTCCGCGCGCGCCGCTGCAGCGCGGGCCTTGGCCTTCGCTGCGTTGGAAGCCCGCCGGCTCACGGCGCGATCGTAGCCCGTCCTGGCGCGTTCCAACCCGGCTTCCGCCTTGCCCTGCGCAGCCTGGGCGACGGCAAGCGCCTTGCGGGCCCGATCGAGTTCCTCCTCGAGGTCGAGCGGAAGGATCCTGGCGCAGACGCGTCCAGCATCGACTACATCGCCGTCGCGGCATGCGACCGCCTCGATCGTTCCCGAAGCCGGCGCGAGCGCCTCGACCGGGGGCGGGGGAACCGCGACTCGGGCCGCATCCGGAGCTTTGTTTTCGCTCCGGCCGACCGTCGCAAGCTCGTCTCGCGTCCCCTCGCGCGTGAACTGCCAATAGATCGTACCGCCGGCCGCGACGGCGACGACAAGGGCGAGGCCTGCCGCGACGGGCGCATATCGCCACGCGAAGCCTGCCTCGGGCTCCGACGGCGGCGCCTTCGCAAGCTTGTGGCGCTCGCCCCACCACTTTTCGAGCTCCATGACCACGAGCAGCGATGAGCCCAGGGCGAGAAGCGCGCCCCACTCGGCGAGCGTCGGGGGCTCGATCCGCAGCGTATCGGCAAGGACCGGGATATGCGCCGCGGCGAGATGGAGGACTTGCGCGCCGATCACGCTCGCCAGAAGCAGCGGGCTCGAAAGGAGGCCCTTGTAGAAGAGCGAGTGATGCTCCGAGCGCGCGTTCAGCGCCTGGAAATTTTCGAAGACGACGAACAGCAGGAGCAGCAGATTGCGCGCGCTGTCCGTGGCGTAGCCTTGCTCGATGAGCCAGTAGAACACGGCGAAGCCGACGCCGGCCATGACGAACGCCGAATAGACGTTGCGGATGATCATCACCCGGTCGAAGATCGGCTCCTGCGGCTTGCGCGGCGGGTAGGTCAGTTCGTCGCCTTCGGGCTTTTCGGCAGCCAGCGCGATGTGCTGAACGCCATTGGTGACAAGGTTGAGCCACAAGAGTTGCACGGGCAGCAGCGGCATCGGCAGGCCCAAGGGAATGGTCAGCAGAAACAGCAGCAGCTCGGCCGCGCCGGTCGAGACCAGGAGAAAGATGACCTTTCGGATGTTGGCGTAGGCGACGCGGCCCTCCAGCACGCCGCGCACGATGGAGGCGAAATTGTCGTCCGCGATGATGATGTCGGCGCTTTCCTTGGCGACGTCGGTCCCTTGCTTGCCCATGGCGACGCCGACATGGGCGTGCTTCAGCGCGGGCGCGTCGTTGACGCCGTCGCCCGTCACCGCGACGAAATGGCCGTTGCGCGACAGCGACAGGACGATGGCGAGCTTCTGGATTGGCTCGACGCGCGCATAAATGCGGGCGCGTTTCGTAAGCGAATCGAGCGCCGTCGCGCCGGCTTCCTCCGCGCGCCTCACTTCGTCGCCCGTCACGATCTGGTCGTCTGAAAAGACCAGGCCGGCGTCTTTGGCGATTGCCGCGGCGGTGCCGGGCGCGTCGCCCGTGACCATCGCCACCGTAATCCCTGCGTCGCGGCATTCCGCAATTGCTTGCCGCACTTCCGAACGCAGCGGATCCTGCATGCCGACAAGACCGAGAAAGACGAGATCTCGCAGATGGCCGGCGCCATAGCCATGATCCGCCTCCGGCGCGACCTCGCCCTCGGCGAAGGCCAGAACGCGCAGCCCCTTTGCCGACATCTCGTCCTTCTGGCGCCACAGCGCCTCCCTGTCGATCGGGACGAGGGCGCCGCCGACATCCATGCGGCTCGCCATCGCGATCAGTGTCTCAGGCGCGCCTTTCGCAAAAGCCAGGACGGCGCGATTTTCTTCATGTCGGTGGAACGAAGCCGCATATCTCAGGTCCGGTTCGTAAGGAATGCGCTTCACCAGCGGATAGCGCGCCCTCAATTCCTCATGTACGCAGCCGCTCCTGTGCGCGGCCACAAGGAGCGCGACGTCGACTGTATCTCCCACGCCCCGGATCTCTTCCTTCTCGCGCCGGAGCTCCGCCTCATTGGGCAGCGCCGCCGCGCGTAGAAGCGCCGCGAGCAAGAGATCGGCCTCTTCGTTGCGCGCCGCGCCGCGGAAAGAGAAGGACTCCACCTTTTCTCCCGCCTGCAATGACAGAGCGGAGCCGTCCGGCAGCGCGATTTCGGTGACGGTGAGTTCATTGCGCGTGAGCGTGCCGGTCTTGTCGGTGGCGATCATGGTGCAGGAGCCGAGCGACTCCACCGCCGCCATCTTGCGCACGATCACATTGGCCCTGGCCATGCGCCGCATCCCGATGGCGAGGGCCACGGCGATTGCGACCGGAAGCCCCTCCGGAATCGCCGCCACGGCAAGGCCCACCGCCATCATGAAGAGCTCGACAAGCCCCATGTGGCGCAGATATCCGATGACCATGAGAATCGCGACCGCTACAGCCACGAAGATGGCGACGAGCTGCGAGAACCGCTCCATGCGAATGATCAGCGGCGGCTGCGACGCCGACGGTTTGACGAGCTCCCCGGCGATCTTCCCGACTTCCGTCGAGAGGCCTGTCGCCGTCACCTGGCCGATTCCGCGCCCGCGCGTCGCCATCGATCCCGCAAAGGCCCTGCCCTCCCGCGAACTCTCTTTGGCGCCTGCTGCGACGACTTTCTTGACCGGCGCCGACTCGCCCGTCAGCAGAGATTCGTCGCAACGCAGGTCGACGGCTTCGATCAGCTGCATGTCCGCGGGCACGCGGCGGCCGGCCTCAAGCAGCACGATATCGCCAGGCACGAGGTCGCGGGCCTCTATCTCCTGCTGAACGCCGTCGCGCAGGACGAGCGCGTGCGGCTGGTCCTGCTCGCGCAGCGCAGCTGCAGCCTGACCGGCGGAATATTCCTGAACCGCGCCGATAACGCCGTTGATCAGCAGCACGAGGCCAATGAAGATTGCGTCCTTCGCGTCGCCAACCACCATCGCGACGGCGGCGGCGGCGACGAGGATGTAAATCAGCGGACTCAGGAACTGTCTCAAGAAGACCGCCGCGAAGGAAGGCGGTCGCGATTCCGGTAGCGTGTTGGGGCCAAATTCCGCGAGGCGGGCCCGCGCCTCGAGGCTCGTCAGTCCTTGCATGATGCTCCCGGATTGTTCTGCCTTCGCCATTGTGGGCAAGAAGCATACTCTCTTCAGCGGAAACAAACAGGCGGAGGCCGACAACGCCGCCATTCAAAAAATCTCTAGCAGCTATAGATGGTCTTGACCTTGCTCGCGGGCATGCGCGCCTCTAGCATTGTGTGTTTGCACGGGGCTTACGACACTCTTTGCGCCGGGATAGGGAGAGAGCAATGAAGCAGGCGGTCGACGAGCCTATCTGGAGATCGCATGCCAAGACTGAACTATCAGCACCTCTACTATTTCTGGATCGTCGCAAAGCAGGGGAGCATCACCCGAGCATCGGAGAAGATCGGACTATCGCAGCCGACGATCAGCAGTCAGCTTTCGGCGTTCGAGAACGCAATCGGATCCCAACTCTTCGACAAGGATGGCCGCCGCTTGACGTTGACGGAAGCGGGGCGCCAGGTGTTCGGCTATGCGGAGCAGATATTCCGGCTGGGCGAAGAACTCTCCGCCTCCATCCAGGACCGTCGCGCCGCCGATCGCCGACGCCTGAATGTCGGCGTCGTCAATTCCATCCCGAAGCTCGTCATATATCAATTACTGAAGCCTGCTTTCAGGTTGGACACGCCAATTCGCATGAATTGCTACGAGGACAAGCGTGACCGCCTGCTGGCCGAACTCGCGCTGCACGGCGTCGACCTTGTGCTGTCGGATGCGCCCGCATCGACGGCGAGCGGATCCCGCGTTTACAATCACATCATCCGCCAAAGTACGATCTCTGTCTTCGCCGCCAAAGGCGACGCGGCGCGGTATCGAGAAAATTTTCCCCGCTGCCTTCACAATGCGCCATTCGTACTACCGACAACAAACATCGAAATCCGTCGATCGCTCGACGAATGGTTCGAGGATCAGCGCATTCGGCCCGATATTGTCGCGGAAATCGAGGACAGCGCGTTGCTCAAGACTTTCGCCGAGGATGGCATGGGGCTAACGATCGCGCCGACGATCGTCAAAGAGGCGATCGAACGGCAATATCAACTCGAAATCGTGGGCGAACTCCCGGAGATAGTCGAGCAATTCTACGCGATCACGACACAACGCAAGATGAAAACCCCCGCCATTGCGGCAGTGCTTGCGATGCAAGCTGACGGGACCGCTCACGACGTTACCGACGCAAAGACCGACCTCGACGACCTGCTATGCAAAAAGTAGCCAGCGCCATGTCGACCTGAAGCGACCCGACAAACTGGTCTGTCTCGAGAGACCGCTCGATCCGCCGAGGCTATTCGATCCGGTGGAGCCATTACTCTTGCTCCAATCGCTTGACAGGCTGCTCCAACGGCTCTGCGTGCTTGGATGACACCTATATCCGTATTCGAAATTTTCGTCTTTTAGTCCCTTCTGTCCCGTTGAATCTTTCTCAATCCGCAGAGGACGCTTTCGGCGGCTTCACAGGGCTTGTCGTCGAAGCGCTCTCCCCACGAGAGCCCATCTGCCGAAGGCGGATTGGGCCCCACCCTTGCGGAACCTCGAAGAATCCGTGCGCCAATCGCAAGCGTGCGATGAAAATCAAATCTTGAAGGCCTCGCCTTGAACGCTAGCTATGGAAGTATCTCAGGGAGAAAGAAATGCTCAGGAAGACTTGCGCGGCGTTGTTGGGGCTTAGCTTGACCTTTGGCGCTGTGGGCGCCGTTGCAAAAGATTCGCACCTCGCGGAGGCAATCAGACATACGCGGGAAGCCGTCGCCGCTGGACGCGAGGACAAGCCGAACTCTCTCGTCATGCACGCGACCACAGCGCTCGACCATGCGAAAGCCGCACAACGCGAACGACCGAACGCCCATGTCAAGAAGGCTGTGACCCGCCTCGAGGAAGCAGTCAAATTCGGCAAAGCGAAGCGTCGCGCCGCGACGACCATCGCCGACCGAGCTTTGCAGGAGTTAGAGCGCGCGCCACAGTGAGCCGTTGCCCAGGCGAGCAAGGCAAAGGGGCTCCGCTCATGAAACAAATACTCGCGGCGACCGATCTTTCCGGCAGTTCAATAGATGCAATCGAGCGGGGCTTCCTGATCGCAAAGGCGACAGGAGCGCGCCTTACGGTCTTGCACGCCGTGGACGTCAGCCCTCTCGACCGGCTGAGGGATCTCCTGGGCGAGGAGACGGAGGCGATCGGCCAAAAAGTGGTGGAGGATGCGAGGGCGCAGCTGCGCGACCTCGTCGCCGAGTTGAATACAGCCCAGCACGACTCCGTCGAGATACGTGTCGAATGCGGGAGAGCGGCGTCTGTGGTGCCGAATTTCGCTACGGCTTCCAAGGCGGAGTTGTTGCTGATAGGCGCGCACGGGCAGGGCTTCCTTCACAGAATTCTGTTGGGTTCCACCGCCTCGATTCTCATTCGTGAAAGCAGATGCCCGGCTCTTGTCGTGAAGCTTCCGCCGCGTCATGCTTACAAGCGCGCGCTCGTCCCCGTAGATTTTTCTCCAGGTTCTCTTTCGGCGATAGCACTGGCTCAAGCGGTTGCCCCCAATGCAGCGCTTACTCTGCTGCACGTCGCTGACGCGCCTATTGAAGGGATGATGTTTTATGCCGGCGTCGCGCAGGAGAGAATTGATGCGTATTTGAGGGAGATCAATCTCGCTGCCTTCGATCGGCTGTGTCAGCTTGCAAAGGCTGTGGGCCTGGAACCTACGTCTTCAAACTGTCTCGTCGTCCGGGGGGATCCAACACGGCAAATCGTCGCGCACCAGGAAATGCTACGAAGTGACCTCGTTGCCGTCGGCAAGCACGGAACCAACGTCTCCCGCGAACTCCTTCTCGGGAGCGTGACGAACCATTTGGTGTCGGAACTGCAAAGCGATCTTCTGGTCGTCGTCGATGATCGACTACCGGGAGACATGCCGTAGCTGGCCAAGCCATTTCAACGCGACGCTCCGTGTGGGGTATTGTGTCAGCGCCTTCGTACAACCCACCAGCGCAAGGCAAAGGCGAAAAAATGAGGCCGATGAAGCTCGCCAGAACAATGAGCAGCGACGCTTCCCTTGTGATCATCCGCCCGATATCGTCAAACCAAGCAAGGCTCGATCATGACCGCGGCGGGAGAGTGATCGAGCCCCCTTTGATAGCTACTTGGCGTCGACAGCTGCAACAATCACATTCGCTATCGCGGTCAGCGTAGGCGCGGGGGGCCTTTTGGGCGAGCATCCTCTACATCTCGAATCCTATCGCGAGGCGCTGGTCTTTCTTGCGACGGCCGGCGTCGTCGTCCCGCTTTTCCATCGCCTGCGCGTCAGCCCGGTGCTGGGGTTTCTCGTCGCGGGAGCGGCGCTCGGCCCGCATGGGCTGGGCCGTTTCGCTACTCCTGACAATTGGGCTTCCTTCTTCACCATCACCGACGTCCAGGGCGTCTCGCAGCTCGCTGAGTTCGGGCTCGTTTTCCTGCTGTTCATGATCGGCCTCGAACTTTCCTGGGAGCGGCTCGTACGGCTCCGCGAGCTGGTGTTCGGGCTGGGACTCTCGCAGCTCTCCGTCTGCGCCGCCGTGCTGGCCGCAGTCGGGCATTTCTGGTTCGGGGTCGCCCCTGCGCTGGCGATCCTGATGGGCGTCGCGCTCGCCATGTCCTCCACCGCCGTGGTCATGCCAGTGCTCGCGGAGGGCAAGCGCCTCAACAAGATGCCCGGCCGCGTCGCCTTCTCGGTGCTGCTGCTGCAGGATCTGATGGTCGCCCCGGCGCTCTTCTTCGTTTCAGTGCTCGCCAACGCCAAGAAAGGCTTCAGCGTCGGCGACGCGCTCTGGACGTTCCTGCCGGCCGTTATTGCGCTCGCTGCGCTTATCATCTTCGGCCGGCTGCTGCTGCGGCCGCTCTTCAGGCTCGTCGCCTCTGTGCAGCTCACCGAGCTGTTCATGGCGGCCTGTCTGCTCGTCGTCATCGGCGAGGCGCTTGTCACCGCCGCGGCGGGCCTCTCCATGGGCCTCGGCGCCTTCATCGCGGGTCTGCTGCTCGCGGAAACCGAGTTCCGCCGGGAGATCGAGGTGACGATCGAGCCCTTCAAGGGCCTGCTGCTCGGACTGTTCTTCGTCTCGGTGGGCGCGGGGCTCGACATCGGCGCGGTCGCGGCCGACCCCATTCCGATCGTGCGCAACGCCATCGGCCTCATCGCCGTGAAGACCGCTATCGTTTTTGCATTGTCGCTGCTCTTCCGGCTCGACTGGCGCGTCGGCCTCGAGTCGGCGCTGCTGCTCGCGCCGGGTGGCGAATTCGCCTTCGCCCTGCTCACCTCGGCCATGGCCGCCGGCGTCTTGCCAAGCCATTTCGGCGCAGACGCGATGATCGTCGTGACGCTCAGCATCTTCTTCATCCCGCTGCTGGGGCGTATTGGCGCGGGGTTCTCCAGGCCCACGAGTGTGGCGGAGGATGAGGCGCAGTTCGCGCATCTCGCGCCTGAAAGCGCCATTGCGGAGGATCGCGTCGTGATCGTGGGCTTCGGGCGCGTTGGCAGTCTCGTCGGCGACATGCTGGCGCGGCACAACGTCCCCTATGTCGCCATCGAGAACGTCGTGTCGCTCGTCACCGATGGGCGCGAGAGAGGCGTCGAAATCTACTGGGGCAATGCGGCGCGGCGCGAGTTCCTGCTGCGCTGCGGGCTGGAGCAGGCCCGCGCGCTGGTGGTGACGATCGAGAACGCGCCGGCGGTCGAGGAGATCGTCCGCATCGCCCATGAGATCAGGAGCGATCTCATCATCGTCGCCCGCGCCCGCGACGCCCGACACGCCACCGAGCTCTATCGCCTGGGCGCGAGCGACGCCATTCCGGAGACGATCGAGGCGAGCCTCCAACTCGCCGAGACGGTGCTTGTCGATGTCGGCGTGCCGATGGGGTATGTCATCGCCTCGATTCACGAAAAGCGCGATGAATTTCGCAAGATCCTTCGCCCCACGGGCGAGGAGGCGCGGGCGCGCCAGACCGAGCGGCGCAGCCGGATCAAGCGCGAGCAGGCGCGCCGCCGCATCTCCGGGCGTTCGACGCAGGAGGCGGAAGAAGAAATCTGAAAGGAATCGAGGAAGGGAAGTGAACGTTCCTGAACTTCCTGTCGATCGGACCCTGCCCATTGGCTGGCAATGCAGGAAACGATCGACGAATGCGCCTCAAATCACAGATCGAATGGTGACTCCCATGCTGCTTGTAATCCGCGAGCGATTGCTTGAAGTGGTCCAGGCCGTTGCTCCTCTCACAATTTTTGTCACGCTGCTTCAGTTTACGGTTGTGCACGCGCCACAGCCCTTGTTTTCGCAATACCTGTTTGGCTCTGCGCTCGCGGTTGTCGGCATGACGTTGCTCCTTGCCGGTATCGAATACGGAATCTTGCCAATGGGTCGGTACATAGGAGCTGCGCTCCCGGGCAAACAGTCAATCTGGCTGATTGCGGGGGTCTCATTCGCGCTCGGATTCGCCACGACGATCGCCGAGCCGGATGTGCTTGTGCTGGCGGGACAAGTGGATCAGGCGTCGCATGGGGGAATTTCCAGGCAGACGGTCGTCTATGTCGTCGGCGTCGGCGTGGGCGTCTTCGCGGTCATCGCGATGATACGAATTCTTGCTGGCTGGCAGATGAAATATCTTCTTGCCGCAGTCTATCTCTCGACGCTCCTCCTAGCCTTCTTCGCCCCCGAACAATTCGTCTCCCTCGCATTCGATGCCGGCAGCGTCACGACTGGCGTGCTGTCCGCGCCTGTCTTGATCGCAATCGCCATTGGTCTCAGTTCGGTTCTCGCCGGTCGCTCGGCGGCGTCCGATGGATTTGGACTGCTGGGGTTCGCCTCGGTCGGACCGATCATCGCGCTTCTGATCATTGGTCACGCATTCCAGTGATGGAGATGCTGCTCACTGAAAGCGCCGCTGCGCTTTGGAGCGTTCTCGAGGCGATCGCGACGCTGGTCGTGCTTTTTCTTGTCGCCCAGTTTCTGTGGCTCAAACTTCCGCTCCAGCAAGTTATCGACGTCCTCGCCGGAACGGCGCTCGCATCCTTGGGACTGTTCCTGTTCCTGCTTGGAATGGAGCTTGGCTTCCTGCCCTTCGGCAAAGCCATTGGCATGGCGTTCGGGGCGATGGACCAGAAGGCCCTTTTTATCGTCTCCGGCGTCCTGCTCGGATTCTTCACGACGTGGGGCGAGCCGGCGGTGCGCGTGCTGGCGGATCAGGTCGAGGACACGTCAAACGGCTCGATCCCCAAAACCTTGATGCTGACCGCCATCTGTGTCGGCGTCGCCTTATGCGTCGGTCTCGGCGTCGCAAGGCTTATTTTCAAGATCCCTCTGCTCTATCTGCTCGCTCCTGGCTATCTGCTGGCAATCGCGTCTATGTGGCGAAGCGATCCGCAATTCGTCGCCATCGCCGCGGATGCGGGCGGCGTCGCCACGGGGCCGCTCGCAAACACGTTCCTTCTCGCGCTTGCGATGGGAGCGTCTGTAACGATTGGAGACCAGGATCCGATCGCCCACGGCTTGGGCTTGGTCGCGCTGATCTCCCTGGCCCCGGTTATTTCAGTAATGGCTCTTGGCTTCCTCGTCAGGGTCAGTGTGAAAGGGAGTGCTGCGGATGCCGAATCCATGTCTGATTGTGAGCATCGTCCGGAAGGGATGGGGAGACACGGTCCTGGACGCGACGATTAAGGCCGGCGCTCACGGCGGAACGGTATTATTCGGCCGCGGCATCGGCCGTAATGAGCAGCACAAAGTGTTCGGCATTCAAATCGAGCCCGAGAAAGAGATCGTCCTCACCATTGTCCCGGGCGAGTTAAGGGACAGAATGTTGGATGAGATTGTAAGGGCGGCCGATCTGGACGCCCCCGGCCATGGCCTTGCTTTCGTCTTGCCGATCGACGCGCTCGCCGGCGCGGCCCATCTGATCGAATAAGCGTTTTGGCGGCGCCTGCGCTCGCAAAATAGGGAATCTATGGAGTGCGGCAACTTAGAAGCAACACTTGCGAGCCGGCTGAAATTTCTGGTGCGCAAGAGGGATTCGAACCCCCGACCCCATCATTACGAATTTCAACCTGCGACATTCCGGTTCATATCCGGATCCAAGCCATCATGCGATTTTCTCTTTCAAACCAATGTACTGCTATTCGCCTATTACTCTCCATGGTCACCCATGATTTCTTTATGGTCACCCATGATTTCTTTTCAGCTGGTCACCATGTGGTCACCGAAAGAACCCCATGTCAAAACAAATCGGTCGGCTCACCAAAAGGATTGTCGACGCGGCGGTACCTGGACTTGAGCGATACATTATCTGGGACACCGAGCTCAAAGGCTTCGGACTCCGAGTCGAACCATCAGGCACAAAGAGCTTCCTCGTTCGGTATCGATCCAACGGTCGGAAGCGCTTTTTGTCAGTAGGTCGCTATGGTCCGCTGACACCGGATGTCGCGCGCGGACTGGCGAAAGGACTTCTCGGATCCGTCGATTGCGGCCAGGAACCGGCTGAGGCGCGCCTTAAAAATAGGTAGGCGCTAACCATCCGCGAATTATCCTCTCGCTTCTTGGCCGAACACGTCGACGCGAAGAAGAAATGCTCGACGGCGAGTCACCATCGCGGCGCGATTGAACTCTACCTGTTGCCGAAGTTTGGCGCTTGAAAGGCGTATGACCTGACCAGAATGGATCTGGCCAGACTGCATCTTTCGATGAAGCATATTCCTTACCGAGCCAACCACGTGCTTGCCGTCATAGCCTCGATGTATTCCTTTGGCTCAAAGCACGGGCTTGTGCCAGAGGGTGTCAATCCCGCGCTTGGAATTGAACGCTATCCCGAACCGCGCCGTGAGCGCTTTTAGTCTTCCGATGAACTGGCGCGATTGGGTGAAGCATTTCGGCGAATTGAACTCGAAGGCCGCCACGGTTCGGGTATCGCCGCCTTGCGACTCCTCCTCTTTACCGGAGCGGGTTGCGAGAGATTTTGAATTTGCGGTGGGAAAGCGTCGATCTGGAGCGCGGCATGCTGTTCCTGCCCGACTCAAAAACTGGCAGGAAGACAATCGTGCTGGGCGCTCCTGCAATCGCCGTTTTAGAATCGCTCCACCACGCTGGAATCTACGTCATTGAAGGCAAGAGCGTCGATCAACCTCGAGCCGATTTGAAGAAGCCATGGTCCGCGGCGATAAGCCTCGCAGGCCTGCCCAATCTTAGAATTCATGACTTGCGACATTCCTTTGCAAGCGTCGGCGCCGGTGCAGGGCTTGGCCTACCGATAGTAGGCAAACTTCTCGGGCACTCACAGGCAGCTACCACAGAGAGATATGCACATCTCGACGCAGACCCAGTTCGGCGAGTTGCAGACATGATCGGAAATACAATCTCAGCTGCACTCGAAGGTGCCAGGAGGAGATAGAATTTTTTCAATTTCACAACCGCTGATGTTATCGCAGGAGCGCTACCATCTTTCCCCACAACGCCCATACATACGCTATTGTCTCCAGTCGTACGCCTGATGCGAATTCTGGTCTTCGGGGAGGCGGGGAGGCCTGAAAATGTGCCGAACGTCTAAAGTGTCATATTGTCACTCAATGGAACGCTGTTGACATCCAGACCGAAGCCGACATAGTTAAGTTATGGCATTGTCTCCCTCCTCCTCCGGGCTCTATTCCGCGCCGCTTATTTAGCGGCGAGGTGCTTTGCCATCTTTCAACCGCTGCGTTGCTAGCGGTTGAACCCTGGAGGACGCCGTTGGCCTCGCATCTTTGCAGAGGTTCAACAGTGTCACCAAACAGGAAGAGCGCGTTCCACCCGTTTATTGGCGTCATTGGCTTTGGGGCGTTCGGACGCTTGATGGCGCAGCACCTTAGCGGGCATTTCGGGGTGTGCGCCTATGATTCGATCGCGCCGCACGGTGGCTTGGTCGAGATGCGCGGGGTCAGGTTAACCGACCTCCCGACTGCTGCGAAATGCCCCGTGGTCATCCTCGCGACGCCGGTTGACAGTTTTGAGGGAACGATTGAAGCGATCGTCCCTTACCTGCAGCCAGGAGCGCTCGTGCTCGACGTCGGATCAGTCAACGTGATCCCGGCTGAAATTATGAAACGAAACCTTCCAGAGCAGGTTGAGATCGTAGCCACGCACCCGCTGTTCGGGCCGCAAAGCGCCCGCAACGGCATCAGAGGGCTAAAGATTGCGGTTTGCTCGATCCGAGGGCAGTCGCGGCCGCCGAGTCGCTGCCTTCCTTCGAAAGGTTCTTGGCTTGCGCGTCATCAACGACGCCAGAAGCCCATGATCGAGACGCCGTCATGGCTCAAGCGTTGACGCACGTCATCGCCAAAGCACTCATTCAGATGGAGCCGCTACCCACGCGCATGACAACGAGGAGTTTCGACCTGCTGATGGAAGCGGTCAACATGGTCCGTTACGATGCGCCAGAGGTCGTTCAAGCGATCACAAGCTCCAATCCATACGCCCAGCAGGTTCGTAGGCGCTTCATTCAACTTGTTTGTTCTCAGGCGAGCACCCTCTCGGCGCCGATTGACGAGGAATATGCGTAATTGGGTGAGCGGTTTTTTTCGGCTGTGAATACAACCGGAAAGCCTGCAAACGATACAGAGTGTCAAGCATCGACGCGCGACGCCTAAGGCGTCGCCAATCTCGCTTGACCTGAATCGCTTATGTTGCCTTTCGAAAATGACCTGCGGTAATGCGTGGGCGAAACCTTCAGACTGGATGCAAAATGCTGGCGCAGCGACGTTGCGGTTCCAAAGCCAGCGCGGAAAGCGATCATCTCGATCGTGTCATCGGTCGATTCGAGTAGCTGTTGCGCCAGTTCGATCCGCTGGTGGATCAACCAGTCGCTGAAGCTGGCGCCCATCGCTTTCCGGCAGCGACGCGTAAACGTCCGCCGAGTCAGACCTGCTGTCTCGGCCACACTGTAGATTATGGGATTCGCCGAGCGTGGCGCGTACATTCTCCAGCGCCCGAGCGAAACGGTCAGTAGCGGGAGTTCTGGCAATTGGCCGTTCTATAAATTGCGCCTGCCCTCCCTGCCGGTGCGGTGAGAGAACAATGCGTCGAGCGAGGCGCAAGGCCGGCTCCGCGCCGTAGCGAGCCCGGACGATATGCAGACAGCAATCGAGCCCTGCGGCCACGCCTGCGGAGGTGACCACATCGCCGTTGTCCACGTAAAGCAGCTTGGGCTCAACAGCGATATCCGGATAGGGCTGGCTCAGCTTCTCGGAAAAAGCCCAATGCGTGGTTGCCCGTCGTCCCGACAATAATCCTGTCGCCGCAATGGCAAAGGCGCCGAGGCAGAGTCCCACCAGTAGCGCGCCTCTCGCATGCGCAATGCGTAGCGCCTCCACCAGGGTCGGTGGCGGGGGCTCATCGAGTTCATGCCAGCTTGGCAAGATGACTATGTCTGCGCCTTCAAGGCCCGTGGGGGTGTGTCGCGTGGTCAGCGTCAGCCCTGCCTCGGTCCAGATCGGCCCCTCTTCCAGCGCGCAGACGCGGAAATCGAAGCACGGCAGACCGAACTGCGTTTGGTCCTCTCCAAACACCAGGCACGGCACAGATAGGTGGAAAGGGCTGATACCGTCGAAAGCGACGACAGCGATGATCGGATTGGGCATGCAGACCCCCGAAGGCGGGCAAAATGTCCTGAGTCTTTCGAATGATGTCAATCGGGTCAGTTTCGCAAATCGACGCCCCTCCCATTTTGAGCTCGCCGCGTCGAAACTCATAGGAGACACAGTTACCATTTTACCCGTCCGCAATTCATCACCACGTCGGGCCCTGATCGTTATCGATGTTCAGAACGACTACGTTGGCGGAGAACTCGCAATTCAAAGCCCGCCCATCCGCGACAGCGTCGAAAACGTGGCGCGCGCCATGGATGTTGCGACGGCGGCGGGCGTCAAGGTCGTTGTCGTCAAGCAGCTGGCGCCGGAGAGCAGCCCAATTTTCGCCAACGGAAGCCGTGGCGGCGAGATTCATGCCGGGATCGCCAGACGACCGCATGATCATTACGTGGAAAACCTGCCGCCAAGCGCGTTCACCGCCACCACCTTGAGCAGTGGCTGCGCGCGAATGCGATCGATACAGTGACGATCGTGGGCTACATGACCCACAACTGCATTCTCTCGACCATTGTCCACGCCCTGCATCTGGACTTCGCAGTCGAGTTTTTGTCGGATGCGGGCGGGTCGGTTTCCTATGCGAACAGTGCAGGCTACGCGTCCGCTGAAGATATTCACCGAGTCTTATGCGTGGTCCTGCAATCGCGGTTCGCCGCCGTCCTCCAAACGGCGGAATGGGCCACTTGCTCGAAACGAATTCCCTTCCCCAGCGCGACAACATCTACACGTCGTATCGGCAAGCAGTGGCGCACGAGGCGGCGCGGAGGTGAATTACAAGCGATGCGAACAGAACAGGTCGATTGCTTGTGGATTGCTTATCTTAGACCTGTGTCTAGGCAGCGCAGCGTTCTGGCGCTGGTCTGGCGCCCCGTTGCAGATCGAAGCACAACCAATCATCCGCAGCATTTCCTTTCTTGGCCGGGACTGGGAAATGACCCACCGGCTGAGGGCGTGAATGGCATCGACCATCTTGTCGCCATGGTGCTCGCTGAGCTTAGCGAGCCGTTGACCTGATTGCCCAATCCATAGACGGATTGGTCGCGCGCGCGAGTCGCGCTTGCCGCACCGGAGAAAATCCGCCGCATGGTCCTGACTGCGACTTCGGCCGGCTTGCCGATTGATAGTCTCGGGGGCGCAAATTGGCGGCCAGATTACGAACAAGCCTTTCCAGCCGCCGCACCCTGGATCACCGAAATCAGGGAGGACCTCTCAGCGCGAATTCCGACAATTTTCGCACCCGTGCTGCTGATTTGGGGAGACGCGACTAGATCAGCCCGCTAGCGGTTAGTGAGCGATTGCTTGTCCTGTTGCCGAGCGTCCGCCTGTACGTTGTGAAGGGGGCAATCCTGATCTCGCGATCACCCACGCCGCCGAAGTCGCGACGGTTATCGCCGACCATATTCGGTGAATCCCTTTTTTCGAGGCCTGCCACCATCACAATCACTGAAAAGACCAATATGACCCTCGACATCAGATATGCAGTCCAGAGCGACCTTGATCTCTTATGGGACTTTCTTGCGATTGCCGTGTACGAGCCAGATGCGCAATGCGCCCGCGCCGTGCCGTTGGTCGCCGATCATCTTCGCGGCTGGCAGCGCCCTTGCGACTTCGGATTTATTGCCTATCGGGATGGAGACGCCCTCGGCGCTGCCTGGGGACGCCAGTTCGAGCAAAAAGAGAACCCCGTATTTTTCGTGAATTCCCCTACCCCCGAGGTCTCGATTGGGGTCCGCGAAGTGGCTCGGGGCCAAGGGATTGGCCAAGCCCTTTTGAAGGCGTTGATCGATGAGGCGCACCGCCGCGATGTGGGTCTGTGTCTCAATGTCCGAGACACGAATCCTGCTTGTCGACTTTATGGACGCATGGGGTTTCGACGCATTGCCGGCTTGGAAATCCCCAATCGGGTAGGCGGTCTTTCATTCGGCATGATTCTCGGCGACCTGCCAGGACCTGGTTCAAGCTGATCTCTCTCAGAGCGTGCACTACAGAGATCGGAGGTCCTGTCACTCGCGGATAGTCGGCGGCCACTTTCTGCACGGCCTTGAGAGACAGGATGCGGGCCTGGCAGAGCTGGCGGGATTCTGGAGTAATTTCGAGAGCGCTGCCCGCCGCCCCGGTTGGTCCGGTTGCTTAGTCATGCGAACCGTCACGGACAGGATCGCTGCCGATCCCAAAGTAGCGATGGAGATAGAGGCATTTTTTGAGCGTCTGTCCTATGCGTTTGAGAATGCCTTGTACGGCGCTTTGAAACGCGGGGAGATTTCAGCAGACCCTCCCCCTCAAATACGCGCCCGTCAGGCTTTTGCAATCGTAGTTGCCTGTTCGACAATTGGCTCGTTTGAAGGGTTCTCGCCGCGCAGTGGGGACCTGATCGAGGCCGGTCGAGCCGCATGTAGCGTACCGGCGTGTGCGCCCGCCGCACAATTGCCTCGTCGGATATCGAAACAACAGTAGGTAACGCGAAGCGCCTTTGCCCAGAGAGAGAGGGGCACGTGTATGACGAAACGCACGAGGAACAAACCAAGCATTGGAGGGCCCCGGCGCGAGATTGCGCGTGTCAGGTTCCACCTCCGCGACGAGCGCTTTCGCCTTTGGCAGCGTCCCCAAATCTGCATCATGGTCGGACACCGCAATCTCAACTCGGATTCCAATAAGGAACAGAGACTTCAACGGAGAGCCCGCCGAGGTCGCTACGCCCGAGCCAAATTGCGCCGCCGTAGGCCTCAACAAGCTCGCGTGCGATTGACAGACCGAGTCCCGCGCCATCGCCGGACGCCGCCAACTGTTCGCCCCGCCGCATCAAACGGGTGATCTGATCAGGGTCGAGCCCCTGCCCATCGTCGCATATCGCAAGGTGCAGAACATCGCGATTCGCGCCGCAGGTTATCCTGACCGTGGACACCGCGTGGCGCGTGGCGTTCTCAATCAGATTGCCGAGCAGTTCCTCGAGATCGGCCCGATCGATAGCCATGGAAAAATCGCTGTCGATGTCGAATTCGAACGCCTTTCCTGTCGCCGCCGGCGTCTTTGCCACCACCGCGGCCACGGCTTCGGCGACAGGCCTGACTCTGACCCGCGGCGCGCCGCCGCGGCGGCCGACAATGCGCGCGCGCGTCAGCTCCCGAAGCACATTGCGATGCATCATCGCACCAAGCGCCTCGATGTCGTCTGCGATGTCAATTTGTCCTCTCTCGCGGAGCTTGCGCGCGTCTGCGTTCAGCGCCGTAAGAGGTGTCTTAAGGCCATGAGCAAGATCAGCAGCTCGTCCGCGCGCCCTTTCGATTGAGATGTCGCGCTCATCCAGCAGTGCGTTGATTTCGTCGGCGAGCGGAATAACCTCGCGCGGAAACACGACGGGAAGGCGCGACTGTGCGCCTGAGCGGACACGGTGCAATTCGTCGCGGATCGCGTTCAATGGGCGCAGGCCGAAATGTATTTGCGCGACAGACGCCGCGGCGAGCACGACGCCGAGCAACGCCAATGCGACGGCAAGATCGCGCGAGAAGGCGTTACTCGCCCGCTCAATTTCGGCGTAATCCCGAGCCACAACCATACGATAGGGCCTTACGACGCCGCCGCTCGTCAGCAGCACCGAGCGTTCTACCGCCAGCAGCGCTGCGCCGCGCGGCCCTTTCATATCATGAACATGAACACTGCCTTCCGGCACTTCGTCCGACGGCAGCGAGATTTCTTCATCCCAGAGCGAGCGGGATCGCGCAAGGACGATTCCGTCCGACTGAATCTGCCAATACAGTCCGCTATAAGCTTCCGCGAATTGCGGATCGCCGGGAGGGGTAGCGATATTCAGGGCTCCAGTCTCCGAAACAGACGTCCCTGCAATCAATGTTCGCAGGTGTGCGTCGGCCTCGGCGACGGCGCGGCGCTCGACGTGCCGCTCGAACAGAAGAGCCAGCGCGAATCCCGCAAGGGTAAGCGCGGCCAGCATTGCAACGAATCCCGCGACGAGCAGCCGGAGCGTAAGCGAGCGTCCGCTCATGTAGGCCCCGGGACTATGTAACCGAATCCGCGCCGCGTCTCGATTAGATCCACGCCGAGTTTTCTTCGCACGCGCCCGATCAGAACCTCCAGCGCGTTGCTGTCGGGCTCGGCGTTATGAGCATAAACATGCTCCATAAGCTCATGCTGTGGCACAACACGGCCGCGATTCCTGATGAGAAATGAAACAAGGCGATATTCCAACGCCGACAGAGCAAGCGGCGCGCCCTTGACGCTGACCCGCATTTGCCGCTCGTCGAGCATCACCGAGCCGCATTCTATCAGGCTCGTCGCCTGCCCGGCGTGACGCCGCAGGACGGACCGTAGACGCGCGAGCAGTTCTTCCATCCGGAATGGCTTACCGAGATAATCGTCAGCGCCGGCGTCAATGCCCTCTACGCGCTCTGGCCATGTTCCGCGGGCGGTCAGCACGATCACCGGCATCGTACGCCCATTCTGGCGCCAGCGTTTCAAGACAGCGAGGCCGTCAAGTCGCGGCAAGCCGAGATCGAGAACAACTGCTGCATAATCCTCGGCATCGCCCTTGAACCACGCCTCCTCACCGTCAGCCGTCGTTTCAACAAGGTAGCCGTTCGCCTCGAGCACTGTTCGTATATCGCGCAGAATCGCCGCATCGTCTTCGACAAGCAAAATGCGGGTCATTTCCTCTTGGTCTCCAGAATCTCGCCGGTCCTGGCATCCACATACACGTCAAAGCGCTGACCGCCGCGATCCAGAACCTTGAATTCGTAGATCCAGCGGCCGTGCTCGCGTTCTATCTCGACCTTGATCGCCTCGCCGGGCAGCTTATCGCGCAGGAGGTCTTCGATTTCCGACAGCGATCGCATTTCGCCGCGTCGGACCGCCGTTCGGATTTCGTCCTGTCCGATCTTTTCGTCCGCTGTTCCGCCTTGAAGCGCGCAAAAGGAAAGGCCGACGCCAAGCAACAGGCGTCGGACTGAACACAGTCCAACGGGTGAGCGCCGCAGGGTTACGCGATCCAGAAACATCCCGGCTCCATTATTGAACGACGCAGCCTGACAATACGCTGACACGGGGCGTCAGGCGGATGCGGGGCCGCCTCTTTTACTGTCAGCCAATCGGTCGAATGACCGCAGATAGCCCAAAAGCGGAAGGATAAGCGATCATGAGCCACTCAAACATCCTCTCGAACCTCCTCATTGCCACGGTTCTCACCTTCACTGCGAGCTCTGCCTACGCAGGCAGCTACGCGGCAGGCTGCACCAAGTCTCCCCAAGCTTCGTGGATGAAGATCGAGGATGTTGAAGCCAAAGTGAAGTCGGACGGCTATTTGATCATGAAATCCAAAGTGTCAGGCAGTTGTTACGAGGTCTACGCCACCAAGGACGGTAAGCGCTTCGAACTTTTCTACGATCCGACGACCGCCCAACTGGCGTCGACAACGCTCAAGTGAGACGAGCGAGCAAGGCCGGTGCGCAATAAGGCACTGGGGGGCCAGCGCTCGCCTTCACCGCTTCATCCTGCGCTTTTTCTATTTGAGAGGGCAATCCCGATGACACAGCTGCTGGCCGAAAGCGAACTCGTTACTCAACGATCCAGCGTCACAGTCTGGGATCCGTTGGTGCGCATGTTCCACTGGTCGCTCGTCGGTATGTTCGTGATCGCTTTCGCGACAAAGGACACCTACGAGATTGTCCATCAAAGCGCAGGCTATACCGTTTTAGCGCTTGTCGCGCTGCGTATTCTGTGGGGGTTTGTCGGCTCCAAGCATGCGCGTTTTCGCGATTTTTGCTTTCCGCATCGGGAGGTGGCGCGATTTGTCTTCGAAACCGCCAGGTTTCGGGCAAAGCGCTACGTCGGTCACAATCCCGCTGGCGGCCTTATGGTGATCGTGCTGATGTTGACGCTCCTCGCGATCTCGGCCACCGGCGTCATGCTGACGATGGAAGCATTCTGGGGACAGAAATGGGTCGAGGAAACGCATGAAGCCTCCGTGACGATCATGCTCGCATTAATCGGGCTGCATCTTCTGGGCGTTCTTGTCGCTTCCATCGAGCATGGCGAAAACCTCGTCCTATCAATGTTTACAGGCCGCAAGCGCGCGCCTGGTGACGAATAATCCCCTGGAAACGCGCGCGCAACGCCCGTCCCTCTTCCAGGATAATTCTGCAAACGACATAGCCAACGAGGCCCCCTCATGTCGGTCTCCGAACCCATCATGCTTGCCGCCGCGGCATTGGCATTCTTGACCACGTCAGCCGCGGCGATGACCCCCGCGCAAAAAGCCCTTCTCGAGACCTATGAGGCCATCGCCACAGGCGATGCGGCGCGTGGCAAAGCCCTGTTCTTCGCCACCCACGCCGGAGGAAAGGCCGACTCTCCGTCCTGCATCTCCTGCCATACCACCAATCTTTTGGGCCCGGGCAAGACGCGCGCGGGTAAAATGATTGAGCCGATGGCGGCTTCCGCCGCGCCCAATCGCTTCACCGACCGGGCGGAGGTGGAGAAATGGTTCAAACGAAATTGTTCGGACGTTCTCGGTCGAGAATGTTCGGCTCAGGAGAAATCCGACATCCTCGCCTTCCTGCTTTCAATCTGATTTGAGGAGATCCTCAATGGGGCGCTATGTGAATTCTGGAACGATCGCAGTCGTAGTCGCATTGTCTGGCGTTGCTTTCGGCGCGCAGTCGCTAATGGCCGATGGGTTGAGCCTTACCCCGGTGCGAGACAAGACCGTCGCCAAGGAATGCGCCGCCTGCCACATGCTCTACCCACCCGCGCTTCTGCCTGCCCGCTCCTGGTCCTCGATCGTCGCCAACCTCAATAACCACTTTGGCGAGAACGCTGCGCTCGACCACGCCACGACCAAAGCTATTGCCGACTACCTTGTCGCCAACGCCGCTGACACGGGAGGCATCGGCGCGAAATTGCTGCGCGACCTCACTCCCGAGGTCACGCCGGCGCGTATCACCGACCTACCGTGGTGGAAACGCAAACACGAAAAGAGAAACCGGGTTGGTCCGGCGGCGCTTGCGGAGAACGGCGCAAAATTCAAAGGCGATTGCAAGGCTTGCCACAAGGGCGCCGAGCAAGGCTCGTTCGACGACGATTGAGAAATATTTTCGTGATTTGCCGAATGGTGGAGGGCGAAGCTGTCATCGGCGGCCCGATAGGGCCTTGGCTCGTCGTCGCCAACATCAGCGACTCGGTCCGCTCGACGTAGCCGGCATCAACCTCCGCAGGGACCCGAAGTCGTCGCTCTACGGACACGCCTCGACCCAGGCCATTCCTCGCCGGGCTGACCAAGAGCGACGGAAAAAATGCATCCGAACCCAGAGACCGGAATGGGGGCATATCCAGACTAATTCATGCGCCCTGGTAGAACTTCCAACTCGAGAGCTGTTTCAATTCATCCTCCGTCAATTTCCATTTTTCAGTTTGGCTACTCAGCGCGACGAGGTTCTCGTACAAAATGCTTCGCGCAACTTTGGTTATGTCTGCTTCATCAAATTCGTTTTTGTTTACCAAAATCGGGAAATCAAAGCTGCCGAACCCGCTATCAATGCGGAACGTCACCCGCGCAAAATCTCCCGGCTCTTTGGCAAGAATCGTCTCAATTCTAGAGACCCTTATTCTAAATTGCCGCTTCATATCGCTCCTGATTGTTTCACGCCTTTTTCGAGTTTCGAATCAATCCGGACTTAGGCTCTTCATAAGCAATCCATTACGAGCGACGGCGGCGCCTCGAGTTCCACAGAATGAAGATACGGCCTATGGCGCCGCATTGAAACAGGGCTTGACGCGGATGGCCAAGCCCTTTAATTAACTATCTAGTTATATAACTGTGCAGGAAATAATGATCGATCCCCTGAGCGCGACTCTTTCCGCTTTGGCGGACCCAACACGGCGCGCCATCCTCGCCCGGCTGGCGCGGGGCGAAGCGTCCGTGAACGAAATCTCCGCGCCATTTTCCATCAGCCAGCCGGCGATATCGAAGCATCTCAAGGTTCTGGAACAGGCTGGCCTCATCAGCAGGGGGCGCGTGGCGCAGTCCCGACCGTGCCGGCTAGAGGCCGCCCCCCTGCGTGATCTCGCCGGATGGCTCGAGACTTATCGCCAATTCTGGGACCAAAGCTTCGATCGCCTGGACGCCTATTTGAAAGAACTGCAGAAGGAGAATCCCGATGAGCCTCGCAACTGATCTTGCGCCTTCGCCGCTCGTTGTCTCTCGTCGCTTCGCCGCGCCGCCGGAACTTATCTTCGACGCCTGGTTCGATCCGAAAGCCGTGGGAAAATGGCTGTTCGCTACTCCGGGCGGGGTTTCGGAACAGGCAGAAATAGACGCGCGCGTCGGCGGCGGCTTTGCAATTCATGAGCGGCGCGGCGAGACCCTCGCCACACATTTTGGCGAATATCGAGAGATCATTCGACCCAAGCGCATCGAATTCACGTTCGGACATGACAAGGACGGCCCATTCAGCCCCGTTACGGTGGACGTCCAACCGAATGACCAGGGAAGCATCCTGACGCTCACGCATATGACGCCACCAGAATGGGCGTCGATCGATGCCGGCGTGATGGCCGGTTGGGAAAGCATATTGGAAGGCCTCGCGCGTACGACGGGCGAAGATGGAAATGGCCATACGCTCGTTATGCGCCGAACATTCGACGCCCCGCGCATTCTCGTGTGGAAGGCCTGGACGGAATCCGATCATCTTCTGCGCTGGATGTGCCCGGCGAATTTCAAAGTGATCTTTGCCGAAAATGACTTGCGTATCGGCGGCCAATGGCGCTCGGGGATGCGTTCGCCGGAAGGAGAGAATTTCATTCACTGCGGAGAATATCTGGAAATCGACCCGCCCGCCCGTCTCGTCTTCACGCATAGATGGGAGAAAAACAGCCTGGAACCGGTTGCGAATACGAAAATCACCGTCGTTCTCGACGAGATCGGCGAGAAGACCCAGATGATCTTCGTCCATGCGGGCCTCGCAACCGAAACCTCCGCATGTTCGCATCAACACGGCTGGACAGGCGCTTTCGAAAATCTCGCTCGGCTCGCAAGCGAACTCGTCCAGAAAAATCACTGAACGTGTCTCGACATGTCAGGTCTTTTGGCCTCGCCGTCCCACGTCGCAACCTTGGGGGCGAACTAACGCGGACCCCGTATTACGAAAGGAGACGTCATGACTACGAATAACGCTTTCCTCGCCATTTTTATCGGCAGTAAGACCAGCCCGAAAATGGCGGCATGGAACGCTCTCTCTGAAGCTGAACGGCAAAAAAAGACGCAGGAAGGCATCACCGCCTGGAAAGGCTGGGTCGATAAGCACCAGGCGGCCATAGTCGTAATGGGTGGGCCCTTAGGCAAAACGAAGAAGGTTTCCTCGAACGGGATTAAGGACGTCAGCAACGCAATGGGGGCGTTCACCGTTGTTAACGCCGAGTCACAAGAAGCCGCTGCAAAGCTCTTTGAAAATCATCCGCATTTCACACATTTCCCCGGAGAATCCATCGAGGTGATGCCCGTTCTTCCGATACCAGGCGCCTAACAGCCCTTTGATCATCAGCACAGGAAACGAACACTCATGAAAATTACAGTTGAAACGACGGTCGTGGCGCCAATCGACCGTGTCTGGCGCGCCTATACGAACCCTGACGACATCAAACGATGGAACGCCGCGTCCGACGATTGGCACACGACGGCTGCAACCGTCGATCTACGCGAGGGAGGAGCCTTTTCCTCCCGCATGGAGGCCAAGGACGGCAGCATGGGCTTCGACTTTGCCGGGACCTACACGAAGATCGTCGCGCCAAGGCTCATAGAATACCTCTTCGGCGATCGAACAGCCGTGGTCGAATTCACTGACGGCGCGAAGGGCGTCAATGTGCGGGTGACGTTCGACGCGGAGGCGACGCATTCAATCGAGCAGCAGCGCGGCGGCTGGCAAGCGATCCTCAACAACTTCGCGCGCTATGTCGAAAATCCGCAACACGGAGATTTGCGATGCTAATATTTTTCTCTTGTTTGGTCGGCCTTCTCGGGGCGCTCCTGATTTATGCTTCGACCAAACCGGATGCGTGTCATTTCTCGCGTTCGGTTCACATTTCGGCGACGCCAGAGAAAATATTTCCCCTGATCGACAATCCGCGGGCCATGAATGAATGGAACCCTTTCGTGAAATCCGACCCCAACATCAAACTCACATACAGCGGCCCCTCAAACGGCGTCGGCGCCACCAATGATTTCGAGGGCGACAGTCGAGTCGGCGCAGGTAGAGCGGAAATCGTCGAATCCGCGCCACCTCTGAGCGTGATCGTGGCGCTGCGCATGGACCGCCCAATGAAATGCCAAAATCGCGTCGAATTCACGATTGCGCCGAGGGACGGCGGAGCCGACGTCACTTGGGCGATGACCGGCAAACAATCCTTCCTGGGAAAATTGTTCAGTGTCTTCGTCAATACCGAAAAAATGGTCGGCGACGCATTTGAATCGGGCCTTGCAGATCTCAAAGCCAGAGCCGAGGCCTACTCTTCTGGAAAGTCCAAGTTTGTCCGTCGCGGACATGGACCAGGTCGTTGACAACTACGGTATCCGGTTCGAAATCCAATACGCAGGTCATGATGCGACCGTCGTCGGCGCGGATTGGCAGGAATCGGTCCAATCCTTTCAGTTCGGTCAAAAGATCGCGAAAGGTAAGCACGACGCGCCCCTCGGGCGCCAGGTGCTCAAAGGCATCCTGGAAGAGCTTGGTCACGTCCGCCCTGGTTTCCAGATGGGTAAGTGTGTCGCCCATACAGACGATCGCGTCTGCCCCCGAGGGCGTTACAAATTTCGAAAACGCGCGCAGATCTGCATGAACCGCTTTTACAGGTGCAGGCCCGCGCGCGGCCTCCAGCTCGTCGAGCAAGAAACGACTCGTGTCGATGGTGATTACAGCTTCATAACCCATATTCGCTAGCGCGAACGACTGGTATCCCGGTCCGCTGCCCAAATCTACGGCGAACCCGCGCACGGCCCCAGGAAGTCCTAACATTGCCGGGAGCGATTGCTGTTCCGCAATCTTGTCTGTGAGTGAGAGGTCGACCATCCATGAATAATGTGGCGCCAAGAAATCATCGTAGTGTCGCATTATATCGCTCATCTCAATCTCTCTGCACGTTTTTCTGAAGAGTTCAGTCCCGAGCACCCGATGGTTGATCGTGCTGCGACCGACTTCAAAGCCGCCCGCAAGCCACGAGATGCTTCTGCATGGCGAGCGCCAGAAAAGATCACTCAGCATCGCGGTTACCGAGAACCCGTGCTTCTCCTCGCCCGGCAATTATGCCCCGCTCGCACTCTCCGCACCAGAACCGCCGCGTCAACATCCGAATATTGTGGGCTTCGCGTCTAGGCGCGCCGACCATACACCCGGACCACCTCTTGAGCGGTCGGGAACCCGCTGACATCACCCGCATCGACCGCAACTCGTTGACGAAGTCCTCGGCATCATAGCCCTTGCCGGCTGCGAGCGTGATGCGCGTCGCGCGGTCGGCGCGCGGCTCGATCATATGCAGCGCGCCGATGCGTTCGGCGTGGCCGTTGGCGGGCGTGAGGCAGGCGTCGACAAAAAGCGTGTTGCGGTTCTCCATCAGCGCATGGCCGATAAAACACAGCTTCGCTTCCTTGCCGGCGCCCTTGCGATAAAGCCGCGCCTCCGGGTCGCTGGTCGAGGCGTGCGTGTCGTTCGAGCGCTTCTCGCCATGGAACTCCGCTTCGCGGTTGCGCGGGCTGCCGCCGCCCGGCGGCGGATCGTCTTTCCTGTCCTCCGGGCCTTCGTCCGCGCCTTTCGGCGTGAAGCTCTTCATAGACGCCCAGGCTTCGATCAGCGTGCCGTCCACCGAGAAATGGTCGTTGCTCAGAAGCCGCTTCACGCGCGGCTGCGCCAGCACAGCGGAAAGAAACTTCGCGGCGACGTCGCCGTCGAGCAGCCGGTCGCGGTTCTTCGAGAACACCGAATGATCCCAAGCCCCACGAACCAGCGAAACAGCAAATCGAAATCGAGCCGCTCCATGAGTTGGCGTTCCGAGCGGATCGAGTAGAAGGCTTGCAGCAGCATGGCGCGCAGCAACTTCTCCGGAGCGATGGAGAGCCGGCCCGTCGAGGCGTAGAGCGCCGAAAACTCCCCGGCCAGAGCGGCGAGCGCCTCATTCGCCAGATCGCGTATCAACCGAAGAGGATGCGTCTTCGGAACACGCGCTTCCAAGTCGGACGTAGCTGAACAACGCCCCAGACCGCTCGTCGCCGCCCCGCATCCCAAGCCTCCCTTGCCCGAGACGAAGGGAATCACATCAGCGCCGCTCAGACGAGGGGTTTTTCAACAGCCTGTTAGTGCGCGCAATCTCGTGATTGGATGACGGCTTTTTGACACATATTGCAAACGCGTGGTTTTGGACGGAAGTCCCAGGCGTAAAGCGCGTTTTCTGCACCGGGAACGGCGGTCAGAATCGATGCAGAACCATGCCGCTAAGGTGGTCTTCCAAGAATTTTTTTGCCATGATCAAGGCATAACGGATCGCATCCGCGTATGAGGCTCAAAATCCTGGCCCATGTCCCGCACCCATCGATTGTTTGATATCTTGCAGGCGCTGCGCCGCCGTCGCCGGCCGGTAAGCGGGGCGGAGCTCGCGCGCGAGGCAGGCGTCTCCTTGCGCACGCTATATCGGGACATTGCCGCCTTACAGGCGATGGGGGCTGAAATCGAAGGAGAGGCGGGTGTCGGCTATGTCCTGCGGCCCGGGTTTCTCTTGCCGCCCCTTATGTTCTCAGAGGAAGAGATAGAGGCGCTCGCTTTGGGCGCGAAATGGGTGGCGCGCCGCACTGACGACGCGCTTTCCGAGGCGGCCCGCAATGCTGTTGCGAAGCTCTCGGCGGTTCTCCCTGAGGATCTGACGGCCAAGCTGAATGACGAGGCGCTTCTCGTCGGCCCGGGATGGGAGCATCCTCACCATGTCGATCTCAAGCTGCTGCGCCGGGCGCTGCGCGATGAACGCAAGCTCGCAATTTCCTATCGAGACGAGAAGGGCGCATGTTCCGAGCGAGTCATTTGGCCCGTAGCGCTCGGTTTTTTCGAATCGACTCGCGTTCTTGCAGGCTGGTGCGAACTCCGAGCGGCCTTCCGCCATTTTCGCGCGGACCGGATCGAAGCAGCTGAAATCCTGCACGAGGCGCCGCAGCAGCGCAGGCAAAAGCTTTTGAAGCAATGGCGGCAAAGCATGCTGACAGGAACTGACAGGAGGCTCGTTTATCGTCGCCGTGCCTCAAACGAGGCCAAAGGAGAAGCCATGGCGAAAGAGCTCGTTTTCTACACCAACCCTCAGTCCCGCGGCATGATCGTGCATTGGATGCTGGAGGAAATCGGCGTTCCTTATTCGATCGAAGTCAAGGAATATGGAACCTCGATAAAGGCGCCGGAGTATCTGGCCATCAATCCAATGGGCAAAGTCCCGGCCATCAAACACGGCGACACGGTGGTGACCGAAACGGCTGCCATTTGCGCCTATCTCGCCGATGCGTTCCCTGAAGCCGGGCTCGCGCCGACGCCCGCCGAGCGCGGCGAATACTATCGATGGCTCTTTTTCGCCGCTGGCTGCGTGGAAGCGGCTATGGGCAATCACGCCGTCGGCTGGGATCCGACGCCGGAAATGCAGGGACGCTTCGGCTATGGCTCTTACGCCACTGTGATCGACACCCTGGCAAAGGCTGTAGCAGATCGCCGGTATATTGCCGGAGAGAAATTCACAGCCGCCGACATCTATGTCGGGTCGATGATCGGCTTCGGCTTGCGCTTTGGCGCGCTTGAGAAGCGTCCGGAATTCGAGGCCTACTGGAGCGGCCTGGAGAACCGTCCTGCACGGCTGCGCGCCGGCGCTGAGGTGGAAAAGCTCGCCTCGAAGCGCGCTTGGGAACCGGCCTGATCCTGCCGTCGTGGCAGATTTCCTGATGCGAACCAACCCGCCTTACGACGGGTTGGTTCCTCTATCCGCAAGCAGAGCTATGGATCCCGGACGTCGTCGAACATTGCAATGCGCACAACTCTGTGATACAGAGTTCTCTGTATAAGAGGTCAGCCATGGACATCAAAGATCAGGCCACCACCGCACTCGCCGAAATCGCAGCCGTCGAACGGCGGACGAGGACCGCGCTCGTCTATCAGCGCGCCAGCGCCTTCCTTATACTTTGGGGAGCTTTGGTCGCGATTGGCGCGGCGCTCAATCAAGCTTTTCCCGACCGATCCGAGGCGATCTGGTATAGCGTCGATGGCGTCGGTCTAATGGGAACCTGCGTTCTAGCCTTCCGTCGCGCGCAGGACGCGCGCCAGGCCGACCCCGCTGCTCTGCGGGTGGTCGCAAGTCTGGTTGTGCTCTGCGCTTACGGCGTCGCGTGGTCATATCTGCTGGCGCCGGCCGGACATGATCGACTGGCCGTCTTCTGGTCCACGCTGATGATGATGGGCTATGTCGTCATCGGCGTGTGGCAAGGGCCGCTCTTTACGATCCTTGGCGTTGGCGGGACCGTTCTCAGCCTTGCCGCCTATTTCCTTGCCGGTCCCTGGCTGCATCTATGGATCGGCGCGATCTTCGTCCTCGCCTTCGTGCTGGGCGGTTTGCTCTTGTACCGTCAGGGCGTCGGCGACTCATGAAACCAAACGACATCATTCACCAATCTACTCGCCTGCGCATCATGGCGGCGCTCAATGTGCTGGAAGCCCGCGAATGGATCGAGTTCACGCGACTGAGGGCTCTCGTTGAAGCAACGGACGGAAATCTGGGCGCCCATCTCGAAACGCTCGCTCGAGCTGGATATGTGACAATCGACAAGCAATTTGTCGGGAAAAAGCCGCAGACCCGCGTAAGAGCGACCAGTTCGGGAAAACGCGCTTTCGTCGATCATGTCAATTATTTGCGTTCCGTCTTGAACGAACCGTTTTCGTCGAAAATTCGCTCACCCGCCTGACGGAGGACCTACAGTTATGAGTCTGTCATTTGAGAACTTGTTGCGCGACAGCTTTGGACGCCCGAGGGGCCTGCTGGGCAAACTGGGCGGACCAATCATGGCCCGAACGAACCGCGCGAGCGTCGCCTGGGTGATCAAGCTCCTGGCGGTCAAGCCGGGGGACCGCGTCCTGGAAATCGGCTTCGGTCCTGGCGTCGGTCTCGAGCTCCTCGTCCGCGAGGCGCCCAGGGCAAAATTCTCCGCCGTTGACGTTTCGGAGGAAATGTTCCGGCAGGCGACGGCGCGCAATCGCGCGGCGATTGATGACGGGCAGGTTGAGCTCCGGCTTGGCTCGGCGGAACATCTCCCCTTCCTCGACGGCGCCTTCGACAAAGCGTTTTCGGTAAATTCTCTCCAGGTCTGGACCGACCCAGCGGCGGGCCTTCGGGAGGTGAGACGCGTCCTGAGAGACGGCGGAACCATCGCCTTCGGCTTCACGCGTCATTCGGGCCAGCCGAAGGATGGCCTCATCGAACGTTTCGAGAAAGCCGGTTTTGCCGACGTCCGCATCGTCGACGGGGACGACTGCTTCTGCGTATTGGCGATGAAGGGCGGCAAAAGTTGAGCGCTCGAATTTCTTACGCTCACGAACCTGACCTGACTGCCGCCGAGTTTCAGGACATTCTCGTCGCCTCGACGCTCGCAGAGCGTCGCCCGTCCAATGATCTTGCTCGGCTCGACCGAATGCTACGCAACGCCGACATCGTCATGGTGGCGAGGGATGCCGGACGCATTGTGGGCATCTCCCGGGCGATCACCGACTTCGCCTACTGCTGCTATCTTTCCGACCTTGCCGTGCATCAGGATTACCAACGCCAGGGGATCGGAAAGCGTTTGATCGCAGAAACTCGGGTCGCGGCTGGCGCGATGGCGGCTCTGATCCTTGTCGCTGCGCCGCTCGCCCAAGACTACTATCCGCGAATCGGAATGACCCATTTTCAGGGCTGTTGGGCCATCCCAAGGGATTCCTGATCGAGACAAACCCACGGAGACCGTAATGACCAAAATGTTCGTCAATCTGCCCGTCAAAGACCTGAAAAAGACGATCGCCTTTTACAAGGCGCTCGGTTTCTCCTTCAATCCGCAATTTACGGACGACACGGCCGCCTGCATGGTCATCTCCGAGCACAATTATGCGATGTTGCTGACCCACCAGAAGTTCAGTCAATTTTCGGCGAAACCAATCCCCGATGCGCACGAGACGACGGGCGTCCTCGTCGCGCTCGCACTGGCGAGCAAGGAGGCCGTCGACGAGATGGTCGAAAAGGCCGTGAAAGCCGGCGGCAAAGAGCCGCGCCCGAAGCAGGACTACGGCTTCATGGTGCAGCGGACTTTCGAAGACCTCGACGGCCATACCTGGGAGCCCTTCTTCATGGACCCCGCGCAGGTGCAGAACGGCTAACGAACCGTGATTTGTAAAGGAGAGGCGCATGACCGCGAATTATTCCTATCTCGTTGTTTTTCTTGGGAGCAAAACCAATCTGAGAATGACGGCATGGAAAGCTTTGCCCGAAAATGAACGGCGCGCAAAAGAACAAGAAGGCATAACCGCCTGGAAAGCGTGGCCTTTCATGTGAACGACGCCGAATTTGACGCCATTTTCGGCCGTGTAAAGGACGGCCATCTTCCCTTTGGCGGCGCACCCGGCACGTTTGACGACGGCGAGATCAACCATTGGAATGGCGGGCGCGGGGTCAATTTCAAAAGTTCGGACGGCTACGTATTGGAGTTGATGACAGTCCCGCTGTGAGCTGCGGGTCTTGCGACTGTGAAATCTTGACGTTTGGAAGGGGACACGAAATGGCCAAGAACACCATCTGTCTTTGGTACGACAAAGATGCGGAGACCGCGGCTCGCTTTTACGCCGAGACATTTCCGCAAAGCTCAGTCGGCGCCGTCCATCGCGCGCCCACCGACTATCCGTCTGGCAAGGCCGGCGATGTCATCACGGTTGAGTTCACCGTCGCGGGCGTTCCTTGCATCGGCCTCAACGGCGGCCCCACATTCAAGCAAACCGAAGCTTTCTCCTTCCAGATCGCCACGGACGATCAGCAGGAGACGGACCGCTACTGGAACGCGATCGTCGGAAATGGCGGACAAGAGAGCGCATGCGGATGGTGTAAAGACAAATGGGGCGTCTCCTGGCAAATTACGCCGCGCGTATTGACGGAGGCGATGGCGGCCGGAGGAGACGAAGCAAAGCGGGCGTTCGAAGCAATGATGAAAATGAAGAAGATTGACGTCGCTGCAATCGAGGCGGCGAGGCGCGGCTGATTCTTGTAGCAAGTTCGAGACAACGCGCAGCGGCAAACGTCGCTGAGAAACCGGGGCGGCGCCAACGCCAGTCGGACAGTTTCGGGAGACGCCAGTCGGCGACATCTTCTTGAAAACCGCAGCGCATTCTCGGTCGTCGCCATTATTCTGCTTGCGACAGCCATCGCGCTGTAAGGGAGCGAAAAACTCGCGGAGTCGCTCTTTGTTCGCTGATCGATCCCAACAGAAGAAACCGTCGAATTGGGCAGGTCCTAATTTCGCAGAAACAAAATCGAGGTAATTATGATCGATCCCGCCTATGTTCGCACGATGGCGCGCTACGCACGCTGGCAAAACGACAATCTTTACTCAGGCGCCGATACGCTCAGCGAAGAGGCGCGTCATCAGGATCGCGGCGCGTTCTTCAAATCCATTCGCGCGACGCTAAATCATCTGCTTTGGGCGGACACCATGTGGATGAGTCGCTTGTCCGATTTTCCGCAACCGACTGTCGGATTGTCTGGTTCGGCATCATACTTCAACGATTGGGAAGCGCTGAAACGAGAGCGTGCCGCGATGGACCGGAGAATAGTCGATTGGGCGCACGCAATTGGCGTTGCCGAGCTAGCCGGGGATCTTGCATGGCGTTCTAGTACTAATACGGATTTCGTGAAACCACGTTGGCTTGTTATCACGCACATGTTCAATCATCAAACGCATCATCGTGGCCAGGCCCACGCCATGATCACTGCAGCCGGCGCGAAGCCATACATTACGGATTTAGTCATCATGCCGAGCTGCACCTAGTCTATTTAACTCCCGGGATTGGATTGAGTTGAACCGGCGACGAATTCTCTCCAAGCGACGGGCTCGAAGAAGGAGACGAGCCAGGAAACGGTCGCCGACGCTGGATAGATGGCTCTGGTGCAAATCGTGGAAACGGCCATGCGATGTAGGATTCGTCATAGCGTTGGACTCAGGCAGCGAGCACCGCGCTCCAGATTTCCGGCGCGGCTTTTCCCGCGGCTCCAATTTTGCTGAGTGTGAATTGACCTGATGCGATTCATGAGTTCGACGCCCGCGATGGTGATCGTGGCGCGTCGGAAGCGTTTGAACCCGAGCATCGGGATCAAACGCAGCTTGATGGAGCGGTGATCCTGTTCAATGAGGTTGTTCAGATATTTGGAAGATCGAATGCGCGTGCGCCCGCCGCTTTGACGCTGCGCCAGTAGTTCGCGCGCCGCGCGATGCGACGCCTGATATCCGTCGAGCGTGATTTTCTGCGGCAAGCGTCTGTGCTTCGCGAAGGCGCGACGGAAAAACGCTTTGGCGGCGGCGACGTCTCGCTTGGCGCGCAGCAAAAAATCCACGGGCTTTCCCGCTTTGTCGACGGCGCGGTAGAGATAGGTCCAACGGCCCTTGATCTTGACGTAGGTCTCGTCGACGCGCCAGGAGCCGCCGACCGGGTGCGCGAAGCGGTTCCAGCGCTTTTCGAACTCGGGGACATAGCGCTGAACCCAGCGCATGATGGTCGTATGAGCGAGTGATAAGCTGCGTTCGGCCATCATTTCCACGAGATCTCGGAAACTGAGCTTGTATCGCAGATACCAGCGCACGCAGAGAATGATGATCTCCCGCTCGAAATGGCGGCCCTTGAAAAGCTCGTCGACGCTCAGCATCAAAATCACCCGGCCCCAGCTAACCCTGCCGACTATGCCCGGCTCACCCCCTTTGCACCAGAGCCCCTCGGCGCACCATGCTGACCAATCGCCTTGCGCAAGAAGCGCAAGGCGGCTTTGCAATCCCTCTTGGCCGCCAACAGGAAGTCGACCGTCGCGCCTGCCTTGTCGACCGCCCGATACAGATATCTCCAGCAGCCTTTGACTTTCACGTAGGTCTCATCGACACGCCAGCTCGTCCCGGCCGCGCGCTTGCCAGCACGAAACTGCGTCTCCAGCAAAGGCGCATATTTGACGACCCAGCGGTTGAGCGTGGAATGGTCGACCTCGACGCCGCGCTCCTCCATCATTTCGTCGAGTTGGCGATAGCTCATCGGATACCCGACATACCAGCGTACGCCCCACAGGAACACGTCGCGTTCAAAATGGCTGCCCTTGAAATCGATCATCCCAGTAGTCCGTCCGCCCCACTCCCGGCGATCATAGCCCCAACCGACCCACGATAAAAATTTGCGACAGAGCCATGATTATCGCGACGACGCCGTCGCTAAACGCTGTCAATCGTTCTGGGGGCATGGCGGCTCCTGTTGTGAGTGGTTTGGCGCGGTGAGCGCGGTTTGCGATTCAGCAAGAGCCGTGCTTGCAGCACCGGCTTCACCCATTCGATGAAGGACTGCAAACGCCGAGACAGGTGACGGCGCTGGGGATAAACAAGAAACATGGGCATTGGCGGCGCGCGCGCCGAGGGCAGCACCTGGATCAATTCCTTCCGGGCGAGATGTTGCTGTACGTCATAAGCGGGAACCTGGATGAGTCCCAAACCCGCGAGCGTGCTGGCAATGTAGGTTTCGGCGTCGTCGGTGGAAACAATGCTTGATAAATCGACGGTCCGCAATTTCTCCTTATCCATATATGTCCAAGGCTCGACACCGCCAATCAGCGACGACCGGTAGTGCACGGCTCGGTGTGTTGACAAGTCAGAGACGCGACGCGGCAAGCCAAATTTTTTGACATAGGCAGGGCTGGCGCAATTGATGATTTCCAATTCGCCTAGCGCCACTTGGATGAGTCGGTTATCATCGCTTTCGCTAACCCGAAGAGCGCAATCAATGTCGTCCTGCACGAGATCGCGCACGGCGTCGGTTGCGTAAATCTCAAGGGAGATTTGCGGGTTTATTTCGAAAAATGTCGGTAACGCCGGGGCGATGATCAAGCGCGCGATGCGACTCGGCATGGTGACGCGAAGCTTGCCGGGAGGCGGCGTCTCCTGTCGAAACAGGGTCTCGGCTTCTTCGAGATCGGCCAGCAATTTCTGACAGCGCTGAAAGAATGCATCGCCATCGGCTGTGAGGCTTACGCGGCGCGTGGTTCGATTAAGGAGCTGCGTTCCGACGCGGGCTTCGAGGGCCATGACAGCCGCTGAAACGGACGAGCGCGGGACGCCCAACTGCTCTGCGGCTTTTGTAAAGCTGCAGGCTTCTGCGACCCGGGCGAAGATGCGGAAGCTGTCGAATTTGTCCATGACGCGGCGATATCATTGTTCGTTTTGGCTGACCAATGAAGTCAGAAATATCATCTTTATCCAACTGTCCTGGCGAAGCAATATCTCGTGAATCTAATTGTGCATTTGATCGGTGGAGAGAGACTCGTGCCCAGCACACTCAAGGATAAGGTCGTCATCATCGGCGGCGGCGCAAAAAATCTGGGTGGCCTCATCAGCCGTGACCTCGCGCAGCATGGGGCTAAGGCCATCGTCGTCCATTACAACAGCGCCGCGACACAGGCAGCGGCGGACGAGACGGTCGCCGCTGTAAAAGCGGCAGGGGCCGAGGCTTTCGCCATTCAGGGCGATCTTACGAAGGTTGCGGAAAACCAGCGCTTGTTCGCCGAGACCAAGAGCCGCTTCGGTAAGGTGGACATCGCCGTCAACACCACGGGGATGGTGATCAAGAAGCCGATCCTCGAATGCACCGAGGACGATTACGACAAAATCTTCGCGATCAATTCGAAGGCAGCTTTTTTCTTCATGCAGGAGGCCGGGCGCACGCTGAGCGATCGCGGCAAGATCGTCACAATTGTTTCGTCGCTACTCGCTGCCTACACCGATTCTTACGCGATTTATCCCGGCTCGAAGGCCCCAATCGAGCATTTTACCCGCGCGGCGTCAAAGGAGTGGGGCGCACGGGGCATTTCCGTGAACGCGCTTGGTCCCGGACCGATGGAAACGCCGTTCTTCTATGGGCAGGAGACGAAGGAGTCCACCGCCTATAACCAGTCAGCCGCCGCGCTCAGCAAATACACGAAGACAGGTCTAACCGACATCGCCGATATCACTCCAATTGTGCGGTTTCTCGTTACCGAAGGCTGGTGGATCACCGGACAGTGCATTTTTGCTAATGGCGGCTACACGACGCGCTGACTGCATCTTTGGGGGCGGCGGCGCCGAACACGTCCGGGTAAATCACTAACCTGGCGCGACCCGCCAGGATTCCCGGCGCCAACTCAAGCGCCATGAATGCCTCGCCGCTGAACGGGGCTGTCAGTTTTTCCGCCATGGCTGCCGAAAATCCGAAGCGCGGGTAGTATGAGGGATGGCCGAGAACAATTACCGCCTCGCAGCCTTGCGACCGAAGAGCAGCCAGTCCGTCCCGCACCAAACTGGACCCGATGCCCTCGCGCTGCCGGTCTGGCCTCACGGCCATAGGGGCCGGCGCAGCGGCCCTGACCGGTTGCTGAATAGGATGCGTCCGACGATCTCTCCGGCATCAAGCGCCCCGTTCGACCAGCGCCAGGCCGCGATCTCGTAGCTGGCCGATGAGCTCGACCTCAGCGTCGCCGCCAAACGCAGATCGATTCAATGTGGCGATGGCCGCGTGATGGGTTGACGTGGCTGTCGTGATGGGAGGCCATCAATGAAACGGAAGCAAGCGCACGTCCTGACGCGCAATCATCTCAGGGACGCCATCCATAGAAAATTCCTTGGTCTCTCTCTGAAAGACGCGCGGTCTTATGTCGATGCTGTCATCGACGAGATCTGCGACGCCCTCGTGCGGGGTGATGACGTCGGGCTGCATAAATTCGGCAAATTCTCCGTTCGCGTGAAGCGCGAGCGGCCCGGTTTAAATGTGTGGGCCGGAGAGCGCGTTTCAGTCTCCGCGCGCAGGGTTGTCAGGTTCCGATCATCGCCCGTTCTCCTGCAGAAGCTGAATGGCATCGCCCTCGACGACGACGTTCACCCGGAAAAGGCATTGGCCGAATCAGAACGTCCCCCACGCGTGACAGAGCGCCTTGGCTAATTTGACGAGATTTCTGACAGGCTGTTGAGCGGGAAACCTGACGACAGAGGCTTGATATGTTGGACGAGATCCCTTTCGCGACCGCAGGAAATGGAGATAATCCGCACCGTGGCGCAATGACGCGCCGCTTTTTTTCAGGAGTAGGACATGGGGTTTTTGCAGAGAATTCTTGGCGGCGTGGTCGGCGCGGAAGCCTTGTCGCTTCTCAAGGACGGTTGTAGTGCAAATTTACGAATGACCACGTGATTGGGCGCTGGCGTTCATCGGGGCCAGCGCAGTTGCTCAGGCAGCGAGTACCGCACTCCAGATCTCGGGGGCGGCTTTTGCAGTAGCCCTGAGTTTGCTCAGGGCGAATTGACCTTTCCTGATACGATGCAGGAGTTCGATGCCGGCGATCGTGATCGCCGCATGCCGAAATCGCTTGAACCCGAGCATCGGCCCCAGCCGAAGCTTGATGGATCGGTGGTCCTTCGATCAGATTATTCAAGTATTTCGAAGATCGAATCTGAGCCCGCGCGCCGTGCTGTTCGAGAACGTCGCGAGCAGCTCGATGCGAAGCTTGATAGCCGTCGAGCGTGATCTTCTGCGGCAGTTGAGCCTGGTTCTTGACCGCCCGACGAAAAAACGCTTTGGAGGCAGCGATATCTCGCTTGGCGCGAAGGAGGAAATCCACGGTCTTTCCTGCCTTGTCTACGGCGCGGTAGAGATATGTCCAGCGACCCTTGATTTTGACGTAGGTCTCGTCGACACGCCACGATCCGCCTACTTGCCGCGCGAAACGGTTCCACCGCTTTTCGAATTCTGGAACATATCGCTGAACCCAGCGCATGATGGTCGTATGAGCGAGAAACAAGCCGCGCTCGGCCATCATCTCCACGAGGTCTCGATAGCTGAGCTTATATCGGAGATACCAGCGCACGCAGAGCACGATGATTTCCCGGTCGAAATGGCGGCCTTTGAAAAGATCGTCCACACTCAGCATCGCGGTCGCCCCTCCTCGTGTCTCTCCCCCTCATTAGCAAATATGCGCCACTCACACCGTTCGCACCAGAACCCCGCAGATAATGGAGCTGTCTTTGTCACTTGATGTGAGTGGCCGCGCGACTTGAATACTGCAAATCCTTCTGACGATTCATCACTTCCCAAATGGTTCGCGGCTCAGAACCATGTGGGTTCCATAGATGGACGACAAACACGACGCCGCTTCTGCGCCGCGCGTCGTCGAAAACCGCCTCGACAGGGGTGTTGGAAAGCACGCCCCCGTCCCAATAAAGCCTGCCATCAATGCGGACGGCTGGAAAGGCCGGCGGCAGCGCACCCGACGCGAGGACATGGTCGAGGGAAAGAGGGACGTCGCGGCTGTCGAAATAGCGCATCGCGCTCGTCTGCACGTCGCACGCGCCAACCGTCAGCCGCATCGATCCGGCGTTGATCCGGCCGAAATCTACAAGGCCACGCAAAGTGTCTCTCAACGGTTTCGCGGAATAATAGCCTGCCTGCTCGGGGCCAAGCGGCGTATGCGGGCTGACAAAGGCTGCAAGATTTGGCCGGAAAAAACTTGGGATTCCCGAGGCGATCGCCAGGCTGTTTCGAAGCGCCGCGCCAAAGAAGGGGAAGAACGGCGTTTGAAGGAAGTCTGCACGCTCGACGCGCTTCCAAAATTCCCGCAACTTTGCAATACGTGCTTCCGCTGCATTTCCGGCGATAATTGACGCGTTGATGGCGCCGATCGACGTGCCGATTACCCAGTCTGGCTCGAGCCCGGCTTCGTGAAATGCCTGATAAACGCCGGCCTGATAGGCCCCGAGCGCGCCACCACCCTGTAGGACAAGAACGATTTGGCCGAGTTCCTTGAGCTCAGAGGCAACCGATTCCATGATGATCGCTCCAATGTTCTTTCTGCATCAATGCGCCGTCCAGTCGCCATCGATCGGCAGTGCTGCGCCGGTTATGGATTTGCCAGCATCGCTCGCTAGAAATACTGTCAGCGCGGCGATTTCTTCCACCTCAGCGAAGCGTTTCGTCGGCTGCGCAGCGAGGAGGACGTCGCGTATGACTTCTTCGCGCGTCAGACCGCGCGCCGCAGCCGTACTGTCGATTTGATTCTCGACGAGCGGCGTCCAGACATAGCCGGGGCATATCGCGTTGCAAGTGACGCCGAATTCTGCGCCCTCCAGTGCAACGGTCTTTGTCAGCCCCACAACGCCGTGTTTGGCGGCGACATACGCGCACTTGAAGGGCGAGGCGACGAGCCCATGCGCCGAGGCGATATTGATGATACGGCCGAAGCCGCTCGACTTCATGGCGCCGAATGATGCCTTGATCGTGTGAAAGACCGCTGAAAGATTAAGCGCGATGATGGCGTCCCACCTCTCATCAGGAAAACTCTCGATTTGATTGACATACTGAACGCCAGCATTACTGACGAAAATATCGACCTTGCCGAATTTCCAGACAGACCGAACGATCATCTTCCGAGCTTCGACGGGATCCACGAGATTCGCGCCATGAAAATAGCTTTGACACCGTGTTCCGCGGCAAATTCGTCGCAAAGGACCTTGATTTCCTTCTGATCGCCAAGTCCGTTGGGGACGACATCGGCGCCGGCGGCGGCGAGCGCGCGAGCGATAGCTAGACCAATTCCGGAGGTCGAGCCGGTCACCACCGCTACGCGACCGGCGAGCTGACGCCCCGTACGGGATTGTTCAAGCACCTGCAAATGCATCGGATGTACTCCATCGTTTCATAATGGATGTTGATGAAACGATGCACTGAGGGGTCGAAACTTTGAAATGCCGTCTGGTTTTGATCTCGATAGCCGATGGTTATGCGACAGCGTTCATCGCGATGCTTTTTTTGCATCGACTTCATAGTGTCATTCGAATAGTTCGAGTCCAATCCCGCGACTAACCTCCTCACTTAGAGCCCGCGCGCTTTCACCAGTGTTGTCGCGAATGCCTTCCAGCGTCTGGTCCATGACGGCGAGCAGCTGCTCCGCGCCCTGCGTGAATGCACCAGAAGCGGTCTGAGCCGTTGCGCCCATTGCGCTCCGCAGATCCTCTACCGCCTGAGTGAGACGAGCGACGGCCGCATCGATCTCCGTGCCCACCCGACCCGAGCTCTGATCCATTCTTTCGGAAAGGGCTGCGATACGATCGCCCGCTTGGACGAGACTCTCGCTGGCCTTGGCCAAGGCGCGCCCGACGTCATCGGAAAATCGTTCGGACAGGCCCTTCACCATCTCGCCCATCCCGTCGGCGCCAGCCTGGCTAATCTGCTGCATGATGGGAGCCATAGCGGAACTGATCGAGGTCGAAATCGCGGTAGGAAGCTCCTCGCGAAGAGGTCTGCCCAGTTCGGCCACCAGCTCCAGCCCTACCAATCGGAAATGCTCACGTTGCTCCCGGATGGCCGCCAATTGCTCGACGGCGAGTTCCTCGAGACTGATGAAGGTCAATCTTTTTTCAATGGCGGCGCAAAGGTCGTGGATGGCTCTCTCGACCTGCGAGACGCCTCGCCGCAACACAAGCGTGAACACGATCGAACAGAACAATCCCGTCAGGGACATGATGAATTTGGCCGAGGCGATGGTCAGCAGCTCGCGGAGCGATTTTTCAATCTTATCTTGTGCAGTGAGGTCCATTGAACTCAAGGCGGAGATCAGGCCGAGAAATGTCAAGAGGAGGCCAAATGTGACGAAGAGGCCGGGAACGGTTCGCCAGAACCCGACCCCGAAATGCAAATCCTCCAGTTTGAAAAAGACCGCCGGGCGAACCGAGTTTCGGAGCGTAGTCGTCCCGTTTTCCTCGTGAGCTACGAGCGTTTCCCGATACTCGCGCCACGCGGTCGCCACTTGCTGCCGGGCACCGCTTTTTGCTTCCAACTCAATCTTGTAATCAAGACCGGCGATCGCCGCTGCGAAGGCTGCCTGATTTGCGGTTTCAGCGATCAACCGACGCAGCCAGAGGACCGCTTCTCTCCGAGCAAATGCTAACCGACCGAAGGTGAGAATTGCGAAACCGAGGAGGCAAAGAATTGCCAGGGTCACAAGACCCGGCGCCGGTTCGAATTTTAGGAGAGAGGCCAGCCAGAGCACGGCGTTGCGGGTAGAAATCCCAACCAGTACGAAGGTATCGAACATCGCCAACCATCAACAATCTGAGCCCAAAAAGGGGGACTATCAGGCAGTTGGCAACAGTTCAAACCCCTTTAGCGAGAATTCAGCCCGCAATTAGCTCGGAAAAAAAGCTCGAGGCACTGCCGACTACCGTCGTCGGCGTCTGGATGACGTGGGCCGCCGTCCGTTAGGGATGGGATTGACGGGGGACGTAGCACGAGATGACGCGGGGCAAGATCGCACTCGGTGGCGACATGGTGGCGACACGAAACTCGCGCACGACCTCGAAACGCTTCTTATTTCGCGTAAGATATTGATTTTGCTGGTGCCGCAAGAGGGATTCGAACCCCCGACCCCATCATTACGAATGATGTGCTCTACCAGCTGAGCTATTGCGGCGTTGCGCGGCGTTGGCGCGGGTTTCTCTTATCGGCGCTTGGCGGGTTTTTCAAGCGGCTTCGGGCTAGTTTTTGCACTTCGCGCGCTTATCCCCCCGCCCGCCTCAGCGCTTGCCGGCCTTGGCGTCGGCTGGGAGCTCGGCGAGCGCCTGCTGGCGCAGCTTTTCAACCTCGAGACGCGTCTTCTTGGCCTCGGCCCGCGCGATCTTCGCGGCGCGGCGCACGGGCAGATGGCTCAGCCAGGAAGAGGCGCCGCCGGCGAGCACGCCGAGCGCCATCGACGCGAGAACGACGAGGAACATCGGCGCCTCGACATAGGGGCCCGCCGCGTCGCTTGTCGCGAAAGGGTCGAGCCCGATTTTCACCGGGCTGCGATTCGCCATCGAAAAAAACAGGATGATGAGCGCGAGCGGAACGAAAACGATGATGCGCAGGACGGATTTCATGACCTCTCCCTATGGCTGGCGACGCGCCGGGTTGTTTCGACAGCGCATCGGCCGCGGGAGCCCGGCGTCATGTCTGCGCCGCGCTCGCCCGAGCGTGGCCAACCGGCGCGTCAGCCTTGGTAGTCCTCGTTCAGGCGCTCGCGCATTTCCTTCCCCGTCTTGAAGAAGGGCACGCACTTCTCCTGCACGGAGACCTGTGCGCCGGTGCGCGGATTGCGGCCGGTGCGCGCGTCGCGCTTCTTGACCGAGAACGCGCCGAAGCCGCGCAGCTCGACCCGGTCGCCGCGCGCGAGCGCCGCAGTGATCTCGTCGAGAATCGTGCTCACGATCGTCTCGACGTCGCGTTGATAAAGATGTCCGTTACGGCGCGCAATTCGCTGAATAAGCTCTGACTTGATCATGACCCAGCCTGTATCGTTCTTGCTGTTGAAATTGCCGTGCAAGCCGGCGTCAACGCACCTCGAAACCCTGCCAAATCGCCAATAAACCGTCAAGACTTGCGCGTCTTTCGGCGCTCGCCGCCTGCTCCAGCGCGCCGGCGGCGGTCTCCAGCCCCAGAAGGTGAGCCGCGGCCGCCGCCCCCTCGACGAGGCCGAGCCTCTCGATGCTGGATTTCTTCTTCCAGTCGCGCACGGGCAGATCCTTGGCGATTTTCTTGTTGGTCTCGAGCCAGGCGATGGCCTCGCGCTCGCCGCCGATCACGTCGACTAGCTTGAGCGGCACGCCCTGCCGCGCGGTGAAGACGCGGCCGTCGGCGACCTTGGCGAGCTCCGCGTCGTCGAGATGGCGGCGCTGCTTCACGAGATCCTTGAACCAGCCATAGGAGTCGGCGACGAGGCTCGCGATGGCGGCCTTGGCCGCCTCGCTCGTCGGCTCGAGGCCGTTGGGCGCGGCCTTGAGGGGGGAGGATTTGACCTCCTCGACTTTCACGCCCACCGAATCGAGCAGCTTGTAGAAATTGGGAAACTGGAACAGCACGCCGATGGAGCCCACGAGGGAATTGCCCTCGGCGACAATCGTCTCGGCGCCCAACGCGGCGATATAGGCGCCTGACGCAGCCAGCGTGCCGACGACGGCGACGACCGGCTTCTTCTCGTTCAGACGACGCAGCTCTTCATAAACCCGCTCGGAGCCAGCCGTCGTGCCGCCAGGGCTGTCGATCGTCAGCAACACGGCCTTGGCCTGACTTGATTCGCCGATCTTCTTGATGAGGTCGATCGTGCCCTTGTCGCCGACGATCATCCCCTGCAGCGACAATCGGGCGAGATGGGGCGTGAGCTTGTCGGCCGAGTCGGCGCCCGAGAATCGCGCGACGGCGATCAGGCCGGCAAGGCCCGCCGCGGCGATGGCGGCCGTCCGCCACCAACCGAGCTTGCGCCGCAGGCGACGGCGATCGAGCAGGTAATCCGTGGGCGCCGACATTGAGTATCCTTCGCGAGCATTATGCGTTGGCGCTTTAGGTAAGACGAGTTCGCCCGTTTGAAAAGCGCTCGGGCGGCGCCAGCGGCTCGCAACGCGGTCGTTCGAGCGTCCCATAGAAGTTCGCTCATTCGCCATGGAACATTACGCCCCTTTCTGCGTTACGCCTACGCAGAGCGATAAACAACAGAATAATTTTACGTTTTTTGGCGCATTACAGGAGATTTTGCATGCAAAACTATGTTGTTTCCAATCGAATTACTTTTCGTCGCGAATCTTTCGGGGCGATTACCCTGCATCGAAAACGTCAAGAAACTCGTTTTTTCAATTTATCGGCCGCAGCAATCATCGAGTCCTGCAGGGAAGCAAAAAGCATCGGCGAGATTGTGAGTAGTTTACCGGCGCAAGACATCGAAAGCTCCGCGCTGGTCGAGCAGTTCTTGCATGAGCAGTGCGAGAACGGCATTCTTGAACGGTCGGCGCCGACCGAAAAGAGCCAAGCGGCTTTTTTCTACTCAGACGTCGGGGATTTTCCCGACGATCATCTCTATTTCCCCCTTGGGGTCGAAATTGAGCTGACTTTGAAATGCATGCGGTCATGCCGCTATTGCGCATATGACGCGCATCCAAAGGCGCAAACGGAAAGCGAACTGACTTTTTCGGAATGGTCGCAAATATTGGAGGACATTGCGCGCAACGGCGCCTTTTTCGTGCGCTTCACGGGCGGCGACCCGCTATTGCGGGCGGACTTCGAGGACATTGTCCGGAAAGCGGACGCTCTGGGCCTGATCATCACAGTCGGCTCGGACCTGACGGCCTTGACGGATGCGCATATCGAACTCCTGTCGAATCTCGAGAATCTCTATGCGCTGCAAACGACCCTGGACGGCAGCGTTCCACAGCAAGCGGATTCGCTGCGCGGCGCGGGAAATTTCGAGGCTGTCATCGATGGCGTCCAAAGGCTGCGACGCAGGGACGTTCCGGTCATTGTCGGCACGGTCGTGAATGCGAGGAATGCGGCCGACATTTATGAGACGGCGAAGCTGGTCGGACGGCTCGGCGCGAACGGATACTGCGCCGCGCCTCTTTACGCAGCGGGCCGGGGGACGGCCGCCGCGCTCCGCCATCTCCTGCCGAGCAACTCGGATCTCGCAACCGCTGCTCGCGGCTTGCATCGCGCTGTGTCGGAGGGGCTGGTTGCGCCGGCGGATCCGGCCTGGCTGGAGGCGACGCAAGACGCCGGAGACCGGCTGTTCGACGACATTTGGAGCGACCAGGGCGTGCTTGCGCGACGCCCGGACGCTCTCTTGCGCATCGACCCTATGGGACGAGCCTATACATCCATCAAACTGAAGCCGGCCTTATCGGACTCGGTTTACCTGGGGAATGTCCGAGACAAGGCGATCTGCGAATTGTGGACGAGTTCGGATTTGATCACGACGTTGAGAGAGCGCTCCAAACCTAATGACTACTTTGGAGACGTCGTGGACATACGTGAAATGCAAAACTGAGAATCATTATTGGAATACAGGAGAATTTAGATGGCGAAGGAAACCATTAGCGTCACCAGGAAGCAGATTGCCCTTCAGAGCAGCACGCCAAAGGCCAATTTGCCCATGCAAAGCTTATTGAATCCGCCCCTCGAAATTACGCGGGCGAAGCTTGGTGGTCTGAACATGGTGGATGAGACCATCATTATTCGCAAATCTCTTCGCACCTCCGAAAGGAGCAAGTAACATGGATATTCTCGTCAGCGCGCACAATCCCATGACAGGGCCTCGCCATCTAGGGCACTATGTCAGCACCATGATGGAATGGCCGGACTGCGAAAAGAATTACGAGTGTTTTTTCGTCATAGACGACCTTATCGCAACCTTCATGTATCCGAAGGTCAGAGAAGACATCTTCAACCGAACGTTGCTGACTGCGCGAGACTTTCTCGCCTGCGGGATCGACCCCGACAAAAGTCATCTGGTTTTTACCTCGATGCTGTGGGAGAACACCGAACTGCTTTTACTCCTCTCCAATTTCGTGGACACGGATTACTGCAAGCGTCTCTTCGAGCATTCTTTCCTCGGCATGCTTGCGCCGCATATGCGCGCGCAGTTAGAGCTGCCGACCCACGCAAGCGTCGCAGAGTTTCTCTACCCGCAACTCGGGATTCCGAGCCTGACGATCGGGTTGCAAGCCAAGGCGTTTCAGGGCGGCGAAGAAATCAGCGGCTATGTTCATATCATGAAGGAAATCGGCCGGCGCTTCGCAAGCGAGACCGGAGAGCGCCTTACCGTCGCGGAGTGGCTTCCTGCGCGCACTGCGCATCTTTGCGGCGCGGATTCGACCCACATGAGCGTACACAACGCGCTATGTCTGACCGAACCGCCGTCGCCCGACGAGCTCTCGGCGCTCCCCGATAGCGTCTTGCATGAATGGGCGGTTGCGCTGGAGGGGACGTCATACGCCGACGCGCTCGCCAAAAATCCCGCTTCCGCGAAAGACGACATCATCGCAAAAATCGCCTCGCACTGCGAACCGTTCAAGAACTGCTGCATTACGAGCGACGAAATTCTCGATCACGCGGCGAAGGGCGCGAGCCGCGCGAAATTCCTGCTCAGGCAAACGCTGGGCAAGGTGAAAGCCGGGCTGCGCATACCGGAAATAATCGAATATTGAGCCTTCGGTTTTCGAGCCTTGATCGGGCGCACGCGCCCGATCAAGGCAAAGTCGACAACATCAGCTCATGCGGGGCCCCGCCCGCGGTTCTCGGCGAAATCGCTCAGTCCCGCCGGGTGGCGTCCCGCAACCAAGCGGCGTAAGGGGCGTCAGTTTCCGCAACGTCGATGCGAAGGATTTCCGGCGTTTCGTAGCTATGGAGACGACGCGTCAGATCAGCGAGGGCGGCGTAATCTTCGGCGCGACATTTCATCTCCAACCGGAACTCCGTCTCTTCGCAATATTCGCCCTTCCAGGCGTAATGGCTCGCGATGGGAAAAATCTGGACGCAGGCGGCGAGGCGCTCGGCGAGGGCGGCGCGCGCAAGGGCGCGCGCCTTGTCTTCCCTGTCGATCGTCGTGACGAGGATCGAGACGCCGCTCACGCCGAGCTCCCTTGGTCAGCCGCCGACCACGGTCGTGAAGACCTGCCCGCCGCGCGCAAGGGTGATCTTCCAGTAATAGGCGCGGCTCGCCGTCGCTTTTTCGAGGTCGCGCGTCGAATCGATCTTCTGGTCGTTGACCGCCATCACGATGTCGCCGCGTTGCAGATTGAGTTGCTGCGCCAGAGAGCCATCCTCGATCTCCGAGACGACGACGCCATTCATCACGCCCTGCACGGACATTTCCTCGACGACGGCCGGCGAGATGTTGATGACGGTGGCGCCGGCGAAGGGCGACTGGCCCTTCAGCTTCACCGGATCGCGCGGCGGCGTCTCCGGCGCGGGGGTGAGACGGATCTGCGCGACGATCTTCTTGCCGCCGCGCAGCACGCCGACCGTCGCCTGCCCGCCGAGCGGCTTGGTGCCGAGACGATAGCCCACGGCCTCGGGATCGTCGGCGGGCTGGCCGTCGACGGATATGATCACGTCGCCACGTTTGAGGCCCGCTTCCGCCGCCGGCCCCTTGGGGTCGACGTCGGCGAGCAGCGCGCCGGTCGGGCGATCGAGGCCCAGACCCTCGGAGATGTCCTGCGAGATGCTCTGCAGCGTCGCGCCGAGCCAGGGGCGCTTGACCATCTTGCCGCCGCCCTTGGCCGCCGCCAGGACGCTCTTGACCATGTTCACGGGGATCGCGAAGCCGATGCCGACCGAGCCGCCCGACTTCGAGAAGATCGCGGAATTGATGCCCACGACGCGCGCGTTCATGTCGACGAGCGGGCCGCCGGAATTGCCGGGATTGATGGCCGCGTCGGTCTGGATGAAGAAGCCGTAGTCGGAAATGCCGACATGGGTGCGCGCCAGCGCCGAGACGATGCCCTGCGTCACCGTCTGGCCGACGCCGAACGGATTGCCGATGGCGAGCGTCAGATCGCCGACTTCGAGCGCGTCGCTGTCGCCGAGCTCCATGGTCGGGAAGTTCGAGCCTTCCGTCAGCTTGAGAACGGCGAGATCGGTGCGCGGATCGCGCAGGAGTATCTTATGGGCGGCGGAAAGACGTCGCGCAGGCGAGGCTCGACGAATTCGATCACGGCGCGGGGCGGAATTAAGTCGCCGCGGCGAGGAGCGGAAGCCCGCCTTCAGCACGCGCGTGTAGCCGCCGTTGCGCGTCATTCACGTTGTAGCGCGGGCGTTGTCGAGCGGACCGGCCTCGAACGCGGGTGTAGCTTCTTTGTACGCGGGCCGAGCCTTGCCGACGAGCTTGACGTCCTTGATCTGCGCGATGGCCTGGCGGCGCGCGTGAAGGTCGCCGCGCTTGCCGAGGGTGACCAGCTTCTCGACGACCGGCCGCAGGTCCTTCGCCTTGGGCAGCGTCGTGACGATCTGCTCATGCTTGATGAGCGCCTGCGCCATATTCGCGAACATGGCCTTGCGGTGCTCATGGGTGCGGCCAAAGCGGCGCTTCTTGTGACCGTGATACATTGGCTCTCTCCGTTGTTATGCGGCCGCCGTGCCAAGGTACGGCCGTCGTTTATCTCCCTCGCCCCGTTTACGGGGAGAGGGTCGGGGTGAGGGGCGAAGCATCGCTATACCCCTCGCCCCTCACCCTAACCCTCTCCCCGCGGACGGGGAGAGGGAATGAACTCAGTAATGCTCTTCGAACCGCTTGGCGAGATCGTCGATGTTCTCCGGCGGCCAGCCGGGGACTTCCATGCCGAGATGCAGGCCCATCTGCGCGAGGACTTCCTTGATCTCGTTGAGCGACTTGCGGCCGAAATTCGGCGTGCGGAGCATCTCGGCTTCCGACTTCTGGATGAGGTCGCCGATATAGACGATGTTGTCGTTCTTCAGGCAGTTCGCCGAACGCACCGACAGCTCGAGCTCGTCGACCTTCTTGAGCAGCGCCGGGTTGAAGGCGAGCTGCGGGATCGACGGGGCGGCTCTCTTCGCGGCGCGGCTCTTCGAAATTGACGAAGACGTTGAGCTGATCCTGCAGGATGCGCGCGGCGAAAGCGAGCGCGTCCTCCGGCGTGACGGCGCCGTTGGTCTCGATCGTCAGGGTCAGCTTGTCGTAGTCGAGCACCTGGCCTTCGCGGGTGTTCTCGACGCGGTAGCTGACCTTCTTGACCGGCGAATAGAGGCTGTCGACCGGGATGAGGCCAATCGGCGCGTCCTCGGCGCGGTTGCGGTCGGCCGGGACATAGCCCTTGCCGGTCGAAACCGTGAATTCGATGCGAATCTCCGCGCCCTCGTCCAGCGTGCAGATGACGAGGTCGGGATTGAGGACCTGGACGTCGCCCGTCGCCTGGATGTCGCCGGCGGTGACGGCGCCGGGGCCCGTCTTCTTGAGCGTCAGGCGCTTCACGCCCTCGCCCTGATACTTGATGGCGATGTCCTTGATGTTCAGGACGATGTCGGTCACGTCCTCGCGAACGCCCGGGATCGACGAGAATTCGTGCAGAACGCCGTCGATATGGATCGAGGTGATCGCCGCGCCCTGCAGCGAGGAGAGAAGAATGCGGCGCAGCGCGTTGCCGAGCGTCAGGCCGAAGCCCCGCTCCAGCGGCTCGGCGACCGCGGTCGCCACGCTGCGCGGATCGTCGCCCGCGGTCACTTCGAGCTTGTTCGGCTTGATGAGTTCCTGCCAGTTCTTCTGGATGCTCACTTGGACGCCTTTCCTTGAAGCTCCTGAACGCGGCCCGTCGGGGAGAAAAGTCGGACCACGCGCGAAATATGCTCGGATGAAAGCAGCGGGCTTTTCGAGCGGCCCCTCAAAGGATGAGGGAGCCCTTTCGACAAAAACCGCCCCGGACGAATCTGGGGCGATTCAAGTCTCTCGCGCGGCGCGCCGCGCGACGTGTGGGCGCTCCGTGCGCCCTCCGGCGTCAGACGCGGCTTCGCTTGCGCGGACGGCAGCCGTTGTGCGGGATCGGCGTCACGTCGCGGATGGAGGTGACGGTGAAGCCCGCCGCCTGCAGCGCGCGCAGCGCCGATTCACGGCCCGAGCCGGGGCCGGAAACCTCGACTTCGAGCGTGCGGACGCCGTGCTCGCCAGCCTTGCGCGCGGCGTCTTCGGCCGCCATCTGCGCGGCGTAGGGGCGTCGACTTGCGCGAGCCCTTGAAGCCCATCGTGCCGGCCGACGACCAGGACACGGTATTGCCCTGCGCGTCGGTGATGGTGATCATCGTGTTGTTGAACGTCGAATTGACGTGCGCGACGCCGGAGACGATGTTCTTGCGCTCGCGGCGGCGAACGCGGGTGGTGTCCTTGGCCATTTTGTTCCTGGTCCTTCAAGCGCGCCCGTAACGCCAGGCGCTGGGGATGGTCTTCACTGCGTCATGGCCGGGCTTTCCCGGCCATCTTTCGACAAGAAATCCCCGGAACACGCCCGGGGATGATCGGCGATTCAGCCGATTACTTCTTCTTGCCGGCGATCGGCTTCGCCTTGCCCTTGCGGGTGCGGGCGTTGGTGTGGGTGCGCTGGCCGCGGACCGGCAGCTGGCGGCGATGGCGCAGGCCGCGATAGCAGCCAAGGTCCATCAAGCGCTTGATGTTGATCGCGACTTCGCGGCGCAGATCGCCTTCGACCGATAGTCGCGGTCGATCGTCTCGCGGATCTGCAGGACTTCAGCGTCGGTGAGCTGGGCCACGCGGCGCTCCGCCGGGATGTTCACCTTCTCACAGATCTCCTCGGCCTTCTTCGCGCCGATGCCGTGAATATATTGAAGCGCGATGACGACGCGCTTGTTGGTCGGGATATTGACGCCTGCGATACGAGCCACGATTTTCTCCATGTCGGGCGGCAACCTCGCGGCGCCGCCGGATGATGAACCCGCGTCCGGTGGAGGCCGGCCCCTGCGGGAATTTCGGATCGAGATTCACCGAAACGCAAAAACGGAAGCCCTCCGAAGAGAACTTCCTGAATTTTCGTCGGAAGTGAGCCGATAACTAGCGATTGCGCGCGAGTCAAGGAAAATACGCAAGGGAGAAGCAATATTTCTCCCCTGCCCGCGCGAGACTCAAGCGCTTCGACGCAGCGCATCAGACCCGAATTTGCGCCGCGCGTCCAGCCCCAGCCCGTAACCGACGGCGCCGAACATGTCGCCTTCGATGATCTTGGCGCCGGGCGTCGCTCCCGTAACCGCCGTGCGCACAGCCGGAATCGCGGTGGAGCCGCCGGTGAGAAAGACGGCGCCGATGCGGTCTCCCGCGAGCCCGGAGGCAGCGAGCGTCTCCTTCAGCGTGCGCGTCAGGGAGCCCAACTGGTCGGCGATCGCGTCGTTGAGCGTCTTCGGGTCGGCTCCCACGGCAAAGCCGCGCTCGACCTCGGCGAGATCGATCGCAGCCGTCTCCGCGCCTGAAAGGTCGATCTTCGCCTTTTCGACCGACAGGGCGATGGAATGGCCGCGACGGCACTCCATAATCTCCGCGAGCCGCGCGATTTTCTGCGGCTCGAGAGCGTAGCGCTGCAATTCCTCGATGTCGCGCGCGACCTTGGGCGTGTAGAGCAGGTTGATCCGGTGCCAGGTCGCGAGATCGACGTAAAAACCGTTCGGAACCAGGATCGACTTGTCGCTGAACGGCATGCGCATCTCGGTTCCGAGGCCCAGATGCGGCATGACCGTCTTCAGGCTGAAGAGCCGGTCGATGTCGGTCCCGCCGATATGCACGCCTTTGTTGGCGAGAACGTCCGCCGCCCGGTCTGCGCGGAACTTTCCCTCCGGCGAGACGCGCACGACGGAGAAGTCCGACGTGCCGCCGCCAATGTCGGCGATGAGCGCATATTGCTCGTTTCGCACCGTCTGCTCATAGGCGAGCGCCGCTGCGATCGGCTCATATTGGAAGGCGATCTCGCGAAAGCCCTGGGCGCGCGCGATCTCCTCCAATGCGTCCTGCGCGCGACGGTCGGCGGCGGGATCGTCGTCGACGAAATGAACCGGCCGGCCAAGAACGGCTTGGGTTGTGTCGGCGCCCGCCGCGGCGTCGGCCGTCTGTTTCAAACGCCCGACGATCAGTCCGATAATATCCTTGAAGGTATAGGTCCTGGTCTTGATGCGCGTCGTCTCGTCCATGAGCGCCGTGCCAAGGACGGATTTGAGGCTGCGCATCAGCCGGCCTTCAACACCGTCGACATAGGCCTGGATGGCCGCACGACCGAAGACCGGCGCGCCGCTGGAGAAGTCGAAGAAGATCGAGCTCGGGAGGGTGCGGGAGCCGCCTTCCAACGCAATCAGCTCGACATCTTGCGCGCCCTGAACCGCGACCGTCGAATTGGACGTGCCGAAGTCGAGGCCGCAAAAGGATTTTGCTTCCATCGGGGTTCTCTGATTTTGGGAAGGGTCGAAAAGAAATGGCCCGGCGGAGCCGGGCCTGTCCTCGAACTATCAGTGACCGAGCGTCTTGTCTATCGCTGCGGTCACATCGTCGATGGGCAGCATCCCATCGACCTGCTTCAACTCGCCCTTCTGGGCGTAATGGGCAGAGACCGGCGCCGTTTGCTGGCGATAGGCGTCGAGCCGCGTCTTGAAGCTTTCGGGATTATCGTCGGCCCGAACCGGCCGCCGGCCTCCAAAGTCTCGCGACCGCGCTTCGATCCGCTCGACCAGCTTGGTGTCGTCCACGACGAGCTCCACGACCGCATCGAGGCCGATGCCCTTCCTGGCCAGCAACTCCCGAAGCGCCTCCGCCTGGGCGACAGTGCGCGGAAAGCCGTCGAGAATGAAGCCGTTCGCACAGTCGGGCGCGTCGATGCGCTGGTCGATGATGCCGATGACGACTGCGTCGGGCACGAGCTGGCCGGCGTCCATGATCGCCTTGGCCTTAAGGCCGATCGGCGTGCCGGCGGCGACGGCGGCGCGCAGCATGTCGCCGGTGGAGAGCTGGGGAATTCCCAGCTTCTCGACCAGACGGGCTGACTGCGTTCCCTTGCCGGCGCCTGGGGGGCCGAGAAGGACGAGCCTCATTTACGACGTCCCTTGAGCTTGGTCTTGCGGATCAGCCCCTCATATTGCTGCGCCTGCATGTGGCTGTGGATCTGAGCGACCGTGTCCATCGTGACGCTGACGACGATCAGGAGCGAGGTGCCGCCGAAATAGAAGGGCAGGTTCGCATAGGCGATGAGCCCTTCCGGCAGAAGACAGATAATGGCGAGATAGGCGGCCCCCAGCACGGTGATGCGCATGAGGACGTCGTCGATGAACTTCGCCGTGCGCTTCGCCGGGGCGGATGCCGGGGAGGAAGCCGCCATGCTTCCGCAGGTTATCGGCCGTTTCCGTCGGGTTGAAGACGATCGCGGTGTAGAAGAAGGCGAAGAATACGATCAGGCCGACATAGGCCAGCATATAGAGCGGACGGCCATGGCCGAAATAGGCCGAGATCGTCGCGAAGATGCTCTCTGACCCCGTCGACTGGTAGAAGTTCGCGACCGTGGTCGGCAGCAGCAGCAGCGACGAGGCGAAGATCGGCGGAATGACGCCCGACGTGTTCAGCTTCAGCGGCAGGAAGGACGTCTGGCCCTCATAGACCCGGTTGCCGTGCTGGCGCTTCGGGTAAGTGATCAGCAGGCGGCGCTGGGCGCGCTCCATGAAGACGATGAAAGCGATGACGAAGAAGGACATCGCGATCACGCCAAGGATGATGCCCGTCGAAATGGCGCCCTGGCGACCGAGTTCGAGGGTCGAGATGATGGCGGACGGGAAGGCCGCGACGATGCCGCGAAGATGATCAGCGAGGATCCGTTGCCGATGCCGCGCGCGGTGATCTGCTCGCCGAGCCACATCAGGAACATCGTGCCGCCGACAAGCGTCATGACCGTCGTGATGCGGAAGAAAAGGCCCGGATCCGTGTCACGACCCCTTGCTGCGCCTTCGAGGCCGACGCCATGCCGTAGGCCTGGAAGGTCGCGAGCACGACGGTCAGATAGCGCGTATATTGGTTGAGGACCTTGCGGCCCTGCTCGCCTTCTTTCTTCAGCGACTCGAGGGTCGGGAACACCGACGTCAGCAGCTGAATGATGATCGAGGCCGAGATATACGGCATGATGTTCAGCGCGAAGATCGCGCGCGCTGCACGGCGCCGCCGGCGAACATGTTGAACAGCTCGAGCATGCCCTTGGACTGGCCAAAGAAGCTCTTCGCGAAGGCGTCGGGATCGATGCCCGGCAGCGGCACATAGGTGCCGAGGCGATAGACAATGAGCGCGCCCAGCGTGAACAAGATGCGCTTCTTGAGTTCCTCGGACTTGCCGAAGGCGGAGAGATTGACGTTGGCCGCGAGCTGCTCGGCTGCCGATGCCATGGTCTCTATCCCTCGTCGCCGCCGCGGTGCTGCCAACCGAGCGCTTTCGGCAAAACCACAACTTGGGTCCGGAATGCGCCGTTTCCAGTGCTTTCCAGCCGCGGACGCTCAGCCGGGCAGTCCTCCGCCCGGTCGGACGCGCGATTGCGTTCCGCTTTCGCGGCGCGGCTTCGCCCTTGCGCAGAGCGGGCCGACTTCTGGCGCTTTTCTTCGTCGAAGCGGGTTCGCCTTCGGCTCGACCGAACCGCCGGCGCCCTCGATCGCGGCGATGGCGCCCTTGGACGCAGCCGAGACTTCGAAGGCGAGCTTCGCCTTGATCTCGCCCTGGCCGAGGATTTTCACGCCGTCGCGCGGCTTGGCGACAACGCCCGCGGCGATGAGCGCCTCGAGGGTCACGGGCGCCGAGGCGTCCAGCTTCCCGGCGTCGACGGCCGCCTGGATGCGGCCGACATTGACCTCGTTGTAGTCGACCGTGAACGGGTTGTGGAAGCCGCGCTTCGGCAGACGACGATGCAGCGGCATCTGACCGCCTTCGAAGCCGCCAATGGCGACGCCGGTGCGGGCCTTCTGGCCCTTGACGCCGCGTCCGCCGGTCTTGCCCTTGCCGGAGCCGATGCCGCGGCCGACGCGCATCCGGTTCTTGCTGGAACCCGGATTGTCGGAGATTTCGTTGAGCTTCATAGCCGCGTCCTCACTTCTCGCCGACGATTTTGACGAGATGCGCCACCTTGGCGATCATGCCGCGAACGGCCGGTGTGTCTTCCAGCGTCGAGGTGCGACCGATGCGCGTCAGCCCCAGCCCGCGCAGCGTCTGGCGCTGCCGCTCAGGACGCCGATCGGGCTGCCCTGCTCGACGTGATCGTTTTCTTCGATCTTAATCGTAACCTCAGTTCGAAGCGGCAGAAGTGCAACGAGCTTCCGTTATTCCCGTTACGCGTCGACGGCTTCGGCGTCGACGCCCTGGCGGCGGCGCGATACGATATCGGAAACCTTCTTGTTCCGGCGGGCGGCGACCGCGCGCGGCGAATCTTCGCGCGTCAGCGCGTCGAAGGTGGCGCGGATCATGTTGTAGGGGTTCGACGAACCCTGGCTCTTCGCGACGACGTCATGCACGCCGAGCGTCTCGAACACGGCGCGCATCGGACCGCCGGCGATGATGCCGGTGCCGGCCGGCGCGGCGCGCAGGATCACGCGGCCGGAGCCATGACGGCCATAGACGTCGTGATGCAGCGTCCGGCCTTCGCGCAGCGGCACGCGGATCAGCGCGCGCTTGGCGGCTTCCGTCGCCTTGCGGATCGCTTCCGGCACTTCGCGCGCCTTGCCGTGGCCAAAGCCGACGCGGCCCTTCTGGTCGCCGACGACGACGAGCGCGGCAAAGCCGAAGCGACGGCCGCCCTTCACGACCTTCGCGACGCGATTGATGTGGACCAGACGATCCACGAATTCGCTGTCGCGCTCTTCCCTATCGCGATCGCGACCGCGACCGCCTTCAGATTCACGCGCATTCTTTTCTTCCGTCACTTACGCGGCCACGATTTCGTTCCTCTCGAGTATCTCTTAAAACTCGAGGCCGCCTTCGCGCGCCCCGTCGGCCAGCGCCTTGACGCGGCCGTGATACATAGAAGCTGCCGCGATCGAAGACGACCTGCTTGACGCCCTTCGCCGTCGCGCGCTCCGCAAGGAGCTTGCCGACGACCTTGGCGGCGTCGGTATTTGCGCCGGTCTTCAGCGACTCGCGATTCGCCTTCTCGATAGAAGAAGCCGCCGCGAGCGTCACGCCCTTCTCGTCGTCGATGATCTGCGCGTAGATCTGCTTCGACGAACGGAACACGGAGAGACGCGGGCGGCCATAGGCGCGCTCGCGGATCGCCTTGCGGACACGCGCCTTGCGGCGCTGTTCGATGCTGACATCCTTGGCCATGGCGGCCGATCCTTACTTCTTCTTGCCTTCCTTGCGGAAGATGAATTCGTTGGCGTATTTGACGCCCTTGCCCTTGTAGGGCTCGGGGCCGCGCAGGGCGCGGATCTCGGCCGCAACCTGGCCGACCTGCTGCTTGTCGATGCCGCTGATCATGATTTCCGTCGGCTTCGGCGTTACGATGCTGATGCCGTTGGGAATCGGATAGTTCACATCATGCGAATAGCCGAGGGCGAGCTGCAGCACCTTGCCCTGGACGGCGGCGCGATAGCCGACGCCGGTGATCTCGAGCTTCTTCTCGAAGCCCGTCGTCACGCCGATGACGAGGTTGTTGACGCGGGCGCGCGACGTGCCCCAGAGCGCGCGGGCGCGCTTGGTGTCGTTGCGCGGGTCAACCTTGATCGCGTTGTCCGTTCTCTGCACCTTCAAGGCGTCGGGAACGGTGAAGGCGAGCTGGCCCTTCGCGCCCTTCACGGACGAGCTGGCCGTCGACCTTGGCGGTGACGCCGGCCGGGACGACCACGGGCTTCTTGCCGATACGAGACATGGTCTTCAAATCCTGTTCGCTGGCGGGCAAGGTCAGAAGACCTTGCACAGCACCTCGCCGCCGACATTGTTTTCGCGGGCCGCATGATCGGCCATGACGCCCTTGGGGGTCGACATGATCGTCACGCCGAGGCCATTCGCCACGCGCGGAACGGCGTCGACAGCCGCATAGACGCGACGGCCCGGACGGGAGACGCGCTCGATCTCCTTGATGACCGGCTGGCCGTCGAAATACTTCAGCTCGATGGAGAACTCGGTGCGGCCATTGCCGAAATCCGTGGTCGAATAACCGCGGATGTAGCCTTCTTCCTTGAGCACGTCGAGGACGCGCGCGCAGCTTCGAGCCCGGCGTGGACACTTTGTCCTTGCGGCGCATCTGCGCGTTGCGGATGCGGTCAGCAAATCGCCGAGCGGATCGTTGATCGCCATTTCAGATTCCGCTCTCCTTACCAGCTCGACTTCACGAGGCCCGGAATCCGACCGCGGGACCCGAGCTCACGCAGCGCGATGCGCGACATCTTGAGCTTGCGATAGTAGGCGCGCGGGCGGCCCGACACTTCGCAGCGGTTGCGAATGCGGATCGCGGCCGAGTTCCGCGGAAGCTGCGCGAGCTTCAGGCGAGCCAGCGAAACGCTCTTCCGGTGTCTTCGTCTTATCCTTAGCGAGCAGCTTCAAGCGCTTGCGCTTCCGGCGTAGCCTTGACCGCCAGCTTCGCCTTTTTCTTGTTGTTCTCAATCGCGCTTTTCTTCGCCATGAGTATTTTAGCCTTTCGGTATCCGCGTTTGAGGCCTTATGGCCTCACTGCCGGAACGGGAAATTGAACGCCTTGAGCAGGGCGCGCGCTTCGTCGTCGGTCTTGGCCGTGGTGCAAACGATCACGTCGAGGCCGAGGATACGATTGTCGACCTTGTCGTAGTCGATTTCGGGGAACACGATGTGCTCCTTGATGCCGAGGGCGTAGTTGCCGCGGCCGTCGAAGGACTTCGGGTTGAGACCGCGGAAGTCGCGCACGCGCGGCAGGGCCACGTGATCAGACGGTCGAGGAACTCGTACATGCGGTCTTGCGCAGGGTCACCTTCGCGCCGATCGGCATGTTCTCGCGGACCTTGAAGGTCGCGATCGCCTTGCGGGCGCGTGTCACCACCGGCTTCTGACCGGCGATCAGGCTGAGATCGCCCGCGGCGGAGGTCGACCTTCTTGCGTGTCGTTGACCGCATCGCCCACGCCCATGTTGAGCACGATCTTCTCGATCGTCGGCACTTCGAGCGGGTTCTTGTAGCCAAACTGCTCGATGAGCTGCTGGCGAACCACTTCTTCATAGTGCTTCCTTCATGCGCGGCGTAATCGGCCGGACGCGGCGCAGCGGCTGCGCGCGGCTCGGACGAAGCGGCTTTGTCGGCCTTCGCCTTCTTGCTCGGCCTTCTTGGCGCGCTGCGGCCTTGGCCTTCTTTTCCTCAGCCATCGATCACTTCTCCGGAACGCTTGGCGACGCGAACCTTGCGGCCGTCGTCGAGGATCTTGAAGCCGACGCGGGTCGGCTTGCCGTCCTTGGGGTCGGCGATCGCGATGTTCGACAGGTCGATCGTGGCGGCCTTGTTGACGATGCCCGCCTCACGGTCCTTGGTCTGGCGCTGATGGCGCTTGACCATGTTGACGCCGTCGACGACGGCGCGGCCTTCGTCCGGGATCACGCGGAGCACCTCGCCGGTCTTGCCCTTGTCGCGGCCGGCGAGACGACGACCTTGTCGCCCTTCTTGATCTTCGCGGCCATCACAGCACCTCCGGCGCGAGCGAGATGATCTTCATGTGGTTCTTGGCGCGAAGCTCGCGCGGCACGGGTCCGAAGATACGGGTGCCGATCGGCTCCTTCTGATTGTTGATCAGCACCGCGGCGTTGCGATCGAAGCGGATCACCGAACCGTCGGCGCGGCGGATGTCCTTCGCGGTGCGCACGACGACGGCCTTCAGCACGTCGCCCTTCTTCACGCGGCCGCGCGGGATCGCCTCCTTGATCGAGACGACGATGATATCGCCCACGCCGCGTATTTGCGCTTCGAGCCGCCCAGCACCTTGATGCACATGGACGCGGCGCGCGCCGGAATTGTCGGCGACGTCGAGATTTGTTCTCCATCTGGATCATGGCTTACCCGCCTTTCAATCCGGTCTGGTTTCGGCCGCGCCCTATCGCGACGCCGATCTCATCATTTTCCCAACGCTCTTCCCCATCGCATGGGTCTTGCGATCGGGCAATTCCCAACTCTCCGACGGCCTGAAAGGCGCTCTCTAAGCGTCTGCGACGTTGACGCCCAAGCGAGGCTATTTACGCGTTTGTCGCGTTTTCCACAACCCGCCAACGCTTCAATTTCGAAATCGGAGCCGTTTCTTCGATGAAGACCGTGTCGCCGACCTTGAACGCGCCGTTCTCGTCATGCGCGTGATAGTGCTTCGTGCGGCGGACCGTCTTCTGGAGCAGCGGGTGCGTGAAACGGCGCTCGACCTTCACGACCACGGTCTTGTTCTGCTTGTCGGAGACGACGACGCCCTGGAGAATTCGCTTCGGCATGGCGCTTCCTTACTTTTCCGTGCGCTTCTGCGCGGCGATGGTTTTCGCCCGGGCGATGTCGCGACGAACGACGCGAACGCGGGCGGTGTTCTCGAGCTGGCCGGTCGCCCGCTGGAAGCGCAGGTTGAACTGCTCCTTCTTGAGCTTCAGCCAGCTGGTCGTCGAGCTGATCGAGCTCATCGCCTTGATGTCGGAGAGGCGCTGCTTGGCTTTCATGTCGTCCTCCTGTTACTCGGCGATGCGCTCAATGAAACGGGTCTTGATCGGCAGCTTGGCCGCGGCGAGGGTCAGGGCCTCGCGCGCCAGCGGCGCCGGGACGCCGTCGACCTCGAACATGATGCGGCCGGGCTTGACGCGCGCCGCCCAAAATTCGGGCGCGCCCTTGCCCTTGCCCATGCGGACTTCGGTCGGCTTCTTGGAGACCGGCACGTCCGGGAAGATGCGGATCCACACGCGGCCGGCGCGCTTCATGTGGCGCGTCATGGCGCGACGCGCCGCTTCGATCTGGCGCGCGGTGATGCGCTCCGGCTCCATCGCCTTCAGGCCGAACTGACCAAAGTTCAGCGAGAAGCCGCCTTTCGAGGCGCCGTGGATGCGGCCCTTGAAGGCCTTGCGGAACTTTGTGCGTTTGGGTTGCAGCATGATAGGTGCTCTTTGAATTCTTTTGCGTTCGCGCGTCGACGGAGGCGTCGGAAGCGGCGGGTTCGCGCGGCCACGCGCCACCACGACGGTCGCGGTCGCCGCGGATCCCGGTCGCGATCACGCTCGATGATGATCGCCGCCAGACGCGGACGCGGAGCGCCGCTCTCGGCATTTCCGGCGCTTGTCCTGCGCCATCGGATCGTGCTCGAGGATCTCGCCCTTGAAGATCCAAACCTTGATGCCGATGATGCCGTACGCGGTGCGCGCAACGCCGTAGCCGAAGTCGATGTCGGCGCGCAGCGTGTGCAGCGGCACGCGGCCTTCGCGGTACCATTCGGTGGCGGGCGATTTCGGCGCCGCCCAGACGGCCCGAGCAGTTGATGCGGATGCCCTGGCGCCGAGACGCATCGCCGACTGAACGGCGCGCTTCATGGCGCGGCGGAAGGCGACGCGGCGCTCGAGCTGCTGGGCGATCGACCTTCGGCGACAGCGTCGCGTCGATTTCCGGCTTGCGCACTCGACGATGTTGATCACGACTTCCGAGCTCGTGAGCTTGGCGACGAGCTTGCGGATCTTCGATGTCCGCGCCCTTCTTGCCGATCACGACGCCGGGACGCGCCGTCATGATGGTCACGCGGCACTTCTTGTGCGGGCGCTCGATGACGATCTTCGAAATGCCGGCTTCGCGCTGTTCCTTCATGATGTGCGCGCGGATCGCCATGTCCTCGTGCAGCAGCTTGCCGTATTCGCCACTTGGCAGCGAACCAGCGGCTATCCCAGGTCCGGTTGACGCCGAGGCGCAGCCCGATCGGATTGACCTTCTGACCCATGGTTCTGATCCTTTAGGCGTTCGCTTGCGCTTCGACTTCGCGCACGATGATCGTGAGGTTCGAGAAGGGCTTCTCGATCCGGCTCGCACGACCGCGGGCGCGGGCGTGGAAGCGCTTCATGACCAGCGCCTTGCCGACGAAGGCCTGCGCGACGATCAGATCATCGACGTCGAGACCGTGATTGTTCTCGGCGTTGGCGATGGCGCTCTCCAGCGTCTTGCGTACGTCGAGCGCGATGCGCTTGCTCGAGAATTCGAGATCGGCGAGCGCGCGCTCGACCTTCTTGCCGCGGATGAGCTGGCGAGAAGATTGAGCTTCTGCGGGCGACACGCGCAGCATGCGCGCGACCGCCTTGGCCTCGTTCTCCGCGAGCCGGGGCGGATTGGCCTGCTTGGACATCGATTAGCCTCTCTTCGCCTTCTTGTCCGCCGCGTGACCGTGGAAGGTGCGCGTCGGCGCGAATTCGCCGAACTTGTGACCGATCATGTCTTCGCTGACAGCGACGGGGATGTGCTTCTGGCCGTTGTGCACGCCGAAGGTCAGGCCGACGAACTGCGGCAGGATCGTGGAGCGGCGGCTCCAGATCTTGATGACTTCCGAGCGGCCGGACGCGCGCGAGGTCTCCGCCTTCTTGAGCAGATAGCCGTCGACGAACGGACCTTTCCATAGAACGAGCCATGGATCAGCCCTTCTTCTTCCGACATTGTGCCGCGAGGACACGATGAATCGATCGGTCGACTTGTTGGAGCGGGTCTTCTTGCCCTTGGTCGGCTTGCCCCAGGGCGTCACAGGATGCCGGCCGCCCGAGGTGCGGCCTTCGCCGCCGCCATGCGGATGGTCGATCGGGTTCATCGTGACGCCGCGGTTGTGCGGGCGACGGCCGAGCCAGCGCGAACGACCGGCCTTGCCGATCGAGGTGTTCATGTGATCGGGGTTCGAAACCGCGCCGACGTGGCGAAGCACTGGCCGTGGACCAGGCGCTGCTCGCCGGAGTTGAGGCGGAGAATCACATAGCCCTGGTCGCGGCCGACGATCTGCGCATAGGAGCCGGCCGAACGCGCGATGGAGCCGCCCTTGCCCGATCTTCATCTCGACGTTATGGACGATCGTGCCGACCGGAATGTTGGCCGATCGGCATGGCGTTGCCCGGCTTGACGTCGACCTGCTCGGCCCGAGACGACCTGTCGCCGACGCCCAGGCGCTGCGGCGCGAGGATGTAGGCCAGCGTCGCCGTCCTCGTAGCGGATCAGGCGATGAAGGCCGTGCGGTTCGGATCATATTCAAGGCGCTCGACCTTGCCGGCCCGTCGATCTTGCGACGCTTGAAGTCGACGAGACGATAGGCCTGCTTGTGGCCGCCGCCGCGGAAACGGACCGTCACGCGACCATTGTTGCGGCCGCCCTTCGAGGTCTTGCCCTCGGTCAGCGTCTTGACCGGCTTGCCCTTGTAGAGGTCGCTGCGGTCGACGATGACGAGCTGACGAAGGCTCGGCGTGACCGGCTTGAATGTCTTCAGCGCCATGTTCTGTCCTCACGCCTTCCGTCACAGTCCGGTCGTCACGTCGATCTTGTGACCTTCGGCGAGCGTGACGACGGCTTTCTTGACGTCGCTCTGCTGGCCGCGCACGCCGCGGAACGTCTTCACCTTGCCCTTGCGGACCGAGGTGTTCACGGACTCGACCTTCACGTCGAACAGGCCCTCGACCGCCGCCTTGATTTGCGGCTTCGTCGCGGTCTTGGCGACCTTGAAGACCACCTGATTGTTCTCGGAAGCGAGCGTCGCCTTCTCGGTGATGACCGGCGCGACGATCACGTCGTAGTGGCGGACGTCCTTGCTCATTTCAGGCGCGCCTCCAGCGCGTCCACGGCGGCGCGGGTCAGAACCAGCTTCTCGCGACGGAGATGTCGTAAACGTTGACGCCCTCGACCGGCAGCACGTCGATCTTCGGAATGTTGCGCGCCGCGAGCGGGAAGTTCTCCTGCGGCGAACCGCCGACGATGATGATCGCGCTGTTGAGGCCGGTCTTGGCGAAGCCGGAGGCGAGAACCTTCGTCTTCGGCGCGTCGAGTTCGGCGTTCTCCCACACGACGATGCCGCCGTCCTTGGCCTTGGCCGAGAGAGCGTGCTTCAGCGCCAGGGCGCGGACCTTCTTGGTCAGCTCGTGCTCATGACTGCGCACTTCGGGCCGAACGCGCGACCGCCGCCGCGGAACTGCGGCGCGCGCTTGGAGCCGTGGCGAGCGCCGCCGGTGCCCTTCTGCTTGTACATCTTCTTGCCGGTGCGCGCGATCTCCGCGCGGTTCTTGACCGCGTGGGTGCCGGCCGGCGCTTGGCGAGCTGCCAGCGGATCATCGGTGCGATGAGGTCCACGCGCGGCTCCAGGCCGAACACTTCGTCGGAAAGCTCGATCGAACCGGCCGACTGTCCGTCGAACGACGTGACGTCGATCTTCACGGCTCAGTCCTCCTTCGTTTCTTCTTGCGCGGGCGCGGCGTCGGCCAGACGGAATTTGCCCGGCTGCGGCGCGTCCTTGGGGAGCGCGCGCTTGACGGCGTCGCGCACGTAAATCCAGCCGCCGGCGGTGCCGGGTACGGCGCCTTCGACCAGCACCAGGCCGCGCGCGACGTCGGTCAGCACGACACGCAGATTCTGCGTGGTGACGCGATCGACGCCCATGTGGCCGGCCATCTTCTTGTTCTTGAAGGTCTTGCCGGGATCCTGACGGCCGCCGGTCGAACCATGCGAACGGTGCGAGACCGAGACGCCGTGGGACGCGCGCAGACCGCCGAAGTTCCAGCGCTTCATCGGACCCGCGAAGCCCTTGCCGGTCGTGGTGCCGGTCACGTCGACGAACTGGCCGACGACGAAGTGGTCGGCGGTGATCTCCGCGCCGACCGGGAGCAGCGCGTCCTCGTTCACGCGGAACTCGGCGAGCTTCATCTTCGGCTCGACCTTGGCCGCGGCGAAGCGCGTGCGCTCGGCCTTGGAGACATTCTTCACCTTGGCGCGGCCGATGCCGAGCTGAACGGCGGTGTAGCCGTTCTTCTCCTTGGTGCGCTGAGCGACGACCTGGCAGCCGTCCAGCTTCAGCACCGTGACCGGCACATGCTCGCCCGCATCGTGAAGATGCGGGTCATTCCGACCTTTTGCGCGATGACGCCCGATCGCATGTGCATTTCCTTCGCGGGGCCATTCGCGTTACCGCCAGAGGGCCCGGAAGTTCTTCTTAGAGCTTGATCTCGACGTCGACGCCTGCGGCGAGGTCGAGCTTCATCAGCGCGTCCACCGTCTGCGGCGTGGGATCGACGATGTCGAGAACGCGCTTGTGCGTCCTGATCTCGAATTGCTCACGCGACTTCTTGTCGATGTGTGGCGAACGGTTCACCGTGAACTTCTCGATGCGCGTCGGCAGCGGGATCGGGCCGCGAACCTGCGCGCCGGTGCGCTTCGCCGTGGAGACGATCTCCTTGGTCGACGTGTCGAGAATCCGGTGATCGAACGCCTTGAGGCGGATCCGGATGTTTTGACCGTTCATTGTCTCTTCCTTTGATGGACCGCGAGCTTCTCATGCCCGCTTTCAAAGCCGCGCGCAAGCGCGCGCGGCTGCGGGACGCTGCGAGTCGAAAGACCCGCGGTCCAGATCCGCTTCTTACTCGATGATGCTGGCGACGACGCCCGCGCCGACCGTTCGGCCGCCTTCGCGGATGGCGAAGCGCAGCTTCTCTTCCATGGCGATCGGAACGATCAGCGCCACCTCCATCGAGATGTTGTCGCCCGGCATCACCATCTCAACGCCTTCCGGCAGAGTCACCATGCCCGTCACGTCCGTCGTGCGGAAGTAGAACTGCGGACGATAGTTCGTGAAGAACGGCGTGTGACGGCCGCCCTCTTCCTTCGTCAGGATGTAGGCCTCCGCCTTGAACTTCGTGTGCGGCTTCACAGAGCCCGGCTTGCACAGAACCTGGCCGCGCTCCACTTCCTCGCGCTTCGTGCCGCGCAGCAGGCAGCCCACGTTGTCGCCCGCCTCGCCCTGGTCGAGCAGCTTGCGGAACATCTCGACGCCCGTCACCGTCGACTTCGACGTCGGACGGATGCCCACGATCTCCACTTCCTCGCCGACCTTGATCACGCCGCGCTCGATGCGGCCCGTCACCACCGTGCCGCGGCCCGAGATCGAGAACACGTCTTCGACCGGCATCAGGAACGGCTGATCCTTCGGACGCTCCGGCTGCGGAATGTAGTCGTCGACCGTCTTCATCAGCGCGAGGATCGCGTCATGGCCGATCTCGGGCGTCTTGTTCTCCAGCGCCGCCAGCGCCGAGCCCTTGGTGATCGGAATGTCGTCGCCCGGGAACTCATATTTGCTGAGCAGCTCGCGAACTTCGAGCTCCACGAGCTCGAGCAGCTCCGGATCGTCGACCATGTCGACCTTGTTCAAGAACACCACCAGCGCCGGAACGCCGACCTGGCGCGCCAGAAGGATGTGCTCGCGCGTCTGCGGCATCGGGCCGTCGGCGGCCGAGACCACCAGGATCGCGCCGTCCATCTGCGCCGCGCCGGTGATCATGTTCTTCACATAGTCGGCGTGGCCGGGGCAGTCGACGTGCGCGTAGTGCCGCTTCGAGGTCTCATATTCGACATGCGCCGTCGAGATCGTGATGCCGCGCGCCCGCTCCTCCGGAGCCTTGTCGATCTGATCGTAGGCCGTGAACGTCGCTCCGCCCGTCTCCGCCAGAACCTTGGTGATCGCCGCCGTCAGCGACGTCTTGCCGTGGTCGACGTGTCCGATCGTCCCGATGTTGCAGTGCGGCTTCGTGCGTGAGAACTTTTCCTTGGCCATTGTTGGTCTCCTTTAGAGAGTCCGTTTGCGACCCGGGTTCGCTGAGATCCCGGCGAGCGGTATTTCGGCCTGGGCCCACCTTCTTCGTACTTGGCCTTGACCTCATCCGCCACCTGTTCGTAGTGATCGAAAAGCATGGTGTAGCTGGCGCGACCCTGCGTGCCGGAGCGCAGGTTGTTGACGTAGCCGAACATGTTGGCGAGCGGCACCATGGCGTTGATGACGACGGCGTTGCGCGCGCATGTCCTGGCCCTGGATCTGGCCGCGGCGGGAGTTGATGTCGCCGATGACGAAGCCGGTATATTCTCCGGCGTCACCACCTCGACCTTCATGATCGGCTCGAGCAGGACCGAGCCGCCCTTCTGCAGCGCTTCGCGGGTCGCGGCGCGCGTCGCGATTTCGAAGGCGAGAACCGACGAGTCGACGTCGTGGAAGGCGCCGTCGATGAGCGTCGCCTTGAGGTCGACCACCGGGAAGCCCGCGAGGACGCCGAGTCCAACGACCGACTCGATGCCCTTCTCCACGCCGGGGATGTATTCCTTCGGCACCGCGCCGCCGACGATCTGGCTCTCGAACTGATTGCCCGCGCCGGCTTCGTTCGGCTCGAGATGATCTTGACGCGCGCGAACTGGCCGGTGCCGCCGGTCTGCTTCTTGTGCGTGTAGTCGATCTCGATCGCGCTTGCGAGACGCTCGCGATAGGCGACCTGCGGCGCGCCGATATTGGCGTCGACCTTGTAGGTGCGCTTCAGAATGTCGACCTTGATGTCGAGATGCAGCTCGCCCATGCCCTTGAGGATGGTCTGGCCGCTCTCCTGGTCGGTCGACACGCGGAAGGACGGATCTTCGGCGGCGAGCTTCTGAGCGCGATCGCCGAGCTTCTCCTGGTCGGCCTTCGACTTCGGCTCGATCGCGATCTCGATGACGGGCTCGGGGAACTCCATGCGCTCGAGGAATGACAGGCTTCTGCGGATCGCAGAGCGTGTCGCCGGTGCGGGTGTCCTTGAGGCCCGCGAGCGCGACGATGTCGCCGGCGTAGGCTTCCTTGATGTCTTCGCGGTTGTTGGCGTGCATCAGCAGCATGCGGCCGATGCGCTCTTTCTTGTCCTTGGTCGAGTTGACGACCGTCGTGCCCGACTCGATCTTGCCCGAATAGACGCGCGCGAAGGTGATCGTGCCGACGAAGGGGTCGTCCATGATCTTGAAGGCGAGCATGGAGAAGGGTTCGGCGTCGGAGGGCTTGCGCACCATCTCCTCGCCCGTGTCCACGTCGACGCCCTTGATCGCTTCGCGATCGACGGCGACGGCAGATAATGGACGACGGCGTCGAGCAGCGGCTGCACGCCCTTGTTCTTGAAGGCCGAGCCGCAGAACACCGGATGGAAGGCGATCTTGCGCACGGCGGTGCGAAGCAGCTTGTGCAGCGTCTCCTCGTCCGGCTCGTTGCCGTCGAGATAGGCCGCCATGGCGTCGTCATCCATCTCGACCGCCGCCTCGATCAGATGCGTGCGATATTCCTTGGCCTGATCGAGGAGCTCGGCCGGGATTTCTTCGTCGTGATACTTGGCGCCGAGACCTTCGTCTTCCCAGACGACCGCCTTCATCCGGACGAGGTCGATGACGCCCTTGAAATTGTTCTCGGAGCCGATCGGCAGCTGCACGCAGACCGGCCGACCGCCGACGCGCGTCTTGATGTCGGAGACGCAGCGGAAGAAGTCCGCGCCGATCTTGTCCATCTTGTTGACGAAGACGATGCGCGGAACGTTGTACTTGTCGGCCTGACGCCAGACGGTCTCGGTCTGCGGCTCGACGCCCTGGTTGCCGTCGAGCACGCAGACCGCGCCGTCGAGCACGCGCAGCGAACGCTCGACTTCGATCGTGAAGTCGACGTGGCCGGGCGTGTCGATGATGTTCAGGCGCTTGCCGTTCCAGAACGTCGTCGTCGCGGCCGACGTGATGGTGATGCCGCGCTCCTGCTCCTGCTCCATCCAGTCCATCGTCGCGGCGCCGTCATGCACCTCGCCGATTTTGTGGCTCTTGCCGGAATAGTAGAGGATGCGCTCCGTCGTCGTCGTCTTGCCCGCATCAATGTGGGCCATGATGCCGAAGTTGCGGTAGTCCTCGATCGGATGCGAGCGGGCCATAACGAATGTCCTCGGTGAGAGCTCGGGCTTACCAGCGATAGTGCGAGAAGGCGCGGTTGGCTTCCGCCATCGGTGCGTGTCTTCGCGCTTCTTCACGCAGCGCCGCGATTGTTGGACGCGTCGAGCAGTTCGGCCGAGAGACGATCGACCATGGTCTTGTCGTTGCGCGCGCGCGGCCGCGGTGATGATCCAGCGGATCGCCAGAGCCTGCCGGCGCTCGTTGCGCACTTCGACCGGCACCTGATAGGTGGCGCCGCCGACGCGACGCGAACGAACCTCGATGGCCGGCGCGACATTTTCGAGCGCCTGCTTGAAGACGGCGAGCGGATCGCTCTTGGCCTTCGCCTCGATCTGGTCGAACGCGCCATAGACGATCGTTCGGCGACGACTTCTTGCCGTCGTACATGATGGAGTTCATGAACTTCGCGAGCACGACGTCGCCAAACTTGGCGTCTTCGATAACTTCGCGCTTTTCGGCCCGGTGGCGACGAGACATCGGATGCTTCCTTCTTGAGCCGGATTACTTCGGACGCTTCGCGCCGTATTTCGAACGGCGCTGCTTGCGGTCCTTGACGCCCTGCGTGTCGAGCACGCCGCGCAGAATGTGATAGCGAACGCCGGGAAGATCCTTCACGCGGCCGCCGCGGATCATGACCACGGAGTGCTCCTGAAGGTTGTGGCCTTCGCCCGGGAATGTAGCCGATCACCTCGAAGCCGTTGGTCAGGCGCACCTTGGCGACCTTACGAAGGGCCGAGTTCGGCTTCTTCGGCGTCGTCGTATAGACGCGCGTGCACACGCCACGCTTCTGCGGGCAGGCGCCGAGATGGCGGGCCTTCTCGCGGTACGTCTTCGGGTGACGCGGCTTGCGGATCAACTGGCTGATCGTCGGCATCAAAAAGTCCTTCGCTTCGCTGACGCGAATGGCGGATGTTCGGGGTAACCCGCAAGCGCATCGTCAAAGACGCGCAAACGAGCGAAGCGCCGATGGCCGCAAGGCCAAGGCGCTCCTGACGCAGAGGACCCCGGGAGACCCGGGATCGTGCCTTCCTGTCCGTCGCCGCGAAGCGACGTATGATTACCAAAGGTACTTGGCGGTCACAGGCAAGGCGACAGCGTATAAGTTCGGAAGGTCGAGAGCGCGGCGCTCGCCGACGGCGTGAACTTACGGCCTGTCGAAAGTGGGCGGAACCTAATCGCGGGTAGGCGGCGCGTCAAGCGAAGATTCAGCGCAAGCCAACAAAAAATTAGGTTTGCGCGGCCATGTGCGTCGAAGTGATCGGCCCGACGCTGCGGGAATGCAGCGATCATGGCGAAACGGAAACTTGCTGCGATGATCCATCGGCGGTCGGCGGTCGGCGGCGAGTCCGGACCCGAGCCGCCCGAACGAGCGCGTTGATCATCAAGCCCGGACCCCGCTTGCGCGCTTTCGCCGCATGAACCGAGGGCTTCAGTTTCGCCCCCGAAAGCCGGTAGAAGCGTCTCGAGGGCGCCGGGAGGCGCTACGCAATTAATGAGAGGGAGAGAGACCTAAAATGAGCCATGTCGCACATGAGCTGCACGAGGAATTCCCGGAACATGCCGAGGCGATTCACAATCTGAAGACGAGCAACGCCCATTTTGCGCGCCTCGCCGAGGAATATCACACGCTGAATCGCACGATTCATCGCATGGAGACCAATGTCGAGCCGGCGGACGACGCGACGATCGAGGATCTCAAGAAGAAGCGCCTCTCGCTCAAGGACGAGATCGCCGGCTTTCTCGCGACGGTCTGATCTGAACCCGAAGGCGCGCGGGCCGTCGCTAGGCGGCCCCGTGCGCCTTCCAGCGTTTCAGGCGCCGCGGGCGAGACGGGCGAGGTCGACGAGGACCTGCCGCGATTCCGCCGGCGTCCTGATGATCTTGGGGAACGCCACCCGCGCGGTCAGGTCGCTGCAGACAAGGTCGAGCCCCTCCGGGTCGATCCCGCTCGCCTGCCACTTCCCGGGCTTGGCCCCCGCGAGCTTCTCCGCATAAAGCGCCAGCGCGTCGGCATGGTCGGCGTTCATATGGCCGAGAATGTCCGCCTCCGCCGCAATCAGCGCCTCGGCGCCGCCGATATCCGCCAGGAGCTGGGCCGGGCCGAAATCAGCCGCCCGCGCGAAGCCGCCATTGAGATGGACAGCCTCGATCTCGGCGCGCCAGAAGGAAAAGTCCGGGAAATCCGCATAAAGCTGCGCCTTGGGATTGCGGGCGAGGAAGCGCGCCCGCGCAGACGGCGCCTGCGTGCGCGCGGCTTTGGCGACGAGAGTCAGGCGCGGATGGGCCATGGGGTCTCCCCGCCCGCCCTGGGCGAGGAGCAGCGAGCAGCGCCCGTCCCGTTCCAGATTGCCGGTGTGATGGGCGAGCCGCGACAAAAGGAGAATCGGCGTCCCGTCATGATCCGTGGCGATGGCGGTCAGCGTCGCGAAGGGCGCGCCGGACTCGGTCAGCGTCGCCAGCGTCGCCGTGCGAATGGCGCGCAGCAAGCGCTTGGATTCTCCCACCGGATCGAAGGAAGGGTCCTGCCGAGGGTCCCTTTGGGGACCGTCCTCTTTACCTAGCGTCATGATTCTGCCTGCATTTCTGTCTCAAAAAGGCGCCGGGGTCGCTTTGCCGACCAAATGTGTATATAAGAGGCGCGTGAGGCTGTCGCAGCCGCCGCCTGTTCGGTTGAACTCGTGGCGGACGGGAACAGGCGCCTCCTGAATGCGCATCGGGCGTTTATGGCCGCTTTGAAGGCCACATTTCAGCCGCGATAGATCGGGACCTTGTCCGGGTTGATGGAAACCCGTTTGGTCCCTGGGTGACGGAAAGCGCAGCGCCGCACGGGCGCACGAGCCCGCGCTCCAAGTATCCCTGGATGCATCTATCGCCGCCAACAACAGCAAAGGTTGATCATGCCGACCATCGCTCTCGTCGACGACGATCGCAACATCCTGACCTCGGTGTCCATTGCGCTCGAGGGCGAGGGCTATCGCGTTCAGACCTACACGGACGGCGCCCAGGCGCTCGATGGTCTGCGGGCCAATCCGCCGGATCTCGCGATCTTCGACATCAAGATGCCGCGCATGGACGGCATGGAGCTTCTCCGCCGCCTGCGGCAGAAATCGGACCTTCCGGTGATTTTTCTCACCTCGAAGGACGAGGAGATCGACGAACTCTTCGGCCTCAAGATGGGCGCCGACGACTTCATCCATAAGCCCTTCTCCCAGCGCCTCCTCGTCGAGCGCGTGAAGGCGATCCTGCGCCGCGCCAATCCGAAGGAGGCGGCGGCGCAAAAGGAGACCGAGGCCAAGGTTCTCGAACGCGGCGCGCTGGTCATGGACCCCGAGCGCCACACCTGCACCTGGCGCGGCGATCCGGTCGTGCTGACGGTGACGGAGTTCCTCATCCTACAATCGCTCGCCCAGCGCCCCGGCGTCGTGAAAAGCCGCAACGCGCTGATGGACGCCGCCTATGACGATCAGGTCTATGTGGACGACCGCACGATCGACAGCCACATCAAGCGCCTGCGCAAGAAGTTCAAGGTCGTCGACAACGACTTCGAAATGATCGAGACGCTGTACGGCGTCGGTTACCGCTTCAAGGAAATGTAAGCGGGCCGACGCTTCATGAGCGCATCCGATACCGGCGACGCCGTCATCGAAGAGGCAACGGAGAGCGATTCCCTCGCCCCGGTAGGCGACGCCGCTTTTGCCCCCGCGGCCGCCGCGCCGCCGAGGCCCCCTGCCCGGCGCGTCCGCACCGCCAACATCCGCCTGCGCCGTTTCTCGCGGGCGGTCCAGTCGCATCTTTCCTCGTCGCTGACGCGCCGCATCGTGGTGCTGAATCTCGGCGGCCTCGTCGCCCTGCTCGGCGGCTTTCTCTATCTCAACCAGTTCCGCGAAGGCCTGATCGACGCGCGCGTCCAGAGCCTGCAGACTCAAGGCGAGATCATCGCCGCCGCGGTCGCGGCGTCCGCCACGGTCGACACCGACGCCATCACCATCGATCCGGAAAAACTTCTCAAGCTCGCGCCGGGCGAAAGCGCGACGCCGGGCGAAAACGAGCTCGGGATGGAGTTTTCGCTGAACCCGGAGCGCGTTGGTCCATTGCTGAGGCGTCTCGTCTCGCCGACGCGGCTGCGCGCGCGCATCTATGACCGCGACGGCTATCTGCTGCTCGACTCGCGCTCGGTCTCGGGCCGCTCCAACATTCTGCGCTTCGATCTGCCGGCCGCCGGCAAGACGACGACGATCGACGCCTCGTCTTTCCTCCAGAAGACGCTCGATCTCCTGCGACGCCTGACGCGCCGCCCGGAATTGCCGCTCTACGAAGACATCGGCATGGGCAACGGCAAGACCTATCCGGAGGTCGCGAGTTCGCTCGACGGACGCGCGCATTCCGTCGTGCGCGCCAACGAAAAGGGCGAAACCATCATTTCCGTGGCCGTTCCGGTGCAGCGGTTCCGCTCCGTGCGCGGCGCGCTGCTCCTCTCGACGATGGGCGGCGACATCGACGCGATCATCGCGCAGGAGCGCTGGGGCATCATCCGCATCTTCCTCGTCTCCGCCGGCGTGATGCTCCTGCTCTCGCTCTTCTTCACCAACACCATCACCGAGCCGATGCGGCGTCTCGCCGAGGCCGCCGAGCGCGTGCGCCGGGGCGCCAAATCCAGGCAGGAAATTCCGGACTTCTCGGACAGGCCGGACGAGATCGGCCATCTCTCCGCCGCGCTGCGCGACATGACGACTGCGCTCTACAACCGCATCGAGGCGATCGAGCATTTCGCGGCGGACGTCGCGCATGAACTCAAAAACCCGCTGACCTCGCTGCGCAGCGCCGTCGAGACGCTGCCCATCGCCAAGACGGATTCCGCGCGCGACCGGCTGCTCGCCATCATCAAGCACGATGTCGGCCGACTGGATCGCCTGATCAGCGACATTTCCGACGCCTCCCGCCTCGACGCCGAGTTGGCGCGTGCGGATATGAGCGACGTCGATCTCTCCAAGGCCGTCATGACCGTCGTCGACATCGCCCGCGCCGTCGATCGCGGCGACGAGGTGAAGGTCGCGCTGACGATCCGCCATTCGTCGAACGAATCGCCGCGCAAACGCTGGCTGGTTCGCGGGCATGATTCGCGGCTCGGCCAGGTTTTCAACAATCTCATCGACAACGCCCGCTCCTTCTCGCCGCATGGCGGCGAGGTGCGCGTCCTGCTCTGGCCGGAATGCGCCAAGGGTCCGGGCGGGACGCCCCTCGACGGCTATGAGATCATCGTCGACGACGACGGGCCCGGCATTCCCGACGGCGCCTTCGAGCGCGTCTTCGAGCGCTTCTACACGGATCGCCCCGAGCAGGGCTTCGGACAAAATTCCGGCCTCGGCCTCGCCATCTCGCGCCAGATCATCGAGGCCCATGGCGGCCGCATCCGCGCCCTGAACCGCACGCAGGCGCAACCCGAAGGCACGGACGAGCCGGGGCCGGACGATCCAGTTCTGGGCGCACGTTTCGTGGTCTGGCTCCCCGCCGCGCGATGATCGCCGCAGCGCCTCCGCTTTACCTCCACGCCAATGCGGTTTTGCTCGGCGAGAAGGGCGTTTTGCTGCGCGGCCCCTCCGGCGCCGGCAAGAGCGCGCTGACGCTTGCGTTGATGTCGCGCTTAGAGGCGCAGGGCGATTTCGCGCGGCTCGTGGGCGACGACCGCGTCGGCGTCGAGGCGAGCTGCGGGCGCCTCGTCGCGCGGCCGCATCCCGCCATTGCGGGCCTTCTCGAAATCCGCGGCCTCGGCTTGATGCGCGTTGCCTTCGAAGCCGCCTGCGTCCTGCACGCGATCGTCGACATTTGCGGGCCGGGTGAAACGGCGTCGCGGCATCCTGAGCCGGACGAAAAAATCGCGTCGATCTGCGGCATTGCGCTGCCACGCCTCGCCGCGAAGGATTGCAGCGATGTCTCAGTTGCGCGAATCGTCTTTTTCTTACAAGAAATTACGACAATCTGACGCCCGCCCGCGCTTTTTGCTTGCGAATTTCGCGGCGACGCACAAAATGGCGCGCCTGACGAGCGCCCCGGCAAAATGGGATGTGCGGAGCGGCTCAGCTTGTATATGCTGACGTGGGGGGCGAGAAGCCGCGGCGGGTTTCGCAGAACACGTCACTTGGCAGCGCGAGACGTCTTCATGAGTGGTAGGGTCGAATGATCGGAATGGTCTTGGTGACCCACGGCCACCTCGCCACGGAGTTCCGCGCCGCGCTCGAACACGTGGTCGGCCCGCAAAAGCAGCTCGTCTCCATTTCGATCGGTCCCGAAGACGACATGGAGCGCCGCCGGGCCGACATTCTCGAAGCGATCCACGGGGCTGACAGCGGCGACGGCGTCGTTCTGCTCACCGACATGTTCGGCGGCACGCCTTCCAATCTCGCCATTTCAGTGATGAATGGCGGCAATGTCGAAGTTCTCGCCGGCGTGAATCTTCCCATGCTCATCAAACTCGCCTCGGTGCGCGACACGGCGACGCTCGAGCAGGCGGTGCTTCAGGCGCAGGACGCCGGGCGAAAATACGTATATATCGCGAGTCGTGTGCTGAACCCGAAATAACCTCGCCGAAGTGATCTTCCATGTCCGACGCGCAAGAACAGGGGGCTGACGCCCTCTCCCGCGATTTGCCGATCATCAACAGAAAAGGCCTTCACGCGCGCGCGACCGCCAAGTTCGTGCAGTGCTGCGAGAAATTCGACGCCGAGATCACCGTCTCCAAGGACGGCGAGACGGTCGGCGGCAGCTCCATCATGGGAATCCTCACGCTCGGCGCCGGCCAGGGCTCGACCATCACGGTGACGGCGACCGGCCCGGAAGCCGCGGAGGCGCTCGAGGCGCTCGACGCGCTGGTCGCCAACCGCTTCGGCGAAGACGAGTAGCGGCCTCAGGCGCTCAGCGAGGCGATGGCGCGCCGGCGCGCGGGGCTCCAGCTGGCGATGAAGGTCTCCAGCCTGTCGAGCGGCATCGGCGCGGCGATGAGGAAGCCCTGCGCCTCGTCCACTCCCGCATTGCGCAGCCATTCGAGCTGTTCCCGCGTCTCGACCCCCTCGGCGACGACGGTCATGTGAAAGCCCTTGGCCATTTGCGTCACGCCGGCGACGATCGCCGCGCATTCCTTGCGCGCGACCGCTTCGCGCGCCAGCGGCCCGCCGATCTTCACCTGATCCAGCGGCGATTTGCAGAACTGCGCGAGCGCCGCATAACCGGCCCCGAAATCCTCCAGCGCGATCGAGACGCCGGCCTGCGATAATTTGCGCAACTGCTCGCTGAAAGGCGGGATATCGCAAAGCATGGCCTTCTCGGCGATCTCGATTTCGAGGCGGTGCGGCGCCAGCCCGGACTGCGCCACGAGGTCCAGCAGGCGATCGGCGAAATCCGGCCGCTGGAACTGAACGGGCGAGAGACTGACGCAGACGCGGAACCGCTCGGAAAAGCGCGCCCCGGCGGCGCAGGCTTTATCGATCGCCCACAGTCCGATCTCGTGAATGAGGCCGCTTGCCTCCGCGAGCGGAATGAAATCCGCCGGCGGAATCTCGCCCCGCGTCGGGCAACGCCAACGCAGCAGCGCCTCGAAGCCGACGATCTCGTCGCTAGCAAGATCGAGAACCGGCTGGAAGGCGAGCGATAGCTGGCCGTTCGAGAAGGCGAGACGCAGATCCTCCTCCGACAGCGGCGCGACGGCGTCGCCTTTTTCGCGTCGGTCGAACAGCCGCCACTCGCCTTGCGCCTTCGCTTCGTAAAGGGCGACGTCGGCGCTCTTGAACAACGCCTTTTGAGTGTCGCCGTCTCGCGGCGCGAGCGCGCCGCCGACGCTCGCCCCCGCCGGAACGATACGGCCTTCCAGAGCGAAGGGCTCGTCGAAACAGGCGGCGATTCTGCGCGCCACGGCGCTGGCGGAATCGTCATTGGCGACATCGGTCGCGATCACCGCGAATTCGTCGCCCCCGAGGCGCGCGACGAAATCCGCCGCGCGCAGGGAATTGCGCAGGCGTAGCGCGACCTGCGACAGCAAATCGTCGCCCGCCGGATGGCCGTAGCGGTCGTTGACCAGTTTGAAATCGTTGATGTCGACCAGAAGCAGCATGAAGCCGCCGCCATAGCGCGCCGCGCGCGCAAGTTCGCGTTCGATCACGTCGGTGAAGGCGAAACGGTTCGGCAGGCCGGTGAGCGCGTCGGTTCGCGCCTCGCGCTCGGCGCCGATTTGCGACAGGACCCGATCGCGGAACGCCGCCGCCTCGACATAGACGTTGCGCAGCAACACCGCCGTATAGATGCACAGCACGAAGGCGATGCGCGACAGATCGGGGTCTCCGCCGCCGATCAGCGTCACGGCCGCGGAAAGCGCGATGGGCCCCGAAAAGATCGTCGCGGCGAGCGGCGCCCGCGCCAGGGCGAAGGCGCCGCCGAACAGCATGCCCGCGGTCAGCGACGTGACCATCAGCTGCGCGCCCGGGCTCGCCTCGAGAAAGAACAGCGGCGGCACCGCCGCCCAAAGCCCGCCAAGGACAGCGGCGTTGATCACCGCCCGCCGGCCGATGCCGGAGGGCCGGCTCGTCGGCCCGAACCGCCGCGGCCGCCCCCGCCGCGCGCGCATGTAGATGTAAAGGGTGACGAAGAGCAGCGCGGCCGTCCACGCCAGCACCCGCTGCGCGAGCGGCGTGTCGATGAACGTCGCGAGAAGCGCCAGCGCGTTGCCGATATTGGCCGCCATCATGCCGGGCGTATTCGCCCGCAGCGCGGCGTACTGCTCTTTCTGGAGCCGCGCGGCGCTGGCCGGATCGCCAGGAACGGCGGTCAGCTTGCGTATGCGCTTCACGAAGACAGAAACGCGCCGCGACATAGCCTCAAGCATGGACAAGACCTCTGCGCCAGGCTGAAACTATCGCGCCGGGCCTGCGCGACGCTGACCGCCCGCCGGGCCTTGCGCTGCGGCCAGGCCGCCTGTAAGCGCCACGAGGGGCGAGGGAGCGAGCGAGACGATGACGGTTCTCAAGATTTATGCGCGCGTCCTTGGACAGTTGCGTCCGCAGGCGCGGCTCGTGACGATTCTGGTCGCAGCCAATCTGTCGCTCGCCGTCGCGCAATTCGCCGAACCCCTTCTCTTTGGCCGCATCATCGACCGCATGACGCAAGCGCAGGCGCCGGGCCATACGCTGACATGGGGCGACTTGCTGCCGCTTCTCCTGGCCTGGGCCGCTTTCGGCCTCTTCTCGATCGGCGGCGCGATCCTCGTCGGGTTGAACGCCGACCGTCTCGCGCATCGCCGCCGCCTCGCCGTCGTATCCGAATATTTCGAGCATGTTCTTAATCTTCCCCTGACATTTCACTCAAATGTGCATTCGGGACGCCTACTTAAGACGATGCTCGAAGGGTCGGGCGCGATGGCGGGCCTGTGGCTGTCGTTTTTTCGCGAGAATTGCGCCTCCTTCGTCGCGCTCTTCATCCTGCTGCCCATGACGCTTTTCATCAATTGGCGGCTCGGCGGGCTGCTGATGGCGATGGTCGTCGTTTTCTACCTGACGACGAGCTACGTCCTGCGGCGCACGGAGGCCTTGCAGGGAGAGGTCGAGCGATACAATTCCTCGCTCGCCGAACATGCGTCGGACGCGCTCGGAAACATCCCGGTCGTTCAGAGCTTTACGCGGGTGGAGAGCGAGGCGCGGGCGCTGCGCCAGATCGTCGAGCACGTGCTCGCCGCGCAGATGCCGGTGCTCTCCTGGTGGGCGCTCGTCGCCGTCGCGAGCCGCGCCTCGGCGACGCTGACCATCCTCTCGATCTTCATGCTGGGGACCTGGCTGCATCTCCATGGGCAGGCCTCGATCGGCGAGATCGTCACCTTCACCAATTTCGCGACCATGTTGATCGGCCGCCTCGAGCAAGTCGTCGGCTTCGTAAACGTGCTCTTTGCGCAATCGGCGAAAATCGCTGAATTTTTCGAGGTTCTCGACACGACGTCCGCCGTCGCCGACCGCCCCGGCGCGCGCGACGCCGGCCGCCTCGCCGGCGCCGTCTCCTTCGAGAACGTCACCTATTCCTACGACCCGCGCCGCAAGGCTGTGAAGAACGTCACCTTCACGGCCAAGCCCGGCCAGACCATCGCGCTTGTGGGCTCCACGGGCTCGGGCAAATCGACGACGCTGAGCCTCCTCCATCGCGCCTTCGATCCAGACGAAGGGGCGGTGAAGATCGACGGCGTCGACATTCGCGAATTCACGCTGCTGTCGCTGCGCCGGAACATCGGCGTCGTGTTTCAGGAGCCAATGCTCTTCGCGCGCACCATCGAGGAAAATCTGCGGATCGGCGATCCCGACGCGACGGACGAGGAGATCCGGAAGGCGCTGGAGCTGGCGCAGGCCTCGGAATTCGTCTCGCGCCAGACCGACGGGCGCGCCACCCGCATCGGCGAGCGCGGCCGCTCGCTCTCGGGCGGCGAGCGCCAGCGCCTCTCCATCGCGCGCGCTCTGCTGAAGGACCCGCCGATCCTCGTCTTCGACGAGGCGACCTCGGCCCTCGACGCCACGACCGAGAAGCAGATCCAGAAAGCGCTGGAGGCGGCGACCAAAGGGCGCACCACCTTCGTCATCGCCCACCGCCTCGCGACGGTCCGCAACGCCGACTGCATCCTCGTCTTCGATCAGGGCGAGATCGTCGAAAGCGGCTCCTTCGAGACGCTCGTCGAAAAAGGCGGCCGCTTCGCCACGCTGGCGGCGGCGCAGTTCATGGCGGAGCCTCCGCAAGCGACGGCGGGGCTGGATGGGCTGCATGAGGCGACGGCGCCGCAGGCGCGGGCGGGGTGAGACGCGCGCGCGTCCATCCGGCTTCGCAGGAGGACCGCAACCGCAACACAGAAGCGATCAGCCGCGATAGGCAGTTGAACGGATGAAGCATGCTTAGGTACAACACAAAAGCGTGGTGGAAACTTATCTTCCAGTTTCACGAGGGAGACACGCTAAGGACTCTCTTACCAAACATATCCCTTGTTGCGCTGTTTTCGCTACTAGTAGTGTACTTTAATACGGGAATATTGCCAGGGTATCTGAAATATACAGCTACCGTGCATAATCTTTTCGGGTTTGTCATCTCGCTTTTACTCGTGTTCAGGACCAACACGGCTTATGATCGATGGTGGGAGGGGCGCCGGCTTTGGGGTTCTCTCATCAACACATCTCGCAATATCGCGCTAAAGTGCCATTCGTATCTGCACCCACAGGATAGCGTTAGAGAGACCATCGCTTTCGATATCGCTAATTTCGCTGAAGCGCTCAAAAACCATCTCCGAGGCTACGCAAGCGACTATCCGCACCCCGTGGGCCACGCGCCGAGCCTGGCTGCGGAACAGCTATTCGTGGACGTCACGGATCTCAATCGACAGGGCTATATAAGCGAAGTTCAGTTTTTGACGCTCAATGGCGACCTGACGGCGCTTTCAGACATATGCGGAGCGTGTGAGCGCATCAAAAAAACGCCAATACCCTTTTCCTATCATGTCTTCATCAAGAAGTTCGTCTTCTTTTACATCATCAGCATGCCTTTCGTTTTTGCGCCCGAGTTCGGCTATTGGACAGTTTTGATTACGAGCTTCATGTTTTATGTCCTTGCAAGCCTCGAGACGTTAGCTGAAGAGATTGAAAATCCGTTTGGCGTCGACACGAACGATCTGCCCCTGGACGAGTTCAGTCTTCTCATCAAAAAGAACGCCCATGAAATTCTTGTCGATTACCCGATCTACAAGAGCTCTTGAAAAAACCGCGCCCCTTTCGGCGCGCGGCTCTCATCGCTAAAAGCGGATCTCTCACCGCATCACATAAGGCAGCAGCCCCGGAGATCGCACGCGCTTGATCGCCTGGGCCAGTTCGCGCTGCTTCTTGGCGGAGACCGCCGTGGTGCGGGACGGGACGATCTCGCCGACCGCATCCTCGTCTTCGATCAGGGCAAGATCGTCGACGCGGCTCCTCCGGAGTATGAAACCGACGTCAAAGAGCCTGAGTGAGCGCTCGCTTTGTCTCACTGGAATAGTCGGTAACCAAGCTCACGGCGGTTATACCTAGCCCCATAAGCAGGTAAAAACCGAATGCCGCGCCTCCGCCGGAGAAATTCGGCGCGAAGGCGACGAGGACCAATGCGGGGCCAACGATCCTTTCAATCCATCCGTGAACCCAAAACGGCACCCAGCGGAGGCCGCCCAGCGGGAAATCCGTCGCCAGCGTGAGCGCCAAATGCACGCCGGCCAGCGTCCAGGACAGCAGCGCCGGCAAACCTTCGAAGCCCAACAGTTTTGGCGCCAAAAGAAAAACCGCGACTGTGAGGTAATCCAGATAGCCATGGGTCATCGGGTTGATGGGCTTCATGAGCTTTCTCCTTCTCGACAACGGCGGAACGGATCGATCCGAGCAACCGAACGAAGAAGGAAAATTAGCGAGTGGCGCGCTCGCGCGTCTGTCATCGAGATTACAAATCCAACCTTCTCAATTATCCGGCTGACTCTAGCGCCGCATGGTTCACGCAGATTAACTCCCGCCGGTAATCGAGCGCGCCCAGGCGGCGCAGGGCGTTCATGGCCTTCGTCACCGCCGGCCGGCTAGCAAACACCAGATCGGCAATGTCTTGCTGAGTAAGCGGGATCTCGAGCGCGTAACCATGTGGGCATGGGGTCCCAAACATCAGGGCGAGTTCGCGTAGGGTTTCAACGAGTCGCGTCTCGACATTTTTGGTGAGGGCGGCGATCAGTTTCCGTTCAGTCCGTTTCTGCCAGACTTCTAGTTCGCCGCACAGGAAAGAGGCAAATTCCGAGCTCTCGCCGATGAGGCTGCTCAGCTCCTCCTGCGTAACTTTGGCTATGCGAATTTCACCCAACGATGTCGCTGTGTGTTCCGATAGATGTGCGGCCGATGTGCTGCCGAATACGCCGCCCGGTCCCATCACATCGGTGGTCAGTTGAATTCCTCCTTCCGTGACGTGAGACAGTTTGACGATTCCCTCAAGCAGCCAGAACAGGCTCGCCAATCTGTCGCCTTGCCGGTAAACGACCGCCCTGTCGCTGAAATCTAAAGTAACGAGGGACGGAGCGATCGTTCTCCAACGGGCAATCTCGCTTTCGGACAGCATCAACCGCGCCCTCGGTGCCGGAAGGGCGCCTCCGCCCTTCGCCTTCAATACAAGAATAGGCGCGCCGAGAGGCGGCGTAAAAGCCGAAGCGCCGCCGTTTTGAAGTTGCGATTGTTGAGCCGAGCGCGAAGGCTCGTAAATGGCGGATTGCGGGCTTCCAGACGATCCGCCCGGAGCATGTGCCGAGCTACGGAGCGCTTACAGAAAGCCCAAGGCCGAATTAGGGGCGCCAACAAAAAAACCGCGCCCCTTTCGGAGCGCGGCCTTAGTCGCGAACAGCGATCTTCTTAGCGGATCACGTAAGGCAGCAGGCCCAGGAAGCGGGCGCGCTTGATGGCCTGGGCCAGTTCGCGCTGCTTCTTGGCCGAGACGGCCGTGATGCGGGACGGGACGATCTTGCCGCGCTCCGAGATGTAGCGGGAGAGCAGGCGCGTGTCCTTGTAGTCGATCTTCGGGGCGTTGGCGCCGGAGAAGGGGCAGGACTTGCGGCGGCGGAAGAAGGGGCGACGCGGGGCGGTGCTCATTCGGCTTCTCCTTCGGGGCGGCCTTCTTCACGACGCGGGCGACGCTCGCCGCGATCGCCACGCGGGCCGCCGGGGCCACGGCGCTCGCCGCGGTCGTCGTCGTCGCGCTTGCGCAGCTGGGCGGACGGGCCTTCCTCCAGCTCCTCGACGCGCAGCGTCAGGATGCGGAGAATGTCTTCATTGATGCTCTGCTGGCGCTCGAGCTCGGCGATGGCCGCCGGCGGGGCGTCGATGTTCATGAGCGTGAAGTGCGCCTTGCGGTTCTTCTTGATCCGATAGGCGAGCGACTTGACGCCCCAATATTCGACCTTGCCCACCGTGCCGCCGAGCGACGCGATGACGTTCTTGAACTGCCCGGTCAGCGTCTCAACCTGCTGGGGAGAAACGTCCTGACGGGCGAGATAAATATGCTCGTAGAGAGCCATTATTCTTCGCCTTTCCGTTGTCGCGAGCCGTTCCGGCGCCAAGCCCTTCGAGCGCTTCTGGGAACAAAGGTTCCGGGGAAAGGCTCGAGAAGGAAAGTTCGAAGGCGGAGACACGGGAAGGCGGGGCGAGCCCCTCGTGAGCCCTCTATGATGAGGGCGCGCGCTTCCGTTCAGCCCCCGGCCGGGAACCTCGCGATCCGCGCCTTATACGCAGGTTTGGGCAGGATGCAAGCGCGCAAGTCGAGCGATCTGCGACGACGCGCGCATTGACGCCCGGGAGCGTTGGTTGCAACCATTCCCTATTGCAAGCGAGGAACGAAGATGAAGCTCAAGCTTTTGCAGGCGGCTTTCGCCCTGATCCCGGCTCTCGGGGGCTTCGCCCTGCCCGCTTGCGCCCAGAATGTCGGCAGCGGGTTGATGGACGGCAGCCTCGTCAGCTTCATCAATCGCAGCCAGCGCAACCTCTATCTCGGCTTCTCCCCCCAGCCGGGCCGGCCCGTCCCCTTCTCCTGGTCGCCGGATTGCCGGCGCGTCACCGGGCAGGTCGTCGTGCCTCCGGGCGCGAACGCCACCGAAGGGCAGATCCTCCTGGCCCCGGGCCAGATCTGCACCGTCTCCGTGCCGACGAGCGCCGGAGCCTCGCGCTTCTGCGCAACGGAAAATCCCCTGCCGCCCGGCAAGACGCCCAACTGCTTTGCGGCCCAGCAGGATGGCCTGACGATCATCGAGACCAATTTTACCGGCGGCACGGGTTGCGCCCGACCGAACGACTTTCCTCCCGACAACCGAAACCCGATGCGCAGCTGCGTCTGGTACGACATCAATATCGTCCCGGAGGGCTGCACCAACGCCAAGTGGGCGGCGAACGGCTGCAACAGCGACAGCACCGGCGCATCTTACAATGTGCCGGTGCAGCTCTACTGCCCGAGCGAGACGACTTTCGTCTGCCGGGGCCCACGCGCGGGCGTCGGCGCGCGCTATCCGACCAATTGCGGCATCCCGCCTGTCTATCCCTATAGCGCCCCGATCCCGGTCGGCGGCCCCTACCCGACGAACCAGCAGGCTTTCTTCTTCCCGATGTCGACCTCGGGCGATCTGAAATATCCGGCGGACAAGCCGCAGCCGATCGGCCGTTGCCCGGAGGGCGATAAACTCTTCGTCATCTTCCCGGACGGCCCATAAGGCGCCCCAGCGAGGGCTCGGCCGCCGTCCTTGCCCAGCCCCCTTCCTCCGCGTATGGTCCGCGCGGCCTGTCGCGGAGGATGGAATGCGGCGCAAAATCAGTCTTTGCCTTTTGGTTCTCGCCGGCGCGCTGACGCTTTCCGCCTGCGACAAATGCGGCGGCTTCCAGGAGATTCGCGTTCCCGGCCAGCCGCACGCCTGCAGGGACGCCAGCGCGCGCTGACGCGCCCCTTTTCGAGCCAGCCGCGCCTCATCACGACTGCGGGAGCCTCGCATGTCGAAAGCCGACCTCTTCCTCGACAAGAAACGCCGCGGCGAGAAGATCGTCGTCGTCACCGCCTATGACGCGCCCACCGCGCGCATCGAGGCGGAGGCCGGCGTCGACATGATCCTCGTCGGCGACAGCGTCGGCGTGAACATTCTCGGCTACGCGCATGAGCGCGAGGTGACGCTCTCCGACATGGCGCACCACATCGCCGCCGTGCGGCGCGGCGCGCCCGACATCTACGTCATGGGCGATCTGCCCTACGCGACCTATGACACGCCCCAAATGGCGCTCGCCAGCGCACGGACCCTGCGCGAGGCCGGCGCCGATTGCGTGAAGTTCGAAGGCGCGCAGCCCGACGTCGTCGCCGCGCTCACGGCGGCGGGCTTCGACGTCTGCGGGCATCTCGGCCTCGAATCCCAGCACCAGGACATCAAGCGGCGGCAGGGCAAGACCGCCGCCGCCGCCGCGAAGCTCTATGACGACGCGCTGGCCGCCGACGCCGCGGGGCAGAAATTCCTCGTGCTGGAGCTCGTGCCGCAGGAGCTCGCGGGGCGCATCACGCGCGCGATCACATCGGCGACCATCGGCATCGGCGCCGGGCCGGAGACGGACGGGCAAGTGCTGGTCGTCAACGACCTTGCAGGCGTGACGACGCGGGATTTCAAGCATAACCGACGTTATGGGCAAATCGGCGCGGCGCTGCGCGACGCTTTGAGCGCGTATGCGGGAGAAGTGCGCAGCGGCGCCTTTCCGGGGCCGGAGCACGGATTTCACATGGCGGACGAGGAACGCGCGGCCTTCGAAGCCTGGCTCGTAAACCATGGCTGAAGAACAAGTCTCCCGCGCTTGACCAAAGTTGCGGCACAGACAAAACTCCTGACCTTCTCGCGAGGGCGACCGTTTGGCCAATCATCATTCCGACGCGGCGACAGGCGCCCCCGAAGAGCAATTCTACGCCGACGGCCATCCGCTCGACGAAGTGCATTACCTCGAAGCCAAGATCATTCTGAACGGCCTGCGCTTCACCTCCGTGCAGAGTTTCCGTGAATTCGAGAAACTCGTGCGCAAGGCCGCCAAGGCCGCCCGCATCGACTTCGAGACCGAGAGCTATGAAGGCGTGCGGCCGCAAATCCGCGAGGTGCTGTTCCTCGATACGAAGGAATTCAAGCTCTACAACAACGCCTTCATCCTGCGCCGCCGCACCGCCTATGAGGACGGCTTCCCCGCCGGCGAGCCGGAGATCGTCTTCAAGTTCCGCCATCCCGACCTCGACACGGCCTCGCTGCTGGACGTCCGCCCGGACATTCCCGGCATGTATCGCATCAAGTTCAAGGAGGAATGGCTGCCGCAAAAGGACCGCATCGGCGGCGTGCGCTCGCTCTATTCCCACAATGTGGAATTCAAGCTGGACCCGCTGACCTTCAGCGGCGACATCACCACGCATGAGACGCTCATCGAAACTTTCCCCGCCCTGCGCCCTCTGCTCGCAAACGACACGGAGCGACTCGAACTCGTGAACCGAACGGCGGTGGAAGAGGTGCTGCAGGAACTCGGCACGCTCGATTTTGGCAAGGGGTTCGAAGCGGCGAGCAATGTCGCCGTGTGGCGCACGCGCGGCGATCAGCATCAGCTCGTCGGCGAATTCTCCTTCCAGTGCAAATTCCAGCGCCGCGAGGATCTGAGCGCCAAGGCGCTGGTCAGATGCGAAGAGTTTTTCAAATCGCTGCAACACGAGGCGCAGGACTGGATCAGCCTCGGCACGACCAAGACCGGCGCGGTTTATCGCCTGAAGGGCGCCCCGCCGCAAAGCCATGAGTGAGCGAGCGCCCGACATTCCGAACGTCTCGGTGGCGCGGATCTTCCTCGCCTTCCTGACGATCGGCGCGACGAGCCTCGGGGGCGGCGTCGTCGGCTATCTGCGCTCGAGTCTCGTCGGCTCGCTCAGATGGATCGACGACGAAACCTTCGTCGAGCTTCTCTCCATCTGCCAGTCTCTCCCCGGCCTCAACGCCTCCAACATGGCGATCCTTGTCGGCGACCGCCTGCGCGGCGGGGCGGGCGCGGCGGCGGCGCTCGTCGGCATCTGTCTTCCGGGCGGCCTCATCATGGTCGCGGCGGCGGCGGCCTATGGGTCGGCGCATAAGGACTTTCCGCTCGTCAACGCGGTGCTGCACGGCGTTTCGGCGGCGGCCGTCGGCATGGTGCTCTACGTCACCGTGGAGCTTGCGCGAAAGACGATCACGAAGCCGCCGGACGCTTTCTTCGCCGCCGCGACGCTCGCTTTCGTGACGCTGCTGCACGAGTCGGTGCTGCTCGCCCTCTTCACCGTCGCGCCCGTCGCCGCCTTGTGGTTCCGCCCGCGAAAGGAGGGGCGATGAAGCAGCTCATCAGCCTTGCGGGCGTCTTTTCCTATCTGTCGCTGCTGACGATCGGGGGCGGCATGGCCGCCTATCCAGAGATGAAGACGATGACCGTCAACATCTATCACTGGATGACGGCGGACCAGCTCGTGCGCCTCTACAGCCTCGGCCAGATGGCGCCCGGGCCGAACATGATGATGATCGCCGGCATCGGCGAATGGGTGGCGGGGCCCGTCGGCGCGCTCGTCGTGACGCTCGCCTTCTTCCTGCCCACCGCCCTGCTGACGCTCTGGGTCGGCCGCGTCTGGGAGCATCTTTCCGGCTGGCCCTGGCGCGCCTCGATCCAGCGGGCGCTGAACGCGGTCTCGATCGGCCTGCTGCTCGCCGGCGTCATCGCCGTCGGCAAGGCGGCGGTGACGGGCTGGACCGGCGCGGCCATCGCCGTGACCGTCTTCGCCATTTTGATGCGGACGCATATGAACCCGCTGCCGCTGATGGCGCTTGCGGGCGTCGCCGGGGCGTTTCTTTTCCGCTGATTGGCGAGGATTGATCGGCGCGGGGATTTCCGCCAAGCCCAAGAGCGGCTATGTGAACGCCGATGCGCGCCCGCGCAATTTTGAGAGAACACAGGCGCTATGGCTTCCTCAGAGACCCCCGTCGGCCTCCTCGTCGTCAATCTCGGCACGCCCGACGCGCCGGACGTTCCTTCCGTGCGCCGCTATCTCGCGCAATTCCTGTCCGATCCTCGCGTCGTGGACCTGCCGCGCTTCGTCTGGCTGCCGGTGCTCTACGGGGTCGTGCTCAACACGCGGCCGAAAAAATCCGCACACGCCTATGAGTCGATCTGGAACCACGACATCGGCGAAGGCCCGCTGAAGACGATCACGCGCCTTCAGGCCGAAAAACTTGCGGGCTGGGCCAAAACCCTCGGCGGCAAGGCTCCGGTCATCGTCGATTACGCGCTGCGCTACGGCTCGCCCTCCATCCCCACGCAGATCGACGGGCTGATGGCGAAGGGCTGCGAGCGCATCGTCCTTCTGCCGCTCTATCCGCAATACGCGGCCTCGACCAACGCTTCGGTCGCTGACGACGCCTTCGCCGCCCTGATGCGCCTGCGCAAGCAGCCGGCCTTGCGCATCGGCGCGCCCTATTACGACGACCCCGCCTATATCGACGCGCTCGCGGCGAGCATCCGGCGCGAGATTGCCGCGCTCGATTTCGAGCCCGAGGTGGTGCTCGCCTCCTTTCACGGCCTGCCGCAATTGCAGGTCGATCGCGGCGATCCCTATCAGAGCCATTGCGAGGCGACGTGGCGTCTTCTGCGCGAGGCGCTCGGCATGCCGGAGGAAAAGCTGCGCCTCTCCTTCCAGTCGCGCTTCGGACCGGCCAAGTGGATCCAGCCCTATACGAGCGACGTCGTCATGCAGCTCGCCCAGGAGGGGGTGAAGCGCCTCGCCATCGTCGCGCCCGGCTTCTCGGCCGATTGTCTGGAGACGATCGAGGAGCTCGGCGTCGAAATCCGCGATCTCTTTTTGGAGAAAGGCGGCGAGAAATTCGCCCGCCTGCCCTGCCTCAACGACAGCGCGGAGGGCATGGCCGTGATCGAGACGCTGGCGCGGCGGGAGCTGGCCGGCTGGGTGTGAGCTTCAGGCTGTCGGGCGAACGACCAACTTGACCGGCAGGCGGCCAATACCTCCGCTTTACGGGGAGGTCGGCGGCCAAAGGCCACGGGGTGGGGTCCGAGCCGCCGAGACGCTGGTGGGACGATCCCCACCCGACCCCGCATTCGCGGGGCCACCCTCCCCGTAAAGGGGAGGGATTGCTCACGATCAGCATTCTGCCTCTCTGCGATCTCCCCTTCTTGCTCACGCCAAAATTTGCCGCTTCGATAGGCCAATGCAGACGTTCCGCCTCGTTTTCATCGCCGCCACGCTCGCCCTCGCCGCCCCCGCTATCGCGCAGGAAGCGCCCGCGACGGGCGGGCGCGCCATTGGCGGCCTTTTCGACGCGCTGGGCCTGCGAAAGCCCGTCCCCGCGGCGCCGGATTTCGTGCGGGAATCGCGCCCCGAGCGGATGGACTACGTCCCCCTCGCCCCGACGCCCCAGGCCGACCACAAGAAAAGCGCCGCCGAGCTTCAGGCCGCCGGCGCGGCGCTGGACAGAGCGGCGGCGGAGAACAAGCGGCGGGCGGCGCGGGTGAAGGTTCCAAACTGAGCTGGCGTCGCAGAAGCCCATGGCGGCCTCGTCCTTCGAGACGAGAGCCTAGCTCGCTCCTAGAGGATAATGGCTAAGTGTCTGACGCAGGAACAGTAGCCCCTCATGCTGAGGAGCCCGCAGGGCGTCTCGAAGCACGAGGGGCGTCAACACGAGTTGCTTTCCCCCGCCCATTTGGCGAAGCCGCGCCAAGGGTCTAGAATCGCCGCATCAAGCGCCTGCCACCGTACGTCTTCGAGCAGGTGAACCGCCTGAAGGCCAAAGCCCGCGCGCGCGGCGCGGACATCATCGACATCGGCATGGGCAATCCCGACATGCCGACGCCAAAGCACATCGTCGATAAGCTCGTCGAGACGATCAACAAGCCGCGCACCCACCGGTATTCAGCGTCGAAGGGCATCCCGGGTCTGCGCAAGCGCCCAGGCGGCGTATTACGCGCGCCGCTTCGGCGTGAAGCTCGATCCCGAGACGCAGATCGTCGCGACGCTGGGGTCCAAGGAAGGCTTCGCCAATATGGCGCAGGCGATCACCGCGCCGGGCGACGTGGTGCTGGTGCCGAACCCGACGTATCCGATCCACGCCTTCGGCTTTCTGATGGCGGGCGGCGTCATCCGCTCCGTGCCCTCCGCGCCGACGCCGGATTATTTCTCGGCGCTGGAGCGCGCCATGATCCATTCGATCCCCAAGCCCATCGCGGTGATCGTCTGCTATCCGTCCAACCCGACGGCCGAAGTCGCCTCGCTCGATTTTTACAAGGACCTCGTCGCCTTCGCGAAGAAGCACGAGATCTTCATCCTGTCGGATCTCGCCTACGCCGAGTCTACTTCGACGACGATCCGCCGCCGTCGGTGCTGCAGGTGCCGGCGCGATCGACGTCACCGTGGAGTTCACCTCGCTGTCGAAGACCTTCTCCATGGCCGGCTGGCGCATGGGCTTCGCTGTCGGCAACGAACGCCTGATCGCGCGCGCTGGCGCGCGTGAAATCCTATCTCGACTACGGCGCCTTCACGCCGATCCAGGTCGCGGCGACGCTGCCGCGCTCAACGGCCCCGACGATTGCGTCGATGAAGATGCGCGCCATCTACAAGAAGCGGCGCGACGTGCTGGTGGAGAGCTTCGCGCAGGCCGGCTGGCCCATTCCGCCGCCGCCCGCGACGATGTTCGCCTGGGCGCCAGTCCCGGAGCGCTATCGCGACATGGGCTCCGTCGAATTCGCCAAGATGCTGATCGAGAAGGCCGACGTCTGCGCCGTTTCTTCGCGGTCTCGCCCGGCGGCGCGGGGGTCGGCTTCGGCGAAAGGCTATCAAGGCTGGCGAAGATCTTCTCGCCACGCTGGATGCCGAAAATCCTCATCCGCATCGCGCTGGTTGAAAACGAACAACGCATTCGCGCGCAAAAACTTACCGCCAAAGGTTGGCGCCAAAGGGCTCCGAAGGGAAGATCAATCTTGCTGGCGGAGAAGCCCCGACATGGCTGCAAAGTCAAACAAGCAGCCAAGGTTGTGGCCTGGTCCGCGCCTCAAGCGTGTCCGCTGATGCGCTCGATCTGCGCACCGCAGCCCGAGAGCTTCTTTTCCAGACGCTCGAAACCGCGATCGAGGTGATAGACGCGGTTGATCGTCGTTTCGCCGCGCGCGGCGAGCGCCGCGATGACGAGCGAGACCGATGCGCGAAGGTCCGTCGCCATCACCGGCGCGCCTTCGAGATGGTCGGAGCCCGTCACGATGGCGGTATCGCCTTCGAGCTTGATATGGGCGCCGAGGCGGGCGAGCTCCTGAACATGCATGAAGCGGTTCTCGAAGATCGTCTCGCGAATGCGCGACGTTCCCTTGGCGCGCGTCATCAGCGCCATGAACTGCGCCTGAAGGTCCGTCGGAAAGGCCGGGAAAGGCGCGGTCTCGACGTCGACCGGCGATATGCCGGCGCCGTTGCGATGGATGCGCAGGCCTTCATTGGTCTCCGCGACCGTCGCGCCGCATTGCTCCAGAACGTCCAGAGCCGCCTGCAGGCTGTCGGCGCGAGCGCCCGCGAGCAGCACGTCGCCGCCCGTCATCGCCACCGCCATGGCGTAAGTCCCCGCCTCGATGCGGTCGGGCATCACGGAATGGCGCGCGCCGCTGAGCGAGGTCACGCCCTCGACTTCAATGGTGGAAGAGCCTGCGCCGGAAATCTTCGCGCCCATCTTGGTCAGGCAGTCCGCGAGATCGACGATCTCGGGCTCGCGCGCGGCGTTGCGGATGACGGTCGTCCCGCGCGCCAGCGTCGCCGCCATCAACGCGGTGTGGGTGCCGCCGACCGTGACCTTGTCGAAATCGATCTCGCCGCCGACGAGCCCGTCCTTGGCCGAACCGACGACATAGCCGTTCTCGATCTCGATCTTGGCGCCGAGCTGTTGCAGCGCCGTCAGCAGGAGATCGACGGGGCGCGTGCCGATGGCGCAGCCGCCGGGCAGCGACACGCGGCATTCGCCCATGCGGGCGAGGAGGGGCGCGAAGACCCAGAAGCTCGCGCGCATCCGCGAAACGAGCTCATAGGGCGCCGTGGTGTCGACGATCTCCTTCGCCGTGAAATGCACCGTGCGGCCGGCGTTTTCGGTGTCGCCCTTGCGCTTGCCCGAAATGGTGAAGTCGACGCCGTGATTGCCGAGAATGCGCTCGAGCTGCGTCACGTCCGCGAGCAGCGGCATGTTTTCGAGCGTCAGCGTCTCCTTGGTCAGGAGCGAGGCGATCATCAGCGGCAAGGCGGCGTTCTTGGCGCCGGAAATGGGAATGACGCCGTTCAGGGGCCCGCCGCCGACGATTTTGATCCTGTCCATTATCCCTCGCTGTCGCTCTTTTGCGCGTTGGTCCGCAACGCCCGGTCACGGGCCTTGCGGCGCGCCAAATTGGCCCGGAGCGCCGCGGAAAGCGCGGCGGCGTTTTTCTTGGCTCCGGCCTTGCCAGCTTTTTCGCCCGATTCCGTCCCTTTTGGGGCGGAGCCCGGCTCCTTGCTTTCTTCCGTCATCCTACGCGTCAATCATGATGGGAAGTTGCGGCCTTCCTAGGCCTTTGCGGCAGGGGTGACAAGCATGGCGGGGCGCGGGCCCGCCCCGCCCACGCTGCGATTTTTGCGCCAAATCCGGGGGCTTAGGCCCGTCATCCCCAGAAAAGCGCGGGAAAAATGCGCCGGATCGGAGTAGCCCAGCTCGAATGCAACCTGCGTTATGGGGCGGCGCGGGTCGGCGAGCAGGGCCACGGCGCGCTCCAGCAGAACCCGCCGGCGAATCACTTCGAAGCGCGCCCCGGCCTCGGCGAGCCGGCGCTGGAGGCTCCGCGGCGAGAGGCCGAGGCGGGCGCCGACGAAATCCATGGTCGGGAGCCCGTCGAGGAGCCCGAGCCGCAGGAGGTGCTCGACGCCGCCGACGAAATCGCAGGCCGGCGGAACGTCCCCGGCAAGCGGCGCGTCTGTCCCGGCGCAAAAGGGATTGCCGCGCGCAAGATGCGCGCTGGCGAAGACGAGCCGGGCCGTATCGCCGCGCACAATATCGCAGCCCAGCATGTCTTCGAGCTTCGCCCGCGCCGCCGGCGGCGATGGCAGTTCCGCCCGCAGCGGCGCGCCGGCCCCGAACGTCTCGAGCGTCTCGCTCATATAGCCGAAGGCGAGGAGTTCGTTCTTGCCGCGCCCGAGCACGGCCGCGTCGGAGACGAAATAGGTCCAGGACGCCAGCTCGCCCGATATTTCCAGCCGCATATGCGTCGCGGATTGCAGCATGGCGCACATGCCGGAATTGCAGCGCTCGATCGCGTCCTTCAGCGTCGGGGCGGCGCGCACGCGATCGCCGAAGGCGCCGAGCCCTCTGACACCCGCCTGCATGGAAAGCACAAGCGGCAAGGTCTCGTCGTCGAGTTCGCGCGCGGCGTATTCCACGACGGCGAGCTGGTCCTTGAGCAAGATGAGCTGGTCGGGCGTTTCGATCAGCCGCAGCGGCAGCTCCGCCTTGCGGAAGATCCGCGCGACAGAGCCGCCGGCGCGCTCGACCGCGTCCGCGACCGGCCCCATCGAACGCGCCTTGGTGAATCCGAGCGCCATCGGCCGCCTCCTCGCCGCGAGTCTCGTGCGGTGTCGCGAAATGGCAAGTTTTTGGGAGCGGCGGCGGGCATCATTTTTCTGGAACCGCCCCCTCCCCAACCCTCCCCCGCTTCGCGGGAGAGGGAGCGGATTGTCGCCCTCATTGAGAAAGCGGATCGCGAGCGTCCCCTCTCCCGCAAAGCGGGGGAGGGACAGGGAGGGGGCTCCAAGCCGGAGGAAACAATGAAACCAGCTCTTTTCACGCTCTCGCTCGCCGCCTTCTTCGCCGCGGCGGCCCCCGCCGCCGCCGAGTCCCTCGCTGTCGCGCTCATCGATTTCGATTATGTCGACACATCCGGCGAACCGCGTGACCAAAGGGAAGACCATGCGCGCCGGCTGCGCGACTTTATGGCGTCGCTGCGCCGCGATCTGGCGCGAGACGGCAAATTCCGGGTCGTCCCGCTCGATTGCGGCGACGCGCCATGCGCGGTCGGCAAGGAGACGCCGCAGGAATTGTTCGATGCAGCGAAGAAGGCGGGCGCGCGCCTCCTTCTCTATGGCGGCGTGCACAAGATGAGCACGCTGGTGCAATGGGCGAAAACCCAGCTTGTCGACGTCGAGAAGGATCGTCTGATAGACGATCGCTGGCTGACCTTTCGCGGCGACGACGACGAGGCCTGGCGGCGCGCGGAGGTCTATCTCGCCAAGCGCCTCGCAGAGACGCGGATCGAGGAGAAGTAAATGGGCGCGACCGTCAACATCACGAAGCGCATCGACGCGCCGGCCGATAAGGTCTGGGCGGCCATCGCCGGAATCGGGGGGCTCGACCGCTGGTTTCCGATCATCTCCGCATGCCGCGTGGAAGGCGAAGGCGTCGGCGCGACGCGGATCATGACGCTCGCGGACGGCGCGGAGATGCGCGACCGCATCGTCGAGATCGACGCAGGCGCGCGGCGGCTGCGTTACGAGCGGCCGACGCATCCTTTCCCCGTCACGGATTATCGCGGCGTCGTGGAAGTGGACGACGACGGCGAGGACAGCGCGGTCCTGTGCTGGACCGTGCGCTTCGAGGCGGACGAGGCGCACCGCGAAGAGATGCTGAAACTCATCGAGACGGCGATATCCGAAGGCGTCGACGGTTTGAGGGCGGAGCTGGAGGCGTAAGTCCTACAGCGCCCGCACCACCAGCGTCGCGTTGATGCCGCCGAAGGCGAAGGAGTTCGACATCGCCACGCGAATCGGCATCGCCCGCGCCTCGTTGGGGACGGCGTCCACCGGGCATTTCGGGTCGGGTTCGAGGAAATTGATCGTCGGCGGCGCGATCTGGTCGCGCAGCGCGCTGATGGTGACGACCATCTCCAGCCCGCCGGACGCGCCGAGCGCATGGCCGTGGATGGGCTTCGTCGAAGAAACCGGCGGCGTCTTTTCGCCGAAGACGACGCGCATCGCTTCCGACTCGGTCATGTCGTTGGCGTAGGTCGCCGTGCCATGGGCGTTGAGATAATCGACGTCTTTGGGCTCCAGCCCCGCGCTTTCCAGCGCCATGCGCATGCAGCGCGCCGGGCCGTCGACATCGGCCCGCAGCGGATCGAAAGCGTCGCTCGTCGTGCCGTAGCCCGCAAGCTCACAGAGCGGCGTCGCGCCGCGCGCCTGCGCGGATTCCAGCGTCTCCAGCATGAAAACAGCGGCGCCCTCGCCAATGGTCATGCCGTTGCGCTTCGCCGAGAAGGGCCGGCAGAGATCGGGGGTCAGGACGCGCAGCGCCTCCCAGCCGCGCATGGAGCCGTTGATGACGCAGGCCTCCGTGCCGCCGGCGATGGCGCGGTCGGCGCGGCCCGCGCGCAGCATCTCGAAGGCTTCGCCGATCGCCTGCGACGCCGAGGAACAGGCGGAGGCGAGCGCGAAGGTCGGTCCCTTGGCGCCGTAACGCATGCCGAGCGTCGTCGGCGCAGCGCTTGGGATGAGGCGCGGAACCGCCAGCGTGTCCGGCTTCATGCCCTCCGCATATTCGCGATACGACGTGTCGTCGATCGTATGGGCGCCGCCAATGCCCGTGCCGATGACGACCGCGGTGCGCGGCCCGCCCGCCTCCTTGCCCGAAAAACCCGCCTGCTTCATCGCCTCGTCGGCGGCGACGACCGCATATTGCGTGAACTCGTCGCAATAGGGGAGCAGTTCGGCCTCGAGATAGGCGGCCGGATCGAAATCCGGCACCTGCGCCGCGATCTTGATGCGGCCCGGATAGGGGCGCGCGAGCTTGAGCGGGCGAATGCAGGAGACGCCGCCCTTCGCCGCCGCCCATAGTGAAGCGGCGCCGACGCCCGCCGCGGAGACCGCGCCCATACCCGTCACGACGACCCGGCGGCGATTGTGTTCTGTCGTCATAACGGATTGATCTCCTTTAGCTTAAGCATGGCGGGAAGCACACGATTCGCGAACCTGCCCGTCTGCCTGACGCAAGAGGAAGCGAAGCGCAACCCTTGCGGGCGTCGGCTAGACTATAGTGAGAGGGGACTTTTATGTGAAATGCGGCGACGCGTCGCGACCGCCGCGCCGCCTTGCCTCTCGCGGCGCCCTCCCCTATAAGCTGCCGCCCAGCGCCTGCGTTTCCGACACCCCTGGAGGCGAGCGGCGCTTTTTCTTTTTCTAAAAGGACACCGACAATGGCCGAGATGAAGACGCTCGCGGCCACGGTGCGCAGCGGGACCGGCAAGGGGGCCGCCCGCAGCGTTCGCCGTGAGGGCCGTATTCCAGCAGTACTCTATGGCGGCGGCGAAGCGCCCACGCCGATTTCGCTCGACAAGAAGGTCACGACCCAGCTGATCTTCGCGGGCCACTTCCTCACGACGATCTTCGAGCTCGACATCGACGGCAAGAAGGAGCGCGCCATTCCGCGCGACTACCAGCTCGACGTCGTGCGCGACTTCCCGGTCCATGTCGACTTCCTGCGCCTGAAGCCGGGCTCCTTCCTCAAGGTGAACGTGCCCGTGCACTTCATCAATCAGGACCAGGCTCCGGGCATCAAGAAGGGCGGCGCGCTCAACATCGTGTATCACACGATCGAGATGAAAGTGCCGGCCGACGCCATTCCGGAAGCCGTCACCGCCGATCTCGCCGGCATGGACTTCAACGATTCGCTGCACATCTCGCAGATCCCGCTGCCCGAGGGCTGCCGGCCGACGAATCCCGACAAGAACTTCACGGTCGCGAGCCTCAACCCGCCGGCTGGCGGCGCCGAGGAAGCCGCTCCGGCCGCCGCGGCCGCTCCGGCCAAGGGCAAGAAGTAAGCAGGACCTCTCGTCTTGTGCTAATGGCCGGGTTCTCCCGGCCATTTTCTTTTGGGACCTTCCATGCTGCTCTTCGTCGGCCTCGGCAATCCCGGCCGCCAATACGCCAGAAACCGGCACAATATCGGCTTCATGGCCATCGAGGCCATTGCGCGCCGCCACGGCTTCGCGACCGCGCGCTCGCGCTATCAGGGCCTCGTCAGCGAAGGCAATATCGGCGGCGAGAAAGTGTTGCTGCTGGAGCCGCAGACCTACATGAACGAAAGCGGCCGCTCCGTGGGCGAGGCCGCGCGCTTCCACAAGATTGCGGTCGGCGACATTGTCGTCTTCCATGACGAACTCGATCTCGCTCCCGCCAAATGCCGCGTGAAGGTCGGCGGCGGCGTCGCGGGCCATAACGGCCTGCGCTCCATCACCGCCCATGTCGGCAACGACTACAAGCGCGTGCGCATGGGCATCGGCCATCCGGGCGACAAGTCGCTGGTGCATGGCTATGTCCTGAACGACTTCGCCAAAGCCGAAGAGCCCTGGGTCGAGACGATGTGCGACGCCCTCGCCGACAACGCCGCGTTGCTGGTCAAAGGCGACGACGCCGGGCTGCAGAACAAGCTGCATCTCGCCATGGAGGCGAAGGGCTTCGGCGCCGTGAAGCGCGTGGGAGAGAAGGATTGATCCGGCTCGCGGCGCTGCTGATCTTCCTCGCCGGCGCCGCCTCCGCCGAAACGCCGACGCCTCCGGCCGCGTCCCACGCGACGCAAAAGCCCGTCCCGGCTTTTGGCGACGATCATCCCGACTGCGCGCAATGGACCGACGGCTGCATCGTCTGCGCGCGCGGAGACGACGGCCCCGACTGCTCCATGGCGGGCGTCGCCTGCCTGCCCGCGGAGCCTGCCTGCCTGACGCCGAAGAAGTGACCGCTCGACGCGCCGTCATTGCGAGTAGCGAAGCGGCGAAGCAATAACGGGCGGACCGGCGCCTAAACGCTTGATGAACGCGGCCCTCAGCGCCGGTTCAGCCCCTTCGCGCGATGCTCCACTTCATCGAGACGCCGTCTCGATACAAAGGAGTTTCAAGCGATGATCCGCAACGTCCTTCTCGCCGCCGCTCTCCTCGCCGCCGCCCCGGCCTTCGCCGAAACCGCCGCGCCCAAGCCCGCGCTCATCCCGTCCAACAAGATGGCGACCGAGGCGCAGCGTCTCGACCTGAACGCCGCGACGGTCGAACAGCTCATGGCCGTCAAGGGCTTCAACAAGAGCGTGGCCGAGGCGATCGTCAAAGGCCGCCCCTTCAGGAGCGTCGAGGATCTGACGGCCCGCAAGATCGTCTCCGGGGACGTTCTGACTCCGGTCAAGGACCAGCTCATCGTGCGATGAGCCCGTCGGCCAAAGGAACCGCCGACAACGCCCCTCATGCTGCGACGCCTGCCTTTCAGGCGCCCCCCGGCGTGAGGGGCTTCATGTTTCAAGCCGGCGGCGCGGCGACAAGGCGCCCTTAAGATTCGTCAACAAACCCTTCCGGCCGCGCCTGGGGCGTTTTCCTTATTCACCGCGCCGTCATAAGCGCCCCTTTCGTAAAATTGTCGGAGCCCCTATATTCGTTCTGCCGGTTCGCCGGCTATGGCGATAAACGAACATCGTAATAAACCATCCGGACCCGGGGGCGGTACCCGGCGCCTCCACCAGAGCCCGTCAAAGCAAAGACTTGCGAAAGCGAAGACTTGGGCGGGCTGCGGCGGGGGCGAAATAGGATCGACGGGGGCGTAAAGGGTGCTTTTTCGCTCGGCATGATACCGCCGTTATCGGGTCAAACCTTATAGTTGCCAACGACAACTATGCTCCGGTGGCCGTCGCTGCGTAATGCAGCGCTGGTACTGGGATCAAAGCCCTAGGGGTTAGCACTTCTAGGCGGGGCTCGGAGGCGCCTGGCAACAGAAGCCTCCACTTTCATTTCAGGCGCGGGCTGTCGGAGAAAGTCCAGGCGCCAGGGACGAGCGCATGGCGACCGATCTTATTCGTTACGATCTTCTCGTTCAGGACGCGATGCGCAGCGTGGTGCGCAAGGTTTTGGGAGACGTGGCCGTCAGCGGCTATCTCCCCGGCGAGCACCATTTCACGATCAGCTTCCGCACCGACGCGCCGGGCGTGAAAATGTCGCGCCGGCTCGCCGAGCAGTGGCCGCAGGAGCTGACCATCATCCTGCAGCACCAATATTCGAACCTCATCGTGGACGAGGAAGGCTTCGGCGTGACGCTGTCCTTCCGCTCGATCCCCGAAAACCTCTACATCCCCTTCGCCGCCATCACCGGCTTCTACGATCCGTCGGTCGAATTCGGCCTGCGCTTCGAGACCGCCGATTTCGACGAAATGGAAGAGGAAGAGGAAGAAGAGGAAGAGGCGCCGCCCGCGCGCCCGACGCTGCGCGCCGTCGACGACGCGACCGAGGCGCCCCCGGCCCCCGCGCCTGCAAAGGCCGCCAAGGCCGAGGCCAAGAAGAACGCCACGGAGAAGGCCGCGGCCGAGAAGCCTGCTCCGCAAAAGAAAGCCGAAGCGCCGGCGGCCGAGGCCGCCGAGAGCGAGAGCGGCGACGCCAAGGTCGTCTCCATCGACGCTTTTCGCAAAAAGACCTGAGCGACGCGTCCGTGGGCGAGGTCATCAATCTTCGCCGCGCCCGCAAGGCGCGCGAGAGGCGCGAGAAGGAAGAGGCCGCGCAGGCGAACCGCGTCGCCTTCGGGCGCACCAAGGCAGAGCGCACACTGACCGACGCGCAAAAGCGGCTCGACGCCGTAAAGCTCGACGCGCATAAACGCGAGACGCCGGAAGAGCCCGCGTGAACGACGCCGCGAAACCCGCGATTCGCGTCGTCAAACATTCCATCGTCATCGCCGGCCACCGCACCAGCGTCTCGCTGGAGGAGCCTTTCTGGCGCGCGCTCAAGGACATCGCGGCGGCGGACGGCGTGTCGCTCGCGGCTCTCGTGGCGCAGGTGGACGCCGGGCGCGGGGAGGCGAATTTATCCTCGGCGCTGCGGGTGTTCGTGCTGGAGCGGGTGAGCGCCAAATAGCTGGGTGGAGAGCGCACCCCTACCCTCCCCTTGAGGGGGAGGGTCGAAGCGCAAAGCGCTTCGGGGTGGGGTGACGCCGCGCCGAAAGGCGCGAAAAAGGAACGCGCTTTTCCCCCCGGCATTGGACGCGTGGCTCCACCCCACCCCGGCGCGTTGCGCCGACCCTCCCCCTCCAGGGGAGGGTGGGTCTCTGGCCGGCACTCCGAGCATTTCCCGGCAGCACGCCGCGAATTCGTGATTCCCCTTCCGTTCTCCTATATGCTGGCCAGCGGAATCATGAGGAGCAACCCCTTGTCCAGTTTTGACGATTACGCGCCGCAGGAAGGCGGGCTCGCCGCGCGGGCGGCCGCCGCGGCGCAGCGGCCGCGCTATCTCGACGGGCTGAACCCGGAGCAGCGCGCCGCGGTCGAGACGCTGGACGGGCCGGTGCTGGTGCTCGCCGGCGCCGGCACCGGCAAGACGCGCGCGCTCACGACGCGCATCGCGCATATCCTCGCGCTCGGCAAGGCGCGCGCCTATGAAATTCTGGCCGTCACCTTCACCAACAAGGCGGCGCGCGAGATGCGCGAGCGCATCGAGATGCTGGTCGGCGAAGGCGCGCAGGCCATGCAATGGCTCGGCACCTTTCACGCCATCAGCGCGAAGATCCTGCGCCGCCACGCCGAGCTTGTCGGCCTCAAGCCCAATTTCACGATCCTCGACACGGACGACCAGATCCGGCTGCTCAAGCAAGTGTTGCAAGCCGAAAATGTCGACGACAAACGCTGGCCCGCCCGCGCGCTCGCGCAACGCATCGACGGCTGGAAAAATCGCGGCCTGTTGCCGAACCACGTGCCCGCGGGCGAAGCGGAGAGTTTCGCCAACGGCAAGGGCGGCGCGCTCTACGCCCTCTATCAGGAGCGCCTCAAAATTCTCAACGCCGTCGATTTCGGCGACCTGCTGCTCGAAACGCTGCGGCTCTTTCGCGAGCACCCCGACGTGCTCGCGGATTACAACCAGCGCTTCAAATACATCCTCGTCGACGAGTATCAGGACACGAACATCGCGCAATATCTCTGGCTGCGCCTGATCTCGCAGGGCCGTCGCAATGTCTGCTGCGTCGGCGACGACGATCAGAGCGTCTATGGCTGGCGCGGTGCGGAAGTCGAAAACATTCTGCGCTTCGAGCAGGATTTTCCTGGCGCGAAGATCGTGCGGCTCGAGCGCAATTACCGCTCGACGGGACACATCCTCGCCGCCGCCTCGCATCTCATCGCCATAATGAGGGGCGCCTCGGCAAGACGCTGTTCACCGACGGCGAGGAGGGCGAGAAGCCGACGCTCACCGGCGTGTGGGACAGCCAGGAGGAAGCGCGCGTCATCGGCGAAGACATCGAGCAATTGCAGCGCAAGGGCCATTCGCTCGAAGAGATCGCCATTCTCGTGCGCGCGTCCTTCCAGATGCGCGAATTCGAAGAACGCTTCGTCGAGATTGGCCTGCCCTATCGCGTCATCGGCGGCCCGCGCTTCTATGAGCGCTTGGAAATCCGCGACGCGCTCGCCTATCTGCGCTGCGTCGCCCATCCTGCCGACGATCTCGCATTCGAGCGCATCGTCAATACGCCCAAGCGCGGGTTGGGCGACGCGACGGTGCAATTGCTGCACGAATATGCGCGTCGCGAACGCATTCCGCTGATGCAGGCGGCGCGCTTTCTCACCGAAACCGAAGAGCTGAAGCCGAAGCCGCGCGGCGCATTGAAAAATCTCGTCGCCGATTTCGACCGCTGGCAATCTCTCATCGAAACGAAGCCGCAGCACGAGCTCGCCGAAATGGTGCTCGATGAGTCCGGCTATACGCAGATGTGGCGCGACGACAAGACGCCCGAAGCCGCCGGCCGCCTCGAAAACCTCAAGGAACTCGTCCGCGCGATGGAGGAGTTTCCCGACCTCGCCGCCTTCCTCGAACATGTGTCGCTGGTGATGGAGGCGGACGAGTCGAAGGAGCAGGAGCGCGTCTCGATCATGACGCTGCACGGCGCGAAGGGGCTGGAATTCGAGACCGTGTATCTGCCCGGCTGGGAGGAAGGACTCTTCCCGCATCAGCGCTCGCTCGACGAGCAGGGCCGCGCGGGGCTGGAGGAAGAACGCCGCCTCGCTTATGTCGGCCTCACGCGCGCGAAAAAGCGCGCGCGCATTTTCTTTGCGAGCAATCGCCGCATTCGCGGCCTGTGGCAGCCGACCGTGCCGTCGCGTTTCGTCGACAATCTGCCGCCGACCCATGTCGAGGTGGTGGAGGCGCCGAGCGCGTCGCAATATGGCGGCTACGCCGTCTCGCGCTTCGCCAATCTCGATACTTACAACTCGAACTACAGCTCCCCCGGCTGGAAGCGCGCGCAGGCGGCGAAAGCCGAACCCGCGTCACGCCCGTCGCGTTCGAAGCAACCGCTGACCATAGAAGGCCAGGCACGGTGGCGGCGGTGGACGGGAACAAATGCACGGTGGATTTTGATAAGGCCGGGCGGAAGATGGTGCTGGAGACGTTTTTGGAGGCGGGGTAATTCGGAGTATTAGGAACAGAGAAAGAACATAAGCCCAGCACTAGACTCATCATCTGTGGACAAACCCCGTGGATTTGGGCTTTTAAGCGGCCTTGGTGATATTTGGATAGGCGCTCAACAAAATCGTAGGCGCCAATGCTCACGAACAGCCGCGACATTATCCGCCGCCTCGAAAAGGAAGGCTGGCGACTCGTGCGCTCGAAAGGCTCACATCATCAATTCAAGCATCCGGCAAAGCCCGGTCGCATAACCGTGCCTCATCCGAAGAAAGACATGCCGCCGAAAACAGTCGCCAGCATTTATGAGGGAGCCGGCTGGGCGAAGGACTGATTACTCCGCCGCCTCTCGCCTCTCGGCCCAAGGCGCCGCCACCGCGATGACGATATCCGCGGCTTTCAATTGCTCGGCCCATTTGGGATCGGCGCGCAGCGCCTCGAAATCGCGCGGCTCCGGAATCGGCAGCCCATCCTCCCGCATCCCCTCGCCCCAAAGCTCCAGCGCTTCATTCGCCATCGCGAAGAGATCGTCGATCTCATCGGCGGCGGAAAAGCATCCCGGCGCGTCGGGGAAGGTCATGCCATAGGCGCTGTTCTCGTCCTTGTGGACGATCACGATATAGGGCTTCATCCGGCTGCCTCGTCTGATCCTTCCTACCATAGCGCCGGATGGCGGACCTCGCTATGGCGCCAAAGCGGCGCCCCTGCCATCCGGCATGTGTCCCCCACGCCACACTGTCGCTTTTTGCGACAAAAGCGCGCGCTTTGCCGTGTGCGCCAATTAACAGCCGGACGCCCGCACGCTAGATATTGTGTCAGAACCTGGCGCGGCGCACGGCGACGCCACGCCAATATCCTTAACCGTTTTGGTTTACGAATCCGCGCCGTATCCCGGTTTCGTGCGAGGCAGCCATGCAGGCTCGCAACATTTTTGCTCGATTCTCCCTTTCAGCCGTCGCGCTGACGGCGGCGCTCGCGGCCGCGCCGGCGGGCGCCGAGCCGCGCCGCGCCGATCTCTTCACGCCGCCCGCCGCCGTCGCGCTGACCGGCCTCGTCAAGGCGTCGACCGTCCAGCCGATCGACGCGCTGGCCGCGCCCGAAGCGCCGCCCGTCGTCGCGCTCACGGCCGCGAAGCTGCGCGTCGAGCCAGCCGCCCCGGACGAACTCGACCTCGCCTGGAATCTCCTGCCCGAGAACCAGCGCGCCCTCGCCTCGGCGCTGACGGACTGGACCAACGCGCCCGACGTCGCCCGCAACGCGCCGCGCCGCGCGATGCGCGCCAAGATCGCGGCGGCCTATGTCGCGCGCCATTTCGAGCCCTTCTGGACCGACGCCAATGGCTGGCGCGAAGGCGCCGCCTCCGCCGTCACGCGTCTGCGCGCGGCGAATGAGGACGGGCTTGATCTGCGCGGCCTGACGATCCCGGCCGCCGATGCGGGCGCCCCCTCTGTCGCGGACGAACTCGCCCTCTCCGAGGCCGTCGCGACCTACGCCAATCAGGCGCGCGGCGGGCGGCTGGAGCCGCAAAGGCTCTCGCGCCTCATCGGCGCCAAGACCTGGCTGCCCGACCCGGCGGAAGCGATCGCGCAGGTTTCCGGCGCCGGCTATCGCGCCGGCGAGACGCTGCAGGATTTCAACCCGCCGCATTTCGGCTATCAGCAATTGCGCGAGAAGCTCGCCGAGCTGCGCGGGCGCCGCGCGGGCCTGCCCGAAGCCAATGAGCGCGTCGCCGCCGCCGAGGAAGGCGTCGCGCAGACCGACGCCATGCCGGCCGTGAAATCCAAGCGCCGCCGCATGGAGACGCTTGGCGGCGCTTCGACCTCGGCGATGGAAGGGGAAATCCTCGCCAATATGGAGCGCTGGCGCTGGCTGCCGCGCGACATGGGCGACGAGCGCATCGAGGTGAACATCCCCGACTTCGAGCTGGCGGTCATTCGCAACAATATGGTCGCGCATCGCACGCGCGTGATCGTCGGCAAGGTGGAGACGCCCACGCCGATCTTCTCCAACGCGATGCGGGAGATCATCGTCAACCCGTCCTGGTACGTGCCGCAATCCATCATCCAGAAGGAGTGGAAGGGCGACGTCGGCGCGGGCTATCAGGTCTCCTATCGCAACGGGCAGATGGTGGTGCGCCAGCCGCCGGGCGAGAAGAACGCCCTCGGCCGCATCAAATTCGTTTTCCCGAACGACTACGCGGTTTACATGCACGACACGCCGTCGCGCGGCCTCTTTTCGCAGTCGCACCGCGCTTTCAGCCATGGCTGCATGCGCGTCGACCAGCCCTTCGCGCTGGCCTCGGCGGTGCTCGGCCCCGGCAGCGGCTGGTCGGAAGAGCGCGTCAAGAAGATGATTGGCCCGAGCGAGCGCTACATCAATCTGACCAAGCCCCTGCCGGTGCATATCGTCTATTTCACGGCTTACGTGGACGATATGGGACGGCTCGTGCAGCGGCCCGATCTCTACGGCTATTCGGCGCGGGTGCGGAAGGCGCTGGGGCTCGGGGGCTAACGGGCGGAGGGTTTTCCTTAGACAGTCTATCAAGGCATGCCGACGCCCCTCGCGCTTCGAGACGCCTGCTTTGCAGGCTCCTCAGCATGGAGACCTTTGCACGGAAGCGGGTGTCTGCGCGAGACGGGTTTAACGGCCCGTGGGCCGCTGTTGGATCTGTCGGTTTGGGCGGCGGGGATGCTTCGCCTGGACAGACCAGCGCTGGGCGGACGCTCCCCGGGGCGTCCGCCTTGCCTTCACTGCGCCGCGAGGACGCGCCAGCGACGTAGATTGAAGGCGAGGCAGAAGAGCGTGAGATCGGCGGCGTTGCTTAATTGCGAAAAGGCGCGCATGCGGCCGAGCCGATAAGTTCGCTTCATCGTGCCGAATAGGCTTTCGACCGCGCGGCGAACCAGCGACAGCTCATGATTGCGCGCGACGTCCGCTTCCGTCAGGGGCCGGCCGCGCTTGCGGCGCATGAGGCCGTCGCCCAGTTCCCGCCGCGCAAGCTCCGACCGCAGTCCGTCGCTGTCATAGCCGCGATCCGCATAGACGGTCCCCGCCGCCTGATCGAGAAGTTGCGGCGCGACCGAGACGTCCTGCACATTGGCCGGCGTCAGCCTCATGTCGCGCACGAGGCCGGAGCCGGCGTCGACCGCCACATGCATCTTGTAGCCAAAGGCGAAACGGCCGCGTTCATTGGTCGTGCCGAACCGCGCCTCCTTGTCGGTCGAACTTGTCTTTCCTTCATCCATGCGCGGGCGTCTGGCAGCGCTCGTCACCAGCGTCGCGTCGATCAGCGTGCCTTGCTTGACCATGAGCCCCGCCGCCTCGATCTGGCGATTGGCCTCCGCCAGCAACGGGTCGAGCAGATCATGGCTCCCAAGCTTCTCGCGGAAACGCCAGATGGTCGAGTGATCCGGCGTCGGATCGCCGAGCGCGAGGCCGGCGAAAGCCATGAAGCTCAGGCGATCCGCCAGCGCCGTCTCCATTTCCGGATCGGAAAGGCCATGCCATCGCTGAAGGAGCAGCGCCTTGAACATGACGAGCGCCGGATAGGAGGGCTCGCCCCTCGCCGCGACCGGAATCGCCCCGAGCAGCTTCTCGAAGGGCGCCCAATCGACGAGGCGCGCGATCTCCATCAGAGCCGAAGGCCGGGATTGAGGGCGCTGGGCAACCAACCCATCGACAAAATCAAGCTGGCCCACTCGGCGCTTCGGCATGATCATCCTCCCGCTCTGCCGGGAGTGAATCACGCCGAAACGTTTCGTGCAAAGGTCTCCAGCATGAGGGGCTTGTTCTTGGTTCGTGAAACACTTAGGCCTCACCCTGAGGAGCGCCCGAAGGGCGCGTCTCGAAGGGCGAGGCCGCCTCGGAGGTTTCTCGACTAACCCGAAGGCAATCCCCTCACCTGTCAGCCTATCGTCTTCAATGGGTGGCAATGACGGAGTCCGGCGCAGTTCGGAGCCTGATATGCGGCGCGTGACTTTCGGCGGCCTCTGCGCCGCCCTCATTGGTTTCGCCGCGACCACCCTCGCGGAAACGACTCCGCCGCCCGGCGCGATGGGCCCCTCGACGACAACTCCGCCTTATCTCGAACCGCTCGCGCCCGGCGTCTCCTTCACATCCATCCTCACCGCCGGCGACGCGATCGGCCAGAAGCCCGACGGGACGCCCTGGCGCATGGCGGGCGCGCCCGACGGGCTCGGCGCCTTCGACAATGGCGACGGCACGATCACGGTCCTCATGGATCATGAATTGAAGCCCGGCGCAGGGGTCGTCCGCCGCCACGGCTTCGCCGGCGCCTTCGTCAGCAGGCTCGTCATCGATAAGGCGAGCCTGCGCGTCACGAGCGCCGGCGACCTCATCGAGCAGGCTTTCGACTATGATGCGGCGAGCGGGCGTTATGTTCCGCTCAAGACGCCCCTCGGCAAGCTCTGCTCGGCCGACCTCGCGGGCGGAACGGCCTTCTACGATCCGGCGAGCGGACTCGGCTATGACGGCCGCATCTTCATGAGCGGGGAAGAGCAGGACCCGGAAGGGCGGCCCTTCGCGCATGTCGTGACGGGGCCGGAGGCGGGCAAATCCTACGAGCTTGCCGCGCTCGGCAACATGGCTTTCGAAAATCTGGTGGCGCATCCGCAAGGCGGCCGCCGGACCATTGTCGGCATGATGGAAGACGCGCATCCGAAGGGGGAAGTCTATTTCTACGCCGGCGACAAGCAGGCGACCGGCGACGCGGTCGAGCGCGCCGGCCTCGCGCATGGGCGCCTTTTCGGTCTGAAGATCGAGGCGATGCCGAGCGAGGCGCCGGTCCTTGATCCCCTCGGTCCCGAGAAAGCCGCCCGCTTTACGCTGGTCGATCTCGGCGACGTCAGCGCGCTGTCCGGACGTGAGATTGACGCGCTGAGAAAGCGAAACGGCGTCACGGAATTCCTGCGCCCCGAAGACGGGGCCTGGGATACGCGCGATCCGAACCGCTTCTACTTCAACACCACCGCGACCTTCGACCAGCCGAGCCGTCTCTGGGCCGTGGACTTCGACGATTTCTCGCAGCCCCAGAAAGGCGGAACGATCCGCATTCTCCTGCGGGGCGACGAGGGCCAGCATATGCTGGACAACATGACCGTCGCCGAAAATGGGCAGGTCTTCCTGCAGGAAGATCCCTACGAGGGAACCTATCTCGCACGTATCCACCAGTTCGATCCGAAGACCGGCGCGCTCCTGCCGCTCGCCCGGCACGATCCGGCGCTGTTCGGGAAGGAAGGCGCGCTCTCGATGGACGAGGAATCCTCGGGAATCATCGACGTGACGCCGCTGCTGGGCGGGTCGAAGCAACGCGCCTTCCTCCTGACCGCGCAACCGCATTTCCAGGCGATGCGCGAGGGAAAGAAGGACGTGGAGATCGTGGAAGGCGGGCAGTTGCTGCTGATGCGGCAGGAGACGCCCTAAGCGCAAAAGATGGCGCCGCCGCGAGAATTCCACTAAGGTCGCGCCGCTTCCCTCCCATCAGGCAAGGCGCAAGTGACCTTTTTGACCGCCGGCGCACCGCTGGCCCGCGCGCTTTCCGAGCGCGACTATACGACCCCGACCCCGGTTCAAACCGCCGTTCTCGGCAGCGAGACCGAAGGCCGCGACCTTCTCGTTTCCGCGCAGACGGGCTCCGGCAAGACCGTGGCCTTCGGCCTCGCCATCGCCTCGACGATCCTGGAAGGCCGCGAGCGTCTGGGCCAGCCCGGCGCCCCCGTCGCCCTCATCGTCGCGCCGACGCGCGAACTCGCCTTGCAGGTCGAGCGCGAGCTGCAATGGCTCTATCGCTACGCCGAGGCGAAGATCGTCGCCTGCGTCGGCGGCATGGATGCGCGCCTCGAGCGCCGCAAAATGTCGGAGGGCGCGCATATCATCGTCGGCACGCCGGGGCGCCTGCGCGACCATATCGAGCGCGGCGGGCTCGTCCCCCACAAACTCAGGGCCGTCGTGCTCGACGAAGCCGACGAGATGCTCGATCTCGGGTTCCGTGAAGACCTCGAATTCATTCTCGACGCGACCCCGCCGGAGCGGCGCACGCTGCTCTTTTCGGCGACCATGCCCAAGGGCATCGTCGCGCTCGCCAAGCGTTACCAGCGCGACGCGCTGCGCATCGACGTCGCGGGAACCGAGCGCGGCCACGCCGACATCGAGTATCGCGCCGTCCGGGTCGCGCCGAACGAGATCGAGCACGCGACCATCAATCTGCTGCGCTATTTCGAGTCGCAGACCGCCATCGTGTTCTGCAATACGCGCGAGGCGGTGCGCCATCTCCATGCGACGCTGGTGGAGCGCGGCTTTGGAGCGGTGCTCCTTTCGGGCGAGCTGAGCCAGCACGAGCGCAATCATTCGATGCAGGCGCTGCGCGACGGACGCGCCAGCGTCTGCGTCGCGACCGACGTCGCGGCGCGCGGCATCGACCTTCCCAATCTCGGCCTCGTGATCCACGCCGATCTGCCGCACGACACCGAGGCCCTGCAGCATCGCAGCGGCCGGACGGGACGCGCCGGCCGCAAGGGCGTCAGCGCGCTCCTCGTGCCGGGATCGAGGGCGAGGCGCGCGGAGCGCCTGCTTGGCGAAGCCGGCGTCCATGCGCGCTGGAGCGGGCCGCCGGACGCCGAGGAGATCCGCAGGCTGGATCAGCAACGCATGTTGCAGGACCCTCTGTTGACGGAAACGCCGTCGGAGGAAGATCTTGCGCTGGGCCGGCTGCTCGTCGCGGAGCGCACGCCCGAAGAGATCGGCGCCGTGCTGGCGCGGCTCTGGCGCGCGCGCCTGCCGGCGATCGAGGAAGTGAGCGACCCCGGGGAAACGCGCAGCATGCGTCCGCGACGCGACGAAGGGCGACCGCACGAGAGGGAGCCCCGGGAGCCCGGCAAGGCGCGGCCGGCGAAGAGCCTCGGCGGGCCCGCGGTCTGGTTTCGCCTCGACATCGGCCGCAAGAAGAACGCGGACCCGAAATGGCTGCTGCCCATGCTCTGCCGGAAGGGCAACGTCACGCGCGACGATATCGGCGCGATCCGCATTTTCGATCACGACACGCGGGTGGAGATCGCGGAGGCGGCGGCGGGCGACTTCGCCGCCAATATGCGGCGGCCCGGCGGCGACAATATTCGGGTGGAGAGGCTGGAGGGACCGCAGGATGCGGGGAACGCACGGCCGCCGAAGGGAGCGCGCCCCAAGGCCCGCGACGAGCGCCCGGAAAGGCGCGACGCGGGCGCCGGGCATGGCCCCAAGCGCAAGGGCCAGAAGCCGAAGAGCGGAAAGATTCCGGCCTAATCCCCGCTGCGCCGTTTGGCCCCGGCCAGCTCGGCGCGGGGCTTGAAGCGCAGCACCGCGCCGGGCGCCCGATGGCGCGCGGTGATGCGGCTGCGGCCCGTGCCCGTGAGGACGTAACGGCCGCTCCTGTCATCCCAGCGCATGAGATCGGCGATGAGCGCCCTCTGGCGGATGACCATGGTCATCGGGTCCTGGACATGCGGCGGCGCGACGTCGCCATGGACGTCCACGATGCGAAGGGCTTCGACCAGCCTGTCTTCTTGAGAGTCCGTCATAACGAAAGACATGGCCCCATTTCACATTTTTTGAAAGACCTTTTCGCCCGCTTTGGGGGCGCCGGGAGGTGACAAAATCGTCGCGGCCATGGAAAAGAGCCAACGGTTCTCGAAAAATACGGCAAAAAAGCTCAGATGGCTCCCCCTCCCCTTCTCGCCCTTCAGGGCGTCATGCTCACCCTTGGCGGCAAGCCGCTTCTGGAGGGCGCCGACCTTTCCGTCGCGCCCGGCGCGCGCGTCGCCCTTGTGGGCCGCAACGGCTCAGGCAAGTCGACCCTGCTCAGGATCGCGGCAGGGGAGCTCGAATCCGACGCCGGCCAGCGCTTCTTCCAGCCCGGGGCGTCGCTGCGCTATCTGCCGCAGGAGCCGGACTTTTCCGGCTTCCCCACCACGGCCGCCTATGTCGAGGCCGGGTTGGGGCCGCTCGACGACCCGCACATCGCCCGAACGCTGCTGCTGGAGCTCGGCCTCACCGGCGACGAGGACCCGTCGAACCTCTCGGGCGGCGAAGCCCGCCGCGCGGCGCTCGCCCGCGTTCTCGCGCCCGAGCCCGACATTCTGCTCCTCGACGAGCCGACGAACCATCTCGACCTGCCGACCATCCTCTGGCTCGAAGAGCGGCTCGCCGGCCTGCGCTCGGCCATGGTCATCATCAGCCACGACCGCCGCTTTTTGCAGGACCTGACGCGCGAGACCGTCTGGATCGACCGCGGCCGCGCCAAGCATCTCTCGCGCGGCTTCGCGGAATTCGAGGCCTGGCGCGACAAGGAGCTGGAGGAGGAAGAGAAGCAGGCCCACAAGCTCGAGCGCAAGATCGCCAATGAAGAGCATTGGCTGCGCCACGGCGTCTCCGGCCGGCGCAAGCGCAACATGAAGCGGCTCGCCGGCCTCCATTCGCTGCGCGCCGAGCGCAAAAACCGCGTGATGCCGACGGGCGAGGTGAAGCTCGAGGCGAGCGAGGCGAACCTCTCCGGCAAGCTCGTCATCGAGGCGTTCCGCATCGGAAAAAGCTATGGCGAGCGGGTCATCATCGACAATTTCACGACCCGCGTGCTGCGCGGCGACCGGCTTGGCATTGTCGGCGCCAATGGCGCGGGCAAGACGACGCTGATCAATCTCCTGACCGGCGTGCTGGCGCCCGACAGCGGCAAGGTGAAGCTCGGCGCGGGGCTGGAGATGGCGACGCTCGATCAGAGCCGCGCGAGCCTCAAGCCCGAAACGACGCTTCAGGACGCGCTCACCGGCGGGGGCTCGGACACGGTCGAGATCAATGGCGAGCGGCGTCATGTCGTCGGCTACATGAAGGACTTCCTCTTCAAGCCCGAACAGGCGCGCACGCCCATCGGCAAGCTCTCGGGCGGCGAGCGCGGCCGTCTGATGCTCGCGCGCGCGCTGGCCAAGCCGTCGAACCTTCTCGTGCTCGACGAGCCGACCAACGATCTCGATCTCGAAACGCTCGACCTTCTCGAAGAAATGCTCGCCGATTATCCCGGCACGCTGATCGTCGTCAGCCACGATCGCGACTTTCTCGACCGCATCGCGACGAGCGTGCTGATGAGCGAGGGCGACGGCCGCTGGCTGGAATATGCGGGCGGCTATAGCGACATGATCGCGCAACGCGGCCGCGGCGTCGACGCACGCGGCGTCGTGGCGTCGCAGGCGCCGAAGGAGAAGGTCGCCAAGGAAAGGCCCGCCGAAAAAGCGCCCGCGAAAGCGAAGCTCTCCTTCAAGGAACAGCACGCCTTGGCGACGCTGCCCGCGAAGATGGACGAGCTGAAAGCCAAGCGCGCGAAATTGCAGGCGCTGCTGGACGATCCCGAGCTTTACGCCAAGGACGCCGCGAAATTTGCCAAGGCGAGCGAGATGTTCGCGGCGATCGAGAGCGAGCTGGCGGCTGCGGAGGAGGAGTGGCTGGAACTGGAGATCAAGCGGGAGGAGATTGAGGGGTAACTCATCACATTTCCGACTTTCTCCGCACAGATGCATATTGTGCGGATTCTGGTTCACCCATTTTTGGCTTGAGCGACAATGGCGCCGCGCGTCCCCTCTCCCGCGAAGCGGGGGAGGGACAGGGAGGGGGCCGAGCGAAGCGAGGGTTCATTGCGGCAAACCCGCATCATGACCAAACGCGCCCGCAATTTGCGACGGGAACTCTCAGACGCGGAACGCAAACTCTGGCACTCGCTGCGCGCGCATCGACTCGCGGGACTGTCATTCCGACGGCAGGCGCCCTGCGGGCCATTCGTGGCGGATTTTCTTTGCGTGGACGCGCGCCTCATCGTCGAGGTCGACGGCGCGACGCATTCGAGCGAGGAACAGATCGCCTATGACAGGCGACGCGATCAATGGTTTGCAGCAAACGGGTATCGCGTCCTGCGCGTCGCGAATGAGGACGTCTATCGGAATCTCGGTGGCGTCTGCGAGACGATATTAGCCTGGATCGAAGGGCGTGCGTGGCAGCCAGAGATTCGGGAGCGCCCCCTCCCCAACCCTCCCCCGCGCTTCGCGCAGGAGAGGGGGCAGACCCAGCGCTTCATCCAGTTCCGGCATTCCCGCCATGAACGACAATGGCGCTGCGGACCGCCTCCCTTTCGCAATTCCACCGGAGCATGGGCGCCGCTACCCAAAATCTTATCCTCATCTCCACAAACCGCCCATATCCTCCTGAGGACGGCTTGTGGAGCCAGATCGTGAGCCCTCACGAAAGGGGCCGGCTGAAGCTCGGGAATAAGCGCAAAAATAGAGAGATAATCGCAGCGCCTCTCTCGCTATAATGCGCTTCGGCCGCGACGCATGCGGCCGCAGAACGGGCGGAGAAACATATGGCGCGTTATAAATTGTTGAGCATGGCCTTTGCTGGCCTTCTGGCGCTGGGCGTGACGCAAGCGGTCGCGGGCGCAGACGCTGGCGGCGCTTCGCCTGAAGCGGCGGGCGCCGCGGCCAAGCAGGCGGGCGATCCCAATGTCGACGGGATGGATCACAGCCAGTTGAACCACGGCGTTATGGGCTCGGCCGGGCCTCAAGACTCGAAGGGCGCGCCAGCGGCGCAAGAAGCGCCCGCCAGCCAAGGCGCGTCGCCCACGATCATCTGGAAATCGCCCACGCGATAAAGCGCGTTTCGGCCGCGACGACATCAGCGGCGGGGTACGCCCCGCCCGAGCCGCAAGATCAAAATGGCCGTCAGTAACGGCCCCGCCGCAAGAGCGAGCAGCGCGTCCGAAAACTCCCCCGTCGCGCCCTTGATCAGGCCGACGAGCCAGGGCCCGGCGAGCCCCGAGAGATTGCCGATGGAGTTGATCACCGCGACGCCCACAACGGCGTCGGCGGGACCGAGCGCCAGCGTGCAGAAGCTCCAGAAGGTCGGCAGCGCCGAAACGGACCCCATGGCGGCGAGCGTCAGCGCGATCATCGCGATCGAATGCGAGGGCGCATAGGCGGCGGCGGCGAGGCCGACGCTACCGAGAACCGCGACGATCGCCGTGTGATACACCGTCTCGCGATTGCGATCCGAGCTCCGGCTCAAGAGCCACATGGCGAGCGCGCCGCAGGCATAGGGAATGGCCGCGAGGAAGCCCGTCGCCAGTGTCGAGGCGCCGAAGCCCTTGATGATCTGCGGCAGCCAGAAGGAGAGGCCGTAGAGCGCCATCACCACGCCGAAATAGGCGACGCCGAGAATGAGGATGCGCGGGTCGGTCAGCGCGCGCCAGTGATTGCCGTCCTGCGGCGGCGCCTCGCGCGCCAGCGTCGTCTCGATCCAGTCGCGCTCGGCGGAGCTAAGCCATTTAGCCTCGGTCGGGCGATCCGGGAGATAATAGAAACAGACGACGCCAAGGAGGATCGAGGGGAGCGCTTCGAGGAGATACAACCAGCGCCAGCCGGAAAAACCCGCGACGCCGTCCATGGTCGAGAGGATGACGCCCGAGATCGGCGAGCCGATGGCGCTTCCCAAAGGCACGGCGATGAGGAAGCCCGCGAGGATGCGCGCGCGCTGCGCGGCGGGGATCCAGTAGGTGAGGTAGAGAATGACGCCCGGCGCGAAGCCCGCCTCCGCAGCGCCGAGCAGGAAGCGCAGGACGACGAAGCTCTCCTCGCCCCAGACGCAGGCGGTGATCGCGGCGATGATTCCCCAGCTCACCATGATGCGCGCGATCCAGAGCCGCGCGCCGACCCGGTGCATCACGTAATTGCTCGGCGCCTCGAAGAGGCAATAGCCGATGAAGAAGACGCCCGCCGCCCAGCCGTAGAATTCGGGCGTGAAGCCGAGCTCCTTGTTCATGGTGAGCGCGGCGAAGCCGACATTCACGCGGTCGAGATAGGCGACGAAGAAGCCCGTGACGAGTAGCGGAATGAGCCGCCAGGCGATCTTGTCGACGATGGCGTCGCCGTCGATATCCTCAGTGGGTTTTTCGAGCGTTATCGTCACGAGCGCGCCTTTGAAACGGCGACAGACGGGTCGACGCCCCTCGCGCTTCGAGACGCTTGCTTCGCAAGCTCCTCAGCATGAGGGGCTTCTTCGTCTACCGAGAACACTTAGGCCTCATCCTGAGGAGCGAGCGAAGCTGGCGTCTCGAAGGACGAGGCCGCCTCGGGTGTTAACCGGAACGACCTACCGCAGCTCAAAGCCCAGCGCCTTCAGCGCCTCGCGCAGACGGTCGCGCCCGCTCATGGCGTCGACGCCGCGCACGCGCGACAGCACCTGACGGATCCAGCCCTGCTCGGGCAAGCCCTGCTCCTTCTGGAAGTCCTTGAACTTCACGTCGAGCGTCTCGATCGCGTCGCGCTGCGCGTCGTCCCAATGATACTGCTCGCGATGCAGAACGGCGCCTTGGCCCAGACGCGGCTTCACGCCGGCGTTGGCGGCCGGGTCCGGCACGCCGATCGTCATGCCGAAGACGGCGAAGACGTGGGGCGGAAGGTTCAGCTCCTTCGCCACTTCCTCGGGCTTGTTGCGCATGGCGCCGATATAGCAGCAGCCGAGACCGAGCGACTCCAGCGCGGTGACCGCGTTCTGCGCGGCGAGCGCGGCGTCGACGACGCCGGTCATGAAGATTTCGAGATAAGGCAGCGCGGCGGCGTCGCGGCCCTTTTCCTTGCCGAGCAATTCGAGGCGCGCGAGATCGCACAGCCAGATGAGCAGCAGCTTGCAGTCGCGAATGTGCTTCTGCCCGCCGGCGAGATCGGCGAGGCGGATCTTGCGGTCCTCGTCCTCGACCGCGACGACGCTCCAGACCTGGAGATTGGAGGAGGTGGAGGCCGATTGCGCGGCGGCGACGATCGTCTCCAGCGCGCCTTGCGGGAGCGGCTGGTCGAGATAATTACGATGCGAGCGATGGGCGAGGATCAGGTCGAGCGTGTCGTTCCAGATCGCGGGCTTGGGGGAATCCTCGCGGCGATAGCGCTCGAACATGGCGGCGGCGCCGCGCGCGTCAAAAGTCTCGGGGCTCACGGGCTTGTTCATCTGGCTTCCAGGATTTCGTCTCGGCGAGGCCGTACAAAGCTGCGCCGGGCGCGAGGCCCGGCGCGTTTCGATCAATCTAGCAAGCCGCGCGCGCCGGTCCAAGAACTTAGCGGCGCCGCAGCAATTCGCGAGGCGTTACTTCCCCAGGCCGAGCCAGCGCAACACCTGGCCGCCAAGCCCGTCATTCTTCTCGGCCGCGACGGTCGGACGCGGCTCGTCGGCCCTGGCGCGGCGCGGGATGAGGATGGCGCGGAAGTCGTTGACGTTGGTGCGGGTCGGGCCGGTGACGACGAGATCGCCCAGCGCCTCGAAGGCCGAGAAGGCGTCGTTATTGGCGAAGAGCGCCTTGAGGTTCACGCCCTTGGCCTGCGCGCGGGCGAAGCTGTCGGCGGTCATGATCGCGCCGGCGTTGGTCTCCACGCCGTCGATGCCGTCCGTATCGCAGGCGATGGCAGAGATGTCGCCGAAGCCTTCGAGCGCCAGCGTCAGGCCCAGCAGGAACTCCGCGTCGCGGCCGCCTTTGCCGTTGCCGCGCACGGTGACCGTCGTCTCGCCGCCGGAGATGAGGGCGACCGGCGGTTCGAAGGGCTGGCCGTGAAGGGCGATCTGCTTGGCGACGCCCGCGTGAACGAGCGCCACGTCGCGCGACTCGCCTTCGAGATCGCCGAGGATGCAGGGCGTGTAGCCGGCTTCGCGCGCGACCTTGGCGGCGGCGTCGAGCGAGCCCTGCGGCGTCGCGATGAGGGTGTTTTCGACGCGCTGGAAAATCCTGTCGCCGGGCTTCGGCGTCTCGCAGGCGTCGCTGGAAAGGTGGCGGATCACCGCCTCAGGGGCGTTGATGCCGTATTTGGCGATGACCGCGAGCGCGTCGTGGCGCGTCGTCGGATCGGGAACGGTCGGGCCGGAGGCGATGACGGAAAGGTCGTCATTCGGCACGTCCGAAATCATCAGCGCGACGACGCGCGCCGGCGCGGCCGCCGCAGCGAGCTTGCCGCCCTTGATGGCGGAGAGATGCTTGCGGACGCAATTCATCTCGGAAATATTCGCGCCGCTCTTGAGCAGCGCCTTGTTGACCGCCTGCTTTTCTTCGAGCGTCACGCCTTCGGCGGGGAGCGCCATCAGCGCCGAGCCGCCGCCGGAAATGAGCGCGAGAACGAGATCGTCCTCCGTCAGGCCCTGCACCTTTTCGAGAATGCGCTTCGCCGCTTCGCGGCCGGCGGCGTCCGGCACCGGGTGCGAGGCTTCGATCACCTCGATCTGGCTGGTCTTCGCGCCATGATCGTAACGGGTGACGACCAGGCCATCGAGCGGCCCGCCCTTCCAGTTCGCCTCGACCGCCGCGGCCATGGAGGCGGCCGCCTTGCCGGCGCCGATGACGATCGTGCGGCCCTTGGGCGGCGCGATCTTCTCGAGATGCTGCGGCAGGCAGACGGAGGGATGCGCGGCGCCCACGGCGGCGTCGAACATGGCGCGGAGAAGCTGGCGGTGATCGGCGGACATGGAGGATTCCGTACTCGGGAAAAAGAGGCGCCAAGACGCCTCTCCCCGCATAGGGCGTGGTCAGGCGTCCGTCTTTCGACAGGCTATGCGGGAAAAGGCCAAGTCGTGGGCTTGGGGTTTAGACCGGAATGGAAAACGCGGCAATCGCCGCGTCTCCCGCCGACCGTCGTGATCGACGCTCCGCCAATTGCCCCAGACCTCTCCCCGCAAGCGGGGAGAGGGGGAAGTTCCTTACGCTTCGGCCATCGCGTTGGCCTTCTCGATCAGCGCTTCGGCCATACGGATCGAAGCGATGTCGATGAGGCGGCCGTCGAGCGACACGGCGCCCTTGCCTTCCTTCGCGGCCTGCGCCATCGCGTCGAGAATGCGACGGGCCTTGGTGACTTCCGCCTCGGAGGGCGTGAAGACCTGATTGGCCAGCTCGATCTGCGACGGATGGATCGCCCACTTGCCTTCATAGCCGAGCACGGCGGCGCGCTTGGCGGCGGCGATGTAACCATCGGGATCGTTGAAGTCGCCGAACGGACCGTCGATCGGGCGCAGGCCGTAGGCGCGGCAGGCGACCATCATGCGGGTCTGGGCGGCGTGCCACTGATCCATCCAGAAATATTCGCGGTTGCCGTCCTTGTCCTTGTCGGAGAGCACGCCGTAATCCGGGTTCACGCCGCCGATGACGGTCGTGCGCGCGCGGGTCGAGGCGGCGTAGTCGGCGACGCCGAACGACATGGCCTCAAGGCGCTTCGACGACTGCGCGATGGCTTCGACATTCGCCATGCCGAGCGCGGTCTCGATCAGGATTTCGATGCCGATGCGCTTGGTGCGCTTCTTATACTGCTCGATCTGCGTGATCATCATGTCGATCGCGTAGACGTCGGCCGGCACGCCGACCTTCGGGATCAGCACCACGTCGAGACGCGGGCAGTTCTCGAGAACGTCGACGACGTCGCGGTAGCAATACTGCGTGTCGAGGCCGTTGATGCGCAGCGTCATCACCTTCTTGCCCCAATCGATGTCGTTGAGGCCCTGGATGATGTTCTTGCGCGCCTGCTCCTTGTCGTCCGGAGCGACGGCGTCTTCGAGGTCGAGGAAGATCTGGTCGGCCTTCGACTGGGCGGCCTTCTCGAACATGCCCGGCGCGGAGCCCGGCACGGCCAGCTCGGAGCGGTGCAGGCGCGGCGTGGCCTGCTCGATCAAGGTAAAGCTCATAACAATTCCCCTTCCTTCTTCTCAGGTATGAATGCGCTCCCCGCCGAAACGAACGGAACCCGGAAGCGCGCCAGGATGCACTTAGCCGGTGGCCCCGAGGCCCGCGGCGATGCAACTGATGGAGATGAGCAGAGGCACCTTCACGTCCTCCTTCTCCTGTTCGTCCTGCGCCGAACGGAACCGGCGCAGCAATTCGACCTGCTCGCGATTGACCTCGTTGATCACCGGCAGGCGATGGGTGAGGCGCGCCTCATATTCCTTGAAGCGCTCGGTCAGCGTGTGGTCGCCCGTCACGCGCAGCACCATGTCGCGCGTCAGATGCCACTCGTCTTCGATTAGCTTGTAGATCTTCTCGCGCACGGCTTCGTCGGCGACGAGGCTCGCATATTGTTTGGCGATGGAGAGATCGACGAGCGCCAGCGTCTTCTCGACCTCGTCCATGATGAGGCGGAAGAGGCGGGAATCCTCGAACATCCAGCGCAGCAATTCGAGCCCGCGATCGCCGCGCGCGTCGAGGAAAGCCTTGAGGCCAGAGCCCACGCCATACCAGCCCGTGATGGAGTGGCGGTTCTGCGCCCAGGCGAAGACCCACGGGATCGCGCGCAGATCGGCGAGGCTCTTGGCGCCGAAGCGGCGCGCCGGGCGCGAACCGATATTGAGCAGCGAGATCTCTTCGAGCGGGCTCGCGGCCTGGAAATAGGTCACGAGATCGGGGTCGCTGACGAGCCGCTCATAAACCGCGAAGGAGGCGAAGGAGATTTCTTCGAGCGCCTCGTCGAAATCCTTGCGCGGCACCAGCGCGTCCTCGCGCTCCGACTTCAGCGCATGGGCGAAGACGGAGGAGGCAAGCAGCTCCATCTGATAGGCGGCCGTGCCGCGATTGGCGTATTTAAAGGAGACGACTTCGCCCTGCTCCGTGACGCGGAAGCGGCCGCGGATGGAGCCCGCCGGCTGCGCCGCGATGGCGTGGCCCGTCGGCGCGCCGCCGCGCGAGACCGAGCCGCCGCGGCCATGGAAGAAGGCGATGGCGATGTCCATCTCCCGCCCGACTTCCGTGAGGCGCGCCTGCGCCTTGAACAGCTCCCAGTTGGACGACAGGAAGCCGCCATCCTTGTTGGAGTCGGAATAGCCGATCATCACTTCCTGCAGGTCGCCCTGCGCATGGTTGCTGCGGCGGATGAGCGGGATGGCGAGCAGGTCGCGCATGATCTCCGGCGCGTCCTGGAGATCGCCGATCGTCTCGAAGAGCGGAACGATCGGCAACGTCACGTGATCGACGCCGGCGGCGTCGGCGAAGAGGCCCGCCTCCTTCGCAAGGAGATAGACGCCGAGAACGTCATTGGCCGACGACGTCATCGACAGGATGAAGCTGCCAAAGGCCTCGCGGTCGAGACGCGCGCGCATGTCGGCGACGACTTCGAACATCTCGATGACGTCGCGCGTGTCGGCGGTGAGCGTATCGCGCGGGATCGGCGCGCCGCGCGGCGTCTCCAGTTCCGAAAGGAGCCACGCGCGCCAGGCCTCGGACGTCACCTCCGGCGGCGTCTCGCCGCCCGTCTTGAGCCGCCACATTTCGTGCAGGGCCGAGGTGGTGCGGGTCGTGTTCTGGCGGATGTCGAGGCGCACCGTGCTGAAACGGAAGATTTCCACGGCGCGGCGAAGCGGGCGGACGAGGTCGGTCGCGAGCGCCTCGCTCTTGGCTTCGGTCAGCACGGATTCGAGCAGCAGCAGATCGCCGATGAGCTTGTCGGCGCTCGTGTAGCGCGGACCGGAGGTCGGCTCGTCATTGGTCGCCGCGAGCGTGTTGTCGATCTTGCGCAGGATCGTCGTGACGAACTGGCGATAGGGCTCGTTGAAATTGCGCTGCGCGATGGCCGCGCCGTCATGCAGTTCGGAGAGGCGGCGGTTCAGCTCTTCCTTGAAGGCCGGCGGCACGACGGCGGCGCGCTCGCTGATCGAGAGAGCGCGAACGAGATCGACGACGCGGTTGCGATAGTAATTGAGGCTCGCCGTCGCGTTCTGCTTCATCGTGCGGCGCGTCACGTCATTGGTGACGAAGGGATTGCCGTCGCGGTCGCCGCCGATCCAGGAACCGAACTGGAAGAAGGGCGTGACCTCGAACTTCTCCTGCGGATAATGGCGCTTCAGCGCGCGCTCGAAGGAGGACAGCATCTCCGGGGCGAGGTCGAAAATGCTCTCCTGGAAGAAGTGCTGGCCCCAGGCGACTTCGTGCTCGACCGTCGGCTTTTCGAGATGCAGTTCGCCGGTAAGCCACAGGAGCTCGACCTGGTCGTAGACGGACTTCACCAGCGCCTCGCGCTCGCGGTCGGTCCAGCGCGTGGATTCGAGTTCGCGCATCAGAAGATAGATGCGGCGATACTTCTCGAGGATCGAGACGCGCTTGGCTTCGGTCGGATGCGCCGTGATGACGGGGCGAATGCGCAGCGTCTGCAATTGCGCATGGACTTCCGAGGCCGCCACGCCTGCGTTCGCGGCGCTCGACAGCACATAGTCGAAGGTGCCGAGCAGCTTGTCGTGGCCCTTCTCGCGCTCGATCCGGCGGCGGCGGCGCATGGCGTAGGCCTGCTCGGCGATGGAGACGAGCTGGAAGAGAATGCCCTGCGCCTGCAGAGCGCGCGCCATCTGACGCGGGGCGAGGCCGGCGCCGGCCTTGTTGTCGCGCACCACGGCTTCGATCTCGGGCATATGGCGGCGGATGACGGCGAGCAGCTGTTCGCGCAGGAAGGCGGAGGCCTCCGTCACAGAACGCGTCGCGAAAGCCGAAGGAAGGCTGATCGCGGCTCGATTGTTCTGGGTCTCGGTCATGAGGACTCCCTGCGGGTGCGACATCGCCTTGCCGGCGGTTTGAGAAACACGCGCCGGGTTTGCTCATTGACGAGCAATCACGGCGCGAGCCTTGCTGCAAAAGCCGCGCGCCTTTTCGCAGGCGCGCCGGCGGCGTCAGGCGCGCTTGAGCACTTTCGCGACGGTCGTTCCGAACTCCGCCGGATTGGGCGCAACGGTCAGACCGAAGGATTTCATGATCTCCGTCTTCTCGGCGGCGCTGTCGCCGGTCGCGGAGATGATCGCGCCGGCGTGGCCCATGCGGCGGCCCTTCGGAGCCGTCAGGCCGGCGACGAAGCCGATCACCGGCTTTGAGAAGTTCTCCTTGATCCAGGCGGCCGCCTCCGCTTCCTGCGGACCGCCGATCTCGCCGATGATCAGCACGGCATCGGTCTCCGGATCCTTGTCGAAAAGGACGAGATGATCGAGGAAGGACGAGCCGTTGATCGGATCGCCGCCGATGCCGACCGACGTCGAAATGCCGAGCCGAGCGCCTTGAGCTGCGACGCGGCCTCATAGCCAAGCGTGCCCGAGCGCGAGATGCCGACGCGGCCCGGCTGTAGATATGGCCGGGCATGATGCCGAGCATCGCCTTGCCGGGCGAGATGATGCCGGCGCAGTTCGGACCGACCATCATGGGTCGGCGGTCCTTGTAGCGCATGGAAATAGCGCTTCACCTGCATCATGTCCTGCGCCGGAATGCCGTCGGTGATGGAGCAGATGAGTTGATGCCGCGTCGGCCGCCTCCATGATGGCGTCCGCCGCGAAGGGCGGCGCGACGAAGGTGATCGAGGCCTGCGCGCCCGTCGCCTTCACGGCGCCCTTGACGGTGTTGAACACCGGCACCGAGATGATGCGTGCCGCCCTTGCCGGGCGTCACGCCGCCGACGACGTTGCTGCCGTAGTCGATCATTTCCTTGGCGTGGAAGCTGCCCTTGTCGCCGGTGATGCCCTGGATCAGGATCGGCGTCTTTTCGTCGATGAGAATGCTCATGATGTCTTTCCCCGACCCTTACTTCACGCTCTGCCAGGCGGCGACGGCCTTCTGCGCGGCTTCGGCCAGCGTATCGGCCTGGATGATCGGAACGCCGCTTTCGGCGATGATCTTCTTGCCGGCTTCGACATTGGTGCCGGCGAGTCGCACGACGAGCGGCACGCCCTCGATGCGCTCGGCGCGCACCGCGTCGACGACGCCCTGCGCCACCCAGTCGCAGCGATTGATGCCCGCGAAGATGTTGACGAGCACGGCCTTCACGCGCCGGTCGGAGAGCACGAGACGGAAGGCGTTGGCCACGCGCTCCGGCGAGGCGCCGCCGCCGACGTCGAGGAAGTTCGCCGGATTGCCCCCGGCGTGCTTGATCATGTCCATCGTCGCCATGGCGAGGCCGGCACCGTTGACGATGCAGCCGATCTCGCCGTCGAGGCCGATGTAGTTCAGACTGTGCTCATGCGCCTGCGCCTCGCGCGGATCGCTCTGCGAGGGATCGTGCATGTCGACGATGTTGCGGCGGCGGAACAGCGCGTTGTCGTCGAAGGACATCTTCGCGTCGAGCGCCAGACCTTGTCGTCCTTGGTGATGACGAGCGGATTGATCTCGAGCATCGTCGCGTCGTTGTCGCGGAAGGCGCGATAGGCGCCCATGATCGTCTGCACCGCGCGCGAGACCTGCTTGAGATTGAGGCCGAGCTGGAAAGCGAGCTCGCGCGCCTGGAACTGCTGCAGGCCGACCGCCGGCTCGACGATGACCTGAAGCAGTTCGTCCGGCGTGTTCTTGGCGATCTCCTCGATGTCCATGCCGCCATGCTTGGAGGCGATGACGCGCACGCGCTCGAGCTTACGATCCAGGACGAAGCCGAGATAGATCTCGCGCTCGAAGGGGTCCGCGACTTCGATATAGACGCGCTGGACCGGCTTGCCTTCGGGCCCAGTCTGCGTCGTCACGAGACGCTTGCCGAGAAGGTCGCGCGCCGCCTGCTGCACTTCGTGATAGGTGCGGCAGAGCTTGACGCCGCCGGCCTTGCCGCGGGCGCCCGCGTGGATCTGCGCCTTGACGACCCAATGGGAGCCGCCGAGTTCCGTCGCGGCGTAAACGGCCTGGTCCGGGCTGAAAGCCACGGCGCCGGGCGGGATCGCTACGCCGTGAGCCGCCAGAATTTCCTTGGCTTGGTACTCGTGGACGTCCATCGGTTTCTCCCTCGCGGTTCTTCGCGTTTATTGGGCGGCCGGCGCGAGACGCGTCAGCCGCCATTGTCGGCGAACTTCTGCGCGAATTCTTATCGCTCGCATGGTTCCATGCGAGCGGAAAGCGCGCTAGCCGATCTTTCCGCGCACCACTTCGTAGACGGCTTCCGTCTCGGCGGCCGCCTTGGCGAGCAGCGCGTTGACTTCGGCGAGCTGCTTCTCGGCGAAGTCGCGATCCTTGATCGACTTGGCGTTGATGAAGACGTTGAGCGCGCAGGAGCGCAGGCCGGCGTTGGCGGCGAGCACGGCGACGCCCGCGTCGCTGATCACGCCGAGATTCCCCTTGTCGGCGGCTTCCTTCGACAGCGCGATCACTTCGTAGCAGACCTTGCAGGTCGCGAGCGGGGCCAGAGTCGCGGCCCTCAGCGCTTCCTGAATGGCGGCGGTGCGCGCGGCCTTCTCTTCATCGGTCGCCTTGGGCAGGCCATAGGCGCCCATCAGCGTGTTGAAGGCGACGACGTCCTCGTCGATGCCCCTGGTCAGCTCCTCGCGCAGCGCTTCGGCGCGGGCGAGGGTCTTCTTGAGATCCTCGGAGACGCCCTCGTAGTTCTTCTTGCCGATCGTCAGATTGCAGACCATCGACACGAGCGCGGCGCCCATGGCGCCCGACAGCGCGGCCGCGCCGCCGCCGCCTGGGGTCGGCGCGCTGCTCGCGAGCTCGTCGAGAAATTTGCCGATTGTTTCAGTCTTCGCGCTCATATCAGGCCAGCTCTTTCGCAAGGGCGTAAATGTTTTCGCAGTCGAATACCTTGTCGGCGCTCTCGAAGAGCTTGCCGACGCATTCGCGATGCAGCTTCAGCTTGAGGCCGCCAAGGCCCAGCGCGCCGATCACGATCTTGCCGTGACGCTCCTTGGCCTTGTCGGTCGCCTCGACGCCGGCGATGCCGAGCGGGGGCTGCGCGTTGCAGTCGGCGATGAGCTCGACCGTCGGATTGTCCTTCCAGTCGGCTTCGGCGAGCAGCTCGACGCCGATGGCGCCGGCGCCGAAGATGACCTGCGCGCCCTTGCACGCCTCGGCGCGGGCGGCGTTATCCTTGGCTTCGACAGCCTTCGGCGTAAAGCCGAAGCGCTCCTGAATGGCCTTCGCCGACGCCTCGGCGCGGGCGAGGTCGCGCGACGTAATGGTGACGTCGGCGCCTTCGATGTTCAGCATGGCCGCGGCGCGCATGCCGACCGGGCCCGTGCCGGCGAGAACGACGGCCTTCTTGCCCTTCAGATCGCCAGCCTTGGCGAGCAGCGCGACGCCCGCGGCGGCCGTCGTGTTGGAGCCGTTCGAGTCGAGCATCACCGAGACGCGGAAATTCGAGAAGAAACGCTTCTTGACCGCTTTGAACACGGCTTCGCCCGCGACCATGGAACCGCCGCCGACGAAGATCGCCGTAAACTGCTTCTCCTTCGGGCCGCGCGTATAAATGCAGCCGTCGACGAGCGCGCCGACATTCTTCGTGTCGACGCCGCCATAGCCGATGATGTGGTCGGCGCCGCCGTCATAGCCGACGACCGTGTCGAAAACGCTCGGGACGGGATCGGTGTCGAAAAGGAAAAGAAGCTTCTTGGTCATTAGCTTTCCTCAGGCCTTGCCATGGCCGGGCTTGTCCCGGCGATCCACGCCGGAACGTTGCGAAATACTTCCTGCGGCCCCACGCCGACGCCGCGTGGACGCCCGCGACGCGCGCGGGCGTGACGGCGAGGGCGAAGAGCGGCCCCTATCTTACGCTGTCACCACATTGCGGGGATCGCCCGCGACGAAGGCGTCGATATTGTCGATCAGCTGATCCGACAAAACCTGCATCGCCTCCTTCGAGGCCCAGGCGACGTGGGGCGTGATGATCAGGTTCGGTATCGTCGGATCGAGCAGGATGTTGCCGTTCTTCGGCGGCTCGACGGTGAGCACGTCGAGCGCGGCGCCGGCGATCACGCCCTTGCGCAGCGCGTCGGCGAGCGCTTCCTCATCGATGATGCCGCCGCGCGCCGTGTTGATGATGCTGGCGGTCTTCTTCATCGACGCGAGCTCCTTCGCGCCGATCATGCCCTTGGTCGCGGGCGTCAGCGGGATGTTCAGCGTGATGACGTCCGACTCGCGCAGGATGGTGGCGACGTCGACCTTGCCCGGAATGTCCATGACGTCGTTGACGAGCACCTTCATGCCCAGCGCCTCGGCGCGGGTCTGAACCTGCTTGCCGAGCGCGCCATAGCCGATGATGCCGAGCGTCGAGCCGGCGATGTCATAGATCGGATAGTCGAAATAGCAGAACTGGTTCGAATAGCCCCAGCGGCCGTGGCGCACGCTGTCGACATAATTCACGAGGTTGCGGCGCAGTGCGAAGAGCAGCGCGAACACGTGCTCGGGCAGCGTGTTGTAGGCGTAGTTGCGGATGTTCGAGACCGTGATCCCGTTGGCCGTGGTGTAGGCCTTGTCGATCACGTCCGTGCCGGTGGCGGCGACGGCGATCAGCTTCAGCTTCGGAAGCTGCTTCAGCACATCCTCGCGCAGCGGCACCTTGTTGGTGATGATGATGTCCGCGTCGGCCGCGCGCTCGACGATCTGGTCGGGCGAGGTCTGGGCGAACTCGACATATTCATGCGGGAAGTTCGGTTTGCGCACATTGGCGTCGAGCGTTTCGCGATCGAGAAAGACGATTTTGTGCGACATGAATTTCCCCCGTGTTCGTTATTCTTGCGTGACGGCGCTCTCCCCTCGGGAGAGACCCTCTCCCCGCATGCGGGGAGAGGGATTGTCGAATTACATCTTGAGGAGCGGGTTGGCGCGATAGACCGCCTGAGCCGCCGCGACGCCCGAGCCCGGCTGAACCTTGATGCCGTTGTCGAGCATGGCCATTTCCGCGCCGGCGATGGCGCCGAGCAGCATCAGCTCGTTGAGGTCGCCGAGATGGCCGATGCGGAACACCTTGCCGGCGACTTCCGACAGGCCGGCGCCGAGCGCGAGGTTGTAGCGCTTGTAGGCGGTCGAGATGACCTTGGCCGCGTCATAGCCTTCCGGAACCAGAATGGCGGTGACGGTGTCGGAATTCCACTTCGGATCCTGGGCGCAGGTCTTGAGGCCCCAGGCCGAAACGGCGGCGCGAACGCCTTCCGCGAGGTGATGATGGCGCGCATAGACCTGATCGAGGCCTTCTTCGAACAGGATCGCGAGCGCTTCCTTCAGGCCGTGCAGCAGCGGGATCGACGGCGTGTAGGGGAAGAAGCCGGCTTCGTTGTTCTTGATCATGTCCTGGAACTCGAAGTAGGCGCGACGATGCTTGTTCGTCTTGCCGGCTTCGATCGCCTTCGGCGAGGCAGCCATCAGCAGCAGGCCGGCCGGGAGCATGAAGCCCTTCTGCGAGCCCGACACGATGACGTCGACACCCCACTTGTCCATCTCGAAGCGCAGCGAAGCGACCGAGGACACGCCGTCGACGAAGAGCAGCGCCGGATGCTTGGCGTTGTCCATCGCCTTGCGGACCGCGCCGATGTCCGAGGTGACGCCCGTGGCGGTCTCGTTATGGGTCGCGAAAACGGCCTTGATCTCGTGGTTCTTGTCGGCCTTCAGCGTCTCTTCGATCAGCTCCGGATCGTTGCCCGTGCCCCACGGACGCTCCTGCTTGATGACCTCGAGGCCGAGGCGCTGGGCGAGGTCGATCCACAGATGCGAGAACTGGCCGAAGCGCTGGGCGAGAACCTTGTCGCCGGGCGACAGCGTGTTGGTGATCGCCGCTTCCCAGCCGCCGGTGCCCGACGCAGGGAAGATGAAGGCGTGGCCCTTGTCGGTCTCGAAGACCTTCTTGAGCTGCGGGAAGAGCGGCTTCACCAGATCCGGGAAGATGGGCGAGCGATGGTCTTCCGAGGGAACCATCATCGCGCGCACGACGCGGTCGGGCAGGTTGGTCGGGCCCGGGACGAACAGGAAATTGCGGCCCGGAATTCTGGAATTCGACATTAGGTGCTCCCTTCGAGCTTTTCTGGGTTTAACCGATTTCGCCGGCGCGCCGGCTGGCGTTTGGGCGCGCCGGGAGACCCCGGCGCGTTGGCGTTTAGAACAGGCCCGCGATGCGGCCGTTGGCGTCGACGGCGATGTTGTTCGCCGCCGGAACCTTCGGCAGGCCCGGCATGGTCATGATGTCGCCGCAGACCACGACGACGAACTCGGCGCCCGCCGAGAGACGCAGCTCGCGGATCGGGATGACGTGGCCCGAGGGCGCGCCCTTCGCGTTCGGATCCGTCGAGAAGCTGTATTGCGTTTTCGCGATGCAGACCGGGAAGTGGCCGAAGCCTTCCTTCTCGAGCTCCGCGAAGCGCGCCTTGATGCTCGAATCGTAGGAGATGTCGGCGGCGCCGTAGAGCTCGTTCGCGATCGTGCGCACCTTCTCCGGCAGCGGCATGTCGTCGGGATAGAGCGGCTTGAAGTTCGAGGGCTGCGTCTCGATCGTCTGCACGACCGCGCGGGCGAGATCCGCCGCGCCGGCGCCGCCGGAACCCCAGTTGTCGGCGACGACGCAATCGGCGCCTTCCGCCTTGCAGAGGCGGTTCAGCGCCTCCATCTCGGCCGGGGTGTCGGACGAGAACTTGTTGACGGTGACGAGCACCGGCACGCCGAACTTGCGGACATTGCCGATATGGCGCTTGAGGTTCTCGAAGCCCTTCTCGACAGCCGCGACGTTCTCTGCCTTCAGATCGTCCTTGGCGACGCCGCCATGCATCTTCAGCGCGCGGATCGTCGCGACGATGACGGTGATGTCGGGCTTGAGGCCCGCCTTGCGGCACTTGATGTCGAAGAATTTCTCCGCGCCGAGATCCGCGCCGAAGCCGGCTTCCGTCACGACATAATCGGCGAGCTTGAGGCCGGCCTTGGTGGCGATGACCGAGTTGCAGCCATGCGGCGATGTTGGCGAAGGGGCCGCCATGGATGATGGCCGGATTGTTCTCGAGCGTCTGCACGAGGTTCGGCGCGATGCGTCCTTCAGCAGCGCGGCCATGGAGCCGGCGGCCTTCACCTCGGAGGCGCGCACGCTCTTCTTGTCGCGCGTCTGGCCGACGATGATGTTGCCGAGGCGCTTCTGCAGATCGGCGAAGTTCGAGGCGAGGCAGAAGATCGCCATGACCTCGGACGCGACCGTGATGTCGAAGCCGTCTTCGCGCGAAGCCGTTCGACACGCCGCCGAGCGACGACGATCGAGCGCAACGCGCGGTCGTTCATATCGACGACGCGCCGCCAGGAGACGCGGCGCGAGTCGATCGCCGGCTGGTTGCCCCAATAGATGTGGTTGTCGATCAGCGCCGCGAGCAGGTTGTTCGCCGCGCCGATCGCGTGGAAGTCGCCGGTGAAGTGGAGGTTGATGTCCTCCATCGGCACGACCTGGGCGTAGCCGCCGCCGGCCGCGCCGCCCTTCACGCCAAAGCAGGGCCGAGCGACGGCTCGCGCAGGCAGCAGAGCGCCTTCTTGCCGATGTAGTTGAGGCCGTCTGTGAGGCCGACCGTCGTCGTCGTCTTGCCTTCGCCCGCCGGGGTGGGCGTGATCGCCGTGACGAGGATCAGCTTGCCGTTCGGCTTGCCTTCCAGCGACGAGATGTAGTCGAGGGAAATCTTGCCCTTGTAGTGGCCGTAGGGCTGCACGTGCTCCGCCGGGATCCCGAGCTTGTCGCGCGCCACATCGACGATCGGCCGCATCTTGGCGGCCTGGGAAATCTCGATGTCCGACTTGGGCGAAAGGTGCTGGTTGTCTTTCCCGCTCGCGCCCGGCGCGGCGGCTGACGTAGTTGACGACATATAGCTCCACTCCCTCTCGAGCCCGTTTTCGCGGACCCTGGCAATATTATCGGCCGCTGGCGCGGCAGGACCGCGGCAGACGCGCGTCCGTCGCGTGTTTGCGGCCGGGCGAAGGACCCGACGCCCTCGCCATTTTCAACGACCGTAGCAAGTTCGCCCCGCCCATCGAGGCCCGGCTCGAGCCCGGACCCGCCCTCGGGCGCAATGAGCCCATCGAACGTCGTGATTGTGCCGCTCCGTATGACGGCAATAAAAATTGCCCGTCAAGGAGCCTCGCGCGCGAGAAGGCGCGACGCTGCATTGCAACAAAAGTGATTCTCCCGCTCGCGCGAAGATGCGCCCATCGGGCGCCGCATATTCTTCAAGCGAGGCTATCCGGCTAGCCCTAGCCTATCTGAACGGGCAGGTGAGCAACCGCCTGCGAAAATCCACATTCCAGCAATCAATCATTTATGTATCGGAAAATCGCTCAGACCGACACGGCGGGCTGAAAAACGACAACCTCAAACATTTTCGGACAGGGGAGCCCCGCCCGAACCCATCCTGGATGGGGGTATGCGCGAAACCGATTGCGCAGGAAACAGGCAGGTCAAAAAAATTTTTGTCGCACCTGCCTGTCGCAGCGCTGCGCCTATCGGGCGATTGCGAGCGCTTATCGAACGGGCGCGGTTTCGGGCGCGAAATTGAGCGCGACGCCGTTGATGCAGTAGCGCAGCCCGGTGGGCGGGGGGCCGTCGGGAAAGACATGGCCGAGATGCGAACCGCATCGGCTGCAATGCACCTCCGTGCGCACCATGCCGTAGCTGCGGTCGACGGTCGAGCCGAGCGCGCCCGGCAGCGGATCGAAGAAGCTCGGCCAGCCGGTGCCGCTCTCGAACTTCTCGCCCGAGCGGAAGAGCGGCTGGTCGCAGCCGGCGCATTGGAAGACGCCGCGCCGTTTCTCGTGATTGAGCGCGCAGCTTCCCGGGCGCTCGGTGCCGTGCCCGCGCATCACGTCATATTGTTCGCGGGTCAGCCGGGCGCGCCATTCCTCGTCCGTGCGCGTGACCGGGTAAGTTTCATCTGTCATTGAGGCTTCCTCGAAACGGGACGGCGCTCCCCCGCCGCGCCATGTTATGTTGGGGCCGATTCAGACTTTGGCCAGACGGGGCCCCATTGACCGGGCATTTGCAAGAAAGAGGCGGCGATTCCCCGATGAGCGACAAGAAATACGACGCCGTGGTGATCGGCTCCGGACTGGGCGGCCTCACCGCCGGCGCCCTGCTCGCCAACGCCGGCTACAGCGTCTGCCTCCTCGAACGCAATTTCAGCATTGGCGGCGCCGCCTCGGTCTACAAGGTTGGCGAGCTCTGGGTCGAAGCCTCGCTCCATCAGACCTCCGACGCGCGCAATCCGCGCGACGTGAAGCATCATATTTTGAGTCAGCTCGGCATTCTCGACGAGATCGAATGGCAGCCGACCGGCCCGCTCTATACGGTGAAAGGCGGCCCCATTGGCGAGCCCTTCGCGCTGCCCGTGGGTTTCGAGGCCGCGCATGACGCCCTGGCCTCGCGCTTTCCGGACAAGAGCGCGGCGATCAAGAGCTTCCTTGGCGAAGTCGAGCAAATCCACGACGCCATGTGGACGATGAAGCAGGCGCGCGAGGAAGGCTCGCTCGCCAAATTCACGCGCGGCCTTTGGGAAGCGCAACCCGCCGCCGACGGCTGGATGAAGTCGCTCGACGACATCTTCACGCGCGACTTCGCGGGAGCCGAGGCGCTGAAATGCGCGCTGGGCGCCAATCTCGCTTATTACGGCGACGATCCGCGCAAGCTCTGGTGGATTTTCTACGCCATCGCGCAGGGCGGCTACATCGCCTCGGGCGGCGCTTACATCAAGGGCGGCTCGCGGCAATTGAGCCTCAAGCTCGCCAAATGCATCACTAGGGCGGGCGGCGCCGTGCGCATGGGGCGCCTCGTCACGCAGATCGAGACGGACGCCGACGGCAACGCCGTGGCCATTCGCCATGTCGCGCGCCGCACGAGCGACAATGAGGAGCGCATCGAAGCGCGCGTCGTGATGGCGAATTGCGCGCCTTCGGTGGCGGGCGCAATGATGGACGCGCGGGCGCGCGCGAAGATGGACGAGGCTTTTGGCGGCCGCCCGCTCTCGACGTCTCTCTTCTCCGCAAATTTCGGATTGAAGGCGAAGCCCTCGACGGTCGGTGTGAACGACTTCCTGTCGATCACCCTGCCCTCCTCCATGGGCCGCTTCGACCAATATGGCGACGGGGCGACGGCGATGGCGGACATGCCGAAGGGCGAATTGCCGCTCCACGCCATCTCGAATTTCACCGCGGTGGATTCCGGCCTGTGGGACGAGCCGCCGATCCTGTTGAGCGTGCTCGGCCTCGACCGGCTCGACAATTGGAAGGGCGTCTCCAAGGAAGACGCGGTCGCGCGTCGCGAGGCCTGGCTCGACGCGATTCAGGAGCGGCTGGAGAAGGAATATCCCGGTTTCTCCAGCCTCGTGACGTCGCGCATGCTGCTCAACGCCTTCTCCATGTCGAGCTATCTCAACACGCCGGAAGGCGCGGTCTACGGCTTCGCGCCGCTGCCGCCGGACATGCCCATTCTTATGGGCTTCCCGCGCACGCCGGCGACGCCGATCGGCGGGCTCTATCTCGCCTCGGCCTTTGGCGGCGAGCACGGCTTCAACGGCGCGATGCTGTCGGGCGCCGAAGCGGCCCGCCTCGCGGAGAGCCGCCTCGCAGCAAATGGGAAGGAATAGCCGCTATTTCGCGCGCTCCAGCGTGACGAGCGCCTCACCGCCTTCGCCGGTGAAGACCAGAGTCTTGCCGGAGAGCGTGTAGCTACGCACGTTCTTCAGCGCCTCCATATAGGCGCGCTCGACCTGATCGAGCGGCGGCGGACAGGCCATGCGCGTCGCCATCATCGGGCCGAAGGTCAGTTCCGATCCCGAGAGCGTCGGCATCCCCGCGATGCGATTGCAGCCGATCGTCGACGCGAAGCGGCCATTCGCGGCGAACTCAGCTTGGGTGCGCGCCACATCCAAACCTTCGGCCCCAGCGACGGAGACGATGCGATATCGCCCCGTGAGCGACGGCGCGGCGAACGACGGCGTCGCGCAAAGCGCGGCGAGAAGAAAAACGGCGGCGAGGAAAGCGCGCATAGGCAGTCTCCAAAGAAAAACGGGCCCAGCCTAGCGGCGGGGCCCGTTCGTCACAACAAGCTTTGCGCTTACACGTCGTCGGCGAGCGCGAAGCGGTGGATCAGACCGCCGATGAGGCCGCCGAGCAGCGGCGCGACCCAGAATAGCCACAACTGCTCCAGCGCCCAGCCGCCGACGAAGACCGCCTGGCTCGTCGAGCGCGCCGGGTTCACCGAAGCGTTGGTGATCGGAATGTCGACGAGATGGATCAGCGTCAGAGCGAGGCCGATGGCGAGCGGCGCGAAGCCGACCGGCGCGCGGCCCTCGGTCACGCCAAGAATGACGAGAAGGAAGAAAGCCGTCAGCACGGTCTCGGCGAGAAAGCCGGACTGCCAAGTATAGCCGTTGGGCGAGTGATCCTCGTAGCCGTTGGCGGCGAAGCCGTTGGCGAGCGAGAAATCAATATTGCCCTGGCAGATCTTCAACAGCACGAAGGCGGCGACGGTCGCCCCGATCAATTGCGCCACCCAATAGGGCCCGAGCTCTCTCCACGAGAAGCGCCCGGCCGTCGCGAGGCCGAGCGACACCGCCGGGTTGAAATGTCCGCCGGAGATGGGACCAAAAGCATAGGCGCCCGTCACCACGGTGAGGCCGAAGGCGAGCGCGACGCCGGTGAAGCCGATGCCAAGCTGCGGAAAGCCGGCCGAGATCAGCGCGCTGCCGACGCCGCCAAACACCAGCCAGAAGGTGCCGAGAAACTCCGCAAAAAGCTTGCGCCCAAAACCCTTGCCATATCCATCCTGCATCGAAACGCTCCTTGTTTCCTGTCCAATGAGGGCGGCCGCTTCGCCCTCGCCCGCAACGCGTTTGAGAGAAAGGCCGTATCCCATCCAGCTCGCCCCGGCGAAGATCAGGTCGACCCCGAGAAATGTGCCGAGGACCCAGAGGCTCGAATAGGGCCACTTCGTGAGAATCACGCCGCCGAGCAGCAAGGTGACGACTCCGGAGAATGCGACGAAGCCCCATGGCGCGTGCTTGGGAAGCTGAAAGGCGAGAAAGGTGCGCACGAGGCCGGAAGCGACGAGTCCGGCGCCGAGCAGAAGCGTCAGGAAGCTGGCCGCCAGCAGCGGATTGGCGACCGTCGCCGCGCCGCCGATGATGTAGAGCAGGCCGATGAGATCCCAGAGAAAGAATTTCTTCCAGGACTTCACGGCGAAGGAATAAGCGATCTCGACGATGCCGCTCACGATCATCGCGGCGCCGACGAAGACGACGGTCAGGACCGTCGCGGAGACGACGCTGCCGAGCGCGATAAATCCGGCGAGGGCGAGAAAGGCGCCGAAGGCGACCATCCATCCCCATTTTTCATGCAGGGGCGCGGCCTCCGCCGCTCTCGCTCGAATGATGTCGTCCGAGGATAAACTGGACATTCCGCATCCTCCTCAAAATCAAAAGTGATGACTGTGCATTGCAGCGAAAACCTACCAGCGGCTCTGCGCGAATGCCAACGCAAAGTTGCAATAGGCGCGGAAAGGGCGCCAGCAGCTGCTCTTAGCTTTGACGGCAAGTAAATTCCTTGCCAAAAGACCGGCGATATTGGCCCTCTTAATTCGGATGGAAATGCGGCGGCGGGCCGAAGAGCTCGACCAGCGGCGAATTGGCTTTCTGCGTGAGGATCGCGGCGCGGAAAGCGACGAAGTGTCGCGCGCAGGTCGGGGAAGCGCCGCAATCGATTTCAAGCCCCGCCTTCCTGACGTCCAGCTTGAAGACGCTCTGTCCCTCCTTGATCGTCTCCAGCACCGATATGTCCACGATCTTGTCGCGCGGGACGGTCAGCGGATTGTCGGAGAGGATGACGAGGTCTGCGAGCTTGCCCGGCGCGATCGAGCCCTTCGTCTTCTCCTCGAAATGCTGAAAGGCGGGCCAGATCGTCATGGCCTTGAGCGCGACGAGCGGCTCGACGCGATGCTGCGGGCCGAGCACGGCGCCCGTGCGCGTGGTGCGGTTCACGGTCGCGGAGAGGACACGCATGGAATTGGGGAAGGTGACCGGCGCGTCGTGATGCGAGGAGAAGACCATGCCGCGCTTCAGGAACCAGCCGGTGGGCGAAATGTTCTGCGCGCGCTCCGGTCCGAGCGTCACGTCGCGATGCCAGTCGCCCCAGTAAAAAGTGTGCATGGGGAAGAGGGACGGGAAGATATCGAGCGACTTGATCTGATCGACCTGATCCTCGCGCAGCACCTGGCCGTGAATGAGCACGGTGCGGCGATCCTTGCCCGGCATCTCCCTGGAGACGGCTGCGACCGTGCGAAGCAATTGGTCCGAGGCGGCGTCGCCGTTGGAATGGGCGAGGAGCTGCCACTTGTTCTTGTAGGCCTTGGTGACGAGGGCCTTGAGCTGATCGTCCGTCAGCGCGCCATAGCCGGCATAGCCCTGCTGCTGTCCGTCCGGCGCCTTGTAGAAGGGCTTGGTGAGCCAGGCGGTCCGCCCCTGCGGCGAACCGTCGAGCACGACCTTCACGCCGCCGATGCGGACGTGCTTGTCATATTTTCTGGAGACGAGCGGACTCGACATGATCGGATCGTCGCCGAGCATGGCGAGCGTCGGGTAGAACACCACGTCGATCTTCAGGTTCTTGCGGTTCTCGGGATTTTCGAGCGCATGCGCCCAACCCGCGAGCGCCGCCCCCTCCTGCGCCGTGGTGTAGCCGTAGCGCGCATAAGTCTGCGCCCCCGCGCCGACGAGCGCGGCGACCTGCTCCGGCCCGAGTTTCGGCAGGAGCTTCATCAGCGCCATGAAATGGGCGTTCTCCTCCATAACGCCGTTCGGCTCTTCGCTTCCGGGACGGCGGCGGATGATCCCGCCCTGCGGGTCCTTGGTCTCGGCGGTGACGCCGGCAAGGGCGAGCGCCTTGCTGTTGACGGCGCCGAGATGGCCGGACTGATGGATCACGATGATCGGAAGCTCGGTCGAAATCGCGTCGAGATCGTCCCGCGTCGGATGGCGATGCTCCGCGAGCGAGGCGTCGTCATAATCGAAGCCGATCACGAGGCCATAGCTCTTCACGACAGGCGACGTCGCGATGAACTCGCGCATCGTCTTTTGCAGGTCGGCGATGGAATTGACCGGTCCGTCGGGCTGCGGGAGAAGATTGGCGGAGATGGACTGCAAGCCGACGCCGAATACATGGCCATGCGCGTCGACGAGGCCGGGGATCATCGTATGGCCGGCGAGATCGTTGAGCTGGGTGCGCTTGCCTCTATGCGCGCGCAAAACGTCGTCCGCGGCGCCGAGGGCGAGAATTTTCGTTCCCTTGACGGCGACCGCCTCCGCGGTGGGCCGCCTGTCGTCCATCGTGACGATTGGCCCGCCATAATAGATGACGTCGGCCTTCTCGGCGCCGATCGCGAGGCCGGGAAAAGCGAGGGCGAAAACCAGAGCGGCCGAGGGCGCGAAACGCATCAAGAAAGCCTCGCTATTGCCAAGATTCGATTACGGAAGCGGTTAACCCCAGGCCGAAGCAACATCGCCGCTCGGGATCAGAACTTCATGCCGACGCCCGTGACGGGACCATGCATCACGGCGTTGATTCCATTCTCACGCCCGTCGACCCATTTCGAGAAATTCATGCCGAGGGCGCGATAGCCGATGAGGCCGGTGAGATTCACGCCGTTGAACTGGAAATCGTATGTATAGCCGCCATAGAACTGCCAGCTGAACTTGCTGCCGGCGCCGAAGCCGCCAATATCGGCGCGCGCCTCAAACTGGCTGCCCGGCGCGAAGCTGTGCCGCATGCGCATGCCGATGACGGGGTCGATCCACCAAAGGGCGCCGGTCCCCACGACGCTCCGCGTCCCGATCTGCTGGATGCCGAGCAGGGCGGAGTTGCCGGCGAAATTGATGTTTCCGTCGAGATTCAGGCCCATATTGACGTAGCGCAGGCCCGCATAGGCGTCGAAGGCGGTGAAGGAGGCCGGCGCGCTCATCAGCTTGAAGCGCGCAAGCTCGTAGCCGAAGCCCGCTTCGCCGACCGTCACCGTCATCCGCAGGCGACCGCTGGTGGTGGCGGCGACGGCGAAATCGCCCAAGGGCGAGCGCAGCGACAGCGTGGAGCCGGCGAAGCGCATGCGCGCCCAGGCGAGATCGCCATAAGCGAAGAACGGGCCGTTCGACGTCTCGACGCGGCCCATGAAGGCGAGCGGGAAAGAAGCGCTCCTGGTCAGGGCGTCGATGAAGCTGGCGTCCGTGGCGAGCTGCTGATTTTGCAGCTTCATGCCGCCATTCATGTTGATGACCCAGACATAAGGCATGACGAGCCAACGCCAGCCTTCATATTTGGGTCGCTCGACCGAGGCGAAACCGGGCGAGGCCAAAAGCGGCGTCGCCGCCGATCCGCCGGTCTCCGGGATCGAGGCGTCGAAGCGATAGTTCAGGCCGGCGCGCACCAGATGGCCGGCAAAGCGCGTATGCGCATAAGTCGCGTCTATCAGCGGCGTCGTGCCGAGCAGGACGTCGCGATGCGAGAGCGACGGGTTGCCAAGCCAGAGCTCTCCCAGGTCATAATAGAGATATTCGAGCTTCGCGGAGAGATTGCGGCTCAGCGCCATTTCGGCGCCGGCGCCCGCCGTCCAGCCCGTGAGAATGTCGTAATGATCGCCCTTCGCCGTGTCGGTGGTCAGCGCCGACGGGCGAAGGGCTTGAGACACCGCGCCCGACATATTGGTGCCGCCATAGGCGAAGCCGCCCGTGACATAGGCCATGATGGTGGGCGTCACCGCATAGCCGAGGCGCGCCCGCGCGGTGCCGAGATATTCGAGCTGGCGATTGGCCTTGAAGCTGGTCGAGGCGAAGCCCGGCCCGGCGGGCCAGACGCTCAACTGTCCATTGCCGCCGCGAACGCCTGCCCCCTGGATATCGGCCTCGACGCCGAGGATGAAACGATCCGAGAACTGCCAGTTATAGCCGAGCTGGCCGCCGAAGAAGAACCCGTCGAGGCGCGCGCGCACCGTTCCCGTGGCCCCGAGCGCCGAAGCCGAGCCGAAATTCAGCAGCGTGTTGTCGAGGAGATTCACGGAGGAAAGATTGATCGGGTCGCTCGCCGCGAATGTGTAGCCGGCGTTCATGCCGACATAGAGGCCGGTCCAGGTGAACGCGGGAGGCGCGGCCGGCGGCGCCTTATGGGCTGGAAGATCGGCGGCGAAAGCCGGAGAAGCGAGCGCGAGGCCCGCGACCACGAGGAGTTGCGCTTTGTATTGATTTACGAAATTCGCCACGATCGAAACCCGTCTAGCAACGACGCCCGCAGCGCTCGGCTGCGAGCCAGCTAAACTTATACGAGAATTGTCGCTTCCGGCTCCGTTTCTGCCTTCAGCCACGATATTCTTTATTGGCGTGTCGGATCGGCAACAGGGCCTCGGGCGGCCGTTGCCGCCCTCGGGAAAATACCGCACCTTGTGCGTGCATATTTTAGCGACCGTCCCGCGCCGCCATCGCCCTGATGGCGGCGGCCATGTTCTGTATCGAACGATCCTCGGGTTCGAGTTCGGCCAGGCGATCGGCATGGGGGAGCGCCGCCGCGTAATCCCCGGCCTCCGCCTCATAGGAAGCGAGCGCGCCAAGAATGTCGCGGTCGAAGGGATGGTTCGACAGCGCGCGGACGAGCGTCTCGATCCCCTTTTGCGTCGCGCCCGTGTCATGCAGCGCCACGCCATAGACATAGGCGAAACGGGCGTCGTCCGGCGCCAGGCGCACGGCCTGCTCCAGGCTCGCCATGGCCTCGCCGAGCCGCTTCTGCCGGATGAGGCTCAAGCCCAGCGCGTGGGCCAGGGCGCCCGAATCGGGATTGCTGGCGAGGGACTTGCGCAGGGCGGCCTCCGCGCCGGCTTCGTCGCCGGCGCTGCGCATGACGTCCGCAAGCGAGATCGCCGCCGGCGCGAATGTCGGATCGAGCGCCAGCGCCTTCTCATAGGCCGCGCGGGCGGCGTCGTTCGTCCCCCGCGCAAGGTTCAGCGCACCGAGATTCGCTTGGGATTCCGGCCGCTCGGCGTTGTAGCGCTGGCCGGCCTCATATTCGGCGAGCGCCTTTTCGAAAGCCGCCCTCTCCACATCCGAGAAGCCCGCCTCCGCGTCGCCGGCGAGGGCGCGGGCGGCGTCCATGCGCACGAGCCGCGTCTCGTCAAAGAGGAGCGGCGCCAGCGCCTCCCGCTTCGTCGCCGCGTCGGCGTTGGCGAAAACGGCGACAGCCGCCGCGCGGGCCATCGGGTTCTTGTCCGAAAGCGCGGTTTTTGCAGCCTGCAAGGCCGCCGGCGTCGGCGCCTGGCTCAGGCGTTGCAACGCGCTCGCCCGCGCAATGGCGGATTGCCCCGCATCCGCCACGATCCGGGCCAGCGCAGCCTGCGCGCCCGGCGCATTGGCGTCGGCGAGCTGGAATGCCTCCGCAAAGCTCTGCGCGCCGGGCTTCGACCCGGCTCCCCATGACTTGAGCGCCCCCACCGCCCAGGCCGCGCTCTTGTCGGCGTGGCACTTGTTGCAAGCGTTCGGCGTCGCGAGGGACGCCGTGCGGTCGGGACGCGGAATGCGAAACGAATGATCATGCCGGGCGTCGACGCCCATATAGGTGGTCGTCGGCATGTGGCAGTTTACGCATTGGGCGCCGGCGGAGCCCGACGCGTGATGATGATGCGCGGGCGCGTCGAAGGCCGTCGCCGAATGGCATTGGGCGCAGACCGCGTTTCCCGCGAGACGCAATTTGCCCGAATGCGGATCATGGCAATCCGCGCAGGTCACGCCCGCCCCATGCATGCGGCTTTGCATGAAGGAGCCGAAATTATAGACCTCGTCTCGCTGCTGCCCGTCGACGTGATAAAGGCCCGCTTCGAGCGTCATCGGTCGGAAGGCGTCGTAAAAGCGCGCGGCCGCGAGGGGATCATCCGAGAATTGCTGCCGGCGCGCATGGCAACCCGCGCAGACGAGCGCCTCCTTGTCGCTCGCTGGCGGACCTGTCCGGACCGCCGTCGCGCCGCCCTCCGCCTGCCAGGCGCCGCCGCGCGCAAGGCTGACGGCGAAGCCGCGGTTGGGCGCCGACCGCGGCCCCGCGGCCCAGGCGAGGTGATTCGACGCCGGCCCGTGACAAGCCTCGCAGCCCACGCTGATCTCCGAGAAGGCAGTCGCGAAGACGCCCGAGGCGGGATCGTAATTCTTGCGCAAATTGGTGGAATGGCACCAGGCGCATTGATAGTTCCAGTTCTGGTCGATCCCCGTCCAGTGCAAGGGATCCCCCGCCGCGAGCTTGCGGTCGGGGTAAAGGTCGAACCAGCGCTGGCCGCCCTCCTCGACGGGGCGCGAATCCCAGGCGATTCCGAAGGCCTGAAGACGCCCGCCCGGCAGCTCGATCAGATATTGCTGGAGCGGCGCGACCCCAAGGACATAGCGGACCGGGAAATCGCCCTGCTTCCCGTCCGGGCCTTCCGTGCGGATCAGAAACCTGCCGTCTTTCCGGGAGAAAACCGTCTCCGTCCCGCCCTTCTTGAATGTCGCGCCGTCGAACCGGCCAAGCACGCTCGCCTCCGTCGGCTCCTGCATCGCCGCCCGGTGCTGCGAATGTAGCCAGTCGGCGTGCTGGCTTTGATGGCAGGAGGCGCAGGCGGCGGAGCCGACGAAACTGGCGGAGGACTCTTGCGCGGCGAGGGGGACGGAGGGCAGGAGGAATTGGAAAAGCAAAAGAACGACGGCCACAACGTGCATGATTTCAATCCGCCGAGAGACAAGCGTTGAGGCGGGCGCCTTGCCAAGCGCCAAAACAGCGCCGCCACCACTAGGCCTTTTTTGCGCCGCGCTCTACTGGTAGCGGAACCGAGCTAAGGATGATGGCATGAATTCCACCACGCGAGACCTGGCCCACGCTCCGTTTCCCGCCTTCACCGAGAAGATGCGAGCGTTTTGCCGGCTGATCGGGATCGTCGCATTGCAGGACATGCGCACCCGATATGGACAGCGCAGCCACTTCGGTTATCTGATAACGCTCATAACGCCCCTCGTTCATATTTCGTTCTTGACAGCCATCTACTATGTCCGGACGGCTGTCGCGCCGGTCGGAGACAGCCCGGCCCTCTTCATCACTACAGGCGCCCTCCCCTACATCGTCTGCATCTATCCTAGTCGAGAAGCAGCGAAAGCGCTTATGGACAATCGTCAGTTGCTCAGCATTCCGGTTCTCCAACCGCTCCATCTGATGCTGGCCAGGTGCTTACTGGAATCCTTGAACGCCATATTCGTGATGGCCACATTTTTGCTCGGGCTTTATCTGTTCGATATCGACATTGCGCCGATCGATTATCTTGAGGCGGCGAGCGCTCTTGGGGCCTCAGTCATCCTTGGTGTGGCGTTCGGCCTGTTCAACGTCATGATGTGCGGTATCTTCGGATATTTCTTCTCTGTCGTCGCGATGCTGTTGATGATGGCGCTCTTCCTCGTATCAGGCGTTTACGTTCCGGTATGGACCATGCCGGAGGAGGCGCAGAAATACCTTTATTACAACCCGATTTACCATCTCGTCGAGTGGTCGCGCTCCGCCTATTTCATCAGTTACGAGTCTGGATCCTTCGATAAGGCCTATGTCTTGGTCATTGCCGGGAGTCTCGCGGCGATCGCGCTATTGGGAGACCGTCTCTTCAGAGGGAAAATCATCTCCTGGTAGAGAGCGCGGCTCGCCTCTCCACGAACCCCGAGAAGCCGCGCGGTTCTTAGGAGGAGTGGTTGGGCGCCGCGATATATCGTTCGCGCGCAATCGGCGACTTGGTTTCCGAAATGAGAGATCGTGCAAGCCGGCGCGGGATGGGTCGGAGGACGCTCAGCCGGCGAAGCGTCGGGGCTGAAATTCAGCGCGCTTGCCATCACGCCGGACAATGCGGGGGGCTTCAATTATGAAGCGAACGGCGTTGTCTACGAGAATTTCACTCAGCACTTTGAAGTCAACATCCCGCTTCTGCACGTTTCACCGACGCCGCGGTCAATTCATGATCCGTTGGCTCAGTCTGCGGCTGCGTCCGTGCCGTTTTGCGTTTGACCAGGACCTTCGTCGATCGCACTGGCTTCCGGCGTCGCAGACTCCTCGCCGGGCGAGGAAGACACGGGCGCAAGCGCCAGCGCCTCTTCGTCGCACATCAGCTTCATCGCGTCTGCGACCGGGTCCGGCGGCGCGGGCGGCGAGGGCGCAAAGGCCTTTACGGTGCGCCGCATCGCCTCTTCCACGAGGCCACGCTTGATGAATCGACGGTCGAAGACGCGCATGACATGCGCGACGCCCTCCGGCGTGACGCTGCGCCTGTCGGGGCCAAAATAGTCGACGCCGCAATAGCCGCCGGCGACAATCTCGTAGGATGGGAAATAAGCGACATTCGCGAAGCGGCGCTCGAGCGTGTCGCAAGCGACGCGCAGAATAGACTTGGACGCCATGGTGGAAACCATCACATGGCGGCGCTCGGCGGTTGCGACGAGCGGGACGGGCGAGACGGTGAGAATGACGCGCGCGCCGGGATTGACGCCCCACAGGCGCTCGAAAAATCCGGTCATGTCGGCCACGACCTCGTCGACGCCGAAATTGACGAACTCATGCGCTTCGGGCGCATAGTCGCCGCCCGCCACGCCGGGGCAGAGCGGAAAAACCGCGCCGTCCGCGCGCGCGCGCCACGCTTCCGTCAGTCCGAGCGTGAAGACAAAAACGTCCAGCGTCTCGAACGCCTCCCGCACGGCGGCGAAATGCTGGTCGCGATCGAGATCGAGTTCGCGCAGGGAATTGAAGCCGCCCTCCTGGATCTGCGGACGGAAGGGATCGATGACGACGTCAGCCCCCTCGCGCCAGTAATTCTCCTTGGGAACGAAGCGGCCATAGGCGCGATCGAAGAGTTGCAGCAACTGTCGGCTCGTATAGACATTGCCGTAACGCGCCGAATAGAGGCCGTAGTTCAACGCCTGCGCGGCGTCCGCGGTGAGAAATGGATGCGCCTTTTCCGTGACGAGATAATTGCACCCGCTTTGCGCCAGATGCCGTCCAATATGCTGCGCGAAGCAACTGCCGGCCGTCACGATCTTGTCGCGCGCGCCGAGACGAAAAGGGGGATCGCCCATCGGATCGACATCGTCCGGCGGAACATTGGCGACAGCCTGCCGCCAGTAGGACGAGCCGGGCAGCCTCGAATAGGGATGCGACTTCATTTCCCCGCGCCCGCTGCCAGTCTGGCTTCCATGATCTCCATCGCCTTTCGCACCATGGCCGCGCCGAAAATTGGGTTGGCGTGGCTCGCATCCGCGCCCCAAGCCTCCTCGGCGAGCACGCCCGGCGACGAAACGAAGCGCTCCGGAACGCCTATGAATGTGATGTTTTCCCGAGCGCAGGCCGTTCGATAAAGCCCGCTCTGCACCCGCCACATCTTATAACGGAAAAGCTCCGACGACAGCTTGGCGCGATCGACGGCCTTGCGGAAGAACTCCTGCGGATAGGCCAGGACGCGCGAATCGGGTAGCGGCGGCGGCGGCTCCAGACAGAAGAGTGGGATGCTCGTCGCGCGTCGCAGTGCGGAGAGCGTGGCGAGCGTGGACGCCATTTTTTCCCGCATCGTTTCGCGGACGCCCGCCTCGGGAACGATGACGACACGCTCGGCGAGCGGTAGGCCAGGATTCTCGCCAAGGACGAAATCGAAGGGCTCGCGCGGCTGCGCGATGGACATGGCGACATGTTCGTTGCCGCCAACGGATAGCAGACCGAACGCCGCCTCTTCCTTGGCGACGATCTCGGCGAGGCGCGGATTGATGACGGGCGCCCCCTCGCCGCCGAGGAGCGTGGGCATGATTTGCGGGTCGTAAAGATAGACGAAGGCCGAGGTTATGGTCTCCGCACCGATCGTCGCGCCCTGGTGCTGGAGTTCGTAGCAGCCCTTGGCGATGGCGACGATATGGCTGTGGCCCAAACCAAGGATTTTCATCCGCGCTCAGGCCCTGGCGCGGCGGCGACCTCCACTCCGATCGGCTCGCCTTTCTGGATTGGACCCGATATCTGGCGCAGGACGCCCATTACATGGTGCACGGATGCGCCGACGCGGACGTTCCGGCCGATGATTTCCGAATCAGCGGACATAGCGAAAGGCGCCCGGATCGCAATCATCTCGCGTCCGCGATAGCCGTATCGGTAAAAGGCTTCGACCTCTATCGGCTCGACGTCAGACATGCCCGCCCCTTAACGAAAGTGTCGCTCTTTCGCCCGCAAGATAGGCCCCTCGCCGCGAAAGGCCAAGCCGCGGCAAGGGGCGCAAGGCGCCGAATTTTCCATGGGGGCGAGCTGTGCTAATAGTCGAAGCTCCCGCGAACGCGCCACGCATCATGAGCAATCCATACCAGACTGCGCCCCTCCAGGAGGCTCCGACCCGGGAAACTTTCGACGAGGCCTGCTATCTCGCCGCCAATCCCGACGTCGCGGACGCGGTGAAATCAGGAAAAGTCGCGTCCGGCTGGGCGCATTTCAGGAAATTCGGCTCGGTCGAAGGACGGCGGCAGACGGTCTCTCAAGAAGAGCTGGCGACGGCCGAAAATTTCGACGAGACGCGCTATCTCGCCGCGAACCCCGACGCGCGGGAAGCGGTGCGGCGCGGCGACGTCGCGTCGGCCCGCGCGCATTTCGATGCGATCGGCCGCTCGCAGCACAGGCGGCAACGCCGCGAAAGCCCCCTTCCTGCAATCCGCGCGCGAAAATTCTCGGCCCTGAGGCCGCGCCTTCTAGATCCCGATCGGCCTCTCGACGCCAATGGAAAGCTCTGCTTTCTCGACGCGGAAACGCGCGCGCGCGACGCGCTCGACGACGAGATTCCCATCAGCGAAAACGGCTATGACGACGAGACGGTTGGGCTGATCGAAAGCTGCGCCGATGGTCTCGTTCTGGATGTGGGCGCGGGCTTTCGGCCGGTCTATTACAGCAATGTCGTCAATCTCGAAGTGAAGGACTATCCGACGACCGACGTGATCGGCGTCGCCGACAGGCTGCCCTTCAAGGACGATTCCTTCGACGGCGTGATCTCCATCGCGGTGCTCGAACACGTCAAGGACCCCTTCGCCTGCGCAAGGGAGATCGCGCGCGTGCTGAAACCGGGCGGCTGGCTGAAATGCTGCGTGCCCTTCCTGCAGCCGCTGCATGGCTATCCGCATCATTATTTCAACATGACGCATGAGGGGCTGCGGACATTGTTCGAACCCTATCTGACGATCGAACGGCAGGAAGTGAATCCGGCAACCCACCCCGTCTGGGCCATCGCCTGGCAATTGCGCGCCTGGGCGGAAGGACTGCCGCCGGCGGCGAAAAAATCCTTTTTGAAATTGCGCGTGAGCGATCTTGTCGCCTTCCCGGGCCCGATGCTCGCCCAGCCCTGGGCGCGCGATCTGCCCATGGAGAAGCAGTTCGAACTCGCCGCCGCCACCATTCTCCTGGCGCGCAAGCCGACCGGTTCTGCTCCGAAATGAGTCTGACCAGCCTCCATGTTCACAAGGGCCTCGACGACTGGCTCTTCCTGACCGGCGGGTCCAATTTCGTCACGACGCTTTATCAAAGCGACGGCGGCCACCTGCCCGACGCCGCTCTGGCGAGGTGGCGGGATACGATCATGGCGCGCAAGGCGCGTTGCGACGCGATTGGGGCGCGCTACGCACATATCGTGATCCCCGAGAAACTGACGATTTACGGTCACAAGCAGGCGGAGCCGCTCGTCGATCCCGACCTCGCGCCTGGTCTGCGGCTCATCAAACTCTTCGGCGGCGACCCCGCACATTACGGCTATGTCGATCTCATCGCGTTGATGCGCGCCCATCGCGACGATGTCGACCTGTACTGGCGGACGGACACGCACTGGAATCCGGTTGGCTGCCTGCTTGGCTATGAGACGCTATGCGATGCGCTGGGCCTCGCCCACACCGACGCTCTGGACCAGCGGCCCTTCGTCGATGATCTGCGGTTGCTCGACCTCGGCTCGAAGCTCGAGCCCCCTGTATATGAACCCGTGCGTGAAGTGACATGGCTGCAGGACGCAAAGCGGGTTTACTGCAACAATGTCGTGCGTCTTCTCGAAGCGCATGAATATGGCGGAGAGATCCACGTCGGCTCGCACGCGATCTTCAGGAATCCCAAGGCGCCCAACGCCTGCAAATCGGCGTGAAGACCAGGCCGAAGAGCGTTACGCCAAGCATCGAGACGGTGAGCCCGCGAACACGGCGGCGAACGCTGCCGAGCGATTCAGCCGCATCGACGTCGCGCGCCATCCGCGCCCATCGGCGCGAAGACCAGATCGGCGTGAAGGCGAGGCGACACGCCGAGGATGAAGGCGAGCGACGTCATCAGGATCGGGCGAAGGCGCGTGCGGGCGGCTTCGACTGCCGCATCGACGCGGGACAGACCGTTATCCTCGCCCTGCTTGGCGAACTCGACGATCAAGATGGCGTTCTTCGCCGCCAGGCCGACGAGCACGACAAGGCCGATCTCGACGAGGATGTTGCGGTCGAGGCCCGGACATCGCCACGCCGATCATGGCGGCGAGGATACACATCGGCACGATCAGAATGACGGCGAGCGGCAGAAGCCAGCTTTCATACAAGGCCGGCGAGCAGCAGGAAGACGAAGACCACGGCGAAAGGCCGAAGGCGAGATCGCGGTGTTGCCGGCGAGCTTCTCCTGCAAGGCGATCTCCGTCCATTCGAAGGCGAAGCCTTGCGGCAGAACCTGTCGGCGATCGCCTCCATCATTGCGATGCCCTGCCCGGAGGAAACGCCCTTCTTGAGATCGACCTGCACTTCCGCGGCCGGGTAGAGATTGTAGCGCGGCACGCGATAGGGGCCGGTGGTGTCGCGGAAGGTTGCGACCGAGCCGATGGGCACCATGTCGCCATCGACGTTGCGGGTTTTCAGGTTCGATACGTCTCGCAAGGACAACCGGTATGGATTGTCGGCCTGCGCCGTGACGCGATAGGTGCGGCCGAGAATATTGAAGTCGTTCACGAACACCGAGCCGAGATAGATCGACATGGTCTCGAAGACGCGCGAGATCGGCACGCCGATCATCTCCGCCTTGGTGCGGTCGATGTCGGCGAAGATCTGCGGCGTGCGCGTGTTGAACAGCGTGAAGGCCTGCGCGACAGCCGGCATGTGCATGGCCGGTCGCGCCGGCCATCGCCCATGCGCGCCTTCGAGCGCCGGGCAGGCCCATGCCGCCGCGATCCTGGACGTAGCCCTTCAATCCGCCGCCGGTGCCGATGCCCGGCACGGCGGGCGGCTCCAGCACGAAAACGAAGGCTTCCTTGATGGGCGACAGCGCGGCGCGGACGTCGGCGCGAATGCCATCTTTCGTCAGGCCGCTGGCGAGGCGCTTTTCGAACGACTGAAGGCCGACGAAGACAACGCCTGTGTTCGGCGCATTTGTGAATGTCGCGCCGTCGAAGCCGACGAACTCGACTGCGTGCTCGACACCAGGACGCTGCATGATGATCTCGGACGCCCGGCGAACAACCTCATCGGTGCGCTTTAGCGTCGAGCCAGGAGGCAGCTGGAAGACGGTGATGAAATAAGCACGGTCGAGCTGGGGAATGAGACCGGTAGGCGTCGCCATCAGCCGCCGCGACGCCGATGAGCGCGCCATAGACGACGAGCAGAACAAGGCCGACACGAACGATCAGATTGCGCGTCAGCCAGGCATAGCCGTGCGACATCGTGTCGAAGAGATGGTTGAAACCGGCGAAGAACCAACGCAACGGCGCGCCGAGGATCGTCACGAGCGGGTTGCGTTTTTCGTGACCTGTGGCGTGGGGCTTCAAAAGCAGCGCAGCCATCGCAGGCGATAGGGTCAGCGATACCATCAGCGAAATCGCGGTCGAAGCGGCGATGGTGATGGCGAACTGCTTGAAGAACGAGCCTTGCAGACCCGTGATGAAGGCCGTCGGCAGGAAGACGCCGATCAGCACCAGCGCGATGGCGATGAGCGCGCCGCCGACTTCGTCCATCGTCTTGTGCGCGGCTTCCTTCGGCGTGATGCCCTTGCGCGATGTAACGTTCGACATTCTCGACGACGACGATCGCGTCGTCGACGACGATGCCGATGGCGAGCACGAGACCGAAGAGCGACAGCGTGTTGAACGTGAGCCCAACCACGCTCATCACCGCGAACGTGCCGACAAGCGATACGGGAATCGCCACCATCGGAATGATCGCCGCGCGCCACGTCTGCAGAAACAGGATCACGACGAGCACGACAAGCACGAGCGCTTCGATGAGCGTGCGAACGACGGCGTCGACGGATTGCTGGATGAACTCGGTCGGGTTGTAGACGATCGAATAAGCGAGGCCGGTCGGGAAGGATCTCCCCATCTCGACCATCGGCCTTGACGGCGGCGGCCGTAGAGAGCGCGTTCGAGCCCGGCTTCTGGAAATGACCAGGCCGTTGCGGGATTTGCGGTCGAGATAGGCGTTGACCGTGTAATCCTGCGCGCCGAGCTCGACGCGCGCAACGTCACGGACGCGGACGACCGATCCGTCCGGTTCGGCGTGGACGACGATGTTTCCGAATTGCTCGACGGAAGACAACCGGCCGAGCGTTTTGACATTGATCGTGAAGGCGCCATCGGAGGATGCGGGAGGTTGGTTGATGGAGCCTGCCGCGACCTGGAGATTGGCGGCGCGCAGCCGGAGACACTTCGCCTGCCGTCAAACCGCGCGCGGCGACCTTGTCGGGATCGAGCCAGACGCGCATCGAATAGTCGCGCGCGCCGAAGACCGCACGTCGCCGACGCCGTCGATGCGCGTCAGCTCGTCGCGCACATAGAGCGTGGCGTAGTTCGAGATGTATTGCTGGTCGCGCGAGCCGTCCGGCGAGGTAGATGCACGACCATCATCAGGTCGGGCGAGGCTTCGGACGGACGACGCCGAGGCGCGCACCTCGTCCGGCAGGCGCGGCTCGCGATGGCGACGCGGTTCTGAACCAGGACCTGCGCAAGATCGATGTTCACGCCGGTCTTGAAGACGACATTGATCGTCAGCAGGCCGTCGCCCGTCGATTGCGAGGCGATGTAGAGCATGTCGTCGACGCCGTTGACCTCCTGCTCGATCGGCGTGGCAACGGTCTCGGCGATGACTTGGGCCGAGGCGCCAGGATAGGTGGCGTGATCATGGCGACGGTCGGCGGCGCGATGTCGGGATATTCCGCGATGGGCAGCGTGCGCTGGGCGATGAGGCCCGCGATCGTGAGCAGCACCGAGAGGACGGCGGCGAAGATCGGCCGTTCGATGAAGAAGTGCGGGAAGCGCATGCGTCTTTCGTCTAATTGGCCAGAGGAGCGATGACGCCTTCGGTCGGCGCGACGATGGCGCCGGGCCGCACCATCGGATTGGCGAGGCCGGCGGTGATGACGCGATCCTTGGGATCGAGACCCGAAAGAATGACGCGCAGCCCCTTGTGCAGCGGGCCGAGCGAGACCGGCTTGGGGACGACCTTGTTGTCCGGCGTAACCGTCATGACGATCTTGTTGGTCTGGTCGGAAGCGATGGCGGCGTCCGGGATCAGCAAGGCGGCGAGATCGCCGCCATTGACGCGCACGCGGCCGAAGGCGCCCGGCGTGAGGAAGAGATCCTTGTTGTCGAGAACGGCGCGGGCGCGGATGGTTCCCGAACGCGCATTGAGCTGGTTGTCGAGGAAGTCGATCGAACCCATGCGTTTCCAGTCCGTCTCGTCGGAGAGGCGCACATAGGCCGGCGTCTTGCCCTTCTGCCGGGTTGCGCCGCTGCGGGAATAATGCAGGAAATCGGATTCCGAAACGTCGAACTCGAAATGGATCGGGTCCAGCGCGACGATCGTCGTGAGCAGCGTCGTCCCGGCCTGCACGAGGTTGCCAACGTCAATGCGCCGGTCGGAGACGCGGCCAGCGATCGGCGCGCGCACCTGCGTCCATTCGAGATTGAGCTCGGCGTTGCGCAAGGACGCCTCGGCGCCGAGAAGCTGGGCGCGCGCCGAATCGGAGCCGCCGCGCCGCTGATCCATGTCGCGTTTGGTGATCGTGCCCCCGCTCACCAGCGTCTCGCCGCGCGCGACGTCCTTGGACAGCATCGACGTCTGCGCCTGCATGCGGGCGACCTCGGCGCGCGCGCTGTCGACGGCGATCTGATAGGGCCGCTGATCGATGGTGAAGAGGAGATCGCCCGCCTTCACGATCTGGCCGTCCGTGAAGTGAATCTTTTCGACGGCGCCGGAGACGCGCGGGCGCACTTCGACATGCTGGATGGGAACGAAGCGACCCGTATATTCATCCCAGCGCGGCACGACTTCGGCGAGCGGGTGCGCGACCGTGACGCCCGGCGCCGGCGGGGCGGCGGGCGCGCCTTCCTGGGCGCTGACGCCGTTGCGGAAGACCGCGGCGGCGATCAAGACGATGACGCCAAACGATAGCCACGCAAAGCGGGGAGAAGCGCGAAGTCGCGTCCAATCCATGAGAATTCTCTTATGAGAGGGAGGGAGCGGACCCACAAACCGCTCCTTGGCGCAAACTAGGACAGAGTCGCTGTCCCGTCCACAGAAACGGGCGCCCGGGCGCTTTTGGGCTAAATCTCTGTCTCTCTGAAAACTTATTCATTTCTCCCGCGAAAGTTTTAATGCTCAGCTCTCGGCAAGGGCTGGACTTGTTTACAATATGTGGCATTGTCCGTCTCGCGTCGGCATGGCTTGCGCTTGAATTATACGCGCTCAAGTTGCAAATCACACAGCCCGCCGACCGGGCGGGGGACAGTCCCGCTTTTTGGAATTCGGAGTTTCTCTGGAGGAGAACTGATGAGGAAACTGATATTCGCGATGGCTATGGCGGGCGCGCTCGCTCCGTCGCTGACGCAGGCGCAGACGGTGCAGATCGACATGACCAAGATCACCTGCGGCGAAGTGCTCGCCATGCCGGCCGATCTGCAGAGCGACTTTGCGGCGTTCATGAGCGGCTTCTTCGCCCAGAAGGCCGGCCGCACCTTCATCAATGTTGAGCTTTTCCAGAAGAACGTCGCCAGCGTGATGGATTGGTGCGCCTCGAACAAGGGCGAGTCGGTCTTCAACGGCCTCGAGCGGGCTTCGCAGCAGAAGTAAGAGAGATCGGGAAAAACATGAATCGCAAGCTGATTTTCGCCGGCCTCTTCGCCGCCTTCGCCTTCGCCGCGCCCGCCGACGCCCAGGTCACTCTGGAAATGGCGGACATCACCTGCAAGGATTTCGGTGGGTACGACGCCGCCCGTCAGGATTTCGTCTCGAATTGGATGCGCGGCTATTTCATGGCTGCGAAGAACCTCACGGTCATCGATTCGCGCTACGTGAAGCGTAACAGCCAGAAGATCGCGCGCTACTGCAAGAAGCTTCCGAATTCGAAGCTGATGGACGCGGTGCAGAAGAACGCTCGCTAAGCAATGAAGCCCGGCCCAAAGCCGGGCTTTTCTCTTCCCGGCGGCTGGCGGCGCCGGGCTCACAGCGTTGCGAGGGGCGACCGGAGACCCGTTCCTCCTGACCGAGAGACGACAATGGGTGCGCGCTCCGCCCCGGGCCGGGTCACCGCCCAGGGGACCGTTAAAGTCAGAAATATTTCAGCGATTCCGGATCTTCTCGCTGAAGCGGGGGTCGACCTTGCCGCCTTGCTCGACGAGGCCGGTCTCGAGAGAGACCTTTTCTCCAATCCGGAAAATCTCGTCAGCTATCGGGCCGCCGGCCGCCTCATCGAAAAAAGCATTCTCGCGACAGGCCTCGAGGATTTCGGACTGCGCGTGGGAATGCGCCAATCGGCTCCAATTCTCGGCCTCGCTGGCTATGTCGGCGTCAATGCGCCCACCGTGTCCCAGGCGCTCGAGACGATGACAAGCTCCCTGAAGCTTTCCGATACGGGGGGCAGCGCGAGCCTCGTCGTGGAAAGGGGTTACGCCGCCCTACGCTGGATCGTCGTGGAGCCCGAGGTCCCGGCGATCGACCATATCGACGATCTGGCCGTCGCTGTCATGTTCAACATTGTGAGCGGCCTTTGCGGGAAGCGCTGGCGCGCCGCGGAGATCTGTCTCACGCGCGAACGCCCCAAAAATGCGGCGCTCTACGTTCAGTTTTTCAACGCGCCGATCCGCTTCGAAACCGACGTCGCCTGCGTCATGTTTGAAGAAGGGTGGCTCGACGAACCCGTCTCTGGTCGCGATTCGCAGCTTCACGACATCCTGTCGCCGATCCTTACGCAGGCGCTCGAGGAAAAAGGGGCGAACTTCAAGGACAGGCTCTGCGACATCCTGCGGACGCAGGTCCTGGGCGGCGCGCTGACGCCCGACCGCGCCGCGGCGACGCTTGGCATAAGCGTCCGTACGCTCTCGCGCCGGCTCGCCGACGAAAACGCGACCTTCTCCGAACTCGCCCAGCTCATTCGCTTCGAGGTGGCGCAGCGCATGTTGCGGTCGGGGAAAAGCCTGTCGGAAATCGCGGCGACGCTGGGCTATTCCGATCCCACCGCTTTCATCCGCGCTTTCAAGCAGTTCACGGGCAAGACGCCGGCCCGCTGGCGGCGCGGCCTTTGACGCAACCTTTGCGTGCGTCGCCAGGCCTGTTGCAAAAAAGCGACACACCCTGCTTTTCGCGCCCGACCCTGGTCTTTGGCCTGGAATGACAACTTCCTGGCTTCAGCTATCGGTTGGCTAGAGCGGATCAATGCTACCCAGAGTAGGTTGAGCGCTTTCGGACCCGAAGCAGTCCTTGGAAACAGGCGTAAGGAAGTTAAGATGAAGAAACTCGCTATGATTGCGGCGGCCTCGCTTGCCGCCGGCTCCGCTCTCGCGGCGGATCTGCCCTCCCGCAAGGAGGCCCCGGCCTATATCCCCCCGCCCCCGATGATCACCTGGACCGGCTTCTACGCCGGCTTGAACATTGGCGGCGCCTGGAGCGCCAACAGCGTCAACCCGAACAGCCTCGCCCCCTACGCCAACAACGTCTCGGGCGCGATCATCTTCCTGCCCGGCAACAATTCTGGCGGCAACACCGCCGGCGGCGTGATCGGCGGCGGCCAGATCGGCTACAACTACCAGATGGGTTCGTTCCTGCTCGGCGTCGAAACCGACTTCCAGGGCTCGAGCATGAATTCGGGCGGCGCCAACAATTTCGCGGTCTATCCCGGCGACGGCGGCGCTTTCGGCCCCGCGGGCAGCCTTTGGGTTCCGCTGACCTCGGGCGGCAACAATGGCGTTGCGCTGAACTGGTTCGGCACCGTTCGCGGCCGCGCCGGCTATCTGATCACGCCCACCCTGCTCGCCTACGCGACGGGCGGTTTCGCCTATGCCGGCCTGTCGGCCAACGCCAACGGCTTCAGCAACACCCGCACCGGCTGGACGGTCGGCGGCGGCGGCGAGTGGCTGTTCATGCCGAACTGGTCGGCCAAGCTGGAATATCTCTACACCGAACTCCCCGGCGGCGGCGCGCAGGGCGCCTTCGGCTGGACCTGGGGCACCAACCGCATCACCCCCAGCTATCATACCGTCCGCGCCGGCGTGAACTATCACTTCAACTGGGGCGCTGCCGCTCCGGTCGTCGCGAAGTACTGATCGCACTTCTGAAACTTGCGGGTGTCGCCAGCCCCGCGCCCGCAGGGATCAGGGAAAGCCCGGCCTCGCGCCGGGCTTTTTATTTTTCCGGGGCAGTTTTTCCATGAAACAAGTCTTTCAAAGTCAGTTAAGGGGCGCCAAACGTCAGTTTTCGCATCAGGACGCTAAGTACTATTGACGCTTATCGCTCGCCCAACCACACTTCGCCAAACTTGAAAAACGAAGGAGGGCGAGATGCGGTTTTTGCACTCGATTGTTTTTCTATCGGCCACATTCATCGGCGCGTCTTCCGCGCCTGCGCAACAGATCAACGGCGTCGCCGGTTCACCCAGCGCGACCGTCACGATCAAGGGCGACCAGTTGCCCGCGCCGCCTTTCAAATTCGGCGGAAAGATCGAAAAGAACGCTGCGCAATCCAGACCCTATTGGCCGCCGCGCATCGAACCGCCCAAGGGCGCGCCCAATGTCCTGCTGATCATGACGGACGATTCCGGCTTCGGCGTGCCGAGCACGTTCGGCGGCGTGATCCCGACGCCCTCCCTCGACCGCATCGCCAATAATGGCCTGCGCTACACCAACTTCAATTCCACCGCGCTCTGTTCGCCGACGCGCGCCGCGCTGATCACCGGCCGCAACCACCACTCCGTCGGCTTCGGCGTCATCGCCGAGCAAGCGACGGGCTATCCCGGCTACAACAGCGTCATCCCCGACAACAAGGCGACCATCGGCCGAATCCTGAAGGACAATGGCTATCGCACGTCATGGTTCGGAAAGGATCACAACACGCCGGCTTTCGAAGCCAGCCAGAACGGGCCCTTCGACCAATGGCCGACCGGCATGGGCTTCGAATATTTCTACGGCTTCGTCGGCGGCGACGCCAATCAATGGGCGCCGAACCTCTTCCGCAACACGACGCAGATCTATCCCTTCCTCGGCAAGCCCGGCTGGAACCTGACGACCGCAATGGCGGACGACGCCATCGCCTATATGAACCGCATCAACGCGCTCGCCCCCGAGCAGCCCTTCTTCCTCTACTACGTGCCGGGCGGCACCCATGCGCCGCACCATCCGACCCCCGAATGGGTGAAGAAGATCGGCGACATGCATCTCTTCGACAAGGGGTGGAACGCGCTGCGCGATCAGATCTACGAGAACCAGAAGAAACTCGGCGTCATACCCCAGAATGCAAAGATGACGCCCTGGCCGCACGAGCTCCTCAAGAACTGGGACGAACTCTCTGCGGATGAAAAGAAGCTCTATATCAAGCAGGCTGAAGTCTTCGCCGCCTATGTCGCTTACACCGACCACGAGATCGGCCGCGTTATCCAGGCGGTCGAGGACATGGGCAAGCTCGACAACACGCTGATCATCTACATCAACGGCGACAATGGCACGAGCGCCGAAGGCCAGCTCGTCGGCACGCCGAACGAAGTCGCCATGTTCAACGGCGTTCAGGTGCCGGTCGAAGATCAGCTCAAATATTTCTACGACAAATGGGGCACGGACCTGACCTATCCGCATATGGCGGTCGGCTGGGCCTGGGCCTTCGACACGCCCTTCTCCTGGACCAAGCAGATCGCCTCGCATTTCGGCGGCGTCCGTCAGGGCATGGCGATTTCATGGCCGAAGGCCATCTCGGACAAGGGGGGCGTTCGCAACCAGTTCCATCATATGATCGACATCGTGCCGACCATTCTGGAGGCGACGCATATCGCGGAGCCGAAAGTCGTCGACGGCGTGAAGCAGAGCCCGATCGAGGGCGTCAGCTTGATGTACACTTTCGACAAGGCGAACGCCGATGCGCCGTCGCGGCACAAGACGCAATATTTCGAAATGATGGGCGACCACGCCATCTATCATGACGGCTGGATCGCAAGCGCCAAAGTGATGCGCCCGCCCTGGGACGTGATGGGAAAAGTCAGCCAGGACCCCGCCGCCTATCCCTGGGAGCTTTACGACCTGAAGAGCGACTGGACCCAGTCGAAGAATGTCGCCGACAAAAACCCGGCCAAGGTGAAAGAGCTCGAAAAGATTTTCTGGGCGGAAGCCAAAAAATACCAGGTGCTTCCTCTCGATGCGACGGTGGCGACGCGTCTCGTGACGCCGCGGCCCTCCATCACCGCGGGACGCAACGTCTTCACCTGGACGATGCCGCTCACCGGAACGCCGAACGGCGACGCGCCCTCCGTTCTCGACGCTTCCTATAATTTCAAGGCGGAGGTCGACATTCCGGATGGCGGCGGCGACGGCATGCTCGTCACGCAAGGCGGCCGCTTCGGCGGCTACGGCTTCTATCTCCTGAAGGGCAAGCCCGTCTTCACCTGGAATCTCGTCGATTTGAAGCGCGTGCGCTGGGAAGGACAGGAGCCGGTTTCGCCCGGGGAACACACGCTGGAATTCGACTTCAAATATGACGGCCTCGGCATCGGCACGCTCGCCTTCAATAACCTGTCTGGGATCGGACGGAGCGGAACAGGCGTCTTGAAAGTCGACGGCAAGGTCGTCGCCGAGCAGAAGATGGAGCGCACGCTACCCTTGATCCTGCAATGGGACGAAGCGCTCGATATCGGCTCTGACACGCTGACCGGCGTGAACGACGCCGATTATCGGCCGCCCTTCGCCTTCAACGGCAAGATCGGGAAGATCACGCTGACCATCGACCGGCCCAAGCTCACCGCGGAAGATGAAAAGCGGCTGATGGAGGCCGACCGCAACAACAAGGCAAGCGAATAGTCTGTGGGCTTCGCAAAGGACGGGCGGCGGCGATGAGAATCGTCGCCGCTGTCTTTGCGTGTCATGGCCGCAACATCGGACGAATATTTCGATTCGCTTCAATCGCGCCCGCCTCGCGGCGCTTGCCGCCTGTCGAGAGTCATGCAAGCGATAAGGGATCGCGCTAAGCCGGCAGGCCGGAGCGATCTTACAGCAGGCCTGTCGTTCCGGGCCGCGCGCCGACCGCGTAAATGAGAGAAATAGTGATGCGTCTGACCACGACCGGTTTCGTGAAACGCTTTCATTCGCTCGGCTGGCTCGCCGCTTTTTCCCTCCTTGCGCTTTCAGCCTGTTCGTCCATTGCGCCGCGCACGCCCGTTCCAATCGCCGAGCGTCAGAATACGAGCGTTCTCGGCCTGCCCAACGGTCGCTTCTTCATCGATCAGCCGGCCCTGATGGCGGCCGAGCAGGCGCTTGCGCTCGAGCGCGAGGCGAAGGCGCTGGGCGTTCCCAAAGGGGGCGCGCTGCCGACCGCCTATTTGCTCTCGCTCTCGGGCGGCGGCGACAATGGCGCGTTCGGCGCCGGCCTGCTCTCCGGATGGACGAAGCATGGCGACCGCCCGAAATTCAAGCTCGTCACCGGCATCAGCACCGGCGCGCTGATCGCGCCCTTCGCCTTTCTGGGGCCGGACTATGACGCGGCGCTCACCGACGTCTACACCAACATCGACCCGTCGAAGGTTTATGAGAAGCGCTTCCTGCCTTACGCGGCGCTCGCTCAGAACGCTCTCTCCGACAGCGCGCCGCTCTACGACACCATCGCGCATTATTTCGACGGGACGATGCTCGCGCGCATCGCCGAGGAATACCATAAAGGCCGGCTGCTCCTGATCCAGACGACGGATCTGGACGCAGGCCGCCCCGCCATCTGGAACATTGGCGCGCTCGCCGCGAGCGGCGATCCGCGCGCGCCCGATCTCATTCGCCACATCTTGCTGGCGTCTGCATCGATCCCGGCGGCGTTCCCGCCCGTGTTCTTCGACGTCGAGGCCGGCGGCAGGTCATATCAGGAAATGCATGTCGACGGCGGCGCCGTCAGCCAGGCCTTTCTCGTGCCCCCGAGCCTCAATACGCGCGCGGGGCTCGAGCGCTCCGGATACCGCCGGAAATCGTCCGTCGCCTATATCATTCGCAATTCCCGGCTGACGACGTCCTGGACCGACGTGGAGGACACGACGCTCCCCATCGCGGAAAAAGCCGTCTCCACGATGATCAACTATAACGGCGTGGGCGATCTCTACCGGATGTATCTGGTGACGCAGCGCGCTGGCGCCTCTTTCAACCTCGCTTATGTCGGCGAGGACTTCCAGGCGCCGCACCCGGAAGAGTTCGACCAGACATTCATGCGCGCGCTTTATCGCTACGGCTATGACAAGGCGTCGAAAGGCTATCCTTGGGACCACGCGCCGCCGGGGCTTCAGGCGAAGAAGTAAGCTGCCGACGAGCGCGCGTGGGCGGCGGCCTCGGGCGAGCGCCCTCGCGTCTGGAACTGCTCAAGTAGAATTCATGGGAGCGGGCGGGGTCAGGGCCATCTGGCGGAGGGGGCGTCCGCCTTCTTGAGTTTCTGAATAAGGCCGCAATGGTCTCGCCCTTCGTGTTCCACAGGCGTGGTTGCTCATAGCCGACGTCGTGTTCTAGCAACGTCTTGATGAAACGCTCCATCCTGCGAAGGTGGGTCGGGTGATTACGGTAATCCGCATACACGTTGTGCAGGAGTAGAAGGACCGGGCCGAGCGCGCCTTGACCGCTTTCTGCGACCACGATCCGGTTCAACCCCGTCAGTCGCGCAGCGATGGCCGTCACGACGGCAAACTTGAATCCGCGCGAACGTACGCTGCTTTCCTGAGCTGACGGCGCGTAGACCCCGAAACGGGATCTGGTCGAACGGTTCAACGCCGGCCTTGAAGGTATGACGGTGTTTGGTCATACGCACACAAACGGCGTCGCTTCCGTTCACGGACACCT